>NZ_CP138957.1:0-2570241 GCF_047304495.1 Prochlorococcus sp. MIT 1342
TGCTAGAGGGGTATGAAATGGGCTATGTTTTTGGACTGCGCGAAGGGCTGAGCCCTGTAGCGCAACCCACGCGGTGCTGATGGCGAAAGCTTGAGGCGTCAGTGGGCGCTTACAAGAGCAGAGGAGCGATCCGCTGGTGTTGTAGGTTTTAGAAGCGATCGCAAGATCGCAGCGCCTGACACTCCTTACAAGGGAGTGGAGGAGCAGAACCTGGACAACTTAAGAGTTTAGGAACTGACGCTTTTGTCGCGTTTAGGCCCGATGAGCAGCGATCAAAAGCTGATCAAAAGGTTTGAGCAGATATGCGACGAGAGTGTGAGGTCCCGTCAAAAGAAATGAGTTGCAGAAACCTGTTACAGCATCAATTTTTGCTTTCACGGGCGAGGATTGATGTCAAAGGTGTGACAGGTGAAAGCAACGACCGGATCTGAGATCCTGGAAAGTCACAGAAGGAAGAGATTCTGAAGTGCACTCTTGTAATCCTTCTGTCAGAGGAAGGGGGCAACAACTGCTTGTCGTACGCCAGTGCGAATGAGTGGGTGAAGCAAATCAGACTGAGTGATGAGCCTGTAAGGGTTGATTGCGAGAGGGTTTGATCTACTACGGAGAGTTTGATCCTGGCTCAGGATGAACGCTGGCGGCGTGCTTAACACATGCAAGTCGAACGAACCTTCGGGTTAGTGGCGGACGGGTGAGTAACGCGTGGGAATCTGCCCTCAGGAGGGGGATAACGGTTGGAAACGGCCGCTAATACCCCATATGCCGAGAGGTGAAATGAATTTCGCCTGAGGATGAGCCCGCGTCTGATTAGCTAGTTGGTGAGGTAATGGCTCACCAAGGCATCGATCAGTAGCTGGTCTGAGAGGATGATCAGCCACACTGGGACTGAGACACGGCCCAGACTCCTACGGGAGGCAGCAGTGGGGAATTTTCCGCAATGGGCGCAAGCCTGACGGAGCAACGCCGCGTGAGGGATGAAGGCCTCTGGGCTGTAAACCTCTTTTCTCAAGGAAGAAGATCTGACGGTACTTGAGGAATAAGCCACGGCTAATTCCGTGCCAGCAGCCGCGGTAATACGGGAGTGGCAAGCGTTATCCGGAATTATTGGGCGTAAAGCGTCCGCAGGCGGCTTTTCAAGTCTGCTGTTAAAGCGTGGAGCTTAACTCCATCAAGGCAGTGGAAACTGATTGGCTTGAGTGTGGTAGGGGCAGAGGGAATTCCCGGTGTAGCGGTGAAATGCGTAGATATCGGGAAGAACACCAGTGGCGAAGGCGCTCTGCTGGGCCATAACTGACGCTCATGGACGAAAGCCAGGGGAGCGAAAGGGATTAGATACCCCTGTAGTCCTGGCCGTAAACGATGAACACTAGGTGTCGGGGGAATCGACCCCCTCGGTGTCGTAGCCAACGCGTTAAGTGTTCCGCCTGGGGAGTACGCACGCAAGTGTGAAACTCAAAGGAATTGACGGGGGCCCGCACAAGCGGTGGAGTATGTGGTTTAATTCGATGCAACGCGAAGAACCTTACCAGGGTTTGACATCCTGCGAATCTCTTGGAAACGAGAGAGTGCCTTTGGGAACGCAGTGACAGGTGGTGCATGGCTGTCGTCAGCTCGTGTCGTGAGATGTTGGGTTAAGTCCCGCAACGAGCGCAACCCACGTTTTTAGTTGCCAGCATTTAGTTGGGCACTCTAGAGAGACCGCCGGTGATAAACCGGAGGAAGGTGTGGATGACGTCAAGTCATCATGCCCCTTACATCCTGGGCTACACACGTACTACAATGCTACGGACAAAGGGCAGCAAGTTCGCGAGGACAAGCAAATCCCATAAACCGTGGCTCAGTTCAGATCGTAGGCTGCAACTCGCCTACGTGAAGAAGGAATCGCTAGTAATCGCAGGTCAGCATACTGCGGTGAATACGTTCCCGGGCCTTGTACACACCGCCCGTCACACCATGGAAGTTGGCCACGCCCGAAGTCGTTACTCCAACCCTTGTGGAGGAGGACGCCGAAGGTGGGGCTGATGACTGGGGTGAAGTCGTAACAAGGTATCCGTACCGGAAGGTGCGGATGGATCACCTCCTAACAGGGAGACAACAACTGATCGTGATGTCTGAGTTATTGATACTTAGGCCATGATCCTGTCACCTTAGGTCGATCGGTACCTCAAGTTGAGAATCAAAGAAAAGCTGAGTAATCAGCTTGGAGATTGATGATTGATTTTAGTTCCTAAACTTGTCTAGGTCACACCCCGCAAGGGTTACTCCTGGGCCATTAGCTCAGGTGGTTAGAGCGCACCCCTGATAAGGGTGAGGTCCCTGGTTCAAGTCCAGGATGGCCCATTCGGTGTTGGGGGTTTAGCTCAGTTGGTAGAGCGCCTGCTTTGCAAGCAGGATGTCAGCGGTTCGAGTCCGCTAACCTCCACTGACGAATCTTCTGACAACGAGCCAATGGTGAGAATCGTTGTGTGATGTGATTTAGAATTTAAGTTTGCTGGCAGACCCTAGCTTCTTATCATTCCAGGACTCAATCAATTGAGATGAGGTTGATAGGATGCTGGGCTCAATGTAATTCGCAAGAATTGCAGAGATGTTCAGCAGAACCTTGACAACTGCATAGGTAAGTCTGGAAAGAATAAAGCATCTCATGGATGCATGATTCTTGTGAATCAGCTGATGCAATCTGCGCGAGCAGAGAGCTGAGGTTGATGAACGAGAATGATGTTTGATTCTTGAGTCAAGAGCCGAGACTCTATAGCGTTCTTTCGATGTCATCGAGGCATCGAGAGTTTGATTGGTGATTCAAACCATTTTCAATGACAAACAATTCAGTTTAACCGGAGAAGTTTGAGATTGAAGCCAGGTGAATTGCTAAGAATACGTATTCAACTACGTGAAGCGTTATAGAGATTAATTGGTCAAGCTACAAAGGGCTCATGGTGGATACCTTGGCACACAGAGGCGATGAAGGACGTAGTTACCTGCGATAAGTCTCGGGGAGCTGGACACACGCTTTGATCCGGGAATTTCCGAATGGGGCAACCCCTAGTACGGCCAGCTGAATCCATAGGCTGGTGCGAGCCAACCCAGCGAACTGAAACATCTTAGTAGCTGGAGGAAAGGAAAGTAAAAACGACTCCCTAAGTAGCGGCGAGCGAACGGGGAAGAGCCTAAACCGATGGTTTCGACCATCGGGGTTGTGGGACAGCAATGTGTATCAGGGATGTTAGGAGAAGTGTTTGAATGGCACACCACAGAGGGTGAAAGTCCCGTAACCGAAAACTGAACTGAGCTAGCTGTATCCCGAGTAGCACGGAGCACGTGAAATTCCGTGTGAATCCGCGAGGACCACCTCGTAAGGCTAAGTACTACTGTGTGACCGATAGCGCAACAGTACCGCGAGGGAAAGGTGAAAAGAACCCCGGGAGGGGAGTGAAATAGAACATGAAACCATGAGCCTACAAGCAATGGGAGCCCGACTAAATCGGGTGACCGTGTGCCTGTTGAAGAATGAGCCGGCGACTTATAGGCACTGGCAGGTTAAACCGGAAATGGTGGAGCCATAGCGAAAGCGAGTCTGAATAGGGCGATCGTCAGTGTTTATAGACCCGAACCCGGGTGATCTAACCATGGCCAGGATGAAGCTTGGGTGATACCAAGTGGAGGTCCGAACCGACTGATGTTGAAAAATCAGCGGATGAGCTGTGGTTAGGGGTGAAATGCCAATCGAACCCGGAGCTAGCTGGTTCTCCCCGAAATACGTTGAGGCGTAGCGTCTAGTGCTCCAGCAGGGGGGTAAAGCCACCATTTCGGTGCGGGCTGCGAGAGCGGTACCTAATCGAGATGAACTCTGAATACCCTGTGTGTAACTAGGCAGTCAGACTGTGGGGGATAAGCTCCATAGTCGAAAGGGAAACAGCCCAGACCGCCAGCTAAGGTCCCCAAATCAACACTAAGTGATAAAGGAGGTGGGATTGCCCAGACAACCAGGAGGTTTGCCTAGAAGCAGCCATCCTCAAAGGAGTGCGTAATAGCTCACTGGTCGAGCGATCCTGCGCCGAAAATGAACGGGGCTAAGTGTTGTACCGAAGCTGCGGATTTAACTTGTTAAATGGTAGGGGAGCGTTCTATGTGGGGCGAAGCGTTAGCGTAAGCGGGCGTGGACTGCATAGAAGTGAGAATGTCGGCTTGAGTAGCGAAAACATGGGTGAGAATCCCATGCCCCGAAACCCTAAGGGTTCCTCCGGCAGGCTCGTCCGCGGAGGGTTAGTCTGGACCTAAGGCGAGGCCGAAAGGCGTAGTCGATGGATAACAGGTCAACATTCCTGTACCGGTTATGTTTTGGGAAGGGGGACGGAGAAGGCTAGCCAAGCCAGATGTTGGTTACTGGTTTAAGCGTTCGAGGCGTTGAGGAGCGGCGAAAACGTTCTGAGCTAAGGCGTGAATACGAGCTGCTACGGCAGCGAAGTTGGTGATGTCATGCTTCCAAGAAAAGCCCTATACCCGTTAAGGCATAACTGCCAGTACCCGAAACCGACACAGGTAGGGTGGTAGAGAATACCGAGGGGCGCGAGATAACTCTCTCTAAGGAACTCGGCAAAATGGCCCCGTAACTTCGGGAGAAGGGGTGCCAGCGAGAGCTGGTCGCAGTGAAGAGGCCCAGGCGACTGTTTACCAAAAACACAGGTCTCCGCTAAGTCGCAAGACGATGTATGGGGGCTGACGCCTGCCCAGTGCCGGAAGGTTAAGGAAGCCGGTCAGCGTAAGCGAAGCTGGCGACTGAAGCCCCGGTGAACGGCGGCCGTAACTATAACGGTCCTAAGGTAGCGAAATTCCTTGTCGGGTAAGTTCCGACCCGCACGAAAGGCGTAACGATCTGGGCGCTGTCTCGGAGAGAGGCTCGGCGAAATAGAATTGTCTGTGAAGATGCGGACTACGTACACCCGGACAGAAAGACCCTATGAAGCTTTACTGTAGCTTGGTATTGTGCCCGGGCTCTGAATGCGCAGGATAGGTGGGAGACGTTGAAGTAGTGCTTGTGGGTGCTACTGAGTCAATGGTGAGATACCACTCTTTCAGAGCTAGGGTTCTAACGTTCACCCGTTATCCGGGGAGCGGACAGTATCAGGTGGGCAGTTTGACTGGGGCGGTCGCCTCCTAAAAGGTAACGGAGGCGCGCAAAGGTTCCCTCAGGCTGGTTGGAAATCAGTCGACGAGTGCAAAGGCAGAAGGGAGCTTGACTGTGAGACCTACAAGTCGAACAGGGACGAAAGTCGGCCTTAGTGATCCGACGGTTCTGAGTGGAAGGGCCGTCGCTCAACGGATAAAAGTTACTCTAGGGATAACAGGCTGATCTCCCCCAAGAGTTCACATCGACGGGGAGGTTTGGCACCTCGATGTCGGCTCATCGCAACCTGGGGCTGAAGTCGGTCCCAAGGGTTGGGCTGTTCGCCCATTAAAGCGGTACGCGAGCTGGGTTCAGAACGTCGTGAGACAGTTCGGTCCATATCCGGTGTACGCGCAGGAACATTGAGAGGATTTCTCCCTAGTACGAGAGGACCGGGAGGAACGCACCTCTGGTGTACCAGTTATCGTGCCAACGGTAAACGCTGGGTAGCCATGTGCGGAGTGGATAACCGCTGAAAGCATCTAAGTGGGAAGCCCACCTCAAGATGAGTGTTCCCATGGCATAAGCCAGTAAGGTCACGGGAAGAACACCCGTTGATAGGCTCTACGTGGAAGTCCAGTAATGGATGCAGCGGAGGAGTACTAATAGACCGAGGGCTTGACCATCCATTTGGTTCTTGCCCGAGAAACAAGTTTTATTCAATTCAGAGCATCATTCACAAGGATGATGACCTATGCAGTTCTCAAGGTTCACTCCTTGGGAATGATTTTATCCTGGTGTTCATGGCGATGTGGAACCACTCCGATCCATCTCGAACTCGGTTGTGAAACGCATCAGCGGCGACGATATTTTAGGGGTAGCCCTCTGAGAAAATAGCTCAATGCCAGGTAAAAACATTTCCACATGTAGATCATCAATCTTGCGAAAGAGTTGTTGATTTACCAAGAAAAAGCCACCCGCAGGGGTGGCTTTTTTGATGGCTAAGCCAGTGTGATTTTTAAAGAAGATAATCAAATACATTCCTGAGGTCTTTGATTGGCTGGCGCTAGCGTTATTAGCAGTAGATGAATGCCAAGCGTGGAGCTTCGTTGGAAACGTTGGGCTAGATGGTTGGTCGCAAGTTTGTGGCGGGCCTACCTTCGCTGGATGCGTTGTGATTGTGTAGATCTTAGTGCTGCTTTTGCTTATTACACGTTGCAGTCATTTTTCCCAATTCTGTTGATCTCGCTGTCTGTGGCCTCTTGGTTTCTTGGCCGTCAGCATGGTCTTGATCAGCAAATTGTTGACTTTACTGCGCAGGTTCTCCCACCTTCTGTTGTTGGTTTGGTGGAATCAACATTGGTCAAACTTGTCAAACAAGGCTTTGGTGCAGGATTGCTCGGAGCTGTGTTTCTGATGGTGACTGCTGGTAACGCCTATTTAACTTTGCAGCGTGGTGCTGATCGTCTTTGGCGAGACCTGTTGCCCCTGCCTTCAACACCTGCACCATTTGTTGTTCAGCTAACCCGCTTCCTGCGTGCTCGAATTGAGGCTTTTGTGGTCGTGATCCTGGTCGGGCTGCTTGTTGTTGCTGATCAGATCAGCGTCAATCTACGCATGATCCCAGGTGCTGTTTGGGATGAGCTGATGCGCACGACACCATGGCTTGCCGCTTTGTTGTCTCGAGTGCCTGTGCTTCAGGTAGGTCAGTTCGTTGTGCCATTACTCGGTCTCTCTGGGATGGCGTTGTTGTTGCAGGCTTTGCTACCTAGTAGACGTGTCCCACTCAGGCCTCTTGTCCCTGGGTCTTTTTTGATTGGTACGCTTTTGACGATCCTCAACCTGGTCGTTAGCCGCAGCATTCTTTCGCTGGGCACGCGTTATCAGGCTTATGGCTTCATCGGTGGTGTTCTGGTTCTCACCTTTTGGGTTTGGATGGTCGGTGTGATCCTTTACTTTGGGCAGTGCTGGAGCGTGGTTCTTGCAAGTAGGAGTCGGCATCAATGGGGAGAACCGAACCCGCTAAAAAGCTGATTTCACAACGTCTTCAGTCAGCATAAAATTGATTTTTAATTGATTGTTGTGCCTTCTCTGATGCGAGCACGCTCTGCCCGGTTGCCGCCGGCCTTTGCAGGCATGGCTCTATTGAGTATGGCGATAGGTGCGGTTGTGCTGATTACAGGTCTTACTCTTTTGGCCGTGCCTGTAATGCTGCTGATCGGATTTGTGGTAGCCCTGGTTGCCGGAGTTTTTTTTGGAAGCTGGGCTTTGATCGAAGTCTTAGCAGCCTTGGAGTCTTGGATGGAGCGGGACGCCCGCTTCCAGCGTTGAAATGGCCAGGCCTTCTCCTCTGATTTGGTTGGCCCTTCTGCTGATCTTGCTGTTGCCCACTGCAGCCGGGCGGATTTTGCTTGATCTAGCTGGTGGGTTAATGCTTGTCGCTTTGGTTTTACCGTTTTTGCTAGCTGGCTTTGGTTGGTTGGGTTGGCGTGTTCTTCAGTCCCGCATGGTGACTTGTCAGGCTTGCGGATTGCGCACTTTTGGCAGCTCTGGTCAGTGTCCTGTCTGTGGTGCAGGGCTGTCTGATACTTCAGAGTTAGGTGATTTTAAAGATGATGGAGGGATTTCTACCCCTGCTAGTGCGGCCACAATTGATATTACGGCTGAAGATGCTGGTTCAGAGGGTTGATGATCTTTAGACACTAATCAGTGTGTTTATCCGCTCTTATTGAGGAGCGTGTTTTTGTTGGATCAGAGGTTGAAAAAATCAATTAGAGCTATCAACAGTGTATTTCTAGTTCTCAGCATGATTTGCCATTTCTTGTAGCCGACGTTCACGCAGGAAGAGAAATAATGGTGCGGCAAATGCAAAGGCAATTGTGATGCTACTTAAAAGCACGATCCACAGGTGTCGCATTTGAAGTCGTCGACTCTCTACAACGATCCAGATGGTTATAACACTAGCACCTATGATCAGATCTCGGGATAAAGATTGAGCTGCAGGATTTGCATTCGATAGTGCTACAAATAAGCTGATATCAAAGTCTGGGCCGTATTGCTGCATAAAGTCGATGTTGGCTAGTGTAGGAAGTATCGCTCCAGTGATTGCTAGGATCAAGTAGACCCATTGCAGCAAACTATTTGGTACTTTCATGCTACTCGTGATGTGATAGTTGCAACCCTAGTGAAGAAGCCATGTGAAATCACAGATTAGTTGTATATGTATGATTACTGGTCTGAGTGTCGCCAGTGACTTCATATAGGTGAACTGCTGCTCAATGCGCTCGGCCTGAAGAACACGTGGCAAAGTCTTGGAAAAATCTTTTTTGCTTTACTTTAGCAATGCCCTAAGATACCCATTCATTAGCTTAACTAATTGTGGCCACAATGTATGGCTTTGAAGTGGTTAGAGCTGCTTGTTGTTTTGGAGTTTCAATCAAGTTAGGGTAGATGCTTTTTGTCAATTGTCTTTATGGAATTGAAGTTGGCATTTAGATCATATGGCTCGAGTTGAATTTTGGCTGAAAGATTCTCTTGGCCCATGATTTTTCAGCGTAAACAGATGACTTTCAATGATTACAGATGTCTGTTCTCCATAGCCAAGCTCAAAGCGAATGCTGCCTCATGATTATGTTTTTAAGTGGCGTTGCCAATCAAAGCAGAGATCGAATTTTTTTGATTTTCAGTCGTCGTTAAGGAGAGGCATGAAGTTGTTTCTTTAAAGGCCTAAACTTGAAGGCTGGCTGATGAGCGGTAAATCGATGAAGCAGGCAATTGCTGAGAGAACAGCAGAGATGATCAGCGATCGAGTGGCGAATGTTGTACGGCCACTATTCCTTTGTAAGTCGAAGGCCTTGTTGTTTGGAAATAACGGTTGGCAACACCAACCTGCTACCAGTGCTACAAATGGCCAACTGATAAAGGTCAAGAGTATGTAGTTGAGAACCATGCCCATTGATTTGCTTCAGCTGAAACCATTGTAGCGATCCTTTAAGGGTGCTATTGATTTTGACATTTAAGAATTTTTGAGTGAAATGATTTTGAGCACGACTTTCTTGAGAAAATCTGTTTCTTGCTAGGGTCAAACAGCATCATTGGAGTGACAGCCCCTAATACTTATTAAGGCATTTAGATTGCTTATGCTGTGAACAACTGAGCAATCTTTTCAGGCAATAGGAGGCGCGATTCTTTGGCAATTGCTAGAAGTTATCTTCAGTGATTGTGGCTCGTATTGTTAATGACTCAGGTCTTGACTGATGACTAAGTGCGTAACTGTTGCCTCCTCAAAGTATTAATAGTAGTTTTTTATTTTCGAATGATTCAGCACCTTCTCTGAGGACAGTCTTCAGTAATTGCAGGCTATTCAATTAGTAATTTATTGAGGCATTGTAAGCATTGAAAAGTGATATTTATTTTCTAGGGCCCAAATAGATGATTCGAATGCGATTGAATTTAAGCCTGCAAAAACATCAGACAACCTATTGCGACTAGTTTGTGATATGGTTTTGGTTGCCTTTACTGGTTATGCGTGGATTGATTACCGGCCGCATGCCTCTTGCTGCCATATTAGGTTTTAGTCACAAGACAACATTTGCGGAATCAGTTTATAAAGCTAGTCCTAAGGCCTATGGGAAAATGTTAGTTTTCTCAAGTACGTGAGAACTCGCTTTTGAGATCCGGTTTGTTGATTGGGTGGTGATTGTCATGACTCTTGCTAAGCCAAAGACCATGGAATTTGCGTCATTAAGTCTGATCCCCCAGGTTTTATATGGATCAGTTGCTTTAAAGATAAGAGAGGGCGCTGGCATGCTATTCGCATCGCTCGATGCATAGCTCTAAGGGTAATATTGTGGCTGTTGAATCAGCTCCAGCGGTGGTGGATGGACCGGAACTTATAAGGTAAAATTCTTAAGAGGTCGCAATATACTTGTCATTTCTTTGGGCAAGTAGGCTCAAGAAAATTGGAGTTAAGACTGGTCTAAAGTGTAAACCTCTGCTGAATTATGTGTCTGAATCAGCTTTTAGGCTACTCGCATCGAGCTGAAGCACGCTTTGTTCGACGGTATTAAGCAGTGCTTCACAGTGCTCAAGGTAGACCTTCCCTTGTAAGTAGTGTCTTTGGAGCTCTTCTACAGGAACGCTGTCATTCTGTAATTGAGTAAGGAGTAAATCGAGCGCTTGTAGAGATTCTTCGTAGCTGAGTGATTTCGCATCTTGGCGCCATTCTTTCAGCATGCTATCTAGCGTTGATTGCGCAGTATTGATGGCGTGCTTTTGCTGTTTAGAGCCGGAATCTTTTGGTGTCTTCTCAGATGATGAAGTGGCTTTTATCATGTCGAGAGCCTTTGCTGATTAATTGCTTCTGCGGTGGCATTGATCTGGCCATCACTGAGCTGGATGGTCAAATTGTCCAGCACAGATACATTACCCACGCTTCGAAGAGTTTTACCTTGCTTGTTCTTCACGATGGCAAAACCGCGCATCAACCAGAGTTCTGGTGATAGAGCTTGGAGGAGCTGATGCTTCTGGCTTAAGTGAATGCGCTGAAGCTCTATCTGTTTCAGCGGTTGTTGACACTCCAACGCTTTACCTCGCACTACAAGCCGCTCACGTTCTTTGCGAATGAGCCAATTGCAATGGTCTTTAAGTCGATGACGGCGTTGCATCAGCACATTTTGAGCTGACTCCCGACTGGGCAACAGGGCCACCATCGCTGCGGTTGGAGTCGCGGCTCTATGGTCAGCAACCAGATCAGCCACTGTTTGGTCATCCTCATGCCCTAGTCCAGTCACCACCGGTATTGGGAAACTGGCCAGGTCACGGCATAGGTCTTCATCATCAAACACCATCAGGTCTTCACGACTGCCACCTCCTCTGGCCAGCACGATCGCTGCAATCCCCAGCTCATCATGTTGATTAGCCAGAGAACGTAAAACGGATTGGATTTGTTTTGCTACACCACCTTGGACTGGAATTGGAATGATCAGCAATTGAGTTAGAGGCCAGCGCTCTTTTGCTGTACGCAGCATGTCTGCCAGGGCGGAACTGGGCACGCTGGTCAAGATGGCTACAACCTCTGGATATTTTGGTAACGCTTTCCGTTTTGATTCGTCGATGATGCCCTCTTTCAATAGCAGGGCTTTCACAATTTCGAACTGACGCAGCACCGTCGATAGGGACGGACGCATGTCTATGACCTGCACGGCCAGGCTTGCTCGGGTTGCCCAGAAGTTGAGCTTGCCGACAACCGTTACCCCATCCCCTTCTGCAGGCCTGTAGGTGAGTTGCTGCAGCTTGGAAGCCCAAGCCACGGCCGTGATACTTGCGTTGCCATCAGTCAGAGTTAGCCAGAGATGACCTTTTTTGATCTGTGGCTTGGAGACTGACGCTTCCACCAGAAATCGGGGTGCAAAGCCACGTTCCAGCAGAGTGCCAATAGCCGCGTTGAGATCGCGGACTGAATAGTTTGGAAGGGATTCAGCGGTCAAGGCGTCGGTAGGCCATACCCCAGTAGAGGCAGATCACGACGCTAAGAGCAGCAACAGCTTGCCCCCAGGCATGATCCAGTTGGGTGGATGCGATTGTGAAAATCACCAGGGCGCTGCTCAGCAGCCTTGCGCCATCGCGTCGGTTGTTGACGAAGAGTGGGGGCAAGTTAATCACTCCAACGTTTCTCTACTGTGGCCCATCGTTATTGCAGGGTGCGCTTTACGCAAACTTTGTCGATTTACAGTGATCACCTCATATGGCTGCTACTGCTTGAAGGGTTGCAATGACATTCAGCCAAGGCCCATCTGAGAGAGAATGCTTTGGCCGGTCAGAAGTTCGGTGCTGAGGCCGATGACGACGCCCATCATGGCTAGACGGCCGTTCCAGGTTTCTGCGAAGTTGACGAAGCCGAAACGGGGCTGAGGTTTGTCGGCCATTGGTGACTCCAAGATCCCATCAATGTAACAAAGCATGGAGATGGCTTGACCGTCTTCATGACAATGGATTCCCGTTTTTAGGTAACTTTCCCCTTGTTTTCATCTCATCCGGCCATGTGCTTTTTGATGCTGGCTGTTGCTTGGGCTTCTCGCGGGTTCTCTGGCCAGGGATGCTTCGGGTAGCGACCGCGCATTTCGCGGCGCACGTCCTGATAGCTATCACTCCAGAAGCCTGCTAGATCTCTTGTGAGCTGCAGAGTACGCCCTGCTGGAGAGAGCAGTTCAAGGGTCACGGGAAGCTTGCCATTGATCAGTTTTGGGCCGTCTTCGCAGCCAAACATTTCTTGAAGCTTTACCGATAATTTCACCTCTCCATCGCCATAGTTGAGAACAGCAGACCGACCAGAGGGAATGGTTAGTTGGCTTGGTAGCATGATGTCTAGTGTCTGGCGCATCTCCCAGGGGAGCTCTCCCCAGAGAGCTTCTATTAGCCCTTTTTCACCCAGCTCATCCAAGCTATGGCAACCCAACAGCGGTTGGTTGAGCCATGAACTTGGCTGATGACCAAGGAATTTAAGGTCGCGAGGTGGCCAGGGGGTGCCTAGGTGGCGGTGGGCGAGTTCCAGGCGTGCACGCAGTTGTTGGCTGCGACGGCCCCAGGGGAGTTGCCCTAGACCCTGATGGCACAAGACATCGAGCAGGATCTTGCGGCAGTGTTCGGGTTCTGGCTGTGGGAGGCGTTCCCTTTGGATTACTAGTTCGCCGATCTTCAACAGTCGCTCTGCTCGTATTCGCGAGATTTTTTCATCCCAGCTCATTGATTCACTCCATTCCCCATCTGTCTGGCTCAGCGTCTCTACCCATTGCATCGAGAGGGGGATTGCGAGCTGGATGAGTGTGTTGGCCTGGCCAAGATCCACCCTTGCAACTGCTAGGGCAGGAGAAGATCTGAGAGGGTCATGCTGGCGGAGAATGGCGCCGCGTCCTTGTCGCAATCGATAGTGTCCGGCTTTCCCTGGTCGTTCCAAGGCCAACCATTCCGGGAAGGCTGTGGCAATTAGTTGTGCTGCCAGGGCATGTTCTGAGAGGTCTTTATTTGCTTCTTTGCTGTATTGATCGTCTTGCCTAATGGTCTTGAGTTGATCAAGCAGCCTTTGGCTGAGACGGCGCATCTGTTGATGGGCTTGTCTGGCAGATCGATGAATGTCTCGCTGGTCCTGACGTAACCAATCCAGACGAGTCCTCAGGTCTGAGCCAACATGATGGCTGTTGAGGGGATCTCGATCACCCAGTAAAGCGGCTAGTTCGGCTCCCAGGGCTGCGCATCCCCATCCTTGGGCTTGGAGCAACAGGATCCCTAGCCTGGGGTGTATGCCTAGTTTGCATAGCTGGCGGCCTAGCGTTGTGATCCGTCCGTCATGGTTGAGGGCGTTCAGATTGATCAGTTGTTGCCTTCCCTTCTGCAACGTTGATTGAGGTGGGGGGTCGATCCATGGCAGGGTTTCCCCTAAGCCAGCGCCCCAGGCCGCTAGCTCAAGCACCACGGGCATGGGATCGGCAACAAGTATTTCTGGAGGTGCATGTTCGGGCTTGCGCAGTTGTTCTGCTAGCGACCAAAGTCGAACGCATTGGCCTGGACCTTGGCGTCCGGCTCGCCCTTGGCGTTGATTGGCGCTTGCCAGGCTAGAGGGCACTGTCTCAAGTCCCTCCATGCCAGTGTTGGGGTCAAAGCGACTTTGCCGACTCAGGCCGCTGTCGATGACCAGTCGAACCCCTTCGAGGGTGAGTGAGCTCTCCGCGATAGAACTTGCTAAGACGATCTTGCCTATCCAAGGTGATTCAGCCCTAAGCAATGCCCGCGCTTGCACATGCAGAGGCTGTTGCCCGTGAAGATAGGCAAGATTCCAATGCGTAAGACTTTCTTGAGCCGCCAGTAGTTCTTGGGTGCGTTTGATTTCACGTTGTCCAGGCAGGAACACCAGCACGGTGGGGCGTGAACTGGTGCGATCGCTTGCTTCGCTCAGAGGTAGGGCATGGGCCGTAATGGCCCGCATCACCTGATGGGGTAACGGTTCGTCTGGGCGGGGTGTCTGATGATGGGTCGCGACGGGGAAGGCTTTCCCCTCGCTTTGTAGAAGGGTTGCTTCTGGTAGGCGATCTTGTAATTCGCCAAGATTGAGCGTTGCAGACATGAGCAGAAGCCGTAGCTCTGGATGGAGCAGCGGTCGGGCTTCCAGCAAAAGGGCCAGGGCGAGGTCGCTGTCTCGCCGTCGTTCGTGAAATTCATCAAAGATCACGCAATCAATGCCGTTTAGGCTTGGATCACGCTGAAGGCGACGTAGAAACAAGCCGTCTGTAATGACCTCTAATTGAGTTCGTTTTGAGCGCAGCTGTTCATGTCGTATAGCGAAGCCCACGCGCTCCCCTAATGGCTCTTTCAAGCTTGCGGCTAGTCGCGAGGCTGCTGCTTTGACAGCTAATCGTCGTGGTTCCAGCATCCAGATTCTGCCTGGAAGAGGGGTGTGACCATCAAGGGCACCCAAAAGCGCAAGCGGCACTCTGGTGGTTTTCCCTGCCCCTGGTGGCGCTTGCAGCAGCACTGTGGCACTTGCAGTAAGGCTGTGGCAGAGCTGCGTTAGCAGCGAGTCGATCGGGAGATCTCCCAAGCTGCAAAGAAAGAGTTAGCTGATCAGATTGAGAAGAGCTAGCAGCATCAGACTGCTTAGGGCTCCTATTGCAAAGAGAAGCCTCACTAAAGGCGCCGTCGAAAGCTGCAGGCTGCTCATGAAGAAAACCTTAAGAGCCGGAACTGTACTGGTCTAGCCCCTTGTCCCTGTTTGTAGCCCTTGTAGTTCGCAGGGCTTCACATCCTTCACAGTCAGCGCACGTGGCGGGTACCGTCAACGGGGTGATAGTCCTCGCCTGTCAGTTCTTCGTAAACGATGGCTGGTAGCCCTGTTTCAAACATGGTTTGTAGTGCTTCCTTGAGAAAGGGATTCCATCCCCCGGTGCTTACGTCGCCGTGTCGGACCGTCCAATCCCATGTCCCCTGCAAGTCTCTAGGGATGCGTCCTTCTCGATCGCGCCTAGCTACCAGGTCAAGAGACTCGACCAATCCCACTTGGATCGGCTGTTTGCCGTAAGCAGGGGTGAGGCTTAGTTCAAGCCGAACGGGATCTTCTTTGACCAGCCGCAGTCGAAACCGCGGAGGCAACTTCACTGCTTTGATGACTGCAGCCACGATGCGCGTTCTTTGATCCACCAGGGCTTCCCCAATCGAGTCCAATCCAGTGCCAGCCTTTGACACTGACTTTCTAATTTATTCAGCAGGAGTTTCTGTTGACTGGGGTGGCTCGTTGTCTCCTGAGAAACGAACTGTGAGGAGCTCTTCTTCTGTGAGGCGGCCTTCCTGGTCTAGTAATTCAGGGTGAACGGTCACCAAACCGGTGCGATCACTTTGTGAGTTCTTCCTAATTGGTTGGCTACGTATGGGTTGCTGGGCGGCGCCGAAACCCTTCCCCATCACGCGGAAGGCTTGCCACAGCAGGATCAGGAAGGCAGCGCCGTAAAGGATCGGGAACAAGGGGTTCTCCATGATGGCTTCATGGTTTGCGATAAAGGCGATTGGGTGGTCGCCACGTTGCGTTCATCATTGCTTGCCTTTGAATGATCGTGCTAATCACGAGGCTCTGGCAAAGCTCAGGCCTTTCAAACTTCACGAAACTCAGGCTAAGGGCGGATTAGCGCCCAGGATTTGTTGCAACAGTTCATTCAGTTTGGAGCTTGTTGAGCTGTTCCGTGGGGGGATGAAGCTTCATGAAGACGAGCTCAGGCGTATTTGGTCACAGCTCTGTCAAGGATTGACACTGTTGTTTGAGAGAGCTCTGTCTACGGTCAAAGTCATGAATTGATTGTCGTTTGGCCAATGTCTGCGTTACTTGAGGAATCCTCCGCAGAGCTGCGGTTATCCAGCCAATCTTCAGGTTTGAGCAGGGTTTTCCGTGGTGGTCTTCTGCTTGGCACTGGATTGGTTTGTCTGCCTGTGTTGTCGGGACTTTCCCCTCAACCGCTGCAGGCGGCATCAGCCGCGACATCCTTATCCAAGCAGTCGTTTGTAGCGGATGCCGTGGCTCGCAGCGGCCCTGCTGTGGTGACTCTTGAGACGAGTCGGACGGTCCGTTCTATGGGCATGGCTGGTCTGCCTCAGGGGCTATTAGCAGACCCGCTGTTCCAACATTTCTTTGGTTTGCCTGGCAGAGTCGCTCCCCGCTCGCGGATAGAACGAGGGCAGGGAAGTGGTGTGATTTTTTCGGCGGAAGGATTGGTTCTCACCAATGCTCATGTCGTGGAGAAGACTGATCAGCTGATGGTGGGATTGCCAGATGGTCGAAGGGTGCCTGGGCGACTGGTTGGTCAGGACAAGATTACAGATCTGGCTGTAGTGCAGTTGGATGGCTCGGGGCCTTGGCCCACAGCCCCATTGGGAGACTCGGACCAGCTTCGGGTCGGGGATTGGGCCATAGCTGTTGGCAACCCCTTTGGCCTTGAAAATACGGTGACGTTGGGAATCGTCAGCAACCTCAACCGCAACGTCTCTCAGCTAGGGATCTCTGGCAAGCGGTTGGATTTAATTCAGACCGATGCTGCTATCAATCCAGGCAACTCAGGAGGACCGCTGTTGAATTCTGAGGGCAATGTGGTGGGTATCAATACACTCGTTCGCTCTGGACCAGGAGCTGGGCTGGGTTTTGCTATTCCTATTAATCGGGCTAGGACCATCGCCCAGCAGCTGGTGGAGCGAGGACGGGCCAGTCATCCGATGGTGGGTGTAGGTCTCTCGCCGGTGCCATCTGTTCGTTCTGGGGAAGCCAACTCTCCTGGTGCTGTGATTCGTTCCTTGGTGCCGGGCGGGCCTGCAGCGCGTGCCGGGTTGAAGGTTGATGATGTGATCTTTTCGGTGGAAGGGTTACCGATTGATGGGCCTGCTGAGGTCGTGAGCGCGATTGATCGTCATGGAGTTGGGCGACCAATCACTTTTGGATTAATCCGGGGCGACAGTCGGATTGAGCTGGCGGTTACACCAGTGGAGCTGACGGCGATGCAGGCACCTTGACCCTGTTGTTATGTGCACTACTCCCGACTAGTCCAGTCTCAGGTTCTACAAAAGGATCTAAGACATGTTCAGCCCATGAGCGGGAGTGATGCAATCTCATTTTGCGGCTGGGGCTAGAAGCTATTCATTCGTCAGTGTCTCGTAACTGCTCCACGCAACGGGTGATGCATTCACCGTCATCCAGCGAGCAGGTGGTTATGCATTCGAAGTAGGTCTCAACGGCATCCCAAGTTTGCTCGTGCTCATGGTTTGCGTCGCTAGTCGATTTGGAGATATGAAGGTCTTCGGCACGTTGGGTAGGGACGCTTGTCATCAAGTACACATGGCTGTGAAGTCAGCTTATGCACATATTTGCTGTGCTCAAAGGAAAATGAGTCTTCCTGCCTAACCTTCTTTAAAGTTTTTTTGCCAAACGGATAGATTTTGGGTTTAAGCCGCGCCTTTTTTTCTGGCTTGACGCTTTCTTTGGCGATCGCGATTGGCTAAGCGCTTGACTTCTTTTTCTGCCAGGGCCATTGCCGCAGCGGCTGCGGCTTGTTCCTCTGATTTTTTTTCCTGGAAATAAGCGTAGTTGCCTCGGTAAAGGATCAGTTCGCCATCGCGTAATTCTACGATGCGATTGGCTACACGGGAAATGAAGTAGCGATCATGAGAGACCAGCAGGGCGGCGCCTTCGTAAGCCTGCAGTGCGTCCTCCAGCATCTGTTTGGCAGGGATGTCGAGGTGGTTTGTTGGTTCGTCGAGTACCAGCAAATTGCAGGGTTTGACCAGCATTAGGGCTAGGGCTAAGCGAGCCTTTTCTCCACCACTTAGATTTTCGACGTTTTTGAAAACAGCATCATTACTCAAGCAGAAACTGCCGAGTAGAGAGCGCACCTGGGTTTGGGTCCAGTCCGGGACGGCTTCAAACATTGTGTCGATGACGGTTTTCTGCAGATCCAGAGCTTCTGCTTGGTTCTGTTCGAAATAGCCAGCTATCACGTTGTGTTCTCCGAGGGAAGCCCTGCCGTCATCGGCAACTTCCAAGCCCATGATCAGACGCAGCAGAGTGGATTTGCCTGCGCCGTTGGGGCCTATGAAAGCAATCCGATCGCCGGGTTCCACCTCCAGATGGGCGCCGAGGAAGAGAATCTTGTCTCCGTAGCTGTGGCTGAGGTCTTCGATCAGAGCCACCTGTCGGCCGGATCGTGGAGCATCTGGGAAGCGAAAGCTCGGGCCGCTGACACTCTTAACTGGAGCTTCGATTCGCTCTACTTTCTCGAGGAGTTTCTCTCGGCTTTTGGCTTGGGTGCTGCGCGTGGCACTTGCCCTGAATCGATCGACATAGGCCTGTTGGGCGGCGAGATCTTTCTGCTGGCGTTCAAACGCAGCTTGAGTTGCTTCCTCTTCGAGTGCCTTCTGCTCAAGATGTGCTGTGTAGTTACCGAGATAGGTGCGCGAAATGCCTCTCTCAGTAATCACGATTTGGGTACAGATCCGATCGAGGAACGTCCGGTCGTGGCTGATCACAACCATGGCGGCGGTCTGTTTGAGCAGATAGTCCTCCAACCACTGGATGGTGTCTACGTCCAGATGGTTTGTGGGCTCGTCGAGCAGGAGCAGATCAGGATCTTGAAGAAGGATCTTGCCGAGAGCAATTCGCATTTGCCATCCCCCGGAATAGTCCCCTACCCGTTGATCGGCCCCATCTGATGTGAAATGGAGTGTTGGTAGTAGTTTTTCGATTCGAGCCTCAAGCTCATAGCCGTGTAGGGCTTCAAAGCAATTCTGTAAACGGCTTAGGTCTTTGATCAGGCTGTCGAGAAAAACGCTGTCTTCTGCAGCCCGCTTTGTAGCCATGGCGGTTTCTACGAGTCGCTGTTGATGGACAACGGCAGCGGCCTCACCAAAGGCTTGAAAGAGCTCTTCTCGCACTGTGCGGCAGGGATCAACATCAAACTCTTGTTGTAAGTAGGCGATGCGTGGGTTCCCCTGGCGCACAATCTGGCCACTGCTGGCTTCTTCGAGTCCCGCGATTAATTTGAGCTGTGTGGATTTGCCAGCCCCATTGACACCTACCAGTCCGATTCGGTCTCCGGGCTTGATTTCCCAGGTGACATCCTTGAGGACTTCATGCGTGGGGTAGACCTTGTTGACGTGCTCAAGTCGCAGCACCGAGGGAAAGCAACCGCAAGAACATCATCCCGCTTCGTATACGGGCAGACTGGAGGATATCCATTCCGGATCACCGGCCATGGTGAAATTCGAACAAATTACGGCTGTTGTGCTTGCTGCTGGCCTAGCGATCCCTAGTTACTGGTTTTTTTGGAGTTTGGCAGGGGGTGGCGGTTACGACCGTCGAGGCATGCAAAACGTCAATCCCTCACAAGTAGAAGAAAGTCGCTCGCGTGAATTAGAGCCTGGTCTTAAAGCCCCCCCCGTGCCTTGATGAGCCATTGCTTGGTGTCAGCGTCATCGAGGCTGGCCAAGTGCGCTTTTACTTCGTCAAGCGTGACAGGGAGTCCCATGCTGTGCCCCAGATCGCAGATTGCCTTCAAGGCTCCCTGAGGATCTTGGAGTGCCTGGCGAAATAGGGCTTTGGTGTGTTCGGGATCGTTCTGAATACGTTCGTAGAGCACTGCAGCGTTGCTGCTCATCAGAAGGGAAGTGTCTGTTGCAACTGTATTCAGCCTGAAGTGATTTGACCTGATTCTTGGTTCATGCTGCTTGCTCTACATCAACTTCTGTCATGCCTGTTGCTGATGCGTCTTTCATGCTGCGGGCATCCATGCAGAGGACTTTGCGCAGTTGGGCGAAATTTTTGGCCTGGGATTCGCGTCCGTCCTGAGCGGCGCCGTATTCCGCCCTTTGCAAGACTTGATGGAGATGTGTGAGCAGATAGCTGCTAATTACAGCTGATACCAGCACATCGCTATTTTCTTGGCTTCGGCTTAAACGCCGACCCTTGCTTGATTTGATAGGGCTGTTTGGATTGATAGGGCTGTTGGCTTGTTGAGGTGGATTGAAGCGAGTTGAAGTTGGAAGTGTGGGTTTGTCCATGGGGCAATCCTGATGTCTGGTTGTTAGTCGAATGAGGGGGGTACTTGAGCTTTAGGGCTGAAAAAGCATTGGGTATTTCGACGGGCCATGGAATTGTTGAACTGGGTCATCGGAATAGACCATTCCGAACTGTGTTCTCAGCATAGTGCTGGATACTATCCTTGCACACCTCTGTACACTTGTAAGTAGGACTTACTTTTTTAGGGTCGTGGCTACCCGTCAAACCTCATCCAGTGGGAAGCCCAAGTCTCCGAGAGTCCAGGTTGTGTTGCCTGAAGAGCTTTGTGTGCGCCTAACAGCTCTTGCCGAGCTTGAGTCCCGCACCGTTAGCAATATGGCCAAAGTGCTTATTCAGCAGGGTATTCAGCGTTACGAGCAGGAGCAGAGTTCGGTCGTTTCAGCTCCATCGTTAGCGAGTACAGAAGGCTTTCGATCGGCTCTTGAAGCTCAACAGCCCAGGCGTTTAAGAGGCGCTCCGCGCCGTCTCCGCCTCTATCGTCCCTCTTGAGTTTGGTGGTCTTCGTAGTTCTTCAATGAACTGCTTGGCGAATCAAGCTGGATCAGCTCTCACACCAAGAACTGCCGCACGCTTGGCCCCTGTTATGGCCGGAGCGTTGCCTGGGTACTGGAGGCAATGCCACCAGGCAAGTAATGCAAAGGCAAGACCTTCTCGGGCTTCAGCGCTGAGGCCTAGCTCATCGCTATTGAGGAGTCGCACGCCACGGCAGCGTTGTCTGAGTTCGTTCATCAGCACAGGATTTCGGCTTCCACCACCAGCAACAATGAGTTCCAGGGGGCGAACCAGATTTCTAAGGTGAAGATTGTCCAGATCCTGTGCCACAACGGCTGCGCTGAAAGCGGTCAATGTGGCGACACGATTGGCCCTCGACATCTTGGGGAGTTCCTTGAGGCGCTGCTCTAGATCGGCAAGCCCAAATTGCTCCCGGCCTGTTGATTTGGGAGGAGGGAGTTGGAAGAAGGTTTCCTTCAGCCAGCGTTCGATCGTGGTCGTATGCGGATGTCCACTGGCAGCGATGATTCCATCATGATCAAAGGCAAGCTTGCCTTTGCTGATCTGTTCAACAGCAAGATCTATCAGGCTGTTGGCTGGGCCGCAATCCCAGCCCATAACTGAAGCAAGGCGATCCGGACCACTCCGGGGAGGAATCAGGGTGAGATTGGCAATCCCTCCAAGATTGAGCACCCCACGCCAGCCCCCTACTCGACCTAGCAGTGCGGCATCAGCCATAGGTACCAAAGGTGCTCCCTGGCCTCCTAGTGCCAGGTCTGCGGCTCGGAAGTCATGAACAACAGGGCGCTTGAGCAGTTCAGCCAGTAGAGGGGCTTGCAGGATTTGCCAGCTGGCGCCGCGATGATTCTTCTGAGGAGGACGATGCCAAACAGTCTGACCATGAGAACCCACGAGCTCAGCTTGTGCGCTGGGGTCACAGGCCAGAGCTGCTTGAGCATGAACCTCGGTGATGGACTCAGATAGCTCGAGCCATTCACGGCTATTGAGTTTGATGCCTTGTCCTGCGTTGACAACTGTTTGGCGAAGATCCTCTGGGTAGGGGATGCAGACAAGATTTAGTAGCGACCATTTTGGTTCAGATGGTGAACCACTGAACTCAGCGAGTACTGCATCAACACCATCAGCACTGGTGCCGCTCATCAGCCCCAGTACGCGCATTGAAGTCAGGTTTTGGGAAGTTTCTTGAGGTCGTCAACCAATCCCATGACGACAAGCACATGCTCTTTTTCGAGCACATACGTTGCGGGAGGGTTGACGTGCAGTCCCTTGGTTGGTCCAGCTGCCAGAACGTTTACCAGGTAGTTCTTGCGTAGGTTGAGATCTCGTAGCGAATGTCCAACAAACAGATCGGGAACTTTGATTTCTTCGATGCAGGTTTGGTCATCAAGTTCCAAGCGTTCCATCAGGTTGGGCCGCACTAATTCAAGACCTAGCCGCTCCCCCTGCATCCTCGAGGGGAACACCACCCGATCAGCGCCAACCCGCTTCAACATCTTTTCGTGTAGGTCACTGGTGGCTCGGGCAATCACCTGTTGCACTTTGCTGCCCTCGCTGTCCTTGGCAATCAGCGTGGTTGTGATGCTTGCTTCGATCGGTTCGCTGATGCCCACGACAACGGTGCCCATTTCGAGCACACCTGCTTCTCGCATCGATTCCTCGTCAGTGCAGTCCACAACTCTTGCTTCGATCGACGGCTCCAGTTGTCGCAGCTCTTCGATAGATCGTTCTGAACGGTCAACCGCCAGCACGTCTGCACCGTTTTGCATGAGTTCACGACAGACGGCGCTCCCGAAGCGCCCTACTCCCACTACCGCAAAGCCAAGCTGAGGGGTGCCTTGTTGGGGTGACCAGTTCCACCACTCTTTCATTGTGTTTTCTCAGCAAACCAAAGTTCAGACATAAAGATCTTCTCGCGGATAGCCGATGCGATTTTGACGGTGGAGCCGATCTTTGTTGACGGCTTCCCAGATTGCGCTGAGTAGCAGAAGGATGCCGAGTCGTCCGACAAACATGCCGACGATCAGCACGAGTTGTCCGAAATGACTCAAATTCTGGGTGACGCCAACATCGAACCCCACAGTGGCAAAGGCTGAAATGCATGTGAATAACATTTCTAGAAAGGTGAAGGCTTGCTCTCCATTCAGGCTGCTGGACATACCCAGCAATAAGGCCATCACAAGCACGAAAAGCAGGGATGCCACTGTGATGCCGACGGCTTTCAAGACCACCTTGTCGGAAATCTGACGATTACGGATGACGACATCGTCTTGGCCACGCAGGGTTGAACGGGTGGCGGCCATTAAGGCGGCCAGGGTGGTTGTTTTGATGCCACCGCCAGTACCTCCGGGACTAGCTCCAATGAACATCAGTGCCATTAGCAGAAGTAGCCCTGAATCGGAAATGCTCTCGAGAGAGAGGTTCACGGTGGTAAATCCAGCGGTTCTGGCACTGATAGAGCCGAATAGCGAGCTCATCAGTCGCTCAGACCAACCGATGCTTGAGAGGAAGTGGTCTTGGCTTAGTGATTCAGTGATCACTAGCCCCACGGTTCCGATCAGGATCAGGATCAGGGATGTGCGAATGACCAGACGGGTATGCAGACTGAGGTTGCGGCGTTGTAGTTGTTTGCGATTGCTCCAGAGATCGCTGGTGACTCTCCATCCCAGTCCACCAAGAACGATCAGGACGATGATCACGATATTGACTACCGCATTGCTGCGGTAGTGCTCCAGGCTGTCAGACCATAGGCCGAAGCCGGCGTTGTTGTAGGCAGAGATGCTGTGAAAAAGTGCAGCCCACAGTCGCTCTCCATGGTTGGTGATGTCATTGAAGCCAAAGATGTAGAGCACGATCGCGCCAATCAGGATCAGCACTGTTGCGGTGAGGGCAATGCCTCGAAAAGTCGTGCCTACGCCGCCAACTCCGAATTCATCGAGGGTTTTGCCTCGATCAAGCCTGCATCTCAGTTCAGTTCCGCGAACCACAAAACCTTGTAAGAAGGTGGTGATAGCCATCAGCCCAAGGCCACCTGCAAGGATCATCGCTGCAAGAACCCCCTGGCCGACGTTGGTTAGATCTTGGCCGATATCAATAATGCAAAGTCCAGTCACGGTCACTGCTGAGGTCGCCGTGAAAAATGCTTCCCACAAGCCCACCTTGGCGTTAGAGCAGACCGGAGTGGCGAGAATTAGAGTCCCAGCGATGATCACCAGCAAACCTGTGACCACAGTGAATTGAGGAACCGTTAGGCGACGGTACAAATCCTGTGTGCGATGGACGGCTTTAGGAAATGGCACCGATGGGTTTCCGCTTTATCGCGACGAGAGTCAAAGGTTGTCCTGAGGATTCTCCCCAGATGGATAGAACCAGATTCTGCAAATGGTGGCACAGTTCTGCTGTATTCAAGATCCGCCGAAATGCCAAAGGATCAGCCCAGGAACCATCACGGTCATCAGGGCTGTTAGGCCAGCTCCGTAACGGGTTACATCCAGAAATCGATAACGCCCAGGACCGAACACCATCAGGTTTGTCTGATGCCCCATTGGGGTCAGAAAAGACTGGCTTGCACCAAATAGCACGGTGAAGACCAGTGCATTGGGTAGAAGGTCTAGTCCAGGTGCGAGTTGGATGGCCACTGGGACAAGTAGTGCAACGGATGCGGCTGGGCTCATCACCTGGGTGAGGAGCGTGGTGACCAGAAAGATGACTAGTAAAGCTAAGTAGTTGGACCAGTCATTCAGCAAGGTTTCAAAGCTGCTTGCCAGAGCATCTGCCAGGCCAGTTTTCTGCATTGCCACGCTGAAGCTGGAGAGCGACCCCAGCAGCAGAATCACATCGAGACGAATTGATCGCTGAAGTTCCCCTGGGCGAAGGCATCCTCCTGCCACCATCGCGACTGCAGCAAGGAGGACCGCTGCCACCAGTGGCAGGGCAGTCACTGTCGGCATGATCAGCATGGCCAAAGCAATGGCGATGGTCAGTGGTTTGCGGCGCACTGTGGGCAGGTCGTTTTCCAGTTGATCAAGGACCAGCAAATCATTGCTGGCTTGTAGGCCGCGAATGGAGTCCAGTGGGGCTTGCAGCAGTAAGACATCGCCTTCGCGTAGAACAGCTTGTCCAAGACGCTCTTGCACTGTTTGCTGACCACGCCTCAGAGCAAGAACTGTGGCGTTGTGGCGTTGCCGAAATCGCAGTTCACGCAGACTTGCACCAGCCAAAGTTGAACCTGCCGGTAGGAGGACTTCCACAGTTCTTTGCCCTTCGCCCAGGCCAGATGGGGACAGTGAGGACGGAGCGATCGACTCTCTTGTTGCTAGCTGTACGTTGTGTTCTTGTTGGAGACGAAGTAGGTCTGCGCGGGTGACCCTGAGAAGCAGTCGGTCGCCAGGTTCCAGTCTGCGATCAGCCAGGGGCGGTAGGAGTCGTTCTCGACCTCTTTGCAGTTCCAGCACGTCTACATCAAAACGACGTTGTAAACGACTGTTGTGTAGGGATTGTCCTACCAGTTGCGAGTTCTGAGGGATGGTGACCTCTGTGAAGTAACCGGTCTGGTCTTTGTTGTCTCCTAGTTCATCGCTGTTGCTGCCACGGTCTGGCAACAGGGCCTGAGGGGCAAGCATGAGATAGGTGGTTCCGGCGAGCCAGATCGGCACGCCGATGGCTGTGAAGCTGAACAGTTCTAGAGATCCATTGCCCAGTTGCTCGCTGATGTCACTGACCAGCAGATTCACTGAACTCCCCAGCAGTGTGAGTGTGCTGCCGAAAAGCGCTGCGAATGATAGTGGCAGCAGAACCTTGGACGGAGAGATCCGGCGTCGATGACACCAGGCTTCGATGACAGGTAGCAACGAGGCGACGACGGGTGTGTTGGGGAGGACACTCGAAATGGGAGCGACCACTAGGCCTAACAAGGCAATCAACCGGCGTGGGCTGCGAATGCGCTCGGATGCGATCAGTTCGCGCACGCGATCCAGGGCACCACTGCGGAATAAGGCTGCAGAGACGGCGAACAGGCCCATTAGCGTAATCAGGGCAGGCCTGCCAAATCCAGCCAGGGCTTGTTGGGGAGTTAGGACACCTGTGGCCATCAGCAGTGCCATGCTCAGCAGGCCAGTGAGTTCAGGTGCAAGGGCACCGCTGATGAAGAGCACCACCGCCAGCAACAACACCGCCAGGGTGATGAGGGCTTGGGGGTTTTGAATAGCGGTGCTCAGCACAGCCATAGTTAGGTATTTACAGAATGCAGAGGGGCCGATTCTGCTCTGTGACCCCAGAATTGGTCCTTCAGCCAGTGTTTGAGTCCTTGCAGCCCGGCACCTGAGGCCGCGGAGAGATAAATCACCTTCGGGTCGATGCTGCGGATTGTCTCAAGTGCACTGCTATCACAGCGATCAATTTGATTGGCTATCACCTGCCGGATTGATTCTGCGCCAAGGGAATTAAGCAACTGATGCACTGTGTCCAGTTGGGCTTGCCAGTCTGTGTCTGACAAGTCCACAACCACTAGGAGGAGATCGGCTTCAAGAGTTTCCTCCAGAGTGGCCCGAAAGGCTTCCACTAATGGCGCTGGCAGTTCACGGATGAAGCCCACAGTGTCTGTGATAAGAAGCTCGAGGGGTTTTCCACCTGTCTGAGGAATCAATAATCGTCGGGTGGTTGGATCCAAGGTTGCAAACAGTTTGTTCTCTGCCAGCACTTTGCTGTGCTCGTTTCGACTGCAGAGAGCATTGAGTAGGGATGATTTCCCTGCATTGGTATAACCCACGAGTGCAACCCTTGGCAGACCTTCCCTGCGGTTGCGTAGTCGGGCGCGATGGTTTTGCAGTTGCCGTACCTCACGTAACAAGTGCTCGATGCGCCTTGTAATCGCCCGCCGGTCTTTCTCGAGTTGGGTCTCGCCGGGCCCGCGTGTGCCGATGCCACCTCCCTGACGGGATAGGCTGCGACCTCGCCCCATTAGCCTTGGCATGCGATAGCGAAGTTGGGCTAGTTCCACTTGAAGGCGGCCTGCTGCACTAGAGGCGCGCTGGGCAAAGATGTCTAGGATTAATTCACTGCGATCCATGACAGGGCAGTCGAGATAGCGCTCCAGATTCCTGACCTGAACAGGATTGAGCTCACGGTCTGTGATCACTAGAGAAGCGCTATGTCGCCGAACTTCCAAGGCGGTCTCTTGTAGTTTCCCCTTGCCCCAGAGGGTCTGAGGATTAGGAGCCCCCTGCTTTTGTCGCACAACTGCTACAGGATGCCCCCCTGCACTGCGTACCAACCCCTCGAGCTCAGCAAGGTCGCGTTCGCTGCGGCTTTGCTCTGGTCCCGTAAGGGTCAGTAGTAGGACCCGTTCCCTACTGTCCTTTGACGGTAGGGGGTTGACTTCTGGCTTGGCGGTTGATCCTTGGCTGTGTTGGCAGAGCTCGCTTAGTCCGTTGGCTTCGATCAAGCTCCATCCCGAGATCTCCTTTGGGTCTGGTTGCCAGAGGGCAGCAATCCTGCGACCTCCTCGATCTGCTGTGGGGGCAAAACGTAGCCAGGAGTTCGGTGCTAGATCGAGTGCCACGATTGCATCATGTTGTTCTGGCCTGAGGTTGTTTCGCTGAAGCGTTAGAGAGCAGCTGATTAAGCGCCATCCAGCGCTCTTGCGACGGGGTGATTCAGGAAGATGGGCGAGAAGTTGGCCGGATCCATCGAGAGGACCGACCCAAAGAAGGCGGCACAATCCACGGCTATCAAGCACTAAATGGAGTGGTTGGCATAGCTCAATCACCTGTTCAGCTAGCCGTTCTAGAGTTAGCTGATCGGCGCCTTCCCTTTCGGGATGCCGGCGGTGACTGAGGCGTTCTAATTGTCTTTGTTGTGAAGGGCGTAGTCCCTTGGTGCGGCCAGCGAGGTGGGCTTGTTTCAATGTCCGAGCAACCAGGCCCCGCCTGAGCGCAGGCCTAGAGACAATCCAGGTAGTTTTGTTAGATAGGCACCCCGGCGAATTTGGAAAGCCAGAGGACCTGCGAGTGTGAAACCCATGCCGGTGAGGGAGGCTTCTCCTACTCCCAGGCTGAGCATTTCGCCAAAATCCTTAAATTCAAAAGGCTGGAGAGGACTGCTTGCTCGTAGTGCCATCACGTTTCGAGCCGCGAGCTCACCTTGTTGAAGTGCGACCTGGGCTGTGGACGGCCAGGAGTGGTCTTTGTTGTAAGTGGCATCGCCAAGGCCAAGCACATCACTGAGTCCTATCACTTGTAGGCACGAATCGATAGGCAGTCTTGCTTCGGTAAGGACAAAGTCGGGGCTGAGTGCTGGTATGACTGCTCTTGTGCCGGCTGTCCAAACAAGACCACTGTGCGTTATTGCTGAACTGATGGCAGGTTCTTTTTGTTTGCTTAGGAGTTCAACCTGGTCTGTCGAGATGGCTCGAACTTGCGTGCGCAAATGAACGTGAACACCACGTTTGCTGAGTGCTCGCTCGGCTTGTTCTTGGTTGAAGGCTTTCGCACTGGGCAGAACCCTTTCGCCAAGCTCAATGAGGTGGAGTTCAGCAGCACCGTCAAGGAGATCTGCCAGCTTGCAGGCCAGTTCCACGCCAGTTGGTCCCGCTCCAACAATCACAAGGCCCTGACGAGGATTTCTACGTAATTGAAGTTCTTTAATTCGTTGTCGCAGCACGTCAACGTCGTTTAGACGGTGAAACATCAGGGCGTGTTTACGGACCCCGGGAATGTCGAAATCTGTTGGAGTTGAGCCAGTGCTGAGTACTAGTTGTGCGTAGTTGAGCTTGAGTCCTGAGCTGGTGGTGACCGTTTTTGCTTTGGTGTCGATGCTTTCAACCCGGTCTTCGAGAAGGGCAATACCGCGGTGACTGAGTAGAGAGTGATAAGGAGGTGCGACTTCCCAAGCCTGAAGCTCTCCACTCAAGAGTTCGTAAAGCAAGGGGAGAAAGACGAACCGCTGGCGCGGTTCAATCAGCACGATGGGGGGGCGAGGTTGGCAGTGGCTGAGAGCGAGCGCGGTCGTTAGCCCTGCAAATCCGCCTCCGACAACCACCACGGCATTGGCGTTTGACCGGTTGGGGATCATGCGCGATGAGCCTGGGATGATTCTCGAACCTTAAACACTCTGTTGTGGACGGCGACATTGGAGAATGGGGAGATGACTGATGGCTCCATTGATACGGTTTCCATTGCCACGTCTACTGCGGCAGGCCAATCTCCGAGTGTGCAGGTTGCCTCGACTCTCGAGATGCCTCTGGAAGATGCACGGATACACCTTGCCAATCTTTCTGCCCAGAAGCGTCTTGAGTGGGCACTGAAACAGTTTGGTCAAGGCTTTGTTCTTACAACGAGCTTCGGCATTCAATCAGCTGTTCTGCTGCACATGCTCCATGGTCTTGATGGTGGTTCGGTGGTCCCTGTGGTCTGGGTGGATACGGGCTATCTACCAGCAGAGACCTATTCCTATGCGGATCAGCTCACGCGTCAGCTTGGGTTGGATTTAAAGGTGGTTCAAAGCCCAATGTCTCCCGCTCGGATGGAGGCTATCTATGGCCGGCTCTGGGAGACAGGTTCGGTGAAGGATCTGGAGACATATCACCGTATTCGCAAGGTGGAGCCCCTCGAGCAGGCTCTGGATGATCTCCATGTGCATTGCTGGGCCAGTGGTGTGCGCAGTGATCAGACCGACTATCGGCGCTCAATGGCTTTTTTGGATCTGATTCGTAATCGCCTTTCATTGAGGCCTTTACTCGACTGGACTCCCAAGGAGGTTTTCTATTACATGCAGGAGCATCAGTTGCCGCAGCATCCTCTGTTTGAAAAGGGTTACTCCACGGTCGGCGATTGGCATTCCAGTGCTCCCGATGGGGGGGAGGCGTCTGGACGGGAGACACGCTTTGGAGGTCTTAAGCAGGAATGCGGCCTTCACCTCCCAGGTGTGTTGGGCGAAGGCATCTAAAGGTGGAGGTTGTTAGGCATTGCCTCTTGATTGGCAACAGTCGCTGGCATTGGGCTGAGTATCAGGCTGATGAATGGCAGTTTTGCCATAGCGTTCCCAATCCGCTCAAGCTTCAAACGCTTGAGGCCCCTCTTTTGGCATGGGCTGCTGTTGGTCCGATCCCTGCGGGAGTTGCCTTGGATCCGAACCGGCGCTTGGGGTTGGGGGATGTGCCCTTAACCCGAATGCCTGCATGGCTCGGCATTGATCGAGCTTTGGCGGCCTGGGGTGCGTTGAGAAGAGCTCACACCAGTGGGATGTCGTCTTCAGGCCTGCTTGTGGCCGATGCCGGCACAGTGTTGAGCTTGACGCGAGTGACGGCCGCTGGTGATTTTGCTGGTGGACAGTTGGTGCCGGGTTTACGTCTGCAGCTACGTGCCATGGCGCAGGGGACCCAAGGTCTGATTGATCCAGGCATTGGCTCAGTTAGTGCTGAACCATTTCCTTTCGCCACGGCCGAGGCCATGCGTCGGGGCAGCCTCCAGGCACTGCTTGGCACTCTTCTAGAGGCTCAGCGTGAGGCTGCACTACCGCTTTGGTTATGTGGAGGTGATGCCTCGGTTCTTCAGGAAGCACTCAGTCAGAGGGGTCTTGATGTGGTGCATCATCCGAATCTTGTCTTGGAGGGGATGGTTGACGTGCACGATCGGATTAGTCGAGCCCCAAGTCTTTGAGGATTTGATCGGCCATGGTTGCGGCTTTCACCTTTAGATAAATCAGTTCCAGATTGCCCTTTGGATCGACGACAAAGCTATGGCGCATCATGCCCATGTATTCGCGTCCCATGAATTTTTTGAGCCCATAGCTTTCGTAGGAGCTGGCCACTGGGCAGGGTTCCGCGTCGCTAAGAAGGGTGAAAGGAATCTGATACTTGTTGATGAATTTGGTGTGGGATGTAGCACCGTCTTTGCTGATACCAAGCACCTTGATGTCATTGGCCTCGAAGCGTTCCCATTGGTCGCGGAAATTGCAGGCTTCCTTCGTGCATCCAGGGGTGTCGTCCTTCGGATAGAAGTAGATCACAACCCGTTGACCTCTTAGTGATGCCAGCTGAACGAGGGTGCCATCCTGATTGGGGAGATTGAAATCTGGTGCTGGATTACCAATCTGCAGGGTCATTGATGCCGCTTCAACTCAATAGCCGAAGCGTACTGGCGTTGTGGTTATTTCCGATGCAGGCTCCCTTGATGCCTATCAGTCCGGAGGAGGACCAATGGGCTGGGCGATTGTCTGCGCGGAGATCAAGGCAGTTCAGACAGTCTCGTGGCTATGTACGTGATGCCCTCGCTGACCTCTGGCAAGTGTCTGCACTTGAGATTCCATTGCAGGCCCCTCCAGGCAAACCTCCAGAGCTGGCAAATGGCTGGGGATACATCAGCTTCAGTCACTGTCAAGATGCACTGCTGGTGGGTTGGTCTCCTCAACGGGTCGGGGTGGATTTGGAGCGTAGTGACCGTCCTATTGCTGCGGAGTTGCTTGCACGTCGTTATTTCTGTGCTGACGATCAGTCAGCTCTCTGCCATTTGCGGGGTGAGGCTTTGCGGGATGCCGTGCTTGAGCAATGGCTAATTAAAGAAGCAGCGATTAAATGGCAGCGGGGCAGCCTGTCGGCGGATCTGATTCATTGGCGTTGTGGGGTCGACTCTGCGTTTGCTGTTCATGAGCTATTGGGGCATCAGGTCGATGTGCATCGAATTAATCACAACATTTGGAGCATGGCGGTGGTGAGTGATTTAAGTGCGATGTCTAATTCCCCAATGCTCTGCTTAGTTTGAGGGTCATTGTTGAGACGCTCATGTTCGGCATGCTGAGCTCACAGAAAGCCCCATCGCTTGTAGCCGCAGCCCTTTTGGCAGTGATGGGTTTGTTGGGGATGCATCAGGAGCAGGCGCTCATGGCTTCTGGAACTTGGTCGAGTGGTGAAGATGTGACGTCTCGCTTGGCACAACGGGAGGCCACTCTCAACCTGCGCAGCGAGGCCGAAGCGTTGTTGTTGTCTTTCACCCGAGCTCAGATGACACGTTTCTATTGGGGTGAGTTTGCCTCGTCGTTGGATGAGCTGGGCCTGACTGTCGGAGAACCTCTCATCGCACATGTGCAACGATCAAAAAACCTCACTATGTTGTGGCTGGCTCCTCAACATGGTGAGGAAGCCTATTTAGCCATTGTGCGTCGTGACAGCAGCGGAACTAGGCTCGAGAGACTTCATTGCAGAGGCAATGTTTCCAGGTTGAAACAACCCTTTTTGGGTCGTTGTCCTGATGGATGGAGTGCATTTTTGCCTTTGAAAAACATTTGAATATTGCGACATCAACTTGATTAGGCCGCTTGATTATTGGGGCACGATGAGATCCTCGATCTTTCAGCCTTGGCTCAATACCAGTTTGATTACGGCCTGAAGTGCTGCCAAAAGTTTGATTTTGGGAAAGGGCAATGCGCTGTGTTGGCGAATCTATCTTTAGCAGCTAGTTTAATTTAGATATCTATTCTCAATCGTCCGTGTTCACTCGTCTTGCTGCCGGTTTGCTTGCCGGCGCCTCTTTGTCGGTCCTAGCGATCCCCGCGCAGGCAGGTACCAATTCACCTGTTCGCTGGAACTCAGGTGGTGCTGTTTGGACCACGACCTCCAACGACTTTGAAACTTTCTTGAGCACTGGTGAGACTAATCTTGATCGGGCTCTTGATCAAGGAATTGACCGCTCAGGTTGGTCTGCTGATGAAATTCAGCAGGGTATGACCAAAACCTATGACGTCGACGTGATCGACGTGACTCGTTTCCTTTACTCCGATGATGGGGTTGTCTTCCTTAAGAATCAGACCAAGAGCTACTTCCCTTACTGGAAGATGACCGCTACGGCTGTGCAGGGCCTTCGTGCAGCCATCATTGCTGATTCTGCTGATGGCAGCATCTCTTCACAGGGGATTATGGCAAACCTGCCTGTTGCTTTCCGTCTTGCCGACACCTGTGGCACCTTTGACGGCAGTCAGAATGTTTGTGCAGATGGCAAGTGCCAGGGTGACGCTCAGTGCACCTCCCTGTTGTCTTGGTACGTTTTCCTTCCCGCTTGTGTGCAGGCCAATCAGCTTGCTCCCAGATGGATTTATGGCGGCAAGACAACAGGTCAGACTTCTTCTAACGACTTGTCGTCCTACAGCTCGTCGCCCATTCGTGGCCTTTGGTGATCCGTTTTTGATCACAACTCTCAAGCCCCGGCATCGCCGGGGCTTTTTTTATTGCTGTTGGTCTTCCCGATGGTGTGGCAGTGTTAGTGGAGTCTGCGGCTGCCGATGATGCGTTGATGGATCAGGCGTTGGGGTAGTTGTTGTCCTCGCGTGCGCTTGAGAATGAGCTTGAGGTTTTCCAGAACCTCTAACGATGCATTGTTCGCTACTAGGTCTCGGTAGGGTCGCCCTTCGCTGAGCCAGCGATGCTCAAGGCCCTCATCCACCTGCAAAGTCAGGAGTTCCTCCCATCTCTCCCAGGTCAGCTGCCAGCCGCACTCCTTCAGGTTTTGTGCAAGGAGGGAATCGAGGCGCTGGCTTTCAAGCCAGATCTTTTCGCGAGCGATGAGTGGTGCTAGCAGATTCCTCTCCGCGGGATTGGCTCCTTTGCTCTCTAGTAATTGCAGTAGGGCCTCGGCCGGCCCGATGTCTGCATGGCTGATCAGGAGCCTTAGGCCGGTTTCATCGTTGCATCGCTGGCTGATCAGGCTCCAAAGCTTCTTTTGTTCTTTAACTGCAATGTCTTGGCTGGAGAGACGTCCCCCAATCCATTCGAACTGATGTTCTGCTGGTAAGTCTTGGAGTGCTTCGCTGCTTCCATCGATCAGTTCAGGGCGGATGATGGGGTCGAGCAGATCGAGTTGAGCTATTAGGCGCGCCTGATCTTGCGCTGTTGCGCAGAGGATTGTGACACCGCCTTCAGGCACTGCTTGAAGCGGATCGAGTGCCCAGAGCAAGGAGTGTCCGCCGATCATCAGAACTCGATGGTGGCGTTGGCAAGTCACTCCAGACCAGAGGCGTTCGCGCAGGTGGTTTAGGCGTTCTCCATCTTGGCTGAGCTGGCGTTGCACCCATCTCTCGAGTTCAGGTGTTTCTGGACCACTGCTAACGAGCAATGGGTTCTCCTGGGCTGATTCGCTTGCTGCGGCGAGCTGTGCTGCCCTTCGTTCCAGCATGAGCAGGCGCCGGCGCCCTTCCCAGCCTTTTTGGCTCGGTTGCCAGAAGACTTCTCCTTGCAGGGAGGTGGGTAGATATTGCTGTGAAACCCAGTGTTCCGCAAAAGCATGCGGGTAGCGGTAGCCGACACCATCTCCAAAGGCTGCTCCGTCACGATGGGCATCGCGGAGATGGCTGGGGACGTCTTGATGCTGGGCCTCCCGCACCGTGCGCAGGGCTTCGAAGAAACCCAGCACACTGTTGCTTTTTTCGGCGCAGGCCAAGTAAAGGGTGGCTTGTGCCAAGGGGTAGAGACCCTCCGGTAGGCCGATTCGCTCGAAGGCTGCAGCACAGGCTTCTATAACCACGATCGCCTGGGGATCAGCGAGGCCAATGTCCTCTCCAGCGGCAATGAGCATGCGTCTGAAGATGAAGCGTGGGTTTTCACCAGCCTCCACCATGCGCGCTAGCCAGAACAGAGCTGCATCGGCATCTGAGCCTCGTAGGGATTTGATGAAGGCACTAATGGTGTCGAAATGGGCATCCCCATGCTTGTCGTAGAGAACTGCCCGCTCCTGAATTGATTCTTCAGCGATGGCAAGGTTGATATGGATTGAGCCCTGCTCATTGGGACGGGTGCTCTCCACAGCGAGCTCGAGAGCATTGAGCAGACTGCGAGCATCGCCGTTGGCGACATTGACGAGATGGTTTGCAGCTGCTGTGCTGAGCATCACCTGACGATCGCCATAGCCCCGCTCGCAATCTTGAAGAGCGTGTTTCAGGAGGCGATGAAGATCTTCACTCTCGAGGGCTTGTAGTCGGAACAGCCTGGAGCGGCTTACTAGCGCTTTGTTGACTTCGAAATAGGGGTTTTCCGTGGTGGCACCGATCAGTGTCACGGTGCCGTTCTCTACCCAGGGCAGCAGGGCATCTTGTTGGGCACTGTTAAAGCGGTGTACTTCGTCGATGAACAGAATGGTGCGTAAGCCATGTCGCTCTAGCCGCTGCTTGGCTGCGTCTACTTCTTGGCGAAGGTCTTTGACTCCTGCCAGAACAGCATTGAGGCTGCTGAAGTTGGCACGGGTGTGGCCAGCGATAATCCTGGCCAGGGTGGTTTTACCAACACCTGGAGGACCATGTAGCAGCAAGTTACCTACACGATCGGCAGCAATGGCTCGGCGTAGGAGACGTCCTTCCGCCAGGATCGAACCCTGGCCAACAAATTCCTCCAGGGTTCTAGGGCGCAGGCGATCAGCTAGTGGTGCATGGCGCTTTAGCTCCTGATCTCCCTGGTATGTGAACAGATCTTGATCCAATGAGCTCTGGCATTGGTAGACAATTCTTGCGCTAGGGGGTGACTTGTTGTTGTGAGCTGGAAACTTTCCATAATCAGGCTGTTGAACAAGTCATTAGTGCCGAATCAGCAGCGCGCTCTTGTCGTTTTTACGGTGTTGTTGCTTTGCGCCTGTGGCAAGGCGAAAATACCTTTCTCGCCGATTACCGTCAGCCAGACCCCTGTGACGACGGCTCAATTCACGGACGATATTGATACGGTGAGCACCTTGGAGGCCAAGGAGGAGGTGCATCTTGCTGCACAAGCTTCTGGTCGAATTATTGAGTTAAAGATTGATCAGGGTGATCAGGTTCAGCCTGGTCAGATGTTGGTTGTGCTTGATCAAGCTCAGATCCGTGCGGAATTGGCAGATTTCAAAGCTCAGGAGCAGAAGAACAAACTCAATTGGCAACGATATGAATTTTTGGTCCCTCAAGGAGCTGCTTCGGCATTGGACCGAGATGAATACAAGGCCCAGTACATCGCCTCTCGAGAAAAGGTAAAAGCCACAGAAGCAACGCTTGCATATAGCAATTTGCGTTCTCCAATTTCAGGGATTGTGGCTGATGTTGATGTCAAGGTTGGAGATGTTATCCGTTCTGGTGATCCATTCACTAAATTGATCAGAAACAACAGGCTTTTCGCTCGAGTTGAGGTGCCTGCCACATTCTCTGATCGGATCAAGATTGGCTTGCCTGTATTTCTCAGCAAGACTGGATTGTCAGATGTGATGGCGACTGGTGAAATTAATTCTGTGGGCCCGACTGTAAATAGAACTACCCAGGGCTTACTAGTGAAGGCAGCCTTTGAGAATGGTAATGGATCGCTGCGAAATGGCCAGCGCTTGCGAACGCGGGTTCAATTGGATGCTAGAGAGGAGTTGTCTGTTCCGTTTGCTGCGGTAACACAAACTTCGGGCCAGAGCTTTGTTTATCGAGTGGGAAGTTTCCAAGAGCTTGAAGCTTTTTCTGGTAATGTTTCTCTTGATAAACTTCGTAAGTTACCCCCCTCAACACGTTTTGCTTTGCAGACCCCTGTGACGTTGGGAAAATTACAGAAGCAGCGCTATGCAGTTACAAAAGGGCTCAAACTTGGCGAGCAGGTGATCACAACAAATCTTTTGAAATTGAGACATGGTATGCCTATTTCTGTTAAAAACTGAGGCGAATAGATGTCTGCATCAAACAACTTTATTACTCGACCTGTTTTAGCAACAGTTTGCAGTTTGTTGATTGTCATTGCTGGACTGATATCTATCCCTATTTTGCCAGTTGAAATGCTTCCGGATATTGCTCCGCCAACAGTAAAAGTAAATTCAATTTACACCGGTGCCGATGCTGAATCGGTTGAACAGGGTGTGACCAGTGTGCTGGAGCAGCAGATTAATGGTGTGGAGAATATGGACTATTTAACTTCCTCAAGCTCGGCTGATGGGGTGAGCTCGATTGCTGTTGCGTTCGAAAGTGGTAGTAATAGCGACATTAATCAAGTTAATGTTCAGAACAGGGTTGCGCTGGCAGAGCCACAGTTGCCGGAAGCAGTGCGCAAGGCAGGGGTTAGTGTTAATAAGGCTTCCAATTCCATCTTGCTTCTTTATAATTTTGTTAGCGAAGATCCAAGTAATATTGAATATAGTGTAGAAACGATTAGTGGGCTGCTAGATCTGGGCCTAACGGACGAAGTTAAGCGGGTTAAGGGAGTAGGTGAAGTGACCTACTTTGGTAACCGTAAGGTTGCTTTTAGGCTTTGGCTGGATAATGAAAAGCTTGAGGTTTTTGGCCTGACTTCAGCGGATGTAATGGGGGCGATTGAAAGCCAGAACCGTTTGGTTCCTGCTGGGAATGTAGGAGGTGAACCATCTGCAGAAGGGCAGATATTTACTTTTCCTGTGCAATTAAATGGCCGCCTTGTGAGCATTGGAGACTTTGAAAATATGGTCGTTAGGACCACAGGGGATGGCGGATTAGTGAGGTTCAGCGATGTCGGCCGTGTTGTGCTTGGTGGTGAAAGCTATTCCAACAGCGCTACGGATTTGCAGGGAGTCCCTTCTGTGAGTATGGCTGTTTATCAATTGAGTGGCAGTAATGCTCTAGAGGTTTCCAATGGAGTAAAAGATGTTCTCGAAGAATTTACCGCCAAAATGCCTGTCGGCATGAAGATGGAGAAAATCTATGACAATACAGACTTTATTAATGCATCAATTAATGGAGTGACCAATTCGCTTAGGGATGCGATCATTTTAGTGGTTCTTATTCTGTTTGTATTTTTACAGAATTGGAAAGCTACTTTGGTGCCTGGTATTGCCATCCCTGTTGCGCTTTTAGGCACATTCTCTCTGGTTTTAGGGTTTGGCTTTTCGCTCAACCAGCTCACCTTATTTGGATTGGTTCTTGCTACAGGATTAGTGGTTGATGATGCAATCACAGTGATTGAAGATACCTCAACCAAGCAGGCATCAGGGATGACTGCCTTGGACGCTGCGAAGTCAACAATGGATGAGCTTTTCTCTGCAGTTATTGCTACATCCTTGGTTCTTTTCTCAGTGTTTTTGCCAGTGTTATTTTTCCCTGGCGCTACGGGTTCGATCTACAAGCAGTTTGCAGCAACGATTATTTTCGCTATCGCGATTTCTACCTTTAATGCTTTAACTTTTTCTCCCATGCTTTCTGCCTTGCTTTTGGGCCGGGAATGCACCGCTCCGGGACGCAATACATATGCAATTTCTGGTGCAGTCATTGGGTTTATATACGGACTATTAGTTGGTGGTGGTGGTGCGGCGCTGGCCTTGATTCCTACAGCAATGGCTGCAACTCTTGGCTTTGTGCTGTCTCGCTTGACTGGCCGTTCGTTGAGGCTGCCATTCTCTGTTGCAGGGGCTGTGATTGGCCTTTTCATCGCAGGAGTTTCAAATCCCTTGCCAGTCGTTTTATTCGCTGGCCTTGGCTTGAGCTTGGGTTGGTATACACCATGGATTTTTAGTCATTTCAATCGCATTTATTCCGTCTTTGAGCAGCGCTATGCCGATCTGCTCGAGTGGGTTCTTGGTCGTCGTTCTCTCGTGATGGGAATTCTTGCGGTAGGCGTTCTGCTGACCGGTGTTGCTTTTACTGCGATTCCAGGTGGATTTGTTCCTATTGAAGACCAGGGCTATGCCATTGGCGTGTTGCAGGCCCCAGAAGGTGTGTCGACTCAGGTCACCGAGAAGATTAATCAGCAAGTTGCTGGGATATTGCGCAGCGAACCCGATATCACCTCAGCAGCAATTTTTAGTGGAGCAAGTTTTGATGGCAATAGCCCTAATAAAGGATTGTTTTTTATTGGGATGCGTAATTGGGATGAGCGGAAAAATCGTGATCAATCCGCCGATGCAATTGTTGGACGCCTAAATCAGAAGTTTTTTGGGGCTATTGATGGCGCGAGGATTTTTGTTGTAGAGCCGCCTGCGATTCCTGGATACGGCATTGGTAGTGGATTTGAGTTCCAATTACTTGACAAGAGTGGAGGTGCTTATGGCTTAAACAACTTCTTTTCCTCAGCTGGTCAAATTATTCAGCAGGCGAAAGCAAATCCATTGTTGAGTAGTGTAAGGACTTTATTCTCGCCTGAATCTCCGCAGCTACGAGTTGAGGTCGATAGGGACATTATGGCCTCTCTTGATGTTGACTTCAGCTCTGCAATGCGTGTGTTTAGTGCTAATTTTGCAGGTGCCTATGTTAATGATACCTTCCAGGAAGGTAAGGTTCGCCGTGTTTATGTTCAGGCCGATGAATTGGGAAGGTCTGCACCTGAAAATCTAGCTTCAATTTATGTTAAGAATCGGGCGGGTGAGCAGATTCAGCTCTCGGAATTTTTAACAGTTGAACCTTCTGTTGGGCCAAGTGTGATCTCTCACTTTAACCTTTACAGATCGATAAAAATAGAAGGATCACCTGCTGCTGGTAAGAGCTCGGGGCAGGCAATTAATGGTATGAAGGAGCTTTTTGCAGCTCAGAATCTTAAGAGCCTCGGATTTGATTGGACAGGGATATCTCGAGAGGAAGTAAAAGCTGGTGCACTAGCTGTTGTGATTTTTGCATTGGGAATTTTGGTGGTTTATCTCGTGCTTGCAGCTCAATACGAGAGTTATGCAGACCCTCTGATTATTTTGATGACAGTTCCTACTGCAATGCTTGGAGCCTTGTTGTTTCTGGCATTGCGTGGCGAGGTTCTCAACATTTATGCACAGGTTGGCCTTGTGATGTTGATTGGTCTAGCTGCTAAAAATGGGATCTTGATTGTTGATTTGGCTAATCAACGCATGGCTGAGGGAGTTACGGCCCTTGAAGCAGCAAGGCAGGCAGCCAAGTCGAGACTGAGGCCCATCATTATGACTGCTATTTCGTCTCTTTTTGGCTTTATGCCGTTGGTCTTGGCTAGCGGAGCAGGAGCCCGCAGCCAAGCTTCTCTTGGCACGGTTGTATTCGGTGGCCTTTTGGTTGCAACTTTCCTTTCGCTGTTTGTTGTGCCTGTCTTTTACGTCGTTGTTAAAGCTCTTGTAGGCACCTTTAGTGATACAGAACAAGGCAGCACCAATTTACTTAATTCGGGAGACCCCTTTGGGCAGGGATAAACCAATGAACCGCTCTCGCTCAATAACAAAGAAGCCCTTCAGCGGTACGAGGGTATTGATAGCGCTGCTGGTGGGGTTCTTGCTCGGAGGTGTTGTTGCCCTCTTTTTGCGTACGGTGATCTTAAACACTCCTTTAGATATTCACAGTCAGAGGCTGAACCTTTTTTTCATCATGGTCACGCTATCTGGAGCTCTTGGAGCAGTGGTGATTGAAAGCATGCGCCAGCTGCAACAAAGCACCACCGAGGCGGAGTATCACCGCCGCCCACGGGAGTGGTGGCTGCGCTGAGCTCAAGTGATCACCGTTGGGCGTTGCATCCCAGTGCGCTTTTGAATTTCGGCAAGCGCATCGATGCCATTGATTAGATCGGCTAGAGCATGCTGGGGATCTTGATTTAAGTTGCCATGACTAGGTTCGTAGCGTTCTAGATAAACGCGCAATGTGGCACCTTTGGTGCCGGTGCCCGAGAGTCGAACCACGACTCTGCTGCCGTCTTCCAGCAGGATGCGTAGACCTTGAGATTGTGTCTCTGAGCCATCCACTGGATCGCTATAACTAAAATTGTCCGCCTGGCTCACTTGGCGCCCGGCGAATGGTTGACCGATTAGTCGAGGAAGCATGCTCTCCAATCGGTCGTAAAGACCATGAGCATTTTCACTAGCAATCGCCTCGTAGTCGTGACGGGAGTAGTAATGGCGTCCAAAACGACGCCAATGCTGTGTCATCACATCAGCGACGCTGCACCGTCGCGCTGCCAGGATCTGTAGCCAGAAGAGCACTGCCCATAGTCCATCCTTCTCACGCACGTGGTTGCTGCCAGTGCCGAAGCTTTCTTCACCACAGAGGGTGATTCGACCTGCATCAAGCAGGTTGCCGAAAAATTTCCACCCGGTGGGAGTTTCAAAACAGTCGATATTGAGTTGTTTGGCCACAACATCCACTGCGGCGCTCGTGGGCATGGAACGGGCCACCCCAGCAAGCCCATCGGCATAGGCCGGTGCAACGTTGGCATTAGCAGCCAGGATTGCAAGGCTGTCACTTGGGTTAACGAAGCAACCTCTGCCCAGGATCATGTTGCGGTCGCCATCACCATCGCAGGCGGCACCGAAGCTGTAGGCCTTGCCATTGAGGAGGAGGTCTGCCAGTTCAGCGGCGTAGGTGAGGTTGGGATCTGGGTGGCCTCCACCAAAATCCTCAAGCGGAACTCCGTTGCGCACAGAGCCAGTTGGGGCACCGAGAAGTCCTTCCAGTAGCCGTTTTGCATAGGGACCAGTGACGGCATGCATGGCATCAAAGACGACTGGGAAGTCGGTTTTGATGAGGTGCTTGATGCGCTCGAAGTCGAACAACTTCTGCATTAGCTCTACATAGTCCTCAACGCCGTCGATCACGTCTACGGCCATGCCACCGATGGCATGGCTGCCGGGGGTCTCAAGTGGGATTACGTCTGCATCGACAAGGCTGTAATTCTCTAATGCCTGGCTACATGCGTAGATCGCGTTTGTGAGTGATTCAGCTGCTGGGCCACCATTGGCACCGTTGACTTTGACGCCGAAGTCGCCATCTGGACCGCCTTGGTTGTGGCTAGCGGAAAGGATGATTCCTCCGATGGCCTTATTGGCACGGATGAGATGGGATGCTGCCGGCGTGGAGAGAATGCCATTTGTGGTGGTGATCACTCGGCTTAGGCCATGAGCAGCACCCATGCGCAGGATCACATCAATGGCGCGGTGATTGCCGTAGCGACCATCTCCCCCCAAGATCAGAGTCCCCCCCTCAACGCCAGGAAGGGTTTGGAAGATTGCTTCAATGAAGCTCTCCAGGTAATTGGTTTGTTCGAATTGCTTGCTGCTTTTGCGTAGGCCGGAGGTCCCTGGTTTTTGGTCGTTGAAGGGTGTGTCTAGATGGACCTGGCGCTGTGTGGGTCCCGTCTGGGCCGAGCTGGTCATCAGAGACGAAGGCAGTTCTTCATCGAACCTAATCAAACGCAATCATCGATCCTGTTTTGGCCCCCTCCAGTTCTCGCGGCTAGTGTTCGCAAAGATCATTGAGAGGAGCTGAGATGCAGCTCAGTTGTTGGGGAATGGGCCGCCAAGCCTATGGGCTGGCTTTAGCTGGTGCCATGCTGCTTTTAACAACTCCGTCGATGGCGTTTAAAGGAATTCGTCAGATCCCTTATCCGCAAGCCGAACAGGTCACGCGTACAGCTGCTGAGGCTGTGATTGTGAGGTCCGGCAGTGAAAGCTGCCTGCGCGGCAAACTTACAAATGCCCTGCTCGATCTCACCATGAGCTGCAGCGCAACAGGCCGGTCGTCCTCATTGTGCAAATTGGCGGCTCAAATTGCCTCTCAAGAAGGAGAGTTCAGTCTTGCTCAGATGACGACGACAGCAGAGACTTTGTTGGATTTACTCGACACTGATTCTGTCGAACCTTGATTGTTGAGCCTAGGGATTAGTTCAGGGTCATGACTGGAAGCCATCTCCTGGATGTTCAGGATTTGGGGTTGCTCTTACACAGCCTGAAACAGGCCAGCAGATTCGCATTTCATTGAGGCAGCAGCTGATCAAGATGATCTCCACATCAATTGCTTGCTGCGTGCTTGCTGGTTCAGCTTTGTTGGGGGACCAGGCCACCTTGTTGGGAAGGCTTAGGAGCTGTTTGTTTTGCTGGATTGATGCAAATGATGGAGAGTCGTTTAGCGGGCTGATCGATAGCATCCCTGCGCTGGAAGCTGTTTTTAGGGACCTTGTTGGCCACCTGAAGCAAATCCCAGACCACATCCTTGCAAGAGGATGGCAAACGGGGGTGGTCTAGTAAAGGATCGATCAATTCTCGGGTGCTGCGGCAGGCTTCCGCATCATTGTCTCGAGAGCAGGCATAGGCCTGAAGTTGGATGCTGCGCAGCTCCTCTTTGGTTGGGATCGGAATGTATTCCACATCGCTGCGTGCAGCAGGTGCAGAGATGGCAAACAGGCCGAGTATGGCCAAGGCCGGATGGATTTTGAGCGGGCTCATGGTGGCATTCTGCCCTGGATGCTTTGATTGTGGCTCAGGATTTGCGATCGGTGAATCGTTTGCTATCTGGACTTTGCCAAATTATTTGTAGATAAACTAAGCCTTTGCCCCGTAATTTTCTTCCAATTCTATTTCAGTGAGATTAGCATCTGCAGAGATTTAGTTCAGCGATGACGGTAATTATAAATTCTGTATCTTTCTAGCGGATAGATTTTTTCGATTCGATGCATGATGAGGGATTGGTAAGATTTACAATTTTGATGATCGGCAGATTAATTTTTGCGATTTGTTTAAAGGGTCAGGAAGACTTAGGTAAGGATCTGCTCACGATTTTGTTGGGAGACCGCTGCTTGTCAAAACTGACAGAGTGAAAATGATCAGGCAGATGATCTAGGCCTTAGTAGATAATTAGCAATATTGGCTTCTACTTTGTTTGGGCATGACTCAGGATCAGAGCCTTTTTGCCTCTGTCAGACTTGCTGTCGTCGAACCCTATACTCTTGAAGTGAGACTATCCGATGGTGTTTGCTGTGAAAAATATTGTCGATTTTTTTGCAATCATCTTGCAGAGCTTTTATATATGGACCATGCTATTCTCGCAGAGTTAAGATAAGTTTTTTAAAATGCAGGAACCAACAGCCCTTAGGAGGGATTTGGTACAAGGCTTTTACTCTTTGATTTATGAAAATGTGGTGAATGTATTTGAGCCATTAATTCGCTTGGGTGGAAATAATGATGGTGGATATTTGTGCCCTGGAAGCTTGATAGCGGGTTCCAGCGCATGCTTCTCTCCAGGTGTCGCCACAATGTGTGATTTTGATTTGGATTATGTTAGAATTTTCAAAAAGCCTCTTTACGCCATTGATGGAACAGTTGACGCTTTGGCTGGCAGTGACGAGTATCAAGATTTAATTTTTTTCGAAAAAGCATGGCTTGGAAGCCGTGCTTTCCCTGATGGTGAAAAGTGGTATTCGCTTCAAGAGTGGGTTAATGCTTGCGTAGGTACTTCGCAGGATAATTTGATTTTGCAAATGGATATTGAGGGTCATGAGTGGGGATTATTTAAAAGTGAAGACATGTATTTTATGCGGCGATTTGATTTAATTATGGTTGAGATACATGATCTTAGGTATATCAATACGGATGAAGGCTTCGGATTTTTTTCTGCTATTCTGGCAAGGCTGATGAGCGTGTTTGGAGTGCTTCATGTGCATCCAAATAATAATACTGTTTACTACGCTGATGGTTTAAATGTATACCCTGAGTGCATGGAGCTTACGCTTGTTAATTTGTATACAGTTCCTCATGTAAAGGCACCCGTGAATCTAGCTGATGGTTTTCAGCGACATGCTCTAGATTTTCCATGTGTAAAGGATCGCGATGAAATTCAAATGCCAGTTTTTACTTGAATCTCTCATATTCGGTCCCATCCCTGTATTTGAACAGCTGCCGTTCGAGTTTGTATTCACCCGTGTTTAGCCCTTAGAGATGCCCAGGCTATAGCCTATCCATCTTTAGGCTTAATGTTTCTTAAGAAAAGTATGAGCATTTATTCTCAATGTGAGTTCGTTGAGTGTGCATGAGAAGTGCTCCAGTTCAATGAGGCTTTGATAATTTTTTGTCTATTACGGCGAACTTGCGGTGGAGCTTGCCCTCTCGCTCTGGCTTGGTTGGTGATTATTTTCCCCAGGATTCTGACTCAAGGTTGTCGTTAAATGAAATTGTTGATTTACAATATGATTCTTATTTGGGCGAAGAAGCTAACTTCTCAGATCAATTCAAGCCTATTTTGCCGAAAGGGGAACAGAGATATTTTGATTTTATAATGAATAGTGGAGTGAATTCCAGCCACTTCCCTGCTATCCTAGATCAAGGAAGGTATGAAATGTCATGTTATTGGTTTACGCGTAATAGGCAGTCAAGACTTATTTTGGCTCATTTTGGTCATGACTTTATTGATGGTCCGCGTTTGTCTACTGTTCCTCTTGATCTGATGATTCCGACCGAGTTTTTAGATCTCTTTGTCTCCCATCTAGTCGCTTCTGGCTCTATTTATTCATCGTTTTTTGAGGAAGGGCTTCAAGGGGATAGTCCAGAAGAAGTTTGGGAGAAGTTGCGGATCAGGAGGAAAAATGTCACTAGTGATGAAGTTAAGTCTAATGATTTATGCACTATGTCTTCTGCTTCTCGCTATAAGTTTTATTTAATAAATAGGTTTGACTATTCTTTATGGCAGGCATCGGTTTGTCAGGTACGGGCATTGATTGAAGCCCTAGAATTTGGTTAGTTTCCGTCTATCTAGTGGAAGTAATAAAAATCTCTCGATTGACTATTTGAGCTTTCTCTGTACTTTCTTGTCCTAGATCTCTCTCTGGACACCACTCCCGCACTTGGAACGCTGCCTTTCAAGCTTCCGCCGAATCCGTGTCGTTATTCCCAGCTCAGCACTTCGCTACATCCGATTCATCTCACGGGTGAAATGCGCAGCATGTTCGGGTGAGTGAATCGCAAGCAGAGTTTCATCATTGGTGTGGGTAGCAGCAGGCGACCAGTTGAAGGATCCAGTAATCACGGTTTTGTTGTCGATGACCGCGAACTTGTGGTGCAACTTGCACACCCTAGAAGTACGGGGAGCATCCACTTCCAGGCTTGCTTGCACACCTTTTGACCTCAACCAGCCGCTAATAGGGTTCCACCTTGATTTCGCCCCAGTTTGTTAATGGGGCATTTCTGCGGTGCGCAGCATGGCGACGAACCAGATAGTGGACACCATCAGCGTCATGAGGACTCCTGCACCGACACCAAGACGGGCCATGCTGAGGGGTACAACGAGAGGGAGGATGATCGCCCCAGCGAGGGGAGTGATGGCGACAAACCTACGCAACGTCGTCATGATCTGGGTAGCTCATTTAAAACCATTCTGCGACTGCTTGGTCTTCTGGGTTTGTGTTATCGGTGGGTGTTCTCCGTTGGAAGTTCAAGGTGATATTGCGTTTCTGCTCACCGTCGGCCGCAGTGGCCTCAATCGCATAGACCTGCTCTCCGTCGCGGAAGGGAACTTGGATGCGGAAGGTTCCATCATTGGAGAGAGGAATGTCTTCGCCGCCGATGGTTAGGCGGGCAGAAGGATCTGTTGCGCCGTAGATCATCAGCTCAGCGTCGGCAATAAGCCAGAAGGTTTTTGGGCGTGGTGGTACTCCACCCAGTCCGGACTCATTACGACCACTGGCCCAAAGGCCGATGCCTGAAGCGTTCAGACCACGTTGATCGCTATCCAAGCCGCTGTGTTCTTGGAAGACTTCCGAACCGACCCTGCTGCTGCGGAAGTGCTGTGTAGCGCTCTGATAGAGCCGCTCGTGTAGTCCGCTATCGATTGCGTCGCCAATGGGATCATCCTCTAGCTGTGGTGCTTGTGTCGCGGTGGGTGCAGGACTGCTTGTGATGCCCTCAAGGCTGAAGGGAACAAACTGATCGAGGATTTGCTCGCTGGGGTGGAGTGTTGGGACCTTGGCTATAGAGGAAAAGGCCAGGGACATCCAGAGAGTACCGACGCGATAGCCGAGTTCAACTCGATAGTCCCTATCAGACATTGGAACAGGTAGGTACCATTCGTTGCTGTGGCTGTCTACAGAGACTTCCTGGAGTGTGTGGGGATGTGCTTTGTCGTCATCGATGCCGGTTACGTCGGTTAAACGTAGGCAGAGCCGGTTGGCCCCTTTCGATAGGGCTCGCTTGCGATCAGTTTCGGAGATTTCCCAGAAGACATAAGCCCATTGCGGATCTCGGGGCAGGAAAACTACTCGAGTATCGGACTTGAGTCTGGATGGGGAGTTGAGTTCAGCTTCTAGCCCCAGTCGGTTACTTTCTTCTTTTTCCTGACGAACACTAATAGCGTTGAGCAATTGTTCCTTGGTCTTGCGGCTGTAAAGGGTTACGCCCAAATCGCTGGCTACTTGGCGGAGCTGACGGATGGTGAGACGTGCCATAGAAGATAAGGCTTGGGTCACGTCTAAAAACACTCCGTTTTTGTTTGGGATCACATTCTGTGGGCAATTGGTCGTTTACGGGTGGTTAGAGCTCTGGTGGTCAGCATCTACTGACCGCACTGGGATCTGCAGGTGACGCTCAATTGAGAGCACCTACTAAGCCACAACTCAGCTTTCCTCTTCGCCGTGAATGGGAGCTTCTGTTGATTTGTTCTCGAGCTGGGATGGATCCGAGCTCAATGCTGCGACATCCACCTTGGCCATGCAGATCATTCCGGGGCTGTTCCCTCCCCCTTGAATGAGATGCATAGGTGCTTTGCTGGTGAGTGCATCCTGGGAAAGGGCTCCTCTGGTCTGCCTTCACGCGATTGGCAGAAGATTTGACCTTGGGTACTTCCGATGGCAGTGGTCTCAACCAAGATCAGGCAGGCAAAATTGCACTTTGCAGGTTTTACGGTTGCGGTGTTGGTGACCTTGCGCTGATCGACCCAGCGATTGCGCTGGTTTGGGAGGGTGTCGTAGCAGGAAGGATGGAATTATTTTGGCTGTCGCGGATTTGATTGAGCCTGGCTTGGATCTGCCCAAGGGACTTTCAGGTTGAGAGGATGCACCTACTACGTCTCTTGATCAGTCATGACCTTGAGTTGGCTTGATTTGGAAGCCGCAGCAATTGCCGTATTCCAGACGCCAGTTCACTCGGTCAATCAAGCAGTCGGGGAATGTTTGTCTCATCAGCAGTAATTCCTGCTCGCAAACCGATGGATACTCCTCTGCAATTCTTTGCAGTGAACAGTGAAAGTCTTTAATGAACCAGCCAATACCATCTGGGGCGGGCTGCCATTCCGTTTCATAGCCCTCTTGGCGACGTAATTCCACCAGCTTCTCAAGGCGATCCTGGATTGACCCTGAGCCGAGCTGATGGCGGTAGAGGTTGGCTTTTTTGAGTGCTTGTTGACTTAGTAGTGACGTAAATGTCTCGGGAGACAGGGCGGCTTTCATGGACTCCATCAAGCCGAGGGCGAAATTCTCACTGCCATCAGGGAAGTGATGATGTCCCTGCTCTGTCAATTGCCAGAGGTTCGAGGGACGCCCTGGGCCTGTGGGAGTTGGGCTGGCCTCGACCAGACCATCGTCTTCGAGGCTGCGTAGATGGCGTCGCATTGCTTGGACTGAGATGCCCAACGATGCAGCCAGGTTTGCCGCACTACTCTCACCCTGCCGCAATAGCAGAGTGAGGGTTGCTTCGCGGGTAGGTGCCTGCGCCTCTGTGGTCATGGATAGTCAGTGCTCCTATAACCATGCCACGCAGAAACAGAAGGTGGCGGCATAGGTTGCGTTAGATCAGGTTCAACGCAGGGTTCAAGCCGCAATCCTATGGACACAATCTGGTCGCGTCTTGAACAGTGCTTCACCAAGCGGCCAGTCACCTCAAGGCCTTTTGCCTTAGGCTTGTGGAAACGAAACCTATTGGTTTCGTTTCTTCTGAGAGCCTTCAACGGCTTCTTGTTTATTCATGTCGTCGTGCCTAAGTTGCTCGGCCCATCCTCCTTCTCGATGTCATGCCAGATGCGGTCCTCCATATTTCACAAGCCAAGGCCTTTGTCTAGAGGGTTTCAAAACCTTCACTCCCTTCTGATCGGCTATCAATTATGACCAGCCAAAGCCACGTTGGGCAGCTTGTTTCAGAGCCATATAAGTATGGGTTCGTAACTGACATCGAAACTGAAAAGATCCCTAAGGGTCTTGACGAAGATGTGGTTCGCTTGATTTCGGAGAAGAAAAATGAGCCGCAGTTCCTGCTTGATTTTCGGATCAGGGCCTATCGCCACTGGCTTAAATTGCAAACGCCTGATTGGGCAGGCCTTGGTTATCCACCGATAGATTATCAAGATATTGTTTATTACGCGGCACCTAAACAGAAGGAGAAAAAAAATAGCCTAGAAGAGGTCGATCCGACTTTGTTGGAAACTTTTGATAAGCTTGGTATCCCACTTAGTGAACAAAAGCGCTTATCAAATGTGGCTGTTGATGCCGTATTTGACAGCGTTTCGATTGCAACCACCTATAAAGAAAAGCTTGCTGAGCATGGAGTGGTCTTTTGTTCCATTACTGATGCTGTGAATGAGTATCCAGAATTGGTTCGCAGATACCTTGGCACAGTTGTGCCTTCGAATGATAATTATTTTGCGGCGTTGAACTCAGCTGTGTTCAGCGATGGCTCTTTTGTTTTTATCCCTAAAGGTGTGGAATGTCCGATGGAATTATCTTCTTATTTTCGCATTAATTCTGGCGATATTGGACAATTTGAGCGGACTTTGATTGTTGCAGAAGAGGGAGCATCTGTGAGCTATCTTGAGGGTTGTACAGCTCCGATGTTTGATACCAATACACTCCATGCTGCTGTTGTGGAGTTGGTGGCACTTGATGATGCTTCGATCAAGTATTCCACGGTGCAAAACTGGTATGCTGGTGATGAGAATGGCGTTGGAGGTATTTACAACTTTGTCACCAAGCGGGGGCATTGCTGTGGCGCGCGCAGTAAAATTAGTTGGTCACAAGTAGAAACAGGCTCAGCGATTACTTGGAAGTATCCAAGTTGCATCTTGCAAGGTGCTGATTCCGTAGGTGAATTTTATTCGGTTGCTCTCACAAATCATCGTCAGCAGGCAGATACTGGCACAAAAATGATCCATCTAGGGCCTCGTACTCGCTCAACAATTGTGAGCAAGGGCATCAGCGCAGGCCATTCAGCGAACAGCTATCGCGGTCTGGTGCAGATGGGTCCAAAGGCTGTCAATGCCAAGAATTACAGCCAGTGCGATTCCATGCTGATTGGTGACCAGGCTGGAGCCAACACCTATCCTTATATACGCAGTCAGCAGCCTGATGCCAGTATTGAGCACGAGGCCAGTACCTGCAGAATCTCAGAAGATCAGCTTTTTTATCTTCAGAGTCGGGGCATAGATTTTGAAGCTGCAATTTCTATGATTGTTAGTGGATTTTGTCGAGATGTTTTTAGTCAGTTGCCAATGGAGTTCGCTGCTGAGGCTGATAAGCTGTTGGCTCTTAAATTGGAGGGTTCGGTTGGATAATGAATTTCTGCGTTGGCTCAACCTCTCCTAATTCTTTTCGTTTCTTATAGTGATTTCTCCCGATGCTCCAGTACTGATAGAGATACGCGACTTGTCTGCTTGCGTTGATGATCAGCCTATCCTTAATGGAGTAAATCTCACCATCCGTGCAGGCGAGATTCATGCCTTGATGGGTCGTAATGGCAGCGGTAAAAGCACTTTATCTAAGGTGTTGGCAGGGCATCCTGCTTACAAAGTTACCGAGGGAAGTGTTCTTTATCGCGGTGAGGATTTACTCCCTCTTGAGCCAGATGAGCGCTCTCGAATTGGCCTCTTTCTCGGTTTTCAGTACCCGGTTGAGATTCCTGGAGTGAGTAATCTTGAGTTCCTGCGGGTATCCACGAATGCCCGTCGCTTAGCACAAGGCCTGGAGGAATTGGACACCTTTGCGTTCGAAGACTTTGTGCGTGAGCGTCTCGGTTTGGTGCAGATGGACCCAGCTTTTCTAGACCGTTCGGTGAATGAGGGCTTCAGTGGTGGAGAGAAGAAGCGCAATGAGATTTTGCAAATGGCGTTGCTAGAACCTCTTGTAGCGATTCTCGATGAAACCGATTCCGGTTTGGATATCGATGCTTTGCGCATCGTGTCTGGGGGTGTCAATCAACTCGCAAATGTTGACAATGCCACTCTGTTGATTACTCATTACCAGCGTCTACTTGATCTCATTCAACCCGACTACGTGCATGTGATGGCCGCGGGGAGGATTGTGCGCTCCGGTGACAAGGCGCTGGCACTTGAGTTGGAGCAACGAGGTTATGAATGGGTTGATCTTGAATTGGATGCAATGGAGATGACCTGATGGTGGAAGCCCCCATCAAGAACTCCTCAGCTCTCGATGACTGGTGTGAGCGGCTATTGCACAGTCTTGAAGCCCCATCAGGTCCGATGGCTGCCTGCCAGGCTCAGTCGCGCAATCACCTTGAAACCCTCTCTGCTCCTCATCGTCGACAGGAGGCATGGCGTTTTTGTGATCTTGCACCCATCGCTGAACTTGAGCCTCGACAGATTTGCTCTCTAGGTGAGCCATCGGCTCCTGGTGTTTCTGATCAGGTGACCCGCCTGGTCTTAGGGACGGGGCAGGATCCTTTCGCTGGAGTGACTCTCCCGAAGGGCCTGTCGCCGCTTAGCGATGCGGAACTCAAGCATTCTCTCGGGCACACTTTGAACCTGGCGACATCAAAAGGCCAATGGCCTGTGGCGTTGAATCAGGCCATCGCTTCACAAGTCATTGGCTTGCGGGTTCGCGGGATAGTGGATAGCCCTCTTGAATTGGTGTGTGATGCCGGCGTCGATCGGGGTGCTTTTGCCGTGCGGGTGCTCTTGCTCCTTGAGGAAAAGGCCAAGCTTGAGTTGCTACAAGTTCAGCTGAGTTCAGGTGCCAATCTCACCAGCGTTTTGGTGGAAGCACACTTGCAAAGTGAGGCCAAGTTGCGTCATGGCCTTCTAGCTTTCGGCCATCCTCAAGCTGCATTATTGGCTCATCTTGCTGTTGAGCAGGAACCAAGCAGTGATGTTTCCCTGGTGAGTGTCAGTCAAGGTTGGGGTGTGATTCGTCATGAGCCCCAATTGATTCAGTTGAATGGTGGTGCCAAGAGTCAATTGCGGGCCCTTCAACTGGTGAAGGCTAATCAGCTTGCTGATACTCATTCCTGTGTGCGGTTTAATGGCCCGGAAGGAACCTTGGATCAACTCCACAAGGTAGTTGCAGCCGGTCATGGCCGCAGTGTTTTTAACGGGGTGGTGCAGGTGCCTCGTGAGGCGCAGCGTACCGATGCCGCGCAGCTAAGTCGTAGCTTGTTGCTCTCAGATCGGGCCCGAATTGACACCAAGCCTGAGTTGGAAATTGTTGCTGACGATGTCAAATGCGCCCATGGGGCCACAGTGAGCCGGCTTCAGCCGGAGGCACTTTTTTATCTTCAAAGTCGCGGAATTTCACCTGATCAAGCCGCACAGCTTTTACTGCGTGCGTTTTGTGATGAGGTGATTTGCATGCTCCCATCTATTTCACAGGCCTGGCAGCCGTTAGCTCGATTGTTGGATGGGGTTTGAGCCGATCATGACCTCTTCCGTTAGTTCAGAGCAGAGCATGCCTTTGGCAATGGCAGCTGTAGAAACTTCAGCGAACCTGGCAGAGCTCACGCGAGCGGATTTCCCGCTACTAGGCCAGACCGCCTGCTTAGGTCAGCCCTTGATTTACATGGACCATGCGGCGACAAGTCAGAAGCCACGGCAGGTGCTGGATGCCTTACAGCATTACTACGACCATGACAACGCCAATGTGCACCGTGGTGCCCATCAGTTGAGTGTTCGTGCAACCGAGGATTTTGAAAGAGCACGTCAGAAGGTGGCTGATTTCATCGCTGCCTCAAGCGCGCGGGAAATCGTTTTCACAAGGAATGCGAGTGAGGCGATCAACCTGGTGGCTCGCACTTGGGGAGATGCCAACCTCCATGAAGGTGACGAGGTGTTGCTCACCTTGATGGAGCATCACAGCAACATTGTTCCTTGGCAGATGCTTGCCAAGCGAACAGGTTGCGTGCTGCGCTTTGTCGACCTCACCGATTGCGGGGAGCTTGATTTAAATGATCTTCGGCACAAACTCTCCGAGCGAACTCGTTTGGTCAGCCTGGCTCATTTGAGCAATGTGCTGGGCTGTTTTAACCCGATCTCTGAGGTCACTGCAGAAGCTCATCGCTTTGGTGCTTTGGTGTTGCTGGATGCTTGCCAGAGCTTGCCACATATGCCTGTTGATGTGTCTCGGCTTGGATGTGACTTTCTCGTGGGTTCTTCCCACAAACTATGCGGTCCTACCGGGATGGGTTTTCTTTGGGCTCGAGAGGAGTTACTTGATGCCATGCCGCCTTTCCTCGGAGGTGGCGAAATGATTCATGACGTTTATCTCGACCACAGCAGCTGGGCTGATCTTCCCTACAAGTTTGAAGCAGGTACCCCTGCTATTGGGGAAGCGATTGGTATGGGCGTTGCTCTCGACTACCTGAACCAGGTTGGCTTAGATCGTATTCACGCTTGGGAGCAGCAGCTCACGCTGCACTTGTTTGATCGCCTCCAAGCCATTGATGGGTTGACGATTCTGGGCCCAACTCCTCAGCAGGAGCCTAATCGGGCGGTCCTGGCGGCTTTCACAGTGGATGGCTTGCATCCCAATGATATTGGTGCCCTGCTTGACTCAGCAGGGATCTGTATTCGTAGTGGCCACCACTGCACCCAGCCTTTGCATCGTCACTATGGGATCCCTGGATCAGCTCGTGCCAGCTTGAGCTTCACCAACACACCAGAAGAAGTCGATCGTTTTGCTGAGGAATTGGTTGCGACGATTGGCTTCTTAAGAGAGCACAGCTAGAGCTTTAGGTGGCGGCGGAAGAATTGCTCTGTTGCTTCTAAGACTTTGATCTTGACAGCACTGTCGCGAAAGCCGTGGCCTTCCTGCTCAAAAATGTGCAATTCAACTGGTATGCCATTTTCTTTTAAGGCATTGGCCATCCGTTTTGTTTGATCTGGAGGAACCACTTTGTCTTGAAGTCCCTGAAAGAAGATTACTGGGCATTGGATCTTGTTGGCATGCAGGAGAGGTGAGCGGTTTTCGTAAAGTTGTCTTTGGTCGGGCCAACGGCCTAACAGGTGATCGAGGTATCGAGCTTCAAATCGATGGGTGTCCTCTGCCATGGCGGTGAGATCACTCACTGCATAACGGCAGGCAGCAGCGCGAAAGACATCGGTGAAGCAAAGGCAGGCCAGGGTGGTAAATCCACCGGCACTGCCTCCTTCAATTGCGATTTGTGTTGGGTTTGCCTTGTTGCATTTCACTAGTGCCAGTGCGGCTTCGGCGCAATCCGTTACGTCTGTTTCGCCCCAGCCTCCCCGGAGGCGTTCGCGGTATGCACGGCCAAATCCAGTGGAGCCGCCATAGTTCACATCCACCACTCCCCAGCCTCTGGATGTCCAGAACTGAATGCTCAGGCTTAGACCGCGGTTGGCCATGCTGGTAGGGCCGCTATGGCTTTTGACAAGAAGTGGCGCAGGGCCTTTGCTGCCATTGATTGGCGGGTAATACCAGGCATGGGTTGCCTGCCCATGGCAGCCTTCAAACCAGATAGGCTCCGCAACGCTGATCGCATCAGCATTCAGTAAAGGCTCACTGGCTGGGGTGTGCTTCCAGCTGCCACAGTTGAGGTTGAGCTCTAGTAGCCCAGGGCTCGTGGTGGCATTGCTAGCGATGGCTACGGCTCGACCTTCCTGTGCCTGCAGACCATTTAGATCATCAAAAGGTTGGTTGATGGTGCTGATCTGTCCATCATCGGCCAAGCGGCTCAGCCTCCAAGAACCTTGGTCACAGATGGCGGTCAGAATTTGCTCTCCATCCCATGCGCTGCTGCTCATGCCATAAACCCACTGCGGCATGCCTGTTTCGGCTGAAAGCGGCCAGGGGCGTCGCCAAGTGGGTTGGACAGTGGGGTCAATCGTCAGCTTTGCCACCATCAGATTCCACCAGCCGCTGCTGTCTTCGCTGACAACCAGCTCTCCATTGGGTAGCCAAAGGGGCTGGAAGACGGATGTTTGTTTGTGATCAAGTGGTCTGCTACCAGCTAGACAAGCCGAGCTTTTGATCAAACCCGCAGTGTCGAGGCTGGCCCACCAGAGTTGGCTTGCCTCCCAGGGCATGGCCGGTTGTTGCCATTCCACCCAGGCCAGTTGATCTCCATTGGGGCTGAGGATCGCGTAACCAGCAAAATCAGCAGGGCGATGCAACACCGTGGCAGCCTGGTTCTCATGGTTGAGGGAGAAGGTCACCAGCCAGTCCCGCTTGTCTGCTTCCATGATTCCGAGCCAGCGCTGTCGTGGGAGGTCAATCAGACCATCAGCAAGTTGGGCATCGTTTGGTTTTGAGAGGCGAAGCGGCGGCTTGAGCGGAGATAATGCCTTCTTACCTTTTGTGGCCTGGTTGAGGCCCTGCCAGCGCTGGAACCAGAGGCAGCCATCGGCATCATCGATCCAGGCCATCAGGAGCTGGTTGTTTTGGCAGGCTGTTGCTAGAACCCCTCCTCCGTAATCGTGAATACGACTACGCAGATTGGCTGGGGCAGGTGTCAGCTCTTGGGGGGGGTGGTCAGATTGACCCCAGGGACGGATAAGGGCAGTGGTGCGACCATTCTCCTGAGGACGTTGCTCCAGCCAAAGCACCCAGTCATCAATCAGGCGCGGTTCTTTGAGGGTGGGTGTTTGTCCGAGAGCGCGTTTGGCAGAAAGAGGTTGAGTGGTTTGCTTCGGGTTTCGCTGGTGATGGCTTGTGCTTTCCATGGCGGTTTGGGGTCTGATGTGCGGTGGAGTTGCCTAAACTCACTCAACTGATGCTGAGACTTTTCTTTGGCTCGAAGCTTCGCTCAGCTGGCACGTACGGCCGAAAAAACCAAGGGGTCTCTTGCAGTCCCGAAGGAGCCGCTTGATCATCCGCCTCTTCAAATTCACACTTTGGGCAATGGGGTTTTGCGGCAATCCACTCGTCGGATTGGCAAGGTTGATGAATCTGTGAGGGACTTGGTGAGGGACATGCTTCGCAGCATGTACGCAGCTAGGGGGATTGGTTTGGCTGCCCCGCAGGTGGGAATTCATAAACAGCTCTTGGTCCTTGACCTTGATCTGGAAACCCCTACAACCCCGCCAGTGGTGTTGATTAATCCCGAGATCATTAGCTCCAGTGCAACTGTTGAAACCTATGAGGAAGGCTGTCTAAGCATCCCAGGCGTTTATCTCAATGTGGTGCGGCCTAGTGAGATCGTGCTCAGTTTTCGCGATGAGATGGGACGACCACGCAAAATGAAGGCCGACGGCCTGATGGCTCGCTGCATCCAGCACGAGATGGATCACCTTGAAGGTGTCCTTTTTGTAGACAGGGTCACCGATGAGAATGAGCTCAGCCTTGAGTTAAAGGAGCATGGCTTCAAGCGGGCTGATGTTCGTCCGCTGGTTTGAATGCTTTGGCTGAAGTCTTTGAGGATGCTTTCCTTGACGGTTTCTTATCTGTTTGGCGTCGCGCTTTGATTCGTTCTTTCTTTGCCTTGCTTTGAAGCGCTTGAAATCCATCTCTTGTGGCTTTAGCGACTGGCAAGGTTCTGCTGGTTGCAGCTTTAGGCATGGTGGATTCACTGTTGGTCATGATTCGACTCAACAAACCGGCCTGAGGGGGCAGCCGATTGCTCGGCAGACTTTTACGATTCGATCAGAATCTTGCAGGCCTTGATGGCTCGTTATTTCCCCTCTGCAGTTGCTCTGGTCCTGGTAGGTGCGACGGGCCTGACTGGATGGTCGTCATCTGTCCAGGCGCAGGGATCTCTCTTTACAGCAGCCCCTGTTGATCAGAGCCGATTCATTTTGGTGGGTGCCCCGATTGGCAAGGGTGAAAGGTCGCAGTTGAATATCTACGAACAACGCAGTAGCAAACGAGCCTGTTTTGCAGTCGATGGAAGCTTGCCGGCTGTTGTTGATCCTCTGCTTGCGAGATTTGATTTCACCGGGATTTGCAATCGATACATTGACGGCAATGGGTATTCGTTGCGGATAGGGGGCGATGACCTAGGAACTCACTATCGCTTGAGTGTGGTAAGGACTGATGGGGATATGCATTTGTTAGCCATCCCCACTAGGGATACCTCTAGCCCAGCCCTGATCGTGGCCAGGGCTGGTGGGGCTGGGGCTTCTAGCAGTGATTTCCTTAAGTTGAACTTCGAGCCTGGTTGGCAATTGATGCGTCGCCAATATGGGCAACGTACGCTTGGCCATCTGTATGTGTTCAGCGAAACTTGGCCTGGAAGTTCAGATGAAGGCGTCACGGCAGAGGAAGTCGTAGTTGAGGAAGTCGTTGAGGAGGTAACTGCAGAGGAGGAGGTAGATGTTGAGGAAATAGTCGTTGAGGAGGTAACTGTTGAAGAAATAACCCCTGAGACCTCAACTGTTGAATCTCTTGATCGATAAGTAGATTCAGCTTGTTACTCTGCCTGGCTAAAAATTTGTTGCTTGCGCAATGAACTAGGCCATTGTTGGAGAGAATTGGCGAAGTTGACTTGTCGGCGCCGTTTTAGAGTCAAGTATCTAAGAGTATGGACTTTACTAGCTTAAAGAGTGCCTTTCTTCGCGAAACTTCTGTGGAGAATGACATTTGTAAGAATCAGAAATATGCTGGCCACAGTGCATTCCATTGGCGTGAGTTTTGGTAGGTAGAGTAATTTTTTTGAGTTGATTTGGGGGTGGTTGCCTGTTGAAATTACTCGCATCCTGATTGCCTGTTATGACGTAACTAAAATCACTTCAATGGTCTCTTCGCTATGGTGCACATTGTTAATGGCTTGTGTAAATAAATGGTTTGCCTATGGGCTTGAATATAGATTGAATGATCTTGGCGAAGATTAATGACCAACTCCATCTGATTCGATTTTAGCGTTGTAGGAATAAGCTTGATACGGCTGATTACTTAAGGCGAAGGGGATTAGCTGGAGAAGTCTTCTTTGGCATCGCCACAATCAAAACTACGCAAACACATTGTTTCCGCTATCGCATTGTTATTGACTTTGTCTTGATCATGAAGATCGGCCAGAGACCTAGCGACTCTAAGAATCCTTAGACCGCTGCGGGCACTGAGTCTGCGGTGATTCACAACTTGCTCCCAGAGCTCTAGAGCCTTTTCATCCAGCTGGCCGATTTGCCCTAAATCCTGGGCCGAGAGGTCACGATTGAGCTTGCCATCAGGATTGCGAACAAACATCCGCGCGCGCGCGCGCAAGATCTGCTCGATGCCTATTAACTCTTGATCATTGAGATCAGTGGGAGTGAAGCCGGTAACCGATTTGCGCAGCTGAGCTGCGGGTAGGTGCTTCAGACGCAGTTGTAGATCCAGGCGATCCAATAAGGGGCCAGAGAGGCGGCTCCAATACCGCTGGCGTTGGGATTGGCTACAGCGGCAAGGATGCTCTGCATCTCCAAACCACCCGCATGGGCAGGGATTGGTTGCTGCTACAAGGGTGATTTGAGCAGGGAAGGCACATGTCTGCCTGGCTCGACTCAGACGAATGACTCCTTCCTCGAGTGGTTGTCGAAGTTGGTCGAGAACTTTGCGTGGAAATTCAGCTAGTTCATCGAGAAACAACACACCACCATGGGCGAGGCTTAGTTCTCCTGGCCTGGGGTTTGCACCGCCTCCAACGAGTGCAGCAATCGTGCAACTGTGATGGGGAGCCCGGAAGGGTCGCTGTTGTATTAACTGGGGAGTGCTCTTCAGCATTCCTGCTACAGAGTGAATACTGGTGATTTCCAAGGCCTCTTGGCGCGTGAGCGGCGGCAGCAGCTGGGCTAAATGTTGAGCCAAAAGGGTTTTCCCACAGCCAGGTGGCCCCACCATCAGGAGGTGATGGCCCCCGGCGGCAGCCAAGGCAAGGGCTTTATGGCCCAAGGCGCAACCAAGCAGTGGATGAAGTTGATCGTTTGGTCTGCGCGTGATTTTTGCCGTGACGGCCGCTTTGGAGATGTTTTTAGGTGCTAGTGGTTGGGGTTGGTGCAATAGATCCACAACCTCGCTGAGGGAATCAGCAGCTCGTACTGTTAAGCCAGGCACAAGGCTTGCTTCTGCTGCATTGGCTGATGGCACCACTAGCGCTCGTACGTTTTGCGCGGCGGCCAGGTTGGCGATGGCAAGGATTCCTCTGCAGGGCCGCAAGCTGCCATCGAGTCCGAGTTCTCCAGCGCAGCAGAGATTGGCAAGCAACGGACCATCTAGCTGGCCATTGGCTACCAATAGGGCCAGGGCGATAGGGAGATCAAAAGAAGGTCCCTCTTTACGAAGATCGGCAGGAGCCAGGTTCACCACGACTCGCACGAGTGGCCCGCGAAAGCCGCTGTTGCGGAGTGCTGATCGCACTCGCTCACGAGATTCCTGTATGGCGGCGTCGGGTAGCCCTACCAGTTGCAGCCCTGGCAGCCCAGGCAATAGATCCACTTCCACGGTGACGGCTAGGGCCTCAATGCCATGCAGAGAACCACTCAGGCAACGTGCCAGCATTTGTAATCAGACGGTGCATGGATTTCATGCCCAAGCCGTCCCATCCTCAGACTGTGACTCAATGGCTGGTGACACTATTTTTGGCCAGATGCTTCGCGGTGAGATTCCTTGTGATGAGGTTTATAGCGATGAGAGATGTCTGGCCTTTCGCGATATTCAGCCTCAGGCCCCGGTTCATGTGCTGGTGATCCCCCGCAAACCGCTGGAAAGCCTGCGGGCCGCTGATTCCACGGACATGGACTTGCTGGGGCATTTGCTGCTGGTGGCAGCCAGGGTGGCCAAGCAGGAGGGCCTTGATGACTTTCGCACCGTGATCAATAGTGGTAGTCAGGCCGGGCAAACCGTTTTTCATCTTCATGTTCATGTGATAGGTGGCCGTCCGCTGGCCTGGCCTCCCGGTTGAGGCTTGAACTGGCAAGAATGAGGCGATGACAACCACTACCAGGAGGGGGGCTCTGAAGGGCCTCTCTAATCAGCTCGGCAAGTTCCAGAGGCTTGCTCAGCCTTTCTTTCTGCCGCTCGACCAAGCCAACGGATGGCAATTTATTGGGCTGCTGGTTGCGCTGATTTTTTGCGTTGGTGGACTTGTCCTCGTTGCCCTTACGGGGCTGATTGCAGTCCTTGAAAGACTTCAGCCAGTTCTAACGGAGAACTATTTCGGAGGCGTTGCTGGCACGATCAAGACGATCTGGTCGAGCTGGTGGGGCTGGGCATTCTCTGGCTTGTTCGTGATTGGAGCAGGCAGTTTTTTTGGCATGCGTCAGCAGTTGCGTCACAAACGCTGGCTGCATTGGTTGATGCTTGCTGTCATTGTTCTGATGCTATTGGCTGTGAATGGCATTAATGCGGGTATTGGATTTATTGCTAGGGATCTCACCAATGCTCTCGTTGAAAGAGAGGAAAGCGGTTTTTACCGGATTTTAATCATTTATGCCTGTTGCTTTGTTGTTGCACTACCAATAAGAGTTTCGCAGATCTTTTTCACATTGAAGCTCGGGATCGTTTGGAGGGATTGGCTTTCTCGTAGCCTGATTTCTGACTTCATGAGTAATCGTGCGTATTACGTATTAGACCCAAATGACGAGCAGGCTACGGACGTTGACAACCCCGATCAGCGCATTACAGATGATACGCGCTCGTTTACGGCACAGAGTCTTCAATTTACCATTGGCGTATTTGATGCGATTCTTACATTCTCTCTGAATATACTTATCCTTTGGAGTATTAGCAGGACGCTGACATTTTCTTTATTTGGATATGCTTCTTTTGCCACTGCTGTTTTGATTGTGGCTGGGAGAAAACTGGTCAAAATTAATTTTGACCAGTTGCGCTTTGAAGCTGATTTTAGGTATGGACTGGTTCATATCCGTAATAATGCAGAGTCAATTGCCTTTTATTCAGGGGAAGAGCCTGAGCAGGAAGAGACGCAAAGAAGGCTTGGATCTGTGGTGAAAAACTTTAACCTGCTGATTGTTTGGCAGGTGATTATTAGCGCTATGCAGCGTTCGTCGACTTATGCAGGGGTTTTCTTCCCGTATGTGATTATGGCGGTCCCGTACTTTGCGGGCGAAATTGATTATGGAAGTTTCGTTCAAGCAGGTTTCGCATTTAATATGGTTGAGGGCTCGTTATTTTTTGTGGTCAATAGAATTGATGAGCTTGCTCAATTTACGGCCGGTGTTAGTCGTTTGGAAGGCTTTCAATCGAAGGTTGAGAAGATTAGTCGGCAGACTGCTGTTGTTGATTCGCCGACTTTCTCTAGTGGAAATTCCATCTTGATTCAGCACGCCGATTTATATCCTCCTAATGGAGGTCAGCAGATTATTAATGACCTGAGTTTGAATGTTGAGGAGTCAGAGAAGCTGCTTGTGGTTGGTCCATCAGGCTGTGGTAAGACTTCTTTGCTCCGCATGATTAGTGGTCTTTGGAATCCACGTCAGGGGAGTGTTCAACGACCTGCCTCGGGTGACTTGTTATTCATCCCTCAGAAGCCTTATATGATTTTGGGCTCACTTCGCGAGCAGCTTTGTTATCCAGCTGATGAAGATCGTTTTAGCGACGATCAATTGAAAGCAGTTTTGGAGGAGGTCAGGCTTCTTCAGATCGTTGAGCGCTATCCAGATCTTGATGTCAAGCAAGATTGGCCGCGGATCCTTTCGCTGGGAGAGCAGCAGCGTTTGGCTTTTGGACGTTTGCTGTTGAATGCGCCTCGTTTTGTTGTTCTTGATGAAGCGACCAGTGCTTTGGATGTCAAGATCGAGAAGCATCTCTACAAGCTTCTCGAGGATCGTGATTTGGCTGTCATCAGCGTCGGTCATCGCTCGACCCTTATCGACTTCCACGATTCCGTGCTTGAACTTTTAGGGAATGGCAAATGGCGTTTGATCCCGACCGCCACCTATCTATTGTCTCAAGATCCTGACCTGGTTTGATGACCTCAACAAAGCAAAACCTTCCGGGCGATCAGGACCTTCCCAGCGAACAGGCTGTCTTCGAGGGATCCGAGCAGGGTTCTGAAAGTTCAGAGGTCCAGCCACCCATCAACAGTGCGACTACGGGAGATCCCCCCGCTTTTGGTTGGAGTGCCTATGCAGAACGGGTCAATGGGCGTTTCGCGATGATTGGATTGGCCGCTGTGCTGCTCATCGAAGTGGTGAGTCGCGAAACCTTCCTTCATTGGGCCGGTTTGCTGCCATGAGTGGTTGTGTTTTCGAATCAGCTTGGCAAACGGATCAGGTCCACATCCCAACGACCATCTCGGCTGACTTGAACTGCTAGAAGCCGACCAGATCCATCCAAAATCACATGGCGAGGGATCCCTTTGGCGCTGAGCTCAAGCCGATGAACAGTACCCATACTGCGGTGATAGAGCAACAGTTCCGTTTGGTCGTCACGCTGTCTTACCAGCGCCAGGCGTTCGCCATTGGCACTCACGCTCACACTGATTGGCTGAGCATCAGGTCGATTCAGTCCTGGAAGTAGTACCGGTCTGCGGCTTCGTAGGTCGATCAATTCAATTCTTTCTTTTCCTTGATGGTTGGCCAGAGTGGCCAACCAACGCTTGCCAAGGGCCGGTTGGCGACGACTGCTAGCGGATTGGAGCAGTGAGCGATTGATGCCTTGCAGTGGCCTCAATGCTTCTCTTCCGCAAGCAACCAGCCCAAAGCAAATAAGCAGAGTTACAAGCCAACTCGGCAGATCTCGTAAGAGCCCATATTTCACGGTTTACCCTCTTTCGTTGGAGTTGAGCGCTTCAGCCCTCTGATTGGATCAGGCTCAAGGATTTGGGATAGATCGAAAAGTTCTACGCGCCAATGGCCCTGATCGGCCACTTGCAGAGCTAACTGGCGTGCATCTGGTGACAGGCTGAGGCTCACAGGATCTCTCCCCCCCGGTAGGGGAAGCGGGTGGATTCTTCCGGTTAGACGGTCTTCGATGATCGTTAGACGCCGATTGCCTTTTTGCGTGATCACTGCCAGATAGCGTCCATTCCAGCTCAGGGAGGGAGAACTGTGAGGTTGGTGACGGGAGAAATGGCGTAGTGGCAGGATCTTTCCGTCTCTAAGCTCGCGGAGCTGAACGGTTGGCCTGCCTCGCTGATCGACGATCACTGCCAGCATTTCGCCATTGCCGCTGAGGGCAGGGTCTTGCTGGCTGCGCTGAAGCAGGCCACCGGGTGCTCTCTCAATCGAATTGATGCAGCTCCCAAGGCCCAGGCACCCCAAAAGCAGGATCAGTTGCTGCAGGTTGTTGGCAATGGGCTTCAGTCGTCAAAACGGGAACTGTTGTCGCGAGGTCTTGAACTTCGCGGAGTTGAGCGTCTTGGCTCAGGCGTTGATGATGAAGGAGGCGCCGCTTCTGTTCTGGTGGCTGAGGGATTGCCTTGTGGTCGGGAGGGTTTTGATGCTGTGGGCCTGGATCCTGTCGACCTGGACTTTGCAGGAGAGTAGGCCGCATCTTCAGCCTCGGGACGAATCTGAGACCCCTGAGGTACACCAGGTTTTCTTGATGAGGCGTAGCCCCCTCTAGTCGTAGGCCTTGGTTCGTTGCTTAATTGGGTTCGATTGGTGGTTTGTTGATTGGCTGAGGGACGGCTGCCCCGGCGCTGATCTTGGCGAACATTGCGCCGTTCTCCAAAGTCAGGACGATTGTTTTGTTCATCATCCTGGCGGCCGAATCGGGCCATGCGACGAGAGCGTTCTGAGTCTTCGCGCCAGGACTCGTCCTCCTTATTGCGGCGACGGCTTTCTGCTTGTTCTGGTATTGCAGCTCTTGTGGTTCTGCGAGGCCGGTATAAGTCTTCTTGAGGGCGATCAGCATCGTCGTTGTCTCGACTGGAGAAGCGTCTTCGAACCGGTTGGGGTTCCTCAAAGCGGTCGTAGGGTTCATCCCAGCCACCCCTTAGGCCACCGCCTCGACCCTGGTTGATAGGCGGGGCTGGTTCATCATCGAAATAGGAGGAACGCCGAGCCCCCTCGACAGCTACGCCTCTCAACCTGACACTTTCGTAGGCGAAAAACATTGTGGTTCCGGCTAGCAGGAACACGCCGAACTGCAGGATCGGATCCAGGCGCCACCCCTGAAAAAAGAAAACTCCTCCACAAAGGAGGCCGATGGCTGCGAAAAAGACGTCGTAGTCACGTGCTAAGGCAGGCTTGAACGATCGCATGAAATACAGCAGAGCACCGCCTACTGCAAGCACGATTCCAACAATGCTGCCCCAGTTAAGACTGGCATTGACCACAATTGCGCCCCCTGAAAACGCCTGAACAGGAGGTTGAAAACCAACCTCGTTGGGCTCAGTCTACGAAGTGCGCCAAGGGTGCTTTGAAGTTTCGGTCAACCCGATCACTTGCGATACATCTGGTCGTTTTGACTGATCAACACAAGGGCAACGGCAGCTGGTATTACCACGATTACTGCGGCCCAAACGAGGCTGCTTAGATAATTGGCGAGAGAAGCGGTCATAGCAGTGGTTCTGACTTGGGCGAGGCCATCATGATCTTAATGATCAGGGGTGACTTTCTACGATGGAACTGCTGATGCTTTGAGCTTTGTGACACCAGTTCTGATTCAAGCGCTGCCAACGCTGCATCTGGTTCTGGCCTTTTCGCTTGCGTTTTGGACGCTGACATTTATCTTTCGGATCGTGCTCTCTTGGTATCCCCAGGTAAATCTCAGCGAGGGGTTTTGGCCTTTGGTGAGTTGGCCTACGGAGCCTCTTTTGGCGATGACCCGCCGTGTGGTGGCTCCCATTGGTGGAGTGGATGTCACGCCCGTGATATGGGCTGGATTGATCAGTTTGTTGAGGGAGTTGTTGGTTGGCCAGCAAGGACTGCTCTCTCAGATGCTGCTTAAGAGCCAGGCCATTGCTTGAGATTGAGCGAAAGGAATGTCAGTCGAGCATGTCCTGTTCGACAAATTTGGTGTGAACATCTCCTCTCAGAAATTCTTCCCGATTGAGCAGTTCGAGATGGAATGCAACTGTGGTGGGGATACCTGTGACAGCACATTCATTGAGTGCTCTTTTCATGCGTTTGAGTGCCGCGTCTCGGTTATGCCCCCAGGCGATCACCTTGCCAATCAATGAATCATAGAAAGGCGGTATGTCGTAGCCGGTATAGACGTGGCTGTCGATGCGTACCCCTGGTCCTCCTGGTGGTAACCAGCCTGTGATTTGCCCTGGTGAGGGGCGGAAGTTGTGGGTGGAGTCTTCAGCATTGATTCGACACTCAATGGCATGGCCTCTTAGTTGGATGTCCTCTTGTTTGATGCTGATGGGATCGCCTCCGGCGATGTGCAGTTGTTCTGCGATCAAATCGATGCCTGTCACCATTTCTGTGACGGGATGCTCAACCTGAATACGGGTGTTCATTTCCATGAAGTAAAAGTCACCCTTGCGATCAAGGAGGAATTCCACGGTTCCAGCGCCTTCGTAGTTGATGCTCCTTGCGGCGGCCACCGCAGCCTCACCCATGCGCAGGCGTAATGCGGGGGTGAGGGCTGGGCTGGGGGATTCTTCCAACAGTTTTTGATGACGTCGCTGAATGGAGCAGTCACGCTCGCCGAGGTGGATGACGTTGCCGTGTCGATCCGAGAGGATCTGCACTTCGACGTGCCTGGGCCGGTCGATGAATTTCTCCATGTAGAGCCCAGGGTTGCCGAAGGCCGCTTCGGCCTCTCCTTGGGCGGCCTTGAAGAGGTTTTCCAGTTGGTCTGGCGTGGTGACCAGGCGCATGCCCCGGCCCCCCCCACCTGCTGTGGCTTTGATCATCACTGGGTAGCCCATTCCCTTCGCTAGCTCAGCTGCTTCTTCTGGACTTGCGAGCAAGCCCTCGCTACCTGGCACAGTCGGAACACCGACTTGTTGCATGGTCGCCTTAGCGGTCGACTTGTCTCCCATGGAGCGGATTGCATGGGGTGAAGGACCGACAAAGGTGATGCCATGGTCACGACAGATTTCGGCGAATCGATCGTTTTCGGCTAGAAATCCATAGCCAGGATGAATTGCATCGACCCCGCGGGAGGTTGCAGCCGCGAGGATATTGGGGATATTGAGATAGCTCTTGCTGCTAGGGGCCTCGCCAACGCAGACGGCTTCATCAGCAAGTTGAACATGCAGCGCATTGCGATCCACGGTGCTGTAAACAGCCACTGTGGGGATATTCAGCTCTCTGCAGCTACGCAGAATTCTGAGGGCAATTTCGCCGCGGTTGGCGATCAGCACCTTGCCGATGGTCATCCCGCAGTAATCAGGCTTTGGGCGGATCGTATCAGCGCTCCTTGCCAGGCCACTTTGCAAAACGTTGGACCATTGGCCGGTATGATCCTCGATCGACGAAGCCCGCGAGGTTGAGTCGGCCACGCGGATGTGGTGGAATTGGTAGACACGCACGTTTGAGGGGCGTGTGGCTTCGGCCTTGCGAGTTCAAGTCTCGCCATCCGCATTCTTTCCTTACAACTTGACCTCACTCCCTCCAGCTGTCATTCCGGACACTTCGCTGGCGGTTGTTCTGGTTTCCAATGGTCCAGGGGAATTAGCGACTTGGGTTAGACCCATTGCTGAGAGCCTGCATCGCAGCATATTGATGCGTCCTCGCGCTGCACGCTCGCCTATTGACCTGAGGCTGGTGTTGGTGCCTTGCCCGAATGCCACAGGACAGGAGGCTGATGCGGCTAGGCGATGGATTCAGTTTGAGCAGATCACGCCAGCAAAGCAGTTTTGGAATTTGTTGTTCTTTCCCCGACGCTATGGGCCATGGCCTCGCCAAGGAGTGGTGGTTTTCCTGGGGGGAGATCAGTTCTGGAGCGTGCTTCTTTCAGGCCGCTTGGGCTACCGCCATCTCACCTACGCCGAGTGGGTGGCCCGCTGGCCTCGTTGGAATGACTGCATTGCTGCGATGTCTCCCAAAGTGCGGGATCAGCTGCCACGTCGTTTCTGGGACCGTTGCACTGTGGTGGGAGACCTGATGGCGGATTTGTCTTGTCTTGCAAGAGCTGAAGCTCCGCTGCCACAAGGCGACTGGGTTGCTTTATTGCCGGGGTCTAAACGGGCCAAGCTCTGCGTGGGGGTTCCTTTCCTTTTGGAGGCGGCTGATCAATTGGCTCGGCTGCGACCTGGATGTCGGTTTTTGCTTCCTGTTGCACCCACCACAAGCGTGAAGGAGTTGGAAAGCTTTATGAGTTCGAGCAATCCGATTGCTGCTGCCTATCGCTCAGCCATTGCCATGGTTAGGCCAGCTGAGCTTGATCAGCCTTGGCGAAGATTGATCACCAGGGCCGGCACGGTCATCTATCTCCAAGAGGACCATCCTGCGCATGGTCCCTTGAGCCAATGTGATTTAGCTCTCACCACTGTGGGGGCAAATACGGCCGAATTGGGGGCGCTTGGTTTGCCAATGATTGTGATCGTGCCCACCCAGCATTTGGCTGTGATGCAGGCATGGGATGGCTGGATTGGTTTGCTGGCTCGTCTCCCTGGATTGCGTTGGTGCATTGGTGTCTTGCTCAGTGCATGGCGGCTGCGTCGTCATGGATTCCTGGCTTGGCCCAATATCTCTGCTGGACGCATGGTGGTTCCGGAGCGAGTGGGCTCAATTTCGCCACAGGACATTGCTCATGAGGCGTCAGCTTGGCTGGAATCTCCTGAACGGCTCAGTGGGCTGCGCGAGGATCTGCGCAGCCTGCGTGGGCAACCTGGGGCTGTGTCTGCTCTGGTTCAGCAGGTGCGTCGTTTGCTGCCCAAAGCTCTCGGTGCTTTTTAGATTCGAAGGCTGTTTAGGGTCTTGCAGGTCCTCTTCTTTTCCCTTCCATGTCCAGGTCTGATTCCTCCGCTTCCGATTCAGTGGATTGGATCAAGCTCAGCCCTGAAGAATGGCAGGCCAGGTTGACTCGTGAGCAGTATCAGGTTGCCCGTAAGGGAGGCACAGAGCGAGCATTTACAGGTGCTTATTGGAACCACAAGGCAGCAGGGATGTATTGCTGTGTCTGTTGTGGAGCCCCACTCTTCAGCTCAGCGACAAAATTCGATTCAGGCACTGGATGGCCGAGCTTTTCGGATGGAGTCAAGGCAGGTGCGATTACCACCTATCGGGACACGAGTCATGGAATGGAGCGTACTGAGATCAACTGTTCTCGTTGTGGGGCTCATCTGGGCCATGTCTTTAACGACGGACCAGCGCCTACCGGTCAGAGGTACTGCGTGAACAGCGCTTCGCTTGATTTTTCCGAGGAGGCAGAGGTTTGATTTGAATCGAAGGTCACCAAGGGTCGTCCAGTTCGGTGCCATTACGGCGCGGTGGGGGCTCCTCTACCTCTGCATCTCGGTCTCGGCCAGCTTGATCACGTCCTGAAAAGTCGAGGGGCTCCACATCGAGAGGATCACCAAGGCTCTGAACAGGTCGACGTGAGGCTGGTCTTGGTCGCTGGGGTTGTTGATCTTCAAAGGTTCGTCTTGGTTCATAGGCCGCTGATTCTTCGAAGACTGGCCTTTGTTCATAGGCAGGAGGTTCTTCGAAGGTCATTCTTTCTTCTCTGTCATTGCGGTAGCGCGTTGGGGAGCTTGAGGGTGTTTCATCGAGATAGCGCTGTTGGGGGATGACTTCCTGTTGACGCTCTTCAAGTTCAACGTATTCAAGTTCTTCTTCCGGCTCAAAGGTTTGAGTGGTGGAAGGTTGGAGCCGGCGCTGTTCCTGTTCAGTGGGCTGTCCTGAGTTGAGCTGGTTTTCCACTGGCACAAGATTCATCCTGTAGCGCTCTCGCTCCTGTTCTTCCCAGCTGGGGCCGCCAACGCCGAGTTTTTCGAGGAAGCCGCTATTCAGTTGCTTGAGCTTCTCTTCTGCGCCTTCATAGACAATGATCCTGTCTGCGCCGCTGCTGACCACCTCGTCTACCGGCATCTCCCAGGTACTCAAGACCCCTTCACCCAATAAGGGCACACCGATTGCTCCAATCACCAGGGTGGTGAGTTCTCCCGTTTCGATGTCGAAGGAGAACCCCAGGACTCTGCCTAGTTGCTGGCCAGATTCTGTGATCACTTGGCAGTTGATCACTCGGCTGTAGCGATCTGGGGTGAAACCTTCTTTGAGTGAGTCAGAGGAATCCACGAGGATGACGTCCCCCACCTGACGGATCCGATCAAGTGGCATCCAACGTGGGAGGCCGGGAAGGTATCGCGTTAGGGGATTGTCTCGCAGGCCTAGGGCCACCACTTCGCGGCGATCAATGTCGACCACGACTTCTCCCACGACGCCGAGGCGACGTCCGGTATCACGGGTGATCACGTGGGTTCCCATGAGCTCGGAGCGCAGCCAGAGGCGGTCGCTAGGGACCTTGTCCAGTGGATCGTTCAGGGATGGGTTTGTCGTCAAACGCAGGCCCTCAACAGGGGGCGAATCGAGTCATTTTGACTCAAGGGCTTGAGGAAACAGCTCACGCTGCATTGGGTAATCCCACGACTTGAGTGTGAGCCCCACGGGCCTGGGTTACCCCAATGGTGCGGTTGGAGGCGCCGATCATTGGTCGGCGGTGGCTCACAACCATGAACTGGGCTTGTTCTGCTTGGCGGGCGATCAGAGCTGCAAGGCGTTCAACATTCACCCCATCAAGGAAACTGTCCACTTCATCGAGGGCATAGAAGGGAGAGGGGCGGAAGCGCTGAAGAGCAAACAGAAAGCTGAGCGCCGTAAGCGATTTTTCTCCACCAGACATAGCCGCAAGGCGTCTCACTGCTTTGCCTTTGGGATGTGCTACCAGGGTGAGGCCGCCTTCGAGGGGGTCGTCAGGGTTGTCGAGTTGCAGGTGGCCATCGCCCTCAGAGAGGCTGGCGAAGATGTCACGAAAATGACCATCAACTGCTTCAAAAGCTTCCATGAAGGCTTCCTGGCGAAGAGTGGCGACGGTCTCGATGCGGAGCAGGAGTTCTTCTCGCTCCTGGGAGAGAACCTCAAGCCTTTCGACCAGATCCCCGAGGCGTTGTTCGAGTTGTTCGAGTTCTTCAAGGGCCAGCATGTTCACTGGTTCCAGGGCTTCCATACGGCTTTGAAGCTTCTGCAGATCGGCTTGAAGGGCCTCAAGTCCTGCGCTGCGAAGCTCTGCGGGGATCTCCGGGGGAGGGTCTGGCAAGGCTTGTTGGAGTTCTTTGAGTCGGAGGCCGCCGCTGCGAAGCTCTTCGGCAAGGGCTTGGCGATCCTGTCGGAGGCGTTCCAGGTTCCACTGGGCCTCTTGTAGGCCTTGGCGCTGGTTTGCTACTTCTGCTTCAGCAGCATCCCTGGCGCGCCGTTGTTCTCCAAAGCGAGTCTGTAGGTCTTGTTGTTGGCTTTCTAGTGTTTGTCTTCGCGTTTGCAGTTCTTGCTGCTGGTCACGCCATTGAGCATGGGCAGTTGCCAGCGCCTGGACAGCTTCCTGCAGTCTTTTTTCCTCAGCCTCCAGGCCCTTTTGTTGATCGCTTAGGCGTTCGAGGGCAAGGTGGCGATGCTGCTGGGCAGTCAGCAATTGGTCCCGATTCGTTCTGGCTGTCCCAAGTGCGTCATCGGCGGTTTCAAGATCCGCTTGTAATCGTTGCCAGGTCTCTGCATCGCCATCCGCTTGGGCTTCCTGCTCATGTTGTTCAAGTTGCTGCAGTTCAAGGGTGAGGGGAGAGAGCTTTTCGATGAGAGCATTCAGTCGTTGCTGCTGTTGTTCTTGATGAGCTTGTAGCTCCTTCACTTTTTGAGAGCGTTGATGACGTCTTTCCATCAAGGGGCCATGGGAGCGCCGGGCTGCGCTGCGTTCGGCTTCCAGAGCGGCTTGGCGCTGTTCAAGATTCCTGAGGCAGGGGCGAGCTTCCTCGAGAACTTGGCTGAGGAGAGATTCCTCTCTGCGGCAGGCCACCAAGGTTTCTCCAAGTTCAAGCAGCCTGCGGCGTAGGGGTTCGGCCTCATCTCCCTCGTTGCTGCTACCAAAGCTAAGGCTGTTGCTACGACCGGAAAAACTGCCGCCTGTCATGGCACCGCTCTTCTCTAGCAGTTCTCCATCAAGAGTTACGGCTCGAGTTCGTCCCAACTGCAGCCGGGCAGATTTCAGGTTGCCAAAGACCAAAGTTTCGCCGAAGACGTAGGCAAAAACCTCGGCATAAATGGGCTCAAAACGAACCAGCTCAAAGGCTTTGCCGATCAGGCCAGTGCTGCTATCAGCGTTGTCAGGCTTTCGCCCTCGCATGAGGGCGCTATTGCTGCTAGCTGCAGGTGCTTTGATGCGATTGAGAGGCAAGAAGGTGAGCCGGCCGGCTCGCCTGCTTTTGAGCAGTTCGATGGCTTTGGCGGCAATGCGATCGTCGTCTACGACGACTTGAGCGAGTCGTGCACCCGCAGCGACTTCCAAAGCAAGTCGGTGGCGATCGTCTACCTCCCCAAGTTGGGCAACGGGGCCGTGGATGCCTTCCAGACCGGCTTCAAGCAGCAGCCTTAGAGCTCCAGTGCCACGACTCTCCTGCAGGGTCTCGCGACGACTCTCTAGCCGGGCGATATCTTTTTCCAAGCGGGTTTGTTCTTGCTCTAGTCGACTGCGGGTACGTTGCTGCACTGCCAGGACTTCAGCGGCTTGCTGAACCTGCTCTTTCTTGTCGCTGATGTTCTGGAGGAGTGTCTGCCATTCCTGTTCGAGTTGATCCAGTTGTTTCTGTACCTGCTGGTCTTCGGTGCCGTCACGCTGCTGTTCTGCTTCGAGTTCCACGCGCCGCTCTTCGTCTTGTCGCAGGCGTTCTTGAAGTTGTTGTTGCTCCTGCTGCAGTGGTGTAAGGGTGGATTGAAGTTCCTGACGGCGAGAGCTGCGCTGCCGTTGTTGCTCAAGCCAAGCACCAGAGCGGCCGGCAACGTCTCCAAGGCGACGACGGGAGACCTCTACAGCGGCTTCGGCATCTCTGCAGTTCTTTTCAGCATCTTCTAAGGCCGTGCGATGGGGATCTTCGGTCTGACTGTGAGCCTCCTGTTGCAGTTGTTTGCGGCGGTTGCTTAGGTCTTGGCGAACGCCTTGGAGGCGCTGACCTTCATGTTGGTGTTGCTCTGCTTGGCGCTCGAGTTCACGAGCCTGGGTCTCCAATCCCGCCAGTTCGGCTTGCACCGCTAGCAACTGGTCTTCGCCGAGGGCCTTCACGTTCTCTTGCAGAGTCTTCAGGTTGGCGGCGGCCTTGGCCAGCTTTTCTTCGGCCTCCTGGAGGTTCGCAGCGTCGCGTACCTCTTGCTCGCCAAGCTGTTGCTGCCGGGCTTGAAGATCACGCAAACCTTGCTGGGCTGTTTCAAAGGCCAGCATCAGTTCCTGCTGCCGCCCCAATTGAAGTTGCTGCCGGAGTTCCTGGTAGGTGCGGGCTTTAGCGCAGTCTCGTTCCAGGCGTTGCCGTGTGGTCAGCAGTTCCTGTTCCACGATCCGGCAGCGTTCCTGCCGCTCTTGAACATCATCGAGCTTGGCGCGAGTCTGTTCGATGCGGCTGTCGAAGAGTGCTACACCAGCCAGTTCGTCGATCAGGCCGCGGCGATCGCGGTTACTCATCGAGACGATGCGGGTCACATCGCCCTGCATCACAACATTGCTGCCTTCTGGGTCGATCCTCAGTCGGCGCAGCTGGGTTTGAAGTTGCTGCAGGTTGCAGGGTTCGCCATCGGCGCTGTAGCTCGTGCTGTAGGAGCCGCCAGGCATGACTCGCAGGCGGCGGGTGACGGTCCACTCTTTTTGATCAGCTTTGATCCAAGGACCTTCCTCTGGTGGCTCCAGACCTGCCTCGGCTGGATCGGGCTGCCAGTCGCTGAGGTCGAAGCGCACACTGACCACGGTTTCAGCGGCCTTGCCTGCTCGAAGGATTCGGCTGTTGACAAGATCAGGCAGTCGATCTGCTCGCATACCCCTGCTTGTGGCAAGACCAAGGCAGAAGAGAACGCCGTCGAGGATGTTGCTCTTGCCCGAACCGTTGGGGCCTGTGACGACTGTGAAGCCCTCTTCGAGGGGGATGGTCATCGACCCCCCAAAGGACTTGAACTGCGTAAGCCCAACCTGATTGATGTGAACCAACAGGTTGCACGGGCTCTCAACAAGTCAACTTTACCGAATTTTCTTTGAAGCTCAAGGGTTGGCACCCGGTTTGGATCTGATCCGGCAGAGTCTGTGTTCGATCTCCAAGTGCCCCTCTAGATTAGTGCTTTGTAGGCGCACACTCAAGCGATCTTCCCAGTTGATCGGCAGAGAGCCGCTGAACAGTCCGCCGACGATGCGTTTAGCCCAACCGCGTCCTCCTGAGACGGCGGCATCATGATGGTCCAGCCAAGCCAGCCTATGGACAGATATAGGAATGGCTTCTACTGCTGGACCATCTAATCGTGGGATCTGCGGCAATCGCCAGGTTCTGCATGCCGGGCCGTCTTCCAAGAGCAAATCAAAATGACATCCGAGCGGATCGTTCGGCGCTCCACGATGTTCCAATAGGACGAATCTATTCAGAGAGAAAAACCTAATTGCAATAGCTTAGTTGAATCAGGAATAGGAATAGAGCAAGTATTGATCAGCATTGTATTGATGTTTGCGATCTTTAATAGCTCACATCCCTCTGTTCTTCGTAAGAGCAGAAGTGCAATTGATCAGTGCTAATGATTGATGTTGTACTCGCGGCTGGCTATATACGTTCTCTGTGGTTTTCATCATATTAACCAGCGATTACATTGACTGCCCTTGCTTTGGTACCGGATTTGGGCAGCCTTAAGGTATGTCTCTTTGCAAATGGATGCTCAAGCTATCTGACCTTGTAAAACTTGATCTTTTTAGCATCGCAGGATGGTTTTGAATATCATGGATTGAAGCCTTTGTCCTCTAAATTTTGTCCCTCGAGCAACTCCGAGCCTTTCTTGTCAAAATGCAGGATGATGCTGACCTGCGCCAGCAGGTCTTAAGTGCTTCTACGGCGGATGAGGTAGCAAATCTTGCTAGCGGCCTTGGTTATGAATTTTCAGGTGACGAGCTTCTTCGTATCTCTGGACAAAAGGTGGACCGAGTGACTGTTAGAAAACAGGACGTACCTGGAGAATATAATTAATGTTTTCTTGGAAGACTTGTTGATTTGATCTGAGGCCTAATTTTGAGAAGGAGAGTAGAAGTTTAGGGATAAGTTTCATTGTTATAAGGATCTAGAGTTATCATTTTTGGATGGAACTTTGGCATTCTTTTGCTTTGCCTAGCATCTCTTTATTTTGTCTACTACCTTTTGCATCTCCTTTGCTTCCGCTAAAACTTGGCAAAGCTCCAGAAGGATCTCTGCCGAGATTGCCAGCCACGCGGATTGATCTAAAGGAGATCATCATCATGTTGCCAGAGGTCAGCTCATGGGCTTGAGCAAATGGGTGTATTTGCTAGACGTTCTTTGAACACGATCAAGGGCTAGCAAGGATGTTTCAGTCTGATTGCTGTGGGGTGCAAAAGATCTAGGGCTATCGATCCGCTTGATTCAGTGGTTATAGACAGCAAGCAAATATTGGAGTTGATTCGAGGCAAGTCTGGCTCATCGATGCAGGCAAGATTGTCGTGCTGGTTGAGTAGATATTTTAGCTCGAGATTCCTTCAGATAGCTCATTAGAGGTTGGTGGGGTGAAGCCAAGGCGAGCCAGGCTTAGTTCAAGCTCTTGGATGCTGATTTGCTGCCGGATGCGCTCTAGGCGAGGAGGAACGATAGGTTGCAAAGTCCCTGGATGTTCGGCTACAGAATTGCTCATAGACTCCATTAATGCAGAGTTGTGATCATGTAGGAGTTGTAACGCACTAGATCTGGAGATGGTAGTAGCGATAGCTACACCATATCTGGCAAGTTGAGCGAAAGCTTTGTTAGAGGAGCCGTTCTGGAACGGGCGATTCGTTTCAAGGGGTAGTGCTCAGGATGCTTTGAGTTTTGAGATGTCCAAGGATTGTTGATCAACGTTTGGGCAGGTCAGATCCTCTGCAAATCAATGACGCTTATTCAATGTCACTGCTCGGAGGTGGGTGATGTTTGCAGTGGCAGTTGGTATTCAGGCAGCAGGCTTGGATGCATTCCAGCTACAGGGGGTTTCGCTCTCGCACAGGCCTAACTAGGCTGAGATCAACCGTCTGGAATTCATGGAATCAGAGAATTCCGCATCCGGCGATCAACAGACCCAAGTCAACACTGAGCCTTCGCGTCCTGCAGACCCCTCTGAACTGAGGTTCCGTGAACGATTTGAAAGCTTGTTGCCCACGATCCAAGAGTATTGGCCAGATTTGGCTTGGGACACACTGGAAGCGACACGAGGCAGCCTTGACGAAATGGTTCGTGTGATTTCACAGCATTCGGGATTGACGAGCCATGGTGTGCGTGATCAGCTGGAGGACCTGTTTCAGGTTGCTGGTGACCGCACCAGGAATCTGGCCGACAGCCTGGAGCCATTGGAGAAGCAGCTCGAGCAGCTTCTCGATGAGCTGAACAGCACAATGCGGCCGCGGATTGAACGTCCTGTGCGGCAGCGACCGTTGCTTGCTGTTGCAATGGCTGCTGGAATCGGTGTACTGATTGGAGTTATTTTCGCCGGAGGTCGGCGGTCCTGATGAGCGATGAGAAACGTTCAAGCGGATCAGGAGCGGGTGCGCGCGTGACGGCGATTGCTGCTTCAGTCATGGATCTGCATGTGCGTATTGCTTTGCAGGAGGTGGATCGAGAGAAACGCCGTTTGATTAGTGGAGGCGTTTTCCTGGCGATGGGAGGCACGTTGATGCTTCTGGCGCTGTTGGCAGTGGAAGTGGCTTTGGTGCTTTGGATGCAGGAGGTTTGGGGCTGGAGCCTGATGAAGGGTTTGCTGGCTATGGCAGTTCTTGATGTTGTTTTGGCAGGAGTGAGCCTGCGCATGGGTGGTCAGCTCGCCAAAGGGCCGTATTTGCCACAGACTTTGGAGGGTTTGTCGAAAACCACTCGAGCGGTGCTCGGTCGCCAGTGATTCAGCGAGTGGCGAAGTGGTTATTCGAGCCATCTGAATAGCAATGCACTCTCTTGCTTGGACTGGAGTTCTTGGTATGAGAGTCGAAAATCAGCAAAGATGGCATCAAATCAAACCATCATGAACAGATCTAATCAGTCTTCAATGAGTCACCACTCCTATTTTTCAGGCTTTTAATTCAAGATGGATGAATAAGCACAGTAAGATTTGATGTATGAAGTTAATTTCCAAAGAGAAACTATCTTCTTCTTAGCTCTAGGGCTTTATTTTTAAGATCACCTCGCACCATCATTCCTAAGAACAGCCAAGTGATCATGCAATTCTTTTGCGTACTTTCAAGATTACGTAGCCAGCCACAAGGAGTTTGATTGTAAATGCAACAGCAAAAATAACTAGGTTGGTAGGAGTTAAGAGGTGGCTAAGCATCTTTCCAGTTGAGCTTGTCTTTTATTTTAGGGCAACAGCTTGGCAGATTGCTGGCTGATGTTTTCTTTGATACCTCTTGGTCCTTATTGGATGATTAGAGCCTAAAAAAGTGCCGGGAATCTAAAGATTGCTGCTGATAGATCAAGTTTCCCTGCGGTTCAGCGAATGGCGTAGTTCAGCCAGCGGCATTCGATGCCGCCATTGCTGACTGGAATCCGCCGACTCGCTTTCATCTGTAGTGATCTGCTGAGGCTGGGATTGCCGTTCAGCAGCCATAGCTGCCAACCTGATGCATGTTTTTTCGCGTACTGACCGAGGCTTTCATAGAGAGCGGTTAGGTTTTGATCTTGGCCAACTCGGATGCCATAGGGAGGGTTGCAGACCATCACTCCCGGCTGTGTTGGCAGTTCTATGTCGCGAAAATCACAGGTTTGAATGCCTACAACATGGTCGAGGCCTGCCTCGGCCACATTGGTTTTTGCTTGTGTTGTGATGCTGGGGTCTCGGTCGCAACCAATGATCACTGGCAGCGATTGGTCTCTGCGTTCTCGTTGCTTGGCGCGTGCTTGTTCCTCGCTCCAGAGTTGAGGATCGAAATCTGCCCAACCTTCCAGGAGAAAGGAACGCTGTATTCCTGGTGCAAGGCCAAGCTTCATACTTGCGGCCTCGATCAGCAGGGTGCCTGATCCGCAAAGGGGGTCAACTAAGGGCACGCTGCCATCCCAGCCGCTGAGTCTGATCAATCCGGCGGCAAGGTTTTCTTTGAGAGGCGCAGCGCCAACTGCAGCTCGGTAGCCCCTGCGGTGCAGGCTGCCAGCTGAACCGTCCAAGCTCAGGACGGCACAATCTCGACTGAGATGGAGATGCAAACAGAGAGCAGGGTCTTGCAGATCGATATCAGATCGCTCACCCCATAGCTGCCGTTGTAGATCGATTAGCGCATTTTTTACTTGCAGGGCTGTGAAGTGGCTGTGAGTGAGGCCAGGGCCGCTGCCTGTGACATCAACGCGAAAGCTTATTGAGGGATGCAGCCAGCGCTCCCAGTTGAAGGCTGATTGCACACCGGCGTAGAGCTCTTTTGGCCCTCGGCAAGGGAATTGGGCAATCTCTCGGAGAAGGCGAAATGGCAGGCGGGCTTGGAGATGCAGCCGATAGAAGCAGGCCATGTCGGCTTCAAAAGCAGCAGCGCGTCTGAGCGGGCGCACAGCTTTGGCCCCAAGAGTGTTGAGCTCTTTGGCGCCTTCTTCTTCTAATCCTTGGGGGAGTACGGCGATCGCTTGCATTGAGCTTTTACACCCCACGGATTGTTGAGCGACAGAACAGCATCCCTGTCAGAATGGAAGTGTCCACCTTTTGGCGGACTAGGTGATCCACACCAGTGTCTCGGACAGCGGTTCGATTCCGCTCAGCTCCATTCCTCTTTTAGGTGTCTTGGGGCTGCAATGGTTTCGACGGGGTATGAGGAGGGTGACTGAAGCCTGCTCGGTAAGAGCAAATCCGTAACTGCGAACAACATCGTTCGTTTCTCCCGTCAGCCTGCCCTCGTGGCCGCTTGACCCTAATAAGGGAGATGGGGTGAGGTCAGCCTTATCACCCAAATGACCCACGGGGCCTGAGAGGGCCCCTCTTTTCTTGCTATGACAAGGGCCTGGAAAAGGCGTTTTCGGCCCTTTTGTATTTCAGGACAAATTTAATGGGTACTTCCTCGGCAGCTGTCCCATCTGAAATCAGCGTTCTGGACTACGCGAACCAAAGACTTGATCAGAAGGTTTTTCGGTTTCGCCTCAAGGCTGCTCTCGCTGAATTGGATCTAGATACAAGAACCACCAAGGCGCTCAATTCCGCGCTTAATCTTTGGGGCCTTCTCTGATGGCCAAAAGAGCTGCAGTCGTTGATCGGGTTGAGGCAGCCCATTCCATGCTTTTGCAGGGCTATAGCTGCACAGCGGTGGTGGCGTATCTGGCACAGAGCAAGGGGGTGAGTCGCCGCACCTCTCAACGGACTGTTCAACAGGCCTATGCCTTGATCCGTGAGGACATCGATCAGGCGAATATCCAAAGAACAGATCTTGTTGCTCAAGCCATTCATCTACTGATGGAGAGCGCAAGGGTTGCTTTAAAGCAGAACAATCCCGGTGCTGTTGTTGGGGCTGTTGCTCAACTCGACAAGTTATGTGGGTTAGGAGTGAGCAAATAGTTAGGGGTTCTAGTTCTAGTGATCAGCTATTCGTTATTTCCTTGTTGATGATTGAGCTCTGATGCCGTCAGCCCATGGCTCGAGCCAAACGCTTACTGCCATCTGGCTGCAGTTTCCATATCACGCTGCGTTGCAATAGCCGGCAGTTCTTGATTGCCAAAACCCTTAGGCGTGATGTGTTGTTGGCGGTACTTAAAAAGGTCAAGCAGAAATTTGCCGTGAGGGTTGATGGGCTCTGCCTGATGGCTAACCACCTTCACTTGCTCGTTAAGCCAACCGATGCCAAGGAGCTGCCGAGGTTGATGCATTGGTTTGCTTGGTACTCCGCCATGGCCTTGCACCGCTTGAGCGGTCGTTGTGGGCACTTCTGGGAGGCCAGGTATTTCTCAACGCCTATCCACCCAAAAGACCACAGAAGAGAGTTGAACACCTTGAGGTATATCCATGCCAATCCAAAAGCTGCTGGGGTAAGGAAAGGCTTTTATGACCCCTATTCCAACTATGGCCACTACGTCAGGTTGCAATCAGACGGGATCAGTGAATGGCCGCCAGCCTTTTTAAAGCTCTCGGCAACGCTCGATGGATGTGCCAAGCGCTATGAGCGTTTCTGCCAGCGCTATCGCCATCACGGCAAAGCTGCTCCCAAGTGCCATTGGGGTAGCCGCATGCTTAAAAGGTTAGTGAGCAGTGCAAGAACTAGAAGTAAGAAACAAAGGGTTTCTCCAGGTCAACAACGATTGCCATGGGATTGGGATGTAAGGCTTAATCAAATCCCTGAGGATTGGCATAAGATTGCGGTGAAATTTAGAAAAACAAATGGAATCAGGGATGGAGATCAAACTCTCAGGCTGTGGTGATTAAGTTAGGAATATAAGTAGTTTTAGGGCAAAAGGATTTAAAGGTAAATTTGTGATGAATACGAAAAACTATTGCTGGTTGTTGCCTGCTAAATAAAACATCAAGGCAACTTTTTGCAAGTCAATGGTGCCAGGTATTGATGCCGTTTTAAGCGCTCAATTCCAGTGCAGCGTTCCCTTCGTCTCTCCTTATCGCTTACTAGTGCTACGGCTCTTGCCTTAGCCAACACTCCCATCCAACCAGTCACTGGACTACAAATAAGCACGTAAGCGAATGAACTATATTGAATGAAAAAATGCACAAGATGTCAATCTCATGCTCAAGCATCAGTGCCCAGAGGTCATCTGAATTGATACAGATGGCGGAATCTTATTACAAGGATTGTAACTATCCACAAGCAATTAATGTATTACGCCAAGCACTTTCACTAAAAGAAAACTGGAAATCATATCAATTCCTAGGACATTCGCTATACAACACAAATCAATTCGCAGAAGCGATTGATGCATTCCGCAAATCCCTTGCATTGAAAGAAGACTATGTTTCATACGAACTCCTTGGGAGGGCTCTTTTTTATATAAATCAAGATCAACTAGCAATTGATGCATATAAAAAATCATTGATACTTCAAGAAAGCTGGGATGGTTACAAATGTCTTGGAAAAATATATTATAATTTAACTAAGTACGAATCATCGGTCAAAGCATTAAGAAAATCACTTGAATTGCAAGACAGCCAGGAAGCATGGACAATACATGGATGGTCTCTGCTCTGCTTAGAAAAATATCAGCTTGCAGTTGATTCATTCGAAAAATCTCTTCAGATGGAAATTAATAGATTAAGTCTAAAAGGAATAGGACAGGCAATGATTTTTATGCAGGAATATAAAAAAGCCATAGAGGCATTTGTAGCAGCAAATGAAATCGCTAAGGATTGGGAAGACTTGATTGATCTTGGGTGGGCATATGTCAATACCGAGAACCTTGCAAAGGCGATAGAGGCATTTTCTGAATCTATTGAAATTCATGAGAATGATGAGAACCATAAAGGGCTTGCGCATTGCCTAACTCTTTCGAACAAATGCCCAGAAGCAATCAAAGAGTTTGAAAAAATAAAAGATATGAGTCTAGATCACGATACTTTGAACAGATGGGGATCTGCTCTTACGCAAGAAGGTCAATTTAAATTAGCGGAAGAAAAGTTCTTAAAGTCGATTAATATTAAAAAAGACCCTGGAACATACAAAGGACTTGCGTACATATATACCATTTCTGGCCAGCATAAGATGGGAATAGAGGCTTTACAGTCTTCTCTCATTCTAAGAGAAGACTGTATTTCTTATTTAGCTCTTGCGAAGCTTTTAAATAATGAAAGTAGGTTCATTGAGTCCGCAGAAGCCTTCCTGAAATACTGGAAGTCTATGGGGAAAATTAAAAATCCCAATAATGCAATACAACATCTCTTGAAAACTGGATTTAAAGGCGAATATATAGGCTTGCAGGAATTCATCTGCAGTTCACTAACTCCATTAAGTAACTTTGATCAGAATCATACAAAACAAATAGAACAAGAAGCAATACAAACAATTTGTGAATGCATAAAAAAACAAGGAATTCCACCTATTTTGCTAAACCTAATCTCATTTATCAATCAAATCGAAGTTGAAGATGAAAAACTTGGCAGCGATGGACAGAACGTAGTGTTAAAGGAGATTGCTGGTAATAGCAGAGAATATAAAAGCAAATCAAATTTACAGAATGAAGAAGTTGTTGTGTTTGGAGTAAGCCATGCAAAGTTATTTGATGGCATAACAGGTGTTCAAGTCGTATGGACTCATGGTGGGACAATGTATGGAATATCAAATCCTAAATCACGAACAGGGGTGAATATAAGGATAAGGGAAGCATTGAGCAATAAGAACCCAAAGGAAACAATACTTGTTTTTGACTTTGGAGAAGTAGACCTTAGAATGCATATTCATAAAATAAGCAACCATAGGAATATTTCACCCCAAGAAGTATGTGATGCTGCGATTAACAACTACATGGAGTTCATAGATATATGTAAAAAGCAGGGATACGAAATCATAGTGAGTGGACCTCATTGTGGAGGCGGAAAGTCATTTGCTCAATATTCTGTAACGACTAGCATATCTGAGAGAAATAATATTTGTAGCTACATGAATGATCGGCTTAGGGAGGAGTGCGATAAAAAGTTATTTAAATTTATAACTCTCTTTGACATAGGAGTTGACGAACTTACATTTCATGAGCGAAATTCGTTGTATAGCGACTACTATCACCTATATACGCCACCCCATAAAACAGGTCTTCTAATACAACATATACTTAAGAAACGACTAACAGATGCAATCCAGAAAGGAAAATCAGTCAATAAACAGTTTTTTAAAAAAAACTTATCTTGCCAATGTACGATTTTACTAAGTAGTATTTCAGACTGGAAAAATTCTAAATATTTTCAACTCGACAAACAAATCCCAGAACCTCTTAAGCTGATTGAGGAGAATACCTGCTGTTCATTGATTGAGATTCCTTTTTTTATTCACCCAAAAGAATTAACCCTGTCTTTTGAGTACAAGAATGCTGAAATTGTTACAAATGTGTGGGCATTGGGAGAACCTTTTAGCCAAAGCAAAGTGCTTCTGAAAAACATTTTTGGCTCAATCAGGAAAGTGAGCAAATATAGTGCAAATTTGATTTCGCATAATTTCATGTCAAGCGATTTTAAGTCTAATCATGCAAAGTTTTTTATTGTCCAAATATCTACAAACTCCAATAATCTACTGAATAAAGTCTCAATAAGTAGGTTTATTGATAAACCTTGTGTTAGTCCTTAATAATATTTTTTGCTCTACGCTCCCTTGTCTGACAAGGGAGACTCCGCGAAGGGTCATTCGTTAACCACCAAAGTCATATAATTGCAAAAACTATTGTTTGAGTTCGATCACATACCCCAAGCCTGGTTGATGTGGAGATGGTGGTACCAGCGACATCGGTATTAACGATGCTGCTTTCACCCTCACGGTCAGAGAAGTTCGCGTTGGCTAAAGCATCAAGGAAGAAGACGCTGTTGTCGCCAACGGCAATGGGAAGAAACGCACCAATACCAGCTTGATTGGGTGTTCCGGCTCCTTGCAAAGGCCCCTTGAAAACCCCAGTTGAACTGCACAGCGTCTTTTAGGTTGATCTCCATGACGCCGAGATCATCTGCACTGCCATCCTCTTGAGCAGCTACTGGTTGGATGGGAGTGTTGGCTAAGGCAAGAGCCGTAGCACTAGTAAGCGATAAAGAGACGAAGGGAACGCTGCACTGGAATTGAACGCTTAAAAAGTTAATCATTGTCTGGGAGGTTTCTGGTTGCAGCTATCAGTCCACATCAACTGCAGCAAAAATAAGACTGATTGCCTATTAAGCCTGCTTGATTACAGGTCTTAGTGCACCAGCGTCCATAGATGCCTACGCTGACCTCAAACCAGCCCTCAGCCTTGAATTTGGCCTCCTTTTCGGCCTTGATTTTGGCAACACGCTGTCGAACAGCTTGTTGCTCGGCGTTGCGCTTAGCGTTTTCTGCATTAACACGCTGAGCGTCTTGTTTTTTTGCGACTTCAACAGAAGCGGCCATCGCATCTGTTAGCCACTGCGCGTTCACTTGAGAGCACCTCTGAGTGTTGCCTTTGAGTTCGATACAACGCTCAGCATCTGCAAGATAGTCAGCCTTCATTGCATCCGAAGGTCCACCGAAGTATCCAATTTGGTGAGGCCGGTTAGAGCGCTAACACCTATTAGGGGAATAAGAAAACGCTTTTTCATTGATCTGAAGGTGTTGTGGAGGCACTTACATATCGAAAAAGGTGACGCAAGAGGCTTTTGGTAAAAAGAAGGATCACGCAAGAATTAATAGAAGCTGGTGGCTTAGTGGAAAAAATTGGGGATCTTGCTTTTTTCAACAGGCGCACAACGATAAAAATACTTCAAACAAATGGACTAGGACTCAACAATGCTGTTCATAGACTAACCCACAATGATTCACTGGATGGACAAGAGGGCATTGAGATAGGAAAGCATTTCATTTTGACGGATGACGAATCAAAGGCTTGGAGTCAAAAAGGACTTGCCAGTATTGCTTTAGACATGAAATAAAATTCAAGTATTTCAAGATCAAGGAAGGCTTGAGTAGAGGCAGTTGGCGAAGTTGTCGAAGATTGCTTTACGCGTGAATTAAAACGCATTAAGAGTGATCCCAACCGAATAGCAAATGTTGTCCTTAATGCCAAAAAATCTTCAGGGTACAGATGTCAACTTACAGGTAGTAGTAAAGCAACGGGTAGACAGCTAGATCTTGATGGTCATCATTGATTTGACAAGTCCAATAGGCCAGACCTTGCAGATCTTCATGAGAACATACTGGTTGTCGAAAGTCATATACATTCGGACTTTCATTCCTGGCATGGCGGATCAGGATGTAGTCCAAAATATTTCTTGAATTATCTCAATACTGCTCGTATGGATCTTCTTGAATCTGTTAATTCGAGGGCTGTCGTGAGACATTACAAAATCACGGAACGACTGATCAAGCTCCAAAAAAACTATGAGGGGTATCGACTGAGGTATGGATAATCTGATGACTTCATAGCTCTTTGCATATTCTGCGCTACTCACCTGTCAAGCTTGGCAACACGCGACAACGTATTGGCAGCTCCAATGACTGAATTCAGCTGTCCTGTCCGAAAACTTTCCTTCATCACGGCTTTCATCATGTGAACCATCTCAGCGACAACAATCTTGCGGTCATGGTTGACGTCATCAATGACAACCTGCCGTGCTTCATGCAGATAGTTCCGTGCTTGGCGTTCATCGACACCCCACTCTGAGGCAGCGTGTTGAATCAACTCTGAGTTGACAGCACCTTTAGAGAGCATCTGTACAAATTGCAGGATGCGCTTTTCTTTTTCGTACTTGGTGCATTTCTTACCCATGCTGTTGATTCTGACAGTAATTAGTTCAGGGGTCGGCTTTGCAGTAATGCACGGACCTGACTGCCATTGATCTCGACATTCGTTTCGGCATAGATCTTGTTAGCAAGTCGAGCTGGATGAAGCCCGGGGTTGTTGTCGATGACCTCCCAAACGGCGTCGGTGTGACCGTTGAGGATGGGGGGAGAGAGAGACACCCCTGAGAAAAGTGGGGTGTTTTGTTGGAGCTGATCGACCTCAGGTGTTGGAGCTTGGATGTGTGTTTTAGGGTTTGTTTGAGGTTTAATCCCTTCTCTTTCAAAGGGTTTTACTCCTACTTCCAACATTTCCACTCCTTTCTTTAAGGGGTGTGTCTCTCTTGTTTGAACCCCTGATTTGTTTTGGTGTTTTTGTTGGAGGTGATTAGAGCCATTCCTGAACTCGTGCGGCATGAAATACAGACCAGGAACTCCCTGTCGTGGTTTCTGTGTCAGCCACCTTCGGCAAGCTGTGTCGCGTCCGACGGAGCTGCGCAAAGTCTTCTCCTCATCGGATGACAAACCCATCAGCTCAGCGGCATCACGCAGTCCGATGGGCTGTTCTTGCTGCTTGAGAAGGTTCTGGAATCGATCACGCCATTTCTGCTCTGGAGCCATATGGCTTAGATCTGCTTCCAGCTTCCAGGTCCAACCGTTTGGCAGACCTTCGATCAGTTCACTGCGCTGAAGTCGCAGTTGCCAAAGGATGCTGGTTTCGCGTTTCTTATCGGTCTGCAGAGTGCGTAGTTCTTCGTCACCCTCAACTGATTTGAGGTTAAAAAGACCCTAGACAGCCGCGGGGATATCTTTGGTCCCACTGGCTTTGCCTGAACCGTTGTTGTGGTGAATGATGACCCCGGATTTGCCGCAGTCATTGATGAATTTGGCAATCTTGCGGATCACCCGTTTCCCGAATTCAGCATGGTTCTCGTCGACGTTCATGCTGCGAGCTACAGCACGGGCGGAATCGACGATGACTAGCCAAACCACCAATAAACCTTCCCAAATATTCTGCTTACGAATCGTTATGTAGAAAATAAATGCATCTGTTAGCTGCTGCACTCCACCCTAAAGAAGTTGACGTATAATACTTTCTTTTTTGTTTTTGAGCTAAGAAATATTTCCATAGCTTCTTTTGGTGTTTCCACGATTGGACCATTGATATTAAAGGATGTATTCAGCAATCCAGGTATTTTTGTTTTGTCATAGAAAGTCTTGATTGTGTTGTACAGTAATGGCGTTCGCTCTTTTGACACTGACTGAGGCCTGCATGTGCTATTTACATGCATTGCTGATATGAATTTCGTCTTGTACTCATTTGTGATGTGAGATGAAGTTGTCATATAATGTGAGCTGTAAAGAGGATCTTTCAATACTTCTTCCATGTATTCTTCAAGAATCATGGGCGCGAATGGCCGATACCACTCTCTATTTTTAATTTTATTGATCATATCCCGCCCTTGAGGATCAGATGGATCGTAGAGAATGCTTCTTGCTCCCAATGCTCTTGGCCCAGACTCTGAATTTTCGTGATAACGAAAGCATACAAATCGTTTTTGGAGATCAGATGAAAACCGTTCACAGTATTCATCGCTTGAATCTATCTTGTCGTAGATTATATTAGCTACATTTTCTTGTAATACCTTTAAGATAAAATCCTCAGTGTATTTAGGCCCCATGTATGGAGTAAAGGAATTTGATAGCTCCTCGTATCTCCTTCCCATTGAATGTACGGCAGCAATGCAATGGCCAAATGCAAGTCCACTGTCGTCTGGGAAAGGCGGAATGACTACTTTATTAAGCCCGTGCATTCTACAGGCTGCTGATGTTGCCACTATGTTCAACGCTAGTCCTCCTGATATGCCGAACTCATCAAATTCGAGATTTAGCTTCTTTGCGAGGTGCAGTATGTAGTCGATTTTTCCATGCATCCAGTCATTAGTATATTGCTGCAGATTGTGAGCAATATCTTGACTTCGCTTGGCCTCTTTGTTCCTAAGATCTTCCCCAAGATTGAATTCTTCGATTGCCCCTTCTTTAGTCGCCCCAAACGTAGCATAAGCAATTAATTGATTATATATTTTTTGACTCTTTTCTCCATAAGCTGCAAGTGCCATCAATTTCCCAGGTCCTTTTTGTGATTCAAATCCATAGTTCTTATTACATATTACATGCCACATACATGCAGGTGCACGGTTATTGTAGTCAGTAACCAAAGGTTTTGCTCTGTTACTCTCCTTGTCAAAATACCATCCAGAGAAATTGGTATCGTCTCCCCAACCGTCCGCAGTCATTACAAGTATCCTTTTAGCCTCAGGTGATGAAGCGGCAAGAGCACACAGTGCGTGCGAGTAATGATGATGTACTTTGAGAAGGGGTATCGTGTTGCCAGAAAAATTTATTTTAGATTCAAAATTTATCCATTGCCCAAGTTCTGGACTCTTGTATTCTGAATAAGGATTGCCACAGTATCCACTAGCAATGGCAGCTATGTCATTGATTCCCACCTTGAATCTGTCCAATGCTTCTATTAATAGTTTTTCACCAAATGAGCCATCGTTTTTCTTTCTTGTAATCCGTTCAAACTCTATGTTGCCTATTAGTTTCCTGTTGTCCATGTCGTATAGGCATATTGATGAGCCATGCCCTGCATGTGCGCCAAGGAGAATGTTTCTTGTCACTTGAATGATCGTCTCTAATCTTAGTTTATAATATCTAGCTTATTTCCGCCGTCTGCCCGAATTAACATGGCATGATGTTGAGCAATGGCTTTCCATGATAAGTCATTTGAGGAACTATTTAAAAAGGGTTTTATGAAGGTTTGCCTACTTCCTGCATAGCCTACATCGCTTGATGTTACCGATTCCTGAAGGAAGTATTGATCAAGTTAGACTTTAGTCTTATGGTTGAGCATCATTTACGAAGGTCTTTTATGGAGGCTACAAGCGCCTGAGCGAACTTAGCAAATACATTGCGGGAGCTTTGATGGCAGCCGCGGGATCTTCAAGCTGAAGTCTGTACATTCTGCCAATACTTTTCGGAATCGAAGTGATTTGCTGGATTTTCTACAAGTTGAGCCCCATGTTTCTAAGGAAATCTGTATGGTAGAAGACGGTATTGAAGCAGACCGAGTCGAGATGGAGATCAACCTGAAGGAGTGTTGACTAAAGTAAGAGCAGTAGCTACCAGCAAAAGATATAGGCAGACGGAGGGAATGCTGCACTGGAATCAAACGCTTAAAAGATCACTCATGGCCTGAATATTTTTGGTTGCTGTTATTGGTTGACATCAACTGCAGCAATTGGGTTGTATTAAGCGGCTAAGCTAAGTGAGGTCTTGATTCTTCAACTACTTGCGTAGGTGTAACAGTTAGTTAAAGACCTTATATGAGAGATGGTTGTTCCCTTGCCAACAGTCAAAGTGAACTAAGGAACTGTTATGTCTTTTGTGAATGGTTTGTTGTCCTTAAGAGCAGAGCACTCTCTCAAGCTTGTTCATCAGTCAAGTGTCATGTAGGTAGAGGTATTTGATTGCCTCTGTGTCTTTACCCTCTTGTGCTTCTAGCAGCATCTTCTCGCAGATGCTGCCTTTGCTGAGCATGGAGATGCAAAGCTTTTCTTTGGCTGTCGTGAGTATCGTCATGGTATTGGTATGTCTAGTTTGTCTCTCCTATTAGAGTACGGGGGTAGTTGTTTCTTTCAAGTGCTTTGAAGAATTTTCAGTCAGGAGTATCAAAGAGCGGTTGATGATTAGCTCTTCTGGTGTGATGCGCTGACGTGGTTGTTTAACAGTCATCAGTAAGGGAGTAGGCGTTGGGGGATCTTCTTTGTCTTGAGTCTCTTCTCTAATCCCCTCTAGCCATTCATCGAGCATTTCATCTGTCATTTCACGTAAAGGTTCTTCTGCTTGTTGTCGTTGTTGCTCTTGTTCCCAGATCTCAGTTGCTAGCTGCTCCTCTTAAATCTTGTAAGTGAACATGATCCGGTAGAGCTCTTATTTTTTTTGATCTAGAGCTCCAGTGTCTTTGAAGTTATTAATGATCTGATCGATACGACCGTCTGCTTTTCGCTGAACTAGTTATTGATTATGTTTATCCTTCTAACTCTCACTCGCGTAATTTTAGTGACTCTGCATGTGTTTGAACACAAGAGGTCTTTTAGAAACGAATACCTTCCTGGACGTTTCACTGTAAACATTTTTATTTGCTATTTTGTGAAAAGTGCAGGTTTACTATTCCAATTAAATTTTCACAGTGGCGCCAAACAACTTGCTTTGTGGTGTGCAAGAAGGAAATATTAATTAAGCTAGATAATATTATTTAGTTTCCACTTTCGTAGACTATAGCAAGCATCAAAAATAGTTCGAATAGAATTTCGTAATATCTTCTAAATATATTTTGGTCGATGATTGCTTCTTCATTTGATTTATTCTGGATTCTGGACATTTTTCTTACGTTATAGGAATTTTGGATAAGGTTCTTGGAAATAGTCTAAAGAAAGGTATAAATGGCAAACATGTAGCCCGGCTGTTATGATTACTTTGCTTAAGCGAATCATTAATGTGCCGGCTGGCTTTTTGGTTCAAGACCACCCTTCGTTTCCTTTTCACTGGAAAGAAGGATGTCTGTTCACGACTGCTGATTATGATGGCAAAGTTTCCATTAATTCTCAATGTGGACAGGATGTTGCCGTCCAGATTCTTGCCCCGGTTGATTCACCTAAATTATTTCTTGATCTTGGGGCTAATGATGGAGTCAATGGATCCTCTACTTTCCTTTTGGAAAAAATGGGATGGAGGGGGATGCTTGTTGAACCAAATGTTAATCTAATCCCGTCAATAATTGCCAATAGAAAGTATTCTTACCTCTTGCCATGTGCTGTAGGTGATGCCCGTGATGTTATGACATTACAAACATCCGATGTGCATACACTGGGGTCTCTTGTTTCCGACCAGAATTCTTATCAGCTACAGAGGTTGGTATCAGAGTCTGGTGGGTGGTCAAAGATAAAAAAACTACCAGTTGCAGTTTTGACAATGCAAGACATAATTAATTCTTTTTGCGATTTGCTAGGCGCACCTCCGACATTTGTCAAAATAGATGTTGAAGGTTATGAGGAAATAGTTGTTAGAAGTTTCTTCTCAACTGCTTTCCGACCTCCTGTGATTGAAATTGAAAATAACGAGAAAGGAGAAAACGTGGCTCAAATTCTCTTGTCTGAGGGATATATTCTTCGCTTGGTAATGGGCTCCTTTGTTGAAATCTGGTCCAATGTTGATTGTAATACGAAAAGTCTTTTAAGAGTTTTTGGATAATTTATTCTATTTACCCGCTTAGGCATTCAAGATAATTCTGTCAATACTCATCTTTATTTATAATGTTATGGTTTGTTTTGTGATCTCTTAATCACTACAAATCTGACTTTACCTCTTTTAAGTTTAGGGGAGGCCATGTGCCTCTAATTGTTGGTTTGATTTCATATAGAGGTGGTTGCTCGAGTGTGATAATGCTTCTAATAAGTGGAAGAACTTTGTTATTGCTGACCGAGATGCCGTAGGACCTCTGGTATGCTCGCCTAAATCAGATACCTGATCCTTGGTCACGTGGATAAAGAAATAATTATGCTGAAAATTAGTCGCTTTTAAGCAAATAATAGAAGAAGACTCTCAAATTCCTCAGTGTTAAGACCCCTCCTATCGGTATCCCCAGGAATGGCCAACAGAAGGCTGATCACGTGCTGCCCTTGTTGGCCAGTGAAGCCCTCCTGAGAGCAGGGCTTTTCTTATTTACTTTTTCTCTCTGAGGCGGTGACGACTTTTTGTTTTCATCCTTCACCGCTATCCATAAGTTGACGCAACTTCTTTAAAAACGCAGTGACCTGCCTCAATGCCATCGATGAGTTCGAACACAGACTGATCAAAGACATGCTTAGCTTTTGATATGCAGAGCAAACAACTGACATGAAGAAGGGCACCCGCGTTGGATGCCCTCAAGTCCAGGACAGGTTTTCAGGGTTTCTACGTCCTTGGACTCCTGATCTAGGTCTAAGCAAGCAGGGACAAGGCGTCAGCAGGGATAAATGCTTATCTGTATCAGCCATTTTCTAATTAGTCCAGCATTTTGGCTGCTTGCTGGAAATGGATAAGCATCCATGCTCATGGTCGCCCCGAAAGAATTCTGTATTGTTTGCAAGTTGAGAGCGCTAACCACAGCTTGCTACAAGCACTCCAAACAGTATTTTAACTTTGGATAAGAACACAGCCATACGAGAGGCACATTTGCGTCGTATTGAAACTTCTCTCGTTGCAATGCACCAAGCTGAGCAGGCTTTGACAAAGAAAAAGCGTAGTGAGCTCTGCCAGCCAACTCACTGCAAGTAGTGTCTTTAGCTGACTAGTCGTCAATACAGCAACGCGAAGCGAACAGCTAGTGACGGCTGCGGAACTGACACGGTCAACTGGCACAGTGACAGTTGCGATCGTTATGGTTCATTTGTGAGGAGGACTTCTCCTCGGAGTGGAAACAAGGAAACACTCCCAAAGAGAAGTCTTGAAACCCTGCCTTTGGCGGGGTTTCTTTTTTCCCTTGCATCTAGAGCGCTGAGCCCGACGAACAATGGCGCCAGGCCTTTTTGCAGAGGGAGTAAGAGAGCTGTCTGGTTAGCACCAATGACTCCCCAAGCATCCAGATCTAGACCTGAAGAAAGCCACTACAACCCCCTTGGGCTCGAGGGGACCTGGGCGGGATTCCTGGAAGAGGTGGCTTAGGGGCCCTACTTTCTCGGGCCCCGCAAACACTTGGCAACCCATCAATCGATGGCCCACCTCTTTGCCTGATTGGCTGAACAGCGATAGCGATCTGCGATCTGTTGCCAGGTGTAGCCCATGCATCGATAGCACTCAAGCGACGCTTGGTGAGGATTGAGAACGCATCACCGCAATGAGGGAATCTGGTTTCAGTTCACTTTTGTAGTTTCAGCATTCACCTTTGAATAGAGGTCTGACTTTGTATTCGGTGTCAAGGGTGTATCGCTATAGCTACTCAGGTGCATCTCAAGCGCGTGCCCTATCTAAGAGTTGAAGATGGGGCTTTAATTTAATAGCAGTCAATAGTAAGCATAAGTGCTGATCATGTAGTTAATATTGCCAAAGACCATAAGCGAGATTTCAAAATAAACATGCTCTAAGTAAGCTCAACCTTCAGGATAGGAGTTGCAGGCTTGGCTGGATGAAATTCTGGAGCTAGCAGCTACTTAAAGGTAAAGATTTGAAGATGGGATTTTGGTACAACTAACTATTTCCACCAAGTTTAAAAATAAGGCCTTTGAGGATCCATTGATCAAACTGTATCCTTGATTCATCCCTCTTGCGAATTCTCAGCTGAAGGGCTGATCACAATCCAAAGCAGCCATAAGGCTCCAATGAATGGAATCAAAGCGATGAAAATCCATTTCCACTGACGGCCGGTATCGCGTATTCTACGAACCTGCATGGCGACGCTAGGAATGATGCTTGCAACAGCAAAAAGCGCGTAAATCGAGTAAAAACCGCCTTGCAGCTGGTTGAGAACAAGACCGAGTAGAACATTGACGAGAATAATGGTCCAGTAGTCAATGCGCTTGGTTCGACCCTTGAAGTCAAAACCCTGAGTCCAGAACGTGCTGTAGCGATTGAAAACGGACACTATCCAAAGTCAAAATATGAGTCAATTGTAGGTCCTTCACCTCTCCAATCACTGATGCACCCACTGATCAAAAAACGTTTTATAAAATTATTTACCTTTATTAGACTCTGGTCCTTTGCGTTTTCATGGAACAAAAATCTGCAGTTAAGAAAGAAGCCTGTTTATAAGCGTGCAATGAATGAATGAATTTTCATTTTGCTTAGTATGATGAAACAGGTTATTGCCTAGAGTATTTGATGAATATATAGCTCATCCTGAGACTGCTGTTTATGCGTTTGATTGCATTGCAGACATAGCCTGACACGAACAACAGAACGAAAATCTGTAAGTAATAACTCTATAGTAACCATCAAGGCTGCTAAAGCCTTGATTAGCTTAGAAGGCCTCAATCTATATCGATAAAACATTTCTGAGAAAAAGATTGAGGCTAACTGGCGGTGTCGTTAGCGGTAAACCTCGCAGACCTATTTGTGCCTGCGGGTACCTAGTTTGCAATTAAACTATTGCAATAAATATTACTTAATCGCTCAAAGGTGTGGAGGCAAAGATTTTCCTTGTCTTTTTTCAATGCTAGCCCGATTTAAATCCAGGCTTCCGAGAAGCATCAATAACTCTTAAATACCTTGGGTTTTTATTTTGATATCAGGGGATGGATGAAAGCTTCTTTCATTGACAAAAGATTGCAAGTTATGGATATGATACTCAGTGTTGTGAACTCAGGTAATCAGTTTTCTGCCCTTTAGGGTGTGAGCAATAAAGAGATACGCTATTGAAGGGACATTAGTATTCCCTTGACTTGTTAATATATAGTCTCTTAATCTTGAGCTGATTCATTGGCTTGGTTATCTTTACGGGGCTGTCTTTACCTGGCTTGTATACGACCACAAACAAAGGCGTGACGACACCTAATGCCTGAAAATGTTCCTGCTGTTTGATTCACTGCTGTTGGAATCTGAGACAAGACAAGGCATCCGAGTAAAATAACGACCCATTTTTGATAGGTAGTCAATGAGATAAAGCCTTTGCTTATTCTCTTTGGGAAGTTGGTTCTGTTGGTATTCATTGGTTGAAATCTTGTGTTGGGAATTGCTTGCTGACTATATAATTTCGGATAGTGGCTGAAAAAGTCAAGAGCACAAAGTATAGCTTCATTCTCTACAGCAGTCGTGTCTACGAGAATTTGTAACCAGAGAAAGATGCATTACGGAGCCAGAGTTTTAGCCATGCAAAAATTTTTACTATTGTATAACCTCAGCCGTGTGCAACGTAAGATCTTCTCTGCTAGATGGATAAAGGAGCATGTAGCAGCGATGGCTTTGCGTCATCATTGCTTCTAACCAAAAGCCTTGACTCCAATTGATTTCGCAGTATGCGGAGTGGCTGGGACTTCTTGTGATTGAGATTGATCAGTCGTGCAGTTGTGGCAACCTCGCAGATGGTGGCTTAGGCAAAGCCTTCACCTCCCACTGAACAGAAGCCTTGAACAGCTTCCATGGATCGTTGTTCAGAATCTCTCGAGTGCTGCGCTTGCTAAAAGCTGTCACGCTTCTAAGACGCAATTTCACGCATAACCTTCGTTGTTATGTCTTGCTGGTCCATAGCTAACAGATGAACACGGCGTCCTGGGCGTTGATCAGCCAGTAGCAAGGTCTTGCTCCCGCAACAGGTGGCATCTCCACTGGAGTAGCTCTTGGAGTGATCAAGGGCAGATAGGGTTTCAGATCAGAGTGAATGAGGATAGGGAGAGGTCGGGCGATCGACTGCTTGAACTTGCTCTTGACTTTCTCGATTAATTTACGAATTTTAGCACCCCAGAACTGATCTTTGCTGCGGTCTTAATTAAATCGGACCCTATAGCTGATTCGAATGCTGTTTGATTGTATCGAGATAAAACCCGGCATGATTAATCGCCTGCGAATCACGAGTACATGAGTGCTTTGGAGCCAGCCCAGCACAGCCAGATTACGGGCAAGGGTAGTGCTGGCAGACTTAGGCGGTCTGCCGACAGCTTCTGCCAGCGGCGCGACAGTTGAGTTCATTCCTTTAGCAGGATTTGCCTAGCCAGCATGTCTAGGTGAGAACGATATGCTCCCAAATACTACGATTATCAAGGCGGAAAGTATTTGGAGGCATAAGTTTATTTAGAGAGCGGAAACTCTTATGCTGATGGTAATTCTGGCGAAACATATAAAATTCGGATACCCTTTCTGCTTGCCTCAATCCATGGGTTCTTTCGTCTAGATAAGGGTGAAAGGATGTTTCTAAAAACTGTGCTCAAACTCATCGATGCGATTGAGATAGGATACTACTTATTCAAAGGCTTCAAGATGACCCATCGCTAGCGGTGAAGGATGAAACCCAAAAGTCATTACAGCCTGAGGGAGAGAAAGCAAATAAGAAAAGACCTGCATAATAACGGGGCTTTTGATGTCTACTTGCAGAAATTTCTTGATATCCTATTGATGAAGCTGCTGTTACTAACTGATATCAATCGCTGCAATCGATCTCAAAAGTTCAGCGATAACTTAGTTAAGCTTTTGGTATTCCAAGGTGCATGAATTAAAGCTTAAGTGGGCTAAGAAAGATTTGAGCCAGCAACTCGATGTTGAGTATTTGACTTAATCTTTGATTATGGGTGATTTGTCTACAGTATTGAATGATGCGTAGGAAGGCATTGTTGGCCCCCTGGTCGTTATTCTTTTGTGAGTACTTAGGTTGCCCTTGATAAGGCTCATGGGAAGTTATTATTGACGCTTTTTGATTGGCTGGTATGGGGGGCCAATCCAAATCTCCTTGAACTTCACGTCTTCAGTGCATTTTCGGAGATTTTTGTAAGGATTGGTCCGTGCTTGAGAACTAATCCCCAGTAGTTGATTGTTGGCGCGAATAGAAATCCGATCGCCATCCCGGCGAGACCTGTCAAGGCTGGAACAAAGAGGCTAGCGGAGGATTTTCGTTTTTCTTCGGTCATCGCAGGGAGGTTTCTTATACCAGTGTGGCAACGTTCTGACAGTCTTCCACATAATTTGATCTGAACTTAAACAGATCAGTGCTTTCTCCTGATCTAAATTAATCCGCAGCAGCTGCTTTTGCTTTTTGACTGCCAATCCTCGATTGGCACAAAGTCTTGAAGTGCTTCCGATCGGCAATGCCTCTTAAGGGCTTATATGTAGAAGTGATGACACCCAATCCATTGATAAAGAGCTTGCTAACTCTTCCTTTTTTTCTTGCTGAGCATATGATTGCTCAGCACTTTTCCAGAGCATAAGAAGCAAGGTTATTGGTTTCATAGGTTTTTTGCTCAGTTTTGATGGGTGTAACTATCTTCAGCAAAGCAGCAGCAAAACCAAGAACAACTGTGGAGCTTTTTACAGCACCTTCGTTAGCAGGCCATCTCGGGGTGTAGGGCTAGGCAGCATTTGCAGAGTGAGGTCTTGATCAGGGATCAAGTGAAGTCGCAACTGGTGAAACAAGCCGACCACCATCAAACGTATTTCAAGTTCCGCTAGTGGTTTGCCTAGGCATACTCGCTCTCCCCCCCCAAAAGGCAGCAGGGTTGCTGAACAGCCATCATCTAGGTGGCGCTGGGGACGAAAGGCTTCCAGATCGCCAGCACCATGACGGTTAGAAGCTGCCAGAGCAACCTGTACCACACGGTTTTTTGGCACCTCCACACCGTCGATTGCCAAGGCGCACTTAGTGCGACGAAAAAAACCTCCCACCGCTGGCGTGAGTCGCATGACCTCAGAAACGACCGCATCAAGTTTTGGTGCGTTGACCTGGTCGTAGGCAGTGGTGGCCTGCTCGGGTGCTGGAGGCCAGTCAAGTCCATCGATTTCCTCTCGCAGCCACGTTTCCACTTGCGGGTTGAGAAGGAGCTCCCGCATCAGACAGCTGAGCGAAGAAGCCGTGGTCTCGTAGCCCGCGAAAAGAAGCAGCAGAAGCTGCTCAACCACGTCTTCGTCCGTTAAAGGAATACCTGCTTCATCGAGGCCTCCAGCAAGCAGATCAAGACCACCGTTGCCATTGGAGGCTTTTAAAAGCACCTTCTGAAGCCTCTTCAACAACCGTTCCCGTGCCTTAAGCGCTTTGGCAAAGGAGCTACCTGGAAGAGCTATCGGTATTGAGAAGAGGGCTCTGGTCCAGATCTCGAAATCAACGAACAACTCATCGCGATCAGTACCCTCCAATCCGAGAACCGTCGTGGCGATTACCGAGAAAGCGAAACGACGCATTCTCTCTGCGAGAGGCAGAGCTGTTGTTGCAGCTTGTAGTTCGTCGGCAAGATCCTTAACCATGATGATGATGCCAGCGCTGTAGCGCTGTAGTGCTGAGGCCGAGAACAGTTGGCCTATTACCCTTCGGCGTGCTCGATGGGAGGCTCCGTTGCGGTTAGCCAGCGAATGGCTGCCCAACAGCTGCCGAACACTCTCCGGCCACCAACCTTCTACTGCGTTGGGTTGAGCGAGGAGATCACTAATCGCTTGCCCACCCTGAATGAACACCATTGGCTGTCCGAGCAGTGATGTTTCAAAAACATTCCCGTGACGCTCAAAGCGCTTCTGTGCAAAGGCTGGATCGCGAAAAAATGCAAACGCTTCAAGTACCCCACTCAGGGCAGCTGTATTGGGAAGAGGGCGAAGCTTGGCATCATCAGAACTCGCCATGACATTTGCTATCCAACAGCAAAGCTAATGGGGCGGTAGAGCGAACCTTGCAGAATCGATGAAAAATGCTGAAGCTAAACAGGGTTTCAATACTCTTCAATGTCTACGCAACTCGTCCCAATGAACAAAACAGCAAACCCTTGGCATGAAGAAGGGCACCCGCTTTGGCTGCCCTCAAGTCCAGGACTCATTTTCAGGGTGTCTGCGTCCTCAGACTCCTCATTCAAATGGAACCAGGTTGTATTAGAGGCGCAGGAGGAATAACTGCTTCTTTTCAGTTGCCTCCATTGCAGAAGCGAACTGCCTCAGCATTGCTCCTGCCTGTGGCGATGGTTTCCTCTACGCAGCCGTTGAATACCTTGCTTTCTTGTTTGATGGAGCAGACACCCAGAGCAATTGCAGCAAGGGAGATTGCGGAGACAACGGTGGCGGTGATCTGAATGACTCCATAAGCAAGCATTGAGCTCTTTTTGCTGATGCAGTCCTTTTTTGTCGTGGTCTCTTCAGTCATGGATAAGGAAATGTCTGCAAATAGCCTATGAAGATCAATTGCTTCAATATTGGATACAGAAGGCAGTAATAACCACACTCATGGGCTTTTTAATCAGCATGGAGGCTTAGACGGCACCGCAAGACTCAACTTTTAACCAATCTCCTCACCTTATAGTATTGATCCATTGCTAGGCATCAACTACTAGTTTTCAACTGTATCTATGCCTCATATTATTTGTTTTTATCGATAGCTAGAGTTCTGTTTGGATAGTAGGTTTGATCACCTCTGGCAACCAGTTCCTCAAGGAGGTCATTTTCATCTGGTGTTGTCTTCAGAGAAGCTGATTAGCCTTAAGACACATATGTCAATAGTGCTTTGGCTGGATGCAGGATCGATTCAACGCAATAAGCTCGCTCTAACAGGCCAAGCCTCAAAGAAATAAGCAAAGGATTGGAGGGTGGTTATAGGGCTTCTAGCAAAACCTCTGCAACGTTAATAGTCTTTAGAGATTTATACGTTTTCGCTGAAAAGATTTTGGCTTTAGATATACTAATGGAGAATTGGGGCGATGGATCAATTGCCAGAGGTGTCTCCCGGCGTAGTGGAAACAATTATAGCCTTAATGATAAGTGCTTGGATTTTCATATTGCTAATGCCGACTGATTACAATGAGGACGAGTGATTGGGGAGATTATTTATTGAAGCCAATTTTCAGGTTCTTTAACTTCATTGTCATCATTGCTGATTGTTCCCTTATGCCAGGCTTCTTTGTCTTGAATTGAACGGGCTGATGAGGCCTTGGGGTCAAGTAAGGCAGTGCCTTTGGCTTTTGTTTGTTCTTCTTGCTTCCTGTGGCATCCGATTGGGTATGCCTGTATTGATATTAATAGAGAGTTATGTTTGCGGTTAAGCTTCTGGCTTGTGATCGCGATGCCTTTCCAATGAAGTGACTTCTAATGACATTAACTTGCATTCAAGCTCCGCAGTGATAATGGCATCTGAGATAATAATTATCAGTCTAAGCCTTAATGATGAAGTGGTTGGTAGGTAGGTATTGAAAGGCTAAGGGATTGAGGATTGTTTTGCAGATTGTGGTGACCACTCTCAGTATTTCAAAAGTCTCAAAACCATTTGTTATTGGTGCTCAATGCTGACTTCGGTAAAGTTTAGTATTAAGCTCTTGGCCGATGGCGGTTCACATTTGTTGCAGTTGTTTGTTTTTAACTCATCCTTCGGGGTGGTCAATTTTTCTTGGAAGTTATCTAGCTTTTCCGCAACACCTTAAGGGCTCGTCGTGGACTCTTCTATTCCGATTGCGTGGTGTTGAACATAAAGCTTGAATGACAGACACAACATGTGGCTACAGTTTGCTGATGGACCCTACGCCAACCACTCAGTTCATCACCTACTGCGCTGAGCAAGAATTTGGAGAAGATGCTGAAGTTACAAGAGTTAGAGACGAACAAGGCAGAGAACCTTGCAGGGACAACAAGTACCTCATCGTTAGTGCTCAGAAAAATTTCTATGAGTTCAAAGGGCTGGTCAACATCAATGGCATCACATTCGGATTCAAGGCCAAAACATTCAAAGCTAAGCAGCCCGAGTGGTCCTTCACGCCAGAGGCCCTTCTTAAAGAGCGCAAGAGCTCCACATAGGTTCCACTAGGCAACAATGGTGGAATGGAACAAGGGGATCCCGAACCTTTAGCCACCGTTGCAAAAGCGAGTCGCCCTGGGAACATCGTATTCCTTGTAACTGTGCATCTCAATAATGCAAAAAACCCTGAGAATTGCCTCAGTTGCAATTGGAACTTGGGTTAGGGCGAGCAGGGCCAAGGCTAGTCCTGTTCCTGGGGCATGGATGTTTGCGTTAACCCAAGGTTTTTGGTCACGGAGCTCTTCGGCTAGAGACGCTTCAAGAGGAAGCAAGTCTGCCTCATAGATTGGCTTTGCACTTATCCAATTTTTAAATGCTGGGTGATGTGGCGGTGGTAAACCTTCGACTGCGCTTCCAACACGCAAACCTTAGAGGTGCTAGATGGACGCCCATGAGTGGAATGACCGCTTAATTTTTAGTCTTCAGGCATCGGCGCTTTGGTGAATATGTCAGCATCAAATCAGCTCACGAAGGGCTTCCTCTGGCCAGCATTGCTTGGGAATGTCTCGAAGCATTTTGAAGTCTTCGAAGTCAAAACCTGGACCAACACAGCAGCTCACCAAGGTATAGGAACCTTGGCTGCAAGCAGCTTGCCAGCATCCTGCGGGGATCATCTGCATTGGCTGTGCTGCATCCAGATTCAATCTGACGATTTCATTGCTAATTGGATCTAGTCGCCAAAGAGAGAGCGGTGCTCCCTGGAGGTGAATCCAGATTTCATCTGCACCATCGACACGATGCCAACAACTTTTATCTTCCTTGCCTAAGAGAAAAAAGATCCCAGTGATGCCATTGCGTTGATGACCATCACTTCGTTTTACTGTCAGATCACTTCGGATGACTTCCCGGTACCAGCCTCCCTCCGGATGTGGGGATAACTGGAATTGGTCAATGAGTCTCAAGATGCTGCTGTCTTTCAATGGATCCAAGAGTTTTTTTCATGCCCTCAGAGTAGTCAGAGTGTTCTAGGTGGGGGGAGGTGTAGGCGTTTTTATTTTCTTGCGTCAGTCATTTCACTTGTCTCAATAAGAATGAGGGTGTTGGCCTGTGTGGTTACGTAAATTAATGCTCACGGAATCAGTTTGACATTAGGCCCCTTTGCCTTAGGATTGATTTATAATGATGAGAAGAACGTACTCAAGAGGACTTGTGCGATGAATAACGGTAAAGATGCACATTCAGAATTCAGTAATGATGTGAATCAGGAATCCTTCAGAAGGTTTTGCCTTGGCAAGGGTGATCGTGTAGCATTTCAACAGTCGGAAATGTATGATGACTGATCAAAAGCGCGATGCGGAGTCGCCCTTGCCAAGATTCATTAATTGGATCAAAGGAGTAATGGGAGGTATGGGAGCTGCAGTTGTGTCTGAGAAGAGTAAAAACGTACCGCCCAATATTGGCGCCCAACCATTTAAGGATAAGCCAAAGAAAGGAATTCTATGAACCGATGAGGAGACGGCAGCACACGACTGACTATTAGAAGACATCATCTTTGTCTTGTCTATAGTAAGAGTCGCATCTTGAAAGTCGACTAAAATGTTTTAAACTTTTAGCACTGCTTCTCAATATATATAGTCAGAGATTACATGGTTAGTTTTTTATTGTTTTATCCATAAAGCCTATGGATTACTAGTTAATAGAGCTGTATGTGAACATTGCAAAAGAAATATGGATATACTCAGTTATGGATTGATTTTTATTTCCTTGAACTGCGCAAGTAAGGCTGGATAAGATTAGCTAGTCACTAGAGGCTGACAAGTTGGTCAGGACTTCTTGTCACGCTTGATGCACAAGATCAGAAGTTGTACAAGTCTCACACAGGCTTGATTAGAGACTCAAGTTGGATGACTTCAAATGGCGGATTCTTTTCTCATCTTCTACGGAGGAGATCTTGACGGAGTCACACTCGGCCGCTTCAGAGCATCATTCCAGCAAACACTTCTTTTTCATAGTTTCTAAGGGCGAGGCTGCTAGGAGAATTGGGTGTAGGGGGTATGGTGCGACTTAGCCTCGTAGAGAAAAGCCTTGGCTTTCCCCCCTCTCAATGTCTGGTTAGGGCTTTTGCTCATTGCGATTGGCGTATGCGTGGGTATTGAGTTTCAGGTTCGAGTTGATTCAGATTCAGATTCAGATTCAGATGAGTAGATACCACTGCCCTTTCTGTTCGAGTCGCTACCAGATTCATCAGCAACGTGCGGATGGTGTGATGGTCTGCGGCCAATGTGGAGACCCTTTAGTCAAGGTCCCATTCATTAGGCCGACTCAGATCGTTGGGTTAGTAGCCGCTGCAGCATTCATTGCACCCTTGCTGTTGATGGTATTTGTGTTCATTCAAGACGAGCAACGCCCTGAGCTCAAGCGTCCTTTATCGACAATGGCAGCGGTGTCTTCTCCTGTAGATATTTATTGTTGGTTTAGTTGAATCCTTTTACGATGTCTTATTTTTCATGTGCATGCAAAAATTTAACTGGCTTTTGGCCATTGCCGGCCGTGCGAACATTGAGAAGCCAACAACATTAATTAGGCTTTTTCTGCCTTTAAATGTCACCTGCTTGCTGCAAAGGTGTTCTTTCTGGTTCTATTTCTCTGAATTGTCCATGCCTTAGGGAATGGATCATTCCCCATTAGAATTCAGTTTTAAAGTTATATGGGATGAAGTTGTATCAATCTCAGAACTTCAGCAGTGAGCAGCTGCGTCAGCTTGGTTGGCCTGCGCAGTTACCTTTAGGTGAAGTGGAAAAGGGCTAGAGCTCATATTCCTGCTCAAAACGCTCCAGTAGCCCCTTGTAGAGGGCCAGGGTCCCCTCTGTCTCCTCGCAGAAGCCCTTCAAGACATAGCTCTCTGAAAGGTGAGAGGCTGCGGCGTTGATCTGCTCAAAGCCGGATAAATATTCACCTTGTGTCTCTTCATCGGCGATGTCGTAGATCATTGCCATCACCAGCTCCACCTTTCTTTGAGCCGCTGCGATCTCGGCTTCCATGCCCTTGCTGAGTTTGCGGCGCTTCCTCGGCATCTCTTCCTCTAGATCCAGAAAAGAGATTAAGGGAATGGCCGTTTTCAAGAGGAACCTCTTTGCTCAGAGGTTGGTTCTCATAGCGATTGATGCTGATCTAGAGATCAACCAGTGCTTAAAAGCCCAAAAATTTAATTTTGCTCCGGATCAGAGCTGTCTGCAATCAGCATTAAGACTGATTGCCATCAATGGCTGACAAGGCCAAGGTATGTACATCGAACACGGAGGCGCCTAATTGGACGACACGCCACCTGAGTACGCAGCAGAAGCAAGCTGACTTCTGGCCCCTGCTCCAACAGTCTCAAAAAATCGTGGGCTGATCGTCTGGTGCGACAAAGTTTATTGGTGCGTCAAACCAGTCGAGCCTCCTCTGCATCGTCCTAGGTGCCCTTAAAGGAGTGTTGACAGCCACACACCTGGACAAATGGCCCCAGGTGCCAATCCTCAGAAGCTTCGCTTAATCACTCAACGACATTAAAAACCGACCCCCCCCTCTAGAGTGGGTCGGTTTTTTTATGAATAGAGCAAGCTTTTGTCTTATGCCATGACTTTGCAAGTGGCTCAAATGTGAATTGAAATGGCCGCTACTTTTGTTAACCACTCATTTAAATTGGATTCAAACTCTGAATGTGGATAGATTGCTCTATTAATTTAGTTTTGCGATGAAGTGCTTGCAAAAGCTGATCACTAATTTGGAAGATCAACACCATGATTCATGTCTGCTAGCAACTTGGCTTTGATTCACATGTATTCAGTAAAATATTGTAAAGGTCTACTTACAATCTCGACTCTGAGTTGCTCGTTGCTCCTCTTCTTCATAAGTGCGTTGGCAAGTATCTCCAAATTTGCAAAGAGTTAGATTGAAGTTGGAGATAGTAGAGGGCTACAAGCTGTGGAGTCATACAGCCCAGTTGAGGATTTATGCGAGCGCAAAGCCAATTAAAAGGCCAATCGCCCAGCTCAGCCAGTGCTCTGGTAGCTGCTCAATCGAAAGTTTTGCTGAAGATTCTAGTGCGGCACTTCTGTCTAAAGCAATTAGATCCATCAATCAGTCCTATTAGTGATACTCCTTGTGTGGATTTGGTATGCGTTCAAACCCTTAGAGTTAGTTGCGCTCCTGTTGATTCACTGCGAATCAATCCAGCCACATTCACTTGTAGTTTGATCAACACATGGGTTGGGCTTGGTCTTCTTGTTCAGATGGAACAGCGCTAAAACAACTCAGCGAGCATTGCTAGGAGGAGGTCAATTGCAACTTGATGACTTCAATCACCACAAGTGATGTGAGGCTCGCCATTGCAAATCTCCCGTGCATGATCTCGACTTGGCTCAATCGGGCGAAAGTCATGATGGAAAACCCTCCTAACGATCAAAGAGAAGAGCCGTAGGTGCAGAAAGGCTGCTGCTTATCTCTATTACATGAAGACAGGTCTCTCAATCTGGGTCAATAGGTCAATGCACTGGACAACTCGTTTGATCGGTCGTCGATCTAGCTCAGTAAGGCATTAAAAGTATCCAACACCAATGTGCTTGAGCTAGATCTGGCTTGCAATCTTGATTTCATTCGACTAAACCGATTTCTTCTTGGAAGATTGCGGATTGCGTATATCCAGCAATTAAAATTGGGTTATCTGCAGAGGTTATGTACTCTTAACTCGTTAATTACTAGTCTCTTGATATAGTCAACCAATGCCAAGGCTAACTCTCATTCGAATGAGATCCAAGTAGCTGTCTTCCTTGATGAGTCCCAGTGTGTAGAGAGCTTTGAGAAAAGAACAGAGACGAATCAACTCAGAACTGGAAAATTTGATTAAAGTTAGTCAGTCAATTCCGCTGATAAATCTAGAGTCTGTTGAAAGTTAGACGAAGAAGGGTATCCTAGAAAGGATATCTTCTTGGCTTTAAATGTTTACACAAGATGAGTAGGTATTTTCAGTAATGTCTAATAAATTCCTGGCATGTCGAATTCCATTATTCTATAATTAACAAAAATTCAAATTATTTAGAGTCAGGCTAGACTTATTAAAGAAAACCATCAATTCTTAGTGATTTATTTGGATATAATTGTATAGTAAGATCTATTTGATTCTTAGAGCCCTTTCTTTCGAGCTCTTATATTCTTCTTTGTTGATCAAGCCTTGTTCATGTAGCTGCTTTAGCTCTTCCAGCTTTTGAAAAGGCCGTTTGGCTCCAGTTACAAAGAGCCACCATCGCACCAAATATTTTTCCGACCGCTCTGGTAAAAACGTTTCTGCTTTCTCATTCTTTGGCATTTTGGTTTTGGTGATAGCCTCGCCGTGAACCCAGTCTTTTACATTTAGACTTAGACGAAGCATTGATGGATTCCATGGTCTACGCAGCTTTCCTTTAGTAATTCCATTTCGCATGAGAATTAGCATTGCTTCTCGTTTGGCTTGACGGATTCCCGATTTGTACAGGAATGGTCCAGCAACATATGTAGTTAAATAGAAGACTACTTTCCATTGTTCTGAGGAAGGCCCTTGGCCTGAGACTCCGAAAGTATTCATGCATGCTCCAATGATTATGCATATCAGTGCTGTTCCTGCAATCCCATAAATTATTGGGGTGATAGATCTTCTGGATATGGCGTAATATATCTGGACAAGAGGAACCCAAGCAGAAGACAATGCATAACCCCAGCCAGTGTCCTGTTGACGTTTTCTGAAAGCTAGGATTTGTTTGGCTGAGATTGGATGGACCATTTAGCCTGATCAAGAACTATTTAATAGCACAAAATCTTTATTATCTTTCTGCATAGTGAAGTAACTCAAGAATAGTAGAGCAGGCAGTAGATGCTGAATTGAAATTACTGTTATTCATAAGCGTTTAAGTTGTTTTAACTCTTTGCTCAATTGTTGGCTGATCATTCCTGAACTCTTTGCGCGGCCAATATGTTTCTGGCTGCAAACATATATGCAAGTAAACTATTGCTGAGAAATTGAAATCAACGTTCTTGCATATTTGGTCTATTCGCGCAGTCTTAGATGATATTCGCATCAATACATTCCCTTATCTAGTCGTTGCTAAAAATTCACCTTCTTCAGGGTTGATTAGCATCTCAACTCCTGAAGCTAGAACAAAATAAGGCCTTGATTGACCTCTCATGCTTTTTATAGTGCGCAGTAATAAGTGATTTTGTGAGAGCGTTTGAATTTTATGCATCTGTTGCTTGCAAGCTGCATGCAACGTTTTGCGCTTGTAGCCTGAATGTTTCATAAAATAGTGAGATAATTTACTTGGCTTGTGTATCCCTTGACTAATGCACGTGCTTGACCGCGATATTTTGTTGCCCTCTTATGATGTATTAGTAGTTGGCGCTGGGATTGGTGGACTAACTGCAGCGGCACTTCTTGCTAAGCGTGGTTACAGAGTTTTGGTTGTAGAGCAGCATTATCTCCCTGGTGGATGCGCGAGTATCTTTCGCCGTCAAGGGTTTACATTTGATGTAGGAGCGTCTCTCTTTTTTGGGTTTGGAGAAAAAGGCTACAACCCACATCAATTTGTGATGAATGAGTTGGAGGAAGACATTACTCTTGTGCCGATGGATGAAACCTTCACTATCCATCTAGATCAGCAAACTAAAGTCTCTATGTATACACAACGGGAAAGATTTTGGGCAGAAATGTGTTCTTGTTTTCCACACCAATCAGAACAAATCAAAGCATTACTAAGTGAATTCGAATCTTTTTATCATGAGTCATTGGATAGCTATGGTGGTCAGTTTTTTGCGCCAGCGGAAACGCCACCGCAACATGGCATCAATTTGATGTTTACGCGACCTTTTTATTTGGGAAGGTTGCTTAATTATCTGCTTTCAACTCAAGAGCAACTATTTCGACGCTTCACACGTGATCCGCAGATTCTCAAACTATTTACGCTTTTAAATCAAAATATGACCACTTGTGGATTGGATCAGACACCTGCCATCGCCGGCCCAATGATCCACGTGGAATCTTACACAGGTGGTTGCTATTATGCTCAAGGCTCACCACAGACTCTGGCGAATAAGCTAGAAAAAGCTATTCATAAATATGGTGGAAAAATATTATATCGTAATCGCATTGACAAGATCTTAATTAAGAATGGGAAGGCGATTGGCTGTCAGCTTGAAAATGGCCTTAAGATTAAATCTCATACAGTAATCTCAAACACAACCGTCTGGAATCTCTATGGTAAGTTGATCGATTCGCAGCATATCTCCCGCAGAAAAAGAAAGTGGGCAGGGAAATTTAGGCCAAGTTATAGTGTATTTTGTGTTTATCTTGGTGTTAAAGTAGAAGCTGTCCCCCCGACGATTAAGCCTACACAAATACTGCCCTTTAATGACAATGGCTCTTCAAGTTATCTGACAGTCTACGTCACTTCGATGTTGGATCCTGAAGCTTCTCCGCCAGGGACCCATACACTCTGTATATTTCTACCGGAATCTACTCCAGAGATCACACTGCCAACCGATGGTAAGGATAAATATCATAACCGTACATATCGAGATCAAAAGCAGAAAAAAGCATCCGCAATTATTGATTACTTAGAAAAGAATTATTTCCCAGAACTTAAAAAACATATCTTGGTTCAGGAAATAGCTACCCCACAGACGATTCAGCGCTATACCCTTAAAAGTCATGGCTCTATTGGTGGTCCACAGGTTAATATGAGCCAAAGCTATATGAGTCGGCTGGCCGCTCGCAGTGATTGGAAAGGACTTTATTGTGTAGGCGATTCCACCAGTCAAGGGATCGGCGTAGTGTCTGTGACTGTGTCCGCAATAAGTGCAGTCAATGCCATTTTAAAGGATCTTCGTCAACCTCAATATCTACCATTAAAGCATTATCCTAAAAATTATGTGCATTTTGCTAAAGCCTCTCTATCTCAAAAACAACATTCTGCGGATTTGATTCCTGACCATCAGAAGATAAAAACTGTGGAATTAGAGCCCCGATCTTGTTTGTCTCCGCGCTGCGTTCGTGCGGGTCCAGACAGTACTCATCAAGCCCATATCGCTCGCCTTGTCGCAGCCGGCAATTGGCTAGGTGCTGCCCAGTCCTTACGTGCCGTTAATCCATTTTCAGAAACAACCTCTTACCTTTCTCAATCAGACGATTTTTGTGGCTCGTCATGTTCGCAATCGTTATGTCCTGACGCTTCTATTCCCATTAAGTCATTAAATCGCTATGTATGCGAGAAAGTCCCCAACTACATACCAGAGGCAGCTCCGGATAATGGTAAGCGAATTTCTATAGTTGGGGCTGGGCCTGCTGGCCTAACATGTGCACATTATTTGGCGCGTTTGGGCTACCAAATAGACATTTACGAGAAGGAAAGCGAAGCTGGAGGGACGTTGAAATCGATTGCTCTAGCATCAAGGATTCCTCTGTCAGTATTACATCGTGAAATATCAAACCTATTATTACCTTCTATTAGGATTTATTTTGGTCAATCTTTAGGAGAAGACATTACAATTGCTGAGCTTAGGCTTCAATATGATGCACTCTTTTTAGCCTGTGGTCTAGGAGAGAAGCAAATTCAGACTAAAGATGTCGATCACGATTTTAACTTGATTCATGGGTTGAAGTTTTTAGACCAATTTACTCAGGAGCCAACTATTGTTAGAGGGAAGACCTTGACAATAGTTGGCGCTACCTACCTTGCTATGGATATCTCAAAGTTGGCAATTCAAAACGGTGTAAAGAAGGTTTATCTGATTGACGAGCAGTCTGAACTTCAATCGAAATCTCAGGCTAAGCGTTTAAATGAAATGCAAGAACTTGGAATTGAGATTCACTCCAGAATAGATCCTTCAGCTTTCTCTAAAATCTGTAGTTCTTCTCATCAGGTGATCATGGCAGGTTTGGAACAACAGCGTATTGAGGCTCAATTAAGGGACCATCTAAGTACAAGCCTTTTGGTTGACGTTGATGCCTTGGTTGACTTAGACACACTACAGGTTCAGGGTCACGTCAATGTATTCGCCGGTGGAGATATCATTAGAGGCTCCAGTAGCATTCATCAGTCAATTAGAGATGGTCGCAAGGCAGCAGCAGAAATTAATCATGCCTTCATGATCAAGCAATCTTGATTCATGGAATAGACATTTCACGCTTTAACTCATAGCATTATTGAAGATGGAGTATATTTTAGAGGTCAATCAACATGAGCCGACGCTTCTTCGTCTTGAATAATTTTTTGCGATCTTTTTAATTATCACCGATATGAGCTTTATTAGTGTATCGATGCTTGAAGGCCAAGACGACTTTCTCCGAGCTGAACGGGAATTATTTCAGTGGTGCATACGGATCGAATCAGAGGTTGAGTTTGATGTAGAGCTCAAACAGGTAGCAAAAGAAGAGGCTGAGCATCGTAGATCTTTTCATATTCCCAATGGTTGAATGAATTTGATACGTACTATTGATAATGATGAGATTTTAAAGAAGATTTATCATGCGCCGAATGGAGAGAGAGTCTCCAGAAATGCTTGGCTTCTTTCATATTCTTTCTGCTAATTATTGCCCCCCATAAGTAATTTCTCCAAAGGATCATTTTCCTTCATAGCCAAGAGATAATCCGACTTGCCTAAAAGCTTTTTAGTGTATTCCATTGCTATATTAAATTATTCTTCGAAATGACTTTTGTAGCCTACAGTGACTTTGAAGGAACTTTAGTCAGATTTTTCAGGCACTACCTTTAAACGTATTATAAGATAAACTATAGGAAGAATGGTAATGCAAGGTGATGATTGCAATAGACAGAGTATGGCTTTCATATTAGTATGAAAGCACTTAGCCTTTCGCCATGTGATTCGGCTTTGATTTAGAGATCAGAATAAACACTTTGTTGATGTTCAAGTTTTCACTTACAAAGCCTTGATTTTCTACTCAATCAGCCTTGGCCTCGAACTGTCAATAAGCCCTTGTCAGCTCAATAAAAAGCAGGCAAGGAGTCATTGGAAAGCGATTGAGGCTACACAGCAGTCCACGGCCACTGATGAACCACCTAACTGGTTTATTTTCTCTTGCGCATCCGTTCTGGAATAAGATGAATGTGAGGTAACTGCTCATGATTCATTTCACTCAAATTTCAACAGCCCTGATCGTCCTCCTTGGCATGGTCTTTATGTCAAAGGTGGTCATGACCCTTTTAGTTGACTTCGCTTTGCTTTCAAGCCTGAAGAGCCTGATGCGCTTGATGGTGAGAGGTGGCTATGTGACAGGCCGCACCTTTGGCATCTTCTATTGGCGATACCTGCATGGTCCGCTCCGTCTTTTTCTGATCCAGCTCGTGGCCATTAACGTCACTCTAGTGATCCTTGCCTACGATGCTTGCAGGCATATCTGGCAGCATCTCCTTAAGGTAAGGCCACCATCAGTTGCCCGATTCACTCCAGCTCATTAAATGATGATTGTATTGCCAGAAAGCTAATGCTAGCCAGGTCATCCCTGTTGATTTAGAATTCCAAAAACCTTTATTAAAACCTTGCTTTCTCCCTGATAGTTGCTGCAAGTATTTTACGTAAGCTATCTACGAGTAGGCAGAAACCAGCTTCTGGTTTTTCTCATGCTTGAACAAGGGAGATAGCCTCCATGACAAAACCGCTGCGAAGATCCGCTCCACAATAAATGCGCTTAGTACAGCTTAGTGATCCTCATCTTGTTGCCTTTAATCAACGATTGGTGCGAGGTAAAAATCCTCTGTTGAATTTTCAGTATGCATTGCAACATGGAGCGTCTCATTCCCCGGATCTGCTTTTGATTACTGGTGATCTTTGCCATGATGAAACCTGGTGTGGGTATGTTTTATTGCGTCATCAATTGCAGAATCTTTCTCCATCAATAAAGGTTGCTGTTCTTCCTGGCAACCATGACAACCCTTTGTTCATCAAGGCGGCTCTTGGACGCCATGCCTTTACAGCCCCAGCAGATTTGAATGTGGATGGTGTTCGTCTCATTCTTCTTAGTAGCCATGTCTCAGGTCGAACAGCAGGTCAACTTGGTGAATCACAATTGCAATGGCTCGATGCGCGCTTATCAGATTTTGAGCAATCTGGCAGGCCATTAGTGGTGGCGGTGCATCATCCACCTTTGCCGATTGGCTCTTCCTGGTTGGATGCCATTGGTCTCGTGGATGGTGAGGCGTTGATCAAGCTACTCACTCCTGTAAAAGAGTTATGCGCTGTGGTATGTGGTCATATCCATCAGCACTGGCAAGGGGGATTGCCTGGGCGTAAAGATGTGTTGGTGCTTGGCTGCCCTTCCACTCTTTGCAGTTTTAAGGCTGTACAACCATGCCTTCTGGGTCGAGAAGATGAACCTGGTGGGCGTTTGATTGAGTTGGATGAAAGGGGCAACTTTTTTGAAAAGCTCCTGCGATGGTCATATCCCGATCTTGACCAGGCTGATGTGGGTCGATAACCAGAGCAGAATCGATGCCCTTATGTTGTGAGTCCTAATATATCTTTCTAAGACATCAATTAATTCTTGACTCGCAATGCAGTTATTGCTGCAGAGATCAAGTCTGTGATCTATTGATAAGATGCTCAAATGCAATCGATCCCGCAGTGGGAGTGTGTAGACATAATCATACATCTATTGATGCAAGAGAAGATCTCATCCAATCATCTATTAAGACTGTCATCTATTAAAGAATAAGTTCTTCCTGCAGTGGTCTTTGCGTTAAGATAGTAATCCAAAACCTTAGAGAAATAATCTTTGGTAGCACATGGCAGATGCAAATCAAGCGAGTATTGCCTCTCAGACTTGAACAAACTGATTATTAGCTCTCTATTTGATACATGTCTTGCCGAGTAACCACTTATTCTTGATGAATAGAAGATAGGCTATGATTTTTATTTTAACTCTTTCCCGGTTAGTACCGTTGAGGGCTCTTTGTTTTGATTAATCATTTTTCCAATCATCTATCTATCTGCCGGCGGGAATAAATCGTTCTGAGATTCCAGAGCAATCAAGGCTTGTATATGTATCCACTCCAGTTTTTGAATTTTTGCCTTTAGCTCTTGCGCAGAGAGCTTTTTGTTCTTGCCTGTCCAGCATGGCGTTAGTGAAGTCAGCTCCATCTATCAAAGCTCCAGCGAATTCACTTTTCCTTAGATTCGCGTTGCGTAGGATACTTTCTGAGAGGTCTGCATTGTCAAAGCGAGTGGCGTATGCCAGTACATTCTCTAAGTTTGTACCGTGGAGATTGGCATTCTTCAGAGACGTTACGCTGAATGTTGATCCACGCAGATCAGCCTCGCTTAAATCAAAACCAGCAAGATCATATTTTACAAATTCCGCTGTTAAGGGTTTGCCATCTTCAACTTGTTCGAGAAATGGATACTTTTTGCTGAGAGCATCTAGATTCTTCCTAGTCTCTAGCATCGATGGATCAGCTCCACCCTGATCATTCTCCCACATACTTGGATAAGTGGCATCAGCTGCCAAGGGCAGGGTCAGATAAATAGAAGCGGTAATTGGGATGAGTATTCCCAGTAGTAGAGATCGCAGGACTGAAGACTTAATCTTCCACATTGGCTTGCATCGTAGAACCATCTGGCCACTATTAATATCTCATTGGAAGCAAATAATTGCTGTATTCAAGGTGCTAGTTTAACGTAAAATATCTACGGTTTAAGGTAACTCTTGCTACTTCCCGTGCCTGGTCTGGCTACTGTTTGTTGTCTGATTTGATAAGTGATTCTGACGCTCGTTTCAGCCTCTCTCTGATGCTTAAATGTTTATCACGGCCAGCAAATAAACATTGGTTCTTTCCTATGCATTGCAAGAAGCTACGATTATTTCTCTTGCAAAAAGACCTATCATTGCAAAGCTAATTCTCAAAAGCTACCTTGCGTTGGATTTGATAGCTTTAGGCAGCTCTGCAATCATGATTGTTTCATTCTCAAGTTCCATTTTTAATGGTTGGTAGCAATGCTCCTTGCGGTTGTAAATTCATGATTCTGAAGCTATCACTTCTCTGTGGGGGAGGTATTTTCTATAGTATTTAGATCGTGTTCTTTATTGAGATGTTCCTCTACGTCTTCATGCCGATGGCCTTGTGAATCGTTGAGAGAGTTCTTTCTTGGCAATGATGAGTCTCTAATCCATTACAGTGTAGATTTCTGCTACATGGAGGTATAGAAACTAGCAGATTGCGTCAAAATATTGGTAGCAAATGTGTATTGGTCTGTCATCGCTATTCACACAGCTTCTGTTGATTCTGATGATGATGTGATGTTGATGATTGCCGCTAATCCAATACATATGACAGTAAGAAAGCCGCAAAGCTCTGTCCAGCCAAGCAGTCCCAATCGAGTTACTGCTAGAGGGGCTACAACGGTGATCACCCCACCAGAGAGAATTGGTTGCAGGATCAATTGTTTGATCGAAAACACAGGTAAGGCTTTTGTCAGGTTGCGGGGATCGGCCAGTCGTAGCAGCAAAAGGCCACTCGCAGCTACTCCAGTGGCCTGTCCGAACTCGGTGATCGAGCGCTCGAACCATTCCTCTCGCAGTGTGAACCGGGCCACAAAGAGCATGATCAATAGATTCCAGGCCAGCCCTGTCACAGACAACACAGTTAGCGGAAGCCAGTCGTGTTGCAGCAGCGGCAGATTCAGGCTTGCCATTGCGGTGGTGATCAGCAGGTCGGTGGCCAGGATGCCGATTTCACGTTGCAATAACTGTGATACCCATTGAGTTTTGCCTGAGACTTCCAGGGCTAGTCGGATCAGTAGTGAACCCCCTAGTGCAAGAGGAAAGACTGGGAAGACGTGAATGACTTGCCGGTAGAACTCCCCCAGCCAAGGGCCCAATAATCGCAGGCCTTCGAGCATCAACACGCCGCAAGCCACAGCGGCTCCAGCCAGGCCAAGATTGACGGCCAGCAGGCGAAGTTGTTCGCCAAAACTCGTTTCTTCTTCAATAGCTCCTGTGTCTCCGATTTCTGTGGGGCCATGGGGGGCAACCCATCCACGCCAACGGCCGAAAATCACCAGGACACTGCCCAGAAGGGTTGATGTGAGCAGGCCCACTGTTGCCATTGCCAGGCCAAGATCTTGGCCACCAGGGAAGCCGAGTTCGCGAAAGCTTTCACCCATAACGGCCGCTGCCCCATGGCCGCCCTCAAAACCCACTTCAATCAGGCAGCCCATGAGCGGATCAACCCCCAACAGGGGAATCAACACCAGTAGGACCGCTAGTCCCCCTACTAGGTATTGACCAAAACCGAGCATCATTCCCAGCATGGCCTGGGATGCCACGGGCTCCCATAAGCCTTGACCTTTCGGGAGGGGGCGCCCGAGCATCAAGGTGGCGAAGACCAGGGTAAGCAACGCTGTTGGGACTTCAGTCCAGATGTCCGTTACGCTCAGTGGCAGCAGGGGGAGGGGGCCATAGGGCCCCAGCAGCAGGCCTACTGTGCCGGCCAACAGGGCAATAGGCAGGCCTAGTCGCTCCAGTCGCAAGGCAGGCTCGAGCCTTCGCCCCAAGCTCAGCAACAAAGCCAGCAAAGTCAGCAGAATTAGGGCCAGCCACAAATTGGTTGGCTGAGTGGCATGGAGCAGGCTTTGCAAGCCGTTAACCATGGGAGCCGTCTAGTGGCTTTAGATCAAAGCAGCGGTTCAGATGGTGTTTTGTGTTCTGGAGAACTTCGATATGTATTGCGCCATCGTGAAAGCCATGACTGTTGTATGTCAAGGGTTTTAATTTCAGCGCTCCTTTTTGGCTTGCATGGCTGGAATCGAGAGCTTGTGCCTGCTCAGGCTTGAGTGTTGTGTCGCTTTTGTATGAGTGGATTGGCGGCGAGTGCTTCATTGCGGGGAGCCATTGGTGTTGCTGTACTTGTTTCTGCTGGGCTAGTTCTCGATGCTGAATCCCCGCTGTTGGCTGAGGCGTTTGCAGTGAGTGGCTTGTCTTCTTTTAACCAATCAGGGTCAGGTAGAGCACTATGCAGGGCGCCCTGCAGCAGATGTCCGATGGCCATGCTCCTGTCTATAGCGTAAACATCGCAATAGTCATCGAGGCAACCCAAGACCTCCTCCTGAAGTGAGATCTCAATTCGCGTAGCTGTGTAACGATCGTTAGGTGGAGTGCTCATCAGTTGTCATCTCGGTGTGTTTGTGCCGATTCTCATCGACCAAGCTGGGGAAATGAGTAAGGGGAGGGTATCGCGAAGCGCTTGAGGGGCTATCGACTTGCAAGCTCCCAATCCAGTGATGGGGTATGGCATTGCCCAAAGAACAGGCATTTCTTTTAAGACAGATCACCTGTTGAACTCAGTAGGGTTGGGGTGGCTTTTGGGATTGTTGTCAGAACGGCGCATCCTGATCTGAAGCTGATGAGCTGTTCAGAGCAGCTTTGACACCCTGCTGGAGACCTTTGCCCCTTGGAAACAATCGAAGCCGATGTGGTGATCGTGGGTGGTGGCCCAGCTGGTTGCAGCTGCGCGCTTTACACATCGCGTGCCGATTTGAAGACAGTCATCCTTGATAAGAATCCTGATGTAGGCGCCTTGGCTATCACTCATCAGATCGCTAATTATCCAGGCGTTTCCAGTGAGATGAGTGGTGAAGCGCTGCTGGCTTTGATGCGTGAGCAGGCCGTTTCTTTCGGCAGTGATTATCGCCGTGCCCAGGTTTTTGGTGTGGACGTAAATGGTGAGTGGAAAACGGTGTATACCCCTGAAGGGACTTTTAAGGCAAGGGCGCTGGTTGTAGCGACTGGCGCTTTGGGGCGCCCAGCATCATTTAAGGGAGAGGCAGAGTACCTTGGCCGCGGCGTGAGCTATTGCGCTACCTGTGATGGTGCTTTCTATAAAGGACGTGAGGTGGCTGTTGTTGGGGCAAACAAAGAGGCTGTTGAGGAAGGACAGGTGCTGACCAAGTTCGCCTCGAGAGTGCATTGGCTTACCACGAGTGACCCCAAGGAAGATGACGCGCACGCGCAAGCGTTGATGACTCAGCCCAATGTTCAACACTGGAGCCGCACAAGATTGATGTTGATCGAGGGAGATGATGCTGGCGTGACTGGCATCAAGTTGAAAAATCGGACTCAGGAGACAGAGCAGGACTTGGCGGTTGAAGGTGTGTTTGTTTACATGAGTGGCTCTAAGCCAATCACTGATTTCTTAGGTGATCAGGTGGCTTTTAAAGAGGATGGTGGCGTTGTGGTAGATGACTTCATGGCCACAACAGTGGAAGGGGTATGGGCTATTGGTGATATTCGGAACACCCCGTTTAAGCAGGCAGTAGTGGCCGCATCAGACGGTTGTATTGCAGCAATGGCGATCGATCGATTCCTGAATAGCCGCAAGGGGATTCGTGTTGATTGGGTGCATTAATGAGAACGCACCTTCGACCAGGCCTTGCCTTGCAGATCTTTTCTGCATGGCTGATGATTTGTTCGATCAGGAAATTGACTTTAGAGTTTGAAGAATGAGTTTTTGTGTAGAGTAAGATGAATGAGAAGTCATCTTTAAGGCGATTAATTTAATTGACTTATATGCTGGCTAAAGATTAAATTTGAACCCTGGTAATTCTGGTGATATCAATCCGGGCTTTAATATTTTCTTTTCAAGGCCACATTGCATTGCAGACGCAAGGCATCTCTTTTGTGAGTATTTCTCGGCACTTGATAGCAACATCTTGGTGTTCTTTTTGGGTGCCATGTGCGGAGCGCAGATCGATATAATGAAGCCAAGATCTAACGCTCCCTGCCATATAGATTTTTGTGGGAGTTGCTAGTGGAAGAACTTCTCTTGCGCATTCTTTTGCTACACCAGCCGCAAGCATCTCTTGGTATAGGTCGCGACTTTGTTCAAACAATAAGTTCGCTTTTGAACTCAGTTTTGATACTGTCTCTTGATCAAGATCGTCGATGCTGCTTTGCCTATTTTTTATGTCTTGCCTGCGTAGTGAAGGCGGCTTGGCAAAGGCCATTGTTGAGACATCAGCATAGCGCTGACTAAATTCTTGAAAAGAGAAGCTTCGATGTCTGAGGATTTGCGCTGCTATTGCTCGGGTCGTTCCTATTTCCATAACTATATGGGCCATCTCGAAGGGACTCCAGTGACGATGTTTAATCAGATAGCGGATAAGCCGTTCGCTATCAGGATTGTCTTGATTTTGAGGATTTGAGACTCTCGCACAGTAAGCAATGATTTCTTCTGCCTTGGGCGTTACGGAGATTAAGGATACGCTGTTCATGAATCTGATGATTGGGAGATTGAATGGTTTGGGTTTGTGATTGGCTGTTTTTTGTGATGATGTTTATTGTTGAGCCTTATCTTTCGACTGAGAGCGAAATGGTTGTGCATCCAGCAGGATCGATCATTCTTTGCACGACTTCTGTATTCGTGAGAATGCTTGAGGCGGCTTGAATGGATTAATCCCTGAGCCTTGACCTGTACTGCCATATAAAGATTTAGCAAATTTATTGGGTTGATGAGACCTGATAGAGGAAGTGTTAACAGCTTGCTGAGTTTACCTTATTCTTTCAACTTGAATTTTGTTAGCAGTTGCAGAGAACTTTGCTGTAAAATAAATTCCTTGAAACGGAGACAAAGCCAGTTGAGATCTCAGTAGACAAGTGTTCGACAGTGAAGTAAGTGATGAACTTAATTAGTCTTCTCATGAATGGTTTAAAAGTGTTGCTGTATTTGTCTTGAGTTGATGTTTTGCATTTATAGCTTAGGCTCTGTTAAGATCTCTTCAAGGGCTTCTCTTTTACCCGTTAAACTTTTGTTGGCAACAATAAATGGCTGAATTGTTTGGTCAAGTGTGACTTAATGGTGTGGCCATTGAATCACTTATCTCTTGGTTGGTAGATTTAAGCATGTGACTGAAAAATAATTCATGTACGGTGTTGCCTCTTCTTCGGCAAAAGGCGATTGCTTTAGAGGTGTTGACTTGCTCTTTTGTGGAGTTCTCGTTGTTGCATCGCCACAGCTATCTAAGCTTATACAGGTGATTGTTTGCAGATAATTCTCTGGAATTAAAGTGAAGTTGTCTCATGATTTGTGATTGACTTTCAATATTACGCTTAAGTTTGATTGGTGCTCGCTTAATTAAGATTTTTCAGGCTATTCCTTTGTTCGTTGGTGTCAAGGATCTGTGCATTATTAAGGGTTGGGAGGCATCTTGGTCCAGATTGCTAACTCCTCGATCGATTGCACCCCTTCACGTCGCTGGCCGTCTTCAAGGATCCAGGTGGGATAGGCCTGAATCTCGGCTTTTACGCAGGCTGCTAATTGTTCAGGCAGCTGTTTCGGTTTGCCACATTCCACATAGTTCAGCATCGTGCTCGCCTGCTGGCCGAACAGGTTTTTTTGGAAGAAACAAGCTGGACAGCTCCAGGAGCCGTAGAACACGGCTCCGATGGTGTTGAGATGACGAACCAAGGTCAGTTGTTCTCTGGTTGATGTTTTGAGAGGTTCCCCTAGGGTGGCAGCGCCATCGCCTGCTCGGGTTTTGGCAGCTTGCAGTGAGAGACTCAGCACCATTGTTGTAAGTAGGGACAGCCATAACTTCAGGCCATGGTTGCCTTTGAGTATTTGTGGCCGAACCATGGAAGCTGAAGAGTGGGGTTTGGCAAACTTAAGCACTCTCAAATCGTTCGGGCTTCCCTCCATGTAGCAAGGCGCAGGGTTACTGCGAAACTGGGACACTGAACAGATGTAGGGCCTCGGGCCAAATCAACGCCATGGCCGGCAGCGGCTACCGGGATTATTTCAAGGTTCTCGGAGTTGAGCGCAACGCCGATAGCGAGGACATCAAGCGAGCATTCCGCAAGCTGGCGCGCCAGTACCACCCTGATGTGAATCCCGATGATTCTACTGCTGAGGCGAAGTTCAAGGAGGTGAGTGAGGCATATGAGGTGCTTTCCGATCCGGATAAACGCAGTAAATATGAGCAGTTTGGCCGCTATTGGAATCAGGCCAGTGGCATGGGTGGCGGAGGTCCTGCCGGCGCTGGTTTTGAAGTTGACTTTGGTCGTTATGGGAATTTTGACGACTTCATTAATGACCTTTTGGGCCGTTTTGGTGGGCCTCAAGCTGCTGCTGGTTTTGGCGCTGGTTTCCCTGGTGGCGCAGGCTTCCCTAGAGGGAGTTCTCGTGCTCCGGTGAATCTTGATGCTGAAGCCACCTTGAAGGTAAGTTTTGCTGAAGCGTTTCGCGGTACCGAACGCACCCTTTCTGTTAATGAAGAACGAGTGCAGGTGCGCATTCCGCAGGGAATTAAACCTGGTTCGCGCTTACGCCTCAAGGGAAAGGGCAATCTTCAACCTGGTACTGGCCGGCGGGGTGATCTTTTCCTCAATATTGATGTACAAAACCATCCCTTATGGCGGTTGGATGGTGATCAGCTGAGGGCCGATTTGCCCGTTGCGCTCGATGAGTTTGCACTAGGGGGTACTGCGACTGTGATGACTCCTGATGGGGAAGCTCAGGTGACCATTCCTGCAGGAACCTCGCCAGGCCGCAGTCTGCGGCTTAAAGGCAAAGGTTGGCCTTCGCCTGGGGGGCGTGGTGATTTGCTCTTGACCCTCAACCTGAAGTTACCGTCTGAATGGTCTGCCGATGAGCTGGAGTTGTTGAAACGGTTGCAGCAGTCTCGCAGTACTGACCCCCGTCAGGCGTGGCTTCAGATGGCTCCACTCTGAGGCGAGACTTACGCTCACGAGATTGTTATGCGGTTTTGATGGATCTCACTTATCGCCCTCGTCGGCTGCGTCGTACCCCTGCCCTGCGTTCCATGGTGCGGGAGCACAGCCTCACTGCTGCTGACTTTATCTATCCCTTGTTTGTCCATGAGGGAGCTGATGTGGAGCCGATCGGTGCCATGCCAGGAACCAATCGCTGGAGCCTGGATCGCTTAATGGGAGAAGTGCAACGGGCCTGGGGTCTGGGCATTCGTTGTGTGGTGCTTTTCCCGAAAGTCGCTGAGGGCCTCAAAACTGAAGATGGGGCGGAATGTTTCAGTGAGCATGGGTTGATTCCGCGGGCCATCACGCAGCTCAAGCATGAGTTGCCGGAAATGACAGTGATGACCGATGTGGCTTTGGATCCATATTCCTGTGATGGTCATGACGGCATCGTGAGCGCCGAGGGTGTGGTGCTTAACGACGAGACGATTGAACAACTCTGTCGTCAGGCTGTGGTTCAGGCTCGTGCTGGTGCTGACCTGATTGGACCAAGCGACATGATGGATGGTCGCGTCGGTGCCATCCGTGAAGCTCTTGACGACGAGGGTTTTGAGCATGTGGGGATCATTAGCTATACAGCGAAATACTCTTCGGCGTATTACGGCCCGTTTCGCGAGGCGCTTGATTCAGCCCCGCGCGTGGCTGGTGGCAAGCCAATCCCTAAAGACAAGAGCACGTATCAAATGGATCCAGCCAATGCTCGTGAGGCCATTACTGAGGCTCAACTCGATGAGCAGGAGGGTGCAGACATTCTCATGGTGAAGCCTGGCCTGGCCTATCTCGACATCATTCATCGTTTAAGCGAAGAATCGGAGTTACCCATCGCTGCTTACAACGTGAGTGGCGAGTATTCGATGGTGAAGGCTGCTGCGGAAAGGGGTTGGCTTGATGAGCGGGCGGTGGTTCTAGAAACCTTGTTGAGTTTCAAGCGAGCTGGTGCCGATTTGATCCTCACCTACCACGCTTGTGATGCAGCCGCTTGGTTACGGCAGGGATGATTGGCTGCTTTCAAGTTCAGTGGGGCGCGACAGCGTTGAAATGAGCGCTGTAGTCATGAGCTCTGAGGTCTCGACTGCTTCGCTTGCCTTTCAGGACACACTCAAGCAGCTTGAATGGCCACGCTTATGTGAACACCTCTCTGGATTTGCCAGCACCTTGCAGGGCCGGCGTCATTGCCAGACTTTGTCGCTGCCTGCCGATTTGTCTGCTAGCCGTTTGCGCTTGGCAGAAACTCTTGAGATCGGTGCTTTGGATGGTCTGATTGATGGAGGCCTCAGCTTTCAGGGTGTCCATGACCTTGGCCATATCCTGGCTCGCTGTACAAAAGGTGGTGTGGCTTCTGGGGAAGAGCTTTTAGCTGTTGCCGACACCCTTGCAGCAGCGCGCCGCTTGCGCCGCCAGATTAATGATCCAGAGCTTCGTCCCACGATCTCGGCGTTGTTGCTGGATGTCGCAACGATGCCCGAGCTGGAACGGCGACTCAAATTTGCATTGGAAGAGGGTGGTCGGGTGGCTGATCGCGTCAGCTCCAAGCTCGCTGGCTTGCGACGACAGTGGCAAGGTTTGCGTCAGGAACGTCGCGATTGCCTACAGGAGGTGATCAGGCGTCATGCGGCCATGCTGCAGGACACTGTGATCGCAGATCGCCATGGCCGGCCAGTGCTAGCGGTGAAAGCCGCCGCAGTGTCTCAACTCCCCGGCCTGGTCCACGACAGCTCAGCATCTGGCAGCACAGTCTTTGTTGAGCCTCAGGTTGTGATCACCCTGAGTAATCGTCTTGCTGAATTGGATGGTCGTATCCGAGAGCAGCAGCAGCTCGTCTTGGCGGAGTTGAGTGCGGCGGTGGCTGAGGCCGGCGTATCGATCGGGCGCCTGGCAGAGGTTCTGCTTCAACTCGACTTGGCTCTGGCTCGTGGCCGATATGGTCAATGGCTTGGTGGGGTCCCCCCTACGTTGCATGCCGAGGCTGCAGCTCCTTTCAGCCTTCAGGAGCTGCGACATCCCTTGCTGGTTTGGCAGCATCGCCGTGACCATGGGGAAGCTGTGGTGCCGATCAGCGTTGAGGTCTCCTCCACCCTGAAAGTGGTCGCGATTACAGGACCCAATACCGGTGGAAAGACTGTCACGCTTAAGAGTGTTGGCCTGGCCTTGCTGATGGCTCGGGCGGGTCTCTTGTTGCCTTGCACAGGGAGTCCATCAATGCCTTGGTGTGCTCAGGTGCTTGCTGATATCGGTGATGAACAGTCACTACAACAGAATCTCTCCACCTTTAGTGGCCATGTGAAGCGCATTGGCTGCATTCTTGAAGCCTTGAACGAGGGGCCTGGTCCAGCTTTGGTGCTTCTTGATGAGGTCGGTGCGGGTACTGACCCCAGTGAAGGGACGGCCCTGGCTACAGCCCTGCTGCGCACGCTTGCCGACCGGGCTCGCCTGACCATCGCGACAACTCATTTCGGCAAACTCAAGGCCCTCAAATATGGGGATTCTCGCTTTGAAAACGCTTCTGTGGCCTTTGATGGCGAGACGATGTTGCCTACATATCGACTGCAATGGGGAATCCCTGGTCGCAGTAATGCCCTCAGCATTGCGATGCGGCTTGGCCTAGACGACGCAGTGATTGCTCAGGCCCAAGAGCTGCTGGGACCTTGTGGTGATGGAGAGGTGAATGAGGTGATCCGTGGTCTTGAAGAGCAACGCAGTCTTCAACAGGCAGCTGCTGAAGATGCCGCGGCTCTGCTGGCACGTACGGAATTGCTGCATGAGGAACTTCTCAGTCGCTGGCAGAAGCAGCGCAAGCAGTCTGCAGATTTGCAGGAACAAGGCCGCCAGAAGCTGGAGAGCTCCATTCGAGAGGGGCAGAAGGAAGTCCGTCAGTTGATTCGACGGTTGCGCGAGGGTCGTGCCGATGGTGAGTCCGCACGACGTGCAGGTCAGCGCTTGCGTCGCATTCAGGCTGACCATCGGATTCAGCCTCAACGCAAACAGCACATGGGCTGGCGTCCTGAGGTGGGAGAGCGCATTCGGCTGTTGGCCCTTGGCAAGGCGGCAGAAGTGATTGCTATCTCTGAAGATGGCAATCAACTCACAGTGCGTTGTGGAGTCATGCGCAGCACTGTGGAGCTGTCAGGGGTGGAAAGCCTTGATGGCCTGAAGCCAAGTCCTCCAGAGTTGGTGGTGAAGGTGAAGGTCCGTTCAGGTCTGGGCCGTGGCGCGGAGGTACGCACGACCCGCAACACCGTGGATGTTCGCGGATTGCGGGTGCATGAAGCCGAGGTTGCCGTTGAGGAGCACCTGCGCAGTAGCACTGGTCCGATATGGGTCATTCATGGCATCGGCAGCGGCAAACTCAAGCGAGGGCTACGCCAGTGGCTTGAGACCGTTCCTTATGTGCAACGCGTAAACGATGCCGATCAGGGTGATGGTGGAGCCGGTTGCAGTGTGATTTGGCTGCATTAGCCCAGAATGGGCAAGTGGAGTTTGCGGTCGTTTGGGTCTTGTTCAGTGTTGTCTTGAGCTGTCATTGCGATGGCTTCCCCGTCGGCACCAAACAGTCGCCAGCCTCGAGGATCTGGCTCTAGATGCAGGTTGCTTCCAGCGCTGAGCGAGAGCTCGGGCGAGGCCCTCACTTGAACGAGATGGTTCCCGTCAACAAGTTTGCAGGTGATCAGTTGTTCATTGCCTAAGACTTCTAAATGACTCACGATTGCCGCGAGATTGCGATTGGTGGAAGGAGCTACGCGCAAATGCTCCGGTCGAAGACCAGCGCTGAGCGGTTGCCCCTCTTCCAGATGCAGCAGCGCTTCGGCCATTGGTCCTTCAACCGCTAGGCGACGATCACCTAGTAGGAGCGTATTGGCTGGGCCAACAAATACTGGCAGTACGTTCATGGGCGGACTACCGATGAACTGCGCAACAAAAAGGTTTGATGGCCATTGATAAAGCTCGATTGGAGTGCCCAATTGCTGTAGCTGCCCTTGATTCAGTACCGCAATCCGATGACCCATCGTCATCGCCTCGACTTGGTCGTGGGTGACGTAGATGGTGGTGGTGCCAAGTTGACGCTGGAGGTCAACGATTTGAGTGCGCGTGCTATTGCGCAGTTTTGCGTCCAAGTTGCTGAGTGGTTCGTCCATCAGGAATACAGACGGCTCTCTCGCCATTGCCCGGCCTAGTGCAACACGTTGTTTTTGACCGCCAGAGAGTTCTTTGGGTTGGCGATTGAGTAGTGGTTGAAGCTCCAGGGCTTCAGCAACTTCGCTTGTGCGGGCCTTGATTCGCTGCTCTCGTATAGATGAAACCTGCAGAAGTGGAGGAAAGTTGCGGGTCGTGCGATGGAGTTGGTCTTGCAGGAGTTGGCCTAGAGATCGCTGCTGGCTGCGCCGTAGGCCGAAGACCAGGTTGTCGCGCACACTTAAATGGGGATAAAGCGCGTAGCTCTGGAACACCATCGCCACGTCCCTTTGGGCAGGTCGTAGCTGCGAGACAGGTTGTTTGCCTACGTAGATCTCTCCGCTGGTAGGGGCTTCGAGGCCCGCGAGCAGCCTCAGCAGTGTGCTTTTACCGCAGCCGGAGGGGCCCACCAGCACAAGGAATTCACCATCGTTGATTTGTAGATTCAGTTGACGAATGACCTCAACAGCGGGTTCATTCCGCCTGCTTGGGTAGGTCTTGTTGAGAGCCTTGAAGCGAACGCCGGCCACCCACAGTTCCCCGATCAGGCTGATCCTAGGGTTGGAGCTTGACCAAGCTGGGCGCCTACAGAGCAGTTCATTGATCAGCCACGGATAAAGGGAAAGAGGATCTTTTCACCTTAACGCAAGTCATACCAGTGAATCTTGAGAATTAAGCCAAGATGTGATGACATCCCTGATTCATCCATGAATGAGCCCTGACCAACTCATTCATGGATCAAAATCCCTAGAGCTTCCCCGGCAAGAGGAGGCACTCAAAGAAGGGCCGCCTCCCCCACTAGCAGCTTCCAGCTCCTCATCAGACAGGTTTTGGCGATGAGTGTTTAGATCTTCAGTGGTAATCGCGAACCCTGCAGCTTTGGCAATGGCTACAACATCAGCACCTTCTCGCTCTAGTTGCGTTTAGCAGGGCTCAGACAAGAAGCGGAGCCAATGGCCAGTAAGCATTCATTTTGCAAGCGCTAACAAAAGAAAGCGATCACTATAATAGTCTGCTAATAATAGCTTTTCAGGCTACTTGTTAGTGTAATCTGTGTAGATGCACACACGCTCCCTTTCTCCTAACCTTTGCAAGGCTTTTGAATGATTAGCTTGGCTCAACAATCACCCCAAGAAATCTTAGCGAAAGCAAAGCACTAATCCCTAAAAGGATTCTTGTTGTAGATATATTATCCTTATATTTTGCCATTAGGTTGAGTTTGTCCATGGTAACCTCAGTTGAACGTGTATTGCGATTTTAGTCTCTTCATGCAGGCTATAAAGTATCAAATAAGAGATATTGTGGTAGCAAGGGTTGCCCAGGGCCGTCACTTTGATTAAGCCAGTCTAAAGCAGGCCTTCTTCTTTGCTCGGCGATAGCGAGATTGTTGACTTGGTAATTATGTTTTGCAAAATAGATGATGAAAAAGGAAGGTTCGTCTAGGGATATAGGATCTAAGGGAGTGGTGTCTCACCACTTATAGAATCCATACCCTTCTTACTCTTTGTGGGATCTTCTTTTGTTATCCCTAAGCCAGAGTCTGAATCTTTCCCTTCAACAGCTTGAAAACCTTGATTGAAGCGAAGCGTGCACCAATCCACAAAGCCTCCAGCTACATCCTTCAATTCATCGTCTGATAGCTCCTCATTGATTTCTTCGTTGCTTTCTTTGGGGTCAGTTATTAGGTATTTTTACGTTTTTTTTAGTTAGTGTAGCCATCATTTTTTAAAAACGCTTGCATCGTCCGTTGGAGCATGGGTTCCCGTTGTCAGCTGCGGGATTGAAATAATTCAGGCCATCGTAAACGCTTGCATCTCTATTCCTTGACCTTGAGAATATGGCTGGTATCAATTGCCATGACTTTGCTTACGTCGATCGCTTCTTTTATTTTACCTCTTCAGTTATGGAAGCTAAAGTTTTCATTAATGTGAGAGGGCTTTGGCAGCCTGCTTTGTTGATAAACACTATTCACGCTCACTCGCTCATCTGCTCGCCGGGATGTTAGGTGTAAGTACTTATGCATATTTCTTTTCGCCAATAGTTAATGCTTGTATCGCCACTAATTAACATGGGATAACTGCCTAATTTTTATTGCAAATGCTTCTCGTTATTCCAACCCCGATTCCTCCCTTCTTAATTCACTCCGCTTAAATCCATTGGTATTTCTGGAATAGGATGCAGTTCATAGATCAGGCACGTATCACCGTTAGAGCCGGGCGCGGTGGCGATGGGATCATGGCTTTTAGGCGGGAGAAGTATGTGCCGGCTGGCGGTCCCTCTGGTGGGGATGGCGGTGATGGCGGCAACGTCGTTCTGGAAGCGGATGGCAACCTTCAGACCCTGCTGGATTTTAAGTACAAGAGACTTTTCCCAGCGCCTGATGGTCGGCGGGGTGGCCCGAATCGCTGTACCGGCGCTTCAGGCAAAGACTTGATCATCAAGGTGCCATGTGGCACTGAAGTGCGTCATCTCTCCACGGGCATCCTTCTTGGGGACCTCACTCGAGCTGAAGATCTACTTGTGGTGGCTTATGGAGGGCGTGGAGGGCTTGGTAATGCCCATTACCTGAGTAATCGCAACCGTGCTCCTGAAAAATTCACGGAAGGGCGCGATGGGGAGGAATGGTTCCTTCAATTGGAACTCAAGTTATTAGCAGAGGTGGGGATCATTGGTTTGCCGAATGCAGGCAAGAGCACTTTGATTTCTGTGCTTTCGGCAGCCCGGCCCAAGATTGCTGATTATCCCTTCACCACATTGGTGCCCAATCTTGGTGTGGTGCGTCGACCCAGCGGAGATGGCACAGTTTTCGCTGATATCCCTGGTCTTATTGCCGGTGCAGCACAAGGAGCAGGCCTAGGACATGATTTCCTTCGCCACATCGAACGCACCAGGCTGTTGATTCATGTGTTGGATGGTGGCGCAGAAGATCCCGTTGAAGACTTGCTGGTGGTTGAAAAGGAGCTGGTTGCTTATGGCCATGACTTGGTTGAAAGGCCACGGCTGTTGGTGCTCAATAAACAGGAGTTATTGGATGAACAGCATCAAGATCAGCTGGTTGATGCCCTTCAGGCAGCGAGTGGTCGACGCTTGATTTTGATTTCTGCTGCCATGGGTCTAGGCCTTGAGAGGCTTTTGGCGCAGGTATGGAAGGAACTTGGCGTCTGAGTCAGATCTACGAGACCACATCCAGACTTGTGTGTTCGCGGGTCATTGGTCATAACTGGAGTGAAACCATTGATGTCATGACCTTTTACAGCTGCTTTGATCAGCAGGGCAAGGAGATTGCCCGTTGCCAGACCCATCAGGAGATTGAGGCTCTGCGGCGGATGGGACGTCCCATTGCTGAAGTTCGAGAAATGAGGAATGAGGAAGCGGTCGTCTGCTCTCTCACCAGTAGTCCGTCTGACTTCAATGAGGATGTTTGAACTGGATCAAGATCTTGACCCTCGCTCAGTTCGTTAGCAAAAAAAAGCGGGCTTATGCCCGCTTTAGATCATTCTGAGTCAAGTTCTCTTAGCCGATCAACTCAGTCGTCGTAGACGCGACACTCGGGCTCATCTGGATTGGCGTCACAGAACAATTCCAGGGCATTGGGGTCGTGTTTATCTTCTGGGTGGTGATCCTTGTATTCCTCAAGGGAATGGATTTCGTCGGTGAGATGGCGCACCTTGGCGTCGTTACCTTGGGCTTTGGCGTCTTGGATCTCAGATTGATCCTTCTGAATGTGCTCGTCGATGGTTTTCATAGGGTCTTGGCCTGCGCCGGCCTCTATCACTGCCACAACATAAGCACTTTGATCAGTTGCGCCATGGGGGGAGGCCTGACTTGGTTTCCGTTACAACACCATTGCCAAGGCTTTTCACCATTGGCTCCCAGCTGATTAGGCAGATGGAGGCTGATGGCATGGTACGGATCGGAGACCGGCAAGATCGTCATTTCATCGATGAACAGGGAAGGATGTTCTGGAAGAACGGGCCAGAACAGGCTTTGCTATCTCTCTGCAAAGAGGCAATGACGCAGTGGCCTCAGCTTTGCGGATGTATTGGAGTGGAAGTCATGTGCTCTTTCTGGCTAGGTCCGTCAACGCTTTCGGCCCATCGTTGAAGCTTGCGATATTTTCGAGCAGAACCCATGTGGCTTGCTCTTAAGATCTAGATCTGAGGCCCAAGGGGGTCAGATGGTCCAGCATGGTGCGGTAGATGATTGCCGCCCAATGGCCATGAATTTGGCTGAGGTTGAGGGATGACGGATAAAACTTGTTTCTTGGAGCAGTGCACTTAAGAGCGACTTCCCTTGAGTCAGAGATGGCAACCAGTTGTCAATGTTCTGATTCTCCGACTAACACAGTTTTATTAGCCAGGACATTATCTGATGCAGAATTGCGCCAGACCCATCGACGTTGGCGCCGTCTTATGCAGTCAGTTCGCTGAGTTCGAGCCAGCGTTCTTCAGCTCTGTTCAATGTTTCGACTAGCTCGGCTAATTGTTGACTGAGCAGAGTCAAGTCTTCGTCTCCATTTGTCAGATTAGCCTCAAGGTTAGAGCGCTTGGCTTCAAGTAGTGGGATTTCAATGTTTAGAGCTTCTAGTTCACGTGATTCCTTGAAGCTTCGACGTCTTGGCTTGCTGTTTTCTGTGGCTTGGGATGAAGAGCCTTCTGCCTCTTGAGAGGATCTTTTGGATATTCTAGATGGTCCAGAATCCTTCAAAAGTCTGCTCGATTTGGGCTCATTTGCTTCGTTGAGCTCTCTCTCTTGTCGTCGTTGTTGTTGTTCAAGAAAGGCGCTGTAATTGCCCTCAAAACGTTTCAATTGTCCATTCTCAAAGTTGAAAAGACGATCAACTGTGCGATCGAGGAAATAGCGGTCATGGGAGACCACGACAACGCAGCCGCGGAAATCCTCAAGGAAATCTTCCAGCACGCTTAGTGTCTGGACATCGAGGTCGTTGGTGGGTTCATCAAGCAGCAGCACATTCGGTGCTTGGATCAGCATCCGGCAGAGTGTGAGTCGGCGTCTTTCGCCCCCAGAGAGCTTCCCCAGCGGGCTGTGCTGCTGAGCCGGTGAAAATAGGAAGCGTTCCAGTAGTTGGGAGGCCGTAATTTGTTCTTCTCCCAGAAAGATTTGAGAGGCAGCTTCTTCGACAAAGTCGATCACTTTGCGATCTAGGCCCTTGCCTTTGGTGATGTCCTCGGTGTGCTGGTCGAGATATCCCAGGTGCACTGTTTCACCTAATCGCAGTGTTCCGCCGTTTGGTTGACGTCTGCCGGCGATTAAATCAAGCAATGTGGATTTGCCACTGCCATTGGGGCCGATGATGCCAACGCGGTCTTCTGGACTAAAGCTGTAGGTGAAGTTGTCTAGAAGGAGAGGACTGTCGGGCTTGCCATTGGCCGTGACTTGCAGGGCTTCCGCCTCAATCACTAGCTTGCCGATGCGCCTGCTTGCGTTCGCCATCTTCAAGGAACCCCGCAGTTGTGGCAATGGTTCTGCGCGCATCTCCTCAATTCGCTGCAGGCGTGCTTTCTGCTTGGTACTGCGTGCTTTGGGCCCCTGTCGCAACCAGGCCAGCTCTCGTCTTAAAACCCCTTTGAACTTGTGAGCAGTGGAGGCTTCTGAAGCTTCAAGTTCGGCCTTTTGTTGTAGAAAAGTGCTGTAGTTGCCGGCATAGGTATGGGCTTTACCTCGGTCTACTTCCACCATGCGGTGTGTCACCCGATCGAGCACGTAGCGATCGTGGGTGACAAGCACCAAAGCGCCTGGAAAACGATCGAGCCAACTTTGTAGCCACTCCACTGCTGCCGCATCGAGATGGTTGGTGGGCTCATCGAGCAGCAAAACGTCGGGTCTGGCAACCAAGGCGGAGGCAAGGCCGACGCGCTTGCGATACCCACCAGAGAGTTCTTCAACCGGCCGCTCTAGATCGGTGATACCAAGACGTTGAAGGACCTCTTGACATTGCTGTTCCAAGCTCCAGGCCTGGGCGTCATCCATCCGCTGGCTGACTTGTCCTAACTCAGCCAAAAGCGTTGCATCGTTGGGGTTGCGGGCCATCGAATTGCTGAGTTCGTTGAAACGCAGTAGCAGCTCTCTCTTTTCACCGCACCCGGCCAAGACTTCTTGCAGCACCGTATGGCCAGGGTTTACAGAGCTCTCCTGTCCCACGAGCTCTACCCTTAATCGCGCTGAGCATCTCCTTTCACCCTCTCCTAGGGGTTCCTCTCCGGCGAGCACCTTCAGTAGCGTCGATTTCCCGGCTCCATTCGGTCCGATCAGCCCTAGACGTTCTCTTTCGTTGATGTGCAGGGTGAGGTTGGCAAACAGAGTGTTGATGCCAAAGTCTTTTGAGGCCTCTATCAGGCTGATCAGGCTCACAGAGCTTCGTTAGCTTGCTGATTGCTGAGGTAAGCAAACACACTCTTATCACCTACGTCAGCAGCGGCGTCCATGCCGAACTTTCGTAGGGCTAATACCAGCAGCAGCAGAGAGGCAGAACCCAGTAATCCCATCACGATAGAGCCACTCATTAACCCGCTGAGATGACCCAAGAGGGCTATTGGGATGAGCAGGGTGAGACCAATTGCCTCTGGTCGGCCGAAGCAGAAGAATTCTTTGAATCCAACCCCAGTGAGTGCTGCAAATAAAGGGCCAATCGCCCAGGTCCAAGCAGGCTCTGCTGTCAGCGTTGAGAGCATCGTGTCAGTACCGACACTCCATGCCATCACGACGGCACCTAGGCAGCCCAAGGCCCATAACAACTTAAGTGCCTGGTGTAGTGGGCGGAGGTAGATGTGAATCCAATTCAGAGCTAAGCCCAGGCCGATTGACATCGGTAGTAGCCATAGCCATGCCCATGTTGGCCCAATCATCAGCCACTGTCCCAGTCCTGCTGTGAAGGCCAGGCCACAGAGCAGTAAAGCAAGGCGGTAGCGCTGCACTTCCAATTCGTCAGTGCTGGTGATCCTGTAGCGGCCATAAACACCCTCAAACTCTTTCTCTGCCATAGCGGCGATGTCTGAAGTCAAGGATTGTGTGTTGCCGGTCATCGCTGATCAGGGGCTGATGCATTTACCAGTTTGGCCAGATCAGGACCGGCCGGAACAATATTGCTCGGATTTAGGGGAAAGAGTGCGCCGAAATAGTCCTGACGCCAGGCCTGCGAATCACAGGTTTTGGCTACACCTGGGAGGGCTAGAAGCCTTTGGCGCCAATGCCAGAGATGAGGGAAGGCCCAAAGGGGCTGTTGACTGCAGCCAAACAGTGGTGCATAGACCATCTCCCAGCGGATCAAGGTCGGGAACAGCCTCACGTCAGCCAGGGTGAGTTGGTCTCCACAAAGCCATGGACCCTTCTGGGAGAGGCTGTGGTCCACTTGCGCAAGGGTGTTGAATAGTTCATTGCAGGCCTTGTCGTAAGCCGCTTGGTTGCGTGCAAAACCACATCGATAGACACCATCGTTAACAGCGGGCTGAAGAAGCTGTTGCCAGCCATTTATCTCACCTTGAAGATGGGAGGGGGCTAGGTCGGGAGCATCTTTAGCCGCCGGCCAAAGGTTCAAAACTTCCACGAGTTGGGCACTTTCGTTACCGAGTAGCTGCGGTGATTGGGATTTCATGCTGCCTGGATCGACCAGGGCCGGAACAGTGGCGCGATGGCTGGGTGGGGAGCCACAGCGTTGGTAAAGGGCAAGTAGAGAATTGCAGCCCAACCAGGCTGGATCTAATTGCCAACGGCCGGCCTTATGGTCGGCGCGTGCCAGGTGCAGGGTGAGGCTGCTATGAAGGTTGCGCAGCTGAAGCACCAGCCAGGTGCGATGTGCCCAAGGACAACTGCGACCAATGATGAGGCGTGGGTATTGGTCTGCTGATCTTTTGCTCAGCTCTTGCTCTGCGGGCAATGTTGCTTGCTGATGCTGGCTGGGGGGGCGCCGATAGTTTCCCTGGGCATCTGCTGGAGCAAGACCGTTCATTAATTGAATCCATTGCCAGTGCCAGCCCATTCGGGCGGCGGCAACGATTGCGGGGGGGATCGACATGGTTGTTCCCTTTGCAGCCATTTTCGGTCAGGCTGAGGATTGCGATCGAATCTTGATGTCTGGCCTTCAGGTGCTTCTGGTGGCGGGTACTCATGGCAATGAAGTCAACGGTCCCTGGCTTCTCGATCAATGGTCTCAGACCCCTGAGCTGATCAACACCCATGGTGTTGGTGTGGTGCCGGTGATCGGTAATCCAGAGGCTCTTGCGTTGGGCCGGCGTTATTTGGATTGCGATCTCAACCGCAGCTTTCGGCTCGACTTGCTCAGATCTCCCAGCATCTTGGATCGAGAGGTTGTTCGTGCCAAGCAGCTGCTTAGTTTTTTTGGTCCAGAGGGATCAACCCCTTGCCAGATCGTTATTGATTTGCATAGCACCACTTCAGCAATGGGAAGCACTCTTGTGGTTTATGGCCGACGGCCGGTTGACCTGGCTTTAGCAGCATTGATTCAGGCTCGCTTGGGTTTGCCTATCTATCTGCATGATGGGGATGATGACCAGCAGGGGTTTTTGGTGGAGCGCTGGCCCTGTGGCTTAGTGATTGAAATCGGTCCTGTTCCCCAGGGTCTGTTAAAGGCCTGCATTATTGAACAGACACGACTTGCTGTTCAGGCCTGTCTCGAGGCTCTGAGCAGCGTTGCATCTGGATCGCCGACCTACCCAGATCAGTTTGTGGTGCACTCTCATCTGGGGAGTCTGGACCTGCCCCGTGATGCCTTGGGCCAGCCTGCTGCATGTGTGCATCCATATCTTCAGGGCCGTGATTGGCAGCCTTTGCAGATGGGTGCCCCCTTGTTTCTCTGGCCAGATGGAGAGGTGCTCAGATTTGAAGGTCGAGATTCTCCTATCCCCGTTTTTATCAACGAGGCGGCCTACGTTGAAAAGCACATCGCCATGAGCCTGACCTGTCGAGAGGTCTGCCCCCTGCCTGAGCAATGGCAAGGGGCCCTGCAGCAGTTAGTCGACTGTTAACGAGGGGGACCGTTGTAGATGATCTGATTGACAGACCTTCCGTCGGGGGCAATTTGAATGACGGTTTCTTTGGTCGGTTCATTGCCATATTCCGACCAGCCTGGGGCCCCACCTAAGAAGCTATAGGTGTAGCCATTGATGGTGTCTCTGATCAGGCAATCGTTACCACCATTGCTGGTGTCAAACATGCAAGGCGCCGGTTGGTAAACCGAAAGACCGCCGTTTTCTTTGACCGCGGTGCCACGGGCCAGGTTGAGGGCGCGGATCTGGGAGGAAGGAAGCTGGTCTTGGGCGTGGGTCGGTGTCGCTAGATCGGCTAAGCAGGCAGTTCCACTAAGGGCTATGACGAGTGAGATTGTGCGAAGAGTCATCGCTTTGCTCGAAGGCTCAACCCATCTAATAGCAAGAACGCGTCGCTTGGTCTGCTCAAAAACCGAAGGTTTCTATGGTTGGCGAGGGTGACGCAATGGGCCGTTGTAGGGCACGGAGAGGATGCGATCACCATCACGAGAGATGATCACCTCGGTTTCAAGGGTTGGCTCTGCTGGGCTGAGCTGTTGCCAGCCTGGAGTCCCCCCTCGGAATTGAAATCGGAACCCTTCATTGGTTGTTGAGACAAGACATTCTTCGGCTCCGGTGACATACATGCACTGATCGGCTCGATAGGCACCCAGGCCGCCATTGAGGAATTCGGCGCGCATTCGCGCCAGGTTTGCTGCTCTTGGTTGGGCTAGCGGCAGGCTGTTCTGTGCATGGGATAGACCAGATGACCCGACGACTATCACGGCAGCTGCAAGAGGGGCAGCAGCCCTTAAGCGCGAGGAAAACATCTCATCATCTGCATGTTGTTTCCTAAACCCATCAAAGGTTTATCAGTGTTGGTTTAGAGGTGTGATCGGTTGTGCCTGAAATCAGCCACATGCCCATTGAATCCGCGTCGATTGTTCTTTCGTGCAAAGGAGGTCGCTGTCACTGCCGTCGGCCCAGTAAACCCTTAGGCGGCCATCAGTTGATTCCATGCGAAAGGTGAGTGACTTCACCGGCCCGGCGGGGGTCTTGCTGTTGGTGTCGGTAGCGGAGGGGGTCGTTTGCCCTAGTCGATGCTCGAGCTGATCGAGTCTGAGTTCAAGACGATTGATCGCTTCAGCTTGGCTTGTCGTCCATGAGGGCTGATTTTTTCGACATCCTGTGATGGCCATTAGTCCAGCCACCATCATGAGGGTCGAAAAAAGAGCAGGCGCAATTCTCGGCATGCAATTAGGAGTTGTAAACCACTACTAGTGGGTTCAGCTTGCCTGCGCCAGGCTTTGCTCCAGTTGTTGAGCTCAGCTTGAGCCTCAAGCCTGTTGCGTCGAGGATGCACCATGGAGAGTTGTTGCAATCCCTTTAAGGCGACGCCTTTCATGTTTGCCAGCGGATCAGAGCCAAGAGCTGCTGCAGGGATCCATGGCCAAAAAACTTAAGTTTTCCTGGGGTTTTCTTGTGGATGCCAAGGACTACATCTTTTCCAGCGCAATCCATTTACAGATTGCGCAATGTTCCTTTACAATTAGCTCTGGCAGGTTTTGCCTGCTTTTTTAGCTGTCCCTTCGGGGGCTCTTTTTCTTACTTAACTCAATGACCACCACCATTCGCAGTGGTCGCCTCAGTGGCTGGGAATCCTTCTGCAATTGGGTCACCTCCACCAATAACCGCATTTATGTGGGTTGGTTCGGTGTCCTGATGGTTCCCACGCTGTTGGCAGCTGCCATCTGCTTCACCATTGCCTTTATTGCGGCACCGCCGGTTGATATCGACGGTATCCGTGAGCCTGTTGCTGGCTCTTTCCTCTACGGCAATAACATCATTTCTGGTGCTGTTGTTCCTTCCAGCAACGCCATCGGCCTGCACTTTTATCCCATTTGGGAAGCTGCTTCTGTTGATGAGTGGCTTTACAACGGCGGTCCTTACCAGCTTGTTGTGTTCCACTTCCTGATCGGCATTTGTTGCTGGTTGGGTCGCCAATGGGAACTCTCCTACCGCTTGGGCATGCGCCCTTGGATCTGTGTGGCCTACAGCGCACCGCTGTCGGCAGCCTTTGCTGTTTTCCTGATCTATCCCGTTGGTCAGGGTTCCTTCTCTGATGGCATGCCTTTAGGCATCTCTGGAACCTTCAACTTCATGTTGGTATTCCAGGCAGAGCACAACATCCTCATGCATCCCTTCCACATGATTGGTGTGGCGGGCATGTTTGGCGGCAGTTTGTTCTCCGCCATGCACGGTTCACTGGTGACCTCATCGTTGATTCGTGAAACCACCGAAACCGAGTCTCAGAACTACGGCTATAAGTTCGGCCAAGAGGAAGAGACCTACAACATCGTGGCTGCCCACGGTTATTTCGGTCGTCTGATCTTCCAGTACGCCAGCTTCAATAACAGCCGCAGTCTGCACTTCTTCCTGGCCGCCTGGCCGGTGATCTGCATCTGGATCACCTCACTGGGTATTAGCACCATGGCCTTCAACTTGAACGGCTTTAACTTCAACCAGTCGGTTCTCGATGCCCAAGGCAGAGTTGTACCAACCTGGGCTGATGTGCTCAACCGCAGCAACCTCGGTATGGAAGTGATGCACGAGCGTAATGCTCATAACTTCCCTCTCGACCTGGCAGCTGCTGAGTCCACACCTGTGGCTCTGATTGCTCCTGCGATTGGCTGATCCGATCATCCCCAATAAAGGTTTGGCAACAGCTGAACCTCAAAACCCCCTCTCAAGAGGGGGTTTTTTTTTTATGATTGTTCTTGTGTATTAGCTCAGATCATTGAACTCAGGGAGCTGCTGAACGAATCAAAACAACAATGTTCCAATCAGGTTTAAAGTCAAAGTCTTAGGTCTTCAGGGAGTCTTGGCCTCAGCTGGTTGAGTTGTCGCTTCATGAGTTCTTTGTTGCATATTTTTTTGCTCCTGATCTTGGCCTAGTTCTTGTGTTTGAAATTGTTCTTCTGTGTCTTTAATGGTATTTGTGGTGAGTTGTGGAGTGGGATCTTTGATCAGTTTCCCTTCTTTCCCTGTGATCAGATTGGGTTCCTCTGGAGGACCTTCTACAACAACAACGCGTTGAACAATGAGTTGGTAATCCAGCTCTTGGCGTTTGTTGATTTCTTTCTGTACAGCTGAAACCTGCTTGAGGCTGGGCTGTGCAGGGTTGGTGACTAATACCACAAGAAGAATCTCTGGTGGGTTCTTTTCCCAGGCGATCTCAAGGCTTGCCACTTTTGCCTTCGCCTCCTTGCCACCGAAGGTCAGGGTCTCTCGCTTCAGGAAGGTCTTAATCGTGCGTTGAATCTCGTCGCGCGTCTCCTCCCTATCCTTTTCGCCAACAAGGCTCACAAACTGTTTGGTTAGGGGGATCAGCAGTAGTGCTGTTAGGCCAAACGTCACTAAAAATTTGGCGGCGCTGAGATTGTTTTCTCGTAGTCGCTGAAGAAAGGAGGGCTCTTTCCAGGCCATCATCACAAGCCCACCGCTAAGAATGCCGAGCAGGTTGGTAGCGAATAGCAATCCGGCCCCAAAGGCATCGGCCCAGTTTTGATGAGAAATTAATAGACCCATCACACAGACCGGTGGAACGAGAGCCACGGCAATGGCTGTGCCTGCGAGGGAACTCACGGCGTCTCTGCGCAACTTTGCGTATATGGCCATTGCACCTGCGACTAAGGCGATGCCTAGATCGAGCAGGTTTGGACTTGTGCGGTCCCAGACTTCCGAACCCAATTTGGGGAGGTTCGCGACTTCTCCCAGCAAGGCGGAGAGCAAGATGGTAATGAACACTCCTACGAAGAGGCTTAGGAGGGCATCCATCAAAAGTCTTATGTCGCCAATTAACACGGCGAAGGCACTTGCTCGTAGGGGCTCGATCCATGGGGCGACAACCATCGCTCCAATCACCACCGCAGCACTGTTGGCCTGTAGGCCCAAGGTGGCAATCATGCTGGCGCCGATCGTCAGGACGACAAACACTTCATCGATCTGGGCGTCCTTTTTGTAACTGTCGTGCATTCGCTTCAAGCGAGTGGATTCCATGCCTCTAATGACCTCGCCTAGGTGAACTTCTAGTTTGTTGGACTATTGTCCCAGATGTTGATAGTTGTAATTGGAGGAGATCTTCTAACACTTATGCAGAATACTGAATTGGATTAACTTCTATGGCAAGGATTAATGATTGCCTTTGAATTGACAGCTATAGCAAATCAAGATTGCAAAATTTGCTCAGCACTCGTCTTTGAGGGTGTTCACCCTGTCGAAATTATTGAGTAGTATGATGTTCAATAAAGAATGGTGCATTTTTTAGTGATCCTTGGAAATTTCTTGTGCCTATGGCAGGTCTAGGTATGCGAGAATACGATGATGTAAATGGCTGCTTTTTAATAGTATTAAAGATGAGTACAGGCGATTAGTCTTGTTAGGCTAATTTCGCAAGATTTATGCCTTAATTCAAGAGATTGCTATTGGGGCAGTTGAACTCTCTTTGCTGTTGCTCGCTGAGCTTATTTAGGCATATAAAGGCCACTGCTGGAGGGTAGGTCTGCTTAATGGGTAGCAAAACCAATTGATTTCCAGAGGGCTGTGGGGCCAATGCCTGCTTTCTCCGGCAGGGCTGATCTCCTGATATGTGATCAATCTCACAATCGGGTTTGACTCAGAACAATGCTTAGACGGCAGATATGGAAGAGATTGTTTGCAGCGATTAGAGTCACAACATGCAAAAGATGAAGCAATCTACTGAGCTTGGCAAAGGAATGATTGCCATTTTTGTAGCGACAATCATTGGTGCTTTAACAGCGATCTTGTTGGATTCAGTGATTACACAAACTGGAACTGCTTTAATGGTTTTGAGACAGGATCATGTCAGCAAAGTTTTGCTCGAGAGCTAGGCTGAATAGCTCTGACAATCAGTTCAGAAACCTGGTTATAATTCAATTTCCTTTCTTTGATCAGCAATGATCTTTTGGAAGGTCTGTTGATTCTTTATAGCGACCTTTGATGATCTGCTTTGATTTATGGTGCATTCTAGATCGATAGCCTGGGCAGAGCAGAAGTCGTATACGGCTGTTTTTGGTTTCGTTTGGCAAAAGTGTTTACTGAACCTCTTTGGATGATTCTAGATTTCTTCTCGTATTTCATCTTTTAGGCCATTATTAAGTGGAATAACATATGAAGTTTGCCCTTTTGCGCTCTTTTTTAGTGATCAACTTGCTAAGGGTTAGGCGATGAAAATCTTGGATAATCCTTTGGGAATAGTGCTATAATTACTTAAACCTTTTCTGGGCCAGATGAAAGATTTGAAGGCATTCTGTCTAGTGAATAAGCGATGATTTGGCTAATTGTGGCTCAGATACGTTAAAAGCTGGCTGCTGCTTGAGGAGCAATCAGGTCTAAATATGCCTTTTTTAGTATTTTGCTCATGGTTGGCTTTTGGCTATAGGGATTGTATATACCTTTGGGTTTTAAAAGGCATGTTGCTCCAAGGTCTCTGGGAAAGATTGCAAAGAGTGATGCCGGTGACGGGAATTGAACCTGCGACCTACTGATTACGAATCAGTTGCTCTACCCCTGAGCTACACCGGCAGTGAGCGGAACTTAACATTCAAGCATTGCGCTTTTGAACTGTTGGGCGATTCTTCTGGTCCTGGCTCAAAGTTGGATCCCCAGCTAAGAGAACGACTGATCCAAGAGTCACTCAGCCCTTGGCGGGGTTTCCGGCGGGTGTTCTGGTTCGCTTTCTTCGCTTCCGCCTGTATCGGTCTGTTGACGATGGGCTTGCGTGCCTCCTCCGGGAGCATTGTTCCCCTCTCTGATGTCTCCATTCAGATCGGAGCGCTTCTCCTTACTGGTGGGTTGCTTTGGATTGATCGCCGTCGCGGAACTTGAAGGAGTGGTTTGGAGTGCCGGCATGGTGAGCAGACTCAACCCCAGGCAAAGTCGTTCATGCTGAAGTTGTTCTTCGCTTAGAGAGGGGGCCTGGGCAAGTTCCTGGTCGGAGCGGGTTAGAAGCCAGAGGCTCTGGGTGAGCTGTTGCCACTGCCAAAGAACGAGAGCAAGTAGGGGGATGGCCGTAAGCAGTGTGACCAGTCGAGAGCTGCCTTGTAATGGCGAGAGGTCCATCACCAAAATGGAGGATTGATCGATCCACCAGAACATCGCGAGTAGGGCTGTTGATCCAACCAAGAGGCTCAAGCGAGGGATCAAGCTCTGCTGAAGACCACTGAGCTGGCGCTGGGCCTCTGAGCGTTGACTCAGTGGGCGCCGCAGTAGCAGTAGTGATCCCCAGTCGGCAGGGCGTTTCCAGAGGACGAGGGTTGGCGTTAACACCGCTACAGCCCAGGTGAGTAGTCGTTCGAAGACTGGAACAGGCCCCAGATCTGCCCCGGCTAAAACCAGTCTCAGTAAAAGCAATTCTATCGGGATCGCCCCAATAGCGATGAGCTGAAGCCAGAGCAGTGGTTCGCGTTGGGCAATCACAACAAGTTGTAGGTGGGGCGAAACCTCATGAGCTACTCAGCGTGCGTCGCTTGGTCACTAGTTTGTGAGCTTCAATGATGTCGCGTTCTTCCCAGTTGGCAAAGCGATCACAGCCGATGCCGCACTCGAAGCCTGTGGCCACCTCCTTGACGTCGTCTTTATTGCGGCGTAGGGAGTCGAGATCGCCTTCGAATACCACCTGTTTGGCACGCCGTACACGCACTCTGCAGTTGCGCTGCAGCTTGCCTGCGGTGATGTAACAGCCCGCCACGGCGCTCTTGCCGATGGTAAAGACGGCACGCACTTCTGCTTCTCCAAGCGATTCTTCCACCAGTTCTGGCTCTAGTAGACCTTCCATAGCCATCTGGATGTCTTCCAAAAGCTTGTAGATCACGTCGTAATCACGAACGTCTACACCCGTGGCATCCGCGGCCCGCTTGGCTCCAGAGGCCATGGATGTGTTAAAGCCCACAATCACAGCCCCGGATGCAGCAGCAAGATCCACATCAGTTTCGGTGATTTCACCCGGCGCGGAGAGCAACACGCGAACCTGTACCTCATCCTTCGGCAATTGTTCCAAGGATCCCAAGATGGCTTCCACACTTCCTTGAACGTCGGCTTTGAGAATCAGGTTCAGTTCCTTGAGTTCGCCATCGCTTGCTTGGCCAGACATGGCTGCGAGGGACACCCTCCTTGAGGCCATCTGTTGGGCCAGCCTGGTGGCACGGGCATCGGAGGCGCGTTCTCCCACAACGGCTCTTGCTGACTTCTCATCTGGGTAGACCTCAAATTCATCTCCGGCTGTTGGCACTTCGCTGAAGCCGAGGGCCTCTACGGCACCAGACGGACCAGCTTGTTTGAGTCGGGCTCCGCTGTCGTCGACCATGGCTCGCACCTTGCCAAGCACTGGGCCGGCGGCGAGTACATCTCCGGTTTTGAGGGTGCCGTTCTGGATTAGCAATGTGGCAACAGGCCCTTTGGCCTTGTCGAGGTGAGCCTCGATAACGGTGCCTTTGGCCAGACGGTCAGGGTTGGCCTGCAAATCCTCAACTTCGGTGACCAGCAGAATCATCTCGAGAAGTTTGTCGATGTTCTCGCCCTTGATGGCACTTACGGGAACCATCACCACATCACCTCCCCACTCTTCGGAGAGCAGGTTCTGATCAGAAAGTTCCTGCTTGACCCGTTCTGGAGAGGCTCCCTCCTTGTCCGTTTTGTTGATCGCCACAATGATCGGAACCTTGGCAGCGCGTGCGTGGCTGATGGCCTCCAGGGTCTGAGGGCGTACACCATCGTCAGCAGCAACCACTAGTACTGCTATGTCCGTGACCTTGGTGCCGCGGGCGCGCATGGCAGTGAAAGCCTGGTGGCCTGGGGTGTCAAGGAATGTGATCTTGCGGGGCTGACCGCCATGATCGATCTCCACCTGATAGGCGCCGATGTGCTGGGTGATGCCTCCGGCTTCAACCGCGGCAACCCTGGCTTTGCGGATTGCATCCAGCAGGCTGGTTTTGCCGTGATCGACATGACCCATCACGGTCACCACAGGTGGACGGCGGATCAGGTGGGCTAGATCAGTCTCCTCAATCATCTCGGTTGTCTTTTTGGCTGCCTCCTCGATGTCGTCCTGGAGGACAGGCACCCCGAACTCCTCGGCCACTGCTTCGATCGTGGGAAGATCTAGTGACTGGGTGACTGTGGCGGTAATCCCTTTGAAGAAAAGGGATTTGATGATCTCAGAGCTTTCAATGCTGAGCATGTCTGCCAGCTCCTGCACTGTGAGGTTGGCCTCCGGAACAATCAGCATTTCTGGCCTGACTTGCTTCGCTTCGCGGGCTGCACGCAGCTCCATTGCCCGTCGGCGTTGCCTTTGTCGGGTGGTTTCTTTTTTGCGCTTGCGTAATGCCGCCACGGGTTTGGAGGCGGGCTTTTTCTGCGATTTTGGTTTGGCGGGCCGGGCCAGGCTTGCCGTCAGAACGACGGCCTGTTGTTCTCCTGCGTAGCCGCTGGTTTCTGCGGTTAGGGCATCATCATTTTCCCCAATGATGTGCACCTTCTGGCGCTGCTTCTGGGGAGACTTGTTGCGTAGGGCTTCCAGCTTGGCGCTGTCGTCCCACTCCGGTCTACCGGGTCTCCTTGGGGCTCCGGCAGGGGCTTGAGCGGGGCGGTGACCAGGCCTTTTGGGTGCTGTGGGTGCGGTCGCAGTGCGTTCCACTGGTGGAGTGGCCCCCTCGGATCCTCCGCGGGTTCCGACGCTGGTTCCGTCCGGTCGTCGTGGCGGTGGTGTGCCAGGTCGACCGGTGGGCTTTTGTAGCTGCATCAGCTCTCCAGGGGCCACCGGTTTGCGCATGCCGGCAGGCATGCCTGGGCGGGTGGGGGCTCCTGGGCGGTTGTTGCTATCCCGTCCTGCGGAGCCAGCGTCGGATCGATCACGCCGAATGGGCTTGCCCACTAATTCGAGGGTGTTGCCGGCAGAACGAGGCTGTCCTGGTCTGTTTTTGCCTTGCCGTATGGGGGCGCCGGGGCGCTGCGACGTGTTAGTGCGCTGATTTGGTCCGCCGATCGGTCGTGGACTAATTCCGGGTCGTTTTTTGTCAGGGCGTTGTCCCTCTGGATCTGGTCGGCTCGGAGGGGCTACGACAGGACGCTTTGGCTTAGGGCGTCCCACCAGTTCTGGCTTTGGAGCTTTGCGATCAGATGGGATTGATGGCTTGGCCGGGGGTGCGCTGCGTCCTGGCGCTGTTGGCGATTGTGGCCTAGAGACGATTTTGGGACGAGGGCCTCCTCCACTAACGGTGGTTGCTTTACTCGCAGTAGAGGTCTGACCGGCACGTGGGTCTTTGTCCCCAGTGCTTGGAGGCACGGGGGAGGAGGGTTTGTTTGCTGATCTTGGTGTAGGAGCGGTAGGTCGGCTGGGGGTTGCTGGACGACTGATAGGGGCGTTGACCGGTCGAGCTACTGTTTTAGGTGGCGAGCTTGTCGGGGTTGGAGTGGGGTTTGCTGGGCGAGACGGTGGAGCAGGATGAGCCACCGATTCCGTTGAGGGTCGTGCAGGGCTTGTTGGTATGGGGTTTGCAGGCGCGGATGGCTTGACGTGGCTGATCTCTGAGCTGCTTGTAGCTTTTCGAATAGGTGGCGCAACGTCCTTAATGGCAGTGGGCGCTACTTTTTTCACCGACAGAATTGTCTTTCCAGGTTCCGACTTGCTTGGTGGAGCTGAATTAGCAGCGGAGCCTTGGCGCAACAGGCCACGGATGCGCTTTGCTTCATCGTCACTGATGGAACTGCTATGGCTCTTGGCCGCAATTGAGAGTTTCTCAGCGGCATGGAGCACGTCCTTGTTCTCAAGGCCTAGGTCCTTGGACAGCTCATAAATTCTGATTTTGCCGCTGCTGGTCATTAAAAGCTCCTGTCGGTCCGGGCACGAAGTGCCTCGGGGCTCCAAGCAAGTCGGGGCCATTGTTTATTTTGCCTCAGCGGCGGAATCAAAGGAGTGATTCAGCCGCTTTTGCAGCACCTCCACAACGCTGTTGGGCACCTGGCAACGCAGGGCTTTCTGTAGACGTTTGCGGCGGAGTGCCTCCTCTAGGCAGGCCTCGCTTGGACAGATATAGGCCGAACGACCCATCCCTTCATCGAGGACTACACCCTCCTGATGGTCGCGTATCACCCGCCAAAGCTGCTGGCGATCCAGCAGTTGACGACAGGTCACGCAGCGACGCAGGACGGGGCGTTGGTTCACCGAGCTCTGTCCTCTTCTTCTACTGATTTTTCATTTGAGAGTTGTTCGCTTGAGGCGTCAGGTTGGCTGTTCAAGTCGTCAGATTGGCCGTCAGATGCATTTTCGTCTTCAGCCATCGTCTTAGCAGGTTCTTCTTGGTCGTACTCTTCTTCATCTTCCGGTAGGGGGTAAAGCTCTCTTAGGCGTGCATCCTCTTCTGCTCGGGTGGCTTGTTCAGCAGCCAAACGGGCTTCAGCATCGCGTTGGAGAGCCTCTTCTTCCTCTCGCTGAGAAATCAGCTCGGCGACGGTGGTGTCCTCACTGGCCTGGTCATATTCCTGGGAGTTTTTGATGTCGATTTTCCATCCGGTTAGACGAGCTGCTAGGCGTACATTTTGTCCTTCTCGTCCGATGGCCAGGCTTAGTTGATCTGGGGGGACTAGGACGTGGGCATGCTGCCCTTCTGGATCCACCAGTCGCACCATCTCAACCCGAGCAGGGCTAAGGGAATTGGCAATGTATTGACTCGGGTCAGGTGACCAGCGGATCACATCGATTTTTTCGCCGCGTAGTTCATTAACCACTTGCTGAATGCGTGAGCCGCGGGCACCGATGCAGGCGCCGACAGGGTCCACTTCACGTTCAATGCTGTCAACTGCGACCTTGGTGCGTGGGCCCACGGAACGAGACGGAGGATTGGCTTCACGGGCTACGGCCACAATGCGCACTGAGCCTTCTTGGATTTCGGGCACCTCGTTCTCAAATAGGTAAACCACTAGTCCGGCGTTGGAGCGGCTAACGAACAGCTGAGGCCCTCGTCGGGGCACTTCGCTGACTTCCTTCAGAAAGACTTTAAAGGTGGCGTTGGCGCGATAATTGTCATTGGGGAGCTGGTCGCGGCGTGGGAGCTCGGCCTCCACTTCAGGGCGCCCAAGACCAGAACTCACGGCCATGATCACCGAATGACGTTCAAAACGGATCACACGAGCTGTGAGTACGGGATCTTCTAGATCGGCAAATTCCTCTTGAATCATGCGGCGCTGCTGGTCGCGTAGCTTTTGTGCTAGTACCTGCTTGGTTGTGGCGGCAGCCATCCGGCCGAAGTCTTCCTTCTCGGGGGTAACGTCGAGCACCACGGTGTCACCGATCTGGGCGTCTTCAGCGACTTGCATCACTTCTTGAAGAGCAATCTGGTGGTCTTCGCTCTCCACCTCTTCAACGATGATTTTGCTGGCCAGGACCCGATAACCTTCATCATCCAGCTCTAGTCCAACATCGAAGTTGCTGAAATATTCTTCTTCGAAAGGGTCCTCACTGATACCTAGATAAAGAGTGCGTCGGTAACGTTCATATCCTTTGAGGAGGGCCTCACGCAGGGCTGCTTCCACCACTTGGGTAGGGAGTTTCTTCTCCTCGCTGATGTCTTCGATCAGGTTGTTGAGGCCGGGGAGTAGAACGAGAGCCATCGACGATGGAAAGAGTGGAACGGTGCTGAAGCTGAGCTGATCGTTAAGGTGATTTATCCCGTGGGGTTGGTAAGGCGCACGCAGGTCACAGCCTTACGTGGTATGCGTTGAATGCGTCCCTTGATGTTGATGTGCACATGTTCGTCGGATCGTTTGTGCAAGAGACCGGTTTGATGAAGGTCTGAATCGTCGTCGCGGAAGCTGATCTCCACAGGGAAGCCTCTGAAAGTCAGGAAGTCCTGATCACTGTGGAGCTGATCTCCGATCCCTGGGCTGCTGATTTCCAGAACATACGCTTCAGTAAAAAGTTGGGAAGTCTCCAGGGTTTCAGCCATAGAAGCGCTGAAATGAGCACAGTCGTCGAGGGAGACATCACTGCCATCCTTGCGACGGATCTGCACCTGGATGGTCATAGGAATCAGATGGGTGAATACCTGAACACAGCAAAGTTTGTAGCCTTTTCCTGCAGCCGTCGCCGAGGCGAGGGTTTCCAGGTCCGGGAGCAAAGGATGAGGCAAAAGCAGGGGGTAAGGTTGGACTTCTGGCCCGACCGGCTTCAGAAGTGACCTGCCTCCCGAAGAAGGTACCCGCCAGGCATCAACACAATCTAGGTGATGGCCTCTTCATGCTGTGTTCAACTGATGCAGAGAAGGCCATCAAGCCATCGAGAATCTGGAGAATTCGCTAATCAGCGCCGGCCGGCCGTTTGGCACCGATGGGCTTCGCAGAACTAACGCTTCGCAGACAATTCAAATCTGTGCGGATGCATCTTGCTTATGCCTCTGATGACACCCCTTCTCTTCAATCTTCAGGTGCCGATTGCCGGCCTTGTTTTAGCCATTGTCAGTTGGTTGTTGCTAGACACTTTTGGCAGGAGGTTCCGCTCAGGTTCGTTGCGGCGTGGATTGCTGCTCAGTAGCAGGCAAAGCATTTCTCTGAGTTGCGCACTTGTAGGAGTGATTTGTTGGCTATTGGATTTGTTGGATCTGTCATTGATTCAATTCCCGCGTGATGGTGTTAAGGCGTTTGGAATTCTTGTGGTCATAGGTCTTTCATGGACGCTGCTGTCTTGGAAGAAGGAGCTCAAGCAAAACCAAGACAGTTATGCCACTCAGATGCTGCAGGGCTTTGGTGAAAAAGACAGGCTATTCCTATTCGAGGTTGTTCAAAAGACCATAGGTATTGCAGCCATGCTCATTTTATGCCTGGAGCTGATGCATTTGATGGCATTTCGCCGGCTGTACTGGTTACCGCCGGTGGGGTTGGTGCCGTTGCATTGGGTTTCGGGGCCAAGGGGATTGTCTCGAATTCCTTAAGCGGCCTTAGCCTTTACGTTAACCGTCCCTTTGTTGTAAGTGACTTCATCGATATTCCCTCCGAAAATCTTTCTGGAAATGTAGAACATATCGGTTGGTTTTATGCCAAATTGCGCTCCTCTGATCGCCAGCCAATGTACATACCAAACAACATCTTTACAAGTAAGCCGGTTGTTAATATTGCTGATATAGACAACCGCAGGATTTGGATTGAATTTGGTGTTAATTATGGCGATCGTAGAAAGATTGAGTCGATCGTGAGTGATCTTCAGCAGGTTTTAGTTAATCATTCAGATGTAGATCAGAGCAAGAAAATGGCCGTGAATTTCACAGTCTATGGCGATTCGAGTCTGAATCTAGGCTTGGTTTGTTATTCCTCTAGTGGAAATCTAAGCGATGCTTGGGCCTTGCAGCAGAGGTTGCTTCTCAAGATTGGTGATGTGGTTGAAGTGCATGGTGCAAGCATGCCATTCCCCACCCGCACTTTGATTCATTCAGGCTCGAATCAAAAACCGCAAACGATGAACCCTTTGATAGGAATTAATCAAGAATCGGGAGAAGATGCAACTTGACCCTCCCCAATTTTCTTGTCAATTTCTAATGCTTCGACTGGATTACTGGCAGCCTTGAACAGAAATTCGGTAGCTGAACCCAGTAGCGCCTGGATCCTTTGCTGTTCCTACCTTGAAATTCACTTGACTCACCGCTTTACCAGGAATTGCTTGGACAGGGCCAAACATTTTACCGGTACCCATTGGCGGCCGCATGGATTCGTTGACAACTTGAAGGTTGCTGCCATCGCTGAACTTGAGGAAGGCCTGAATTGGGTAGCTGGCAGAATCGGTTGAATCTGCAGTGAAGAATAGTTTGTAATTGCGATAGGGCTGATTAACAGCAAAGTCTGTATTCCAGTTTGTGCGGCCAAAGGCACTTCCCATCAAACCCTTTGGTCGCTCTACTCTCTTTTTGACGATCTTGTTGCCATCCCCGCCAATAGGCATTAGGAATTCACATTTGGCGATGGCTGACTGAGGGGTAAGAACTGAGGCCATCACCAGGCCTGCGGCCACAAAGCGTGATTGATACATAGGAAAGGACTATTCACATCCATAATGATGGCGGGCTTGGAATTTTGCAGCGCAATTGTAATTCTAGTTAGCCCTAAGCACGTAGCTAAACACCAGCAGGTATCTTTGAAGCCTAGGGATTGCTGCAAGTGGCTCATGATTTGAGTTAATGGGTTGTTTAGTCAAGTCCAGTAGTGTGCTTGCAATACTGAGCGTATAAATCAGTGCACAACCTGTTTTGATCGCTGGTGATGGTTAAGCCGCTGCGCGAGACACCTCCAATGATTATCGCTAGTGGCATTCTGATGCGATCTCAGGAGCTTTGCTCACGTTGCATGAAGATATTGGGGCCAAAGTTCAGTTCTCTTGATCAGTAACTTGCTATTAATGCTAACCATTACTATGCCCTATTCAAATCAACGTCGGTTGCCTGAACGATCAACGTCTTGGCAATCAGTTCATCTTTTTAATGGCTCCCAGCTTCCAGGTTTGATTGAACCAGGGATCAAGTGGACCATAGAGCCGCAGGATCCCGAACCAACCTTTGCTGGGGATGGTTTTGATCCAGTTTGCCTTTTTCCCTTCGGGTGCTTTGGGCCCGAAGTAAAGATCTACGGAACCATCATCATTCACCAGCATGTCTTGGTTGCGTTTGTTGTTTTTGCTTGGATAAGGCGACTCCTTGCTTTGCAGCATTGAACGGGTCTGGGGGTCGTAAACCACAAAGGACCAGAAGCGATTGGCCGGAGCATTAGCCGGAACTGTGAGTTTGTATGTGTTAGCTCCATCGAGGTATGCGCCGTTGCTGTCTCGCGAGGAGAAGGCGTACTGAGACCCCACGCTAGGAAGCTCAAGCGCCATCGCTGGAGTATTCACCGTAGCGAGATAGAAGAAAAGGGTACGTCCGTCCATATCGCGTCCACCATTTCCCTTGTTCACGAGGTACTTGTGACTACCTCCGGGAAAGCCGGTTTGCCAGTAACCAGACCTATTTGGGTAGATATAAGCCTTTGGATCCTGAGGGGAAAACAGGATCGAACGGGCAGTGGCATTGCCAATGGCTACAGCTTCAGTGAGCAGCGCTTTCTGTTCAGCATCCGGGGCAAAAGGCTTGCCTTTCTGAATGCCAATGGCTGACGCCATGCCCAGCAGCTCTGGGGAGAACATCTCCGAAGGTTCACGTTGGATCACCTCATTGAGTTCCTCGTAAAATTTGAAATTATTGGCATGAATGGTATTCACCGTCCAGTCGGTAAGGTTCTTGAAATTGTTGGCTTGAGGATTTGTTCGCATGGCATAGGGGTACACCTTTAAGCCATTTTTGAAGCTGTCTCGTGCTGTATCAGTCTTGCCTTCCTCATCGAGAAAACCACGAAGAATCAACCAGTTGATGTAGCTCGGGGTCTTTGCCACAAAAAAACCATCGGTCGTCGCAGGAGCCTCTTGACCTGGCCCAAGAATCAGATATTTACCGCCCTTGCCCTTGTCGGGGCCGGGGCCTCCCATATCAACCACAAAGCGGAAGAAGGCATCATTCACTGTTCCTGGCCCGGTTCCGGGTGGGACTTCCACAACGATCGGACCAGCACTGAGATCGAGAAAAGTAGAGGCGTAAACCGTATCGGTATTTCCAGTGAGCCAAAGAGACTTGGAACTCATCAGCTCATCAAAGATGCCGATGTCCTGATTTGGTTTCATGCCATAGCCATCACGATGCCCCATGTAGAGCATCTCGAGCGACGCTGCTGGTATGAAATTGAGGAATGTCTGCACACCACGGCCTAAATCAACCTGCCGGCGAGCAAGTCTCATGGTTGCGTCATCAGGAAAACCATCAAAGTAATTAAATAAGCCAAGTCTTGTTCTCACACGATTGGGAGTCAGAACATCCTCAGGGATTGGCGTGTTATATCCATTCGCTTTAAGATCTTGGGCTTGAATAGCCAGACAAGTACTAGCCAAAAGAAGAGCCGAAGCGAGAGAAGTTTTAAAAAGTTTCATGGATTTAATTAGAATAAATTAGTAAAATTTGCCTGGTATCATCCCATCGGCTGAATATCATTGAGCTGCCAAATTTTATCGAACCAAGGCTGCAGCGGTCCGTAGAGACGAAACACAGCAAACCAGCCCTTACCAGGAACAGTTTCGATCCAATTGGCTTCTTTCCCTGTTGGGGGTTTGGGGCCAAAATAGAGGTCAATACTGCCATCAGTGTTAACGTCTAAATCCTGATTTCGTACACTGTTTTTGCTCGGCAAGAGCTGGCCAGTCTGCAGCTCAGACCGTGTCTGCGGGTCGTAAACGACCATCGACCAAAAGTCTTTCGCAGGCACACCTTTGTCAATCGTGAACTTGTAAGTTTTGCTTCCATCGAGATAACGACCGTTAGCATCAGTGGCCACAACGCCATATTGCGATCCAGCTCCAATCATTTGCAACACCATCGCTGGTGTATTTACTGTGTAGCCCCAAAAGAAATTATTGCGTGCATCTAAATTTCGACCACCTGCACCATCATCAACAAGCCATTCATGACTTCCACCTCCAAAAGGTGTAAACCACTGTTTGTCTTGATAGAAGTAAACATCCTTATTGCGGGGTTGACCCATGTCGGAGCGTACGTAGGCAACACCAACTTGGATTGCTTCTTCTAGGATCTTTTTATCTTCTGGAGATGGAGAAAAAGATTTTCCTTTTTCCAATCCGATAGCAGATGCCAATCCCCTTAGCTCAGGATCAAGGAAAGCAATGGGCTCACGCTGAATGACGGTATTGAGTTCATTAAAGAACTTAAAATTATTGGCATGAACTGTATTGAAAACCTTTTCACCAGCTTGAATAAAGATCATCTGAGCCGGGTTATCCCTTTGGGAATAGGGATAAAGACGCAAACCATTTTCATAATTAGCGATTGCTTGATCAGGTTTACCGTTGGAATCAAGAAAAGCCCTAAGAATTAACCAATTTGAATACGTAGGAGAACGAAAAACAAAATAGCCGCCAGCATGACTTGGCTCAGAATCATCTGGCCCCAGGATGAGATACTTTCCTCCTTTTCCCTTGTCTGGCCCAGGAGCTCCAGTATCAGCAACAAAGCGGAAAAAGGCATCATTAATAGTTCCTGGACCAAGACCAGCAGGGATCTCGATTACCAGAGGCCCTGTCTTTTTCAGGTTGAAGAACGTCGATCCGTAGACCGTGTCGGTATTACCTGTCAGGAACAGAGGATTTGAGTTCAAGGGGGCCATCAATGCCACCTTGGTGTGGTTATCGACTCCTACTTCTGCATGACCATGGCGAAGCATTTCAATGCTTGCTGCTGGCATCAAGGTTAGAAATGTCTCATAGCCACGAATGAACTTGAGATTTTCAAAACTTTTCCGTACCGTCTCTCCATCAGGCATGCCGTCAAAAAATCTGAATGTTCCAGCACTCGTCTTTACGGTGTCTGGAGTGAGAATTCCTGAGGGTATTGGAGCCGTGAAATTCTGGGATGCTTTTTTTAATGCAGTTGTCTCTGCAAATCCCATTGGGCTTGACAATCCATTCACTAATGTGCTCATTACTATCCCCACGATCACCGAAGAGGCTCTGCGATTACAGATCACCTGCGAGAATGGATTAATCATGATTAAATCGCTCTTCATATCTATTTATTGTACTGATAAATCTTTCGCGATGGCTTGGGCGTCTCTCTGACCAGCATAAAAAGCAACTCTTGCTGCTCGAATATTGCTTGAGTTAAAAAGGAGTTTCGTGGTCTATTGGAGGGCTAGATTTGAAGCGATCTAATAGCACATCTACAGGTATCTTATTGTTGAAGCGACAAGCATTTGTTTCGCTACAGTTGAGACTTCCATGTTCCCAGAACTTATTGCTTCCCATGCCACCTCCGCAGAAGCCGAAGTAGTTGCATTCTTTCTCACAGCGTTGCACACCAGACAGCATATCCTTCCATAATTTTTGAAATCGCTCGCTCTTAGCTGCTTCCATTAGCGAAATCTTGCGGATGTTACCAAGATCAAATGTGCCATAAAGATTTGATGAGACTGAAAGAAGTTCAGGGTCAAAGGTTGAAAAATTACCCTGCCAATCGACACTCAGAATTGAATAAGGTCGATTGAGTTCATTTTGATTAAGTCGCCGATTTTCACGAATCAGACTGATCACTTGATCAAACTCCCTCAGTACAACAGGGAAGCCATCCTGCTCACTTAACTGCCAAAAGCTTTGTAGGAACTGACGGTATTGTTCCTCGCGTTCGAAGCCTTGCATCGATGAACTTGTATGTTCACCTTCTTGTTCTTCAACATTGAAGCCAACAGAATGAATTTCATTGTCACGAAAGAATTGATACATTCCGTTTGGATCATCCATTGCTGTTGCAGTTACAACGGCAATGGCATGAAATGGGATTTTGTTTCGCTTTAGTGCTTCGATACCTCTCATTGAGTGGATATGAGAGCCTTCCCCATTGCGGAAGCAACGGTTGGCATCGTGTATGTCTTTGGGGCCATCCACGCTGATGCCAACAATGATCTTATTCCTGCGAAAGCATTCACACCATGCATCGTTAATCAGTGTGGCATTGGTTTGTACATGCTGTTCAATATGAACTGTTCCATTAGTCCATTTTTCTATAGCTTCGTTGATTAATTCCGTGGCTCTATCGTAGTAGCTGCAGGGTAAGGTCAGTGGCTCCCCTGCATGCCACACCAGGCTTAGCTCTTCACCAAAGAAGGGGCTTTCGAATATCCTTTGCATTAGTAAAGGCAAAAGCTCAAGATCAAAGATCTTGCGGCTCTTACGATCTGGCAGATAGCAGTATGAGCAGTCCAGATTGCATAGAGAGGTGGACTGAACAACTACCAGCCCGATTGGACCGAAGCGACTGATGTCAGGACTTGTTGTTGTCATTGAGATGAATGTTGTCTGTTCACCAGTTCAAGAAACCCCCCACTACCATTTTTCCAGGAGCGTGCCTGATCATTCTCTCCAAATATTATTTTATTAGATCTGAGAAATAAGCTCCATCTATTGTTGCGAATGCCTTGGATACTACTCGCTTCAATTGGGTTAGAAGTATTTGGTTGGCCGTAAACCGTAGCCTCTGCAGATTGCGTGATTACAGCAGACGTTGCTAGTAGCGCATATAGGCTGATTAGAGAGCGAGTTGCCATGGTGTAATGACTGCATTAGTCGTGCAGTTTCATTCAGTACTAATGGTGATCAATGCATCGGCCAAAGCATTGATGAGGGTCATTGTTTTGGCCGATATTGCTTGCCTGGGTTGTATTAATTGCTGCTAATTATTCGTTACCAATTAGCAAAGCCACGGCCGCCGTAGCCGCCATTCAACCAGCCGCCTCCTCCGTTGCCCCATCCTCCGCCATTGCCCCAACCTCGGCGAACAACCCTGCCGCCACCATTCCCCCACGCGCGGCCACCACCATTCCCCCATGCGCGAGCAACACTTCTTTCATTTGAATTTGAGTGTCTCTCGTTAAGTAATACTTTCCAGGTGCCAGTTCGAACGGTTTGAATTTTCGCTTCGATTGGATTTGCAAGGTTAGGCTTATTGTAAACGGCAGCTTCAGCAGACTGCACGACAACGGCTGATGAAGCGAGAAGTACATATATGCCGAGTAGAGAGCGAGGTGTCATGGGTTTGTAGAAAAGAGGATGTGAAGGATTGGAATTTGAATTTTCTAACGATCAACGCAAAGATAGTTGCGCAGCGGTAGATAAGACTGTGGCGTAGTAGGCCTTGATCAACTCTTGCTTGAGATTAACGGCACTTCCTGGACCAATCCAGCGATTGACCATGGCTTGAACAGGGGCAACATCATTCACATAGCCTTGCAAGATCTTGCCGATGGCGATGTTGCTGTAATTCAGCATTGTGGAGTTGTTTTCTGGAATGATGCAGGCGATACCTGAACGGCCGTATGGAACGATTGGCACGAGATCGGCGTTTGCTGCAACCCTGGCTTGATTGGCTTTGAGCCAGAGACTGTCTCCACCGAGTATGTCAACAGAGCCAGAGCGCACGGCGGCAAGAGCTGCTGCTGGAGAGGCGTAGGAGACGTAATTCGCCTGTGGTGCTGCTGTTTCGAGAGTTTGAGCAGCAACGGTGTCTTTAATGACCCCAACAGTCTTGCCTGCAAGAGATGCGGGAGTGCCATCATTGCCTCTAGGAGCTAGTACCCTCACCCCGCCCAAGGCAAACGGGATGGTGTAGTCCACAAGCATTGCCCTTTCCCAGGAGTAGGCAACACCACAGGCGATGTCTGCTTTGCCGCTCAGCAGAGCATCTTTTGCGTCTTGTACTGATTTCACCTGTAAGGGATTAAGCCTGATCGCCTTGCCTGCAAAGGCCTGAAGTTCATTTTTGACAGCTGCAACAACATCGATTGCTAGGCCCTTGAAGCCTGTGTCGCTTTTGCTAGCAAACGGAAGTTCGTCACCGATAACTACCGCGTTTAGCTTGCCACTGCGTACAACCGACTCCATGGAGGTCTCTGCTGAGGCTGGCTGGGCTGTTAAGGCAGCTAGTGCGAATAAAGAGCCCAAAAACGCGATACCTCGTGTCTTCATTAAAATGCCGATTAGTAGATCATTGAATTTTACTTTGCAAGGACAAACAAGAGTGAGCCTATGGAATATTGTTATGAAAACTGACTGACTTGGATTCATCTATTGTTGCGAACTGCGTACGATTGCAGTTGAAATTTCTCCTAGTGATGGGGTTGATTTTTTTTTGTGAGTCAGCAATCAAGGCCCTCCTTTTGCACAGCGAAAGCCCATATGACACGTTGCAGTGTCTATTGTTTGACCTTGTAGTGCAGAGGGTCGATAACGTACGCAGTAATTATCTGCGCAGAGAAACGATCCGCCTTTGATAATTCTCCGTTCCTGTTGATCTGTCGCCACGGGATAAATAGAGTTGGTCCATTCCCACACATTGCCGCAAACATCCAACAGTCCATAGCCGTTAGCAGGAAAGCTGCCAACGGGCGAGGTCCAGAACCAGCCGTCTAGCTCTTCGTTGTGCCAAGGGAAAGAACCTTGCCAGATGTTCGCCATCCATCGGTTATTGGGAGTGAGTTCATTCCCCCAGGCGTATTGGGCATCGACAAGACCTCCGCGGGCGGCGACTTCCCACTCTTCAGCAGAAGGGAGACGCTTGCCAGCCCAATGGGCATAGGCGATGGCGTCGGCGTAGGCGACATGCACGACAGGGTGATCATCAAGGCCATCGATCGTGCTTTCGGGTCCTTGGGGATGACGCCAGTCAGCCCCAGCCACGAGCGACCACCAGCTCAAGGGTTTGCTGCGATCCACCGTTGCTGGAGGCGGTTGAAAGACAACTGATTCAGGGATGCGTTCCTCGGGCGCTAGATCGGGATAGAGCGTTGGATCAGGTGGCAGCTCCGAGACTGTGAGATGTTGCGTGGCGTTGACGAAAGCTCGGAACTGGGCATTGGTGACTGGCCCTATGTCGATCTGGAATGAGTCAAGCTGCACTTCTCGCGCGGGTGTTTCCTCCGGATAGCAGCGGACTGAACCATCCGGATAGCAGCGATCACAGCCAACTCGATAGAGCCCTGAAGGGATGGTTACCATCTCTACTGGCAAAGATGTGGTCACAATGAAAGTCTGCAGGTGGAAATGTGTCCATCTTTATTGTTGCCTAAAAGCCAAGATGGCTAAGTGTGAGCACCGTCAGAGTGCCTAACCAATGTCACTATGGATAGATCTCCAATGTCACTTTGTTGATGGTCCCATTGAAGGCACTGAAGCGCTGATCCCCAATCACTCGTTGAGTAACAGGTGATCCACGATCCATGCCAACATCAGCACCTTCATCAATCGAAAAACGTGTGCCAACAGTTGCATCAACCCTGCCAGTTGATATGACTTTGTCATCAACTAGTAAGCGTACATCTGCACCCTTACCAGCTCCTCCCCCGTCGTAATCCATCTCAAAGCGAATTTTTCTGTTGCCAGAAGAGATTTTCTTGTTGCTGCGGAAGGTATGAAGATTGCCCAGGTAATTATAGGCATAGGCCGGATAACCATCTTCTATATAAAGTGACCATCCGCCAAAGCGGCTCCCTTGGGCCATAATCACGCCGTTGGCATCTTGGCTTGAGTCAATGTCTACCTTGGCTGTAATGCTGTTGGAAACATTCTTGACATTGAGGATGGCATCCTCAACAAGATCCCAGGAGCCTGGGTAGAGATCAAGTTGTGTCCTCGACGAGCCCATTATCGTTGGCCGGCCTGCAACAGAAGGCACTAAACGTTGCAACAGACGATCATCTAAGGGCAGCACTTGATTGGCGATTGCTTCTTTCAAGAAGAGTCGTTTCATTGCCTCGAGCCGTTCTGGATACTGAGTTGCCAGGTTGTTAGCTAGGCTGAAATCATTGCGCGTATCGTATAATTCCCATCCATCATCTTTGGCGACGCTATGCATCTTCTTGGGTGCTTCCCATGGCAGGCCAACGGTGGCTCTTGCCATCCAGCCATCTTGATAGATTCCACGATTACCAACAACTTCGAAATATTGAACCTTGTGTCGCTCAGGTGCATCAGCGTTGTCGAAAGAATAAATAAGGCTGGTTCCTTGCATCGGGATTTGTGCAATCCCATTGATCTGTTCAGGCATGGGTAAGCCAGCAGCTTCAAGGATCGTTGGCGCAACATCAATTACATGGGAGAATTGATCGCGTATCTCTCCTTTTGATTTGATGGCCTCAGGCCAATGAATCACAGTGCCATTGCGTGTACCGCCAAAATCTCCGGCAATTTGTTTGGTAAATGCAAATGGAGTATCAAAGGCAATCGCCCAGCCGACTGCCATATGTGGATAGGTGTTTTGATCACCCCAATTGTCATAATGTTCTAACTGAGCCTCAAGTGTTTCAGGGATGCCGTTAAACATGTGCCCCCAGTTCCAGTTGCCGGTTTGGTTTCCTTCTGAACTTGTGCCGTTATCACCACTGATATAAATAACCAGCGTGTTGTCAAGTTCACCAAGCTCATCAATGGCCTGGATGAGTCGCCCAGCTTGATAGTCTGTGTATTCTGTGAAAGCTGCGAACACCTCTGCTTGTCGTGCAAACATGCGTTTTTGTATATCACTAAGATCATCCCAGTTCGGCACACTTGCTGGTTTTTTTGCCAGTTTTGTGTTTGGGGGTACAACACCTTTTGCGATCTGATTTGCGAGCGTTTCTTCTCGAATAACATCCCATCCCTTATCAAACTTTCCCTTGTACTTTTTAATCCATTCCGGTCTTACATGGTGTGGTGCATGTGAGCCAGCAGATGCATAATAGATAAAGAAAGGCTTGTCTGGGCGCAGTCCCTGTTGTTGTCGCATCCAGGCAATAGCCTGATCTGTCATGTCTTCAAGGAAGTGGTAATCCTCTCGATCTGGGTAATCAATGATTGTGACCCCATCGTGAAGTGATGGCTCATACATATTTTCTTCTGCGCCGATGAAGCCATAAAATTTTTCAAATCCCTGTCTGGTTGGCCAGCGGGTTTGTGGGCCCGCAGCAGTGGTCTCACGGCCAGGGGTTTCATGCCATTTACCAAAAGCGCCTGTGTTGTAGCCATTGAGCCTTAGTATCTCGGCTACAGGTTCGGCATAGTTAGGCACAAATGTGGTATTGCCCGCATATCCAGTCGCAATTTCAGGGATTGAACCCATGTTCATCACATGGTGATTACGGCCTGCTTTAAGAGCAGCTCGTGTAGGTGCACATAGGGCTGAAGTGTGAAATCGGTTATAACTCAGGCCATTGTTTGCCAGTTCCTGCAGAGCCGGCATTTGCACCACTCCGCCAAAGGGGGAAGGAGCACCAAAGCCAACATCATCCAACAAGATGACAACAACATTGGGTGCTCCTTTGGGTGCCTGGACGACATGTTGTCGTGGCATTTTTACTTGACTTGGCAAGCGCTCGTCAACTTTCTGAGGATGTGGATCTGCGATCGGAAGTCGCCGACGATTAATCTCTTCTGCGTTGGCGGCAGACGTTGCTGTGAAACTTATGATACATGCAAGCCAAAGAAGTATTCTGAATTTCATGTTTGCTTTGGAGTGGTGGATTTGTTATTAGTAATCACCATTTAACAGTGATGAGTCCATAGCTGTTTGTGGATCCAGGCCGACTTGTTGCTAAATTTCAAAAAAATGCAAGGATTTGATCGAAAGAAGTCGTTCTCAAGTTATTGAAGAGACAAGGGTATGCAACTTGTTTGATGATCTCATCAATCGTTGATGAGACTGGCCCATTGCCTATTCATGCCTGAACAGTACTAGGATAATATCACTTTCCAATGATGCCTTGACGCGCTGATTTGCTTCGTCTTATTTGCTATCAAAAACGAAGTTTAAGAGCCATTTGCTCTTCTCTATTTATTGACGGGAGCATCCTGGGGAGGTGATCAATGATGGGTTCTGAATTGCTGGTTTGATCCATCACTTTTTCTTAACGCTTAATAGGAATTTTCTTTTGAAAGAGGGGATAACATTCGCAAAATCTTTTTAACCAATGGTCAGAATTGCTCCAGTAGCATTACCACTAAGACTATCTGTGCTGGCTGCAGGAGCTGCACTCAGTGCCATGGTCATGCAACCGTCTTTTGCTGAGCAGCATGATATTGATACTGAGCAGCCATTTGATTTCTCGGAGTTAACCATTCAAGAGGAGATCGCTCAAGCAGATTCTGCAGACCCTGAATCGAGCTCACAAGCGAACCTAGAGGCTGGAGCAGATCAAGGCAACACGGAAGATTTGGCCAAGCAGGCCCAGAATCCAATTGCGAGCATGATCAGCTTCCCGATTCAGTGGAATGCTACGCCTGGAACTCAATGGGCACCTTCATTAATTGACCCATCGGCACGTGATAATCGCACGCAAAATGTTGTCAATGTGCAGCCTGTTGTCCCATTCAAGGTCAGCAATGACCTCACCTTGGTCACGCGGACGATTGTGCCAATTGTCAATCAGCCATGGGCTGACGGAGTGGACTTTACAGCTATAGGAGATATCAATCCGAGTGTTTTCTTTGTACCAACTCTTAAGGGGAATCTTACGGTTGGGCTTGGGCCAACTTTGATTATGCCATCGGCGACCGATATTCGCATTAGTTCCCAGCGTTGGAGTGCTGGGCCTTCCGCAGTCTTCGTCTATAGCAAAGGCCCATGGGTGCTAGGAGGTCTTGCTAATAATGTTTGGTCCTTTTCAGGACGTGGAGGCAAAGATGTGAATAAGCTTTTGATCCAGCCATTTCTTAACTACAACATGCCGAATGGTTGGTACTTTACGAGTTCACCAATTATCACGAATGACTGGAATGTAGATGATGGCAAGGGTTGGATGGTTCCTGTTGGAGCTGGGATAGGTAGAGTCTTTAAAATTGGTGATCAACCTGTTAATGCTTCGCTCAGTGCCTATTGGAATGCTGTAAGGCCGGAAATTTTTGGAGAAAAACTTCAAGGTGACTTTACGATCCGCACTCAGATTCAGTTCCTTTTCCCAAAAGGTAGCTGAAAAGTATTCTTTTTATTACTCTCCCCACTAATATAAAAACATGACACCTTCACGACCTCTAATAGCACTGATTGCAATTTCTACTTTTTCAATGTTGTCTTCTGAGGCCTTTGCAGAGCAATCTTTGTATGAGCGCAATCCTGGGCAGGGGCAGGTTTTAGTTTCGATTGAACCAGATCAGCTTGAAGATGATGAGGTGGTCGAAGAGAATGAGGATGTATTGGAAGAGGATGATTGGAGAGTGTATTTGGACCTTTATGGATTCCTGCCATTATCGACCACTGGAGACATCACAATCAATGGAAATACTGTGCCTATAGACTCGAGCCTTGCCGATGTTTTGGCTACGGTTACAGGACTTTTTACAGGAAGGGCTTCTGTTGAATATGGGCGACTGGGCTTCATGGCTGGGATTATTTATGGCACGTCATCTGAGGATCAGAGTGGTACAAATAGCTTTAATGGGGAAGAGCTTAATCCTCCAATTGATGGCCTGAAGCTTAATAGTCAATCGACTACAAATTTTAATCAGTCTATCATTGATCTTGCCGTGCGCTATCGCGCTGGTGCCTTTGAACAGCCAGTCATGAAAACAGGAGACTCCACTTTTATAGGTTTTGTTGGTGCACGAATCATTGATGCAGGCATGGACATGGATATGTCTTTAGCAGCGGATGTCAAAGTGAATGGCAGGACGTTAACAAAGAAGGAAATGCCAGAGTTGGAGAAGAGCGCGAGCGGATCGATTGATCACACCTGGGCTCAACCATTACTTGGCATGCAGGTGACTTATGCGATGAGTCCAGAATGGCAGGCTTTTATGAGGTTGGATGCGGGAGGATTTGGTCTTTCTGGCAAGAAGGATCTTTCTGGAACTGCTCAGGCAGGACTTGCTTATACAGTGGGTAATTCAGCGCAATTAACTCTTTCTTGGAAGTACTTTGGCCTTGAGTACGCTGGTTATAATACTGATAATAGCTATAGCAATTATCAGAATGGTGTCAACCTTGGCTTGAGATGGTTTTTCCCTTAATGGTCTTTAGTTGCTCCTATTCGGCTTTCGATGTCTTGTCTCTATCAGTTGTTTGTATCGATATCTCTTGATGTATAGAGATTGATATTAGTGGGAAACTAATGCGAGTTTTTCTCCTTTATGCATCACGGTTGCTATGTGTTATCCCTTCTTAAGTTTTACCAGGCCTTCTAATCCTTGCGTTTTGAGCAAAGTCAACTTGCCTTGATTAGTGGGAGTGATTTGTATGATCTTCTACTGTTTATACTGTGGATAGTACGGCAAGGTTTGATGCCAATTTTCTTCTGCCATCGAAGAACGAATGCGTTTGTCTTTAGGTGGTTTTGTGCTGGCGATTATTTGTGATTTTATTGATATAGCATTGAATTTCTGGAGTGTCTTTGCTGATCATTTCTTGTTGGAGCCGGTCTGATCGTTTTTTGGCCTCAAATCATTAGCCACCTCATAGGCACGCAAAGTATTGATTTCAGCATTCTTCTGGCAGATCGGTTGCGCAGCTTTGCCTTGCTCCTCTGTTTCGGCTTAGCCTCGCGGTCATGATCTCTTTCAGATTGTTGCTGCAACAGGGTTGCATTGTTTTGAAGCGCTTTTGGGGATTGTTTTTGATGTCCGTGCTGTTCCCTCTTGCTGCAGGGGTTCAGCCTGTTTGGGCTTTGTCTGGTTTAGATGGGACGACTAGCCATAACTTCGTTGCTGATGCGGTAAGTCAGGTGGCGCCTGCAGTGGTTCGCATTGATACGGAACGCACTGTGCAACGTCAGCCTTTTGATCCCACCCTGATTGATCCCTTGCTCAGAGATCTCTTGGGCGAGCCAGGAATTGGGCCAGAGCGTGAGCGCGGTCAGGGTTCGGGTGTCGTGATCGATGACCAGGGGTTGGTGCTGACCAATGCCCACGTGGTTGAAAGGGTGGATGCGGTCAGCGTCACCCTTGCCGATGGAGATCAACACGATGGTTCGGTTGTCGGGACGGATCCTGTTACTGATCTTGCTCTTGTGAGACTGGATGGGGGCACACGTCCTGAGGCCGCCCCTCTCGGAGATTCTGATGCGCTTGAGGTAGGCGATTGGGCGATCGCTCTTGGTACCCCCTATGGCCTTGAACGCACCGTCACCCTTGGCATTGTTAGCAGCCTGCATCGCAATATCAGCAGCCTTGGCTTCTCTGATAAACGTTTGGATTTGATTCAGACCGATGCCGCGATTAACCCTGGCAATTCCGGTGGTCCACTCGTGAATGGTCGTGGTGAGGTGATCGGTATCAACACACTGGTTCGTTCTGGTCCAGGCGCTGGTTTGGGATTTGCTATCCCGATCAATTTGGCTCGGCATGTTTCTGAGCAGCTTTTGACCAGTGGGGAGGTGGTGCATCCTTATTTGGGTGTCCAATTGGTGCCGCTGACAGCTCGTATTGCCAGGGAGCACAATCGTGATCCGAATTCGCTGGTGGAATTACCCGAACGCTTTGGGGCGCTTGTGCAGAGTGTTTTGCCGGATAGCCCGGCGGAACGCGCTGGTTTGCGGCGTGGTGATCTTGTGATTGCGGCAGCTGAAACATCAGTCTCTGATCCACAAACTCTGCTTAAACAGGTTGATCAGGCTGAGATCGGTGTCCCCTTCTCATTAAGGATCATGCGCAATGGTCAAGAGATGAGCCTTTCGGTTAATCCAGCCGCATTACCTGGCCTTAGTTGAAACCCTTGCCCTTGCTACCGTCGCGCCGATGATTCAGAAACGATGGCGGACCTTCAAACTCAGATGAAGCAAGCGGTGGCGGCAGCCGCTGTGGAGCAGATCAAAGATGGCATGGTTCTTGGTTTGGGTTCAGGCTCGACGGCAGCTCTGATGATCCAGGCTCTTGGTGCCAAGCTGGCCAGTGGTGAGCTTCGGGACATTGTTGGCGTTACCACCTCTTTCCAAGGCGAAGTGATGGCTGCGGAGTTGGGGATTCCCTTGCGCAACCTCACGGCCGTGGATCGCATCGACTTGGCGATCGATGGAGCTGATGAAGTTGATCCCTCTTTTCAGTTAATTAAAGGTGGCGGGGCCTGCCATGTGCAGGAGAAGCTTGTCGCCAGTAGAGCGGATCGCTTTGTGGTTGTTGTTGATTCCACAAAGATTGTTGATCGGCTCAACCTTGGTTTTTTACTTCCGGTTGAGGTCTTGCCTGGTGCTTGGCGACAGGTGCAGGGTCGCTTGGCTGAGTTGGGCGGTATTGCTGATTTGCGTATGGCTCAGTGCAAGGCCGGTCCTGTGGTTACCGATCAGGGCAATCTCGTTTTGGATGTAAGCATCGCCGGAGGTATTGGTGACCCTGAAGATCTGGAGTGTCGAATTAACAATCTTCCGGGTGTCTTAGAGAACGGTTTGTTCGTCAATCTCACCGATGAAGTTTTGGTTGGCCAGATTAGTGATGGTGTTGCGGGAGTGCGTCGTCTACAGCGCCGTGAGTAGAGGGGTTATTCGAAGCGGATACGCACGGATTCAGCATGGCTGTGCAAGCCTTCGCTGCTGGCCAATTCCCTTACGGCGTTAGCAGTGGCCTCAAGGGCAGATCGATTGAATTCGATTAGAGAGGTGTGCCGCAGAAATGTTTCCACGCTCAGGGCGCCGCTGAAGCGGGCCGTTCCGCATGTCGGTAGTGTGTGGTTTGGTCCGGCTAGATAGTCGCCTACCGCTTCAGGGGTCCAGGGGCCGATGAAGATGGCGCCGGCATTTTTGATGCAGTCGGCAATGGCGTGCGGGTGCTCGACCAACAACTCCAAGTGCTCAGGTGCGAAGTGATCGCTGAGTTGAGCGCATCTTTCCAGGCTTTCACAGATCACGACCAGCCCCCAGTTGCTTAAAGAGGCTCGGCAGATCTGCTCGCGAGGGTGCCCCTTAAGCTGAGCCTCCAAATGGGATGGGAGCTGTTCGGCGAGGCTTGCTTCGGTGGTGAGTAGTACTGCAGCAGCAAGTGGATCGTGTTCTGATTGGGCCAGTAGGTCGGCGGCCACCTGCTCAACACGAGCACTCTGGTCGGCGATGACTAAAACCTCACTTGGGCCGGCGAGCGAATCAATGCCCACTTGCCCGTAGACGGCCTTTTTCGCAAGGGTGACGTAGAGATTGCCGGGTCCGCTGATCACATCGACCTTTGGCACGGTTTCAGTGCCAAAGGCCAGGGCTGCGATGGCCTGGGCACCACCGAGACGCAAGACCTCACGAATGCCTGCTAGGTGTGCGGCGGCTAGAACGGTTCTGTTGATCTGACCATCCCTTCCCGCGGGTGAAGTCATCACCAGCTGCTCCACACCGGCTACTTGGGCTGGGACTGCATTCATTAGCACTGTGCTCGGATAAGCAGCTCGGCCTCCTGGGATGTAGATCCCGGCTTTTTCTACAGGGCGCCAGCGGCGGCCCAATTGTTCGCCGTGGATGCCTTGCACCATCAGGTCATTCGGTCGCTGATGCTGATGGAAATTCTGGATACGGCGATAGGCCAGCTCCAGAGCAGATTGAAGTTTTTGGGGAGTTTTTCGCCAGGCGTCTTCCAACTCTTCTGGAGCTACGGTCAATGGCTCTGGACGAAAACCGTCAAAGCGCTCGGTCAAGGTGATCAGGGCTTGGTCCCCTTGGCTGCGAACGGTGTCGAGGATGTCCTCCACCGTCGCCATGGCTTGCTTTTGAGAATTGCCGGTAGAGCGGTTGGCCAGCCGCTCTAGTTCACGCTTGGCTTGTTGCCGATCCCGAACACAATGAATCAGGGTTGAGGGAGTCTCTGACTCGGCCTGGCCGCTTTGTGTCAAAGTCTGCAACCTGAATATCTGAAATCAAGTTAGGGCTTGCTCTTCTGGCTTGTCTAAAAGCGCTTGTAATGGAATCTCAAAAATTGGTGCTGGGTTAAGGTGATGGATTATTGAATCAGCGCAAGCATCTGTGGCCAATAACAAGTCTTCAAAGAAGCGTGTTCAGATTGCCGAGCGCAACCGTCTTGAAAACAAGTCGTATAAATCGGCCATGCGCACATTAATGAAGCGTTGCTTCAGCGCTTGCAGTCATTATTCTCAGCAGCCTGGTGAGACAGCTAAAGCGAATGTGAAGGCCAGCATTGATTCGGCTTTCAGCAAAATTGATAAGGCGGTGAAACGTGGAGTTCTGCATCGCAACACCGCTGCCCATCAGAAGTCTCTTCTTAGTGCAGCGGTAAAGCAGGCGATTGAACCGGCGTCAAGCACTTAGGGGTGATTTGGCATGGGCCCTTGTGAAAGGGCTTGTTCTTTCCCTTGATGAGGAAAGTGCCTGCACAATGGGGCCAAAGATGCGTTTTGGGTTCTGGTGTCGTCTCCGATTCTTATCGATAGTCATTGTCACATCGTCTTTCGCAATTTCGATGATGATCTCGATGAGGTAGCTGCACGCTGGCGACAGGCGGGCGTAGCGAGTCTGCTGCATGCGTGCGTGGAACCCGCAGAGATTCCTGCGATTCGTGCTTTGGCGGATCGTTTCCCTGAACTGCGCTATTCAGTGGGGGTTCATCCCCTCGACACGCAGCACTGGAATCCTCAGACGCAGTCGCTGTTGCGAGATGCAGCTCTTGAAGATCCAAGGGTGGTGGCTATTGGTGAACTCGGGCTTGATCTTTACCGGGATTCAAACCTTGAACAGCAGTTGGCTGTGCTGAGACCGCAGTTGGACTTGGCCACGGAGTTAGATCTACCCGTGATCATTCATTGTCGTGATGCATTTGATCCCATGACGTTGGAGTTGCGTCAGCGTCAGAAGGAGGGTCGTTGCCCTAGGGGGGTGATGCATTGCTGGGGCGGCACACCAGAGGATATGGAGGTCTGCTTGGATCTTGGTCTTTACATCAGTTTCAGTGGCACAGTCACCTTCCCGAAGGCTGAGGCCATTCACGCCTGCGCGCGCGAAGTTCCGCAGAATCGTTTTCTAGTCGAGACGGATTGTCCGTTTCTGGCTCCAGTGCCTCGTAGGGGTAAGCGCAATGAGCCTGCCTACGTCGAAGCTGTGGCTTCTCGGGTGGCTGAGCTTCGAGGGGAGTCTTTGGCCTTCGTTGCAAGCAGTAGCACGGCTAATGCAAGACGATTGTTTTCTTTGCCCTGATCTCAAGACATTGGACAGGCGTTTGGCGGTCTACAAGTGTAAAATTATTGACTGGTCTGGCCATGATGCAGTTCTTCTGCGTCCCTGCCGCCCGAAGCGCCCATTGTCTTCTGGTGCATTGTTGACGTCAGTCTTTTTGACTCGAGATCTCTGAGCCCATGAGTACGGCAGCAGCTCCTTGGTACAGGGAGCTGCTGCCGCTGCCTTTTGTGCTGCCGACTCGGATCTAGGCCCGTCGATTGTTCAGGTCTTCCAATTTCACTTCTCAACTGCAGGTCTCCGCATGAGCAGCAGCGCGATTCAGGTCGCCAAGACCGCCACCTACCTGCCTGATCTCGTTGAAGTTCAGCGGGCGAGCTTCAAGTGGTTTCTTGATGAGGGCTTGATCGAGGAATTGGATAGCTTTTCTCCGATCACTGACTACACAGGCAAGCTTGAACTCCATTTTGTTGGCAATGAATACCGATTGAAGCGGCCTCGCCACGATGTTGAAGAGGCCAAGCGCCGTGATGCGACTTTCGCCTCGCAGATGTATGTGACCTGTCGCTTAGTGAATAAGGAAACAGGTGAGATTAAGGAGCAGGAGGTGTTTATTGGCGAGCTTCCTCTGATGACTGAGCGAGGTACGTTCATTATCAATGGTGCAGAGAGGGTTATTGTTAATCAGATTGTGCGCAGCCCAGGGGTATATTTTAAGGATGAACAGGATAAGAATGGACGACGAACATATAATGCCAGTGTTATCCCTAACCGTGGTGCCTGGCTAAAGTTCGAAACAGATAAAAACGACCTTCTGCATGTGCGTGTTGATAAAACACGCAAAATTAATGCCCATGTTTTAATGCGGGCCATGGGGCTATCAGATAACGATGTAATCGATAAGCTTCGTCACCCCGAGTATTACAAGAAGTCTATTGAGGCTGCAAATGAGGAAGGAATTAGTTCAGAGGATCAGGCTTTGCTTGAGCTTTATAAAAAGCTTCGTCCTGGTGAGCCTCCTTCAGTAAGCGGTGGACAACAGCTTCTGCAGACCCGATTTTTTGATCCCAAGCGTTACGACCTTGGCCGAGTTGGCCGTTACAAGATTAATAAAAAGCTGCGTCTAACAATCCCGGATACGGTGCGGACCCTCACCCATGAGGATGTGCTCTCAACCCTTGATTATCTGATCAATTTAGAACTCGATGTGGGTGGTGCCAGCCTTGATGACATTGATCACCTGGGCAATCGTCGAGTGCGTTCAGTGGGTGAACTTTTGCAGAACCAGGTCCGGGTTGGTCTCAATCGCCTGGAGAGGATCATCAAAGAACGGATGACGGTGGGGGAGACCGATTCGCTCACGCCAGCTCAGTTGGTGAACCCCAAGCCTCTCGTTGCAGCTGTTAAGGAGTTCTTCGGTTCCAGTCAGCTGAGTCAGTTCATGGATCAGACGAATCCATTGGCTGAGCTCACCCACAAACGTCGTATCTCAGCTCTGGGGCCAGGGGGCCTCACTAGGGAGCGTGCTGGCTTCGCGGTGCGTGATATTCACCCCTCCCATTATGGCCGTCTCTGCCCAATTGAGACACCGGAAGGCCCGAATGCAGGTTTGATCAATTCACTGGCTACCCACGCTCGGGTCAATCAGTATGGTTTCATTGAGACTCCCTTCTGGAAGGTTGAGAACGGTCGCCTGATCAAGGAGGGAGACCCCATCTATTTATCAGCCGATCTTGAGGATGAGTGTCGTGTAGCTCCTGGTGATGTGGCCACGGATGCCGATGGACAGATTCTCGCTGAATTAATTCCAGTGCGTTATCGCCAGGACTTCGAAAAAGTTCCACCTGAGCAAGTGGATTATGTGCAGCTCTCGCCGGTGCAGGTGATCTCTGTCGCCACCTCCTTGATTCCTTTCCTCGAGCACGATGACGCCAATAGGGCTCTGATGGGATCAAATATGCAACGGCAGGCCGTACCACTGTTGCGGCCTGAGCGGCCTTTGGTGGGGACGGGCCTCGAAACTCAGGTAGCTCGTGATTCCGGGATGGTGCCCATCTCCCGCGTGAATGGCATGGTCACATTCGTGGATGCCACTGCGATCATCGTCCGGGATGAGGATGGGGTTGATCACACCCACTACCTGCAGAAGTATCAGCGTTCAAATCAGGACACCTGCCTTAATCAGCGTCCGATTGTCTGCCAGGGTGATGCGGTGATCGTGGGTCAGGTTCTCGCGGATGGTTCGGCTTGTGAAGGCGGTGAAATTGCTCTAGGTCAGAACGTTTTGGTCGCTTATATGCCTTGGGAGGGTTACAACTATGAGGACGCTATTCTTGTCAGCGAACGATTAGTTAAGGACGACCTCTACACCTCGGTGCATATCGAGAAGTATGAGATCGAGGCACGACAGACAAAGCTTGGCCCCGAGGAGATCACCAGGGAGATACCCAATGTTGCCGAGGAAAGCCTTGGCAATCTTGATGAAATGGGCATCATTCGCATCGGTGCTTTTGTAGAGAGTGGCGACATTCTGGTGGGCAAAGTGACACCTAAAGGTGAGTCAGATCAGCCTCCGGAAGAGAAGCTTTTGCGTGCCATTTTTGGTGAAAAAGCGCGCGATGTGCGTGATAACTCTCTACGCGTTCCCAGTACTGAGCGAGGACGAGTTGTGGACGTTCGTATTTACACTCGTGAACAGGGTGATGAGCTTCCCCCTGGCGCCAATATGGTCGCTCGAGTGTATGTGGCTCAGCGTCGCAAGATCCAGGTTGGCGACAAGATGGCCGGTCGCCACGGCAATAAAGGCATCATCAGTCGCATTCTGCCCCGCGAAGACATGCCTTTTCTGCCCGATGGCACTCCAGTTGACATCGTTTTGAATCCTTTGGGCGTGCCCAGCCGGATGAATGTGGGTCAGGTGTTTGAGTGCTTAATGGGATGGGCAGCAGCCAATCTCGACTGTCGGGTCAAGGTGGTGCCTTTTGATGAAATGTATGGAGCTGAAAAGTCCCAGCAGACAGTGGAGGCTTATCTCAAGGAAGCTGCCAAACAGCCAGGTAAGGAGTGGGTCTACAACCCTGACAATCCTGGCAAGCTTCAATTGATTGATGGGCGTTCGGGTGAACCTTTCGACCAGCCGGTGACCGTTGGTTATGCACAGATTCTGAAGCTTGTTCATTTGGTTGATGACAAGATCCATGCTCGTTCAACAGGTCCCTATTCACTGGTAACCCAGCAACCTCTTGGCGGTAAGGCTCAACAAGGTGGCCAACGTTTAGGGGAGATGGAGGTGTGGGCTCTGGAGGCCTATGGCGCCGCTTACACCCTGCAGGAGCTGCTTACTGTTAAATCAGACGATATGCAGGGTCGGAATGAAGCCCTCAATGCAATCGTCAAGGGCAAGCCTATCCCCAGGCCGGGGACACCCGAGTCTTTCAAGGTCTTGATGCGTGAGCTTCAGTCTCTAGGGCTTGATATCGCTGTTTATACCGATGAAGGCAAAGAAGTGGATCTGATGCAGGATGTGAATCCCCGCCGTAGTACTCCTAGTCGACCCACTTACGAATCCCTTGGAGTAGCGGATTACGACGAAGATTAACGGCCTTACCTAACTGCTTTTCGTTTCCCAAACTGTTTGCGATTCGTTCATGACTAACAGCAACCTCCGTACAGAGAACCACTTCGACTACGTCAAGATCACACTTGCTTCACCAGATCGGGTGATGGAGTGGGGTCAGCGGACACTTCCTAATGGGCAGGTAGTGGGTGAAGTGACGAAGCCGGAGACGATCAATTACCGCACCCTTAAGCCTGAGATGGATGGGCTCTTTTGCGAGAAGATCTTCGGCCCTTCAAAGGATTGGGAGTGTCATTGCGGGAAATATAAGCGGGTTCGACACCGTGGCATTGTCTGTGAGCGTTGTGGCGTGGAGGTCACTGAAAGTCGGGTTCGGCGTCATCGCATGGGCTTCATCAAGTTGGCAGCTCCTGTCTCCCACGTTTGGTATTTGAAAGGGATACCTAGTTATGTGGCGATCTTGTTAGATATGCCACTACGTGATGTTGAGCAGATTGTTTACTTCAACTGTTATGTCGTGCTTGATCCTGGCGATCATAAGGAACTCAAGTATAAGCAGTTACTTACTGAGGATGAGTGGTTAGAGATTGAAGATGAGATCTATGCAGAAGATTCCACGATTGAGAATGAGCCGATGGTTGGCATCGGTGCTGAAGCTCTAAAGCAATTGCTAGAAGATTTAGATTTGCCTGATGTAGCTGAACAGTTGCGAGAGGAAATCTCATCTAGCAAGGGTCAAAAGCGGGCCAAGTTAATTAAGCGTTTGCGTGTGATTGATAATTTCATTGCTACCAATGCAAGACCTGAGTGGATGGTGCTGGATGCGATTCCAGTCATTCCCCCGGATCTTCGTCCAATGGTCCAATTGGATGGCGGACGTTTCGCGACCTCCGACCTGAACGACCTTTACCGTCGGGTGATTAATCGCAACAACCGTCTTGCTCGACTTCAGGAAATTCTGGCCCCTGAAATTATCGTCAGAAATGAGAAGCGGATGCTTCAGGAGGCAGTGGATGCTCTGATCGATAACGGTCGTCGCGGCAGAACAGTTGTTGGTGCTAACAATCGTCCGTTGAAGTCCCTCAGCGACATCATTGAGGGCAAGCAGGGTCGCTTCCGTCAGAACTTGCTTGGTAAGAGGGTTGATTACTCAGGTCGTTCCGTGATCGTGGTGGGCCCAAAGCTGAAGATGCATCAGTGCGGCTTGCCTAAAGAGATGGCGATCGAGTTGTTTCAACCGTTCGTGATCCACCGTCTGATTCGTCAGAACATTGTCAACAACATCAAGGCTGCAAAGAAGTTGATTCAGCGTGCTGATGATGAGGTGATGCAGGTGCTGCAAGAGGTCATCGAGGGGCATCCGATTCTGTTAAACCGCGCTCCAACTCTTCATCGTCTTGGTATTCAGGCTTTCGAGCCAAAGCTGGTCGATGGTCGTGCGATTCAGTTACACCCGTTGGTCTGTCCTGCTTTTAATGCCGACTTCGATGGTGACCAGATGGCGGTTCATGTGCCGCTCGCGATTGAGTCTCAAACAGAGGCACGCATGTTGATGTTGGCCAGTAACAACATCCTTTCGCCTGCCACCGGTGATCCGATCATCACTCCCTCGCAGGACATGGTGCTTGGTTCTTATTACCTCACGGCGCTCAAGCCTGGAGCTTCTGTGCCTGAGTTTGGCGATCAATCCAGAACCTATTCAGGTTTAGAGGACGTCATTCATGCGTTTGAAGATAAAAGGATCTTGCTACATGACTGGGTTTGGGTTCGTTTTAACGGTGAGGTTGAGGACGAAGATGAGATAGAAGAGCCCATCAAAGCTGAACTGCTCAGCGATGGAACTCGCATTGAGCAGTGGACTTATCGCCGAGATCGTTTCGACGAAGAAGGAGCATTGATCAGTCGCTACATCCTTACAACAGTGGGCCGCGTGGTGATGAATTACACAATTATCGATGCGGTGGCCGTCGCCTGAGTCACTCCAATACCAGCTTTCTTCCCTGACCTGATTCACGTGTAGCCATGACCTCAACCTCCCCGAAATCCCGCAAGCCTTCGACCAAGACCACCAGGTCCAAGTCCAAGTCGAAGTCCAAGTCCAAGGCCGCAAAGGCTGCAGCGGCAAGCACTTCGCCAGCACTAGCGAGGACCCCACCGCAGTTTCGTAACCGGGTTATCGATAAGAAGGCCCTAAAGCAACTGGTGGCATGGGCTTACAAGACACACGGCACCGCTGTAACCGCTTCCATGGCGGACAATCTCAAGGACCTTGGCTTTCGCTACGCCACTCAGGCTGCCGTGTCGATTTCCGTGGAAGACCTCAAGGTGCCTGAGGCCAAGCAAGACTTGCTTGGCCAGGCAGAGGCTCAGATCACGGCCACCGAGGAGTGTTATCGCCTTGGTGAAATCACAGAGGTTGAGCGTCATACCAAGGTGATTGATACCTGGACAGAAACCAATGAGCGTTTGGTTGATGCGGTCAAGAAGAATTTCAATCAGAACGACCCGCTGAACTCGGTCTGGATGATGGCCAACTCTGGGGCTCGTGGAAACATGTCTCAGGTTCGCCAGCTTGTTGGTATGCGTGGCCTGATGGCCAATCCGCAGGGGGAGATTATTGATTTGCCGATTCGCACCAATTTCCGTGAGGGTCTAACGGTTACTGAGTACGTGATCTCCTCTTACGGCGCACGTAAGGGTCTGGTCGATACAGCGTTGCGAACAGCCGATTCCGGTTATCTCACGCGGCGTCTGGTGGATGTTGCTCAGGATGTGATCGTTCGTGAGGATGATTGCGGCACCACTAGGGGCATCATTGTGAAGGCGGAAGACGGTGGTTTTGGTAGCCGTCTTGTTGGTCGCCTCACTGCAGAGCAAGTCGTCAATGTTGACGGCGAAATTCTTGCTGAACGCAATACAGAAATCGATCCACCGCTTTCTAAGCGTTTCGAAAAGGCAGCCATCACTGAGGTGATGGTGCGCTCACCGCTTACTTGTGAGGCCAATCGTTCCGTATGTAGGCAGTGTTATGGGTGGGCATTGGCTCATAACGAATTAGCCGATCTCGGCGAAGCCGTCGGCATTATTGCTGCTCAGTCCATCGGTGAACCGGGGACGCAGCTCACCATGCGAACTTTCCATACCGGTGGTGTGTCTACCGCTGAGACTGGCGTGGTTCGCTCCACTATTGCTGGCACAGTTGAGTTTGGTCCCAAGGCTCGTGTGCGTGGTTACCGCACACCCCATGGTCTAGAGGCTCAGCAGTCTGAAGTGGACTTCACTCTCACTGTGAAGCCTTCAGGCAAGGGTCGTGCACAGAGGATCGATATCACCACCGGATCTTTGCTGTTCGTTAGTGATGGTCAGGAGATCGAGGCAGACGTGACTGTTGTTCAGATCGCGGCTGTTGCGGTGAAAAAGAGCGTGGAGAAGGCCACTAAAGACGTAATTTGTGACCTGGCTGGTCAGGTTCGTTATGAGCAGGTTATTCAGCCCAGGGAAGTTAAAGACCGTCAGGGAAATATCACTCTGAAGGCGCAGCGTTTAGGGAGACTTTGGGTGCTTGCTGGGGATGTCTACAACCTTCCCCCCAATGCCGAGCCTGTAGTCCAGGGCAATGTCAAAGTCGAACGTGGTCAGGTGTTGGCGGAGGCCAGCCAGGCCAGCGAGTTTGGAGGTGAGGTGCGTCTGCGCGATTCGATCGGGGATTCTCGCGAGGTGCAGATCGTGACCACCTCGATGACGATGAAGGACTTCAAGCTGCTCGGAGAGTCCACGCATTCAGGGGAACTTTGGCATCTGGAGGCAAAAGACGGTACCCGTTATCGCTTAAATACCATTCCTGGAAGCAAGATTGGCAATGGTGAAGTGGTGGCTGAGTTGGCTGATGACCGCTTCCGCACTCAGACCGGTGGTCTGGTGCGCTTTGCCCCTGGTCTGGCGATCAAGAAGGCTCGCTCAGCCAAGAATGGCTTTGAGGTGAATAAGGGTGGCACCTTGCTTTGGATCCCTCAGGAGACACATGAGATCAACAAGGACATTTCCTTGTTGATGATCGAGGACGGCCAGTGGATTGAGGCCGGGACTGAGGTTGTCAAGGACATCTTCAGCCAGACTGCCGGGATCGTAACGGTGACTCAGAAGAACGACATCCTGCGCGAAATCATCGTTCGCAGTGGCAGCTTCCACCTTTGTACTGAAACCAAGGCCTTAGAGCGTTTCACAGGTGATGGCCAGATCGTGAACCCAGGCGAGACGATTGCCAAGGGCATCAATTCTGAAGCCATGGTCTTTGTGCAGACCGTGGACACACCTGAGGGGACTGGTCTGTTGCTAAGACCTATGGAGGAATACACCATCCCAAATGAGGCACAACTCCCTGACTTGACTCATGTCAAGCAGCCGAAGGGCCCTCATCTGGGGATTAAGGCCACCCAGCGACTCGCCTTTAAGGATGGAGAGCTGATCAAATCGGTTGAGGGCGTAGAGCTACTCAAAACTCAACTCATTCTTGAGACGTTTGACACCACTCCTCAGATGACTGTGGATGTAGAGGCTGTGCGTGATAAGCGAGCTAAGACCATCGAAAGATTGCGTTTGGTGATTCTCGAGAGCATCCTTGTGCGTCGCGACACAATCTCCGATTCAAGCCATGGCTCCACTCACACCGAGTTGCAGATTGAAGACGGCCAGTCGGTTAAGGCGAGTGATGTGGTTGCGACAACTCAGATCCTTTGTAAACAAGAGGGGATCGCCCAGTTGCCTGTTGTCCAGGAGGGTGACCCTGTGCGGCGTTTGATTGTTGAGCGTGATGAAGACACCATTACGGTGACGACCAATGGCAGTCCGCTCGTGGAGGTAGGCCAGCGATTGGTCGATGGCGACTCGCTAGCAAAAGATGAGCCGTCTAGTTGTTGCGGAGAGGTAGAGGAGGTTGATGGAAAAGCAATCACCTTGCGCCTCGGACGCCCTTACATGGTGTCTCCAGATTCTGTATTGCATGTTCGCGATGGCGATTTGGTGCAGCGGGGTGATGGTTTGGCGTTGTTGGTGTTTGAACGTCAGAAGACAGGAGACATTGTTCAGGGTTTGCCGCGGATTGAGGAGTTGCTCGAAGCTCGTCGCCCAAGGGAATCTGCTGTGCTCTGTAAGAAGCCAGGCACTGTGGAGATCAAGCAAGGAGAAGACGATGAATCAATCACGGTGACTGTGATTGAGGCAGATGATGCTATTGGCGAATACCCGATTCTTCTAGGTCGTAACGTCATGGTCAGCAATGGGCAGCAGGTCCATGCTGGAGAACTGCTCACTGATGGTCCGATTAACCCTCACGAGCTACTCGATTGCTTTTTCGAGGATTTACGTGGGCGCAAGCCGTTGATGGATGCTGCACAAGAGGCGATCGCCAAACTCCAGCACCGTTTGGTCACAGAGGTTCAGAATGTCTACAAGTCACAGGGTGTCTCGATTGACGACAAACATATTGAGGTGATTGTCCGCCAGATGACTAGCAAGGTGCGGATTGAGGATGCTGGTGATACCACTTTGCTGCCAGGGGAGTTGATCGAATTGCGTCAGGTGGAGGACACCAATCAGGCTATGGCGATCACTGGTGGAGCCCCTTCTGAGTTCACACCTGTTCTGCTGGGAATTACGAAGGCGTCTCTGAACACCGACAGCTTCATCTCGGCGGCTTCTTTCCAAGAGACCACACGAGTGCTCACTGAAGCCGCAATCGAGGGTAAGAGCGATTGGCTACGTGGTCTCAAAGAGAATGTGATCATCGGTCGGTTGATTCCCGCCGGCACTGGCTTCAGTGGCTTCCAGGAAGAGTTGCGAGCCGAGGCGGGGCCTCATCCGGACATCCTGGCCGAGGACCCTGCTGGTTATCGCCGAATGCAGAACTTGCGTCCGGATTACACCGTGGACATGCCTGCAGCTCCTGCGGCCAGTTCGACTGCTGTGTTGGCTGATCCCAGTGACGCTGATTTGGAGGCCACACGCAGTCGTCATGGGATTGATCCAGCGGCTAGCAACTTCGCTGCTTTTGTTCGTCCTACTGGTGAGAATGAACTCGAGGAGGAACAGCTGCCAGATCCATCCGCTCTCGAGGGTCTTCAGCAGGAGGGGCTGCTCACTGAGGAGTGAGCAAACCTCTCCTGAATGTTCGTTTCTGCTTTGTAAACGCTTGATTGAGGCCTTCATCCATGCTTGAGCCCACCATCATTCCGCAACGGCGAAAGCCTCGTTATGGCTTTCACAGCCATAACGAGAAGCTCAATGGACGTATGGCGATGCTTGGCTTTATTGCCTTAATGGTGGTGGAGGCAACACTCGGGCATGGTTTGTTGATCTGGTGAGTTCTACCCATCTGCCTGGCGGCAATCAGGCGTTACTGGGTTGTAGTGCTACTGAACTAGAGGGCTGGGCTGTGGCAGAAGGCCAGCCAGCCTTCCGGGGCCGTCAGTTGCATGAATGGCTCTATGCCAAGGGAGCCAGAAGTTTTGAGGCGATCACAGTGTTGCCAAAGTCATGGCGCCTCTCGTTGCAACAGCGAGGCATCACGATTGGGCGGTTGTTGGAGGTGAACCGGGCTGTTGCGGTGGATGACACGACCAAGTTGCTGCTGGCAACGGTTGATGGCGAAACCATTGAGAGTGTAGGCATCCCAACCCAGCAACGTCTCACAGTGTGCCTATCCAGTCAGGTGGGCTGTCCAATGGCTTGTCGCTTCTGCGCTAGCGGGAAGGGAGGGCTGCAACGATCGCTGGCCACACATGAGATTGTTGATCAGGTGTTGAGCTTGCGCGAGGCGATGGATCGCCGTCCTTCCCACGTTGTCTTCATGGGTATGGGTGAGCCTTTGCTCAACATTGAAGCGGTCTTGGCGGCGATTCGTTGCCTGAATATTGATCTAGGTATTGCTCAGCGTCGTATCACTGTGAGCACCGTGGGTGTCCCCCATACGCTGCCCCAGCTGGCAGAGCTGGCGATGAAACGTCTAGGTCGCGCCCAGTTCACCCTGGCCGTGAGTCTGCATGCTCCCAATCAAGAGTTGCGTGAACGTTTGATACCTACCGCTTGCGCTTACCCCTTCGAGACTCTGCTTCAAGACTGTCGCCATTATTTGGCAGTGACTGGTCGACGGGTGACTTTTGAGTACATCCTGCTTGGAGCACTTAATGATCAGCCTCAGCATGCAGAAGAACTAGCGGATCGGGTTAGGGGCTTCCAGAGTCATGTGAATCTGATTGCCTACAACCCCATCGACGATGAGGGTTTTCAACGTCCTAATCCAGAGACGATTGAGGCCTTTCGGCGTGTATTGGAGCAGTGTGGGGTGGCAGTGAGTTTGCGTGCAAGTCGAGGGCTGGATCAGAATGCCGCCTGTGGTCAGCTCCGCCGCCAGCACGCAGCCACCGGCTGAGATGGACTAGCTGAGTCACACTGCGATCAACCGCCTAAGGATATGGCTGCCATTGATTGGATGATCCTCGTTGGTTATCTCGCCATCACTCTCGTGATTGGACTTTGGTTGTCTCGTCGCAATCGAAGTGAGGATGATTACTTTGTTGCGGGACGTCGACTCAGTGGTTGGTTGGCTGGGGCTTCGATGGCCGCAACGACATTTTCGATTGATACCCCTCTTTATGTAGCCGGTCTGGTTGGCACACGAGGATTGGCCGGCAATTGGGAATGGTGGAGCTTCGGCCTGGCGCATGTCGCCATGGCAGTTGTCTTTGCTCCGCTCTGGCGACGGAGCGGGGTGCTGACCGATGCTGCATTCACCGAGCTGCGTTATGGCGGAGCGCCTGCTGCCTGGCTGCGTGGGATCAAAGCATTTTTGCTCGCACTGCCGGTGAATTGCATCGGTATCGGCTATGCCTTCCTGGCCATGCGCAAGGTCGTAGAAGCCCTGGGCATCGTGTCTGGCAGCCCTGTGGAAGTGCTTGGAGGCACCCCTGACACTGTTGTGCTGTTGGCAGTCGTGGCTGTGATGGTGCTTGTTTACACCGTTGCTGGGGGCCTCTGGGCTGTCGTGATCACCGATTTCGTGCAGTTGCTGTTGGCTCTTTTGGGAGCGGTGGCGGTGGCGTGGGCCGCCGTTCATGCAGCCGGAGGGATGGACGCCATGCTCGATCAACTGAGGGGGTTAGAGCGACCTGAACTGCTGGCGATTGTGCCTTGGCAATGGAATGGTGATGGCTTTGATTGGATTGGTGGCGCCGAGATCAGTGTGGCCACATTCCTGTCTTATCTCACTGTCCAATGGTGGAGTTTCCGTCGCAGTGACGGTGGTGGTGAGTTCATTCAGCGAATGTTGGCCACGCGGGACGAGCGTCAGGCTCAACTGGCTGGCTGGGTGTTTCTGGTGGTCAACTATCTGGTGCGCAGTTGGTTGTGGGTTTTGGTTGCTCTTGCCGCTTTAGTGCTCTTGCCAGCTCAGGCCGACTGGGAACTCAGTTACCCAACCTTGGCTGTGACCTACCTACCACCAGTGGTGCTTGGTCTTGTAGTGGTCTCTCTGGTGGCGGCTTTCATGAGTACGGTCAGTACCGCAGTGAACTGGGGTGCTAGCTATCTCACCCACGATCTTTACCAGCGTTTTATAAGGCCGGATGCTGATCAGAGAGAGCTGTTGCTGGTTGGTCAATTCACCAGTGTTTTGCTGCTAGTTGTCGGGGTGATCACCGCATTAATTAGCGACAGCATCGGCACAGTGTTTCGTCTGGTGATTGCTATTGGTACCGGGCCCGGAGTGGTGCTTGTGCTGCGTTGGTTCTGGTGGCGGATCAATGCTGCTGCCGAATTGGCGGCGATGGTTTGTGGTTTTGTGGTGGGCCTTTGTACATCCGTTATGCCCTTGGTGACAATTCCTGATTACGGCACCAGGTTGATGATCACTACAGCGATTACTGCTGTGGTCTGGGTTGTAGTGATGCTGGTGACTCCGCCTGAATCGCCGCAAGTGCTCGAGCGATTTGTGAACCAGGTGCAGCCACCAGGCCCAGGCTGGAGTCGCTTGCGTCAACGCCTGGATATAACACCGGTGGATTCCCTCGTAAGTTTGTGTTTGCGCTTCATTCTTAGTGTCGGTGTTCTGTTTGGCGGCCTGCTCGGCACTGGCGCGTTTTTGTTACATCAGCAGCTAGGCGGTTGGATCGGTTTGGTGGTCACCATGATCTGTGTGCTGCCTTTAACCCGTGGTTGGCTGCGCAGTCGGATAGGCGTCGCATGATCTCCAACAAGGTCTTGGCTTGGGAGGCAGAATGAGCGAAAGTCTTCGCAAGCATTGAATTTCATACGTTCCACCGTGTTGCCTGCTCTGATTGTGGCTTTATTTGGGGTGGCTCTGGTGGCAGTGACTGCTCGTATCTGGTTGCCTGGGGACATGCTCGCGCCGGCTCCAATCGGGTGAGATCAGTCGGCCTAATGCCTCTACGATCAAGGTCATGAGTGAAGCTACTAGACAGCTAGAGGAAGGTCTGGCCAACTTGGCCATTGATCCTGATGTCTTGGCCAAGGAGTTGGCGGCTGAACAGTTCGTTGATCCGCTTGACGAGATCAATCCTGATTATTCAGACGTGGCGGATGTGTGTGACGCAGGTCTTAACTGGCTGAAGCTGGGCCATGAGGAGCGTCTGCAGGGGCTAAGGGTGTTTTGTGAACATCGGGATCCCAGGGCAGTGGCTTTGCTGTTGCCCTTGTTGAAGGAGCCTTGTCCAGTGGAACGGATGAGTGCTGTTTATGCATTAGGTCGAAATCCTTCCCCGCCAGCTTTAGAGCCCCTTTTGCAGTTGCTACAGGCTGACTGCAATGCCTATGTGCGTAAGGCAACTGCCTGGAGCCTGGGGAATTACGCCGATGCCCGCGTCCTTAAACCCCTCATTCATGTTCTCCAAAATGATGTTGCTGCGGTAAGGCTATGGGCCACCGGCTCATTGGCAGAAGCCGGTGGCACCTCTCCTGCCAATGCTGATATCGCTGCAAGTCAACTACTGATGAGTTTGCAGATCGATGGAGAACCTGTTGTGCGAAGTAACTGCATCTGGGCCCTCGGACGTCTTTACGACACTTTGGTTGAACCTCGTCGGCAGGAGTTGGTGGAGGCTTTTGTTGATTCCCTGCTCAATGATGCAGAGCTCTCGGTACGTGATGAGGCTCGCATCGCACTTGAACAGTTGGAGAACTCTGAGGTGATTCAGCGGCTTCAAACTCTTGTAGATGAAGGACGCTTGACCTGAAGGCTCAGATTGGATCCTTGATTTACTTGGGTCTTGTGACAATCAACACGTCAGCTCTTGAAGATGGAGGATATTATTTGGAACCCTTCTGATGAAGTGGATGCCTCAACAGACTGTGCGATTCCGGATCCGTCAAGACGGACGTGTTGAAGAGAGTGTTGAGGGGGTTGTTGGTGAAGCCTGCCGTCTTCTCACCGAGCGGATTGAAGAATCCATTGGTGTCGTGGAACAAAGCACACCTACAGCCGAGGCGTTTCTCCGTCCACAGGATCAATCCCAGTCCATTCCAGCCGAGCTTCTTTGATGTCGCACTTCAGCACCGTTAAGACACACCTGCGCAAACGAGAGCCCCTGTTACAGGCGCTCAAGGATCTTGGTTATGTCCCCCAAGAAGGAGAGCGTTCTGTTCGCGGCTATCGCGGACAAACAGTCACAGCTGAATTGGCTGTGATCATGCCTGAAGGTGGTGATATTGGTTTTCGTTTGAATTCGACTACCGGGGCCTATGAATTGGTGACCGACCTCGACCTCTGGCGGCAATCTGTTCCGGTGGAACGTTTTCTTGCTCAGCTCACCCAGCGCTACGCCCTTAATACGGTGTTGGCATCAACAGCGCAGGAAGGCTTTGAGGTGGCAGAGCAGCGCAATACTGATGACGGCGCTATCGAACTGGTGGTAACTCGCTGGGATTCCTGATATCCAACTTTGACCATTGATTGATCCATCGGCAGCTTTTCAAGTTTCCGCCCAGCTTGATGAGCGGGCGAATGGATCGGAGCCGCTGCTTGGTGGACAATTGCGTGAGAAGGCTGTCTGGGTTGATGAGGCTGTCTGCATTGGTTGTCGGTACTGCGCTCATGTAGCGACTAACACCTTTGTTATCGAGCCAACAATGGGGCGCTCCCGGGCCATCCGGCAGGACGGGGATAGTACGGAACGCATTCAGGAAGCCATTGCGACCTGCCCTGTGAACTGCATCAAATGGGTGCAGTTTGAGCAGCTAGATGAATTGCGAGCTCAATTAGCAGCTCTGGAATTGCTTCCTCTTGGATTTCAAAGGACTTCTCGTAAGCGGCGTAATCATGGCTCCTAAGAGTTAATGAAGGCGTCTTTGGAGCAGAGCTCTCTGCCTTGCCGCCGCTTTGGCCGCACCGGTTTATCAATGCCTGTGTTGTCTTTAGGGGGGATGCGCTTTCAGCAGAGCTGGACAGATTTGGAGGCGGAGGTCATTACCTCTGAGTCGCAGCAACTGCTGCAGGACATTTTGGAGCGAGCGGTGGCCTGTGGCTTTCATCATGTGGAGACGGCACGCCATTACGGCAGCTCTGAGCGGCAGTTGGGATGGGCGCTGCGTGATGTCTTGGATCCACAGCGGCTGTTGCAGAGCAAAGTCCCTCCTCGTGAGGATCCCAAAGTCTTTGAGGCTGAGTTGGCACTCAGTTTTGAACGATTGGGATGTGAACGATTGGATCTAGTTGCCATCCATGGCCTCAACCTTTCGGAGCATCTGGACCAGACCTTGCGACCAGGAGGTTGCATGGATGTGTTGCGTCGTTGGCAGGGTGATGGACGCATCGGTCATGTGGGTTTTTCCACCCATGGCCCCACAGACCTAATCGTGCAGGCGATCGAGACGGATGCCTTTGATTATGTGAACCTGCACTGGTATTTCATTTATCAAGACAATGATCCTGCACTGGATGCAGCTGCTCGTCATGACCTAGGCGTTTTCATCATTAGCCCGACAGATAAGGGTGGCCATCTGCATAGTCCCTCGTCTCAACTTCTGGAACTCTGTGCTCCACTTCATCCAATTGTGTTCAACGATCTGTTTTGCTTGCAAGACCCAAGGGTTCATACGATCAGCGTTGGCGCAGCGCGACCCAGTGATCTCGATCGGCATCTCGAGGCGGTGGATCTCTTGCAGAGTGCCGCTGAGTTGCTGCCACCAGTTCAGCAGCGACTCGTTGATGCGGCACAGTTGGCTTTAGGTGAGGCTTGGTGGACCAGTTGGCAGAGGGGCTTGCCGCCCTGGCAGGAGTCTCCAGGCGAGATCAATCTTCCGATCTTGCTTTGGCTTCATAATCTTGTAGAGGCTTGGGGAATGGAGGGTTATGCAAAAGCCCGCTACGGCTTACTTGGCAGTGGCAGCCACTGGTTCCCTGGAGCGAATGCCGAAGCACTGGATGCAGATGTGAGTGAGACGGCCCTCAGGGAGGTGTTGGTGAACAGCCCCTGGTGTGATCAGATCCCAGGCTTGCTGCGTAGGTTGCGCAACCGTCTTGGTGGTCATCCTCAGCAGCGACTGACCAGTGTTTAAGACCCGAGCGGCTTCTTGGCAGGTACACCGATTGGACGTGGAAAGGTCGCTGGGCAGGGGAGCGTTGCGCGCAGGCGTAATTGGTGACGCACCCCGCGATTGTCAGGAAGTTCGCGACGTTCCATCTTGATTAGATCGGCTTGTAGCAATCTGAGAGCCTTAGCGAGATCCTTTGCATCGTTGGGGCTCCAATGGCCACGAAAGAGCAGGGCTTCGCCGCTTGGCTTGAGAAGGGGGACGAGGTATTCGGCTACAACCGGTGCTGTGCTCACTGCGCGAGCCATCGCGAGATCAAATAAGCCGCGGCAGCAGTGATCCTGCCCGGTGAGTTCTGCACGTTCGCTACGTACCGTGACTCGGGATGTTAGGCCTAGCTTTGCCGCCATTGCCTTGAGGGCAGCTGTCTTGCGGCCTACCGAATCCACCAAGGTGATCCTTGCGCCTGGTAGTGCGATGGCTAGTACCAGACCGGGAAAGCCACCGCCGCTGCCGATATCGATGCAACGACGTGGTTGTTGGGCGTTCTGCAATTCGCTCTGCAGAGGCCAGAGGCTGTCGAACACCTGCATAATCCAGTAGTCACCACCTTCGACCAGGCGGGTGAGGTTGACCCGGGCATTCCATTGGCGTAGGAGGGCTTGTAGGGCGATCATTTGCTCCAGTTGTTCACTGGAGGGATGCCATCCCAGGGCATTCCAGAGCTCCGGGCCTGGGTTGCTAAAGCAGGCCTGATTTGACATGGGAAATCAGAACATAGTTCTCTCTAGGATGGAATTGTTCACGGGGAAAGGAGATGATGTTCTGCGAGTTGCCGATCAACTTCTGGTTTTGACTCTTGCGAAGAGCCATTACGAGCGTCTGGGAGTTGCGCGCTCTGCAGATGTTGAAACCATTCATCTAGCCTTCCGCCGTCGCAGCAAGGTTCTGCATCCGGATACGGCTCCTCTTCCTGCTGAACAGGCTGCCAAGCAGTTTCAGTTGTTGTGTGAGGCCTATGAGCTTCTCACCGACCCTGTGCGACGCCAGGCGTATGACGCCAGCCTGATGGCAGAAGGGTTGTTGGCTGCGAGCTCCAGTGTTGGCACTGATGCGCTGCCTTCAATGTCTTCTAGTGCTACGAAGGGGGTTGGCGTGCGCCGTCCTCTTTCCGGGGGGGAGTTGTTTTCTCTGCTTCTTCTGGGGCTGACTTTAATGTTCAGCCTGTTGATTGGCTTTGGAGTGGCTTGGGCTCATGGACGTGAGCTGCAAGTTTTGCCTAGTTGGCTCAATAGTGAACAGACTACTGGCAGGATTTCAATCACAGGTGCCATCAATGTCGTCGTTGCCTCCCGAACAGACGCCTTTGGATCGGCATTCCCTCGTTTCTCTTGAGAGTTGGCTGCAGCGGCTAGGTGCTGAGCGCAGTTGTGAGGATCCCTGTCGATGGATTTGGCTCATGCCTGAATGGTCAGCTGAGATCGTTCTGGAGCAGGAAGAATTGAGGGTTGCCTGGGAGCAAGGTGGTCAGCGCAGTCAGTGCTGTTTCCCTTATGGTCTACCCCGCTCCGATGTGGAGGCTGCTCTTTCAGAAGGCCCTTAAGAACGATGGTGTTGCTTCTGTTGAGCGCTTGAGCGCTTGAACTCAGAGGGCTTCCAAGCCTAAATGGATGGCTGCATAGCATTGCTCAAGTTGAGCGTCATTGAGGCAGAGCGGAGGCAGCAGATAAACGACCTGACCTAGAGGCCGCAGGAAGACACCATTGTTGATGGCTTGTTGTTTGACGATTCGTCCTGCTGGATTGAGGTAGCCATGGGTTCCGTCTATCGCGAGGTCGAAGGCGGCGATGGTGCCGGTCAGTCTTGGTTGCTGCACCTTTGGATGTTCAGCTAGGGCTTCGAGATGAGGTAGATGCCTAGCCTCAAAGTTTTCGTAGCTTTCTGGGTTGGCCTCCAGTAGATCGAGGCTTGCGTTTGCGGCTGCGCAACCTAGGGGATTAGCAGTGAAGCTATGACCGTGCCAGAGGGTGAGAGATGGATCATCTCCTAAGAAGGCCTCAAACACCTCTTCGCGGGCCATGGTGACGCCCATGGGCAAAAATCCCCCGGTGAGTCCTTTCGATAAAGCGATCAAATCGGGAACAAGCCCTGCACGCTTGAAGGCGAATAGGGCTCCACAGCGTCCGAAACCAGTCAGAACCTCATCAGCAATCAGCAAGGCTCCCGCAGCACGTACGCGTTGCTCGACTCCTTGTAGGAATTCCGCTCGCACCATGGCCATGCCGCCTGCTCCTTGGACTAATGGCTCCAAGATGACTGCTGCTGTTGGGGTTTGAAGGCATCGTTCCAGTTCAGTTAGAGCAATCCGTTCACGTGTTTCAACCTCTTCATCGCCCCACCAAGTAGCGGGCCAGGGCACCCGTGCTACTGGAAACAACATCTCCTCAAAGGGGGCACTGAATAGGTTGCGCTCCCCTACTGCCATCGCCCCGAACGTGTCGCCGTGGTAGGCCCCGTTGAAAGCGATGAGTTGTTGCCTAGGCTCGCCGCGGTTGTGCCAGCACTGACAAGCGATCTTGAGCGCAACCTCCACGGCGGTAGAGCCGTTGTCGGAGAAGAACAGGCGTTGAAGGCCTGTTACGGCACTGAGGCGCGCTGCCAGTTGTTCTGCTTGGGGATGAATGAAGTCAGCAAAGATCACCTGCTCCAGTTGCTGTGCCTGGGTTGCGATGGCAGCGGCGATGCTGGGATTGGCATGGCCATGCAGGGTGACCCACCAGCTGCTGATTGCATCAATCAGGGGAGGTGCACCATCCAGCATCAATAGCGCTCCATCCGCCGAGATGACACGTTGCGGTGGTGATGCCGATGCGATCTGAGTGAAGGGAGGCCAGAGATGGGGATGCCAGTTTTTGGCGTTTGGGGCGGCGAGTGGATCGAAGCTATCCATGATCCGATGGGATTGTGTTGCCATCTTGGATCGTGATGTTGCGGACTGAACCGATCACGATGGCTCTTTGCAATCCTTTCAAGCAGATAACAAAGCAGGCTCTAAAACCAACTGCTAAACCAACACATAAAAAAGTAGCTAGCCGATTGGAGGCTCCCTATTGAAAAGCCACTCCGACTACACCTGGCAAGCCTTCGTTAGCAGAACTCAGAAAGCAAAGAAAGGAGATGCTGGACTGGTTAAATAACGTGAGGATTGGTTGGTTACCAAATCACATGCCTGGCTTTTATCTAAGCTCAGTATTAACAGGCTCGCCTGTTAGGACATGGGTTCCCGTTGTCAGCAGCAGGATGCCCATAATATGACCAGCCATCATGAACCCTTACATCTCGATTACGTGGACTTGAGAACATAGCCCGTAAAACTGGTGTTAGTTCTGGTTGCTTCTTTGGTTTCTTTTGTTCCTCTTCAGCGATTGAAGGTAGTCATGTGAGCAATGTTAGAAGTAATAAGCAGGCAGGTAGTTGCATTGAGACTAATAATTAAGGTGCGATGAATATCTTCTATTAGCAGTCATCATTGACACTGTGGCCCTGTTAGTTATTTCACAGAATGCACGTTCTTGGATGAAATTACCTTCCATGTTCTTGGCTTTATAATCAATTAGAATGTATCCATCGCTTGGTTCATAGACTAAAACTTGCAAAGATGCTGGCCTCAAAAGCAGGTGTTCCAGAATGCTTTTACATGCTGCGACTTGGTATTTTGTAGGTGTCATAGGCTTAACTTCAGCTACAGCAGCTAAAGGATTAACAAGAACTGCAGACGCTGTAATTATTAGACTAAGAGATTTAATCATCGTTTGCAGGAACTTGAGTTGGCTTGGATTTATGCTGTTGTAACTTGAAACGATCATCAACACCGTCCAAGCTAATATCGTTTAATGGTTGCTTTGATTCGTCCAAGCATTCTGACAAGTTGATATCTTTGTTGGCTTCGCTTGGGTTAGCCATAGTGTTTATCATCTATGAAAAGTTTAGCAATACCTATATAGGTAAATGTATTAGCCTAATTATAGCATTTGACATCCTAGGCGCATGCCATCTCGACCAGTCTCAAACCAGTCTCTTTCAATGCCTGTCGGGCAATATGCAGGCACCGCATTGGGATAATTATTTTTTATAAACTGTTCAAAATGATCTCTTAATTCACAGTCGTTCGTCTCTCCCTGTTTGCATGAATTATTGTATTGCCTCCAGAGATAATCAACAGTTTCAAAGCCTTTGGGCATTCCTGGACTGGCTTCGACAGAAATGGGGAGCGTCGTCGCAGCTGCGGTTGTAACAAGCGTAAATAGTACTTTCATTGGCTTTAGATCCGACCTTTTAAAGATTAGCAAATCATCATTAAAATTACTAGAAAAAATAATTTCAGATCAAGCCTAGCTTTTATCTAAATCAAGCATTAAAAAGCACCGCAGCGTGAGTTGCCTTTGTAGAATGAGCAGCTTTGGTAGCTATGTTTTATTTTGCTTGCTCTTTAAGCTATTGCAAGGCTTTCCTCAAGCTTCTTTTTATGATATCGTGAAAGGTATTGGAGCCATTCTGCTGTAGATAATTATGATTTGCTTTGTAGTTGATCTATTCTGCTGATTTGGTTTTATCGCTTTTAGGACACGTTTGGACATGTGCTGACTCAGCAAGAAGGAATCTGAATTCGCTAAGGCTTGTCGTTGTAGATGCGGAGATTTTTGCGTTTGAATTCAATTCATCCATCCCTTTGGCTTGCTTCAGGTTGTTGCATTGATGAGATGGGGTTGATTCAGCGGCAGACCTCGCTTTGTTGTTCCCCTTCTGTAGCGAGGGGGCCGCAGTTGACCCAGCGCACAATGCCGACTTCTATGTCGGTGAATAGCACAAGGATTCCTCCACAGAGAAGAACAACTCCAACGGTGGCCCATGACTGACGCTTGTTCATTGAATTTGACTCCAGGATTTCAGTAGCCGTTTGAAGGTAAGGCTCAGGTCTTGCAGATGCCACTGCTCTGCGAGTGTTGCCGCCGTGAGATTGGGTAAGTGAGGCAACTGAGCGATGACTGGAACACCACCAAATTGTTCCAGGGTTTTTGGATTGTCGGGGTGGGGTGGACCATTGAGCACTAAACCTAAGACCTTCAGATTGCGTAAGCGCAGTGCTTCAAGGCTGAGCAGGGTGTGGTTGAGGGTACCTAGGCCACTGCGTGCAACGAGGATTAGCGGTAGTTGCCAACGCACAAGTTGATCGAGTTGTAGCCATTGACGGTTGAGTGGCACCATTAGGCCGCCAGCAGTTTCGATCACTACAGGACCAGATACATCAGGCAATACAAGTTGATCGGGGTTGATGTAGCAGTTCTCTTGTTCTGCGGCCCAGTGGGGTGATACTGCGGCCTGGAGGTTATAGACCTCTGGGTGCCAACGTTCGGCGGGAAGATTAAGGAGCCGACAAACCCTATTGCGGTCTCCACCGTCTTCCTCAAGGCCGCTCTGTATTGGCTTCCAGTAGGTGGCAACTAATCCTTGCACTAGCAATGCACTCACCACGGTCTTGCCGACGTTGGTGTCTGTGCCGCAGACGATTAGAGGAGTCGTTGCCTCAGTCATCGCTGGATTAAAAGCAGTTGGATCAGCCATGTGAGTTGTGCATCTCCACTGTTCTGGCAACGTGGCCAGGCTTGTTTGAGATGGCGCCAGTTGCCAACCCCCATGGTTGGGCAAGGGCTGGCCTGGGCACCAATTTGGCGCATTGGTTTCAAGAGCTGAAAGACTTCAGGACTCTGTTGGGTGAACTGGTGTAGCTTTTGATGGCGGATGTTATTGCTGGACAGCACATCAAGCAATGACGCTTGGGAGGGGAATGGCAGAGCTGTGCAGCTCACGCCTGCTGTTGCTGCTGCTTGGTGCCACTGGGGGAAGCTTCCCTCGACTGGCAGAGCCAATGCCAGCCAGCCTTCAGGAGTGAGAGCGGCCATCCATTCATGTAGTCGTTCTAAAGGGTTAATCAGCCAGTGAAGGGCAAAACTCGAGGCCAGCAAACTAGGTAGTTGGGGCCATGAGGGAACGCCCAGATTGAGATCCCACAGCAATGTTTGGCTGGAGTGGTGATGATGTTTCAGCATCTCGGGACAGCCATCCACGCGGAGGACAGCTTGGTGGGGATTGCAGGCCTCCAGAGCATCTGCCATTAGCCCTGTACCTGAACCGAGGTCTACCCAGAACCCTGCTGGAATGGGCTGCAGAGCACACTGTCTGGCGAGCCTCCAGGCAACGGCACGCTGTAATTGCGCCTGGCTGTTGTAAGTGCTTGCAGCTTGCTCAAAGTTGCTCAACACTTGTTTTGACCAGCGATTGCTCAAGGGGCTGACTCCAGCCACTTGTGCACGCGTTCAATGAGTCCGGGTATCAGCAAGGCATGCCCCGCTTCAGGCAAGATCCAATGGCAAGGGGGGGTTTGTAGATGGTTGAGCAGGGCTTCTTTCAAGGCGATTCGTGCAGCGGGGGCCACGATTGCGTCTTGCGTCGCTTCCACCACCAGCACCCTGGCCTTGGCAGGAAGTCCTGCTGGTAAACCATCAGTTTTGATGAGTAACTCGAGATCCGCCTGCAGTTGCTTGCGGCCGTTTACTGAGAGGCCTTGCTGGATGGGTCCCGCTGGCAAGGCGCTAACGGGCATTGGCTGGGCGGCCCTCGCTAGGAAAGTGTGGAGCATGGCGCTTTCAGTTGCTGTGCCGAGGCGTTCTTGCATGCCCTTTAGGCCAGTGCGTAGGGCACGGTTTGCTGGCCCTTTGGGCAAGAAACCCCCGAAGCTTGCCAGCAGCACCAGATCGGTGGCCTGCGCAAGCACTTCGCTGGCGAGCAGGTGTGGGCCTAAAGAATGGCCAACCACCACCCGCCTTTGTTCTGGTTGTGGTTCAGGAGCGTTATTCCATTGGGGTTGAAGCGGCGGCAGTGTTGCGTAGCCCTGTTCTTGGCTTTGCCACAACCAGCCATCGGCTTGAAAATGGCGGGCCCAAAGCTGCCAGGTGTTGCTATCGCCACACCATCCGTGCATGGCGATTACCTCTTTCATCCAGTTTCAAGGGCGCTCATTAGCCGTTCCAATGTCTCATCGGGAAGCCCCCTGCGCAGCACAAGCCGAAGGCGCGCCGTGCCTTCTGGAACAGTGGGAGGACGGATGGCCACGCTAAGGATGCCGGCTTCCTCGAGTTGACTTTGGCGATTCAGAGCTTGTTGGTCGGAACCGATCACCAGAGAGAGGATGGGTCCATATCCAGGCGGGCGAGCCCATCCTCTAGCTGTCAATTGACCACGCCATTGCTCGGCACGCTCTTTCAGTTGCTTGCCCCATTGAGGGTGAGATTGGATCAGGTTTAGGGCAGTGAGAGCTGCCGCTGCTAAAGGCGGTGCCAGTGCTGTGGTGTAACGAAAGGCGCCACTGGTTTGCAGAAGGTGATCGCCCATGGCGCAATCACCAGCCAGGAAGGCACCACCGCTACCGAATGCTTTCCCGAAGGTGCCGCTGATGATTGAAACTGGTGCAGAGAGCCCATGGCAAAGACCTCGCCCTTGAGGACCGATGACACCCAGGGCATGGGCTTCATCCACGAGCAGCTTGGCACCATGCACTTCGCAGAGTTCGGCCATTGTTGAGAGCGGTGGACTGGTGCCCTCCATGCTGAATAGGCTTTCGGTGACTACAAGCGGCCGTTGATGCGGTTGATGATGCCGGCAGAGCTTGAGGCGCCGCTCAAGGTCTTCCAGGTCATTGTGGCCATAACGCTGCAGCCTGGCGCCACTTGCTTTGACACCCATCAATAGAGAATGGTGAGCTAGGCGATCAGCCAGTACTGGGGTATTGCGGTTGGCCAGTGCGATCACTGCGGCCAGGTTTGCTTGGAACCCGCTTGGGAAAAGTAAGACCCGCTCGCGACCTAGCCAGTCGGCGAGTGCTTCTTCCAGTGCAACATGCACTGGCCGGCTACCAGTGACTAGCCTGGATCCACCTGCTCCAACACCTTCTGAATGCAAGGCCGCTTCGGCGGCTTCGATCAGATCAGGATGCCGACATAGGCCTAGGTAATCGTTGCTTGCCAGATCTAGTAGAGGTTTTGATTTCCCCTGAGGTGACACTGGTTTGAACTCAGCTGGCCCTGGCCCTGGCCGCCAGGTGCGCAGCTGGCGGCGACGTGATGTGGGCTGGCTTTGCATGGGTCCAGTCTGCAAGCCCTGCGCAGTTCAGGATGGCTTCTTTGGCTTGATTTTGCCTTGTTGGCATGCTGGCTGGGGCCAATGCCAACGATGGCCAGAAGTGGATTGCAGGGCTCTTTAGGATTGAAACCATGAGTTCAGTGGCGCACGTCACGACTGCTCCCGACGTCGCCAAGCTTGAACCGGATCCATTTGCGATCTTTTCTTTTCCGCTGGATGAATTCCAGCTTGAGGCCATTGCCGCACTTAACCATGGACATTCTGTGGTTGTTAGTGCTCCTACGGGATCCGGTAAGACATTGGTGGGCGAATATGCCATCCATAGGGCGATTGCCCATGGGCAGAAGGTTTTTTACACCACGCCCCTGAAGGCTCTTTCAAATCAGAAGTTGCGCGATTTCCGTGAACAGTTTGGTTCGCAGAATGTGGGGTTGATGACCGGTGATCTGAGCGTCAATCGTGAGGCTTCGATTGTGGTGATGACCACCGAGATCTTCCGCAACATGCTTTATGCGGAAGCAGACCAGGCTGACGATCCTTTGGCTGACGTGGAAGCGGTGGTGCTCGATGAGTGCCACTACATGAATGATTCTCAACGGGGCACGGTGTGGGAAGAGTCGATCATTCACTGTCCAGCGTCTGTGCAATTGGTGGCGCTTTCTGCAACGGTGGCCAATGCTGGACAGCTCACCGACTGGATTGAGCGGGTGCATGGCCCTACACAGTTGGTGTTCAGCGATTATCGGCCGGTACCACTGCAGTTCAGCTTCTGCAGTGCTAAGGGATTGCATCCTTTGCTCAACGATGCGGGCACAGGACTTCATCCCAACAGCAAGGTGTGGCGTGCTCCTAAGGGGCACAAGCGCAAGGGGCGTTCCCCTAAGCCCCCTCAGCCAGAACCACCGCCCATCAAATTTGTAATTGCGCAGATGGCGGAGCGCGAAATGTTGCCGGCGATTTATTTCATCTTCAGCCGTCGTGGTTGTGATAAATCCGTTAAGGATCTTGGCTCTCAGTGTCTGGTCTCACCGACTCAGCAAGAGCAGATTCGCCAGCGTCTTCGAACCTATAGCGAGACCAATCCAGAGGCTGTTCGTGATGGCATCCATGCTGATGCCCTGCTGCGGGGCATTGCTGCTCATCATGCTGGTGTGCTGCCTGCGTGGAAGGAACTGATCGAGGAGTTGTTTCAGCAGGGGCTTGTGAAGGTGGTGTTTGCTACTGAAACGCTTGCGGCAGGGATCAACATGCCGGCACGTAGCACTGTGATTTCAGCGTTGTCGAAGCGCACTGAGCGTGGCCACCGACCACTGATGGGAAGTGAATTTTTACAGATGGCGGGCCGTGCCGGGCGGCGCGGGTTGGATTCTCAGGGTTATGTGGTCACAGTGCAAAGTCGTTTCGAGGGCGTGCGTGAGGCAGGCCAGCTGGCCACCAGCCCAGCAGATCCTCTTGTGAGTCAGTTCACCCCTAGCTACGGCATGGTGCTGAACTTGTTGCAGCGCCATGACCTCAAGAAGGCAAGGGAACTTGTAGAACGCAGTTTTGGTCGCTATTTAGCCAGCCTGGATTTGGTTTACGAGGAGGAATCGCTGGAACAACTGCGGCTACAGCTGGGGCAACTGCAGGGAGTTGCTGGTGATGTTCCCTGGCAAGACTTTGAGGATTATGAAAAGCGACGCAGTCGATTGCGTGAGGAGCGGCGTTTGTTGCGGATTTTGCAGCAACAGGCTGAGGAGACCTTGGCCAATGAGCTCACCCTGGCTTTGCAGTTTGCCAGTGTTGGCACGTTGGTGAGCCTGAAGGCTCCCCAGTTGCGGGGACGTGTCACTCCAGCTGTGATCGTCGACAAGCTTGAGGGCCCAGGTCAGTTTCCGCTTCTGCTTTGCCTAACCGATGAGAACGTTTGGCTACTGCTGCCCTGTCCGGCGGTTGTCAGTCTGCATGCGGAATTGAGCTGCTTGCAAGTGACTGAAATGAATGAGCCGGATCTGCAGCGCTCTGGCGAACTTCGCCATGGGGATCAGCACAGTGGAAGTCTTGCTCTTGCTGTCGCCCATATGGCCAAGCGTCACGACATGACGACTCCCCAGTACGACCTGGCCGGTGAGGTGTTGGCCCAGGCGCAGCGGGTTCGTGGTCTTGAGGAAGAGTTAGAGCAGCAACCGGCTCATCGTTGGGGGGATCGCAAACAGCTCAAGAAACATCGCCGTCGTATGGAGGAGCTTGAGCTTGAGATCTGCGAACGTCAGCAGTTGCTGCACCAGAGGGCCAACAGTCATTGGGAGACCTTTTTGAGTTTGATCGAGATCTTGCAGCACTTTGGTTGTCTTGATGATTTGGAACCCACGGAGATTGGACGCACTGTGGCGGCGATGCGGGGCGACAACGAACTTTGGCTGGGCCTTTCATTGATGAGTGGCCATTTGGATGACTTGCACCCTGCCAATCTGGCGGCGGTGTTCGAGGCGATCAGCACGGAGGTCAATCGTCCTGATCTTTGGAGTGGCTACCCACCACCGGCGAGTGCGGAGGAGGCCCTCCATGATCTAGCAGGTATTCGCCGAGAGCTCTTGCGGGCACAGGAGCGCTGCCAAGTGGTTGTTCCCGCTTGGTGGGAGCCTGAGCTGATGGGTTTGGTCGATGCCTGGGCCCGTGGTACAGCCTGGTGTGATCTGATTGCTAATACGTCACTGGATGAGGGCGATGTCGTGCGGATCCTCCGCCGCACGGTGGACCTGCTCGCACAGGTGCCTTACTGCGAGGCGATCAGTGAGCAGTTGCGTCGTAATGCACGTTTGGCACTGAAAGCGATCAATCGCTTCCCTGTGTGTGAGGCAGAGGATCTGTTAAATGCGGCTGCAGTTGACGAAGAACTCAATCCTGCTACAGAGCGGGTGGCTTGATCAGGCGAGTTCTGGTTGGTTAGTTAGTGGGCCATGACAAATTTCTCCTTGCGCGGTTTCGTATCTTTCACGCAGAGGGAGAGCCCTGTTGATATGAACATCAGCACCACAACGAGACCATAGCCTTGGAGCTCCTGGCCCGGGGATGGGACCAAGCCCTTAGCAACCCCTGCTTGAGCAAGGAAGCCAACAGCGGGCTGAATGAAGACTGGCAGCACCATGACAACGAAGTTCACGAAAGCTAGTTTGACCGCACGGTTATGACGTTTTGCCACGTCGGCCGTCATCACGAAAGCCAGCAGCTGGGAACCTGTTGTCAATCCGAGCGCGATCATCAACATCGCGGTCAACCAAAGCGGGGCTGAGTTCGTCAAGGCAATCGCAACGGCGATCACGGACGACAAGATTGCTCCAGTGACAAAAAGAATCTTGCGGCGCTTCAAGCGATCGGATAAGTGCCCAGTTGCAATTCCTCCGGCGGCGAAACCAATGAAGATGAGAGTGGTGAGCAAACTCGATAGCCCTGACGACAAACCTGAGTGGATGTTCAGGAAGGTCACTCCCCAAAGATCGCCAATCACTGAAATCGGGAGATATAAACCTGCTGCGGCGAGAGAAAGACACCAGATATTCCGGTCGCGCATGATTTCCTTGATCAGACTCGCGAGTGGCTGCGGACTCTTTGGATCAAACCCGTCTTCTCGCATCAACTCCACGAACCAATTGGGGCGCTTGGGTAGGAGTTTCCACAGCATGAGAGCGATGATCAGACCCGCCCCTGTACAAACCAGCAAAGGGACGCGCCAACCCCATGACTTCGTCAGAATCAGAAGTGGGTATTGAGCGAAAGATGCGCCCAGAGTGCCCATCGCTACGGTTAAACCCGGGACCATCCCATGGCGTTTTGGCGGGAACCAGATCATGGCGAGATAGATGACGCCGAGATAAGCAACTGAACTGCCCAATCCCTGCATCAAGCGCCCTAGTCCCAGCACCACCACATTGTTGGTGCTGGCAAAGAGCAGACAACCCAGGGCTACGACAAGTGCCGCTGGGGCAACGACGGCACGGACTCCGAAGCGATCGAGAAGGCGGCCTACAAGAAGCTGTGAAGGAGCGTATGCGAGAAAATACATTCCCATGGCGAGACCAAACTCTCCTTGGCTCGAGCCGGTGACCCGCATCAATTCGGGTTGTAGGACGCCTGGTGCGACTCGTGCGAAGAACTCGTAGAAATAGAAAAGGGAGCAAACTAGAAAGAGCATCCAGGGTCGCCAACCCCGGCGGGCGCGCTGGGCTTGACCATGAAGATTGCTGATTCGTTGCTGTGCGGAACTCTGGCTCTGGATGCTTCTTGATTCGCCAGAATTTGATGTCATCGGGGGGTCACAGCCGAGCAGATGTCATCAATGCCGGATTAACAATGCGATCGAAGTCTTCTTTGCTCACATAGCCGAGTTTTAGTGCTGCTTCACGCAGGCTGAATCCCTTCTCATGGGCGAGGTGGGCAATCTCACTGGCTTTGTCGTAACCGATTTCTGGGGCTAAAGCTGTCACTAGCATCAGCGATTGCTCTAGATCATGCTGGATCTTGATTCGGTTTGGTTGAATCCCTTGCACCATTGCCAGCCGGTAATTGCGGCAGGCGTCATGTAGCAATTCAATGCTGTGAAGCAGGTTGAAGCCAATCAGGGGTTTGTAGACGTTCATTTGGAGATGACCACTCCCTCCTGCCATGGTCACGGCTGAATCAAGCCCGATGACCTGTAAACAGACCATGGCCATGGCCTCGCATTGAGAGGGGTTGACTTTCCCAGGCATGATCGAGCTTCCCGGCTCATTCTCAGGTAGATGCAGCTCTGCCAGGCCGGCCCTTGGACCACAGGCCAGTAGGCGCAGATCATTGGAGATCTTGAATAGGGCAACCGCCAACATGCGCAACTGAGCCATTGCATTCACTAACCCGTCATGGCTCGCCATCACGGCGAACTTGTTTTTCGCTGAGCTGAATGGCAGGCCTGTGATGCTGGCAAGTTGCGCAGCTGTTTCTTGACCGAAGCGAGCTGGGGCGTTGAGGCCAGTCCCCACGGCGGTGCCTCCAAGCGGCAGGGGGTAGAGCTCTATCAGGCTTGACTGAATACGACTATGGGCTGAGGCAATTTGATCCCGCCACGCAGAGGCCTCCTGACCAAGGGTGAGAGGTACGGCATCCTGTAGATGAGTGCGACCGATTTTGATGATGTCACTCCAGGCATCGCTTTTTCGGGCAAAGGCTGCGATCAATCGCTCCAGTTCAGGCAGCAAGTTTTTGGTGATCCCCTGGACTGCGGCGATATGTATAGCTGTAGGGAAGGCGTCATTGGTGGACTGGGATCGATTGACATGATCGTTTGGATGCACCGGCCTATGGCTACCTAGGGGTTCGTCGTTTGCCTGAGACGCCAGGTTGCTAATTACCTCGTTGACATTCATGTTTGTGTGGGTACCGCTACCGGTCTGCCACACCCTCAGTGGAAACTGATCGTCGTGAAGACCGGATGCAACAGCAGAGGCGGCCTTGATAATTTGATCCCGCTGGATTTCATCGAGCACACCCAGGCGACAGTTCACGCTGGCGGCAGCCTGTTTGATTAATGCCAATGCATGGATCAGTTCGACTGGCATGCGGTCTGTGCTGATGGCGAAGTTAATGAGCGATCGCTGGGTTTGTGCACCCCAGAGAACCCCAGCGGGCACCTCAACAGTGCCCATGCTGTCGTGTTCGATACGCATCAGGTCAGCCATCATGTTGTCGGCAAGGGGTAGAAGCAGATCACATTGACCTTCACTTGTTTTGTGGGGTTTGAGAGCGCGGTAGAACCCATTCAATGATGCTAAAAAGTCTGGCGAGACTTAAACGACTCGAACCATTCCAATCGGTTTAGACGTCCAGAACATCGGATTCAGAGTCCGAGTCGTTGCCAGATCACGTCCAGGTTGGCTTGGTGTAGCTCTGTGCTGAAGCATTCGGCTAGCGCCTTGGCATTGAGAAGGGTCGATACTTCAGGATCGGCCTCAAGATTGGCGCGGAAGTTACCCCCTTCGGTATTCCACGCAGCATGGGCGTTGCGCTGGACAACACTGTAGGCATCTTCTCTGCTCATGCCGTTCTCAACAAGCGCCAATAGCACCCGCTGACTGAACACCACGCCGCCATAGATATTCATGTTGCGACGCATGTTTGCTGGGTAGATACCAAGGCCCTGCACGACTTGGGTCATCTCTCGCAACATGAAGTGGAGTGTGACGGAGCAATCCGGCAGCATCATTCGCTCAGTGGAGCTGTGACTGATATCACGCTCATGCCAGAGGGCCACGTTTTCGAGTGCTGCGACGACATAGCTGCGTAGGACCCTTGCAAGACCACTAATCCGCTCAGCCCGAATCGGGTTGCGTTTATGTGGCATCGCCGAACTTCCCTTTTGTCCTTTAGCAAAGCTCTCCTCCACTTCCAGTACATCGGTTCGCTGCAAGTTGCGGATCTCTGTCGCGAATCGATCTAGAGACGCCCCCACTAATGCCAGGGTCTGTACATAGTCCGCATGACGATCGCGAGAGATGACCTGGGTACTAGCGGTGTCTGGGATGAGGCAAAGGCGCTCGCATGTGAGCTGCTCAACCTTTGGATCGGTATTGGCGTAGGTGCCCATGGCGCCACTGATCTGGCCTACAGCCACATCCCTCTCCAGCCTTTCCAGTCGCTCGGCATTGCGCATTGTTTCTGCTAGCCAACCGGCCAGTTTGAAACCGAAGGTGATGGGTTCGCCATGGATGGCATGGGAGCGGCCGATCATGACTGTGCCCTTGTGCTTCACTGCCAAGCTGCGGATCGCCTCTTGAAGGCTGCCCAGTTCTTGTTGTAGCAATGCCACAGAGTTTTTTAACTGCAGGGCCAGACCCGTATCCAGCACATCGCTGCTGGTCATGCCGACGTGGATGTAGCGGCCGGCATCTCCTACGTGTTCATTAACGTTGGTCAGGAAGGCGATGACGTCGTGGCGAACCTCTGCCTCAATCTCCAAGATGCGCTGTGGGTCGAAGGTTGCGCGTTCACGAATCTGCTGCATTTCAGCCGCTGGGATCTTCCCCAGTTGACAGTTGGCCTCACAAGCGGCGATCTCTACATCTAGCCAGCTTTGATACTTGGCCCTTTCGGTCCAAATCTCGCCCATTTCGGGCAGTGTGTAGCGCTCGATCAAGGGCTCACAGATGGGCGGTTGATTCTTGAACTTAAGTCTTTGGATTCAGGCTGACTTGAGTCGGCGGTGTTCAACTTCCCAATGAACATGTTGCCCCCAGGCCTGTTGCCGTACCCAGCAACGGCCACCTTTGCATTGGATCAATTGGAATGGCGGTAGATCGTTGGGTTGATTTTCAAGGGTCACAAAGCTGCCCGGCGGAAGTAGCTCCAGCACTGTGGCGAGTTGCTTTTGAGGAACAACATGGTGATTGCTGCGGCTTTGGTACCGATGGAGAGCTATGGGTTGTGGAGGTTGGCCTTGAGACACGTCCTTGCGGGCGAGTTGCGGTGATCTTCTCGGAAGCTTTCGCTTTTTGCGGTAGTTAAGAGGTTTTTGTTTCGTTTTCAAGTCTGCTTTTATGACGAAATGTCCCACAAACAGCGTCTTGATCTGCAGCTGCTGATGAAGGGCTTGGCGAGTTCTCGCCATCAAGCTCAGCAGCTGATCCGCGCCGGCAAGGTGCGAGATGGTAATGGCCAGCTGCTTGATAAGCCTGGTCATGAGGTGTCGCAGGAGCTTGAGCTTCAGGTTGAGCAGCCACCGAGATTCGTGTCTCGTGGCGGGGAAAAGTTGCTGGGCGCTCTGCGGGAGTTTCCTCTCAATGTTGAGGGAAGAGTGTGCCTGGATGGCGGCATCTCGACAGGAGGTTTCACCGATTGCCTGTTGCAGCATGGTGCCGCTCGGGTTTATGGAATCGATGTGGGCTATGGCCAGACGGCCTGGGATTTGCGCAACGATCCTCGTGTGGTGCTCAGAGAGCGCACCAACCTGCGCACCCTCAGCCCTGATCAGCTCTACGGGGCTGAGGAGCCTTTACCGAGCCTTGCTGTTGCTGATCTTGCCTTCATCTCCTTGCGGCTTGTGCTGCCTGCCATCAAGAAACTACTTAAGCCAGACCACTCGGAGGCAGTGCTGCTGGTGAAGCCCCAGTTTGAGGTTGGGCGTGAGCGGGTGGGTAAAGGTGGAGTGGTCAGGGATGCCTTGGCCCATGTGGATGCCTTGAAGAGCGTGATCGATACATCAAGGTCCTTGGGTTGGTGGCCCAAGGGACTTATCGCCTCTCCGATCACTGGACCGGCGGGTAATCATGAATACCTGCTCTGGCTGGGTGACGAGACCCTCGTAGATCTTCCAGTTCTTGAGAGACTTGTGGCTCAGACGTTGGCCTAGAGGGCCTTGCTGTCACGCTCGCCGGTACGGATACGTACTACGGAATCCACTGGAGAGATGAAAATCTTGCCGTCACCGATTTCGCCTGTTTTGGCAGCTTCTGCAATGGCGTTCACGACAGCTTCCACCTTGTCGTCGTCGACGACCACTTCGACCTTTAACTTCTGCAGGAATTCAACGGTGAATTCCGAGCCCCGATAGCGCTCAACTTGGCCTTTCTGGCGTCCGAAGCCTCTCACTTCACTCACAGTCATGCCGATGATCTCGGCATTGACTAATGCAAGCTTGACGTCCTCAAGCTTGAAGGGACGGACAATCGCCTCGACTTTCTTCATGACGGCTTGATGTTGCTCGTTCAGAGATAAAGGAAGTGTGTCAGAAACGGCCTGGAACTGATAGGGCAGATAGATGTCCGAGGCTCATTCCTGCGTTCTTTGCATCCTGGGAAAGGGCCTCCGCGTCCAATTGAGGAAGTCTGACTTGGCTTGAAGCAAGCGCATCCCAGTGGGCATCTTCAAAATGGGTCTGTAGCCAGAGCATTCCGTGGATGCTGGCAGGGCGGATCTGGATGCTGTCACCAGTACCGATTAACCAGATGTCCATGAACTGGGCCCGTGAGTGAACCCATTAGGGCTTTTTCAACGGGCCTGGGTTGTGGCTGTTGTTACCGATTTAGCTGTTGCAGCTTGTTGCGGCGTCATTTTGGCGGTGATGGTAGACCTGGCCGCGATAATTGAGCTCCACCTCGGTATCAGCAGGTCGTGCGTCATGCTTGAGGGGAGCCTCATAGCGCTGTCCGCGGTAGACATGCTTCACGGCGCTGTTACTGAGCTGCTCGTGGTCAGCAGTCTTGTAGGTGACGCCGCGATAGGTGCGTTCTTGAGTGGTCATGGGATGAGCCTCGAAGGGATGGGGTTTCTTGCCTTGATGGCAGAGGTGCCGCTTCGTGGAAAGGAGCGTTGCTTCGCCTTGCGGAGGGCTACTTCCGGCTTATGGATCAACGACGATGCGATGACCTAGCTCAACGTTTTGTCCTTCAATTCCTTTTTACAGCGATCACGCTGTTCATGGTGAACATTTTCGACTTTGTTATCTGAAGAGTTCCTTAAATTGGGGCTTTGATGAGCGTTGCTGCGGTTTCCGTTGACTCCAAAGCAGATTCTTTCTTCTCTAAGGCCAAGCTAGGAGTCGAGATCTAGGGTCCGTTTTAGGCATCGTTCCATCCCCGTGAGCAGTACTCAAGCGCAGGCATCTAAACCCCTCTATGGCGAACGGGTGATTGCTGAGGGTGAGCTGATCTGCTTTGACAATCCGAGGCCTGAGCGGCCCTATGAGATCTCAATTGAGTTGCCTGAGTTCACCTGTCAATGTCCGTTCTCTGGGTATCCCGACTTTGCTGTGCTACGTCTGCTTTATCAGCCAGGCCCGAGAGTGATTGAGCTCAAAGCGATCAAGCTCTATGTGAATAGCTATCGGAATTGCACGATTTCACATGAGGAGGCCGCAAACAAGATCCTTGATGATTTGGTTGTCGCCTGTAATCCGGTCTGGATGCAATTAGAAGCAGATTTCAATCCGCGCGGCAATGTGCATACGGTGGTGCGGGTTAGCTATGGCAGTCGTCAGCCCTGTTAGTCGCTTAAGCAATAGAGATGGCTGGTTTTATGCCCAGTCAGATTGATAGCGTAATTTTGCTAAAGAGTCTTATGGCTTGATGATGGCGAGCAAGCCACTTGCACCTCATCCAAATCATGCTGGCAGTACAATTAATACTGATCCAAGTGTCTCAGTCAAAAATGCTTATTGCATTGATGATTGCTATGTAAATCATGCAACAATAGAACACTCAGGCAGCAGAATAACTATTCTCAAGCATTAGCAATCCCTTGTTGGTCAATGACGGTGCAACTAATAAAGACTACAATGCAGAACTTCATAATATTTGCACCTTGAATCACTATGGTGATGGTAAGAAAGGTGATAATGGATTGATAGAAAATAAGATTGGTGCGGAGGCGCTTTTGAATGCAAGAGTGTGATTTGAAAATCATCAACCAAGAAGAATGCTCCTTTAAGGCATGCTTAAAGAAAGGGTAAGGCCAAGATTTAAATGGTTTTGGAATAACCATTTAAATGAAAACTGTTTACAGTAATCTAGGTTTATTTGGCTTTCCTTGTGCTGGTTGATCTAAGGCCAGAGGATTGAAAAAATATTGGCAATATTGTAAATATTGATTCTTATTGCTGTGGTATTGCTGCTGCAAGCAGGCTGGGCAGCTCATTAGCGAAGCCGGTCAGATTGCGGTTGCAGAGACCGCCAACGTGTAGGCATTCATTCTCAGGGTCGCCTACCGCCCAGAGTTGGCGTGTGGCAATCATGCTCAGCCCCCCACCCACCAGGGTGATCAAGAAACCGATGTAGACCAGAGGCACGCCCGGATCGCGCTTGAGAAGCAGGCCGCTGGCGGGTAGAACATCGACGACGCGGATTGGTATTCCCTTCACTTCTGCGGTTGGACCTGCTGGTCGCAGGCTGGCCAATCGCTCACCGGTGGCATCGAACACTTGTACTGGCCCTGCTTCGCTGGTGAGGCTCAGAAGGACTGGGTCGCTGCCATCAGGATTGGTCGGTAGTACGAGCCCCCAGACCTGTTCACCCAGTTCTGGGAAAGTGCGCAGAGGCAGCTGCAGCTGAGGGCTGCGGCCAAGTTGCAGTGTGATGGCAGCTAGAGACCAGTCTGCTTGATAGACAGTTAAGCCATTGAAGCGCAGTGGATGGTTGACACTGACTTCGTGCAGCTTGGCAGTGTCTTGACCAGGCTCAAGCAGCTCTAGTTGTGAGCGAAACTGTTCAGGTCGACCCGCTGGGTCTCTTTCAATTCCAAAGTTTGTCAGGGTGAGTTTGAGATGGCTGTTCCCATCACGGTTTAACAAGTCGAGGGAACGCCCCGGGGCGAGGAATTGCTCCAAACGATTTCCACCCAAGGAACCCCAGACGGCCCCTAGCATCAGCAGCACTAGGCCCAGATGCACAAGCATTGGCCCTGCTCGGCCGATAATCCCGCGCCGAGCGGCAAGCCTGCCAGGCTGTTGTTGGACTTGCCATCCCTGTTGATGGAGATGGGCTGCCAGTTTGTCGATACTTTCGTTTTTGGGTGGGCTTGAGATTGTTTCGGCGATGGCCAGTTTGCTTAATTGACGCGGCTCCTGGTAGTCGATCCATTGCAGAGCTGCTTGCAGAGCAGGCCATTGTCTTCGCCAGCTGCAGAGGATCAGTGCAAGCCCAAGCCAGGCCAACAGCGCTAAAAACCAGCTGCTGGTGTAAACGTGATCCAACTGCAGGCGCAGAATCATCGAACCGTTGACAAAGCCCAGCCAGGGTTTGTCCCTATAGCCTTCCAGGTAGCTCTCTCGGAGTTCTCCCTGGGGGATCGCAGTACCTAGGGCACTTGCGAGTGCGATAACGAGTAGTAAGCCTATGGCTATTCGTAGGTCGGAGATCCAGGCAAGAAGGCGTTTAAAGGTGGCCATAGGTTCAGCTCCAGCGGGCCAAGAGAGTGAGAACGCCCGTCGTGAGTAGAACGGCTCCGCTCATGGGGGGGATCCAGCGGCCTAATGGTCGCAGTGCCAGTAATTTCGGCAGGATGGCAGCTGCGCTTCCTGCTAGTAGCAGTGGTAGGACCTGCCCAATGCCAAAGCAGGTGAGTAGCACGATTCCTACCAAAGGTTGACCACTCTGGGCGATCCATCCCAGTAGTACAGCCAGCACAGGTGTCGTACAGGGGGAGGCGGCTAGGCCGAAGGCCAACCCGGCGGCCACTGGGGCAAGTGGAGCTGGAACGCGTTGCCGCCAAAGATCTGGATCTGGTCCTGCAGGCAGGGGCAGTTTTAGGAGGCCTAGCAGATTCAGTCCCATGACTACCGCCAGCAGTGCTACCAAGGTGGGCACCACTCCAGGCACTTGGCCGTAAATCCGTCCGATCAGACCACTAAGGCTGCCAAGCAGTACCAGGGAACCCACAATGCCGCCACAGAATGCGATACTGCGGCGCCAGGGGGCCTGATTGCTATCAAAACCTGCCAGATAGGCCAGGGTGACGGGTAGTAGGGAAAGGGAGCAGGGGCCTAGGCTGGTTAGAAAGCCGGCAGCAAAAACGAGGGCCAGGGTGAGCGGACCTTGATTGCTTAGCCCGTGGCTGAGCATTTGCTCACCGTTGCGGGCTAGATCTGAGAGAACCAGGTCCAGAGCAGGGATGGGTAGAGCCGGTTCAGCCGGATCAAATTACGGTATTTACCCTATCGACTGACGTCGCTGTCGAGGGGATCTGCCACCAAGGAGCCCTGTTGATTCAAGGGAACAACGGATCAACAGACCGGCAATCATGACGCTTGAGAGCAGTGAATTGCCTCCATAACTCACCATTGGCAAGGGCAAGCCGGTTGTGGGCATCACGCCGGAGGCCACGGCCACATTGATCACGGCTTGACCCACCAGGATCGTTGTGCAGCCGATAGCAACCAATCGCGACTGGTTGGTTCTGCAACTCAGAGCTACCCGTAGGCCGAGGAAAGCAACCAACATCAGGAAGAGCAACATCATCACCGAGCCCACGAAACCAAATTCCTCGGCAAAAACGGCATAGATGAAATCAGTGCTTTGTATGGGCAGGTATTGCAGTTTTTGGGTCGAGAGGCCGAAGCCCTCGCCAAACCACCCCCCGGAGCCGATGGCAAGCAGGCTTTGTACGAGCTGATAACCACTCCCTTGTGGGTCTTGCCATGGGTCGAGGAAGGAGATCACGCGTATGCGCTGATACTCATTGATCAGAATGCTGGTTGTGCCAAGCAGGCCGCCTGCCATGGCGGTTGCCAGCAAAGTGCGCAACCTCAGACCAGCGGCCAGTGCCATCAGCCATAACAACATGCCCGTCAGTGCGGCAGTGCTGAGGTTGGGCTGTTTGAGAATCAGTAGAAGTAGGGCCCCGAAGATGCCAAGCCAGAGCAATTTCTCATCTGATCTGATGCGCTGCCAGTGGGCAAACAGGTTGGCGGCTTGCAGCACCACAAAGGGTTTGACTAGTTCTGATGGCTGGATCTGGAGAGGGCCAATCACTAACCAGCGACTGGCCCCATTGACGGTGCTACCGATGACTAGGGTCGCTGCGACGAGGAAGCAACTGAGCCAGAGGGCTGGTCCTGCAAGTTTTAGCCAACGGCGCAGACTGGTAGAGACAGCCAGGCCAAGCAGGCTCCAGCTGGCAGCCATCCATATCAGTTGTCGTTTGAGGTAATAAGCACCTTCTCCCATTTCTCGAGTGGCTACCCACCAACTAGCCGAGCCAAGCAACATCAGCCCTGCCAGGCTCCAGAAGGCAAAAAGGGTAAGTAGTAAACGGCCTTCAGCGGGCCAGAGTGCCCAGGGGAGGGGGAGACGTTTTTGCCAGAAAGACAACTGATCGCTTCCATCATTACGGCTAAGCCGTAATGCCCCTTGCCGTTGTTTTTGACTCCGGCGGGATAGGACGGAGGAGCTGCTCAAGAGGGGAGGTCTTAGTCAAGTTGACCTATTGAGACGTGTTAATAGCACTTTGCCAAGTCTTAATTGACAACAAAAAACTGCTTAAAACATTATTGGACAAGAGAAGTTCAAGGGTATTCAGGAGATGTCATAGGTTCGATTTTTGCTCTTCACAATCTTCTTTCTAGAAACGAGTTTGATTTTGTCGATTCAGCTTTCTTCGCTTTGGGATATGTGCTGTAGGGGATGTCCTGACTCCCCTCGGGGGAGGCCATGAAATGCTCGCGTTGTTGCCAGCTCCCTTTCGATGCCCTCTGCTGCTCAGCCGTGCGATGAGGCCACACCTGTTGTCAGTGCTTTTTATGACCGCTTCCCTTACCCAGGAGATCCTTTGCAGGACGGGCCGCCGCCTGGATACAACTGGCGTTGGTGTGTGGATATGGCCTATGCGGTCTGTACCGGTTCTGTTGTCCGAAAATGTGCTGGTAGTGAGCCTCTAAAAATCCTTGATGCCGGATGCGGTACGGGTGTTAGTACCGATTACCTAGCCCATCTCAATCCCGGCGCGGAGATCCTGGCTGTGGACATTTCCCGCGGCGCGCTGGAGGTGGCTCGAGAGCGTTTGCAGCGTTCCGGAGGCAACGATCAGGCGCATGTTCGTATCGAGAACCAAAGCTTGCTCGAGCTTGAAGATGAGGGGCAATTTGACTACATCAATTCCATTGGTGCGCTTCACCACTTGCGACAGCCGGAAGCTGGACTCAAAGCTCTGGCATCCCGTTTAAAGCCAGGGGCTTTGCTGCACCTTTTCCTTTATGCCGAAGCTGGTCGATGGGAAATTCATCGCATTCAGCGGTTTCTTTCGTCCCTGGGAGTGGGCACTGATGAGCAGGGCCTGAGATTGGCCCGGCAGCTGTTTGAAATCTTGCCTGAGCACAACCGCCTCAGGCTTAATCATGAACAGCGCTGGGCTATCGACTGCGTAGCAGACGTGAACTTTGCAGATATGTATCTCCATCCCCAGGAGACGAGTTACAACCTTGAACGACTTTTTGCTTTTGTCGCTTCAGCTGATTTGGAGTTTGTGGGTTTTTCTAATCCCAAGGTTTGGGATCCAGTAAGGCTGTTGCAGGGTGAATTGCTTGAGATGGCTTTGGCGTTACCGCAGCGTCAGCAATGGCAACTGATGGAACAGCTAGATCCAGACATCAGTCATTTCGAGTTCTTCCTCTCCAAGGGGCCACAGGCCTCCCTGGGTTGGACAGATGATAATGAGTTGCTTGCTGCTACGGGAAAGCTTTCTATCTGTCTCTGGGGCTGGCCTGGCCAGTCTTTGCTGGATTTCGAGATGGCTCCTCTAGAGCTAAGTGTTGAGCAAGTTGAGTTGCTTAAGGCAATCGAGGCGGCGCCTGATACAGCTCTCGGATGTTTGCCGCTTGGCTGGGATTCGAAGCGGATCAGCTCTTTGGCCAGGGATTTGCAACGGCGGCAGGTGCTCTTGCTTTCGCCTGGAAATGTTGCATCTACATGATAGATTCCGCGGGCCTTTATCCAAGAGCCTCGGCGCCCTTGCTGGCATCCCCGCTGCTCCAGCCTGAAATTGACCCTCCAAAGGAGGGACAGGGTGGACTGGAAACAGCTGTGGAGGCTAGCCCTAACACTGAGCTCTCTCTGGATCCTGAGTTGTCAGCTGTGGTTTCTACGGCTTCATCTGACGACTATGCGCAGCTACAGCGGCGCTACATCCTGGCAACGTTGACCGTCTCCGCTTTTGCGGTGGCCGTCACCGCACTTTTCTTCGATCTTCACATCGCTAGCAGTGTGCTAATCGGTGCTTTGTCTGGAGTTCTCTACCTGCGGCTTTTAGCTCGCAGCGTTGGCAAGCTGGGCAACGGATCGAAGAGTGTGAGCAAGTTTCAGCTTCTCGTTCCCGTTTTGCTTGTACTTGCGGTCTCTCGTTTGCCTCAGCTTGAGCTTCTGCCGGCCCTGCTCGGTTTTCTGCTCTATAAGCCCGCCATGATCCTGCAGGTTTTGCTTGAGTCATGAACTTGAACCAAACCTGGATCAACTGAATTGCCGGTTTGCCGGCTTCTCCTCAAACCGTCGTTTTCTCGACACCGAATTTCCAGCCTGATGGGTTTCTTGCCAATTGCTCTTCCCTTTGCCGAACTGGAGGTGGGTCAACACCTTTACTGGCAGATTGGCAATCTTCAGCTCCATGGCCAGGTGTTCATGACATCCTGGATTGTGATTGGCGCCATTCTTGCCCTTGTTGTTGTGGGCACACGCAAGATGGAGCGTGATCCACACGGTGTTCAAAATCTTCTCGAGTTCCTCTGGGATTACATCCGTGATTTAGCTCGCACCCAGATTGGTGAGAAGGCTTATCGCGATTGGATGCCGTTCATTGGCACCTTGTTCTTGTTCATCTTTGTAAGCAATTGGGGCGGGTCTTTGGTCCCATGGAAATTAATCCATCTCCCCAGTGGGGAGTTGGGTGCTCCTACGGCTGACATCAATACCACCGTGGCACTTGCTCTACTTGTGTCGCTCTCTTACTTCTATGCCGGTTTGAGTCGGAAGGGATTGCGGTACTTCGAGTACTACGTCCATCCAACTCCGATCATGATCCCCTTCAAGATCGTTGAGGATTTCACCAAGCCTTTATCACTCTCCTTTCGTCTGTTTGGAAACATCCTTGCTGATGAATTGGTTGTTGCGGTTTTGGTTTTCCTTGTTCCCCTCTTCCTGCCAGTCCCGGTCATGTTCCTTGGCCTGTTCACCAGTGCCATTCAGGCTCTAATCTTCGCCACCCTCGCCGCCTATTACATCGGTGAAGCGGTAGAAGAGCACCATTGATCAAACTCTGATCTAGCCAGGCCTAACCCCTCGGTCTGGCAAACTCCATGCGCGCAGGTCCGGCTTGTTCGGGCCCATCTCACAATCTCCGAGATGTCCCTGGCGCTGGTATCAACCTCTCGGTCCCCATACGCGCTGTTTTAGCGCCCCACACCTTTAGTTCAACCATGGATTCCATTACCACCGCCGCGTCTGTTGTTGCCGCTGGTCTAGCTGTAGGCCTCGGGGCCATAGGCCCAGGTATCGGTCAGGGCACCGCTGCAGGCGGCGCTGTTGAGGGCATTGCCCGCCAGCCTGAAGCTGAAGGCAAGATTCGCGGCACCCTGCTGCTCTCTTTTGCCTTTATGGAATCTCTCACCATCTATGGCCTTGTGGTCGCCTTGGTGTTGCTGTTCGCCAATCCCTTCGCTGGTTGATCCAGACCGGAGTCGCTCGCTGGCTGCTCTCATCACCTCACGGCCATGGTTGTGAGTTGATCGGAACTCTTCCCAGGGGCATTCATCGCCCTCCAGCCTTCACTCCGTTCTGAGTCCTGCTTCAACTGCTGTCACTCTCGCCTCATGACCAGCTTGCTTCTGTTCGGTGCTGGAGGTCTATTTGACTTCGATGCCACTCTGCCGCTCATGGCGTTGCAGGTGGTGCTCCTCACCTTCATCCTCAATGCTCTCTTCTTCAGGCCCGTTGGTCGGGTCGTTGAGGAACGAGAGGTCTATGTCACAACCAGTCGCGCTGAGGCGAAGCAAAAGCTTGCGGAGGCGGAGAAGCTGGAGTTAGAGCTTAAGGAACAGCTCAAGTCAGCCCGTATCGCTGCCCAGCAGTTAATTCAAGAAGCTGAAAAGGATTCTGAACAGCTCTACCGAGAAGCCCTCGCTATTGCAAATGCTGATGCGAATGCAGCTCGGGAGAAGGCTCGCCGTGAGATTGATGCTCAGAGGGATTCGGCCCTGAGTCAACTTAAGGGTGATGCAGAAAAGCTTGGTGATCTCATCGTTAACCGCCTGCTGGCAGCCAAATGATTAGTCCTTTGTTCTTTGCCAGTGAGGGTGGTTTCGGCCTGAACCTCGACTTGTTTGACGCCAACATTGTCAATCTGGCGATTGTTATTTTCGGTCTCTACAAATTCCTTCCTCCTTTTATAGGGGGGATCCTTGAGCGCCGCCGTGTCGCCATTATGGCTGATCTTCAGGATGCTGAAGATCGTCTGCTTAAGGCCACCGAGGCTTTGGCAGCTGCCAAAAAGGATTTGGCAGCTGCCCATCAGAAAGCAGAACAGATCCGCGAGGATTGCAAGCTTCGTGCGGAAGCCATTCGTCTTGACAGTGAAAAACGCACGGTTGAGGAGATGGCACGTGTTAAGCAGGGTGCTACAGCAGATCTCAATGCTGAAGCCAGTCGTGCTAGCGCTCAATTGCGTCGAGAAGCTGCCCGTATGGCGATCGAGAATGCACTATCTGCTTTGCCTGGGAAACTCAATGCAGAGGCTCAATCCAAGTTGGTGAGTCAGTCCATCAAAAACCTTGGGGAAACCTGATGCCACTGCTTAACACCATCACCACCCCCTATGCCGAGGCCTTTCTTCAAGTGGCTGAAAGCCGCAAGGAAGTCGATCAGGTGGTTGATCAGGCAAAGGCAGTTCTGGCCTTGTGGAACGACTGTCCTGAGCTAAGTGGGGCAATGGCCTCACCCGTTTTGGAAGTGGAGGCCAAGAAGGCTGCCTTGCAAAAGCTTTTTGCTAATCAGGTCACACCTTCTTTCCTCAACCTGCTGAAGCTGCTCGCTGATCGTCAGCGAATCGGCGTTTTGGATGCGGTGCTTGAGCGCTTGATTGAGCTCTATCGCGAGCAACGCAACATCGCTCTCGCCACAGTGACCTCTGCTGCTGAACTCAGTGAGCAGCAACAGGCTGCGCTGCAAAAGAAAGTGCAGGCTGTGGCCAATACCGACAAGTTGGAGATCAACCTCAAAATTGATCCAGATTTAATCGGTGGTTTCGTTGTCAACGTCGGCTCCAAGGTGATCGACGCCAGCGTTGCTGGACAGGTTCGACGTCTTGGCCTGGCACTGGCCAAGGTGAGCTAGCTCCCTACCTTTTTCTCTTTCTCACCCTCTTCCTCAACACCAACGCCTCCCATGGTTTCCATCCGCCCCGACGAGATCAGCGCGATTCTCAAGCAGCAGATCTCCGACTATGACAAGTCGGTTTCCGTCAGCAACGTCGGCACTGTTCTGCAGATTGGTGACGGTATCGCTCGTGTCTATGGCCTTGAGCAGGTCATGGCTGGCGAACTGGTGGAATTTGAGGATGGCACTGAAGGGATCGCCCTCAATTTGGAGGACGACAACGTTGGTGCGGTGTTGATGGGTGAGGGTGTTGGTATTCAGGAAGGCAGTACCGTCAAAGCCACTGGCAAGATTGCCTCAGTGCCCGTCAGCGATGAGATGCTGGGCAGAGTGGTGACTCCTTTGGGTCAACCGATGGATGGCAAAGGCGACATCCCCAGCACTGAGAGTCGCTTGATTGAGTCGATAGCTCCAGGCATCATCAAACGTAAGTCGGTGCATGAGCCGCTGCAGACAGGAATTACATCAATCGATTCGATGATTCCTATCGGTAGGGGTCAGCGTGAGTTGATCATTGGTGACCGTCAGACAGGTAAGACCGCGATCGCCATCGACACGATCATCAACCAGAAGGGAGAGGATGTTGTCTGTGTTTATGTAGCTGTCGGCCAGAAGGCTGCCTCTGTGGCCAACGTGGTTGAGGTGCTTCGCGAGAAGGGCGCTCTCGATTACACCGTGATTGTGGCAGCTAGCGCTTCCGACCCTGCTGCTTTGCAGTACCTGGCTCCTTACACGGGCGCAGCTATTGCTGAGTCGTTCATGTACAAGGGCAAGGCGACTTTGGTCATCTACGACGATCTAACCAAGCAGGCCCAGGCCTATCGTCAGATGTCACTGCTGCTGCGTCGTCCTCCCGGTCGTGAAGCCTATCCAGGAGATGTCTTCTATCTTCACAGCCGCCTTCTTGAGAGGGCAGCAAAGCTTTCTGATGCGATGGGTAGCGGTTCGATGACGGCACTGCCGATCATTGAAACCCAAGCAGGAGACGTGTCGGCTTATATCCCTACCAATGTGATTTCGATCACGGATGGTCAGATTTTCTTGAGTTCAGATCTTTTCAACTCAGGATTGCGTCCTGCCATCAACGTTGGCATTTCAGTGAGCCGGGTTGGTGGTGCTGCTCAAACCAAAGCGATCAAAAAGATTGCCGGCACTTTGAAGCTTGAGTTGGCTCAGTTTGATGAATTGGCTGCTTTCTCTCAGTTCGCCTCTGATTTAGATGAAGCAACTCAGAAGCAGTTGGGGCGTGGTAAGCGACTGCGCGAGCTGCTTAAGCAGCCTCAGTTTGCACCGCTGAATTTGGCTGAGCAGGTTGCGATCGTTTATGCAGGAGTGAAAGGCTTGATTGATGAGGTGCCTGAGGATCAGGTCACTCAGTTTTCACGTGAATTGCGTGATTACCTCAAGACCAACAAGCCCGAGTACATCACCAAAGTTCAGACTGAGAAGGTGCTCAACGAGGATGCTGAGACCATTCTCAAGGCCGCCATCAACGAGGTGAAGTCGTCGATGCTGGCCTCGGCCTGACCCTGAAGGTAAACCCGGAGAACCCTATCCATGGCGAACCTCAAGGACATCCGCGACCGGATCGTTTCCGTTAAGAACACCAGAAAGATTACTGAGGCGATGCGTCTCGTAGCGGCTGCGAAAGTGCGTCGAGCACAGGAACAGGTGTTGCGAAGTCGCCCTTTCGCCGACCGTTTGGCTCGCGTGTTGGAGAACATTCAATCGCGAATGAGTTTTGAGATGGCAGATGCGCCTCTCTTGAAGACCAGCGATCTCAAAACCATTACCCTGCTTGCTGTTACAGGTGATCGTGGCCTTTGCGGAGGCTACAACTCCAACATCATTAAGCGCACTGAGCAGCGCTATGCCGAGTTGAATGGCCAGGGATACAAGGTTGATCTTGTCTTAATTGGTCGCAAGGCAATCACCTATTTCAGCAATCGATCAAGCCAGTACACGATTCGGGCTACCTTTACTGGCCTTGAGCAAGTTCCAACCTCTGACGATGCAGAGTCGATCACCACTGAGGTTTTAGCCGAATTCCTTTCTCAAAGCACAGATCGAATCGAGGTGATTTACACCAAGTTCATTAACCTTGTGAGCTGCAATCCTGTGGTGCAAACCCTCTTGCCGCTTGATCCCCAGGGCATCGCCGAAGCCGATGATGAGATCTTCCGGCTGACGACGAAAGATAGTCGTCTCACAGTTGAGAAAGGTGTTGGACCTGCTAATGAGCAGCCTCCGCTGCCTTCGGACATCATTTTTGAACAGAGTCCTGAGCAACTGCTCAATGCTTTGTTGCCTCTCTATCTGCAAAATCAGATGCTGCGTGCCCTTCAGGAATCGGCGGCTTCCGAGTTGGCCAGTCGGATGACGGCGATGAACAATGCCAGCGACAACGCCAAGGCCTTAGCTAAGACCCTCACGCTTGACTACAACAAGGCACGTCAGGCAGCAATTACTCAGGAGATTCTGGAAGTTGTAGGTGGGTCTTGTACCTAGCCTTACGCTTGATTTAACTTTAGTTAGCCGGTCTTTTGAGACCGGCTTTTTGATGGTTTGAGTTTTTGCGATGCAGAACGAGTGAGCGGTGATCTTGGCGGTGTTTTTCGAGAGTGACTTCAACGGTGGCCTGAGTGTTGAGCCTTTCTCCTGAGAGGCTTGAGCAGCATGATGCATTTTGATCTGGATCACTGTCACAGCTTTTGACGTAGCTTTGCTTACACCAATGAGATTGATGGCTCGGAGCAAAGCGTTTTTTGCCAGTTTTGTGGTGGCAGGATGTCTTCAATGAAGCCCAGCTTGGTGAGCATCTGAAGTGAGCTTGAATTTGTGTGTGATGCAGCTTGAGCTGGTCTGGTCTGCGCAGTTGCCTTTGCATCAGTTGCGGCCCTGGTTACGAGAACAGCTCGCTGCATATGGCGAGCCCTTGCGATGGGCGATCACAGCAGTGGAATCCACTGGTGACCACTCTCGCAAGTTGAAGATTGAGGCGGTTGTGGTTAGTTCTGACACGTAAGGGGATGACGTTTTGATCCCTTCTTTTCTTCTCTCTGCAAGCGTATCGATCCCGCCTCCATTGCCTACCTTGCTGGTGGTGCCTACCGGGATTGGCTGTGAGATTGGTGGCTATGCCGGTGATGCTTTGCCTAGTGCTCGGCTGTTAGCAGCAGCTAGCGGTTGCTTGATCACCCATCCGAATGTGATCAATGGAGCGGCGCTTTATTGGAGCGACCCGCGTATTCAATACGTCGAGGGCTACAGCTTGGATCGTTTTGCTGCTGGTGAGCTTGGCTTGCGACCTGTGCGTCAGCAACGGATTGGTCTGTTGTTGGATGCTGGCATCGAACCGGAGTTGCGGCAGAGGCAATGGCAGGTCGCTGAGGGTTGTCGCGCCAGTCTTGGCTTGAATCTCGGGCCAGTGGTTACCACAGCCGTTCCCTTGGAGGTGCGCTTACGCGAGGGGAGTAGTGGGGCTAGCTGGGGTGAATTAGGCCAGCCCGATGCGCTGCTGCGGGCTGGCGAGCAGCTTCGTGATGCCGGTGCCAGCGCAATCGCTGTGGTTGCCCGTTTCCCGGAGGATCCTCAAAGCGAGGCTCTGAGGGCCTATCGCCAGGGCAGTGGTGTTGATGAGCTTGCTGGTGCCGAGGCGGTGATTAGCCATTTGCTGGTGCGTGAGCTCGGCTTGCCTTGCGCTCATGCGCCGGCTTTGTCTCCACTGCCATGCGATCCATTTTTGGATCCACGTGCTGCTGGTGAGGAGTTGGGCTATACATTTTTGGCCTGTGTGTTGGTGGGGTTAAGCCGCGCACCGGATCTTGTGCCACTCATAACTGAAGAGGCATTGCCTGCAGGAGCAGAGCTGTTGCGAGCTGAGCAGCTTGGTGCAGTGGTGGCCCCGGAGGGTGCTCTTGGCGGTGAAGCGGTGTTGGCTTGCTTGGAGCGGGGTGTCCCTTTGATCACCGTGACCAACCCGAGCGTGTTGAAGGTGACGCCAGAGGCGCTGGGAATCACATCCGGAGTGCAGAGAGCTCGTAGTTATGCGGAAGCGGCAGGATTGCTATTGGCTCTCAGGGAGGGGATTGCGAAGGACTCCCTGCAGAGGCCTTTGGATCGGTTGAGTGAGATCTCATCCAGCCCTGATATGCCAATGTCGTGATGCTGATTAAAAGCGTCGCGAAACGGTGTTTTTGAGAGCTGGTCTTGTGGGGCAGGCTGTTTAGCGTAAGCATGCCATTGGGTGCCTTGGTGGTAGCCCTAGGGCCTTGGCGACACCCGGATGACAAACGGAGCCTTGAATTGTGTTGAGCCCGGAAAGAAGTTCGGGACGTTCGGTGACGGCCTCCTCAAGGCCCCGCCCGGCAATGCCAAGGATGTAGGGCAGAGTCACGCTCACCAGAGCTTCAGTGGAGGTAAAAGGCACCGCACCTGGCATGTTGCCGACGGCGTAGTGCTGGACGCCGTGGATGGTCACGGTGGGATGGGTATGGGTGGTTTCTTGGCTGGTGGCTACACAACCTCCCTGATCGATCGCTACATCCACGATTACTGAATTGGACTTCATTTGTTTCACCATCTCTTCATCGACGAGGGTGGGTGCGCGACCTCCAGGCGTCAGGACGGCACCGATCAAAAGGTCTGCAGTGGGGATGAGTCGCTCCAGCAGGCCACGGCTGTTGACAACGCTAATCAGCCTGCCGCGTCGCCTTGCCTCAAGGCTGCGCAACCGTTCAGGTGAGCGGTCTAGCAGCATCACTTCGGCATCCATGGCGGCGGCCAGCCTGGCTGCATTCCAGCCCACGGTGCCAGCGCCCAACACGACCACCCGGGCTGGTTGCACGCCGGTGCAGCCTCCGATTAGCAAGCCGCGTCCGCCATGAGGTCGTTCGAGCAAATGGGCGCCCACTTGTGCGGCTAGACGGCCAGCGATTTCGCTCATTGGTGCCAGTAGCGGCAGGCTGCCGTTTTCTAGTTGCACCGTTTCGTAACCCACGCCGGTGGTGCCTGCATTGAGTAGCGCTTCACCCACCTTCGGGTAGGCGGCTAGGTGTAGGTAAGTGAAGAGCACCATGTCTTCCCTGAGCAGACCGAATTCCTCTTCCTGAGGCTCCTTCACTTTCACGACGAGATGGGCTGCCCAGGCCTCCTCGCGGTTAACAAGCTTGGCACCAGCATCAGCGAAGGCCTCATCACCAATGCCTGCTCCAGCCCCGGCGCCAGCCTGAACCCTTACTTCTAGCCCCTTGGTGACCAGTTCTTTCACCCCGTCAGGAGTAAGAGCCACTCTCAGCTCATCGGCTTTAATTTCGGTCGGTACCCCGATGCTGGCTATTGGGGCCGAAAGAAGAGAGGAGTCCATGGACGCCAATGACTTCTTTTAGGTTGGCGACATCAGGACAGCCTGACCAGGTTTTGTGGTGATTATTCGGCGGCGATCGGTAGCCGCCAGCCGCTGCCAAAGGCCTGTGAACTCACCTTCAGCAGGGGCGGGGCCTGTCGCCGTTTGAATTCGGCCCGTCGCAGTAATTGCTGCACCCGCTCGATGAGGGCAGGGTCATGTCCTCTGCTGACAAGTTGCTCCGTACTGAGGCGTTCTTCAATCAGAGCTTTAAGCAGAGGGTCGAGGAGGGCGTAGTCGGGTAGTGAATCGCTATCGCGTTGGTTCGGTCGCAATTCGGCGCTGGGAGGCTTTTGGCGGATTGTCGTACCGATCAGTTCGCCTTTAGTTGGTAGTCCTACCTCTTGGCGGCATTTTTCGGCAGCAGGGCTGTCAAGCCAATCACAGAGTCTAAAGACGTTGGTTTTGTAGACATCTCCAATCACGGCTAGGCCGCCGTTCATATCGCCATAGAGGGTGCAGTAGCCCACTGCTAGTTCGGATTTGTTGCCAGTGGATAGCAGCAGCTGGTCTTGTTGGTTGGCCAATGCCATCAGTAAGGTGCCGCGGATGCGGGATTGGAGGTTCTCTGCAGTCACGCCCTCGGGTGGCTTGCCGAGAGGAGGGATGAGGGCGGCCTCAAAATTCGTCATCAAGGTCGCAATCGACACAGTGTGGGTAGCCATCCCTAGTCGTTTGGCGAGGGCTAGGGCATCATCAATTGAACCAGCTGAACTCCAGGGTGAAGGCATCAGTAGGGATGTCACCTGATCGGCACCTATGGCCGCTGCAGCGATCACGGCCACCAGGGCCGAATCGATACCACCGCTGAGGCCAAGCAGGGCACGTTTAAAGCCACATTTGCCAGCGTAGTCACGCACACCTAGAACCAATGCCTGGAATAATTTCTCCAGTGGTTCGATCGTAGGAATGTCGAGATGGGTGGCTGTAGAGGTTGCATCCCAGATGGCTAGTGCTTCGCGACAAGTGGGCAATTGCAGGGCAAGCTCAGCATGTTCATCGACGACGAAACTGGCGCCATCAAAGACCAGCTCGTCGTTGCCGCCCACTTGATTCACATAGATCACCGGAGCGCTCAGTCTCTGCGCAGCCCTAGCGGCCAAGCGCTGGCGCAGAAGTTCTTTGGATTGGCTGAATGGCGAAGCTGAGAGATTAAGCAGTAGGTCGATGTTTTGTGGTAGCAGCGATGCGATGGGGTCAGGGCCGGCAATGCGCTTGTCCTGCAGTGCTTCTTCCACCCAGAGGTCTTCGCAGATTGTGAGCCCAAGACGCCAGCGACGCCCATCGCGTTCAAACTCCAACACAGCCGGAGTTCCTGCCGGGCGGAAATAGCGTTTTTCATCGAAGACGTCATAGGTGGGTAGCAGTTGCTTGCGAGCTACCACCTGCCATTGGGAGCTTTTGATCAGGGCTAGAGCATTGAAGAGCTGGGGTAGTTGAGGGTCATGGGCTTGCTCAGCTAGGCCCACGACCACTGCCAGATCAGGGGCTTCGCGGGCCAGGATGCTCGCCATCTGGTTGAGCACATCGCTTTGTTGAACGAGATGGTTGTGGCTAAGTAACAGATCTCGGGGTGGATATCCCCACAGGGAAAGCTCAGGCGTGAGTATCAGATCTGCGCCGAGATCAGCAGCCTCACGGCAGGCAGTCAGAATCTTTTCGCCGTTGCCAGCCAGATCGCCTACAAGTGGATTGAGCTGGGCTAGAGCAAGGCGCATCAGGGACTGGTGGCGAGGCCGTAGAGGTTGTGTTCCAGAACCAATGGCCACAATGCTGCAGGGATCTGGGCCGGCTTGGGTTGACTGCGCACCTCAGAACTTGAGGTGGCGGGGATTTGCATTGGTAGCAGCTCGATACGACCACCCAAGCATTCGAGGGCTTCGAGTTGCTGTAGCTGTAGTGGCCAACCTTGACGAGGAGCAATGGCGAGGCGGGCGAGTTGCAAGACAGCTCGAGCATCTTTCCAGTGGGGGATTTGGCCGGCCAGATCACTGCCAACCACAAACACCAATTCGCTGCTAGGCCAGCGAGTGTTTGCACGTTTCAGAGTCGTGATCGCCCATGGACTGCTGAGTTCTTGCATCAGCTCTAGCTGCGGATTAGCGATCGCCTTCACCAAAGTAGCCAACAGAGCTTTTCGCTTCTCCAATGGGGCGCAGTGGCGTTTCATCGGGTTGTCGCTAGCCCAGGTGGCGACCTTTGGGAACATCGCCACCAAGCCTTCCAACAGTGCTTGGTGGCCGCAGGTTGGGGGGTCGGCGCTGGTGCCAAACAGGGCGATGGTGCCCTGATGCTTGCTCATGGAAGCAGGGTCTGAAGTTGGCACGCTTCGTTGGCCGCCAGCTCTGGCCAATCGATCAGCCAGCGCCGGACTTGAGGGTCGTTGGCAGCCAGGCGCCTTAGCAGTGCAGCTGGTTGGGCCTCGCGTCGTTGGCTGCCAAGCAGTAGTTCTCGTGCTGCGAGGCGGCCGGTGCGTCGTGTTGTGTGCACGGCGAGGGCTGCTTGAGCGAGGGCAACTGGGGCTGCTGGCGCCAGGCTTAAACCGCCGGTGAAGGGGACTGCCAGCAGCAGCAACTGACGCACTGCGCTGAGCGCCAGTTGAATGCCCAACTGAGCACCTCCTAGAAGGGCATTGTGGCTTGAGAGTCGGCCGAGTAGTTGCCGGGCTGCAGGGCCGCCGATCTGCAGGCCATAGAGCTGGCAAAGCTTGACGACCAGAGCAGTGTCACAAGCCATACCTCCGGCTAGATCCAGCAGCACTAGAGGATTGGCCGCCACACCGGAAGCTTTGATGGCGGCAAAACGGCCGATTAAGCCTTGGGCTGCAGCCTTGCTGCGCTGCAACCGTCCTCGCTTGAGGACCTGGTAAAAACGATCGGCCTGGCGTAAGGCATTGAGAGCCAACAGCAACTCACCCTGCTCCATCAGCAGCTGAATCAGGGCTTTGCGCAGCGGCTCCACTTGAGGGGGGCAGATCTTGCTACGCACAAGGCCATCAGCACGAAGCTGGGGCTCGCGTGGCGCGGCGGCCACAGCATGGAGTTGTAGTTGGAGAGCTGCAGCGGGCAGGCGGCTGCGAATACTTGCCAAAAGTGCATTGCGCTGCTCAGGCGACCAGCAATCGCAACGGTTGAGCACAAGCACGATCGGCCTGCCACTTTTGAGCAGGGTCTTGAGGGCAGTTGCTTCGACGCTGGTGAGGTCGCTGTCAAGAACCAGCAGCACCAGATCGGCCTGCAGAGCTACCCTCGCCGCTAGCCGTGCCCTGCCGGCAGCAGCGATCTCATCGATGCCGGGAGTGTCGACCAGCTCTACAGAATCAAGATTATTAATCGGTTGGCACCAATCCACCGCTTGTTGGTGACGGGTGCAGCCATGGGCTACATCGGTGGCAAAGATGTTCTGGCCCAGCAGTGCATTGAGCAGGCTTGATTTGCCGACTCCTACTCGACCAAACACTGCGATGCGCAAGCGACGCTGCTCCAATCGCTTGAGTTGGCGATTGAGTGCGATCAGCTCCCCAGCGAATTGGTTGTATTCGCGGTTACTCAGCGATAGTTGTTTGACCCACTGGCTGAGTAAAAGGTGACAGCGCTCGGGTGTGGAGGGGGGGGCTTGCGTCATCAGCTTGACTTCCTCCACCAGCCGGCCAGTACGGCCAAGACAGCTTCGGCACCGATCACGCCCACGAAACCGCCGAACTCATCAACCACCACTCTCACGCCGCTGTTGTCACGACGGAAGCCAGTGAGTAGTCGATCGGCGCGAATCATTTCAGGTACAAATTCCACCGTTTCACTGAGGTCTGCAGGGGTGAGGTGACCCTGACCCTGCAGAAGGGCGGTGAGCAGCCTTTCGCGGCTGGCCACGCCCAGAACTTTATCGACTTCTTTGCCAAGCACGACCCACCACTCGGCGTTGTGGGTGAGCAGTTCAGGCCGAAGTGTTTCAAGGTTGGCAGCAGCATCGAGGGTGGGAGCTGCCACCCGGGGGATCATCAGGTCGCGGGCTGTGAGGTCGTTGAGTTGGAACACCTTGGCGATCATGGCAGCTTCATCGGCTTCGATCTGCCCTTTTTGCGACCCCAGCCTTGCCAGCAGCCTGATTTCATTCTCATTCGTGCTCAGTTCGTTCTCGGCGGTAATTGCTGGCAATAACCGCTCGAGCAACACCACTACAGGACGCATCAGCAGGCCCAGCAGGTGCAGCACTGGGGCACTGGAGAGGGAAACCGAGAGGGCCAGGCGGCTGCCGAGGGATTTCGGCAGGATCTCGCCCAGCACGATCACGAGCAATGTGAGACCTACCGAAAACAACGGCAAGGCCACATCACTGATGTTGTGCTTCTCAAAGACATAAGCCGCAAAGGCGCCAAGCATCAGGCTGCCGAAAATGTTGAAGCCGTTGTTGGCGATCACCAGTACAGACAGAGTGCGTCCCAGCCGTTGACGTAGTTGGGCTAAGTGTCTGGCGCCAGCGATTGGTTGGGGCCGTGCGGCCAGCTCATGCACTTGCACAGGATTTACTGTGAGCAGTGCTGCCTCCACACCTGAGCACAAGGCAGAACCGGTGATAACGACAACGACCAATAGCGTTAAGACCAGCAGGTCGTTGCTCATGCCTGGCGGGGGGGAGTAAGGATGTCGTGGTTGATCACGACAAGTCGTAAATGCTTTGGCCAGTCCTGATCATGGCCACGCAGTGTGACCGTCTTAGGCATCAGGATTAGTGGTGATCCGCTAATGGCGGACGATGGCATGGAGGGTTCCCCCTGCATGGTGTTCTGCTGCCATCCTGACGTCCAAATGCTGTTGTGTCTCTTGCCGTGACCGATCTGTGTATCTTCCATCAGCGTCGCACTTGCTTGATGGCGCAATTGGGGGGTGTGGCAGCGGTCATTCCAGCGGCTTCGTTCGTGACGCATCACGCCGATTGCGAGTATCCGTTTCGTCAAAACAGTGACTTCTGGTATCTCACGGGTCTGGATGAGCCTGATGCGGTGGCTTTGCTTTTGCCCTATCGGCCCGAAGGTGAGCGTTTTGTGCTGTTTGTGCAACCCAAAGAGCCCACTACTGAAGTATGGAATGGCTTCCGTTGGGGTGTCGAGGGAGCAGTGGCGCAGTTCGGGGCTGATCGTGCTCATCCAATAGCTGAATTACCTCAGCTGTTGGGCGATTACCTCAAAGGCGCCGAAGCGATTGGCTTCAGGGTGGGGAAGCACCCAAAGGTGGAGCCGCTGGTTCTTGAGGCGTGGGCTAAGCAACTCGAGCAGGCCCCACGCAGCGGCGTATCGGCGCTTGGTCTTGTCGCCCCTTGCCCTTTCATCCATCAGTTGAGGTTGCGCAAGGGGGCAGAGGAAATCGAGCGTATGCGTGAGACAGCTCGGATTTCTGCGCAAGCTCATCAGCTGGCTAGGAATACGGCGCGTCCGGGCATGAATGAGCGACAGCTGCAGGCTGTAATCGAGCAGCATTTTCTTGAGCAAGGCGCGCGCGGCCCTGCCTATGGATCGATCGTGGCCGGCGGCGATAACGCCTGCGTGTTGCACTACACCGCTAACAATGCTCCGCTTGTTGATGGTGAGCTGGTGTTGATCGATGCAGGCTGTTCGCTCGTTGATTACTACAACGGAGATATCACTCGTACATTCCCTGTTAACGGAAGCTTTAGCGCAGAGCAACGCGCTTTGTATGAGCTGGTTTTAGCAGCGCAGCAGGCAGCGATCGCTGAGGTAAGACCAGGTGGTACTGCTGATCGCGTGCATGATCTTGCGGTGCGGGTGCTTGTCGAAGGGCTTGTGGAATTGGGTTTATTGCTTGGCAGTGTTGATGGACTGATTGAGCAAGGGGCCTACCGACACCTTTATATGCATCGAACTGGCCATTGGCTTGGCCTTGATGTTCATGATGTAGGCGCCTATCGCCTTGGTGAGCATCCGGTGGATCTTGAGCCCGGCATGGTGTTAACAGTGGAACCGGGTTTGTATGTCAGTGACCGTTTGCCAGTGCCAGACGGGCAACCTGCGATTTCTGATCGTTGGAAGGGGATCGGCATTCGTATTGAAGATGATGTGTTGGTAAGTGAGCAGGGGAATGAGGTGCTCACATTGTTAGCGGAGAAAAGTGTTGAAGCAATGCAGCGATAAGCGATCAGGGAATCACTGTTGCTCTGGCGACATCCATTACTGCAGTTGATTTGGTCTAGTTGATGCAACAAGAAATTAACCAGATAATAATTGACCTTTTAAGTATCAATCCCAGTGCACCATTCTGTTCGCCTCTCCTTCTCGCTTGCTGGTGCCGCTGCATTCGCTTTAGCTAGTTTTCCTATCCAACCAATCGCTGCTCAAGAAGAAGGCAGTGCAGCAGATCTTGGCGTGATGGAGATCAACCTCAAAGATGCTGTGCAGTTCAACTGGGGTTTTCAAGGAGCACTTCAAGGAGCAGGCACACCCAATCAAGCCGGCATTGGAGCCTTTCTTCCGATTGCTGTTGGTGAGAACAGCGTTTGGTTTATTGATGCTTTAGCCAATGCCAACTTCTCTGATTTTGATGGCTAAAGCAGCATCATCAATACAGAGGTTGCTGGTACCTCGATCAGCACATCAACCCGTTTGGGTTATCGCTGGCTGAATGGTGACCGCAGCTGGATGTATGGAGTGAATGCTGGCTATGAGAGCCGGCCGATGAATACAGGTGATGCTGATACCAACGTGAATATCTTTGATAAGCGTGAGGTCTTCTTCTCTCAGGTTGCTGCAGGCTTAGAAGCAGTCTCAGACACTTGGAACTTCAATGCCTATGCACTGGTTCCCATTGGTGATGACTAACACAGGCTGAACAGACATTACGACGGTGGTGCTCTTGATACCTACTGCTTAGATATTGGCTACAGCATCGCACCTGATCTCAATGCCTCTGTTGGTTATTACTATCAGCAAGGAGATCTCGATGATGCTGATGGTTCTGGTGTTAAAGGAAGACTCGCATACAGCATCAGCAATGGTTTAACGCTTGGCACCAATCTTTCTTACGATGAAGCCTTTGATACTCGCTTTACGGCAGATATTAAATATCGCTTTGGCAGCAATGGCTATGGAGCACCAAGCAAGAAAAAATGGAAGACTCCTGCTATAGAAGCGTTATCTGCAACACCAGCCAATCGAGATCTGAGGGTTCACGATGACTGTCACACTCTTTTGAGTGGCCACACCACGACTACGCACGGAGACTGTGGCGGCCCCTTTTTTTAGTGGCCACAAATGGCCACATGTCTAGTTGCCGATTTTTGCTATTGCGATTTTTGATTGAAACTCCGTGTGATTATAGGGGCTTTTTGTTTCATTAACCACCTCACTATTCGCTTAAAACGCCATCCGATACCTGGCGCCATTGACTTGCAGAAAGTTGCATTGATGTCTTCTTTAGCAGGCATCAATCAGCAATAGTTTTTCGCATTCATGACAAATCTAACCTCAACTTTATCTGCCAGAAAACTACTTATATTGCCTAGCTTAATCACCACAATTTGAGAGTTTTATCTCCATCTCTGATTCCATTGGTTTTTCTAAATCTCACCACAATCTGATGCCATTCGTCTGGAATTTGATTGAGGAGAACATCCCAATCCCATGGCAATCGTTGTTGGCCTGGTGAAATCCTCTTCTTCTTACTTCTAGTTCTTGAATGACTGACTAGTCGTTTCAGCATGCGACTACCCCAGTGGCATTTAGGAGCAGCTTTGGCGTGATGGCGATAACGCTGGCAGAAACGCTCATAGCGCCTGGCACATCCATCCAGCGTTGCCGGTAGATTTAAAAAGGCTGGATGCCATTCACTGATGCCGTCTGATTGCAGCCTGATGTAGTGGCCATAGTTGCTATAGGGGTCATAAAAGCCTTCCCTGACCCCAGTCGCTTTGGGATTGGCATGGATATACCTCAAGTTATTCAGCATTCGCCGGTGATCTTTGGGGTGGATTGGCGTTGAGAAATCCCTTGCCTCCCAGAAGTGCCAGCAACGCTCGCTCAAGCGGTTGAGTGCCATGGCGGAATACCAAGCGAACCAAATGCATCAACCTCGGCAAATCCTTGGCATTGGTTGGCTTGATGAGCAAGTGAAGGTGGTTAGCCATCAGGCAGAGCCTCTAAACCTTCACGGCAAATTTCTGCTTGGCCTTTTTAAGTACTGCCAGTAGGACATCCCGCCTAAGGGCTTTGGTAATCAAGAACTGCCTGCTATTGCAACGCAGCGTGATATGAAAACTGCAGCCAGACGGTAGTAAGCGTTTTGCTCGAGCCATGTGCTGATGACGGCGTCAGCGCTCAAGCATTAGCCATGCTTTCAACCAAGTTCCTTAGCAGCTCTACGCGAGATCAAGGAGATGGCCGAACCTGGCCAGACGACATCTTCACTAGTTTTTGAGGGTTTCGATCGCATCGGTTGTACAGCTCAGAATGTGATCGGCCCCGGCCTGCTTCAGTCGATCTTCATAGACGTTGCGTGCTTCTTGTTGCTCGACCCCATGCAAATGGGGTGGCGCGACTGCCAGGCTCATCCATTGCTGCTCGGGTTGTTGCTGGCGGGCATGGATCACTGTGCGCACATCGGCCACCGTGTCGCCTAGGTAGGCGACTGTTGGAACGCCTTGACCCAATCTCCTACCAGCAAGTTGGCTGGCTAGTTGAAGCAGGCCCGTGGGATCTGGTTTATCAGGTGCTTCGCCCATGGCGATCAAAGCCGGATGCTTGAGCCCCAAGCGTTGTTCCAATACAAATCGGGCAGAAGGAGGCTCAGCACCGCTAACAAACCCCCAGGCGAAGCCGAGCGAACTCAGCTCCTCAAAGAATCTTTGATTAACCAGCAGTGGCTCATTGCGGATAAAGCCCTGCCAATTGCTGGGGTCGCCATTGGGATCACCGCCAAAATAAAAACGACTAAACACGTCTATGAGCTGCTCGCGGCTCGGTAGCTCTAAGGCTTGGTTACGGCTTTTCTGATCACGTCTGAGCAGTTCCAGGCTGGCGTCCCAGTCGTTATTCCAGATGCCTTCTGTTTTGAGCGCGTCGATCACGGCGACGCTGGGACGCCAGCCGCTGTAATGGTGCACTGTTTCCTGGATGGCACGGCGGTAGCTGGCTGCTACATCGCGGATCACGCCGTCGATGTCAAACAGCAGCAGGCCTTGCAGGTTCAGTGGATAGAGAGTGTTGAGCGACTGCTAGGTTAGTTGTTTGTTCAGATTCCTTGAGCGCAGAGAGCATGACGGTTTCCGAAGGCGCTGCCGCTGATCAAGAGGTCGCGAGCACGGCCGCTGCGGTGGCTGAGGCACATCCTCAGGCCACGAAGGAGGTCGTTGAGGATCATGCGCAACCCAAGGAGGAGCCCCAGGAAGGCCGTCCTGTGATGCGTGGTGGCAGTGCTGCTCTAGCGACTGCAACGATCGATGCTGATGGTGTGCCTTCTGGATATACCCCAAAGGCCGATGAAGGTCGCTTCTTGCTGAAGATTCTGTGGCTGCCAGACAACGTGGCTCTGGCTGTTGATCAAATCGTTGGCGGTGGCCCCAGCCCTCTTACGGCTTACTTTTTCTGGCCTCGCGAAGATGCATGGGAAACACTTAAAGGTGAGCTAGAAGGCAAGAGCTGGATCACCGATAACGAGCGCGTTGAGGTGCTCAATAAGGCCACGGAAGTGATCAACTACTGGCAGGAAGAGGGCAAGGGTAAGAATCTCGAAGAAGCCAAGCTCAAGTTTCCAGACGTCACCTTTTGCGGTACGGCTTAATCAAGCCAGCCGAACGAATGAATTCTGCAGACCCGCTCCGCCTCTAAGGCGGAGTTTTTTAATGGCAAGACTGAAGCGGAGGTTGCATGGGCGAGCGTGCAGTTCAGCCTCCAGAGCATGCGTCTTGCTCAAACGCAGCAGCAGAATCCAAGGTGGCCTTGACCTCAAACAGCTCCTCAGCCAGCTCAGCACTGATCGTGAAGGTGTCGATTCCTGCTGCCGCCAAATGGCTGAGATCACGACGACTGCGCAAACTAGCCACCAGGAGTTTGCAGCTGCTGCCAACTCCTTCTAGGGCTCGTTGCATCGCTATCAATTCGGTGTAGCCATCACGGCCTTGATCGTTAATCCGTCCGAGGTAGGGGGCGATGTGTTGAGCGCCCAAGGCCGCAGCGATCAAGACCTGGGAGGCTTCAAAACAGGCCGTGAATGTGATGGGGATTTCTGCGGCGATAAGGGTGCTTGCTGCTTGGCTTCCTGCTTGGGTAATCGGCAGTTTGACGTGAACAGTGAGAGCTGGAGTCGTTAATTGGGCCAAGGCAGCGCCGCATTCTGCTAGCTCGATGGCATGCTTTCCCCATGCTTGAAGATGCAGTTCTAAACAACCCAGTCGTTCGGCTGCAGCAGCCAAGCTCTTGAGATGATCAAATTGGCAGGGTTGTTGGGCTCGTCTCAGCAGTGTTGGGTTGGTTGTGATGCCACTAAAGAGACCTGTTGGAAGCCATGCTTCCCATTTGCTTGGGTCTGCGCTGTCGAGTAAGAGCTGCAGCGTCAACTCAATGTCCTCAGCAGCTGCCTATGGATTTGCTTATTTAGTGGCTTGAACTCGTGCTCGGGCGCGATTGAAGTTCTGTTGTGCCTTTATTTTTTCGGTTGAGGGTTCCTGGCCTTCCATTTGGCTCACTTTGGCCTTGGCTTGTTCCAGCTCTGCTTCAGCCGTTGTTGCATCAATGCTCTTGCCGAGTTCGGCACCATTCACCAACACGGTGACATCGTCTGCTTCAACTTCGGCGAATCCACCCATCAGGGCAATGGAGTTCCAGGCCCCATTGGTTCGAACCCTCATCACACCGATATCCAGGGCCGTGACAAGCGATATGTGGCCTGGCAGGATGCCAATCAGGCCTGTGGTGCTAGGAAGAATCACCTCTTCAGCAGTGCCGTCGAACACACTCTGGTCAGGTGCCAGAACGCGGAGGGTGAGAGACATGGTTCGGAGGCTTGGGTTTGACGTGGAGAAACTGAATGGGGATGAAAGTGATTAGCGGGGAGATGTCTCACTCCCCGCTGGGCTTCAACCCTTTGCTTCTGAAGCCATCTTCTCGGCCTTGGCTTTGACCTCGTCGATGTTGCCAACCAGGTAGAAGGCTTGCTCAGGGAGATGGTCTAGTTCACCGGACATGATCATATTGAAGCCGGCGATGGTTTCTTCCAGCTTGACGTACTTGCCGGACATGCCGGTAAAAATCTCGGCGACAAAGAAAGGCTGGGAAAGGAACTTCTCAATCTTGCGGGCACGATCTACTGTGCGGCGATCATCTTCTGAGAGTTCGTCGAGACCAAGGATGGCAATGATGTCTTGCAGTTCCTTGTAGCGCTGCAGTGTGGCCTGCACGCTTCGTGCTGTGCGGTAATGCTCATCGCCAACTACTGATGGCTGAAGCATGGTGCTGGTGGAATCCAAAGGATCCACAGCCGGGTAAATGCCCTTGGCGGCCAATGCACGAGCCAGCACAGTTGTGGCGTCTAAGTGGGCAAATGTTGTGGCTGGTGCGGGGTCGGTGAGGTCATCTGCGGGAACGTAGACGGCCTGAATCGAGGTAATCGATCCCTCTAGGGTTGATGTGATGCGCTCTTGAAGTGCACCAACGTCGGTGCCAAGGGTGGGCTGGTAACCCACGGCGGAAGGCATGCGACCCAATAAAGCAGAGACTTCTGATCCGGCCTGCACAAAACGGAAGATGTTGTCGATGAACAGCAGCACGTCTTGCTTGTTCACGTCGCGGAAGTGCTCAGCCATGGTGAGAGCTGAAAGACCCACGCGCATCCGGGCGCCAGGGGGCTCATTCATCTGCCCGAAGCAAAGAGCTACCTTCGACTTCGAAAGGTCGTCGGAGTTGATCACTCCGGATTCTTTGAATTCCTCGTAGAGGTCGTTTCCTTCACGAGTGCGCTCGCCCACACCACCAAAGACAGACACACCACCGTGTTCTTTGGCGATGTTATTGATCAGTTCCTGAATCAGCACGGTCTTGCCCACACCGGCGCCACCGAAGAGGCCAACCTTGCCGCCTTGACGGTAAGGAGCCAGGAGATCAATCACCTTGATGCCAGTTTCAAAAACTGTTGGTTTGGTCTCTAGCTCAGTGAGTTTTGGTGATGGCCTGTGAATCGGGGCAGTTGCATCGGTTGTAACAGGACCCTGCTCATCAACTGGTTCGCCGAGCACGTTGAAGATCCTGCCCAGAGTGGCTTCACCAACGGGCACGGAAATTGCAGCGCCGGTGTCGAGGGCTTCCATGCCACGAACCAGACCATCCGTGCTGCTCATGGAGACCGCACGCACTCGATGATCGCCGAGGAGTTGCTGCACTTCGGCAGTAATGGCAACATCCTGACCTGATGGGTTCTTGCCCTCAATGCGAAGGGCATTGAGGATCTTGGGCAGCTTGCCGGCAGGGAATTCCACATCCAGAACCGGGCCAATCACCTGGCGGATGACGCCCTTGGTGCCGGCGGTGGCGGTAGCTGCAGCGGCCATAAGAAAATAGAGTTTTGCAGGGGTTGCGTGTCTAACGCATGCCCTTACAGAGCGGCGCAACATTACCACTGCATGGTGAGAACTTCTCAGGGTTCGGTGACCCGCACAGGTATCGACTAGTCGGCAAAGCATCAACACACATAGGGTTGGCACTCAATGGCCACGAGTGCTACTCCAGGTCGTTATGTGGTGCTTTGTCGCCCTGTTCTTGCTCTTTCAATACACCCATGGCAGCTGTTTCTCTCAGCGTCTCCACCGTTAAGCCTCTCGGAGATCGCGTTTTTGTGAAAGTCTCTGAATCAGAGGAGAAAACTGCGGGCGGCATCCTTTTGCCTGACACCGCTAAGGAAAAGCCCCAGGTTGGCGAGGTGGTTCAAGTTGGCCCTGGAAAGCGCAATGACGATGGCTCCCGCCAGGCTCCCGAAGTGGGAGTTGGAGACAAGGTTCTTTACAGCAAGTACGCAGGTACAGACATCAAGCTCAGCACAGATGAGTACGTGCTGTTGTCCGAGAAGGACATCCTTGCTGTCGTCAACTGAGCTTTGCGGCTGACTTTGAACTTTCAGCTGACACCGGCTTTCAACTGACCAAATCCATCATTTTTAAAGGACAACGCCTCCCATGGCTAAGCGCATTATTTACAACGAGCAAGCTCGACGTGCCCTCGAGCGCGGCATTGACATCCTGGCCGAATCCGTGGCCGTCACACTGGGGCCCAAAGGCCGCAATGTGGTGCTTGAGAAAAAGTTTGGTGCACCCCAAATCATCAACGATGGCGTCACCATCGCCAAAGAGATTGAGCTTGAAGATCACATTGAGAACACCGGTGTTGCTCTGATCCGGCAGGCAGCTTCGAAGACCAATGACGCTGCAGGTGATGGCACGACCACAGCCACTGTTTTGGCTCATGCCATGGTGAAGGCCGGCTTGCGCAATGTGGCTGCTGGTGCCAATGCAATCTCCTTGAAGAAGGGGATCGACAAGGCTTCCGACTTCCTCGTGAGCAAGATTGAGGAGCTCGCCAAGCCGATCAGTGACAGCAACGCCATTGCTCAGTGTGGAACCATTGCTGCCGGCAACGACGAGGAAGTGGGTCAGATGATTGCTGACGCCATGGACAAAGTTGGCAAGGAGGGAGTGATCTCTCTTGAAGAGGGCAAGTCGATGACCACTGAACTGGAGGTCACCGAGGGGATGCGTTTCGATAAGGGCTACATCTCCCCTTACTTCGCCACTGACACTGAGCGGATGGAGGCTGTGCTGGATGAGCCCTACATTCTCCTCACTGATAAGAAGATTGGCTTGGTACAGGATCTTGTGCCTGTGCTCGAACAGATTGCCCGCACTGGCAAGCCCCTGCTGATCATTGCTGAGGATATTGAGAAGGAAGCTCTCGCAACCTTGGTGGTCAATCGTCTTCGTGGTGTGCTGAATGTGGCTGCCGTGAAGGCGCCTGGGTTTGGTGATCGCCGTAAGGCCATGCTCGAAGACATGGCAGTGCTGACCAATGGTCAGTTGATCACCGAAGACGCCGGTCTTAAATTGGACAATGCCAAGCTGGAAATGCTTGGTACAGCCCGCCGTGTGACCATCAATAAGGACACCACAACGATCGTTGCCGAAGGCAATGAGACGGCGGTGAACGGGCGTTGCGAGCAGATCAAAAAGCAGATGGACGAGACTGACTCGACCTACGACAAGGAGAAGCTGCAGGAACGACTTGCCAAGCTGGCCGGTGGCGTTGCTGTTGTGAAGGTTGGTGCTGCCACCGAAACCGAGATGAAGGACAAGAAGCTTCGTCTTGAAGACGCCATCAACGCCACCAAGGCAGCAGTTGAGGAAGGCATCGTCCCAGGTGGCGGCACCACACTGACTCATCTCGCTTCTGATCTGCAGAAGTGGGCCAATAGCAACCTCAGCGGTGAGGAGCTGATCGGTGCCAACATCGTGGAGGCTTCCCTGGCTGCTCCCTTGATGCGCATTGCTGAGAATGCAGGCGCCAATGGTGCTGTCGTGGCCGAGAACGTCAAGAGCAGGCCTATCAGTGACGGCTATAACGCTGCTACTGGGGATTACATCGACATGCTTGCTGCAGGCATTGTTGACCCTGCCAAAGTCACTCGTTCTGGTTTGCAGAATGCGGCCTCGATTGCTGGCATGGTGCTGACCACTGAGTGCATCGTTGCTGATTTGCCCGAGAAGAAGGAGGCAGCTCCTGCCGGCGGTGGCGGCATGGGTGGTGACTTCGACTACTGATCAAAGCCGGGACTCTTCGGAGTCCCACAAGTCACATGTCATCAAGAACAGATCAAAAGCACCCTTCTGGGTGCTTTTTTTCGACATGGAGACGATCACTGGTAGCAACGATGAGCGAGTTGTGCTGATCAAGAGGCATGATCATTGCTGTCTTGATGCTTGCATAGCAAGATCGATTTGAAGCTAAACTTACTCTATAAATGTTAATAATATCGCTTTCCTTAATGCATAGATAGCGGCACCAGTGCGTTCGTAAATGTGCGCTTTTGGGCGCTTCATTTCGATGCCATATGGATTAGTGAAGATCGCAAATAGTATGCGTGCAAATCTAAATAGATTCTTCTTTGTTGACGTTTTGCTTGTGTCTTCCTGTTTGACCAGTAACAGCATCTCTCTGGCAATAATTTTGTTGTCGCCAAATGCTTTCAGCATCTTTTCTTTCTCTGAACTGTTGATCGTATCGAGGATGATCCTTAGGCCTCTGATTGAGTCTCGGTCACCTCTTGCAATCTCCCTGGTAATACTTTGATAGAGATTCTCCCATTTGTATGGCTCTTCTTTAAATAGATATGCAGCCCGACTGCTTGAGCTTGCCTTTGATAATCTCGCCTTTTCAGCTTCTTCATTTTGTTGTGATTTCCAGTAATCATATAAAGGAGAAGCCTTCTCTATGATTGTTGCAAGTTCTTTTCCTTTGGGAGGCATTTGCTTTTCAGAGTAAATGATTTTTTATGGAGCACTAATTTGTTGGCAAGAATGACACTGAATGGGCTGGCAACTTCTCGCTGAGATGCAGACTGGCTAATTACTTGACGTTTTGATGGTCAATACCTGTTTCTTTCTCATAGGCAATGACTAGGTCGACCAATTCTTTCTTGAGCAATCCTTTTAGCTTATCATTTGACTCCTTGGCGGGAACTATTTGCTTTTCATCCGTTTGTGTGTCTTTCGTTACCCCAGCATTAAGCAGAGAGACAAGTCTTTTCAATGAGTCAAAAACAATAAAAGTAATCCTGATAAGAAGTAAGATGATTGTATCGGTTGTGATCTTTTCTTCTGGCGCCTTTGATGTTTTCTCCTCTGGTGCCTTTGCCATTTTGGGTTTCCGATAAATGTCTTTTCGATAAGAAATCAGTAGAGCAAGTCGCCATCGCCGACACTTTGATTATAGCTTGAATTCCATTTGGAGCATAGTGTTTAGCCTCTTGATTTTAGCAAAGGAGCTTTGACTTGCTTTTGGGCGCCAGAAGCTTTGATGCTTGACTTCTCTTCCCTTCGTTTTGTTGTTGTATTCATTGTAAGCCGCAGAAGCAGATTTTAATTCTCCGACTATGCATCACAGATTCTCTCTTCATTGTCTTTGCTGCTTATTGTATAAACCATAACTTGATGTGTGATTTGAGAGGTCTGTGCTTACTTAATCATCACTAAAATTTCTTTGTTGGCTCAGTGATGAGTTCCCTCTTGTGCTTAAGATGGCCCTTGCGTTCCTGCTGCTGCTTTAGGTCAACGTATGTTGCTGATCGATGGCAATTGCCTATTTTAAATAATAACTTAAGGCAGGCAATCTTTTGAATAAACATATGTCTATGCTAAATCGCGGTGAGTTTGGATAGGCCTGCTTCCCTTCCTGTCGCCATGCTCAGCTTTCTTTTTTGCTTTGAGGTGTATTCCATTGGCTGCCTTGCTTCTGAGTTGTGCAGGAGTGGTTAAGTTGCAGTTTGGCATGCAAAAACATGGTGATGAGTTCGATCTCGATTGGCGAGGTTCATCACATGTTTGTTCAATCCTTTTGGCAATGATCTTGCTTGCCTACGGAGGAATCAAAGCTCAGCTCAAGTGAGCCAGCCAGCGCTAAGGATCACTGCAAGAGTGAGGAAGATGGCTAGGCATGTCCAGGTGATCCTGTCCAAGGTTGCCTCGGCGCTGCTGGTGCTTGTGAAACTGGAGCTGCCGCTAGCGGATATCCCTCCCATGCCACCACCCTTGGGGCTATGCAACAGGACCAACAACATCAAGAGAACGCCAGAAGCGACCCAGACCCAGGAGAGAACAGAGGTAATCATGGCCTCAGTCTAGGGATGTGTTGATCATGCTCTGACTTCAGCTCGCGATCGTTCGCCTCAAACGGGTTGAGGGAGTCGTGCAGAGGGCGTTGGTGAATCAATGGCTTGAATCAACGATAAGCCTGACATGGCATCGGGCTTAGGTAAATCCAGCAGTTGCAGCAGCGTAGGTGCGATGTCAGCCAGGCCACCACCTTCACGCAGCTGGATGTAATTGCCGTAGCCAGCCAGCTTGCGTTTCTCTCCTTCTACCAAGATCACAGGTACGGGATTCGTGGTGTGAGCCGTCCAAGCCTGACCATCTGAACCTTGCATCAGTTCGGCATTGCCATGGTCTGCCGTGATCAACAGAGTGCCTCCCATTCGTCCGGTCGAATCCAGTAATCGGCCGATGCAGCGGTCCACGGTGCTGATGGCTTCCTGAGCGGCTCCCATCACACCGGTGTGCCCGACCATATCTGGATTGGCGTAGTTGATGACGACCAATGAATACACACCACTCTCAATCGCGTTCACACAACTCTCGGTCAGCGTGTCAGCAGCCATCGCTGGAGCCAGGTCGTAGGTAGCCACGCGGGGGGATGGCACAAGATGACGCTCCTCGCCTGCTAGTGGCTGTTCGATGCCACCATTCATGAAATATGTGACGTGGGGATACTTCTCTGTTTCTGCGGTGCGGTATTGGCGTAGGCCGTGTTCAGAGACCACCTGACCGAGCAGATCGTCGAGTGATTCGGCGGGGAATGCTACTCCTACAGGGAGATCGTGTTCGTACTGGGTGAAGGTAACGACATCGAGGCTGGGCTGATTGGCTCGAGGGAAACCATCGAAGTCTGGAAGAGTGAGGGCTTGCACCAATTGCCTGGCGCGGTCAGGACGGAAGTTGAACATCACGAGGCCATCCCCGTCTTTGAAGTAGTTATTGCTAAGACGTGTGGGTTCTAGGAATTCGTCGGTGGTTCCGTTGGCATAACTTGCTCTGAGAACGTCTTCGGCAGTGACTCTGCTGATCGATTGATTTGGGTCGGTGAGTACCTCATAGGCCCTGATCGTGCGCTCCCAGCGGTGGTCACGGTCCATGGCCCAATAGCGGCCGCAGAGGCTGGCTAACTCACCGACTCCACTGGCTTTGATGGTGTCTTCGATTTGGTGTAGGTATTTGCTCGCGCTTTGAATCGGGGTGTCTCGTCCATCGGTGATGAGATGCACTGCCACTTTGTTGAGCCCAGCGGCGGCAGCCCAGTGCAAAAGACCGCAGAGATGATTGATATGGCTATGAACACCACCATCGGAGCAGAGTCCCAACAGGTGAAGCGTGCCGTCAGACTTGCGCAACCGTTCGGCTAGGGTAATCAGGGCAGGAGTTTGCCCCAGCCTTCCGGCTTGTACGGTTTCACTGATGCGAACGAGTTCCTGACGGATCACCCGGCCAGCACCGATGGTGAGATGACCGACCTCAGAGTTGCCCATCTGGTTGTCTGGCAGCCCGACAGCGGCACCACTGGCTTCGATCAGGGTGTGGGGGTAGGCATGCCATAGGGCATCCATGATTGGAGTCTCAGCACTACGGATTGAGTTGTGCTCAACTTCCTCACGATGTCCCCAGCCATCAAGGATCGCCAGCACTACAGGTGCAACTCGGCTGAAATGCCTTGAATTTCCGGAACTGCTGCTGGGCATGTTCACACGCGGCTATTGCTTATTAAGGACTTCTTCAGATTGAAGTTACTTCTTCCTTTGGTCTTGGTCTGCATTTGTGCTGACTTCCGTCAGCTTTTACGCATTGATTGTTGTTGGAGGCAAGAGAAGATCGGCATAAACTCACGTCTTAATCGTCACGACCATGATCGACAAAGGTAGTGATGAACGGGTGGAGATCCTCTCTGACCAGGAGCTCGGTCGCACCCTTTCGCGCCTTGCTTCTCAAGTACTCGAGTCTGTTGCTGATAGCCGGGAGCTTTTGTTCCTGGGAATTCCTACGCGAGGGGTGCATCTCTCTCGTGTGTTGGCCAAAGAGTTGGAACCCATTGCTGGCCATCGCATTGATCAGGGAAGTTTGGACCCCACCTTTCATCGTGATGATCTGGGTCGAGTCGGTACTCGGATGGTGCAACCCACCGATCTCCCCAACAGCGTTGAGGGGCGAGAGGTTGTGTTGGTGGATGATGTGATTTTTACCGGACGCACAGTGCGCGCTGCCCTTGAAGCTCTTCAGGCCTGGGGCAGGCCTCAGCGGGTGATGCTGTTGGTGATGGTGGATCGCGGGCATCGGGAAGTGCCGATTCAACCAGATTTCTGTGGTCGCAAAGTTCCGACTCGTCGCACGGAAAGCATCGAATTGCGCCTCTCTGATGTGGATGGAGAAGAGGGGGTTTACTTGCGCCAGTTGCCTTGATGAGGACAACACGCTGAGCTGGTGAACTTTGTGTTCATGCATCGGCGTTGTTCGTCTTGATGACAGAGGTCAGTTCAGCCCATGGTCGTCTTGCCTTTGGATTGCGTTGAGGTTGGTGTGGATGAATCAGTTACTGCACGGTGCCAAGCTTTTGCTTGCCTAGCCGCTCACCACTGCGTAGATCTAGCCCCTCCATCTGCAGCTGGGCATCGTCATCGATCGAGAATTGCAACCTCAGGCAGTCTTGCCCCGGCTGACCGGGTGGTTGTAGTGCAAGCGAAGCTGTAGGGCAGGTTCCTGGCCAGGGATGCAGTTTGCGTTCTGCTGGCTTTGATTGCAGGGTTGGCATTCCATCGATGTAGATGACCTCATGGCTCTCGTTGATGTCTGGCTCAGCAAGCACCACCTCTAGCTCCAGTTGATCGATCCGGCTGGCGGCCAGCACAAGCTCAAGGGGGGCGGTTGTTGGCCAGGGCTGACCAGCGAGGAACAGCGGATGCCAATGATGTTGTCCACCTCGCTGATCCCAGCAGCGCAGAGAGACTCCGCGGTGCAGTACATCCTGAACTTTGACCCCCGGTGTGAGTTGCAGGGCTCCAACAGCAACGGCCTCTATGGGGGGAGGTGTGAGGAGTGGGGCTGGTTGAGTTTGCTGCTGCAACCAACTGCGAACGAGGGGGATTTGTGCGCCGCCGCCGACGGCTACGACCCCCTGTAGGTCTTTGAGTTCGCAACCGTTGCCACGCCCCCTTGCCAGGGTTTCATTGAGCAGGCTGGCCAGGCTGTTAAGCAAGCCTCTGGCGATGAGCAGCTCTTCCAGCTCCCTGCGGCAGAGACGTAGAGGCAGGACTTCATTGCCTTCTGAATCGGCGGCAATCTCCAGCTGGGTGGCCTCAGCGCGAAGATCCACCTGGCTAAGGCGGCATTTGAGCCTCTCTGCAGCATTGAGGAGTGTTTCTGAGAGCGGAACGTCGGGATAAAGATGATTGGCAATCCAATGATCGAGGTCCCGTCCACCCAGCTTCAGTCCAGCCTTGCCAAGCACGCGTGCGCAGCGCAGGGCTTGTTTGCTGCTGTCCTCAAGATCTTGGCCAGCAAATCGAAGTAATTGGGCGATTGGAGCTGCCCGTCCTTCACCACCTTCGAGGGCCACGAGGGATAGATCAATGGTGCTGCCACCGATGTCCATCACCAACAGCTTGGAGCCTGGGGGTAGGCCGGCACCCATTGCAGCAGCGGTGGGTTCATCAACCAGGGCGATCTCTTCAACCGGCAGTGTTGTGCAGACCTGATTCAGCCAGGTTCTATAGGCGCGATAGCTCTCCACTGGCGCAGTGAGCACAAGACGTCGCACCTCGATATGGGGAGGGAGTCGGCGCCAGATCTGCTGCAGCAAGATTTCTCCGGCCTGTTCTGGCGAGAGGCAAGAGCCATCGCTTTTGCTTGGATGAGGTGCACCGATCCAGCGCTTGAAGTCTCTGCTCAAGCTTGTGTGACCCTGCCCCACCAGGCCTGCTTCGTCCACTTGCTGCCCCACTAGAGGGTTGGGGTCATTGCCTTGGCCGGCCCAGATCAAACTTGGGACTTCTCCTGGGCGACGGCTGATTGGTGGGAGATCGAGGAGTTGAGGGCTGGCAGCACGTTCAGCCTGGAAGGCCACAACCGTGGTGGTGTTCCCAAGGTCAATGGCAAGGGTGCCAACTTGTTGGAAAACCTGAAGCTTTTCTTCGCCCTCTGGGGGCATGTCCATGGCCATGGCCAGGTTGTAGTCATTACTAGGCTAAGAGACAATGGCGATGGATCGGTTGCAGCGCCTGGTGCTCTCTTTTTATCGAGAGGACCCTTGCATTGAGGCAGAGCTCGAACCGCTGCTCGATTGCCGCATGACCCGCAGTTGGGGGAGCATCCGGATTGAGTGTGTGGATGCAGAGCACTTGGAGGAAGTCAGCGCCTTGCTGAGCCATCTGAGGCTTCCCTTGGCGGCCTTGGGACTTGGCAGGCAGATTGTTTTGCGGGTGCCGGGTTCTTTACAAAGGAGCTATCCCATGCATGTGCCCTTTCATAGTGATCTATTGGCCTAATGCTGAGCAGCGCTCGCCTACAGTGACCTTGAGAGATAAGAAGTTTCTGTGATCACATCGGGAGTGGAACCCAAAGACCTTGCCAAGCGTGGGGAGAGTCTCATCCGTCAGTCGAGCAACCGCTACCTCACTACGGTTCGAATTGCGTTTCGGGCGAAGCAGCGCCGTTTCGATGATTTTGATGGCCTTTTGGAGGAATCGAGTGTGAAGCCGGTTCAGCGAGCCATCGTGGAACTAAGCGACGAGCAGGACCAACCGGATCTACTGCCTGGCTGAGGTGATGATTCAACAGGAGGGCCCTGGCTGGCGACTTGCCAGGGACCCTGCTAGGACAGCCTTTCCGGTGTTGATTGGAGGGGACGGCTGGGCTATCGAGCTCACTCAAGATGAGTGGCACTGTTTGCAGTCTCTGGTTGTTGAGCTCACTGATCAACATCAGCAGCTTGTTGATCAGCTGCTGGCAGAGGAATCTGTCTGCCTGGAGATGGAACGTCAGCCGTGGTGGGCGTGTCTGGATGGGGATCGTCACAGCTGGAGCTTGCAGGTGATTTTGCAGGGCGATGGCGAGAAGTCCCGTGGCGCTGAAGGATGTTGGTCGGTACCTGCTGCGCAAGCGATGGCCACTGCGATGAGAACCACCTGGGACTTTGATCAATGATTAGAGAGGCTGATCGATAGCGGGATCATTGATCTTTCCCCGAGCCTGCACAAGGTAATTCACAGTTTCTCCACAGCTTGCAGGCTTGAATCGCCCTCTCGGCTCAAGCATGTGGAAAAAGGTCTGCTTAGGTGCTTGCCCCCTTGACGTGGATCGTTCTTGCTTCCCATCGAGACTGCATGCTGACAGCCTTGCTGAGGAAGGCTGTCAGGGCGTTGTTCTCGCCATGAGATTGATTGAGATGAGGCCTTTGGTTAGGTCTTGACGGGAGTGGTTCAGGTGTGGAGAACTGGTGTCGTGTTCTGGAGTCAAGATGCACTTGAGGGATGTCCAAGAGATCGCAGAAGAAACTGTGAGACAACCGATGGTGCAATCTCAGAAGGTGCAATCCCAGGAGGTTGTAGAGGATGCCAGGCTGGATGGCGTGGTCAGCTTCCAGGCCGAACTGCCTCTGCCTCTGCAAGAGGCCATGGCAGGCTTTATCGAGACATGTCCCAATTGGGATCAGTATCGGTTGATCAAAGCAGCTTTGGCTGGCTTCCTTGTGCAGAACGGGGTGGATTCAAGAGAGATCACCCGTCTTTACGTGGCAAACATGTTTCGCAGCGATTCTCTGATGCAGGGATTTTGAATGCTGCTGCTGGCTTATTCGTTAGTGGCAGCAGGGTGCGCCTTACTTGGCTGAAGCGTCGTTAGTTTGCTTGTGGTTCGAGCACCAGACATGTTCTTGGTATCTGGTCTGACGACAAGAGCAGCTCTTTAGTGTTTGTTTTTTAGGAAGGCTTAGTGGAGTGGTCCAAGCCATTGCAGCAGATCATTGGCAGTGCTTTTGGGAATCGGCAAGATTGAGAGGCGATTGCCCTTGCGAAGCACTGGTAGTTGCTCAGCGCTGTATTTGTCCCGCAGACTTTCTAGACTTAGGAGTTCGCTAAAGCGTCCGAGATAATGCAGTCGAACGCAATCCCAGCGCGGCTTGTCTGGTGATGACTTCGGGTCGTAGTACTTGGCTTTTGGATCAAATTGTGTGGGGTCCACCAGGCCGGTTTCAATGACCTCCATGAGCCCTACGATTCCAGGAGGCTTGCAGTTTGAGTGATAAAAGAATGCCTTGTCTCCTATGAGCATCGAACGCATAAAATTGCGTGCTTGGTAGTTGCGAATCCCATCCCAGAGGGTGTTGCCTTCTTTTTGGAGGTGGTCGATGCCGTAGGCATCGGGCTCGCTTTTCATCAACCAGTAGTTAGGGTCTTGTTTTGCCATGGGATCTCAAAAGAAAGTGGTGGTTTGGATAAAGTTTTGCTAGCCCCCTTCCTTGGGGTCTTATTCGTTATGAACCTTTCTAGCTAATCTAGCTATAGAGTCATTCCTTTGAAAAGGTAATTAACTTGATGCCAATCCCTATTGAAAATCTGTGTCTTTGGATCTGATTGCTTGCTATCGCAACACTGGTTTCGAGGCTGTTGCTGATGGGGTGATGTCATTCTTTGATCGGCGCCTTGATCTTCAACATAGTGGAGTCGCATTCGGCAATAACTCATCTTCATCCGAGGCAGAACCAGCCAAAGTTTCAACCGATATCAGCCTTGTTGCAATTGATAGCTCAGATCCAGAGGCATTTGCTCTTTCAGATGTGATTGTTCGAGGTGTTACTGCTGCTCTCGATCAATATCTTAAGGATCGTCCGTTATTTAGAGACTGCTCTCCAGAACAGTCTCTGTTTGTTATCCCGATTTTTAATATCCAACGTTATGGTCCTGGGGAAGGTTTCAAACGCTGGCATTGTGATTGGACTATCAGCGATGAGGCAACAGAGCCTGTTCATAGAATGCTTGCTTGGATCCTTTATTGCAATAATCTTGATTCGGCTGGTACTGAGTTTTATTGGCAGCAACATCATGAACCTGCAGAGCGAGGAAAGCTAGTCATTTTCCCTGCAGGCCCATCTCATATTCATCGTGGCCGAGTGAATCATAAAAGCACTAAAACGATTGCTACAGGCTGGATTAATGCAGGCAGTAGAGACTCTTATCTTTCACGTTTGGCAGCCTCTTGAAACTTTTTTTTCAAAAGCAAATTCTCAGCCCAAGATTCATAAATTTTTTACACTGAGTTCGTTAAATGTTGATTCTGCGACTCTTTAGTGAATTGTTGCCTTTGCTGGCAATCGGCTATTTGATTGGTCGCTTTAAAGCAGAACTTGCATCTCAAATAGCGCCACCTCTTATCAACTTTGGTATACCAGTAAGCCTGATGGGTCTTCTGCTCAAGAGTGGGATGGATTGGCGCCTTTTTGAGGCCCTTGCGATGTCATTGCTTACGATTGGATTGCTGATAGTTGTCATTAGAACTTTCCCAAAAATCAGAACTATTATTGGTAATCGAAGTTTGCTTTTGGGTAGTGTCTTTGGGAATTCAGGCCATTTAGGGATTCCTGTTTCATTGGCTCTTCTGCCAAGTCAAGCACTCAGTTTTAGTATTGGTTATGACCTTGCCTCCACGTTACTTGTATGGAGTTTAGGACCCATACTTTTCGCAAACTCCTCATCCGAATTGAAGGGCAGAGCTGCTTGGACTAATCTTTTAGGTGTTCTGACTAGTAGTCCTGCGACGAAGGGATTGGTTGGGGCATTTTTTGTTCAGTTGACTCCATGGAATGATCAAATCACCTCTGCTCTTTGGGCCCCATCCAGAATTTTGATTGTTCTAGCTCTAATGATTGTTGGGATCCGTTTGGGCTCTTTTGGGTCTGTTAATAATCCAGGAATTGGTAACTTGTTCTCATTAGTTGGGCCTAGCTTGCTGATAAAGCTGATGTTCCTTCCTGCCTTAATGTTGACTCTTGCCAAGGTTTTTGGTTTGTCAACTTTGATGTCTAATGCCCTTGTCTTGCAGGCGGCTACACCCACAGCTATATCAGTTTTGTTGTTAGCGGAAGCAAGTGGTCAGGAGCAACACGTTGCGGCTTCTTTAGTGGCTTGGAGTACTTTGATCTCATTGGCGACAATCCCTATTTGCTATTTAGTTCTTCAATCGATTAATTGATTCAAGAATTGAATTTATTCTCAAAAAATCATAGAGGCGACTTCTTGTTAATGAATTGCCTGAGTTGGCTAAAGATTTTTGATTACCGAAGTATCTTGGCTCTCTTTCAACAGGAAGTTTTCACTGGTTACTCGTTGACGGTCTGTCTTGTTTTGGCCATGGGGCAGATTTGAGGAATTGATGTTCGTGCTGCTGCTAAGGTGTGTTTTGAAAGCATTTCTCGATGAGTTTTATAGAATGCTAATTGTGGTAGCAGTGATAAGATCTAGGCCTAGAGATTATCAAAAATGAGTTTATATCAACGATGTTAAGTTGTCTCAGCAATTGCAGTGCTTGAGTAGAGCCTCAATGAGGTATCTCCCTCTGGGCTTTTAATTGCTAACTTCTGCGCTCTTGCAAGTTCTAAACGCACTATGATGAGCACGAGCAGTCTGCAAATCTTACCGATGGATTTTTCTGGTCCGGGTGCAATTGATCAAGCGATTGAGGCAGGGATAGATCTTGATGGCAGCCCCATTCCTGTGGAGATGCTCAAACTCTACAAGGAAGTCATGGATCAAGAAGGTGCGAGAAAGAGAAGTGGTGTTAAGAAGTCAATGCGTAATCGAATTGTCCGTTCAGGAGCCAAGCATTTCGATCAAGAGACCCTCAATCAACGTCTTATCGCCGCTGGATGGGAAGGCTTGAAGTCAAAGGAGATTGAGTTTTTCTTCAGCTGATTCAGACTGCATAAGTGCGATATCTTTGATAAGCCATTTGTCGCTCGTTAACCTTTTGCTAGCTACCTCTAGGCCGAGAGTTGTTATCAAATAGACACTTATATTCGTCAATAGATTTTGATTTGACTATTGCTCTAGACGTTGGTGTGATTAAATTGATTAGTATGAGGGTGATTGTTCTTTGTCTAGCCGCGAAGCCAAGCATGAAAGCAGATTGACAAGTCTTCCTGCTTCACATGAGCTTTTAAAGCTTGAAGCCTCGGCGAGAAAGCAAGGCAGCGGGATTGAGATTAATTCACTCAATGGACTTTGGAAGTTTGTATCTGTTTGGAAGCAAGGCAAAGAGAAAAAAGACTTCTTCTCTTCTTTGATGCTTCGATTTTTTTCTGCGAGCCTAGAGCTCAGACAAGAGAATGGGAGTCATGAATGCTTGCCTTTGGTGATTGCTAACTCTGTTTGCATTGGCTTGCTAAAGCTTGAATTCACGGGTCGAGGAGAGCTCAAGGGATCGCAGCCTCTACTGTCTTTCTTTTTTGATCGAATCACTGTTAGTTTTGCTTCAAGGGTTTTATGGAGCCGCTCGCTTGATGTTCCCGAAGAGAAAGAAAGGCCTTTCTTTGCTCTGATCTCAATGGCCTCGAATGGAGAGTGGCTGGCGGCTAGAGGCCGTGGTGGCGGCCTTGCGCTTTGGCTCAAGGGCTAAATCAATCAAGCAGCCCATTAAGGTTTAATACTGCCCTGGCTATTAGTAATCGAAAAGGAAGTAGGATTGCCGTTAAAAATAGAGCACCAGTAGCATCATTGTTAAACAGAGGAATGAGCATGAAGTTGAAGCTAGTGATCAGTTAGCCGTTGATTAGGACGTTAAATGTGATGAAACCAGGCTACTGAAATGTTCGCCGCGGGCTTCGAAGTCTTGGTATTGATCAAAACTTGCGCAGGCTGGTGAAAGCAACAGGCAAGCGACTTGTCGCTCTAGACCCAGTGGAATGGCCAAAGTCACAGCAGCGTTGAGGTTGCTGCAGCAAAGCAACTCACCACGAGAACTAGAAGGATGTTATGTAGATTTGGCAGAGAAAATTTTGCCTAGGAAAATTTGACAATATCTCTGATGCCATTGTCAATGGCTCTTGGGAGCATGATTTGCACAAGGGCTTTTCATGTTTGTTGTAAGTAGCAATTTAATCAGGGTTAGTAAGAGATAAATGCTGATTCACAATTGTATCTTTTATAAGGCTTTCACTTGCCCCAAAGCTGGAGGATTGCTTCGATGACCTCCACTACAATGCTGAACCTCTAGAGCAGCTTTCAGGCTTCTCACCAGTAATAGGCAATGGCTGATAATTGATAGTAAAGAGTTTCTTTAAGTAAAGAAGTTATTTTGCTATTTGATTGATCTAATTTTAATAGCAGGTTGCAGATCTCTTCTTGGTTGGAAGTGAATGCTTTGTTTAATATTTCCCGAGGTTTGTATTCTGGGAATGGCTTTAGAGTTGCAGTTAGTTGTCTGATTGGGAAAGTAGGGTCAAATTTATTGCCAATGGGTAAATAATCAAGCAACAACTCATTGTCTTGATTTTCCAAGTGGATTAAACCTTCTATTCCTGATCCTCCTTGAATTCGAACTGGTTTCTTAGTTGTGGAGACATTGATTATGATAGGGAAAGAAAATGCAAAAGGCTCTTTGCTGCTAAAGCCATAGCCAAAAAATATCCTTATTGGATCATTGCCTTTAGAATAACTATGTAGGAACTCATGATCCCCTTTTCCCTTTTCAGTGGAAATTCCTGAATTGGCATTGGTTGAGAATGTCTGAAAATTATGATTGTGATTGACGAGTTCAAAAATAGGAGCTAAGCATTTCTCGTTTTTGTAATCTATAAATCTAGACTGGATAAAATTGTTAAATATAACTTCTTGCCAATTTCCTTTATGCCTAGCCTTTAAGTCTAAAGCCCCTAAGTTTTCAAGCAGTTTAATAACCTCTAATGGTAATTCTCTAAGGCCATCCTCGAACTCATTGATCTCGTCCCATATACAAGTTTCAAAGGCAATAGATTTAAGGTAACTATCTATGAATATTTTTGTTTCAGGTGTATAAGGAGAGTCGCGATTGATTTTTATTTCTTTGGAGTCAATGTGTAGGTATTTAGCATTAATCAGCAAGTCTTCTGGAACTTGAATTTTTGATGGAAGTTCTGGATCCAAAGGGAATATTCCTCTCCCATAGGCCCCTTTTCTGAGGTCGATATTTTCTGCTACTCCACCAAGAGCCCGAAATTCAATGAGGATTTGTTGCCAGGAATTAACAGCCATCTTTTTTAAATGAATGCTGTGGGGATAGTCCGATCAATCAAGTCAATAGAATGATCTCTCAATTAAACCAAATTTAAATCGTCTAGTTGGATGCGGTAATGGATCAGTATGTTTCTATTTATTACTTCGAGGTGAGCTCAAGGGAAGGAATTCTCTACTGTCTTTCTTCCTTAATTGAATCACACTTGGCTTTGCTTTAATGGTTTTATGGTGCCGCCAGATTGATGAGCTGAAGAGAAAGAAAGGCCTTTCTTTGCTCTGATCTCAATGGCCTTGAACGGAGAGTGGCTTGTGGCTAGAGGCCGTGGGGCGCCCTCGCGCTTTGGCTCAAGGGCTAAATCAATCAGCTCATGAAGGTTTAATGTTGTACTAGCTATTAGTAATCGATAAACCAGTAGGATTGACGTTGCAAATAGAGCGTAATCTCCATCATTGTCGAACAGAGGAATGAGTTATGAAGTTAAAGCTAGTGATCAGTTAGCCGCAGATTAGGCCGTTAAATGTGGTGCAATTAGATTGCGGAAATGTTCGCCGCGGGCTTCGAAATCTTGGTACTGATCAAAACTTGCGCAGGCAGGTGAAAGCAACAGGCAAGCGGCTTGTCGCTCTACGCCCAGTGGAATGGCCAAAGTCACAGCAGCGTTGAGGTTGCTGCAGCAATGCAACTCACCACTGAAGCCAGACGTTTTGATCAGCTCTTGCAGTTCTGAAGCGCCTGCACCAAACAGGATTACAGCGCAGGCTTTCTGATCCAATTGCTTGAGCCATCCAGAAGCCTCGCCCTGTTTGGTTTGCCCACCTGCCAGCACAACGGCAGGAGCAGGGACGGCCTTGAGGCCCACACAGGAGGCGTCATAGTTCGTGGCCTTGCTGTCGTTGTAGACGCTCATTTGCTGGATATGCCCAAGCTGTTCGAGTCTGTGAGGCACGCCTGGGAATGAGCGCAGGCTGTCTTCGATGGCCTTTGCTGGCAACCCCGTTTGCCGGGCTGCGGCTGTCACTAGCAGCAGGTTTTGAAGATTGTGTTGTCCAGGCATGGCCAAAGCCGAAGCGGCAAAAAGCGCTCCTTGCGGTTCTCTAACCAGCCCCTCCGCATCAATCCAAAAGTCGGCGCGATGGTTTGCAGTACCAGGCCCTTCGCTGCTCACCCACAGCCCCTTATCCCAGCTGGATCTTTGGCTGCGCAGATCTGGATCATCGCCATTGAAGATGCGGATCTCTGAGCGCTCCAGTAGGCCACGCTTGATCGTTCGGTAAGTATCAAGGGTGCCGTGGCGTTCGAGGTGGTCGGGGGTGAGGTTGGTCCAAATGCCAATGCGAGGGGCAATCTCAGGGGCGGCTTCGATCTGGTAACTGCTGAGTTCCATGACCAGCCAGTCGGGGCGTTGTGCGTTTGGTTGCCGCCATTTGAGTGCGACTTCAGCCGCGGCATGGCCAACATTGCCGCCCATTGGGGCTCTGAGGCCATTGCTTTCAAGCACATGATTGAGCAGGTGGGTCACTGTTGTTTTGCCATTCGTGCCGGTAATGGCGATCCATGGCAGATGGCTCAGGCTTCGCCAGGCCACTGCCATCTCTCCATCGATGTCGATGCCGCGTTGACGCAGTGCAGTCAGTGTTGGGTGGTCCCAGGCGATGCCAGGGCTGATGACCACGGCATCAAGTTGATCAAGCAAAGGGATGAAGCTGTTCAGCTCTAGAGGTTTGCCTAGCTCGACAGCAATTCCCTGCAGACGTAGATCAGCTGCCAAGCTTTGGAGATGGGGCTCGATGCTGCGCTCAAGCACTGTGACTTGATGTCCCTCTGCTTGCAGAAGTCGTGCCGCACCGATGCCGGAGCGTCCAAGCCCCACGACCACAGTGCGTGCCATCGATGAGTCCTGTGTTTGTAAGGGGAGTGGGCGATACTGGAATCGAACCAGTGACTCCTACCGTGTCAAGGTAGTGCTCTACCTCTGAGCTAATCGCCCGCGGGGCCCTTCGATCAGAGTGAGTGGTGACCGGTGGCTTTTCAAGAAGCGAAGCTAGCAGCCTGGCGATACGAATCTTCAGTGCCGCAGCATTTCCACCCGCCAGCGCTGACGCTTGGTCATTTCCAGCGCCAGCACTTTGAGCGTGCCTCGACCCTGAAGTTGCAGGCGATCGCCCACTACAAGTTCTCGACTTGTTTGTCGGACTGGTTCCCAGTTCAGGCGCAGATGACCTTGCTTGATTTGATTGACCACCTTGGCCCGCGATAGACCAAAGCCGGCCGAGGCGATTGCATCGATCCTGCAAGAGGCCTCAACACTGTTCAATCGGCGGGTCAGGCGATGAGCTGGTGGCTGCAGTTGAGCTACTGCCACGGCTTCACAGGTGATCTCTACCTCTCGCACCCTGCTGCTGCGGCCGTCGAGATTGACGGCTAACTCAGGAGTGCAAAGGGCTTGTGCACCGCGATCACCACGAATCCACAGATCTCCAAGTTGTTCTGGTTGAGCGTCGATCGCCTCTAGGGCTTGGCGGAGATCTGTGGGGCTGGGGGAATCAAATAAAAAGTTGCCATGCAGCAGCAGACCATGAATCGGGGCTGCTTGTGAGGGAGTGGGGTGATGGTGATCCTCGCTGCGCCAGCAACACAGCCGCTGGCGTTCAGCGCCAGGGTGACCACCGTCGGCGTGCCAGTGCAGATCAGTGAGGGTGGAAAACCGATGCAGGGCTTGCTCCCGCAAGGGAGCAGAAACAAACGCACTCCAGCTGGGCTGCCAGGTCCGTAACACAGTTTCTGCCTGGACCAGCAGGGCTTCCATGCCTTGTGGATCCAGGCAACCTTTGAGCAGCTCTTGCCGCGGCAAGATCACAGTTCGCTGAGGCTCGTTAATGCGAGGGGATTTGCGTCTCGTAGCACTTTCCAGGGCAAATCGATGCCCATTGGGGTCTCTAGCAGCAGCAGCCACTGGCCTTGGTCATGGCGATTGCGCAGGATGCGAACGTCTTCAGCGTTTGGAATTTTGACGCTGATTGCGGCTGCATAACTACCCATCCAACCTGAGACGAGGCCCAGCAGTCCTCCGATGATTGATGCACCCAGGTTGCCGTAACTGGCAAAGGTATCCATGTCTGTACTGAGCGTGATGAAGATGCCGAAGATGAAGCCAAACGGCAGCAACCAGACGGCCATCAGTTTTTGACGACGGCTACGGGTCAGCTTGGGGCTCAGCCTCTCGATTGAATCAATGTCCATCGATTGGAGTGGGTTGCCATTTCCCTTGGGCTCTGAGGCCGTTCTCTCAGGTTGTGTTTCTGAGTTGGTTGCCGGCTGAATCAGCTCACAACGGGTTAGCGGGGTCTCTGCTGCCTTGAGTTGTTCATTCAATTGATCTGCGTGGTCTCTTTCGGCGAGAACAAGAACGCAAATAGCCATACAACACACCTCAATCGTTTGAATTCTGAACCCTGTTTTGTGATCTGCAGGGCTTGGAGCATGTAGATCTCTACAGTGCCCTGCTGCAGTCTTGCGACGGTTGATGACGAAAGTTCTGGTTTCAGACCCTATCGACCAAGCGGGAATTGACATCCTCGCTCAGGTTGCACAGGTGGATCAGCGTGTGGGCCTGTCAGAGGATGACCTCAAGGCGATGATCGGCGACTACGACGCTCTGATGATTCGTTCTGGCACGCAGGTCACGGCGGATGTGATCAAAGCCGGCGCACGTTTGCGCATCATTGGTCGGGCAGGTGTTGGCGTCGATAATGTTGATGTGCCGACGGCCACCCAACAGGGTGTTCTGGTGGTGAATTCGCCGGAAGGCAACACTATTGCTGCTGCCGAACAAGCGTTGGCTTTAATGCTTTCGCTCTCTCGGCATGTGCCTCAGGCTCACGCCAGCACGATGGCTGGGGGTTGGGATCGCAAGAAATATGTAGGGAACGAGCTCTATAAGAAAGTTCTTGGCGTGGTTGGGCTCGGCAAGATCGGCTCCCATGTGGCCCGGGTCTGCAATGCCATGGGTATGGAGGTCATCGCTTACGACCCCTTCATCTCTGCGGACCGTGCTCAACAGATGCAGGTGCGACTCTCAAGCTTGGAGAATCTTTTTGAGCAGGCCGACTACATCACCTTGCATCTCCCTCGTACTCCCGATACCGAGAATTTGGTCAATGCGGAATTGCTGGGCAAGATGAAGTCCACAGCAAGGCTCGTGAACTGTGCTCGCGGTGGCATCATCGATGAGTCGGCTCTGGCTGATGCCTTGACGGCTGGAGTGATTGGCGGGGCTGCCTTGGATGTTTATGCCCAGGAGCCATTGGCTAGCGATTCGCCGCTGCGCTCTGTGCAGGATCGCTTGATCCTTACGCCCCACCTTGGAGCTTCGACGACGGAGGCGCAGGAGAACGTGGCTGTGGATGTTGCGGAACAGATCCGAGACGTCCTGCTTGGCCTCCCTGCCCGTAGTGCCGTGAACATCCCTGGCCTCAGTGCAGAGATCATGGAGCGGCTCAAGCCTCATTTGCAATTAGCCGAGACCCTGGGGCTGTTGGTGAGCCAGCTCTCCGGAGGACAGTTGCAGGAGCTTGAAGTTCGTCTTCAGGGGGAGTTCGCTCAGCATCCCTCTCAGCCTCTGGTGATTGCTGCTCTCAAGGGCGTGCTGACCAGTGCCCTTGGCGATCGGATCAATTACGTGAATGCGTCCTTAGAAGCCAAGGGCCGTGGCATTCGTGTCTTGGAGGTCAAGGACGAGACAAGTAAGGATTTTGCCGGGGGGTCCTTGCAACTGACGACTCGTGGTGACCAGGGCGGTCACAGCGTGACGGGTGCGGTGTTTGCCAATGGCGATCTGCGCATCACCACCATTGATGAATTCCCGGTCAACGTGTCGCCTAGTCGACACATGCTGTTGACCAGGCACCGCGATATGCCTGGGATCATCGGTCAGTTGGGCTCCGTGCTTGGTGAACACAACGTCAACATTGCATCGATGCAGGTGGGGCGTCGCATTGTGCGCGGTGATGCGGTGATGGTGCTGAGCATTGATGATCCAATTCCGCCCAGCTTGCTGGTCACCATCCATGCGATCAATGGCATTAAGGAAGCCCATCCGGTCACCCTCTGATCAGGGCTGATGAGATGAATTCTGCTGCTGCTCTGCGCTGGTGGCGTCTTTCTCTGCCCATTGCAGTTGAGCTGGAAGAGTCGCTCATCTGGAAGCTGACAGATCTGGGTCTCTGCCGACTTGCTGTTCAACATGCGCCTGAGAACTCTGAGCGCACTCTTTTGGCATGGTTGCCATCGTCTGAGTGGTCCGAGTCGGACAGAGATCAGCTGATGGACAACCTGCGTCCTCTGGCAGAACCGTTTGGCCTGAAATTAGCCAACCCCACTTGGTGCGAGGTGGCCGATGAAGACTGGAGTTTGAACTGGAAGGAAGATTGGCAACCCGATCCGGTGGGGCAGCGTCTGTTGATCTTGCCGGCTTGGTTGGATCTGCCGCAGGAGTATGCAGATCGGCTTGTTGTGCGACTAGACCCTGGCAGTGCTTTTGGTACTGGCAGCCACCCAAGCACTCGCCTTTGCCTGGAGGCGCTGGAGAGGAACCCACCGCTGGGCTTGAGGGTTGCAGATCTCGGCTGTGGCAGTGGGGTGTTGGGTTTCGCCGCACTTGCTTTTGGAGCTAGACAGGTGCTGGCCGCTGATACGGATTGCCAGGCTGTCTGCGCCTCTAGAGCTAATACAGAGCTCAATCAGCTCGATTTAGATCGTTTAAGGGTTGTTCATGGTTCTGTGGAGGCTTTGTCAGCGCAGCTAGAGGGAGAGGCCGCCGATCTGCTGCTCTGCAACATCCTGGCGCCTGTGATTGAGGTTTTGGCTCCAAGCTTTGATCAGTTGTTGAGTGCCAATGGTCGAGGTTTGCTCAGTGGTTTGCTGGTGAAGCAAGCGCCAAGGCTTCAGATGGTTTTGGAGGCGCTGGGATGGCGGGTGAATAGCCTGACTGAGCAGGGCTGCTGGGGGCTTTTAGATGTGTCTAAGCGGTAATTCTGCGCAAATTTATATATAAGCCAGAGTTATCAGTACTCGTTCTTTGATTGGCCTTGGCCGGGCAGATTGCACGATCAGACTGAATTTTTGCCGGGAGGGTGTTAGAAGGAGCGGTCCAGGGGCGTTTTACTTCTGGATTTCTATGCGTTTCCATCCATTCCATGGCTTCCTACAAAGTCACCTTGATCAGCGAGAGCGAGGGCCTGAACAAGACCATTGAGGTTCCCGATGATCAGTACATCCTTGATGCTGCTGAAGAGCAGGGCATCGACCTGCCCTACTCCTGTCGTGCCGGGGCCTGCTCCACATGTGCAGGCAAGCTCACAGGTGGTTCTGTTGATCAGTCTGATCAGAGTTTCCTCGACGACGATCAGCTTGAGGCTGGTTTCGTGTTGACCTGCGTTGCTTATCCAACCTCTGATTGCACCATCAAGACCCATGCTGAGGAAGAGCTCTATTGAGCTCAGGGCAGTTGTCTCTGTTCCCGATCAGTGCTTGCGAATCGGGATCCCATCAGCCACCCTCAGCGGGTGGCTTTTTGCTTCAAGGTGGTGCTGATGACTCTGTTTTAGATGTGACGTCTGTTGCCCCTGCTAGAGCGGATGTCGATGTTGTGTTGGCGCACGGCAGCATTCACACCAGTCCTGGTGGGCAATACAGTTTTCGTGTGATCGGTTCTTGTTGCCGGCTGTTTGATCGCGAGGAACTGCCATGGCCTTGCTGTCGCCTTGCCTGGCGGAGCAAGGAGCCCAGTTGGCGGCGTGTGGGCCGGCGCTTTGTTGCTGATCTAGCGGCTCGTCGTTGTCCGTCTTATGTCGTCGAGCTATTGCAGCCTGGTTCAAAGCCCACAGTCACAGTGCTGACGTTGTTTTCTCAGCGCTTGACGCCGGGTTTGCAGGAATGGTGGTATAGCCGTGGGCAGCTCTCAAAGGACCCCGCAAATCTGCTGCCAGCTTCGATGCTGAATGCAAGCGAAGAGGCCCCATCGTGTTGATCGGCTAAGGGCTGATTGGCTACTGGCTTGGCATTTCGATCAACGGAGAGCTTGTCATGAGTGCGATTCGCTTGGAAAGCTGATCGAAGTTATTGATAGAGCATTTGTCAGCTTCGGATCACATCAACAAGAAGCCAAAGCAGTTTTCTTTGAACGAAGTTATGCGGATAGAAGCAGCAAATGATTTGTTAGGAAGGGACGTATTGATAAAATTATGAGCCTGGAAACTGCTATTGATTGTGCTGAACAGGCTGCGTAAAAGCCTTTTTGAAACATGATTAGGTTATGAGCAAAGCCAAACTTCGATTCTCTTCTAAAAGTTACAGCTTGGATCTCAAGAAGCTTTTCTGTTAAACACAAGAAGGAATGAGATCACTTGCCTTATAGCTTTCATATGCTTAGATTGAATGGGAGTGGGATGATATTTATTTGTCTCCATCTCTCAACCCTAGCGGTTGCAAGTACAGTCAGAAATGTGGAAGTTCGTTCATCTATTGATGTGCAGTCAGTTGGCGGCTGGAGGTATTATTGCGCCATGCTTCGCCTTTCGATGGATGGCTCATTTTTGTTTTTCCTGGTTATAGATACCAAAGAATTTTGTTGATAACTGCAGGCCATGTTTCTGCTAGAAGTGATGCTGGCTAGCTGATTAGTCGCTTCAATTAGAGGTTAAAGAGAGCCCTCTTGAATGGCTCACCTTTGCTTTCAGTTCTGCAATCCAAATGCTTAAGCAAGGTGTGGTTCTTGAGCAAGCTGTTGAGAAGGCTTGATTGCTTTAAGGCTTGTCTTTTGCGGCAATCCTTGAGCTATGAGCAGCAGATCTTTGTTTAGAGCGCAGGCGAAGCCTCTCAGAGGCGATTGTTCTGAAGATCGGCGCCTGATTCAGGCCAAGCCTTCAAGCCAATCATTCCACCCCGCTCGAGAGCCACAGGGCAGGCTGCATCAGTCTTGAGGCAGACCCTCGCCTGCAACCTGCTCATTTGATCTAGGGCGATTTGCTAGTTCCCCTGGGAGGTTGAGAGTGCACAGCTGACAAGCCTTGTCTCCTAGAAGAGATATCTCTCAATCAGCTTGTTCAATCAGCGATCACGACAGGAACAAACACTGGAGTTTTAGATCGCTATTGATTTTAAATTGCGATTGAAGACAAGACTCTGGCGAGCGTGATCACTGCCAATTTTTTAGGCAAAAAAAAGGACCCCAGCTTTGGCTGAGATCCCATGATTGTTTTTGCTTCTTAAGCGATCAGAAGTAGATCTTGCCACCACCCCATTGGTCGCCCTGTACTTTCTCAGCCGTGAGGATGTAACCGGCGATTAGGCGCAGGTCTTCATCGTTGAGCGTGCGCATCTGCACGTAGACATCGCTGCTGCTGATGCCTGGGTGGGTGTCAGCAATGCTGTATTCCCCGTCATATGACATGGGATTTTTCAGGAATTCGACCAGGCCGTCCACGTTGTCACGAGCAGGTGATGCCAGTGAGAGAGCCTCAAGGTCGAGACCAACGTTTTGATTGGTCTTGGTGACGCCTTGGTTATGGCAGGTGGCGCAGTTGCTTTTGAAGAGCTTGCTAGCGCTCTTGATTTCTGACTCGGTGAAGGTCACCTGCTGTCCGCCTGTGCCTGCGGGAACGGTGAGGGTCTCGGCATCCCATTGGGCAGCCATGGCCGGAGAGCTAATGCTCAAGCCAATTATTACGGGCAACACGATCAATAGTTTGATCAGGGACCGTCCCAGGGATGCAAAGAGAGAGGCCATGGAATACGCCAGTTACTGACAGAAGCGACAACACCTTGTATCACGGGGCGGGAGCTCTAAGGGCCGTAATCAAGAACTGTTGCAGCGCGGAGCGACTTCAAAACTGAGGAAATCCTTGGCGAGGATGGTGTTCGAAAAGATCGCTTGAGCTTCTCGTAGCAGGTCATTTGGGGTGACCGGATTGCCTGGCGCATAGCGGGGACTGAGGTGGGTCAATACGAGTTTCCCGACGCCGGCTTCGGCAGCTGTTTGGGCCGCCATGGTGCTGGTGGAGTGCTGCTTCTGATAAGCCATTTCTGCTTCGCTATGGGCGAAGGTTGCTTCGTGGATCAGCAGGTCTGCGCCTGCGGCTAGCGAGACAGCAGCTTCTGAAAACACCGTATCGGTGCAGAACACGATGCTGGCGCCTGGGCGATCTGGTCCGCAGAAGTCCCGGCCATCCACCACGCGACCATCATTGAGGCTGACCTGTTCCCCACGCTTTAAGGCGGCATAGACGGGGCCTGGCGGGATGCCGAGGCTTTGGGCTCGTTCAAGGTTGAAATGGCCTGGCTTGGGTTTTTGCTCCACGCGATAGGCGTAGGCCGGCACGCGATGAGTCAGCGGGGTGCAGCGCACCAGGATGTCTTTGTCTTCAAATAGAATCAGGTTCTGCTCTGCTGCGTCTCGCACGCGATGAACCTTGAGGGGGTATCCGATCCTGGTGGAGCTATTGCGCAGCACGCCTTGCAGATAGCTTTCCAGTGGATCGGGGCCGTAGAGATCCACTCCGTTGCTGTTGCCGGATAGGCCGAGGCTGGCCAACAGACCCGGCAGGCCAAACACATGGTCGCCATGCATGTGGCTAACAAACACTCGTCTGAGTTGAGACAGACGCAGATCGCTGCGCAGGAACTGATGCTGAGTGCCTTCTCCGCAATCAAACAGCCACAACTCAGCACGTTGGGGCAGCCGCAGAGCCACGGAAGAAACATTGCGGGCTCGTGTCGGTACGCCCGAGCTGGTGCCGAGAAAGGTGACCTGCAAGGCCTTGCACACCCCAAAGACCATGCTGCCATGGCTTGGGGCCTGGCCTGGTTGTTGTGATCGGGGCACACTGAATGTCCTTGTTGAACATGTTGATTGGCTTTGCCAGCGCCGCTATGGGCTATGGGATTGGTCGGCGGGGTCACACTCACGGCCGTAAGCCCTGCTGCCGAGGTGATTGCTGTGCAGGAGCCAGTGATGCGGGTGCTGGTGCTGGAAGCATCAGCTCTGCGTCTGCGGGCTGATGCTGAGCAGCCTTTGCTTGTGGCAGGCCTGGGTTCGAGGGAGCAGAGGCTGAGGGCGCTTTCTGTTCGCAAGCAGCGCGGTCAGCTGCGGCTCACCCTTGAGGGGCGGTCGCGGCGATCGCTATCGCTTGCTTTGCAGCGTGAGCTCAGGGTTCGCAGTGCAGACCCACGCGGGATATGGCTGGGCAAGCGTCGCTATCGCGGTGAGTTGAGGGTTCGATCTGTTGATGCAGGCTTGCAGGTGGTGAACCACCTGCGCGTGGAGGACTATCTGGCCAGTGTGGTGGGCAGTGAGATGCCGGAATCCTGGCCTCTGGCTGCACTGCAGGCCCAGGCGGTGGCCGCTCGCACCTATGCCCTCGCTCAACAAGGCAAAGCAGGTGGTTTTGATCTCAAGGCCACCGTTGCCAGTCAGGTATATCGCGGTGTGGAATCTGAAACCGCCAACACCCTGAAGGCGGTGGAAAGCACCCATTCGCTGGTTTTAGTGCATGGCGGCAAGTTGATCGATGCTGTTTTTCACAGCAGCTCTGGCGGGGCAACAGAAGCCAGCGGGGCGGTATGGAGCAAGCAGCTGCCTTATCTGGTCAGCGTGCCGGACCACGATCAACACAGCCCTGTGCATCAGTGGGACGTGTGGTTTGAGCCGCATCAGTTGCGAAGAGCGTTCCGCGAAACCGGTGGTGTGAGCAGCATTGATGTGTTGGGCACCACGGGCACGGGCAGAATTCGCCAGGCTCGTGTGCAGGGGCCTCGTGGTGATTTGCTGCTGAGCGGCAAGCAGCTGCGCCAGCGTTTGGGGTTGAAGAGCACCTTGGTGCGCTTTGAAATGCTTGCCTCGAAGTCAGCAAAGCCTGGCGCAGGCGTTGGCCGTCAGCGCTTTGTGCACAGCCTTGGAAAACGCAACTCTGCTGGGGCTGGCACGGTGTTGATGGGGTCTTGGCGTGATGGCGCAACAGGCAAGAGCTTGTTTGCACCCAGCGTTGATGCCAATGCCAGTTTCATCGGCTTGACTCCGCCGCCGCCTTTGCCATCGCTGCCGGTTCGCTCAACACGCCGTTCGCGCCATCAGCCGCTGATGTTGCTGGCGATGGGGCAAGGTTTTGGCCATGGCGTGGGCATGAGTCAGTGGGGTGCCCATGGCCTGGCGCAACGGGGTGCAGATTTCCGCCAAATCCTCAATCACTACTACCGAGGCGTAGAGATTGTTCCCTATCGCCAGCTACAGAATTCCTCTTTGGCCTTCCTGTGGCGCTCTCGCCAGCCTGGAATAGTTGAGAGAATGGGAGACGCCTAATTGAACCTCTTGCGGCCTTCTGTCGCCTCTGAGCAAGGGTTCGCGAGCACGATCACGGTGCGAGAGAACCTGCCAAGCCTTGTGGAAGCGGTTGTTGATGCACTTGAGGGGCATCTAAGGCAGCGGCTGGGGGAGCAGAGGCCGAAACCGCTTGGCTTGGCCACTGGCCGCACGATGGTGCCGATCTATGCCGAATTGGTGGCCCGTTTACAGCGTTGGCCAGCTGATGAGCTGGAGCATCTGCGGCGCAGCTGGTGCAGCTTCAATCTCGATGAGTATGTGGGTTTGGGGGCAGCTGATCGGCGCAGCTTTGCGGCCTATATGGCGCGTCATTTAGGCAAGCCGTTGCAATTGAGCCCGCAGCAGTTGCATCTTCCCGATGGCGAGGCGATCAATCCAGAGCAGCAGGCTGGCAGTTATGCCGCTCAATTGCAGAGTTTTGGTGGTGTTGGTGTGCAATTGCTGGGCTTAGGCAGGAATGGCCATGTGGGCTTCAATGAGCCGCCTTGTGGCCCAGCGGCGGCTTGCCGTGTGGTGGCGTTATCGCAGTCCACCCGGCAACAGAATGCTGCTGCTTTTGGTGGTGATCCCAGCCAGGTGCCATCTCAAGCACTCACGCTTGGATTAAAAGAAATACTCGCGGCTGATGAGATTCATCTGATCGTGACGGGTGAAGCCAAGGCAGAGATTCTCAAGGCGTTAATTAATTCGCCATGTACTGAACAGTTGCCAGCAAGTTGGTTGCGCAATCATCCTCGGGTTTCACTTTGGGCAGATCAAGCAGCTCTTATTGGAGAGATAGCTCCTGAAGCGAATTTCAGCTAAAGCTGGATTGAAGATAATGATCTTGTTTTCCAAGAAGGAGCGTAAATCCTTGTTTAGGGAAGAGCTAAAGAGAGAAAACAGTAAAAGCAGATGATTGGCATTTGATTTAATGCCAGTGAGGCATTAGGCCATAGATAATTTATTGGGTCAATGTTGACTCTGGTACATAATATTTCTCGTAAAGTTAATAAATGAGAGTATCTATATTTAAGTTGTATGGCCGTGGCGGTCTTGAGTTCTGGGATTCAAACCGCGGCACTGATTGGCGTGCCTCCGGTGGTGTCACCTTCCAGTTCTAAGAATCACTGTTCAGCATTCAACTGAAACCGCTGGGTGTCGTGATCACGGCATCAGCGGTTTTTTTTGGCCGTCTTATCCCCTTCTCATGTCGTTACAGTCGTCGTGGTGGTGGTGCTGCTGCCTAGTTATCTCGCCATTGTGTCTTGCCAGCTCTCTAGGTTTGAGCTGATCTGATGCACATCGTCGAGCTCATCTAGTGCATCCAGCAATTGCAGGCATTGGTCTTCGCTTTTTTTATCTGCTTGGCTGATCGTGGTGAGTGGTCTCCAGCAGTGTTCCCATCCCTCAACAATCCAGCCTTGATCCTTGAGCCCAGCCTGCAGGCCTTCTAGAGCATGAAACGGGCCATACACCACAGCGCCATCGTCGATCAATTGATAGCCATCAGCTTCAAGCTCCAGCAGGTTTTCCAGCAGTGCATCTTCTGAAACCTTGCCCCCATCTTGTGCAGACTGCGCACTCAAATACACTTCGCTGCGTTGCTCAAACAAGTAGGCCACGCAGCCGCTTTCGCCCAGATTGCCGCCGTGTTTACTGAAGGTGAGGCGTAGGTCTGCGGCCGTGCGATTGCGGTTGTCGGTGAGCGCTTCGACCAGCACCGCGACGCCTCCAGGGCCATAGCCTTCATAACGGATGGCTTCCAGTTGGCATGCGCCGTTTTGGTCGTGGCCGGAGCCTTTTGCAATCGCGCGCTCAATATTGGCCGCAGGCATTCTTGCGGCTTTGGCTTTGTTGATTGCGGTACGCAGTTGAAAATTACCGTTTGGGTCTCCGCTGGATCTCGCTGCCACAGTGATCTCGCGTGCTAGGCGGGTGAACACAGCACCTCGCTTGGCATCCACCACCGCTTTGCTGCGTTTGATTTGAGACCATTTGCTATGGCCGGCCATGGCGGAGGCTGATGAGGTCGTTGCTTGACCATCAACGCTAGGGACGTTCGCGTTGAACGACAGTGTTGCGATCATCCCCGTGCGTTGAACACAACTTTGGGCTTAAGTGTTGTGTTGTCTTCCCAGTAGGCCATGCCGGAAACTTCGCCTCTGCAGTCGAGCACCACGAGCATGGGCTTGTTTGCGCTTGGCTCAGTTTGGTTTGGATCAGATTCTTGCTGATCAGAGGCCAGAGGTTTGGGTGCTGGTTGGCATTGATCTGGATGGGCGGTAATGCGTCGCCCGCAGCTCCAGCTCTCCTGTTCTTCTTCGTTGAGTTGCAGTCTTGGCAGGTGTGCAAGGGCCGTGAGTGGCGCCAACACAGCAGGCGGAGTCGTTAGGGCTGGATTGTCTCGATCGGGTAGTGGTACGGCTTGTTGCTCGTGAAACCCCAGTGCCTTGGTTCGCTTTAACCACCCCAGACAAGCGCCGCAGCCAATTAATTCGCCTAGATCTCGTGCGAGAGAGCGAATGTATGTGCCTGATGAGCAATGCACGTTGAAGTCGATTTGGCCCAGTTGTTGGTTCCAGCTGAGTAGCTGCAAGCGATCAATCGTGATCGTTCGCGCTGGAATTTCCATCGTTTCTCCCCTGCGGGCACGTGCATGGGCGCGTTCCCCTTGCACATGCACGGCTGAAACTTGCGGTGGCCGTTGCTGAATCCTGCCGCGAAACGGCTCGAGATAGGTCTCGATCTCTGCTGTGTTCAATTCAGGCCAGGCTTGCTTGGAGATCAGATCCCCTTGTTGATCGTCGCTACTGGTGCGTTGGCCCAGTTGGATGCTGCCGCGATAGCTCTTGGCGCCGGGTAGATAGGGCAGCAGCCTGGTGGCATGCCCTAGGGCGATGGGCAAAACTCCTGTTACGGCAGGATCAAGCGTGCCGCCGTGGCCCACGCGCTTGAGGCCAAACACGCGCCGCATTCGGCTCACACAGTCGTGGGAGGTGAGCCCAGCAGGCTTGTCGATCACCACAAAGCCGAAGGGAACAGTCACCTGATCAGCAGCGTTCAGTTTGTGACTGCTGCTGCCCGCATTGTCTGCAAAGGCTGAGATTGCTCAGCTGGAGGCAACCACACTGATGCGCTTGCGGTTGCGCAGGCTGCGGCGAATGCTTTCGAAGGTCACCACACCATCTGTTAGAGCGAAGAGGGTGTCGTCTTTGCCCTGGCCAACGTTCACCCCTGGCAACACTGAGGTGCCGCGTTGGCGAATCAGGATCGACCCTGCTGTAACGGTTTCGCCGCCATAGGCCTTCACGCCAAGACGCTTGGAATTTGAATCGCGGCCGTTGCGTGTGGAGCCTGTGCCTTTCTTATGAGCCATGGTGATTTAAGCGGTATTGAGAGCAGTGTATGGAGGGGGTGGTTAGCTGAGTGCTTTGCCGTCTATTGAAATGGATTGAACCATCACTCGCGTGAGTTCTTGGCGGTGTCCATTTTTGCGTCTTGTCTTCTTCTTGGGGCGCATTTTGTAGACGATGATCTTGGGGCCACGGCGGTGGTCCATCACCTTCAGTTCCACGCTGGCGCCCTTCACGTAAGGCTGGCCAACTGTGGCGTCATTCTTGCCATCCTTGATCAGCAGTACCTTCTCAAGGGTGACGGTGTCATCAACAGCCGCTTGCAGACGGTCTAGGTCGTAGTAACGGTTGGGTTGCAACCAAAACTGCTGGCCAGAGGCCTCAACGATGGCGTATGAATCACTTTGGTCTTTAGCTTCAGCTTTGGCTGCAGCGGCTTTTTGCTTTGCAGCGGGTTTCTCGGCCATGGGTGGTTTAAGACGCGTTCAGGCTCGGAATCTGCAGAGCTGGGCTGATAAGCGCCGCACCACTTTGACCGATTTGGCCTGACTCGCAATCGAGGGTCAAACAAATATTTTCCCGCGTTTAGGCGCCTTTAGTCAAGATTGAACGCTGATCCCTGAGCGTCAAAACCTCGGAGCGAAGCCGACTTTGATCATTGCTTCTCTTGCGGCGCAACACACCAGCATTCTTTGATGTTTGCTGTGATTGGTGTTTTGCCAGCCCTGCTCTGCCTGAGGATGTTGTGCTCGCAGGCCTAGAGAGTCTCTGATCAGCTTGTTGCAGCCTCAGTTGTCTTGAGGAGAGGTTTTCGTTGATGCAGAGATCGAAGCATGAGTGATTTTCGAGATTCTTGCGCTGTTCCCCTGGCCCTAGATCGCGAGTTGATCGGCATTGTTTGCTGTTTGATCGATCACCTAGGTTGTGGAGATACATATGGATCTCATTGACGCTTTCTGGCAAGAGTTCAGACTTGAGTTGCATGAGAGAGAGTCATCGCCGGGCGTTCTGTTCGCATTGCTCGATCTAGCAAAACACCTTTGAGTGATGCTTCAACACTCGCTTTCCGCAGAAGTACCCCTTTTGTTGATATCAATCAGTTCCGATTTAGAAGATGCTTCTGAGATGCAATTATGAGCCCAAGAAAAACCTACATCCTCAAGTTGTACGTCGCAGGGAATACCCCTAATTCGATGCGGGCGCTTAAAACTCTGCGCGACATTCTCGAGAACGAGTTCCGTGGCGTGTATGCGCTCAAGGTGATCGATGTGCTCAAGAATCCTCAGCTTGCAGAGGAAGACAAAATTCTGGCGACACCAACCTTGGCCAAGATCCTGCCGCCACCGGTGCGCAGGATCATTGGTGACCTCTCAGATCGCGAACGGGTTTTGATTGGTCTTGACCTCCTCTATGACGAGATCTATGACGAGATTCCTGAGGAGATGCTCGGCTCAGCGGAGCTCGATACGTTGGCAGACGATGACATTGCGTCGCCAGATTCTTAAGGCTCGCGGTGCAGCGCTTTGTTCCAGGGCTGATTCTCTCTAGCGTTTGAGTAGAACGTCCTAGCTATGCAGTCTTTTAGTGCCGGTGGCTCCTCCCAGATGCAGGTGCAGAAGCTGCCTACTGGGATCGAAGGTTTTGATGACATCTGTCATGGCGGCTTGCCGACGGGGCGTAGCACGCTGATCAGTGGCACGTCGGGTACAGGCAAGACAGTTTTTTCACTTCATTTTTTACACAACGGCATTACCCAGTTCGATGAGCCTGGAATCTTCGTGACCTTTGAAGAGTCTCCATCAGATATTTTGCGAAATTCCGTCAGCTTTGGTTGGAATCTTCAAGAGATGGTGGAGCAGGATAAATTATTCATACTCGATGCTTCACCGGATCCTGATGGTCAGGATGTTGCAGGCAGCTTTGATCTTTCAGGGTTAATTGAAAGGATTAATTATGCCATTGTTAAATATAAAGCGAAACGGGTGGCAATCGATTCAATGACAGCCGTTTTCCAACAGTACGACGCAATTTCTGTGGTGCGTAGGGAAATCTTTCGCTTGATTGCACGTCTTAAGGTGATTGGCGTTACCACCGTAATGACCACAGAACGGATTGATGAATATGGCCCAATTGCACGCTATGGGGTAGAGGAGTTTGTCTCCGACAACGTCGTCATCCTACGCAATGTTCTTGAGACTGAGAAGCGTCGACGTACCGTTGAGATTCTCAAGTTACGTGGCACAACTCACATGAAGGGTGAGTTTCCATTCACCATGGGCACCCAAGGCGTCAGCGTCTTTCCTTTAGGCGCAATGCGGCTTACGCAGCGTTCCTCCAACGTGCGGATTAGTTCTGGTGTTCCTCATCTTGATGAGATGTGTGGTGGAGGTTTCTTCAAGGATTCGATCATTCTTGTTACTGGTGCAACGGGCACTGGTAAAACCCTTTTGGTGTCGAAGTTTATTGAGGATGCTTTCCGAAATAAGGAACGCGCGGTTTTGTTTGCCTATGAGGAGTCGCGAGCCCAACTGCTGCGTAATGCCACCAGTTGGGGGATTGATTTTGAAGAGATGGAAAGTGAAGGCCTGTTGAAGATTATTTGTGCTTATCCAGAGTCGACTGGTCTGGAAGATCATCTGGAGATTATTAAAACGGAGATTGGACAATTCAAACCATCGAGGATGGCGATTGATTCACTTTCGGCCCTTGCACGTGGCGTGAGCCTCAACGCCTTTAGGCAGTTTGTGATCGGAGTAACAGGTTATGCAAAGCAGGAGGAAATAGCGGGATTCTTTACCAATACTGCTGAAGAGTTTATGGGAAGTCATTCGATTACTGACTCCCATATCTCCACAATCACAGATACTATTCTGCTGCTTCAGTATGTGGAGATCCGCGGCGAGATGGCCAGAGCTGTGAATGTATTCAAGATGCGTGGCTCCTGGCACGACAAGAGAATTCGTGAGTATGTTATTACTGATAATGGCCCACAGATTAAAGACTCATTCTCTAACTTCGAACGGATCTTCAGTGGTGCTCCTCATCGTATTGCTGACGACGAACGCGCTTAATGCTCCTTCGATGTAATGGCCTTAAAGCCAATGGTTGATTCAGTTTATTTGCTGAATTAGAGTTCTAAACCCTGTTCTTGTTGCCGAGTTGTTCGTACTGATTGCACGATAAGCTCGTCGGCATCTGTTTGCTCAAGAGGTAGATCAAACCAAAAGGTTGTGCCCAGCTCAACCTCACTGGCCATTCGGATTTGGCCGCCATGCTTTTCGATGATGCCGCGCACGATTGATAGTCCAAGACCGGTGCCGGCTTCTGTATGCACGGCATTTTCCACACGATAGAAGCGGTCAAAAATATGTTGTTGGTCATCCTGATTGATGCCATGGCCTGTGTCCGAAACTTCTACGCGGAGCTTGGGGAGTGGTGAGAAAAATTCGCAATGTGGTGCTGATTTGCTGCTCTCGATTGGAGACATTTTGCAGCTATCAGGCCATGTGTAGGCTCGCACCATCAGGCTTCCACCAGCACGACTAAACTTGAGCCCATTGCCGACTAAATTGTCGAGCACTTGGAGTAATAGATCCCAATTTCCCAGGATTGTTGGTAGCTCATCATCTGTATTGAACTCAATATGAATCTGCTTGTCATCTGCATTAAGCCGATAGTTGCGTAGGGTTTGCTCGATGGCAGGGCGAAGATCCATGGGCTCGAACTGCACGGTCCGTCCGGATTCCAATCGCGAAAGGTCGAGTACATCATTAACGAGTCGAGCCAGCCTATCGGTTTCGGAATTAGCAACACCTAAGAATTCTTTCTTTTCTTCTTCGCTGAGTTGATCACCGAGATCATGCAGTGTTTCTACATAGCTTTTGATATTGAACAGTGGTGTTCTAAGTTCATGTGAAACGTTGCTAATGAAGCGGCTTTGGGCTGCATTGAGCTCCACTTCTCTTGTGAGGTCCTGCACTGTGATTGCGATGCCTTTAAGGGTTTCACCGCTTTGATCACGTACTGACTGCAACACGATGCGAAGTGTGCGTGATGGTTCTTCAAGACTGCAACGCAGATCGTTACTTTCACCGATATTGCGCAGCAGAGATTGAAGTGGATCATGCAGTTCGTTTGCGATGATCTCTGGTAACTCATTGAGCAGTTCCTGGCCCTCAAGATTTCGACCTTCCCAGCGAAATAGCCGCCGTGCTGTTGGGTTGGCCAGCACGATTTGTCCAACTTCATCGAGCAGTAAAGCGCCATCGGCCATCGTGGCAATCAGCGATTGCTGCTTCACTTGGGCGGCAGTGAGCTCTTCAATATTGGCGGCGTCATAGGCCTCCAGTTGGGAGGCCATGGCGTTGAAGCCATTCAGGAGTTCTCCCAGTTCTCCTCCCATCGGTAGAGCGATTCGAGCTTCGAAATTGCCGGAAGCAATGGCCCTTACACCCCGCAGCAGCTCCTTCACAGGCTGCGTGATCGTTAGAGCATTGAAAACGGCGCCGAGAATTACAAGCACCCAGATGGAGATGAAGACGGCAATCGTCACCTGTCGCGTGAGAGCCGCGCTGGCAAGAGCTGTGTCGTTGGGGTTGACCCCCAGAGCCAGTGTTCCCAGATAATCACCTTTCCACACCAGTGGAACGAAGACATCGGTGAGTTGACCTTGAGGGGTGAGGTGCTGGCGAATCAGTGCGTTTTCTGGTCGTGATGGCAGCTCTGCTGGCAGTTCCAAGCGATGGTTGAGTTGCAGATCGTTATCACCGCTGACAGGGGAAGCGCTAATGGGGATTCCCAGATAGATCAAGCCATCTGGGTCGGCGAAGAAGATGTAACGAAGGCTGCGCGAGCGCCAGAATTGTTCGGCAACAGTTGCCAGTTCCCTGTCACGTCCTTGGGCGACAAGTTCAGTGACGTTTCCGGAAAGGAGGAGTCCTAGATCCCTGGCGTAACGCGTGTCATTCATCCCTGCATCCCTTTGGATGCCGTTGAGGACGAAGAAGGTGACGCCTGTCATCAGCAGGCTTACCACCAGTGTGGCGATTGCCAACAACTTGGTTTGCAGGCTGAATTCTGCCCACCAGAGATAGATGCGTTCCCCCCAGCCGGGTGGCTCTGGTGGGGGTTGGCCATCTCCTGGGGGAGCCCACTCTGCGATGGCTTGCGAAGTACTGCTGGCCATCAACCCATTCAGCGTCTCTTCACCCTAGGACTGGCGCACTTGGTGACCGATGTCCCGGCGGTAAGTGATCCCTTCGAAATGCACCTGATCAAGACCTTGGTAGGCGTTTGAGAAGGCCTGATCAAAATCGTTTGCTTGAGCTACAACCGCCAACACTCTGCCGCCATTGGTCAGTTGATCTCCCTCTTCAGTGCAGCGGGTGCCAGCATGGAAAAGCTGTAGGGATGGGCCTGGCTGCAGCTGAATGTTGAGGCGGTCACCCTTGCGGGGTGCATTGGGGTAGCCCGCTGCTGCTGCCACGACACATGCACTGCAGCAGTCCTCGATCAATAGCTCTGGTGCTTGATCGAGGCAACCAAGTGCACAAGCCTGCAGAACTTTTGCCAGCTCTGGACCCATCAGTGGCATGAGGGTCTGGCATTCGGGATCGCCGAAGCGACAGTTGAATTCAATCACCTGCGGCCCAGAGGGGGTGAGCATCAATCCGGCATAGATGACACCTCGATAGTCGATGCCTCGCTGCTTCAGGGTCGCAAGGGTTGGCTCAAGGACAACCCTGCGCACAAGGTCGAGTCCTGCTGCATCGAGCAGGGGAGCCGGGGCATAAGCCCCCATGCCCCCGGTGTTAGGGCCCCTGTCGCCGTCCTCTAGACGTTTGTGATCCTGTGCAGGGGGCAGCAATAACAATTGCTCGCCATCGCAGAGTGCGAAGACGGATACTTCTGGCCCCTCTAGTCGCTCTTCAAGCACCAATTGGCAACCGGCAGCTCCGAATCGGCCGCTGAAGACCTCCTGGATCGCTTCAGCTGTTGCTTCGATGCTGTCGGCCACGCAGACCCCTTTGCCTGCTGCTAAACCATCGGCCTTAACAACCAAGGGTTGTTGCACTTGATTCAGCACGCTCAGAGCGTCTGCTGCTGTGCTCACTGTCCAGTGTTTTGCTGTTGGCACGCCGGCTTGAGCCATCAGGGTTTTGGACCAGGCTTTGCTGGCTTCCAGCTGGGCACCCTCGGCCCCTGGCCCAAATACAGCTAGCCCGGCCTTGCGCAGTCCGTCAGCCACGCCAGCGGCCAGTGGAGCTTCCGGCCCTATTACCACTAGATCGATCTGAAGCGATTGGCAGGCATCAATCAGGCCATTGACGTCGGTTTCTGCGATCGTCAGGCACCCACAGCCCCTGTGCTCTTTTGTGCCCCCATTCCCTGGTGTGACCCAGACGTCTTCTATACCGGAACAGCGTCGTAGTGCCCATGCAAGGGCGTTTTCACGCCCACCACTGCCAACAACAAGCAGCCGCTCTAAAGGGGGGAGAGGATGGGGACGGGTGCTGGACATGGCCATAGGAACAAGCAGGGACGGGGAAGCCCCCTAGGTTTGAGCAGGTCGGATCTCGTCAGAGGAATCCGTTGCCCTCTTCCATCTTTGTTGAACGACTCAACTCCATGGGGATTCATTCGCTGCCGCTGACTGTGCTGTTGCTGGCTTCCGTTAGTCAGGCTGCGCCTCTTCATTCAGCGCCTGATCCCCGTGCTCCCGCTACGGAGCCCATGGCTGAACTGGTTTATCGGCAAGTGTTGCTTGATGGGGCGATACCAGAGCTCAAAACAGCTTGTGCTGACGCAGCCCTGTTTGGCTTCAACTTGCGTCTGCAGGAACTTCGTAATCGCCTGATTGACATTGCTCCTGCACCTCAACCCTTTGAGGTTGTGATTGCCAATGCTGAAGCACTGATGGTCTGCAAGGCTCCAGCTAGCACGCAGACGGTGCTCAGTCGTATCAGCCCAGCGCCAGGCAGTCAGCGTCGCGCTTGGTTGCTGCTCTCCTGGCAGGCGGCCAACGCATCTTTGGATCATGCTCAGGCGGCCCTCGCTCTGCGACGCCTGGCAAATGGTGATCTCACGTCATTGAATTTTGAGCAGCTCATCGTTGGCTATGGAGACGATGGCCTGCCTCTGACTCGCGCTGCTCTTGATCTCTTGGTGGAACATGAGCTTTCCCTGGATCGTTCGGCTGAGGCGGTCATGGTGCTGTTGGCTGGCCGTGAGCGTGGCGCATTGGGGGCCCGCCGTCTTGCGCTGGCCGCTGAGTTGCTTCAAGCTCTAGGCAACGATCAGCACTCAACACTGTTGGAATCAGCCCTTGACCAGGCGGCTGCAGATCAAGCTTGGGGGCTGGCAGAAGACTTGCTGCGATTGCAATTGAAGTTCGATTTAGCAGCGGGTGGTGACGGCTTAAGGCCCCGACAACGTCTAGAGCGTCTCGCTAATCGCCTCGATGACCGCTACACCCTGTGGGAGTTGGTTCGGGGGGATCTAGATCAGCAGGATGCTGCAACTCTGCTAGAGCAAGAGCTGCGCTCGCCGCGTCAGCCTGGCGGCCATGCTGCTGTTGAAGCGCATCAAAGTGCGCCTCCTGTTTCAGTTCCATCAGAATTCAAATGACGCCAGATCACGGCCCTCTGCTCTATGAGGGCAAGGCCAAAAGGGTCTTCGCTGCGGATCAGCCTGATCGTGTGTTGGTGGAGTTCAAGAATGACGCCACGGCGTTTAATGCACTTAAACGGGCTGAACTCGAGGGCAAGGGGCGACTGAACTGTCAGATCTCGGCACGACTGTTCGAGATGCTTGAGCGCGAGAGGGTGCCTACCCACTACCTCGGCCTAGCCGCCGAAACCTGGATGCTTGTTCAGCATGTTGATGTGATTCCCCTAGAGGTTGTTATTCGCAACGTGGCGACTGGATCGCTTTGTCAACAAACGCCGATTGCGGCTGGTACTGAGCTTTCGCCCGCTTTGTTGGACCTCTACTACAAGGACGACAATTTGGGAGATCCCTTGCTGAGCGAATCAAGGCTGCAGCTGCTTGGATTAATCAGTTCGCAGCAGCGTTTAGAGATCGAACAGTTGGCCCGTCGGGTGAATCAGCTGTTGCTGTCATTTTTTGAGAGCTTGGACCTGTTGTTGGTGGACTTCAAGCTCGAACTTGGACTCAACAGTGCAGGCACTCTGCTGGTGGCGGATGAAATAAGTCCTGATACCTGCAGGCTTTGGGACCATCGAAATAGCGACCCCCAGGCCCGCATCCTGGATAAGGATCGCTTCCGTCAGGACCTTGGTGGAGTGATTGAAGCCTACGGGGAGATCCTCAAACGGGTCCAAGGGGTATGAGCTAATCCCTTCAACTGCAGGTAATGTCAGCGCACATTTGGCGGCTTTGTAGCCGGATTCTTATCACCCATGGCCAGCTTCCTATCTAGCGGACCCTCGGATGCCTTGCGGCGAGGTGCATTTGGCCTGGTTCTGACCTTGCCGCTTCTTGCTGCTCCTGCGCGCGCTCAGACACCCGAGCAGGACACTCAGCCCCCAGCTACGGAGATCTTGGTTAACGATGATGTCCAGGTGGAGGAGGTGGCCACTCCTGAAGGCGTCGTCGAGGAAAGCCTCGAGGTCGAGCAGATTCAGGTCACCCCTGCTGAGCAGCAAGAGCTGCCTCTCAACGCATCTGAACAGTTGCCTGAGGAGCCTCGTGTCTTGATCACCGAGGTGATCATCGAAGGGATTGCAGGCCATCCGGAGCAAGAGCGTGTAGAACTCGCCGCTTATGACGCCATGGTTGTGCGTCCCGGTAGTCGTGTGACTCGAGATGAGCTCAAACGTGATCTCGATGCGATTTACGCCACGGGCTGGTTTTCTGATGTGCGTATTGAGCCGAGTGACGGCCCTTTAGGGGTTCAGCTCGTGGTGCAGGTGCAGCCCAATCCATTGCTCACCAAAGTGGAACTTGATCCACCTGATGTTGAGCTTACTGAATCTGTGATTGAGGAAACATTCAGCCCCGACTACGGCAGGACTCTCAATCTCAATGAACTGCAGGCTCGTATGAAGGAGTTGCAGCAGTGGTACGCAAACGAGGGCTATTCCCTGGCTCGGGTCACCGGTCCTACGCGCGTTTCTCCAGAGGGAGTGGTGCAGCTCAAGGTGACCCAGGGCACGGTGGCAGGGGTGGAAGTGCAGTTCCTCAATAAGGAAGGTGATTCCATCGATGAGAAGGGTGAGCCGATTAATGGCAAGACCAAGCCCTGGGTGATTACACGAGAAATATCAATCAAGCCTGGCGAAGTGTTTAATCGAAATCAGCTTGAGGCTGATATTAAGCGTCTCTATGGCACATCTCTTTTCAGTGATGTCAAAGTCACCTTGAAACCGGTTGCTGGTGAACCTGGCAATGTGACAATCATTCTTGGCATTGTTGAGCAGTCCACCGGTTCGTTGTCAGGTGGTCTGGGTTATAGCCAGAGTCAGGGTGTCTTTGGCCAGATACAACTTCAGGACAGCAATCTTTTTGGTCGTGCCTGGAATATGGCATTGAACATTACTTATGGTCAGTATGGAGGCTTGGGAAGCATTACATTTACCGATCCATGGATTAAGGGTGATGCCCACCGCACATCATTCCGTACCTCTTTATTCCTCAGTCGTGAGGTGCCGCAAGTTTTTCAGAGCCAAAATAATGGCAATATTCGCACCCTTAAAGATTACTATGATGGCAATTCAAATTACGCTTATCAAATTAATAAGACTGATAACCCTGCTGGTCGAAAATTTGATTCCGTTTCAAAGGCTGAGAGTGAATATCCACAGTACAGCTGGTTTGACTATGAGGGTAACTCTGTTGCCTTGCAAAGAATTGGCGGCAATATAATTTTTGCAAGGCCTCTAAATGGAGGTGACCCTTACAAGAAGGCCCCATGGAATGTCTTGGCTGGTTTGAACATTCAAAAGGTTCGCCCGATTAACTTCTCTGGTGATAGTCGCCCTTATGGTGTCGCAAGTGATGACATTAAGCATGGCCAAGTGCCTGATGAGGATGTAGTTTGTATCGCCTTTGATTGTGCAGATGAAAACAATCTTCTTGGTGTAAGAGTTGCGGCTACTTATAACAATTTGAATGATCCTCGTAATCCAACTTCTGGCAACTTCTTTAGTTTTGGCACTGAGCAATTTGTATCTGTTGGGGAGCATTCACCGACTTTTAATCGTCTTCGGACTAGCTATACACATTTCATTCCAGTTAATTGGTTGAAACTTGCCAAGGGCTGCCGTCCTAAGCCAGGGGAACCGGAAAATTGTCCTCAGGCCCTTGCTTTTCAGGTTAAGGCAGGCACAGTTTTAGGCGATCTGCCTCCTTATGAAGCCTTCTGTCTTGGTGGATCTAATTCTGTAAGAGGTTGGAGTGATTGTGATTTGTCTGTGGGACGAAGCTTTGTTGAAGCGACGATTGAATATCGATTCCCGATTTGGAATATCGTCTCTGGTGAGGTTTTCGTTGATGGCGGTACTGATTTAGGTTCTCAAGAGAATGTTCCTGGTAAGCCAGGCAAACTTCTCGACAAGCCTGGTTCTGGATTCTCGATCGGTTCTGGTCTGATTGTTACCACTCCAGTAGGGCCATTGCGCCTTGAGGTGGCAACGCAGGATTTCACCGATGAGTGGCGCTTTAATCTCGGGGTTGGCTGGAAGTTCTAGTGGCTTTTTGGCCCACGAGTTATGACCGTGCTTGGACCCTAGGCGGAGCTGTCTCAAGACGAGGTATTGGGCTTCATGGTGGGGAGGTCGCCGAAGTGCGTTTACAGCCTTCGGCGCAAGTTGGCTTCCATGTCTCCTGGCTGGACAACAGCGACCCACCAGTCACTTTGGGGCCACATCAGGTTCGCGATAGTCAGCTTTGCACCACTTTGGAACTGGGCGACCGCCATTTAGGCACGGTGGAACATCTACTTGCGGCCTTGGCTGGCTGTGGCTTGACCCATGTGGAGATCCAGGTTGGTGGTGAGGAAATACCGCTTCTTGATGGTTCAGCTCTGGGCTGGGTGGAGGCGATAGCAGAGGTGGGCCTTACTCCTGCTGCAACCCCTCGTGCCGATCCGCTCGTGCTTGAGCGTGCTTTGGTGTGTCATCGCGGTAGCAGTGTGATCACAGCGACACCTGCCGAGCGCTTCAATGTTGTTGGTGTGATTGATTTCCCACAAGCTGCTATTGGTCATCAGATGATGGCGCTTGAGCTCACTCCAGAGGGGTTTACGGAACAGATTGCTCCGGCGAGAACATTTGGGTTTCGCGAACAGGTGGATCAGCTCTTGGCGGCGGGCCTTATCCAGGGAGGTGCTCTCGACAATGCCTTGGTTTGTGATGGTGATCACTGGTTGAACCCGCCACTGCGATTTGCTGATGAACCAGTGCGCCATAAGCTCTTGGACTTGATCGGAGACCTTGCACTTGTGGGATTCCCTCAGGCTCAGGTTCTCGTCTATCGGGGCTCCCATGGACTCCATAACGATCTGGCGAATGCTCTCCTTGCCGTCTGTCCTGTGACTGTCTCTTGACCGATCCCTCTCCTAATACTGCTGTGTTGACTAGTGAGCAGATCATGGGGCTGCTGCCTCATCGTTATCCGTTTGCACTGGTTGATCGTGTTGTGCTCCATGAACCTGGCCAGCGGGCTATTGCGATCAAAAATGTGACCCTTAATGAACCTCAGTTCCAGGGTCATTTCCCTGGTCGTCCTTTGATGCCTGGGGTCTTGATTGTTGAGGCGATGGCCCAGGTGGGTGGTTTGATCGTGGCCCAGATGCCAGATCTGCCCAAGGGGTTATTCGTGTTTGCAGGTATTGATGCAGTTCGTTTTCGCCGTCCGGTGGTGCCAGGAGATCAGCTCACGATTAGCTGCGAGCTGCTTAGCTTGAAGCGGCAGCGCTTTGGCAAGGTCAGGGGCGAAGCCAGGGTGGAGGGCCAGCTGGTTTGCTCTGGTGAGTTGATGTTTTCCTTGGTGGACTGAGGATCATGAGCGAGGTGAGCAAACTCTCAGCGATCACTGCCGAAAAAAAGGCTCAGGTTCACCCTTCGGCTGTTGTGGATCCTCGTGCTGAGCTCGCTTCCGGTGTCATTGTTGGGCCGGGAGCAGTGATTGGACCTGACGTGAAGATTGGTCCTGATACCTGGATTGGTCCCCATGTGGTGCTCGATGGCCGTTTGACCCTTGGCGCCAAGAACCGGGTCTTCCCCGGTGCCTGCCTTGGTCTTGAGCCACAGGACCTCAAGTATCGCGGCGCACCCACAGAGGTGGTGATTGGCGATGCCAACACAATTAGGGAATACGTCACCATCAACCGGGCCACGGAGGAAGGTGAACAGACCAAGATCGGTGATCACAACTTGTTGATGGCCTATTGCCACCTTGGTCACAACTGTGAGCTGGGCAATGGGATTGTGATGTCGAATGGAATTCAAGTGGCTGGTCATGTCGTGGTCGAAGACCGGGCCGTGATCGGCGGCTGCTTAGGAATTCACCAATTCGTTCACATTGGCAGTCTTGCCATGGTTGGAGGCATGACAAGGGTTGATCGCGATGTCCCCCCGTACTGCCTCGCCGAAGGGCATCCAGGTCGATTGAGGGGGCTTAATCGCGTTGGCCTGCGGCGCAGTGGTCTGCAGACTCAAGAGGGAGGAGAGCTTGGCCAGTTGCAGGAGATTTGGAATCTGCTGTTTCGATCTGATCATGTCTTTGTTGAGGGGTTGCGGCTTGCTCGACAAGAGCAGTTGATGCCAGCGGCTGCACACCTCTGTGCCTTTCTGGAGGCCTCGATTGAGAAGGGACGTCGCGGTCCTATGCCTGCGATGTCTTTGAGTCGCTGATGGTGCGCCTGCTGATCAGCACTGGCGAGGTCTCTGGTGATTTGCAGGGAAGTCTCTTGATTCAAGCTCTCCAAAGGGAGGTTGAACGGCGATCCTTACCGCTTGAGTTGATGGCCCTTGGAGGTCCCCGCATGCAGGCTTCTGGTGCAGAACTGCTTGCTAATACGGCTCCGATGGGTGCGATTGGACTTTGGGAGGCCCTGCCTCTGGTGCTCCCCACTTTGCGACTTCAGTCTCGGGTGGATCACGTTCTCAAGCAGCGACCACCCGATGCCGTGGTGCTGATCGATTACATGGGGGCCAACGTGCGCTTGGGGCACAAGTTACGGCGCTGGTTTCCCAGGGTGCCGATCATTTACTACATCGCTCCTCAGGAATGGGCTTGGCGTTTTGGCGATGGAGGCACCACTCAGTTGCTGAGTTTCACCGACAGAATTTTGGCGATCTTTCCGGTTGAAGCTGAGTTCTATTCCCAGCGGGGGGCCAAGGTGACTTGGGTCGGTCATCCATTACTCGATACGGTGAGTGTGCTGCCTGATCGTCAGCAGGCGCGTGAGCGGCTTGGCTTGCAGCCTGGCCAAAGATTGTTGTTGCTTTTACCGGCTTCCCGGCAACAGGAACTTCGTTACTTGATGCCCACTCTCGCCAAGGCAGCAGCTTTGCTTCAGCAGCGTGACCCATCCCTTGAGGTGATTGTTCCTGCAGGATTAGCAAGTTTTGAGACGTCTTTGCAGGAGGCTCTTGAGGCAGCGGCAGTTCGAGGGCGAGTCCTTTCGGCTCAGCAGGCCGATGAACTCAAGCCAATGCTTTATGCGGCGGCGGATCTTGCCCTCGGCAAATCAGGCACCGTCAATATGGAGCTGGCCTTGCGTGGCGTTCCCCAGGTGGTGGGCTACAAGGTGAGTCGGATTACAGCATTTGTGGCTCGACACTTTTTGCGCTTTCGGGTGGACCATATCTCGCCGGTGAATCTGTTGCTGAAGGAACGGCTTGTGCCGGAATTACTACAGGATGAGTTCACTGCAGAAGCACTTGTGCAGGCAGCTATTCCTTTATTGGAGGATCCTGCCCAGCGTCATGAGATGCTCGAGGGCTATCGGCGATTGCGGCAGACGCTTGGTGTTCCAGGTGTTACCGATAGGGCAGCCAAGGAAATCCTTGATTTAACCAAGACATGAAGACAACGTTTCGACCTTTGAGGAGAGGGTGGATTGCCATCTTTCTCTGTGTTGCCTTACTTGGCTTGCCGCTTCAAGTTTTGGCGTCAGTCGAGGAAGCCGTTTTTGCCGGGGGCTGCTTCTGGTGTCTTGAGCATGATCTGGAGGGATTAACCGGTGTGATTTCTGCTGAGAGTGGTTATACAGGTGGTGATTTGCCTCGCCCCACCTATCGCCAGGTGAGCTCTAAGACCACAGGTCATCAAGAGGCCGTACAGGTGCGATTTGATGCCGCTCAAATCAGCTATGCAGAGCTATTACGCAGCTATTGGCGCAATGTTGACCCTCTTGATGGTGATGGCCAATTTTGTGATCAAGGTGACTCCTATCGACCTGTGATCTTCACCCGAGATGACCAGCAGGCCAGCGAGGCTCGTGAGAGTGCTGATTCTGCGGCTTTGGAACTGGCCCAGCCCATGAGCAATTTGAGAGTTGAGATCAAACCTTTAAGCGAATTCTGGCTTGCTGAGGATTACCACCAGAATTACGCGGAGCTCAATAGCATCAAATACAATTTCTATCGTTACAGCTGTGGCCGCGACCGTCGGCTAGATCAGCTATGGGGTGACAAAGCACGAACCGGCTTGCCCTGGCAGCGCCCAGATCAAGCAAATCTAAGGAAAAAATAAAATCAGGATGACCTTTGGAATCGTGCAGTTTGCAGTGAAGATGCGGGTTTCCACCCATCCCTCCTGCTGAAAAACCTGCTTACCATCTACTGGAGATTTAAGTAGGAGATGTATGTATCTGCTGACCGTTAAGGATGGACTGGTGACTCGGCATGTAGGCCCGTATCCTTCTCCGCAGCAGGCTTCCGATGACTTGGAAAGGGTTTTGGAGTCTTTTTCTGAACGGGCACGTTGGCAGATTCATGCCTTGGAATGCCCCAAGACCCTTTCGCTTTCAGAGCGGATTCATGCCAGGAATGGGGCGATGAATGTTGCAGCCTCATGAGTTAGGCGGTCTTTCCCTCTCCCTCTGGCTTTGATGCTCAAAGCTTCTTTGATGAGATCGCTATTGAATACCAGGTCAAGGTCTGTCGTCATTCAAGCCAGTTCAATATCCCGCATCAAAATTCAGGGCCCCGATTCTGATCAAGCAAGCGAAAACTCTTTGCTGATCAATTTTTTGCATAGGTTGCTAGCTCCAGGCATGAGCATTGCCAACCCTCGCGACCTTGAGCGATCAACGTTGTACTCGTGTTGTGATTCCTTCTTCAGCTCCTTTTTCGCTGAGTTGAATGCAAAGCCTCTTGACTCAAGACTGACTACAAATCCAATTCACCAAAGTGCGAACCCCGTAGCCAGTGGCACCAGATGGATTGAGGCCACGGCCTTTTTCAGACCAGACCGTTCCGGCGATGTCGATGTGGGCCCATGGGATGGAGGCCTCAACAAACTCTTTGAGGAAAAGAGCCGCGGTAATGGATCCGCCAGGACGAGGTCCCGTGTTCTTGAGGTCAGCGAGGTTGGATTTGAGACCCTCTCGATAGGAGCTTGGCAATGGCATGCGCCAAAGGCCTTCGCCGGCCGCCTCGGCGGCAGCAGTTAGGCCCTCAGCCAGGGGATCATGACTTGTCCAAAGGCCAGCGATCTCGTCGCCAAGTGCAATAACGCAAGCCCCTGTAAGGGTTGCTAAATCCACGATTGCGTCTGGTTCGAGTCCGCAGGTGTATACCAGTGCATCGGCAAGGGTCAGACGGCCTTCGGCATCGGTGTTGTTGATCTCGATGGTCGTGCCGTTTGAGGCCCGCACGATGTCTCCTGGATGGACAGCGGATCCATTCACCATGTTTTCGCAGGCTGCCACGATCACATGCACTTCCACTCCCTTGGGTCGCAGTTCTGCAATCGCTCGGGCGGCCCCAAGTACAGCTGCGCTGCCGCCCATGTCGAACTTCATCAGATCGATCTGGGCAGCTCCAACCTTGAGGTTGTATCCACCGGAATCGAAGGTCAGTCCCTTGCCTACAAGGGCCAGTCGTCGTTGAACTGGTCCTTGAGGGCGATAGATGAGGTGAATGAATTTTGGCTCCAGATCAGAACCTTGAGAGACTGCTAGGTAGGCACCCATTTCCCGTTCGGCGCAGTCAGACCGCTCCAGCACAGTGCACTCGAGGCCGTGTTCGTGGGCAAGTTGAATCGCTGTTTGGGCGAGGGCCGCAGGGGTAAGACTGTTGGCAGGAGCCGCAACCAGTTGCCTTGCTAGCTCCACTCCCGCACAGGTGGGGTGAACGGCTTGAAGATCTTTGCCGGCTGAGTCGGGCAGACCAATGAGCTCCAGTTTTGTGGGCGTAGAGCGGGGCTCAGGAGCACTGCGAAAGCGGAGGTCTTTATAGAGGGAAAGGCGAACGGCTTCTGCGACGGCCCTTGCGGCAGATGCCCCATCCAAGGGCTCCCAGGGGAGCATCATCCCAAGGGTTCCATTGCATCCGAGGCTTGCTTTCGCTCCCAGGGCAGCCGCCTTGCGAAGGTCGTCAAGCCTCATCTTCTGGGGTTCTCCGAGCCCTACGAGCACCAGCAGGCTTGGCTTGTTTTGGAGCAGTTGAACGGTGGCGATTTCTCCGGATTTGCCTTTGAACATCTGCTTCTCAAGGCTCTGCATCAGAGAGCCTTTGCAGACTGTTTCCAGCTCTTGTAAACGTTCCTCCATCTTTCCCTCAAACATGCCCACCATGAGCACATCGCCAGTCCAGCTCTGCAAGGTTGCTGGAAAAAGGCAAATCTCCATGGGATGTTGATGAGGTGGCGCGATGTTAGCCGTGCCGTTTAGCTGCATTCAGCTGTGAACGGGGTGCTCCAGCGAGCTCTTGTTTCTTTGTTGAACGGTGGCAGCCAGCGCTGGATCAGTTGTTGCTCGAGCTGTCGACGGGCTTTGGTGCTCTCGGGAACATCGCTCCAAAAACGGATGCTGAGCTGGCTTGTTAGTCCTGCCTTGGCAAGGGCTTCGGCATAGGCCGCCAGGTAGGCCTTGCAATCATGCTCACCCTTCCAGCGGCGATCTGCAGCAATCGTTTCGCCCACATAAAGCAATAAAGGAGTGTTGAGGTCTGCTGGGCGGTCCATCACCAGATAAACGGCTGGGCCATGGTGAGGGCTGTTAGGCCAGCGCCAGAAGCTCAGGGGGAGAGGGGTGAGCTGCAGGGGCTTTAATTGTTCGATGACTGTTTCGTGATCGCTACCAAACAGCGAGCTCTGCCGAGCGATGTCTGGCTCTCCTTGGAAGAGATCGGCTTGATGGCCTTGAATGCGCCTCTGCCAGTTTTGTAAAAGGTCGCGGCTAAGAATGAGCTCCTGGCGGGGGGCGAGCCCTGCGGATAGAACTTGGTTTGGGAATAGGTGTCCCTGACCACGCGCGGTTTCCATCGATTGATCACCTTTGCGGAAGCTTTGGAGCTGCGCTTGTTGGCTCAAAGTGCAAGATGCCAATCAACCTTTTGGGATCGCTCATTCAGGCGGACGTTACCGAGTCAGTGAAGGCAGCGTTATTGCCAACGTGGCAGTCTTTGAGGTAACTCCACCAGCCCATCACGAAAAGCCACCACCACAGCATGGGTGCGATCTCGTGCAGGCAATTTTTGCAGCAGGTTGTGCACATGGCTCTTGACCGTATCGATCGAGAGATAGAGCTCATCGGCAATGTTCTGATTGCTCATCCCTTTACAGATTCCTCGAAGCACATCTCCCTCGCGCAAGCTGAGGTTGTCGATTTGGCTGCTGCTCTTGCCATTGCCGAGACGACCGTGACGTAAAACTCCTGCAACCACACTGTCTAAGTAGGTTCCATCGCTTTCGATTGCGCTTAGAGCTGCTAGCAGGGTGCCACTGCCGACGAGCTCATGGGCACAGAGGCCATCGCAATGGGCTTCGATTGCATCCAGCAGGGTGCGTAATACAGGTCGTTGAATCAGCATCAGGGCCTTGAGATCAGGCTTGAGCTGTTTTGCTTTACGGACCAGGCTTGGGCCATTCCCGCTCTCCAGTAGATCGGTGCAGATCAGGAGATCTGCATTAGAGCTTTTCAGGCAACTGAGGGTCTCGTCCTCACCGGTTGCAGCGCCCACTACGGGACCCAGACAATCAAACCAGCCCACCCAACTTGTGATTAAGACGCGATCGGCTGTGGCGACAACAGTGCGACTGCGACGTAGTAGGGGATGGCTTTGTTGACTTGTTTTTTGGAGAGAAGAGATCCGGGGAGTGATGTCCACTGGTTGCAACCAGGTAACAGGAGCAGTTAGAGCCTCATTGTGGAGATTACGTTGATCCGCACTGTTTCTGACGGCGAGAATTTTGCACAATTCCAACCAACAAGCCCAGGGCGTTCATGGCCTTCTTTGAATCGGAGATTGTTCAGGAGGAGGCCAAGCGGCTGTTCACCGACTATCAACAGCTGATGCAACTCGGTTCTGAATATGGAAAGTTTGATCGGGAGGGTAAAAAAAAGTTCATCGACACCATGGAGGAGTTGATGCAGCGCTATCGCGTGTTTATGAAGCGTTTTGAGCTCTCCGAGGATTTTCAAGCAAAGATGACTGTTGAACAGCTGCGCACTCAGTTGGGCCAGTTCGGGATTACGCCTGAACAGATGTTTGAGCAGATGAATCAAACCTTGACCCGGATGAAGACAGAGCTTGAGCAGGACTCTGGCTGAAAGTGATGACTGGCTGACTCGCTACCCGTACGATCCGCTCAGCTAGAGATCCTCTAACGATGCCGGAGACGCCGATCACCATGCCGGCCTGGTTGGAGCGGGGCATGGTTGACTTGTTCCCTTCAGGCCAATGGGGGGATGCTGATCAGCAACTTGCGACTCGTCTTGATGAGGCTCGAGAACAAAACCGGCCCCTAAGGGTCAAGCTTGGTATTGATCCCACTGGTCGTGATATCCATCTGGGACACAGCATCCTGTTTCGCAAACTCAGAGCTTTTCAGGATGCGGGCCATACAGCAGTTTTGATTATTGGCGATTTCACTGCACGAATCGGTGACCCAACCGGCAAGAGCAGCACCAGAGTGCAGCTCACCTCTGAGCAGATTGAGGCCAATGCGACAACCTATCTTGCCCAGCTGGGTCAGGGGCAGTCAGCGGAAAGAGCGCTGCTCGATTTCACAACCCCTGGGCGCCTGGAAGTGCGACGTAATACTGAGTGGTTGGCTGACTTGGATTTGCCCGAGGTGATTGGTTTGTTGGGCACTGCCACGGTTGGGCAAATGCTGGCTAAAGAAGACTTTGGCAATCGGTATGGCTCAGGTGTTCCGATAGCTCTGCATGAGTTTCTGTATCCCCTCTTGCAGGGTTACGACTCGGTAGCGGTGCAGGCAGATGTTGAACTTGGGGGGACTGATCAGAAATTCAATGTCGCCATGGGGCGGGATCTTCAGCGTCATTTCGATCAGCGCCCTCAGTTTGGGCTCCTACTCCCAATCTTGGCTGGCCTGGATGGGGTGCAGAAGATGAGCAAGAGTCTCTCTAACACTGTGGGACTGAATGAGGACCCCCTTTCCATGTATTCCAAGTTGGAGAAGGTTCCTGATGCCCTTGTCAGCAGTTACGTGGTTTTGCTTACCGATCTCGACCCTGAAGCTTTACCTGTCAATCCGCGTGAACGGCAGAAGGCCATGGCTCTTGCGGTCACGGCCAGCCGTCATGGCATCGCGGCGGCTGAAGCAGCCCAGAATGATGCAGCCAGATTGGTTTCCGGCTCTCAAGATGACGCTGCATCTGTGCCAGAAGCGTTGCTTTCGGATGTGAATTTTCCGGCCAAGGCCTTTTATCTGCTAAGTGCGATTGGCCTTTGTGCGAGCAGTAGCGAGGCTCGGCGTCAAATCAAGGGTGGTGCGGTACGCCTGGATGGCGAAAAAATTACCGATCCCAATTTGGAATTCACTGACTCCAGCCTGCTGATGGGCAAGGTGCTGCAAGTGGGCAAGAAAACCTTTCGTCGTTTGACGCGTTGAGTGAAGGACCAACCCCTGCTGTGATGACCTCGCCATTGACTCCTGCCGATCAACTGATCATTGCTCTTGATGGCATGGAGCGGGCTGAGGCCCTTGCATTCAGCTCAAAGTTGCCAGAGGTCAGTTGGGTCAAGGTGGGCCTGGAACTGTTTGTTAGTGCGGGGCCAGAGGTTTTGGCTGATCTACGTGAGCAAGGGTTGCGGATTTTTCTTGATCTCAAGTTTCACGATATCCCTGCCACCATGGCAGGAGCTTGTCGCCGAGCGGCGAGCTTTGGCGCTGAGTTAATCACGGTGCATGCCTGTGCTGGCCGTGCTGCCCTTGCTGAAGCTCAGAGGGCTGCTTGCGAGGGGGCTGCGGAGGTTGGCTTGTCAGCACCCCGGCTGTTGGCCGTCACTGTGCTCACCAGTTGGGATCAGAAGCGTCTAGCGAATGAGCTGTGCATTCCTCAGTCTCTTCAGGCCAGGGTGGAGTGGTTGGCTGAGTTGGCAGCGGAGTCAGGGTTGGGCGGCTGCGTGTGTTCTCCCTGGGAAGTCAGCGGCTTACGCCGACTTCATCCCTCGCCATTTGAGTTGGTGACTCCTGGTATTCGCCCCTCGGGGGCTGAATTGGCGGATCAGGTCAGGGTCATGAGTCCTGCAGCGGCGCTGAATGCAGGAGCTTCACGTTTGGTGATTGGCAGGCCGATTACCCGTGCTGTTGATCCGGCAGAGGCGTTTGCACGCTGCTGCTTTGAGATTGAACAGCGTCAGCTGGACTGACCGAGGCGAGGTTCGGTGCCCGCCAGTAAGCGTTGCAGATTGGAGCGGTGTCGCCACACCACCAATGCCATGGCGGCAAAGGCCACCGCCAGGTACGCCGGCGGTGAGTTGCCTTGAAAGCGCAAGATCATCAGCAACGGCAAGCTGAGGGCGGCGATTATGCTCGATAACGACACGATCTTGCTGAAGCTCAGCACAGTGAGGAAGATGCCGAAACAGGCCAGCCCTACAGGCCAGGAGATGCCTAGCAGCATCCCCAGACCTGTTGCGACAGCTTTGCCACCTTTCCATCCCAGCCACACAGGCCAGATGTGACCTGCCAAGGCTGCTAGGCCTGCCGCAACTTGCCAGCCATCATCCAGCTCAAGTGCCCTAGCAACAAGTACGGCGATTGTGCCTTTACCAACATCGATAAGGAAAACGGCCAGGGCAGGACCTTTACCTACCTGGCGCAGCACATTGGTGGCCCCGGTTGATCCAGAACCCTTCTCACGCAGGTCAATTCCTGCCAGCCATTGGGCTGCAAGATATCCGCTGGGTATTGAACCGAGCAGATATCCCATGATTAGGGAGAGAAGACTCCCAAATAGAGAGTTGAACATCATCAGAGCAGTTCTTCGTCTTCGAACCGTTCTTGCGGCCCAGCTGCAAAGGCTAGCCAGAGAGGGAACTGAAGCACGGGGATCTCTACGCTTCGTTGGGCTGCATCAATCAGGATGAGGGGAACTTCCCCTCGTTCCTCAAGTCGGTCGGCGCGTTCTACAAGAGCTTCGCTGCGTTCAAAAAGAACAATGCCGCTGCTAGGGCCGAAGTCTTCTCGAGCGAGGCCTAGAGCATCTTGAAGGCCACGTCGCCATTCGCCAAGCCGCTCTGGTTCGCCGGCAAGCACCAGGCTTTGGAATCGGTCGCCATAGAGTTCACCGAGGATGGCAATCAGGGCTGCAGCCACAAGGATGTTGCGTGTTCGGCTGTTCCTGCTTGGCTGTGCTCCTCGCCCACCCTGATTGAAAAACCAGTCTTCTAGAAGTTCTTTGTCCCTGGGATCAAGGCTGCGTCGCAATTTCCAAGGATCGGCGTAGAAGTCTGGTTGACTTAGAAATTGCTCCAGACATTCACGGATCAGGCTTTCGTCTGGTTTAAAGGTGTCAGCAACAGCTAGGGCGTTGTCCTGAGCGACTGCTTCGGGCGTTGATTTGGGTTGGTCTAGGGGAGAAGGTTGGACCACAACAGGCTGCACAACCAGTTCAAGTTGCTCCACTGATTGGGCCAGGTCTTGCAGAGCGCCTGTGAGGTAGTCCTGGAAGCCTTTGACCCGCCTGGCAATAGCATCGGACTGGCCAGCGAAGGAACTGCTGAGCTCCTTTTCCAGTTGGGATTTGCGGTTGGAGAGGTCTTTGATTTCTGCTTCGAGTTGATCGCGATGTTGCTGCAGCTCCGTCAAGGCCACTTGCAGGAGAGGAGCAAGATCTGGTTTGTCTTGAGGAGCAGCTAGGAGATTGGATTGAGAGTCTGCTGAGTTCTGCGAGGGCTGTTCAGACGCAAGCTGTTGAGGAGAAGGCTGTTGAGGCGATAGCTGTTCAGGAGAAGTCTGCCCAGGGGGAGGCTGTTTGCGGAGGGGGAGGTCGGCTTCAGGCATGAACCAGGCAGGCAGTGGTGGTCTTGCTCTCAGGAGAGATGTTGGGTCTGTTTGGGGAGTTAATGAGAGAGGGCCGATCTGAACCCATCACTGATTTGGGGGCGATATGGGGGCAAGCAGGATTTGTCAATAGCTGTGCGTTTGCTTGTGGGCCTTGATGACATCAGCTGAAAAGAATCTGGGTGAGCAACACATCCATCAAAGACACTGTGACCAGGGTCATCACAACAGCGCCAGTGGTGCTGGTGCCAACTTCTTTTGGACCACCACGCGTTGTGAGGCCCCACCCGCAAGCCAGAACAGCAATCTGAAGGCCGAACACCAATGATTTGATCAGCATGAATGGCAGGTCGTCCGGAGTCAGCCAAGTGCGCACGGAATTCCAGAAGACCTCTGGTGGAATTTGATAAAGATTGGTGCTGCTGACCTGGCCGCTCCAGAGGGCTATGCCGAAGAACAGAATGCATTGCACTGGTGCCATGACCACCATGGCGATCACTCTTGGAACCACCAAGTACTCAACCGGTTCGGTTCGCAACATGGTGATGGCATCGATCTGTTCAGTGACCTTCATGGTCCCCAGCTGAGCTGCATAGGCCGTGGCTACCTTGCCAGTGAGCAGCGTGGCGGTGAGCAGAGGGGCGATTTCCCTTGCCATTCCAATGGCGAGAATCCCTCCTACCGTGGATCCAGCACCTTGTCTGCTCAGCTCTGCGGCGACCTGGATGTTGAAGACCGTTCCTGCGGCTAAGCCTGTGATCAGCACAATCAGGAAGCTGCCTGGACCGGCCTCCATCAGCTGATCAAACAGGTCGATCTTGTTGATACGACCTCGGGCGGTGGCTGCCACTGCCTGGCCTCCGATGATGAGGCTGCTGCCCAGTCGCTTCAGCCAGCGAGGAGTCGTCATGACATGGCTGCCTGGTTGTGAGAGTTCCTTTCGGGCCAGCCTCGCATCACCACAAGACCCAACGCCACAAGTACTGCGGGAATCAATCCCATGCACATGCGAATGGTGATCAGAGCGGATTCGGGTTGATCCGAGTAGCTCAGTGCTCCGCCTGCTTCTACCACTGAGCGATAGCCAGACAGTGAAAGCAGAATGCCGAGTAGTTGGATGCTCACACCAATACCGATTTTCTGAACTAGCACCATCCAGGCGGTGTAGAGGCCTGCTGGTTTGTCAGGGTCAGCATCAATTGCATCTGGTAGCAGACACCAAGGGATCAGATAAGCATTTGCGGCTCCAAACCCCACCATGCCAATGGTGGCCAACAAAGCCATCAATCTCAGACCATCAGTGCCGGCTGTAGGCCAGAGGTTGGCGAGGGATGCATCAGCGGAGAGAGGGGGGAGCAGCATCGAAACAACACAAGCAGCGATCCATAGACACCCACCCCAGCACAGGGCCCTGATGCGCCCATGGCGATTGGCATACATGCTCCAGACCTGAAGGCCGATCAGGGCGCAGAGCTGGAAGGGCAGCAACATCCAGGTGGCCAGTTCTGCGGGTACGCGCATCAACTGAACCAGGTAAATCAGAGCAACTGGCTGCATCAACTGCAAAGCGCACCAGAGCAACAGGTAAAGCCCCAGAACTTTGAGGAAGCGTCTGTTGCTGATGATCCTCACAAGCTGTCGACGTAGGGGCTCGTGATGGCATCGGGGGCGCCTGGCGGTTTTTGTGAAAGGGGCCAACCCCCAGCAGCAGGCGAGGGTGGCTAAAGCTGCGATTGTGCCGGTGATGCGGCCCATGGCCAAGTAACCGTTGGCACCGTTGACCAGCAGTAAAGGCGTCACAATCAAGCCGCTTGCACCAGCGATGATTGATCCGGTGAATCTGGCTGCGTTGAGACGGTTGCGCACAGATGTGTCTTCTGTGAGCTCTGTGGAGAGGGCGGAGTAAGGCAGATTGACGCTGGTGTAGGCGGTCATCAGCAGAATCGCCATCACGATGTAATACATCGTTTTCTGGGCAACGTCTCCGGGAGGAACCCACCACATGGCAGCCAGGCTGATGCCTAGGGGGAGTGCTGCGCCAAGCATCCAGGGAATCCTTGGGCCCCAACGAGTTTGGGTGTGATCGCTCAGCCAGCCGATCATTGGGTCATTGATCCCATCCCAGAGCTTGATCACCATCAGCAGTGAGCCGGCAACAATGGCAGGCAGCCCGGCGGTCCCGGTAAAAAACACGAAGAGGTAGAAGCCGAGCAGAGTTGCTGCCAGCCCGGTGCCTGCATCGCCAAGGCCATAGGAGATCATCAGCCGGCGGCGTGATCCCTCTTGAAGCGCTGTGGAAATCGTCAAGCTGCAAAAAGGGGGATGCGCAAGGTCATAATGCAGGGGCACTGAACCGCAGATCCACTTCGTCTATCGTGATGGTTCTGCAGTACTAGTGCGGGCGTTGTGTAGTGGTAAGACCTCAGCCTTCCAAGCTGATGACGCGGGTTCGATTCCCGCCGCCCGCTTTTTTGATTTTGCCTTTTAGAGCTTGAGTTTTGAGGCGTATTCCTCTGCCAGCAAGATCAACATGCTGCGGTTCTGCAGATCAATGTCCTCTGAAGTCCATGCATGAGGTCTTGCGGGTAGATCATCAGGGCTAGGACGTGCTGTGTCCAGGATGCGGTGCCAGGCAGAAGTCGGTTCCGGCAGATCAAAGTGCATGGCTTTGCTGTAGGCGTTGAAGCCCATCCACATCACCGCACCGCTGAAGCCTCGATTCAGGCTGTAGCAGATGGTATGGGACCAGCTGCCCCAATCGGGCTTGTCGATCTCAACACCATGCCATTGCAGCCAGAGATCGTCTGGACTCTGCTGAAGACGTACGGGCATTTCTTCAGGGGGGTGATTGATGGGAGAGAAGAGTTCCGAAAGTTGGTGGCGAATCATGAGCAGCCTGCTGACGAAGAGGTGCAAATCCATATCGCATTGTTCAGGGTTCCAGAGCATCCAGCCGAGCGGGTTGTCCTGACACCAGCTGTTGTTGTTCCCCCCCTGGCTGCGGGCCACTTCATCTCCCATCAAAAGCATTGGCACTCCTCTTGAAAGCAGCAGGGTGGCGATCAGATTGCGCATCTGGCGATGGCGGAGGGCCTGCACGGCATGGTCACTGCAGGGGCCTTCAATGCCGTTGTTCCAGCTGTTGTTGTGATTTTCACCGTCGCGGTTGCTCTCTCCATTGGCGAGATTGTGTTTGCGGTTGAAACTCACCAGGTCATTGAGGGTGAAGCCATCGTGTGCTGTGATGAAGTTCAGGGAACGTCCCAGCGGAGCTGGTTCACCTTTGTAGAGATCAGCACTTCCGCTTAGGCGTTGTCCCATCCTCCAGGCGCTGTCTTCGTCTCCTTTCCAGAAGGCACGTAGGTCATCTCGGTAATGGCCATTCCATGTTCCGATTCGTTGTGCTGGGAAATCGCTAAGTCGATAGAGGCCACCGCAATCCCATGGTTCGCTAAACAGTTTTAAATCGCTGAGCTCTGGATCAGCTTCAATCTCTTCAAATAGGGGAGGGTCTTCGAGCGGCTTTAGGCCTTCGCCTCGGCTCAGGGCGATCCCTAGATCGAAGCGGAAGCCATCGACTCCTAGTTCGATGGCCCAGCAACGCATCGATTCGAGAATCAGCTGCCTCACGATTGGACGATTTGCGGCGATGCTGTTGCCGCAACCACTTACATCCAGGTATTCGCCACTGTCGTTTTGGTGGTAATAGAGAGCATCGCTGAAGCCTCGCCAGCTGAGTGTGGGGCCATCAAGGCTGCCTTCTGTGGTGTGGTTGTAGACCACGTCAAGGATGACTTCAATACCCTCGTCATGACAGGCCGCAACCAGCTCGCGAACTTGTTGGCGAGCCTGCAATGGATCGTCACCATGAACATATTTGGGATGGGGAGTGAACCAGTTCAGAGGGCTGTAGCCCCAGTAGTTGTCCCGCCCCGTTGGCGCATCAGAGGGATCGAAAGCAAAAATAGGTAGCAGCTCTATGGCCGTGATACCCAGTTGTCGCAGATAGGGAAGTTTGTCAATGAGTCCCAGGAAGGTGCCTTGACGCTGAGGTGTTACTTCTGACTTCGGGCCGCTGCTGAACCCTCCTACATGCAGTTCGTAGATCACGCTGCGGTTCCATGGGGTCCTGGGGCGTGGATGGGATGCGAAGTCAAAATGTTCTCGTTCGCACACCACTCCCTTTAGGCAGGATTGGATATTGGGCGACGATCCCTTGGCCTGTTCTCTTTGATAGATGTCCCAGCCACTGATGGCTCTTGTGCAGGGATCAAGCAGCACCTTGGAGGGGTGAAAGCTATCGCTGCCAGGGTTGTGGGGGCCGAAGATCCGATAGCCATAACAGCAGCCAGTTTGCAATCCTTCCACCTCAACATGCCAGTAGTCGCCGGATCGATGGCAAGGCTGGAGCTCGAGGATGTGTTCTGGTTGCGTGTCATTTGCATCGGCAAACAGCAGCAGCTCCACGCGCTTTGCAGTTGGGGCGGCCACAGAGAAATTGACGCCTCGTGTTGTGATCGTGCTGCCCAGGGGCCAAGGAGTGCCGAGATGCATCTTGCTTACAGCTGTGTCTGCGGCGAGGCAGAAAGCATTGGGCACAAGCGAAGAAGTTCAGCCCGTTTCACAATGTCATGACGTTGTCCCAAGCATTGGAGTCGGGCAATCCTCCAGAGCAGCTGAGCGGGCCCCTATGGGTTTTCCCACCCAATCGAGACTGTGACGGGGGGACAGCATGGTGGCTGGGATGTGACCCCGAACCCGTCTTAATCGACTGTCCGCCTTTAACGACAACCACTCTTGAGGCTCTAAAACAGCTCGCCTCGGGGCGCACGGCCCGGATCTTGCTGACCAGTCGAGAAGGGCATTGCAGGGTGCGTGCGTTTCAGGATGCACTCGGATGGCCTGTCTTGGTGCAGGAGCAGGAGGCTTATCTCCTGCCCGGGCTGACTTCGCTGGACAGCTTTGCTGATCAACACACCACCGCTGCGGGGCTGCGGCTGCTTTGGACGCCTGGGCCAACACCAGGGAGCTGCGTGGTTTTTGCTCCTGATCCTTGGAACGTACTTTTCTGTGGACGTTTGTTGATTCCTGTCGCGTTTGTTCAATTGGCTCCATTGGCGCATCGGCGGACTTTTCATTGGCCTCGCCAGCTCAGAAGCTTGCAAAAATTGCGCCAATGGATTCCTTCAGATTCAAGGCCTGTACTGGCTTCTGGTGCTCCCCTTGGGCCCCTCCGAGGAGAGAAATTGGCCCCATGGGATGCCTGGAAATCGCAGGCAAATCAGTGAATCAAATTGTTCAATTTTCGTATAAAGCGTTGCGCCACGGTCCCTTTCGGTTGCCGGCAGCGGCTTGAGTCCATACGATTAGCGCGAATCGGGATAGCAGGGACGGATTTCGTCTTCTGCTCTGTCACTGAACAGTTTCCGTACCATCACCCCTTTCCTATGAACAAAGCTGACCTGGTCAACCTCGTCGCAGCCCGTACTGAGCTAACGAAAACAGATGTCTCCTTGGTGGTGGATGCTGCCATCGATACCATCATCGATTCCGTAGTGGAGGGGAAGAAGGTCTCGATCCTTGGCTTCGGATCCTTCGAGCCTCGTGATCGTTCCGCTCGTCAGGGTCTGAACCCCAAGACAGGGCAGAAGATCAAAATCCCTGCCAAGCGTGTGCCTGCTTTTACCGCAGGAAAGATGTTCAAAGATCGCGTTCAGGGCTGATTGTTTAGCCCTTGTTTGCAGACGGGCGGTCGTCACGGCCGCCTTTTATTTGTGGGCCTACTGAGTCAGGGCTCCTTCCATTGATTCAATGGCCACGTCCTCTGAACTGCCTGATCATCTGTATGAGCAGATGGAAGCGGGGCAGCGCCTTAGGAATCAGGGCTATCGGGGCAGGTTTGCCCCGTCTCCGACGGGACCATTACACCTGGGCAATCTGTGCACTGCTCTGGTGTCTTGGTTGCAAGCGCGCTTGGCTAATGGGGCTTGGCTGTTGCGGGTGGATGACCTGGATCAGCCTCGCAATCGTGTGGGAGCGGTTGAGAGCCTGCAGCAGGATTTGCACTGGTTAGGCCTTGATTGGGATGGCCCCGTGGTGTTTCAGAGCCGCCGCCGTGGGCTTTACAACTCTTTCCTCTCGGCTCTGCGGCGTCAGGGCAAGTTGTATGCCTGTCGATGTAGCCGGCGAATGTTGGCTGATATCTCAGCACCAGCTGGGCGGCACTTGGTTTACCCAGGCACGTGTCGAGATCTGGAGCTGTTTTGGGGGTGGCATGAGGGCAGGCTGCCCAGTTGGCGTTTAAGGGTGAGCAAAGAGTTCTCCCATACCAGTGGGGACGTGATTTTGCGGCGCGCTGATGGCTTTATCGCTTATCACTTGGCGACGGTTGTTGATGAACTGACGCTCGGGATTAGCGAGGTGGTGCGCGGTGAAGATTTGCTTGACGCCATGAATGCTCAGCTTGCTTTGATCAATGCGATTTCAGAGCGGCCTGTGATCTATCGCCACGTGCCCTTGTTGTGTGATGACCAAGGCCGAAAGTTGGCCAAGCGCGAGGGACATGCTGGTTTGGACAGCCTGCGTTCCGAGGGACTGGGGCCTTCTCATGTGGTGGGCTTGCTTGCTGCTAGCCAGAGCCTTGTCCCTTTTGGTGCTGAACTCACGGCAGGGGAGTTATTGAGTGAGTTGAAGAAGAAGGAGGGGGTTCTGAAAAGCGTGCTGAAACCTTAAAGGCACAACGGCTCTAATTCTTAACGAAGCCTTCGGGATCACAAGCGCAAAAATGTATGAAAATAAATAGCCACTTAATGCACACAATCAATGTCGATCTGCCCTAACTGCGGAGGTAGTGGCATTCAACGCATCAGTCACCTGAGGTTTCGTACCTGCTTGGACTGTCTTGGCCAGGGGAGCGTCATAGAAGAGCTGAACACTGGTTACGCGCTGCAGTCTCCAGGTGGAGATCTTCAAGCAGAACAGACGATCAAGACTCCTATTGCTGCTCCTGTGGTGAGCTGATCGAGATTATTTAAGCTTTTGCAAGCGATTAAGACTATGCAGCTCCCTTAAGAAAGGGGAAGGTTGATCAATACATCAATGTTGTGCATTAAGACAAGTATGAGTTGAGAGCTTCAGTCAATTGAGCTCTAGTTTCTTGATGTTATTGGCAACGCTCAGTGGCGCGATCAAGCGCTTTAAACGCTTTCGCCAGTGGTATCTCTATGCACGCCAAGGGTGTTTCTAATTGCCACTAGGATGGCCGGATTTTCAAAACGCTTGTGAGCAACTGCAAGAAAGAACTAGAAGCAAGAAGAAGAGTGCCTCGCCAGGTGAGTCGCGATGGCATTGGATTCTCGATCTTCGCTCAATCAGAGGGCGCTGGTTGGTGTGATGTGGTTGCGGGGCAATCATCTGGCATCAGTTGATGAGAAGGCATTGACCATCGGCTTGGGGCTGCCAACGTGAAGTGACATTCAGTTGGAATCAATGAGCCCCACCTCTCGCATAAAGTGCGTTTCCCTTATGTCTTTGGTGGCTTTAAGCCTGGGATGGCAGGGAGCTCAGGCACAGGGCATGTTGCCCGGATGCCGACTTGAGAATGGCAGTCTTCAGTGCATTCCTGGGCTAACTGCTTCTCCGCAGGAACAGATTCATGTTTTAGAAGGCCGCATTTCAGAGGATCAAAAGTCTGAAGAGCAGGTCGAACAAAACATCGAGGGTTTAAGTCGTTTTGTTTTGGAAGGAGATGCTCTTGAAGGAGAACTGCTGAAGGCGGACCTGATACTGGATGGTGACGCCATTGAATCGGTTCACATTCACTGGTATCGCCGCAAAGGTAACGGACATTGGCAGCTTGTAGCGAACGCTTCTGAAACCACCTATCAGCTTGGAAGCGACGATCTAGGACGTTCTCTGATGGCCGTCCTGACTGTTTCTACAAGTGATGGGAATGTGAATCGAACTAATAGCAATGTGATTGGCCCCATTACTGCTAGATGATTCAGCTGATCAGGAGATTTCATTTTCTGCTTGGGCGGCTGCCTATCAATGACTTGAATAGACTTTCAATTCTGGCCGAGATCCATCAGCGCACTGATAATGAAGTCACTGCTTTTTTTTGAGTCAATGGCTAAAGCTTTTTCTCGCATGAAATTTATGATTCCAATGGTTTAGTTTTTATTTGGCCTCAAGATGAACAGCTATAGTGCGATATGCCACCAGCATTAAAGAATACCTTAGGTTTTAGGCGATAATATTTATCTTCTATTTCTTTTGATTGCTCATCATAAGGATGGCTTAGCACTTCTTGCAGCTCTTTCACTAGGGAATAGTTGCCCTCTTCGGCTTGCTGATAAACAGGGGCAATTAACCACTCTCGCCAAGTATATTTTGGATTAGTCAGTTTCATGGTTTTTGATGTTTCCGTTGAATTGCCTTTGTTAAGCACGAGGTCGCGCCAGCTTTGCAGCCAAGATTTCCATCGCTCATCGATTTGTTTTGAAGTTTGGATGTAGAAGCTCTTTTTTAATGTTGATAAATCATTTGGTATATGAGATAGCTCGCGAAAGAAGATGGTGTAATCCACTTTTGAATTGATCATTAATTGCAACAATTCCTCAAATAGATTGGAGTTGTATTCTTTCAAGCCAAGTTTAGCTGCCCACATTTTTTGGATTTGTTTATCCATGGCTTGTTCAAAGCCATCACGCACCTGGACAAACTCTTTTAGGGCTTTAGCATCTTCTTCAAGTAGCGGCCTTAAAGCTTTCCAAAACATATGATAATTTGCTTCCGCCGCGATTGGTTGATTGAAGTATGAAAAGTGTTTGCCGCCGCCAGTCCAAGGCTGAAATTTAGGATCAAAGAGTTCACAAAATCCAAATGGTCCATAGTCGAGGGTGAAGCCACCCGCGGCGCAATTGTCACTGTTGAAATTGCCTTGGCAGTAGCCAATGCGGAGCCAATTTGCTACCAATAAAGTAAGGCGATCACGAAATAGCCGCGCCAACTCCACCAATTGAACTGTAAAAGAAAGGGTTTGATTAATGTCATTTTTGTATTCTCGTTCAATTAAATGCGACACAATCATGCGCAACTCTTCTAATGCTCTTGGATGAGTATTGCTGCGAGCGCGACGCGCAAATAATTCTAGTTGACCAACTCGCAAAAAGGATGGTGCGACGCGAGTTGAAATTGCTACAGGATTCTCCACCAAAATATCAGGGTCGGTGGATTGAGAGTTTTGAGAATACCAAGGGCGGGTGATTGTCTCAGATTTAGAAACATAGAGTGTTAACGAACGCGATGTTGGAACACCTAAAGCCTGCATATATTCTTGCGCTAGAAATTCACGCACACTTGAACGTAGTACTGCGCGTCCGTCGGCACCACGGCAGTAAGGCGTTGGACCACCACCTTTTAATTGCATTTCCCAGCGTTGGCCATTAATGATCCCTTCAAATACAGATATCGCTCTGCCATCGCCATATCCATTACCAGTACCAAATGGACATTGTTGGGTGTATTCTCTGCCATAAATCGATAGTGCATAACCAGTTGCCCAGCCAACCTGTCGCATAGGCTCACGCGTAGCAGAGAGATCACCTGAAAATAACTTGCAAAATTTTTCATTAAATGCCAGCTCGTTGCTCAAGCCAAGTTCATTAAAAAATGTGCTGCTATGAGTTACATATTCTGGGTTTTTAAGCGGCGTGGGTGTTACAGGTACGAAATGACCAGAAAAAACTTGTCGGGCAAGGTGATCATCACCATCTACCGTGGAATCAGGGTCAGTATTTAAGCTATCCATCAGAGAATAATCCGCCAGCTTCTCAAACTCATCGACTGTCGTTACCCAGCGAGAAGCAGATGATTCAGATGGATACGACATTCTTGTTAAAAGTGACTTAGAAGGTTCGCCAACGGTCCTCTATGTATTTTGAACATTAGCGTATAAGCAAAAACGTTGAGTCTAAGGAACTTCTCTAGTGTGTTTTCTTGAAATTCTTTTTGCTGCAGTGGGCTGCTAAGCCTGATCTAGGCATCAACCCACCTTAGTATTCAACGATTACTCTTCTAATGGCTTTAAGCCCTTTGTTTTTTTGGTGGGTAGAGGTGTGCTGTCTTCACATAAAGGATGCGGGAACACGTTGCACCAAATAACACTATTGAGCCTGCAAGAAGAACGTTCCAAAAGAAAGGAGGGATATCAAAAAGAAGGTAGTGGAGAATCATCCAGCTCACCCATGCTTAAACAGCACTTCTAGATATAGCAATGCAATGCCATCCTGGCTGCTGAATCCAGCCCTTACCCGCTCGATTCGTTATCGGGGGTACTGGTTTGGTGTGGGATGCCTGAAGGAGAAGCCTTTTGATTTGAATGCCACCGTATACAGAGAGAAGACCTGTCTCCCATCACTGCTGAGGTCTACACCCTATGGGTAAACAAGAGAGAAGAGCACGCTTCAAAGCGATGACGAGCTCTGAGAGGAAAGCTCTGATCAGGAAAAAAATGAAAGCGGCAGGGCTAGTAGAAGGCAGTGGGGTACCTGGGACAACCTTGTCTTCATACGATCAAGAGCAAGTAAGGGAACTGATCCGAATTACCAGCTGTTTCCCTGAGATGCGGAGCGATTAGGGGGGTGCACTCCACCGTTAGCAAGGGGCCAGCCTGTTGGATCACGACCTCTAACAGGATTTTGGTTCTTTTGTCTGACCAAAATTGACACTGTGACCCCTTTCCGTCTCCGTTGAATCGTCACTAGGCTGCGCCTGACGCAATCACCAAGACATGGTTCGCTCGTTGACAACCGCTGCAGCGGCAGCAGTTCTGATGTGCACCCCTGCGATGGCATGCAGCAATCAGTCTGAGCAATTGGTTTCACATTCTCAAGAGAGTGACGTGTACTTCCGGCGCAAGAGCAACCAGCCGCTGGTGAATGAACAGACCAGTATTGATGCAGAGAACTGCACTGCCAACGCAGATGGAGGTTTCACCTGTGATACCAAGGTGGTTAACCCCGTAAGCCCAGATAACAAATACAGGAACTAAGTGGACAAAAAGCCCTTTTGGGAACCAAGGATGATCTGGCGTGCGGTTGTGATCGATGTCGTGCTGTGCGTGCTCATGCTCACCCTCTCGGTTATGTCTGATGAACAGTTCTGGCGTGTGTTCTATGCATCCGGTTCCCTGCTAGCGATCATTGATGCGATATGGGCATCGCGTGTACTTGATGCTGTCGAGGAAGAGCAAGACTAAACAAACAGCTGACGTCACTCCATCGTCTAAGGCTCATCGCTAGGCACGTCAAAACCATGAAAAAGGCGCCCTCATCGAGCAGCGCCCATACCGACAAACTTGTGTGAGGAGTGTCGTGTTTCGATGCTACTCCTCTATTGGGCTCTTAATCAACGAAAAAGTGAGTGTGTGAAGAGTGTTCGTTCTTTGTCATCATATTTTGATTAAAAAATCTTTTATAGTTCAATCTAAAGCTGATGAGTTTAAGAATCGACTGAATTGAATAAAGCTGATGCGTCAGGCTGAAAACAGATAGAATCAGTTAATGTTGCTCAGTCTTCTTAAATCTTTCGTCAATATTGGATTGATGTTCCAAGCGCTATGAGCGTTTCTGCCAGCGCTATCGCCATCACAGTAAAGCTGCTCCAAAGTGCCATTGGGGTAGCCGCATGCTCAAGCGACTGGTGAGCAGTGCAAGAAGATCTAGAAGCAAGAAAAAAAGTTCTCACCAGGCCAACAACGACTGCCTTGGGCTTGGGATGTAAGGCTCAATCAAATTCCTGAGGATTGGCATCAACTTGCAGTGAGATTTAGAAAAGCCAATGGAATCAGAATGTTCTTATGTGAACGGATTAACTTGTGTGTCAAATGCTTCAATTCAAGCAGGCATCTATATATATGATTAAGTCAATTCGTTTCTAGGGTATGACAATTCAATTTAAGCCTTTGCATATCGCGGGGGTATCTCTCCTTCTTTCGTTTTTTGGCTTTGCAAATATTGCTGCCAAAGCAAATGAAACTTTGCAAGTGTTCGACACCAACATCACTCTCGAAGAGGTAAAGGCGGCACAAAGAGGATGGTGTAGTGCTCTTTTAGCAATCAGCAAAGCCTATCAGAAGGGTGGCTATGAACTTGCAAAAGACAGAGCTGTAGCTGTTATTGATGGAGCCTATGCTTATCAGTACGGGCCTGTCGCATTCAAGCCTACTTATGCAGTTGGCGATTCTACATTCCGCCACACCCGGGATGGAGCAATAGCGTATTTTGTGGGTCCTGATCCAGATATCGATCGCTTCGGGCCTAAGCAGGGCTTCGCAACATACAGGAACTGGAAGAAGTGTGAAATTATGAATGATACCATTCAGCTAATGGGCGATACTGCTAATACTATGGGTTTTGTAAAACTAACAGATTCCAATGGTGAAGTAGCAATGCCAGAAAAAACATGGACCTTTTGGCAGCCAAAGCCTGGAATTGTACGAATAGTGCTTCACCATTCGTCTACCCCTTTCGACACTTTCCAATAAATTAAACTGAATTAGTGGTGGCGAGAAAATTCGTGGAAAGGGTAGTCACTCCCTAAGAGTTTCTTTTTTCTCTTTCTGCACCTTTGCACTCGAGCCATTCACCGCATCAAAAGCATCAGCCAGATCGCGAGTCATAAACCTGGCATAGCTGCCCATATGCACTTCCCAGCTATGGCCCATCGCATCTGCCATTTGCTTTGGTTGTAAACCTCTGGCATGTCCTGCTGCGCTATAGCGATGACGAAATGAGTAAGGCGTTAATTTCTCGCCCTCAGCTCCTGCTCTGTTGCTTTCTTCCACTACTAGGGATGATTCCTGTAAGAGCGGCTCAGCTTCCAGGCCTCACGCCGCTAGCACTCGCATGCTTTCAATCTGGTCAGCTCAACGCATGCCAAGCCGCTTTACTGCGGGCCGAAGCCCTGCAGAGACGAGCAGGAGCTCAGAGCAACTATTCCTGTCAGACCTTGCTGCTTGGCTTGCAAGCCGATGTGATCATGAGTCAACTTCGAGCTGGACGTGGTGATGATGCTGTGATCATGCTGGAGGAGGTCAGGAACAGTTGTCGAGGCTTGTGATCTAAGAGAGCAGAACTAGTGATCTCTTGAATTGCTTTTAATCGTCTTTATTGTTAACCAGTTAACCCTGACCGTCAGCGTAAATATTGTCTTGACTCTCGTGCGCTTCTTGATAGCCCAGGGTGGATGCAGCACAAGCCTTGCTCACTGATCCTTGCAGCAGGGCTTGGCAAAGCTGGCCATAGAAACATTAGGATTCCTATTCTTGGAGCTACAGCTGAGAAGACTTTGTTTTTTATTTCGTTGCAGATAGGAAGCAGTTCATACACAGCTTTTGGAGTAATCACATCTTTTGTTGCTGCTTGACCAATCTCTAAGTTTGTGAATTGTAATGGATCTGTATCAAGACAATGCAATGGCTCGCAGCGTCTAATCTAGTTTGCCAGTGGCCCTAAAGAACCTTTCCTGCTTGTCTATTGACTTTCAGTATTGAGCTTCTTGCCCGCGATTAGCTCTATGAAAAACTATAACTTTGTTGATTAATGACTTAAAGCATGCCTGCAAAATCCAGGGTATTTGCATACTCGGGTCGCTGATAATCATGGGCCTCCTTAATGTTCTGCCCTTTCAAGTCTGGTGAGCTGATGCTATAATGGTTTTTAAGGGTTAAAGCTCTTTTCCTGCCTCCTTCCACCGTCGACACTTGTTAATGATGGAAGCTGTGATCTACTTGTTGATCCATGTTCAGAGATCTGCTCCTTGCGTTGCCTGTTGAGCAAGACATTTTGATTCAAATTGTGTTGGCGTTTATCGGCCTATTTGTTTGGCTGTGGGCCGTTGGCAGAGGAGGTAGTTGGGCTTTTGGTGCATTTGTAGTAGCGCTTTGGTTCTTAACAGCGATTGGGCTGATTAGCTGGAATTTTTCGGAATAGCAAGCAGCTCAATCCCCCCCTTATGGATAGAGGTTTGCGGAGAAAACACTTGTTTTTCAATCCGCTTGAACAAGCCACAGGTGTTGTATTTCCATGCAAGTGCTGAGTCTGTCGCCGTTTAAGCCTTGTGATCCTTCGCTGCTTGCTAATCGCGCCAACCATGCTTTGCATGGCTTGAGTCGAGCTGTTCTGTTCCCTTGTGCTTTCTTGGCGCTTTGCGGGGCTGGGCTCATCAATGAGGCTTGTACTTCAATTCATGTTTGCAACAGCGAAAGCATGAAAAGGCGCTAGTCTTAATAGACGTTTGCTTTTGCGATCAATGAATTCTGCACTCTCAAGAAGTTCAGGCCTCAACTGGGCTCAGAAGACATTGGCCACTCTGTTTGCGTCGACTCTCTTCATTTATGGCTTGGATCGCACAGTACCAGGCGTTCACAACTTCTTGATGGGTGCCTTCTCCTGCCACGGTGGCTGAGTCTCTAGTTTGAATAGTCAATTTGTATTCAAAGACCCGGATTTTTGATCCGGGTCTTTTTTTGTGCGGGCAAAAAATCAAAATGGGCTATCAAAATTGCGTTGACGTTCAAGGAACAGCAGATGATCCTTTTAGAAAATAGTTTGCTATTAACACCATAATCCTGATGTGGATTGTGCTCTTCAGAGCAAGGAAATTTGCATGAGATGAATCATGTCTATCCCTGTGTAGAGGCACAGTCTCAGCTTCAGCCAGTTTTCGCAGCGTTAAAGCTCAGATCAAAATAACCCCTTCGTTTTCAAGACACGCTCCAGAGATTCCTGCTTTGCTTAGCTGGAGTCGAGACAGCTTTCAGAAGCCTCTGGCCTGAAAGAACGATTGATTGCCAACATCACCTTCTTTTGTCTTTGTCATGGCCTCAATCTCGTCAGTTTGAGATTCTCTTGAGCTTGCTGACGGGGCTCATCAGCTAGATGGTTAAACCAGAGATTGCTTGGAGGTAAGGGCGTAGCGTTTGCCGGGTTCTGGGTCAATGAAATTGACCTGAGCAGGCATCATTTCGGCAACGTCTTTTGCTGATCCCTCCATCTGCATAAAGCTGCTCAGCAGCCCCTCGAAGCGAACATTCCCTCCAGCAGTGCTAGCAAGGACGGTGCTTGGCTCAAATCTTTTGAGCAATTCAGGCAGGACTTGACGGCCTTTCACAAAAGCACCTGCAAGAGGCAGACCAAGATCAACCACCGGGGTGATCACCGCATCAACGGATTGTGATTCGATTTTGCTGTCGAGAAAACCATGAGGTTCAAGGTAGATCTTGCCGTCAGCATGGCTGATGAAATAACCGTTTTCGATCGAGGGCACCATGGCTCCAGCGGTCGCGCGGATGGTGAGTCCAGCGATGTTGGTGCTCTCTCCAGGATGCAATGGCGTTACTTGTGTAAACCCCAAGCGCCCAACTAGTTTTGCGGCCGAGGGGGAGCCAACGATCTTGAGATCTCTGGGAAGAAGTTGCAGTGTTTCTGGGTGGGCATGATCTGGTAAACCCTGGCTTAAAAGCAGCAGATCAAGGTTGTCAGGCACAGCCCAGTCGCGGGGCAGCCGGCCATTCAGCAACCAGGGGCCTGGTGGGAAGGAGAGTTGGCCGGTGAGCCAGGGATCCACTAATACCCTGCAGGCACCAAACTCCAGCAACCAACCGTTGGCACCAAAATAGGTCGCTGCCAGGTTCATGATCTGCTCAGGCTCTGAGATCTGACCCTATCGGGGATCTGGTATCGATTGTTGGATGCACCCGTCTTGCAGGTAGGAATTCTTTTAACTGGCAGCTGCCATCTCCTTTTAAAGAGATCATGCTCTGCATGGCGATCATGTCCAAGTCGCATGCTGTTGAGTCGTGATCTGTCGTTGATAGAGCTAGGCATGCGAGCTCTGCCTTAGAACAATCAAATTTTGGTGCAGGCCTCTTTCTCAATGAACTTTCATCCATTGATAACGCCTGCCCTCACAAGTAAAGACGACCATCCCAACTTAATCGATTGGCGAGACATCTGCTTCGGAAGTCGAATATTTAGGCGACTCATTAAGAGCCTTTTAAGGTGGCTGGAAAATAAAAAAAGTATTAATAAGCCAGTAGAGATTGGCTTGGAATTGTGATGATTGTTTGATTTATTGCGCTTGCTCAATTCATCTATTCTCCCTAGAATACCGCAGATCTAGCTTCATTCTCTTGGTTGTTTAGAGGTATCTTTTGATCTGTAAATCTTGTGAAATGATGATATAAAATGCATGCTAAATTCGAAGTCAAGCATTTGCAGGCTTTTGCTTTGATGTAGAGATGGCGAACAAAAATCTGGGTAGATCTATTGCTATCACATCAAACTGATCAGATTGTCCGATCGTGAATTCCGTCAGGAATGGCGCCTGTTGTAATTTTTAGCGGAGCCCAGCTTCATTTTTTCTAAATGTGGTAAGGTTCGGCGTCTTCAAGTAAAGGCTGCTAAAAAATTATGCCTCCAGTTCTTGGCAGTTTCGGCTCCCCTGTCATCGTCCTTACCGGGACTCTCGGTTGGCAGTTCTATTTGGTATGTGTCTTCGTGATCGTTGGCCTTATCCTCACTGGTTATATCTTGCCCTCTTCCGGCGTGTATGGCTCTCTGAGAGGTTGGGGCACAGGGACTCCATGGCTGGTCGGCATTGTGCTGCTGGCTAGCGTTGTGACGGTGGTAGAGGTGGCTCGCGGTCTGGTTGGCCCCTCCTTGGCTGTTGGCCTATTTATGCTGATCCTTGGATTGCTTGTCCTCGACCAGTTGGGGCGGCAACTCTCTAGGTCTGGTGGTTGATTGCTCGCCAATTTTCTTCTTGGTGCTCGCATGAGCAGTTAGATCTAAATTGATAGGCACTTTTCATTGATACTGATTGGATCAACCAATCTCTCAGAAGTATCATCACTGGATTTAATTAGCGTTGATATCACTAAAAAGCCCAGCTTTTAAAGCTGGACTTTTTTTATTGTTTTTCCCCTATAGCGTTTTCGACTTTTTGTTTTCGTGATCCACCGCTTTTGGCAGGTTCTTGCATCTTCATCTTCATTTGAGAGGCAGTGGGCTGGCTGTATACCACTGGTGAGTTTGATCACATGGCTGATTGCTTAAGCATGCTTCTAGTGCTTTCACTGTCTTCAGGCTGATGTCAGTGACATCTGGGGCTTCAATAGCAGGTGCGCTATCAGCATTATTAGATCAAACGAACCTTTAGGGATCACCAAGCGCATTCACAGTCTTGGCCGTTCTGATTAAGCAGGGTGGTATTGATGTGGTCACACAAAGCAGTTGTTCTTCTTGCCATCGTTGCTGCTGCGATGGGTAAGCGTGATGGACGAGCACATTGAGACCTTTCATGAGCTTGGTGGATTGCCTGATGGCTAGCTTTTTAAAGAGGTCAATATTGCCCCCAAGCTGAAAGCTGCCGAGTTCTTAGTGTCCGCACCAGAGTGCACAGGTTGCAGTCACAACAGCGATGACCAGTCCGCCCCATTTGATGACCTTCTGAGGAGCATTGAATGTGATGCCCACAAGGATTGCGGAAAGGTTGATCACCATGAGTTGATCAGCTGAAGGCGAGATGCCGAAAGGCCCTGCAGTGGCGAGCAAGTTCATCATTAGTGTTGACAGTAAAAAGACATTAGAGCAAATATCCTCTGGGATACAGTTCAGTTGTGTTTATTTTCCTGGGTTGAGTTAGCAAGGCTGCTCCCAATCAGATGGCGGCCTAGATAACCAATATTCCTTAGATATGAAACTTTTCATGGTAGTAGTGAAACAATTTAAACCTATTTGCTATAGGAATACAGGTGACACCTCGCGCAGGGGGGGATACTTCCTAAGTACCCATTTTTGGCAGGGATATCAAACTCTATTGCCAGTGATGGGATACTCGCGTTAGCAAGACCCTCAAGAGGGATGCAGGCTCCTAGCCTTGCCGGTGAGGGCTTCTTTCCCCAATCATTAGGAAGTTGTTGAGCGTCATGATCACCCGACCAAGTCGATTCGTGATAGTAGATAGGAGACTCACAATGGCGAATATATTTTTACAATGTTCATTGAATTGCTCAAAAATCGAATGATCACCCTCTAGCAGTATTGGCTGAGCAGTCGTCAAGAGCAGCGATTTGTTTTTAGGACACCTTTTGGTTGATAGGTCTGTATGCCGGCGTATTTGGCTTTAAGTGCTAACCAATTCATGCATAGGGGAAATCTGCTCAATCAAGTGTGCCAAGTTGTTCAGCTTCTGGATACCAAGGGCGTTCAGAATTATTCTGAGTGATGAGTGTTAATGACCTCGATAAAAAAAATTGTGGTGGCATTCCAGCAGAGCTTTCATTGGTGCACCTATTTGATCTTTTGTCTTGGCTAGGTGATTGGCCTGTTGAGATGCTTTTTCTTGCATTCGTTTTGCACTGGTCAGGAGCAACGCTTGGCTCTTAGCTCATCGCGTTGGTGTTGATTAAGATGGTTGTAAAGACTTTGGGGGCTGGTTGATTTTGAGGGATCGTTTTAAGCACCCAGAAAGCTCACGCCAACCTGTCGTCGTCGTGGACCGTCTAACTCCACCAGGATGACGTCTTGATATTGACCTAGCACGAGTTGGGCATCCTGGACAGAAACCGTGAGGTGATTCCCGAGCAGCAACGCCTGTAAGTGTGCATGGGCATTTCGCGGTTCATCCTCAGGGATATTGGGGCGAAGATGAAGGTCGTTGTGTTTCCAGGTCAAATCCGCTGGGGCCAATTGATTGAGCCAATGCTTGATGTCTTCAAGTAGGCGTTCTTCCCATTCGTTCACGATCAGGGCTGTGGTGGTGTGCAGACCGGCCAGCACCACAGCACCCTCCCTGAAACCGTGTTGCTCGATGAGTTGCTGTAGGGGTTCACTGATGCGATGAAAGGCCAATGGCCCTTCGGTCATCACCGTGATCAGACCCTTATTCCGCTCGAGAGTGTTGATCTCATCAGTAGGCATGGGGGCAAACCTTGTCAGTGATGAAATTAGCTGCATTGCTATTTTGTCGCTGAAAATTGGTTCCTATGTAAGTCAGTCTTTGCAACTACCTCTAGCTTCTGAAAGATGGACACAGCTTGGAGGACTGTTCTTTTAGCCATCCCATCATTCAGCACCCAAGCCGAGTCAATCGAATGGAATAGTCATTTCTCGATTAAAGATGAGCGCTTTTGATTTCTGGATTTTATTGAAGGATGCTTGTCGTAAATGGATATGTGCGTGATCGTCTAAGTGCGCCAAAAGGGGGTCCATTGCTGCTCTAGTTGTTTTTGGGCTTACTCTTCTTTTTTTTTGGGGCATTATTTTATGAGTTGGGGCTCTAATCCTTCTGCTCAAGAAAGGTGAAAAGGCTGAGGAGATAAAAACCCTCCTTGAGGGCATGTGGATTGACCTTAAAGACCTTTTCGTTAGATTTGTAAGATTATATAATCTTCTTGAGGCATTTGTTATAGAGCTAACTCAGCGTGAACTAGATGGAATTGATGAAGCCGCAAAAGCTGAAGATTTGACTTCTGTTGCATTAGTCTGCGAAGCTGATGAAGCGGCCATTCAAGAATGCATTTTTGCAGAGAAAGTCAATAATGATACGTTTTAGTTCTGGACAGGCAAGTCAATCGGTTTAAGAATAGATCTCTATTTGTATATAGATTGCAATCCTTGCTCATTATCGTGCCGTCATTCTTTAATCAACTCGTAACCATTCCATGTTGATCTCCAGAAATGCCTTGAGCTTGCATTGGTGGATCTTTGTCTTTTTTGCGACACCTTCTGCCTTTGAATTCACTTGCCGGAATATGTTTGCTTGACTTATTATTGATTTTTACTCTTGGATTGATGGTTAATATCCCTGGCGAGGGTGAGTAGATGAATGATCTTGTTTGCTAGGTAATTTTAAGTGCTGCGAACACAATAAAGGAACATGCGCTCAAGGCTTTTGCTAACTCAAAAGAACAACTACTCTGGCAATCATCCGCTGAAGTACAGAATGTCTTCAAATTACACCACTGTGGGGCTCACTAGTGTCGAGCTGAGATAGAAGATGTTATCCGCTCAATGATGAATGGCTTTTCACTAAAGTAAAAATTAAGCGCGCTCATTGCAAAAAAGCTGAGGTGCGGTTGGAGAATTCTTCAACTCGTTTCTTCTGGCTGTACGCCCCCTGATGGATTCGAACCATCGACCGACTGTTTAGAAGGCAGTTGCTCTATCCAACTTCTTGAGCAGACCCCATTGCCTTCTGCCATGTCTGCGCTTGGGGCGGAAGCAGGTGTGCTGATCGGCGTCTTCGCCAGAGAGCGCGGACTGTTTCACGCCGTGGTTGAGTGTGGCTGTGATGAAGGACTGGAGCCTGCGTCAGCGATCACCTGAATTCAGCTGGACTCAGCGAGGCATTCAATCGGCTCGGGTGGGCCTGGTGATGGTGGTCGGTCTCCTGGTCAGTTAGGTGGCGCAGCTGCTCCTGGTGGTTCTGGGAATCGGGGGTTTTGTGCCGCTCAGCGGCCGTTGAGTAATCCGGCCGTATCGTCTCCTCCAAACAGTTGCCGATAGGCCGAAGCTGTGATTCCGAAGACCACTGGAACCGCGGCCAGCAGACCAAAACCACAGGCGCAGACCCCAAGGAGCAGGATCACAACCTGTATCACCAGAAGCCCAAGAACCTGCCACCACTGGCCTTGAACGGTGGTGATCCCTCGTTGGATCGTGGCGATCGGCCCCAGGCCCTTGATAACGGCGAGATAGCCGAGAAAGGCCTGATTCACCTGGAGGTAGGCACCCACCAGGGATCCGACTAGCAGAACGGCAATAGCGCTGGGGCTCGGTATTACGGTCATGGCCAGATCCTGGATGACAGGAATTAAGGCGGTGATCTGGTCGGGATCGGACGGATCTGTCGCCATAATGAGCCTGCAAAGCTCACTGAACATCTCGTTTGCATCAGCGGCGATCAGAGCGAGCCTTAGAACGGCAGTGCCGATGGCCAGCAGCAGCATTACCAGGATGAACTGGCGGCTGAACAGTCTCCAGATCGCGGCCGGATTGATGGCGATGAAGTCACCGAACTGCGGAGAATTGCCATTCAGGCCGATCCATGCTCCACGTATGAATCCGATGGTGGCCCAGAGGCTCACCAAGGTTGTGGCGATGAAGCCTGCTAGGCCTGGAATCAGATCCACCAAAGTGGAGAGGATGAAAGCCGCAAGAGCGAAGAAGACAAACGGCCAGGGAGCGCGACGGAAGGTCTGCCAGCCTTCCCGGATCGCGAGACCAACGTAAAGACGCGGACTGGATGGGGCGTCGGTCATGGAACCTCATCGAGACGATCGATCGGACGTTAGAGGCTTCAAGGACGCACGTCAGCGACTGCAACAGTGATGAGATCGATCGCCCTCTGCACATCGACCGTTGTCGAGTGGCGGATGAGGCTGAGACGCAGAGAGGCTTCCAGCTAGGAACCCCAATCGCTGAGATCTCAACGCCCCCTGATGGATTCGAACCATCGACCGACTGCTTAGAAGGCAGTTGCTCTATCCAGCTGAGCTAAGGGAGCACTACAGCATTTTGGCAGTCAACATCGAGTTGGCCTCCTATGGTTAGAGGCTGCGAACTTGCATCCGATGGCGGCCAGCCGGCTCAGCAATAGTCAGAAATCTGAGCTTGTGGAGCGTTACAGGGCAGGTGATGCCACAGCAAGCCTTGCCAAGGCTTACGGCTGCAGTCCTAATACTGTCACGCGCACCGTTAAAACGCTGCTTTCAGAGACGGACTATGCCGCGGTGAAGGCTTCTCGTGCCCAGCGTGGTGCCATCTCTAAAACTCTCTCTGTTGTTGAAGAAGCACCCGTTAAGGATCCATCAGAGTCGAGCTCATCGACGCTGAATTCGCTTGATGAGGTGAAGCTTGAAGAGGGGAAGTTGGATGAGCTCGCGTTGGACGACGAAGCTGCAGGTGTTCTTGCTCTCGATGATGCCGATGACTTTGGTGATGATCTGGAAGAAGACTCGAGCGAAGATGATCCTCTCGAGGCGGACATGGGGGATCTCCCTGAGTCCGAGGTGTTTCGTGAGCTGGTTCCTTTAGTCGCAGATTCTGTTGCTTTCAATGATCGTCCAACAGTTCAATGTCAGCCTCTCTTGCCTGGCTTGTTACCTAGCAGTGTTTATATGCTTGTCGACAAGACAGTTGAACTTGATGCACGCCCGCTGAAGGAGTTCTCAGAGTTGGGCTTGCTAGCCGATGATGATCAAGACAGACGGGCTCTTTGTTTGTTTGCGAATCCCCGTTCTGCCAAACGTCAGTGTGGACGTAGTCAAAGGGTGATCAAGGTACCTGATACAAGCGTTTTTGAGCTCACCACCTCCTATCTGTTGGCTCGCGGAATCACTCGTTTGGTGCTGGAGGGTTCACTGATTGCCCTTGATTCTCAAGCCCCATCGATCTGAACGGTTCTTGATTCGTCGCTTCAGAGTCAGAGTCGTTCAGGCTCTTGGCTTGGGCAGCAGCAGAGCGGCTGTACTGCCGCCACTAATGACACCTGCGACGATTGAAATCCCTACCAGAAAACCTGTGGGGAGCTCTGCGCTTTTGGCATCACCCAGCCTGAGACTGTGGCGATCATTGAGATTTTGGGCTCCCAAGCAGAGCACGACCAGGAGCAATCCGCCGCTGACAAGACTGGTTGTTAGCAGCCGCAGCCGCATGATGTGTTTTCGATGGTTCCCCTTAGTTTGCCCTTTCTAGGAGTTCACTCAATCTCGTTTTCTACCATTTGGTGTACAAGGGCATAGAGAGCCCTTCTGGATTGTCCTGATTGTTGAGCGAGTTGTCGAGCGGCATCGCTTGCACTTGCTCCACTGGCCATCAACGCTGCCAATTCCGCTCGCCAATGCGCGTCACTTTGCTGATCTGGTCCTGAAATTGGAGCACCTCCTAGAACAAGAGTGCATTCCCCTAGAGGCTTGTTTTCAAGAAAATGCTGTAGGGCTGCTGCGATCGTTGGCCCTACTTGTTGTTCATGGCGTTTGGTGAGTTCCCTGGCTACCTGCAAGGGCCGCTCATCCCCGCAAAGTTGCGCCAATTCTTTCAGCAGTTGCACCAGACGGTGTGGCGCTTCGTAAAGAATGGTTGTTCGGGTCTCGCTGGCGACCGCTGCCAGCTGCTGCCGCCGTTCCTTGCCTCTGGAGGCTAGAAAACCTTCAAAACAAAAGCGGCCAGATGGAAGTCCGCTGCTCACTAAGGCGGTTGTTGCTGCACAGGGGCCGGGGATACAGATCACCTGGTGCCCAGCTGCCCTAGCGGCTGCGACGAGTTGTTCGCCGGGATCGCTGATGCCTGGCAGCCCGGCATCACTGATTAAAGCCAGGCTTTGGCCTTCGTTGAGCAGTTGAAGTAGTTGGGGGAGGCGAGCTTTGGTGTTGTGTTGGTGGAAGCTGAAACGTTGATTCTGCGCGCCCAAGCTGTTGAGTAGATGGCCGCTATGGCGTGTGTCTTCACAGGCGATGGCAGAGACATTCGTGAGCACAGAGCGTGCTCTGGGGGAGAGATCTCCGAGGTGACCAATGGGCGTCCCAACCACATAGAGCACCCCTGGTGCTGGTTCCTCTCGCTGGCTCAAAATGAGGCTTGCACGTGTCTATTCATGATGCCGAACGCACCTCTTCTCCCTGTTGGTGTGGATCTGGAGGTTTTGTTGCAGCACTTGAGGCGATTGAGCTGGGGTGCTGCAGACATCCTGCTGGCCTATGCCAGGGGAGAACAGCCACCGCATGGATTTTCTAAGGCTCTGAGTGTTGACGATGGTGGAGAGGGGCCTGTTTCTGCCGCTGACCTTGCGGTGAACCGTTGGCTTCTGGATGGCTTAGAAGCGAATTTCCCCTTGGCAGATTGGACTCTATTGAGTGAGGAGACGGCCAAGGAGCAACTCACTGCGGGCGAACCCTTAGCGGCGGAATGGTTGTGGATCCTGGATCCCTTGGATGGCACAAAGGACTTCTTGCAGGGCACAGGTGAATACGCCGTGCATCTCGCTTTGGTGCGTGGTCAACGCCCAGTGCTTGGCGTGGTACTCCTGCCAGAAGCCGAGGAGCTTTGGTTCGGTGTGATTGGTTCTGGGGCTTGGTGCGAAGACCGGCAGGGACAACGTTCGCCGGTGCGTTTTAGTCAGCGCCAGGCTGTTGGTGAGTTGATGCTGGTAGCGAGTCGCAACCACCGCGACAACAGGCTTGAACAGCTGCTAGAGAGTCTTGCTCTTGGTGGTAGCAAGGCTGTGGGCAGTGTGGGTTGCAAGGTGACCACGATTTTGCGCGGAGAAACAGATTTGTATATCTCTCTTTCAGGTCGTAGTGCTCCAAAAGATTGGGATATGGCGGCTCCAGAGGCGGTGCTGATGGCGGCAGGGGGATGTTTCACTCATGCTGATGGACGCCAGCTTGCTTACAACAGCGGTGATGTGCGTCAGGCCGGATGTTTGATCGCCAGCCATGGCCTCGCCCACGCCCAGCTTTGTGAAGCAGCGGCGCGGGCGATGCAAGAGATTGATCCCGGCTTTCAGGTTTGAATTGACCTGTAGCCCCTCAGTTGAGAGGTGCTACAGGAGTTGGAGCTGGCTCTGAGTGAGTCTCTTCGCCGTTCTGAGGCACGCCTCTGAGTGTGAGGTTGATACGGCCACGATTGTCAATCTCTCGGATCCGTACTGTCACCTCATCACCTACTTTTACGACGTCGTCGACCTTCTCCACGCGAGCCTCTGACAGCTGGGAAATGTGGATCATGCCCTCTTTGCCGGGCAGGATCTCTACGAAAGCCCCGATCGGAATGATCCTTGTGATGGTTCCGGTGAACACCTCCCCCTCGTTTACTTTGCGGGTGAGTCCTTCGATGATGCGTTGGGCTGCCTCTGCAGCAGCCCCGTCATGAGAAGCAATCGTGACGATGCCACCGTCTTCAATGTCGATCTTGGTGTTCGTGCGTTCTGTGATGCCCTTGATTGTGCGACCTCCAGGGCCAATCACTGTGCCGATCAGTTCTGGATCGATTCTGAAGCTCAGCAGGCGCGGGGCATGGGGAGAGAGGGTAGTTCTGGGAGCGTCGATGGCTTCCAGCATCTTCTCGAGGATGTGGATCCTGGCAGGGCGGGCCTGATTGACAGCTTCTGCAATGGTTTTGACCGGAAGGCCGGTGATCTTCATGTCCATCTGCAGGGCCGTGATGCCATCTTTTGTCCCAGCCACCTTGAAGTCCATATCACCGAGGAAGTCCTCGATTCCCTGGATGTCAGTGAGGATGCGAATCTCAGCATCTTCCTTGATCAAGCCCATGGCGGCTCCGCTAACTGGAGCCTTTAGTGGCACACCAGCATCCATGAGGGCCAGGGTGCTGCCGCAGACCGAGCCCATCGAGGTGGACCCATTGGAGCTGAGGACTTCGCTCACCACCCTGAGCACGTAAGGGAAGGTGTCCTTAGGAGGCAGGACTGGAATGATGGCGCGTTCAGCGAGGGAACCATGGCCTACCTCACGGCGCCCGGGCGATCGCATTGGACGTGTCTCGCCAACGGAATAGGGGGGGAAGTTGTAGTGGTGTAGATAGGTCTTCTCAGGTCCAGGGTTGAGGTCATCCATCTCCTGGGCATCGCTGGGTGTGCCCAGGGTGGCGGTGGACAGCACCTGGGTGAGGCCGCGTTGGAAGAGTCCGGATCCGTGCACGCGTTTTGGCAGCACGCCTGCGGCGGAACTGATCGGGCGAACCTCATCGAGCTTGCGACCATCGACGCGTTTGCCTTGTTTGATGATCTGCTCACGCATCAATTTTTTGGTGAGCGCCTTGAAGTTGTTGCTCAAGACTTTGCTGTTGGCATGCACTGACTTGCGAACGGCATCGTCTTCTTTGAGGCTGTCAATGGCTTCAGCTGTTTTCGCTTTGATGGCATCCAACTTGCTATCGCGTTCAGCTTTGGTCTGTTCAAATTGCTTAAGCACTTCCCCGATGCTCTTGCTGCAATTTTTTTCTAGATAAGTCGACAGCTTGGTGTCTTGAGTAGGGGGTTCGGGCTGTACCTGCTTAATCCCTGCATCCTTGAGGATGGTTTGCTGTGCCTTGATTAATTCGCAGACGGCTTCATAGCCAAAGTCGATGGCTTCGATGACGTCCCCTTCTGGCAGCTGGTTTGCACCGGCTTCAACCATGACAACCCCATCTGGAGTGCCAGCTACCACGAGATCGAGATCGCCACGTTCGATTTCTCGATAGCTGGGATTCAGAACGAAATCGTCACCGAGAAGCCCTACCCTTACTGCAGCCATTGGCCCCTGGAAGGGGATGCCTGCTAGCAAGGTGGCCATGGAAGCTCCCGTAACGGCAAGCACATCTGCTGGAACCCGTTCATCGAGAGAGAGGCATGTTGCCACGATCTGAAGGTCGTCCCTCATCCAGCAAGGGAATAAGGGCCTCATGGGGCGGTCGATTAGACGAGCGATCAGTGTGGCTCTTTCTGGCGGGCGTCCTTCACGTCGCATGAAACTGCCAGGAATGCGGCCAGCTGCATAGAGCCGCTCCTCGTAGTCGCAAATCAGGGGAAGAAAATCGATGCCTTCGCGGCCTGTTGATCTGGTGGCGGTTACCAGGACGGCGGTGTCGCCGCATTCCATCATCACGGAACCACCGGCCTGGGGGGCATATCGCCCTGTGGTCAGCCGAATCTCCCGACCATCAAAGGAGATCGACTGTGTCTGACCTTGCACGTTCTCTTATGTTTTTTTTGTCAAGCACCATACTGGCACTTTGCCGAGTCAACTTTCGTGGAATTTTGGAATTGATTCCTGTTGGTTCAGTTGCTAAGCAACAAAAAAGAGGGATGGATGACTTCAATCCCTCTTGCGAATGAGTAAGAGCTCTCTACTCCTAATAGATGCAGAAATGGTTTGAGAGTTACCAGCTGGACTTGACGACTCCAGGAAGTTCGCCCTTGTGAGCTCGTTCTCTCAGCTGGTTGCGGCATAGCCCGAAGTCGCGATAGACGCCTCTTGGCTTTCCTGTGGCCCAGCAACGATTGCGGATGCGGTTTGGAGCACTGTTGCGCGGGAGAGCTTGAATCTTGCGGTGGATCTCAAGACGTTGCATTGGATCCTTGGCTGCATTGAATGCTGCCATTAGAGCCGCTCTCTTGGCTGCGTAGCGCTCAACAATCTTCTTGCGCTTTACATCACGGGCGATCATTGACTTTTTAGCCATGCGGCAGTTTTGAAGCGCGAGGGTCGATAACGAACTTTACCTTCCAACTGCTGCAATTGTTTTGCTTGCCCAGTTTTCAGCTGCTCAGGCTCTTGCAAATAGGGCAGATCAGTGACCGATCAGCTGTTGCACTACAGATAGTTGAGTGGTGTCGCGAACGATCAGCACCACACTGAGACCTACTAATAAAAAAAAGCCTGATTGCATGAAAGCCATTTGGATGCGCTCCGGAATTGGTCGCCCACGCACGCCTTCTAATAGCAGTAGCAACAGTTGGCCGCCATCAAGTAGGGGTAGCGGAATGGCATTGAGTACGGCGAGATTGATCGAAAGCAATGCCGCGAAGAGCACTAGGCCAGAACTTCCCTGGCTGGTTAGCTGGGCGCCCATTTCGACAATCTTCACAGGGCCACTGACTTGTTGGGCTGTGGTTGCGAAATCGGTGATGAGTCCTGAATAGCCCTTAACGGTTCGACTGAGTAGGGAAATGAATTGGCTGTCAACATGGTTCAGAACCTCTCCGGGGCCCTGGGCCCGGCGGGTTTTGCCTGTGACGTTGGCCTGCAATTGGGCGCCCACCCTGCCATTGCCCTGTTGCTCAGCGGGGATGAGCACAATCTTGCTGCGTTGACCCGAACGGACTCTGTCCAGGTGAATTTTGCTGCCTGGTGACTCTTTGATTTGACTCACCAGGGTCTGGATCGCTTCTTGACCTCGCCCTAGCTCGTTGCCATCCACGCTGAGGATTCGATCGCCAGCGGCTAGCCCTGCAGCAGCAGCGGCTTCTCCGGGTTGAACGGCTACAACGATGACACCTGGATCAGGTTGGCTTGGCAGCCCGATCATGACCGCTTGGCCCATTAGCACCAGCCATGCCAGCAGAAGATTGGCCATGACCCCTGCACAGATCACCAGGGCTCGTTGTCTGATCGGCCGGTTGCGTAGTAGGTCGGGATCATCAGGGGGGATTTCGCTGTTTTCGTCGTCATCCGGAAATGAAACGAAGCCCCCTAAAGGCAAAACTCGCAGCGCATATGTGACACCCCTTCGTTGTCGTTTGATCAGCGCCGGTCCAAACCCGATCGAAAATCCATTCACACGGATTCCCTGAGCAGTGGCAGCCAGAAAGTGCCCAGCTTCATGAATGATGATCAGCAGGGCTAGAACCGTCAGCGCCGCAAAAACGTTCATTCAGCTTCTAGTAATGGGTTCATTCTGGCTCTAGGCGATCGTTGCCGAAATAAGGCACAAGTGCCTTGGGGAGGAGGACACTCCCATCAGATTGCTGGCCTGTTTCGAGAAGGGCAGCCATGGTGCGTCCTACCGCTAGGCCACTACCATTGAGGGTGTGGATGAGTCGGGTACCTTTTTCGTCTTTGGTGCGAATAGCAGATCGCCGTGCTTGGAAGTCTCCACAGATACTGCAACTTGAAATTTCCCTGAAGGCGCCTGCTCCTGGTAGCCAGACTTCGAGGTCGTAGGTGCGTGAGGAAGAAAACCCTAGATCACCTGTGCAAAGTTCAATCACGCGGTAGGGCAATTCCAAGGCCTGCAGCACGGCTTCGGCATCGGCTGTGATCTGAGCGTGGGCAGCCTGCGAATGGTCTGGATGGACGAACCAATAGAGCTCCACCTTGTTGAATTGATGCAGCCGGATCAGGCCACGGGTGTCTCTTCCATAGCTGCCAGCTTCGCGGCGAAAACATGGACTGTAAGCGGCGTATCGCAGTGGAAGTTGCTCAGCGGGGATGATTTCATCGCGGTGCAGAGATGTCACCGGCACCTCTGCAGTTGGTGTTAGCCAGAGGTCGTCTTCAGCGCAGCGGAAGCTTTCTTCGGCGAATTTTGGCAGCTGACCAGAGCCCGTAAGGCTGGCGGTATTCACCAGTACCGGAGGCATCACTTCTCGATATCCCTTTGAGGTGTGAAGGTCGAGCATGAAGTTGATGAGTGCTCGTTCCAGTCGCGCACCCTGACCCATAAGGGTGACGAAGCGACTTTGGGCAATCCGTACAGAGCGTTCTGTTTCGAAAAGTTTGAGCCGCTCGGCAATTGACCAGTGCTCCAGAAGGCCTTTCTCTTCACGTGGCTTGCCCCAACAGTGTCTTTCTTGGTTGTCGTTCTCGTCGCGTCCTTCAGGACAATCAGGGGAGGGCAGGTTTGGCAAGCTCAGCAGTTGCTCTCGCAATCGGGCTGATAGTTGTTTCTCCTCGTCTTCTAAAACGGCTACCTTTTGCTTGATTAGGTTGCCTTGCTGTCTTAGTTCTGCCACGTCGCTGGCTTTTGGGTCGCTTCCCTGCTGGATCCGTTGACCGACTTCCTTGCCGATCCGATTCCCTTCTGCCTGGAGGCTGCTGCGCTGTTCCTCGAGATTTCTTTGTTGCTGGGCGATCAGTTGTAGGCCCGTTAGATCTAACGTCATGCCCCTTCGGCCCAGTTCGTTGGCAATCAGGTCGGGGTTGTCCCGCACCAGGCGCTGGTCAAGCACGAGGGTTTTGAAGTCAGCGCGGGCAGCCTAAGTGTTGTTGGCCCAGCAAATGAATTCTGTTTGGTTACTCCTATTCAGCCTGGAGATTGGAAGCAACAGAAGATGCTGCTCGGGCTCTTCCGCTAGCGGCCCATTCCTTAAGGGCGTTGAGCTGTTCTCGGGCTGTGCGGGAGAGCGGCACCAGTTGGCTGGCAGCAAGAATTAGGTCGGTCTCTCCAAGTTCTCGGCGTTCGGCGAAGGCCAAGTGCATGGCCTCAATCACAGTCTGTTCGAGTTCGGCACCTGAGAAGCCTTCGCTTCGATCGATGACCGCAGCTAGGGGAAGGTTTAAGTTCGGTCTTCGTCGCTGTATATGGAGCTCAAGGATGTTGCGGCGTTCCTCGCTGAATGGCAGGTCAAGCAAAAAGATTTCGTCGAAACGACCTTTGCGCAGAAGCTCTCCAGGTAAGCGTTCTACGCCATTAGCGGTAGCGACGACAAAGACCGCGGAGGTTTTCTCCGCCATCCAGGTGAGTACGTTGGCAAGGACACGTTGACTGGTGCCGCCATCACTTCGGGCATCACCACCAAAGCCTTTGTCGATCTCATCAATCCAGAGAACGCAAGGAGACATTGCTTCTGCCCGCTGGATCGTCTCTCTGGTACGTGCCTCGCTAGCACCCACTAGCCCGGCAAATAGGCGGCCTACATCGAGGCGCAGCAGTGGCATCGACCAGTTGTGGGCGATGGCCTTGGCGGTGAGCGATTTGCCTGTGCCTTGGGGGCCGATCAGTAGAACGCCGCGGGGCAGTGGCAAGCCAAAGTGACGAGCTTCGTCGGAGAATGCCTGATGGCGTTGCTCTAGCCAACCCTTAAGGCTATCGAGGCCGCCTATGTCGGCAAGCGAGGCTTCTGTAACGCAGTACTCCAGAACCTCACTGCGGGCTACGGTCTGACGCTTTTCCTCAAGGACTTCGGCGAGATCTGCCCAACCTAGTTTGCCTCGCTGGGCTAGGGCACGGGCTGCCACCTGACGCACCCTCATTTCGCTGAGGCCGCTGCAAGCGTGGGTGAGCTCTTCTAAAACGTCTGCTGAAAGGGGGGAGCCGCTTGCCTGGGCAATGTTCTCCAGCAGTGTTCGTAGTTCTGGTTCCTGAGGTAGCGGGAGATCGAGAATGGTCAGGGAATCATCAAGATCGCTGGGCGGAGTCCATGGCCCTGAGCAGAGCACCACAGTGTGGGGTTGATGGCGCAAGTGAACCGATAAGTTGCGCAACATGCGTGCGATACCAGCGTCTTCGCAGAAGTGATAAAAATCTTTGACTAGCAATAGGGTTGGACTACTGGCATCAAGTTGTTGCAGCCATTGCAGGACAGCCATCGGTTGACGTGCCCCAAGCCCTTCTTCGTTAAGCACGCCTTTAAGGCCGCCAATAAAATCCCAGCTGGCAAGGCGACGGGGCTGTAGTCGTTTTGCGGCTTGCTCAAGCAGCACTTCAACACGCTCCTCTTCGCTGCTGCGAATCCAAAGGAGAGGTGTTCTGGCTCTGATCAGCAGATCCAGGTGGTTATCCCAGCTCGTCATGGCGAGGTGAGTTTGTGTAATGCTGCCCAGCGTGGATCGAGATCAGTTCCCTCAGGTTTCACGGCAGTGGTTTGGGCTGAGGGCTGCAGTTGAGCTGGACCGGGACAATCGGCCCCACAACGCTTGACTAAAGGCATCTGCAGACTCAGTTGTTCGAAAACCCAACGTTCTGGGTCAAAGCTGCCAAGAGGGTCAAGGCACTCCATCAGTGCATCCATATCCTCGGAATGGCTCGAGCCATTGAGTTCGTTTGGTTTTGGACCATTGCCCTTCAGCCAGATCAGTTCTTCGGTATTACAGGCGAGAGTTTGATTGAATTCGCTTAGGCATCGATCACAGCAGAGGGTGACGATGGTTTGGAATTTTCCTTTCACTTCAAGAATGCTGCCTTGATGCTCGGCACTGATGCTGCCTCTCAATGGGGTGAGAGAGGCCATCTCGTCCAGATGTCCCTCGATAGACCAGTGTCGAGGAGCAGCCAAGGCTTTTAGGTCTTGCAATGAAATGGGTTGGAGCCCTGGGATCATTTACTACGTTTTTTAGGTTCAAAGGGAAGACGATCTGATCCACCGATGGCTTCTGTTGCTAAAGCAGGTTTGGCTAGCTGGTCATTGAGGATTTTCTGCAGGTTCTCAGGTAGGGCTTCACGACTAAGCAGAAAAGTTTGACCTGCTTGAAAGATGTTTGCGATCACCATATACAGCAATACACCTGCTGGTAGTGGAAAGAACAAAAACATGCCAGTGATCATCACTGGCGTGATCTTGTTGGCTGTTGATTGTTGAGGGTTCGCAGGTAGCCCTCTGCCGGAGAGGATCTGCGAGACCAAAAGCGTCAAGCCGAAACCACCAACCAGAATTGCAATATCCCAGTTGATTTCCCCATCGACGTAGAAACCAACTTGACCAAGGGCCTTAATGAATAGAAAGCCACTTTGGGCAGCAAGGCCAGGAATTTTGCCTTGAACGGTGGCATCGCCTTCAGCCAAAGCCTGGACAGTGCCATCGGCCGACACCTTGACAAGATCATCCCCCTTGGTGACGCTCCAGGTTGGCGTGAACTTGGTTCCACCTTCTACGCCAGAAAGCCTGCTTGTGAAGCTTTCGCCAGTGAGCGTTTGCAGCTTGATTTGGGCCTTGTCTCCAACTCCTAATTTTGTGCCGCTTGGCAGAGACGCAATGACTGGGAAATGTTTGGTTTCACTGATGAAAATCGAATGCTTGCTACTGGTAAATGGCTTGGGTTCAATGGCTGCAATTTGGTCGCTAGGCAGCACCTTGAGGTTCACCATGTAAGGCACATCAGCAAACGGTGATCCTCTAAGGGTTGCAAACAGGGCGAAGAGAATTGGCATCTGTACCAATAGGGGTAGGCACCCTGAGAGGGGGTTGCCGAACTCCTTCATGACTTTCCCTAGTTCCTCCTGTTGCTTCTGAGGGTCTTTGGCATAACGGCTCTTGATTTCATCCTGGCGCTTCTTCATCGCCGGCTGGGCGATCCGCATGCGACGAGCGCTACGAATGGATCCAGCACTTAAGGGGAACAGTGCTAATCGGATGACCACTGTGAGGGCGACGATGGCGAGGCCATAGCTCGGCACTAATCCGTAGAAGAAATCCAGGATCGGGAGCAGAATGTTGTCGGAGATGTACCCGATCACGATCGATTGCTGAGGGTGGATGGAACTGTGATGCCAGTGTGCATCAGCACCTATATGGCTGGGTTACACGCTGGGAGTTATTTAAGCCGCAAAGCCCTTTAGATCCTGGGGTGAACCTTTGGCCCTGCGGGCGCTAATCCGTGCATTGATGTATTTCTCGGTTTCTCTGAAGCTAGGTAATGAGCGCATCTCAAGTCTTGAACCATCGTTGAGTACCAGTACCATGTCGCCCCAGGAGCCCAGGCCACGGGGCACTGAGCGCACCTCCTTGATTTGGCTATACACGACTTGGGTCTTATCGCGTCCCAGCCATCCCCCAGTCACCGAAACGCGTCGATTGGTAATGCGAAAGCGCAGCCACAACGCTCGAATCACTGCCCCAATGGTGAAAGGAAGGCCAATCAGTGTTAGCCCCATCAATAGGTTGATGATGAGATCGCTTTGAGCGGGGCCTCCTTCATAGAAGACCTCTTCTGAGGTTGTGATCATGACAACAAACCTGCTTGATGGAGCAATCTGTCGCATTCTTCTAGCAATGGTGACGATTCTATTGCGGAGGCGACTGGCTTGAGGCTGATCAGCACCCAGAGATTGCAATGCTCGGGTGCCACCTCAAGCCTGCTTCTTAGGTGATCGTGCAGAAGTCGACGCAGACGGTTGCGAATGACGGCCCGTTTACTCACTTTGCTGCTGATCACAACGGCACAACGGCATGCCGTGGAGTTGTGGTGCCGATGGGGTGCTTTGAGCAGTTGGGGATCTGCTTCGATGACACGGAGCACCATTGAAGTTCCATAAAAGCGATAGCCCCACTTCTGAAGGCGCTCAAAACATCGACTTCCCCTTAATCGCATTGATGCTGGCAGCACCATTGGAGGTTGGCTTCCTGAGCAAGTGGCGTGATTTGAGTGATTGACCCGCACGCAGGGTTATGGATTAGACCGCGAGACGCGTGCGACCACGTTTTCGGCGACTGCGGATCACTCTTCGACCAGTGTGAGTTCGCATGCGCACACGAAATCCTGAGACGCGTTTTCGTTTGCGGCTGGTTCCACCAAAGGTTCTTTTTGTCATTGAAGGAGAACGGCGTACAGCCTTTTGTCAGTCGACCAACTTATCAGTTCAGTTGATGTCAATTAGCCAGCTGCCAAGGTACCCGCCCATTGGAACATCTCCAGGAGCTTGGGCAAGGGCATTGAACTGGAACATTCCACGTTGATTGGGATTAAAGATTTTCATGACCACCGCATAGGTGCCTTCTGTAGGGATGGGGGTGTCCGGGAAGACTTCAATGCTTGTTTGGTCTTCAGAGATTTCGAAAATTGCAGGAACCTCTTCTTTGCAGCGGGTGCGTGACAGCACACCCCCTAGATGGACAAGGCAAAGGTTCAGCTTGTTTGGTTTGATCTTTGCATCGAAATAATCAGGTACAGAGATGCTTAGCTTGAGGATCGCAGTTTTGCGGTCCTTGGGTTTCAGCATCAGGTAATAGGTTGCTCTGTCACGCCTGATTGTTGAGCTTTGCCAGTAATAGAGCTTTTTATAGTCTTTAGAGTTCTCCCAGCGAAATTCAAGTAGCGCTGGTGTTGCCTGGGCTCGAGCCTTTGGTGGTGTGATGCTTTCAAGCATCACACTGGAACCGATCAAACCCGCAGTGAGGCCTCCTAACGCAAGGGTGCCTGGAATACAAAGCCTGAAGAGCTGCTTAACCATGAGATCAAAGCGGGTGTGTTGGTAACCACCAGCACTAAAAAGTATATGGATTCTCCTTTGCTCTCCTCGATGAATCACAACGACTAGGACGGCCTAGTAGTTGGCAGCTTTTGGTGCGGCAAGTGATTCAGCATCGATCTGGACGTAGTATCGAGGTTTCGCCAAGGTAGGGATGTTGGGGGGGCTGATCTGAGGGCAGCCAGGCATGGGCAAGCATGCGGATGCAGCGTTTGAGATCTCCCTCGACATACATTTGCTGGCAGTCCAGCAGTGCTATCGACTCCCATCCTGCTTGTCGGCGCGCGATCGCTGCAGGGAAACAGGCGTTTAGGTCTGCCGTGACAGAGAACGTGATGGACACGATGTCTGCAGGGTTGAGTTGATTGCGTTGCATTAGCGCTTCCACGAGCTCGCTGACGGCTGCCTCGATGGCTTGGGTCGTGTTGGCAGAGCTTGTTGTGGCACCTCTGAGCCCGTGTAAGTGGAGGCCTCCATAAGGGATGGCAGTGGTCATGGCAGAAAGAGCCAGAGCACCTGACCATTGTTGCCAAGCTCAAGGTTGAGAAGCTCCGCAAGTTTGGATAGGAGTTTGCTGCCTGGTAGAAATCCCGCCAGCCGTTTTTTGGGCCGCCCAAGTTTGAGCGTTTGGGTGTTGGCTTCATCAAGGTCCGCCAGCTTGGCCGCAAGTTTTCGAGCATGTTCTTCATCTCCCAGCTCATCGACGAGTCCGAGTTCATGGGCCTGAGCTCCGCTGAACACGCGGCCGTCGGCGAAGTTGCGAACCTCTTCGGCACTGAGATGGCGGCCTTCTGCTACCGCGTTCACAAATTGCTCATAGCTGCTATCGATCAGTGATTGCAGGAGCTGACGCTCCTCTGTTGTGAGTGCGCGATCAGGCGAGAGAATGTCCTTGTAGGTGCCGCTTTTTACTGTCTCGAAGCGGATGCCGATTCGCTCCAGCAATTTGGAGAGGTTGTTGCCCCGCAAGATGACCCCGATTGAGCCAGTGATTGTGCCGGGATTGGCAACAATTTTTTCTGCAGCCACCCCGACATAAACACCGCCGGAGGCGGATACATTGCCGAAGCTCGCTACGACATGACAACCCTTTTCTCTAAGCCTGAGCAGGGCCGCATGGATTTCCTGACTGTCACCAACAGTTCCTCCTGGGCTGTCGATGCGCAACAGAAGAGCGGGAAACTCTCTATCTTCAACTTCCTTGATCGCTTTCAGCACCCGCTCACGCGTTGCACCGCTGATTGCTCCGTCAATGGTGATGTGTGCGATCCTTCGGCGAGATTTGCGTCGCCAGAGCCAGCCCATTCAATTTCTTCGTAGAGGATTGGATCTTAAAAAGGAACCTGCTTGTTGCCTTCATGTTGTCAATACGGCACTGGCTGTTGATGGTCCTGCCCTTTGCCCTTTGGGGTACGGCCATGGCTGCGATGACACCTCTGGTGATTTCGGGCGGACCGCTTCTCGTCGCTTGTCTGCGCCTTTTGCCAGCAGGAGTTGTCATCCTGCTGGCCTTGCCGTCGTTGGGTCGTCACTGGGCAATCGCCTCAACTGACAGGATTTGGTTCCTGGTCTTTACGGTTGTTGATGCATGTCTTTTCCAAATGTTCCTGGTCAAGGGCTTGGCCTACACCGGAGCAGGGATGGGATCGGTGCTGATTGACTCCCAGCCATTGCTGGTAGCTCTGCTGGCACGCAGCCTCTTTGGAGAGTCCATCAACCCAGTTGGCTGGATGGGTTTGATGTTCGGTTTGGTAGGGATTATCTTCCTTGGGGCCCCGCCGGATTTGTTGCGCCATTGGTGGTTGCTAGGCGAACAGGCGTCTGGTTCCAGTTTGTTGGAGCAAGGGGAAGGCTGGATGCTCGCAGCAGCCATTGCCATGGCCTTAGGCACAGTGCTGAGCAGGTATGCCTGCCGGAGCAGTGATCCCGTTGCGGTCACTGGTTGGCACATGGTCTTAGGCAGCTTGCCGTTACTGCTCTGGCACAGTTTTGATCGCACATGGCCTTTGTGGCCTGATTGGACTGGCTTTGATTGGGGATTGATGGCCTACGCCAGCTTGTTTGGCAGTGCCCTGGCCTATGGATTGTTCTTTTGGCTCGTCAATCGGGAGGAGCTCACAAGCTTTAGCACCCTGGCATTCCTTACACCGGTGTTTGCCCTTGCTGCTGGTGGCGTTTGGCTAGGAGAACGGCTTCAGCCTCTGCAATGGTTCGGGGTGGCTTTGGTCCTACTTTCGGTGCTTGTTGTGAGTCAGCGTCGTCGACTATGGGAACCGGTTGAAGTTGACTCGGATGTGTTGCCGAGGGAAATCGGCTGATGTTATTTCGTTCCTTGGGCTTGGATGGAGATGGTCCGCTCTGCTGGCCTGCCTGCCCCTATGGCACTTCAGAAGATATTGAGTCTGCTCAGGAACATCGCCAGGGATGCCACCATCACTAGATGGTGCTGACGTTTGCTGCGAAGGTGTTGCTGTCTCCTCTTCAACGGCGTCGAGGTCTGCTGCTGATCCTGGCTTTTGGGTTAGCTCTCTGCCTTTGGCAGTTAGGAGACTCTGGTTTGGTTGATGAAACCCCGCCTCTCTTTGCCGCGGCAGGTCGTGCCATGAGTACGACAGGAGATTGGCTGACGCCGAGGGTTAATGGTCTGCCTCGCTTCGACAAGCCTCCTCTGGTTTATTGGCTAATGGGGTTGATTTATGCCTTGCCCGGCCATGAGGTTTGGGACCCATTAGGGACATGGGCGGCACGTCTTCCTTCTGCGCTTGCATCTGTCTTGATGATGCTGGCCCTTGGTGACACTGTGATGTGTTGGCCCCAGAAGAATGACGCTTGTCCACGCCGAACAGCTGTTGCGGTGGCCTTGGCCTTTGCTCTTTCGCCACTGGTCATGGTCTGGAGTCGGGTCGCTGTTAGCGATGCCTTGTTTTGCAGCACCTTGGGGGTGAGTTTGCTTCTGCAGTGGCGCCGCTTTGCTGCCCCGAGTACCCAGCCATGGTGGTTGGCCTGGCTTGTTTTGGGTTTAGCAGTGCTGACCAAAGGACCAGCGGCTGTCGTGCTGACTGGAATGGTGCTTGTTCTATTTGCTTTGCTGCAGTGGAATCTGGCCAGCCTTTGGCAGCGGTTGCGCCCTCTGCCTGGTTTGTTGATTACTGCCCTGATCAGCCTGCCTTGGTATGTGGCGGAATTGCTTGTGGAGGGACAACCTTTTTGGGATAGCTTCTTCGGCTATCACAACCTTCAACGCTTCACATCAGTAGTCAATAGTCACCTGCAGCCCTGGTGGTTTTTCGGGCCTGTCTTGGTGGTTGCATCCCTGCCATTTACCCCCTTGCTGATCCTTGGGCTGTTGCAGGCCTTCGTTCCAGTCAGGAAGGGTGGTGCCCTTTGCCAGACAGAGCCTGAGGGATCTCTGCAGAGTTTTGCAGCCTGTTGGCTGCTAGCTGTGTTGCTGCTATTCACTTGCGCAGCCACAAAATTGCCCAGTTATTGGTTGCCTGCGACACCGGCGGCCGCGTTATTGATTGGATTGGCCGCAAGTGTTTCCCCTCAACAGCGACCAGGCCTTGTTTGGGCATGGGGCGGATCAGTTGTTTTGGCGGGATTGTTAGCGGCAGGGCTTTGGGCTTCACCGTTCTGGGTTGAATGGATTGATGACCCGGAGATGCCCACCCTTGCGGCAGAACTGCTGGCTAGTCGTCTTGTACTCAAGGCAGCAGTTTTTTTCAGCCTTTCGGTGCTACTTGGGATCTGGTTGGCTTGGCGGCCACGGCCTGGGCGATTGCTGGCCCTTCAAGGGCCATTGGTTGCTTTCCAATTGTTTTCGTTCTTACCGATGTGGGCGTTGGGTGACAAGGTGCGCCAGTTGCCTGTAAGGAAAGTTGCTCAACTGTTGGTCGCTTCTCAGAAGTCTCGCGAACCCTTGGTGATGGTTGGGGCAATCAAACCTTCCCTTCACTTCTATACCGATCAGGTGGTGGTTTATGAGGGGCGCTCTGCGGGGGCGTTAGTGAACCTGGATGATCGATTACGAGACGAAGAGCGCAGGGGATGGTCAGGTCTGCCTATTGAGGGGCCCATGGGATCTTCAACCGCTCTCGTGGTGATTGATCAGGGCACAACGCAGAGGAGGCATTGGCAGGACCTTCAGCCTGAGCTGCTTGGCAAGTTCGGGGTCTATAGGGTTTGGCGGTTGGATCGCCGGACTCTTGAGAAGCGAGCGAATCAGCTCAAAGCTGAAGGTTTCCAAACTGATTGGCGGCAACCACGACCTGAGCGTTTCTGATGTTTTGGTTGTCTTAATTGCAGGATGAAGTGGCTGCTTCGCCCTGCTCTTGTCATTTGCTTTTGGACCACCATGCGAGCAAGACGTCTTGGATGGTGCGTGAGCAGGATTTAAGCGTTGCTCTCCGATTGGGGCGGGTCAGCAAGTTGCAGTCTTCTACAGAAACCACAGCGTCCCCAGAGGGCCATTTCTCCAGCTGGGGCAGGACTACCGCAGGCCTGACATGCGGCCATGCCATGAACATCAATTCTGCTTGGATGTCGTGCCCAGATGCTGGCTTCACTTTCCAGCTTTGGGGTGCTTCCGGGGTGGTGTTGTTGAATGCGTAGATCTTTGATGTCATGGCCCGCGGCACGCAGGGCTGCCAAGAGTTGGGGGCGGTTATAGAGCAGGGCCTGCCTCCACTGAGGATGGCTGGCGCCGATGATCAAAACCCCTTGGCGAATGTTGAGTGGGCGGCAGTGAGGAGCAAGCAGGGGGCCTGCCAGTCGGGGCCATTCTTGCCAGAGACTAGCCATGGAGCCTTGTTGCTTCCAGTCACGCTTAATGGATTCAAGGCAGTTGCAGAGGGCTGTGACTGGGGCAGGAGGCGCTTCTTGCAGCACTTCTCCTCGACCAAGCCGTTTGCGTTGCTGATCAGGAGCTATGGCCATCTCAAAAGCCTAAGTGGAGTCTTGGCTCCAGCTCGCTAGCCTCCGAGAGGTCTTTTCAATGCCTCGATGGGCTTCTTTGACCGGTTAAGCCGCTTATTACGTGCCAATCTCAACGATCTTGTGAGTAAGGCCGAGGATCCCGTCAAGATCCTTGATCAATCGGTTGCAGACATGCAAGCTGATTTGGTCAAGTTGCGACAGGCTGTTGCTATGGCCATCGCCAGTCAGAAGCGGCTTCGCAATCAGGCTGATCAGGCTGAGGGTCAAGTTAGAACCTGGTATGAACGTGCTGAACTGGCTCTTAAGAAGGGTGAGGAAGATCTCGCGAAGGAAGCCCTTACTCGTCGTAAGGGTTTCCAGGAATCTTCTACGGCGCTAACCAACCAGCTCAAGGGGCAGGAAGGGCAGGTGGAGACTCTCAAGCGCAGCCTAGTGGCTCTTGAGGGCAAGATCGCCGAGGCCAGAACCAAGAAGGACATGCTCAAGGCCCGAGCACAGGCGGCAAAGGCCCAGCAGCAATTACAGAGCGCTGTGGGCAATCTCGGCACTAACTCTGCAATGGCGGCCTTTGATCGCATGGAAGACAAGGTCCAGGCCTTGGAAGCCAGTAGCCAGGCTGCCGCGGAGCTCGCCGGTGCTGATCTTGAGAGTCAGTTTGCTGCTCTGGAAGGTGGGAACGATGTCGATGATGAACTATCTGCTCTTCGCCAGCGTCTTGAGGGGGGGGCTGAGGCAGTGGCTTTGCCCGCCGCGGAGACGTCTTCACTTGAGGAGAGTAAGGATGCCAATGGCCCAGAGGTGGAGGCTGTCAAGGTGGCTGAGGTGGATGCTGAGTTGGAGGAACTGAAGCGCGCCATCGACAAGCTCTGAAAGGGGATGGATTTGATCGGCAGAGCATTGCGCTGCAAGATTTCTTGCCTCATTTGCGGAGTTCTTAACGGCTGCTTATTTGATGTAGTAACCGATCACCAAAACACAGTTTTAGCTTTCCGTTGATGGCGACTTCAAGGCGTCTAGGCAGATTGGGTCGTGGCGTTTTTGACCGCAATGACCGCCGTAAGCAGGCTTATCGCCTCGCTAACTCAGACCCTCAACGTTTGCCTCTGCTGGATTTGTCACTGGGGTCCACAGACTTATCACCTCCAGCGGTGGCACTTGAGGCTATTGCAGTAGCTCTAAGGGCACCTGAGAGCTCTTCCTATTGCTTGCATGCTTCGACGAGGCCCTTTCGGGAGGCGGTCGCTGCGTGGAGTCAGAGGCGCTTTGGTGTCAGCGTTGATCCAGACCGGGAAGTGTTGTTGTTGGTCGGTTCACAGGAGGGAACGGCCCACCTGCCTTTGGCAGTTTTGGATCCTGGGGATTCTGCCTTGATTTTGGACCCTGCTTATCCTTCACATCGGGGTGGCTTGATTTTGGCCGATGCCCGTATTGAACGACTGCTGCTACGACCGGAGCAGGAATGGCGACCTGACTTCAAGGCTTTAAGCAACAGTCAGTGGGACCAGCTGCGGATGATGGTTTTTGGGTTTCCTCATAACCCCACAGCCCAGGTAGGAGAACAGAGCTGGTTGGCGGAAGCCATGGATCGGGGCATCCGTCATCAAGTGGTGGTTGCTCACGACAATCCTTATGTGGATTTGGCACTGGACGGTGAGGCGCCAGCTCTGTTGCGTTGTCCTGGTTGGAGGGAATGCGGGATTGAGTTTTTCTCCTTCTCTAAGGCCTGGTGCTTGGGTGGGTTCCGATTGGCCTTTGCGATTGGTGCTGAGCATTTGATTACAGCCCTACGTGAGCTCAAGGGTGTCGTGGATTTCAACCAATCCTTGGCTTTACAGAGAGGCGCCATAGCGGCCCTTACCGATGCCCAAGATTGGCCTCAAGAGATTCTTGGGGTGTACCGGGAGCGCAGAGACAGAACCCTGGCAGCTCTCCATGTATTGGGTTGGCATGCTCCTTGTCCATCAATGGCGCTTTATCTTTGGTTGCCGATTCCAGCCTGGGCAAAGCAGCAGAACTACAACGATGAGACTTTGGCAGCAGATCTTTTGGATCAGACTGGAGTTGCCTTGACGCCTGGATCAGGTTTTGGTTCTGGCGGGGATGGTTGGCTGCGCCTGGCCCTGGTCCATCCGGTGGAAGATTTGGAGGCGGCAGTTGCCCGGATGTGGCCTTGGTGGCATGCGCACATCTGAGTCATGGACTGGTGCTGCTGCGGTTGCCCGTTTGTGGCGTAAGCAGTCTTGTGGCGCTAGGCCATGGCAGTTGCGATGGCAGCCGGTCTGTGCGAGTACTGAGTTGATGTTGTCTGGTTGGCTGAAGCAGCAGCCTTTTTCAGCTCAGCAGCCTCGGGCCTTGTTTGCTGATCGCCAGACCCATGGGAGGGGACAGCGTGGTCGGGTCTGGCAGTCACCGATCGGTGGGGTTTGGATCAGTGCCGCTTTGCCCTGGTTTGATGCTCAGTGCTCTGCCGGTATTTTTGGAGTAGCGGTGGCTGTGGCGCTGGCTGAAAGGCTCGAGCGGCGGGGAGTGCCCGTGAGTATCAAGTGGCCTAATGATTTGATGGTGGGGGACCGTAAATTGGCTGGTCTCTTGCCGCGATTGGTGCACCGTGGCAGTCGCGTCAGGCTGGCACGTATTGGTCTTGGCTTGAATGTTTGCAACCGTGTGCCCAGAGAAGGGATTGCCTTAGATGAGTTGCTTCGATCCGGCCAGTGTCAGCCTCTGGTCTGGATGGCAGAAGTGTTATGCGCTCTTGATCGAACCATGGATTTGGCTGGTCGAGCCGATTGGGTTTGCGCCGAAGCTGAGCGACGCCTCTGGACAAAGCAGGTTCGTGATCCGAAGGGTGGTGAACTCTGGGACGTGATCGGACTGGGACTGGATGGGTCGCTTTTGCTGAGCCAGGGTTCTCGGACCATGCGCTGGACACGTTGGTGATAACTGAGTTGGACTTTTTCTATAGTTTTTCTCGTCTGAGGATCCGATCGGGTGCCGTTTCGCTGGTTCGCTGCTGCATGGCTGCTTTCAGTGCCTATCCTTGCCAAGCCAATGGATCCTGTTGCTCAAGCGGTTCGGCAAGCACCGTTGTTGCCTGCGCGTGAGGCTAGTCAGCTTGAGCGGCCGCAAAGGTTTGATCAATCTCTTGAAGAGCTGGAGCGCAACAAGGTGATCACTTCAGCGGAACGCCGACAGTTGGAGGGGCATGGGGTGGGTTTGACGATCGATGTGCCTCGGATGCAGCAGGCCTGTCGTAGTGGTGCTCTGTCAGCCAAGGAATGTGCCAGTGGCGTTGCTCTGCGGTCTAGGGGGCGTCGAGGTCGTTCCCAGTTCAGCTTGCTGCGCCGTGGTCCTGGCGGTCGGCCATTGCCGCCGCTTACGGTGCCTGTTTCGGCATTGTTGGCAGGCTCTGGGAGTGGCTTCAGCTTGGCTTCAGTGTTTGCGGTGACTCCGAGGCCCAAGCCCCTGCGAGGGAATGGAGATCGTCAGCTTCTTTTCCCGATCATTGGTGGGGCTTTTACCAGTAGTGAATTCGGCATGCGTTTGCATCCTGTGATTGGCCGTTGGTTGATGCATGCGGGTAAAGACCTAGCCGCACCAGAAGGTGCTCCGGTGGTGGCTGCATTAACGGGAACTGTTGTCAGTAGCGGCCTAGCTGGGGGCTATGGCATTGCTGTTGAACTGGAACATGATGCTCCTCGCAGGCGCACGCTTTATGGGCACCTTTCAGAGATTTATCTGCGGCCGGGCCAGCGGGTTCGTCAAGGGGAGGTGATTGGTCGGGTTGGTAGTACTGGCTTAAGCACTGGTCCACATCTCCATTTCGAATTGAGACGCCCTCAGGGTGGCGGTTGGGTTGCGATGGATCCCGGTGAGTTGGATCTCAATCCACTCACAGCTTCAGGTGTCGACCCGGTTTCGCTGTTGGTCGGTCAGTTGATCGAGAGCCTCGAACGGCCTTAATCAATTAACACCTTGCTTCGTGAAGGACAAAGAAATCTTTTGATCTCTCCCAATGGAAGAATATTGAGTATTGAGAATGCAATTTGCGCAAAACCCAACAGTCAAATGCCATTCAAGAGGCCGCATAGGTCATGCTTTTATATAATAAATTATAGAAATGAGACAAGTGCAAGATGAGCTCTTGTGATTGAAAATTCATTTATTCTAAATTGAAAATATAATCAAAGCTTCAGTGCCATTATCGGCAATTGCGCTATCTCTCTTCTTACAGACTCAGTTCGACCTGTTATTACACAGGAAGAACAGGCAAGCGAATCCCAATTAGGTTCTTGCATCCAAATAGGGATTGGAGCAGGCTTAGGTAAAACAGTGGATGGAGATCTTCATGGTCAAAGTGTATCTGCTGCTGAACGTAATGTCTTGGTTGGTGGCATAGGAATTGGATAAGATTTTGGGTCTATCCGGGCTGACATGTCTGCCTATAGTGGCCTGATATAGGCAGCTTCAGCTTAGGTGCCATAAATATGACTCTAGTATGAATAACTATTTTTAGAGAGTCGGTATAGGTTTGGCTCTAGATATTCCCGCTAATTCGAATTGGAGGCCTTGCCTTCGCGCTGGTGGTGGTCCAACTTGGGCATGGAAGGCTCACGATGCAGCGTGGGCTTTCGGTGGAGGTATTGGTGTTGCTTACGAAGCTTCTGAATGAATTGATGTCTTTGGCCAAGTTGTTGATGGTTGGGCTCCACCTCAAACAATTGATAATATTAATACTGATGCTTCGGGAGCGTTAGGAGTTGAAGCTGGTCTGCGATTCCGTCTCTAAATGAAGCTCGATAATTTGATATTCAACACGCTTTAATAAAGGATAAGATTGATCTTTATGCTCCTCTTAAGAGGTGCATTTCTAATGCGAACGATTGAAAGTTGTCCATGCTAATCGGTTTTAGAGAATAATGGCTGGAAGCAGGAAGATTTGTTCTACGGATACAATGCCTAAGTCTTCTATAAAGAAAAAGGCCTTTGTGAAAAGGCAATGAGGGAATGAAGCCCTTCTTCGTAAGAATATGGCTTAAGACATTTTCATTATAAAAGCTGAAGGTGATTTGTATGTATTATTCTTCTCGAAGGATGAAGCCAACCCCGCGAACTGTGTGAATCAAAGTAGCAGCATCTTTTTGTTCAATCTTTTGGCGCAGATAGCGGATGTAAACGTCTAGAAGATTGTCATCTCCAAAGAAGTCCTCTCCCCATACAGCTTTCATAATGGCGTCACGTTCGTGAACTTTTCCTGCACCAACCATTAGAAAATATAGTAACTCATATTCTTTTACGGAAAGTTGAATCGTGCGATTGGCGCGCGTTACATCCCTTGTGCTGGTGTTCATCTTTAAGTCCGCCACTTGTATGGTCTCTGGTTGATGCTCGATGCCAGAGTCTCCTGAGAATTGCTCTGCTCTGCGTTGCATGGCTCGTAATCTGGCCATGAGCTCTTCAATGGAGAAGGGTTTGGTTAGATAGTCATCAACTCCAGCATCCAGTGCCTTGACGCGATCGGTGACATCGTCATGACCTGTGAGCATCAAGATCGGTGTCTTAATGCCACTAGAACGAATACGTTGACAGATATCGACACCTGTGAAATCAGGAAGGTTCCAATCAAGAATGATGAGGTTTGGTGATGGATCACTGCGAGCTTTGATCAACCCTGAGGCGCCGTCCTCCGCCACGCTGACCTCATAACCCTCAACATCAAGCTCTAGGCGTAGAAGTTCTGTCAGCCTCGGTTCATCATCCACCAATAGGACTCTGGTTCTCGGTGATGATGCGTTAGTCATTCATGCAATCAACCTGGTTTCTACTTAAGCAGTTTGTCTGAATCCAGACCTTGTGCAATCAATGGTTATGCGTGGGCCCCTCCTTCAGGGTGTGGATCCATTTAGGAGGGTAGGAAGTCTCTCGAAGAGGTCTGGTTTGATGACATAGCTTTCAGCACCGGCCTCGAGGACCTGGCGCTGTTTGCTTGGGTCACTGAGGGCGGATACAACAACAATCCTCGGCAATTTGTCATGACAAGCTTGTAGATGATGCAGTTGGTGCAGGCATTCAAGCCCATTCATGCCTGGCATCATCAGGTCCAGCAGAACTAAATCAATGCTCTCCAAAGAGCTGTTGTCAAGAAAGGTTTCGGCCGATTCAAAGCTCAAGACGTGATGACCTTCGTCTTGAATTTCCTCCTTGAGCAACTCACGAACTCTGGGATCGTCATCCACTATGGCCACGGTAAGAGCTTGGGTCTTACCAGAATTTTCGATGCGATTAGGGGAATCGGTTTGGTTCATTCTTTTATTGATCTGATATCAGTAGCAGCCAGCTCAGCGCTCCAGTCCCGAACGACTTGACCATCGTGGAAGCGCGCCATTCGGTCGGCCCTTTCGGAAACATCGTTTTCGTGGGTGACCAAGACCAGAGTGATCCCCTGATGATGCAACTCATCGAAAAGGTTGAGAACATCTTCTGTGGTTCTTGAGTCGAGAGCACCCGTAGGTTCATCAGCTAGCAACAAAGCTGGTTGGTTGATAATGGCTCGGGCAATTGCAACACGCTGCTGCTGACCTCCCGAGAGTTGATTGGGGCGGTTTCCCATTTGTTTGCTGAGACCTACTCGCTCAAGAGCTTGTTTAGCTTGCTCTCTTCGCTGGGCAGCAGGCACCCCGGCATAGATCATTGGCAGCATTACATTCTCCAGGGCTGTGGCCTGAGGGAGTAGGTGAAACTGCTGAAAAACAAAGCCCAGTTCTTGATTGCGCAGATTCGCCAGAGCGTCATCATCGAGATCTTCGACCGCTACCCCGTTGAGCCGATAGCTGCCGCTGGTGGGACGATCCAGGCAACCGAGAATGTTCATGGCTGTGCTCTTGCCAGAGCCGCTCGCACCCATCACGGCTAAATAATCTCCTTGATACACGATCAGATTGAGATGGTCCAGAGCTTTTACTGTTCCAGCTCCTTGTCCGTAGAGCTTGCTGACATCGCTCAGCACGGCGACGGGTGTGCTGCTTGCCGTTGGATTAGCCAATGGATCGTTGGCTGCCTAGAGCTATGGCTTCCTGGAGAAGCGGCGTGCCGGCTACGGCATTATTAGCCCATTGAAAGAAAGGATTTGAAAGAATCCCCCCAACGGCTGTTACAACAACGCAACCCACTAGTGCTATTCGAAGTGGAGGCATGCCAATTGTTGACCACTGAATCGATGGATAGGACTTAACGACATCGGAAGCTTCTTTTGGTTCTTTGACCACCATCATTTTGATGACAGAGATGTAGTAATAAATCGACACTACTGAGGTCACTAGGCCAACAACGACGAGGAGGTATTGATGGTCGGCCCAGCCAGCAAAGAAAAGATAGATCTTGCCAAAAAATCCGAGCATCGGAGGTATGCCACCCAAGGAAAGAAGGCAGAGGCTGAGTCCCAGCGTTATCAACGGATCCTTTTGATAGAGACCTGCATAGTCAGAAATTCGATCACTTCCCGTGCGGATGGAAAAGAGGATGATGCAGGCAAAGGCTCCCAGGTTCATGAATAGATAGGCCGCCATATAGAGAACCATTGCAGCGAAGCCGTCTTCGGTTCCGCACACCAGGCCAATCATCACGAATCCTGCCTGGCCGATGGAGCTGTAAGCCAGCATTCGCTTCATTGATGTCTGCGCCAGCGCGACGACGTTGCCAAGGGTCATGCTCAACACAGCAAGCACGGTGAAAAGCAATTTCCATTGGTTGTCGAAGGCACCGAAGCAACCAACCAGCAACCTCAGTGCAAGAGCAAAGCCAGCAGCTTTAGACCCCACTGAGAGGAATGCGACCACTGGAGTTGGCGATCCTTCATAGACATCCGGGGTCCATTGGTGGAAAGGCACCGCAGCAATTTTGAAGGCCACCGTGGCAAGTACGAAGACCAGTGATAGTGCGGCCAGTGGAGTAGGACTGGTGAGTAAAGCAAGGCCAATAGCCTGCAAGCTGGTGGTGCCGCTGAGCCCGTAGAGAAGGGAGGCGCCGTAGAGAAAGACTGCTGCCGCGGCGGAGCCCACCAGCAGATATTTGAGTGCTGCTTCGGAACTGCGGGCATCTCGTTTCATGTAGCCAGCCAGTAGGTAGCTCGCCACGGAGAGAGTCTCGAGGGAGACGAATACGCTCACAAGATCAGTTGAGCCGCAAAGGAGCATTGCCCCGAGGGTTGCGGCCAGAAGGATGGCGGCATATTCACCAATTGGCGTGCCGCTCTGTTCCGCGTAGCGCCAGCTGATCAGTAGTGACAGCAAGGTAGAGAGCGCCACCACGGCCCGAAAGGCAATGGCCAGGTTGTCAGCCAGAAAAGCTCCAAGGAACGCGGGTTCCAGAGGGGCATTCCATTGCTGGGCGAGGAGCACGAGTGCTGTGCCAAGGCCGGCATAACAAATGGGGGGTACCCAGCGGGCTGCAGCCTGCTCGCCGGCCAAGTCCACAAGTAGGGTCGCCAGCATTGCGACGAGAACAGCCCCTTCAGGGGCAATCGCACCAGCATTCAGTGCAAGGTTGAGCAGCTCCCCTGGAGCGGCCACGGCCTGGGTGGCGAGAAGAAATACACCCATTTCGGGCATGACGCGTGCACGATCAGACCAATTTGCGTGACTGTAGCTGTGCTGCCTTGCTATACCTTATTGAGAACATCGCATCATGCAGCTCGCTTGTCGGTGCGATAAAGATTGGAACGGTTACATCTCGTCTGTGGCGAACACTCTGGTCATTGTCGAAAGCCCTACCAAGGCGAGAACCATTCGAGGGTTTCTGCCCAAGGACTTCCGTGTGGAGGCCTCCATGGGCCATGTGCGCGACTTGCCCAACAACGCCAGTGAGATCCCTGCGGCCCAGAAGGGGCAGAAATGGGCCAACCTTGGCGTGAACACCACCGCGGATTTCGAACCTCTTTATGTGGTTCCGAAGGAGAAAAAGAAGGTGGTCAAGGAGCTGAAGGCAGCTTTGAAGGAGGCTGATCAGCTGTTGTTGGCAACTGACGAAGATCGAGAGGGCGAAAGCATCAGCTGGCATTTGCTGCAGCTGTTGGCTCCCAAAGTGCCTGTCAAGCGGATGGTGTTTCACGAGATCACCAAAGAAGCCATTGCTAAGGCTCTTGATCAGCCCAGAGATCTCGACATGGAGCTGGTCCATGCCCAGGAAACGCGACGGATTCTTGACCGTTTGGTGGGCTACACGCTTTCGCCTCTGTTGTGGAAGAAGGTTGCATGGGGACTCTCCGCCGGTCGGGTGCAGTCCGTAGCAGTGAGGTTACTTGTGCAGCGTGAACGTGCCCGTAGGGCTTTCCGTAGCGGCAGCTACTGGGACCTAAAGGCCAAACTTGAAAAGGGTGGTGGTCAATTTGAGGCAAAGCTCACCAGTCTGGCTGGCCAGAAGATTGCTACAGGCAGTGATTTCGATGAAACGACAGGCGATTTAAAGGCTGGCAGAAATGTTCGACTGCTTGGCGAATCAGATGCGCTCACTCTTTCCGAGTCCGTGCGCAGCAGTCAGTGGCGGGTTGAGGCGGTGGAAGAGAAGCCAACGGTACGTAAACCAGTGCCTCCTTTCACGACAAGCACTTTGCAGCAGGAGGCAAATCGCAAGTTGCGGTTTTCGGCCAGGGAAACGATGCGGTGTGCCCAGGGGCTTTATGAGCGTGGCTTCATCACCTATATGCGAACTGACTCTGTGCATCTATCCGAGCAGGCTATTCAGGCTGCTCGGAGCTGCGTGGGGTCACGCTATGGCGATGATTATCTGAGCAAAACTCCACGTCAGTTCAGCACTAAGTCACGCAATGCCCAGGAGGCTCACGAAGCGATACGACCAGCGGGTGAAAGCTTCCGTTCCCCAAGTGAATCTGGACTTGAAGGGCGCGACATGGCCCTATATGAGTTGATTTGGAAGCGAACAGTGGCCAGCCAGATGGCCGAGGCTCGACTCACCATGCTGGCTGTTGATCTTCGTGTGGCTGATGCCAAGTTTCGGGCCACGGGTAAGCGCATTGATTTCCCAGGTTTCTTTCGCGCTTACGTGGAGGGCAGTGATGATCCAGACGCTGCCTTGGAAGGCCAGGAAGTTTTGCTGCCTAATTTAGCGGTTGACGATTCGCCCACGCTGCAGGATGTGGAGGCCCTCGGTCACCAGACTCAGCCGCCGGCTCGCTATAGCGAGGCTTCACTGGTGAAGATGCTCGAGAAGGAGGGCATTGGCAGGCCTTCCACCTACGCCAGCATCATCGGCACCATCGTTGATCGGGGTTATGCAGCATTGCAAAACAACTCTCTTACTCCCAGTTTCACTGCTTTTGCTGTAACCGCTCTTCTAGAGGAGCATTTCCCCGATCTTGTCGATACCAGCTTTACGGCTCGGATGGAATTCACGCTTGATGAGATTTCCACGGGCAAGGTGCAGTGGTTGCCTTATCTCGAAGGGTTCTACAAGGGCGAAAAGGGCCTTGAGAGTCAGGTTCAGCAGCGTGAAGGTGACATCGACTCCAGTGTGTCTCGCACTGTGGATCTGGAGGGATTGCCCTGTGTGGTGCGCATCGGTCGTTTTGGGGCCTATCTGGAAGCCAAACGAGTGGGTGATGACGGCGAGGAGGAATCGCTTAAGGCCACCCTCCCTCAAGAGATCACCCCTGCTGATCTTGATGCAGAGAAAGCCGAGCTGATTCTCAAGCAGAAAGCTGATGGCCCGGAATCGATTGGGGAAGACCCGGAAACCGGTGATCAGGTTTACCTCCTTTTTGGTCAGTACGGGCCTTATGTGCAGCGAGGCCAGGTGGGTGAGGACAACCCCAAGCCGAAGCGGGCATCCTTGCCCAAAGGCAAGAAGCCTGATGAGCTCAGCCTTGATGAGGCACTGGGCTTATTGCGTCTGCCGCGCTTACTGGGAGAGCATCCCGATGGTGGACGAATTCAGGCGGGTTTGGGTCGCTTCGGACCCTATGTGGTCTGGGATAAGAGCAAGGGAGAGAAGGACTATCGCTCCCTTAAGGCGGAGGATGACGTGTTGGCGGTGGGGCTGAGCCGAGCACTAGAGCTTTTGGCTATGCCCAAGCGGGGCAGGGGCGGCCGGACTGCGTTGAAAGACCTTGGCATCCCGGATGGGAGTGAGGAGAAGGTGCAGGTTTTTGACGGTCCCTATGGCTTGTATGTCAAGCAGGGCAAGCTCAATGCCTCGTTACCTGAAGGGAAGGGCGTCGACGACATTTCTCTTGATGTAGCAGTGGAGCTATTGGCTGCCAAGGCTTTAAGTAAGAAGACAAGTCGACGCAAAAAGAGCACTTCAACAACCAGTAAAAAAACCGCCGCAAGCAAACCAAAAACTCGTAAACCTCCTGCGACTACAAAGACAGGTCGGCTGCGAGCCAGTGCTGTTCGGGTCATCAAGCCTGGTGAGGTTTGATGCTCAAGGTGAGTGCTAGGGGCTTACTTGCTGATGGGTTAAGCCTGTGTGTTCCGCTGCTTATGTTGATGTTGCAGTCCTGCGCCAATACGCCGTTTGGTCAGGAACTTGCGAACAGTTTTGATGCTCCCACGCAGGAGCCTGTGCCTGTCGCACCTGTTTCCAGTGATCCAGAACCCACGAACTCTTCATCTGACTCAAGAGTTCCTGATCAGGACGTGAGCAATCCGGAAGCTGCTAATCCTCAGACGTCGAGACAGGTTGAGCAGAAGCCAGAGTTGGCTAGTAACCCTGTTACCCCGCAGCCTTATCGCATCACCATCAAGTTGTCCGGTGCCGATCCATCGGCGCCGGCAGAAGTCGTCACTCAGGCCTTACGAATGGCTGGAGTGACTTTTGAGGTTGAGACGATTGAACGGGTCAAGGATCAGTCTTTGATCAGAGTGCCGCCTTCAGGTATGGGAGCCCAGCCTTGATCTGGTTTGGTGGCTTGCGCAAGAGTTCGAGAGCTGCTCAACCCATAAGCCGTCGCCAGGCCCTGAGAATGATGGAGACTTCTTACCTTGCGGCTGCTTCAGCTCTGATCTGGGTGGCGCTCTATTACCTCCCTGTTGGTGGAGCCCTATTTCGGCTGGCGTTGCCGTTGCCTTTAGCCCTGCTGCATGTGCGTCGCGGTTCTAAGGCAGGGCTAGAGGGCGTTGCCCTGGCGGTGCTTTTGTTGATTGCCTTGATGGGGCCTGTTCGTGGTCCCTTGGTGCTGTTCCCTTATGGCTTTCTAGCGCTCTGGCTTGGCTGGAGTTGGCATCGTGGGCTGAGCTGGTGGGTGAGTTGGGGGTGTGGAGTTGTGATTGGAACAGCGGGTTTTCTGGTAAGGGTTGTGGTGCTGTCGCTTTTGGTGGGTGAGAACCTTTGGGTGGTGATCACCCGAGCAGGATCAGGTCTGCTTGATCGATTGGTGGACCTGCTCAATCTCCCTCTGGCGCCAGATCTCAATCATGTGCAGCTGATGGCTTTTGCTTTGGTGGTTTTTCAAGAGTTGGTCTACGTGCTTGTTCTTCATGCGCTGGCCTTCTGGATTTTTCCTCGGCTGCAGGGACCAATTCCCGAGCCCCCCAGACTTCTGCATGGCCTCGTTGCCCTGGACCCCCTCTAATTTCAAGCCGGGTTTGCCTCTTAGAGGTCTACCTTTAGCTTGTAAAGCCTTTGGTGCAGGTGCATCTCCAGCCGCGCAGGAGAGATGGATAATGCCTTGGCGGGATGGGGGCCTGGGGTTTTCTTTACTGTTGGTGTTGGCTGGCACGCGTACTGCCGAGGTGGAGGGCATTTCGGCGGCAGGTGCTACCTCAGCTGCCCGTCGCTACACAGCTGTGGCAGATGCGGAACTGCTGCTTAAGGGCCCTGATAGGCCAAGGCTGTGCTCGCTTCCACCTCTTCCTGCAGGGATCTCACCGGCCCTGATTAGTTATGTTGCCGCTCGTTGGATTGGCGTAGACCCATTGGTGGCGGCGGTGGGCTTAACCCTGTCGCCACCATTCCCCCATTTGCGTCTGGAGGCGCCGGGAATGGGTCCGGCTGCTTGTTTGAGTACTGGTGAGGCCATGGGTCTGTCGCGTGTGCATGCTCTCTGGCAGCGTGGCTTTTGCCTTGGGCGAGGTCTTCGTCGTCCTTTGGTATTGGCCGAATGTGTCCCTGGAGGCACGACCACGGCTCAGGCTGTACTCACCGGACTTGGCTTGCAGGTTGCTGATCTGATCAGTGGTAGTGCTCGTCAGGCACCGATGGTCTTGAAACAGGAGTTGGTTGATCGTGGATTGAGTCAAGCGGCCTTGGGGTGTAACCCTCCACCTCAGCGAGTGATTGCGGCCTTAGGTGATCCTTTTCAGCCTGTAGCTGTTGGGCTGCTACTTGGCGCAAGAGAGGCGGGTCAGCCTGTCATGCTTGGCGGTGGAAGTCAGATGGTGGCTGTGCTGGCTCTGGCCTTGGCAGCTATGGAACCATCCCATCGCCAGAACATGGTTGATGGGATAGTGCTCGGTACCACGTCTTGGCTGGCAGAGGAGGCTAAGCGTTCAGATGGCAGGACAGGTGCACTTGAGTGTCTGATCGATTGCGTAGGGGAGTTTTTCGGTGTTCGCCTTTTGGGTTTGGCCACAGGGCTGCGTTTCCATAACAGTCAGCATCGGGCTCTTCAGGATTATGAGCTTGGATATGTCAAAGAAGGTGTTGGTGCTGGAGCCCTGGCGCTATTGGCTCAGCTTCAAGGGGCTTCCTGTGAGCAGCTGTTGGAGGCGTGTGATCAAGCTATGAACCAATTGTTGGGGACGTCTTGCTCATGAGATTTTCTCCGCCCCTTAGGGTCTGATCGATGAGTGGCGCCATGCTTGAACAAAGGCAGCTTGGACGAAGAGAGCTGCTAAAACTGGGCTTGATGGCTGGGCTGATGGGCTTGGCTAGCTGTGGACGTGCCTCAGCAGCCCCTTTGTTGAGAGCAACTCCGGAAACGTTGCCAAAGAAATGGCGGCGCAGTTTGCCCGTGCCTTGGAGCTATCAACCGATTGAAGTTGATGCAGGTAGTAATCCTTTCATCGCCGTACTCGAGCAGGGCAATGACCTGTTGGCTCTTGGTGATGGTTGGCTGACGAGTTTGCCCGCAAAAACCTTGCAGCGGATTGAAGCGCCTGGGCTTCAAGACCGGCTCGATGGTCAGGCGAGGGCCTTTGAAGCCAGCCTGGGACCAGCCCTTCAGTCTCGAGTTCTGCCTGTTGGGGTCAGCCCTTGGGTGTTGCTCTTTCGTCAGGGTGATCCTTGGGCATTACAGGCAAGGTCTGGCTGGCAGGTTTTGTTAGACCCGGCGCTTAAGGGGCGGGTGGTGTTACCCCAGAGCCCCCGTCTTGTGATGTCTCTGGCTGAGAGGATGCAGGTTGCTGATGGATTGCGGCAGCTGCGTGCTCAGGCCTACACCTTTGATGATCGGCAGGGCCTCAACTGGTTAATTCAAGGGAAAGCTCGGGTCGCGGTATTGCCGCTACAGCGCTGCTTGCCGAGCTTGCGTCGTGACCCAAGGCTCAGTGTGGTACTCCCCAACAGTGGAGCACCATTGAACTGGACTGTTCTTGTACGGTCTGCCTTGACTCGGGAGCCATTGCCACAGCAATGGGTCGAGCAGTCTTGGCAGGAGCCTCTGCTGGGACAATTGCTTGCCGGTGGTTGGATCCCTCCGTTGCCACGTGCAGAGTTGCGTCTTGCTTTAAGAGCAATTCCTAAGGCCTATCGCTCCATTGTGTTGCCATCCAAGGAGGTCTGGTCGCGTTGTTGGTCCTTACCAGTGCTGACAGCTGTTCAGCAGATGGAGCTGGATCAGCGTTGGAGCCAATCAACCCCATAGCCTGCGCCTTGGAGCTGCCGCTAGGCGTTGGTGCGTGTCAGCGAGGAGATCCGGGATCGGCAGGTGATGGGGGCAGCGGGGTAAGCATTCGCCACAGCGCTCGCAGGCGCTGCCATCAATACCTTCCCACCAGTGTCCTGCTCGTCCGATCAGGTTGTAACGCTCTTCTGCAAAGGCTTGAAGGTTATGGCCTACGGCCAGATTTCGTAGTCGTAGTAGATCTGGTATGGGTACAGATTTTGGGCAGGGTAGGCAGGCTTTGCACTGGCCGCATCGGTTTTCACCTAGGCGGCGCTCACCTTGTTGGCGGAGTTGGTTGAGGGCTCTTTGCTCGCGTTGATTGAGTGGCCCATCGGCGTTGGCCAACTGCGCAGCAAGTGTCAGGTCCTCTGGCTGAGCAGCACCAAGGCTGAGGGTGCTGATCTTTGCAGCTAGCAGGAAGCGATAGGCAAGTTGGAGAGGCGAGAGCGGACAACAGTCCTCAACCAGGGTTGGGCTTGGGTCCTGAAGCCGTCCTCCTTTGTCAGCAGGGGAGATTGCCATGACACCCATGCCTGATGCAAGGGCCTCCCGTGCCAGGGGAATACGTTCGGGGTCTAGTAGGTGCAGATGCAGGCTGCAGAATTGAAAACGACCGCTTGCTAAGGCTTCCTTGATGAGGGGAAAGGAGCCATGGCTAGTGAATCCCACTTGAACAACAAGATCCTCTTCCTCAGCCCAACGCAGTAGCGCTGCGCCGTCTCCCCTTAGGGCCCACTCCAGGTGTTCAGGGCGATTGAGGCCATGCACTGCAAGGTTTTCAAGCTTGGGTCGTCCAAGTCGCGTCAAAAGGTTGTGCAATTCGCACTGCCCTTCTTTCAGGCTTAGCCCTGGCAGAAGTTTGCTGGTGATGACCCAGCCTCCAGAAGGTTCAGCTTGGTTTTGTTGCAGCTGTCGCAGAGCAGTGCCAAGAAAACTTTCTGCCGGGCCATAGGCCGGGGATGTTTCGATGTGGTTAATGCCAGCGGCCTGGGCAGCTTTAACAACGCCATACATTTGCTCGGCTGAGCCGATTGCCCTCATCGTCCCAAGGGTGAACAGGCTCACTGCCGGTCCCCGACCAAAGGGGCGTCGTATTGGCATCATTCCTGGTGGTCGGGATCGGGATCTGGAGAATTGAAGGGTTCCTCTGTTTCACTTTCACGGGTTTGGAGGTGACGGACCAGAGCTGCAGGACTCACTTCATCAAGGAAGCGGCGGAATTCGTTCTGATCTTCTGCGTCAGCCTCGGCATCTACAGGAATTGAGGCTTCTGCTACGACCTCCTCGAGCATCCAGATGCTGCTTTTGGTGCGGACTGCAAGGGCGATGGCATCACTAGGACGAGCATCAATTTCAAGCAGCAGTGTTGATTCCTCAGGAGTCTTCTCTTCCTCCGGCTCTTCCTCTGATGCCTTGAGACGAAGTTTGAGTACAGCCTGGAATGTGTTGTCTTCAATCGCGTGGATGATGACCCTCTCAAGTTGAAGATTTCCTGCTTTGAGCAGGGCCACCATGAGGTCGTGGCTCAGTGGTCTTGGTATAGGTGAGTCCTGAATCCCGGCCATGATGTTGTGCGCCTGGGCTTGATCGATCCAGATCGGCACCTGTCTTCGTCCGGATGGATCCCTGAGCAGCACGATTGGGCTGCGGCTTGACGCGTCGAGTGCGAGACCGGCAACGCTCATCTCGACCACTGACCCCCCATCCCCCTTTTGTCCGATTATGGCCAGTGATGTTGCCACATACGGCCTGCCATGTTTACGGGGCTAGTTCAGGCGGTGGGACGGGTGCAGCGTCGAGCGACGGGCTTGTTGGTGCAAGGCTGTTCCCCATTAGCACCTCTGGCCGAGGGAGACAGTGTGGCTGTTGATGGGGTCTGCCTGACGGTGGCTGAATTGATAGCGGATGGTTTTCGTGCTGATGTCAGTGAGGAGACGCTTTGTCGAACCAGCCTTGGGGCCAAGGCGGATCGCGGTGGGGTTGTGAACCTTGAACCAGCTCTTCGCCTCTGCGACCGTCTCGGAGGCCATCTGGTCAGTGGCCATGTTGATGGATCTGGAGAGGTGGTGGCTCTGGATGCTCGCTCAACGTCCTGGTATCTGGAGGTCTGCTGGCAAGATCCTGCCTTCGGACGCTATGTCTGCGAAAAAGCCAGCATTGCTTTAGATGGCATCAGTCTCACTGTTGCGGGATGCGTTGAAGACGGCAGCCGCTTCTGGATAGCGGTGATAGCTCATACCTGGACGAGCACGTCTTTACAACAGTTGCAGGTTGGAGCTGTGGTGAATCTGGAGGCCGATCTGTTGGCCAAATACACCGAGCGTCTTTTGGCAGGGGCACCTCATTTACCAATGGCAAGCAACAGGAATGCCCAAGAGATCTCAACGGACTGGCTTGCCAGCCATGGGTGGAGCTGAGTCGCTACGGCATTTGCACAGGGATCTTACAAAGCATGGCCGGATCAGGAGACCCTCAATAGCGTTCAGATGCTGTTCATTGTGAACATCTCATGACCGTTGATGAACGTCAGGATTCTTTGGTCACTTTCAAGGCCTTTGCGATTGCTGAAGGCATTGTGTTGATCGTGCTTGGTGTGTTGGCTTTGATCTTTCCGGTGGTCGCTGCAAGTTGGACGATCGGTTTGATTGCTGTGTTGTTTCTGGTGGGCGGCATCGTTGGCTGGATTAGCAACCTTGCTCGCTCTTCCCGGATGGCTCGTTGGGTTTGTTTTTGTCGTCTAGTGGTATCAACACTGTTCTTGGTAGCAGGCGCATCGATGATCTCCAATATGAAGAACCCTGCTGAAGCAGCTGTTCAGGTGGCGACATTTGCCTTGGCGATTGGCATCGTGTTTTTGGCAGAGGGTGTCGTGGCTTTCTTTACTGGACTGGCGCACGCAAAACGCGCTGGGTCTGGCTGGGCAATTGCCAATGGGGTGATCACTTTTCTTCTTGGCTTGGTGATTGTGACAATGAAGTTTTGGCAGTTGTCGTGGGTCCTCGGAGTATTGGTGGGAATCAGCTTTCTGTTTAGTGGCATTGACTTGATTGCCTTTAGCTCAACCCTGCACGACGACAATCAGCCCCCTGCTCTAACCTGAAATGGCTAAAAAAGATCTATTCAGTTGTGCCAATTGCTAATTTTCGGGTGTCTCTAAGCCGATGTTGATAATGGAGAGACCAAAGCATTAAGGAGGGTGCAAATTACTTCTTGTCACCCTCATTTTCTAGTGGTAGCAACCAGATAGCACCTGATTCTCGGTGGATTTCGATGCGAAACTCTTGGCCAGGTTCTAGGCCGAGTCTGCGTGTATAGGCGTGCCCAATAAGCAGGTTGCCATTTCCGTGGACCCGAGTGCGAAACTCGGCCTGACGACCGCGGGAAGCCGCTGGCCCTCCACTGCTGGAGGGAAGCTTGTAACCCTTGGCTTCCACGAGAGCTCGATAGAAACTCTTGCGCAAGACACGTCCACTTGGCCCCACGTATCCGCAGCCACGAGCAATCTCATCCTCAGGACGGTTGCTGAGTGACCTGGCCTTGTCTAGAAGTTCTTTTCCGACGAGCATTTCGCCAGGTTTATTCGTGTTGATTCTGACGAATTCTTCCGACCGTGGCAAGTTATTGATCGAACTTCTCTTGATTGAGATGTAGGGCCTTGGCTTTAGAGAAGGTAGAAGATGATGAATAAGATCACCCAGATGCCGTCTACGAAGTGCCAATAGAGCTCAGCGGCTTCGAGGGGGAAATGGTTTTCACTGGTGACACGACCGCCTGGTGAACGCGCCTGCCACCAGACGATCAATATCATGATCGTCCCTAGGGTGACGTGTAGTCCGTGAAAGCCTGTAACGGCATAGAAGGTGCTGGCGTAAAGGTTGTCTGTGAGGCCAAATGGCAGTGTGAAGTACTCGACCATTTGGCTGGCTAGAAAGGCCAGCCCAAGGCCAGCAGTGATGAACAGCCAACGTTGACACTGGCCTGATTGGTTGCGCTTCAGAGCTTGTCCAGCTCGATGGAAAGTGGCGCTGCTCACGAGGAGTAACACCGTATTCAAGGTGGGGAGGGGCAGCTCTAATTCATAAACCGCATCAGGCAGCAGGGGATTGACAGCCCGAAATGTGAGATAGGCGACAAAAAAGCCCGCGAAGGTCATGCCATCAGCCACTAGGAAGGTGGCTAGGCCGAACATGCGGTGATCAGCATGTTCCTCTCCAAGCTCAGCATGTTCATCTTCTAGGTCAGCCTGCACCTCATCGTCATGGTCGATCGCTGGAAGGGATGTCATTGGCTTTTGCTCCCTAGATCACTATCACTGTTGCTGGTTTTTTCTAGGTTGAGCGGCTCCTCAGGTACGCCATAGCCATAGGGCTCTGTTACCAGAGGGGCTTTGCCGCTCCAGTTTTCCACTGGTGGTGGGGAGCTTGTGAGCCATTCTGGAGTAAGCGCCCTCCAGGGGTTGTCTCCGGCAATGGCGCCGCTCAATGCACTCTGCACGACGTTCCAGAGAAAGGGCAGCGTGCTGATGGCCATCAGCAAGGCCCCAACACTGCTGATTTGATTGATTACGGTGAATTGCGGGTCGTATTCAGCCACACGGCGGGGCATGCCGTTGAGGCCTAGCCAATGCTGTGGGGCAAAGCAGAGATTGAAGCCGATGAAAGTGATTAAAAAATGAAACCGCCCCAGAGACTCATTGAGCATGCGCCCAGTGAATTTTGGATACCAGTGATAAATAGAGGCAAAGATCACAAACACCGAACCTCCATAGACGATGTAGTGAAAATGGGCAACAACAAAGTAGGTATCATGCACGTGAATGTCGAATGGAACTTGTGCAAGTGCTACGCCAGTAATACCGCCAAGCACAAAGTTGACAATGAAGCCACAGGAGAAAAGTACAGCACTGTTTAGAGAGATGCGCCCTCCCCAGAGTGTTGCCAGCCAGTTGAAGAACTTAATTCCTGTAGGTACGGCAATGAAGGATGTGGCAATGGTGAAAAAGAGGCGCATCCAAGGAGGTGTTCCACTGGTGAACATGTGATGTGCCCAAACCACTAGGCCAAGGATCACGATGGTCATAATTGAATACACCATTGAGGTGTAGCCAAAAAGTGGTTTGCGGCAGTGAACAGGAAGGATTTCGCTGACCAATCCGAAGGCTGGCAGCACCATGATGTATACAGCTGGGTGGGAATAAAACCAGAAAAGATGTTGGTAGACGACTGCGTTTCCACCCAGGCTGGGGTTGAAGAATCCTGTATGGGCAACGATGTCGAAACTTAAAAGAACCAGTGTTCCAGCCAGTACTGGCGTGGAGAGCACCACCAGGATGCTTGTGCCGAGCATCGCCCAGCAGTACATGGGTAGTTGCATTAGCTTGAGTCCGGGCTGCCGCAGCTTGAGGATGGTGGCGATGAAGTTGATGCCACCAAAGATTGAGCTACCGCCAAGCAAGAGCACACTGAGAATCCATAAGATCTGTCCTGCGGCGGGGGTGGTGATACTCAGCGGTGGATAGGCCGTCCAGCCGGATTGAGCCGCACCGGTAATGAAGTAGCTACTGATCAGCAACAGGCCAGCTGGAGGGATCATCCAGAACGCCACGGCATTGAGTCGAGGGAAGGCCATATCACGGGCTCCCACATAAAACGGAATGAGATAGTTGCCGAAGGCACCGTTCACGACCGGCACGATCCACAGGAAGATCATCACTGTGCCGTGCAGCGTTAGCACCTGGTTGTAGACATCCCTGGCCATGAAGTCGGAGATGGGGCTGGCGAGTTCGATGCGGATGGCGCCACCAAGAACTCCGCCGATTAGGTAGAAGATGAATCCGCAAACCAAGTACTGCAGACCAATGACCTTGTGGTCAAGGCTGAAGCTGAAGTAACGCAACCAGCCAGTTGGTTGAAGACCATCTGATTGCTTTTTGCTGGGAGGGGAGATGGCAACCGTCATGCTTCTGAAACCGTTGTTTTGGCGTTGTTGCTGAACCAGGTGTAGTAGTCACCGGGCGCTTCGACAATCACTTTCGTATGCATGTTCCCGTGGTATGGACCGCAGAGTTCGGCGCAGATGATTGGATAGCGTCCTGGTTTCGTTGCGGTGAAGGTCAAGAGAGTTGGCTGACCAGGAATGATGTCTTGCTTGATGCGGAATTCGGGAACCCAGAAGGCATGGATGACATCCTTGGATTCCATGCGCAGTGTCACAGGTTGGCCTAGAGGCACGTGCAACTCGCCAGAAATGATGTCGCCTTGGGGATAGTGGAAGAGGAAGGCATACTGCATTGCGGTGACTTCCACCGCTAATGAGGCAAGGCTGTTGTCAGCACTGGAGGCATTGGCGACAGAACCGATCCCTCCCCAGATTTGTTCCTTCATGTCCATCATCTGATGGTCATGGGCGTCATGGGCTAATGGAACCATTCCGCCCATGCGGTCGTAGATGTCGAAGCTGTAAAGCCCAACAAACAACACGACCACAGCAGGTACAGCTGTCCAAAAGATTTCAAGCGGGAGATTGCCTTCAATGGCGAGGCCGTCCTCCAATTGACCAGGACGTCTGCGGAACTTAATCAGGCTGAATACAACCAACCCGACAATGCCGAGAAAAAGGATTGCTCCGATGCTGAAAAGGACTCGGAAGAGTTCGTCGTATACGGGTGCATTCGCACTTGCATCAACAGGGAGCAGATTGACGTTCTGGCCAATCCATAGACCTCCAAGTACAAGGGCAATGACCAACGCCAGCGTCAGGATGGCAAAGGGAGTCCGCACGGAATCTATTTGGATCTTTTAAGGCTATGGAGATCGCTCCAAAGCAACATGCAGTGATTATTAAGTCGTCGCAAATTTTGCAAGAAATCCTTATTTTGCAAGGTGTCTGATGAGGTTAGTTTTTTTTGCTTGAGCGCTTCTGTCAGGGATGGGTGATTTGGCGACCAGTGGTGATGTTGCAGTCGTCTAGACAAGGTGAATCTGATGATTCAATCGCTCCATTCTCAGAGATAAAAACCCTGACCTTTGCAATTAAAGCCGCTCCATCGATTTACATTATTTCACTGTAGCATAGTAGTATGATGCCATTTCTGCCTCGGGTTCGCTGGCGTCTTGCCCAGTTGGCTGTTCATCTTGTCGTTGCCCTGATTGCGCTGGTTGTGATCGGAGGCGCAACGCGTGTGATGGAGGCAGGTTTGGCTTGTCCGGATTGGCCGCTCTGTTATGGCTCTCTTCTGCCTGGGCGTCAGATGAATGTCCAGGTTTTTCTTGAGTGGTTTCATCGCCTTGATGCCTTTGTGGTGGGCCTTGCCCTGTTAGTGCAATTAGGGGCTGCTATTTTTTGGCGTTCTCAGTTGCCCGCTTGGCTTCCCTGGGTCTGCGGTGGCCTGGTGGTTTTAGTTTTAGTCCAGGGAGCTCTTGGAGCCCTGACTGTCTTGCAGCTTTTGCCTTCTGGTGTGGTGACGGCGCATCTGGCATTTGCGCTCACACTTGTGGCAGCGGTGAGTGCTCTAGCTCAGGGCTTGTTGTCCTCTTCTGTTGAGTCACCGCCTTTGTGGTGGCGCTTGATGGGTGGAGCCTCCTTGTTGGCAGTGATAGGTCAATGTCTTCTTGGTGGTCGTATCGCAACGGCCTGGGCGGCCCAGCGTTGTCTGAATGGCGGACAGGCCTGTCAATGGCTGGATTGGCACCGTATGTCTGCCACACCCGTTGCAGCATGCATAGGGATCTTTGTTGGCACTGCTCTCTTGGTCGGTGGCTGGCCTCGACGCCAGTGGCCTTTTTTGATATCTGCTTTAGGACTTGTTGTGACCCAGGTAGGCCTTGGATTTCTTACCTTGCAGCTTGGACTATCCCAGCCTGCAGTGACGGTTTGCCATCAGCTGGTTGCAACTCTGCTTGTGGCCTTGCTTGCCGCCCTTACCTTCCGTAATCCGGAAGGATCACCTTTGCCGGTGTCTGCCGTTGGTGATTCATTCTCGATAGACCATTCTCATGGTTAGTTCAACGCCAGAGATGCTCCACGGGGGGGTGACCCGGGAGCAGATCGTGCCTTCTCGCAAGCGGATCAAGCTACCCGCTTGGTTGGAGATTGCCAAACCACGCTTAATTCCACTGCTTTTGGCCACAACCCTTGGTGGGATGGCGCTATCCGAAGGTTGGCCCCTACCTTCTCTCAGGTTGGCATGCACCCTAGGAGGAGGGGCTCTGGCTGCTGCTGCTGCTGGTGTTCTCAACTGCATTTGGGAACAGGATCTTGATGGGCGCATGCAACGCACAAGTGGTAGGGCTTTGCCTTCAGGACGCTTGTCTCCAACTGCGGCGTTCATCGGTGCCATCTCTTGCACCTTGGCGGCAGCGGCTCTGTTAGTGAGTGGTGTGAACTGTCTTGCGGCTGGCCTGTCTTTGCTTGGTCTGTGCAGTTACGTGCTGCTTTACACGGCGATCTTGAAGCCCCGCACGCCCCAAAACATTGTCATCGGAGGGGTTGCTGGAGCGATCCCCCCTCTCGTGGGTGCGGCTGCGGCCAGCGGGCATGTGGGCCTTAGTGGATGGTGGTTGTTCTCGCTGGTCATGCTTTGGACCCCAGCGCATTTTTGGGCACTGGCCCTGTTGCTGCGAGACGACTACAGGGCTGTTGGGATACCAATGCTTCCTGTTGTTCAGGGCCCTGTGGTCACCGTCAGAGCTATTTCTCGTTATGGCTGGGCCACGGTTCTACTCAGCGGTTTTGGTGTCTTGGCCTTGCCGGAGGGGGGCTTGCTCTACGGACTTTTGTTGATCCCTTTCAATGCTCGTTTGCTGCAAATGGTTCATCAGTTAGGTGCTGCTCCGGAGAATGTTGATCGAGCCAAGGGGCTCTTCCGTTGGTCGATCTTCTATATGTTTGGTATCTGCCTTCTTCTGGTGGTTAGTCGTTTGCCCATGGCGGCTAATTTTGATCTTCAGGCCTGGTCTTTGCTTCAGCAGATGGCGAGCAGCGGGAAGTTCATCTAAACAGAAGTCACTAGAGACCCCCTGGAGGGTCTGGTAGCTCTATACAGCTGCCTAGATTTTTAAGACTTGTACTACGTTCCCTCTTGATGCCGATGATTGAACTGAAGCAGCTTGAGAAGTCCTATGGAACGGTTCAAGCCCTAAAAGGTCTCAGCCTCAAGGTGCCTCGGGGATGTCTTTATGGTTTGCTTGGTCCAAATGGTGCAGGCAAAACAACCACTCTCAGGATTCTTTGCACCCTTCTGGCTCCTGATTCAGGCACGGTCAGCGTGGCTGGCCTCAATGCTTTAAGTGATCCTCGTGCTGTGCGGCTCGAATTGGGCTATGTGGCACAAGAGGTTGCTATCGACAAGATCCTCACAGGTCGGGAGTTGTTGCAGTTGCAGGGGGATTTGTATCACTTGCGCTCTAGCGATAGGGATGGACGCATTGCTGAATTGATTGATTGCCTTGGCATGCAGGATTGGATTGATCGACGTTGCGGCACCTATTCGGGTGGCATGCGTCGCCGGATAGACCTGGCCTCAGGTTTGTTGCATCAACCACAGTTGCTGGTGTTGGATGAGCCCACCGTTGGTTTGGACATCGAGAGTCGTTCAGCGATTTGGCAATTGTTGCGTGAGTTGAGGGCCCAAGGCACCACCGTGCTCCTTAGTAGTCATTACCTTGAGGAGGTTGAGGCCCTTGCTGATCGGATGGCGATCATTGATGACGGGCGAGTGATCGCAGAGGGAACTCCTGATCAGCTCAAGCAGCAACTTGGAGGTGATCGGGTGACTCTGCGTGTGAAGGAATTCAGCGATGATCGTGAGGCCGAGCAGGTCAGGCAGCTTCTCCAAGGTGTGGATGGTGTGCGCCAGGTGGTGGTCAATCGGGTACAGGGTTTTTCCCTCAACCTTGTTGTAGAGAATGAACAGGTTGTGCCTCGTTTGCGTGAGCAACTTGATGGTGCTCAGCTGCCTGTCTTTGCCCTCGCTCACAGTCGCCCGAGCTTGGATGATGTTTATTTGCAGGCCACTGGCCGAACCCTGATGGACGCTGAGTTAGCTGTAGCTGGTCAACGAGACTCAAAGCTGGAGCGTAAAAAAGCGATGCGTTGATCCCTTTCGTTCGTTTTGTTGAGTTGGATCTGCCTTAATCCACCCTTTTCTCATTCGTTCTGCTGACAGTCACTCCATGACTAGCCCTGTTGCCGCTGTTACTACCCGTGCTGCAGAGCAGGGGCCATTGGTTGATCTTGTGCAGGAAACTTTGGCCCTCACTCGCAGACTTTTCTTGCAGCTGTTGCGACGCCCTTCGACCTTGATTGCTGGCATCCTTCAGCCCTTGATCTGGTTGGTGTTGTTTGGTGCTTTGTTCTCTAATGCTCCGGATGGTTTGTTGCCAGGAGGCATGAGCTACGGGCGGTTCTTAGGGGCTGGTGTGATTGTGTTCACCGCGTTCAGTGGTGCACTCAATGCTGGATTGCCAGTGATGTTTGATCGTGAATTTGGTTTTTTAAACCGTCTTCTGGTGGCTCCGCTGCGCAGTCGCAGCTCGATCGTGCTTGCTTCTGTGATCTACATCACATCTCTAAGTCTTCTGCAGAGCCTGGCGATCATGGCAACGGCTGCCTTGCTGGGTTACGGCTGGCCAGGTGTTTCGGGACTGGTCTTGGTGTTGTTCACCTTGTTGTTGCTGGTTTTTGCGTTCACTGCCTTGAGCCTTGGCCTGGCTTTTGCTCTGCCAGGTCACATTGAATTGATTGCGGTGATCTTTGTGGCCAATTTGCCTTTGTTGTTTGCGAGCACGGCTCTGGCGCCGCTTTCTTTTATGCCTGGTTGGCTTGGCTGGCTTGCGGCCCTAAATCCTCTTACTTTTGCGATTGAGCCCATACGAGCTGCCTATGCCGGTCCGCTTGATCTTGGTGCCGTTCTGCTTGATGCTCCTTACGGGACTGTGAGTGGTTATGGATGTTTGACCGTGTTGATGGTGGTCACCGTTGGCTTGTTCCTGATGATTCGTCCTTTGTTGAACCGTAAACTCGCCTGATTTAGTGCACCACTCCACTGCTTGCCATGCTTGACGTCCAGCAGGTGTATCGCTATTGCGTCACGACATTGCTGAGCCTTTTGCAGATGCAAGGGTTCTTTGATTTTCAGGACTGTTTAGAGGTTTTCGTTCAAGGGCAGGAGCCTCTGTCGGAGCAAGTCCCGACGGTCCTGAACTCGTTGTTAGTCCTACCTTCTCCTGCTTTTGCTCTAAACCATTTGCCACATCATTGCTCGCCAATCACGAATGCAGAGCTGTCAAAGGCATCCTGAGTATGTCTTTGCCTGCTTTTGAAACTCTCAGACGGGGGTTGATTGTCTCTGTTCAGGCGCCTGAGGGTTCACCGATGCGTCATCCTCAGGTGATTGCGGCCATGGCTGAAGCCAGTCTTTGCAATGGCGCGGTTGGGGTGCGGTTGGAAAGTCCGGAACACATTGGTGCCGTTCGACGCCGTTGTCCGGACGCCTTGATTATTGGGCTTTGGAAGCGTTCCTTCCCTGATAGTGCTGTCTACATCACGCCAGGATGGGAGGAGGTTCAGGCTGTCTGGTCGGCGGGAGCAGATGTCGTAGCTCTCGATGCTACGCAGCGTCATCGGCCAGGGGGGAGCACTCTTGAGCAGCTGGTGAGTCGGGTTCGGGAAGATTTGGGGGCTCCTCTGATGGCAGATGTCGATACGATCGAGAATGGTTTACGTGCAGCAGAGCTTGGTTGCAGCCTGGTAGGCACCACTCTTTATGGCTATACCGAAGTAACTGCTGTTAAGCGGCCTCCAGGTTTGTGTTTGTTGGGGCCGTTGCGGCAGCAACTTGATTCAGATGTCAAGCTCATCTGCGAAGGCGGGCTTGATTCTCCTCAGATAGCACTAGAAGCACTTTCTTCAGGTGCAGACATGGTGGTAGTCGGTACAGCGATTACCGGTGTCGACCTGCAGGTGGAAAACTATTGCCGAACATTGGCGGCTTAACTTCCAAAGCTATTTGGCATCAACCGAACTGTGGGACGTGCTTTGGGTCGTGACTTGTCCAGGTAGAGCCACAACGCATGAGACTTGTCCATGCGTTGTGGCGGCGTTCTTTTTGTAGCCCAAGGGAAAGCTTTGGGCCGGACTACATCATGCCTGGCATTCCCATGCCACCCATGCCACCCATGCCACCCATGCCACCCATGCCACCCATGCCACCCATGCCACCCATGCCACCCATGCCACCCATGCCACCCATGCCACCCATCGGGTCTCCACCGCCATCGCCGGCGGGAGCAGGAGGCTCGGGTTTGTCTGCAATCACGAGCTCTGTGGTCACCATCATCGAAGCGATTGAGACTGCGTCCTGAAGTGCCAGGCGCACCACCTTGGTGGCATCGAGAATGCCTGCTTCCAAAAGGTCTTCGTAGGTGCTGGAGATGGCGTTAAAGCCCTTGTTAAGGCGTTGGATCTCAGAGATCACTACATCACCATTCTCGCCAGCATTGATGGCAATCTGGCGTGTAGGTGCTGAGAGTGCTCGCTGCACAATTTGTACGCCGGTGCGTTGATCGCCGTTGAGCTGTTCGGCCAGTTTGCTCAGCCCTTTGCTTAAGTGCAGGAGCGTGGTGCCACCACCGGCCACAATCCCCTCTTCCACTGCAGCACGGGTGGCGTTGAGCGCATCCTCAATGCGCAGCTTGCGGTTTTTGAGTTCCGTTTCGGTAGGGGCCCCAACCTTGATGACGGCTACACCACCGGCCAGCTTGGCAATGCGTTCATTGAGTTTCTCGCGGTCGTATTCGGAGTCAGTTTCATCTAATTCTCTTTTGATAGAGGCCACGCGGGCGTTAACGGCATCGCGGTTCTCATCCTTGGCGACAATGGTTGTGTTGTCTTTGCTGATTGTGATTCGTCGGACCTGCCCTAGATCGTCTTGGCTGACTTTCTCAAGGGTCATGGCGCGGTCTTCACTAATGACAGTTCCCCCAGTTAGAACTGCGATGTCGGCCAGGGCAGCTTTGCGGCGATCTCCGAAGGATGGTGCACGAACAGCTGCTACCTGCAAGACACCTCGGTTTTTGTTGACGACCAGGGTGGCAAGGGCCTCACCCTCTACTTCCTCCGCAATGATGACGAGAGGGGAGCCACTTTTCTGCAGGCTTTCCAAGATGGGCACAAGATCGGAAACTGAACTGATCTTGCGGTCTGTGAGCAACAGCAGGGCATTCTCAAATTCGCAGATCTGACGGTCTGCATCGGTAACAAAGTAAGGGGAGCTGTAACCGCGGTCGAAGGCCATGCCTTCAGTGACTTCTAGCTCGGTGGCGAGAGATTTGGATTCCTCAACGGTGATCACACCATCGGCGCTTACTTTGTCCATGGCTTCAGACACCATCCGGCCCACTTCCTGGTCTCCCCCTGAGCTAACTGTGGCGACCTGATGGATGGCATTACCTCCAACAGCTTGACTGAGCTGGGCAAGCTCTTCTACCAATTGGGCCACGGCCTTTTCCATGCCACGCCGCAGTTCGATTGGACTCGCGCCAGCGGCCACATTGCGTAAGCCTTCATGCACCATCGCTTGGGCAAGCACGGTGGCAGTTGTGGTGCCATCCCCTGCCTTGTCTTTTGTCTTGGATGCGACCTGTTGAATCAGCTTGGCACCAAGGTTTTCAAATGGATCGTCAAGTTCGATCTCTTTGGCGATGGTGACGCCGTCATTAACGATGTCTGGGGCGCCAAATTTTTTCTCAAGCACCACGTTGCGGCCACGGGGGCCGATGGTGACGCGCACGGCATCGGCTAGGGAATTAACACCGCGCTCAAGCGCACTGCGGGAGTCATCCGAAAAACTGAGGAGTTTGGCCATGGTCTGCTGGTACCCGCTCGTCAATGTCCCATAGGACGTTCACTGCGGGCGAGGGGGCATAAGTGGGGAAAGCCGAATCCTTGCTGTTATGAGTGTGCTTGCAGGGGATTGGCTGGGTATGGTCCAGCTATGAATGACACTGGGGCGCTGTTTTTTGTGATCATGGCCGGCCTGGCCGGAATCATGGCTTTGGTGTATGTGCCCTTGCGTCTCTTCCTGACAGCCACTGCCAGGAGCAGACGGTTAAGACTTCTTCAGCGCATCCGGCGCTTGAGAGATGAACTGGGACAGCCGCTGGAATCCTGAACGTCTGATCCAGCAGTAGCTTCTCAGCCCATCAGCATGCCGCCATCAACTTGTAGCACTTGTCCAGTGATGTAAGCCGCTGCAGGGTCGGCTGCCAAGAAGCGCACAGCTCCAGCGACTTGCTCTGGGGTGCCAAAGGATCCCAAGGGGATAGCGGCAAGAATCGGTTCTGAATCCAACTCTTTTGTCATGTCTGTTGTGATGAAGCCTGGGGCTACTGCATTGACAGTGATTCCCCGGCTGGCAACTTCCTTGGCTGTACTTTTCGTGAGGCCCACCACTCCTGCTTTGGCTGCTGCGTAATTGGCTTGGCCTGCATTGCCCATCAGGCCCACCACGGAGGTGATATTGATAATTCTGCCGCTTTTTTGCTTAAGCATCGTGCGAGCAACAGCCCGAGTGCATAGAAACACACCTGTGAGGTTGAGATTGACGACGGCTTGCCAGTCTTCTGTTTTCATTCGCATCAACAGGCCATCGCGAGTTATGCCTGCATTGTTGATCAAAATATCCAGGCTGCTGCTGCGTTCAAGCACGGTTTTGATCAGTTGGTCTACGGCGTCTTCTTCTGCCACATTGGCTTTGATGGCATAGGCAGAGCCACCGTTGCTGATGATCGCTTGAACAACTTCTTCTGCTGCATCAGCTGAGCTTGAGTAGTTCACGACTACTTCTGCGCCTGCCTCTGCGAGGGCAAGGGCTACAGCACGACCGATCCCGCGACTGGCTCCTGTGATTAGGGCGGTTTGGCCAGTTAGGGGAGAAGAAGAGGTCATGGCGTGATTCGTTCTCGCAGGATCGTACGGACCCATTGCAGTTCTTCTCAACTAGCCATCCTTTCGATGGTGTCCAATGCTTCGCCGAGTAATTCACGTAAGCGGATGAGTTGAGCTTTGCTGCCTAGGACGACAAGTAACTGACCTGGGGCTAGTTCGACTTCGCTACTGGGGTTGGCCATCAGGGAAGACCCGTCTCGGATGGCCAGCACCATTGCTCCACTGCGTCGGCCCAGTTGAAGTTTTGCCAGGCTGCGGTGGCTCAGTTTGTTGAACTTCAGTGGGTCTTGGCTGAGTTGGAATTCTTCGATTTCATAATCCGATCCAGCCAACAGATCCATGAAGTCCACAGCTAGGGGGCGCAGTGCTGTGGCAGCCATGGTGCGGCCTGCGGCGACATAGGGGCTCACCACCACGCTGGCACCTGCCAGCTTCAGCTTGACGGCAGCTTCTTCACTATCGGCCCGTGAGATCAGTCGACAGTGGGGTTGCATGCTTTTGGCACTTAAGACCACATAGAGGTTTGCTGCATTGCTGGGTAAAGCAGCTACCAGGCTGCGGCAATGGTCTAAGCCAGCTTCAAGCAACGTCTCATCCAAGGTGGCATCAGCTTGTAAAACGTTTAGGCCTTGTTCTTCTGCTGCTTGTTTGTTGGCTGGATCTATTTCCACGACAAGCACTGGGACCTGCTCGAGTTGCAGCTTTGAGGCGATTTCTTGGCCGATGCGGCCGTAGCCGCAGACGATGACGTGATCACGCATACGCCGCAAGACCCTGCGAAACCTCAGCTCCCGCAGCTGGCGGAAGTAGCCGGATTCTGTCAGCCGTAGTGCCCGTTGAATCGTGAGCTGAACCACGACCACCCCCCCGGCAATGATCAGCACAGTGACGAGTCGCCCAGCTTGCGAGAGCGGCTCCACCTCCCCATAACCGATGGTGCTGATGGTGATGAGCACCATCCAGAGACAATCTCCCCAGTCCCATCCTTCGGTGAGGCGATAGCCCAAGGCTCCTACCAAGATCACCACGGCTAGGGCCAGGATTGGCCCTAGCCAGGGTTTGGCGAGCACTCGCAACGGCAGGTTTGCAAGCGGACCTCGTTTGAATGGGTACCACCAACTTTTCATTGGAAGCCCAGTGCGTTGAGAACCTCCTGCTGGTTGATTGAGTTGATGTCTGCATGAATGGCACCCAGGCAACGGATTTCATCTCGTTTAGGTAAGTCTTCGGCCGGAGTGCCTAGGGCAACCAAAGGAACGCCTGTATAAACGGCAAGCAGTTGGGTGATTGGACAGCTGCTGAGTACGACATCAGCGCAGGCCACTTCGGCAGCGCGATGGATTAGGGGTGCTTTTAAAGGCAGCGTGATGCTTCTGAGATTGGGTAATTTTCCTTTGATTGCCTTTGGCAGGCTTAACCATTGCTGAGTTGGCCAGTCTCCATCGTTGCCATTTGGAGCCAGCAGTAGGAGGGGGCCTTCTCCAGTGGGGTGTTGATCACGAACCTTCTGAAGGCTCTCGTCTGGCAGGAACAGCCGGAAGCTGTCGGCGTCAAGAGTGAGGCCAATCGCTTGGAGGTAGCAGTCCAATTGTTGGGCAGGCCAACCTTTGCTGGGCTCAACGAGGGCTGTGCGTGCAAAGCCCTGTTCCGCAATCCTGATGGGGATGTGGCTCATGGAGAGCATCAAATTCACTTGTTGCCCTTGGGCGAAATTGAAGCAAACTTGAAAATCCCCTTCTCTTACAGATCCGAGCAGATTGGTCCAGTCGGCGAGGGATGGGCTGGAGTCAAAGGCGATTGGGATTACCTTTTCTATCGCTGGCAACAGACTCCAAAAAGCTTGATGGGTGGGATCGCAGGCCAGCTGCAGTTTGCCTTGCAGCTGGTTGGCTGCGGCTGCTAGGGCTGGAAGCCTCTGAAGCTGTTGGATTAAAGGACCCGGACTAAGGGCGAGAACACGCATCGATCCAGAGGCAGAGGCGTTGCGAGCTGATTGTATGGAGGAGGTTTCAGCCTGCTTGCGGCAGGAGGCGCATATGCATCTGTTGATTGTCGCGGCAGGAAGCGGAAGCCGTATGGGAGCGGATCGCAACAAATTGCTTTTGCCTCTGGCAGGACGTCCTGTTCTTGCTTGGACGATTGATGCGGTGATGGAAGCCTATTCGATCACTTGGGTTGGCATTGTTGGCCAACATGTGGACCGAGCAATGATCATGGAGTTGTTAACGGAGGCAGCCAAACCCGTTGTTTGGATTGATGGGGGCAGCACAAGGCAGGAATCCGTAGAGCGTGGATTACAGGCGTTGCCTTCAGTTGCGCAGCATGTTCTTATTCATGACGGGGCTAGATGTTTAGCTGAAGCGACTTTGATCAATCGCTGCGCTGAGGCGGTGGTGGCTGGCGAAGCGGTGATTGCGGCAACTCCGGTTACCGACACGATCAAGCGCGTTGATGGTCAAGGCATCATTACGGGCACACCAGATCGTGCGGAACTATGGGCGGCCCAGACTCCACAGGGCTTTGCTGTGGAGCAGCTCAAGCAAGGTCATGCTGAGGCTCAGGCCAAGGGTTGGAAAGTGACTGACGATGCCTCGCTTTATGAACGCTTGGGATGGCCGGTGCAGGTACTTGAGGCAGGTCCTGCAAATATCAAGGTGACTACACCGTTTGACCTCACTGTGGCCGAGGCAGTGCTTGCACTTAGGGCAAACACAAAAGCTTCTTGATTTTCTAAACAAACACAAACATTTTGGAGGGTAATTATTGGTAGATAGTTGGGTTTTTAGGCATTCCATGGTTCAGTGACGTTGTTGTCTCTAGGTGTAAGGCCGTTGTGAGAAAGATCGCATATCTGATTGCTCTAGATCAACACTTTGGCAGTTGAGAAAAGCGATGGTATGTGCATCGGAGGCAATCAAGTCTTCGTTATTGTGTACACTTATAACTTCAAAATTATGGCTACTGTCAACACTAACTACATCAACGCTGAACTGCTCGATCAAGAGCTGAATTTTGAGGAACTAGCAGAGTGTTAAGGTGGGGATGGTTATCCTGGACGGCATACTAATGGCTGGACAGAATTCTGGATTGAAGTTTTCGGTTTCGATAAAAAATAAATAGCCATCAAGTCGAAAATTGCCAGGTTTAATCAACTGCTAAGGCAGGGACTTGCTTATATGCAGTTAGTCTTTGTCGGTTAAAATTCTGAAATTACGTCGTTCAGGGATTGCTGTATAAATGAGGTTAAAATGCTCTGGTAAGAATGCAAGTGTTTGCCTCTAGGCTTTGTTTAAATGCTTAGCATTTCAAATGCATCAATCAACTTCTTTTGTCAAATGAATGCTTCTAGCCCGTAGATATAAATGTCAAAGATTGCTCTAGGTACGGATATCTCGGATTTCAGGAAAACAAGGATTTCGCCAAAATAGCTTCTACCTTTTGCCTGGGCTGTTCGCGTTATTGAATGTCTATTGACTCTGGGCTAATATATTCACAGGATACTTGATCATTGATTAAGGGAACAGCAAGAGCTGGCGGGAAAGGTGAATCTGGCACTTCCGCTTCAAAGCTGATTTCTAAGCTTTTCAGGCCGAGCCCAATATTGATGAAACCAGACTGGCCAGAGTCAATAACTGGCTTGAGAGATACCTGAAGCTCACCTTGATTGATGCTTGTGTCCACATCAATCAAGACCAAAGCTGCAAGAGCTTGTGAGAACTCTTGCTGTGGATAAAAGTCGGAAAATGGAAGTTCTTCTTTTAAGTTAAAAGGAATAAGTGCATTCTTTCTCTTATTGTAACTATAAATATCACCAGTTTCAGAGTTAAAGTGAAGGTCAAATCCGATAGAATTTGCAGAGCAGTAGATTCTTCGAACAGGAGATTCGGTAGAGCTGATGAGCATTTCATTCTCTCCACATCCAACACATAGAGCCGAAGCTAAAAGAGCAAAGCTGCCTCTTGCTAATGAGTTCAGTGAGCAATGCATAGAAAGCTGTCAGAAGTCTTTTGAATCATTGCATGATTTCGTGTATACAGTTCATTGTTTTTCGCTGATTTTATCAAATGCGAGCCTACCCTATTGCCCATAGTTGGAATATTGGACATAAAATTCTTCTGTGAATTCTGCTGCTTTGGGATTGGCATGGATATGTCTCAAGGTATTGAGAACTCTTCTTTCGGTCTTGGAGACTGGTCGGTGTTGAGAAATGCCTTGCTTCTTAGAAGTGCCCGCAACTCCCCCTCAGCCTGTTCAGCGCCATGGTTGAATACCAATCGAACCAGTGCATCAATCTTGGCAAGTCTTTGGCATCCTCTCGCTTAACAAGAAAGTGAAGGTGGCTTGCCATCAATTACAGCCAATAAACCTTCATGGCAAACGTCTGCTGGGCCTTTTTAAGTACCGCCAACAACACATCACACCTAACCCTTTAGCACTCAAGAACTGCCGGCTGTTGCAGCGAAGTGTGATAGGAAGCACCCGGATGGCAATAAGCGTGTTGCCCTGGCCATGATCTGACGGCATCAGCGCTAAATCATCAGCAAGCTCTTCACAAACAGCGGATCGCCATGACGAAAATCTTTTGACGACTTCCGTTCCTTGGCCCTTTGCGTTTTGAGGTTTTTACATTGATCGCCTTACTGCAATTGCCTCATTTATGGCAGCAAGCTGAGTCGGCCATGGTTGCCGTCAAGCTGGGCTTGTCGTCCAAGCGGTAAGGCAGCATTGCCGCAGCAATGCCCAACCGGGAGTTGTCCGACGACAGGAATTCCGAGATCAGTACTGCGTTCTTTTAATATTTCCTCCAGTTGGAAGGTTTGATCCCCAGGAATCTGTTCAGGTACTTCACACCCTTCAAAGCTGCCGAATCCGAGGCCGGCCAGTCTTTGTAGTAGGCCTGTGAGGCGCCAGTGGGTCAGCATGCGGTCGATGCGATAGGGCGCTTCCTCAACATCTTCCAGGATCAAGATTGCACCCTTGAGATCGGGCACATGGCTACTGCCTAGCAAATGGGAGGCCACAGTGAGATTGGCGACCACCAAGGGCCCGCTAGCTACTCCACCCATCCAGGGCTGCCCTTCAAGATCTGGGATGGGTTTGCCGAAGAGAAGATCATGCAGCCGGGCTTGGCTCCAGGCTGGTTCCTTGGCAAGTGTGGTGAGCAAGGGGCCATGCACGCAGCCGTCGAACCCGGCCGCCAAGCGTGCCCAGAGCAGGGCGGTGACATCTGAAAATCCCATTAGCCAGCCTGGTCGCCAGGTTTGCTTGTGTTCCAGTAAACGTGCAGCTCCCCAGCCGCCACGAGCGCAAGCCAGCAGAGCAGCAGGGGACTCAGGATTTAGATCGCGCTGGCGGCTGGCATCTTTGCCCGCTAGGTAGCCCCAGCGGCGTTCACTCACTTGCTGAGGCCGGCAGACTAATCCCCACCCTTCAAGGACTTTGAGGCCTTCGAGCAGTGATTGTTCATCCTCCAGCGCTGAACTCGCAGCCACTGTGACCACCTCGTCGCCACTTTGAAGCGCTGGTGTGAGCAGGTCAGATCGGAGCTGCACCATGATTCAGCTGATGCGCCCCAGGATCAAGCCGAGCATCAACATTGCGCCTAGCAGAACTTGATGTTGAAAGTGCTGCCCGTAGGTCGTCATTGGTTGATTGGAACCTCGCAGGGTCCACGTTTCTTTTTGCATGCCGATGCTGGCGATGAGCCAGAAGGGCCAAAAGGCCCAGCCCACTCCTGCGCTCACTGCTGCACTAGCCAAAAAGGTGCAGGCCAGTGCATAACTAAACGCGACAGTTTTAAGTGCATGGCTCCCCAAGCTCAAAGCACTGCTTTTTAAGGCCAGGTTGGCGTCGTCACGACGATCCGCCATGGCGTAAACCGTGTCAAAGCCGAATGTCCACATCAGAGTGGCCAACCAGCAGCCCAGCAGTGGCCAGCCTCCGTTGAGATTGGCCTGGCTTGCTGCCCAGGGGATTAGTACGGCAAACCCCCAGCAGAGGGCAAGCACCGCTTGTGGATAGGCAAACCAGCGCTTGGCCGAGGGGTAGAGCAGGATCGGTGGCAAGGCCAGGATGGCTAGAGCAAGGCATAGGCGCTGGCTTGGCGTTGGCAGGGAGGCCACGACCAAAAGACTGAGCAGCAAGAACACAATCAATAAGCCCACAGCAGTGGAAATTCGAATGCTGCCCTTCGCTAGTGGCCGTTCCCTGGTGCGCTCCACCTGGCGATCAATGCGTCGATCCCAGAGATCATTGGCAATGCAACCAGCGCCGCTCACCATCAGACCTCCAGCGACGATCAGACTCACAAGCCCTGCTAAAGGAGGTGCATCTGGAGTGAGCCAAAGGCTCCAACCTGCTGGCACAAGAAGGATGAGCCGACCACTGGGTTTGTGCCATCGCAGCAGCTCTAGCCATTGCCTTAAGCCATTGGAGACGGATCTGCTGGTCACGGGTTTCTGGGTTTGAAGAACCCTAGGGAGGGACCTCCAGACATCGTTGGCTGATGGCAAAGTGGTCTCGTTCCAGGCTCCTGTACTTCATGCCAGGTGTCGAGCCATTGCCTTTCGGTGTGGTTGATGTCGAGCAGGAGGAGGCTAGGTACGTCAGTGCTGGTCAGCTCCGTTCTGAGCGAGAGCTCCGCAACGTTGCCGCGATTGATATTGGAACCAATTCCACCCATCTCTTGGTGGCGTCGGTTGATCCTTCTCTGCACACCTTCAGCATTGATCTTGCAGAGAAATCAACCACCAGGCTTGGTGAGCGAGACCCTGACTCTGGAGAGCTCACGGGTCCTGCTATGGAGCGGGTATTTGAAACACTCAAACGTTTTAAGGAGCTAGCCGCCAGCCATCAGGTGGAGCAGGTGGTTGCGTCGGCGACTAGCGCAGTACGTGAAGCATCAAATGGGCGGGATTTTTTGCAACGGATTCAGGATCAGCTTGGCCTTGAGGTGGATCTGTTGAGCGGTGCTGAGGAAGCACGACTGATCTATTTGGGTGTTTTGTCTGGCATGCCTTTTGGGGAGTGTCCCCATCTTTTGCTCGATATCGGTGGCGGTTCCACAGAACTCATCCTCGCGGATGGTCGCGATGCTCGGGCTCTGACAAGCACGCGGGTTGGTGCAGTTCGGCTACAGAGGGATTTTGTCAAGCATGAACCAATCCCCCCTCAACGGCGTTCCTTTTTGCAGACATTTATTCAGGGTTCTTTAGAGCCAGCTGTTGATAAGGTCTGCCGTCGCATCAAGCCTGGGGAGAGCCCTGTGATGGTTGCTACAAGTGGAACCGCCATGGCCATCGGTGCTTTGTTGGCTAGCGAAGACGATCGCCCTCCGTTGAGATTGCATGGCTATCGAATCACACGGCAGCGGCTTGATGGCCTGGTTGAGAAGCTGATAGCGATGACGCCTGAGCAGCGTCGCATCCAGACGTCGATTAATGATCGCCGTGCCGAAATCATCGTTCCGGGTGTGCTGATTCTTCAAACCACCATGCAGATGCTCTCTGCTGATGAGCTGGTGCTTAGTGAAAGGGCTCTGAGGGAGGGGTTGATCGTTGACTGGATGCTGCGACATGGCCTATTGGAGGATCGCTTTAGTTTTCAGAGCAGTATTCGTCAGCGCACCGTGATTCATCAGGTGCAGCGTTTTGCAGTGAATCACCGCCGTGCAGAGCGTGTAGCCAGCCATGCACTCAGCCTTTACGACCACACACATGGTGTTCTTCATCAAGATGATGGAGGTGGTCGGGATCTGCTTTGGGCATCGGCAATGTTGCATGCCTGTGGTCAGCACATCAATCTCAGTGCTTATCACAAGCATTCCTGGTATCTCATTCGTCATGGCGAGTTGCTCGGCTATTCGGAAGCGGAGCATTTGATGGTTGCGGCTATTGCGCGCTATCACCGCCGCAGTCTTCCCAAGAAGCGTCATCTGGAATGGCAGGCTTTAGCCACCCGGGAGCATCGTCGTCTCGTTGCCGAGATGGCTTTGTTGCTGCGATTAGCAGCAGCCATTGATCGCCGTCCTGAGCCAGTGGTGGCTGCAATAAGAGTGAAGTCCGCTGATGATGATCAGATTGTCTTTGAACTAGTGCCGGAAGGGTTGAATCAGAATCTCAGCCTTGAACAATGGAGCTTGAAGAGCTGTGCTTCGGTTGTGAAAGAAGCAAGCGGCGTAACCATGAAAGTTGTCGTTAAGGAGTGAACTTAGTTCAGTATTAGGTTGTTGTTGGTTAATTGATGTCAGCGGATCTTTCTGATTGTGCCCAGAGCAGTAGGCGGTTTTCGATTATGAGTTATATGAATCAGATCAGGATGCCCTGCATAGATTTCTAGGTCTTGCTCTAGTGGATAGCTGAACGGCTTGCTAAGGGCGCCTTCAAGAATAATCTCAGCTTCACTGTTGGGGGTTGGGGTTGCTACCTGGCTGTGTTTTTGGCTGTTCAGTTGAAGTTGGTTGATTATTATTATTTGGTTTTTTTAGCCCTGATGGAGATGTTGATGGCAAATTTTGGCTAGGTGCTGCATCTGCAGGCTGAGAGATTAGGTCGGTGTCCTTAGGCTCATCTTTTATACCATTTGAACGAGTTGAAGACCCAAAGATCATGTCTTCGGCGGTGTCGTTGATTGAAATGATTGCGTTGTTGATGCTTGTTTGGATGTGGGTAAAGGTGTTGGGGTTGCTGTAATAGGTGATGCCTAGTCCTGCTGCAGTCAATCCAATCAACCCTCCCAAAAAGGCCAATGCAGGTATTACTTTTAGGTTTGGACGAGACTCTTTGCTCTTTGATTGGCGTAGGGCTTCGGAGTTTGATGGAATGATGACCTGAATTTGCTGCACAAGGGCAGTCGCATCGAGGTTGAGTCGCTCGGCGACCCGGCGCACCATGGCTCTAATAAAAACCGGCTCAGGTAGTAGGTCTTTGTTTCCATTCTCCAGGGCTATTAGTTGCTCTTTGCCTATTCGAAGACTTCCCGCAATTTCTGCTATTGAGAACCCCCGTTTTTCGCGGGCTTCTCTAAGCAACGCGCCAACTTGAATCAATGGTGTGGAGAGTTGCTCTGAGTGGGATTGGTCACTCAAGAAGTCCTGAGGGTGCTCCGGCATTAAGGAAGAGGAGTGTTGACCTGCATGCATTTGACCTTAGTTGGAAGCACTGAGCTTGTCAGGCATCATTTGTTCCCATGTATATGGGATCACCTGGTTTTGATGATGAGCAGATCAAGCAAATGCTTGGCATAAAAACTTATGGGCGATGCGGGATTCGAACCCACGACCCCTTCCGTGTGAAGGAAGTGCGCTACCACTGTGCTAATCGCCCGCACTACTGGCTTTTAAAATACTCTCTTTAGCCCTTTTGGCGAAAGAGATGTTGGTGGCTTGGAGAATACAGCTTCGAACGTTGGCGTCCTGCAGCTAGGGCCGGACTAACGACATAAAGGGTGGTGCGAATCAGCTCGTGTTCACGGGAGGTCGTAGCCATTTGCTTCAAAGGCACCACGCTTAACCATTGATCGGGCCAGCTCACCCTGTAGCCGATAGCTACTGGTGTTTCAGCTGAATAGTGCTGCAGCAGTGTGGCTTGTACTTCTTCCACATGGCGTGCACTGAGGTAGAGGCATAGAGAGGCTCCAAGTGATGCCAGATGTTGGAGGTTTTCGCGCTCGGGAACACCGGTGCGTCCTCCTGCTCTGCTGAGAACTATGGTTTGGACAAGGCCAGGGATGGTGAGTTCAGCTTTTAGGGCTGCGGCTGTCGCTTGGTAAGCACTCAGACCTGGCACAACCTCTACTTCAATGCCTGCGTCAGCAAGGCCACAGATCTGTTCAGACAGGGCCCCATAAAGGCAGGGGTCTCCGTCGTGAAGACGGACCACCCGCTTGCCTGCTTGTGCCCTGTTCACCAGAAGCGGAAGAACTTCCTCGAGGGTCATTGAGCTGGTGCGGATTCGTTCACAGGATTCAGGTGCCAATGCTGCAATATCTGGTGAAACCAGTGAATCGGTCCATACAAGGACCTCAGCCTGCTTGAGATGTTCTGCGGCACGCAGGGTTAGCAGATCAGTCGCGCCTGGACCTGCACCAACGATGGAGATTCTGCTCATCAAGCGAATGACCTAGGCCTACCAGGGTCCGGTAGCTTTCGTTTGCGACCATAGAGCCACCAGAGCCCAAAACCTCCTACTGCCATCATCGCCAAACTCATCAGCTGGGCAATACGCAGGCCCCCTTCACAGGAAGGTGGTAAGGCGCCTAGGCAGAGGGGATCAGTTCGAAGTGCTTCGATCCAGACTCTGCCTAGGCTGTAAGTGATCAGGTAGATGCAGCTCAACGCTCCGGCGGGAAGCTTCAGTAGTCCTTTGCTGCTGCGTTGAAAAAGAACAATTAGCAGCGTGAAGACTAGAAGGTTCCAAATTGATTCGTAGAGGAATGTCGGATGGAAAAACTCGTTATTGGCATAATTAAGTGGACGATTCACGAATGGGATGAACAATTTCCAAGCAAGGTTGCCCTTGATTGGAACACCGAAGGCTTCGTTATTGAAAAAATTTCCCCAGCGTCCGATTGCCTGGCCAAGGGCAATGGATGGGACAAGCACATCAAGAACATCCCATAAGGCTTGGCGACGCCAACGGCAGAAGATCAATACTGCAAGGGTGCCAGCAAGCAGGGCCCCATGAATAGCGATTCCTCCACCCCAAATTTCCACGGCACTTGGGATTGGGATGGCGAGTCCAAAGATATTGATCGAGCTCCAAAAATTATTTCCGCTGTAGTTCCTCCACTCAAATGCGACGTAGTAGATGCGTGCTCCAACAACGGAAGTTAATACGAGAATGGGCAGCAGATCACTGATCAAGCCATGCTCAAGGCCTCGTTTACGGGCCAGGCTACTGGACAGATTGAGGCCGATCAGTACGGCGATGGCAATCAGCAATCCATACCATCGCAAGGCAAAGGGCCCGAGCTGAAAAAGCTCGGGCCCTGGAGAGGTAAAGGTCGCGATGAATGCGTCCATTGAGTTGAGATGAATGGGGATCAGATCCCCTCGGCTGCCTGAACTTTTTCGACTTGCTTCTTCTTCAATACAAGTAAGATCTGAGCGAGAGAAACTGCTACAAAGAATGCCAAGAGTCCATAGATTCGAATTGGATTCTGGAGCACAACCTCGGTATCGAGTTGTCCGAAGCCACCACTATTGGGGTCGCTAGTTAAGGGGGCGCCAGCCTCTACTTTGTCATCTACTTTTACCAACAGGCTTGGACCAGCTGGAATGGTTTCACTGATAACTTTTCCACTGTCAGTTTTGAGCTTGATGTCGCTTTCCCCATTCTTACCAGACTTAATAGATGTAATCGTGCCAGCTTCAGTTGCTGTGAACGCGTTGTTATTGGTTTTTTCACCAGTAGGCAATATTTGGCCTCGTCCACGGTTGCCTCCAACGTGGATGGAATATTTGCCGAATTGAATACTGCTGTCAGTCGCAGGATCAGGTGAAAGTATTGGGAAAACAATCTCTTTGTTGTTGTCACCAGGAAGCGGGCCAACAAGGAGGATGTTCTCCTTTTCTTCGCTGTATTGAGTGAAGAAGACTCCTTTGGTTTCTTCTTTTATCTCTTCGCTCCAGCGATCCTGTGGGGCCAGCTTGAATCCATCAGGAAGCATGACAACGGCACCCACTTGGAGGGGCACATCACTGCCATCGGAGCTGATCTCTGTTGTGTCTTTCTTGTAGGGGATTTTCACCACTGCTTTGAAGACGCTGTCGGGTAGTACTGATTGAGGTACTTCTGCCTGAGTGGTTTTTTGGGCCAGATGACAGTTCGCACAGACGATCTTGCCAGTAGCTTCTCGGGGGTTGTCGTAGTTCTGTTGAGCCCAGAAGGGATAGGCCCAGCTGGCAGCTGGAGCAACAAGAATCGACAAACTAAGAACCAGTGAGCCGAGAAGGATGGGGATGAGGCGACGCATGATGCGAGGGGATAGGAGAGCTGGAACGACGATGGTGCGTTTGGTTGTCAGATTCAGGTCCACCAGGGCTTCTCGCCCGTGCGGAAGTCTGTCTCGGTCCATTGGCTTACAAAGACGTTGTCGTTCTCGACAGCGATGTTGGCCAATGCGAGAGAGAGGGGTGCCGGCCCCCTTACGACCTTTCCAGTGGAGTTGTATTGGCTGCCGTGACACGGGCAGACGAATTTATTAACCCCGCTGTTCCAAGGCACCACGCAGCCGAGGTGGGTGCAGATCGCATTGATTCCGTAACTGCCAATGGCATCATCACCTTCAACAATCAGGTAGGTGGGATCACCTTTCAGCCCTTGGACAAGGCTGCGGTCACCATCTGAATGGTTCGCAAGCCAGCCGCTTGCTGTGACCGAATTGCCAAGTTCATCCTTGGCGCTCGTGCCACCTCCGCTCCCGGAGGCACGAGGTGGAATGAAGTACTTCACCACTGGATAGAGGGATCCAAGCGCAACGCCAGTCACTGACCCGAAAGTGAGCAGGTTCATGAACTGCCGACGACCCATCCCGGGCACATCACTCGAGGTCATTTGTGTCATGACGGATGTTCGATCTGCGCAGAATGGAGACCATTATGGACTGTGAAGGGCCCGTCACGCTTTGCAAAGACTGGGCTTTTCAGTGCAATCGTCGCATCATTCTGTGCTTTGGCTAATCCTTGACGATGCTCTGTTGCCTCTAGAGCTAGTAGAGGGAATTCCTTGCTTAAAGAATTGTCGGCAAACTTTCTAAGCCATGCACTTGTTGGTGTGCCGCCAGAGTCTGTACTTGCAGGAGATCTGGGCGTATTTGAGCAGCAATCTTTATGTTCTGGATCAACAGGCTTATCGCAATCATCTCGGCGAGGTGCTTTAGGCGGTCATTCGACTGGGCTTGGCAGATGTCGTCTCGGAATTGCTGGCGCGCACAACAGAAAGATCAAGCTTCTCAATTTGTGGCTGTAGGAGGCTGGTCGCTTTCGCTTGCAGGCATGTCTGGCCTGAATTGATCAGTTAGCGCCACTAGGCCTACTCCAATCAGGAAAAGGGCTGTAATGGCTCCAGCCAGCAGCAGCATGGTGATTGGATCAGTGGATGGGGTCAATACAGCTCCAGCCAAGGCGGCACCAAGCACGACCCATCGCCAGGCACTCAACATGGGTTGCCAGTGCAATAACCCCAGAATTCCTAATATCAACTGGAGCACAGGTAGCTGAAAGGCCAGGCCGGTAGCCAGCATCAGCAGAAGCACAAAATCGAGATACCGTTCAATTGACCACAGTGGCTCGACTACATCGGCGCCATAACTCACCAGAAACTTCAGAGCTGCTGGTGCTAGGGCCCACCAGGCGAAGGCAAGGCCGGCTAGAAACAAGATCGCTGATCCAGCTACTGCTGGCGCTATCAGACGTCGTTCCCGTTGAGTGAGGCCAGGCAATACAAATCCAAGCCCTTGGTAGAGCACATAGGGCAGTGCAAGTGTTAAGCCTGCGTAGCCTGCCACCTTGATTGAGACGAATAGAAACTCTCCTGGGGCCAGCTGAAGAAAGTGAATGGATCCAGCCGGAGCTTCCAACAGCCGTACGAGCGGCTTCACCATGAGCAGGCAGGCACCTGCCGCTAAAACAACAGCAAGCAGACTGCGCAGCACCCGTTGCCGTAATTCCTCCAGGTGATCAACCAGAGGCATTTCCACGTCGTGGGGTAGTTCGGTGTGCTTGATTCCCTGCTCGACGTGAATCGGGGTAGGGGGTGGAAGAACCGAACCTGTGGGCTGATCGGGACTGGTCAGAACAGGCGTCGCTTGGTTTTCATCAGACTAAGAGTTCTGAGGCAGAGAGGTGTTGAAGCCCTCGGTCTGGTTCAGCCCAGCAAAGGTTTCCGTCCCGGTATCGCACGGTCCCTGGGCCTGCTCCTGGGATTCGCTGCAGGTTGCTTGTGGGCACCATCACCACGGGTACGCGTTGATTGCCTCTAGCACGACTGAAGTGAGCGGCCAGGTCTGCTGCTAGTTGCAGGTCGGCCTCCTCAGCATGGCCATTGGAGGCCTTGAGAACGACATGGCTGCCTGGACATTCCTGGGCATGAAACCAAAGATCACCAGGGCGAGCTTGGCGAAGGCTGATCCAATCGTTTTGGCGGTGGTTGCGACCAACCTGAACGATGAGTCCACCAGGAGTGGTCAGTTCGAGGGGGCTTGGGGGTTGTTGATTGCGACGGCCCCGCTTCTGGCGATTGCGGGATTGAGAGATCAGCAACTCGTCCAGCTCCTGCCGCAACTCCTGCAGCCTTATCGACCGTTCTCGCCGTCCTTCCCAGCTGGTTCCAAGCAGATCTTCCAGAAACATTTCACTGCCTTGGATTAGCTGCAGCCTTTGCTGGTGATGTTCAATCCGTGTTTTCAGCACGGGCACTGAGCGGCGGAATTTTTGAGCTTTTCGGTAGAGCTTTTGGGTTTGGTTGATCAGATCCTTGCTCGGCGAAGGCAGGCAAAGCATGGCGTCGGCTTGTTGTTGAAGAGAATTGCTTTGACTGGTTTCGTTGAGTCGACCCTGTTGTTCGCCAAGGGCCTGCTCCTCTCGTTGTCGCCACTGAAAAAGTCTTTTCTGGAGGTCTTCGGCTAGTTGATTGAGAGATTGGGTTTCAAGATGCCTTCGGTAATAACTCCCGAGAGTGAGGCTGAGCCCATCGGTGAAGGAGGAGGAGGAGGTTGAGGTGTCACAGTCCCAGACGCGGTAGCTGCTTGGACCGTCAAACCTCATCGTAAAGCGCTCTTTCTCAAGGCAGTCCAGCCATCGACTCCAGCGGTGGTAAAGGTGTTGCCATTGCTCGTTGGTGATCTCAAGTACTGAAAGCTCCAGCAGGGCATGTGCTTTTTTTGCATCGTCGTCAACCAGCTGCAAAGCGAGTGCAGGACTGATGCCTTGGTAACACTGCTGCAGAGCGCTACGTAGCTTGGTTGGCACAAGGCAGAGAATGTCTTTCCAGCGTTTTAGGGATTCCTTTGAGCTTGGTTCTCTGCCTTGCATCGGTGGTGGAGCTACATAGATGTCTGCAGTTCCGATTGGTCTCACTCTTGATTGATGGTTGCGTACCTGGCGTCCAAGGGTGATCACCTGGCGTTGACGATCAAGCAGAAGCAGGTTGCTGTGGCGTCCCATCAGTTCCAGCACAAGAGTGCGCTCGATAGGTTCGCCGGGGCGGTGGGCGAGGCCGCACTCCACCACGCGATCAAATCCTTTCTGTTTCAGTTCAATGAGGGCCATCTGTCGAAGGCCATGTTGAATCTGCTGGGCCAAAGTGCTGCCGCTGCCTAGGCGGGGAGGAGGGGTGATCTTGACCAGTCGGGGACAATCAGCACGCCAACTGAGTTCCAGCCACACAAGACCTTTGAGTGTGCGCAGCCCCAGTTGGAGGGTATGAGGTTCTGGTTGTTGGACCTTTTCGAAGCGGCTTGGCAGCACCTCCTTGCGGAGCTCGCTCAGTACAGCGCGCAAGCTTGAGAGGTCCATGACCTGGAGGGCAGCAGGGGCCATCGATTCAGTCGGGACCTGGATTGCACGCAGCCTTCCTACTCTGCGATCCGATTCAATGCAATGCAATCAATGGCTTCATCCGCCGCTGAAGGAAAGCTCACTGTGATTACTGGGCCCAGTGGCGTTGGCAAGGGTTCTTTGGTGAAGCAACTCCTAGAGCTCCATCCAGAGATCTGGCTGTCTATTTCGGCGACAACGCGTGAAGCCAGGCAAGGCGAGATTGAGGGTGATCATTACTTCTTCTTGAACCGTGATCGCTTTGCAGAACTGGTTCAAGCTGGCGGTTGTCTTGAATGGGCTGAATTTGCAGGCAATCGCTATGGCACCCCACGCCAACCTGTTGAGCAGCAGCTTTCATTAGGCCGTCCGGTTTTGCTTGAGATTGAACTGGAAGGGGCTCGACAGGTGCGGCGCAGTTTCCCTGAAGCTTTTCAGATTTTTTTAGCGCCGCCCAGTTTTGAGGAGCTTGAACGACGCATTCGCGGACGCGCCACTGATCCTGAAGAAGCAATTCAGCGACGTTTAGCTAGGGCTAGGGAGGAACTGATGGCTCAGCAGGAGTTTGATGCAGTGGTGATTAATGACAACCTGCAGGTTGCTGTGATTGAGCTGGAGTCTTTGATGGGTCTGAGCTGTTGATGCGAAGACTTTTTCCTGACCTTAAAGCGTTATTTGACAACATAGGCCAATAAAAAAAGCCCCTTTAGAGGGCTTTCTGAAGGGGGTTAGCCAAGAAGCTAATTTGTTTCTTGGCTGTAGTTGTTGATGCTCTTCAGCTCTTCAAAGACCCATTGGGTGGAAGAGAAGATCTGGGTAGAAGCGGTTGAATTCAACAATGATTCCCGCTGTGAGCCATACCCAGAGAACGGCAGCCATTGGCCAGCTTTCGAAGAATTTTCTCATCTTGATAAAGGGGAAATGGGGTGGTTGTTAAGAGGAGAATATTGCTCAGCGTGGTGAAACTGTGATCTTGTCGTCGCTCTCACGGAGGCTGCCATTTTGGCCTTCAATATGAGCGAGCCACGGCCAGGCAGAAGCTCTCAGCATGCAATTGAAAGCCAGGGTTATATCAAGATGGATCTCATTGTCTAAGGCTGCTTTGTGGCCTTTGGCTTTGATTGCCTGGAGATAAGAACGACCAGCCCAACCAATGATTCCAGCGATGTAGATGAAAATCACGCCTGGGATCATGATTTCGCCTTCATGGCCGCGAATAAAGGACATCGCAAACGGCTCAACTGGCGCTGGGATTAGAGCGTGTGGGAGTCCGTCATCACCGCACAAGGATTTGCTGTAGCGGTCAAAGCGGGCAATGGCCTGTGGAGTGTCTGCAGCACTGGCTCGCTGCTGAAAACGGGCATTCTCAGCGCAAGGGGTTAGGCCAGCTATGTCAGCTTTAGCAACGGGTGCAAAGCCGAGAACCAGCAGAGCCGAGAGCACAACGGCGAAGAGACGACGCATCGGTTTCGATTCCTGTAAGACCTGCTCCGGAACGGCAGGATGTCACAAGTAAAATGTAAATGAGGCTTCCCACAACCATGCCGACGGTGCTTGCCCTCGAAACAAGTTGTGACGAGTCGGCTGCCGCAGTTCTACGTCTAAATAACGGGTGTTTGCAGGTTATCGCTAGCCGAATTGCTTCTCAGGTTGAGAAACATGCCCAGTGGGGGGGCGTGGTACCGGAAGTGGCCTCTCGCTTGCATGTGGAGGCTCTGCCTCATCTTGTAGAGGAGGTTTTGCAGGAGGCGGGACAGTCGATGGCTCGCTTTGATGCTGTAGCTGCAACGGTGACCCCTGGGCTGGCCGGAGCACTGATGGTGGGATCGGTGACAGGCCGATGTTTGGCTGCTCTCCATGCGCTGCCTTTTTTTGGCATTCATCACCTGGAGGGGCATTTGGCTTCAGTGCGCTTGGCGGAACATCCTCCACGCCCTCCATATCTGGTGCTACTTGTGAGCGGGGGACACACTGAGTTGATTCGGGTCGGGGCAGAGAGTGAGATGGTGCGTCTTGGACGTAGCCATGATGATGCTGCTGGAGAGGCTTTTGACAAAGTTGGCCGTTTGCTCGGTTTGGCCTATCCAGGTGGCCCCGCTATTCAGGCGTTGGCCGCGACTGGAGACTCTGGCAGATTTTCTTTGCCCAAAGGACGGGTTTCTAAGCCTGGTGGTGGATTTCATCCCTACGATTTCTCTTTCAGCGGACTGAAGACCGCCATGCTGCGCCTGGTTCAGGCTCTTTCAGAGGCTGGTGAAGACCTGCCCCGCGCAGATCTTGCTGCCAGTTTTGAGCAAGTGGTTGCAGATGTTTTGGTCGAGCGCAGCTTGTTCTGCGCTAATGACCAAGGCCTAAAAACTGTGGTGATGGTTGGAGGAGTCGCTGCTAACCGCCGCCTAAGAGAACTGATGAGCAAACGTGGACAAGAACAGGGGATTGAAGTGCATACGGCACCGCTTCGATACTGCACGGATAATGCCGCCATGATTGGAGCAGCGGCCTTGCAGCGATTGGTGTCTGGGGATGATGGCAGCTCTCTTGAGTTGGGAGTGGCAGCCCGATGGCCATTGGACAAAACCGAGGATTTGTACCATTCAACTCCCCCATTTTGAAGAAGCGAATTAGCTTGACCTTGTCTGCTGTGCAGCGATGGCTTCTGAATCTCCACTTGATTCCAATACCTCTGCGGAACCTGTCAGTAGTGAAGAGCTAAACGCTTGGCGACGAGGGTTCACTCCACAGGCCGAGATCTGGAATGGTCGTATGGCAATGGCGGGATTGATTATTGGGATCAGCGTGTTGTTGTTGTTGCGTCTACTGATACCTGCTGACTGCAGAGCCTGGCTGAATTAGGTGTGGTTCAATTCCGCCCACGAATGCTTTGGGCTAGTTCGTTGGGCTTAAAGCTTGCGGCGACTGCCATCTCTGGTTCTACCCGGCCACTATCGACAAGATTCAGCAATGATTGATTGGCTGTGATCATGCCATCAAAGCTGCTGCGTTCCATGATCTCTTCAACCTCCTTAAGTGCTCCTCTTTGGATGTAGTCCTTGCAAGCATCGGTATTAATCAGGATGTCGTGGTAGGCAGCTCGCTTGTTGTCGGTTGTTCGGATCAATCCTTGGGCAATCACCCCCAGCAGTGATTCTGAAAGGGAGCGACGCATGCTCTCTTGATCTTCTGGGGCATACATGCCCAGGACTCGCTCAATGGTCTTGACTGCCGAGTTGGTATGCAGAGTGCCAAACACCAGGTGCCCCGTTTGGGAGGCCTCAATCGCTGTGGCCAGGGTTTCTTGATCACGGATCTCACCGATCAGGATCACATCTGGGTCTTCTCGTAGGGCTGCTTTCAGGGCGTTGTGGAACTTCAGGGTGTGTTTCCCCAGTTCTCGATGTTTGACAAGGGATTGCTTGCTCTTGTGTACAAACTCCACAGGATCCTCGATGGTGAGGATGTGGCGGGGTTGATTTCTATTGATCCAGTCGATCATGGCCGCCAGGGTGGTGCTTTTCCCTGACCCGGTTGAGCCGGTCACCAAGACAAGTCCTTTCGGCTTGGATGAGAGGCCCTTCAGGACATCAGGGAGTTGCAGTTGCTCAAGGGTGAGAATTGTTTGGGGAATGATGCGAAGCACCATCGCTGGTCCCGTGAGGGAATCCAGCAGGTTGATCCGGACTCTTGCGAAGGGAAAGGCATGGGAGCCGTCGAATTCTTTGCTTCTAAAGAATTCATCGATCTGATTCGCGGAGAGGATCTCTTGCAACCAGCTTTGAAATCTTTCTGGATCGGTTACAGGCCAATCTGTGCTTTGCATTTCGCCGCGGTCTCGGAAACGGGGCACTTCGCCAACGCCTAGGTGTACATCGGAATGTCCTTCTTGATAGGCGATTCGTACGATCTCCTCCAAGTTGGGAGAGACCCCAGGCGTTGCTCCAGCGAATGGGGTTAATCCCTCTGTAGATGATCTTGATATCGGCTCCGCCGACTCAGAGGGGGACTTTGGTGCTTGAGGGGGGAAGTTGGGCGGAAAGACCGGTTGACTCACGAGGGGATTGTGGCCGCTCTCTTCAGGTTCGTCATGGCGAAGCTCTTGGCAAGTCCGTGCGTACTTTTGGTGATCAGCAAGCACTCTTAGGATCCTTTCAAGATTGCTTCTGTTATGGCTGGTTTACCCCGCGTCACGATCGTGCTGGGCACCCGTCCAGAGGCGATCAAGTTGGCACCGGTGATCCAGGCGTTTCAGGCCTGTGACGCTTTGACGACTCGAGTTGTGCTTACTGGCCAGCACCGCGAGATGGTTGCTCAGGTCATGGATCTATTTGGTCTTTCAGCCAATCATGATCTCGATCTGATGGCCCCTCTGCAGACCCTCACTCACGTCACCTGTGCAGCATTGCAAGGCCTCAAGGATGAATTCAAGGCCTACCCTCCCCAGCTGGTGCTTGTCCAGGGAGATACCACGACAGCATTTGCAGCTGCCCTTGCTGCTTTTTATGAGCAGATTCCGGTTGGTCATGTTGAGGCTGGTTTGCGCACAGACAACCTGTTAGATCCGTTTCCTGAAGAGGCAAACCGGCGCCTGATTTCTCAGATCTCCCAGCTTCATTTCGCTCCAACGCCTCGCTCTCAGGCCAATCTGACCAGTTCAGGGGTTGTTGGTCAGATCTTTGTTACGGGCAACACAGTGATTGATGCTCTTTTGTTGATGGCAGAGCAGGCGCCGCCTATCGAATTTGATGGTCTCGACTGGGCGCATCAGCGCGTCATTTTGGCCACCGTGCATCGACGGGAGAATTGGGGAGATCGGCTTCAAGACATTGCCGAGGGCATCAGAAGGGTTCTTGACCTCCATCCCGACACGGCTTTACTTCTGCCTTTGCATCGCAATCCAACCGTTCGAGAACCAATGCAGGCCCTTTTGGGGACCCATCCGAGGGTGGTACTCACCGAACCTCTCGATTACGACCGTTTGGTTGCTGCGATGAGGGCCTGCACTCTTCTGCTCACTGATTCTGGTGGGCTCCAAGAAGAAGCTCCTGCACTGGGTAAGCCAGTTTTGGTTTTGAGACGGACCACCGAACGACCAGAGGCTGTTGAAGCGGGTACGGCCAGGCTGGTTGGTACCGATCCGGAGATGATCGTGACTGAGACAGCTTCCTTGCTTGATGACTCAAGCGCCTACGAGGCGATGGCACGTGCTGTCAATCCCTTCGGCGACGGTCAGGCCAGCCGTCGCATTCTTGAGGCAAGTTGTGCATTCCTGGGCGTATGAGGCTGCCTTTAGTTCTTGTGGTCACTACCGCTGGTGGTTGAAGCGCAGCCTTGGGCAATGCGAACGCACGTTGCTTTTCATTGGCTTGAATCCCTCCACCGCTACAGCGTCAGAGGATGATCCAACCTTGCGGAGGTTGCTGGGGTTTTGCCGCTCCTGGGGTTATGGACACCTTCTTGTTGTGAATCTATTTGCGCGGATCAGTCAATCCCCAGCGCTGCTTAGGCACTGTGCTGATCCGATTGGTGATGCAAATGATGATCAGCTTTTGACTCGGGCACGCCAGTGGTCTGAGAGCCCTAATTGGGACCTTTGGTTTGGTTGGGGGTGCGGTGGAACTTTGCTTCGACGTGATCTTGCCGTCCAGGCTTTGTTGGAGCGTCATCGCCAGAACCGCATCAGGAATATTCCTGATGCTCGCGGCCCTCTCTCGCTTGGTTTGACGCGTGAGGGACACCCCTGCCATCCCCTTTACATGCCTGGCAAAGAGGTCCTTCGACCATTCAATTGGGCAAGTGGGGCAACTATCGGCCATCCTGAGTTGATGGACCTTGGCATTACGGTTCACTGATGACACGCACCCCACGCCGCTATGCGGTGTACCTCCATCTCTCCGGGGGGCAGACCGAAGAGGTTCATTTCCCTACTCTTGAGACGTTTCAGCAGTGGTATCAGGGAATCGTCAACGTCTCAGGCAGTGGGGGGTTCGTGAACGTACCGCTTAGCGAGCTCGATGGAGAGTATCTGGTGGTGCGTCCAGAGGCTGTGATCGGTGTGAGAGTGGAACCTCAGTTCGCAGCCCTCGATGACACCTGAGCGGTTAGGCCTGCTTTGGGGGATCACCGTCTTTGCAGGTGCCGGAGCTCGGATTTTGTCTGCTCTCTCTGGCCTTCCTGGTGTGGTGCTGTTGTTGCTATCTGGCCTGCTGATTGGTCGATCGGGCCTTGGTTTGGTTGAACCGCTAGATCTTGGTCAAGGACTTGAGACGATCGTTGGTCTGCTGGTGAGCCTTGTGCTCTTTGACGGTGGTCTCAATCTGCGCCTCCCTGGCGACACCATCAAGTCAACGGTGCTGCGCATCTTGCTGATCCGACTAGTGATTTCACTGGCCGCGGGTCTGTTGGCGGCGCATTGGCTGGCTGGTTTGGGTTGGTCAGTGGCAGCGGTTTACAGCGCCATCGTGCTGGCTACTGGTCCGACTGTTGTGACCCCATTGGTGCAGCAGATCCGTTTAGCTTCTCCTCTAGGGGATGTCCTTGAGGCAGAGGGATTGGTGCTTGAGCCAGTGGGTGCTGTGCTGGCCTTGCTTTTGCTGGAGTTATTGCTGGGCGATTTGCATGGTTGGCGGGAGGTTGCCTTCGGGTTGCTGGCCCGCCTGGGTGGAGGCGTGTTGATGGGGGCTGCTGCTGGTTGGCTTTTGTCAGAGGGATTGCGGCGTTTAAAACCGGACCCTTCGGTAGGGCTGAGGTTGCAGCTCACCTTGGGTGTGTTGTTCCTCTTGTACGCAGTTTGTGAATGGTTGTTGCCGGAGTCGGGATTGCCGGCTTCTGTAGCAGCGGGGGTGATGGTCGGTCGCAGGCCTGTTACCCAGTCCGATCAGCTCGATGAGTTGATCCGGGAGCTGGCCCGTCTTGCTATCACAATGTTATTTCCACTTTTGGCTGCTGATGTCTCTTGGGGTGAGCTAAGTCCGCTTGGCTGGGGGGGGGTCAGTTGTGTGCTCGTACTGATGTTGGTTGTGCGTCCTGTTTCTGTAAGCCTGGCGACGATTGGCTTGCCTCTTGATTTCAGGCAGCGATTGTTTCTTGGTTGGCTTGCACCACGTGGGATTGTTACGGCCGCCGTGGCCTCTTTGTTTGCGATTCGCCTTGAGCAGGCTGGGATTTTAGGAGCCGGTCGGTTGCAAGGTTTGGTCTTTCTCACCATCCTGATGACGGTTGGCATTCAAGGACTCACGGCCCAGCCGCTGGCCAAGGCTCTGGGCTTAATCGCTCCTGAAGATTCAAACGAAGACGACTGCTCAGAGACAACGACGCAGTCTGTTCAAGTCTTGCCCGATCCTGGCCAGTAATCCCCATGTTGTGATTAGGTCTGGCCCTTGTAGGCGGCCTAGAAGCGCAGCTCTGAGGCTTTTCATGATCACACCTTTTTTGACGTTGGCAGCCTGAGCAGCATTCGTTAGCAGTTGTTGTGCTTGCTTGACATCAAAACCGTCCCAGGACGTGCGATCCAGCTGATCGAGAAGATTGCTAAGGCCTGCCTTGGCTCCGTCCACGGCAAGTTGTTCCAGGCCATCAGCATGCAGCGTTGGTTCTTCGAAAAAAGGGCGAGCTTGATCGACACCATCCTTGAGCAGTGTCAGCGATGGTCCAAGCAGCTCGGCTAGATCCAAACACCAGTTTTCTTCTGGCAGAGCCCAGCCAGCCTTAGACCACAAGGGTTTGAGTTCATGCAACAGTTGATCTTTAGGCAAGTCATGTAGCACTTGAGAGTTGAGCCAGTTGAGTTTGTCCCAGTCAAACTTTGCTCCTGCTTTATTGACTCGGTCAAAACTGAAGACGGTTGCAGCTTGCTGAAGAGTGAACCGTTCGTCAGTCCCTTCGGGGACTGACCAACCCAGCAGGGTCATGTAGTTAGCCATAGCTTCGGCTGTGTATCCCATGGCTTGGAAGTCACTGATCGAGGTCACTCCATCCCGCTTGGAGAGTTTGCGTCCTTCGGAATTGAGAATGAGCGGGGTATGGGCGAATTGAGGTATTGGTAATCCAAGGGCCTCATAGATCAGCAGTTGTTTGGCCGTGTTTGCGATGTGATCTTCGCCGCGGATCACATGCGAGATACTCATGGCGGCGTCATCAACCACCACAACAAGGTTATAGAGCGGGTCGCCAATTTCCTTGGCTGGAGCCCGACGTGAGATCACCATGTCGCCGCCCAAATCTGACCCCTTCCAGTGCATTGGACCGCGCACCAGGTCATTCCAACTGATGGCAGCATCATCATTGATACGGAAGCGCACCACGGCAGTTCTACCTTCAGATTGGAAGGCGGCTTCTTGCTCGGGATTGAGATCTCGGTGACGGTTGTCGTAGCGAGGGGCCTTGCCCTGGGCCTTTTGTGTTTCTCGCATGGCCTCCAGTTCAGTCTCGCTGGCGTAGCAGCGGTAGGCCAGGTCACGATCGAGCAGCTTTTGGATTGCTGAGCGATGGTCATCCACATGCTGGCTTTGAATGATGGGCTGTTCATCCCAGTTGAGGCCAAGCCACTTCAGACCTTCGAGGATGTTGGTGGTGAATTCAGGCTTGGATCGTTCTTTGTCGGTGTCCTCGATGCGCAAGAGGAATTGTCCTCCCTGATGGCGTGCAAAGAGCCAGTTGAAAACTGCCGTTCTTGCCGTGCCGATGTGAAGTGTGCCTGTTGGACTCGGGGCCAGCCGAACGCGCACCTTCACAATGACTCTCAGGATTAGGAATAAGAACGGGACCGACGGGGTTCGAACCCGCAACTTCCGCCGTGACAGGGCGGTGCTCTAACCAATTGAACTACGGTCCCAGATGAGTTCAGGTCCAGTCGGGAGCTCGCCGCATGGAAGCTGACCTGTGTCGCTTATGCGACCAAGAAAGTATCAGCCTCTGCCCTGCCTGCCGTCAACTCGTTGGCGGTGGTCTTGTGATCCTTTTGAGGATGGATCGATTCGAATGAAATTGAAGACTTCGGATCTGCTTTTTGGGACGCTTGTTCTAGATGACGAAATAAAGACATCCCTAGTGGTGTTTTAGGTAGTGAACTCAGATAGAGAGCAAGTCGAAAAGTTGGAATCACTGTCCCTCTGATTAGGGACGGAATCCTGCGGGTTCGATTAGGCGTACTTGGTTCCCGCGGGCTGTGAATTCGCGTCCCTGATCGCTTTGCACGACCACACGACCACCAGATTTGACTCGAATGACGCGTGCACGAACCCAACCAAGAGCGGCTGACTCGAGCACTTTGACGACATCACCAGGTTGAAGATCTAACTCCATTCTCGGAACGAGGAAACTGCAGGATGGGCCATCGGACGCGCCGTGGAGGACTTGAACCCCCGACATCAGGTTTTGGAGACCTGCGTTCTACCAACTGAACTAACGGCGCAAGGCGATGGACCCGTCGACCATCACAGAGGTGATGGCATTTGGATTGAACGAGGCCGAAACCTCAGCGGTCGAAGCGCTGCTTCACGCGGGTGGCCTTACCCACCCGTTCCCGCAGATAGAAAAGCTTCGCTCTTCGCACTTTACCTCGCCGCTCCACCTTGATGGAGGCCACCTGAGGGCTATGCAGCATGAAAACACGCTCGACACCGATGCCTTGGAAGATCCTGCGCACGGTGATGGTTTCATGAATTCCGCCGTGGCGCTTTGCAATAACAACACCCTCATAGGGTTGGATCCGTTCCTTATTGCCTTCACTGATGCGTACTCCTACTCGGACGGTGTCTCCCACGTAGATGTCATTTAAATCACTTTTCTGCTGTGTGGCCTCGAACTCTTTGATCAGGGCGTCAGGGCTGAGCCTGACGTTTGGGGCACTTTTGCTTGTTACATCAGTCACCATGGCTGAGCTGTTCTCAATTGCTGTTGCCGTTTCAGTGTTGTCTTCGCTCATGGAGGTGTCTTTCGAATCCGCCGTCATCCCAGCTCCGGGTTAACTAGCCAAACGACAACTCTACCTGCTGATCATTCTTGCCTTGAGTAGTTTTGCCATTGCTTTGCGGTGAAAGCTCCTTAGTCGATCCTTGGCCATTGCGAGGGGTCAGCTCACAAGCTTTCTGGGAATTTCATTTAGTCAGGGAGCCTTCGGCAGCATTCTTGCGCCTGTGATCAGTATCCATAGTAGTTAAAGGGCATGGCGTAGAACCTCCTTTAGCTCAGCTTGGGAGCAGGCCATTCACCTTCATGCACGGTGGTCATTCTTAGCCAATGACTTTGTTTATCGGACATTTTTTGTCAGTGACGCAACAGGGGATATGTGCCTCATGCAGTCATCTTGAGATCAGCAAAGAAATCACCACTCATGGACCCAGCACGCCAGCGATGCGTCTAGCAGGGTTGCTTGAAGAGGTTCATTCGCGCCGTTCCTAGGACAAAGATTGATAGCGTGACGAATGGAAAGATGGAAGTCGGGCAGAGCCGATAACCGTTCATTTGATTTTTTCATATCAGTTTTTCTTCAGCCCTATGAACCTCTTCGCTGATCTGCTGGCCTCAACTTCAGAGGCGCGCGCAACGGCTACAGGGCCTCGAATACAACAGCGTCGAGGAGTGGAAATCAAGTCTTCAAGGGAGTTGGCGATCATGCGCAAGGCAAGCCACATCGTGGCCACGGTTCTGCGCGAGATCATGGAGATGGCCGAGCCTGGCCAGACGACTGCTGATCTTGACGTTTATGCCGAGCGCAGGATTCGTGAGATGGGCGCAACCCCTAGTTTCAAGGGCTATCACGGCTTCCCTGCCTCGATCTGCGCGAGCATCAACAATGAAGTTGTGCATGGCATTCCAGGCCCTAAGCGAGTGATCAAGTCCGGGGATCTTCTCAAAGTCGACACCGGGGCTTACTACGAGGGATATCACGGTGACAGTTGCATCACCATTTGCGTTGGGGAGGTGCCTGAATCTGGGCAGAAACTTAGTCGCGTGGCCCAAGAATCCTTGATGGCAGGGCTCTCTAAAATTCGAGCCGGCAACACTCTTCTTGATATCGCAGGAGCTGTTGAGGATCATGTCAAGGCTCATGGCTACAGCGTGGTGGAGGATTACACCGGCCACGGTGTGGGTCGCAACTTGCATGAAGAGCCTTCCGTTTTCAACTTCCGCACGGATGACCTGCCCAATATCACTTTGCGTTCAGGGATGACTTTGGCCGTCGAGCCGATACTCAATGCTGGCAGTAAGGCTTGCCGCACACTTAAAGATCGCTGGACTGTTGTGACTCAAGACGGCAGTCTTTCGGCTCAGTGGGAGCACACCATCGTGGTCACCTCAGATGGCTGCGACATTCTCACTGACCGGGGCGACTAATGCTGGAGTCGACTTGTTATTGATTGACTGTGGATCCACTACCTAACAATCGGGAGTAAATCATTCGCCCTAGTTCGGTCAGGGGCATCAGTAGATACGTGAGAGGGTTGGGGGTGACGATGATCAGATTGAGGCCAAGGTCGGCTTGTTGAACAATTTGGCTGGCTACTAGATCAGCAGACATTAATCCGATTGGATTGAGCTCTGAGCGGAAGGGGCCAAGTACAAGCTTGCGGATTTTGAAGACTTTGCGTTGATTCGAGGTGAGGTTGTTCCAGCGCAGGCTGACCAGCTGACCGATCAACCGCTTGCTGATTTCATATGTGGGGCTGAGGGCTGGTTGGATTTCAGCTTCTGATGTGTTCACCCATAGCTCGCGGGGGCGTGTGGAAGGTTCTGCGTTGAGGGCGAGGCTTTCAAAGAGTTCCATTAAGCGCCAGCTGCTCAGAGCATTCACTTCTAATGCCGCTTTGATGTCTTTCTGTGTCTGACGTCCCTGCGGGTTGATGCCGTGATTGAGCACGAGCACGTCAAGGCTCATAAGGGTGCTTTTGAGGGATGCTTCTTGGCTGCATTTCCATTGCACCCATTCCTGGGGTGCATCGTCTGATGGCTCTGCGGAGGGAATCGGTCCATGGGTCAATCCGATCACAACAGCTCCCCGAGAGCGCAACTTTTGGGTTAGGGCCCTGCCAAGACTTCCACTGGCTCCAGTGATGCCGATGCGGCAGTTTGACCAATGGTTGTTGAGAGTTGTGATCTGTCCCATTTCTTCAGCTTGGGGCATCCTTTGGTGTGAGCTTCAAGTTGACGTTGCCAATTCCCTCCGAAGCGGCCCAATTGGCCTTGTTTGCACCCTATTGCGGTGGCCTTTCCAGGCAGGCTGATTTGCAGCGAGCCCTGCGGCTCTTGGCTCAGAGCTCATTGAAAGGAGAGCGACCTCTTCAAGGTGGTCGTGTTCATCGCTTCACTCTTCGTTGGCAGGGAGCTAGGTCGCCACTGGAGCTGTGTTCTTGTCAGTTGTGTTTCCCAGACATCCAAGCTTTGACATACACCTTTGATGTGTCTACTCATCAACTTGTGGATTGGTTGATGGACTGGCCTGAGTTTGGGGGGCAGGGAGACCTGCCCAATCGATTCTGGAAGTGGCTGCTGTTGGGTTCTGAAGAGTCTGTGGGTGACGCCTAAATTGCTCAGCTATAGGAACAGGGAGTCCACTGATGGGCAAGACCTTGCTGATTGGCTCTTGTGAGCCATTCAGTGGTAAATCGGCATTGGTTCTTGGTCTCGCTCGCCAGTTGATAGCGGCGAATCAGCCCATTCGCTTTGGGAAGCCTTTGGCCACGAGTGTGGAATGGGATCCCGCAGTTTCCCCTCTGCCAGAACCTTTAATTGATGATGATGTTCGTTTTGTTGGTGCAACCCTGGGTTTGTCTGAGCATCAGCTGATTCCCTCTTTGCATCTCCTGGCAAAGGCAACGGCTGATCACCGTTTGGCCATGTCTCAAATCGATGCTGGCAAAGGATTTGAGGACCTATGCAAACAGCTCGATCTTCATGCTCAGGGCCTCACCATTCTTGAAGCAGCCGGTAGTTTGCATGAAGGCCTGCTTTACGGTCTTAGTCTTGGTCAGCTGGCCCATGGCTTGGATGCCCGCGTCGTGCTGGTGCATCTCTGGCAGGACAGCCGCAGCGTAGATGCTTTGTTAGCGGCGAAGGAGCAGCTTGGAGATCATCTGGTGGGCATCGTTTTGAATGCGGTAAAACCAGATGAAATTGATGATCTAGAAACCAATGTGGTGCCTGCCCTGGAGGCCCTTGGATTGGCGGTGTTTGGAGTGATGCCCCATTCGCCACTCTTGCGCAGCGTGACTGTGGGTGAGTTGGTTAGGCGCCTAGGAGCCCGGGTGATCTGTTGCTCTGAGCGACTTGAGCTTCTGGTTGAGACTCTCAGTATCGGAGCCATGAATGTGAATTCCGCCATGGACTTTTTCCGTTGTCGTCGCAACATGGCTGTGGTGACTGGTGCTGACCGTACTGATATTCAGTTGGCGGCCCTTGAGGCTTCGACTCAGTGCTTGATCCTCACTGGTGCAGGGCAACCTTTGCCGCAGTTGATTAGTAGGGCAGAAGAACTTGAGGTTCCTTTACTCAAGGTGGATCACGACACACTGTCTACCGTGGAAGTGATTGAGCAGGCCTTTGGTCATGTGCGACTGCATGAGGCCGTTAAAGCAACCTATTCCTTCCGATTGGTGGATGAACACTGTGACTTGGACCGTTTGTTTGATGTTCTGGGGTTGCCTATGCAGGGTCGATGACCACTGCTAGCTTCGATCCATCGTCATGGGGATGTCCTTGAGTCAGTCTCTGGATCTCCCTGACCTTGATCGGGTCGATACCCTTGCCCAAGAGCTGGCCCTCTTGCAGGACAAGGGCAAGCGCCGCATTGCCATGCTTGGCAGTCGCCATGTGCCGGTGGTCGCGATACATCTTGTTGAATTGATGGCACGCTCCCTTGCGCAAGAGGGTCATTCTCTGATTACCTCAGGTTCACAGGGGGTGAATGCGGCGGTGATCCGTGGGGTATTGGAGGCGGATGCCTCTTGCCTCACTGTGTTGCTTCCCCAGAGCCTTGATCGTCAAGCCCCTGAGATTCGCGATCAGCTCGACTCTGTGCTTCATCTCATCGAAAAACCTGAGCACGATGAGCTGTCGTTACCGATGGCTAGCAGTCTTTGCAATCAGGAGATCATCAGTCGCTGTGACCAATTGATCTGCTTTGCTTTCCATGACAGTGAGACGTTATTGACTAGTTGTCGCACTGCTGAGGATATGGGCAAGGTTGTGAGTCTTTTGTTCTTTGATTGAGTTCAGCGACGCGGCAGTGGCAGAACCTGTAGTTGTGTGCCTTCACGGCCCATCACCACGACCTGATCACCGGCGTTTATTGGAGTCTCCAGGTCGATCGAACTGGCGGCCCAGCTTTGCCCATGCCAACGCACACGCCCATTTCCTCCAGCTTTGATTGGCGTCAGAACTTCGGCGATATCCTCGCGTTGGCGAAGCCCATCTGGACTGGGGTTGCGGCGGGCTGACCAACGAGTCAGCCAGAGAGTCCCTAAAACCGTGATCAGCAGGAAGAAGATCATCTGCAAAATCAGTGGCATGGGAGTGATTGCAGTCAAAATCGATACCACTAAGGCCCCAAGCGCTGCGAACATCAGGCCATCGAAGCTGGGTTGAGCTAGCTCAATGGCTAGGAGTAGGCCAGCTACGGCGAGCCAGATCAGAGGAATCCAGGTGGGCGAAGGCAAGGGATAGGGTGCAGGGCTTTCTCTATCTACTTTGGAGAAGAGAAAGCTGTTTGGAAGGGCTTTGCCGTGGTTCGTTTACGGACCTATGTTTTGCCTACACAGGAAGAACATTGTGGAAGCGTTTCTTGGTTTGCCAGCTCTCTTGCTAGTTGCCTTGTTGGGAAGTGGCAGTGTCAAAATTACGAGTGGTGGACGCTCGCGCTTGGTGGAGCGGCTCGGCAAGTTCGATCGTGAACTGCAGCCTGGCCTTTCTTTTGTTCTCCCCATGGTTGAGAAGGTGGTCAGTTACGAGTCGTTGAAGGAGAGAGTTTTGGATATTCCTCCTCAGCAATGCATCACTCGTGACAACGTTTCGATCGAGGTGGATGCGGTGGTGTATTGGCAGCTACTTGAACACTCTCGTGCTTATTACTCGGTGGATAATCTGCAGGCGGCGATGGTGAATCTCGTTCTCACTCAGATCCGAGCCGAGATGGGCAAGCTTGATCTTGACCAGACATTTACCACCCGTACAGAAGTGAACGAATGCCTTCTTAGGGAGTTGGATGAGGCCACAGATCCCTGGGGGGTCAAAGTCACGCGAGTGGAAATGCGAGACATTGTTCCATCGCGAGGGGTGCAGCAAGCGATGGAACAGCAGATGACAGCAGAGCGGGAAAAACGTGCTGCCATTCTTCGTTCTGAGGGCGAGAAAGAGGCTCAGCTCAATGAGGCTCGTGGTCATGCTGAAGCCTTGGTATTAGATGCTCGCGCTCAGCAGGAAGCCCTGTTGCTAGAAGCTGACGCCCAGGCAAAGCAGCAGTCAACCCTTGCTCGCGCCAAGGCGGAAGCCGCCCTGGAGATTGCTCGGGCTTTGGAGGCCAGCCCCAGAGCAGAGGAGGCTTTGAGGCTTTTGTTGGCTAAAGAATGGATGGCTATGGGCGAGCAGATGGCTGCTGCACCAGCAGGAAGTGTCTTGATGGTTGATCCTCAAAGCCCAGCTGCTTTGCTTTCGGCACTCAAGGCTTTTCAGAAATCAGATGGCTGAGTTTGTTATGGCTGTTCGCTAGCTGGTTTAGCTCTCAAGCACTCGGCTAGCTCAGGGTTGTTGGTCATTCGTTTCAAAGGGTTCTGTTTTGTGAGTGTTCGTACTGGTTGCCTTGAGTTTTAAGCAGAGAAGCCATCCCTTGCGCTGGATTTAGATCCTGCAGCAGGGTTGGCTAGGGAACTTTGCTGCAGGATCTAAATCATGAGAAGCAACAAAAAAGCCCTTGCTGATGACGCCGGGCCTTGCTGATGGGACTTTTTCTCGTCATTGGATCGTGAGGGGCCATTCAACCCTGCCTGTTCGAGAGTTCCCGCCATCTCCATATGTAGTAGTTGTTACTTGCCTTAGTGGCAAAAGAAGCGCCATGAGCAGTGTTTCTGCGCATGACAGATCCCTAAATATTCACTACTCTCTGCGTGGCCGGGTGATGGGGATCAATCGGTTCCAGGAGAATGGAAACCTCAGGCTGATCACTGGGGGATTCACTAGCGCTTCAATTGGTTGGCTGAAGGATGCAAAGCTGTTTTGTTGGGCTTAGTTCGCAGGCTTTCTTGTCTCTGGCAGATATTTTAAATATCGCTCTCAGCAGTAATGCGCTTCGCCTGGAAGTTGGCCAAGCAACCGACAACGACCGGGTGAACCATGAGAAGGGAGTTTCGCTAATTAGGGCCTAAAAATGCTTAGTTCCTCAAAACAAAGGTTCTCTAGGCTGTGTCAATACCGTTAATGGGTTGATGGTAGAGAACTTTCTGTTTAGAAGCGGACCGTTTATCAGGCAGTGGTGAAGGGATTGATCCACTTCTTGCAACGCCTGGGTCGATCGGAACTCCGCACCGCCAACGCCTCCTTCGCTTGATTTGAGATGGACGACCCAAAGAGAGACTTGGAAAAATTCCAGCAGGAGATTGATGAAGCGCAGGCCAAGGTCCGCAGGGTCAGCGAAAGAGGCTCATCTTTGATCAAGAAGCCCGCGAATTTGGATGTGGTTCTCATGGTTGCCTGCGGACTTGGAGTGATTGCAGCTGGTGCTCATTTCGTTGGCTAGGTGACCGATCAGCATCGTTTTGCGTTGATGACTGGGATGGGTGGCGCTGGAATTGGCTTGGTTGCAGGCTTCGCTATCGGGGCAAACCGCAAAGAATCCTGAGCCTTTCGCCCATCTCAGCAAGATCAGGCCCAAGTTGGCCTGATCTTGCTGAGATGTTGGGTAGGTTGAGCTCAGAACCGTTTCTAGATATGGCGACCTATTCCTTTGATGTTGTCTCGGATTTTGATCGTCAGGAGTTGGTGAATGCGTTGGATCAGGTCCGTCGGGATGTTGGACAGCGCTACGACCTTAAGGATTCAAATACTGAGATCGAGTTAACAGAGAGCGAAGTGTTGATCACCACTGCCAGCGATATGACGTTGAAGGCGGTGGAGGACGTGCTGCGAGCTAAGGCCACCAAACGAAACCTCTCGCTCAAAATCTTCGATTTTCAGACGCCGGAGGCGGTTGGTGGCAGCCGGGTGAAGCAGGCAGTGAAGCTGCGCAAGGGTTTAAGCCAGGAGATCGCCAAGAAGTTGAGTAAGTCCGTGCGCGATGAGCTCAAGAAGGTGACCGTGGCGATTCAAGGAGAGAGTTTGCGGATCACCGGTAAAAACAAGGATGATCTGCAAGCCGCGATTCAGTTAGTCAAAAGCAAGGAAGATGATTTAGATGTGCCGCTTCAATTTGAAAATTATCGATAACGAAATGCTCTTGAGAATGTTGCTGTGTGTATAGTAGGGGCAGTAAAATTCTTTGCTTAAGTATTAGACATGAATCATTCGAAGGGGCCGAAAATATTTAATCAAGGCATAAGGCTTGCGCTTGCTCTGAGCATGACTTGTCTTATGGCTGAGAAGTCTATGGCCAACCAGTTTGGTAGTCAGAAATTTGGGATTAAGGAGTCTACAATTGAATCCATCCATGATGCTTTTAAAGAGAGAGAGATTGATTGTGAGCAATTAATTCAGAGGTATTTATATCGAATCAAGAAGTATAATTTCAGCCTCGAAAGAGGAGCTCCGCTTAATGCATTTGTTGCACTTAATCCGAATGCAGTCAGGCAGGCAAAGGCTTTGGATAGGCATTTTAAACAAAGCAATAAATTGATTGGCCCTTTGCATTGCATCCCGATTGCTGTTAAAGATAATATTGATACCGTTGACACTCCTTCCACTTCTGGGTCGTTGGCTTTGCTTGGCTCTCAGCCAATCAGTAATGCTTTTTTGGTTAATAAATTAAGAGCCGCTGGCGGCATCATTATTGGTAAAGCCGCTATGGATGAATTTGCTTCTGGTGGGGAAGGAATTAGTGGTCGTAGCGGAAGAATTGGCAATGCTTATGACCCTAATCAAAATTCCGGTGGCTCAAGTGGAGGCTCTGCGGTTGCGGTGAGTGCGAACTTTGCTGTGTTGGGGATCGGCACGGACAACAGTGGCTCGGTCAGAGTGCCTGCAGTCTTCAACGGGGTTTATGCCATTCGCCCAAGCACGGGGCTGATTAGTCATTCAGGAATTCTCCCGAGAGGCAACCTGGATGGAGTAGCAGGAGTGATGGCAAGGTCGATTCCTGATCTTGCTGTTGGCCTTGCTGCGATAGCAAGCACATCTGATCCTGATGATCATTTTACGAAACAAGTACCGCGCACAGATTCTTATGCAAATAATTTAAAAACTGCTTCCCTTGATGGAAGGCGAATTGGCGTGATTCGCAGTGTTGCAGGCAATGAGGTCTTTGACGCCACCGACAAGACTTCAATGGCTCTATTCAATCAGGTCAAAGCCAGGCTTGAGAGAAAGGGTGCATCGCTTGTTGCAATCAATCTGCCCTTATTCGACACGAACAGAGACAATAATATGGCGGGCGAGGCGGAAGATATTGATCAATACCTAGGTTCTTTTGCGTCGACCAGAAGGAGCCTTCAGGACATATGCTTGTCTGGTCGCACACGGCTAGGCGAGAAAGCCTGCATAGGGTATATGGAAAGTATTGCGCCAAAGTATAGCGATCGATATGATTCTGCCTTAAAGACTTTTGAGAAGAATAGAAACTATGTAGAGGGATTGATGCGAGAAGATAGTATTGATGCTTTGCTAATGCCACTTAGTTCTTGGCAACCCCCAAGCTATTACGATGATATGTATCGCACATCCACAACGGAATCGCCGGTTGCATCAAACTCCGGATTGCCGGCAATTGCTTTAATTGCTGGTTGGACATCGGCAACTCCAGTAATGCCGATCGGCTTTGAGTTGATTGGTTTTCAATATGGAGAGGGGGATTTGATCGGCCTTGCGCAGGCTTATTCTTCTGGTCTTCCAGACAGGCCTTTGCCTGAAGTGAACGCAGGTAATAATGATTCTCCTTTCGAGGATATTTGTGTTCAAGGAATCAATTACTTTATTACTCAGGCTGGTTGGCATAGTTATAAGCAGTTCCTAAAGGATGCTAATGGTCAGAATATTGAGCCAGCTGCTTATCAAAGGTTTTTTGATCAGCAAACGCAAAAATTCGCTCAGGCAAATCAACAGTCTGTCCAAGCTTGTGAATAACTGCTCTACTTATCCAGCTTTTTCCTTTTCTTGAGAGGCTTCTGCTCCGCGAACACAGGCAGAATTAGGGCTTGCTATAAAACGAGAATTGAATTAACTCTCGCTTCTCAACTTTTAGTTCTAGATGTAGCACCTTGGCTTCGGCTCGTTTGTATTTACGCAGGAGAGCTGTAAGAACAGCTCTCTATTCTCGTTGTCTGTTCAAGCCACTGCGGCAAAACTCTCGCGGAATGCCTTCAGGGTGGTTTCGATGTCTGCTTCGGAATGGGCAAGGGATGTGAAGCCTGCTTCGAAGGCACTTGGGGCTAGGTAGATGCCCCTTTCGAGCATGGCCCGATGCAGCTTGCCGAAGAGTTCGGCATCGGTTGCTTTGGCATCTTCGAAATTCCGTACTGGGCCTTCGCAAAGGAAGAAGCCGAACATCGCACCGATGCTGTTGCCCCTAATGGGGACTTCTGCTGCTTTGGCTGCTTCGAGAATGCCGTTAATTAAGCGCTCCGTTGTGCTTTCTAGGCGCTCATAGGTGCCTTCTTGCTTGAGTAGCTCAAGGGTCTTGATGCCAGCAGTCATGGCCAGCGGGTTGCCACTCAGCGTGCCGGCTTGGTACATGGGGCCTGCGGGGGCCACCATCTCCATGATCTCAGCTCTGCCGCCATAAGCACCAACGGGGAGCCCACCACCGATCACTTTCCCCATGGTGGTTAGATCAGGCGTGACGCCAAAGCGGGCCTGAGCACCTCCGTAGCTGATGCGGAACCCGCTCATGACTTCATCAAACACAAGCAAGGCTCCGTGTTCACGGGTGAGTTCTCGTAAACCTTCCAGGAAACCAGGCTCTGGAGTAATGAATCCGGCATTTCCTACGACCGGCTCAAGGATCACCCCGCTGATTGCGTCAGGATTCTCGGCAAACAGCTCTTTGACTGCCTCGAGATCGTTGTAGGGCGCAGTGAGGGTGTTACTGGTGGTGCTGCGGGGCACCCCTGGTGAGTCGGGTAGACCGAGAGTTGCCACCCCGGATCCAGCTTTCACCAAAAACATGTCGGCGTGGCCGTGATAGCAGCCTTCGAATTTGATGAGCTTGTCGCGGCCAGTGAATGCGCGCATGAGGCGCAGTACAGACATGCAGGCCTCAGTGCCGCTATTCACAAAACGGACCATCTCGACGCTGGGCACGGCGTCGATCACCATTTCAGCCAGTTGATTCTCTAGCTCACATGGGGCACCAAAGCTTGTGCCCTTTTCAAGCGCATCTTGTAGAGCAGCGATGACTTCTGGGTGGGCATGGCCGCAGATTGCGGGCCCCCAGCTGCCGATGTAGTCAATGAAGCGATTGCCATCGACGTCCCAGGCGTAGGCACCCTTTACGCGGTCAAACACGATCGGTTGACCGCCTACGGAGCGGAATGCTCGCACTGGAGAACTAACGCCACCAGGCATTAAGCGCTGGGCGGCGCTGAAAATCGCCTGGGAGCGGCTGGTGTTCAAGGCTGAAGCTGTCACAGGGACCGAAGCCAAGTGGCTGATATGAACCGTTCGCCATCTTGACCCAAAACGGTCAGAAGCGGATGAACTGTGTCAGGCCATCCGTTTACTTCTGGTTTTGCTGCCTAGGTTATTGGATAGATGCGCGGGCATGGTGTCCCACGACTGGACTGCTCTAGACAGGGACTTAAGGCGATTTTTGCCGAAGAAGTCGGTGGTCTCCAAGCGGCAAGAGTTGCTCGTTTACGACTGTGACGGGTTAACCATCGATCGTCATTGTCCTCCTTTGGCAGTGTTGCCCGAGACCACTGAGGAGGTATCTCAGATCTTGGCTTGTTGTCATCGCCATGGCATCCCTTTTGTCGCTAGGGGTAGTGGTACGGGGCTCTCGGGAGGTGCATTAGTGGAGCAAGAGGCGCTGTTGGTGGTGACCAGTCGCATGCGCAGGATCCTTTCGATGGACCTTGATAACCACACCATTACGGTGCAGCCAGGAGTGATCAATAGTTGGGTGACTCGGGCGGTCGCTGGCGAAGGGTTTTATTACGCCCCTGATCCTTCCAGTCAGGTGGTGTGCAGCATCGGCGGCAATGTGGCCGAGAACTCAGGTGGTGTGCACTGTCTCAAATATGGCGTCACCAGTAATCATGTTCTGGGGCTTGAAGTAGTGCTTGCTGATGGCACGGTGACCCTCCTCGGTGGTGGATTGTCGGAGCATGCGGAGCTCGACCTGCGTGGGGCATTTATTGGCAGCGAAGGCACCCTGGGGATCGCCACAGCGATCACTCTGCGGCTCTTGCGGGCGCCGCAACATGTGACTGTGCTGCTCGCAGATTTCCCCACCATGGAGTCTGCTGGCGAGGCGGTCTGCCAGGTCACAGCCGCCGGAGTTTTACCTGCGGGTATGGAGATCATGGACAACTTCATGATTAATGCAGTCAATGATCTGTTTGGCTTCGACGAATACCCTCGTGATGCCGCGGCTGTGCTGCTGATTGAGCTCGATGGTCAGTCGGCGGAAGTCACTGTGGCCGCAGACCAGGCCAGTGGACTTTGTAGCAAGGCAGGAGCGAGGACCATTCGTCGTGCAGAAGAGGCTGCTGACCGTGCCTTGCTTTGGAAGGGACGCAAGTCAGCATTTGCTGCGGTTGGGCAGATTTCACCCACCTATTACGTGCAGGACGGTGTCGTGCCACGCAGCACTTTGCCGAGGGTGCTGACGGCAATAGAGAGGCTTAGTCGAGAGTATGAGTTGCCGGTGGCCAATGTTTTTCATGCTGGCGATGGCAATTTGCATCCTTTAATTCTCTACAACGCAGACACGCCTGATGTGGAGTCTCGTGTTCGGGATCTGGGGTCAGCCATTCTGCGTGAGTGTCTTGATGTTGGCGGCAGCATCACTGGTGAACATGGGGTTGGGGCTGATAAGCGCTGTTATCTCGATTGGATGTTTGCAGCGGATGATCTGTCCACAATGAAACTGCTACGAAGAGCCTTCGATCCAGATGGACGGGCCAATCCTGACAAAATTTTCCCCACTCCAAAAAGCTGTGGTGAGTCTGCTCGGCGCCAGGTCATCTTGACTTCAGAAGGTCTTGAGATGCCTTCAGAAGCCAAGGCATTTTGACTGCTCCGGAGGTGAATCCTTGACTGCGACTATTGCCTTAAATAGCCATGTCCTTCAATTGCTGAACAGTTCCGACATCTCCTCATCGTCATCAGTTGGAGGCCAGTTGAGATCTACGGTTACCGGGGCATGATCACTAGGCTTTTCATGGCCCCTTAGATGCTTGTGAATCACACAGCTTCTGGCCTGACTGAGAAGCTCATCGCATAGGTAGATGTGATCAATACGCCAACCCTGATCACGGTCCCAGGCACCACTTCGATAGTCCCACCAGCTCCAATGGTTGGCATCTGGTTCGAACACGCGGAACACGTCGTGGAGCCGGTCTCCTAAAACCTTTAGAAGAGCCTCTCTTTCAAGCTCGCTAGCCATAATCCCTCCCGTTAGTCGTTCGGGATGATGAATGTCTCTTGCTTCCAATGCGATATTGAAATCCCCAACGAGGCAGAGGGGTTCATCCCGTTTCGCTTGTGCACTCAGATAGCGGTTTAGGCAGCTCAGCCATTCGAGTTTGTAGGGATATTTCTCTGATTTCAGAGCGGAACCGTTGGGAACGTAGACATTGACGATACGAATGTTGTTAACGAGCGCGCTGATGACGCGCTTTTGCTCTCCCAGTTGCAAGGCTTCGGCATCCTCTGGGAGCTCACCAGTGAAGCCCCGGCGCACATCTTCGAGAGGTTGGCGGCTAACGATTGCAACGCCGTTATAGGCCTTCTGTCCGTGAAAGTGCACTTGATAGCCCTGAGCTTCAAAGACCTCGTGAGGGAACAGCGGATCATCCACTTTGGTCTCCTGGAGGCAAAGCAGATCGGGTTGGGCATCCTGTAGCCAAGCTTGCACCTGATCGAGGCGGGTGCGAATTGAGTTGACGTTCCAGGTAGCGATCTGCACAGGTCATGGAAATCTGACCATGACAATTAGCATTAGCCTTACTTAACTTGGGGATGCGTCATTGATCAACAGAGCCCCCTTAGGTCTTCATACCTTGCGCAAGCTTGGCTTGGCTGCACTGCCAATTGCCTTGCTCAGCCTGACAACAGTTGTCGATCGTGCTGAAGCACAGCTTTCAGGTGACTATCAGACACCTCAGGAGCGTGATCTTTACAACACCGTTCCGGGGAACAACGACAAAGGAACAATTCTCGATGCCACCAATCCGATGGACCTTATGAATCGTTTGCGAAGGTCCACAGCAATGGACGATGCCACAGTTCCTTCTGATGCAATCGATGCAGCCCTCAAGGCCCTGGAATTGGAGAGTTCTGAGGCTTCGGCGACTCAGCCCTGAGGACACTGTTTGAACCTTTTGTGCGGATTGAGTTAAGCCTCCACTGACTCGCCAGGCCATCAATCAGGGGATCGGCTTCGCCTGGTTTTTTGCGGCGTTCTCTAGCTTCTTGAAGCAGAGTTTGTGCTTGCTGGTCTTGGCCTTGCTCCTGCCGCATGAGAGCAAGAGCGAGCAAGGGACGTGCATCTGTTGGTGATTCATTCGATAGAACGCGATAGAGCTCAGCGGCAGCCTTGGTTTGTCCTGTCTGGCGCTGCAAATCTGCCAGGAGAAGCCCTATGGGTATGCGCTTGCCTTTCGTTTTGGACTCAAATCTCTTTTTGAGTTCAGCAACGGCGGCTTTTTCTCTCCCGGCCTCTAGGTCAAGCAAGATCTTTAGTTGCAGGACCTCGAGGTTGTGAGGCTGGATGGTCATTAGCTGGTTGATGTCCTTCCGGGCTCCATCGCGATCTCCCTGTTCGCGCTTGAGTTCCGCGAGCATCAACTTCCATAACCAGGTTTTTGGCTGCCTGGCCATTAGCAGTTCAATTTGGGTCATTGCTTCCTCGTTGCGACCTAGGACCAGCAATCGCTCCAGCAGCTTCTGCTGTTCTTCTGTGTTCAGATCACCATTATTTTGTTGATCTAGCAGATCTTTCACCTGCCGATTGAGGATCTCCCGATTGCCTAGAGCTCTTGACTCAGGTGCGATCAATTGCGCTCCAAACCAGGCCAGTGCTGAGGCGGTCATGAGCCCAGTGATCAGAAGGATCATCCCGCGGGAGGGCAAAATCCTTTCGGGCTTAAGCACTTCAGCGAGCAGAAAATTACCTGGTCAGTCTGGGACGGTTCACGAATGCTGGCTAGATTTCCAATTGGGCCAGTGGATGCCCTTTTTTTCGATGCGCGACCATCCGATTCCTGCGGCCACTGAGCCGTTGCAGTACAGGGCCATCGGTGTCGTAAGAGGCACTTATCGGCCTCAAGATTCTGAGCAGTTCACTCGAGGTTTCCTGGTGGATTCTGAAGGGGTTGAGATTGAGGCTGTTGTCCTAGGCCGGGTGCTCACCTTGATGCGTCGTCATCTAGCAATGGATCAACCTCATCTATGGGTCGTCTATCCACGCTGCCGCGAAGCGGATCATCTCCATCTACAGATCTCTGGAATCTGGGAGCCCAGCACCCTGAAACAAACCTTGCTTGATGAAAGTGATTCAGAGTGTTCGAGTGATTCCAGCTTGGAACTTGAAGATCAGCTTCCTCAAGGGGACGACTACTTTTCTATTCGTGGTGAATTGATTTATACCAGGCCTGAAACCGGTGACCTGGTTTTGAAGGTTCGCCAGAAGCCTAGGGCTGATGGCAGTAGACCATTGCCGTTCAAATTGCAATTAAAAGGGGATGTGCCCCTCAGTAACCTGCGTCATTTTGTGAGTTTGGAGGTGCGACGTCGTGGGCAGCAGCTTCACCTTGAAGACTATGAAGTGATGGGGCCGATGCCTACTCGCGGTGGCAAGGGGCGAGGTGGAAGAGGTTCCCTGGTTCGAAGGGATGGACGCGGTAGCCAGCCCAATAACTGAATGTCGTTGATCCAACCTTTCTGCTTAAGCTTTGGTGTTAGATCCTTCGCTGCATTGGCTGTCTATCTAGGCGTCGTGATTGCTATTGGTTTGGCTGTCGACAAGCTGTATTGGCGCTCTGTTCATGTTTGGTTTGGTCAGTTTCCCAAGGGACTCCCCCAGGGGCAATGACGGCCCTGTTTGTTGACTGCCCAACTGGTCTGGCTGGTGACATGCTCCTGGCCGCATTTTTGGATCTGGGTGTGCCTCGGGCCGTGATTGAGGCTCCCCTTGCAGGACTTGGCCTTGAGCAGGGTTATGCCCTTACGGTCGCAGAGGACCGCAGCGCTGGCTTGAGGGGCCTGAGGTTATCCGTTGAAGGGCTCGACTTGGAGCCTCCTCATCGGCTTTGGCATGACATCAGAGCGCTGATCATGGAGGCTGATTGGTCAGAACCTTTGCGCGCCAGGGTGTTGACGGTGTTCAAAGCTTTGGCGGAAGCAGAGGCTGCGGTTCATGGTCACCCCATCGAGCAGGTGCATTTTCATGAAGTGGGCATGATCGATGCTTTGGTTGATGTGGTGGGCGTTTGTGCGGCTGTTGAGCACTTGGCTCCCGAACAGATTGTCTGCGCCGTACCTCCGGCGGGGCGAGGCAAGACGGCAACAGCTCATGGCTTCTTGCCGGTTCCGGTCCCGGCCGTTTTGGAACTAGCCCGAAGACATCAAATCTGCCTCGAGGTTGGTGATGACCTCCCGGCTTGTGAGCTCACCACACCGACGGGGCTTGCCTTGATGGCTGTGCTGGCAGAGCGCTTTGGTCAGCCTCCCTCGCTAAGAATCAACGCGATTGGCGTGGGTTTGGGACACCGCACCCTTGATCGCCCAAACATCCTGCGCATCTGTGAGCTCGATGGTTTCGCAAGAGAGCGATCTGAAGAAGAGATGGCTGGTTTGAGATGGCAGCCGGTGGTTGTGCAGGAAGCCTGGATTGATGACGCCACACCTGAGGACGTTGCCGTTTTCAGTGATCAGTTGAGGGATGCCGGAGCGTTGGATGTTGTTTCTGAGCAAGTGCAGATGAAAAAAGGTCGCCAGGGGGTCAGTGTGAAGGCATTGGTGACTGCTGAACAGGCTCCTGGGTTGCGAGTGGTTTGGTTCTCTCAGGGAACGACTCTGGGGTTGCGGGAGCACTCTCATGGGCGGTGGTTGCTGCCTCGTCGTGGGGGATCCTGTCCCACGCCATGGGGCTCAGTGCGTGTCAAGCAGGTACGGCGACCTCAAGGGATCCTCACTGTCAAGCCGGAGCATGACGATCTCCTTCGCCTCAGTGTTGAGACGGGCCATTCTCTGGAGCAGTTACGCCGTGAAGTGTTGTTGGCTTCGGAGGATTTTGTTGCAGATGAGGATTGGACATGGTGATCTCAGGCTTGATTCGCCATGGACGGGGGTTGAGGTTTTGGCTGGGCAAGGTGGCTCTCCAGGGTGGGTTTCGACTCTTGATCACGCTCGCAAGTCTTGCCTTTGTGGCGGTGGCATTGGTCAGCCATGGGGCACAGTTGCGTCAGCTTTCCCTGAGTGGCCTGGCCTGCTGGTGGCTGGTGCTTGGCGTGGGCATCAGCTGGTCGAGCCTCGTTGTGAATGCACTCGCTTGGCGAGTGTTGGTGGGTTGGTTGGGCCATCGACCCAGGCAAATATCACTGATTCCCCTTTTCCTGAGTAGCAATCTGCTCAAGTATCTGCCTGGCGGGATCTGGCATTTGGTTGAGCGAATGCGGGTGTTAAGGCCCCATTTGGGGGCCGGGCCTGCATTGGCTTCTGTGTTGCTCGAGCCCTTGCTCATGGCCGTAGCGGCCCTGCTTTGGGTTCCCTTCGGAGGTTGGCAGTCAGGCCTTGCGATGGCCTGTTGCTTGCCAGCAATGTTGTTGATACCTCGCTGGAGAGAGCCCCTGCTCAGACGCTTAGAACGTGCCAAAGCCAAGCAGCTCGATCGGGTTGATGCGGGTCTGGTTGGTGGTGTCTCAGCAGAATCATTGGGCAGTGGACGAGACGACTACCCCTGGGGTTCGCTGGTGATGGAGATGCTCTTCGTGGCGTTTCGCTTTGCTGGATTTTGGTGTTGTGTGATGGCGTTTTCGCTGAGCACCAGCTTGTCGATGGGGGAATGGTTGGCAGCGTTTGCCTTGGCTTGGACTGTGGGCTTGGTCGTTCCTGCAGCGCCTGGAGGGCTAGGGGTTTTTGAAGCCACTCTTTTGTTGCGAGTGGGCTCTGAGGTACCGGAAGCTCACTTGTTAGCGGTGGTGCTCTGCTACAGGGTGATCGCAACGATTGCCGATGGGCTTGCCGCTGCTGCGGTTGCTGGGGATCGTGCGTTATTGAAGCGACAGAAGGTGCATTAGCGAGGCAGACGGCGAATGAAATGAGGTGATGAGATGTCTCAGCTTTCAAAAATTAAATTGTCTATAAAAGACTGAAACCCGTATTAACGAGTTAAGATTGGGTGCAGAATTAATAAATCTTGCGACTCTAAGTAGCACATTCTCTGTGTTGTTGAGTCGAGACCAATCGGGCTGCCTTGTTGCTCGACATGGTTTGGTCTTTAGCCTTTCTGCATGGCTGAAAAGGCTGAGTCAATTATCGGAATCAATGGCACTTCTTGTTGCGAAGTTGCTTGAGCCTTGCCTTAGAGAGTGTTGGAGAGGCTCTGGTTTCTTGGGGCATTCTAGGGGTAGAATTTCGCTTGATGACTGTCAATCTATGAAATCATGGCTGGAGGCTAAAGCCTGAGAAGAGAGGCTTCTGAGCTAAAAATTTCCCTTTGAGCTCAAAGAATAGCAACTTGCTAATTCTCTTTCATGCAGTGGCTTTTACACTTTGCTCATCATCGCTTCTGGTGAAAATTTTTAATTTACTTGTATTAGTTTGCACCGCAAGAAGTTCTCTGAAATCTTCTTATGCTCGTAAATTTCGCTAAGCACCGGTTCATTGTGAACATAAATGTGTATCGCATGCATCACACTGTTGCTAGCAAAGAAACTGACCATGGATGTTCTTGACCTTTTCCCAAGGTCCATCCTCAAGGGGGAGCTTGAACCCTCAGTGCTCAGCAGCCTGCAGAGTCTTGCGGCTCAGGTGCTCGCGAATCCAGAAAACAGCCCTGATGCATCGGCGAAGCTGGCTGGGCAACTCAACCAACAAAGAGAGCTTGCTCTCAAGCAACTAGAAGTTCAGAATTTTTGCAATCAAGCTGTCTTGCCTGGTTGTGAACGTTGGATTCGTCATGTGATTGATCGGCAACCTCTGCAAGGACGTGGCCCATGGACACCAGGCCGCTATCGGCTGCAGATGGTGGATGTTTGGTTGAACAGCCAACGTGCTGGTGATTACAACCCGACCCATACCCATGGTGGAAGTTTTTCGGGTGTTGCATTCCTGCAAGTGCCATCTCAAATCAGGTCAGAGAGTTTTGATGGTCAGCTTTGTTTTCATGGCCCTGAGGAATGGCACATCCAAAGTTTTCGCACGGGAATGGCGCACTATGTTTTGCCAGTGCCAGGTGAGTTTTATGTTTTCCCGGCATGGCAACCTCATTCTGTGATGCCTTTTCGAGGTGAAGGAGAGCGCTGGTCATTGGCTTTTAATGTTTTGGCTTTGCCTAAGACAAAGGATCAGCCCAATCCACAAGATCAGCCCACCACCTCTCAGTTCAATCGAAACGTGTCCCTTTCATCCCAGAGAGCTGAGGCGAAAGGGTTTTAGCTAATTTTGTGGTTGAAAAATCAATGCTTCACCTTGGTCATGAACAGCTCCAATCGTCTGGACAGAATGAACTCATCCCCTGCAACTTTGCTAAAAGAAAAGACGCTTAGTCGTTGCCTGATATCAGGGCCAATAGCAGCAAGTGTAAGCATCAGAGACTCCATGTATTAATAGTCTCGAAGCAACTTGAGCCACGTTCAATGTATAGGCCTAAGAGAGAGTTTGCTTGATTGTGTGTTTAGCCAAGTGGCGCATTAGTTGTATACCAAATTGGCGAATCCATTTCAACTGTAACCCCGACTAATCGCAGAGCAAGGAAAGCGGCAAGGCCAAGAAATAGGCGTATTAGAAGCACATTATGGTATTTTTCCATGATTTGGTAGTCAATCAAAAGATGCCAATACCTTAGTCTTCTCATGCTGCTAATCTCGTATCAAATAAGTGATTTGTCTGTAGCAAGTGTTTTGGAGGAGAGACTTTTTTGTCTGTCGAGTCTCTCTTCGCAATTTTCGCTTGTTATGAGTCTGTGGTTTTGAATGAAGTCTGCCTTTCTGAATCCGACCCAAAGCTCTTGTTGAAGATCATTTGAAGTATTGAAAACTAAGTGAGTGGTTCTTTGCTTAAAGGAGGCTTTTTTTGTTCCCCTTGATCGAGCCCTGGGACCAATGCCAGCGAAGCGATTAATCCCAGAGCGATGATAATCAGTGCTGGCAAGATCGATTCCGCCATGCGTTCATCTGCGGCGTATTGGTACAGCCGTACAGAAAGGGTGTCGAAATCAAAGGGTCTCAGAACAAATGTGAGAGGTAGTTCTTTAACCGTGTCGACAAAAACCAAAAGTGCTCCTACCGCTAGTGGACCTTTCAGCAAAGGCAGATGAACGCGTCGAAGCACCTCCTGCCATTGACAGCCAAGTCCAGTAGCGGCCTCATCCAGGTTTGGGGAGAGGCGCTCGAAGGCAGCGTCGAGTCCTCCTTTTGCAACTGCCAAGAAGCGATCGCTATAGCCCCACAGCAGCAGCAGAATCCATGCGAGGTTCCATGGAGCACCGTTGAATGGCATCAGCGCAATGGCCATTACAGCTCCTGGAATGGCATAACCAATCCCTGCCATAAATGAGAGGTTGCCCATCCAGCGAGTTGATGACCAACGCTTGGCGATTGCAAGGGTCAGACCTGCTACCACGGCAAGGCTTGCTGCTGCCAGCCCAAGTCCAAGACTGCGTTCTGTCAGTGGGATTAGATCAGGATCTATCCCTTGTTCGAGTTGATCGAGATTGAGGATGGCCCACAGCAGGGGCACGCCCAAAGTGATCGTGGGAGGAATGAGGCCTAGGCACTGAGCGCACAGAGCGCGTACACCGTGAAGCTGCCAGGCTGGAGAATCGCCACCAGCGACACCCTCTGTCCAGCGGCGGCTGCGTCGTCTCAGTCTGCGTTCATACCCCACCAGTGACATCACGATGATCAGCGCGATCATTGCTAGTCCAATTGCACCGGCAGGATTGCCTTCCATTTGCCAGGTCTCAACGATGCCAGCTGACAGGCTTGGGATGGCGAGTAGTGCTACAGCCCCGAGTTCATTGACGACTTCCATGCCCATCAGGGCAATCCCGGCACCAATCGCTGGCAAAGCCATGGGCAGAGCAATGCGTCGAAAACTGTTCCACGGTCCAACCCCAAGACTGCGACAGGCTTCCAGTTGGCGGCGTCCGCAGATTGAAAAGCTTTCAGTGCTGAGGAGAAAAACGTAGGGATAGGTTGTCAGCGCCATGATCAAAATCCCCCAGCCCATGCCATGAATTCGGATGGCATTGCGACTGCCAAGGTCGATCAGGATGGCCGAGAGTAGGTAGGCGGGTGTTGCGAGGGGCAATAGCTGAGCCACTCGTAGGGCTCGACGTCCTGGGAAGCGGCAGTTTGCTAATAACCAGCCGTTTGCAGTTCCCAGTAGGCCACCCAATAAAGATGTCCCGATCAGCAGAGTTAAGGTCCCTTGAATCTGTTGTGGGCCATCGACTCCAAGGCTGGCCGATCCATTGATGAATCCCTGCAGTGCTTCACGGATCAGACCAATCAGAGGCCAGAGAGCAAGCACAGCAAGCAGAATGGCCATGCTGTTGAGAAGCAGGCGGTCTGGTTGCCAATGGCGTTTGCGCAGGCGGTTCGAGCCGTAGTTTGAGGGGACGGCGTCTTGGGTCATCAGGCGATCAATCTCAACCGTTAGAGGCCATCAGGGAGAAGGTTTTGATGTTGAGCAAGTGAAGTTGGGTGGAATTGGCAGAGTTCTGCAGCGGTGAAGACTTTTCTCAGCATGACCTCAACTGCGTTCAACAGCTTTGTGAGTCACGACATTCTTTTTGCTCTGCGATGACTTTGAAAGCTGGCCTGCAGCTTCTTGTTGTGCTCGAGTTCCCTTCCAGCTTGTTGATTGAGGGGTGGTTTTCTAGGGGCGTCGCTCGCGTACCGGAATAGGCACAAGTGAGGGTTCCATCAGTCCGCCGCCGCTGTTGTCGTCATCGGAATCGGCCAATAACCAAAAGGCCAGCATCACGAGGGCCAGGGCGGTGATGGCGGTCAGCAGTTCAAGCATGGCCCTCTCCGTTGAAGAAACACTTTAGCCAGGTAGATCTCAATAAGGAGGTATCAGAAGCTTGATTTTGTTCATACTGAAGTATCAATTCAGCACAGCAAACACAACCAGCGAGTGTGCAGTCGTTTTGATTGCCTCAGAATTGAGTGCGCTGTTGATCAAGCTGTTGTTCAGGTTCTCCTCCTGGCGCGGGTTGAGCAACTGCCATTGATGCAGCTGTTGAGTAGCAAGCAGTGGGCGAAGTTGTCGATCTGTTTGCCTGTTGGTTGGATTCAGCTGAACCCTTTGCCGGCGTCCTTGGCTACGCAGGCCTGAAGTTGGCGTCGCAGGGTGTCGTGATCGAGTTGGCGTCCAATCAACACCAGTTGGTTCTTGCGCTCAGCGGGCCAGTCGCTGTCATCAATGGAGAAGCGCTTGCCGGCTAAATGAAAGATGTGGCGGCGTTCGCTCTCGTTGAACCAGAGAATCCCTTTGGCACGAAAGACTTCTGCAGGAAGTTGATTGTCTAAGAAATTTTGGAACTTCCGCAGCGCAAAAGGGTCATCGCTGCTGAAGGATAGGGATGTGAAGCCTTCGATTGCTAGGTGATCAGGGTGGTCATCGTGGTGATGACTGTGATCGTCGTGGTGATGACTGTGATGACTGTGATGACTGTGATCGTCGTCGTGGACATGGCTGGAGTGTCCGTGTTCATGATCACAGTCGCTGTGACCGTGGCTCTCTGCAACGTCTGCTGGTTGTACGCGATCGGTTTCAAACAGGCCCACGCTTAGTAGCAGCGGTAAGGGCACATCTCCTTTGATTGATCGAAGGATGCGGGGATTTTGTTTGAGGTCTGCCAACTTGGATTCAACCTCTTTTAATCGCTCTTCAGCGACGAGATCTGTTTTGTTGAGCAGCAGGATGTCGCCATAGATCACCTGGGCTCTGCCGACTTCGCTTTCCAGGAGTTGGTCGTTAAAGTTTTCCGCGTCGATCAAGGTAATGATCGAATCCAAGCGGGTTTGATCTCGCAGTTCACTGCCAAGAAAGGTCATGGCAACGGGTAACGGATCTGCCAGGCCTGTGGTTTCCACAACGAGGTAATCGATTGGGTCTGGACGTTCGAGAATCCGATCAACCGCTTCGAGCAGCTCCCCATTGATCGAGCAGCAGATGCAGCCATTGCTGAGTTCAACCATGTCCTCGCTGGTGCTGACGATCAACTCGTTGTCGATTCCAATCTCACCGAATTCATTCACCAATACGGCGGTTTTTAGGCTCTTCTGATTGCTGAGGATGTGGTTGAGCAGGGTGGTTTTGCCGGCGCCTAGGAAGCCAGTGAGGATTGTTACCGGTACGCATCGGTCTTGCTCGAGCGCTTCGCCATGATCAGGTTGAGTGGTTGCTTCGGATGCGATTGCGTCGTTCATGGGCTTGCCGTCAGGGGAGCGGGAGGGTGCTGGAACCACAGCCGCTCGTTGATTCCATGCTGGCAGCAGTTTCGTCTGAGTGAGTTTTGATTAGCCCGGTTCCAGCAAATTGATTGCTTCGGCGAGCTTCAAATCACGATCGCTCAGTCCGTTGACGTCATGGGTCGTCAACTCGATCGTCACAGTGGCATAGACGTTGCTCCATTCCGGGTGATGGTTCATGGCTTCAGCTAGCAGTGCCACACGGGTCATAAAACCGAAGGCTTCCACAAAGTTGCGAAAGCGCCATTGCCTTCGCAGCCGTTGATCCGCCAGGGTCCACCCCGGCAGCTTTTCAGCTACGGAAGAGAGCTGTTCAGCAGTAAGCAGGGTTGCCGTCATGAGGTTGTGTTGTGTTGCTCTAATGATGCAATGGCTGAAGGGTGATTTGATGTTGTCCCCCATGAGTGATTGCGGCAGTTGAATCCAATGCTGTTGTCCCATGTCCGAGCTGGTCGGATACTGCTAAACAATTTTTCTTTGAACCAGTAGTGATTGAGCGCTGTGGTGCGTTGTCGAGGGGTTGTCTTGTCAGAGCATCGATCAACGATGCACATTGGGCAGTGCATTTGTGTGGATCATGTTGGATCTGTTGGCATCGATTGCTCTTGATCTGGTGACTCAGCTAGATCGTGGAGACGATCAACGAGCAGATCCACGTCGGTCTCAGTACCACCATCTTCAGCCCAGGCATCAGGGTTGTGGCGTTGCTGCACCAACTGGTTGAGTTTGAAACCATTGCGGCGTGCGAATAAGTTGGCTGTGCTGCTTGGTGCTGCTTCTTTTTGGCTAGCAGTTGGCTTGTCTGTTTTGGATTTCGAGAGATCAGGAATGGCGAGATTGAGGGCACCTCGTAGTAGATGCTCGATGGCTTGTTTTTGATCCATGCCGTGCATCGCGGCATAACGATCAAGTCGCTTTAACAATTCATCAGGCAGATCATTCATGGCTGTTCATTTCGCCAATCGCGTGGATCGCCACCCGCCTGTGGCTTCCATGCCGGCGATGTTCCCAGAGATAAATCGCCTGCCAGATGCCTAGTAGCAGTCTGCCTTGATCAATGCTGAGGCTAAGAGTGCTGCAGGTGAGAGCTGTGCGGATATGCGCGGGCATATCGTCTGGCCCTTCATCGTCATGGAGATAGGAACGCCGCTCGCCTAGGCCGTTGATCGGCCGGAAGCCCTCTTCTGGCACGAGAGCCTTGAGATAAGCCGAGAGATCTGTGAGCACTCGTGGGTCTGCGTTTTCGTTGATGGTGAGGCTGCAGCTTGTGTGTAATGCCGTGAGGTGGAGAACGCCACGCTTAATTCTCGAGGAGGCAATCCAATGATTGAGTTGGGCAGTGAGGTCTGTGAAGCCTTCTCCTGTCGTGACGATCTCCAGCTGGTGTAACGCTTGCTGAAGAGACATCGCTGTTGGGGGGAGTGACTGGCTGCCTAAGTTTGGTCTACATAGTTGAGCTGGCAGAAATGGGGCGTGCTGTTTCGCTGAAAGGGCCTGCTGGCGATCATTGCTTTGCTTGCTGCGCTTGCGAGTGGCTCTGCCTCTCTCCATGTGCAGCGGGGGCTGAAGCAGCTGAAAAATATCTACCCGATGGCTTGTCTCGAAACCTTTCGCTGGCAAAGACAACACTCGCCAATGGATGACCTATGCCTTGATGGCCAGCAATGGTGAGGAATTCCTTTGTGGTTGGATGACATTGACTGATGACTGATGCCGCAAGGAATGCACCTGGAACAGGAGATCACCGTCAATGTTGAACCTGAGCTCACCCTCTTGTTTGACGGGGCTTGTCCTTTTTGTTGCCGTGAAGTGAGCTTTTTACGCGCTCATGATCGTCACGGCCGCTTGGATTTTGTTGATATTGATTCCCCTAACTATGACCCTGAGGCCTTTGCTGGCATCAGTTATCGGCAGGCGATGGGGCGCATGCATGCGTTGCGTCGCAATGGTGAAGTCGTGCGAGATGTCGCGGTCTTTCGCGAGGCTTATCAATTGGTGGATTGGGGATGGCTCTATGCACCCACGGCCTGGCCTGGTGTTGCTCGTGTTGTGGATGGGGTCTACAAGATCTGGGCTCGATTGCGCCTGCGGCTCACTGGCCGCGAATCCCTTGATCAGCTATGTCGCTGCCGCATGAAGCGGTTTTAGTTTTTTACCTCTCTTCTGTCTCTCTTTTAAGGGGTAAGGGGGAGTCAAGAACGACGAACTTTTGGCCTGAGGGCGCTCGTCTGTTTAAGGTTGATGCAGTCATGGATCCAGCCCTTGCCTGCGCTGGCTTGGCAACGACTTGGTGAATATCTGCACGAGACCCAGCTTTTGGGCTCGATTCAAAGCACCCTCTATTGGGATCAGAACACTCGCATGCCTGTTGCCGGCGCAGCTTGGCGCGGTGAGCAACTCAGCCTTCTGGCCAAGCAATTGCATGCTCGTCAAAGCAGTTCGCAATTTGAGGGGCTGTTGGTGGAGGTTCGAGCCGAATTTGAGCAAGCTCGTTTGGCGGGGGAGTTGGAGCCAATCCAAGTTGTTGAGCGAGCTCGCAACCTGGAGCTGCTTGAGCAAGACCTCAGGCGACAGCAGCGCCTAGATCCTGCTTTGGTGGGAGCGCTCGCGACTGCGAAGGCAAAGGGATATGCCCGATGGCAGCAAGCCAAATCAACGGCTGATTTTTCCTGCTTCGCGCCGGCTTTGCAGCATCTGATCAGCTTGCGGCAGGAGCAGGCGCAGCAGCTGGCAGAACAACGCAGCTGCTGGGAAAGTTTGGCCCAACCTTTTGAGCCGGATCTGACCTTGGCGCGTTTAAAGGAGCTGTTTGCTCCATTACGTCAACGATTGCCTGATTTAGTTGAGAAGGCACGCGCTTGGGCTCGTTCTCGTGCGGTGTCATTGGGATGGGATTTGCCTGACACCACTCAGCAGGATCTTTGTGAGCGCTTGCTGCAGGGATGGGGTCGGGATCTGAGCATCACTTGCGTGGCGCGATCACCCCATCCGTTTTCAATCACCCTTGGACCTAAGGATTTTCGACTTACGACAAGAGTGGTGCCTGGGCAGCCCTTGTCTTGTTTTTTGGCCACCGCCCATGAATGGGGACACTCCCTCTATGAACAGGGTCTACCTGCTCAAAGTCATCAATGGTTTGCCTGGCCGTTGGGCCAGGCCACGTCGATGGCGGTGCATGAGAGTCAGTCTCTGTTTTGGGAGAACAGAATTGCTCGCAGTAGGGCTTTTTGCGAATGCTGGTGGCCTCATTTTGCCTCTGTAGGCGCGCCACTCAGCTCTGCTGATGAGCTTTGGCTGGCGATGAACCCATTAACACCAGGATTGAATCGCGTGGAAGCCGATGAACTCAGTTATGGCTTGCATGTTTTAATTCGAACAGATCTTGAAATTGCGCTGCTAGAAGAAGGCTTGCCGGTGGAGGGTTTACCTGATCAATGGAACCAGCGCTATAGCAATTTGCTTGGTGTGATTCCCGAAAATGATGGCGAGGGCTGTCTGCAAGATGTGCATTGGAGTGAAGGTTTATTTGGCTATTTCCCTTCTTATCTGATGGGGCATCTGATTAGTGCCCAGCTATCAGAAGCCATGCAGCAGGCGATTGGACCACTTGAGGAACATGTTTCTCATGGTAATGAGCATCAGCTGTTGGCTTGGTTGCGAGAACATGTTCACCCGATTGGCCGGATGATGAATGCTGAGCAATTGGTGGAGCATGTAACCGGAAAACCTTTATCGAGCAAGCCTTTCCTTGATTACTTAGAAGACAAGCTTGAGCATCTACAAGAACTTTAATAGATACTCCTGGCCTAGATTTGGCGCTATGTTGAAAACGTCTGCTGCCGTTACTAGATCAAATCAATTGCATTGAAGGGAAGGGCATTGGGTGAATGGCATCTTTCTTTGCTGTTAGATGTTCTTACTAATTATTTTCTTTCTTCTGGGATTTCTCCAGGGCCCGTTATGCTTGATACAGCAGAACGTCGCAAATGAAAGGTGTTAACGGCATATTGGCTGCCATTGGAGTAATGCTTTTGGTGTTTATTGTTATCACTATGGGGATAATCCCTGGAGGTAATGTTCTCACTAAGCAAGTTGCTGAAAGTCAGCTTGATGCTAGGGGCGTAGCTAGTGATCAATTGAAGAATAATCAAGTGGTCATGAATCCAACAGCCACTAATCCTCTAGTTATTCAGCGAGTGCAAGTTAATTCAGTAACCAGTCAGCCAGTGCCGAATGATCAAGTATCAACAGATGAGATCGTTGTTGAACAGCCGGGCTCTAAATGTGCGCCTGGCTGGGTAGAGACAGGCGATGGCATTTTATGTGTGCCTGGATTGTTTAAGATGCTTGATGTTGCTGATACGGGCAGTCCGGGCGAGAAGAATTGTTGGGCTGGAGGGATGGTGCTTAATTGCCGTGATTAAAGAATCTTTTGCGCTACTATAATGATTAGGTTAGTAGCATAAGATAGTTGCATCTATTATGACTTGATTAATTCACAGCGTCTGCACAGAAATAGCAATAGATAGTTTTGAGATTTGGGAAGCTAGTTGTATCAAAGCTGGCGACAACTGGCTGTGCTGTAAATAAAGGCATCGAAGGCATCGAAGGCATCGATAAAGAAGACGCTGATCTCACCAACAGCAATGGGAAGAAATGCCCCTATGCCTGCTTGATTGGGGGCTCCTGCTCCTTGCAGTGTTCCTTGGAAACCCCAGTTGAACCACACAGCGTCTTTAAGCTTGATCTCCATCACGCCTAGATCTTCTGCACTGCCTTCTTCTTCTTGAGTAGCAACAGGCTGGATGGGAGTGTTGGCTAGTGCAAGAGCCTTAGCACCAGTGAGCGATAAGGCGAGGCGACGCGAACGCTGCACTGGGATTGAGCTGTTCAATGCTGCCAACAGCATGACGGCAAGATGTGGCTTTTCGACCTGCCCACATCTGTTTCGCCAAAACGAACAGCAGGATCGGTGTCTCGGTTGCGCAGTTTTAGCTGGTGGGTAATGAGCGCATGAGGTGCTGGTCTTGTATCAATAGGGCAGTAGATCTTGTCCAATGCAGAGCAAGCCATTCACTCAAAAAGAAGACACGCCGTTGTGGCTTCAAGTGTTCATCGTCGGTAGATGGCCCTTCGCTCTGCTGATTTCGATCGGCATGCTTTCGGCAACAGCGCTGCAGTTGCTCAGCCGGCCGATTCCAATTCGCATCGTTGGTGGATTGCAAGTGGATCAGATTGATCTGCCCACCGTTGACATCAACGCCGAACAGCCACTCTCTGTTAAAGGTGATGTGGCTGTGAAGAATGGCGTGACGATTAACTCGAATAAGGCTCTGCCGATCCTCGGCCAAGTGTTGGTAGAAGAGATTAAAGGAAGTGTGAGTGTGGATGAAATTCGAACACCGGTGGATGTGGTAAATTCATCTCCGCTAAAAGTGCAAGGTAGAGTTAATATTGATGGCAAGGTTAATGTGGAAGGGAATGTGGGTGCTTCTGTTAAGCCTAAAATCTTCTGACTTGTCTCATGTAAGCAGAGAAGAAGATTGGCCAAAGGCTTCCCTTTTAACGAGGAGTTATTGATTGATGTTTAGATGGTTAATCATTAATCTTTTTATTTGTTCTTTTAACCAAACCAACTGCTCTGCCAGCTGTTGGTTTGGTTCACTCTTGGTTTTGGATAGTGTTAAGCATCTTTTATTGAATCAATCACTTTGGATTCGTTGCAGCGATGAGCTTGATCGCGGCGCCCCCGTAGGATGCGCCGCTGGCGACTTCGCTACTTATGGCCAACATCGATCAGGCTCCAAGCCGCAGCACTCCCAACCTCTTGCATGTGTTGCCTGCCTTTGCAGATGAATCGGAATTGCGGCTCAACACGATCGTGGAGCTCAACTCCAACACGATCAACAAATATGAGTTGATCACGGAAACAGGCCACCTCAAGCTTGATCGTGTCGGCTACTCCTCCCTGGCTTATCCCTTTGCCTACGGTTGCATTCCTCGTACATGGGACGAAGACGGTGATCCACTCGACATCGAAATCGTCAGTGTCACAGAGCCGCTGGTGCCTGGCTCGATTGTTGAGGCAAGGATCATTGGCATCATGACCTTTGATGATGGTGGTGAAGTCGACGACAAAGTGATCGCTGTGCTGGCTGATGACAAGCGCATGGACCACATCACCAGCTTTGAACAGCTCGGAGAGCAATGGCTGAAGGAGACCCAGTACTACTGGGAGCACTACAAGGACCTTAAAAAGCCTGGTACCTGCAGGGTGAACGGCTTCTTAGGGGTGCAAAAGGCTGTCGAGATTATCAAGGCCTGCGAAGCCCGTTATCTCGCTGAGATCGATCCAAAACTGGTTGATTGATCCTTGCGGCCATGGTCGTTGGCAGCGAATGAACATTGCCTGAACGGTTTTGTTGCTCGCTGTTTATCTTGAGACTGATCAGTCTTTGCTGGCCCGTGTCAAGCCTGTTGCGCCGTCCGTTTTCGCTGTTGCCTGTTTCATTGATCCTGGCGGGAGCTGTTGCTTTGCCAGGCATCGTTCAAGTATCTGCTGAGATCCCAGCGGAAAACACTGAAGCATCTGTATCGCCTGAAGTCTCAGCGGAAAAATCTGAATCGTCTGCATCGCCTGAGGAATCAGCGGATAACTCTGAAGTGTCTGCATCGCCTGAGATCAGTACGAAAGTTGTCTTGCTGCTAGGTCGTCGTGAAATCAGTGTGATCCGCGATGGCGAGAAGCTTGGCCCCTGGCCGGTTGCTATTGGTGATCCTCGTACGCCTACTCCTACAGGTGTCTTCAAGGTGGAGAACAAAGTGATCAATCCGCAATATCAGAGCACCAAATCTGGGCGAGTGAATCCTGCGATTGGGGTTGCTAGTCCCCTTGGCGATCGCTGGATTGGCTTTCTGCAAAGTGGTCAGAACCAATTCGGCATTCATGGCACCCCATGGCCCTACTGGGTCAATGCAAAAGCTGCCGTCACCAATGGCTGTGTGCGCATGCTTCATGCGCATGTACGTCAGTTGTTTGACGTCGTCGAGGTGGGAACAACTGTGGAAATCCTGCGCTGATCCTTGTTAGCGCAGCCAACAGACTGACGAGTGCTTGAGTGATCTCGCTAGCTGGCTCAATAGAGATTGAGAGGAGTCAGGCTTCTGGTCTGACAGCAGCGAAGATCTCCGCAAGGATCTCTCCGGCGCCTTGAGATTTCAGGGTTTCAGCGAGTTCCTTGCCGATGGCTTCACAGCGATCAATTGGGCCGCGCTGCTGATCACGTATCAAGCGTTTGCCATCTAAGCTGGCAACCATGCCTGTGAGCAGTAATTCGTTGGCTTCGATGCGGCTATTGACACCGATGGGGACCTGGCAGCCCCCTTCTAGTTCTCTTAGTAAGGCCCGCTCAGCAAGGCAGCGCTGCGCTGTTGGTATGTGTTCCAGTGCCTTGATGGCCTCGAGGACTTCGGGGTGACCCTCCACGCATTCAATGCCTAGGGCTCCCTGGCCAACGGCATGCAGGGAGATCTCGCTGGGAATCAACTGATGAATGCGATCTCCAAAGCCAAGCCTTGTCAGACCTGCTGCTGCAAGGATCAGGCAGTCATAGTTGCCGGCATCCAGTTTTTCAAGGCGGGTGATCACATTGCCTCGCACATCCTTAAACACCAGATGGGGGTAGTGATGCCGTAATTGGGCGAGACGCCGTAGCGAGCTTGTGCCAACGATTGCCCCTTCAGGCAGGGTGTCGAGTTGATGCTCGGCATTCTTTTGATTCACTACCAGAGCGTCGGCTGGGTCTTCTCGCTCAGTCACGCACCCAAGCATGAGCCCTTCGGGAAGATTGGTGGGTAGATCTTTGAGGGAATGAACAGCGATATCAGCACGCCCTACCAGCATCTGAGCTTCAAGCTCTTTCGTGAACAGGCCTTTGTCGCCGATCTTGGCAAGGGCGACATCGAGAATTTTGTCTCCCTGGGTTGCCATCGCTTCTACCGAGATGGAAAGGCCAGGGTGTGCTTGCTCCAGTTCCGCTTGCACCCAATTGGTTTGCACCATGGCCAGCTGGCTTCGGCGTGAGGCGATGCGCAGTTGGGTGAGGACCATGTGTTCAGAACTCCAGCCCTCCAGATTAAGCAGTCGACCCCACGATCTTCGCGATGGGCTGCTAATCCGTTAATGCTCTGAGGGAAGGGAGGTTTTTCGGTTGTCTGTTCAATCAATAGGTCTTGTTCATTTCCTATCCCAAGACCAGCAAGAGATGCAAGAGCTCCCTTTTGGGAAGCAAATATCACTTCCCAACTATTGAAAAAGGGATCAGGAATATATTTAACTTGTCTCCAGATTGCATGCTAAAAAATAAAATTTTTCCTAATGAGTGGCTTGATTGTATTGAATGCGGAGGCGCTAGCTTGATGGAAAGGTTTTGGCTTTTGTCAGAAGGATGGAGGTATTTTATATCTAATATGAATGGTCATAGTAGTTAAAGTATTTGGAGTGCCTTTGATCAGATTGAGAGTTGCTTTTTCGCGGCCTTGGCATAAATAGCTTTTCTGCTTTATTGATATTAGGAATTAAAGATATCAGTGGCTGACAGCTCTTGATCTCCTGCACTGAGAAAGGGGGCTTAAGCCCCCTTTCTGGATTGACTTTTACATTGATTACTTGATGTATTCCTTTAAAACACCATTGCGATTCGGGTGACGAAGTTTGCGTAGGGCTTTGGCTTCAATCTGACGGATGCGCTCTCGTGTGACCTCAAAGATCTGTCCAATTTCCTCGAGGGTTTTCATGCGGCCATCGTCAAGGCCATAGCGCAGACGCAGAACATCACGTTCGCGGGGGCTGAGGGTTGCGAGAACACCTTCTAGATCTTCTCGCAAGAGATTTTTGGCAACATCTTGTTCTGGATTCTCAGTATCAGATTCGATGAAATCACCAAGTCTGGAGTCTTCCTCTTTGCCAATCGGTGTCTCGAGGGAGATGGGTAGTTGAGCACTTTTTGCGATAAATCGAAGTTTTTCGATTGTCATTTCCATGCTTTCGGCAATTTCCTCTTCTGTTGGTTTACGGCCAAACTCCTGGCTCAGCACTTTGGTTGTTTTTTTGATGCGTGAGATTGTTTCGTAGAGGTGAACAGGAAGACGGATTGTGCGGCTCTGATCCGCAATTGCTCGGGTGATGGCTTGACGGATCCACCAGGTGGCATAGGTGGAGAATTTGTACCCTTTCTCGTGGTCGAATTTTTCGGCAGCACGAATTAATCCCAGGCTGCCTTCTTGGATTAGATCCTGGAAGGACAGGCCTCGATTCATGTATTTTTTGGCGATCGAAACAACCAGCCGCAGGTTGGATTGCACCATCTTTTCCTTGGCTCGGCGCCCCAGCATCAGGCGACGGCGGAATTTGATGTTGGGCATTTCAACAAGGGAAGCCCATTCCTTGTTGTTGGGGTAGTGACCGTGATCACTATTGAACTGCTCTGCCAGTTCCTCTAGATGCAGGAGGTCAGCAATTTTGCGGGCTAGTTCAATCTCCTCGTCCGGACGCAGCAGGCGGATACGGCCGATCTCCTGGAGATAAACCCTTATGGAATCTTCGGTGTAGACGCCTTTAGGACCGATCTTGATATTGGCTAGAGCTCTGGCCTTCGCGTCTGCTTCGCTGGTTGCTTTAGCAGCAGCTTGGCTGCTTTCAGTTTCAGCGCTGGCCTTAGGGGCGCTTGTCGCTGCTGTAGCAAGAAGTTGGTCAGCCGTTAAATCAAGGTTTTTGCTGACAGTAGGGGTAGGGGTGGCTTTTGCTTTTTTTGCTTTGGGGCTGGACGCTTTTGCAGCAGAGCTAACCGGCTTGGCAGCAGTCTTTGCCTTGGCTGCTGTTGCCTTGACTTTCTTGGCTTTGGCTTTAACCGTGCCTTTGGCCACTTGGGGTTTGGCAGTCTTTGCAGAGGCTTTTGGCTGGGCCTTTGCAGCTGCTGCTTGGGTGGCTGCAGGACTCATGGCAGGGGAGGGAATGAAAGAGGAAAGTGGGAATGAGGGAGCAGAACCCAGGCTTATGCAAAACCATGCAAAAGTGGCCACTGCAGCACCGACGGCTCAAAGCATCAGATCAGAACCTCGTAAACAAGTGATCATCTGAGCTAGAAGTAGCCTGACGATCCTGTTGTCCAGGTTGAGACTTGGGATGCTCTGATTTGGAGCGAAAGGAACAGGGAATGTTTTTATGGACCAAAGCAGGGCTGTCAGGGGCTTTCTCAGACCGACTGAACTTTTATAGAGGGTTCCCTATAGAGGCTCGAATTGCGTGTCTTCCCACTGGACGGAACTCTGCTTGGTTCCGACGACAGCCTTTGGACTGTCCAACATTGACATTCTAAAAAAAACTTGTGACGCCTGCAAGTCCTGATCCGGCTGAACTGCCCCACTGCCCTCCCGAACGCTGCGCAGAGGTGGACGTCTGGTTGGAGGCAGGCCGTGAAGGGCGGTGTTTCACCTATGTGGACAGCAGACGGTTAGGGGTGGATTTAGGGGATCTCGTAGTCGTTCGCCTGCGGGGACGAAGGATGCACGGCCTCGTGATGGATCGGCGGATCTCGTCTCCTGTTGATCGTGGCCAGGACTCTGGGAGTGAAGCACCGCCGCGTCACTTAGAGGCCATCGAGGCTCTTGTGCAGTCTGCGGCGGTAGATCCTCTCTGGTTTGGCTGGATTGAAGCGATGGCTGTTCATTGCCATATCAGTTCATTTCGCATGCTTAAAGCAGCTTTGCCGCCTGGTTGGCTCGGTCAGCGGCAGTCTCATCAGGCGGAGCCCCGTCGACTCTGGTGGATTCAACTCGAATCTTCTGCGATCAATCCCCAGAATCTTCCTCAGCGTCAGGCTGATTTGCTGGCGGCTTTGGCTGCAGGTGGTGGTGGTGCATGGCAGAGGGATCTTCAGGCTGCTGGCTTCGGGTCTGGTCTTGTCAATGGCCTCATCAAGCGAGGTCTCATTCGTAGGGAAAAGCGTCAACCTACTGATGCCTCCAACGGGCTTTCCTGCTCAGATGTTTGTGATCAGGATTTGGAGGTGCCTCAGTCTCTGACTGTTGAACAGCAGGAGGTTGTGGAGGCTTTCCAATCCCAGCCTCTTGGTACTGGGATGCTGCTTTGGGGGGTGACAGGCTCGGGCAAGACAGAGGTTTACTTGCAGCTTGCGGCAAGAGAACTGCAAGCCGGTCGTCATTGCTTGATTCTCACGCCGGAGATTGGTTTGATCCCTCAGTTGGTCGATCGTTTCCGTCGCCGTTTCGGAACCAAGGTTCTGGAATATCACAGTGGCTGTTCCGATCGTGAACGGGTGAGCACCTGGCGGCAGGGGCTTACTGCTGCCACTCCATTGGTGGTGGTTGGTACTCGTTCAGCAGTCTTTTTGCCATTGGCACCATTGGGTTTGATCGTGCTTGATGAGGAACACGACAGTTCTTACAAGCAGGAGTCACCCATGCCTTGCTACCACGCCCGTGATATGGCCATGGATAGGGCCAGGCGAACTGGCGCCAGGGTGGTGCTGGGAAGCGCTACGCCTTCGCTTGTCAGCTGGAAGAACCTCGCTCCTCAAGGCCAGCTTGTCTTGGCTCGACTGACCCGTCGCATTTCCGATCAGCCCTTACCGCCTGTGCATGTGGTTGATATGCGACAGGAATTGGCTGATGGCCATCGTCGCTTGATCAGCCGTCCATTGATGGAACGTCTTTCGGCATTGCCTGAGGCCGGTGAACAGGCGGTGGTGTTGGTGCCACGACGCGGCTACAGCAGCTTTTTGAGTTGTCGTAGCTGTGGAGAGGTCGTGCAGTGTCCTAACTGCGATGTGGCGCTTACGGTGCATCGCAGTCGTCAAGGGCACCAGTGGTTGCGTTGCCATTGGTGTGACCATCGCGCTGAGGTTGAGTCCAGTTGCCATAAATGTGGATCGAAGGCTTTCAAACCCTTCGGTGCAGGCACGCAGCGCGTGATGGAGCATCTCGTTGAGGAGCTCAAGGGTCTGAGGTTGTTGCGTTTCGATCGTGACAGCACCGCTGGGCGTGATGGGCATCGCCGTTTACTGGAACAATTTGCAGCAGGGGAGGCAGATGTGCTGGTTGGCACCCAGATGTTGGCCAAGGGTATGGATTTGCCTCGGGTCACTCTTGCGGCGGTGTTGGCTGCAGATGGTTTGCTGCATCGCCCTGATTTACAAGCTGGAGAGCAGAGCTTGCAGCTATTGATGCAATTGGCTGGTCGTGCAGGACGTGGCGAGCGGCCAGGTCATGTGCTTGTTCAGACCTATTGCCCTGATCATCCTGTGATTCACCATTTGGTGGATGGTCGCTATGGCGAGTTTCTGAAAGAAGAGGCCTGTCTTCGTCATGAGGCTGGTTTGGTCCCTTATAGCCGGGCCTGTTTGTTGCGTTTGTCAGGTGATTCAGCTGCCGTGACAGCCACAGCTGCTGCGGTTCTCGCTGAACAGATCAAACCCCTTTGTGAGGCTCAGGGTTGGTGTCTTGTAGGACCAGCGCCAGCTCCGATTGCACGGGTCGCTGGTCGAAGTCGTTGGCAACTGCTATTGCATGGTCCGGAGGAGAGTCCTTTGCCGCTGCCATCAGGATCGACTCTTTGGAATGGATTGCCCCGTGGGGTTTCCTTAGCGGTGGACCCAGATCCAATTCAGCTTTGATTAGGCCATCTTCTTCAATGGTTGATGTTGTTGGAGGTCCGTTCGAGGGGCATTTTGAGCACGCCGAAGCCGAGTCTGAGCTGAACGTTTTGCAGGATCAGGCTGGTTTTCAACAGCTCCATGACCCAAGGGTTGCCAACCTCGAGTCGGCTGGAGCGTTTGCGATCAAGGTCTAGCTGCTGAGGGTCGCCTTGCTGTAGAGGCCAACTCAGATCCCCGTCAGGGTTGTTGGTGAGTCTTTGGCTGGTTACTGGGTTCACTCGTTTGGCCTTAAGAGGCTTATCTCGGTGGTATGGCCAAGCCACTGAGCAGCATGGTTAACCCGATGAGAACGAGCAAGACCAAGATTAAGAAGCCCAGATTGGGGGCTTTTGTTGGTCCGGTGGCTGGCGGTGGCGGCGGCGCTGACCGCAGTGAAGGTCGACGGGCTGAAACAGGGCGTGCAGCCGTTGTGGCTGTCATGTTTAAGTTCGGCAAGCGTATCGACCAGTTGGCAGGTCGTTGCAAGCTTGGTGCTTCCAACACGATCAGTAGCTGTTTCGCGTTCTGGCGAAGTTCGAGGTCTTTGCAGCGGGTGAGAAGACGACAGGTTGCGAGGGCCTTGCGCTCGTCACCTTGCCCCATCCAAGCAGTAACCATCAGCATTCTGATCCTGGCCCCCTCCGCATGGGGCAGTGGATGGTTTGCTGCCAAAGGCTCTAATAGAGCAAGGCTTTGGCCATAGTCTCCGCGGGCGAGGGCGGCTTCAGCCTCGGCCAGATTCGCGTGCATCGCTCAGCTGCGACCAACTAACATTGTGCCGATGCCGGCGTCGGTGAACACCTCGAGAAGCAGGGCGTGTGGAACACGTCCATCGATGATATGGGCAGCGCCGACCCCTTGAGCTAAAGCTCTGATGCAGCATTCGGTTTTTGGGGTCATGCCGCCAGCCACCACCCCTTCAGTGATGAGTTGGCGTGCTTCAGAGAGACGCAACTGATGAACAAGGGAACTTGGATCATCCCGATCTAGCAAGATGCCTGGGGTGTCGGTTAGCAGGATTAGTTTCTCTGCTTCAAGAGCGGCGGCGATCTCACCGGCGACCGTGTCTGCATTGATGTTGTGTGAGCAGCCCTCAACAGTGGCGGCCACGCTTGAGATCACTGGTACATAACCCTTTGTGAGAATTGGTTCAAGTACATCGATGTTGACTCGGGCTACATCTCCGACGAGGCCATGGCTGCCGTCGCCCCAGGGTCGGGCTTCAACCAGACTCCCGTCACTGCCACTAAGGCCAACAGCCTTGGCCCCCAGTTGGTTGAGGCCATTAACGATTTGCTTGTTAACGCGTCCAACTAAGACCATTTCCACCACGTCCATGGTGTCTGCATCGGTAACGCGAAGGCCGTCGCGGAATTGGGCTGGAATCTCAAGCCTTTCCAGCCATTGATTGATCTCTGGTCCGCCGCCATGAACCACAACGGGCTCTACGCCCACGCTGACGAGTAGGGCAAGGTCGCGAAAAACCGCTTCCTGCAAATTGGCGTGGGCCATGGCGGCTCCGCCGTATTTGATAACAATGCGCCGTCCGCTAAAACGTTGGATGTAAGGGAGGGCTTCGCTAAGCACAGAAACCCTGAGGGAGTCATCCTCTGTAAGCCTTCTCGCGGAGTTGGTTTGGCAGGGCTCAACCAGCGCTGCAGCAGTTTTAGCTGACTCCATCTTGACCTGCTAGTTCATCATCCTTGTTGATTGGCAGCAGGATGAGATCCAGAACCCCCGCGCTTGGAGATTTCAGTTCGGCGTGCAGGCCTTTGGCAAAGAAGCGGCCCAATCGTTCCTGGCGTTCCTGCCAGAGATCGAGTGGCACAGCACCCAGATTGAATCTCAACCGTACGCCGTACCCCGCTGCAGTTTCTAGTTCTTCAATCTCTTGGAGCTGAGGGGGGTTGTCTTTATCCCAGAGTTTGAGCGCTTCTAAGGATGTCTCAAGATGGGCTTTCTGTCCATAACGCCAGCGGGTTACATCCCAGACGAGTTTGCCCAGTTCCGGTGCTCCCTTCTCCCTGGCTTGACGCAGAACTGCGGCTGGAGTGACGCGTTTAGCAGGGGGAAGTTCAGAGGATTTTAGTGCTAGTCCTCCTATGAGGATGGGCACTCCATAGAAGATGGTTGGCAGGCTGAGGTTGGCATCGCCATTTGTGTAGGCCACCGCACCAACAACTGCAAGTACACCACCTGCCACGGTGACGAGGCTGCCTGGAGAGAACAGATCATTCATGGCGTTTATTCTGACGCTTTAGCCTCCAGGCTGAGGGTAAGGATCCGTTGCAATGGCTTCAGCTCATCCCTCTGATAGCGACTTATCTGAGTTGATCACTCAGTTGGATGCTGATCGAGCTTGGTTGCTGGAGCAGATTGATCGTGGTCGTTGGGTTGAGTTGCGCCTTGACTTGGCTGCTCTGGAGAGGGAATTGGGCCAGCTGTTGACTCGAGCTGCTGAGGGCCTTGAAGACGAGAACAGCTTCGGGTAATGAATGCGTTCAGAAGGGAATGTCATCGGTGTCTGGAACCAGTGGGGCACTATTCCAGCTGGCAGCTTCTGGTTCTGCAGTTGTTACCGGTTTGGGTGTTGGCGTCTCGGCTATCGGTATAGGTCGTGAGGTCTGGTTGGTTGTAGTGCTAGTAGGTCGTTCTGGGCTACTAGCAGTTTGACCAGCTTGGCCGGAGAGGGAATGAAGACGCGCGAGCGTGAATTCGGCGCGCTTTTCCTTGGTGCCATCTTGGCGGGGAACTGTGTTCATTCGTAGTCGACCTTCAATCACAAGCCTTTGCCCAACTTGGACGCGGTTTTGTAGATCCTGGGCAAGGTTGCCCCATCCCACCACCTTGAGTTGACCAGGGGCAGTGTCGACACGAAGTGCATCGAAGCGCACCTCCATTTCGGCGATCGGTGTTTGGTTGTCTTGGGTATAACGAATGGTTGGTGCCTGGATCACTTCCACTTCAAGTACGCAGTGGTTCATGTCCTTCCCTTGGAGTGAAAGTCATTTTGATGCAAGCTTGCAGGAATGACCAGCCGCATGTCTGGTTGCTATCTGGGACTGGTGAAGGGCCTGTTTTGGTGGCCGCTTTGGTGGCTCAGGGATGGCGAGTCAGTGTCAGTGTCGTCAGTGCTAGCGCCGCAAGGGCCTACGCAGGTCTTTCCTTGGAAGATCTTTGGACGGGCCCCCTCGACGGAGTGGAAGGGATACTCGGGGTGCTTGATCAGGCTCGTCATCGCCATCAAGGTTTTGATTGGGTGGTGGATGCGACCCATCCCTTTGCAGTCAAGATCAGTACGGATCTGCAGCGTGCTTGTCAGGAATTCGCTCAGCCTTTGTTGCGCTTTGAGCGTCCCATGGAGGGTTGTGGAGAAGCATCCCTGATCGCGAGCTCGGCTGATTTGGCAAGGCAAACATTGCAAGGAAGTCGATTGTTGATGGCTCTTGGGGCAAGGCATCTTGGCCAGGCTGTCAGGGCAGCTCGTCAGGCTGGAGCTCAAGTGTTTGCCCGTGTGCTTCCTTCGCCGGAAAGTCTTCGACATGCTTTGGCGACTGGCTTGCCCGAGCACCATCTAGCTGTGGTGCGTCCGCTGCAGGGGCAATCTCATGGCGAACTGGAGTCAGCCTTGTGTCGGCGCTGGTCGATTACAGCAGTGGTTTGCAGGCAGTCGGGGGGGGTGACGGAGCAGCTCTGGCACAAGATCTGTCGGCAGCAGGGGCTTGGCCTTTGGTTGATCTCCCGGCCACAGCCCTGCGATGCAGTAGAAGCCATCGGTAGCGTTGAGAGCCTGCTCAATCGGCTCTCAACCAATCCAGTAGCTCCACTGTGCTGACATTCTTCGCAAAGGTCTTCATGGTTGATCGAGGATCCTCATCGACACTGGTTTTGGTGTTGACCACAGAGGCAAACGCAAACCTGGCCGAGGGATTGGCCAATGAGCTCTTGGCTCGCAGGTTGGCGGCCTGCGTGAGTTTGCAGCAGATTCAATCCCACTACCGTTGGCAGGGGAAGCTGGAACGAGCGCAGGAAGTGCAATTGCTGATCAAGACCAGTCAGGATCAGCTGGATGCACTGCATCAGACGATTAAAGAGTTACACAGCTATGAGACCCCAGAGTGGATTTACTGGTCAGCCACTGCAAGTGATCCTTACGCTGCTTGGGTGGCAGCCGCTGTGGAACCTGTTGAAGGGTGAAACAGCCCTTTAATTAGTTCAGATGCTTCGCTACTAATTCCGGAAGAGACACCTTTGAGCGAGGACCGAGTTGAGTGATCACCTGGCCGGCGCAGATGGATCCAATTTGTCCACAGGTTTCCAAAGGGGTTCCCTGGGTGTAACCGTGTAGGAAGCCACCGGCGAAGAGATCACCTGCACCTGTGGTGTCAACCACGTTGCCAAGTTTGTAGGCAGGAATATCCCAGCGTTGATCACCAGCGAGCACGACAGATCCGTGCTCGCTGCGGGTGAGGGCTGCAACCTTGCAGCGGCCTTTCACTTCTTCCAATGCAGCCTCGAAGCTGACACTCTTGTAAAGAGAGGTGATTTCGCTGTCGTTAGCAAACAGCAGATCTACGTGGCTATCAACCAGCTCGAGGAAGCTGTCGCGATGCCGATCAACGCAGAAGCCATCGGAAAGAGATAGGGCTACTTGGCCTCCTGAATCACGACAGACTTGTGCGGCAGCGATGAAGGCTTTTTTGGCTGCCGGACTGTCCCATAGATACCCCTCGAGGTAGAGCACCTTGGCTTGGCGAACCATTGACAGGTCTAAATCTTCAGGGTCCAGCTGTACCGAAGCTCCTAGATAGGTACACATGGTGCGTTGCGCATCAGGGGTGACCAGGATCAGACAGCGAGCCGTAGAAGGACCATCACTTGCTGGTGGAGTCTCGAATCGAGCGCCTACTGAACGGATGTCGTGGCTAAAAATGCTGCCTAGTTGATCATTTTTGACACGACCGATGAAGCCTGCCTTCCCGCCGAGCTGCGCCAGACCTACCAGGGTGTTGGCGGCGGATCCACCTGAAGTCTCTAGACCTGGTCCACTGATGGAGTAAAGCGCTTCTGCTTGGGCTTCATCCACCAAGGCCATATTGCCTTTACTCAGACTGTGCGCATCAAGGAAGGCATCGTCCGCCTGCACCAGCACGTCCACGATGGCATTGCCTATTCCAACCACATCGAGAGGACGATCACTGAACCTGGGGATAGCCATGGAGGGATGCATGGGAAACCTCAGAAGTATCGATCCCCGTCCACCATCTGTTTTGAGAAAGGGCTTAGGCGCTTAGGAGAGCCCGTTTGGGACCGTGGATCGGATCTTCTACAACGATTGTTTGATCACGGTTGGCACCTAGGGAGACGATGGCAATCGGCACTTCCATCAGGTCGGCGAGGAAGCGCAGATAGTCCATCGCTGTGGTTGGTAGGTCTTCAAGACGGCGGCAGTCTGCAGTGGAGCATTGCCAGCCTGGCAGGGTCTCGAAGATTGGATGACAGCGGGCAAAGTCTTCTGCGCTGCTAGGGAAGTGTTCAATTCGTTCACCATTGAGTTCGTAGGCCACGCACACTCGGATTTCGTCGAGCTCATCAAGCACATCGAGTTTGGTAATCGCCAGGCAATCCAGGCCATTCACTGCTACTGCGTAACGACCAATGACTCCATCGAACCAGCCGCAGCGTCTGCGGCGACCTGTGGTGGTGCCGAATTCACCTCCCCGGTCACAGAGCTGTTCATTGATGCTTCCTTCCAGTTCTGTAGGAAAAGGACCTTCACCTACACGGGTGGTGTAAGCCTTGGCAACACCGATCACTCGATCGATCAGCGTGGGTCCGACTCCAGCTCCGATGCATGCACCGCCTGAGATTGGATTGGAGGAGGTGACATAGGGATAGGTGCCGTGATCAAGGTCTAAAAGGGTCCCTTGAGCTCCTTCAAAAAGAATGTTTTTGCGGCTGCGGGCAGCTTGATGAATGGTTTGAATACAGTCGACAACGTGTGGAGCAAGCCTTTTGCCATAGCCGAGGTATTCCTCGATGACCTGCTCTGAGTCAAGTGGTGCTACTCCATAAATTTGTTCGAGTAGACGATTCTTTTCTTGCAGAGGGCCACGCAGTCGTTCTCGTAGTCGTTGGCTATCTAAAAGATCAAGTACGCGAATGCCGTTGCGTTGGGATTTATCGGCATAGGTGGGACCGATGCCCCGTCCAGTAGTGCCGATACGTTGATCGCCACGTTGTTGCTCCATCGCCTCATCCAAGAGGCGGTGATACGGCATCGTTACGTGGGCAGTCGACGCCAGTTGAAGACCTGAGATATCAATTCTGTTCTCAAGAAGCATGTCTAGCTCCTTGAGCATCACTTTGGGATCGATGACTGTGCCAGAGCCGATGAGGCAGATTGTTTCTGGGTAAAGGATTCCTGAGGGAATGAGGTGCAGTTTGAGCACCTGGTCATCCACAACGATTGTGTGGCCGGCATTGACGCCACCTTGATAGCGGACGACAACATCAGCTGAACGGCTTAGGAGATCGGTGATCTTGCCTTTTCCTTCGTCACCCCACTGCGCACCGATGACGACAACATTGGCCAAGGACACTGCGGCCCGAAGCCGCCGTTATTCACAAACGGGGATCTTCCCAGATATCCCTGCCTTAAGTCAAACAGTGATTACCTAGCAGTTGATTTATCTGCCTCTTAATACAGTTTGTTCTGCCTTGGCAAGTTCTTTAGTGATCCGATTTTGAAGTTCTTCCGGTAGGGGGCGGTTGGCGAAGTTGTTGTAATGACCAGCTAGGGAATTGAGGGCTGTCTGCATGGTGGTGAAGGACTGCAGGTTATTCACCTTGGAGCGAGGCCGATATCGGGCGATGTAGTTGTAGCTGAGGTCACGAGCCTCCTCTTGCGCTGCTGAAAAGCCTTCGTCGTCCGAGGACAGGGCGATTGCGTCTTGCAGGTTGTGAGCCACGTTGACTGTGTCGTCTACATAGTTTCCGGACAATTGGATCTCGGCTGCATTGGCGCTTCCGTTGGCAGTGAGCATCAGGCAAAGGATAAGGCAGATTGCCAATCCTGCCCGCATCAATTGCTTGGCCATGTGATGCAAGGCAGTAGTCATCCGGTTCATTCCATTCCCAAGAATTTTAAATGGCTGGTCAGACCCTTGTGTTTTGGTTCGCTGCTATCTCTTTAACCAGTGCTGTAAAGGCCTGTTTTGCAGAAAGTATTTGAACCTTGCGGCTGGATCTTTGAATCAGTTCCACCTGCCCCTTGGCGGCATCTCTGCCAACCACGACTCGCCAAGGGATACCTATCAGGTCAGCATCTTTGAATTTCACGCCGGCGCGTTCAGTCCTGTCATCAAGTAGCGCTTCGATATCAGCTGCTTGTAGTTCGCTGTAAAGCTTTTCGGCCAGCTTTTGCTGAACCTCATCCTGGATGTTGGCTACCACGATGATGACCTCAAATGGGGCTATAGCCAGAGGCCAATTCATGCCAGCTTCGTCATGGTGTTGTTCCACAGCGGCCTGGGCCAGTCTGGAAATCCCGATGCCGTAACACCCCATCCAGAAAGGCTCCTGAGTGCCCTGGTCATTGGTGAAACAGGCCTCTAGGGCTTCTGAGTACTTGCGACCTAATTGGAAAATGTGTCCTACCTCAATGCCTCTTCTCTCCTCTAGAATCTGGCTGGAGTCATGGATACAGCGATCGCCAGCCTGCGATTTGCGTAGATCGACGCTTTTGGGCACTCCCCCGAGTTTTGACCAGGTCATGCCAGTTCGATGCTGATTGTTTTGATTGGCACCGCAGACAAAACAGTTCAGCTCAGTAGCTGTCGGGTCAGCTAGGCGTAGGAAATGTTTTGTCCAGCTTGTGGCTCCGCTTAACAGGGCATCGTCTAGGTCAGGCCCTATCGCCCCAAAGGGCCAGGCTTCAAGCTTTTGCGCAGTGATTTGATCGGCGCTGATGGGGGCCACATCGAGCACCCCCTTGTTTAGTTCCCTGCTTAGGGCGTTGATCAGCTTTACCTCATTGAGTTGCTGGTCTCCTCGGATGCTTACAAGGACTGGTTGAAGTTCACCATCTTCGATGCGGGCCAGCATGACCAGCACCTTCACCACTTGAGACGGAACAAGGCCCTGGGCGGTACACAGTGTCTCGATCGTTCTCTGTTCGGGTGTATCAAGCAAGGCAACTTTTGAAGCAGGCAGGGGGATGGCTTTTGGTGGATGAGAGACGGCCTTTTCTTGGTTGGCGGCGTAGAGGCCATCACCACTGATCAGGATCAGGTCTTCGCCAGCATCCGCTGTGACCATAAATTCTTGAGACGAGGCTCCGCCGATGGCTCCGCTGTCGGCTTCCACGGCGACGGTTTCGAGTCCGCAACGGGAGAAGATTCGTTGATAGGCCTCATCCATGGCTCTGTAGGTCCTGGCGAGGTCTGCTTCGCAGGAATGGAAGGAATAGGCGTCCTTCATGATGAATTCGCGGCCGCGCATCAGGCCAAAACGTGGGCGGATCTCATCGCGGAATTTGCTTTGGATCTGATAGAGCGTTACAGGAAGCTGTCGATATGAGCGCAGCAGGTCTCCGGCAAGACTTGTGATCACCTCTTCATGGGTGGGGCCGAGTCCGAGTTCTCGTCCTTGGCGGTCTTCAAGGTGGAACATCAGGCCTTCACCGGCCGTGTACCCCTGCCATCGGCCACTAAGCCGCCAGAGCTCTGCAGGCTGCAATTGAGGTAACAAGGTCTCCAGAGCACCAGTGGCATCCATTTCCTCCTGCACAATCGCTGTGATTTTGCGCAGGACCCGCCACATCAGTGGTAGGTAGGCATAAATGCCTGAAGTCACACGACGGATATATCCCCCTCTGAGCAGCAATTGATGGGAGGCGATTTCCGCGTCAGCCGGTATGTCGCGCAACGTCACCAGCATCAGGCGGGAGACGCGCATGAATCGGACCTCAGTGGATGGGGGAAGCTACCATCCACTGTCCAAAAAAGCCGATCACGAAACTGTCTCAAGGCGCCGAATCGACCTGTACGAGATGAGTCTCACCTGCTAATGTCTCGCAACATCAAGAAGCGGTTAGTCGATCTCATGTCTGATGGCTCGGTCAATTCTGATTCTCCTCTGCCCAGCCCTTCTTCAGATTTGAGCAAAGATATTAATGCTGTGATGGCTCAATCTGATGCGCTTGTTGGGATCGATGACGTTCAGAAGTCTTTGAATCGTTCAAGGGCTTCGGTGTATCGCTACACAAATACAGATCCACGCAACCTCAATCCTTCGTTTAATCCTCGCAAGCTCAATCCTGAGTATCGAAGCGATCAGAAAGATCCCCTTCTTTTTCATCCAAATGAAGTCGCCCGTTTCGCAAAGGATGTTTTAAGGATCAAAGAAGTCACTGTTGAGGTTCTTAATTCCCCCTCAACAGCAACGCAACAGGTTCTTGGATCAATCCTTGAGGAGCTGCGTGCGATTAGGTCACAGCTTGATGGATTGAATGATGCACCGTCAGATTTGGCCGCCCATCGAGAGCGGCAGGATCGTCCTGCTGCATAACGTCTCTTTCGGTGACAGAATATTTTGTAGCGGTTTCCGGCAATGGCTTGCCCAGACCCTGAAATCGCCCCGATGAAGGTGGCTGATGCTATCCCCTACACCGGGTCGTTCTAAACCACCCCTGCATGGATCCTGACCCAGCCTCAGTTTCAAGCCCCTCGTCTAAGGGTGAGGAGCCGTCCAGATCACATCATGATTCTGGTCTCATTGGACCAGATCCTGAAGATCCTTTCAGTTTGAGTGCGCCTTCGATTGCGTTGCTGGGTTTGACTATTGCCATCGCAACCGTTGGAGTACCCCTCGCGGCAGTTTTGACAGATCGCTCTGCGGGGAGGGAAAGCATGGTTCCCACAGCCTTGGAGAAAGATGGATCTAAGCTCTCTACTCCCATCTCCTTCACCCGGGTTGGTCAACCTGTTGGTGGAGATTCCGGCGGGAAGCCGGAACAAGTACGAATATTTCGATGAGGCTGGTGTGATGGCCCTCGATAGGGTTCTTCATTCCTCGGTTCGCTACCCGTTTGATTACGGCTTCATCCCCAACACCCTTGCTGAAGATGGTGCACCTCTTGATGCAATGGTGATCATGGAGGAACCCACATTTGCTGGCTGTCTGATTAGGGCACGACCAATCGGGGTGCTTGATATGCACGATTCCGGGGCTTATGACGGCAAGTTGTTGTGTGTTCCCGTTGCTGATCCCCGTCAACGGTCGATCAGCAGCATTCGGCAGATTTCAGCCAGTCAACTGGAGGATGTGGCTGAATTCTTCCGCACTTACAAAAATCTTGAGGGGCGAGTTGTTGATATCGGTGGCTGGAGAGATTCAGAAGCTGTTGAGCCTCTGTTGGAGACCTGCGCCAAAGCTGCGCAGGTTAAGCTGAAAAAGTAACTATGAACCCTAATCGCTTGATTGAACGAGTTCATTCTTTGCTGGCCAGTTAAATCATGCTCAACTCAATAAGGATTTATAGCTATTCGCGCTGTGCTACTTGTCGGAAGGCCTTGGCTTGGCTGCAGGAGCATCAAATTGTGCATGATCTTTTCGACATCGTTGAGACACCTCCTAGTCGAGAGATGCTTAGTGGCGCCAGTAAGCAGTTAGCAAGCCGCAAACTTCTCTTCAACACAAGTGGTGTAAGTTATCGCGCGCTTGGCGCGGATGCAGTCAAGGCCATGAGCGATGACGAGGCGCTCGATGCACTTGCCTCCGATGGCAAGTTGATTAAACGTCCTTTCTTGATCACTGAAAATGGCAGTGTATTGGTGGGCTTTAAGCCGGATGCCTGGGCTGAGGCGTTGCTGCCTTGAAGAGTAAACCCTTAGAAATAGGAGTATATTTCGGCAAAAATAAATGTTGTTTTGATGCGATGAATTTTTTGTAGGGCTGCTAAAGGGAAAATGACAAAAACAGATCGCGAACGATGGGCGTGCGATTATTGCTATTCGTAATTTGTAAAAGCCAGTAATCAATAGCCTGAAGGATGATTCGTATATTGTTTTTTCCTGGGGGATTGACTGCCATGGCGATAGCAGGTGTATGACGAGCCATGAGTCATCCCTGTGCGCGAATATAATGGCCTTGCCTAAGTATTTATCTACTTTATCTGCAAGCTGATGGCAGCCTGTAAAGGATAGGGCTTGTTGTCTATTCATACTGGTGGAAGGAGAAGGTTTGTATTGGATATTTTCTAGATAAAGCAGCAAGTTTTTTCAAAGAAGTTCAATTAAGTGGATCCGGATCAGGCCCAAAAAGTCAAGAGATTAAAGTCGCTGAGGGCTCGCTATGCAATATTAAATGCGGAGGCAATTTTAATCTTTGTCGCCGTTTATCTTGTCGCTATTTTGTTTTCTTTTGTTTACGTATTTCAGGCTCTCGCTGTCTTTGGATTTCTTCTAATGGTAGCTTGCATGATATCTTATAGTGTTATTTTATTGCTAGATTCTTGCTTTTAGCTTGTCGCTTTCGCCTCGCTGAAGTTAAGACCATCGAGCTCACTGATCAATTCATTAACCCCACCTTGTTCTCTGAGCTGGCGGAAGCTGGAGCGCTTGAACTCTTCAAGGAAGGCCACCATTAGTTCTTGACTACGTTCGAGAACGGGGCCCTGCTCGAGGGTGCGAGCGAGCTCTTCCCAGAAGCGATCAATCGTATCGACTCCTAGTTGCTCTAGCACCATATCTTTGCGGCCAAGTTGGTCGCCGGCATTGCGAGAGAGCTGCAGAAATGTATCGATCATTCCGGCTGCGAGTTGCCGGCTTAGTTCGGATTCGGCCTTTTCAATGACGGCAAGCCCTTTGAGTGGAGCGGGCACGATCACGCCATCCATACTTCGCTGCAAGGCGTGACTAAAGAGTGCCAAAAGTTGGGGGCGCATGCTTGGCCCTACCTCACTGAGGATTAGCGGTAGCCAGAGCCGAAGCAATTCGGCTAGTTCACGTTCTTCGTTCTTGTCCACTGATTGATGACTACAAAGACTGCGGATTCGTTGCGGCAGATGTGGTGAGCGAATGATTTCTTGCATCGCATCCACGATGCGTAAGGTGAGAACTTCAAACAGCTCCAGGGCTAATAGGGCTACGACGCCCCTGCTGATGACAGCGCGCAAAGGTTCCAGCTGAATGAGCCCAGCGCTGGATAGGCGCTCGGTAACGGGCACTACCCGCAAGAGTCTCCAGAATGGCAGCAGTAGAGGCAGGTCGATCCAGCGTCGCAGCAGGGCCTCTCGCCAGCTAATGCCGGGGAAGCGACGCTTCAGGCGCATAGCCCTTAGCAGGATGTCGAGGAGAAAGAGAAGTTGGAAGGGAGTGTCGAGGCGCCAGGCATTGTCAACAGGCTGCCCGTTTTCGTTGATCGATCGCCAATAGTTGGTGGCGATCAGGGGAAGAATCTTCTCGGTCCAGAACAGTCTTTCTTGCTGCCAATCGAGGTTGTTGAGGTATTTGTTTCCCAAGAGATGGGCGGCTGCCTGCTTGGAGGAATCCATCCCAGCCCTTGCACGCAATAGGCTTTTTAGTTTTTCAAGGGTCCCGACGTTGCCAGAGCTGACGAACGGATTCTCATCGATCAGTTGAGTCGTGAGCTCGACTTGATTAAGGCGTAGTTGTTGTGAAGCAGGACTATTGATTCCTTGCTTTGCTGCGGTTTGATCGAGTTGGCTGAAACGTTTGATATAAATCTGGGTATCTCTATGCGGTTTGATGCCTTTAACAACGTCATAGAAAGGCGTCACGTTCGGCACCCATGGCAACGGCACCATCAACGATGTCGAGGGCAGGAGATAGAGATTGCGGTGTAACCAGAAATTGCGTAGCGGAATATAGGTAACGTCGAAGAGGATCCAACTCAAGTTGGTGGCAGCGATTAGCGCCAAAACCTGATCCCAGCGCCGCCAGAACTTACGCGAGGGGGAGGGTTTCAACCCTTGCCAGCGGGGACGCACCATGGGCTGAGGTTGCTTTGATCACGCTAAGGGGCCGGACAGGCTGGCCTTATCGTTAAGCATCGAATTCATAACAGGGCTGAGTTGTCTGACGCGCAGCAGCAGGACCATCCCACAAACGATAAGGCGTCTGCTCCCCGGGGAGCATCAACCTCTAAACCTCATCCATTTTGGGATTTCTGGGGACCAGTCTTCTTCACTTTGGGCCTGTATTTCGGCATTCGTCATTACGTCGCTGAGGCGAGATACATTCCCTCTGAATCGATGATTCCAGGGCTGCAAGTCCAGGATCGTTTGCTGGTTGAGAAAGTCAGCCTTCGCAGTCGATCTCCACGTCGAGGCGAGATTGTGGTTTTCAATACTCCTTCTTCTTTTAATTTAAAATTAATTAAGCAGCTCGTGAGGCGTCGTTTGCGTGATGGTGAGATCGCAATTCCTTGCTTGCTAGTCAACCTTCCCTTTATGAACTGGATTGGACTAAATAATCCTAGCTGTGATGCCTATATCAAGCGTGTTGTGGCTGTGGGTGGAGATCAGTTTTCCATTAATCTAAGAGGAGAAGTGAGCGTGAATGGAAAGAAGATTGAGGAGCCCTATGTGACTAACTATTGCCCTATTGCAATGCAGGGAAGGGGTTCATGTAAAGCATTTATCGCGACTGTTCCTAGGGATCATGTCTTGGTGTTAGGTGACAATCGAAGCAGTAGCTCTGATGGACGAATTTGGGGATTTCTGCCTGAGAAAGAGATCCTAGGGCGTGCCTTATGGCGTTTTTGGCCTCTTGATCGTTTCGGCTCACTTATTCCCTGAGTCCACATGCCACGACACGGCCTTGCAGTTGACAGCCCTGCCAGGGTTGATTAGCGGCTTTGGGGGCATCATCACTGTGCCGATCTTGGATCCAGAGCTGATCAGGGTCGAACATCAGCCAGCGCCGGCTGCCAACGGTCAAGCGTTCTTCGGGCAGGTTGAGCATTTTTGACGGTCCAAAACTCAGAGCATGCCAAAGCTGCTCTAAAGACCAACCAGCTTTGACCACAAGCTCTTGCCAAAGCGCAGGCAGCACGAGTTGATGGCCTGCTAGGCCAGGCTCAAGCTGATTGGGAGGCAGTTGGGTATCTTCCTCATCCAGGGGTATGGCATGGACAGCTACGGCCGTGAGGGTGCCATTGGCGAGGGCCTTGATCAAGGCGGCTCGATCTCTAGGACTGCCAAGAGATGGGCTGACCCTCCATCCAAGCTCTGTGGGATCAAGTTTGCTTTGGTCAGTCACCAGATGCCACCAGCACACGCTGGCCATAGGCCGGGAGGGACAGGACTCCAAGATGGCGACTCCAGGGGCAGTGGCCAGGTTCATCAGTCTTAGGGAACGTTCAGGGTGCTGCCGATGAAGTTCGAGAAGTTGTCCCAGGGGGAGGGTTTCGCTGGCGAAGGGGTCAGGTGCCCAGCCCGCTCGTAGTGTTTCAACGCCTTCGCGCACCATCCCGCCACCTTGAATTTTTTCATCTCTGGGGGCGATTAACACAGGGGCCGACCCCATTTCGCCTAGCACCAGTCCTCGCTGTAGGAGAGCGATCGGCAGGATTAGATCATCGTTTGCCAGTCCTACGGCTCCGTGTTGCACTAAATCCGCGTGGGGGGATAGTTCGCTGGCGGCACCATCTCTGCTAAAGCTGCCCCACAAGTGAATGCCGACATCGCTATTTGGATTTAAAAATCCCTGCAATCTTTCGGGGCGATCACGCCAGGAGGAACTGCGGGGTAGCAGAGCTAGTTGGCCATAACCGGCAGCAGCAGCTGCATGTCTCAGGCTTGCAAGGGTTTCGCAATGACCACTGATTGGATCTTCAAGGATGGAATGGGGGTCTACAAGACAGGGGGCGAGTAGTTGTTGGCTGGCTGATTGGGGGGGCAGCCCCAGCTGTTGAGCCTGTATACGTGCCTTCGCTCCAAAGGCGATCAGATGGTTGTCTCTGATCAGCACAGCATCTTCAACGACAGGTTGATCCGACCCGTGCAGGATCCTTATGGGGTCTAGAAGTTGTGCCTCGGGCATCACGTTAGAGCGCCCCAGCAGCTGTGCGGTCGAGCACACCACCGAGGTGAGAGGTGAGGTTGAGAGAGGTCACCACTGCAGGTTGGCCGGGATCTGTAGCGATGTCGACCACCGTGACACCTCCATTCCCTTGTTTGACTGCCCAGATATCAGACGGGGTCATTCCGAGTAGATGGCAGAGAATCGTTTTGTTGACAGCGTCATGAGCCACCACGAGCGCTGTTGCTTCTGGAGCCAGGCTGTTGGCGATCTTGTTCCAGCAGGCCACTGAACGCTTCCATACATCCTGGATGGTTTCGCCTTCGGGCATCTGCACCGTCTGCGGAGCTTGTTTCCAGGCGTCTAGCAGTTCAGGCCAGCCGGCTTCAATGTCTGATTCCAGCTTCCCTTCCCAAAGGCCATGGCCGATTTCCACCAGCCCCTGGGTGACTTCGAGTTGGACATCTGGATGGTGCTTGAGGATGGCTTCCGCCGTTTGTCTTGGTCGTGTCATCGAACTGCTGTAGGCCTGATCGATCAACACATCGCTTAGGAATGCACCGGCTGAGGCGGCTTGCGCGAAGCCATTTTTATTCAGCGGGATGTCGATTTGGCCTTGGAACCGGCCTTGTTGGTTCCAGTCGGTTTCACCATGGCGCACAAGGATCAGTCTCGGACCGTTCCCTTTACTGGGTAGTTGCTGATGCAAGTGAACGGTGCTGTTGAGGCATTCGACTTGTGCTTGATGGGATTGCTCTGAGAGGGGTATCAGGTTGAACACCGAGAGTGAGGCGTTATCGAGGCGCAGTCGTCGCAAGCCTTGGTCTGGCTCACCAAGGAGAACAAGGATTAAGCAGCGCAGGATGCAATTGTGCGAAACAACCAGAACTGTTTCGTCACCCTCCAGTGGGTGACGTTGAATGAGTTTCCTTAGGAATTCACGAGCCTGTTCCATCAGCTCGCTAATGGGTTTATAGGGATTGCCGTCTTCTCGCTTGAGAACCAATTCCTGTGGTTGTTGCTTCCAGGTGCGATAGGCATCTGGGAACGTGCGCTTTACCTCATCGCTGCAGAGACCACTCCATGGAGCTAGGTCGATTTCCAGTAACCCATCATCGAAGCAAGGCCTGAGATCACTGCCTTTGCTTGCTAGTAGGTTTGTTGTTGTGGATGCGGCACGCTTCAGAGGGGAGCTGTAAACAGCATTGATTTGGATTTCTTTCAGGGCTTGTCCAGTTTGACGGGCCTGTTCTTGGCCTTGCGAGGTGAGCGTGGAAAGATCACTGCGACCCTGAATCCGTCGCTCGCGGTTGAAGCTGCTCAGCCCATGACGGACGAGGAGAAGACGCAGGGGCACCGGCAAAGATGTTTTGACGCGGCCATCGTATGGGGCCCCCTGCCAGCGCAGTATGGGATGGTCGTCGGCGATGCCCTTGAGGGAGTGTTGAACAGCTGTCAGCGCGCTGTGCTGCGGCCAGCGAGAATCAGCTTCAATTGATGCCTGGTCGTTGAGCTTTGATCCCCTGTTCAGCCTGATCAGGCGATACACCCGTGAGCCGCTTTGGAAAGTCGGACTGGCTTTCGTATCACTGATGTTTGCGGTTTTGATTTGGTTTGTGGGGTTGCAAGACAGCTTCAGCAGGCCGTCAGTGACCCCAACCATCTCCATGCAGCAACAGGAGATGGCTTTGCTTGCTGATCAGGCCGTCCCTGCAGCCATTAGGCCTCTGCTGGTGGGTGAGGATCCAACATTGGCTTTGCAAGAAGCTCTCGGTGAGATCCCTCTCAGTCAGATGAATGACCGCCAGAGGCTGTTGCTCGCCGGACTCCAATCTTCAGGGGCAGAACGTCGTGAGCTCCTGGCTGCTTCAGTGCAGTCACCGTTACTGATCCCTCTAGAGCAGGCGCTACTGGCTAGTACGCAAGAAGGGGGCTTGTCACTTGCTGATCGTGAGGCGCTTGGCTCATTAAGCGGGGACCCTTTGCTTCAGCAGGTTGGTTGCTTTGCTCTTGGCGGGGATCGCGATGACTGCGTGAATCCCCGTGTCGCATCGAGCATGGCTTTGCGGCTGGTCTTGAGCGTGGTGTTACCGGCGGCGGCTCTACTTGCCGGTACTGCGCTTTTGTTGCGTCATCTGTGGATGTTGTTGCGCAAGTCTGTTGCTCCCTGGCCACCGCTTCAGGCCTTACCACTTTCCTTAACGGACATGGTGCTCCTGATTGCCTGTGGATTTGTGGTCTTGGGTGAGGTGATTGCTCCCGCTTTCGTGGCTCCGCTGAGTGCCTTGATGACGAGGGGGATGGACAGCCCCTTGAGCAAAGCGTTGACAGTGGTGATTGGCTACGGCGCTTTGGCACTACCGCCATTGTTGATTCTGCGTCAGCAGCTGCGCAGTCTGCAGGCAACTGATCGGCCCGTTGATGGATGGTTGCAGTGGCGTCTGCAGCCTTGGGGTTCAGCGTTACTGAAGGCAGGTCGAGGCTGGTTGATGGTGATGCCGTTGGTTCTCTTGACTGGATGGCTGATGGGATTGCTGTTGGGGGATCAAGGGGGAAGTAACCCCTTATTGGAACTGGTACTGCGCAGCAAGGATCCATTGGCCTTGATGTTGCTAGCCACCACCGCTGTGATTCTGGCGCCTCTCTTTGAGGAGTTGGTTTTTCGTGGTGCGCTTCTGCCTGTATTGGCGAAATCTTTTGGTCCGCTATGGGGTGTGATAACTAGCGCATTGGTGTTTGGTGTGGCTCACCTGAGTGTTGGTGAATTACCACCGCTGTTTGTGTTGGGCTTGGGACTCGGTCTATTAAGGCTTAGTTCAGGTCGTCTTTTGCCTTGCGTGCTGATGCATGCCCTCTGGAATGGGGTTACTTTCATCAATCTTTTGCTGCTTGGCGGATAACTGAACTCTTCAATCAGCATGTGATTGTCAGCGACTTAGCCTTGCGGAGGCTTATTGAGGGTGGTTCACTGATTTATTAGAGTGGATTATTAGGTGGTTGCCGCACTTCAACAGCGTTCGGTAACGGCTAACCGTGCTGTTTCTCGGGCACGTTCTGTCCGCACACTTGAGCTGATCCAGGGATCCTTGTCTTCAAGGAAGGTGGCTCGCCAGTCGCCAGTCCTGGCAGGACTGCATCGGGCTGCTGATGGTGCATTGATCGGTGTTTTGGTTGCTGCGGCATTGATGTCCGCTCTCACGCTGCATTGGCAGCATCGTTGGACGATGGCTTTCAACAGGCTGGAGACCACTCGCTCATTGGCTCATCGTCTTACGGAGTCAACCGCGATGATTGAGCGTCACTTGTTGGTTGAAACCAGGTTGCCTCAGTCGATGGTTCCCACAAAGGTTGCCAACCTTCTTTACCTCGATCGCTCTGCGAATCCGTCTGGTGTTGTTGTTTCTGGAGAGTCGCAACTGCTTAGCCAATTGATGGGCCAACCCATTAATCACGGCTACTGATGCCTGCCTCAAAGGCTCGTCGCTCACGAAGCTCCAGGAGGCGTGCCCAGGACGTGATTGCGTTGGAATCAGTTCCTGCTCATCGGATGCGATGGGTGTTTTCCATCCTCTGCGTTGGGCTGATTGGACTTGTGGGCCGGATGGCTTGGCTGCAGGTTCTGCAAGCACCGGAACTGGAAGCCCGTGCAAGGGCTTTGCAGACCCAGCGAACCCAACCGATTGGGACACGGCGTTCAATTGTGGACCGCAATGGACGGCTGGTGGCTCTCGATGAGGAACGCTTTCGGCTTTGGGCTCATCCTCGTTATTTTAATTTCCCCGGGGATGATCCCGGTTTGATTCGTAAGCCACTGGATGTTGCTCGCAAGCTCTCCGGGGTGTTGGCGATTCCTGTTGCCGAATTGGTACAGCGATTTGGCGACCGTCCTTCTGGTGTGAAGCTTGCTGAGGGATTGGATCAGGACATCGTCAATGAAATCCGCAACCTTGGTATCAGTGGTTTAGATCTTGAGGCTTATCCACAGCGGCTCTATCCGCAGGGCTCTCTGTTTGCCAACGTGGTGGGTTTTCTTAATTTGGATCGCGTCCCACAGGCGGGATTGGAGCAAAGTCGCCACGAGGATTTGTTGCGTCATGAACAGGTTCGCAGCATGCGCCGAGGAGCGGATGGCACCCCCCTTCCTGACGATCTGGCTCCGGGAGTGTTTTATGGCGATCATCTAAGCCTGCAGCTCACTTTGGATGCTCGTTTGCAGGAGCTGGCGGGGCAGGCACTTGTGGCTCAGGTCAAAGAGTGGAAGGCAAAGAAGGGAGTGGCCATCGTGATTGATGTCACCAATGGAGAGTTGCTGGCGCTGGCGTCCACACCCACATATGACCCAAACAAGTATTGGAAATATTCGCCCTCTCTCTTTCGCGAGTGGTCCGTTCAGGACCTTTATGAACCTGGTTCTACCTTCAAGCCGATCAACCTTGCCCTTGCTCTTCAGGAAGGTGTGATTGAGCCGGGGGGAATGGTGAATGACAACGGATCACTGAAGATCGGTGGATGGCCAATCTCCAACCATGATCGTAAGAGCCATGGGGTGATCGACTACGCCAAGGTGCTGCAGGTTTCTAGCAACGTCGGCATGGTGAAGATCATGCGTCAGCTCAAACCCTCGCTGTACTGGGATTGGTTGCGACGGCTAGGACTTGATGTCAAGCCCGATACCGATCTGCCGGGGGCTATTGCAGGTCAGTTAAAGACGAAGGAGCAATTCGTGGCTCAGCCAATTGAGCCGGCCACGGCGGCATTTGGACAGGGACTGTCGCTCACGCCACTGAAGCTGGCTCAGTTGCATGCCTTGATTGCCAATGGTGGCCGACTGGTGAGTCCCCACATCACCAGGGGATTGCGGGCGGGAGAAGCGTTGGCTCCACGCGCCGCCGCAACAACTGGACATCAACTACTGCGCCCAGATGTCACCAGGATTGTCCGGGACTGGATGGAATCGGTTGTAGAGACAGGGAGTGGGGAAGGGGCGAAAACACCTGGTTATCGCATTGGTGGCAAGACCGGCACTGCTCAGAAAGCACTGAATGGGGTTTATTTGCCAGGAGCAAAGATTTGCAGCTTTGTTGCCCATCTGCCGGTTGACAATCCTCGCTATGTGGTGGTCGTTGTGGTGGATGAACCCCAGGGAGGCAATGCTTATGGGTCCACGGTGGCGGTGCCTGTGGCGAAGCAGATCATTGATGCGTTGCTGGTGCTTGAAAAAATCCCACCTAGCACTGAGCAGAACCATTCTCAGCCGGCCAAAGGCTAAGTCTTGGCAAATCTTCGATGGTGAGTTCTGAACCTGGGCTGTCAGCAAAAAAAACGCCGCTAGCTTAAAGATCTTGCGAGACGTTCTGCTTCATGGCCACACTCCTTAAGCAGCTTTCCACCATGACCGTGGTCGTGGCGGATACCGGTGATTTGGACGCGATTAGAAAGTTCACCCCCAGGGATGCCACGACCAACCCTTCATTGATCCTTGCGGCGGCTCAGATTCCTGCTTATCAGAGTTTGATCGATGAGGCTCTTCACTCCTCCCGTCAGTTATTGGGCAACTCTGCAGCTGTGGAGGAGGTGGTCCATGAGGCTCTCGATGAGATTTGTGTAATCTTTGGAAAGGAAATTCTCAAGATTGTTCCTGGCCGTGTTTCCACTGAAGTGGATGCTCGCCTCAGTTTCAATACTGAAGCCACAATCGCTAAGGCTCACAAACTCATTGGCCTATATAACGACGCTGGCATTACTAATGATCGCGTTTTGATCAAGATAGCTTCTACTTGGGAGGGTATAAAAGCGGCTGAGGTTTTGGAGAAGGATGGAATTCATTGCAACTTAACTCTGCTATTTGGCTTTTCTCAGGCTGTCGCTTGTGCAGAAGCAGGAGTCACTTTGATCTCTCCTTTTGTTGGGCGAATCCTTGATTGGTACAAAGCGACTACTGGTCGGGATTCTTATGCAGGTCCAGAAGATCCTGGTGTGATCTCGGTGACCAAGATCTTTAATTACTTCAAAACCTATGGTTATAAGACTGAGATCATGGGTGCGAGTTTCCGCAATCTTGACGAAATTATTGAATTGGCTGGATGTGATTTGTTGACCATCTCACCAAAGCTTTTGGATCAGCTGGGTGGTACAGAGGCTCCGCTGATGCGTAAGTTGGATGCGGTCAATCCTGTCTCTGCAGAGTCTCAGGTCCATGTCGATAAGGAGAGTTTTGAGTCAATGATGAGGGCTGATCGCATGGCTTTTGAGAAGTTGGATGAAGGGATTCGCGGCTTTAGCAAGGCGATTGAAACTCTTGAGGCTCAGTTGGCGCATCGATTAGCTGTTTTGGAGGGAGGAGCGGCCTTCTGCCATGTTGTTCAGGAGATTTTCATGCTCAATGATCTCGATGGTGATGGTTGTATTACTAGAGAAGAATGGCTCGGTAGTGATGCGGTATTTGATGCCTTAGATCATGACCATGATGGCCGACTTCTTCAAGAAGATGTTCGTTCCGGGCTGGGTGCTGCTTTGGCACTAACAACAGCTTGAAGTCTTGCTTAATAAGTTAATAAGGTGATGAGTATTTGTCATCATTCCTTATAATGTTGAAAAATACTCTGCTTTGCCTGAGTTGAAGCTGGAGAGTTTTTTTCTGCCATCTATAAAGGACTAATGCTCTGAATCCCAAGATCGGTAGCGTTTGATCAGAGCATGAGAGAGATCAGGATTGGCAATCTTGCCAATCCAACTGGCATGCGTGCAAAGATACTCTCTCGCTAAAAAGTTATTTTCTAAATAGGCTTCTGCTTTCTCTGCTCTTGGCGACCTATCTGATCACAGGAACGAATCGCGGCATTGGCTATGAATATTGTCGTCAGCTTCATGCTCGTGGTGACGTGGTTGTGGCTGCATGCCGTAAGCCTTCGCAGCAATTGGAAGGCTTAGGCGTGCGTATTGAGGCCGGAGTCGAGATCACTTCAGATGGATCGATTGCGCGCTTGAAGCAACGGCTTCGCAGCTTGCCGATCGATGTGCTGATCCACAATGCCGGCATTTTGGAAAGCACAACTTTGAAAGATTTTGATCCCGAGAGCCTTCGTCGTCAGTTCGAGGTCAACGCCATTGGGCCATTACGTGTCACACATGCTCTTATGGATCATCTACTTCCTGGCGCAAAAGTCATTTTGATGACTAGCCGCATGGGCTCGATCGATGACAACAGTTCCGGCGGTTCTTATGGCTACAGGATGTCGAAGGTGGCTTTGTGTATGGCAGGAAAGTCATTAGCTATCGACCTTAAATCTCAAGGCATTGCTGTGGCGCTTCTTCATCCAGGGCTTGTGCGTACTCGCATGACAGGATTCACTGATCAAGGCATTACTCCAGAAGAATCGGTTGATGGCTTGTTGGCCCGTATTGACAATCTCAATTTGGAAAACTCAGGAACTTTTTGGCATGCCAATGGGGAGATTCTTCCTTGGTAAAAATTGGTTTGGTGAAGTAGTGATTGACGTTGCTTTTGGCCTGTAATTTTGCGTTCTTCGTAATCACTCGAGAGCGCTTCACTGCTCACGCTGAAATTTATTCTAAATTAGAAATGCTTGAATGCTAGTTATCGAACTTCGTTCGGCTAATCTTTATCCTTTGAGGTAATTAACGTTGTAATAGCAACCGTTTCATCACGCGCTGGGCAATGTCGCCATATCCCATCTCTCCAGAAAGGATCTGAGCAATCCGTTGTGGAGCTGTTGGCCTTTTGATCCCAAGCTGATATCCCACCTTGGGGAATCGATAAAACACCTGAGCAATCCTCTTGCCCCAGGCCATGGAGTCTCCCCACCGTTGTCGCATGGTTTGGCTGTAATCAGCCAGGTTGTTGGTATCACCGTTCAACCAATGATTCAGGCAGCGGGCTGCTTCATATCCACTCATCAACGCTGGGCGCAGACCTTCTGCCAGGAACGGATCGCATAGTGATGCCGCATCTCCCACGGCGACGACACCATCGCCATGCAGTGCTTGATGGCCGTTCCATACCCGTAAAGATGCTTCTTGTCGTTTGCCTGCTTGCGGGTCAAATCCCAGGTTCGGTAGCAGTTGTTCCAAGACGGCATCACTATCGGCGGCATTGCGGCCGATGAACGTACCTACGCCTACATTCACGCCTCCTGCCAAGGGGAAAGCCCAGGCAAAACCATGATGAACCAGCCCAAATTCAAATCGGGCTGAACCAGTTTTGAGGTTGCCTCGACCCTCCAGGCGCACAGACATGGTGCTCGCGTGATGCAGGGTTTTTGGTCCCAATCCCAAGGCTGCAGGCCAAGCTGACTGGGAGCCATTCGCTAGTACGACCGCTCTTGCTTCAAGTTGTCTGCCGTCATCGGCTGTGACTTGCCATCGTTCTTTTTGTCTTTGCAAGCTTTTGACCGTAAAGGGCCGGAGCAGTTCGGCGCCTGCATCAATCGCCTGGCTTGTTAGGAGGGCATCAAGCTTTTCTCGCCGCACAATCCAAAACGGGGCGGAATCTTGCAGGTCGGCCACGACGGGATCACTGAGCTGCCAGCTGAACTCAACCCTTTCAATGACTTCATCAACGACCGATTGCAAATCAAATGGAAACCACTCCTGCACTGCAGCTGCCATGCCTCCGCCACAGGGTTTGATCGTTTGGTGTGCATTCTGTTCGAGCACTGTGACGCTTTGGCCAGCTGCAGCCAGATGGAAAGCTGCCGCAGATCCAGCGGCGCCTGCTCCGATGACCAGCACATCGCGAGTGCTCAAACCTTGAGAATGTCGGCTTCTTTTTCGGCGAGGTATTTTTCGATTTCAGTGATGAATGTGTCGGTGAGTTTTTGTATCCCATCCTGTTCATCATGGCTCTGATCTTTAGAGAGCTCAGCATCTTTTTCTAGCTTTTTCACTTTATCAATTGCATCGCGACGGATGTTGCGCAGGGCTACTTTGCCTTCTTCTGCATATTTTGCTGCCAGCTTGCAGAACTCTTTGCGGCGCTCTTCAGTTAGCGGCGGCACATTGATGCGAATGATCTTGCCGTCATTGTTGGGTGTCAAGCCCAAATCACTAGTGGCAATGGCTTTTTCAATCAGGCCCATTGATCCATTGTCAAAGGGCTGTATGGCAATCGTCTGTGAATCAGGGGTGGATATTGTTGCTAGAGATTTCAGGGGCGTTTCTGTGCCGTAATACTCAACGTTGATTCGATCAAGTAGTGACGGGTTGGCGCGTCCAGTACGGATGGTGGCGAAGTTGCGCTGTGTGGCCTCCACTGATTTGTGCATGTTGTCTTTGAGTTCCTGGTTCGACATGGCTTCAGAGAGGCGAAGGCTGGGTGAAGGGATGAGTTGGGATGGCCTGTTTAGGTTGCATTGCTGATACGGGAGCCGATTGCTTCGCCAGCCACTGCTTTGCCGATGTTGCCAGGTTCAAAGAGGTCAAATACAACGATCGGGATATTGTTGTCTTTGCATAGGGCAATGGCAGTGCTGTCCATCACCGCCAGCTCGCCGCTTAGCACTTGCTGGAAGGTGAGTGACTCGTAGCGTTTTGCATCAGGGAAGCGTTTGGGATCACGGTCATAAACCCCATCCACCTTCGTGGCTTTGAACACCACATCAGCGTTGATTTCCGCAGCCCGAAGTGAGGCTGTGGTGTCAGTTGTGAAGAATGGATTACCGCAGCCTCCACCAAACACAACCACTCGGCCTTTCTCTAGATGACGAATGGCTCGCCGACGGATGTAAGGCTCCGCCACCTCTTGCATTTCGATTGCAGTTTGTACTCGGGTTGGTACCCCCGCTCGCTCTAAGCCGTCCTGCAATGTGATGGCATTCATCACTGTGGCCAACATGCCGACGTAGTCGGCCGTGGCCCGATCCATGCCCGCGGCAGAACCCTTTAGACCTCGAAAAATGTTGCCACCGCCCACCACGATCGCCAATTGGGTGCCCTTGGCCACCACTTTGGCTACATCCTCTGCGATGGATTGAACAATTGCTGGATCGATGCCATAACTCTGATCGCCCATCAGCGCTTCGCCGCTGAGTTTTAGAAGGACTCGCGCGTAGGCCATTCATCGTCCAGATCCCGAAGAGAGTAGCAAGCCTTCTCCGAATCGTCCTTGAGCTGGATGGTCTGAAGGGTTGTCGATTCTCAGATTCGCTTGGATGAAGTCATCATTCCTGATCGATGCGAGAGAACGTGCTTTGTCGCAGCGATGTGATGGCCCGTCTGAGCTGTTGAGCGCTTGAAGGCATCAGACAGGATCCTTCTTGTTGGAGCGAGCTCATTGTGCATAGAGCTTTGCTGTTGAACGGTCTGACGGTTTTTGTTGCTACAGATCAGCTATTGGATGTGCATTTAGAGGTGAGATGATTGATTGCTTCAAAACTCAATGCCTGCTTGTGCTTTGACGCCTTGTTCCTTGAAGGGGTGGTGCACCAAGGTCATTTCTGTGACCAGATCTGCCCGTTCAATGAGCTCCTTTGGTGCGCCCCGGCCAGTGAGTGCTACGTGGGTTAGGGGTGGCCTTTCCGTGATCCCCCCTAGTACTTCTTCTACCTTGAGATATCCCAGTTTCATTGCCACATTGACCTCATCAAGCACTACAAGTTTGTGGGTGTTGCTGTGGAGGTAAATCAGAGCCTGTTGCCAGGCTTTTGATACCAATTGCTGATCTCTTTCCCGGTCTTGGGTTGTCCAGGTGAAGCCCTCTCCAAACGCATGCCAGCTCAATGCGTCACCAAAAACTTTTAACGCTTTTGCTTCGCCTGGCTGCCAACTCCCTTTAATGAATTGCACGACTGCAACATGCTCACCATGGCCAAGGGTGCGTAAGGCTAGCCCTAGCGCTGCTGTGGTTTTGCCTTTGCCATGTCCTGTGAACACAAGGATTAGGCCTTTCTCTTTGTCTCGTTCTCCTACACGTTGACGCTGAATGTCTTGTCGGCGCTGCATGCGTTTGCGGTAGCTCTGTTGGTCGGTTTCGGGGGCTAAATGCCCGCCTATGCCGAGAACTTCTGCGCTGTGATCGAGTTCGGTTGAAGAGGGCGAATGCGGAGCTGGCGGGTTGGTCATCAAAGTGTTGGCAAGGTCTTGAGCATGCTTTGAGTTGGGCTGCTTATGGAAGGCGGGCTGTGATTCGTTGTAGTGCTCGGCCTGCTAATAGTTCTTGCTCAATAGTGCTGTAACCCATCTCCCGAAGTTGCTTGGGCAAGTCTGCTTGAAGCATTTTGAGAGCGGTTTCAGTTTCGAACAGGGCACAAAACAACTGTTGGGGCAGTTTGAGGCAGGGGCCTGCTGGATGGAGGTCTATCAGCACTAGCCAACCCCCCGGTTGCAATAGGCGCATGCAGGCTTTGAGCACTTGTTGTCGTTCTTCTGAGCTGAATTCGTGCAAGGCCAGGCTGATTTGGATGGCCGCAAATTGGCTGGTGTTCAGCGGTGGCTTTTCTGCCATGCCCTCGATGCATTGTAGTTGGGGGGTTCGTTCAGCTGCGAGTGCCAGTGCCTTTGGTGAAAGATCTAAACCTGTTACAGCGAAACCAGCCTCGATCCATGGTGCTGCTGTCTCGCCAGACCCACAGCAAAGATCCAAAACTGGTGCTCCTTTAGAAATCTTGTCTTGAAGAGCAGTCAGCCCTAAGGACCTCAACCGCTTTACACCCCCTACGCTGAGCCCCGAAATGGTTGTCACTAGGTCATAAAACCAGCGATGCTCGTAGGCAAAGGTTCTTAGTGGTGAGGTCATGGGCTGAGCTGTCTAGCTAGGGCTGCATCTACCGCTTGTTGTTGGTCACGTCGGGTGATCCAGTGGTGATAGGTGCGGGTATGAATAGCCACTGAATGGCCCATCATTCTTGCTGCAACTGTGTCTGGAAGGCCGATGTGGATTGTGCGTACCGCCCAGGCATGCCGCAGGTTGTAGGGGGTGAGGGGCAGTTGATAGCGCCGGAATTGTTCCGACACTCTTCTCCCCACCTGTTGGAGTGTGGTGTGACGCAGATCGACATTCACCGGCGGCAGGGCCTGGGCATTGTTTGCTAGTTGTCCAAGTTCAAAATGCTCGACCCAGTCTGGATGAAACGGCCAAACCTGATGCTCGCCGGTTTTTGTGTTTGGTAGGACCCGCAGCACCTGATCTTCCCCCTTCGCTAAAGCAGCAAGGTCGCAGAAGAACACCTCGTGATTGCGCAGGCCGTAAGTGGCCATCAGTCCATAGGCAAGTCGCCATCCTGGGTTGGGGATGCGCTCCACCGCCTCGATGATCTGCTTGTCGCTGGGTAGTTGACGAAAGCGCGCCTGATGTAGTCCATATCCATCCGCTTCTGCTCGCCAATCTTCCGGCAGTGCCATTTCCAGGTGGCGTGCCAATGCAGCTAGGGCCGTGGCGCATTGCTGTCGGCTTCGGCTGCCATCTGCATAACTGGCCAGAGTGTCTTTTAAAAGGTCAGAATTAAAACAGCTCTGCTTGTTAACAGCTAGGGCTTTGAGTCGTCGTAAGTAAGGAAGGTAAGCGGACGTCCATGTGCTGCGGCTACCGGCCGGTGACCGTCGGCGATATGGATCAGTAAAGAATGCTTCTTCAAAGCTGACCAAAGCTTCTCTAAGCCCTGTCGTTATCTGTTCAGGTTGTTTCCGTGTTGATTTGGTCGTCCACTGAGACCAGTCGAATTGTTTGCGTTGCAGTTGGTAGTGCACAAGTTGCACAATTCGCTCAGCCTCTTTCAATCCTTTTTGTTCTGCCAAAAGCTGCAAACTGATTCGTTGAGTTTTGATCAATCCAGTTCCATTCCGGCAGGGCAGTGCTCCGCGTAAATTGAGCCACTGGCCTCGCTGTTCAATTCTCAGGTTGATGCCGCTGTCAGCCAGGGCACGGTTGATGTTGATTAGCTCGTTGCTCAGCTCCATGGCCTTGTAGGGATGGTGCCACCTTGGCGTTGATGGCAGCTACCCTCAAGTCCCTCTAAAGAACTCTCTTCTATATGGCCCGGGTCGGTGTCCTCTTGATGAACCTAGGGGGGCCTGAACGTATCCAGGATGTAGGGCCTTTTCTCTTTAATATTTTTGCCGATCCGGAGATCATTCGGCTGCCTAACCCCGCTCTTCAGAGGCCTCTGGCCTGGTTGATCAGCACGCTGCGCAGCAGTAAATCCGAGCAGGCTTACCGCTCAATCGGGGGCGGTTCACCTCTGCGGCGGATCACTGAACAACAGGCTCGGGAGTTGCAGAGCTTGCTTCGGCAACGCGGTATCGATGCCACGAGCTATGTGGCGATGCGTTATTGGCATCCATTCACAGAATCCGCTGTCGCAGATATCAAAGCTGATGGGATTGATCAGGTGGTGGTGCTTCCCCTCTACCCTCATTTTTCGATTAGTACCAGTGGCTCGAGTTTTCGAGAGTTGCAGCGCTTGCGACAGACGGATGAATCTTTCCGCAAGCTGCCAATACGTTGTATCCGCAGCTGGTACGACCACCCTGGATATGTTTGTGCCATGGCGGAGTTGATCGCTGAGCAGGTTCGGCTGAGTGATGTACCTGAAGAAGCTCAAGTGTTTTTTAGTGCTCATGGAGTGCCCAAGAGCTATGTCGAACAAGCAGGTGATCCATATCAGAAGGAGATCGAGGCTTGTACAACTTTGATCATGGCTGAGCTGGAAAACCTTCTTGGCTATGGCAATCCTCATTCCCTTGCCTATCAAAGCCGAGTGGGTCCAGAGGAATGGATTCAGCCCTATACCGATCAAGTTATTGAGCAGCTTGGTGAGGCTGGTACACGGGATTTAGTGGTTGTGCCGATCAGCTTTGTGAGCGAACACATCGAAACTCTCGCCGAGCTTGATATCGAATACCGCGAGCTGGCGACCGAAGCAGGGATTGTTCATTTCAGGCGGGTGCCTGCTCTTGATACTTACCCCACATTCATTGAGGGTTTGGCCGATCTGGTTGGATCCAGTCTTGAGGGGCCAGAGATCAATCTCGATGAGGCTGCCAAGCTGGCCGGTCGAGTGAAGTTCTATCCCCAGGAGAGATGGCAATGGGGCTTGAATACCAGTTCTGAAGCATGGAATGGACGCATAGCCATGCTTGGGTTTGCGGCTTTTTTGTTGGAGCTGATCAGTGGCCATGGCCCTTTGCACGCGATCGGTCTGCTCTGAGTGTTGGCTCGTTAAGGGTCGTCTCACTCTTCTTGTTGGTTCGTCTTTGGGATGACTGTTCTCAACGGAGTCCATTTGTATTGGGGCATTCGCCCTCAGGCAGCAGGCTCACTGACGGATTGATTTTGCTGGTGATGGTGAAGAACCAATAGGCAATCTGTACGGCAGGCCCTTAATCTTTAGAAGCAGACCATGCTTTGCCACTGCCGTGACTTTGACTTCTTCAACCACGGCTCTCGGTGGTTCATCACAACAAGTGCAAAAGCGTATGACGGGCGCCGATGCCCTGATGGATGCTCTTCGCCGCAACGGTGTGGAGATCATCTTTGGTTATCCAGGTGGTGCAATCCTTCCGATTTACGACGCCGTTTATAAGGCTGAGCAGCAGGGATGGTTGAAGCACATCCTTGTTCGCCATGAGCAGGGGGGCGCCCATGCGGCTGATGGCTATGCAAGGGCTACAGGTCGTGTTGGAGTTTGCTTTGGAACCTCTGGGCCAGGCGCAACCAATCTGGTTACTGGTATCGCCACGGCTCAGATGGATTCTGTTCCAATGGTGGTGATTACAGGACAGGTCCCTCGACCATGCATTGGTACAGATGCTTTTCAGGAAACTGATATTTTCGGGATCACTCTGCCTATCGTGAAACACTCCTGGGTTGTTCGCGATCCGGGTGATTTGGCTTCGGTTGTTGCTCAAGCATTTTTTATTGCAGCTTCTGGGAGACCTGGTCCGGTGTTGATTGATATCCCTAAGGATGTGGGCCAGGAGGAATTCGACTATCAGCCAGTTGAACATGGATCGGTCGTGCCTGCAGGATTTCACCGATTCCCGGCTCCAGAACTTTCCTCAATTGAGGCGGCTCTCGATTTAATTGATGATGCTCAGAGGCCTCTCCTTTACGTTGGCGGAGGAGTTATTTCTGCCGGAGCTCACGAGAGTCTTAAGGGTTTTGCAGAACGTCACCAGATACCTGTCACCACCACATTGATGGGTAAGGGGGCGTTTGATGAGCGACATCCTTTGGCTTTGGGGATGTTGGGAATGCATGGCACTGCCTATGCAAACTTTGCAGTTACTGAATGTGATTTGTTGATCGCTGTTGGTGCACGTTTCGATGACCGTGTTACAGGCAAGCTTGATACTTTTGCGCCCCGCGCAAGAGTGATTCATTTTGAAATTGATCCAGCAGAAGTAGCTAAGAACCGACGTCCTGATGTTGCGGTATTGGGTGATGTTGGTGTCAGCTTGGTGAAGTTATTGGACTTGAGTAAGCAAAAGTCTGTTGAGTTGAGGACTTCAGCATGGCTAACTCGTATTGAGAGTTGGAAGAACCTTTACCCCTTGATGACTCCGCCTGAGGAGGGTCCAATTTATCCTCAGGAGGTGCTCTTGGCGATAAGGGACTTGGCTCCTGAGGCCTACATAACAACTGATGTGGGCCAGCATCAGATGTGGGCGGCTCAATATTTACGGAATGGGCCTCGTCAGTGGATCAGTAGCGCGGGATTGGGAACGATGGGTTTCGGGATGCCAGCTGCTATTGGTGTTCAAATTGCTTTGCCAGATGAACAGGTTGTTTGTATCGCTGGTGATTCCAGCATCCTGATGAATATTCAGGAGTTGGGAACACTGATTGAGTACAACATCCCAGCCAAGATTGTGATTGTGAACAACCAATGGCAAGGGATGGTTCGTCAGTGGCAGCAAAGCTTCTACGAAGATCGTTATTCAGCCACTGACATGCTTCCGGGCATGCCTGATTTCGTGGCATTGGCGAAGGCCTTCAGGGTTGGTGGGGTGTTGATTACTGAGCGAAAGGATCTCAGGTCAAGTTTGAAGCAGGCCCTTGCGACTCCAGGTCCGATGCTCATCGACGTGCATGTGCGACGTGATGAAAATTGCTATCCGATGGTTCCTCCTGGCAAGAGCAACGCTCAAATGGTGGGTTTATCTAACCACCCTGAACTTTCTGGGGTTTCTCTGTGATGCAACGACTGCAGTTTGTTCTTCTAAGCATTCTGCTTGTTTTGTTCATCGCACCATTGCCTGTCATGGCGGCGGAAGTGCTGCGTGTGAGTAGCTCCTCGTTGCTACTGGTTGGTGACCACAACCGAACCTATACCGTTCGTCTTGCTTGTTTGCAGGTGGATCCATCTGATGAGGCGGAAGCGATGGCTTGGTTGAAGTCAGAGCTACCCAGGCGCCGGCGGGTCAATCTGCGCCCAGAAGGTTCTAGCGAAGGGGTGCTTTTGGCGCGGGTGACATCCATCGGCAGCGATGTAGATCTCAGTGCAGGGCTAGCGGCTTCTGGTTTAGGTCGTTTAACTTGCGATTCGCCTCAGACTTGAGATAGGAGTGGCTCTGCAGGATCAAATTGTTTCTCTAGAAAGATCTTGTGATAAAGCCAGAGGTGTCTGATCCATCAGCCCTACTCTGATGACGTTGGGTCTTCAGGATCATGGCCCCCTCCCAAGCGGCCCCTTCAAGTGGTTCGTCTTTGGCTGCAGATTCCATTGCAAGTGGGTCTTGGAGGCAAAGGTTCTTTAAGGCTCCCTGGCGGAGCTGGTTGATGATTTTTGCCAGCCTCCTTGGCTGTCAGGCGGTTTCGGCAAGTGGGCTGCTGTCTCCATCTGTGGTGGTTCTGTTGCCAAAGGACTCTGCTGTAGAAGGTGCCAATGAGATCTTCCTCAAGGGCTTCCAGTTGGGAGAGGAGAAGGTAAGAGGTTGCGGTCTTTCGCTGGCGTCTGTGAAGTTGCGTCTTCTCAATCTGGATGATGATCCTGCTGTGGCTTTATCAGGTAACCCGCGGTTGAAGTTGGTCGTGGCGCCTCCTGCTGCGGATCTTCGTGCTTTTTCTGCTCTGGCGTCTAAGCGCAATTTCAGTGTGGTGTTGCCTTATCAGCGGGGCGCTTCGTTACGAAGTCTTGGTGAGCTGGATGCACGTTCACGCCTGTGGTTCTTGGTGGCACCTGTTCGCGATGATCATCAGGCCATGGCTCAGCGAGTGATGGAGCAGGGTTGGCGCCGCGTCATGGTGGTGCGAGATCCATCTGAGCTTGGTGTTGCTGCAGCGAAATCTTTTATTGAAGCCTTTGAAATCCTTGGGGGGAGGGTGGAGAGCTACGAGCCCGAGTTGGTGCAGAGCGTGAATCCTGACGATGGCGAACGACTTAAGCGTTTGCAGCAGGACCTGGTCTGGCTAGGACCTGATGCTCTTGTCTTGGCGTCTCGCCCATCAGGTCCTCTTGCGCAGGCTTTGAAAAATGCGCAGATGGATGGATCGCTTGGGCGGGGACCACAACATCCAGCCTGGGTATGGCTTGCATCATCGGATTTGGCGAGTGATATCGGTCCAGAAGCCTGGGAGCAGCTCTTGTTGAAGCAATCCTCACGGGGGCCTGGTTGGCAGAAATTTTCTGAATCGTTTGAGCAGCATTGGGGGCAGGCGCCCGATTTGTTGGCCGCTGCTGGCTTTGATACTGCTCGAATAATTGCGCTGTCAACGATGTCTGCTTCTAAAGCTTCTGCAGAGGGAAGCGCTGATCCTCTTGGATGGGTTGATGCAGAAAGTGAACCCCAGCCTCTTTGCAAAGCTTTGCGCTTGCGGCTCGAAGGCAAACAAGTGCGTTTGGAGGGCGCCGCTAGCAGTTTTGCTTTGCGAGCAGGACATACACCTTCTGGGACAACAGTTTTTACACGAGTTTCTGCTTTGGGGCCTGACTGAGGCAGAACTCGAATCTGCTGGGATTGAATCAGGATTGGATGGAGCTGATGCGCTTTACGTGTGAGGTGATGACGTGTTGCGGTTGAGTGAGTTGAAGCTTCCCCTTGATCATTCGCCAGAGGCGATCGAAGCAGTCATCCTTAAGCGGTTGCGTATTCCGCCTTCCCAGCTCATCAATCACAGGCTGGTGAAACGAAGTATTGACGCTCGACGTCATGAGCGGATCCAGTTCATCTACAGCGCGGATGTGAAGGTTCGAGGGGAAGCTGCTCTGTTGAAACGCCACGCAGGCAATCAAAAGATTCGTAAGGCTCCAGACACCCGCTATTACCCAGTTGCGCAGGCGCCAACAGATTTCCCTCAAGTAGAAACGCAGCGGCCGGTTGTGGTGGGTGCAGGCCCTTGTGGTTACTTTGCAGCTCTGCTTCTGGCACAGATGGGTTTCAAGCCTTTGCTGTTGGAGCGCGGTCAGTCGATCAAAAAGCGCACGCTAGAAACCTTTGCTTTCTGGAGGGGACAGCGGCCTTTCAATCCTGATTCCAATGCCCAATTCGGTGAAGGTGGGGCGGGGACTTTCTCAGACGGAAAGCTTTATAGCCAGGTGAGTGACCCTGAACACTATGGGCGCAAGGTGCTTGAAGAATTGGTGGCCAGTGGAGCCAATCCAGAGATCCTTACGGTGCACCGACCTCACATTGGCACCTACAAATTGGCCACGGTGGTGCGTGGAATGCGCGCCAGAATTGAGGAGCTTGGTGGTGAGATTCGATTTGAGACTCGAGTTGATGAATTGCTGCTGCGGCGAGATTTAGATCATTCACGCACTGGCAAGCCTTTGCAGGTGGTAGGGCTGAAGCTTGCCGATGGCAGCACAATTTGCAGTCGGCATGTGTTATTTGCCCTGGGTCATTCAGCCCGGGACAGCTTCGCCATGTTGGAAAGGGTTGGCGTGAAGCTTGAGGCCAAGCCCTTTTCTGTAGGACTCCGCATCGAACACCCCCAGCCTCTGATCGATCGCGCGCGCTGGGGTCCAATGGTGGGTCATCCACAACTCGGCCATGCGGAATACAAGTTGGTTCATCACGCTCGTAATGGCCGCTCTGTCTATAGCTTCTGCATGTGTCCGGGGGGAGTTGTGGTGGGTGCTACATCGCAAGCAGATTGCGTGGTTACCAATGGCATGAGTCAACACACGCGCAATGAACGCAATGCCAACAGTGCCTTGGTTGTGAATTTGGAGCATCAGGATTTGTGCAGTTATGAGCGTTGGCCAGGAGATCCTTTGGCAGGAGTGGCCTTGCAGTGGGACTTGGAACGAAGGGCTTTTCAGCTTGGAGGGGGTGGATATTGCGCCCCTGCTCAGCGCCAGGAGGATTTCCAGGCGGGCAGGCCTACAACTTGCCTTGGTGAGGTGATTCCCTCTTATCTGCCAGGGATCACGTTGGTTGACCTGAATCAGATGTTGCCGGCTCCGTTGATTGAGGCTTTAAGAGAGGCCTTGCCGGCCTTCGCTAGGCGTTTACCAGGCTATGAGCATCCTGATGCTGTACTCACTGGGGTTGAGACCCGAACCTCATCGCCTGTGCGTATTCCCAGGGATAACTCCTTTGAGTCGCTTAACACCACTGGGCTGATTCCTGCTGGAGAAGGGGCTGGTTATGCCGGAGGCATCCTTTCGGCTGGCATTGATGGGATTAGGGCTGCAGAAGCCCTGGCGAAACAGCTTGTGGTTGCTCAGTCTTCAGCTTGAGCAACGATTCCACTCCACTGCACAGCTTTGATGTGGTCCCTGCGCCATGAGTAAAAGAGGCTGGGCTCTGCCACTGTGCATAGCGGGCAACTGCTGATCTGCTCGCTGCTTAACCCAGCTCGTTTTAGTTGTTCAGCAGCAGCCAAGCGAATGTCGAGACGCAATCGCTGTGGCTGTTTGTCTGCATCGAGAATGCCTCGTTCTTTGAGTGCAGAGAGCCGTTTCTCCAGCTGGATTGCTGGGTTGTTTGGATCTGCTTCGAGGCTTTTGGCCACAGCTTCTGCAACATCAACTTGAATCTGATAGTTGGAACCGCTTACAGCTGGTCCTAGAGCAACAAGCAGAGTCTCGATTTTTGCTCCTCGAGATTCCAACTTTGCTAGAACTTCCTGCAGGATTTTGGCGGCTACGCCTCGCCAGCCCACATGACATGCGGCTGCATGCCCCGTGGACTGGTCGGCAATCAGTATTGGAGTGCAGTCGGCAGTGCAGACCCAGAGACTTTGTCCACCCCTGTCGCTGACGAGGCCATCAGCCTCCGGCCAGGGTGGGCGGTTGGCTTGTGAGGCTTGGAGCACCTTGCCGCCATGAACTTGTTGGGGTCTATGAACGCTAATGCCTGCGCTTAGGTAACCAGCTAGTTGATCTGGGCCTCGATCTTGCCAGCGTCGCGTGAAGAATCCATGTTCGAAACCAGCCTTTTGTAGAAGGTCGGCCTGCAGGTAGTAGCCCCCATAGCAACCGACCCAGGTCCATCCTTTGAGTTGGTTGAAAAGGGTATCTGGAGTAGCAAGCGGGTCTTGGTTGTCAGTTTCCGCTGCCGGCCCCAGCGATGTCATGGTTGCGGCAGGTCACGCAGCATCCAGAAACCAGCAAACCGTTTTTCCTCTGGGGAGGTCTGCACAGAGATGAATTGCAGTCCGCCGGCTTGCTCTCTTGCTTCTAGGAGGCTCTGTTGAACTGCCGTGGCTGTTTTGTCATCCAAATCCGTCACCAGCCAGCGATCGTCTTGACCTGCTTCAAGCATCAGCTGCGTGCCATCGACGGCCAAGCAAACTGGTTCCAGGCCTCCAAGCCAGCCTGCTAGAGCCAAAGCACGGGTTTGACTGAACATCCGTACACCTGGTACGGGGATGTTGTCGTTGTCGTTTGCTCCAACTGGTAGTAGGCCGCCGAAGCCGATTGGCCACTCTTGGGCTTCGCGTAGCAAACCTAAGGGTAGGGAGGCCCAGCTCCAGGCGTCTCCCCTTACAGCCTCAGGTAGAGGCACTGGGGGTGTTGGTATCGGAGTTGGGGGAGGAGCCAGTGGACCAGCCATGTAGCCCTCCTCAAGGGGGTAGACATCCCGTTCTCGCTCGGCGAGCCAGTCGAGTAGGGCATAGGTTCTGCGGCTTGGAATGACTTCGATGCCAAGCTCTGCGGCAGCCCGTTGCACCATGGTTCGCATCGATATACGCCAACAGCGAAGCCTGAGAGGGGCCTCCCAGCCTTGTTCCTGAGAGTCTTTCAGGGCCTCTCTCAGGGCATCGGTCAGCCACAGTGAATTGACTTCTCCTGCAGGGCAGCGTTTTACCCAGCGGAATGGTGCAGTTCCTGACGGGTCCTGGGAGCTGCTAATTAACAACTCCCAACGTTTTTTGCCGTCAGATTCAAGGATTGGTCGCGAGTAGAAGTCGAGCTCCCAGTCAGTCTTAGGGTGTTGGTCTGTGATGTTGGGCGTATTGGCAGCAATCATCCTGCTGACTGTTCCTGCTGCCTAAGGACGTTACGAGCTTTGTTGGCTCGATCAGTCGCTTCAGCCATAACCTTATCTTTTTCGATTAGGAGTTCGCCCGGTTGTCCTTCCAGTAGGGCTGTGTTCAGGGCAATGCGTCCGCGACCAGGGTCCATTTCGGTGATCAAGGCTTTGACTCGATCGCCTTGGTTGAATACCTCCCGCAGGGATCTAAGACTGCCACCGGTGATCATGGATTGGTGAAGGAGGCCACTCACACCGCCTAGGTCTATGAAGAAACCGTAGGGCTTCACTGCTACGACTTGACCTTCCACGAGCTGTCCTACTTCAAGTTCAGAGAAGCGGGCGGCGGTAGCGGCCCGCTTCTCTGAAAGCACCAGCTTGCGGGTTTCTGGATTGACTTCCAGGAATGCCACACCAAGGGTTTTCCCGACAAGCGCTTCGTGATTCTCTCCATTTTGGAGCTGAGAGCGGGGGATAAATCCTCTCAGGCCTTCAAGGTCGCAGGTCACTCCACCACGGTTGAATCCATTGACCTTGACCTGGGCGACCTTGCCTTCCTTCTCCATCTGCTGCACCTTGCTCCAGCTCTTACGCAGCTCTAGAGCTCGACAGCTGATTGTGACCATCCCATCGGCATTTTGCTCTCGAGTGACGAGTACTTCGACCTCTAAACCCTTTGGGAAGCGCTCTTTGAGGTTGGTAATCACGCCAAGGCCGCATTCATTTTTGGGCATAAAGCCTGGTGCTTTGCCGCCGATGTCGACGTAAACACCATCACTTTCCAAAGCGATGACCTTGCCTGTAGCCACTTCCCCTGTGGTTCCAATTGGTTCGTTTTCATCTAGAGCAGCCAAGAAGGCGTCTTCATCGAAGTCGAAATCGTCGACACTGCGTGCTGGATTGGATTGCCCTTCTTCGTTGCGATGATCGATGCCCTTCGGGGCCGAAGCGCTTCGGCGTGACTGATCGGCCGGACCAAGTAGATCGGCCATCGTCATGTTTTGCAGCTCGCCGAGATCAAAACGACTCGCATCTGAGGCTGCATCAGCTGAGACGGATCGATTGGGGGCGTTGCTGAGCTGGCCTGATGCTGCAGTTGCTTCGCTGCCAGGTGAAGTTGTTTCGGCGGCTTCTCGCACTAGCTTTTCTTGTTCCCCACGTCTGCTGATGTGCATGACCTGCAGGGGCTTGCGAGGGGCTTCCGCTGCGGGTTTAGGGGGCTTTGGTTTATTGGGCTGCGGACTGCCTGATCCGGCCATGGGGGCCTTGGGGTCGTCGATCAAGCATTCTGACAGGCAGGGTGGGGTTCTGTTCGCAGATTGGGGCTGATGTCTATTTCTTGCAGGCGTTTTGACCATCTCAGCTGGCCAGAGGCTGCAGAGGCGGTTGGTCTGGAGGGATCCACCTTGGTTTGGCCATTCGGGGCCTGTGAACAGCATGGTCCGCATTTGCCTCTGATAACGGACGCTTTTTTCGCAGAGCGGATGTTGGTAGAGGTTCTTGAACGCTTGCCTGCTGACCTGCCGATCTGGATGTTGCCAGCCCAGTCATTGGGATTTTCTCCGGAACATGAGGCATTCCCAGGAACTCTTTCCCTTTCAGCGAACCTGATGTTTCAGCTGGTCATCGAAGTTGGTCAGCAATTGGCGGCCATGGGAGTTCGTCGTTTGCTGCTTTTCAATGCACATGGAGGCCAGATTGGCTTATTGCATGTGGCGGCTCGGCAGCTTCGTGCTCAATGCCCTGCGATGGCTGTATTGCCCTGTTTTCTCTGGAGTGGTGTGGGGGCATTAAAGGATTTGCTCCCTGAAAGTGAGCGTGAGGTAGGGCTGCATGCTGGTCTGGCTGAAACCAGCCTGATGCTGTCCATGGCCCCTGAGTTGGTAGGGCTTGAGCGCCCTGTCGATGGTGACCACTACACCCCTGGCCTATCCACCACTCCGCCGATGGGTTGGAGCCTTGAGGGGCATGCTCCATGTGCTTGGCTTACGGACGATTTCAGTAAGTCCGGGGTGATCGGTGATAGTCGAGAGGCTAATGCTGCGCTAGGGAAAGCATTGGAGCAGGCTTTGGTTGATCACTGGGTTAATTTGCTGATCAGCCTGATGGGAAGCCAATGGCCTCCGGTGAGAGAACCAGAAGGCTTGTGATTTAAAGGGCGGCTTGAGTCAATTTTCCCTAGTAGAGGGTTAAAGTCTCTCGACTTACGACTTTTAAAAGATCCATGCCTACGCTAGAGATGCCTGTGGCAGCTGTTCTTGACAGCAATGTTGGATCTTCAGAAGCCCTGCCAGACTTCACTTCAGATAGGTATAAGGATGCATACAGCAGAATCAACGCAATAGTCATTGAGGGCGAACAGGAAGCCCATGACAATTACATCGCGATTGGCACGCTGCTTCCCGATCATGTCGAAGAGCTCAAGCGGCTTGCCAAGATGGAGATGAGGCACAAGAAGGGCTTTACAGCTTGCGGCAAGAACCTTGGCGTTGAGGCTGACATGGACTTCGCAAGGGAGTTTTTTGCTCCTTTGCGTGACAACTTCCAGACAGCCTTAGAACAAGGGAAAACACCTACATGCTTGCTGATCCAGGCGCTCTTGATTGAAGCCTTTGCTATTTCGGCTTATCACACCTATATCCCTGTTTCTGACCCCTTTGCTCGCAAGATTACTGAAGGTGTCGTGAAGGACGAGTACACACACCTCAATTATGGCGAGGCTTGGCTCAAGGCCAATTTGGAGAGTTGCCGTGAGGAGTTGCTTGAGGCCAATCGCGAGAACCTGCCTCTGATTCGCAGGATGCTTGATCAGGTGGCCGGTGATGCTGCTGTGCTGCAGATGGACAAGGAAGATCTGATTGAGGATTTCTTAATCGCCTACCAGGAATCTCTCACTGAGATTGGCTTTAACACTCGTGAAATTACCCGTATGGCAGCGGCAGCTCTTGTGAGCTGAACTGCTGCCTTTGAGCTTCCTTTTTGCTTATGTTCAGTTGTGAGCAGCCCGGTTGAAGGTCAAGCAATTGACCGTAAAGATCAGCATTCATGGGATCATGGTTGACTTGGACCTCTCCAGGGCTTATAGGGTGGGCTCAGCTTTGCCGTACGTCAGCACTACATGTTTGGTCTGATCGGTCATTCCACCAGTTTTGAAGATGCCAGGAAGACGGCACTTCAGATTGGCTATGACCATCTAGATGGAGACCTAGATGTTTGGTGCAGTGCTCCTCCGCAGTTTTTGGAACAGATTGAGGTAGAAAGCCTTACAGGAAAGAAAATAGAAGGGGCTTATATCGATTCATGTTTTGTGCCAGAAATGTTGAGTCGGTTCAAAACTGCCCGTCGCAAAGTTCTCAATGCCATGGAAATGGCGCAGAAGAGAGGCATTCAGATCAGTGCCCTAGGCGGATTTACCTCAATTATTTTTGAGAACTTCAATCTTCTTAAGCATCAACATGTACGAAACACCACTCTTGAATGGGAGCGATTCACAACCGGCAACACTCATACTGCTTGGGTTATTTGTCGTCAGCTTGAGAACAATGCACCACTTTTGGGCATTGATTTAAGCAAGGCGCGTGTAGCGGTAGTTGGTGCCACTGGCGATATAGGTAGTGCTGTTTGCCGTTGGCTTTCCTCTCGAACGGGTGTCGCTGAACTTCTTTTGGTGGCTAGACAGCAACAACCTCTTATAGATCTTCAAACTGAATTGGCTGGCGGCAGAATACTGAGTCTTGAAGAGGCCTTGCCTGAAGCTGATGTTGTGGTTTGGGTTGCCAGCATGCCTAGAACCCTGGAAATCGATATGGAGAGTTTGCGCAAGCCTTGCTTGATGATTGATGGGGGCTATCCGAAGAACCTAGATGCAAAGTTTGCTGGTAGTGGGGTGCATGTGCTCAAAGGAGGAATCGTTGAGTTCTGCAATGACATCAGCTGGGATGTTGGCTGGATTGCAGAAATGGATAAGCCTGCGAGGCAAATGTTTGCCTGTTTTGCAGAAGCAATGCTGTTGGAGTTTGAGAATTGCCACACAAACTTCAGTTGGGGGCGTAACCAGATCACCCTTGAGAAAATGGATTTTATCGGCATGGCGTCTTTGCGTCATGGTTTTTCAAGCCTCAATCTCAATCACCAACTTCAGGCTGCTGCAGCCTGAACCTTGTTTCCGGATCTTCTCTTGTTATGGCTCGTCGTTATCTGTTTGAGTTCGAAAAGCCATTGGTAGAACTAGAGCAGCAGATTGAGCAGATCCGAGAGCTTGCACGCGATTCCGAAGTCGATGTCAGTCAGCAGTTGCTCCAGTTAGAAACTTTGGCGGCTCGTAGACGGGAGGAAATTTTTCAAGCTCTTACACCGGCCGAAAAAATACAAGTCGCGCGACATCCTCACCGGCCGAGCACCTTGGATTTTATCCAAATGTTTTGCGACGACTGGGTTGAGTTGCACGGTGACCGTCGTGGTAGCGACGACCAGGCGTTGGTTGGTGGTGTGGGCCGTATTGGTAAGCGCTCTGTGCTGCTGATCGGACATCAAAAGGGCAGGGATACAAAAGAAAATGTGGCTAGAAACTTTGGGATGGCTACGCCTGGTGGTTACCGCAAGGCTCTTCGTCTGATGGATCATGCCGATCGTTTTCGTTTACCCATCCTCACTTTCATCGATACGCCAGGTGCATATGCAGGCCTGCTTGCCGAGGAGCAGGGGCAAGGGGAAGCCATTGCAGTCAACTTGCGTGAAATGTTCCGTTTGCGCGTGCCAGTGATTGCCACGGTGATTGGTGAAGGAGGCTCGGGTGGCGCTCTTGGAATTGGCGTAGCTGATCGTTTGCTCATGTTTGAGCACAGCGTATACACCGTGGCCAGTCCGGAAGCCTGTGCTTCGATTCTTTGGAGAGATGCCGCCAAAGCTCCTGAGGCAGCTGCTGCTTTGAAGATCACTGGTCCAGACCTCCTTAACTTAGGAGTGGTGGATGAAGTGCTTCCAGAACCAGCTGGAGGCAACAACTGGGCCCCTCTTCAGGCGGGAGAGGTGCTCAGAGAGGCTATCGAGCGGCACCTCGATGAGCTTCTTGGTTTAAAGGTTAATCAGCTTCGCGAAGCGCGGTATCGAAAATTCCGGGCGATGGGTCGTGTTCTCGATCCAAGCTCGTCGGAAACCGGCTTGCCTGCCTAGGGTTATTGGGGTTGCATTCGCTCCTTGCCTACTGCCCTGATTACTGGAGCATCTCGCGGTATTGGGGAAGCAGCTGCGCGGTTGTTTGTCAATTCCGGTTGGGATTTGATGTTGGTAGCCCGCAGCCAAGATGCACTTCAGGCACTTTCCCAAGAGCTAAAAAGTACAGGCCAGAATGTTCTTTTTAAATCAATCGATTTGGCTGATCCAGGAGCCATTGCTCCTGGTATCGAGGATTTGCTTGGACGGGGCCATTGCCCATCGGTGTTGATCAACAATGCTGGGGCGGCTTGGACAGGGGATCTTCTATCCATGCCTTTGAAGCGTTGGCAATGGTTGCTTCAGATGAATCTCACTAGCGTCTTCCAGTTGTGTTCTGTTGTGGTGCCTGCGATGCGTACCAGCGGTGGATTGGTGATCAATGTGAGCAGTCATGCCTCTCGCAATGCTTTCCCACAGTGGGGTTCGTACTGCACTACCAAAGCAGCATTGGCTACTTTTACTAGTTGCTTGGCGGCGGAGGAGCGCAATCATGGGATACGTGCTTGCACCCTCACTCTTGGAGCGGTCAATACCCCTCTTTGGGATACTGAAACCGTCCAAAGCAGCTTCGACCGTGATGCCATGCTGTCTGTTGAGCAGGCAGCCGCCGCCCTTCTACACTTGGCTCAGCAGCCACCATCACAGGTGATTGAAGATCTAACTCTGATGCCAGCCACTGGCGCCTTTTGAACAAGCCTTTAATGACTTCCATCATCCCAGCATCATCTAAAGACCTAGGTCAGCATCGCAATGGCTTGCCTGGGAATGGTCAGCCAAAAAATGAAAACAAGATCTCTGAACGTATACGTGCCCGCCTAGTTGCAGAAGATGTTTCCTTCCTCGCCAACGACAATATTGCAGAACATATTCAACCTGGAGAGTTGAAGGAACTTGAAGTAGAAGTTGCCGATCGTGTGCGAGAACTGCTCCAAAGCTTAGTGATTGATATTGATAATGACCACAACACACAAGAGACTGCCGAGCGGGTTGCTCGCATGTATTTAAATGAAGTATTTAAAGGCCGATTCTATAAGCAGCCAGATGTTACTAGCTTTCCAAATACAAAAGATTTAGATGAAATTTATACTGTTGGCCCCATAACTGTTCGCTCGGCGTGCTCTCATCATTTGGTTCCTATTCTTGGTAACTGTTGGATTGGCATTAAGCCTGGCAGCCGTGTAATTGGGCTCTCAAAGTTCGCAAGAGTTGCCGATTGGGTATTTTCAAGACCTCATATTCAGGAAGAGGCTGTGATGATTCTTGCTGATGAAATAGAGCGTTTATGTGAGCCTAAGGGTTTAGGGATAATAGTAAAAGCACAACATTATTGTATGAAATGGCGAGGAGTGAAAGAGCCAAGTACCAGCATGGTCAATTCTGTTGTTAGAGGCGTTTTTCGTCATGATCCTAGCCTTAAGCAGGAATTTTTCGAGCTTGTTCGCCAGCAGGAGTCCACGCTAGTAACTTAAAAGTTCTTTCTAGCTAGTAACTTAAAAGTTCTTTCTAGGTCTTATAGAGGTATAAGGCTTAATGATGGCCAGGTCTGATTAACATGTGTGTATCAACTTCGCTTGTTGCTAGCCAAGTCGATGAAGCTCTGCCAAGCTAATTCTTGTATTTACAACTTAGAGGTTAATGTATTCACCTTTGTTTGCAATGGCTCTTAATCTGAGCCCATTAGCGATTGGAGTGATTGTAGTTGCAACTGTCTTGGTGTTAGGCGCGAATGTTTTTTTTGGAATTCAACAAAGACAGGAACAGCTTAACGATCAAGCTAAAAAATAATTAGCAGCAACCTTCAGTTGGGGTCTTGCTCGTCTCATTGACCAAAGTTTTAGCTAGGCATATTTTATTGATTTGATTGAAATTCTTATCACCCTACTTTCTATTTATCGCCAAAATATAATTTTATTTCAAGTGAAGAAATCTGTTGCAGCTCAAATTGTTTAAGAGCTTTGATTGCATCATTGAATCTATTTTTGCTGCTGACGTACCGCTTCAACCAGGGCCTCAACCAGTTTTAGATCCTTAATCCCTGGCGAAATCTCGAGACGGCTTGAGGCGTCCAAGCCCCATGGATTCACCTGGCTCAAAAGTTCTGGAATCCACTCTGCGGAGACACCACCCGCTAACCACCAGGGCAGTTCAAAAGAGGCTTGATGCAGCCAGTTCAGGGGAAGTCGATGGCCTGTGCCACCAAGTTGTCCAGGCCTCCATGCATCGAGAAGGAGTGCGTCGACCTGGCCAGTATAGGTATGAGCAAGGGAGAGATCCTCATGGCTACGGATGCGCAGGGCTTTCCACCACTGCGTGTTCGGGTGTTGGATGCGCAGGTTTGCGCAGTGTTCTGGAGTTTCTTGGCCGTGAAGCTGGATTGCCGAAGGTGCACCTTCTCCTTGCAGGGCTTCGGATAGGTCGGTGTCATCTGGATCAGCGACCACCCAGATCCGTTGGAGTTCTGGCTTGAAGCTGTTGAGTTGAGCGAAAAGGTCTCGTCGTTGCTGTTCTGCAACAAAGCGGGGTGAGCTTGCTACGCCGATTACGCCAATTGCTTCGACACCCAGCGCTGCAATCGATTTGGCTTGGTCAATGTTGGTAAGACCGCAGATCTTCACTGCGGTGGATGTTGGAGACCCCATAGGCAAGACCATTGGCTCGAGACTTTTCTAAGATTGATTTGCTACTGGCCGCTGATCCGGCTCGATGGAGATGAAAGGGTGGGCGAAGGCTGGGAGCTGATGAAGATTCGGGGTATCCCTTTAAGGGTTCATCCCAGCTGGTTTGTGATCCTGTTGCTTTTTACTTGGATTTCACAAAACCAGGTGTCCGCTGCAGCTGAATCTTCGCTTCCAGCTTGGATCAGCTGGGGTCTGGGGTTGATCACGGCCCTGCTGTTGTTTTTGTCTGTTCTCCTGCATGAGCTAGGCCACTCTTTGGTTGCACTGCGTGAGGGGGTCAAGGTTCGCAGCATCACGCTTTTTTTCCTGGGAGGTGTTGCCAGCGTTGAGAGGGAGTGCTCGACACCGATGGCCTCTTTAAGGGTTGCTGCAGCCGGACCATTGGTGAGCTTGGTCTTGGCTGTTGCCTTGCTGACGGGAGGGGTGTATGCAGCTGATCACGTCAATCCGCTGCTTGCCAATCTCGTTGGTCAGTTGGGTGGGCTCAATTTGTTGCTCGCCCTTTTTAATTTGCTGCCTGGGTTGCCTCTTGATGGAGGCTTGATCCTTAAGGCTTTGGTCTGGCAGTGGACTGGCAGTCAGAGGAAGGGTGTTCAGGTCGCGACAGCAACTGGCCGTGCCCTTTCTCTCTCGGCAATGGTGTTGGGGGGGTGGTTGCTCTTCTTTAAAGGTGGTGGGATTGGTGGGCTTTGGCTGTTGATGCTCGGTTGGTTTGGCCTGGGTGCATCTCGCTCTCAAACCCAGCTGCTTGCCTTGCAGAAGGTCTTGCGTGAGCTCAACGTAGGCCAGGCGGCTGGGCGCAACTTCCGTGTGCTTGAAGATGACCAGTCGCTGCGCAGGCTTAGTCAGTTGCGTTTGTCTGGCAGCGAGGAGCAGTCTCCTCAGGAGTGGGTTTTGGTTTGTCGCTCTGGTCGATGGGTTGGTTACATGACGGACCAACCCTTAAAAGAATTGCCTGTGCAGCAATGGGATAGGCAATGCCTGGCGGATCACATGAAGCCGATATCTGAGTTGCCTTCCATTGGCGAGAAAGCCCCGTTATGGCAGGCGGTGATGGCACTAGAACAGGCTGAGGAGGGCAGGCTTCTTGTATTTAATGTTGCTGGTCTTCCTTGCGGAACATTAGATCGAATTGATCTCTCCGAAGCTGTGCTTAAGCGTCTTGGTGTAAGGCTTCCTGCTCAGTTTCTCGAAGCTGCTCGCCGTCAGAACACCTATCCCCTGGGTATGGCACTGCCTAAAGTTGTTGAGTCGATGGTCTCGGGCGGATTGGTTGAGCAGCCTGAGGCATCCAGCAGTACTTCATAGTTCGGTGCTTTATTGGCAACTGAGCTCCATTCAGCGTTAGTGATAGGGCTCTCTTGCCAGTTCACCTCTGGCCAACAGGAGCAAAACGTTGTTTGCAGGAGATGGCTCAGCTCTTGCCTGGGGATTGATGCTGGTGCGTCGCTAGGTGGTTCGCAATCGAAGACTTCTCGCCAGAGTCTTTGAGGGGGATTCAGGATGATTTCGCCATGTTGAAGGAGATGACCCTGACGCCAGAGTTGGGCACTGCCGATGCGTTTGTGACCCTGAGAATCCACAAGATCAGCGGCTGTGGCTGTGGCGAAGCAGTTACTCTCGCTGGCCCCCCTGGCTGGGTGATCGCCATATTGCAAAGGTAATTCGAGCTCTTTAAAGCCCCTTATGAGCCATTGACAAGCTTGTTTATAGGCTTGTTGTCTCTGGCGGGGAGGAGAGGGCCAGATCAATGCATAAGTGAGCCCTCCTGCATGCAGGACTGCACTACCGCCACTGGGTCGCCGAACCAGCTGTAGATCTCCTCGTTTGGCTAGGGCGTTCCAGTGCTCGGGCCAGTGGCTTTGGTTGCGACCAAGGGAAAGCCATGGACCGTTCCATTGATAGAAGCGCAGTGTTGGCAGTGGTTTCGCATCTGCTTCGTAAGCCTCGAGCAGCACTTCATCGAGGGCCATCTGTTCTGGGCCAGACAATTGCAAAGGAGAGATCAAGCGGCCGCGACCTGGCGAGATGGGTAGGCAGGATGCGGCTGTCGGCATAGAGCAGTGATGGTGTTGTGGGATTGGCTGGTGTTTGTGCCTTTGGGGCTGTTGGCTGGTGGTCTGGCGGGTCTGCTGGGCATTGGCGGTGGTCTTATCTTTGCGCCCCTCCTGCTGTGGATGGGGCTTAGCCCTCATCAGGCTTTGGCCACCAGTACTTTCGCCATTGTTCCCACTGCGTTGAGTGGCACGCTGACCCACCTCTTCGCTGGAGGATTTCAGCTTCGGGCTGGATTGAGCATCGCAGTGGCCGCATTTTTGTCTTCACTGCTGTTCAGCAAGATTGGTTTAGATGTTTCTGGCTGGCTTTTGCTGACGCTTCAGGTGGGGCTCTATCTCGTGGTGGCTGCCACGATTCGTTCAGAGCCTCAGCAAGCAGGTAAGCAGCTCAAATCCACTCTTTTTTTGCCGGGTCTTGCAGTCGTTGGTGGTGTCGCAGGATTTTCCGCAGGCTTGCTTGGTTTGGGGGGTGGTTTGTTGATGGTGCCTTTGATGGTGAATGGTTTGGCTGTTCCTATTCACTTGGCGATCCGTTTAAGCACCCTGGCTGTGACATGTTCAGCGACTGCGGCATCTTTACAGTTTCTTAGCGAGGGTCGGGGCTCTGTAGGGATTGGGCTGTTGCTCGGTGGCGTGGCGGCTCTGGCCGCTTATTGGTCAGCGTCTCGGCTTGCAAGGGTTTCTGGCAAGAGTTTGGCTTGGATGTTGAGAACACTTGTGCTGTTGCTTGCTTTTGGCACTGGCCGTCAGGCCCTGATCCTTGCGATGGGGCATTAACTATTCCTCGTGCAAGTTTCAGTGCTAAGCCCCGCGTTTCAAGAGCCCATGTTTTTTGCTGCAAGGCGTTATTGATGAGTTGATCTCAGGAACCCTTTCCCTCCGAGAAAGTCGCTGTGAGAGCTTGCTCTCAATGGGCTTTGAGAGGCGTCTTTCTAGTCAGTTGATGGTGGGGAGATTGATCGATCAATGCCATTCGACGGAGGAGTTGCCATTGATAGGTGTGACAGGCCTTTGCGAAGACTGGTCTTAGGTACCGTTTTGCTAGGAGAATATGGATGCTTCTAGCGTTCCCCTTCCATCATGGGCATCACTGATATTGCAAATGTCGACTTGGCCGGTTTGTGCCTCGTGGTTGTCTTTCATTGCGGTGTGCTAGCTCTTCGCCTTGGCGTAACCCTTCATGAGGCTTGATTGAGGCCTTGATCTAATTGGGTCTAGCCCCTTGGCAGTTGAGGTTTGCTGCGCTACAAGCGGTCAACCGTTGAATAAACTTGGGCTCCTCCCTGGCTAGACCCAGGTCAAAACAGAAAAGCACAGCTCGGCGACGCCGTAAGCAGATTCATCCTGAGGTGATGGATGCAGTCACTATGGCGTCTACTTTGCAGCTGCAAGAGCAGCGCAGAGAGATTAATTTCAGCCTTTTGGCATTGACCATGAAGCTGGGGTTGGTTTCCCTTTGTGTTGTGACTCTGGTCAAGCTCTCAATCGCTTATCAGGAACGTCTTGATCGTCATGGTGAACTTGTCGCCGTCTTGAACCTTGAATCTGCTCAGCTGAATACCCTTCAGCAACGTTTTGATCGTTTGTTCACCCTTGGAGGCGGCATTCGTCTGATGGACGAGCATGATCAGTGGATCGCCCCGAATCGTTTGAGGGTCATCTGGCGCTGAGTTTTGTTTTGCTTGCGTCGAGAGAGAAGCTCAGCGCTTAGTTTTATATCTATACCAACCTGCTGCTCTCAAGGCTGCGTCGATGGCTTCTTCTCAAGCTTCTCCAGGCACCGTCTTAATCACGGGCACGACCTCTGGCGTCGGGTTGTATGCCTGCAAGGCACTCGTCTATCGAGGCTGGCAGGTGATCACTGCAAATCGACATCCATTGCGAGCTGTTGCCGCTGCTGAGAGGGTGGGTATCCCAGCCGCTCAACTTCAGCATCTAAGGATGGATTTGAGTGATCTCCAGAGCGTTCGCGATGGAGTCGAGACCCTTCTCGGCTCGCTCGAACAACCGTTGGATGCGCTTGTTTGTAATGCTGCGGTCTATCAGCCCAGATTGAGCAAGCCGAAACGCTCAGCTCAGGGCTATGAGCTCTCGATGGCAACCAATCATTTCGGCCATTTCTTGCTGATTCAACTTTTGCTTGAGAACCTCGGCAAAGCAAAAGTATTTCAATCAGCGCGTGGCTCTTATTTGTCTGCTGCCCGAGTGGTCATTCTTGGCACAGTCACTGCAAATTATAAGGAGCTTGGCGGCAAGATCCCCATTCCTGCACCGGCTGATCTGGGTAATCTTTCAGGTTTTGAGCAAGGATTTCATGCGCCTATCAGTATGGCGAGTGGCAAAAGCTTCAAGCCTGGCAAGGCCTATAAAGACAGCAAGCTCTGCAACATGATCACAACGCAGGAGCTTCATCGGCGTCTACATGAACAATCAGGCATTTTATTTACCTCTCTTTATCCTGGTTGTGTGGCTGATACACCGTTATTCCGCTACACACCAAAAATCTTCCGGTTTTTGTTTCCTATATTCCAGAGGCTGATTACTGGTGGATATGTCACCCAGGCCAAGGCTGGCCAACGGGTTGCACAGGTTGTGACTAATCCAGAGTTTGGTGTATCAGGCGTGCATTGGAGTTGGGGCAATCGTCAGAAGAAGAACCGCGAAAGTTTCCGACAGGAACTATCGGAAAGGGCAACAGATCCCATCACCGCAAAACGGGTCTGGGAATTGTCGATGAAATTGGTTGGCTTGACTTAAATGATCAAGGGCTTTGCTCCTTTTAGAGGTTAGTCAAAGCCAAGCAGGTCAAAAATTTCACGATCTTTGAGAGGTTCCGCTTCAAGAGGCTCAACCTTATCGATCATTTTTTGTGCGAGTGCAAGATATTCATTTTGACATTCCATTACCCCCTCGTCTGATGAGTCCATCTCGAAAATTGTGCATTTTTTAAGTCTTGATCTACGTATTGCATCAACGTTTTTAAAATGAGCCATAGTTTTCAGCCCTGTCTGTTGATTGAATTTTTCTATTTGATCTAATTCGGCAGAACGATTCGCAATAACTCCGCCAAGGCGAACTTTGTAGTTCTTAGCTTTAGCGTTAATTGCAGCGACAATGCGATTCATCGCAAAAATCGAATCAAAGTCGTTGGCGGTGACGATGAGGCAGTAGTTGGCATGTTGCAAGGGTGCAGCGAAGCCGCCACAGACCACGTCTCCAAGGACATCGAAGATCACCACATCGGTGTCTTCCAGCAGGTGATGCTCTTTAAGCAGCTTTACGGTCTGTCCAGTCACGTAACCACCGCAACCGGTGCCGGCTGGAGGCCCACCACTCTCGACACACTTGACTCCATTGAAGCCTTCAAACATGAAGTCATCTGGTCGTAACTCTTCGCTATGGAAATCAACCTCTTCAAGGATGTCGATCACCGTAGGCACCATGCGATGCGTAAGCGTGAAAGTACTGTCGTGCTTGGGATCACAACCAATTTGCAGCACTCGTTTGCCGAGTTTGGAGAATGCGGCTGAAAGGTTGGAGGAGGTGGTGGATTTACCAATTCCGCCTTTCCCATAAACCGCGATTACCAGGGCCCCTTCCTGAATGCGAACAGAAGCATCCTGTTGAACTTGCACACTGCCTTCACCATCGGCTGGTCGTGTCAGGGTCGTGGTCATTGAGTGATCTTGCTCAAGTTCGTATTGTTATTCAAGGCCAAGGGATCTATCTCTGCTGGTTCCTAACAAATTCGATACAACTTTTTTCAAGGTTTGCTTGCTTTTCGAGACAAAGGGATTGACCATTAGAGAAAGATGAGTGTAAACACTCATCCTCTTTTCTCCTTGTAATGACTAAAAGCTTCTCTATTTTTTTCTGATAGTCAAGCCCGAAAGTGGACTTTTGCGTCGTAAACGGTTTCGCTGTCGATACGTCTACAACCAGCCTGGCGCGCATACTTTTCCGTATTGCGACGAACCTTTCCGCGTACAAAGAAGGGGATCTTTGCGAGCTCTGCTTCTCCCTCTGGGGTCCAGAGAGGTGATTCCTCAGATGAGGAATCTGCATTTGATCGCGTTGATGGATTGGTTGCTGCTTGGCTTTGTTGTTGTTCCGTTTGGCTCTGATGTCCGCCTAGGTGTCCTAGGTGGCTTTGATGACCATCCACAAATTCAAAGTCATGGCGGAACATACCGATTAGATGCTCCTCAAGGCCCATCATCAATGGATGCACCCAGCTATCGAAAATGACGTTTGCACCTTCCCATCCCATTTGTGGGCTGTATCTGGCAGGGACGTCTTGCACGTGCATCGGTGTGCTGATGACTGCACAGGGAATACCCAGTCGTTTGGCACTGTGCCGCTCCATCTGTGTGCCAAGCACAAGTTCGGGAGCTGCCTCTGCCATGGCAGCTTCAACGGCAAGGTAGTCATCGCTGATGAGTGCTTCAAGTCCTAGTTCCTTCGCTGCGGCTCGCACCGGTCTGGCCATTTCGCGGCTGTAGGTGCCAAGCCCTACCACTTTGAAACCCAGCTCTTGATCAGCAATCCTTGCTGCGGCAAGGGCATGGGTGCCATCGCCGAAAATGAACACGCGCTTGCCGGTGAGGTAGTTGGAATCCACAGACTGTGAATACCAAGGCAGTCTCGATTGCTCTGTACCTTCGCCTGGATTAGGTGCAGGCATCTCTAACAATTGATGGAGTTCCTCTAAAAAGTCTTTGGTAGCACCCACTCCGATCGGCACTGTTTTGGAGAACGGCATGCCGTAATTGCGCTCAAGCCAGAGACAAGTTGCTTCTGCGATTTCAGGGTAAAGACAGACATTCAGATCAGCATTGGGCAGCCGCATTAGATCAGCTGGCCTTGCTTCAAGTGGAGCCACAACATGTACATCAATGCCGTGTTGATTGAGCAGTTTTTCCAATTCGAGAATGTCGTCTCTACAGCGGAAGCCGAGCAGGGTTGGCCCCAAGAGATTCACTCTGGGCCGGCGTCCTTCGTTTTTCCATGCAGCAGGGCTATGACTGACGCCAGATTGCTCAGAAGGCTGCTTGCTGAGGATGCCTCGCACGAGTTGATAGAACGTTTCTGAGGCTCCCCAATTTTCTTTCTTGCTGTAGGCCGGCAGTTCTATACCCACAACAGGCATGTTAAAACCCATGCCTGAAGCAAGTGAGCCGGGTTGGTCTTGAATGAGTTCAGCGGTGCAACTTTCACCCACCAAGAGCGCTTCGGGGTTAAAGCGCTCCACGGCTTCACGCAGATGACCTTTGACCAATTCCGCCGTATCTCCTCCTAGATCCCTGGCTTGAAAGGTGGTGTAGGTCACGGGGGGTCTGCGCCCGCGCCGCTCGATCATCGTGAACAGCAGATCCGCGTATGTGTCTCCTTGCGGGGCATGCAACACATAATGAACTCCTTCCATCGAGGAGGCGATGCGCATGGCTCCTACGTGAGGAGGCCCTTCATAGGTCCAGAGAGTGAGTTCCATTGGCTTTTTAGACGCTTACGAGGAGTTGGTTGTTGAGAAGGTTGCGCCGATGCAGTGGCCTTGCAAACAGTTCGGCGAGGTCTGCGGCTTGATCAATGCCGTGGATGGGGCTAAAGATCAATTCGATTGACCATTTCGTTGCAATCTCTTCCGCTTCAAGGGGATTTGCCAAACCCATACCGCAGACAACTAGATCAGGACGCTGCTCCCTAACCCTGTCGAGCTGCTTCTCCACATGTTGGCCCTCCATGACCTGCGTGTTGTGCGGCAGCAGTTCCAATTCAGACTGCATCATCTCTCGATTGAGATAAGGAACTCCAACTTCTATAAGTTCCATTCCACATTCTCTGTGAAGGAAACGTGCTAGTGGAATTTCCAACTGGGATTCAGGCATCAGGAAAATTCGCTTTCCAGCCAGTTGCTCTTTGTAGGGCGATAAAGCCTTTTGGGCGCGCACCATCAAAGGTTCAAGGATGGTTGCAACGTGACTGCCATTGATATCAAAAGCGTGGGCTGCCGCTTCCATCCAGAGTCGGCTTCCCTCAGCTCCCAGAGGGAAAGGCGCTTGAAGGATCTCGGCGCCTCTGTCTTTGAGTTCCCTAGCCGTGTCAGTTAAGTAGGGCTGGGTTAGCAAAACACGGGTGCCAGGCCCTACGGATGGCAGATCAGTCGACTGCCTTGGCGGCAAGCTGGACACTGAGGGGATGCCGAGGCGCTCGAAGAGATGTTTGAGACGATCTTCAACTGCGTTGGCCATGGTGCCAACAAGCAGTAGCTGCGCTTCGTTGCTATTAGGCATCAAAGGCACCATGGCTTTGAGCGCGCCGTCCTCTCCCTGAGTAAAGGTGGTTTCAATGCCGCTGCCTGAGTAATTCAGCACGCGTACGCCGCCTTGAAGCTGTCCATTGAGTCGCTCGGCAACTCTTGCCAGATCTAACTTGATCACTTCGCTGGGGCAGGAACCCACCAGAAAGAGGGTGCGAATTTCAGGACGTCTCGCCAACAAGTCGTTTATCACCCGATCGAGCTCTTCATGAGCGTCTGCGAGTCCAGCGAGGTCTCGCTCTCCCAGGATGGCAGTGCCAAAACGCGGCTCGGCAAAGATCATCACGCCTGCGGCGCTTTGGATCAGATGTGCACAGGTGCGTGAGCCCACCACGAGGAAGAAGGCGTCGGGCATTCGTCGATGCAGCCAAACAATTGACGTCAAGCCACAGAAAACCTCCCGAGGTCCGCTTTCCTTTAGCAGCGTCGTGCTGCCCATGGGCTGCTCCAAAATCGCTATAACAATTTGCTTGATGAATGAACAAATCTGCGGGAGTTAATAAACTCTTCGGGATCGAGAAAAGCTTTTTGTTATAGAGGCCGGACAAATTGCTTCTCTTGCCATAGAGGAGGGGCCCACAGCCAGATATTGTTTTGTTCAACTCAAGTGGGAAGGAGCACTACGTTTTGGCATTGATCCATGGATTTCATCTGCGCAATGTTCGCGGAGATCTATTAGGCGGATTGACCGCTGCGGTGGTGGCGCTGCCTTTAGCTCTCGCATTTGGCAATGCTGCCCTTGGCGATGGAGGCGCGATCTACGGTCTCTACGGAGCGGTGATTGTTGGCTTCTTCGCAGCGCTGTTTGGCGGCACTCCATCTCAGGTCAGCGGTCCTACAGGACCGATGAGCGTCACTGTGGCAGGAGTTGTAGCCGCCCTTGCTGCTGTTGGTATTTCCACAGCGCTGCCAACTGTGGATGGGCCTGGAGAGCTTTTGCCCCTGGTGATGGCCGCAGTTGTTGTTGGAGGTCTCTTCCAAATTCTTTTTGGGGTCTTACGACTGGGTCGTTACATCACGCTTGTGCCCTATTCAGTGGTGTCTGGCTTCATGTCTGGGATTGGGGTGATCATCCTCATTCTTCAGATTGGACCTCTCTTTGGCATCTCAACCAAGGGCGGTGTGATTGCTTGCCTTACGCAGTTATCGGCAAACTTTCAACCCAACTGGGGCGCGGTAGCAGTGGCTGTGATGACCTTGGCCATTGTCTTTTTGGCACCTCGGCGACTCACCGAGTGGGTGCCTTCACCGTTGTTGGCTTTGTTGATCGTTACGCCTCTCTCGGTTGTGCTGTTCAATGACGCGAACCTTTCAGCCCGAGGCATCGATGAGCTGCCGCGTATCGGCACGATCCCTGAAGGTGGCCTGAGCTTTTCTTTGCCCAGCTGGGACCCAGCATTTCTTCCTTTGATTATCAAATCAGGCTTAGTGCTTGCAGTGTTGGGAGCAATCGATTCGCTGTTGACATCCCTTGTTGCAGACAACATTACCCAGACTCGTCATAACTCAGACCGAGAGCTGATTGGCCAAGGAATTGGCAACTCTCTTGCTGGGCTGTTTAACGGATTGCCTGGCGCCGGTGCAACGATGCGGACGGTGATCAATGTCAAATCTGGAGGCAGCACGCCACTCTCTGGAATGGTGCATTCCATTGTGCTGTTGATTGTTTTGTATGGAGCAGGTCAGTTCGCGGCTTTAATTCCAACTGCTTTGCTTGCAGGAATATTGGTCAAGGTAGGTCTCGATATCATTGATTGGGGCTTCTTGCTTAGAGCTCATCGCCTCTCGATTAAGACAGCTGTTGTCATGTATGGCGTCTTGCTGATGACAGTTTTCTGGGATTTAATCTCAGCAGTTTTGGTTGGTGTGTTTGTTGCAAACCTATTAACAATTGATTCGTTGACACAGGCTCAATTGGAAGGAATGGATGCCGATAATCGTTTGATGGATGGTGATTTTGACAACAAATCAACTGGTGCTGCTGCTAATACTGAAGAGCCATCACTGCCCCCTTCAGAGCAAGCATTGCTTGATCGTTGTGGCGGGCAGGTGATGTTATTTCGCCTGCGCGGGCCATTGAGCTTTGGAGCTGCTTCTGGGATCACAGAACGAATGGCTCTGGTACGTAATTACAAGGTTTTGATCCTTGACATTACTGAAGTTCCTCGGCTTGGCATTACTGCAACTTTGGCCATTGAACAGATGGTTCAAGAGGCAAAAAACCATTCAAGGAAAGCTTATGTTGTGGCTGCAAACGAGAGGGTCCGCAACAGACTTGAGAAGTTTGATGTGCAAGGTTTGATGGCTAATCGAACTCAAGCTCTTGAAGCTGCCCTGGCTGACTTATAAGAGCAAGTGACAACTTATTAGAGATCTCAGCTTCAGGAGACCACCTTCATTGGGTTGGGATCTTTGATAAAAACAATGATATAATCTATCTTGTAAAATCTACAGCTTTTGAATGGTTTGAAAAATTGTCTACGTTTCTTTTAAGTACGCCGTTGGCGTACATTATCTAAAAAAGACCAGATTTCTCTGTAACTTCCTTATATGATCACAGCAACCGCAACGGCACTTGACGCAGGGCTCGTACTGGCCAATGTTTTATCACCAAAGGTTTTATTTTTTTTCTTGGGTGCGATTGCGGTTTTCTTGAATGCTGACCTTGAGATTCCTGCGCCGCTGCCGAAATTATTTTCGCTTTATCTGTTGATGGCCGTTGGCTTTAGGGGTGGCATGGCTTTGGCGAAAGATGGTCTCGGTGGCCAAGTTATCCCAACCATTACTGTTTCTATTTTAATGGCGGCGGTCATCCCGCTAATTTGCTTCTGTATTTTGAGATTGAGGTTTGATGTCTTTAATGCAGCAGCAATATCAGCGACATACGGCTCAATTAGCGCAGTGACCTTTATCGCTGCTGAGAGTTTTCTTCAGGCTCAAAATATTTCTTATGACGGATTTATGGTGGCCCCACTGGCGTTAATGGAATCACCGGCAATCATCGTTGGCTTGGTCCTAGTTCGGCTTGCTTCCCGTCAGGCACGTCCTGGTTCTGAAGGAATGAATTGGCGCAAGGTTCTGCATGAATCGATGCTGAATGGCTATGTCTATTTGATTGCAGGTAGCCTTGTAATTGGTTTAATTGCTTCTATCTATAGCCCTGCTGGTGTAGAGAAGATGGAACCATTCGTTTATAAGTTTTTCTATGGAGTCTTGTGCTTCTTCTTGCTGGACATGGGAATCGTTGCGGCGCAGCGTTTTAAAGACCTCAAAAAAGCAGGAGCGTTTCTTATCTTTTTTGCCATTCTGATGCCAATGTTCAATGCGTTAATCGGAGGCTTTGTTGCTAGGGCACTTGGTTTAGGGTATGGCAATGCACTCTTGTTTATTATTTTGTGCTCTAGTGCCTCATATATTGCCGTACCTACGGCAATGAGAATGACAGTTCCAGAGGCTAACCCAAGGTATTACATTTCTAGCGCCTTGGGATTAACTTTCCCTTTTAATCATACGATTGGGATTCCACTATATATGGGTTTGGTTTACAAGTTAATCCCTGCATCAATTTAAAATCATGAAGCGCCTGGATTTGATCGTAAGCGAGAGAGAGCTTGAGTCAGTGATTAAAGCTCTTGATGAAGCTGGGGCACCTGGCTATTCAGTTATTAGGCCTGTAACTGGTAGGGGGCCTGATACTTATGTGACAGAGGGCATGGATTTTAGTGGCCTTGGGGCAAATGCTCATGTGATTGTCTTTTGCGAGATAGAAGTTCTTGAGAAGTTGCGTGTATCGATAAACCCCATACTTGATTATTATGGTGGTGTAGCTTATGTCGCGGAGGCTTCTCCACTCTGACAATCTTTTGAAAAGATAAATAATAACGATATTGGTTTTGTGCTGCTTATTAGTAGCCGCAAGTTATGCCGTCTTAAAGGTTTAAGTTTTTTCCTCAAGCTAGAGGGGTAACTTTTTCTTTGAAGTTAGCTTGATTGATTTGAGAGCACCTATTCTCTTTCTGGCAACCAAGTCATGCCTGAATGCAATGATTCCAACTTGCAAGGAAAGAAATAATTAAAATATCTCATATGAATCTAAATATAAGTTTTTAAAATAAAGTGGGTTTTTCAATGACTTCTCCCCTTCCTGCCAGTAGAACAATGTTACCGGCGTTATCTGGATGTTGTCAAGAGATACTCGCCTGCGTTTGCAAGAGATTCTTGCTCGAGTCGCAAGCGATCAGCCCGTTAGCTTAAGTGAACGGATTTATATTCATAAGTTTGCTGACCGAAACCAGACTGTTGCAACCTGGTTGCATAGAGCGAGGAGAGAACAACAGAAATTGCAACCTCGAGATGGTATCGATCAGTTGCTCGATGCTCTTCAGCTTGGGTCGTCCGAACCAGATGATGACTACTGCTCGGAGGATGAAGACCTTGGCGAATGGTTTGGCGGAGCTCCGTCCTGGTTAGGTAGGAGCTGACCTTCAATCCTAGGTTTTTCTATCACAATGCAATGTGTCTGCACTTAGATCTTTTTAAGTGCAGACTAAACATGACTAAATTTACGAGAATCGATTTTTTGGATTGATGGCTGCAGTTCGCTTTTTGCCGGCAGTTCTGGCTTGATCTCTTACGCTTGCTTCTTGTGAGTCATCTAGCCAGAAAGAAACCAATGATGAAATCCAAGTGGCTGAGGGTTCTGAGCTGGCTTGCTCTGCTCGAAATCAAGTTGATCAGGCTGTAGCGGTGGTCAATGCGCTGACTCCTTAACCCACGATTGCCCAGGCTGAATTCAGTGAGTATCGTGACCAGGTGAAGATCTTCCGCGACGCTGTCGAGGAGATACGTGAGTAGAAGGATCTGACTCTTGCTGAAGCTGCTGATCAGCTCAAGGGCAAAGTGGCTCCTGTGATTGCGGCCAGAGAACAATTGATGGCAACCACGGTCTGCATAGATTTTGAACAGTCGGCTAAAGGAGAGTCAGACGATGAAGACGAGTCAGAAGATGAATGATTAAAGACAATCTCTTCTGGAGATTGATCAGTTTGATGATTAATTTTTGATGGATTCACAGGCGGCGACGGAATCCATCGCCGCTGAAGCCATCAACATTGCGCTCTGGAGTTTTGTCGGAACTGCTGAGCTTCCAAACGTTTCTGCTGACTCGCCTTGCGATTAGCCCTCCTCGTCTGACTTCCTTTGAGCCGGGTCTAGCGCCAAGAAGTTTTGACACCTCGGCTGTGCTCAGTGGAGCACCAGTTTGAATGGCCAAAGATGTGAGCTCGAGGCGTTGTCGCAGAGCTAAAAGATCGGCTTGTCCGCCAGTCTCAGCTTGAGACCATGTCCATTCACTTGCACCTTCCCGCATTTTTTGCATCAGGCCCAAACCAATTAAACCCAGTGCTTGCTCTGCTTTTAGGTCTGTTGGAAGGTTTGTAGATTCAGATTTTTTTTCTTGCATGGTGGCCATAGTCCATCCCAATCATTGATTTGGACGGTATCGGCTCTAAGGCCACTTGCAAGAGCAGTGCATTTGAAAGATATGTTCAATCACAAGGTATTATCCCCGCCATGCAGCGATTTGCGGGTTTAGAAATTCGGGAGCGGCGTCAAGGTGGAAGCTCGCTGGTGACAGGAACTGAGGTTTTGCCTCAGGCCTCAGGGGCAAGCTGCGTCATTACGACTGATTCGGAGACAGCAAGGGTTGGCCGTCAAAATAGTCATGTGCAGCAAATTGAATTGCGCACGTATGTTTTCCTCGATTCACTTCAGCCTCAGCTAGCTGCCTACATGGGCACGGTGAGTCAAGGCTTTTTACCGATTCCTGGTGATGCTTGCCTGTGGATGGAGGTCTCACCAGGCATGGCTGTCCATCGAGTGACTGATATTGCCCTTAAGGCCAGCAATGTGCGATTAGGCCAGATGGTCGTTGAAAGGGCTTTTGGTTCTTTGGCCTTATACCACCGTGATCAGAGCACGGTGCTCCATTCCGGTGATGTTGTTTTGGATGCCATTGGCAGCACTGTTAGCCAGAGAAGTTCTTGTGATGTGAGCTGGACCGAGGTGATCCGTGCGATAACCCCAGATCACGCTGTTTTGATTAATCGCCAAAATCGTCGTGGTTCGATGATTGAAGCTGGAATGAGCATGTTCATTCTTGAAACCGAACCGGCTGGTTATGTATTAATTGCTGCCAATGAAGCTGAGAAGGCATCCAATATCACCATCGTTGACGTGAAAGGCGTGGGAGCCTTTGGCAGGCTCACTTTGGCTGGGAAAGAAGGTGATGTAGAGGAGGCTGCTGCTGCTGCAATGCGAGCCATCGATCAAATCAATCGCTAGCTAAACAATCTGATCAAGTCCTAGTTGTTCTCGCAGGCAGGGGGCTAGTGCTCTAGCTGCTTTTCCTCGACTACCAAGCCTTGAAAGCTGTTGATTGTTGAGTTCTCCGTAGGTGCAGTTCGCTTCGCGAACCCAAAAGAGCGATTCGAACTCGCCTCCTTCATAGGCAGGCGATCTAAGTAGTTCTCCCCAGCAAATCCCCTCTGCTGCTTTAAGAAGCTTCCCCTTGGAATTGCATAGAACCATCACACTGCGGAAGCGAGCACTCCGATATGGGTTGTTTTCAAGGGCCGCAAGGATTTTCTTGATTTTTTCTTGATTGTTGGCAGCAAAGCGGGCCGAATAAAGCCCCGGGGCTCCATCCAGGGCATCAACTTCTAATCCGGAGTCGTCAGCAATGGTCCAGTTTCCAACTCGTTTTGCGACTGCTCGAGCTTTGAGTAGGGCATTGTCTAGATAAGTGGAGCCCGTTTCCTCGACATCTAGATCTTTTGGTTGCCTCTGCACATTGATTGGGAGTGGACCAAGCATTGCTTCGATCTCGGCGACCTTGCGAGGGTTTCCACTCGCAATGGTTAGCAGTGGTTTAGCCAAAATCAAAAAAACTATCGCTCTTATTCTGCTTTAGGGGGAGGAAGTTCTCTCTTGGGAAGACCTGAGGCATGATTTTTGATTGTTTCTGCTCCCCTTGGGCAAGCGATAGAAACTCCTGGAGCCGATCAATTGAGACTTTCGCACGGCTTGGCAACCAAATGTGGCCAAGCGCTGACAGAAAAACGAACAGTCGTTTAAAACAGTCGTAGCAAGGGTGATTAGCCGAGCTTATGGAAGGGGCTACGGATGGTGATCTCCGTTTCGGCTGAATTTGCTTGACGGAAGTTGCCTGCGCAGAGCATTCTCCTTCCCGAACATTCAATCTCCTACTACAGGTAAGCAATGGCTAGCGAAACCATGGGCATCGCCCTAGGCATGATCGAAACCCGCGGCCTCGTGCCAGCAATTGAAGCTGCTGACGCCATGACAAAGGCAGCTGAAGTGCGCCTGATTGGTCGTGAGTTTGTCGGTGGTGGATATGTCACCGTGCTCGTGCGTGGCGAAACAGGTGCTGTGAACGCCGCCGTTCGTGCTGGCGCTGATGCTTGTGAGCGTGTTGGTGACGGCCTTGTGGCAGCGCACATCATTGCTCGCCCTCATCGTGAAGTTGAGCCTGCGCTAGGCAACGGCAATTTCTTAGGTCAGAAGGACTGAGGCCTTCTGCGATGGCTCTAAGAGCCGCGCTATCTCAACCTTCTATACCGACTTAAAAGGAGCTATTCCATGAGCAAGAAGTATGACGCAGGGGTTAAGGAGTACAGAGACACCTACTGGACTCCCGATTATGTACCCCTAGACACTGACCTGCTGGCCTGCTTCAAGGTCACTGGCCAGGAAGGAGTACCCAGAGAGGAAGTTGCTGCGGCTGTAGCTGCTGAATCTTCAACAGGTACTTGGTCCACAGTTTGGTCAGAGCTATTAACTGACCTTGAGTTTTACAAGGGCCGTTGCTATCGCATCGAGGATGTCCCTGGAGACAAGGAATCCTTTTACGCTTTTATTGCTTACCCTCTAGACCTTTTTGAAGAAGGTTCAATCACTAACGTTCTGACCTCTTTGGTCGGTAATGTTTTTGGCTTCAAAGCATTACGCCATCTGCGTTTAGAAGATATCCGCTTCCCGATGGCCTTCATCAAGACATGCGGTGGTCCTCCTAATGGCATTGTCGTAGAACGCGATCGTTTGAATAAGTACGGTCGCCCCTTGCTTGGTTGCACCATTAAGCCAAAGCTTGGCCTTTCTGGTAAAAACTATGGACGGGTTGTTTATGAGTGTCTGCGTGGTGGTCTTGACTTAACCAAAGACGACGAAAACATCAACTCTCAGCCTTTCCAGCGTTGGCGCGAGCGTTTTGAATTTGTTGCTGAGGCTGTCAAGCTTGCACAACAAGAAACTGGAGAAGTCAAAGGTCATTATCTCAATTGCACTGCGACAACTCCTGAAGAGATGTATGAGCGTGCTGAGTTCGCCAAAGAACTCGACATGCCAATCATCATGCATGACTACATCACTGGTGGATTTACCGCCAACACAGGTTTGGCGAATTGGTGCCGTAAAAACGGCATGCTGTTGCATATCCACCGCGCCATGCATGCGGTGATTGACCGTCATCCCAAGCACGGAATTCACTTCCGTGTGCTTGCTAAGTGCCTGCGCCTTTCCGGTGGTGACCAACTCCATACAGGAACTGTGGTTGGCAAGCTAGAAGGTGATCGTCAGACCACCCTCGGCTTCATCGACAATCTGCGTGAGTCTTTTGTTCCAGAAGACCGCAATCGCGGTAACTTCTTTGACCAAGACTGGGGTTCCATGCCTGGAGTCTTTGCTGTTGCCTCTGGTGGTATCCACGTTTGGCACATGCCAGCATTGTTGGCAATTTTTGGAGACGACTCCTGTCTACAGTTTGGTGGTGGTACTCATGGTCATCCATGGGGGTCTGCTGCAGGTGCTGCTGCTAACCGAGTCGCACTTGAAGCCTGTGTGAAAGCACGCAATGCCGGTCGTGAGATCGAGAAGGAAAGTCGCGACATCCTTATGGAAGCGGCGAAGCATAGCCCTGAGCTGGCCATCGCACTTGAGACTTGGAAAGAAATCAAGTTCGAGTTCGATACTGTCGACAAGCTCGACGTTCAGTAGATCGGCTTAATCGAGGAGACACCTGTCTCCTCAAAACTTGTTCTCAGATTTAGTTAGGCCAACACTTAATTGTATTGGCCCCCCAATATCCACATTCCAAGGTTCACCATGCCTTTCCAGAGCACAGTTGGTGACTATCAAACAGTCGCCACCCTGGAAACCTTCGGCTTTTTACCGCCGATGACCCAGGACGAAATTTACGATCAAATTGCCTACATCATTGCTCAGGGATGGAGCCCTGTTATTGAGCACGTTCATCCAAGCGGTTCCATGCAGACCTATTGGTCCTATTGGAAGTTACCTTTCTTTGGCGAGAAGGATCTGAATGCGGTCGTTAGTGAGCTTGAGGCTTGTCATCGTGCATACCCAGACCACCATGTGCGCATGGTCGGTTACGACGCTTACACCCAAAGCCAAGGAACTGCATTCGTAGTATTTGAAGGCCGTTGATTTAGTTTCAGCATCTATTCCTTAATAGCCTCGAGTTTTTTCGGGGCTATTAATTCTCATCAGAGGCGACGAGCCTCATTCCTCCTTACGACGTTTTTATTGGTTGGACATGGCAAAACAATCCAGTCGAGAGCTAGCGCTTGAACGCCGTAGGGCCCAGAGCAACTCAGGCAAGAAATCCACTTCATTAAATGGATCAAGCCCTAATCGCACCCGCAATGCTTCTGATGCACGTGTAACTAGGACTGATCAATCTTTCCTCAAGACTGGAAAAACATCTCCGCAGATAACCGCTCCTAAGAAAGAGCTATTAGATACGTCTTTTGTTGCTTCAAGAGAATCCTCTGGCGCTTCCCGTCGTCAAGTCAAATCCATAGCTAATCCTAGTCGAGAGTTAGTTTTGGCTCGTCGTGATCAGCTTTCTCGCCGTGGTCAGCCAGCGGCAAAAAGTAAAGATAGAACCCGTGCAGAAGTTGAGAAACTATCTTCAAAGCTTAGCCAGCAAGTTGCTGCAAAGAATGAGGTTAAGGATTTAGCCTCTAATCAAAAAAGTTTTGATGAATCTGCTGCTAATTCTTTGAGGACTTCTGATGCCATCTCAAGATTAAGTCCTAAACACTCATCTTCAAGCCGCCCTACTTCGAAACGCCGCTCAATACAAAATCCAAGTCGAGCATTGGTTCTTGCACGCCGTGAAGCACAATCGAAACACGGAAAAACAGCAGCCAATCAACCGACCTCTGCCGCATCAGTGGCGCGTCAGGGAGACCCTGACTTGTCAAGTAGAGAGATTTCACAGAGAGTGCGTGAATTGCGTAGTAAAAGTGGATCTACCGATAAAAAGCGTTCAGGTGCTTGTCGTCCCTGTGGCCCTAATCGTAATGGTTCCAAGCAGGCTGTTGCGGCAGATGCTCATTGGAAAGTTGGTTTAAGTGAAACAAATACAGGCCAGTTTGTTACTGGAACTCAAGCAAATCGCTCTTCTAAAACCACTGGCAACGAAGCGAGTACTTGTCGTTCAATTACAGGTACTCAATATTTAGGTTCAGAGGTGTTTGATGCTTTTTGTCAGTCATCTCCGCAACCAGGTCAGCCTTTAAAAGTTGCAGTTACAAACACTAGCCATGGAAATCGGGTGACCGGTAATGAAGTTGGTCGCTCCGAAAAAGTGACTGGTGATGAACCTGGGACTTGTAAGAATTTGACCGGCACTGAATATATTTCAGCTAATCAGGCCAATCAATATTGTGGAGTTAGCCAACCTTCCCCAAGAAAAGTTGGCCAGAGCATTACAGAAGATGGTCGCAAGGTTAGCGGTGTGATGGTGGGACGTTCCGAGAGGGTTACTGGAGACGAAGCTGGTTCCAATCGGCAACTGACTGGTGATCAGTATCTTGGAGCTGACCCACTCCCTGAAGGAAGACCTGCTGAAAAAGTTGGTTCATTTCATACTCTGCGTGGAGCAGGTGTAACTGGTACCAATGTTGCTCGCTCTGAGTACGTTACAGGCAATGAACCAGGTAGTTGTAAAAGAGTGACCGGTGATGAATATGTTGGTACTCAGCAATACAAAACATTTTGCGGTGGCAAGCCAAATCCTGAGGCCGCAAAGGTCGGTTTAAGCCTCACAAATAAATCTCAAACTGTTAGTGGAACTCTTACAGGTCGCTCGGAACTTGTAACAGGAGATGAGCCTGGAACTTGTAAAGCGGTAACTGGAACTCCCTATAGCGGTGTTGAACAGGCTTCAGGTTGGTGTGATACAAATTCTGTAAGAGAAATTCAGGATCGAACTCCAAAATTGTTGGGTACACCTGGCGCTGTGATGACAGGTCTTCAGCCTGGAGTAGGTGGAGTGATGACAGGAGCAGAGAAAGGTGCTTGTGAACCTTTAACTGGCACCCCATATGTAGGTGGAGATCAACTTGTTCAAGCATGTGGAAGTGATGCTCCCGCTGGTAGTAATGATCACCAGGGTTCATCAGAATCATCTCCTTGGACTCACTTTAGTGTTCAGTCTCCTGCGAGAGCGATGCAGCTACAGCGAGATCCTCGCTCTGGTGTGACGGGAACAAGTTATGAGCAGGGCTCTCAGATTACGGGTCCTTTTAATATGGCGGTTGATAAAATTACTGGCACTGAGCAGTTCCGTTTTGACCGCAAACAACGTCATTTCAAGTCAGTTCCTGTTGAAGCAACCCCCAATGATGTAAGTCAAACACGCCCAGAATCACGAGTTACAGGAGAAGGCCAATCTGCCGGCCTCAATATCACTGGTGATGATTGGGATCGCAGTGAAAGGGTGACTGGTACCGAAGGAGCTTCTGCCCGTCGCCGTAATCCAACTCGGCCTGGCCCGATGTCTGCGATGCCTGCCGCTGATTTAAAGCGTAATGAGGAACTTTCTCAACCAATGAGTCGAGTAACAGGGTCAAGTGGTAACACTGATCAAGGCTCCTTGATCACAGTCTCTGGCGGCGCAAGGGGTTGATTGATTGATGGCCTATCGCAATCGCAATTTGGCCTCTCAAACGCAAAGACCCTTGGCGCCGACTGCTCCAAGGAGGAGGCCTGTGGTAACACCTCAGATCTCTGATCGCTCAAGGCTAAGAGGGTTTGCCAATGTTGGTTCAGGACCTTGCCACCCTCTCACAGACAGAGCTGCAAATCAGCATCTGCAGACTTATGAAGCCAATGTCAAAGGCTCTTTTGAGCTGATTGTTCCTTTGCTTAAAAGGATCTCAGCACTTCAGCATGATCAGGATTTTGTCTCAAAGTCTCAAAGTCTTTCTCGCTCTGAACTTGGTTTTGATTTGCCTAGCCACCTTTTGGAACAGGCTTGGGTACGAGCATTAGATATGAGGGCCTTATTTGCTTGGTGTGTGTTTCAGTCTCATCAGCAGGTGAGTGACCGCTTTTTTCAAGAAGACCCTCTGCAAGGAGGAGAAGGCAGCATTCAAGCAAAGCATTTCCAATCATTCCTTGTTGATTGTGGTTTTCATCTCCTTGATGTATCCCCCTGCGCTGATGGACGCTTGGCACATACGATTGCTTATGCCTTACGGATTCCATTTAGTTCAGTAAGACGTCGCTCTCATGCAGGCGCTCTATTTGATGTTGAGAAAACTGTCAACCGTTGGATTAAGACAGAACATAGACGTTATCGAGAAGGTGTTCCAAATTCAGCCGACTCTCCAACGCGTTATCTCAAGGTTGTCACCTATCATTTTAGTTCCCTTGATCCATCTCATCAAGGATGTGCGGCTCATGGGAGTGATGATGCCTTGGCAGCTTCTGCTGGTCAACAGCGCCTGCTTGATTTTCGTGAATCCGTCGAAAATAGTTTCTGTTGTGGAGCATCAGTAGACCTTCTTTTGATCGGGCTTGATACCGATACTGATGCCATTCGCGTTCATGTTCCTGCGGCAGATGGTTCAATTGTTTTAGACGAGTGGCTTTCAGCGGAAGATCTTTATAAGGAGACGCTTTCTCTAACTTCAGATGAGGCGATGCAACATATTGCTGAACGTGTTCAAGCCAGTGCGCCTAAGAAACCCGACGAGGGGATGGTGGCATTCATTGTGAAATTGATTGCAAACAACTTTTCTCAGATTGACTACGTGAAGCAATCACATGCTGGACCCTACCCAGATGCTGGGCATGCAGAGCGTTTTATTGGAGTTGGAATAGGTTTTAAGGAAGTGCATCTTCGCAACCTAACTTATTTCGCCCATTTGGATACTGTCGAAGTAGGTGCCCCAGATTTAGATGTAGGAGTGAAAATTTTTAAAGGGTTGAATGTTTCTCGAGATCTACCAATTCCTGTTGTTGTTCGTTTTGATTATTCTGGCCAAGTCCCAGGGGCAAGGGATCGGGCTGTCACTGATTGCTATCGCGTAAATCAAGCTATTGCTGAGCGTTATTCAGATCTTTTCGATCAGGGTCTTCTTCATACATTCTTGACCATTCGTGATCGTGATAAAAAAGACACTTCAGAGGTAGTCGGTTCCTCCTTGGAGCCTGTTCATCAGGAGGCACACTGACATGTTGATCTGCAAGGTTCTTAAGCCGCTTGTTTCCACCAATCGAATCCCTGGATTCGAACACAAACACCTTCAAGTTGTTCTTGATGGAAGTTCCAAGAAGGTTGCAGTCGATGCTGTGGGTTGTAAGCCAGATGACTGGGTAATTTGTGTTGGCAGCTCAGCAGCGAGAGAGGCTGCAGGAAGTAAATCCTATCCTAGTGATCTTACGATTGTAGGCATTATTGACCATTGGGATCCAGGCGCCCCGAAGCCAGTTTCAGGGGGCTCAGCTTGATGGAAATCATGCAGGTGATGGGCCGTTTGGTTTGTACGCAAAGGGTTGACGGTCTTGGTCATATGCATCTGCGTATCCTGCGTAATAACGCTGGTAAGCAGTTGGTGGCTGTTGATCCTGTTGGTGCTCGAGAGGGCAATTGGGTGTTCACCTCCAGTGGATCAGCTGCACGTTTTGCATGTCCAGATCCCAACACTCAAACAGATCTGACAATTGGAGGAATTATTGATTACTGGCTGCCTGATGGATAGCTAATAAATGATTCGGATTCGATCCATTTATTCTCTTCTTCTTAAACCTTTTATCCATGCCAAAACCTTCTTCCTCTAGTTCTTCAGACAGCCCCTCGTTGACGACAGCGAAACCTGCTGGCTCTGAAGTTGCCAAAAAAGTTCTTCCTGCCAAGGCAACACAAACTGTTGATGTTTCTGCTTCAACATCGTCCTCATCAAGTTCAAAGTCGACTACGAGCAGAAGCGCTGCCACAGGGCGTACATCCGCCAGCCGAGCAACGGCTGCGACGCCTGCATCAAGGGGCGGTAAGAGTGCTGCGGGTTCCAGTGGCAGTGGTTCTGCGTCTGGTGGTGCTATCAAGCCACCCGCCTCTTCCTACGTGCCTTCTTTTGTTCAGGGGATTGCACTCGGAATGATTGAAACACGTGGCATGGTTCCTGCCATTGAAGCGGCTGATGCAATGACAAAAGCTGCTGAGGTTAATCTCATCTCTAGGGAATATGTTGGTGGTGGTTATGTCACTGTGATGGTGCGTGGCGAAACAGGAGCTGTGAATGCAGCCGTTCGTGCTGGTGCAGATGCCTGTGAACGGGTTGGTGATGGCCTTGTTGCAGCCCATATTATTGCTCGTCCTCATCAGGAAGTTGAGCCAGCATTAAGACCCACTCATGCAAAGCGTCGCAGCTAAGTTGGGTACACCCTAATTTTTAGCTTTCTAATTTGCGGGTTTCTTCTGTGGCGAAGTTATTCGGAAATCTGGTTTGATCAACTTTGATGACAAGCATTAAGGTTATTCTTTAACTTCGAACAATCCATCTCCCCACTGTTGTGATGAATCAATGGCAGAAGCGCTCTCGTCCAATACGACTCGAACGGCGATTTGAATTCGAAACCTATGCAGAAACCAGGGATTTTTTAGACCGTCTTGGCGAGCACACTGAAGCCGCAAAGCGCTTCCCTGATATAAGTTTTGGACGTACCTATGTCAATATCACTTTGCGGCCGGAGGATGAAGAAGAAGAGGTTGAGTTAAATGATGATGATTATAAATTTGCAGCTGAGATAGATGGACTCCTCAATTGATCTCTCTTTGGCTTATGCCGATTCCGGAGTTGGAGAGGTACTAGACCAGTTGGATTGTGAGCTGATTGGCTTGAAGCCGGTGAAGACGAGGATTCGAGAAATTGCCGCTTTGTTGTTAGTTGATCGGGCCAGGAAAGATCTCGATCTTGCTAGCACGATGCCAAGCCTTCATATGTCTTTTACTGGGCGACCTGGCACTGGAAAGACGACTGTTGCAATCAGAATTTCTCAGATTCTTCATCGCCTTGGATACCTGCGCAAAGGACATGTTGTAACTGTCACCCGTGACGACTTAGTTGGTCAGTACGTTGGCCACACGGCACCAAAAACTAGGGAGATGATTAAACGTGCACAGGGAGGTGTGTTGTTTATAGATGAGGCATATTACCTTTATAAACCAGGTAATGAAAGAGATTATGGAGCAGAAGCAATCGAAATATTGCTACAGGATATGGAGAGCCGGCGAGGTGATTTTGTTGTTATTTTTGCTGGTTATAAAGATAAGATGGATGCTTTCTATCAATCTAATCCGGGCCTTTCTTCGAGGGTTGCACACCATATTGATTTCCCGGATTACAGCAATCAGGAGTTGTTGGCTATCGCTCAGTTATTCCTGGTCCAGCAGAACTATTACTTTGGCGATCAAGCTGAGGGCATTTTCGAGGATTACATCGAACGTCGCCGTCAGCTTCCTTTCTTTGCTAATGCTCGCTCAATTCGCAATGCTCTGGACCGTACCCGTTTGAGGCAGGCGAACCGATTGTTTGCACGCATGGGAGAACCGCTCAGTCGTGATGAACTGATGACGATCGAACCTGCTGATATCTTGGCGAGTCGTGTATTCCAAGGGGAGGTGGAAGGTCGGCATCCGACTCAACCCCTGATGGAATCGTCTGAATGAGGATTGAAGATGGATTTTTGGATGAAAACCTTTCTCTACTTTGGTTGTTCCAGATCCCGTTTGATCAGCACAAGCAAATAAGACGGTGCCTTGTAACGGCTGGGGAGGCAACGATTGAGGGTCTCAAGATGGCTCCAACAAACTGTGCGCTCTATCTCTTGGGTGCTACGACCTTCCTGCAGCAGTCGCCTTAGGGCCTTGCAGTAAAGGGGATAACCCGCCTCGAGTTCGCCAATGGTCAACTTGGCTTCGGCCATGGTTTCTCGCAGTACGCCTCTAAACCTATGCAATCTTTAGACTACTCAGCGGACTGTCCGTCTTGGCGGATTCGGCTTTTGCTTTCTGGTTCGGCCAATCGTTTTTGATCCTTTCAACGTTAGGGAAAGTCACAGGAGTTAGCAGTAACCCCTCTTCAGCCGTAAATCAAAATGATTAGGGATGATCGGATCTCAGAACTCCTGCTAGCTCAGGGACAAGATTTTTTTCTTGAGTCGCTTCACGCTTGATCAAAGCGCTTCGCGTTTCCACTGGTTGTTTTCAGCCGAGCCAAGCAACGCAATCGATTTCCACTCGCCCACCTTTTGGAAGGGCGGCTACTTGAACACATGCTCTTGCTGGGCTGATGCCATCCCCGAAGATCTCGCCATAGAGAGCATTAACCCTTTGAAAGTCCGCCAGATCCGTGAGGTAAACCGTGGTACGAATCACTTGCCTTGGCTCAGCACCGGCTGCTGTGAGCACAGCCATCAGATTGCTAAGGACTTGGCGGGTTTCAGCTTCCACATCACCTTGCCCAACCATCACCCCGTTGGTTGGATCAAGGGCAATTTGACCAGAGCAGTACAGCCATCCTCCTGCTAGTACAGCCTGGTTATAGGGCCCGACTGGTGCTGGAGCTGATGCTGTGGTGATTGCTTGCACAGAAGGGGCGTTCATGGTCTGCTCTGAGCATGAATGTTGCATCATCGCTGTCAGCTTTTGTTTCTGTTGAAAATCCTCTGGGTGTGAGGCCGCTTCGTTCATGTTCCAGCGGCCTTGATCTCAATGGATTGCAATCTCACTGGCTGTTGGTCCTGTTCCATTGCAACAGGACTGCCTTGTTGCTGAGCAGTTTTGCCAGGGCAGGCCATTTGGATCTTGCTGAGTCAGGTGTTTGTGCTTAGTTTCGCCATTGATCCTTGTGCTGGCGAAGTTCTGCTAGCTCTTTGCTGTTCTGAGCACGCACGAAGAGGTTGGTACGTTGTTCTTCTGAAATGCTGCTAGGCAGGCTTAGGGCACCCCTCTGGCGGCGACTTGAAACGTCTGCCAGTCGTTCGCTGATAGCAACATCTTCTGGATGCAGGGTGGAGGCCCAGCGCAGATTTGCTTCGGTGTATTCGTGAGCGCAATACACACGGGTCTTCGCTGGCAGGCAACAGAGACGTTGAAGAGCCTTGAACATGTCTTCGGCAGTTCCTTCAAACAGTCGGCCACAGCCAGCTCCGAAAAGGGTGTCACCACAGAACACTGCTGGATCTTCAAGATCTTCCTTGTTTGTGGGCAGGTAATAAGCAATGTGTGCTCTGGTATGACCCGCAACAGCGAGCACTTCAACACTGTTGTTGAGAAGAGAAACCTTGTCCCTATCGCGAACGGAGATCGTCTGGAAGGGAATGCGATCACGGTCTTCAGCGGCTGCTACCACGGCTGCGTTAGGCCAGTCCCTAAGCAGCTCAAGGGTGCCACCAATGTGATCAGCATGGTGATGGGTCTGAAGTACTGCTGCGAGTGAGAGCTTTCGAGTTTGCAGCCATGTCTTTACTGGTTCTGCGATTGCTGGATCCACAACGACAGCCTGGTTGCCTTTAATCCAGATCCAGATGATGTTGTCTTGAAGAACAGGAAGGGCATGGATCGATGAACGTTGTTTATCGCTAGTCGCAGCTGTTGAGGTTGCCTCCATCGTTAAAGTCCAGGTCGACGCATCGCTCCATGATCACTGTCGCGCTTGCAAAAGGAGCTTTGCTGAATGATTCGGTTGCTCGTTTTCAATCTGCTGGGTTGGATTTTTCAGCTGTACTTGATCCAGGTAATCGTCAGTTAATGGTGCCTTCCCATTGTGGCCGGGCTCGGGCACTGTTGGTGCGCAACGGGGATGTGCCCGTTTATGTTGCCTATGGTCAGGCCCAGTTGGGAGTTGTTGGTTACGACGTGCTGCGGGAGCATCAGATGCCCGTTGCTCAGTTGGTTGATCTTGGCTTCGGGGGCTGCCGTATGGCTGTGGCAGTGAAGGCCAGGAGTGGCTATCAGCACGCAGCTGATCTGCCTCCCCATTGTCGAGTTGCTAGCAAGTTTACCCATTGTGCTCGAGAATTTTTCGATGCTCTCGATCTGCCTGTAGAGCTTGTTCACCTGACTGGTTCGGTGGAACTTGGCCCTTTAACAGGCATTGCTGAAGCGATTGTCGATCTGGTCGCGACAGGCCGTACCCTTCGCGACAATGGCTTAGTGGCCATTGAGGAGCTATTTCAGTCTTCGGCTCGCTTGATCGGCCATCCATTGGCCTTGAGGTTGGACCGTGGAGATCTTCAGTTGATTGTGGAGGCTATGCGCATTCAGGAATCATTACCTAAAAATCCAGCTTGATGTCTGTTACTGATTTTCAGCGGGTTCGGCGTCTGGGGCGTTATCTCCGTGAGGACCGCCGGCGTCTATGGATGGTGCTTGTCCTCTTGGTGCCGGTAGCTCTTGCTGGTGCGATTCAACCCTTCTTGGTTGGCCAGGCAATCAGTGTTTTGAAGCAAGAGTCAACCTTCCCTTGGCTCAGTGATCTGCCAGTGAGCTCAGCAATAAGAGTTTTGGTGGGGATTCTGCTGATTTCTGTGCTTCTGCGCTTGGGTCTGCAGGGCTTTCAGTCTTTCAATATCGAGGCCTTAGGGCAACGGCTAACGGCCCGTATTCGTAACGATCTGTTTGGCCACGCCATGGCCCTTTCGCTGCGCTTTCACGATCGAATGCCTGTGGGCAAGTTGTTGACTCGGCTGACCAGTGATGTGAATGCACTATCGGAGGTTTTTGGCAGTGGGGCAGTAGGAGTTTTGGGGGATCTCGTCAGCCTTGTGGTGATTGCAGTCACCATGATTTTGATTGATTGGCGCCTGGGGGGGGTGCTGCTGGTGACGCAGGTACCAGTCACCTTGGTGATCCTTTGGTTGCAACGCCGATACCGGAAAGCCAATTACCGAGTGAGGGAGGAACTCTCTCAGCTCAATGCCGATTTTCAGGAAAACCTTCAGGGGCTTGAGGTTGTCCAGATGTTTCGTCGAGAAACGGTTAATGGGCAGCTATTTGATCGCACTGGCTCGGCCTACAGGCAAGCCGTGAATGGAACGATCTTTTATGACAGCAGCATTTCAGCTTTTATCGAATGGGTGGCCCTGGCAGCCGTGGCTGTGGTGCTGGCGCTTGGGGGATGGATGGTCACTGCCGAGACCATGGGCCTTGGCACCTTGACAACGTTCATCCTTTATTCCCAGCGTTTGTTTGATCCCTTGCGTCAACTTGCTGATCGCTTCACTCAGATTCAGGGGGGATTGACTGCTGTTGAACGGATTGGCGAGTTGCTAGAGCAGCCACTTGACATTGTTGATGCAAAGCCTGTTAACGACGAACCCAGCGTTGTTAGGCCCTCGGCTTCTGCTGCTTGCGGTGAGGTGGTCTTTGAGGGGGTGAGCTTTGGCTATCGGCCAGACGAGCCGATTCTCCAGGACCTTAGTTTTCGCATTTCTGCTGGGGAACATGTTGCCCTGGTAGGACCAACCGGTTCAGGCAAGACGACCCTGATCCGCTTGCTTTGTCGCCTTTACGAGCCTCAAGTTGGGCGGATCATGCTTGATGGTGTTGACATCAAAACAATCCCTCTTTGGCGGCTACGCAAACAACTGGGGGTTGTGCTTCAGGACACCTTTCTATTTAGCGGCAATGTGGCAGATAACCTCCGATTGGATTCCTCGATTGAGGATGACCGTTTGCGGGCGATCTGTAGAGATCTTGGCCTTGATCCTTTGCTCAATCGGCTACCCAACGGCTTGGAGACTGAGCTCAGGGAGCGTGGCGGCAATTTGTCATCGGGAGAGAGACAGCTCTTAGCGGTTGCAAGGGTGGCCATTCGCAACCCCACTGTGCTGGTGATGGATGAGGCGACCGCTTTCATGGACCCTTCTACGGAAGCGACATTGCAAAGGGATCTAGATCGCTTGCTTGAACGTCGCACCGCGGTTGTTATCGCCCATCGCCTGGCCACTGTGGAAGCAGCCGATCGAATCATGGTGCTTCGGCGGGGCAAGCTGATTGAGCAGGGAACCCACCTTGAGCTTCGTGCCAAGGGAGGCCTTTATTCTCAGTTAGCGGAACTACAGGAAAGGGGACTGGCGAAACTTTGAATTTAGTATTTGCTTTCAGCGATTGGATCTTGATTTCAGCTTCACGCTTAATGGCTATGGGCGCTGGTGAGGCAGGATCAAGACAGTTGAGCACTGCTGTGTGATCAGCTCCTGTTCGCTAACGCCGGAGGTGCTTGAGCAAGCCTATGGGCATGGAGCACGAGAGTGCCCGTCTTCGAATGAGCAGATCAACCTTGTTTTCAGTCAAGACCGTTCATTCGATCTTGTTGAGCTTGAACAATTGCTGGAGGCTGTGGGTTGGAGTCGCCGGCCGATGCGTCGAGTGCGTCTTGCACTTGATCACACGCTCTTGAAAGTGGGTCTTTGGCGCCATGATCCCCTTTTGCCTCGTTTGGTTGGTTTTGCTCGCTGTACAGGTGATGGAGTTCTTGAAGCCACAGTGTGGGATGTAGCGATTCATCCCATTTATCAGGGGGTGGGATTGGGTAAGCATCTAATGGATTACACCCTTGAATCTCTTAAGGAGATGGGTGTTAAACGAGTCACGCTCTTTGCTGATCCAGGTGTTGTCGATTTCTATGAGCGACAGGGTTGGACACTGGAGCCTGATGGCCACAAATGTGCTTTCTGGTATGCCTAAGGATTATCGGTAATAGTCTTTTGACAGCTGCTTGGCGGCCTCTCCTCTGCGCCAGCGTCTACGCAATTGGGCGTTTTGCCAGGCTTGATTCAGTAGACCTAGCCGTTGCAAACGGCGGCCATCGGTGTAAAGGGGTAATCTCAGGCTTAGCAACTTGACTTGGCAAGAGAGTCGCTGCACCAAATCGAGATCTTCCATCAAAGGGATGGGTTTGTATCCCCCGATGTGTTGGTAGAGCCTTTTGCTGATGAGCAAGCCTTGATCGCCATAGGGCCTTTGCAGCCAATGACTGCGAAGGGCCACAGCTAGTTCCAATAGACGCAGTTTTGTTCCCTGCCCTTGGATTTTGTAGTCGAAAAACCAAGCATTCAGCTCTCCTGCTGACTGAGTAATCACTGCTTCAACGACAGCGGGCCATTGGGGGGGGAGTCGGCTGTCGGCATGCAGGAACATCAGCCAAGTTCCTTTGGCATGGCATGCTCCATGGCTGAGCTGAGCACCCCGATTGGGATTGGCTACTCTCAGTACTTGAGCTCCTGTGAGTTGGGCAGCGAGTTCTGTGTCATCACAGCTGCCAGCATCAACGATCCAAAGGTCAAGGGGTGTCGGCCAGCGTTGGAGATCGGCCAACAGCAGTGGTAGACGGCTGGCTTCATTGAGGCTCGGCACAATCACGCTGAGGTGATGTCCCACCTCACTTAGAGCTGAGATGTTGCTCATTGATGAGAAGTTTTGAGCGGCATTGCTTCCCTTTTGAAAGAGGTCATCTTGTTCTTTCTCGACCCGTTTTTCTTGCCTTAAACGAGTTGTTCCCTGGTTCATATCCTTGTCATATCAATCCTTCCTCGCATGCTTGCCATGGTGAAAGATCTTCAAGGCAATCGAGATCGTTTTGTTGACCAAGTAAGCAAGGGCTTACTCCTGCATCCGCTGCTTTCTGCAGTGTGACTTGCTTCACTTGATTGCTACCCCAAGGAATGCCGCAGAAGGGCCAGCGTGTCACGGGCTTTACCAAGCGCCCTGAGAGTCCAAGTAACCAATAGCCCCCATCAGTAGCGGGTCCAAGTACGAACTCATGCTCTTGCAAAGCTTCTAGGGCCTGAAGCAGATCACGATCACAGAGATTTGGCAGGTCCGTGCCGATCAGCAATGTGGTGCGGCCCATTGTGATTTGTGGATGGTGTCGTTGCTGCACTCGCAAAACCTGTCGACGCATCCGTTCACCCAGGCTTCCCTTGCCTTGAAGCTCCACTGTGTTCACACCTTGATCGTGTGCCCAGCGCTTGGCTGCCTTGGGAGCGAGGCCAGTGATCCCGAATTGCAGCTCGACCAGGCCTCTATTGGCCAGATGATTGGCCACGCTCAGAGTGTGTTTGGTAAGCCTGGCCTGGATTGATGCTGCACGCACTATTCCAAGAGTGTCGGCCAGTCTTCGTTTGCATCTGCCTGCTGCCGGCCAGCGGGCCATCACCACCAGTGCAGGTTTTGCCATTTCAATTCACCCCTGCCGGGGTAGCTCTGCTGGTTTCACGATTAATTCGATCGTCTTGTTGTTTCGTTCAAGGGTGAGCGGCATGGGCTTGCCAACCTCTCCACGATCAACGGCAAGTTGTACTTGTGAAGGGTCGCGGACGACCTCACCATTGACTTCACGAATTAAGTCGCATTGGCGCACGCCGGCTTTGTCTGCAGGGCTGCGAGACATCACTTCAACAACGAGAACAGCATTAACTTCAGGCACTTGGCATGCCCCTCCTGTTGCGTTGATTTCTTTGGCTAGCTGGGGGGTAAGGCTCTGCAGCCTTACCCCGATATAGGGATGAGAAGCTTGCCCTCTCCCCACGATTTGTTGGGCAATTCGTTTGGCCAGGTTGATCGGTACTGCAAAACTCAGCCCGCCTCCCGGCGCAACTTTGATGGCAGTATTGATTCCGATCACCTGTCCTGAGGCATTGATGAGTGGTCCTCCGCTATTGCCAGGGTTTACGGCGGCGTCCGTTTGGATGTAAGGAACTCGTTGCCCCCCCCCTAAGGCGTTGGTGCGGTCGACGGAGCTGATGATGCCTGCAGTAACGGTGTTGTTGAGTCCAAGAGGATTGCCGATCGCGATTGCCCATTGCCCAGGCTTGATGTTGTTGGAATTGCCGAGGGGGGCTACGGGAAGTTTCTTCGCTACGACTTTGACCACGGCTACATCTGTAAGGGGATCACCACCAAGCACTTTGCCGCTGTAATTGCGTCCATCTGGAAGGGTTACTGATACCTGTTCTGCCCCATCAACCACATGAGCATTGGTGAAGATCAGCCCGTCAGAGCGTGTGATGAAACCTGACCCTTGGCCGGCTTGCCGTTGGATGGGAGGTCCGCCGCCGAAAAAGTTGCCAAGGGGGTTTGCGATCCGTTTCACCGTGTCGATGCGCACCACTGCCGGACCAACTTGTTCCACCGCAATCACGATCACATTGGTGCCAGGCTGCAGAGGCGCTGACTTGGGTGGATCACTGACGACAGGGGTGTTGTCTGGGCTTGTCTTAGAACCAATGCCGATACGTTGACGTAACCCTTCGTTGCAGCCACTTAGGTTGATGCTGATGAGGATCAAGCCAAGCCATCTGAGCGGATGCAGCCTGTGGGCAGATAGGGCAAGGGTCATGACAAACGCAGGTGCCAGGGAACGAGAACATCAGGGTCTTATTAAAGACGGCTTGCTCGATAGAAGTTGCGTAGATTCAGCCATCGAAGAGGAAAGGATGTGGTGCTAACGGGCAATGAGCTGTGGTCCAAGGTGCAGCAGGCCCTTCAGCACAATCTCAGCAAACCTACGTTTGAGACATGGATTCGTCCTGCCATTTGTAGTGGTTTTCGGGACGGGGAGTTGACTCTGATTGCTCCAAATAGCTTTGCAAGTAACTGGCTTCGCAAGAATTACGTTCAGACAATCGAGGCGGCTGCGGCCAAGATTTACGGCCAGTCAGTGAGGGTGTCCGTTCAGGCTCAGGAGGAAGACTCTGCTGAGAGGGTGTTGCCACCAATGACATCGGCGCCCATCCCTTCACCTTTGCCTACTGCAGAAACAACCACTGCCTCTGTAGCCCCTTCTAGTGGCCCTCGGCGGATTCTTCCAGGCCTGAACCTGCGCTATGTCTTCAATCGGTTCGTCGTGGGGCCTAATAGTCGCATGGCCCATGCTGCTGCGCTAGCCGTTGCAGAAGCTCCTGGGCGAGAGTTCAATCCTTTGTTCATTTGCGGCGGTGTTGGCCTGGGCAAGACTCATCTGATGCAGGCTATTGGTCACTACAGGCTTGAGATCAATCCTGAAGCAAAGGTGGCTTATGTTTCTACAGAGACCTTCACGAATGACTTAATTCAAGCTATTCGCAAGGATGGTATGCAAGCTTTCCGAGATCGATATCGGGCCACTGATTTGATTTTGGTTGACGATATTCAGTTTATTGAAGGCAAGGAATACACCCAGGAAGAGTTCTTTCATACCTTTAATGCTCTCCATGAAGCAGGTAGGCAGATTGTGATCGCTAGTGATAGACCTCCAAGTCAGATTCCAAAGCTTCAAGAACGCCTAATCTCTCGATTCTCTATGGGCTTGATCGCTGATATTCAGTCGCCTGACCTTGAGACTCGCATGGCAATTTTGCAGAAGAAGGCGGAACAGGAACGCATGATGCTGCCTCGCGATTTAATTCAGTACATCGCTGGGCGCTTCACCTCCAATATCCGTGAACTTGAGGGGGCTTTGACCAGGGCAGTTGCCTTTGCTTCGATCACGGGGCTGCCAATGACAGTTGAATCGGTAGCGCCAATGCTTGACCCTAATGGTCAAGGTGTGGACGTTACCCCACAACAAGTGATTGATAAGGTCTCTGAGGTTTTTGACGTGACTCCTCAAGACATGCTTAGCAGCAGTCGAAGGCGGGCCGTTAGCCATGCTCGGCAGGTGGGCATGTACCTGATGCGTCAGGGCACTGATTTGAGCTTGCCTCGCATCGGTGAGACTTTTGGGGGAAAGGACCACACCACAGTGATGTATGCCATCGAGCAAGTGGAGAAAAGGTTGTCCAGTGATCCTCAGTTGGCTAGTCAGGTTCGGCGTGTGAGAGATCTGCTGCAGATCGATTCACGCCGTCGGCGATAGGTTTCAACAATTTGATTATTTGACAAGATTAGATGAGGTGTATGAGATTTTGTTTGCATCAACATCAGCCTTGCAATGCCTTTCCCTCAAAGCGTTCCAGATGTCACCTTCAAGACTCGCGTGCGCGATGAATCTGTGCCCGGGTCTAATCCATTCCGCTGGCAAGACCTGACTAGTGCTGAAATCTTTAAGGGGCGCAAGGTGGTGGTGTTAGCCCTGCCAGGAGCTTTTACACCTACGTGCTCATCCAATCATTTGCCACGTTATGAGGAGTTGCATGCAGAACTTGTTGCCCAAGGTGTTGATCAGATTGTCTGTCTTTCAGTGAATGATGCTTTTGTAATGTTCCAGTGGAGCAAGCATTTGGGTACCAAGAATATCTTTATGCTCCCTGATGGGAATGGAGAGTTCACTCGTAAAATGGGCATGCTTGTTGAGAAATCCAACCTAGGCTTTGGTTTGCGTTCCTGGCGCTATTCGATGCTAGTGAATGATTGCAATATTGAAAAGATGTTTGTTGAGCCTGGCTTTAGTGATAATGCTGATGGTGACCCGTTTGAGGTTTCGGATGCTGATACGATGCTCGCTTACATGAAGGGTGTGCAATCAGCTGGTGTTAGTTCCCCGCGCCGTGAGTTTGAGGGTTAAACCCTTCACTTCTCACACTCTTGCCTGTTTATTACATATAAAACTGATTATCTTTTCCTGCTTCACTCTATAGCTTACGTAACAAATAGCAATCCTCTTCTAGGACTGAGTCTTTGTCGACAAGCTCTTTGACTTCGTCAAGTTGCTTTGAGAGGCTGATGTAATTTGCTTGATCGATCAATTTGTAGCCTAAGAGATTCTCGTGGAATGTTTCGCTGAGTGTATTGGGAGAAAAGTGTCCTATCCCGTAGCCTTTCTAGCTGAATTTCCTTAGCCTTTGAAACATTGCCTTAGAAGTTTCGCTTGGCTTGAATGCATTCAGTGCGAGAAGGCTTCCGGCTATTTGTGTTTGCTGTAGATGTTTAAAAAGTGAATTGACTGAGTCTTGCGAAAGACAGTATAAAAGCCCTTCCATGAGAATAAATGATTGGCGTGACCCTATCCATTGGCTTAATGAGTCGAATAGTTTTTTGTTTTCGCTGCTGTTATTGAGGTCTGTTGTACAGAGGAATAGAATGTCTCTTTCTGGGAACTGCTGAGAGGATTGAAGCTTCTGTATTCTTTGCTGCTTTGACTTGATCAGGTTGGGCTTGTCTACTTCGCAGGATGCTATGGGAGTGTTGATTGGATAGGGGTAATTGGTGAACCCGGCGCCAATATTGATAAACACTCCATTTGTTGTTTGAATGTGGAACTCTCGAAGCCTTTCTAGAAAAAATCGATGTCTGAGGCAGTGGGCAATATCTTCGGATTCACCTACCTCCTTAAGGTATCGATTCGCAAGCTTCTCAGCTGGTTTGGTGACCCATAAATGTGCAAAGTTGTCGAGGCTAATGTTGGTATATTTTGCCCTAAAGCAATTAACCACATGCGCTGAGGCGTCTACTCCAGGAAGCAAGTTCTTTTATTTGTTGTAATCACTTTAGCGAGCTGTTGATCTTTCATGGCATCAGAGTCATCAAGAGATGCTTGAGGAAGGAGAAGCTATGGACAGCGCAGCTTGCTGATTAGCAGGCTCAAAAGTAGAGCGGCTGCTGGATGCCCTTGTAAAGGTGTTTGCCAAGGATTCAATCCGACAAGAGGTGGCTTAAGCAGGCTTGAGGGGCTGCCTCCTACAACGTCGCCATGCCAGCAAGCTTGGAGGCCTAGACATGGCAGGAGTCGATGTAGGCAATGCCGATGTCACAACTAGAGAGAATTGCTTTCAAAGTGGCCACCAAGCCAGGCTGTCTCTATGAAAAAACCCATGAGTAGGAATGGGCTTGCATCAGAAATAATCAGTAGAGCAGGCATTAATTGCTGCTTGCTGACTATTAGTCGCTGCATTTATTTCTCTCGGTAGAAAGTCATCAGTGCTACCCCCCCCCCGTTGCTTCCTGCAAAAGCTGTAAGGCAAATGCTGTTTAAAAAGGATTGATAGCTCTGCGATAGATCACCAGAAAGGATCATCGGCGAACTCCACCTTGAGTTGGCATGACTTCGTTCTGGGAACGATGGCGATGCAGGCTCTCACCACTTCTCCATTCACTTCAATCTCACAAGCACCACAGCTCCCTTGTAAGCAACCTGTGGGAATGATGATTCCTGCGTCTCGAGCAACCTGGAGCCAATCAATCCCTGGTTCTGTAAGGGAGCTTGTGCCATTGGGCCATTGAATCTCAATCTTAGAGATCGTCATGTTCCCAGCAGTGGGTTGATGTTGACATGTTCTTCGAAAACATCGGCGAGACGATTGAGTAGTTGTTCTCTTTGTTGCTCATGGTTGGATATATCGGTCGGCAAGTCTGCTAAGCCCTTTTGCTTCCGGATCAGATTGAGCCACAGCCTTCGCCAGCGACCATTCTCGAAAATCCCGTGCAGGTAAGTTCCCGCGACTTGGCCGCAGCTCTCATTTTTACTGACCCAACCCATTGAGGGATCGTCAGCCATAGGGAGGACAGACTCATGGCTCCCTTGAATGAGTTGGCTATTGCCATGGTGTAATTCAAATCCCTTCACCTTGGCATTGTCTGGCCACTGGGTAATCCTTTGGCATTGTCTTAGAGCCTTGCTGCGTTTGAAAACGGTATCTAGAGGCAGCAGATTGAGTCCTGCCATGCTGCTTGATGGTTCTGTTGTTATGACGCCTTCCAGACCTAGGGGATCTGCCAGAGTTCGCCCAAGCATTTGCATGCCGCCACAGATGCCAAACACATGCCCGCCGCTTTGGGCGTAGGTTTGCAACTGACGTCCTAAACCACTGCGGTTTAGCGAATTTAGATCGCGCAGTGTCTGCTTGCTGCCGGGAATGATGACAGCATCTGGTATCCCGAGGAATGTGCCGGGTTCAACCCATCGCAGCTCAACTGTGGGTTCTGCTTCTAATGGATCGAGATCGGAAAAATTACTTAGGGATGGCAATTTCAAGACAGCGATTTCGATCTCGGCATCATTTTTTTTGCCTCTTCTCTCCAGTAGATCAAGGGAGTCTTCGGGCGGGAAGAGCTCTTCCAGCCATGGCATTACACCGATGACGGGAATTCCGGTTTCGGCTTCTAACCAATCGCGCCCTTCATCAAAAAGTTCGCGTCGGCCACGGAAACGATTGATGAGTAGCCCGCGTATCAACTGCTTTTCTACCGGCTTCAGTAAAGACAGGGTTCCCATGATCTGGGCAAAAACACCACCGCGTTCGATATCGGCAACGAGCAAACAGCGGGCACGCAGGAACTGAGCCAATCGCAGGTTGGTGAGGTCTCGCCGTTGCAGGTTGACTTCCACTGGGCTGCCTGCACCTTCCAAGACAAGCCGGCCATGGATGTAAGAGCATTGAAGGTCTTTTAGCGCCTCACGGATGACGCTCCATCCAGGACGGAACCATTGCTCGTAGTAGGTCTCGGCACGCGCCGTGCCAACGCTTTGACCAAGATGGATGACTTCACTGGTGCTGTCTCCCTGGGGTTTGAGCAGCACAGGGTTCATGGCGCATTGGGGCTTGAGTCCTGCCGCCCAAGCTTGCAGGGCTTGTGAATAGGCCATCTCTCCGCCGCTCTCATCAACCCAGGCGTTGTTGCTCATGTTTTGCCCTTTGAAGGGTATGGGAGTTTCGCCTCGACGAAGCAGCAGCCTGCAGAGAGCGGCAGACATTAATGATTTACCAGCTCCACTGGATGTGCCTAACACCATCAGGGGGGTCGACATCCCATCGGTGCTCATTGTCTGGGCCAAAGTCGACGCAGATTGTGTTGCAGTCGTTCGAAAATCCCAGCTCGTTGTGTTGGTAACCCTGGTGACTGTTCAAGTAGCTGGCGGCCCAAGGGGGTGAGACGTATTTTCGCTGTCAACCCCTGCCCATCGACTTCACGGCGCAACACACCAACGGTAATCAACCAGCGAAAATCGGCTTCAACAGCATCAGCACGCTGAAACCAGCTGCATCCAGGCAAGCAGTATTGCCGGGCTTGCTGCCAAACGCTCTCAGCATTGAGCCCTGTTGATTGGGCATCGGTATAAAACCTGCTGTCAAACCGAAGACAACGCATGGCTTGGGCAGCACGTTTTTTGCTGCGCATGTCAAGCAATTCCATCTCGCTTGTCATGGCAACGGAGGCAAGGTCGACCATTAATGGCAGCCTAAGAACTTGTTCTCGCTGCTGTAATTGTGTTGATGCTTGCCTCGGCTTCTCCAGCCCGCCGTCGACTGCTTCAACAGGCCGCGATTCCCCATCAAGTGATGGTGAGTGGGGTTGATGAAGAGACTATCCACCATGTTGATCCAGTGCGACTTGTCCAGCATTTAGCGGAGGCGAAGGCTGGGGTGGTGCATCAACAAATTAAGGCGGCTTTGCCGGTGCTTGGCTGCGATTCAGTGTTGGAGTTTGATGGCACAGTGTTTGGCAAGCCTGCCACGGCGGTGGAAGCCAGTAGCCGTTGGCAGCGAATGGCTGGGGCGTGGGGGCTTTTGCATACCGGTCACTGTTTGCTCAGTGTTAATGGTGAGCGCCTCAGCGAAACAGTAACGACACGTGTGCTGTTTGCTGCCTTGAGTGATTCTGAGATCGAGGCTTATGTGGCAACTGGTGAACCATTGTTATGCGCGGGTGGCTTTGCTCTTGAGGGTCAGGGTGGCTTGATGGTGGAGCGCCTTGAGGGTTGTTTTAGCAATGTGATTGGCTTGAGTTTGCCCCTGTTGCGGCGCTGGTTGCTAGTTATTAATGAATAATTTGGATTAACTGATAGTGAGTTATTGAAAGCTTGGCATTGATTTTTCCATTGTTAAGGTTGATCATTGCTGTGGTTTTTTGAGGCAAGTTGTTGTTCTTCAGGTTCTATTGAGCATGTGATTGTTGCGCTGTGTTTTTTTTTGATGTCCTTTGGCTTCATGAAAAAAAAACCCTCGCCGCAATGGCGAGGGTTGAAGGTTTTCCCGATTAACAAGATCGATGCTTGATGTTGAGAATCAGTCCAGATCAGGCATTGACAAGGCTGGTTCGGTCTTACGATCGATGCCTTTTTCAAACCCTGCTGCAACAGCCCTGGCGCGACCAGCGTGGAACCAGTGCCCCACGATGGTGAACCAAGCTAGGAAGAACGCATGACCAGCTAACCACTGGCGAAGGTTCACGAAGTTAACCGAGTTGGGCTCGGTGATGATTCCACCTACTGAATTGATGGAGGCGTTGGGGGCGTGGGTCATGTATTCAGCAGCACGGCGAACTTGCCATGGCTGAACATCGTTCTGAAGCTTGTCAAGGCTCAGGCCGTTAGGTCCACGCAGTGGTTCTAACCAAGGACCACGGAAGTCCCAGAAGCGCATCGTTTCTCCACCAAAGATGATTTCACCAGTAGGAGAACGCATCAGGTATTTACCAAGGCCTGTTGGCCCCATGGCAGTACCAATATTTGCTCCAAGGCGTTGGTCACGAACTAGGAAGGTGAAGCTCTGGGCTTGAGAGGCTTCGGCGTTCGATGGACCGTAGAACTCTGATGGATAGGCGGTAACGTTGAACCATATGTAGGCCGTGGCAATGAAACCACAACAGCTCAGGCCAGCAAGGGCGTAGCTGAGGTAGGCCTCTCCGTTCCAGATGAAGGCTCTACGAACCCATCCCCATGGCTTGGTGGCAATGTGGAAATGGCCGCCAACGAATAGAAGAGCAGCAACGTAAATGTGGCCGCCAATGAGGTCTTCCATTGAGTTGACACCAGTGATCCAACCGGTACCTCCCCAGGGAGAACTGAACACGTATCCAAAGATCACGCCTGGATCAAGTGTGGGGCTGGTGATTAATCTCACGTCGCCACCACCTGGAGCCCAGGTGTCATAGATGCCGCCAAAGAAGCAGGCCTTGAGGATCAGAGCAAGAGCTCCCCAGCCTAGAAAAATCAGGTTGTAACCAAGAATGTTGGTCATCTGATTTTTGTCTTTCCAATCAAGCCTGAAAAATGGAGAGCTGTAATCCTGAAGTTTTTCAGGGCCGGCCAAGGAGTGATAGACCCCACCCAAGCCGAACACAGCAGAGATGATTAAGTGCATCACCCCGCAATGGAAGAACGGGTAGATGTCTACGATTTCGCCACCTGTACCAACGCCATAACCAAGCGCTGCCACATGTGGCATCAAGATCAGGCCTTGCTCGAAAATTGGCTTGTCGAAGGTGAAGTGACTGACTTCGAACAGGAGCATGGCTCCTGCCCAGAAAGTCATCAGACCTGCATGGGCAACGTGGGCGCCAAGTAGGCGTCCAGAAAGGTTGATGAACCGGGCATTACCTGCCCACCATGCGTAACCGGTGGATTCAAGGCTGTACCCCCCGGCATTCTGCAGTATGGAAGATTTAAAGGGCGTTTCCACGTGGCATTACCTCTTCAGGGAATACAAAGTTTTCGTGAGGTTGGTCCGCAACGGACATCCAGGCTCGGATACCTTCGTTAAGAAGAACGTTCTTGGTGTAGAAGGTCTCGAATTCGGGGTCTTCAGCGGCGCGGACTTCCTGCGAGACGAAGTCGTAGGCACGCAGGTTGACTGCTAAGCCAACGATGCCAACAGAAGGCGTCCACATGCCCATGACAGGCACGAACAGCATGAAGAAGTGCAGCCAGCGTTTGTTTGAGAAGGCGATTCCGAAAATCTGGCTCCAGAAACGGTTGGCGGTGACCATTGAATAGGTCTCTTCTTCCTGGGTGGGATCAAACCCTTTAAAGGTGTTTGACATAGCGCCATCTTCGAACAAGGTGTTCTGCACCGTTGCGCCATGGATGCCACAGAGCAAGGCACCACCGAGGATTCCTGCTACTCCCATCATGTGGAAGGGATTCAGAGTCCAGTTATGGAAGCCCTGGAGGAAGAGAATGAAGCGGAAGATTGCTGCAACCCCAAACGAGGGAGCAAAGAACCAGCTGTGTTGTCCTAGGGGGTAAATGAGGAAACACGCCAAGAAGACAACGACTGGGCCTGAGAAGGCAAGTGCGTTGTAGGGGCGGATGCCAACCAAACGGGCAATCTCGAACTGTCTCAGCATGAAGCCGATCAGAGAGAAGGAGCCGTGAAGGGCTACGAAGGTCCAGAGGCCACCAAGCTGACACCAGCGCACGAAATCACCCTGAGCTTCAGGGCCCCATAGCAGCAGCAAGCTATGACCCATCGCATCTGCGGGGGTGCTTACAGCGGCGCTAAGGAAATTGCAGCCTTCCAGATAGGAACTTGCAATGCCGTGGGTGTACCAGGAGGTAACGAAGGTGGTGCCGGTAAACCAGCCTCCTAGGGCCAAGTAGGCCGTAGGGAACAAGAGGAGGCCAGACCAGCCAACAAAAACGAAGCGGTCGCGCTTGAGCCAATCATCGAGGACGTCAAACCATCCCCGCTGAGGCGCGCGTCCTACAGCGATCGTCATGGGAAAAAAAAACGGTGCGGTTCTGCCGCAAGCTGTGGGATACCCGAAGACTTTAACAATCCCCAAGGGGCCTTTGGGAGAGAGTTGCCATGAGCTGAAACCCCTTGTAGTGGTGTTGCTCCTTTGGCTTGCTTCAAATCTGCCCGTTGTGGGCTGTAGCAGTCCAGAATGGAGATTCATATTGGGTAGTCATGTCAGCTGATCTCCAGGAAACCCCTAAGGCCGGAGATGCTTCTCTGGAGCGGCTTGAGCAATCGGTTCTCGGTTTTCGACGTCTCTCCAATCAGCTCTTGGCCGTAATCGTCACAATCGGCGGCCTTGGCTTCACACTGACTTGTCTGTCTAGTTATTTGGGGCGAGATCTTCTTCCCATCGGCAGTCCTTCGACTCTTCTATTCGTGCCTCAGGGCTTGGTGATGGGTCTCTATGGCATAGCAGGTTTGCTGCTGGCGAGTTACCTCTGGGCGATGATCAACATCAATTTGGGTGCAGGTAGCAACAACTTTGACAAGGCTTCCGGGATGGTGAAAATTTGCCGTCGCGGATATTTCAAGCTGATCAGCGCGGAGTTCCCCCTCAAGGATGTCAAAGCCGTCAAGGTTGAGGTACGTGATGGTTTCAATCCCCTTCGCCGCTTGTCCTTGCGGGTTCAAGGTCGGCGAGACATCACTCTTACCCGCGTCGGTCAGCCTCTCCCCCTCGCACAGTTAGAACAGGATGGTGCTGAGCTAGCGCGTTTTCTTGACGTGAATCTTGAAGGGCTCTGAATTTTGTTGCTCGCATCCCTTGCGCGTTTGATTCGGCGTCAAAACATCTGGGGAATTCTGCTTTGTGTGCCCTTATTGGTTGGCTGCAGCAAGTCCACTACGGCATCGATCAAGGCGGTTTGTTCCTCGCTGACTAGCCCCTGCTTGCAAGGCAAAGCCAATGTGCTGATGAGTACGAATCGAGGCGCAATCACCCTTGAGGTGGATGGTGATGCTGCTCCTGTTACCGCAGGTAATTTCGTCGATCTTGTTAAACGTGGTGTCTATAACGGCACTGTTTTTCATCGGGTCGTGAAAGAGCCCGTTCCCTTTGTTATTCAGGGCGGTGATCCTGCTTCAAAGGATCCTAAAACGCTCAAGATCAATTACGGGAAGGGTAGTTTCATCGATCCCGCCAGTGCTCAGGCCCGCTTCATTCCCTTTGAAGTGAAGTTGAAAACAGATGACCAGCCTCGCTATGGAAAGTTGATCACCAACCCCAGAGAGTTGCTGCAATTGCAATTGACTCATAAGAAAGGGGCTCTGGCTATGGCTCGTTCTCCGGCGCCGGATTCAGCTAGTGCTCAGTTTTACATTGCTTTGCGCCCTTTGCCCGAACTTGATGGCCGTTATGCCGTTTTTGGCAGGGTGATCAAGGGGTTTGCGGTGGTGGATTCGATTCAGCAGGGTGATCGTATTTTTAAAGCCAGCCTGGTAATGGCGAAATAAAAACCCTTAAGACATTGCCAATCACTTAGGCCGGTATTCGGCTCCCGCTCGGAGAGACCTTTAAGAGTTCGGTGTTTACCCCTGAGGCCCTTACCAGAGCGACTTTGCCGGTGCGGGCGATTTCGATGATCCCGTAAGGCGTCAGCAAGCTTTCGAGCGCCACCAGCTTGCCTGGGTCACCCACCACCTCAAGGGTAAGCGCGCCATCGGCCACATCAACCACTTTCGCTCGGAAGACCTGAACGAGATCGAAAATGGAGCTGCGCTGGTGAGCGGGTGCGGAAACTTTGAGCAGCATCAGTTCTCGTTCGACTGCAGGTTGCCTGGTTAGATCAAGCACCTGCAGGACGTTCACGAGTTTGTCGAGCTGTTTGCTCATCTGTTGAAGGGCATGATCGTCTCCCTCTACAACCATCGTCAGTCGGGATTGTCCAGGCGTTTCGGCTGGGCCCACCGCAAGGCTGTCGATGTTGAAACCACGGCGTGCAAAAAGTCCTGCGATCCGGCTTAGAGCTCCGGATTCGTCTTCGACTAGCACTGAAAGGGTGTGCTTCATGCCCTTTGTTGATCATTCCCTAAATTAAGGTTCAGCCAGCTGAATACGGCTTGATCAAAAGCCTGAGTGGATTCGTCATGGGGGCAATGGCCAGTTTCATCAAGCACTGAAAGCGTTATCCATGGGTATTGATGCTGCAGTCGATGGCCAATTTTTAATGGCACAAAACGGTCCTCTCGTCCCCAGAGAAGCAATATGGGGGGGCGATCGGGCCTGCTAGCCAGGCGTTTTAGTAATCGAGGAGCTGTGCAGCCAACTGGCCGCAGTGTCATGCCAACGCACATCGCTCGTAGGGCCCGAGCTGCCGAGGGTCGCCTTGCAGGTTGGGCGATCAGGTGTTGTAGCTCATGGTCTAACTGGATGGAGTGGTGGTAGGCCATCTGAAGAGCTGCTTTAAGGAGTGGCGTTCGTGCGATGAGAGGAACAATCAGTTCCAGAGGCAAGAGGCGGAAGATGATTGCGATCAACTTGTGCTTCAACCGGCGCCACCAGCGGGTGGGGTGGAAGCTCAATGGTTCAACCAATGCAGGATCTGGTAATGGAGCTGCTACCACAGCTCCAACAAGGTCTGGGCGGAATGCGGCTGTGGTGAGAGCCGTTAGTGCTCCAAGAGAATTGCCTATTAGTACTGCTTGTTGAGAGGGGCTGGCCTGGACAATTTGCTCAAGAAAGGCTGCTAATTGTTTGCCCCACATTCGATTGTCGAGGCGTCGAAATTGTTTAAGTCCTGGCTGGGCTGAAGCTCCAAAACCGATCAGATCAAGGCTGTAGACGCGGAATCCTGCCGCTTTTAGGGGTTCAGCATTGTGGCGCCAATGAGCGCTGCTGGCACCGAATCCGTGGATGAGCACGAGTGGCCGTGCATCCTCTGCTCCCAGTACACGCCAGTGACAACGTAGGCCTTGCCAATACCAATCATGGGATTCGCCCCAGTCAGCACCTGTCTCTTGAATGGCCCGCTCGGCAGTCTGGAAGTCAGTTGCAAACAAAGCGGCTTGAACCAACCCACCACCCACTATCGCGAAGGCTCAGTCGTTTTGGAGCCAGGAGGTGGTTTCTTCCGCCCAGAGTCTCGTCCTTCCCGTGATCTTTCGGTTTTATTGGCTGCTTTTCAGCAGCAGAGGAGAGAGAAGTTTTCGCCTGCTTTGCGCTGGTTGGACCTTATGGCTGGTTGCGGTATACGAGCTTTGCGCTGGGGGTTGGAGGCTGTTAAACCCTCATTGTTGGCGTCAGGAGTAGAGCAGCTGCCAGAGCTGTGGGTGAATGATGCCGATCTTGAGCGCGCTTCTCTTTTGGAGAGGAATTTGGCCCCTCTGCGCCAAGAGCAAATCTCGCTAAAGCTTTTTCATCAGCCCGCTGAGGTCCTGCTGAGCCGTGCCTACCTCGATCAGTGTCGTTTTGATCTGATTGATCTCGATTGTTTTGGTTGTCCGAATGCGTTTCTGCAACCTGTGTTGCAGGTTCTCGCTTCTGAGGGGTTGTTGCTGCTTGCAAGCAGTGATGGTCGCTCTCCCACAGGTCATGACCGGCCAGGGGCAATTCGCAGTTTGGCTGCTGCGGCTCGTGTACATCCAGCCAGCTGGGAGATCGCTTTGAGGCTGCAGCTTGGGGTTCTTGCACGACATGCATGGCTGCTAGGGCGTGGTTTGGAGCCCCTGGTCAGCTTTAGTGAAGGTCGTACTTTTCGTGTTGCGGCAAGGATCAAGCGTCGAATTGCTGCTGGTGAGGAGAGTCAGCTTGGGCTTTTAGCTCGCTGTGAGGCTTGTGGTGCTCAGCTTGCTCAACCACTGCTGTCCCTGCAGGGATGGTCAGGGTGTATGTGTTCTCAAGGAGGTGGCCGTTGGGCGGTGAGCGGTCCTCTTTGGCTGGGTCCCCTTCAGTCGCCAGTTGTGTTGGCCGATTTGTTGGTGTTAGCAGAACAGTCGATCGTTCCGATCGCATCCGCCACACTTCGGCTGTTGCATCGCTTGCAGTCTGATATCGGTTTGCCGGTCTATTGCTGGTCCACAGCTGAACTGGCCAAGCGTCTGGCTTTGTCTGGCCCGCCGTCTGTTTTGGCATTGGTCAAGGCTTTGCGTTTTGCTGGCCATGAGGCTTGCGGCAGTGGCGTGATGGCAGGACAACTACGAACCGATGCGACAGTGACCGAGCTTTTGCGGATTTGCCACGAGATGTGTCAGGAAAGGCGTTAAATGGTGTGCGTGATTCACATGCCCATTCATGGCTTCGGAGATTTTCGGGATTGCTGCCGTCTTCTGGGTGTTGATCCCAGTTGGTCTTGCAGGTGGTGCTCTCTTGTTGAAGCTTCAGGGGGACTGAAGTTCGCAGACTGGAGTCGCTCGATATAGGCTCCTTGCTTGTATTGAAGGGCCCTATGCAGGTTCTGGTGGTTGGTGGAACTGGCACCCTTGGGCGGCAGATAGCTCGCCGTGCCATTGATGCTGGCCATCAGGTCCGCTGCATGGTCCGTAAACCTCGTAAAGGGGCTTTCCTGCAGGAGTGGGGTTGCGAGCTCACCTGCGGCGATCTGCTTGATCCGGAGACTATTGATTACGCTCTTGATGGCGTGGATGCGGTCATTGATGCGGCCACGAGCCGTCCCGATGATTCTGCGAGTGTCTACACAACCGATTGGGATGGAAAGCTCAATCTGCTGAGGGCTTGCGAGAAAGCAGGAGTGAAGCGCTACGTCTTTCTTTCTTTGTTGGCAGCTGAGAAGCATCTCAACGTGCCACTGATGGACATCAAATTCTGCACCGAGAGGCTGTTGGCAGATTCGTTATTCGATTACACGATTTTGCAGGGTGTGGCCTTTATGCAGGGGTTGATCGGTCAAATCGCCATACCTGTTCTTGAAAACCAGACGGTTTGGGTGAGTGAAACGCCTACAGCAGTTGCATACATGAATACCCAAGACGTCGCACGTTTTGCTGTGGCTGCTTTGGAGCGTCCTGAAACGATCCGCCGCAGCTTTCCTGTCGTGGGTCCGAAGGCTTGGACCTCTGAAGAAATTGTGCAATTTTGCGAAAAGTCCAGTAGTAAAACAGCCAAGGTGATTCGTGTGTCACCTTTTCTGATCGGATTGAGCCAGAGAGTGGTCTCATTCTTTGAACAGTCAGTGAATATGGCTGAAAGGCTTGCTTTTGCAGAGGTCACTGGAGGGGGAATTGCTTTGGATGCACCGATGGATGACACCTATTCCTGCTTTGGCTTGGATCCGTCGGAAACCACCCCTCTTGAGAGTTATATCTCCGAGTACTACGACACGATCCTCAAGCGTCTGCGTGAGATGGAGGCAGATCTCGACGAGGAAAGCAGGAAAAAGCTGCCTTTTTAAGGAATCCTCCATCCAGCACTGGCGCGAGGATGGTTTATTTGTACTATTTGCATGTCTGTTTTGCTCCTGCTGACATGTCTGTTGTTCAAGTTAAAAACCTGCAGCGCCGACTAGACAATTTGTCTTGTGAGGCTATTCAGGAGCTCGATCGGGCTTGTGGGCATGAGCTTTGGCGCAACCTTGGCTTCGATGCCTTTGACGGCCTCGAGGATGCTGAGCGCCGAGCTAGGGCCAATTACTACTACGGCCAGTTGCAGACAGTGAATGAGTTGTTGGAGGCCTTGGGCTAATGCCCTTGGGTCATGCAGGTTTAGCCATCGATTCTTTCCCTACCGACCACAATGGATTGATCTTTCTTGAAGGTCTTTTTCATGAGCAGTAGCTGCTGTAGTCCCTCTGCTTCAGGCCCTGGAGCTGATGAGTTAGATCAGACGCAGGCTGTAGAGGAGCGCTATGGAGCTGCAGCGCATGCCCAGGAAGCTTGTTTGTGTACCCCTGTGGCTTTCGATCTCAGCCTGCTTAAGGCCATCCCTCGTGAAGTTGTAGAGCGCGATTACGGCTGCGGTGACCCAACTCGCTGGGTTAAGCCTGGTGACACTGTGCTTGATCTTGGCAGTGGCAGTGGCAAGAACGCTTTCATTTGTGCCCAGCTGATCGGTTCGGCAGGTGCCGTGATTGGGGTGGATCGCAATGTTGAGATGCTCAACCTGGCTCGTCAGGCCGCACCAGTTGTGGCGGAGCGGATTGGCTTTACCAATGTGCGCTTTGTCGAGGGCGCTATCGAAGCGCTTGAAGCCCCTCAGGTTGATGGAGCTCCGCTTATTGCCGATCGGTCGATTGATGTGGTGTTGAGCAACTGTGTGCTCAATTTGGTGAATCCTGCAGATCGTCAGAATCTGCTGGCCAACATTCGCAGGGTTTTGCGGCCAGGTGGACGGCTTGCTGTTAGCGATATCGTCTGTGATAAGCCAGTACCCCTTGCTCTTCAGCAGGATCCGGAACTCTGGAGTGGCTGCATTAGTGGTGCCTGGCAGGAAGAGGCCTTCCTGCAGGATTTTCGTGCTTTGGGCTTTGAGAAGGTGAGCTATGCCGATCGTTCTGATCAACCCTGGCAGGTGGTTGAAGACATTGAATTTCGCGCCGTCACGCTTGTGGGTCAGCTGCCGGACGATTGAGGAGGGACAGCAGGAGGTTGGCCTCTCCTGATGAGACCTGCCTCCATTGGCCAGGATCCATCCCTTCAATGCTGAGGGGTGGCTCACCATCAATAAGCTCGATGCGATGACGGATCAAGCGAAGGGTTGGCAGCCCTACGGCTGCTGTCATCCGTCGAACCTGTCTGTTTCTCCCTTCTTTTAACTTCAATTCAAGCCAGCTAGTGGGGATGCTTTTCCTCACACGGATGGGTGGTTCACGCTCTCTCACGATCGGAGCAGCTTTTCCCTTCAGCCAGCTCACTAGGGCAGGACGGGTTCTCTTTCCCTTGATGATCACTCCTGAAGCAAGTTTTTGTAGTTGACTTTCACTAGGAGAACCTTCTACTTGTACCCAATAAACCCGCCAGTGGCTCAAATGGGGATTGGTGAGTCGATGCTGCAGGCGCCCATGGGCAGTGAGAACCAAGAGGCCTTCGCTGTCAGCATCTAGGCGGCCTGCCGCATACACCCTGGGTATTGGGATCAAGTCTGCTAAGCACCTCCACTGGCTGCCCTGTTCTGGGGTGAACTGGCTTAGGAAGCCGTAGGGCTTATTCAACAGAAGGGTCGTGAAGTCGTCTGCTTGGGTGGTCAGCTGATCAGTCAGTAGACGCGAGCAGTATCAGCATAGATAAATCGTTGTAGGGATCGTCAGCGCTTGATTGCTTCAATAGAAATGAGTCATCGTTTAAGCCTGAGTCTTAACGGTTGACCATCATGGAGCGTGGCGAAATGACAATCGGCCCTAGAGACTTTTTGACTCTGCCGTGTTTGCAGGGGCCGCAACCTAAACTCCGATTGAACCAATGAGCCACGGCACAACCGCATGATCGAAACCTCGGGTGTGATTGAGAAGGAACAAGGCAACGGGTTCTATCTGGTCACCCTTGAGCAGCCCGCCGGTCATCAGTGTTTATGTCGTGCCGCCGGCAAGCTCACCAAGTTCCGCATCAAATTGCTCGCTGGTGACAAGGTGCTGGTGGAGATCAGTCCCTATGACCTCACTCGAGGCAGAATCACTTATCGAGAGCGAAATGCTGGAGCCCCAGGGGGGCGCCCGGGTGGAAATCGCCCTGGTGGCCCACGACGACGTTAATCAGCTTCATAAGAATAGATGGGCTGGACTTGAATCCTTATAAGGATTGACAGTGCTGCTTGTTAGGTTTTGCCACTTAAGCTTTCATGTGATAATGATAAAAGCTGTTTTTTACTGGTAGACAAATCTTTGTTGCTTGATTCCAATTTTGTACTAAAGAATTGTTGTTGCGTTGATCAATTAAATAGCCTAGGTGATGATATTATTGGTGACAACAACTCTGGTAATAATCTCTGAGAAGTGATAATTTTGCTCTCATGAGTTGAGGCTTTCATTGCTTCTCTGACAGCTTGACTTCTGCGCGTAAAATATTTCAAGTCAGCAGAAATCCCTGGTTAAATTTGCCTAGATCTCTAGGGCCTCGTCTGCGTCGCTTGTTTTGTCGTAGGAATGGTTTTTGCTGGAAAGGTTCGGCACCGCAAGAACTGAGGCCTCAAGTAGTTCGTGATGTCCACCTGGACATGTGATCCACTCGCGGAATTCTTGGGTGATGGCGTAACTGTCTTCGTAGCTCTCTTTGCTGTCTAGTAAAGCGATTCTGGCGGATGCCCAACACGTTGAAACGCTTATACGTCGTCGAATAGCTGTGTTCATGATTGGTCCCCATTGGCCAGAGAATTGCATGTAAGTGGTCTGTATTTGGTTTGATTTTATAGAACGTCGCATTTTTCTTTTGGAAAAGTTGTCGTCAACGCTGCAAAAAACTGGGCAGATTTGGTGTGCGTAGTCGGATGACAGCACCTGCTCCATCGTTGACTGCTTCGAGTGGCAGGCTTGGGCCTCGCCAGTGACCCATCGTTGTGTTTTCCTCTGCTTTCGCTTTGCTGTCTCTGATGAGATATGGCTCTGTCTTCGACCAGCTTCGGGCATGGCCCATCAGTAAGGGATCTGCAGGTGCAAAGACATAGGAAGGGTGACGAGGTACCGGCTCTAACGATGCTCTTGCTGTGGAGATCCTTACCGCGCGAGTGATTCCCTGGATGAATCTGCTGCGCGTTACCACCGTTGTGAGATAAGCAACCACGCGAAGTCTTGGGGCATCGAATCCCTCGGCACACATGTCGATGCTGACTAACCAGTCGGCTTTGCTTGTTTGGAAGGCTGCCAGGCGAGCACTGGCATCACGGTCTTGGGAGTGCACCAGCTCGACACGATCGCCTTCCTCTTGCAGGAGCTGGGCGATGCCACCAGCGTGTTCGATATCTCTAGCGATCACAAGGCCTGCTGCATCGTGATGGTGGCGACGTACCTTCTCAAGTTGACGTCGTGCACGTAGTAACAGTTGCAAGGCAATACTGCTTGAGTCTGAGATCCGAATAGCCCTACGTAGATTGCGTGCTCGCCAGCTTTCACGCACTTCAGCAGAGAGGGGTGAGACATCTCGATCGGGCTGTCCAGGACGGCTGTGTTCCACCCAGCCATCCTGGAAGCGGAATTCGAGGGGGCGCACATCTCCAGCATGAATCAGCTCACTGGGTTCCACGCAGAGATCTGGGCTGATCTGCTCCACCAGAGCTCCCTCGGCTTCTACGCGCACTCTTCGGGCTGCACAGAAGGCCAGATTGTCGGCGCGGAAGGGCGTGCCAGTCAGACCAAGCCGTATTTTGCTGCTGCCAGTGAGAGCAACAAAGGTGCGTCCCCAGGCTGGCCCCTGAGGTTCATCTGGATTCATCCCGAGGTGGTGGGCTTCATCGGCAATAGCGAGTAAGCCGTCACCGGCCCAGTCTTTTAGTTCTGCTATCAGGGTCTCTAACTGAAGACCGGCACCTTGATAGGTCACTGCCCAGCCGTCTGCTTGTTGGAGGATCTCGGGTTGTGCTGGGCAGGCTTCCCAGTCCTGCAAGTTGAGTCCTAGTTGTTTAGATGCTTGGTGCCATTGATTCAGGATCGAGTTGCGGTGGCAAAAAACTATGAATCGCGTTAAGCCACCCCCTCGCTGCATGGCCTCGAAGCTGAGGAGGGCGCCGAGGGTTTTGCCTGCACCTGGGCCCGCATGCACAAGCACATCTCGCCCTTGGATTGCCTGTGGAGACAGTCTGCGACGAAGCAGCTGAATCAGCTGTTGCTGCCAAATCCGGGGTCGGATTTTGGGCTGGCAGGACTCTCCCAGCAGTTCAAAGGAAGGCTTGGAGATGACATTGCACGAGAAGATAGGTCTTTCTAACCATTTATTTCGCTGCTGGCATCTTTAGCTTCTGGCCAAGAGCTTCTGGGGTTTTCGGCCCCCTGGCACCATGGCCAAGCGCCGCCATTCATCACAGTTTATTTTTCAGCAACGCCGCAGCCTGGCGCAGTGCTGGCTCCATGAATTTGACATTGATCCGCTGATCCTGAGAGCACGCTGGCTCCATAGCCAAGGGTTGAAGCTTGAGGCCTTGGCTATGGAACAGGAGTTGTTACCAATTGTCTGACTGAGTTCAGAGCGCTTCGGTGTGGTTTACGAGCAGGTGCTCAACTTCATTGAGGCCTTCGCTTGCGGCAGTGTGTGCGATCTCGAAGTTGCCCTGAGCCTCATCCATGAGTTGACCAGCTAAGCGATCGAGCAATTGCTCCTTTTTCTCCTTGAGCATCGTTAGCAATTCGTTTTCGATCAGCTTTTGAACGGCTGATGCCCTCAGGGTGTCTGAACCGGCTTCAGCAAAGGTTCCCTGAACCAGTTCTTGAATGAACAGTCGGTGGACTTCACTGCTGCGGAGGAAACTCTCGGTGGCGTTGATAATCCCGTCTACCAAAGCCTTGTCAGGCTCCGACTCCTGTTTGTCGAGCTTGAATTCCCAATCCAAATGGCGTCGCTGCCATCCTGCGGAATGGAGGCTCGGCATCACTGTTTGGGAGAAGGTATCCACCGAAATCTCGTAGATCCGTTCTGCCAGGCGCTCACACCATTCTCTCCCGTGTCCCTGGAGGTTGTTCTGCATTGTGGAGCGCTCCACGGCATGGCCTCCGTGATGGCTATGGCAAACACCATCTGGACATTCGATTGCGGTTAGGCCCATTGAGGCAGTTGGAGTCAACACTCCTTCATAGCTAAAAGTTCAGCTAAAAAAACTTTTCTTCAGGAAAGCTCCCGGTATCGGGAGGTCGACCCCGTAATCTCGCCTGGTTAAACCAGTCTTCTCTCTTGCCCAGACTCTTAATTCAGCTGGAATCGGCGATGGGAGAAACCCGTGTTGCGGCTTCGCCGGACACGGTGAAAAAGTTTCTTTCTCTGGGCAGCAAGGTTGCCATTGAGCGGGGTGCCGGCCTTGCCGCAGGTTTTGTTGATGGTGATTTCAACACCATTGGTGCGGAGCTGGTTGCTCCGGGAGATTCACAGGCCTGGAGCGAGGCCGATGTCGTCCTATGCGTTCAATCTCCCTCTGCTAGTGCTTTGGCAAGGATGCGATCTGGGGCCCTTGTTGTTGGTTTGTTGGCGCCCTATTCCAACAGTTCTTTAGCAGCGTCTCTGAAGACAGCAAAGCTCTCAGCGATGGCCCTAGAGCTGCTGCCGAGAATTAGTCGGGCACAGTCTGCGGATGCTCTTTCCTCTCAGGCCAATATTGCTGGCTACAAGGCGGTGCTGTTGGCTGCAGCTGCCCTTGATCGTTACTTCCCGATGTTGATGACGGCAGCTGGCACAGTGCAGCCAGCACGGGTCGTGGTATTGGGTGCTGGTGTGGCTGGATTGCAGGCAGTTGCTACGGCAAAGCGGCTGGGTGCGGTGGTCTACGTCAGTGATGTTCGCTCTGCCGTGAAGGAGCAGGTGGAGTCACTTGGAGCACGCTTTATCGATCCCCCTGAGATTGAGCAGAGGCCAGATGAGTCTGGTGGCTATGCCAAGCAGGCTTCTGAGGCTTTCCTGGCGGCTCAGCGTGAGCAGCTCTCCAATCAGTTAGCGGAGGCCGATGTGGTGATCTGTACTGCTCAGGTGCCTGGAAGAAAAGCTCCCAGATTGATCAGTGATCTCATGCTCGATCGCATGCGCCCAGGAGCTGTGGTGGTCGATCTTGCCGTTGAACAGGGTGGAAATTGTGCGAATACGCTTCCTGGTGAAACAGTCGATCGCAACGGCGTGAAGTTGATCGGTGCCTCCGATCTCCCTTGCAGTGTGCCCAATCACGCTAGTGCTCTTTACTCCCGCAATTTGGTGGCTCTGTTGGAGCCCGTTTTGAAGGACGGCCAGCTCAGTCTCAACATTGAGGATGAGTTAATTGCCGGATGCCTGATCAGTCACAACGGTGAGATTCGCAATAACAATGTGTTCAACATGGGAGGGTCCAACTGATGTCGTTCTTGAGTGAGGCCCTTTGGGTGCTGCTGCTTGGCAGCTTGCTTGGCCTTGAACTGATCGGCAAGGTGCCCCCCACTTTGCATACGCCTTTGATGAGTGGTGCCAATGCGATCTCGGGGATCACGATGTTGGCCGCTCTCACCCTGATCATCAAGGCCGGTAACAACATCCCTCTGCTGGCGATGGGTGCTGTTGCTCTTGGTTTCGCCTTGTTCAACGTGATTGGCGGATTTCTCGTTACTGATCGGATGCTGGCCATGTTCAGCCGCAAGTCCGCTCGCCGTAAGGACAACCACTGATGAATATTGCTGAGATCCTCAAGTTCGCGATTGATCTGGTCGCGGTTTTACTCCTTGCCCTTGGGATCAAGGGCCTTTCGAAGGTGCGCTCTGCTCGTGAGGCCAATCTCCTTGCAGCTTTTGCCATGGCGCTTGCCGTGGTGGGCTTGATCGTGAACTATCTCGGCACCAGCGGTATCGCTGCTGAAGCCTGGATTTGGATCATCTTCGGCACGGTGGTCGGTGGATGTCTCGGTGCGATCACAGCCCAGCGTGTGCCGATGACCTCCATGCCGGAGACCGTTGCTCTGTTTAACGGCTGCGGAGGCATGTCGTCGTTGTTGGTGGCTCTCGGCGTTGCAATCTTCCCGACAGCCGCTGGTGCTGGCGAAGCAGGCAGCGCAGTGGTTGAAGACATCTCGATTGTGGTGTCTGTTTTTGTTGGCTCGATCACCTTTTCAGGATCCATCGTGGCGATGGCAAAGCTGCAGGGCTGGCTGTCAACACCCCCTTGGATGCAGAGCAGGGTTCGGCATGCCGTGAACATTGCGCTTGCTGTGATGTCTTTAGTGGCTGCCATCGAACTTGGCCGCCGTGGCGACAACGTCAGTGCGCTTTGGTTGCTGGTGATCGGGTCTGGTTTGTTGGGAATCGGCGTAACGCTACCGATTGGCGGCGCTGATATGCCAGTGGTGATCTCACTTTTGAACAGTTATTCGGGTGTTGCGGCGGCGGCGGCAGGTTTCGTTGTTGGTAGTCAGTTGCTGATTGTGGCTGGCGCCATGGTTGGAGCTGCTGGTCTGATCCTTACTCAGGTGATGTGCAACGGCATGAATCGCTCGTTGGTATCCGTGTTGTTTGGTGGAGCGTTAGGAGCAAGCGCTGCTTCTGGCGGCGGTGGCGAATATAAAAACATCACCAGTTGCAGCGCTGAAGAGTGTGCGCTCACCCTTGAGGCAGCAGAGCGGGTTGTCATCGTTCCCGGTTACGGCCTGGCTGTAGCACAGGCCCAGCACACGCTTAGGGAAGTCACCCGTGCTTTGGAGGCAGCTGGAATTGAGGTCACCTATGCCATCCATCCGGTTGCTGGTCGGATGCCTGGTCATATGAACGTTCTCTTGGCTGAGGCTGATGTTCCTTATGAGCAGCTCAAGGAGATGGATGTGATTAATCCTGAGTTCCCAGCCACTGACGTGGTGCTGGTGCTAGGGGCGAACGATGTTGTGAATCCTCAGGCCAAGACCGATACAAGTTCACCTCTTTATGGCATGCCTGTGCTTGATGTGCAGGAAGCTCGCACGGTGTTCGTGGTGAAGCGGGGCATGAGTGCGGGCTACTCAGGGATTAAGAATGATCTGTTTGAACTTGCCAACACTTCCATGGTGTTTGGTGATGCCAAGAAAGTTTTGGGTGATCTTTTGGTTGAACTAAAGGAGCTTGGTGTTGGCAAGAAGGGGTGAACCCCATCCCGAGCTGCTGAAGCAGCTCGGGATGCCTTCTTTTAGACAGAGATTGCCTTGGCTTGGCGGTGATTTGCAGACCCTCAGGGACACCCTGAGACCGATGCGCTTGCCGAGTGATCGAGGCGAAGCGATTGAAATTGCAGTACCTGCCTTGCCGAGCGGTATGGCGGGTTCGGGTCATTTATTGGCTTTGTTTGATCGCCCTCAAAGCACCCGCCAGGCGCGTGGCTTGGTTTTGCTGCTGCATGGATTGGGGGGCTCTAGTCGACGTGAAGGTCTACGACGCATGGCCTGCGCTCTTCAGACGGCTGGTTTCGCTGTGCTGCGTTTGAATTTGCGTGGTGCAGACCCTGGCCGGCATCTCTCAGCAGGGACCTATGCCGCTGACTGCAACAGCGATCTTGGCCCGGTGTTGTTACGGGCCAGGCAGCTCTGTGATCAGCTGGGGCGCGAGGGTGTTGCTTCGAGAGGGGCAGTCCCTCTGCTTGGGGCCGGTATTTCCCTTGGGGGCACGATGCTTCTCAATGCCTGTCTTGAGCCAAGCCACGCGCGCGCGCCTGGCCAAGCGGTTTTGGATGGATTGGTTTGTACCAGTAGTCCCCTTGATTTAGCGGCTTGCAGTGCCTCAATCGAGCGTCCTCGCAATAGGGTTTATCAGCGTTGGTTGCTGCAGCGATTGATTCGTCAAACCTTGGCGGATCCCTTCGGCGTGACTGTGCAGGAAAGGGAAGTTCTCAATGGGGAGAACGGTAAGAGCCCGCCAGCAACGATTCGAGAGTTTGATGCTGCCATCACAGCACCGCGCTGGGGTTATGGCGATGTTGATGCTTACTACGCTGGCGCCTCACCGTTGATCGCCTTGCTTGAGAACCCCAGCCGCCTGCCGCCAACACTGCTCCTCCAAGCGCTAGATGATCCCTGGGTGCCAGCAGAAGCCGCTCAACAGTTGGCAGAGAACATGTCTCCATCCAGTGAGCAGCGAATCGAAGTGTTGTTGACAGCTCACGGTGGCCACAATGGTTTCCATGCCATCGGAGGCTGCTGGGGGGATCAGGTGGTGGCCCGTTGGCTGTCAAAGTTTGGAGCTTGACTAAAAACCCAGTAAAAACTCAGGGATGTCTCTGCTGCTGAGGGGTCCGGCGGATGATCCAGGCTTCAATTGGTTGGCCGCCAAGCACATGCTCTTTCACGATTGATTCGATTCGTTCTGGTGTCACTCCGCCATACCAGATCCCGTCTGGCCAGATCAGCAGGATTGGTCCGTCGTTGCAGATGCGAAGACAGTCAACCTTGCTACGCAGAACCACACCTTCTGGACGATCGATGTTTTCGAGGTCATGATGTTTGATTTGTTTTTTGAGGTTGGCCCAGCTGGCGTTGCCGACATCTGCACTGCAACAGGCCGCCTTGGTGGCTGTGGCGCAAAGAAGTAGGTGATGACTCACCTTGAAATTCATGCTGTCAAGGCTGGCAGTGGTAGGCGACGGGTGCCCCGTTTCACCTGCTCTTGTACTGCCTTGCGTGCCCATGCATCGACGGCAAGCACGTCATCAAGCTGGGGTTGTGTCTGCAGGTCGGGCTTGTGGCGTTCACAGGCAGCCTCGATCACTTCCGGGATGTCAAGAAAATGGATGCGCTCCTCAAGGAACTGTGCCACTGCTTCTTCATTGGCAGCATTAAGGACGGCTGGCATGGTTCCGCCGGCAAGTCCTGCGGCGTAGGCAAGTTTCATGCAGGGGTATTTTTTGGTATCAGGGGCGCGGAAGGTGAGTTCGCCTACTTCGGCGAGATTCAGTCGCCGCCAAGGAGTTTCGAGCCGCTCCGGCCAGCTCAGGCAGTAGAGGATAGGTAGTTTCATGTCTGGCCAGCCGAGCTGCGCCAGCACGGAGGAATCAGCCAGCTCGATCATCGAGTGGATGATGCTTTGAGGGTGGATCACGATCTCGATTTGGTCGTAATCGATGCCAAAGAGGTAATGGGCTTCGATGACCTCTAGCCCTTTATTCATCAAGGTGGCTGAATCTACGGTGATTTTGCGTCCCATGCTCCAGTTGGGGTGGCTGGTTGCATCGGCAATGGTGGCTTTCTCAAGGTCTTTTGCTGACCAGTCGCGGAAGGCACCTCCAGATGCTGTGAGCTGGATGTGGCGCAGTCCAGGGGTAGGAACTCCTGTGGAAAGACGGGCGTTTTCCGCCCAGGGTGTTCCTTGCAGACACTGGAAAATGGCCGAGTGTTCGGAATCTGCTGGAAGCAGCCTGCTGCCGCTGCGTTTTAATTCCGGCAGCACGACAGGTGCTGCAGCGATCAGGGTTTCTTTGTTGGCGAGGGCAAGATCCTTGCCGGCTTTGATTGCTGCCAGTGTTGGCAGTAGCCCAGCACAGCCGACGATGCCGCTTACCACGAGATCAGCGCTATCCCATGAGGCGGCCACATTGAGCCCTTCTGGGCCCGCTAACAACTGAGGTAAGCGAGGTGGTTGTTGCTCGCTAGGCAGTGCGTTGAGTTGCTGCTTCAGCTCTGGCAGTAGCGACGCGTCGGCCAGCGCTACAACCTCGGGATGATGTCGTTGGATCTGCTCCACGACAAGAGAGACGTTTGTGCCGGCCGTGAGTGCAACCACCCGGAAGCGCTCAGGGAATTCTTCGGCAATCTCGAGGGTTTGAGTACCGATCGAACCTGTGGAGCCCAGCACGCTGATGGCTTTCACACTGTTCTGGCAGTTGAAGCCAGTCTCCCACTAGATGGCCAGACACTGGCAAGCTTGTCTTAACAAGGAGCTCCAGTCATGGCAGTTCGGGAACATTGGCGATCGGGCTTGGGCTTTGTGCTTGCCGCTGCAGGCAGTGCAGTGGGGCTTGGCAATCTCTGGGGCTTCGCCTATCGATCCTCTCAGGGGGGTGGGGCGGCTTTTCTGCTCCTCTATGTCGTGATTGTGTTGGTGGTTTGCCTGCCGGTGTTGATTGCCGAGATGGTGCTTGGCCGCAGTACGGGCAAAAGTCCTCTGCTAGCACCGGTTGCAGCAGCTGGGGCCCGCTGGCAACCGATGGGCTGGCTGTTTGTGATTGCCCCTTGCGGAATTTTGGCTTTTTATGCCGTGTTGATGGGTTGGACCGGTCACACCCTGTTTCATGCCCTGTTGGTGGGTTTGCCCGCTGACATGACGGAGGCGGAGAGCTTCTTCGGCGTCGTGAGCAAGGGCAGCAACGCCCTATGGGGTCAGATGGTCAGCTTGGTGCTTACTGCTTTGGTTGTGGCAGCCGGTGTTCGTGGTGGTATTGAGCGCCTCTCTCGCTGGGGGCTGCCTTTGCTTTTTTTGTTGCTGATTGCACTGGCGTGTTGGGCGTCCACTCTCGAGGGAGCCTTGCAGGGCTATCACACCTTCCTGTTCCGCTGGGACGCTGATCAGTTGTTCAATACCACGACGGTGCGCAACGCCTTTAACCAAGCCTTCTTTTCAATTGGCACTGGTATTGGCTGCATCCTTGCCTATGCAGCCTATTTGGATCGCCGCAATCACCTGCCTCGCGAAGCGGTAGCAGTGGTGAGCATGGATACAGCCGTGGGTTTGTTGGCAGGGATGATCACCTTCCCAGTGGTGATGACGTTTGCTCTCAAGGATGTGATCAGCGATTCCACCGTTGGAGCCTTATTCATTTCTATCCCTACGGGGTTGGCTTCTCTCGGAGACACTGGTCGTGTTGTGGCTGTGCTTTTTTTCGCGCTTGCTTACATCGCTGCGATCACCTCTGCGGTGTCTTTGCTTGAGGTGCCAGTGGCTTGCCTGATCGATCGCTTTGGTTGCAGCCGTATTCGGGCGGTATGGCTTTCTGTAGCAGTGATTTTTGTGCTCGGTCTGCCGGCGGCTACATCAACGGATGTTCTCGGCTGGATGGATTCTTTGCTGAATCTATTGTTAATTCTTGGCGGATTACTGCTGGCTCTTTTGTTGGGTTGGGTGGTGCCCCGTCGCTTCAAGGAGGATCTCGCTGGTTGTGAGACACCATTTGGGTTAAGTCGCTTGTTGCTGTTCATGCTGCGTTGGGTGTCACCACCTGTTGTGGCTTTTGGTTTGATCGTGAGCGTCGTGGATCTGCTGCAGACATGGACTGGGACCTGATCAAGCGTTCACGGTTGGGGCTCATGGACTTAGTTCTCTAAAGCAGAGGTGGCATTGTCGATTTGGCTGAAGCGTTTGTATCCCTAGAGCTGGCGAAGTCGAAGTCGCTCATCGAGGCGCTGATGGTTGAAAACTAGAACGTTCCGCGGATGATGATCAGCTGCTGATCCAGTCTGTGAGGCCTCCTGGTTTATCGATCAGTTCGATCCCTTGGGCGCGCAGCTCGTCGCGGATGCGATCGGCTTTGGCGAAATCACGGGCAGCTTTGGCCTCTTTGCGAGCTGCAATGGCGCGTTGGATATGGTTTTCATCAACCCTGTTGTTTCTCTCGGGGGCTGGTTGCGCGGCTTTTTCGGCCTCAAGCCCGAGCACATTGGCCAGCTCCACCAGCAGTTGCCAACGTGGGAGCAAGTTCAGCTGCGCTGTTTCTTGAATTGCCTTTGTGTCACCACGCTCCAAGCGGTTCGCTAGGGCACGCAGGGGGCGGGCAAGATCGAACAGCACGGCGATGGCCCCTGAGCTATTGAGGTCATCGTCCAGTGCATCGATGAAGTGTTGACGTATTTCGTTGCATTGCTCCTGATTGGAGGAATGGGCGGGTTGAATGACTCCTTGTGGCAGGGGTTTGCATTCAGGCCAGTTCAGGGTTTCGCCATAGATGTTCCCGAGGCCAAGGGCTGCGTTGAGACCTTTCCATCCGGTGGCGGCAGCGTTGATGGCATCGGCTGTGAAGTCGAGCGGTTTGCGGTAATGGGCCTGCAGGATGAACAGGCGTAGCGTCATTGGGGAGACGCCGCTTTCTAGTAGGGCTCTGATCGTGGTGAAGTTGCCGAGTGACTTGCTCATTTTCTGACCGCCGACATTCACCATGCCGTTGTGTAGCCAATAGCGAGCAAGCTGCTTGCCGGTAGCTGCTTCAGATTGAGCAATCTCGTTTTCGTGATGAGGGAAGATCAGGTCAGCTCCCCCCAGGTGGATGTCGATTGTTTCGCCCAATTCCTCGCGCACCATGGCGGAGCACTCGATATGCCAGCCCGGGCGCCCTGCTCCCCAGGGTGAGGGAAAGCTTGGCTCTCCGCTTTTAGCTCCCTTCCATAGTGCGAAATCAAAGGAGTGTTGCTTGCGCGCCTCTTCGGCATCGGCCACACGACCATCGGCGTTTTGCTGCTGCTCATTGAGATCACGACCACTGAGCTTGCCATAGTCGTGATGTTTCATCACGGCGAAGTAGACATCGCCATCGACGGAGTAGGCAGCCCCACTGGCTTCTAATTCTCCGATCAAGGTGCGTATCCCGTCTAGGCATTGTGTGGCACGGGGCATGCGATCGGGCCGCAGGATGCCTAGGGCATCCATGTCTTGATGGAAGGCTTTGATGTTTTGTGCGCTGATCTGCTCCATGGAGCATTTCTTTTCAGCGGCACGCTTGAGGATTTTGTCGTCGATATCCGTGAAGTTCTGCACGAAGGTGACTGCGTAGCCACGCCAGATCAAATAGCGCCGCAGCACATCCCAGGCGATGTAGCTGCGGGCATGACCGAGATGGCAGAGGTCGTAGACCGTGACGCCGCAGCAGTAAATGCTGACGTGCCCGTCCTTGAGCGGAGTGAAGGGTTCCGTGCGGCGGGTGAGGGTGTTTGTGAGCCGCAGTGACACTGGTAGGGCTGGAGTTTGTTTTGAGGCTAGGGCCATACGTTCTCCACTTGCCCTGATATCGCTTCGATTCAATTGCTGCTAACGCTTTTTTTAGCTCGAGTGGCTCGCTGTGAGGCTCAAGGAGCATGCTCATGCTGCTGATAATAAATACTTTTCTTGGTTTAATCGCAGCTGAATTGACTCCTGGCTAAGAGTTCAAAGTGTTTCTATTGTTTTGATTGAGAGAGCAAAATCAGCTTGCTTTGGATTTTTTGCTGAAGCTATTAATTATAAGTGTGAATCCGCCATTCATTTTGCATGAACTCTATGGCTAATTACAGTTGAAAGCCCTTTGGCGGCAAGTAAATCGACAAAGTTAAAGAAAGTCTAAAAATAGTCTTGCTGATTTTGGTTAATTCTTTATTGACACGATTGCTGTAGGTGGCTAAAAACGGAAATAGATAATTTTTTTTCGAATGAGAGACACAGCTGCTTTCCGTCTGCATTTAGCGCAAATAAGGCAGGCAGCTGAAGACTGGAGACGTACTGCTGCCCACGGAGGAGACCACGGATCACCAGGTCCAGCTCCAGGTCCAGCTCCATCTCCAAATCCAGACCCATCTCCATCTCCAAATCCAGATCCATCTCCATCTCCAAATCCAAATCCAGGTCCATCTCCAGATCCAGGTCCATCTCCAACTCCTGGGACACCCAATCCAACTCCTGGGACACCCAATCCAACTCCTGGGACACCCAATCCAACTCCAAATCCTGGGACACCCAATCCAACTCCAAATCCTGGGACACCCAATCCAACTCCAAATCCTGGGACACCTAATCCAACTCCAAATCCTGGAGCCCCCATTTCGAGGACAACAGGAGATGCATCAAAAGCAGGGGCTGTTGGCGGCGTAGCTGCAGCGCAAGTTGGTGGTGCCCAAATGGGGAATTTTGGTGCTGATGTGGTTAAGGGATTCGATGCCAACCAGGCTGCGGCGTTTACCCCTGACGCAGTTGGTGGATTGAAGGCTGATCAGATGAAGGACATGGCCCCGACGGCCTTTGGTGGATTCGATGCCAACCAGGCTGCGGCGTTTACCCCTGATGCAGTTGGTGGATTCAAGGCTGATCAGATGGCTCAGATGGATCCAGGAGCATTTGCTGGATTCAAGCCAGATCAGATGGCTCAGATGGATCCAGGAGCATTTGCTGGATTCAAGTCAGATCAGATGGCTCAGATGGATCCAGGAGCATTTGCTGGATTCAAGCCAGAGCAGATGAAGGAGATGGATCCAGGAGCATTTGCTGGATTCAAGCCAGAGCAGATGAAGGAGATGGATCCAGGAGCATTTGCTGGATTCAAGCCAGAGCAGATGAAGGAGATGGATCCAGGAGCATTTGCTGGATTCAAGCCAGAGCAGATGATTCAGATGGATCCAGGGGCCTTTGCTGGATTCAAGCCAGAGCAGATGAAGGAGATGCTTCCAGCAGCCTTTGCTGGATTCAAGCCAGAGCAGATGATGATGATGGCTCCTGACGCGTGCGCTGGATTCAAGCCAGAGCAGATGAAGGAGATGCTTCCAGCAGCCTTTGCTGGATTCAAGCCAGCTCAGATGGCGAAGATGGCTCCTGAAGTATTTGCTGCTTTTGATGCAGATCAGATGAAAGAGATGGCTCCACTGGCTTTTGCTGGAATTGATAAGGATCAGATGAAAGAGATGGCAAAGGAAGCATTTGCCGGATTTAAGCCGGAAGGGCTAGCTGCAATCGATCCAAAAGTGATTGCTGCCTTCACTGAAGATCAGTTCAAGGAACTAGCTGCTGATGCTTTCGCAGGTTTTATTGGCGATCAAGTTGAGCAGTTAGATCCAGAGCTAATTGCTGAGATAGGTGTGGAAGAGTTCGAAGAAATGACAGGGGAGGGAGTTGAGGGATTTAAATATAAAACCCTTGATCTATTGGGAGAAGAGGTGTTTGAAAATATCGACGCTGACCAGCTCGGTGGATTAAAGGTAAATGCTCTTAAGGGTTTAGATGATGATAAGATTGAGCTCATTAAAAATAGTGAAGAAGCTGCCAAAGGCCTGAGGGGTGATCAAATTAAGTCGGTGTTTGGCGCTGATTTCATTAACGACTTAAGTGAAGATGCATTGGATGCACTTGGAGAAGGGGAGGATGCATTTAGAGGCATCGGGAAAGTACTTGACAAACTTGATGATTCAATTATTGAAGGCATCACTGCTGAGAATATGAGTGGCTTGAAGAAGGGGCAACTTAGAAAGATGGATGTAGAGACTGTTGCTTTATTATCTAAAGATGCGGTCTCAGGGATTGGTGAGGATCAAGCAAGAGGTTTAACGATGGACTTCATCGATGCTATCGGAGATAAAGTTGAGAATCTTTCTGGTGATGTATTCAAGGATCTGAACGATAATCTTGTTGAGGCTTTAGATGCTGATTTCGCAGGACGTCTTGATGTTGACCAATTGACTGGCTTAGGTGAAGCTGACAATCTTGAAAACCTAGACGACGGTTTTATTGAAGCGATTGATGCGGATCAAGCAGAAGGTGTGACTGCAGCATTCATGGAAGGTATTGGAGATAAGTTGGAATCACTCTCAGATGGAGTAATAAAAGGTCTGGAAACCGATACGGTTCGGGCGTTAAATTCTGTTACCATAGGTAACATGACTAATAATCAATTAAATACTTTGGCTAATTCTGGTCTAGCGGAATTCGTTAGTGACGATGCTAAGGCAGGCCTTTCAGATCCTGTTCTGAAAACTTTAGGTATTAATCTTACTACTAGTTTTAATGTTTCCCAAATGTAATCTAAATTCCAAGTACAGCTAAAACTACAGGTACAGCCACAACTGCAACTGTTGCTGTTGTGGCTAATCCAGCAATTGATGCAGTAACAACACCTAATTATTTAAATCTACTGATTAGATCTCTTGAAAGGCTCGCTAATCGGGCCTTTTTTATTGCTTAGATTTAGCCTTTGATCCTTGCTGAAAATGGATGTTGGCTCATTGAGATTGGAAGATGAGTAGGGTTACATCACCAACTCAGGAAAGAAAGCGATAGCAATAGCAACCTTGACGTACGGTCGATTGCGTGAATGTGTTGCCTTTGTGGTGTTCGGCGCAGTCTGATTCTTAGCTCGCGTTGGCATAAGGCAGCCTTAGTTCTTCGCGCCATTGCACAAGTGGCCGCTCCCAGCCTTCTTCAAGTTTGTGAGCAATAACTAAATCAGCATCCAGTCCCATCTGGAAGCCTTGGCTTAGAGCCTGAAGCAGCGGGCCAAGCGGCTCATCGTCTTGCAGTGCGTTGAGCATGCCGCCAAAGATCAACATCACGGCCAGGGGTGAATGGTTCTGAGCAAGGTTGAACCCTTGCAGGCCAAGCTCACTGACCCCATCGATACCGAAGCCTGTTAGCACGTGAACGATGTCGTGCGTTTCCTTGAGGCGATGCACGATGAACTCCTTGGGGGAAGTCACAGGTGTTGGATCAATCAGCGCATTTGGATCGATGCCTTGGCTGAGGAGTTGATCGGCGTAGCTGCGGCCAAGGCTTCCTTTCGGAAGCTTCTGCAGATCGTTGAGGTCTATCGGTTTTGGCCGCCAACCCTCGTCAACGATGGCCTTAAAGCGTACATTCGCCATCAGGTGGCGTTCCATCTTCTCGGCCAGGGGGCTGTCTTGAAGACTGCCTGCAACTGCAAACACGCTGTCCAGGCCAGGATCTTTTAAAAAGTTGGCCAGACCGGCTACAAGCTTTAGGTTTTGCAGTCGTTTGCGCAGGTTGAGATTCATCAGCAGGATTGCCTTGTGGAGGGTTTTATTGAATCAGGGAATATGGCTAGTTCTTTTCAGGCATATTGGATGAGGATTATGGAAGAGTTGATTCTAACAAATCTATTCTTCGTTCAATTTAAGAATATCTAGTCAACTCTAAAACTATTGCTGGGCTGCCTTTTTGGCTTGTAGTACCCAAGACTTTCTCTCTCAGGCTTGCGATTTTATTGTTTGGATGAACCATCAATTTAGATCCACAGATTTAGTAGATCCACAGATTTAGATCTATTGCAAGGCTCGCTTAGCGGGCCTTTTTATTGCTTAAACGCATGCTCTGAATTGATACAAACAAGTGTTTGCTTGGCCTTGTTGATGGAGGTCAACTGCCGTCTAGTTTTTTGTCTGTTGAGGTTTTTATTTCGCGTCCATCCAGTTATCTCCAATGCCTGTTTCCACCACGAGTGGCACGCTCAGCTCAACAGCCTTTTCCATCGTTTGCATCACCAACTGCTGAACATCTTCAAGTGCGGTGGGGTCTACTTCTAACACCAGTTCGTCGTGCACCTGCAGCAGCAGGCGTGCCGGTAGATCTGCTGCCGTTAGCTGTTGTTGCAACTGCACCATCGCCACTTTGATGATGTCGGCACTGGAACCCTGGATTGGTGCATTGGCTGCCGCCCTGAGCTGTTGGGCTTCCATGCCACCGCGGCGGGCTACGTCGAGATCAATGTCCATTGGATCTTTGCCCAGCAATCGGCCTAATCCGTTGCGATCGAAATGGAAGGGCCGCCGCCGCCCTAACAGGGTTTCTACATAGCCTTTGCTGAGTGCAAGCCGCTCTTGCAGTTCGAGGAAGGTAAACACTTTCGCGTAGCGCTGTTTGTAACGGCTAAGGAAGTCTTTGGCCTCCGCTTGGCTAAGGCCGGTTGAACGTGAAAAGCGTTGGGCGCCCATGCCATAGATCACGCCGAAGTTGATGGTTTTGCCGAGTCGACGTTCATCAGAGCTGACTTCAGCTTTGTCCAGCAGCAGCCTTGCGGTGAGAGCGTGCACGTCATCGCCATTGCGGAAGGCTTCTTGCAAAACCTCCTCTCCAGAGAGGTGGGTGAGGATGCGCAACTCAATCTGTGAGTAGTCAGCACTGAGCAGCTGCCAGCCCTGCTGAGGCAGGAAGGCTTTGCGGATACGCCGGCTGAATTCTGTGCGGATTGGGATGTTTTGCAGGTTGGGGTTGCTACTGCTCAGCCGGCCTGTTGCGGTAACGGCTTGGTTGAAGTCGGTGTGAACCCTGCCGGTCTCTGATTCAACTAGCTGCGGCAGGGCATCCACGTAGGTGCTGCGTAATTTGCTCAGGATCCTGTGCTCCAGCACCAACGGCACCACGGGATGATCAGCTTCGAGTTTTTCCAGCACGTTGGCATCGGTGCTCCAGCCCGTTTTGGTGCGCCTGGATTTTTTGCGATTGAGCCGAAGTGTTTCGAATAGCAGTTCTCCCAATTGCTTGGGGGAGGCCAGATTGAAGTTCACCCCTGCAGCCTCTTGGGCTTGTTGCTCAAGTTTCTCGAGGGTGTTGCCAAGTTCAACCGAGAGTTCCTTTAAATAAGGGAGGTCGATGCGGATACCGGTGGCTTCCATCAGCGCCAAAACCGGTTCTAGGGGTTGCTCAACTTGCTCCAGTAGGGGAAGCAGCTTGGTTCCCATGTTCTCAAGTTGCGCTCTCAGTCGGATGGCAAGTCGTCGGGTGAGATGCACGTCCATGCCGCAGTAGAGGCTGGCCGTTGGGATTGCGACATCAGCAAAGGTTTGGCCCTTGCCAACCAGCTCGCTGAAGCCGGTTGGCGTGATCTTGAATTCACGTTCTGCCATCACTTCCAGGCCGTGTTTGGCGGCGGCATCACGGAGGTAGTCGGCCAGCAACGTGTCCATCACGACCCCCTCGAGGGCGAGTCCATGGCGCAAAAGGATGAGCCTGTCGTATTTGGCGTTCTGCAGTGCTTTGGGGTGGTCGTTACTCGCCAACCAAGGAGCTATCGCTTTGAGCACAGCCTCTAGGGGGAGTTGGCATGCAGCGTCTGCATCCAGTAGTGCGGCAGGCGGATGGTGCCCGATCGGGATGTAGGCCAGGTCTTGCAGCCCCTCACCCCAACAGACGCCTAAGCCCACCAGTTCGGCGCAAAAGGGGTTGAGGGCGGTTGTTTCTGTGTCGATTGCCACTGGTTTGAGGCGATCTCGACTGCCCATCAGCCGTTTGACAAGCTCTTGCAGCTCTTCTGGATTGGTAATCAGTTGTGGTTGTAGCTCCGGTTGTTCGTTGTCGTTTGAAGCCTTTGTTTCTGTTGAAGATTCAGGTTCTGCTGCGCTTGTTGTCGATTTGGATGGTTCAAGTTCGTGGCGATTGGCTTTGAATCCCCCGCTGGAGAAGGTGGCCACGAAACTTGGTACTTGGCGCACCAGGCTGTTGAGTTCCAGGGCGCTCAGGCGGTCAGCGAGTCCATCGTTGTCAACGCTGCCTAGCTCTAGGCGTGGCGCTTTTGGTAGGGGGATATCGACCAGGATCTCTGCGAGATGGAGCGACAGATAGGCGTTATCACGATCGTTGCTGAGCTTGCTTTTGAGTGCTCCTTTAATGGCACCGCGGCTGGCTTTCTCGCCTTCTGCTTCCACTTCAGCCAGCGCGTTGTAGATGCCATCGAGATCGCCATTCTCCTTAAGAAGGGTGATGGCTGTTTTAGGACCCACACCTTTGACCCCGGGGATGTTGTCAGAGCTGTCGCCAGTGAGGGCCTTGAGCTCAACCACCTTGCTTGGGACGACTCCAAGTTTGCTGAGCACCCCAGCTTCATCGATCAGGCTGGGACCACTGCTTTTGGCGTACGGTCCACCACCCATATAGAGCACGGCAATGTCGCGCTGATCATCAACCAGCTGAAAGAGGTCACGGTCGCCGGAGAGGATGCGTACACCCCAACCATCTCTGCTCGCTTGGTTGGCGAGGGTGCCGAGCACATCATCGGCTTCATATCCAGGGGCAAGGCAAAGGGGAAGTTGCAGGTTGTTTTCAAGGATCTCTTGCAGTTGTTTGAGGTCCTGGAAAAAAATGTCTGGCGCAACATCACGATTGGCTTTGTAGTTGACGTCTGCTTGATGGCGGAAGGTTGGCTCAGCTGTATCAAAGGCGATCACAATCCCTTGCGGGCTAAGACCCTTGCAGTTGTCCAGCAGGGCTTTTAGGAAGCCATAGGTAACGCTGGTAGGGGTACCGTCTTTTGTGGCCAATCCCCCTTCGCCACCTTTGCTGAAGGCATAAAAGCTGCGGAAGGCCAGCGAATGGCCATCCACCAGCAGCAACAGTGGCTTGTTAGCAGCCTCAGGCATGGGGCGGTTTGATGGGGGTTGGCATCAGTCGCGTTTTGGTTTGGCCCAAGGGGGCAGATCGATAAAGATGCGTGTGCCGGGCTTGAGCCCGCTCAGGATGGCTGTTTTGCTGCCACTACTGGTGCCTAGTTCCACCGCTTGAAAGCGTGGTTGATTTTTTTGGCCCACCAGAAGCACTCCAGGTTTGCCCTTTTCAGTCACAATCGCCACGGTGGGAACCAACGTGCTGGGTGCAGTCTTGCCCGTTTGAAAATCCACGTCTGCGGACATGCCTATCAGCAGTTGGGGCGAAGGCTTGATCAGGTTGAGCTTGACTGCGAAAGAGATGACATTCTCAGTTTTTGCTGCCCTCGGGGCGATCTCGCTGACGCGGGCCATAAAACGTTGTTCTGGGAAGGCGTCAACACGCACGCTGGCATTTTGGCCGATGCGGATGCGGCCGATGTCGCTTTCGGGCACTTTGGCGTTCACCTCCATTCCTTCTGAGAGTTCAACCAGGGAGGAGCTGCTGGCGCCGGCAGTTGCAGAGGCTGCTGTTGTTGGGGTCACAAAGGCTCCTGGCTCCGCATAACGGGCTGTGATCACACCACTGAAGGGTGCTCTGATCAGCAGTTCGCTCCCTTCAGTAATGCGTTGTTGAACACGCTCTTGTGCGGCGGCAAGGTTGGCGCGGCTGGTCAGGTAGAGGCGGCGATATTTGCTCGCGTCGTCGGCTGAGATGGCTCCTTGTTGGTAGAGGTTGTCGCGCCGCTCATGGTCTGCTTTTCTCGTTTCGTATTCAGCTTGCTCTTTTCTTTCAAGGGCCTTCGCTTCATCTAAGCGGTCGTTGTAGTCGCCACTATCCATGCGAGCGAGCACCTCTCCCTTTTTGACCTCGTCGCCTTGATCGACATAGAGCTCTTTCAGCAAACCTGCTTTTTTGGGACTGACATTCACGCTCCGCTTTGCCTGCAATTCGCCGTTGGCGCTCACGATCCCAGGAAGGGTGCCCCTCTCGGTTTCTACGGTGTAATTGCTGAGATCGCGACCCAAGCGCTGCTGGGGGCTGAACCTCCATGCCATACCCCCTGCGGTGATTAGCACCACAGCTGCACTGAGGCTGATCAAGCGTTTGCGTTGCCCTAAAGCACCTTTGAGTTGTGTGAGATGGACCAATCTCTGCTCCTGATGTTCCGATATGGGCGAGGCCTTTGTACTGGCCATCAACCCACCAACGATGTCAAGCAGTCTCGCTGGTCAGCGTGCCTGACTGCAGCAAGGCACGATTACGTCTCTGCCAAGCGTCTTTATCGTTGTTGTGCAGTGCCATCTTGCTTTTGTAATGGTTTCTGGCATTGGCACAGCTAGATTTGCCCCCATGCTTAAAGCCGGAATTGTTGGACTGCCAAATGTGGGTAAGTCCACGCTTTTCAATGCACTTGTGGCCAACGCGCAGGCTCAAGCTGCCAACTTTCCCTTCTGCACCATTGAACCGAATGTGGGCAGTGTTGCGGTACCTGATGAGCGGTTGCAGCTGCTTTGCGATCTAAGCAAGAGCAAGGAGCTGATTCCAACGCGCATGGAGTTTGTTGATATCGCTGGTTTGGTCAAGGGGGCTAGTGAGGGAGAGGGGTTGGGCAACAAATTTCTTGCCAATATTCGCGAGGTTGACGCCATCGTGCATGTGGTGCGTTGCTTTGAAGACGAGGATGTGATCCATGTCTCTGGATCAGTTGGCCCTTCTAGGGATGCTGAGGTCATCAACCTTGAACTCGGCTTTGCCGATCTCAGTCAGATCGAGAAACGGCGCTTGCGCTTGAAAAAACAGACGCGCACAAGCAATGACGCCCAGCTCGAAGATGCTGCGCTTGAGCGGATTCAATCTGTGCTTGAGCAAGGTGGTGCTGCTCGTGCTGTAGAGCTCAGTGATGAAGAAGCAAAGATGATTAAACCGCTTGGCCTGCTAACGGCTAAGCCAATCATTTACGCCACCAATGTGAGCGAAGATGATCTTTCCGACGGCAATGCCTTCTGTGAGGAGGTGACGACCTTGGCGACGCGTGAGGATGCTGAATGCGTGCGGATTTCAGCCCAGGTGGAGGCTGAGTTAATTGAACTCGGCGAAGCAGAGCGTATTGATTACCTTGAAGGCCTCGGAGTGAGTGAGGGGGGGTTGAAGAGTTTGATCAAGGCGACCTATCGGCTTCTAGGTCTTCGTACTTACTTCACCACAGGGGAGAAGGAAACCCGTGCTTGGACGTTTAAGGCCGGCATGACGGCGCCGCAGACAGCTGGTGTGATTCATACTGACTTCGAGCGTGGTTTCATACGTGCTCAAACCATTGCTTACCAGAAGTTGCTTGAGGCCGGTTCCTTTGCTGAAGCACGCAACAAGGGCTGGCTGCGTAGTGAGGGTAAGGACTACGTCGTAGAGGAGGGTGATGTTATGGAGTTTCTCTTTAACGTCTAGTTTTTATTTTTCTGGGGCATACTTTCTATTCGACCAAAAAAAGCAAACCAAACCATAGCCCTGAAGGTAAGCAAAACTCTTGGTTTGTTGATTGATCAAGTCAATCTAATTTCTATTCAGTTCACCTTGAGTTCTGAATTCACTAAGCTGAACTCGCATAGATGATCTACCTGGCAAACGGTAATTTAAAAGACTTGAACAGGTGGTAAGAGCACCAATAAACGCTTCTTGCCAGTTTGTTGAATGTGATGAGCCTGTCGCCATCAGCCAAATGCCAGTATCTATGGAATAGCTCTTTCAAGAGACTAGGGAGGGCTTTGAAATAAATTCTTCCAATTACGGCCCATATCAAGCGGCGCCTAGGTGTTTACACCTAAAGCTTTGGAGGCCGTGGGATTTTGCTTGATTCAGGCTTGTGCAGTCCAAGCCTTTTGAGGCTTTGATGCAAGTTCTAAAATTGAGAGAGCGGTTGAGCAAGCATGGACGGAGTGCTCTTTTGAGCATTCATTAGTCGCCTGCCTCTATATTGAGTTAGATAGAGAAATGATAGAGGCTTAAGTTTCTAAACTCTCTTACAAGAATAGTGAGAAGAATTCAAATCCAATAGGCTTGGTGATGTTTACATCACTAAATGTTGATAAGGAGTCATTGAGACTGCCATGAATGATTGAGATCATATGAGCCAAGGCGTCCAAAAAAAACATCTTAGTAATATAAATTCGCGCATATTTCTAAAATTTTCTTCTTTTAATGCATTAATTTGAGAGCTTGGTGATAAGATATAGGCATGTAAATACCCTGATCTAAAGGGAGTTTTGAGAGCTTTAAGCCGGTGAACCTGCCCCTGCAAACAGGATCGTCACACTTCGCAACCTTTTGTGTTAAGCTTTTGTAACGAAGGCCGGAGCGCTGGTCTTCGTGATCAAAGGGACCTGAACTCAAATTCCTTCTTATGAAAAAAACACCCAAGACCAATAGGGTCGAAAATCAGAAGTTAACCGCTGAGCGTGTTAATGGAATGGCCGCAATGATGGGATTTTGGGCTGCGGTCGGAGCCTATCTAACGACAGGCCAAATTATTCCTGGTGTGGTTTAAGCAGAAAGATCATGACTTCTTCTACAAATGTCATCACTGAAGACGGTGGACGTCAGAACATGTATGCAAGCGAACCTCGCATGCAAATTGATCCTGAATACACCGCTTTTAGTAAAGAAGCAGAACTGGCCAACGGACGTTGGGCAATGATTGGCTTCTTATCTGCTGTCGTGGCTTATTTGTTCACAGGGCAAATCTTACCCGGCATTTTTTGATTTTAATGATCATTATTCAGGCTAATCATCTTTTTTAAACAGTGGATTAGCGGAGAATATGCCATTGACTGTCCTTCTTGTCTGATTGCCAATTGGCATGAAGACTTTTTGCCTTTCCTGACTTTTCCTTACACAATTCCTCTACCTCTCAATCATCATGAATGAAAATGCAGAGCTACAAAACGGGCGCTGGGCAATGATTGGCTTTATTGGAGCACTCGCCAGTTATGCTGCTACAGGGCAGATTATCCCTGGATTATTTTAAGCAATTTATAGACATTAATGCCCTTAAGTGAAAACTTTAGGGCATTAATAATCTCTTCTTACTTATTATGGAATTCAATCCCCTTAACTCTCTCAAGAAATTCACGAAAAGGCTTGTTAAAAGGTCTAATCGCTATGATTATGCACTGACTGGCTGGATTATTCCGGGCATCTTTTGAAAAATTCTTTTTAGCTAGAGGCCGCTCCTCTTCTTTGGACTAGGGCCTCTAGCTATTAAGGATAGTCTGTTGAGTATGTATTGATAGTTTTGTTTAGACGATCAATTCAAGGCTTGGTTGTTACTTACCTTTTTCATTAACGGTATCCAATCTTCTTGGAGGTTTCTTCAAGAGAAGCTCGTTGCTTTGATGAGTTTGTATTACCCTTGCAATGGCTGCTGAGGTGGGATTGATTGTGCTAACTCAGCTCTGATTGCTCTTAAATAAACCTTTTTCAGGCTTGGCTTGCGTTATACCAGAGAGGTTACTAATCCAATTGGATAGAAAATGGTTTTGAATGTTAGGCTTTCAATAACCTTTTTAGACCTTTTAGATTCTATTTAACAGAATGTTAGCTTGATAGGTTCAGCTTGTAAATCCTTCAAAACTAAGCCATCTTGCCGCGCATCTTCATTCCATAACTTGCGAGCATTTAGGCCGGAGTGCAAGCTGCTTTCTTGGCTAGAGTCAATTTTATAACTTTGCGTACGATTTTCGACTACTTATATATGCCCAGCAGAAATGGCGCCATGAGTGTAGATCGCGAACGGATTAGCCTTGGAAATGCCCTGATTCGTTTTGCTCTTAAGCAAGGCGATGCAACGGCTATTTCTCGGACTACGCTTCAGCTTTGTAAGGGAGATAGAGAGAAGGCAGATCTACTTTCTCTCTGGTTTATTGATGTTGGTAAAAGTTGCAAGGAATATCTTGGGACCATGACGGACAATCAAGTATTTATGCGCATGTGGATGCTAGGTAATGTAGACATCAAGCAGGTCTCAGAATCAGGTGAGCCAATCTTTATTTTAACAAAGAAAGGTGTCGAAAGAGTTAGGTATTCGCCGAAAGAGAAATGGTTCTATAAACTTTTATGGGATAATCATGAGGCCTCTAGGGACGAGGAATGCGTCATTTCTTAGCAGGATTAGTGTTATTGCTCTTGCTTGTAGTTCATAGTGAATCTGCTTTCGCTGATGGGGCACAAGAAGAATTCACGAACCACATGCTGGAATGGAGAGAAAAGAGTGAGTTGGCTCAGGATAATTTAAGAGAAGCGGAGGAGGAATTAAAGGCTGGCTCTAAGTATAAAGCCTGTATCAAGCAAAGAATCGCAAGCAAGTATGGCGTCGAGGCATTTCAAGCATTAATTAAAGCCCAACAAATCAATGACTCAGAAAATGAGTTTGACAACTTAGAAGAAAATTTGGCCAAGTGGAATGATCTACGCGATTGTAATGCTGATGGTTCGTTATTGAACTAACCTTATATGTATAGACGTTTAGAAGATCTCTTTTGCTTGGCCTGATTGAGCTAGCTTTTTACTGATGATTGTTGTAAGCCGATATCATCTTTTTAAAAGTTAAAGCAGTATTTGTATTGATCAACGCATTTGATCCAGGCTTCGTTGAGACGTCGACTTATTATGAATGTCTGAGCACAAGCTTGGTGGTGGTGGAGAACTGAGTGGCTTCGAGTTCACCAACGCGGGCTTCTAGGCCATCAACACGGCCCTTGAGGATGGCGAGCTCCTGCTCGAATTCGTTGAGAAGACGACGCAGTTCGTCGGTGACTTCAGTAATGCGATCGAGGCAGGCATTCAATAGAGCAGCCGCTTCAAAGCGGGTCATTGCTCTGTTGCCCAGGTAGCTACCACTTGGATAGCCAGCTACACAGCCGTAACGCTCAATCAGGTTGCTCAGAGCCTGATAAGCCCAGTCGGTTGGGCAAACATCTTGGAATTGGGAGATGCTGGTGACCTGCTCGCTGGAGGCCGAATAATCGGACACACCTTTGATATCTAGGTCTGCGGCATTAGCAGCCATAGGGGCCATCAGGCCCAAGGCAGCAGGTGCCACCAGCAATTGCTGGAAGAGTTTCATTTGGTTCCTCACACAGATAGGCGCAATGCGCCAATTGAATATTGGTCATTAACTTCTCCTTAAACACATCTTGGCGTGGAAATTAGGCCTGCAGTGTTTAGAGTTTCGTGAATTTATTTCTAGAATTAATTTTCAAGTTTAGTTATTAGATGTTCAAGAGAAATATGTGTGGTTAGTCAAAGCTCTCATTTTGCTTGCTCGTGAATAAGTATCGGCTTTTCTGGCGAACATTGTTTAGTAGTCATTTTTTATTGCAACCGAATTCTTCCTTATGGTTTGTTTTGGTTCTTCGAATTTAGCACTTCATTCGTGAGCATGAGATGATTTGCTGATGCTATTTCCTTATCTGCCCATATCTTCTTAGGGAATGTTGTGCATAGGTGAATTGAATGTAAATGACGATTATTGGCTGGTGGCTAATTATTATTCGTCTTCTTGCATATTTGATGGTTTGCTTTCGCTTTGAACATCCTAGCTCTAGGTGCCTGTGTATTGATTAGGTTGATATCAACTTATTGATGAACTATGTCTTTGATAAGTTTTAGGTCAAGCTGGCTCTCTCTTGATTCTATTTTGCTATTAATTTTTTCCTGAGGCTATTCATTTAAAGTTGAATTCATTCCAAATTTGGCCTTTCTCAAGGCTTTTATGATTGCAAACAACTTTTTGGAACGTGTATCTATATCGATTGATGTTTATGGCTTTTTAGGATCTGCTCTATATACCTAGAGCACTTCTTGGTCTGGGGCAGGAGTGGCTTGAGTGTCGTTCTTAGAAGCTTGTGCCGCTTCAGCTTCGCCGCTGGCTGGAGTCACTACTGTTGTCGCTGGAGCTGCGGCTGCGGCCTCAGCAGCCTTTTTGGCGGCTGCAGCTTCCGCTGCTGCTTTGGCAGCAGCTTGCTCAGCAGCCTGTTTGGCTGCAGCTTCCGCAGCGGCTTTGGCAGCTGCTTCCTCAGCCGCCTGTTTGGCCTGAGCTTCTGCGGCTTTCTTGGCTTTACTGCCGCCTGTGGTTAGGTTGTTTAGCGCCCAAAAAACACCAATAATAATGGGGATATGCACCAAACCGCCCATTACGACTTGAGACTCGGGGTAAGCCATCTTTGGTGTTTAGGCAAACATCACTAATCATAGGCTGCTCTAGAGCCGGCTTACAGGTCTTAATTACTTATCTTATCTTTGTCAGCTGAATCGCATTTCTTGCTTCGAGTAAGTATTTTATCTATTGTCTACGTTTTTTGTATCCCTTGGCCAGGCTGAACGGTCTAGTTCATATGCTTTTTTGGGAGAGACTTATTCATAGATTTTTTCTTTTATTGATTTGTTTTCCGGTTGGAAGTATTTCTATAGCTCATCCTTGACCAGACGATTGATTGCTTCGATGCTCATCTTTGTCGATGTGCAGTCAGCATTAAGTGTAGGGCTCAAGATTGAGGTTGCTTTGATGACCTGAGGATTGTCAAGGACTTCAGGGCTAATGCCAACTTCGAGAAGTGATAAGGGTAATGTCTCTTTTGCAATCCTCTTGCTCAGTTGCCCGCTTTTGACGAGACATTCGCTAGCGGCAGATGTCCCAGTTACAAAGGCGCGAATGCTCACCGCAAGTTGTTTGCTGGCGTTTTTGATTTGAAGGTTGGTTTCATTGGCGGAGGCTGCGGATGTAATCAGAAGTGCCATAGCAGTTGTTGCGCCTAATAGCATTCTCATGTTGCTTGGACGTTGTCTTTTATAGGGGTGGAAATTGCTGGCAATCATAATATATTTTATAAATTTATTGCCTATTATAGGCTTGATGAATGATCCATGCATTTGCGTGCGCAAATATTTCCTTGTGCCACTCTTCTTACCCTTTAATGCTTGCTTGTTGCTTGGATCGCCCTTCATTGTTTGATTCGTCTCTTCTGCTGGCCTGTCTGGTGCTCTAGCAAGAGAGCCGCTTTAATTTGAACAATGATATAGCCTGATGGCTTTCGGCTAAAGATCGTATGCGAGGTGTTTTGGGGGAATGATTGTTGTTATTCGCTGTGTTGATTATTCAGGTATAGGTGTTGACGAGATTGTTCTTTGGTAGATCTTTCTCGGCTAATTGGTTCGCTTTGCAAATGGCGGACACTGCTGATAAGTCGTTTCTCGCCTGGCTTGAGAAGAAGTTGGAAGTTCAATGGCGGCATCTGATCAGTCGATGGCACCCAGGAGCACCATTCACTGAACCGATCTAAGCCCTTCAAGGCTTGAGTGAAAATGGTTTGACTCGTTAGCGGTATTTGGCGTTGGCATTAACACGCCCAATTGGACAGCGAATTGTGATTGGGCTATTCGGCGCTTTGCTTTTCGGACTTGCTGAAGTATCGCCGTTGAGAGCTGCGGAGCGATTGGAGGTGCAGCTTGAGGGGATGGTGATACCGGTTTGGATTAGGGAGTTGGTCGATTTGGGGCGGCCTGGGGGCAGCAGTAGTTCTGAACTCATCACCTGGCTGAATTTGCTCGATGCCGATAGCCGCTTCGATCTCTTTGAGCTGCTTCAGGCATCTTTGCTTACAGATCAGAGCATGGCTCGACAGATGCTGCGTAGTTGGGCAGGACGTCAGCTGCTTGATGCCGTTAGTGATTTGGTGAGGGTAGATGCCGACAGTAGTGGCATTGTCTTGTTCAACACTCTGGAACTGCTCTTGAACAGTCAGTCAGAGGTGACCGCTCTGGACTTGCTTGAGGAGCTCCCTGCTGAAAATGTACGCCTCGATCTTGATGCTCTACTTCAGGTAGCAAGTCGCTGGCGGCGTCAGTTGCAACAGCAGCAGCAGTTGGTGTTAGCGCTCGGGAGGTTTCCCGCCACACAAGTTCCAGTTTTGCAAGAGCTGGCAGGTAAGGAAGTTTTTGCCGCAGGACCTGAGTTCAAATCTTTGCCAGTGGCTCATCGCACCAAGCCCCTCCAGCTAGAGCTGTGGCGCCCACCTGATGGCACTCCGTTGCGGTCGAGCTGGGTGGTGCTCATGCCAGGCTTGGGTGGAAGCCAGGATCATTTTCGTTGGTTGGCTCTCAGCCTTCAACGTAAGGGCTGGCCGGTTGTGGTGCTTGAGCATCCAGGTAGTGATGACAAAGCGGTGCATGCCCTGCTGAAGGGGCAACGACTTGCACCTGGAGCAGAGGTGTTACCTGACCGCTTGGCGGATCTTCAGGCTGTCCTGCAGGCACGAGAGCAAGGCACGTTGGTATTGCCTGGTCAGAAGTTGGTGCTGATGGGTCACTCCCTCGGGGCACTGACGGCTGTATTGGCTGCTGGTATGACCCCGGAGCCTGGTTTGTATACCCGTTGTCGTAAGGCTCTAGACGATCTTCCTCTCACCAATCTCTCGCGCTTATTGCAATGTCAGTTGGTTGATGTGCAAATGCCAAAACTGCAATCAATCCCCCAGCTAGAGGCAATCGTGGCTCTCAACAGTTTTGGTAGCTTGCTGTGGCCTCGTGATGGGGCTGTGCCTTTGTCGGTTCCAGTGTTACTGACTGGCGGCACCCTTGATTTGATTACTCCTCCGCTGAGTGAGCAGCTCGATTTGCTTTTGGCAATCTCACCCCATCCCGCTAGTCGAGTCGTGCTTGTGGAGGGCGCTAGCCATTTTTCACCGGTGCGGGTTGAAGGTCAGATGGGTGAGGGTCGTGGCGATGATCTCTTTCAACTAGGCGAAGAGCTGGTAGGGCGTGAGCCGCTAGCTGTGCAGCGATTGTTGGCAGTGGAGATTCAAATCTTTTTGGAGCAGGTTGAGGCTGGCGAAGCCCTTCAGGGCTCCACACATCAGCACGTCGGGGATTTGCGGCTTCATCGTTTGGATCGCCACGCAGCAGAGAGACTTCGCAAATCTCAGTAGCGGACGCGGGGATCAATCAGAGCAACGAGCAGATCCACGCTCACGCTTACCAGCACCATCAGGGCAGCCACGACAACCACAATTCCTTGAACAACTGGGTAGTCGCGTTGGTTGATTGCTTCTTGGAGCCGTAGGGCGATGCCTGGCCAGGAGAAGGTGACTTCAATTAACAGTGCGCCGCCAATCAGCGATGCCACTGTGATCCCAGCAATGGTGAGTACTGGCAGAAGAGCATTAGGGAGGGCATGGTTGAGCACCACCTGTTGCTCATTCAGCCCCCGGCTACGGGCAGCTTCAACGTAATCAGATTGCAGTGTGCGGCCTAGATTGAGTCGGAGGGTACGGGTGAAAATCCCACTAAGGAGAAGGCCTAGGGTCCCTGCCGGTAACACCAGGTGTCGCACTGCTCCTTGAAGAGATATCCAGTCGCTGCTCCGTAGACTGTCGAGGATCAGGAAGCCGCTCCCCTCTGGTGGTAGCAAGCTCGGGGGAAAACGTCCTCCAATTGGTAGCCAACCGAGAATGACTGCAAACAGCAGTTGAACGATCATCGCGGCCCAGAACGGTGGCAGGGCATAGGTGCCAATGCCGTAGAGGCGGCCTGCGAGATCTAGCTTGCCTTCCGGGCGGGCAATACCACTAAAACCAACGACCAGACCAACCACTGCTGCAATCAATAGTGCCGTCAGGCTTAGTTCCAAGCTGGCTGGTAGGGCTCTGGCAATGATCTTGCTCACTGGTTCCTGGTTGAGAAGAGCTTGGCCTAGATCGCCATGAATTAAGTCTTTGATGAAGTGCAGGTATTGATGCAAAAGCGGTTGATCCAGTCCAAGCTTGGTGCGCAGAGCAGCGCGGGCTGCAGCCGGCGCACGATTGCCTAATACGGCATCGACTGGGTCTCCTGGTGCCACTCGTAGGAGGAGAAAAACCATGCTGGCAATGAGCCAGAGCATCACCGGTGCCAGGGCCAAGCGGGTCGAGCTGTAGCGCAGTAGTTCTCTCCCGCGGCCCATCAGTGCAGCTCCCGTAGACGCTGGAGCATTAAATGGCCGCTCCCGTCAAACTCTGGCTTGGATAAGCGCCGCTGGGCCCAAGCTCGTGGAGCTACCAGCCAGATTGGTAGATAGGCCGCTCCGCCGGCGGCGGAGCGTTCGATCTCTCTGAGCTGGTGGAGACGATCGGGTCCGCGAAGTTCATCGCTGTGGCGAAGGCTCGTTTCCAGCCCATCTGTGGTCCAGAAGCTGCCGCTAATTGCCGCTTCCCCTTCTTCGCATACAGATCCATTGGCTTGGCTGCAGCTTAATAATGGAGCTAAATAGGCTTCCGGGTCGGGATAGGCGCCTCGCCACTCAAGGATGACGGCCTGGAATGCGCCTTCCCCCAGTTGGCGGTAAACGGTGGTCGATTCGACGCTATTGAGCTTCAGTGTCAGGCAATCCGAAAGATCACGTTCCACCTGTGCCTGCCATGTAAGCGCCAATAACTTGTCTGCTGGCACGTTGGAACGGAAAGTAAAAGGGAGTGTCAGCTTTTGAGTTCCGCAATAGCCTGCCTTTTTCAGCAGCTGCTTGGCTCGTTGAGGGTTGTAGCTTGGCCAAGGTGTGAGTGGTTCAGCCTGCAAGTTTGGCGGCACTAAAGACCGCAGCGGGCGTCTTAGTCCATAGCTCACGCGCTTCACCATCAGCTGACGGTCGAGGCTGTAGGCGAGGGCCTGACGTAAGAGGGGTTGATTGAGTGGAGGGGCATTACTGAGGAGAGTGATGTAGGCGATCTCAAGTGCTGGCCCCTCTCCTTCGCGGAGCTTCCCTTGCTTGGCAAGGTGATGGAGCTCAAGGCGTTGGTCTTCGTCCAGTGAATTGGAGAGGAGTACATCCACTTCACCGCTTCGTAGAGCACCAAATAGGGCAGTGGAGTTGCTCAGATTAATGAAATCGATTCCAGCATTACTGGCCTGGGTACTCCAGTACTGCAGAAAAGGCTCAAGGCGTTGTTGCTGGGTTTGAAAGCTAGTGAGTCGGTAAGGGCCGGTTCCAATGAATTGCTTATTGAGGAACTGATCTTTGTGCTTGGCGTACGCAGTTGGTGATATCGGCGTCAGATTGATTGAGGTGAGTAGTCCCTCTAGAGAACTTGAGGGCCGCGTTAATCGAAGGCGTAGCAGGTAGGGACTGGCTGTCTCCACGGTGGCAATACGTCCCCCTATCACGTAGTTGAGGGTGCCGATACGCAGAAATCGCCGCAGACTGAACGCCATCGCGGCGGCATTGAAGTGGGTGCCATCGTGAAACAGCACATCCTTCCGCAGAGGGATCGAGATGGTGAGGCCGCCATCACTGATCTGAGGTGGAGCGGATGCCAGACGTGGCTCTAGGTCCCCTTTGTGATTAAGCCGGTAGAGGGGCTCCCCCAGGGCACTCAGCAATTGCAGAGCATCAAAAGTACTGGCCTGGGCAGGATCGAGGGATGTGATCTTGCCAGCACTAGCCACGATGAGTCGCTGACTATGGCGAGCAGGCTGACAGGCAATTTGGCTCAGCGCTAGGGAGAAACCAAAGAGAGCAGCGGCCCAGCGTAGAGAATTACGACGACCGGAGCTGGGCACAACGCGTGCGGATCGGATGGCCTTGATTCAAAGATTTGCTAGTGAGTGTCGTTGTGTTTTGTGGGAAGAGCAGGTGATGTGTTGCATCGACACTTCAAACACCGGGGATCCATTGGGCAGTAGTGGCCAACGTCTCACCCAACAGCGATTGTGGTCATCGTCGATTCCGATTACCTGGAATTGCTCTTTACCATTGAGGAGTTGAACACAGTCGCCTTGATGGAGATCCATGATGGGTCGGAAGTCCGGCTTGGAAAAGAGTTGGACTCTTGACATCATCGAAGCGGTAGACATGAACCTTTGGGGGCACAGGTCAGCGTCTGCAGACTTGCCTCTCAACTTGTTTTATAACTCTTACTTAAGCAGGGGGCTCATCGTCATGGGGGCTGGAAGTTAAAGGCAGCTGAGATGGGCGGCAACTCCTTTGACCTCAGCCATAGAGGTGATTGCAGTCAGGGCATCTTGCATCTGGCCTTGGCTTATTTCATGGGTAATCACAACGATTTCGGCGCCGGTCTCTGAGGCATCGAATTGCACGATTGATTGAATCGAGATGCCACGATCGCCGAAGCAGCTACCGATCCGACCGATCACTCCTGGGGTGTCTTCTGCATTGAAGCGAACATAGTTGCGCTGACGGATGGCGCTTGGATCAACTAGGTGACAGGAACGCCAACTGCTTGCGGCAAGAAGGGGGTCGAGGCTGCCGTTGATTTCCCCTAATTGGCTTATGCCAGCGATGTTGAGGATGTCCGCCACCACAGCTGAGGCGGTGGGTCCAGAGCCTGCTCCTGGGCCATAAAACATCACGCGGCCGATCGGATCGCCCTCAACCAGGATGGCGTTGTTCACGCCATTCACGCCAGCAAGCGGGTGGTCGAGAGGAATCATGGTTGGCTGCACCCTTACAGCTAAGGGCAAGGACTGACTGGTCTGAGCGTCTGAGTTGAGACGTTCGGCGATAGCCAATAGTTTCACCCTGTAGCCAAGCTGTGTGGCGTAGTCCACATCGCGGCTTTGAAGGTTGTTGATGCCTTGGGTGGGAATTGAGTCACGGTCGACAGGTCCACCGAAGGCGAGCCCAGTGAGGATGGCAATCTTGTCGGCCGCATCGAACCCCTCAACGTCGGCCGCTGGATCTGCCTCTGCGTAGCCAAGATCTTGGGCGGTCTTGAGCACGTCTTCATAGGCCACCCCTTCCTGTGCCATGCGGCTGAGGATGTAGTTGGTGGTGCCGTTGATGATGCCGCTCACGCGTTCGATCCGGTTGCCACCTAGTGATTGCTTAAGTGGCTCGATGATCGGGATGCCACCGCCGACGGCAGCTTCGATCAGGACGTAGACCCCAGCAGCAGCTGCAGCAGAGGCAATCTCTTCGCCATGTCTTGCAATCACCGCTTTGTTAGCTGTAACGACCGCTTTGCCGGCGGCAATGGCTCGCATGATCAGGGTTCGGGCTGGTTCGATCCCTCCCATGACTTCAACAACCACGTGAACAGAGGGATCATCAACAACGGCCTGTGGGTTGTTGGTCAGTAAGGATGGGCGGAGCTCAATCGGGCGAGGTCGTTGCAGATCTCGAACCGCTACACGGACCAGTTCAAGCTCAGCCACCAGTGGATGCCGCCCTTCAGGGGCTTGGAGGATGCCTGCTACACCGGCGCCTACTGTTCCAAGCCCCAGGAGACCGATTCCTAATTTCGTGCCCATGGCAGCTGTGTCCAGTCGTGTAATTGCTGGCCGGACTCTAAGAAGTTGTTGAAGACGAAACCCTGGCAAGTTGCTGGGCCTGGGCCTTCATGTTGAGGAGGATATTGAGGAATCCGTTAGCTCTTGATGGAGTAAGGCTGCCTTGAAGGCCTGTGGCTTCAATGAAGCTTGGATCCACGGCCATGACTTGCTCAGGTGTGAGATTGTTGAGGCCTTGAATCAGCATTGCCAGCAAGCCTCGTGTAATCAGCGCGTCGGAGTCTCCCTGCCAGTGAAGCTGTCCTTCCACGAGTTCACCAAGCACATGGACCTGGGAAACGCATCCCTTCACTTTGATGGCGTCGGTTTGTAATTCCGGGGACATTGGTGGCAGCTTTTTGGCCAGCCATAGAACATATTCGTAGCGGCGGCGGGGATCAGAGGTGCCTTTAAGTCGCTCGACCATGCTGTCAAGGGCTTCACTGCCAAAGCTTGAGGGTGCGGCGGTGGGCTCAGCCATGGCGAAGGATCAGAATTTGAGGCGCTGCTCACGCACGCTAAACAAAACACCTGCAAGACCAAGCAGGAGAGGCGAGCCAGTGCTGGCGAGGAACCATGGTGTTTGTGGAGTTTTGGGTTGGCTGACCACCGCATCGAGCTTCACCTTGCCTGAGCGGATTGGCAGCATCAGATAGTCACGGTGACCTGGGCCAGCATCCACCTGCAGGTCGAGGGTTCCTTCTTGCATGTCTGGCAGGCTCAAGCTCAGTTTTCCTTGTTGATCCATTCGACCCAGCTCTCGGCCTGGTGCTCCGTTGGCCTCTAAGACGCGTACCACTGCTCCCTCAACAGGTGTTCCCGTTGAGAAATGGCTTTGAAGCTCCAGACTTCCATCGAGGTAGTTGAGAGTGCTTTCAATGGCATGGGCTTTCGCTGCCTGACCTTGCACGAGACCAAGAGATGCTGTTGCGATCAATAGAAACAAAGGCTGGATCAGGGTCCGCATTGAATGATTTCTGAAAACTCTGAAAATCATTTTGAGAGATTCTTGCAGGATTGACTAGTGCCTGCGTGGCAGCCTTTGAGACGGTTGAGATGATTGTCGTACGAAATATTTGCCAGAGGCGAATATTTGGCTGCTGAAAAATGGCAGCAATGGCGTGTTGAAAACTTTTTGATTCCAATTGTTAGGAGTAGATTTTATTCGGATTCAATTCATTTGGCTTTCAATTGTTCAATGACCCATGTGCAATGAATGAGCAATGTCTTCGTAATCACTGCCTGAAATAGGAGTTGGATGTTGTAAATCGATATTCCATTGAAGTGCAGTGCCTTCAGTTGCAAGACCTGGATGAAGTAGATTAATTCCTTGAAGCATGAGGTCTTTTAAAAAACTATCTTGAGTCGCAGAGCCTTGCAGTCCGCTGACAAAATAAGAGCTGAAAACATTTTCTATATTCCCGCTGCCATGGGCAGATCTTTCGATGCTTGAAAGTGTTAGTAAACCACTGTTATTATCTGTATCCCTGATGGGGATGAATGCAGCTTCGTCTTTGGTGAATCCATATGAACCACCATTTGGAGTGGTGATGTTTCCCCAAAATAGCCATTTGAGTTCATCACCATAGATATTTCCCTCTCCTGTAACAGTGTCGATCGCTCCTCCAACTTGGCCGACTTCGACTTCTCCTTTAAGGGTGAGTTTGTAGCCTGCAAATTCTGTTTCAAATGACCTTTGAGGGCAAATAAACGAAAGGATATTGCCTTGCTTGTCCGCACCAACGGAAACAATTGATTGCCCAAATAACAGTTCTCCAGAATTGCCACCTATAGGATCGTATTGAAAAACAACATCCTCTGCTTCTAGTATTAATTTCACTTCTGAGTCTAAGGAATGATTTTCGTGAAGCCTAATATCTTCCTCATGTGATACCACGGCATTCTCCATGCCTTCCTCGAATTCCTGATCGCTAATCTTATGGTCATTGTTTTGGTCGAGAGTTTCAATGATTGCAGCTGCATCATCATTTTCTAGTCCCAGGGTTATGTTTGCTCCTTGATTGTCAGGAGCTGCTTCAAAGGTAAAGGATTTCCCGTTAATAGTAGTCTGGAATGTATAATCATGACCCTCGTCCAATGAATTGAACAAATTAGATTCAATAACTGGTCTAAGGGTGATGACGTCTTCTTTGCCGTCTATCTCTATGGACTGAACTTTTGCGTAAGAATAAAGTGCTAGTGCTGTCATTGCGCTTGATAGTTTAGGCTTTAAAATAAGTTAATGGAATGATTGCCAAGTGTCAAGAAAGTGTTGAATTTAAACCTTGTCGCTTTGTAATAACAGGACTGACTTGATGTAGTCGTTATTCGTAATTTGGGAGCTGATTTTAAGTTTCTATTTTACTCTGGAAACTCCTGTTTCACTAATCCAGCCATCAAGGGGCACATCCCAACTGTCGCGAGGCAGTAACTCTGTTGATATGCAGGCTTGTGGAACGACCGCAAAGGCTGGAATCTTTCGCCATGTCAGGTCACTTCGGAGACGGTCGAAGAAACCACCTCCATAGCCGAGTCTGATCCCTCGTTGATCCATCGCCAGAGCAGGTATGAGCAAGAGGCCTATTGCATCAGGTTCAAGGGCGGCCTCATCCAGCGGTGCGGGAATCATGCAGGCATCTTTTCGCAGTGGAGTAAGAGTCCAAGGGTGGTAATTGAGGCTTCCGTCCTCCCCACTGACTGGTAGTGCCAAGGGCAACTTCAAGTTGAGTTTCAGTTCGCGGAGATCTACTTCTCCGCTAAGCGGCCAATAAATACCAATGTGCCCTCGCAAGTTCCCAGCTTTTAAGTAACCCTGAATAGTGTTGACAACCTGCTGAATGATTGTGTCGTGAACCGCAGGTAATTGTTGAGCGCGCAGGGCCTTGAATTGACGACGAAGCTTGGCTTTGGCGATGGCTTGATTCATCGCGTTAGATAACCCCAGCGGCCCATGAGTGGAAAGTTCAGGGGGATTGTTGTTTGATCTGCTGGCCAGAGTCTCTGCAGTTCCATGCTGAGTTTTGGCAGCAAGTTATGGCCTTCCTGCGTTGCTTTCCTCAAAGCCGACCAGGTTCCTATGTAACCGATTAGCTGATCACAGCTCCATTTGAGGGAGATGCAGAGCTCTTGGGGCAACGATTTGCTGATGGTGGGGAATGGCAGGTTCTGATAGTGGTTGTCAACATGCTGAAGCTGGGGAGGCCACCAGCTCGATAGCCTTTCGCCGTAAAGTTGGTCTAGCCACAACTGCAGCGAAGGGGGTGCCCCTTGCGGGGGGTCATAGCCCACCCAGACCATCAGTCCACCTGGGCGTGCAACCTTGAATGCTTCCTCGTTGAATCGGGGTACATCTAGCCAGTGAATGGCGGCGGCCACCACAATTGCGTCCATGCATGCGTTGGGAAATCCGGAATCTTCAGCTGCTGCTACTTGGTAATGAATGTTTGAGTGAGCTGGTGCGGCAGCAACCTGAGCTGGGCTGAGATCGGTTGCATCGACGCGATCAAAGTGCCTTGCAAGCCCTAGAGAGGCCTGGCCGCTACCACAGGCAACGTCCCAGCAACGTTGGTGGCTGGCGGCTTTGCTGCTGATCCAGGCAAACAGGGATTCCGGGTAATAGGGGCGCTGTTGGGCGTAGGACTCAGCCACGCTGTCAAACCAGCCGTGTTTTGGTGAGCAGGAGGAGTCCATCAGTGGTTTTAGCGCTGGAACCAACCCGTGAGTGCTATGGCCAGGGCGTCGGCGGCATCATCGGGTCGGGGCGGCTGATCAAGATTCAATTCACGCATCACCGCATCGAGCACTTCATCTTTTTCAGCATGGCCTGAGCCCGCCAGAGCAAGCTTGATCTGCATCGGTGGGAATTCCATCACTGGCACTCGAAAGCGTGCCAGGGTCATGATGATGACTCCACGTGCCTGGACCACGCTGATCGTCGTGCTGGAGCGGTAGAAGAAGAATTTCTCCACAGCGGCCAGTTGGGGCTTCCAACGACGGATGAGCTGGCGTAGATCGCCGGCGATTTCCACCATCCGTTCACCATCGTCAATGCCGGGATTGGTGCGGATGATGCCGCAATCGAGCATCTGCTGGTGTCCGTTGCTGGTGTCGATGACCCCGTAGCCCACCCTGGCAATGCCAGGGTCGATGCCAAGGATGCGCAAGCGTTCAGCCTGCTTGAGTTGTTAGCTCGAAGTCAGCCTGATCGCTGTTCTCGCTGCGTTCGAACACTTTGCAGAAAATTTTGACGACCCGATCCCCTGAATCAATCTGCTCGAGGGGGTCTTTTCGCAATCGATGACGAAGAGAGCAAGAGATCACGCGTGCCACGTCTTCTTCCGAAACCTCTGTTCGTCCTGCAAAGGCTGCTAGAGCCCTGGCGGCACGGTTGGTGACGATATCGCCACGTAGTCCATCTACATCTAGTTCGCCACAGACAGCCGAGATTCGTAGGCGCAAATCGTTGTCGAGGCTCACCTGTTCAAGACGTTGCTGGGCCTCAATAACGCGCTTTTGTAAGGCATCTTGGTTGGCTTGCACCGATGTGGCAAAGGTGTCGGGATCGCTATCAAAGGCGGTGCGCTGATCAACCACCTGCACCCGTAGGTCTGGATCGCGGACAGTGCGCACCTCAACACTCATGCCAAAGCGATCAAGGAGTTGGGGTCGTAGCTCGCCCTCCTCGGGGTTGCCGGAGCCGATCAGTACGAATCGGGCAGGGTGTCGCACTGATACCCCTTCACGTTCCACCGTGTTCCATCCTGATGCCGCTGAATCCAGCAGCACATCGACAAGATGGTCGTCAAGCAGATTGACCTCATCGACGTAGAGCAAGCCGCGGTTGGCCTTGGCCAGCAGGCCTGGTTCGAATGCACGAACTCCTTCGCTGAGGGCCTTCTCGATGTCGATGGTGCCGCAAAGACGATCTTCAGTGGCACCGAGAGGCAAATCCACCATCGGGACCTGCCGCTCCTCAGTGGCAAGGCTTTCACCATGTTCAATGCGTTGGCGCACGTCACTACTCTGAAGATCAGGATCAGTGGGTGAGCTGTTGTAAGGGTCGCCAGCGACTACATCAATCCCTGGAAGGAGATCTGCTAGGGCTCGGATCGCGGTGGACTTGCCCGTGCCTCGATCTCCCATGATCATGACTCCGCCGATTCGCGGGTCGATCACGTTGAGCAGCAGAGCCAGTTTCATCTCTTCCTGGCCAATCACGGCGGTAAAGGGAAAGACCCTGCGCTTGCGGGTTGAACTCACGGGTTGATGTCTGGAGTTGTTTTGGATTGTTTCACAGGCAGGAGTGTGAGCACTTGCGGTGGGGTGGCATCAGCGGGGTAGATCAGTCGAATTCGGACATCTCTAGTTTCTCCTGGCGTCAAGCTGATGCGACCAAGGTCTGGCCCCATCTGCCCCTGCCGCAGGACTAGGTGGAAGCGGCGACGGCCCATGGGTCGACTGGACTCGCTATCGAGTCCACTGACCTCGATTAGCCCTCGATACATCACAGGTCCGCTGGCTGAAACGCGAAAGTCCAGGCTTGTGTTGTTGTTGTCCTTCTTTAAGGGGGACTCAAGGGTCAGCAAGAAGGATTTTTCCTGCTTTGATCGGTTGTGTAGCGGCAGGGTGAGGTCATATTCAACTCCGTAGTTGCCATGGGCAGCCCATGCAGTGTTGTCGTAGTGCGCTTGTAATTCAGCAGTTTGGACCTGATCTGTGCCGAGGCTGCCCCTCTCGAGGCTGCTGATAGGCCAGGAGATGGGAGTGTTGATTGCGCTTAGCACGGTGCTATCAGGATCAGTCAGGGTTGTCTTCCATGTGCTGCCCAATTGGATTCCGCTGACGCGCGAATACACGATCTTGCCGCTGCTACCCCGAGGCGTGGGGTGATGTTCCTTGGGGCTGAGTTCGCCGCTTTCAAGCAGCTCAATCCAGCGAGAGAGTGGAGGGGCTGCTTTGGGATTGCCGTATGCAGCCAAGGTTGCTAGTGAGATGGGGCCGGAGCTATGAAGCCGCATCTGAAGGTTGCGACCGTTGAGCAGTGGATCGAGACCTGCTACGGGGATGGGGAGCACCAATAGGAGGCTGGGGCTGCCTGGCAGGAGTTCCCAGCGCTCTGGCAGCTCTTGAGCTCGCTCCCCCCGCAGTAGATCGCCAGCTACCCTGCTGCCTGGGCCAGCGGCAATAGGGGTCGTGGTTTCGGCAATCATTTTCGGCAGAGGCAGAAATGGTGCAGCTGTCTGTCCTGCTTCGGTGGCTTGCGATAGGGAGGTGCTGCCTCTCAATAGGGTCAGTTGCACAGGCTCGTCACCCCGTGGCTGAGCCAGCACTGCTAGCCAGAGGGTGGATTCGAGATGATCAGGAAGGCCGGCATACACGTGGTGACTGAATAGATCGAAACGACCATCGAGTGGCACGGCCAGGTTGCTTTTGTCAGCTTTTGCTCTTGAGCTTTGTGTGTTTTTGGTAGGGAAGGTGGAGATCAGAATCCCTTCGCCTGTAATGAGTTCGGGATTGTTGTCATTAACCATCAGCACCTTGTCAAGCCCGCCTGGTAGGGGTCTGACCTGTTGCTGTCTTTGTTTGACGGTTGGGGCAGCAATCAGAGCGGGGGTGTCAAGCACTGCTCCGGATAAGTTGAAAAGTGCAACTGACAAAAGGGCGGGGATCTTCATGGCTGATTGCTTTTTGTTGATTCCGTTCGAGGTGTCGATGGCTTTGGCTTGAGTACTGGAGCCATAGCGGCTGCCATGTCGCGGATCAGTTCTGTGGAGCGGGGGTCGTTGAAGGGGCCTTTCACCATGAACCCTGCCACTGCACGACTGCCATCAGGTAGTTCGATCAGGCCAGCATCCGCATAAGCGATGCCGATGTCGCCGGTTTTGTTGTAGATGCGGTAGCCCTTTGCCAGGAGGCTGTTGTCAGGCTCTCCTTGCTTGCCGCCCAGTCCCTTAAGAAATCCACCAGGTAACAGGCGGTTGCTGACGGAGGTGCTCATTGCCTCCCTGAATAGATCCCGTGTGCGTGGGCTAAGGGCTTTCCCAGTATCGACAAGTGCGATGGCCCGTGCTAGATCGTGGCTGCTGGTGGTATTGGTGCCTTGTAGATCCGGCAACCAGTTATTCACCACCGTGGAGCTCAGGCCGAGAGCATTGAAGCGTGCATTGAGGACGTCCTTGCCACCAATGCGTTGAATCAGCAGATTGGTGGCGGTGTTATCGCTCACCCGAATCATCTCGGTGGCAACTTCGTGGGCAGGGAATTGGCTGCCAAGCGGCTTGCTGGCCATCCAGCCAGCACCACCACCAATAATCTCTTTGGTGAGCTTCAGGGGTTCATTCCAGCTGAGCTGACCGGAATCGATGAGTTCGAGAGCTACCAGCAGGATTGCTGTTTTGATTGAGCTAGCTGCAGGCAGTGCTGTCTCGGGCGAGAGCTCGGCATAGCGTCCATCGTCAAGCACTAGCAAGAATGCGCTTGCTTGTAAATCTTTTTGTTGCTTGGCCAGTTCTCTCCAGCGGTTGCTCAACGTTGTGAGTTCTTGCTTGGTCTGGAAATTGCCCAGTTGCAAACTATTCCCATTGCTGAGCATGGGGTTTGTGGCTTCCTCAACGATGTTGAAGCGACTGGGGAGGCCCTTCACGGAAATCCAATTTCGCCCAGGAAGCCACTCCGGCAAGTCCAGTTTGCCCTGCTTCACCTGTGGTCCGAGCATCTTAAGCGCTGAACCTGTAATCACGCCGAGGCCGATGCCCATCAAGATCAGACGCAACAAAAGCCGTAGGGGTCCAGCCCCGTTTGAGCGGTTGCGGTAAGGGCGACTGCTTGACAAGGAAGTGAAGATCAGTGAGTTCGGCTGAGGTTAAGAGTGACGAGAATGGATGGCCCAGCGCAGTTGCCTCACCATCCCTCTCAGCAGGGCTACTTCCTCGGGACGGACGGCAGCGCGTTGAAGTAAACCACGGACTTTGGCCATGCGGGCTTGGGCCGTATGGCTCAAAAGAAATCCCACCTCTAACAGGAGATCCTGTGCGTCTGTTAAGCATGCGTCGAGTTGACGAGGTGATGCTGGGTCGGGCCATGCCGATTGCCCTTCCCTGAGCGTCCCTTGCTCTTGGCAGCGTTGTAGCTCATGCAGCACGATCGCTACTGCATGCGAGAGGTTGAGGGATGGATATCCGTGGGAGCTGTGCAGAGTGAGTACACGTTGGGCGAGTTGAAGTTCCTTGTTGGTTAGGCCCCTGTCTTCACGGCCAAATACCAGTGCCACAGGTGCTGCACTCATGCTCTCTAGTAACCATGGCACTGCTTGTTCGGGGGTTTGCAGGGGGATGTTGCCATGATCCAATCGGCCGCAGCTGGCTACAACTCTGTGACAGTCAGCTACGGCATCGAGCAAGCATGAGAATTGTTTTGCCTGCTCTAGCATTGCTACGCCATGGACAGCCATGCGTCTTGCCTCGGGATCAGCAGGGTCGCAGCGGGGCGAGACCAGGCGTAGTTCTTGTACTCCGAAGTTGGCGCAGAGTCTGGCCACACTGCCCAGATTCAGTGGACCAATTGGCTCAACCAGAACAACAGTTGTTTGGATTGAGCGGATGTCCTTGTTCAATTCAGGGAATTTAAATAAGCCAGTAGGTCGGCCATTTCTTGAGGCTCAAGCTGGAATCTGGGCATGGGCGGCGTATTGCCGCTTACCACTTGCCTGATCAGCTGGGCATCGTTGCGGCGTTCGCTCACGTCAAGGAGATTCGGGCCTAAGTTTCCTTGGGCAGTAATCCCGTGGCAGCCAGCGCAGTTGATGCGGAATAGCCGACCTCCTTGCTCCAAAGATCCCTCCAAATCAAGGGTGGCGTTGACGTAGGGGTCTCGTTGTGAGTGCCCTAGTACCCATAACAAAATTGCAATGCAGACAGCTGCTGCCAGTACCACTAGGGCTCCAATGAACCCGTTTTTGCTTTGATTGTTTGATGACGGGCCCGTCACGGTGAGTTCAGGAGCATGAAACAATTGTGCTTAATCTTTCAACTGGGCGCGAGGCCATGATCGAACCACTTCTCTGCGGCATCGTTCTGGGTTTAATTCCGGTCACTTTGCTTGGATTGTTTGTGGATGCTTGGAATCAGTATCGTCGCGATACTGTTCTGGGGGATTGGTGAACAGTAAGGCGCTGCTGCCATAGATACGGCGATCTTGTTCAAGCCACTGCATTGGGGTTTCCACGCTGTTGTTCGTGGCATGCTCACAGATCACTAGGGCATCTCTCTGCAGCCAATGGCCTGAAAGCAGGGCTTTGAAGACTTCTGAATAGAGTTTTGAAGAATAAGGTGGATCGAGGTAGACCAGGTTGAAACCAGGGTTCTCCCCTGCCCAAGGTTGATTGAACTTGGCGGCATGGCAACCTCTCTTCAGCCAGGTCAGAACGTCATGGCGGATCACTTCAATGTTGCTCTGCTGGGAGAGGCCAGATGCGGTGGCAATTAGGTTGGCCTGACAGACTTTGGCTGTCTTCGCGTTTCGTTCAACAGCTACTACACGTCGTGCGCCGCTTTGCAACGCCTCACAGCCCATTACTCCACTACCGCTAAATAGGTCAAGCCAGTGGCAGTCATGCAAGCGTGGGGCTAGCACGTTCATCACTGCTTCACGAACACGACTCGTCGTGGGTCTAGTGCCTTGGCCAGCGGGACTCTGAAGCTTGCGCCCTCCGGAAAGCCTTAGCTGGCTACTCATGGCACAGGTTTTGCGCCGGTTTCCAGCCAATTCAGCCAACGCCGCAGCATGCGCTCGCCGGCTGCGGCGGATTTCTCTGGGTGAAACTGACAGGCCCCTAGTCGGCCTTTCCAGACCATCGCTGTGATGTTGTCTCGGCCAAACGGCGCTATGGCCGCAAGATCACTGTTTTGGCTGGGGACTGCAGCATAGGAATGCACGAAATACATCCAGCTGTCTGGATCTTCCTTGTCAAGCAGCGGGCAGTCGTTTCGATGTTCTAGAGCAGCCCAGCCCATGTGGGGAATGCGTTCGCCTTGATTGGAGGGCAGTCGTTGAACGTGGCCCTTAAGCAACCCTAGGCCGGTGGCATTTCCTTCGTCACTCGATTCGAACAACAGCTGCAGGCCCAGACAGATGCCTAGCAGAGGTCGTCCTCCTTTCACCCAACTCTTGAGGTCTGGAACCAATCTGGTCTGCTCAAGGTGCACCATGGCGGGATCAAAGGCACCGACTCCAGGCAAGATCAAGGCATCACAGCCGCTGAGGTCGGCGGGCTGCCTCACTATGTGAAGAGCCTTGTGGAGCCTTTCAAAGGCAATCTGCACAGAGCGCAGATTGCCCATGCCGTAATCAATTAAGCCTAGACGTGTAATCAAAGAAACCCTCCGCAATCTGGCCTTTTAGCCATGTGAGGCATTGAATCAGGCCAATGGTGATCTAGGAGGGCTGGAATCGAAGTTGGATCAAGCTTCAGAGGTACTTTGAAATGGTTCCAGAAAGCGTGGCTTTGGGCACTGCACCTACAACTGTGTCGACTTTTTGACCTCCTTTGAACACCATCAGGGTGGGGATACTGCGAATACCGTATTGGCTGGCGACGTTGGGGTTTTCGTCAGTGTTGAGCTTGAAGACTTTGATCTTGCTCTCGAATTCCTTGGCAATCTCATCGACGATCGGAGCAACCATGCGACATGGGCCACACCAAGGCGCCCAAAAATCAACTAGCACAGGCACGTCGCTTTGAAGGACGTCCTGCTCGAAGGAGGCGTCGGTAACTGCGGCGGCATTGGACATTCCTTAGGTCGTTGATTTTGCGGAAATTTAGCAATCGTTTGTATTTTATTCAGGCTTAAGAGCCTCCACAGGTAGGAACTGTGACGGTCTCTTGCACAGAAGACGAAAAGCCCGAGCTCGTCGGGCCGGTGTGTGTGAGGAGTGTGTGGGCCGTAGCCCTCACGAATTCATACTAGCCATGGCTTCTCTCGGATCCAATTGGTTTTCGTCTGCGATCGGAATGTTTACTTGCCCATGCCTAGTTGCTGGGCTTTCTGATAAACCTTCCCTTCGGTCAGCAGAGATGGGGCGATGACGACCTCAACCTGTTGCATCTCTTTGATCGTACGGGCCCCAAGAGTGCCCATGGACGTTTTGAGAGCTCCTAGAAGGTTATGGGTGCCATCGTCTAGCAGAGCAGGCCCTCTAAGGATGCGTTCCAGGCTGCCTGTGCTGCCTACCTTGATTCTTGTGCCCCTTGGCAGTACTGGACTGGGAGTGGCCATGCCCCAGTGGAAGCCACGACCAGGAGCCTCCACTGCTCGGGCGATCGGAGAGCCGATCATGACCGCATCGGCACCGCAGGCAATGCATTTACAGACGTCCCCTCCTGTGATGATGCCGCCATCTGCGACGATCGGAACGTAGCGACCACTCTCTCGCTCGTAGTCCTCACGGGCGGCAGCGCAGTCCGCTACGGCGGTGGCTTGGGGGATGCCCACGCCAAGAACCCCACGAGAGGTGCAAGCAGCACCAGGGCCGATGCCAACCATCACCCCTGCGGCACCTGCACGCATGAGTTGAAGAGCGACCTCGTAGGTGACGCAATTACCCATCACCACAGGGACCCCCATGCCTTGACAAAGGGCTTCGAGGTCGAGACTTTGTTGACCTTCAGGACCAATGTGTTCGGTTGAGACCACTGTCGCCTGCACAAAAAAGAGGTCAGCGCCCGCTTCTGCAATGGTTTTGCTAAATCGCATTGCTGCCACGGGTGTGCCACTCACAGCAGCAATGCCCCCCTGATTTTTGATCTCTTTAATGCGTTGATAGATCAGGGCTTCTTGCACAGGTTTGCTGTAGATCTCCTGCATCAGTGGCACGAAGGCGTCCTTTCCGATTGAGGAGATCCGATCCAGTACTGGGTTGGGGTCTTTGTAGCGGGTTTGGACTCCTTCCAGATTGATTACGCCGAGGGCTCCAAGGCGAGATAGGGCAACAGCCATATCAACATTGACAACGCTATCCATAGCGCTCGCAATGATCGGTATCTCACGTTCGATGCCTGCGAGGTTCCAGCAGGTGTCAGTGATCTCCGGGTCTACGGTTCGTCCACCCGGGACAAGGGCGGTTTCGTCGATGCCATAGGCCCGGCGAACGACCTTGGTGCGTCCGAGCTGAATGTTCACCACAGACCGAATAAAGTCACGCCAAGTTACCAACTGGGGTGATTCAAATTTTGCCTTGAGGGAAAGGATCCTTATCTATGGCTTGTTGTCAGTTGTTCCTCGGAAGGCTTCCCATCGGGTGCGCACTTTGGAGATCACATCCTGTCGATCTTCGCTGCGGATCAGGCGGGTGATTGAAAACCATGTCAGCCAGAGGATGCCGGCCAGTTCGAAGAGAGATGGAGCCAGAGGAACGCTCTCAATCGTGGACAAAATACCGCCGTAGATACGAACAAAAATCACAAGGATGATCAATGCAGCAATGAGAAGAACGGGTCGTCTCAGTTGTTGCCATGGGCTTGTCTGATCGTCTTGCTTAATCCAGTTGCTCAACTTGAAGAAGTTGCGCAGTCTCTCCAAAAGCAGCTTCAACTCCTCTCCTTGATCAAGACCTTCGGGCCCGTCTGAGGATGTGGGAGTTGGTGTTGGGCTTGAGGGGATGGTGCTTGGCTTGGAGATAGCAGGGCTGTCTTGAACTGGAGCAGGTTGTTGTTGAGCTGGTGTCTTAGGGACAGCAGGGTTGGCTTGTGAGGGAGCAGCTTGAGCTGCTGCACTCACTTTGAGGTCATCTGAAGCGTCTGAGGGTTTGGGAGTTGGTGTTGGGCTTGAGGGGATGGTGCTTGGCTTGGAGATAGCAGGGCTGTCTTGAACTGGAGCAGGTTGTTGTTGAGCTGGTGTCTTAGGGACAGCAGGGTTGGCTTGTGAGGGAGCAGCTTGAGCTGCTGCACTCACTTTGAGGTCATCTGAAGCGTCTGAGGGTTTGGGAGTTGGTGTTGGGCTTGAGGGGATGGTGCTTGGCTTGGAGATAGCAGGGCTGTCTTGAACTGGAGCAGGTTGTTGTTGAGCTGGTGTCTTAGGGACAGCAGGGTTGGCTTGTGAGGGAGCAGCTTGAGCTGCTGCACTCACTTTGAGGTCATCTGAAGCGTCTGAGGGTTTGGGAGTTGGTGTTGGGCTTGAGGGGATGGTGCTTGGCTTGGAGATAGCAGGGCTGTCTTGAACTGGAGCAGGTTGTTGTTGAGCTGGTGTCTTAGGGACAGCAGGGTTGGCTTGTGAGGGAGCAGCTTGAGCTGCTGCACTCACTTTGAGGTCTTTTGCAGCAGCTGAGGACTCAGCGGGTTCAGATGAGGACTCGGTGCCTTCCGTTGCTTCGGAGGTTCCTTCTGCTTTGGATTCCTCAGCCGAGCTCATGGTCCAAATATCACACTCTAAATAGTTTAAGAGGCCTCTTTAATACTGAGCCTTTAGCTGTATTAAGCCCTAACAGTGCAGAGGCTGGTTTTTGTTGATGCTGGTGGCTCAATTCATCAGCTTCCGAGATAACCTGATTATTGGCAACCAGCTCTTTTATGGCGGATCCATTGGGACCCAGTGACGGCGGTCCCGGCGAGTCCGACGATCGGATAATCCAGACGGACCTGCGCATTGAAATGTCGCGCTCCTATCTGGAGTACGCGATGAGTGTGATCGTTGGGCGTGCGTTGCCCGACGCTCGTGATGGTCTCAAGCCTGTGCATAGGCGCATCCTTTATGCGATGTATGAGTTGGGCCTGACCAGCGATCGGCCTTATCGAAAGTGTGCCCGAGTTGTTGGTGAGGTTCTGGGTAAATACCATCCCCATGGGGATACAGCCGTCTACGACGCGCTGGTTCGCATGGCTCAGGATTTTTCCATGCAAATGCCGTTGATTGATGGTCACGGCAATTTTGGTTCGGTCGATAACGATCCACCTGCGGCCATGCGATACACCGAATCGCGTCTTCAGTCGCTTACGACAGACAGTCTGCTTGAGGATATCGAAGCAGAGACAGTTGACTACGCGGACAACTTTGATGGCTCCCAACAGGAGCCAATGGTATTGCCAGCACGTATTCCTCAGTTGCTGCTGAATGGCTCCTCAGGGATCGCCGTTGGCATGGCTACCAATATTCCACCGCACAATCTCAGTGAATTAATCGATGGTCTGCAGGCTCTGATCAGTAATCCCGAGCTAAGTGATTCTGAGTTGATGACGCTTATCCCTGGGCCGGACTTTCCAACTGGTGGTCAGATTCTTGGTCGTAGTGGTATTCGTGAAACCTATCTCACCGGTCGTGGTTCGGTAACGATGCGCGGCGTGGCAAATATTGAGACGATTGAACATCCCGGTCGAGCAGACCGGGATGCAGTGATCATTACTGAATTGCCCTATCAGACCAATAAAGCAGCGCTGATTGAGCGGATTGCAGAGATGGTTAATGATAAGAAGCTGGAGGGTATTTCTGATATTCGCGACGAAAGCGATCGCGATGGCATGCGTATTGTCGTGGAGCTGCGACGTGATGCCTACCCTCAGGTAGTGCTCAATAATCTTTTCAAGCTCACTCCTCTTCAGAGCAACTTTAGTGCCCATATGTTGGCGCTAGTCAATGGCGAGCCGGTGCTGCTCACCCTGCGCAAGATGCTGCAGGTATTCCTCGATTTTCGCGTTGATACTGTTGAACGTCGGACCCGCTATTTCCTTCGTAAAGCTGAGGAACGCGACCACATCCTGTTGGGTCTTTTGCTTGCTCTCGATCAGCTTGATCCAATCATCGCGTTGATTCGTGCTGCCTCTGATACGGCTACAGCTCGTCAACAGTTGCAGGAGCATCATGGTCTCACGGAGATTCAGGCGGATGCCATCCTGCAGATGCAGTTGCGGCGTTTGACCGCTTTAGAGGCTGACAAGATTCGTTTGGAACACGAGGATCTTGTTACCAAGATCGCCAATTACAAGGACATCCTTGGCCGACGTGAGCGTGTTTTCGGTCTAATTGAGGACGAATTGACCAAGCTGCGCGAGAAGCATTGCTTGCCTCGGCGCACCGAGATCCTCGATTTAGGAGGGGGGCTCGAAGACATCGACTTGATTGCCAACGAGCGATCTGTGGTGTTGCTCACTGAGACCGGTTATCTCAAGCGCATGCCGGTAAGCGAGTTTGAGGCCACGAGTCGTGGGACACGAGGCAAGGCAGGCACTCGCAGTCAAGGTGAGGAGGCGGTGAAGCTGTTTATCAGCTGCAATGACCATGACACGTTGCTGTTGTTCAGTGATCGTGGTGTCTCCTATGCCCTTCCTGCTTATCGTGTGCCTCAGTGCAGCCGCACAGCGAAGGGAACACCTGTCGTACAGCTCTTGCCCATTCCCCGTGAAGAGGCAATTACCTCCCTTCTGTCAGTTATATCCTTCGATGACGACACCCACTTGTTGATGTTGACGAAGGGTGGCTTTATCAAGCGCACCTCTCTATCAGCTTTCAGCAAGATTCGTTCCAATGGTTTGATTGCCATTGGTCTGGAGGAGGGTGATGCTCTTACTTGGGTGAGGTTGGCAGTTCCTGGTGACAGTGTTTTGATTGCTTCTAGGGCTGGAATGACCATTCATTTCCGACTCTGTGATGAGGAGTTACGACCCTTAGGACGAACTGCTCGTGGCGTGCGTGCCATGAATTTACGAGGCGGCGATTCGTTGGTGAGCATGGATGTATTGCCTGTCGAGCTTGCCGATCAGGTCGCTAAGAGTCTTGAGGATGATCAGGATGAAAGCGGCGAGACCGTTGTCGTTAGTGATGGACCATGGGTGCTTGTTGCTTCCGCTAGTGGACTGGGTAAGCGGGTACCGGTCAATCAGTTCCGTTTGCAGAAACGTGCAGGCATGGGTCTGCGTGCCATCAAGTTCAGGCGCGAAGGAGACGAGTTGGTGGGTTTAAGGGTGCTTGGCTACGGAGAAGAGCTTTTGTTGGTAAGCGAGCGTGGAGTGATTGTGCGTACCAGTGCCGATAAAATTCCTCAGCAGTCAAGGGCTGCTACTGGTGTTCGGCTTCAGCGCTTGGATGCAGGTGATCGCCTCTCTGAGGTGGTGCTTGTGCCGCCTGATTCTGAGGATCAGGACCAGCCAGATGATCGATCTGATCCCAGTGAAGTGGCTGGGGTTGACGACGCTCCTTCCAGCTGACATTGACCAGTCGTACGGATGTTTTAGTGATGGGAGCTGGTCCGGCGGCTCTCTGTATCGTTGCTGAGTTAGTCGAGCAAGGCTTGGCAGTGACTGCCCTCGCCTCGCACACACCTGAGCAGCCATGGCCCAATACTTATGGAATCTGGGCTGAGGAGCTTGAGTCTCTTGGGATGGCTTCTTTATTGGGCCAGCGTTGGACCAACACAGTTAGCTATTTCGGTGATGGTGATAACGAGGAGGGTCTTGCTCCAATTCAACATCATTTCGACTACGGCCTTTTCGATCCAGCCGCATTACAAGATTCATTGCTGAGTCGTTGTGGTGAATTGAGTTGGAATGTTGAAACCGCTGTGAGCATTAAGGTGTTGGGGAGAGATACGGAAGTTCTCTGTCACTCTGGCAACGCTTATCGAGCACGGGTTGTCATTGATGCCAGTGGTCATCGCAGTCGATTTATCCGTCGCCCTGATAATGGGCCCGTAGCGGAGCAGGCGGCCTATGGCGTCGTGGGACGCTTCAGTTCATCACCAGTGGAGTCTGGTCAGTTCGTATTAATGGATTTTCGTCCCGACCATCTCAGTGATGAACAACGAGAGAAACCCCCCAGCTTTCTCTATGCCATGGATTTTGGTGAGGGAATCTTTTTTGTTGAGGAGACTTCGCTTGCCTGCGCGCCTCCATTGTCTTGGAGTGAATTAAGGGAAAGGCTGCATGCACGCTTGTCTCACCGCGGGGTGGAGATTAAAGAAGTGATCCATGAGGAATATTGCCTGTTCCCGATGAACTTGCCTTTGCCTGATCGTCGTCAACCTTTGCTCGCCTTTGGTGGTGCAGCAAGCATGGTCCATCCTGCTTCGGGCTACATGGTTGGAGCTCTTTTACGTCGAGCTCCGGCATTGGCAAAGCATTTGGCAATGGCTTTGGCTGTGGAGCCTCCTCTGGATTCTTCCGCTCTTGCTCGGGAAGGGTGGCAGGTGCTTTGGTCGCCGGAGCTTGTGCAGCGTCATCGCCTTTATCAGTTTGGTTTGCGGCGACTGATGAGCTTTGACGAAGCTCGCTTGCGCAGCTTCTTTGCCACTTTCTTTCGGTTGCCACGTGAGGATTGGGCAGGTTTTCTGGCCAACACGCTGCCACTACCTCGTCTTCTGATGGTGATGCTGCGGTTGTTCTTGCTTTCCTCCTGGGAGATTCGGTTAGGGATGCTTTTTGGGGCCTCTTCGACCTAGTCACGAATGCGAGCCCAGTCCGTCGCTTGAATGAATGGGAAGAGGCCATCTTCCGATTCGAGTCGGATCAGCCAGTCTTCGGGCAGATGTTGCTTGTCATTGATGGCCTGCATTAATTGCCAGAAACGGTTGAGGTGGCGATGGATACGTTCCTTCGCAAGCTCCGTGGTTGTGCCTGCTCGCAGAATGAAACTCCAGTCGGAGGACTGGGCCAGGAGAAGTTCTCGAGCAGCCTGTTGCAGCAGCCGTAGGTCCGATTCTCGAGCCACTCCTAGGCTGCATCTCTCCACCATTGCTTTTCCGGCTCGGCTCCACTCAGGAACCACCCATGCATTGCTGTCATTGAGCCAATAGTCGTGGTAGCCACCTTGCCCCCAGCTTGAGGGACATGGTTCACAAAGTTGGAGTTGGGGGTTTGATGTGAGGACGTCTCGAAGCCTGGTGAAATACACCTGCTCCTTGTTGGCCTGGCGGAAGATTTCGGCAAGGAAAGTTGGCCCCTCAAACCACCAGTGTCCAAAGAGCTCTGCGTCGAAGGGAGCCACTAACAATGGCTCGATGGCCATGGTGTTAGCTAATTGATCGAGTTGGATTCGGCGACCCTTTAGGTAGAGCTGAGCGTGTTCTTTGGTAAGTGCGCAAGCTATGGCGGGCTCATAAACTGCTTTGGCATCAAGGGGTGACGTTTGGTCTGTCACTCGATGCAGTTTCAGCCCTAAGGGTCTGGGTTCCTTTAGCCCGATCCCATGGAGTTGTTCGATTGGTAGGTCCCAACCAAGATCCCTATGAAATTCACGGTAAAAAGGGTCGCCTGGATACCCTTGCTCTGCTGACCAGACAGGAAGCGTGGCATCACTGTCTCTGCCGAAGAAGGCCACGCCATTTCGGCTGCAGATTGGGGCATATACGCCATAACGCGGACGAGGAGTGGCATGCAGGAGGCCATGCCCGTCGAGCACGGTGTAGCGCAGTCCAGCATCGAGTATCCAACGGTCCAGCCCTTCGTAGTAGGCACATTCCGGCAGCCAGATTCCCAGGGGCTGCTCTCCTAGTAGGCGGTGGTGCTCGCTTACGGCAGTGCGCAACTGACCACGCACTGCCTCAGGATGTTCCCTCAGTAATGGCATGTAGCCATGGGTGGCTCCGCAGGTGAGCAGGTCGACAACCTTTAACCTTTGAAGTTGGGCAAAGCGACCAATGAGATCGCCTTCGCATGCCAACCACTGATGCAGATGTCGTTGGATGATCTCAGCGAGGTGGTCCGCTGCAGGTTGTAGGTCTGAGGAGGTTTGGGCTAGGAGGTCCAGACGAACAGCGAGCCAGGCGGGGAATCGGTGTTTTAGATCGTCGTCACTGAGTAGGGAGAGCAGGGTCGGAGAAAGGCTGATCGTGAGCCTGGGGTGTTGGTTGGGTGCTGCGGCAGCTTCTTCCAGAATCTGGAGAAGAGGTAAATAGCACTCAATCAGGGCTTGAAAAAACCAGTCTTCTTCCAATGAACCGGGCTCTGCCGATCGCACATATGGGAGATGGGCATGGAGAACCAGGGCCAGAGCACCTTTGCCCACGTTCTGATTTCAGTGGAGTTGAATTTAGAACGACTTTGTTGATAAAGCCGACCTTGGTTTGCTGAGTTGTCGCTTCGCAGTAGGCAGTCCCCCCTTAGACTCGCTTAACTCATAGTCATTTCGACTAACTCCCTGAAGGGTGCTGTCATGGCCAAGGATCCAGGCCGCGTTTTGATTTTTGACACCACCCTCAGGGATGGAGAGCAGTCCCCTGGGGCAAGTCTCAATCTTGAGGAAAAGCTGGCTATTGCCCAGCAACTCGCTCGTTTGGGTGTGGATGTGATTGAAGCTGGCTTTCCTTTTGCCAGCCAGGGCGATTTTGCTGCCGTGCAACGTATTGCCCAGCAGGTTGGTGGGGATGAAGGGCCAATCATTTGTGGCTTGGCTAGGGCTTCGCGTGCTGATATCAAGGCTTGTGCTGATGCCGTTGCCCCAGCACCTCGACGACGAATTCACACATTCATTGCCACGAGTGATATTCACTTGGAGCACAAGCTGCGTAAATCTCGGGCGGAGGTTCTGGCGATTGTTCCAGAGATGGTTGCTTACGCCCGCTCACTTGTTGATGATGTTGAGTTCTCTTGTGAGGACGCTGCTCGAAGCGATCCTGAGTTTCTTTATGAGGTGATCGAGGCTGCGATTGCTGCGGGGGCGGGCACCATCAATATCCCCGACACAGTTGGTTTTACAACTCCCTCGGAGTTCGGGGCGTTGATTGCTGGTATCGATTGCCATGTTCCAAACATGAATGAGGCGGTTATTTCTGTTCATGGTCACAACGACCTCGGACTGGCTGTAGCCAATTTTTTAGAAGCTGTGAAGAGTGGAGCCCGGCAGTTTGAATGCACAATCAACGGCATTGGAGAGCGGGCAGGGAATGCTGCGCTTGAGGAGTTGGTGATGGCTTTGTATGTGAGGCGGCGTTATTTCAATCCCTTCTTTGGGCGTGAACCTGATAGCCCTACTCCTCTAACAGCCGTTCGCATGGAGGAAATCACCAAGACCTCTCGATTGGTCTCAAATCTCACCGGCATGGTGGTGCAGCCCAATAAGGCGATTGTAGGCAGCAATGCTTTCGCCCATGAGTCAGGTATTCATCAAGATGGTGTGCTTAAAAATCGTCTGACTTATGAAATTGTTGATGCCCGTACGGTTGGGCTGAGCGACAATCGGATCTCGCTGGGCAAGCTAAGTGGCCGCAGTGCCGTCCGAGCTCGCCTTGAGGAGCTCGGTTACGACTTGACTCGGGAGGATCTTGACGAGGCCTTTGCACGATTTAAGGATCTGGCCGATCGCAAGCGCGATATAACCGATCGAGATCTTGAGGCCATTGTCAGCGAACAGGTTCAGCAGTCTGAAGCTCGTTTTCAGTTACGACTGGTGCAAGTCAGTTGCGGTAGCAGTCTTAGGCCTACGGCTACTGTCATTCTTGCGCAAGAGGATGGACAGGAGCAGACTGCCGCTGCAGTGGGCACCGGTCCAGTAGATGCTGTCTGTCGTGCATTGAATGCTCTAGCTGGCGAACCTAATGAGCTGATCGAGTTCTCGGTGAAGTCGGTAACGGAAGGGATTGATGCGATGGGTGAAGTCACGATTCGGCTACGTCGAGATGGGCAGCTTTTCTCAGGTCATTCCGCTGACACTGATGTGGTTGTTGCTGCAGCTCAAGCATTTGTGAATGCGCTTAATCGGCTGGTGGCAGGTTGCGGTCGCCAGTCTCTTCATCCCCAACATGATGCTGTGCTAGCTGATCTACGGTCAGGCATCTAAACAATGGGGCGTTTTCCCTATGTGGAGATGAGGCGTAAGAGCTTGGCTTCGCCACTGCTGAAAGGTTTTCAGTTAGGGGTCCTTATCGTGTTGGCGCTTGTCATTCTCCTTCCATTGCTTTGGCTGGTAAGCACGTCCTTGAAAGGGCCCGCTGAAGAGATTTTTACTAGTCCTCCAGCCTTACTACCTGTCGAACCGAGCCTGATGGCGTATTGGCGACTATTCGCCGACAATCCGCTAGGGATTTATTTGCTCAACAGCACAGTAGTGAGCTGTTTGGCGGTGGTAGCCAATCTGCTTTTCTGCTCCCTGGCGGCCTATCCACTCGCTCGGATGCGCTTTGCCGGAAGAGGTCTGGTCTTGGCCCTTGTGGTGGCAACCATCCTCATTCCTTTTCAGGTGGTGATGATCCCTTTGTATCTTTTGATGGTGCAGTTGGGATTGCGTAACTCTCTGATGGCCTTGGTGATTCCACAGGCCGCAACAGCCTTTGGGCTCTATCTCTTGCGACAGAGTTTTTTGACGGTGCCCGTGGAACTTGAAGAGGCTGCGCGAATCGATGGTTGTAGTCGATTGGGTGAATGGTGGAACGTGATGATTCCGGCTGCTCGTGCTGATCTAATCACCCTGGCCATGTTTGTGTTTATCGGCACTTGGAGCGATTTCCTCTGGCCTTTGGTGATCTTGGATGACCCCAGCCTTTACACCCTTCCACTCGGCCTACAGCAGCTCGCCAGCAGCTTCTCTCTTGACTGGAGAATTGTGGCGGCTGGGTCGGTGGTGTCGATTTTGCCGGTGCTGGCACTCTTCATTCTTTTGCAGCGTTTTATTCTCCCTAGTGCAAGTGGTGATGCGGTGAAGGGATAGGTTTTTGATCGCCAAGAATCAATCCCAGGCTCTTGTCAAGACTTTCAGGGTTCTATGAAGCTCAAGGTTGTGGTGACAGCCCTGGAGCTGATGGTGTGGCTGGAGGTTCAGGTTGCATTTGCCATGGGTCAGATTGACTGTGGATGGACTCTTGTTGCGGCTTGGTGATCTGTCGTTGTTGTTCGATGAGTGCGTTAAGCCTTTCCCCTTGATTATTGAGCCGGATCTGAAGGCTGTGTAGTTGCTCGCCCAGCAAACGGCTGCTGCTTGTTTGTGGTTTTTGTTCAAGCTCACTCAGCCGTTCCATAACCTGGTTAAGAGTGTTGGTCTGCTTGGCAACCGCTTGCCAAATCACGATAAAAAGCACTGTCAGCATGCTCATCCCTCCGGCACCAATCAGCCGCAAGCCTTTCCAGTTCTTCATGCCGTCGTTAAGAAGACTTTATGGGTGTAGCGGTTCTGTGTTGACTTTGCATCTATGCAGCTACAAATTCAGGCATGCTTGAACGCATCATCTGCCAATTTGCGGCTGGCTGATGTAGACCGATCACTCTCGCATTGGGGTCGTGTCGATTAAGGACCTAGACCGTCTGTTGGCTTTAAGGAAGGAGGATCCATTGCTCGATAAGCAACTTGAGGACGCTATCGAGGTTGAGCAGTTCCTGGAGTTAGCGCAGGACCGTGGGCTTGATGTGACGGAAGCTGATCTTTTTGCTGCTCAACAACGCGATGAGGGTTCTCTTCCTGCTGAGGAATTGCAACGCCGCATGGCTGAAGAGTCTCGTCGTTTGCGTCACTTCATCCAAGGCTGACAAGATTGATGAGGATGGCGTCTAAGCAAGACGACTCCATAGGAGTTTGTGTGCTGGCTGCCTAAAGTTAATGTGACGCCATAAATTCGACTTTGGCCTTTTCGATTGACTGGCTATTAATTCAACATGACTTTGAATCATTGATGATTGCATACATACTTTTAGAGACAAATACAGTAGTTATGTTATGGCAATAACAGGATTTGCCCCGTAAATTTCTCGTGGTAAATCCTAAAACTCGACCTGCGATTGTTGCTGCAAGAAACAATCGCTCAAAGGCTGGAGGTTGAAATATGAACAGCTTGTAGTTGCTTTATCTTCACTGGCCTTCTGGATGTATAGAAGTGTATTTTTCATTGAAAAAGAGTTTGTGCTGTAGTCTGGTTGATCAAGTTATGGCAGGCTCAGTAGAGAGATGGGTTTTTGGCAGGGAAGAACACTTCTAGAGAGATCGTTTTCTGGTTTTGCAAGTTTTTCCACAATCGTGAGATTATGGGTGTGTTGAGCAAAGGAAGAAATATGGCGCCCCAACGACTGCTTTACAGGTTGGTTGCTCTTGATGGAACTCCACTCCCTGTGCTGGATTTTCTATATGACTCAGATGAAGCAGCTCTTGCTGCTGCAAAGAATTGGCGTGATGGACAGGGGCTTAACTGCTCAATCAGTCAAAGGGCTATTGGTGTTGAAGTGATGACGCGTAGAGGGTTTTGCCGAACTGTGGGCTATCCCAGAAATTGAGGCTGACCGATTGTGCCAATTTGAGACTCGAGTGGCTAAATATACAGTTAGGGCCTTGGCGATGATGTACAAATATACGTTCAAATAGAAGAGGCGTTATTCCTATTGCTGCTAAGGATGTCGTGGACCTGATTAACTGTTGATTGCCTGATCTTGAGTCCGGTTGTCAGTCCAGCGGCTATGCATTGGCTTGGTTGACTAGACGCTATTTGATGAGCCAGTTTTACAACATTTGGATGAGTGAAATGCTCATCCTTAAGGGATTAGAGGTGTAGAGGCGTCACGACGCCTGATCCCAGATTCCTCCCTGAGCGCTTGGCGGCGTTGTGCGAAAGGAAGGTCGTCAAACATTGCCGAATCGAAGGTTTCCTCAGGCATGTTGGTGTTGCTAAGGATGTCATCCTGCTTGGCATAGTCCAAGGCAGCCCAGCTTGGTTGCATTGGTAGCAGAATCAAAAGAGCTCCTGTGAGTGCGGTGAACGCCCTAATCATCAGGCTGAGCTGATTGCGCAGCTGCGCGCGATGGCTTTGTGGTTGGTTCTTTTGTGACACCTTGGCGACAGTGCTGAAATGTCTTTTTAACAAATGGCCAGCCTTTCTGATTGGAAAACTATAGGGGCTATTGGACGCTCGGGTTGGCAGTGCATTGACTTGTAAAAGTGAGCGAGTGCTAAGAGGCCCTATTATAATTTTAATAGATTTTCTATCTTAGGCAAGAAGAATGCATGAAAAGCTTGGCAATGGTCTAGTTATAAGTTTTCTGTATTGATGCTTTTGAAAGCAGGGTTTGAAGCTTGATTCAAGCAAAAGTTGGCTTTATCTTTAAATAGTCAAGAATACTTGCCTTGGCCTTTTGGTGATTCTTTGTAGCTTTTTCTCAAGGGGCTTGTCGACATGTACTGCAAGGATAGGATGAAATGAAGGGTTTGAATTGGTGATGGGCTCTTTTGGCTTCAAGATTTAGTTTGCGGAGATTTTGATTTCATCTGACTTGTATCGGCAAGGCTTTTTTCTTTGATTTCTGCAGAAGTTTTAGGCGGATAGTATTTAGGGATTTGCAGGGTTTTTCTTGAAGAGATTCCTGGAGGGATTGGCCTAAGAAATGATTTAATCGTTGGGATTCTTGTGATCCTGATTGGCAAGGCTTTCTGATCAGGTCTTGAACGACTAACTCGTGACTCGTCTTGGTTTAATGTGGGGACCCTCCCGCCCCTTCCTCGGGCTGATGAGGGCTCTGCTCAGCGCATTTGGTCAACCTCATGCTGAATCGCTCATTGCTTTGAGGATCCCTGGGGGCGTTTGCTCTGAGGAGCTTGAATGAAAACCGGAGAAGTTCGGTGCATTGAAGCAACCAACGCGGTCGATCTGTATCCAATAAGAACAGAGGATTGCCCGATTGGCTGTGGTGTTATTGCGATGGTTGGGATGTTTGTTGGTTTCCGTGTCTGGTTTGGCTTGGCTTGATGTTTGCAATGCCAGTAGTTGGGAGCAGTTTGGTCGTTATCAAAACCTTTTGCAGCAGGCTGGTACGAATACTCTGGTAGCGGGTGACTGTCCATCAGGATTGATGGGTGCTTTTCATGTTGGTAGGAATGCAGTGCTGCTTTGTGCCAACAACCTTGAGGATGATCCGACAGAGGTTTGGACAGTGCTTGCCCATGAGTCGGCCCATGTGATGCAAGCTTGCAAGGACGGTCCCTTGTTGGCAGATCATCAGCTAGGCAAAGCACTTTTAACTGTGCAACGGAGCTCTCCAGAGGTAGTGAGGGAGCTTCGCCTCTATCACCAGAGTCAACAACGTGAGGAGGTTGAGGCACGCCTTGTGTAGGCCCTTCCTTTTGAGGAAGTGAAAAGTCTTTTTTTGCAGTACTGTGCCGATCGCCTAGAGCCTTAGCTCATTCAGAGTGGTCCACCGCGCCATAGATGGTCATGGCAGATGATTGGACCACCTCTCTAACAGGGCCAATGATTGATAGCGAAAGTCTGCTCATTTACCCGGGCGAAGATTGGTGCCGTTATGTGGTGTTGGCGTTTGATGGCGGTGATCTTGGTCTGCAACGTTCTGCCCAAGTAACGAAAGCTCTTCGCTAACTAAGCCCGCTGATCTAGGAGATTGAAAGCCTTTGCTTAGGCTCAATTGAGTGGGTCATGGCCTCTCCTCTAGGCTGTAAAGAAGCAATAGCTATGCTGTTTTCCACTCTTGAGACTGAGCTTGAGAGTGCAGGAGAAGTCTCTAGCAATGAGGCCGCAAACAATGGCGTCGCTGCCGAAAAGTCTTCTCAAGGTGGCATTCTTGTCGATCCGCGAGCTCAGTCCAATTCCTGAATCAACCTGATTTCTTTTAGAAGCGTCTTGTAGACCTGCTTACGTTGGCACTAGTCAGGGTCTTTGTGATGAGTGCTGTGGTTCGTGGTTATTGGTTGATGGCCTGGATCGGCTTGCTAGCCAACGTGGCGGCCCTCCCCATTATTGGAGTGGTTGCATTTACTAATCAGGCTCTGCAAATAACCAATATCAGCCTCGCCTTTAGCCTCGCCTGGCCGGCTGCCATCGTTGGCATCGTGGCATCTGCTGGCCTTTTGGCTGAGCGGCGATGGGGCGTCATCGTTGCCATTGTTGCTTTATCGATGGCCTTAGCAGGGTCGTTGCCTTACGGAATTGTCCGCCTGGTTTTGGATAAGGCATTGATGGTGCCTGACTCTCAGGCTCTTGGTGGCTTGTCCCTGCTGATGTTCGTTTTGAATCTGTTGGCGCTGCTTTATTGGTGTCGTCCGATTCATCGTCAAGGAGGTCGACTTTGATCTCAGTCGTTGATGATTGTCTGATCAGTTTTCATTGCCTGTTCATTGAGCTCGCGTGGGCTTAATGAATGAGGATTTTATTTCAGGATTCCTGGCTAATAGCTGTGGAGAAGCCACCAGGCTTATTGAGTCAGCCTGGTCTTGGTGTTGATCAGCAGGATTCTCTGATTGGTCGCATGCAGTTTATTGACCCTGAGCTGCGATTGGTGCATCGCCTTGATCGAGATACCTCAGGGTTGTTGTTGTTGGCGCGAGGGGCAGAGAGCTTGCGGCGTTGCAGCATGCTTTTTTCAGCGCGTCGAGTGCGCAAGCTTTATTTGGCAGTGGTGGTTGGCCGGATGAATCGCAATGCTGGAACGATCAGCTTCCCGATAGCTCGGCTACAGAAGAATCCGCCTCTATATGGCAAGAACCCGCAAGGGAAAGAAAGCCGATCCCAATGGAGGGTTAGAAGCTGCCACGCAAACGGCTCAACGTTATGGCTTTGGCCCTTGACAGGTCGATCCCATCAATTGCGCGCACATTTAGCAAGTGTTGGACATCCGATTTTGGGTGATCCGATTTATGGCAAAGAAGTTTTCTTTGAAAGGATGTATCTACATGCGACAGCATTGAGCTTTCGACATCCTTTTACAGGTCTGAGGCTTCGCCTACGAAGTAGGGCTCCATTCCTTCCTGCTCAGGAAAATTAAGTAAGAGAAAAGTACAGCTTCAAAAATGTAGATAGGTCTTTCTTGGTTGTTGCTGAAATAGATGAATGTCCAGCAAGTTAGACAGCGCCTTTAATCGGGGAAAGCCTTTTGTGCAGGTATCGGGTAAGGGATACGGCGATGGCGCATGCGTCGCCAGACGCGTACGAAAGCTCGCACAACGAGTTCTACTTCGGCCCGGCTGAGGCTACTTTTATGCAGTTGGCCATCGCGGTGCCGCGCCTCAACAATCCTCTTCACGGTGGAGTGTGCCTCGCTATCAGAGGTGTTCGGTGGTAAGGATCGAAGGCATGCTTCACAGCCGTCGGCCAGCATTAAAATTCCGGTCTCGCGGGAACGAGGTATCGGTCCGCGGTAGCGGAAGTTATTTTCCGCAACGGAGGGGTCCAGTTCTCTTGCACGATGAAGGAAATACCCCATCTTCAAGGTGCCTTGATGCTCAGGGATGAAGTCCGCTACTCGGCGCGGTAGGCGGTAGCGACGGGCAAGTTTTAATCCCTCATCCACATGGGCTTGAAGGACCTCTGCGCTGGCGAAGGGATTGTTCAGTTGATCGTGAGGGTTTTTTTCTCCTTCGACCTGATTCTCGATAAACCACTGAGGAGCGTGGAGCTTGCCAACATCGTGGTACAAGGCACCGGTTCGGATCAGGTCTACATCGGCACCGATTGCTCTGGCCCCTTCCTCTGCAAGTCCGCAGATCATTAATGTGTGTTCGAAAGTCCCTGGAGCTTCTGAGGAGAGGCGGCGCAGAAGGGGACGCTCTTGATCGGCTAGTTCCATCAAGCGGGCTCTGGTGAGCAGGCCAAAAGAGGTCTCCAAAATTGGGATCAGTAGGATCGCTAGCATCAGCAAGATCCCCATTAGCAGTGCTTCTGAGAGAAGTTCTTCGCCATTGGGTGCAAATCGACCCCAGGCCCCGCTGCCGCCGGCACTCAGGAGCAGCCACTCAGCCAGTAGGGCTCCTAAGGGCAACAAAAATGCCATTTGCAGCAGCTGTGCTCTGCTCCGTAGGCGGCGGCTATAGATAGCTGCCACTGCAGCGATTGCACAGGCAATGATCATGCGGCCTTCGCCAAGGCCGTTGACTGGCATAGGCCATAGCAGGCTCTCTACCGCCATCCAAGCCAAGCCACAGGTTGTACCAAGACCTTGGGCGAGCAGGAGTGTCGGCGGAACGATGACGGCTAGGGGGCTCACAGTAGGAACGAACCAGAGCTTGCTGGCCTGAGTGACCAATAGCAATCCCACTGCCAGTAGGCCATGACGTGCTTCTAGGCAGGGACGTTCCCGTCGCATGATCAGCAGCATCACGCCACAGCCGGCAAGGGCTGTACTGAATCGGCTGAGCAAAGGACCCCATGCTGGGCCTCGACTGACAAGACCGAAATGATTTAAAACGGCATAGGCCCTTGGGCTGATGGGTTCTCCTTTGCTCGTGATCAGATCGCCGCGGCGGACTTCAATGATGGGAATGTCTTGTTTGGTGATCAGCTCTTCAATGAGGCGTTGGCTGAGGGCTGGATCTGTGCGCAGATTGCTACTGCCTTGATAGGTGCTGGCGAGCAGCTTGCTGCTAAGGCTTCTCGCAGGACCGTTCCGCTCCCCTAGGTCGGCTAATTGAATTGCGGCCGCCTCTTGTAGCTGCTCAAGGGCGAGATTGTTCAGTCCTTGACTGAGCATGCGTTCTGAGGCACGGCGGATGGCCATATCCCAGCGTTTTCGTTCTTGTTGCGAGCGCGCTTGGAGCCAGATTTGTTCTTCGGCGTTGAGATTGACAGGCCCTATCCGTCCTGCATCACTGTTGCGTGCAACACTTTCCAGCTCAGTGAGATTGCGCTCTAGCCGTTGTTTGAGTCGGGTTGTTTCTTGTTGATCGATCACTTGCACAAAGGTGCTCTGTACGAGCTGAGATCGCCTTTGTTCGTGAGCTTCACTGTCAACGACGCGAGCATCCCTGGGAGCTCGCGCCTCAAATGGAGCTGGAAGTCCTGGGCTCAAATTCGGTTGAAACAACCAGGGCCAGCTAGAGATGATTGCTACAGCAAAGCAACTCATCAGGAGCGCAGCCTTGTGGGGCATCGACCAGCGGAGCACCGGACGCCGCGGCGACTCGCTGCGTAACCAGCTCTGCCAGAGCCTGTTTAAGGTTGGAAGACGGACCACAGAAGCTGGCACTTGTCCTAAACGCTAGCTCTCTTCTGCGTGCATGCTTGGGGAAGCATCGGATCGGTGAATGGCCCTTAGGCTTGATGGCAAACAACTGGCCGCAGAATTGGAGCAGCATCTCCAAGCTGAAATTGCGGCTGGCTTGGTGCAAGCCGGAAGGCCGCCAGGGTTGGCTGTGTTGCGTATTGGGGACGACCCCGCCAGTGGGGTGTATGTGGCCCACAAGCAGAAAGCTTGTGGGCGTATCGGCATGGCTAGTTATCTGTCACATCTGCCGGAAACGGTTTCAGCTGCAAAGGTTTTGGCCACGATCCAGGCCTTAAACATCGATGAGCGAGTGGACGGAATTCTTTTGCAATTGCCTTTGCCAAAGGGCCTTGATGAAGGGCCTTTGCTTGCTGCGATTGATCCCGAGAAGGATGCCGATGGTCTGCATACCCTCAACCTTGGCCGATTGTTGAAAGGTGAACCTGGGCCGCGCAGTTGTACCCCTGCCGGTGTGATGGCCTTGTTGGCACGCCATCAGATTTCTTTGCAGCGGAAAAGGGCTGTTGTGATTGGGCGCAGCATCCTGGTAGGCCAACCAATGGCATTGATGCTTCAGGCTGCAAATGCCACCGTGAGCGTGGCCCATTCTCATACCGGTGATCTGGCCTCGTTAACTCAGCAGGCCGATGTGTTGGTGGTAGCGGCCGGGCGGCCACAAATGATTGGCTCAGAGCATGTCAGGCGAGGAGCAGTGGTTGTCGATGTTGGCATTCATCGCCTTCCCGTAGATCCTGCACAAGGGACGCAAGTCAAGGCCAGGTTGTGTGGAGATGTACGAACGCAAGAAGTTGAACCTTTAGCAAGTGCATTGACCCCTGTTCCTGGTGGTGTAGGCCCGATGACCGTGACCATGCTCTTGGTGAATACCGTGGCTAGATGGCAGCAGCATTGCGGTTTGCCCTTCGGCCTGAGAGATTTGCTGGTTTGAGACTGGTTGGCCTGAGAGAATCCCATGAACGAGACAAGGTTCATGGCGGCGGCGGTCAGCACCTTCTTCGACTTCCCTGCTTATTTGGCTGCGGCCAAAGCCAGCGTTGAAGAGGCTTTGGATGATTCGCTTGGCCCTGAGCGCCCTGAGCAACTCAGGGAGGCCATGCGCTACTCCCTTTTGGCGGGTGGTAAGCGTTTACGCCCCATCCTTTGCCTGGCAGCTTGCGAACTTGCTGGAGGTGAACCGGCACAGGCTCTGCCGACAGCAGTGGCTTTGGAAATGATTCACACGATGTCGCTGATTCATGACGATCTCCCCGCCATGGATAACGACGATCTACGCCGCGGTCGTCCCACCAATCACAAGGTGTATGGAGACGCCGTTGCCATCCTCGCGGGTGATGCGTTGCTTACACGTTCCTTCGAGATGGTTGCCTTGCGCAGTCAGGGTGTAGCGCCTGAGCGGCTGTTGAAGGTTGTTGGCGAGCTTTCGCTGGTTGCTGGTGCTCCTGGTTTGGTGGGCGGGCAGGTTGTAGATCTGGAGTGTGAGGGCAAAGAGGTGGATCTGGAGACTTTGGAGTTCATTCATCTCCATAAGACCGGGGCCTTGCTGAGTGCTTGTGTGATCTGCGGAGCATTGATTGGTGGAGCAGAAGACGATTTGATCGCTGCGCTACGCATCTATGCCAGAGGCATTGGTTTGGCGTTTCAGATCATTGATGACATCCTTGATGTAACGGCGAGCAGTGATGTTCTTGGCAAAACTGCTGGCAAGGATCTGCTTGCTGATAAGACCACCTATCCCAAATTGTTGGGTTTAGAGGAATCCCGCCGGCGTGCAGAACTCCTTGTGAGCGAAGCCAAGGCAGCACTAGAGCCTTGGCAAGCTTCTGCTGCGCCTTTGCTGGCACTAGCCGATTACATCACCAGCCGCGATCGATGATTGTCAGCGATTCTTCCCCATCAGCGTGGCTTGGACTTTTAGATAATGCTGTCTTGGCTTGGGGGCTTGCCGCTTGTGGCTTGGCTCAGCTTTCCAAGCTGATTGTGGAGTTAATTCTTTATCGTCGCTGGCGACCTGCAGTGCTTCTGGAAACAGGTGGCATGCCTTCGAGCCATTCGGCCTTGGTCACTGGTACAGCAGCAGGTGTGGGATGGGAGATGGGTTTTGATCACCCAGGATTTGCTCTGGCAGCCACTGTGGCTTTTGTGGTGATGTATGACGCTAGTGGGATTAGACGTGCTGCTGGATTCACCGCAGCACGGGTGAATCTGCTGCCAGTGGAGACCTGGCCTACTCCACCAGAAAAACAGCTTAAAGAAAGCCTTGGCCACACTCGTTTGGAAGTGTTAGTGGGCAGTTTGATCGGCCCCGCAGTGGCTTTGCCGGGATTGGTTTTTGTTGGTTCTCCACTCCATCTCAGCCAGTTATTGGGTATGACATTGGGGTGACGCAGTCTTCTTTAGATCCTGCGACTGTTGAGCTCACCGCAGATCAGCAGCAGGCTGCCGAAGCGTTCAGTTCTTGGTTGGATGATGCGAATCATGGCAATCCCTTTGTTCTGAGTGGTTTCGCCGGCAGTGGTAAGACGTTTCTTTCGATGCGATTGTTGCGTCAGGTTGAGGACGCTGGACTGTGTTGGACAGTTGTTGCGCCAACCCACAAGGCTGTTGGTGTGCTTCGTCAGGCTTTGGACCTTGAAGGCCTCAGGCCCACCTGGTACCCCTCCACGATTCATCGGCTGCTTCGCTTGAAATTGAAGCGGCAGGGTGATCTTGAGCTGTGTGAGTCGACAGAGCAAACGGCCCAGTCTCTAGAGCAATTGGGCCTGGTTCTGATCGATGAATCTTCGATGATCGACAGCACCCTGCTGGGTCTTGCTCTGCAGTGTGCCCACCCCTTTCGGACACGTCTCGTTTTTGTAGGCGATCCTGCTCAACTGCCTCCTATCGGTGAGGCCCAAAGTCCTGTGTTCTCAATGCATAGAGCCTGTACAGCAACATTGCAGCAGGTGGTACGTCATCAGGGCCCTGTGTTGAGATTGGCGAGTCGTCTTCGCGATGGCAGCTTGCCCTGTCAGTCCCCGCCATGCTTTCCCTTGATTGAGGATGAGCTGGGCCGGGTTGGATGCCTGGATCAAAACAACTGGTTGAAGCGAGCTCAGGTTGCCTTGCAATCCGCGGCGACTCAGGATAACCCTGATGCAGCAAGGATTCTTTGCTACACGAATCGCAGCTTGGAGCAATTGGTTCCCCATGCAAGGCGGGCGATTCATGGTGATATGGCCGATCAGTTGCCGGTACTCCCCGGAGAGGTCTTGATTGCACGCAAAGCAGTCATGGCACCGGCTTCTCGTAGTGGTGCCGAGACTGGCGAGGAACCCGACATGGTGCTTGGATCAAACCGAGAGGTGGTTGTCCGTGACGTCACTCCGGAACGCTGTGACCTTGCAGAGTTTGGTTTAGAAGGACAAAGCGATTGGTCTGTGCCTGTGGTTGACACCCTGACGGCCAAAGTTCGAGCAGGTGAGCTTGATTTGGAGTTGCGTTTGCAGCCGCCAGTTGGTTCTGAGGGCAGACGTTTGCTCGATACCACGTTGCAAAGGCTCAGGGTTGAGGCAAAAGCGGCGGGCAAAAGTGATGGTCGTTCTTTGTGGCGGCGTTTTTTTCTGCTTCGAGATGCCTTCGCATCATTGGGGCCTGCGGCGGTTCTTACCGTCCATCGCAGCCAGGGGAGCAGCTTCGGGGAGGTGTTTGTTGCTGGTGATGTTTTCTGGCCTCAAGATCTCAGCTTGAGACGACAACTGGTTTATGTGGCTGTTAGTCGTGCCCGTACAGGTGTGTGGCTTGTGGGGAAAACAGCCGCCGCCGCCTCACAAGGTCGCTGGCTGGATCAACTCAGATCACAATTGTCAGACCGCTGATTCCTTGCCAACCAAGGTAGGCACCTAGAGCAAAACTCACCCCACCAACGATTAAGTCACCTTTGGCAAATAAAAGTTGTTTGCCAGATTGCAGCAAGGGAATGACGCGTTCTCTGCCAATGATCACGGCGACCAGGGGGATCAGTAGCAGCAGGCTCGAGCCAAATGTGAAAAACACCAAGCCAACGATTTCTTGCCAGCTGGGGAGGCTTGCGGCTAGTACCACGGCTGAAGTCTTGGCAAATAGGAAGAGGTCATCTGGGCTGATGAGTTCTGTTAGTGCACCAACGGCGATCAAAAGCGGCAGCGGCAAATTGATAAATCGTTCGATCGTATGGGTCCAGGCTGGTTGTTCTTCTCCTGCAGCAAACGAACGCAAGAGCTCCTTTAATCCCAACGAGATCAAAGCTCCTCCGCCAAGAAGGTCGAGAGCTGTTCGATGATGAGAGCCTTGGGTCATGTCCAACACCAAGCTGTGGCCCACAGTCAGCAGCAGGATGACGGTGACCAGAGTGGTTACGATCCAGCCAGTAACAAACCAACTTCCCCGCTGAATCGGTTTAGGACCTAGCAGTAGTAGAAGTAGGACACCTAAATGGATCGGCGAGAGAGCTAAGCCGGTGCCAAAGGCCAATAGTTCGGCCCATAGGGTGGTATCAGCCATTGAGGCGATCAGGTGAGCTTGTCAATATTCGCTCATGATCAATGGTCAATCTTGGCGCAAGAACCTTTCGTTGTTCGATTTAGAACTTGCCAGTGCAGAGGGCATTCCAGCGTGTGATTACGCGCTGTTCTCTTTCGAAACCAAGAATGCAAATGCTGCCGGTATCGAGTCGGAACAGTCGGCCGGCTGCGGCACCGAGACCTAGCCAGGTGCCAGTCAGGGCACGCAAGATATGGCCATGGGCGAAGAGAACGATGTCACCTTTGTTTGAGATGCCGAGGGCATGTTCAATAATTCGTTCACAACGCTCTTGCACGGCAGTAGCGTTCTCGCCACCAGGACAACCCTGATCCCAAACAGACCACTCAGGAACGGTTTGACGGATCTCTGCTGTGGTGATGCCTTCATAGTTTCCGTAGTTCCACTCGATCAGCTCCGGCAGGATTTCAGCGTGCATGTCAAGCCCAGCCAGCGCACAAGTGCGCATGGCTCGTTGCAGGGGAGATGACAACACAGCGGCAAATCTCACGCCTTTGAGCACAGGAGCGAGAGCCTTCGCCTCTTTTTCTCCCTGGGGTAGCAAGGGGAGGTCGGTGCTACCGGTATGGCGGCCTTGGAGTGCCCATTCGGTAGCCCCATGGCGGATGATCCAAAGTTGACGAGATGTCATGCAGGACGGTTGCTGCTGGCTGAATTTTGATGAGCATCGTCAAATGATGTCTCCCTGGGTTTGTGCTGTTCAGAAATCACTTGTTGCTGGGATTGATTGCGGTTCGAGTGCGGCTCGCCATCGACGGGAGATCATTGGGCAGCTCGCCCAGTGGAGGTGCACCCAGCTGGCATGCAATGTCTGATGGCTCCATCCTTCTTTGTGTTGCGGAACCCGCCACCCTTGAACTTGCCATAGAGAGCTTGGTTTGTTGATCTTGTGTGGTCGATCAAGAAGGTTGTTTAAGCCATCGTTAGGGCCCGTGGGGTGGAGTTCCCAGCGGTGGAATTCATGGCCCATCAGTCGATCACCTTTACGTACAACAAGACTGTCTTTTGTGCCATCAAGGCTGCGATAACCCACTTGAAGGGAGCCTTTTTTGGCATGAAAAGGAAGTAGGCCTGTCATCGGATGGGCTTGTCCTTCCAGATCAGTGAGGGTCTGTCCAAGCAGCAGCATCCCACCACATTCGGCATAAATCGGGCGCCGTCCATACCAGGCTCGTAGGTCTGCCATGCTGCGATCACATTGACTAAGACTCGCCGCATATTGTTCGGGGAAGCCGCCTGGAAGGATCACACCTTTCGCTTGTGCAGGTAGGGGTTCATCCTCCAGTGGTTTCCAGGGCAGGACTGGCATCCCAAGAGCTTCAAGGCAATCTTTGGTTTCTGGATAGCGAAAATGAAAGGCATCATCTTGAGCGACTGCTACAGGCCGTAGTGGTTGTGGTGATTGGATGCTCTTTTCTCCAAGCAGGGCATGAATTGGATCTATTGCCCGGGTAGGTGCGCGGAGCAACGTTTTGAAGCTCGTTAGATCGAGATGAGTTTCTGCGAGGGCGCTCCAGGCTTGTAGTCGAGCTTCCAATCGCTCAAGCTCATGGGCTGGGGCAAGGCCGAGATGTCTGCTGGGAAGATTGAGTTCAGGATCTCGGGGCAAGCAACCGAGCACTTTCACCTCAATGCCGCTGAGGACTTCTTTCAGTAATTCTTTGTGGCGATTGCTATTGACCCGGTTCAACACCACCCCGGCCAGAGTCAGTTGTGGATCGTGGTCTCGGAAGCCTTTGACAAGGGCAGCTAGGGAGCCTGCTTGGCCGCTTGCATCCACGACAAGCACGATTGGTAGTTGCAGATGACGAGCTACGGCAGCAGTACTGCCTTGCTGCGATGTGCCGACACCATCGAATAGGCCCATGACGCCTTCCACCAGGGCGAGGTCGGCAGCTGCACCAAAGCCATGAAAGCTGTTTTGCACCCAGTCGGGGCCACAGAGCAGTAGGTCAAGGTTTCGACAGGGTCTACCGGAAGCAACTGTTAGTTGTTGCGGGTCGAGATAGTCGGGCCCCACCTTGAATGGTTGGACGCTTAGATTAAGGCTGCGTGCCCAGGCTGTGAGGGTGAGGCTTAGTAAGGTTTTTCCAGTGCCACTGGCTGGGGCAGCAATCACACAGGCCATGACGGGTGGCGGCTGAAAAAGGGCTTCGCCAAAGGGGGGTCTTAGCTAAGCAGCTTGGCAGCAAGGGGGGCCGCAGCGGCCAGCAGGGGGGTGGTGGTGTTATGGCCACCAGCGAGGAGTCTGGCTACATCCATCTCTACAGACGCGACCTGCATGGGGACGACTTCTTCAATCAGCTCCATGCTGGCCATGCCACCTGCTTCGAGTCTCATGCAGCCGCCAGATTCGGCACAGAGAATCACGCAAACGGCATGTTCGAGTTGTGCATCTGGCTTGCAGATCAACCTGACCCCCACGATCTGGCCAGGATGAATGCTCGGTTGCCCCATGGGTACAGGCATAAGGCGAAACTGAATAGTGGTGCCATCGGTTCGGCGGAATTCGGCAGCAATGCCTTCCCCTTTTATTGTCTGGGTGGCTTGTAATTGCCATCCCAGTCGATCGGCGATCCAGGCGGCTAACAAAAGACCCTGGACGGGGTGATGACCCTCAACGTCGATTTCGAGCTGATCAACATGACTAAGGGCATTGCGGCGGTGTGGTGGGTCAAACACCATTGCGAGGTGTTCTCGCCAAGTGCGCAGCCTTAACCAATTCAGATCATTCACCGCTCGGCCTGCTTCCACATGGGCCTTGAGCAGCTCAATGCAGCGATGGGGATCTCCTAGTGCTGTATCGATCACCAGGCGCCGTGGGGTCACAGCCAGCCGCTCGAGCAATTCGGGGGCTTCGTCCAGGCTGCCGTTCCACCAGACCCAGGAGGGCAGTTCTGCAGGTAGTAGAGGTTGAAGGATTCCCAGCCCATCTGTTAGGGCGTGATGGTCACCGCGAAGCACCACCACATCTCCGCAGGCGCTGTTTCCTCCTCCTTCTTCTGGTAATGGGCAATAGGCAGCCACGAGTGTCTCGAGGTCATGCCCCTTCTCGAGGGTTGGTGCCAGTGTGATCAGGCGTCGTGGTTCTAAGGCACTGATGGCAGCATCAATATGTTGCCCACGTAAATCCTCGCCATGTTGATTGCCTTTGCGCTGGGCAAGGACTGCTGCAACACTTGAATCCAGAGGAGGTGTGCTGTGGGGTAGATCACCTTCGGTAACGGCTTGGCGGGCAGCTTGGATGAGCTCTTGGCTCTGCGATCCAATGATCGGGCCATCAATCTGGCCGGTTCTAACCAGCTGCTGTTCGACCCAGGCCGGCTGCCAAACCAGCAGGGAGAATGTTTTGGCGCCTGTGTTGCCAGGTTGATCGTTTAACCAGAGCTGCTCGAGATAGCTAGGGACCTCACTAGGAGGGAGTTGCAGAGGGCTCTGAAGCGTGAGCTGGGGGGACATGGATAGAGCTGAGTAATCAAGATGAGATGAGCCAGGCGGAATCAGGGTCGGCGCCAGAGCAATCCGTCATTGGCAAGCAGGGTATCGGCAGCAGCGGGCCCCCAGGTACGTGATTCATATGGATGAATGGGCAATTGCCATGGGCTGTCTTCAATCAGTTCCAGGAGAGGGGTGTAAAGGCGCCACGCTGCTTCAACCTCATCACTGCGGGTGAATAAAGTTGGGTCACTGAGCATGGCATCGGCTAAAAGTCGGACGTATCCCTCATCGGATGGCTCACCGAAGGATTCGTCATAGGAGAATTCCATCTCTACTGGTCGGCTGCGCATGCCTGAACCAGGTGACTTCACCTCAAAGCGCCACTCGGCTCCTTCATCCGGTTGGATTCGCAGGATGAGTTGGTTCGCTGTAGGGCTGCCCCCAGCGGCATCGAAAAGGTGCACGGGTGCTTCTCGAAAGGTGAGAACCACTTCACTAAGACGCTTTGCCAGTCGTTTGCCAGTGCGAACGTAAAAGGGCACTCCCTGCCAGCGCCAGTTGTCGATGAAAAGTTTCATCGCTACATAGGTCTCGGTGGTGCTGCTGGGATCGACACCCGGCTCCTGTCGGTAGCCTGCTATCGGAGCTTCCTTGGTGCCGCCAGGTGCGTACTGGCCACGGATGCAGCAGTTCCAAGGTTCCAACTCATCCGCTAGGCGAGCCGCTAGCAAAACCTTGGCTTTTTCATTGCGGATTGCCTCAGGGTCAAAGCGCCCTGGCGGTTCCATCGTGGTGATGGCCAGCATCTGGGTGAGATGGTTTTGCACCATGTCGCGCAGGGCCCCTGACGATTCGTAGTAGTTGGCTCGTTCTTCAACCCCTACGGTTTCAGCGGCTGTGATTTGAACGCTGGAGATGTAATTCCGGTTCCAGATTGGTTCAAAGATGGTATTTGCGAATCGCAGCACAAGGATGTTCTGGACTGTTTCTTTGCCGAGGTAGTGGTCGATGCGGAAGATTTGATTCTCTTGGCCACAGCTTTGGACGATTTGATTTAAAGACTGAGCACTGGCGTAATCACGCCCGAATGGTTTTTCGATGACCACTCGACTGCGTTTGGGATCACTTAGAAGACCGGCATTAGCAAGAGCTTTGCAGCCACTGCCGTAGAACTTTGGTGACACCGAAAGATAGAAGGTTCGATTGCTGCGGGTGGCGCGGAGTCGATCAATCTCTTCCAGCCGATGGCTGAGTTTGATGAGGTCTTCTGGCTTCTGTAGATCGACAGGTTCGTAAAAAAGACCAGCGGCGAATTGATCCCAAGCAAGATGGTTTTCGTTGATCGTCTCGCCGAGGGCTTCAGCCATTTTTTGGCGAAATATTTCGTTGCTCCAAGGACGTCGCGCGCAGCCAAGTAGGGCGAATTCACTCGGTAGCCGCCGTTGTTTGTATAGCTCGAAAAGGGCTGGAACCAATTTTCGGTGGGTCAGGTCGCCACTTGCACCAAAGATGACTAGGCACTGCGGAGCGATAACCCGCTCTTGACGTAGTCCAACCCGTAAAGGGTTGGTGATCGTGGTGCTCATGGAACACAGACCTCTTCTGACGGGTAACCAAGGATCTGTGAATTCAAAGTGCTCCAGACCATCCCGGCATGCTTTGTCGTCGTATGCCCAAAAAAATTTGAGGAAGCATAAAAAGACCCGCCCATTTGGGCGGGTCTTTTTATCAGGTTAAAAAACCTGGAGAGTGCAGGATTAATAGGTTTCCACGTGCCAGCGATGAGCTTTCTTCAGCTGGGGTCGTAACTCTGACCAATCGATCCCCTTAGCAGTTGCTGCTGCGGTCATGGCTTCGTCGATGCCAGGCTCCATGCCCTTGAGGCCGCACATATAAACATGGGTTTTGGGGTTCTCAATCATTTTGAAGATCTGATCGGAATACTCCATCACCCTGTCTTGGATATACATCCTGCCGCCTTTAGGATTCTGCTGTTCACGGCTGATGGCCTTGGTATAGATGAAGTTGTCGGGAAACTCTCTGAGATAACGCTCAAAGTCTTCGTCATAAAGCAGGTTGGCCGTGTAGGGAGCTCCCATGAAGAGCCAGGCTTTGCCGCGGAATTTCCAGCCATTCTTGGAGCGCTCTGTGGGCTCAAACATGCGGCGAAGATAGGCACGCATTGGAGCGATGCCGGTTCCGGTGGCCAACATGATCACGTTGGCCTCTTCATCATCTGGTAGAAGCATTTCTTTGCCTACCGGTCCGGTGATCTTCGTTTTGGCTCCAGGCTTGATGTCGCAGAGATAGGTGGAGCAGACACCGTCGATCGTTTTGCCGTCTAGCTCGTATTGGAGCTGACGAACACATAAAGAGACTGTTTTGCCCTCTAGGTTGTCGCCATGGCGGGTGCTGGCAATGGAATACAAGCGGAGCTTATGGGGCTTGCCGTTGACGTCTGTACCAGCAGGAATGATGCCAATGCTCTGGCCTTCTACATAACTGAGATGTGGATCACTCCCGGCAAGGTCGAAAGTGATGTGATTGACCCTGCCAACAGCACCTTCTTTGACCAGGCTGTAGTTCTCTAGAACAGTCCCTTCAAAGGGTGCCTTCGGCTTGTAAAGGTTAATGGGTATCGCTGTTTGAGCGGCTGGGCTTTTGGTATCAGGCTTTTCGGTTGAGGTGGTTGTCGATGATGATTTTCTTTGAGCTGCTTGGCGGTAAGAAAAGCTAAAAGGAGCTAACTTTCCGTCTTGGCCTCGGTAAAAGAGTGCTTTGACAACGTAGAAAGCGCCAATAACAAGAGGGATATGGGCGATTCCACCGAGAACTACTTCAGTTTGGTTGAAAGCCATCAAGAGCAAGAGCGTGACGGCGAGAATACCTTAGAAGGTGTGATGGTATGCATACTCATCCGCGTTTTCGGGTTACGTTTAGCGATTGGCACAGCTCAGTCTCTGGGCATTGGCTCAACGGTCATTGAATTCTTTCGGTATTCTTAGGCGTCTTGAGCACAGCCTCTTCTTGTGGTACCTATCCAGGATCTTCAACCACGTTCGGGTTCCGTGCTCATAGCCTCACCAGAGTCGGTCTCTGTGAAGCGACAGGCCATCGAGCAGACGATGGAACGCTTGCCTCATGGGGCGCGACGACTGGCGGTCCAGCTGAGAACGCCGATCAAAGAGTCTTTGCTATGGGACGTTCTGACCGATTACGACAAACTTAGTGAATTCATCCCAAACCTTGCCAGCAGCACAGTGTTGGAACGCACTGGCAATCGAGTGCGGCTGAACCAGGTGGGTTCTCAACAGTTGCTGGGGCTGAGGTTTTCAGCTCAGGTTCAGTTGGAGTTGGTGGAATATCGATCTGAGGGCCAGTTGCAGTTCCATTTGCTTAAAGGGGACTTCAGACGTTTTGAGGGAAGTTGGATCATGCGTGAGCTGGCTGATGGAACGTCAACTTCCCTTCTCTACGAGCTCACTGTTCAGGGCTGCATTGGTATGCCAGTTGCCTTGATTGAACAGCGATTGAGAGATGATCTCACTGCAAATCTACTTGCAGTGGAGATGGAGGGCTTGCGTCGCCAGTCCTTGGTTTAAACATCTCAAAATGTGCAGATGATCTTGAGCAGCATTTGTTTAAATTGTTCGAGCTAAGGGTCTACGAAAAAGGTCATTGCTTTTGCGAATAGAAGCCCACCTTTAGCAAGCTCAATCCTTTATCAACTGATACCCCCAAGGGGATTCGAACCCCTGTCGCCTCCGTGAAAGGGAGGTGTCCTAGGCCTCTAGACGATGGGGGCGAGGCCGTAATCACAGTTGTCTGTGCTTGTGATCACTCGGGAAAACTACGTTTAAGCCTGACCCTCCGTCAAGGCAAGCGGAGTTCAATCTTGTCCATTTCGTTGCCAGACTGGAACTGTTAAGTAAAAGCATGCGCCCTTGTCGGGTTCTGAGACAACCCAGATTTTGCCCCCATGGACCTCCACGATGCGGCGACATACCGATAGGCCGACTCCGAATCCAGATGTTGACACTGAAGTTTGTGGCAAGCGCACTCGGTCAAGAAAAATCCGCTCTTGCTCATCTTCTGGAATCCCTGGCCCGTTGTCACAGATACTCACCTGCACCCATTGACTTGTGCGGTGCAGCATGGTCAGTGAAACTTCTCCGCCATCCTCAGTGAACTTCAGGGCATTTTCCAGCAGGTTGAGCAGCACCTGTCGCATGCGCCTCTGATCAGCAAAGACCTTGGGTAGGTCGGAGGGAATGTCTGTACGGATCTCGATGTTTCGATCAAGCCATAGCTTTTCGAGCTCTAGGATCGCTTCTGCGGCGATATTTCCTAGATCAAGATTTTGTGGATTGAAAAGGTCTTCCCATTTCGTGCTTTTTACTTCCAGCAGGTCTTTTGATAGCAATTCGATTTCATCAAGACGCCGTTTGACGACATCCTGAAAGTGTTCAATATTGATTTGCCCCAGCTGTTGACTCTGCAACGCTAGGACTGCTGCGGTTAGAGGAGTTCTTAACTCATGAGCCACCATTCTCAGTGTTCTTTCCTGTGCATTGAGGCGGTCGATCAGGGTTTCGTTCTCCTGGCGCAATACCAGCAGCTGATCTTCCAGTTGCAATTCCCTTTGAGTGCGGCTGCCATCTAGTTCTGTTGGCCTCAAACTCAGGCCCAGGCCAGTGACGACGATGTCTTGCTGCCAGCGAGTGATCCAGTTTTGTAGTTGCTGGAAAATACTGCTGCCTGCGAAAACTTGTTTTGGCGTTGGCGATAGCTTGATAAGTGCAGGGGTAGCCACTAGTCGATGCAGTTCAAGCAACTCCGGCTGTTCACTTGGATCAGCCATCTGCAGCGTGACATTGAAGCCGCAGTCTTCATTCTCCAGAAACTGGATCATTGATCGCAGATCGCTTCTGGAGAGCTGATGGCGAGCTGCTACAAGCAGGAGCTGAAGCTGTTGTCGCTGATTGGCTTTGACCCCATCCACTGTGGCGGGTGCCTGGCAAGGTTGAGGTTCACATTATGGGTTTTTACTTGAACTGGTAGAGCCGCTAAGACCTTGATGAACAGTCTGTTGCTCAGTGGGCGTTGCTGATAGCTCTCTTCCCATTGCAAGAATTGGTTGCTCCCACATGTGGATCAGTTGATCCGCGTGGAGGTTGTTGCATAAGCCAAAGAGGGGGATAGCCGTTATCGCTGTAGCTGTTGGCCATACAAGCAGTGCGTCTCATTGACGAAAAACCTGGCGATGAGTGGGACGGGCTGATTGAAGACGAGGGTTTATCCACTATCAGAATTTGCTTGAGAGGGCATCAGCCTCGATTCAGAAGGGATAGGAGTTGATTCGACTCTCTAAAGCGTTGAAATGTCATGACTGACTCAGTTGGGGTGGTTAAACCCTTGTCGGATAGGGCACCATGGCGAAGTCTTGAAGACCAGATCCATTGCGAACCCTTTCCCGTCGACTTCGTCCAGTTTTGGCGGCTTCGTTGTTGATGCCCCTCAGTTTGATTAGTCCTGCTGCGTTTGCTCAGCAAGCTGGTGGGTCCAAAGCAACACCGGCTAGCAACGAAGACATTTTTCTCTATCGAGGCATTGGCTCTTCGTACGTTTGTAATGCACGTGCCGCTGGCGTGGAATTCCCCAAGGCCGTTGGTATCGCTGCCGCTACGTACGCTCAGATCCTTACGGGCCGCCATGGTGGATTAGTGGCTTCGGCAGGAACTAGCAAACTCACCACCAAACAGCTTTTCGCTGGTGCTGAGTTTCAGATCATCACTGGGGCGATTCAGTACTGCCCTAAGGAGGTGCCAGCAGATGTGAAGGCCAAGGTTGAGGAGGCTGTCAAGAAACAACAGGACAGCAAGTAGACGAGGTGAGTTTTCAGGTGATGTTTAACAGCTGCATTTAAATGCAGCTGTTAAACATCTTTGCATGCAAATTGCGCTTAAAGCTGGAGAAAGCATCTTTGATGAGTAGCTCATGCTTGAGAGCATCAACATCTTCTTGCTGGCTGATTAAGCCGCTGTTAACTTGTTGACTAATAAATGTTGATGATGTTCGATGCAGCATTCATCACTGTGATCAATCTCACTGCAGTATTTGAGCAAGGTTAGAACAGATTTGGTTGATCTGATGGATGGTGTGTGAAGCCATCAGTCCTAGATCATGACTGCAAAACACTTCGCTGTTGTCGGTGCTCAATTGCTGACTGCAACCGCTATTGGTACCGCTCCGCTGATCTGGGCAATTGCTGCTCACCCATGCTTGTAAGCCTTTTAGGGTTTGTTTTTATGATAGACTTCCTTAAGGATTGATCGCTTGCTCTAGTTGTCTGAGTATCAATCTATTGTTCACTCATCTTTTGATTAAATCATAAATCATGAACTTGTAGTAATGCTTAGAATCTATTTCTGTCACTTCAACCAGGGTCTTTAATCATTGGTTAATCGATGGTTTTGAGGTTCAATATTTATGATTCAGAATCAGGAAGAGTATCCAGGCTGAATCGATAGCCCTGCTGGCGCATGGTGGTGATGCCACCTCCTTCGCCAAGCCCAGCTTGCTCAAGTTTGCGTCGCAAGGTAAGGATCTGGGTGTCTACAGAACGAGGCCCGCCGCTGAAGGGAGGCCAAGCCATTCGCAATAATTCCTGGCGGCTTCGTACGATACCTGGAGGCATTAAAAGTGCACAGAGAAGTGCAAATTCTCTGGGGCTTAATTCCACAGGTTTTTCGCGCAGAGTTACTTGTCTGAGCAACAAGTGGACTTCAAGGGGGCCCACTGTGACGCGCTCCTGTAAACCGCTATGTCCCCGTTTCAGCAAGGTGCGACAGCGTGCGGCGAGTTCTTCAAGTCCAAATGGTTTGCGCAACACATCGTCAGCGCCTTCATTCAGGAGGCCCACCATGGGCTCTGTGCCTGTTCGAGCTGTTAACACGATCACAGGGCAACGGAGCTGATGAGAGAGTCGCATTGCAGAACTCCTCTCAAGTAACTCAGCACTAACGAGAAGATCAGGTGATTGATCTCGGCAGACGTCAAGGGCTTCCACGGCGGATGCCACTGCAGCGGTGAGATGGCCGTCCTGACGGAGGCGATGGACCAGCACCGTGCGAAGAGTTTGGTGAGGTTCCACCACAAGGACCCTTGAGGGCTGCTTTGGCGTGGTCTGCATCTGCAAAGACCCCGATGAAGACACTTGGGTGTCCTCATTGGAATGAAGATTGCGGGGAATGGAGGTCACATGTGATCACAGATCGCGCTTACGCTAAACCCAATCCAATGGCAAGCTGCCAAAAGAGGCTGCCGTGATCTCCGACCATGACATCTCTTGATCACCCTGAGGCGATTAGACACTTCCAGTCGCTTTGTGATGCTTGTCAGGAACTGACCAGTCGTTACCACAGTCAGTCGGAGCTGCGGCTCTATGCAGACGGCTACATTCATGCCCTAAGGCGTAGTGGGCAACTGGAGATAAGGGATCAGGCCAGGTTTGAAGATCTTGTCGATCGTTGGATTTTGGATCCCTCCAGCTTTATTGGCCCAGATGGCGATATTGGAACTCTTTATCGCAAAAAAGAAGCGGGTTGGTAATTCCTTTTTGGAATTCCAGCAGCCTTTGCAGACCAGCCGGCCAGGGCAAGTTCCCTGTTTACATCCCAGGAATTGGTTAGCTGCCTTTTGTTTTCGCTAGCTGTGTTGGCCATGATTGGCTCGTTGGCGACCAACATGGGTCTGGTTCCCTAAGTTTTGGAGAGGTATCTCGTTAAGCCCATCATCCCAAGCCTCTCTAGGGCTGATGGGGATGCCCTAGGGGGGCAATGCTGCTGAGTAGCTCAGTCCTTTTTAAGGCCAAACAATTTCTTCCAGCCTCGCCAAACCAGCGGGTTATTGCCTTTGGTGATCACTGTGATCGCTCGACCCAAAAACCAGGAACCAGCAAAAAATCCGATCACAGCCACTCCATAGAGGAGATTTGCTTGCAAGGTTGTGGCGAGTAGTAACGGCATTTAATTGCTAAGACTTAACGAATTAAAGCTTGAGATTCTAGCTGTTAAGAGCGATCTCAAGCTTCTCGGCCAATTCTCCCGCGTTGTACATCTCAATCAAGATATCTGATCCGCCGATAAATTCTCCTTTTACATAAACCTGGGGAATTGTCGGCCAATTGGAGTAGTCCTTGATCCCTTGGCGAATTTCCATGTCGGAGAGCACATCAAAGGTTTCGAAGCTCATGCCGAGGGAGTTGAGGATCTGCACGCAATTGTTGGAGAAGCCGCACTGTGGCATCAGTTTTGTGCCTTTCATGAACACCATGATCGGGCTTGATTGGATCAGGGCTTCAATACGTGTTTTGGTAGTGGGATCCATCGAAAACGAGGGGGGATAGGGTTTAGTTGGGAGTAGAGGTGCTTAAGGCCAGGGCATGGATAACTTCACTGGCGAGCTGATCTTTGAGGGCCCCATAGACCAACTGATGCTGACGGATTCTGGAAAGGCCAGCGAAGGCGTTTGAGATGACGCTCACCTGTAGATGGTCGCCGCCACCAGTGAGGTCTTCAACGGTGACTTGGGCATCAGGTAGGGCTAGCCGGATCGCTGCACCCACCTCGTCGGATTGAACCATGGAGACCAATGTTGACTTCAAAGCTTGATGCTGGCAGATCCAAGTCGAAAGTTGACTCAGTTGGGAGCTGTCAGCTTGGCGCCGGCATAGGGGGTTTCTACGAAGCCCAGCTCCAGAAGGCTCTGATAGGCCTTTTGGCCTTCGGGGCGGGAGGGCGAGACTAGTTTGACCACTTCAACCAACACCGGTACAGCGAGCTCAAGTTTGTTCTGTTGGCGAAAAAGTGCGGCAAGGCGAAGGTTGGCCTGTGCCAGAAGCCCCATGGCCTTACGCCCTTTGGCATCCATTTCACGAGGAATACGAGCATCCAGTCCGCGGAAGGCTCCACTGAGGTTCCGATAAAAGCCAAGCAGCTGCTTTGAAGCATCGCGAGCGTTGTCGTAGTCAGTTCGGGCTTGAGTCAGATTTCCAGCGGATACAGCAGCATCTCCTTGATTCAGCATGTTTTGGACTGCAGAAACGTTGAATCCAATGCCTGCCTGGGCCAGCACCTTGTCATTGGATGAAGCTGCTGTTTGAGCTAGTGCTGAACCAGATGAGAGAAGTAGGCCAGCAGAAAGAGCAAGGGCCGTCAGCGGAAGGCGACAACGCATGAACTGAAGAACAGATGGGCGAAACTTTAAGGTGCTTTCTTGAGACGGCCTACTGCATGGAGGGCCGCTTGTTCAGCTGCATGCATCTTTTCTGACAACTCTGTATTGAAGCTTTTCACTGCCTCACGACCAGTCTCCAAGACCTTCATCGGTTCTGCGAAGCAAATTGATGCCCGTCCACAGGCTTTGGGAATGACTTCGCTATAGCCAAGACCAACTGGTACAACTTGGACATCAATATTTTGGCTTTTTGCAAGTTGAGCCAGACGTGCCAAACCTTGATAGAGCTTGATGGGTTTGTCTGTGCGATTGATTGTTCCTTCTGGAAAAACCACGACCTGTTGTCCATCGGCCATCAGATCAATCGCATAGCGCAGGCTGGTGAGCGAAGGTTTGCTCTGATTAACCGGGAAACATCCCAAGCGATGGAGAAACCATCCCTGTAGGCCCTTCATTTCATCAACAGTGACCATAAATCGACAATCACGACCCGTAACCCGACGGCCAGCGGCCATGGGCAACATCAATGCATCCCAGCGTGAACGATGGGTGGGAGCCAGCAACACTGGCCCTTGCATGGGCAGATTCTCTTGCCCCAGAACGATGCGCTCTCGAAAGTATTGGCGCAGGACGATGTCTTGCGTCGCCACCATGGCAACGGGGGCCAAAAAAGGGTCTATTGCGAGACCCAGGGAATTTTCACGAGTCGCTAGGGCCGAGGACACCGTCTCTGGCGAGTTCAAACATCCGAAGTTAAAGGCCAAGAACCTCTGAACCCAATGTTGATTGGGCAGTTGAACCGGCGGTCAAATCCCTTAGAGAATAGAAGGGGGGCAATTATCCCCAATAGGATCAGGCCTGTTTCCCTTTCTTTATGGCCAGCCTCGGGGTCAACATCGACCACATTGCCAATGTGCGCCAGGCTCGCCAAACCGTGGAACCCGATCCAGTGCCGATGGCTCTATTGGCGGAACTTGGTGGAGCCGATGGCATCACAGTTCACTTAAGAGAAGATCGCCGTCATATTCAGGATCGAGACTTGGACCTGCTTCGGGCAACAGTGCGCAGTCGTCTCAATTTGGAGATGGCAGCCACTGCTGAAATGGTGGGGATTGCTTTAAAAATTCAACCTGACATGGTGACACTCGTACCAGAACAACGGCAGGAGGTGACCACAGAAGGAGGTTTGGATGTTGCTGCCCAGCAGGGATCCTTGAAAGGCATGGTTGATCAGCTGCAGGTTGCAGGGATTCCCGTCAGCTTGTTTGTAGACCCTGTTTCTCAACAACTGGAGGCAGCTAGTACGAGTGGTGCCCGTTGGGTGGAGCTGCACACTGGCGCTTACGCCGAAGCCTGTTGGGCTGATCAATCCTTTGAACTTGCACGCTTGACTGAAGCGACAACAAGAGCGCGCAGCCTTGGCTTACGGGTGAATGCTGGGCATGGCCTCACTTATCAGAATGTAGAAGCCGTGGCTGCGATTGAAGGGATTGAAGAATTGAATATTGGTCATACAATTGTGGCCCGCTCGATCGCTGTAGGCCTTCAAGAAGCTGTAAGAGAGATGAAGCGTCTTGTCCAGAATCCCCGACGAGAGCCTCTTTTTGGGTAGTCAGTAAGGATGAGTAGGCATTATTTATCTCTGCAAATCAATGCTTACTCAGTAAATCTTTGATGCCGGACATGTTGGCTGAGTAAAAACGATGAATCTGCCTGCAGTGATGGTGGTCTCGATCGTTACTTATCCTTCTGCTGAAGCCTAAAATAGGCTCTCCAACATTGAGCAATCAGAATCTGAACAACCCTAGGAAGGTGCGACGTCCAGTCGAATTCTCTGCGGAGGCTCGATCGTCTTGTTTGTAACGGGGCTTGGTTTCACCGATGGTAATCAGGGCCTCTTTCTCCTTCCACCAGATCCAGTCACGGATTGGTGGTGTGGTCATCAAATCTTCCCGGGTGAGACCAAGCTCAAGCTGGGCTGCCGCACCTAGAAGGACGTCAATCATGGAGTCTGCATCCTCGCAACGCGCCAAAGCTTCATTGGTGCGCTCAGCACCATTGAGGGATTTGACGAGTAAGTCGACTCGTTTGATGACCGGCAACGTGCGTGGATCCAAATCAACCACTTCAAGACTGTTCACCGTACGCAGTAGCGCTGACATATGGCTACTGCCAAGTCAGAATCTTGAAGAGAATGCTGCTGCGATTGTGAAGTCACCCCGCGAATGTCACTGGGTGATTGGGGATGTCCATGGCTGTTATCAATCCTTGGTAGAGCTCATCGCCTTGCTCCCCAGCTCAGACCAGCTCGTGTTTTGTGGAGATGTGATCAATCGAGGGCCGGCCATTGAGGCCACCATGTTGCTTGCCTGGGAAATGGTCTATGGCGGTCGTGCTCATTGGTTGCGTGGAAACCATGAACAACACCTGATCGATTGTCTGGAGGTCGACCCTCAAGATGGCCAGGCTGCTTTGCTGGCGATTGACACGTACCGGCAATTGGGTGATCGCCAGGCTCGAGAGTGGTTAAGCCGCTTGAAAGGGCTTCCTCTTGTTTACAAAGCCAAGGGATGGATTGCGACTCACGCTGGCTTTGACCTCGATGGCAATACTGATTTGAGCATTCGTCAGCGATTCTGGGAGGATTACGACGGTCGCTATGGACGCGTGATCGTGGCTCATACCCCTCGTTTCCAGGTGGAGCGCCATCGCCATATTGTGATGATTGATACGGGGGCTTGCTACGGGGGGCTGCTGAGCGCCTATTGCCCAGAACGCGATGCTGTTGTTCAGGTCTGCGGTGACCGCAAGTTGAATCAGCATCTTGCATGCGATGTCGACAAGCTCAAAGAGGCGTTCACTCGAGAGATGACTACATCATCATCCCTGGTTTCTACTAAGCCTTGCTGACGATCTACCGCAGCAACAGAGCGGAGTGGTTAGCTCGAGTGTTGGCGGAGCAGCTGCGTCTGGCACCACCAGGTCTATTTGACTCAGTGGATGTCGTGGTGAACACCTGGCCCACAAGCCGCTGGCTGGGGGAACAGTTGGCAAGCGTGAATGGCATCAGTGCTTTGGTGCGATTCCCTTTCCCAGGATCACGTTTAAGGCAATTGGTTCGGATGATATTGGGGATCGATAGTGATGCTGAAGATCCCTGGCGGGCTAGTCGACTCGTTTGGCCTTTGCTTGATTTGTTGCCACAGCTTTTGGAGACTGAAGAAGCTGCGCCATTGAGAGAATGGGTCAATCGGCAGCCATCTCGGCCAGGCCACCTCAACCGAGTGCAATGGCAGTTAGCCAGAAGCATTGCCGATGCCTTTGACGACTATGCGCTTTACCGCCCCAAGTTGATTCATCAATGGCTGCAGGGCAGTGATCGGCTTTTGAACTCATCGCAGGAGATGCCTTTAACCCTGCGCTGGCAACCCCAGTTGCTGCGTTTATTGGCTGAACGTTTGCAGGTTGAACCGTTCGGGATTCAGGTGCATAGGGCTGTTTCAAAGCTGCGCAGCGGAGACAACCCCGCCATGGCATTGCCAAGTCAACTGCGGCTTTTTGGTCTGAGCAGTCTTGCTCCGGCGCAAGTGGAGTTGATTCAGGCCCTCTCGGGTCTTGTGGACGTACAGATGTTTCTGCTGACCCCCTGTCCGGATCTTTGGCAGCGATGTCGTAGCAGAAGGGAGACGTTGGGGAATCAGTGGACCGAGCCAGCTGATGGTTTGTGGATGTTCGAAGCGCCGCGCTTAGAAGCCATTCTTGGACGCATGGGCGCGGAATTTCAGCAGTTGCTGGAAGGTGGCGGTGAGAGTCAGCTTGGCCAGTGGCAGGAGGGTGATCTATTCGCCGCGCCGGCCAGCATGGCTTGTGAATCCGGGCAAGAACCTACGTTGCTTGAGCAGCTTCAGCAGCAGCTTGTCTCGCCGGAGGATCATCAACCTCTGCGGCGCAGGCAAGAGGACAGTTCTTTGCAGTTTTTGGCTTGCCCTGGGCAATGGCGCCAGGTGCAGTTGGTCCGCGATCAGATCTTGCAATGGTTTGCTGCCGACCCCAGCCTCGAACCCCGTGATGTGTTGGTGATGACCCCACAGGTCAATCGTTTTGCTCCTCTGCTCGCATCGGTGTTCAACGATGCTGCAGCCACTGGCGTGGAGCTTCCCTGGCGGCTCACAGATCGCAGCCAGCAGAACAGCCCTGGGCTGACGCAGGGGATGTTGCAACTGCTTCAGATCGCAGGCGAGCGATTGACTGCCACCGCCCTTGAAGGCTTGCTCGCTAATCCGGCAATACAGCAGCAGCAAGGTTTCAGCCAGGACGATGCCAGTAGCCTTAGTCGCTGTTTACAGCGCACAGGATTTCGCTGGGGCCTTGATGCCGAGGAGCGTGGTGGTGATGAGACCCATAGCCTCAGCTGGTGCCTGGATCGCTGGCTGCTTGGCTTGGTGTTGCCCAGCACACCAGGTCTGGCCCCTGGAGGAGCAGCACCCTTCGCAGAGGGGCTGGAACCAGCACAGCTTGCGAAGTGGTGGCAGCTTTTAGCCCAGTTCTGCCGGCAGCTGAAAGAGTTTCGTCGTGCTCGAACTTGTGGAGCTTGGGTAGAGCTTCTACAGGGTTTTGTCGAGGAGTTGTTTGGTGATGGTGGCTCTTGGGCCTGGGAGCGGCAGTGCCTGCTGATTGCTTTGGAGGATTGGCGTCAGATTGGTGCTGATTGCACGTTGTTGCTGGAAGCGGCTGTTGTAGCAGATGTGTTGAATGAAGCTCTCTCTGCAGATAGCGGTCGGTTTGGACATCGCACTGGTGCCCTCACAGTGAGTGCTCTGGAGCCGATGCGTGCCATCCCTCATCGTGTGATCGTGCTGATGGGATTGGACGCCGATGTTTTCCCTCGCCATCGCGAGCGAGCTGGCTTTCATCTATTGGAGCAGCAGCGTCAGCTAGGGGATCCACGCAGTAGTGATCAAGATCGTTATGTGCTTTTGGAAGCATTGATGTCGACCCGACAGCATTTGCTAATCACATGGAACAGTCGCGATGAGCACACGGGGGAATGTCGCCCAGCAGCCAGTCCTGTGCAGCAATGGCTCGGATGGCTGCGGCATGAGCTCAGCGATGAGACGTTCCAGGGCCTATGTCGAGAACCAGCCGCCAACCCCCTTGATCGCAGTAATTTTCTATCTCAGGGGAGCCAACCGCCTCCTAGCTGTGACCGTCGCCATTTCGAGGCGCGCCGCTGGTTGGATAAAACTCTTGCGCCACCACCCCTTGCCCTTGCTCTACCTTTGCATTGGAGTTCGGTGTCATTGGATGCTTCTGCGGTTATCTCATCTGAATTGTTGTTGCGCTGGTTAATCGCTCCCCAGCTGATTTGGCTGGAGCAATTTCAGGTAACACCACGTGAATGGTTTGATCCTGTTGAAGACCTTGAGGCCCTCGATCTAGATGAATGGCATCGGCATGGTCTGCTCAGGCAACGCTTGTCAGAGCTGCTTGGCCATCTCCCTACGGATGAGAAGGCATTGTTGCAGGGATCAGAAGCAGGTGATTGGAAGCATCGCTATGCCGGCCAAGGCACCCTTCCACCAGGAGCAGCTGCGACGTTGGAGTGCGAACGACTCGAGAAGCGTTGGCAACATTTACAGGCAACGCTACTGAGCATGGGACCATGCTCGACACGACGTCTTGAATTGGCGGATGGCTCCAGGCAAATGCTTTGGGCTGGGGACACGGTCGTGGTGGTGCAACCAGGTCAGTTGAAGTCAAGGGGGGTGATGGAGGGATGGCTAAGCCATTTGCAGGTCTGCGCAAATCACACGCTTACCTCGGCAACTGTCGTCGTAGCCCGTTGTGGATCAGCAGCCAAGAAGGATCAATTTGAGATAGCTCTGCGTTGGCAGCCACTTCCAGCCGAGCAAGCAAGAGAACAACTCATTGCTTTGCAGGCTTTGGCCTGTCAGGGTTTGAGTCAGTGTTGGCCGGTGCCACCGATGAGTGGTTGGGCCTACGCCAACGCCAACAACAAATCGGCTGGTAGGGGTGAACAAGCCTTCCGTCAGTCTTGGAGTGGCGGATTTAATGTTCAGGGTGAGCGTGAACGGGCTGAGATGCAGCTCTGTTTTGGTCTGAACTGCGAAGCTTCAGAGCTTCTCAACAGCGCTGGTTTTGAGCAGGCATACACAAGCCTCTATGGCCCTTTGGTTGAGACATTGGCGATCTAGAAGTCATTGCGGCTGATCATTGATTTGAAGGTCATGCAAGCTTTTTGCTATTCAGTCTGCGCAGACTTGTGTGAATAGATCCATGTCATGGCTTCGATGTCAAATTCTACAAAGCAAAGCCCATCAGAGTCTCTGGGTATGGCTTTTTCTGGTTGGGGACTGAGTTGGGGAGGCTGGCTGGATAATCGCCAGGGTGAGTGGTGGCTGTTGGCACAGATCATCCTGATTGCAGCCCATCTCTTGCCCCCTTGGCCTGCTTTAGAGCGTTGGGGATATCGCTGGCCATTGCCAATTACCATTTTTGGCGCCTGCCTATTTGGTGTGGGGGTGTTGTTAGTGGTTCAAGCGTTCTGGCGTCTTGGCGCAAGCCTTTCACCACTGCCTGATCCAAAGCCCGCTGCTGCCCTGGTAACGATGGGTGCCTATCGACGCTGCCGCCATCCGCTTTATCAAGCGCTGTTGCTGTGTTCCGCTGGAGTTGCCATTGCCCTTGGCAGCCTGTTGCATGTGGCGTTGTTCCTTGCGTTGTGCCTTTTGCTGAGAGGCAAGGCTCGGCGGGAGGAGCGAAAGTTACTGATCTTGCATCCTGAATACAGTGCCTATCGCACTAGTACTGTGGCGATTATCCCTGGGTTGCCCTTACTGGACTGGCGGAGCTGAAACTACTTTCGCAAAACATCCCCGAACTGGGGCCAAATGAAATCAAGATTGGAATTGCAAAATATTGCCATCCGCATAAGAGTTGCCAGGCTTTGAGCTCAGATACCCTTGGTTCAATTATGTAGTCAAAAATCAATGAATAGCTAAAAGTCTGAACCTATGTCGTGAGGATTGATGCGGCTTTGGGGAGGAAAATGTTCCAGCTGTTACAGAAGGACATCTTCTGACAAGGTCAAAAAGCTTTTCTTGATTTTTGGCCGCATATTTTGGCTCTGGTATTTCTATCAAGATAAGCAGTGATTTCGATGGGCTGCTAGTCACTCTTGAACTATTTTTCCTTTTTAGCTGTAGTATGAGTTTAAGTGTTCTTTAGAGAATTTTGCTCTAGTAGATAACTATGGCACTAGCTCAAGGCTTGCATAGGAGTAGTTGCCTTTTTGATCTGAGGCTCATTGGTGACGATCGAGAAAGAGGCACTTTGGCTTTGGGTCAACGCCAGAAATCAATAGTGTTAGTGGACTCGATTTTATCCCAAAACCTAGGAATTGATAAGAATCTCAACTCGGCTGATTGGCAATGCTTCAAGATTCCTCAGAAGGCATCCACGCAATTATTGATTTCAAGTGTTTTGCAGAGTCACCCCAAGGGGGTAGATCTGCATTTGATAGCTCACGGTAAGCCAGGTTCTCTGGCTCTTGGGGAAGGTATTGATAAAGAGCAGCTCCTTGTGCTTGCAGAAGCAATGGCTGCAAGTCAAGGGCGTCTATTGGTGTGGGGATGTTCTGTCGGGGTGGGCTTATCGCAAGCGGAGAAGGAGATTTCTGGTTTTCATGCTAGTGAAACAGTTTTAGGTCGTGGGCAAACACTAATAGGCTATGGGCAACTCAGTGAACTAGTTGCTTCATACAATGGAGAGCTATTTCACAAAGGTGGTGCTACATGGACATCAAAATTTGGTGAGTTAGAAGCCTCAGCTCTACCCACACTTAATGAGGAAGGGTTTTGGAGTATCCCAGCGAAGAAAGCTCATTTAACCAGACTACTTAGAATTGACTCTAGCAACAAAATACCACAAGATCTTCTTGAAAAAATTCCTGTAGAGATAATATCAGAGGAAGAGGATTTCTCCGATTGGTATATTCGAGGTATGGGTGGAGACTTTGACTTTTCCCTGCCTGAGATTATCAGTGCTGAAGTTGGTAATCCTGACAGGAGATCTAAATATATTTCTCGCAGTTTTACTCATCTTGCTCCCAAAACTCTCAGAAGTAGTGGAGTGGAAGCCAATGCAGAGCTTACTGGGATAAAGGTTGTCAATGGGGAGGTTTATCAATGGACAGTAAATGCAGATGCCGAGAATCTTAACTTCAAAGGATTAAGTCTTGATGGAAAGCTTGAGGTTTCATTCGACAAGACGCGCGCGACTTACGCAGTCCAAGGTAATATCAAGATGCAAAATAAAGATCCATTAGGTATTATCAATGGTGTTGCACTTAGTGCTTCTGATGTTCAATTAAAACATGTCGTTGATAGCACAGGAGCCTATTCATGGCAAGTGCAGGGCTGGGACGTTGAGGGTGAGTTAGAGGCTGAGGTTTTAAACAGCATAGGCCTTGATTTAAGAGGGAATGCAACAGTAAATGCTGTTTATAAGCTTAGCGATGAAAACTATGAATATGCATCGACAACTACGATTAAAGATTTTAAGGCAAAAGTCGATAGCCATAGTTTTGCGCAAGGTGTATTTGATTTAGATGTCCAAGTTGAAGCGAAGGATGTTGTCCTTAAGCAAGTCACAGTTGGTGAGGGAGATGGTACTAAGCAATCATGGCAAGCGCAGAGCTGGCAAATTGAAAGTCAACTTAAGACAAACTTCTTAAGTAGCATTGGTTTTAATTTAGATAGCAATGCTAAAGCTCTTGTTGGCTATCAACTTAAAGATAGTGATTATGGTGAAGCTACTACATATACAATTATATCTGCTGACTCTGATATAAGCAGCAAAAATGTTGGCCAAGAAGTCTTTAGTGGGAAAGTCAAAGCCTCTGATGTTGTATTGAAGCGAATTACTGCCATTGATGAGGAAAGTCCACAGTGGCAAGCCCAGAGCTGGGAAGTTGAGGGTGAACTTAGGGTAAAACCATTGAAAAATGTAGGCCTTAAAATAGACAGCAATGTAAAAGCAAATATTGTTTATCATCTTAGTGATAGTCAGTATGATGACGCGTCTACATATAGGGTGAAACGTTTAGACGCTTCCATTATTAGTGACGCTTTTGCGGAGGGTATATTTGATTCAGATGCAAAAATTAAAGCAAGAGATGTTGTCCTCAAGCGAATTACTGCTGGTGAGAGTTCAACGTGGCAAGCGCAGAGCTGGAATGCAACCGGTGTTATTGATATAGAAGCAGGAGAGATTGAAGCAAAAGCAGAAGCGAATGTTGCCTATCAATTGAGTGATGATGACTATGGTGATGCTTCTACTTATCGAATTTCATCAGCATCACTATCTGTAGCCGATGGTTCGGCGAAGGGTGTTTTCAGCAGCGAAGTTACAGCCAGAGATGTTGTCCTCAAGCGAATTACTGCTAGCGGTAGTCCAACATGGCAAGCGCAGAGCTGGAATGCAACCGGTGTCATTGATATAGAAGCAGGAGAGATTGAAGCAAAAGCAGAAGCGAATGTTGCCTATCAATTGAGTGATGATGACTATGGTGATGCTTCTACTTATCGAATTTCATCAGCATCACTATCTGTAGCCGATGGTTCTGCGAAGGGTGTTTTCAACAGCGAAGTCAGCAGCGAAGTTACAGCCAGAGATGTTGTCCTTAAGCGAATTACTGCTAGCGGTAGTCCAACATGGCAAGCGCAGAGCTGGAATGCAACCGGTGATATTAATATAAATGCAGGAGAGATTAAAGCAAAAGCAGAAGCGAATGTTGCCTATCAATTGAGTGATGATGACTATGGTGATGCTTCTACTTATCGAATTTCATCAGCATCACTATCTGTAGAAGATGGTTCGGCGGAGGGTGTTTTCAGCAGCGAAGTCACAGCCAGAGATGTTGTCCTTAAGCGAATTACTGCTAGCGGTAGTCCAACATGGCAAGCGCAGAGCTGGAATGCAACCGGTGTCATTGATATAGAAGCAGGAGAGATTAAAGCAAAAGCAGAAGCGAATGTTGCCTATCAATTGAGTGATGATGACTATGGTGATGCTTCTACTTATCGAATTTCATCAGCATCACTATCTGTAGCCGATGGTTCTGCGAAGGGTGTTTTCAACAGCGAAGTCAGCAGCGAAGTTACAGCCAGAGATGTTGTCCTTAAGCGAATTACTGCTAGCGGTAGTCCAACATGGCAAGCGCAGAGCTGGAATGCAACCGGTGATATTAATATAAATGCAGGAGAGATTAAAGCAAAAGCAGAAGCGAATGTTGCCTATCAATTGAGTGATGATGACTATGGTGATGCTTCTACTTATCGAATTTCATCAGCATCACTATCTGTAGCCGATGGTTCGGCGAAGGGTGTTTTCAGCAGCGAAGTTACAGCCAGAGATGTTGTCCTCAAGCGAATTACTGCTAGCGGTAGTCCAACATGGCAAGCGCAGAGCTGGAATGCAACCGGTGTCATTGATATAGAAGCAGGAGAGATTGAAGCAAAAGCAGAAGCGAATGTTGCCTATCAATTGAGTGATGATGACTATGGTGATGCTTCTACTTATCGAATTTCATCAGCATCACTATCTGTAGCCGATGGTTCGGCGGAGGGTGTTTTCAACAGCGAAGTCAGCAGCGAAGTTACAGCCAGAGATGTTGTCCTTAAGCGAATTACTGCTAGCGGTAGTCCAACATGGCAAGCGCAGAGCTGGAATGCAACCGGTGATATTAATATAAATGCAGGAGAGATTAAAGCAAAAGCAGAAGCGAATGTTGCCTATCAATTGAGTGATGATGACTATGGTGATGCTTCTACTTATCGAATTTCATCAGCATCACTATCTGTAGAAGATGGTTCGGCGGAGGGTGTTTTCAGCAGCGAAGTCACAGCCAGAGATGTTGTCCTTAAGCGAATTACTGCTAGCGGTAGTCCAACATGGCAAGCGCAGAGCTGGAATGCAACCGGTGTCATTGATATAGAAGCAGGAGAGATTAAAGCAAAAGCAGAAGCGAATGTTGCCTATCAATTGAGTGATGATGACTATGGTGATGCTTCTACTTATCGAATTTCATCAGCATCACTATCTGTAGCCGATGGTTCTGCGAAGGGTGTTTTCAACAGCGAAGTCAGCAGCGAAGTTACAGCCAGAGATGTTGTCCTTAAGCGAATTACTGCTAGCGGTAGTCCAACATGGCAAGCGCAGAGCTGGAATGCAACCGGTGATATTAATATAAATGCAGGAGAGATTAAAGCAAAAGCAGAAGCGAATGTTGCCTATCAATTGAGTGATGATGACTATGGTGATGCTTCTACTTATCGAATTTCATCAGCATCACTATCTGTAGCCGATGGTTCGGCGAAGGGTGTTTTCAGCAGCGAAGTTACAGCCAGAGATGTTGTCCTCAAGCGAATTACTGCTAGCGGTAGTCCAACATGGCAAGCGCAGAGCTGGAATGCAACCGGTGTCATTGATATAGAAGCAGGAGAGATTGAAGCAAAAGCAGAAGCGAATGTTGCCTATCAATTGAGTGATGATGACTATGGTGATGCTTCTACTTATCGAATTTCATCAGCATCACTATCTGTAGCCGATGGTTCGGCGAAGGGTGTTTTCAGTAGCGAAGTCACAGCCAGAGATGTTCTCCTCAAGCGAATTACTGCCATTGATACTAAAAGTCCAACATGGGAAGCGCAGAGCTGGAATGCAACCGGTGTTATTGATATAGAAGCAGGAGAGATTGAAGCAAAAGCAGAAGCGAATGTTGCCTATCAATTGAGTGATGATGACTATGGTGATGCTTCTACTTATCGAATTTCATCAGCATCACTATCTGTAGCCGATGGTTCTGCGAAGGGTGTTTTCAGTAGCGACGTTACAGCCAGAGATGTTCTCCTCAAGCGAATTACTGCTGGTGAGAGTTCAACGTGGGAAGCGCAGAGCTGGAATGCAACCGGTGTTATTGATATAGAAGCAGGAGAGATTAAAGCAAAAGCAGAAGCGAATGTTGCCTATCAATTGAGTGATGATGACTATGGTGATGCTTCTACTTATCGAATTTCATCAGCATCACTATCTGTAGCCGATGGTTCTGCGAAGGGTGTTTTCAGTAGCGACGTTACAGCCAGAGATGTTCTCCTCAAGCGAATTACTGCCATTGATGCTAAAAGTCCAACATGGGAAGCGCAGAGCTGGAATGCAACCGGTGTTATTGATATAGAAGCAGGAGAGATTGAAGCAAAAGCAGAAGCGAATGTTGCCTATCAATTGAGTGATGATGACTATGGTGATGCTTCTACTTATCGAATTTCATCAGCATCACTATCTGTAGAAGATGGTTCGGCGGAGGGTGTTTTCAGCAGCGAAGTCACAGCCAGAGATGTTGTCCTCAAGCGAATTACTGCTGGTGAGAGTTCAACGTGGGAAGCGCAGAGCTGGAATGCAACCGGTGTCATTGATATAAATGCAGAAGAGATTAAAGCAAAAGCAGAAGCGAATGTTGCCTATCAATTGAGTGATGATGACTATGGTGATGCTTCTACTTATCGAATTTCATCAGCATCACTCTCTGTAGAGGCTGGTTCGGCGGCGAATGGTGTTTTCAACAGCGCAGTCAACAGCGAAGTCACAGCCAGAGATGTTCTCCTCAAGCGAATTACTGCCATTGATACTAAAAGTCCAACATGGGAAGCGCAGAGCTGGAATGCAACCGGTGTTATTGATATAGAAGCAGGAGAGATTAAAGCAAAAGCAGAAGCGAATGTTGCCTATCAATTGAGTGATGATGACTATGGTGATGCTTCTACTTATCGAATTTCATCAGCATCACTATCTGTAGATGATGGTTCTGCGAAGGGTGTTTTCAGTAGCGACGTTACAGCCAGAGATGTTCTCCTCAAGCGAATTACTGCTGGTGAGAGTTCAACGTGGGAAGCGCAGAGCTGGAATGCAACCGGTGTTATTGATATAGAAGCAGGAGAGATTGAAGCAAAAGCAGAAGCGAATGTTGCCTATCAATTGAGTGATGATGACTATGGTGATGCTTCTACTTATCGAATTTCATCAGCATCACTATCTGTAGCCGATGGTTCTGCGAAGGGTGTTTTCAGTAGCGACGTTACAGCCAGAGATGTTCTCCTCAAGCGAATTACTGCTGGTGAGAGTTCAACGTGGGAAGCGCAGAGCTGGAATGCAACCGGTGTTATTGATATAGAAGCAGGAGAGATTGAAGCAAAAGCAGAAGCGAATGTTGCCTATCAATTGAGTGATGATGACTATGGTGATGCTTCTACTTATCGAATTTCATCAGCATCACTATCTGTAGAAGATGGTTCGGCGGAGGGTGTTTTCAGCAGCGAAGTCACAGCCAGAGATGTTGTCCTCAAGCGAATTACTGCTGGTGAGAGTTCAACGTGGGAAGCGCAGAGCTGGAATGCAACCGGTGTCATTGATATAGATGCAGGAGAGATTAAAGCAAAAGCAGAAGCGAATGTTGCCTATCAATTGAGTGATGATGACTATGGTGATGCTTCTACTTATCGAATTTCATCAGCATCACTATCTGTAGAGGCTGGTTCGGCGGCGAATGGTGTTTTCAACAGCGCAGTCAACAGCGAAGTCACAGCAAGAGATGTTGTCTTAACGAGAGATACAGATTGGAAGGCGCAGAGCTGGAATGCAACCGGTGTCATTGCTATAGATGCAGGAGAGATTGAAGCAAAAGCAGAAGCGAATGTTGCCTATCAATTGAGTGATGATGACTATGGTGGTGATTCTACTTATCGAATTTCATCAGCATCACTATCTGTAGATGATGGTTCTGCGAAGGGTGTTTTCAGCAGCGAAGTCACAGCCAGAGATGTTGTCCTCAAGCGAATTACTGCTGGTGAGAGTTCAACATGGCAAGCGCAGAGCTGGAATGCAACCGGTGTCATTGCTATAGATGCAGGAGAGATTGAAGCAAAAGCAGAAGCGAATGTTGCCTATCAATTGAGTGATGATGACTATGGTGGTGATTCTACTTATCGAATTTCATCAGCATCACTATCTGTAGAGGCTGGTTCGGCGGCGAATGGTGTTTTCAACAGCGAAGTCAACAGCGAAGTCACAGCAAGAGATGTTGTCTTAACGAGAGATACAGATTGGAAGGCGCAGAGCTGGAATGCAACCGGTGTCATTGCTATAGATGCAGGAGAGATTGAAGCAAAAGCAGAAGCGAATGTTGCCTATCAATTGAGTGATGATGACTATGGTGGTGATTCTACTTATCGAATTTCATCAGCATCACTATCTGTAGAGGCTGGTTCGGCGGCGAATGGTGTTTTCAACAGCGAAGTCAACAGCGAAGTCACAGCAAGAGATGTTGTCTTAACGAGAGATACAGATTGGAAGGCGCAGAGCTGGAATGCAACCGGTGTCATTGCTATAGATGCAGGAGAGATTGAAGCAAAAGCAGAAGCGAATGTTGCCTATCAATTGAGTGATGATGACTATGGTGGTGATTCTACTTATCGAATTTCATCAGCATCACTATCTGCAGACGTTGGTTCGGCGAAGGGTGTTTTCAGCAGCGAAGTCACAGCAAGAGATGTTGTCTTAACGAGAGATACAGATTGGAAGGCGCAGAGCTGGAATGCAACCGGTGATATTAATATAAATGCAGGACACATTCAATTAAACGCAACAGGAACAGTTAATTATCTATTAAATCCAGACTCGATCGCGACCTATGAAATCTCATCATCCAATATAAACTTTGAATTAAAGAAGCGCACTACCGAACTTAAAATAACAGCAATAGCAGATGATATTTTACTACAGTCAATACGTGGTAATTTGCAAACGCAAAATTGGACTGCTAGGGGAGATATTGCATTTGAATCAGCTGCTTTTGATTTTAAAGTTAATAGTAAAGTCAGCTATACACGAGAATCTGATGACTTAGCTGTCTATACGATTTCTGGAGGTGAAATTAACTTCGATAAGACTAACGGAATAGAGGGGACAGCCGCTTTGGAATATATTAAATTAGAAGATACTAACGATGGATTCAATATCAAGGAATGGAAAGCCAAGGGAGATTTAAAAATTCAGGGAAGTGGTGGCTTAACCGTTGAAACTAACGCAGAAGTTGTATATACATACGATGAAGGTGAGCCTACATATAAAATTCAAAACGCGAGTATTGAGATTGAAGGTGAATCTCCATTCCAAGGAGGTATTACAGCAAATAAAATTCTTATTAAGGAAAATACTGATGGCGGCTTATACGTAAAAGATTTTAATGGAGAAGCGCATGTTAATATTAATCAATCTGGTGTAGGTGTTAACACTAGTGCTAACTTTGATTATAATTATGTAGACGAAGTAGATTTGGATACGTTAGGCGACAAGATTTATACTATTAGTAAAGCTACAGTCGATGTTAATGTAGCTGATTTTAAATCAAGTGCTGAAGCAGAATTTAGATATATTCAACCTGCCCAGGAGTCATCCCAACGAACAGCCTTAGGGCAAGAATCCAAAGGATATTTTAGGTATTTAATAGGAAATATTGGCACAAAAGATAATAAACTAAATCTGGGTTCAGACTTAAATCTTGATCTAGACGCTGGGTTAATGCTCGGCATGGTTGAGAATAATCTAGGCGACAGTCTATGGGCGTTGAATGGAGGTATAAGCTTTAATGACCTTGGGTTTGTAGATACCTTACACTTTGAAGCAGGAACTCACGCCACTACTGATACCTTTAAATCTAGTCTAATTGATACGATTGATTCTCCTGATATACGTCAAGTTACACAAGATAATTGGAACTTTGGTGAAATAAGAGGTGGATTCACAGACGATATAGATATTGGGGGGCTTTTTGAGATTGGAGGTGTATCAGCTACATATTCTGACCCTCATGATATGGAATATGGTTTATATAAATATAAAAGTACTACGTCAGATGGTACTCAGTTGGCCCAACAGCTCAACAGTCAACAAGATAGGAAGATGAAAATATCTGTACAGGATATTAAATTAAATCTTGGATATGTGACTTCTGCATTGTCTGATATCGGTAAGTCTTTAAAATCATTTACAGGAAATATAAAGGATATAATAGATATCCTTACAGCAGAGGTAAAGATCACATCTGGTATTCCAAGTGCTTTAGCATCTCCAGTTGTTGATTTCATAGAGTCCACACCTGGAAACATATATCGAGATGGTAAAATACAATTAATAGAGATACTAGATATTACTAAAGCAAGCAGCGAATTTGTTCAAGGAAATGACCCAGTCTCTTTAACTCCAGCGGTGAAGGATGCTCAAGCATTTGTCGAGTTAGCAGATAAGCTAATTGCAATCAATGCCACTCCTGATTCAGATGAGTTTACCCTAGCTGAATTCGAGTTTGATGTTAACCTATCTACCAGTCAAAATGAACCCTTCTCAACTCCTCTTAGCCCAATAGGTCTAGGTACAGATCTGGAAGAAGGTGTAGAAGATATTTTAGACAATATGGAAGGGGAAGATGATGGTTTTGATCTGCCGGCTGCTATTGATAACAAAGGTCAAGGTGGTACAAACATTACATTTCCACTGTTCTCTAAGGCTGGTGCAGCGAATCTGATATATAATTACTTTCTAAGTCCAGATGCAAAGAATACATTAGCGAAATTAGATTTAGATTTCAACTTAAACGTACCCATACCAGGAGGAAGCGTACCAGTACCATTCTTTCCCTTAGCTAATATTGGCTTAGGAGGTACTATAGGCGCTAATGTAAAAACTAGCCTTGCCTCTGAGATCAGTATCAATGATGTTCTAAATCTCTATGATACCAGTGCTACTCAAGATAGTGTTACTTTATCAAAAAGTATTGCTGATCTAGCATTGAAATCTTCAGTGATAAATTTGCAAGATACGGTTCTCAACTTAGATTCACAGTTAGATATATCTATAGAACTTGATGCTTTCATTGGAGCCATTAGTGCGACCGCTGGTCTTAAGGGTGTGATAGATCTAGAACCAAGACTAAAGCTGGGTGGAGGTGAACCGAGCGCAGAACAACAAATATCATTACAGGATATATTTGGTACTATATCGGATAGTAAGCCTGCAAAATTAAATGGACATATATCACCTCCACTTGGACTTTATGATGTCGCAGTGCATCTTAACACTAATGCACTTGATGGCGACGAATCTTTTCTTGAAGACTCATACTTGCATGTCAATATAGTTTTTGATAAGGTTATATATTTTGATAAGCATAATCCTGATAACTACCACTTCTCTAAGCCGCAAAACAGCTCCGATTATCTAGCAATATCATCTACAGGCTGGATCCATAATAAAGACAGTCTTAAGGTAATTAATTCAAATGATTATCAAACGGTAGGAAATGGAGATAAAAAAGTTGCTTTTAACTTTACTGATTTTAATTCTGCCGTGGATGGAGAATTAAATCAAAATAGCACAATCTTGATACAACTGAAAGAAAATATCAAAAATGATCATAACCTTACTGATGATAAGGCAGGGTCTATTGTGAGCAAGTTGATGACACTTGCCATTCCAAAGTCAACAGAAACAATCATAGCAAAAGAAACTATTGGCTCAAGTGATGTTGAGATACTTCGATTTGCCGGCCTCGATGATGATTATAGGGTCACAGCAACATCTACTTATATTAACGAACAAAAGATCTTAAAAGATAAGAATCAAAATCCTATAAAAGGTGATTTCTCTTGGGAAGACTTCACTACATTTGAGCAGAGTATGACTTATGATCAAGACGAGGATTATTGGCATGGCAGTCCATTTCTCTTTTTGGATCTTCCAGAGTTATATAAAGCAGATCAACATCAAGAAGGAGATATCCCTAATTACCCACCTATCTTAATTAGCTTTGAGATTGGCTCTACACACGAAGACATATTAACGAAAATAAGTGGCGAGCTTAATAAAGTTGAAGGTGGTGGTAAGCGAGGCCAGGCAATCAGATTTGATGGGTTACTAAATAACAACGTTACTGGCACTTCCTCTAATAATTGCACTATAATTACACGATCAGTTGAGGGTAATACGGAAGAGGATAATGATGAACCAGCTGTATGGAAGCATCATGTATCTATACTACTGACCTATGATGACCTATCACCTGTTTATGACAATGTGGCAAAGGGTGAGTGGGGATTAAAACTTTCACTCAATGACGACTTATTAATTCAAGAGCCATTTACTACAGGCATCACTAATCCATGGTGCCAATATGGTTATTCACTTGCCTACAGTAACGCCAATAGTCAACCTAACGCTAACACTTTAAACTTAACCGATGGTGAATTACCTCCTAAATCTATAGAAAATGGTGTAAGTTCTCAGTTGGTATGGATCCGCCCATATTCAGTAGGTGTAAGAGGTGATTTGCAGTCTGGAGTCAATAAACTAGACATTATTGAAGTAGGAGATGAATATATATATTTAACAGGTCCTGGTATTGAGGATGTAGCAGTTGATCAAGAATTGGAGGTCTGGCGACAGGCTAACCCGGATAATTCAAGGTTTGCCAGAAAGGATGAGTGGAACTTAGCGGCAACATTCTACGACCACAAGAGTGACAGCTATAGAATAGGGTTTGTGTCCATGGATGCGAATAGTGAAATCCCCAGCCATGATTCTTGGTATGAGGCTTTGGAGGATGTTAACCTGAGGCCAAATTATAATGACACACAAAAGGCGATACCTTTTGTTAGTAACACTGACAACAATCAACCTTTAGGGAAAGATGGCAAGTTTGAATCATTATATAGCTTTGGTCTTAATTCCGATTTAGAGTCTCCTCATGATAATAGCCTAGTCGCTTCCAAGCTATTAGAACAGATTTTTCTGGCTCATCCACAGCAAATAGTTAACCCCCTTGAGAATACATCAAAGGAGAGTTTCAATTACTGGTCTTATTTATCTTCCGCTTTATTGACTAACGATAAAAATAAAAATCCTGGGCTAACTAGATATGACCTTGATTATTTTGTCAACCCTTATGTCAACCCTGCGATCAGAGATTACACACTAAATGGCGTGACTCAATCAAAGGCAGAATATTCAATTAATAATTATAAGACGTCTGTTTTGCTACCTCGTCAGGCGGATAACGTCCCACGGTTGAAAAATATAGTTTATGATTTAAACGATGATTGGGAATGGAAAAGTGAATGGAAATCCACAGACGATCATGATGATTATGAAAAATGGCGCCGGATGTCACTAGACATCATTAAAAAATACCAAGAGGATCCCAACTTTAGATCAACTCTAGATCAAATTTCTTCCGATCTTTTTAATCGAACTGGAACAAAACTTGACGATGATAATCTCGAGACCCTCTTTGCTGATAACTATTCAACATTATTGTATGACAACAATCTACAAATCTCACCTCAAAGCCCATATGTAGAAATGCCGTTGAACCGCCCATTTTCATTCTATATGTCTAACCAAGAGCAATATCAGAACCCAACAGAACCTGGTTTTCTTAATCCTTTTCCGGTTAGCCCTTTTACATTTGCCAATGATTTGTATATCGACTATAACGCTGCGATTAGTGCAAATTTATCAGCAGATGCACGAGTCCTTTGGCATACTGAGAATATTGCTAACATAGATTTCCCTATTTATTCTAAGAAAGGCTCTTTTCCTACAGGTATTTCATTTAAGCGCGAGGCACCCCTTTCATCTGGAGGCGATCTTCTCTACGGGGACAGTGAAAATGACGATCTCTCAGGTGGTGATGAAAACGATATGCTCATTGGAGGTAAGGGAGATGATATTCTCAGAGGTAAGAAAGGTAATGACAAAATTGATGGAGGTGACGGGAACGATATCCTTAATGGCAATCAAGCAGACGACGAAATTATTGGCGGTGATGGAGACGATATTCTTAGCGGCAATCATGGTGATGACGATCTCTATGGAGGGTTCGGTGCTGATATTCTTAGAGGTAATCGTGGCGATGATTACCTATCAGGAGGTAATGGTAACGATATTATTCAAGGAGACCTTGGTAATGACCAACTAAGAGGTGGCGCAGGAGAGGATTCATTTGTCTTCAGCAAAAAGCAGGGAAAAGATACAATTTTAGATTTTGACTCTAGTGAGGACATGATCATATTGTTGAATTATGGTGAACACCTCGATACCTTGACGTTTAAAAACAAAAATACTGATAATGATGAAACCATAGTCGGTGTCATTCGTGGAAACTATGGCCTAAAAATTAAGCTGGAAGGAGTGGATGTCGAATCAGATCAGTTTGCGGATGAGTGGTCTGAATTTATTTCCAGTGATTCTTCGTCTCTACCAACCATCTAGGAATCTCAATCAAAATATTCATTCATAGTCCAATCAATAACCACATACCAAATCCCTGGATGTTGTTTTCCACGCTATACAAAGTTTGACAATCTAGATTGTTACAATAATATTCCTGTCTATAACCGTAGTCACTCTATAAAGTCAATAAAATATGTGAGCTTTCAAGTATAATCTTCTCTGTTGTTATTAGAGATAATTTATTTTTCAGTTTGTGGCCAAGACTTTCTCGCACGCCTCTAGATCATGATGCTTTCTTTCTTCCACCAGCTTATGACTCTCGTGAGATAGCATTTTATCTCATCCCAATCCAGATTTTGAGTATTTTGCCAAGATCGAGTACCGATTAAATGATTTTATCTTGCTATGTATGTAATCAATTAATTGTAGTACTAAAATAACTTTATAAGTAAGACAAGCAAGCTTAGTTTTGCCTACCATCTCTTACCCTCCATATATAGTTAGCTACTCTCAAGCTGCCCTGCCTTTAATAAGTGACTTTTGTTATAACCTTTTTAGTTTATTTACCTTTATCATGTAATATTAGCGATCTTTTTGCTTGTCTTCACTGGCCACTCTTTTTTACGGAACACCTCTTTTGACTTATTAAAATAACCTGTTATATGTTCTATTTATTAATCAGTGCCTAGCATCGGATCTATTGCAAAACACATGCCTTTCCTTAAATTACAATACCTGACATATCAAGATGTTGCCTGTTATCCTTCTGAAAGCTTCTTTATCCCTATGTCATTGCAGCCCAATCCTAATCCCGAGGGCAATGAGATAACGGTTTCAAATTCGCTCCCCGAAAATCAGCTTACAGAACCCTACGGCAATCAAGGAGAACTTTTAGTCACTGGTAGTTCAACGATAATTACTAACAGTAGTACTTTTTCTAATAACTCCTCATCAGACAAACCGGCTGTTGTAACAGTAGCGAAAGGCGCGGAACTTATAAATTCAGGTACCTTTGGTAATACAAAAAATGGGAGCTTAAGAATCACGTCAGGTACCTTCTCGAATAAAGGGTGGTTTAATCTGCATGGACCATTGGAGATCGAAGAAGAAGGTCTCTTTACAAACTCTCCAGGTTCAATGGTTGATGTCACTTTGGGTGACGTGTCTGGTCTTAATGATCGCATCATAAACGAAGGAACCTTTTCTAATTTTGGCGAACTTCGCACAAAGCGAACTATTAGTAATTCTGGATTTTTTTATAATGAACAAGGCGCAGTAATGCGTATAAACTATACTTCCTTTAAGAACTTGGAACCAATTGCTGATTACATAGAACAAGAATTTTATAATAAAGGCCACTTAGAACTCATGAATGATGGGAATTCTTTCAATAATAGTATTGGCTCACTACTTCGTAATGGAAAAACTGGATCCATATATGTAGGTCCCGATGCATGGCTTTATAATTATGGTACCGTAAATAATGAAGGCGCTATAGACTACTGGGGTGGCATCAACACAGTTGATGGCGTATTTCATAATCAGCCAGGCGCTACTTTGACTCCCCGTAATGGTGGGAAAATGGTCGGTAATGTTTATAATCAGGGGGTGCATGCAATAAAAAATAGTGAATATTCTCCGCAAATTAAGGGAGATTATGAACATAGCTCAGGTACGTTTTTAGTTGAGTTAGACACTAAGCAATTCACCAAATTCAACAACAGAAGCATGTTGGACGTTACTGGTGATTTAACCCTTGATGGGCTCTTGGAGTTAGATAATCTTGAAAATTTAGACCTAGATGTTAATAACAATATCGATATTATAAGTGTAGGAGGTGACCTAAAAGGAACGTTTGATAACTTGCCAGAGGGATCACTTGTTCACGCATATCAATCTAAGGATGGTGAATATCACAATATTCGTATCACGTATAAGGGTGGTGATGGCAATGATATCTCTTTGACTACAGAGGAGAATGGATCTGACATCTTCGGTTCAAGAAGAGGCAACAAGTTAAAAGGAACTCACAAGGCTGATTATATCAATGCCCACGATGGAGATGACAAGGTCTACGGTGGTAATGGTGCTGATATTTTGACAGGTGGCAAAGGCTCGGATAGATTTATCTATAAAAAATACACCGAATCAAGAAATGGGCATGAATCTAGAGATGTAATTACTGACTTCAGCTCATCTGATGATGACAAAATTGATCTCTCTTCAATAGGTAAAGACTTCGAATACATCGGCTCTTCTGATTTTACTGGTAAAAACCGAGAAGTACGTTTTGATGATGGCTTGCTTCAGCTTGGAATAGCTGGATTTAATAATTCTAATATTTTCGAGATTCAACTGCTGGGAGTAGATACGCTCACGATTGATGATTTGATTCTTTAGAGAATGATACTTAAGAACAGCTCTTGCTTTATTCGTGAGATCTGAACCTAATCCACCTAGGACTTTTGAATTTATACTATCAGATCCTTTTCGTTACTTTAAGCCGATAACACTAAGCACTATTTGTCTTGACCGATACATTCTTCAATGTAAGATCTACAAATGGATGTAGACGAATATCATCAGTTAAATGACTATCCCCTCGGCTCTGGCCTTCGCTTATTAGAGGCCAGTGCAGGAACAGGCAAGACTTTTGCTCTTGCTCACCTTGTTTTGCGCCTGCTCACAGAAGGCGGCCACCAAATCAGTGAACTGTTGGTGGTCACCTTTACTGAATCTGCTGCTGCAGAGCTGCGCTCTCGCATTGGCCAACGCCTTGCGGATGCTCTTGAAGGTCTTGAAGCCCTCGATCATGGCTCCACGAATAAGCCGCCTGATCTTGTTCTCGAGCAATGGCTTCAGCGCAAAGGCCACGATGGCTCGCAACGGCATCAATGGATCTCCTCCATCTTGCTAGCACTTGAGAGTCTTGATCTTGCTGATATCACCACCATCCATGGCTTCTGCAGGCGCACCTTGCGGCGTCAGGCTCTTGAGAGTGGTTCCGTCATGGACCCACGCCTGGATGACTCAGGGCAACAACTTGTTCTAGAAGTTGTTCATGATTATTGGCAGCAACAGGTCTTAGCTCTTGATGCTCAGCATGTACGCGGACTTCTTCATGCTGGCTTGAGCGTTGAGAACTTGGCAAAGGGTTTGCTCAAACTCGATAGCGATCCCAGCTTGGCTCTCGAAACTCATCCCAGCAATCTGCAGTCTTCACAACCGCTATTAAGTCAGTTTGATGTATACCTTCAGCAGTGCTGGCAACAGTTTGTTGATCACTGGCAACGACACGGCTCTGAATTGGATATCGCTTTATCGAGTCGGGCAGCTGATTGGCGATCTCTGGGCGCTAAAGATACAAAACCCTTTAGCCCTAAACCCAAAAAAGATCGTTTCGCCATCCTCAATCATTGGCTTGAAGCTTTCTCCCAAAAACCACAACATTCACATCAGCCTTTTACTCCTGGCTACGCAGCGATCCGTGATCAATCCTTGCTCACTGATTACTTTCATCCAGCTGTTGTTTTTACTGTTGCTCGGCGTTGCGGCGAAGACAACCCCACTCCTCTGATGCCTGCATTGCAGAGATCAATTGCTGATCTTTGTGATGGCCCTGCTGAGCAGGTGTGGAATCATGCCTTGCATTGGGGGCTCTTTGCGTTAGCTGAGCGCCGCAGGCAGCGTGGTGTGATGAGCTACGCAGAGCTTCTCTCTGCACTGGATCCCAATCCTCAATCCGAGTCCATCGCTCAAATTCACCCTGATCAACAAGCACCATGGCTTGAGGCGTTAAGACAGCGTTATCGCGTCGCGTTGATTGATGAGTTTCAAGACACGGATCCTGTGCAATGGCGACTGCTTGAAGGGGCCTTTGCAAATAGCCCTGACCATCTTCTGTTGATGGTGGGTGACCCTAAGCAGGCGATTTATCGATTTCGTGGTGGTGATCTCAACACCTACTTGCATGCACGTTCAAAGGTTGATCGCATCGACGCCTTACTTGATAACTTCCGTACAACGCCTCCATTGCTTGATGGCTTGAACCACTTGATGGCTCCAGGTTTGAGGCGTTCAAACCTAAGTGTTCCATCTTTAACTGCTTGTAGTGGAGAAACACCAAGGCCTTTGCCCCTTGGTGTGCACCCACTTCAACTGCTCAATCTTGATGAAGCTACTCATCCAACAGGTGCGCAACCTGCTCCACTGACCTCTAAAACCAAGCTGGAAGAACAGATCCCAACGTCTGTTGCCCATGCTGTTTTGGAGCTGCTTCAGAGTGATTCATACAACTTCAGCCCTTCTGATATCTGCATACTTGTTGGTCGTCATCGACAGGCAGCCAGCATTCGCCAGGGCCTTGCTGTCGCTGCAGTGCCCACTCGGCTTGTTAGCCAGGGGGATGTTCTCACCAGTGAAGCGGCACAGGTCTTACAACGTTTTCTGGATTGTTTGGCCAGACCCTCCCACAGCAGCAGTTTGAAGCTTGTGGCCTGTTCAGCTCTGATGCAATGGAATACAGAGCAGCTCGCTCATGCTGAATGCAATGGTGAGCTCGATCAATTAGCCCTTCGCTTCAGGAATTGGGCCATTAATCTTCCCCGCCTTGGTCTTATGGGCTGCCTAGCGGAGTTACTTGAAGGCCGCACAATGGCTGATCTCTCAGAACGCGGACGCCTTTTAGGCGACTTATATCAATGTGCGCAGCTTGTACAGGAGGTGATTCATCGCCAAGGCTTGGATGCGTCTACTGCAGCCGATTGGTTGCGTCGCCAACGACTACAACCTGTTGATCCGGTTCCAGAGGTTCGACAACCTCATAGTGATGTAGCCGAGAGTGCGGTTGCTGTGGTCACAGTGCATCGCAGCAAAGGGATGGAATATCCCGTTGTGATTTGTCCCTACCTCTGGCAAGCCCCCTCCCTCCCCCACGGCCCCCTGTGGAGATCCGGTTCAGAGTCGCGTTGGTGTGTAGCACTCAGCACCGGCTGGGGGAAAGGATGGCAGCTTTCACAGCAGGCTCATCAAGCATCCCTGCAGGAAGCCGAACGTCTTGCCTATGTGGCGATCACAAGAGCCTGCTCTCTGTTGATGTTGATTTGGGCTCGGGGCGCCAAACAGGAAGGCAATCCCCTCAGCGCTTGGCTGTTTGGTGTGGATGCCATCGATGCAGCGATGCAGGATCTCACTCCAGAACGAATGAGTGCTTGGCTTGATCGCCAGCAGTTGCCGATCACTGTTGTTCCGGCTCAGCTGAAATCGATGCAACAGCGCTGGCAACCGCCGCCGCTTCAAGGTGAGTTAGCTCTTGGCCCAACACCGCAACGGCGCCTTGATCTGTCTTGGGGTCGCAGTAGTTATTCCGCTTGGGTGTCTGCTACACACACTTATGACGGCAGTGCTCCTGCTGATCCTTTGGAGTTGGAAGAAGGTCGAGATAGCGATCAGCAGAAGCTTGAACCCATGCTCAAACTTCAAGATCAGAGTTTGATTGCTGATGCCTCTCGCTCAACTCCAACGTTGAAATGGTCTGACCAGAGCCCTCTGGGGCAATTCCCTCGTGGTGCAGCAGCAGGGGATTGCTTACACCGGATTCTTGAACGACTGGATTTTTGTAAGCCATTGCAAGATCCGAATGCCGTCATCGTGATTGAAGAAGAGCTCCGACGCGCAGGCCTTGATATCACTCTGCTCGCCTCAGTTCAGGATGGTCTTGACAGGGTGTTGAGTACTCCAATTGGTGGTTCTCTTGGAGGCTTGCGACTGAATCAACTGCATGGTCAACGTCGCATTCATGAACTCAGCTTCGATTTGCCAATTGCTCATCAAGGCAAGGTGTTGCGTTCGTTTGATCTAGCCAGTGTTTTTCATCTGAATCCATTGGCTCGCTTTGGCTTGCCCTATGCCGAAATGATTCAAGGTCTCAATGTTTGCAGTCGTGGTTTTCTTACCGGTTCGATTGATCTTGTGTTCACCGATTCAGAAGAATCTTTAGAAGCTCGTTGGTGGGTTGCTGATTGGAAAAGCAACTGGATCGGTCGGCGTGATCCAGAGGGGCAGGCTGTCGCTTGTGGTCCGCTCCATTACGACGACTCCGCAATGGAGCAGCAGATGCTCCTTCATCATTACCCTCTTCAAGCCCATCTTTATTTGGTCGCACTCCATCGTTTTCTGCGTTGGCGGTTGCCAAGTTACGAACCACAGCGCCATTTAGGCGGATACGTCTACGTTTTTCTTAGAGGTCTCCCAGGCGCTAAGGCTATGAATGGTCGCTCCCTTACTAAACCAGTGCCTGGCTTGATTGTGGAGCCCGCACCATTGGAGCGGGTTTTGCTTTTGGATCGCTTGCTCAAGAACGGAGGACAATGACTCCCAGCGATTCATCCACTTGGCCATCAGGTTTTCCCAGAGCACTGCATCAAACGTTGTTGAGGCGTCTCCCGCCCAAGGCTTCATCAATTCATCTCGAGGACTTGGTCAACGCCTTGATGGATGCATTAGCCCGCGGTGAGCTGCAGCTGAATCTCACTGCGATGTCTCCCCCTCAAGAACTCAAAGCGATGGGATGGCCTGAGGCTCATTGTCAGGCCCTGCTGGCTAGTGGCTGGCTGGAAGGCGCGGCTTCTCCGATGGTTTTAAACGGCAATCAATTGAGTTGGCGTCGTTGGCATGGTGACATGGACTCTGTGATCAAGGAGTTGATCAACAGGTCAAATGTTGTTCAACCGACTTCAATCTGCACCACACCATCCCATCATCCTGCTTTGTTGGATGGGCTTAACCCTGAACAGCAGGCTGCCGTAGAAGCCATTGATCACCATGGCGTGGTGTTGTTGAGTGGCGGTCCGGGTACGGGCAAAACCAGCACCATCGTGCAAATGTTGGCGCGGGCAGTCACGTTGAGACCAGGCCTGAAGATTGGTCTTGCTGCTCCCACAGGCAAAGCAGCAAGACGCCTAGAGGAGGCTGTTCGCAAGGGGCTTGAGATAATCCCTCTCCCCCAGCGGCAGGCATTGACCAGCCTGCCTTGTAGCACCCTTCACCGCTGGCTTCAGGCCAGGCCTGGTGGGTTTGCTAGGCATCAACAACACCCCCTAATGCTTGATCTCCTCGTTATTGATGAGATGTCGATGGTAGATCTCACCCTGATGCAGGCGTTGTTAAACGCCCTTCCTGTTGATAGTCAGCTTGTAATGATTGGTGATCCCGATCAGTTGCCTCCAGTTGGTAGTGGAGCGGTTTGGCATCAACTCCAACAGGCTGATATCCGCCAACAGTTCAATCATGGTGCCATTCACCTGCATCAGCTCTATCGCAACCGCGGTTCACTAGCAACGTTGAGCAGAGTTCTGTGTGATCAGGGCCTGTCTGCTTTTTGGCAACAACTTTCTCTTCTGCCGAAATCAGCGAATGTTGAGCAGCATCAATGCAACCTCAGCAGCTTGCCAAGCTTTTTAGTTCAGCATTTGCAGGAGCACAGCAGAACACTGCAACGACTCACTGCCGAACTGATGCTCGAGCTGCCAGACGATGCTTATACCTCAACCATGATCAACACTGATCTTGCCGTTGCAGCTGAGTCTTTGCTGGATTCTCTCGAGCGGTTGATGGTGCTTTGTCCGAAACGTCGTGGTTTTTGGGGAGTCGATCATGTGCATCGCGCATTGTTGGGTCAAAGCCTTGAGGCTGGAGTGATGCGCTGGCCGTTGGGAACGCCGGTGATGTGTTGCGAGAACCAAGCGGAACTGGGGCTAGCAAACGGTGACGTTGGCTTGGTGGTTGGTCAAGGAGACAATCTGCGCATCCTGTTTCGCGTGATCTCTGAGCAGGGAGGACTGACCACACGCTTCATCCACCCGGCCCGATTGAGCATGGTGGAGCCAGCTTTGGCTCTTACGGTTCATAAGTCTCAGGGGAGTGAGGCTGATCATGTCATTCTTCTCTGGCCGGAAATCACAGCTGTGTCGGCTACCAGCGCTGATGGTTGTGAGAGCGCTTCTAGCTTCGAGAGGAAACTTCTCTACACTGCTATCACGCGCGCGCGAAAGCGAGTGGATCTCGTTACTGCAATGCCATCTGCTCGTAGTGACGGCTGAGGCTGACGCCGCCATGCTGAATGCAACTGCTAGCAGAGGCATGAGCAAGGCCCCCCAGAGAGTTGAGCGTCCTTGGGGTTGGTATGAAGATCTGCTCGAAGGAGAGGGCTATAAGGTCAAGCGTTTTTTGGTCTTTGCCGGTCAACAGCTCAGCCTTCAGCGTCATCAACATCGCAGTGAAAATTGGACTGTGGTCTCAGGCCAGGGGCAGCTTTTCTGTAAAAACACTTGGCACGATGCTCAAGCTGGCACCACCTTGTATATCCCTCTGGGAGAGCTTCACCGAGCTCGTGGAGGCCAAAGCGATTTGGTGGTCATTGAGGTTCAGCATGGTCAGCTATTGCAGGAATCAGATATTGAACGCCTCGAGGATGACTACGGACGGGTGATAAGTTAGGCAATCAACCTTTGAAGAAAAGGCGAGGCAGCACAACGCGGGTATCCGCGTATGGGGCGTTGTCTGCCTGATTTAAAGGATCAATCAGGCAGACAACGCCTTCTCTCGATGACCCATACAAAATCGCACGAGGATGTCTCGTGTTCCCCTGAAAAGAGTGCGTCTGAGATCTCTTCAACGAGCGCAGATGATGGTTTAAAGACTGAGGCTGAGGCCACCAATCAAAACAATTCAGGGGATGGCTCGGTCGCAGTAGCCGCTGAGGCCTGTGAAGAGACTGAAGCGACAGAGTTAGTTTCCGAATTCGATTGTTTTGGCTTTAGCGAGCCGTTGCTCAAGACCCTTGCAGAAAAGGGTTATAAGCAACCCTCTCCAATTCAGAAAGCTGCTATTCCAGAATTGATGCTGGGTCGTGATCTAGTTGGTCAGGCTCAGACTGGAACAGGCAAAACAGCCGCTTTTGCGTTGCCCCTGATCGAGCGGCTTCATGATCATGGCAGTCGTCCCCAAGTGTTGGTGCTGGCCCCGACCCGGGAGTTGGCGATGCAGGTCGCGGATTCGTTCCGTGCTTATGCCGTTGGCCATCCGCATCTCAAAGTTTTGGCGGTTTATGGCGGAGCCGATTTCCGCTCTCAGATCAATACGCTCAAGCGTGGCGTGGATGTCGTGGTAGGCACCCCGGGCCGCTTGATGGATCACATGCGGCAGGGCACTCTCGACACCTCTGGTTTGAGGTGTTTGGTGCTTGACGAAGCCGATGAAATGCTGCGTATGGGCTTCATCGATGATGTCGAATGGATCCTGGAGCAGTTGCCTAAAGAACGTCAGATGGTGCTCTTTTCGGCAACGATGCCATCAGAGATCCGTCGACTTTCGAAGCGTTATCTACACGAACCAGCAGAGATCACGATCAAGAGCCGTGATCAGGAGGCTCGTCTCATCCGTCAGCGATGTATCACTCTCCAGAACAGCCACAAGCTTGAAGCCCTTAGAAGGGTTCTTGAGGCTTTCACTGGTGAGGGAGTGATTATTTTTGCCCGCACCAAGGTGATCACTCTCACCGTTGCTGAGGCACTAGAAGCCGCTGGACACGATGTTGCCGTACTGAACGGGGATGTCCCTCAAAACCAACGGGAACGAACGGTTGAACGTTTGCGCAAAGGTAGCGTGAATATCTTGGTTGCTACTGATGTTGCCGCTCGAGGTCTAGATGTCGATCGCATCAGCCTGGTGATCAATTACGACATCCCTTTTGATAGCGAAGCCTATGTGCATCGCATCGGGCGTACCGGCCGGGCTGGCCGCAGTGGAGAGGCCATTTTGTTCGTGAATCCTAGGGAACGTCGCTTTGTGGGCGGCTTTGAACGTGCTGTAGGTCAACCCATCGAACCGATGGATATCCCCAACAATGCAGCGATTAACCAGAGTCGTCTTGATCGCCTTCGTCAACGTCTCACCACTGCCGCTAAGACGGAGAGAGATAACTCCGAGGAGACAGCTCTTCTCCAGGAGCTAATCCAGCGTGTTGTGCAGGAGCTCAGCCTCAGTCCAGAGCAATTGGCTCTAGCAGCATTAGAGCTTGCTGTTGGCCCAGGCCCAATCTTGGTGCAGGCTGATGAGGGTTGGTTGCAGCAATCAACTCAGCGAAACCGTCGCAACGATCGTCACGAAAGTCGTGGAGGCTCTGGCCGAAGGCCTGAGCGTTCATCGAGACCGCCGGAAGATCACATGGAGCGCTTTCGTGTGGAAGTCGGTCATCGCGATCGTGTCAAGCCTGGCAATCTGGTTGGTGCCATCGCCAATGAATCCGGACTTGAAGGACGGATGATTGGTCGCATTCAGATTTTTGAGTCGCACAGTCTTGTAGATCTTCCCAAAGGAATGCCTGAGGATGTTTTTAAAGATCTAAAACGTCTCAAGGTGATGAATCGAGAGTTGCATATCCAGCGTGCTTCTTAATTCAGCGTCGATGGCTCTTTTGCAGCGAATCTGCCTATCCATCAGTCTGAGCAGTGTCCTTTTTGCTATGTCTACGGCTGATGGTTTAGCTCAAAGCAGCGAGGAGGAGAACGCTATTACCACAATGTGTTTGCTGGGTTTTAACGCAGCTATGGCCAATGCAGGTAAGACGCCCCCTGCAGGGATGGGCCAGTTCACCTGTCAATGTTTCTTAGATCAGGTGAATGCCGGGGAATTCATCAGTTCAGCTCAGTCCAAATGCCAAGCCAAGGCAGGTGCCCACTACGACATTTAAACCTGCTTTTAATGTATTGATCTGAACATTGGCCTGAAAGCGATTTAGATCAAGGACCTCAGTCATTCTGATCAATTCGAACGCTACTTCTTCAATAGTTCTGTTCTGCTCATAAGAATGTTAGGCCGATTCTGATGATTCCCTTGGTTCAGCACACCATCGCAGCTGCAACCAAGATTGAGAAGAAGGACAATCCACTCTAGAGCTCGTGATTGGCCACTCTTGACAATCGCCTGTTTTTGTCGCCAGACAACAGCTTGTTTGTATGTCTTATGGCTTTTTGAGAGCTTCTGACTCGCTCCCCTGTAACTTAGGTGAGCATCAGCATCAGCTCACCGGCCCCAAACGGCTCGCTCCCTAGGCTTCGGCTTTCCAGCTCCAGCATTCAAGGACTTTCCTTTTCGGACCAAGGCTTCACTGATCAAATCCCATCGGTCCTTTTAGGAATGACCATTTACATAGGCAACCTCTCTTTCCAGGCGGAACAGGAGGACTTGCTCGACCTGTTCAGCCAATACGGCGAAGTCAAGACATGCAGCCTCCCTCTCGATCGAGAGACGGGGCGCAAGCGTGGTTTTGCCTTCGTTGAGATGACAAACGATGCCGACGAACAAAAAGCGATTGACGATCTTCAGGACGTTGAATGGATGGGGCGAATGATTCGCGTGAATAAAGCAACACCACGTGAACGCACAGGTGGCGGTGGCCGTGGTGGCTACGGCGGTGGCGGTGGCGGTGGCGGTGGCTACGGCGGTGGCGGTGGCGGCAACCGCTGGTAAATCAGTAGCCTTAGCCCTTTCAATAAGGCCACCCTGTGGGTGGCCTTATTCCTCTTAATAAGTTTCTTCTGGATCGATTAATTCGAGCATTAGATCCTTTTGCCAAGCCCGTTGGTGGAGCTCTTCGCGGTGGTTAACCGCTTCATTGCCAGAACGAATGTCGTCTTGCAGATTTGGAACCGCTGCTCGAAGGCTGAGCCTGCGTTTCTTTGCGGTGAAGCGATGGAATCGATTGAACGCTCTCGAACGGGTCATCGAACCTCCTTCAAGTCTTTAAGTTCTACCCCCTTTCAGGCCAAATGAACAGTTCAGACGGGATTGCTCAGCAAGGTTTCAGCTCAATGCTTTGATCCGAAACCTTGTAGCGCTTGAATGAAGGTAGTGCCCAAGTTTTATGGATTCTCGCGTTCGGCGCACTGCAAGTCCCCTGAGAAGGCTGCTCAGCAGCCTTAAGCCTCATCGGCGCCTGATTCTTGCGGCAACCACTTGCTCCATTCTCAACAAACTGTTTGATCTTGCCCCGCCGGTACTCATCGGTTTGGCCATTGACGTCGTCGTACACGAACAGACTTCCTGGTTGGCCAATCTTGGCTTTAGCACTGTCCCTAGCCAATTGGGATTTCTTGCGTTGCTCTCCTTTCTGATCTGGAGTGCTGAATCCTTCTTTGAATATCTTTATGGCGTGTTGTGGCGCAATCTTGCCCAGACAACTCAACACAATCTTCGCCTGAAGGCCTATAACCACCTCCAGAATTTGGAGATGGCGTTTTTCGAGGCAGATAGCAGTGGGCGGCTGATGGCTGTTCTTAATGACGACATCAACCAATTAGAACGATTTCTCGACTACGGGGCCAATCAGATCTTGCAGTTGATTACAACTGTGCTGTTGGTAGGTGGGGCGATGGTCTTCGTCGCTCCAGGTGTTGCCTTGTTCGCCTTTTTGCCTATCCCAGTGATCTTATGGGGATCAATTCAATTTCAGCGGCGGTTGGCTCCGCGTTACCGCGAGGTCAGAGATAAAGCTGGTGAGCTGGCTGCTCATCTCAGCAACAACCTCGGCGGGATGTTCACAATCAAGAGTTTCGCTACAGAAGCCTGGGAACTAGAGCAAATTCGCTATCGCAGTGAGGCCTATCGCTGCAGCAATAAGCAGGCAATCAAACTTTCAGCAGCCTTCATTCCTCTGATTCGCTTTGCCATTTTGTTTGCCTTTTTGGCCATCTTGGTGATCGGAGGCCTTCAGGCATGGAAGGGGCAAATGGCTGTTGGGCTTTACAGCGTGCTCGTTTTTATTACACAACGCTTGCTGTGGCCTCTTACAACCCTTGGCCGCACACTTGACGAATATCAGCGTTCAATGGCCTCCACCAATCGTGTGCTGGATTTGATCGATACTCCGATTACCATCGTTGAAGGATCACAGCCGTTGATAACAGCACGAGTGCGGGGCGCTTTGTGCTTTGAGGATGTGGGCTTCCATTACCAAGGCCGTGCTCCTCTTCTAACTCACTTCAATCTTGATATTCCCGCTGGCTGCACGATCGGAATTGTAGGAGCTACAGGGTCAGGAAAAAGCACCCTGGTGAAACTCTTGCTGAGGCTTTATCCACTCAGCTCTGGACGGATTCTTCTGGATGGACAGCCGATTGACATGCTCAAGTTAAGGGATCTACGTCGTTCAATCGCACTGGTCAGTCAAGAAGTTTATTTATTTCATGGAACAGTTTCTGAAAACATTGCTTATGGCAGTCCTGAGACAACTCAGAAAATAATTGATGATGCGGCAGATTTGGCTGAAGCCTCAGAGTTTATTAAAGCCCTCCCGCATGGTTTCAATACGTTGGTGGGTGAACGTGGGCAACGTCTTTCTGGTGGACAGCGTCAACGAATTGCCTTGGCTAGGGCAATTCTCAAGCAGGCACCGATTCTGATCTTGGATGAGGCCACCGCTGCCGTTGATAATGAGACAGAAGCAGCGATTCAACGTTCTTTGATGCATATCACCAAAAACCGAACCACTGTTGTGATTGCTCATCGTCTCAGTACTGTGAGGCATGCAGATCAGATTATTGTTTTGGATCAAGGTAATATTGTTGAGCAAGGTACTCACGATTCACTTTTGAAGCAATCAGGTATCTATAGGGATCTCTGGCGAGTTCAGGCTGGGTTGCGTGCTGATGAATTGCTGTTGGCCTGAATCAACCCTTGTCGAGTCTTTGGTTTATCATATTTGTGAGATGTCTTCTGATTAGCACAATGTCTACATGGCACGATTATTTCGTTGTTAATTAACTACAATATGGCTCATTTGGTTGTCTTGTCGATACAGGTTGCCAAAAAGAGCTTTGATTTTTTGTAAGTCTTCGCTTCTGCTGCTGAGAAATAAAAGCAGCATCTTCTTTGTACTGACTAAAGATCTTGAAGCAAGCAACAGCTGGCAATTCAAATTGAGCTTATGATTAACTCTAGCTGTTCAACACAATTGAGCATTGGCTAGATTGTTGTTTAAAGCCGCAGGCTACTTTTATTAGAGAAAAATCTAAAGGGCTCTAAGATGGTGATATGACTCCCAAGCATCAAGGCAGTTCTGGTTGGCGTTCAATGACCACTGCCATTGGCGTGGGGCTGATCGCAGGCCTGTTCCTTTCAATTCCACTCAGTCGATCACTCACGCAAAAGACTGCAGGCACAACCACTCCTCTTTTCCCGATTAGCAATCCCTTCAATGCCTGGCAGGGCTTTGGTAATCGTGATGTGGTGGTGCTCGGCATGGATGCAGGGCTTGGTAACACTGATGTGATCTTCACAATTCGAGTTACGGGGGGCGAAACAAGAATCACCCAGATTCCACGTGATAGTTATATCAATTCGCGTAGTTTTGGGCCAATGAAAGTTAATGCTTTGTATGCATATGGTGGTATCGAGGCGGTAAAAAGTGAGTTAACTCGGCTGATGCATCGTCCCATTAGTCATCATATCCTTGTTAATCTTGAAGGAATCAGAACTATTGCAGACTTATTGGGAGGCATTGAGGTTGATGTGCCCAAGCGTCTTTATTACCAAGATCAATCCCAGGGTCTTTATATTGATCTTCAAGCTGGCCCTCAGGTCTTGAAAGGTAAAGATCTCGAGGGGTTTTTGCGTTGGCGCCATGATGGTGAAGGCGACTTAGGTCGCCTAGGTCGTCAACAACTAGTCCTCAAGAGCCTCTTTAGTAAGCTCACTCGAGCTGAGAATCTTATTCGACTGCCAGCATTGATAAGTGCTGCAGGCCGTAACATCAAGACAGATATGGGGCCTTTGGAGCTTGGAGGCTTAATGACAGCAATGGGTACTACTGAACTTGAAACAACGCGGCTAGCAGCTACGCCATTCTTTAGTAATGGCATCAGTTACCTAGATACTGAATGGCCAGATGCTGCGGAAGCCAATGGCTCACTTTACCGATTTCTATTTTAAATCGATCGGTGGCAGATCAAAACTGAATCATTCCTTTCTCCTTGAGCTCTTAATGGGAAATTTGATATGAAGTGTTTGTTCAACTTCAACTCCATGATAGGCAAGAAATAGCAATAAAGACTAGAAGTTGGCTTTTGTATCCAATTTATTGGCCTTGAACAATAAACTATTGCTGTTATGTGTTTTCTTTTGCGGCCTTTAATGATCAGATTAAGAATGTAAATGATGTGATTACCTCTTCGAACAGCCCCTTGACTTTATTCCATCTAAACTCGTTAGTGCTTGCTGCTAATGTATATAAACGCCCCCGATCAACGACCACTGTTGCTAGCTCATGGCGTTCTCGATCTTCAAGATGAACGATATACTCCAAATCGTAAAAGATGTGTCCTCCTGCTTCACGCTGATTGGCGTCTACTAACTCAGCCTCTCGCCCACTGCCTTGAGGTGCAATCACTTCACGGCTTAAACGTTCCCCAATTGCGATTGGACTCCCTAGGGCTTGCAGATCTCCCTTTTCGTCAACTTTCGAAACAGCCAAACTTAGTGTTTCGTCGCTGTTGATTAAGTCGTGAAATACCACCTGAGGCCCTCCATTCATGCTCACACGGCTCCATCCATTGGGATAAAGGAATGCATAACGACCATCTGGGCTCTGGAAGGAGTTCATGCCTGCATATGAACCACTGCAGGCAGCGAGCAACATCACAAGCGCACAAGCGAAACCCACACGTGAAATGGTTCGCACAAGTTCAAGCATTGGAACAGAACCGGACTTGCTGACCATTCTGCCGGCGTACGGTCTTGGCTTGATCAACAATTGCCACCTGGTGAACTGCCAAGATTCTCAGTATCTGCGGCGGACCCCTGAGCGGCTTTACTCGACCCCTGGCTCGCTTGATCGACCAGTTCGAGCGTCTGCCTGGGATTGGGCCACGAACGGCCCAGAGACTTGCCCTGCATCTGTTGAGACAACCAGAAGATCAAATCCGCGCTTTTGCTGATGCACTCCTCGCGGCCCGTTCTCAAGTGGGTCAATGTCAGACCTGTTTTCATCTCAGCGCGGAGCCTCTTTGCGACATTTGCCGTGATGGCAAGCGATGCGATCAATTGCTTTGTGTGGTGGCTGATTCGCGAGATCTGTTAGCTCTTGAAAGAACCAGGGAATATAAGGGCCGTTACCACGTCCTCGGCGGACTGATCTCACCAATGGATGGTATCGGGCCGGACATGCTGCAGATCCCCAGCTTGATTCAACGCGTTGATCGTGATGGCATTAGCGAGGTCATTCTCGCTCTCACTCCCAGTGTGGAAGGTGACACCACTAGCCTTTACCTGGCACGGTTATTAAAGCCGTTTACTCAAGTGAGTCGAATCGCCTACGGCCTTCCTGTTGGTAGTGAATTGGAGTATGCCGACGAAGTCACCCTGACTCGTGCGCTTGAAGGGCGTCGAGCGATGCAATAAAGCAATGTCTTCCACCCATCGTCCAACCCAATACAGCACCATTTTGCCTGGGGAGCGCCTTCCGGAATGGTTGCGGCGCCCCATCGGCAGCGTCTCCCAATTGGAGCAGATGCAGCAGCTGGTGAAGGGGAATCAGCTTCACACCATTTGTGAGGAAGGGCGTTGTCCCAATCGCGGCGAGTGTTACGCAGCCGGCACAGCAACTTTTCTCCTAGGCGGATCGATCTGTACGCGTAGTTGTGCTTTTTGCCAGGTCATGAAAGGCCAATCTCCTCAGGCAATCGATCCACTCGAAGCAGAGCGAGTTGCAGATGCGGTGCAGCAGATGGGTCTTCGTTATGTGGTTCTTACTTCAGTAGCAAGGGATGATTTGCCCGACCATGGTGTCAGTGTTTTTACTGAGACCATGGCGGCCATTCGCCAGCGCAATCCTCTTATTGAGATAGAAGTGCTGACGCCGGATTTTTGGGGCGGAGTCGCTGATCTGGCCAAGGCATTAGAGGCCCAGAGAGAACGACTCACGCAGTTGCTCATGGCTGCACCAGTTTGTTTCAACCACAACCTCGAAACCGTTGCAAGGCTTCAGAGCAAGGTTCGACGGGGAGCTACCTATCACCATTCTCTCAATCTGCTGGCTGCAGCGCGGGAACTTGCCCCCAACATCCCTACCAAATCAGGCTTGATGTTGGGACTAGGAGAAGAGCAAGAAGAGGTTGTTCAGACTCTTGAGGATCTCCGTTCTGTTGACTGTCAACGGGTCACATTGGGTCAGTATCTGCGCCCTTCATTGGCACATATTCCGGTGCATCGTTATTGGCATCCTGAGGATTTCAAGAACTTGGCTGAAGTTGCTCGCAAGCTTGGATTTGCTCAGGTGCGTAGTGGGCCTCTAGTGCGAAGTAGTTATCACGCTGGTGAAGAATGACCTCTGTGATCCAATCCCTGGCAGGTTTGCCAACGACGCTGATTACGCTCCAGCACCTCACTGCAGCTTCCAACCATTAACGCTCCGGCTCCCCCCCAGATCATCCTGAGTGGGAAATCCATTGGGGCTGCTCCTAGCTCTCGGATAGTAAGAAATCCACGTTGCCGGAAATAACGAATTAAACGATGGTGCTGGCGCCCTTCATCACAAATTGCCAGTAGTCGAGCCTGTTTACAAGGAGTTGCTTCAAGTGCCCAGGTCATGGTGCCCACCCAGATGAGATCCCCTACTCCGGCGGGTGCTTCAGGATGAACACGCATTGTGTCGAGCTGTAATCCCTTCTCGCCTGAATAGGCCCAAGCCTTCATCTCACCCCAAAGTTGTATACGTTCCTGATCGAGAGCTTGTGCGACGACTAATTTTAAGGACCAGAGATTGAGTGGTCTTCTCACCTGCAGCCTCAAGAGCAGGCCGGCATCAGAGGCCTGCTTTTCTAACTCAATTAGACTTAGTTGAGTCATGGCAAGGGAATGAGAGTGACAAGTTTTTGACGAGTCAAGTCAATACAGCCTAGTTACGAATGGCAAGCTGATCACAGTAATCGTAGAATTCAAGATGAAATTCAGCTTCTACTCTCTGCTGCCTGTCTGTGTTAATTGGCGGACTTTTTCCGGCAGAAGTTGATTTGGTGGTTCTTGACGATAGTATGTCTAAGTTCAGAATAATAGAGCAGCATTTAACTGCAATATATGCTCAGAGCCATCATCTTCTCAAATTAAGCTAACGCTCTATATATGCAATGTCAGCATAGAATTTTGCCAAATAACAGATTGGCATGAACATGGAGTCTTGTTTTTGCTGATCTCGTTTTAGGCTTATTAGCTGTCTGTTGAAACTCTAAATACAAACGATCTTTTGCGAAAGGAATCAGATGTATTTAGGTCGGTGATGCAAGTCATCAAGGTTGCTTGAGTAATGAGCGTGAAACGGCAATGCTTAACGTTTTTATTGCGTGGCTATCACTAGTCAAGTCAAGCCAGTTTCTTTTGATGGCTTTGAGTTGCAGGTTGTGGAAACGAATAATCAGGCTGTTCTATAGTGATTATAGAAGGTTTCTCAAGAGTCTGTTTGAGTTTCTTCTTTCGCCACACTTTTATCGGTAAGCAAGGGCCTTGCGAATAGTTCTTATGGTCTTATCTAGTTGAAATGCCTGTGCCCTAATGATGAAGAATTTAAAGAGTAAGCAAGTTGGGATTAACTGTAAAGGCCTAGAGGCTTAAGGCTTATTGATTTTGCTTTTAGCTTGTATGTTAGTGCCTAAAAAATTGAGGAGCTGCTCTAAGAAGAGTCACCTCTGTTGCTTAGCCAGCTAATTTTAGACTTAACCTCAGGGTTTTCCTCTAAACATTGAGCTCACAGAGCTTTCCTCATGGATGCGCCAAATCGCTTCGCCAAGCATATTGGCCACTGAAAGTACCTGCAATTGAGGGAAGTGTCGTTCCGCAGCGATGGGAATGCTGTTGGTAACCAAGACTTGTTCGAATAATCCTTCTTCGGATAATCGTTCGCAGGCGGGGGGCGAAAACACGGCATGGGAGGCACAGGCAATCACCCGTTTAGCCCCTTGTTGTCGAAGAAGGCGAGCCCCTGAGCAAATGGTTCCCCCAGTGTCGATCATGTCGTCGATCAGGATGGCTGTTTTCCCAGCAACATCGCCGATCACTGTGAGACTTTCGGCAACGTTGTGACCTGATCGGCGCTTATCAATAATTGCCAGTGGCGCATCCCTCATTTGTTTCGCAAAGGCTCGGGCTCGTGCGACTCCTCCAACATCTGGAGACACCACCACGACTTCGTTTAGTTCTTGTGCTGCGAGGTAATCAACCAAGACTGGTGAGCCGTAGATGTGATCGCAAGGGATGTCAAAGTAGCCCTGGATTTGGGCGGAATGCAGATCCATGGCGAGGACTCTGTTCACGCCAGATTTCACCAGCAGGTTTGCTGTGAGCTTGGCAGTGATTGACTCGCGGCCAGCCGTTTTGCGGTCGGCTCTTGCATAGCCGTAATAGGGAACTACTGCAGTGATCTGCCTGGCAGAGGCGCGCTGACAGGCATCAACCATGATCAGCAGTTCCATCAAATTGTCGTTCACTGGCGCGCAGGTGGGCTGAATCAGGAAGACGTCACAACCTCGGATCGATTCCTGGATTTGTACATAGAGCTCACCATCTGCGAACCGTTTGCAGATCCTTGGACCATCGGGAACACCTAGGTAGGCCGCAATCTCTCTTGCAAGAGCTGGATTTGAGGTGCCGCTGAACAAGCGCAGACGCTGCATGTCATAGCTGATGCTCTCTTGTTCGGTACGGGCTGCGGTCAGAAAACTCGTCACGTCGCCAGCGAGCAATATCAGCTGTACTCCGATGCTAGTGGTGCAAAGGCTCTCATCTCAACTTCTTCTCTATGTAGGGTCGCCTGATGATTGCTCCCATCCCTTTTCTGGTTGGTGCAGGCCCCCTCCCTGATGTTCGGATGCGGTCTGGTTGCTTGCTTTTAGCTAGCGCTTGGGGCGTTGAGTTGAGCCATCATCGCTGTTCTGAAAATCCCCATCAGGTTCTTGGTTTGTTGCCTGCGGAGGGGGGAATGGTGCAACTGAGTGGTGATCCAGCCATGTTTCATCCAGATGGTGGTAGCTGGCTGGAGGCTCTGGGAGCATGGCGCCAGCCCACCATTTTGATGGTGTCGCCTTTGCCCTCTGGGGAGATTCCTGGAGTGGCACCTGCTTATGTAGCGCTCTGTGCGGCCCTCAATGTTCCTCTGATTGGGGTTCTGCAATTGGGTGGCCCATGGAACCTCAGCCTTCGCCGCTCGGATGGTTTGCCTTGGTTCGGTTTGCTTCCAGATGATCCCTCAGCTTTGTCAGCAGTCCCTAATGGGGGCGGCTTGCAGCAGGGGCCCTCTTTGGAGGAGGTCGTGGTGCAATTGCGTCGACGGCTGCTGCTGTCGTCCGATTGATGAGGCCCTGTTAGTTGCCCTGCGGCCAGAGCGGCATGGGGTGGCTTGCCTTGAGTTGCCGCAGGGTTTGTTCCCCGGCTCGTGGGGCTAAAGGTAATTCGCTGATGATTGGGAATTGATTGTTGCTAAGAGCCGCTGCCGTGAGGCTTAACAACTCACGAGGGGTTAAATCGGTTTGCACTTCTTTTGAAAACTCTTTCAGAAGTTTGGGGAGTTTTGCGAGGGTGTTTGGCTGTCGCAATTGTCTAGACAGACCGTTCAGGATCCATTGTTGCCTTTGACGCCGACCGCTTTCTTCTTCAGGACCAGCGCGGTAGCGAACCAGTTGTTCTACCTGGCCTCCATTGAGTCTCTGCCGTCCTGCTTGCAAGTCCACCGCATAGTTCTGGGTATTGTCTTGGTGTTTAAAAGGCGCGTTGAGGTTCACCTCCACATCTCCGAGCCCATCGACAAGGACTCTTAGAGCTTTGCGGGGGATCACCACAAAGCGGTGGGGTTGTCCTTTTCTAAGGCCGAGGATTTCCGTAATCACATCGGCGGTAAGGGCAATCCCCCCCCGCCCGTAACTTGACGCTAGTGGTTGCATCCCATTGCTTCCAGGCAGGGTCACAGCGAGTTCAATCGGCAGTTGAAGCACTTCAACAGGTTGCTTGGCCGCTACCTTCACGAGCATCAGGCTGTCTGCATTGGCTGAACCCATCGGTGCAGCTTGGTTTGTGAGATCGTTCAGTTGGTCCGAATCAATGCCCACTAACAAGATGATGATTGGTTGTTTGGGAAGCGGCGCTAGGGAGGTTGCTTTGTCCACTGATGGATCGCCTTTGGCGACTTGATCGGGCTTCGGCCAGAGCAGCCCCAGGGCCGTGCTTGCCAGCCAAAGACCACCCAGGGTCGCAGCCAGGCGTAGCAAGGTACGGCCTGGATATTTCCCCATCCAGTGACCCACGCTTGATGGCGTTGGCGTTCTGCCTGAATGTTGTGTAGGCATCAACCGTGTTGAGGACAGCGGCATCACAGTCTTGCTCAACTACAGCTCTTTAGGGTTAAAAGTCCAATGGCTTTTGGCCTAACCGAGACTTCTGACAAGGCATCTTGCGAGTATGTAACGACCCGGCCTAAGCCCTTCCAAGATTGATTGGGGCTAATGGCTGATCTAGATGCTGACTTCGATCAGATTCCACTGTTGTTTTTATTGTCTGGTGTTTTTTGATGGTTGAGGGCAGTTCAGCGTTAGTCCGCACGACCGGGGTGTTACTTCATCCCACAGCACTGCCTGTCAGTCCAGTTTGCGGCAGTTTCGGTGCCCCTTCAAGGGCTTGGTTGCAATCACTTGCTCGCCATGACATCGGTGTGTGGCAGTTGTTGCCTTTGGCTCCTCCTGATGCGACAGGGTCTCCCTACAGCTCCCCTTCAAGCTTTGCTCTGAACCCTTGGTTGCTTGATGCCGATGATCTTGTTGATGAGGATTTCCTGTCCGCATCCGTTCTGCGTGAGTTGCCAGGAACAGTTCCTATCCAGGAGCCTTGCGCCTCGGTTGATTTTGCTCTGGCTGACCTTCGCAGTCAGCGACTTGGCATAGCCTTAAGGGAGGCTTGGTCTGAGCAGGCTAGAGATCATCATCTTGCCTTTGAGAGTTGGTGTGGCAAGCAGTTCTGGCTTGAGGACCATGTTTTATTTATGGAGCTCCGTCGTCAGCATCAAGGCCTTCCTTGGTGGGAATGGCCGGCAGGCTTGGCAGCTCATCAACGTAGTGCCCTCAATGCCTGGAAAGGTCATCATCAGGAGGCTCTGCTTGAACATCGTTTGCTGCAATGGCAGCTTGATCGGCAGTGGCAAGCACTGAGACATCTAGCAGGCGAGCTTGGCGTTTTGTTGTTTGGTGATCTGCCTTTCTATGTTGCGCGCGATAGCGCTGACGTCTGGAGTCATCAGGGCCTGTTTTCGATTCTTCAAGGCGGGGAGCTTGAGATCCAAAGTGGTGTTCCCCCTGATTATTTCTCCAGTACAGGACAACTCTGGGGCACGCCTGTTTATCGCTGGTGGCGGCATCGCTTGAGTGGATTCCATTGGTGGCGTAGCCGCTTTGTGCGTCAATGGCAACAGGTGGATCTTTTGCGCCTCGACCATTTCAGGGCGCTTGCGTCTTATTGGGCAGTTCCTGGTTCCGATTCGACAGCTGAGCACGGGGAGTGGCGGTCTTCTCCAGGGGCCGCTCTATTGAAGCGGCTAAGGCGTGATGCTGGTGGCAGCTTGCCACTGGTTGCAGAAGATCTGGGAGTGATTACTGCTGATGTGGAAGCGCTACGAGACCAATTTGGTTTGCCTGGAATGAAAATTCTCCAGTTTGCTTTTGATGGCAATCCCAGTAATCCCTATCTACCTGAAAATATTCAGGGTCATCACTGGGTGGTTTATACAGGCACTCACGACAATCCAACGACGCTGGGTTGGTGGCAGCAGCTTGATCTCGAAGCCCGTGAGCGGGTCGCAGATCGATTGAAGGGTGCCGTTCATGCCCCTGGTTGGCAGTTGCTGGAGCTGGGCCTAGCGACAGAGGCGTGTTTAGTGATGACCCCAGTGCAGGATTTGCTTCATTTAGATGATGCAGCTCGTTTCAACACCCCTGGCACTGTCGAGGGAAATTGGTGTTGGCGGTTGTCTTGCTTTGATTCAGCTCTTGATGGAGCCCTGAGCGGCTATGGCGAGAGAGGAGCTGTCTGGGGACGTTCGCTTGAATCGGCAGCCGGTTTGCTGACGGCATCTGCGAGTAGGTAAATCCCAGGATGATTGGGTTCGGGAGTATGCGCCTGGCCCTTCCAAATGACGCTGTCCTCAGGAGCAGCTGGAGGCTTGATTTCTAGTAGGAGGGGTGGCCGCAATTGAAGAGTGAGTGTCCCCTGAGCTTCTCTGAGATTTGTGAGATCTTTTCCAGCGCTCTTGATTTTGAGCATACGTGGCTGACTGAGATTGATCTCCAGTAGACCTATCTCATCCTGAGCTTGGTGCTGGATAAGGGTTGCGTTGAGCCATTGTTCTGGAGATCGTTTTTGAGCTTCTTCCAGGGGTCTTAGGCCATCAAGGGCGGGGTTGGCTGTCTCGCTTGCGTGCTGATCATCAAGGGATTCAAGGCTGACTGTGATTGGCGAGAGTGTTTGACTGTTGAGTGCAGCAAGATGCTTTTGCTGGTGATTGAGGGCCAAGAGGCTGCTGAGCATGACCACGGCATAAATCACACTCCCTTGCCAGGTAGTGAAGACATCGATGCTGCCGGGGGTGAATCGCGTCAGGCCCCTGTTGGCATGAGTTTGGTTCCTGGCATTGCGTTCTGGCATGGCCCCGTTGAGGCTGCCTGGGGCTAGTTCAAGATGCTGCTCCAGCAGCGGCAGCATTGAGCACAGATAGGCTGGCTCTGGTAGTCGTTTGACCCACCCCCGTTCAATTGCTTCTAAAACGGGGGTCGTGATTCGTGTTTCTTCAGCTAAATCACGCAGGCTCATTCCACACTGTTCGCGACGCTCTCTGAGTTGTCGACCAGCTTCCAGTAATGAACTCTGGAATATCTGTTGTGGATCTTGTCTGGTTTCGACTTCAGATCTTGATTTTTGCCATGGAAGGTTTAGTCGCATCGGCGTTTCAATTGGATGGCTTTATCAAGCGCATCAACACATTGAGGGCTTGGTGATTTTCAGTAGGGGAGTCCATTCTCTCTCGTCAAGAGCGCGCCAGCACCCTTCTGGTAATGCGTCTAGGGCAACATTTGCAATCGCAGTGCGTTGAAGGTCTAATACAGGGTGACCTAGTTGTTCGGCTACGCGACGGATTTGCCGGTTGCGGCCTTCCCTTAGAACAATCTTCAAAAGGCTTTGGTTTGAGTGTGATTGCAAAAGCTCTAGTTCAGCGGGCAAGGTTGTTTTCCCATCAAGCATGACGCCATGTCGCCAGCTTGAGAGCACTAGGGCTGAGGGTTTGCCTTCCACCAAGACTTGGTAAGTCTTGTGATGTGCATAGCGTGGATGGGTCAATCGCAGCGTGAGCTCTCCTTGGTTGGTGATTAGCAGAGCTCCTCGGCTATCGGCATCAAGTCTGCCTACAGGATGAAGACCCTTGCATAGTTTGTCGGGCAGCATGCTGAAGACAGTCACTCGCCCGTGGGGATCATGACAACTAGTGATCACCCCCGCAGGTTTGTTGAACAGCAACACTCTTGTTTCGGTGTTGGAATTGAGCACACGCCCATCTACAGAGATCTTGTCAAGCTCTGGATCGGCCTTGTCGCCAAGCTTTGCAAGATGGCCATTCAACGTTACCCGCTCTTGCTGGAGGAGCTGCTCGGCATGGCGCCGGGAGCAGAGTCCTGACGCTGCAATCAGCTTTTGCAGTCTTTGTTGCTTCATGCCAATGTTGTCAGCATGGTTTTCAGCGGGCGCCGAGAACCAGCTGCACCATATCCATCTCCAAACATTTAATAGTTGGAAGAGTGTTTTGGAAGATGTGGTGAGGTTTTCGAGGGCATCATTATAGATAAGGCTTTGCAAGTGCTTGGCGCATCAAAAGACTGTCTCTATTGATGGCGCTTGAAGATAAAACGTTGATTCTCGATTTTAAAGCCTTCTTCATTTTGGCAATGGTGTGGAATTCGTCCGCAAGCCATTGATTTGCTCATGGCAAACGATGGTAAATTAGGAAACCTGGTTGTTTCGTTATTCAGTATGGCTCCCTTGGCGGTGCTTTCAGATGTCGACCTGGTGCGTTCGTACCTGCGCGATATCGGTCGAGTGCCGCTACTGAGCCATGAGCAGGAGATCACGCTGGGTCGTCAGGTGCAGGAGTTGATGTCTTTAGAGCAGCTTGAGTCTGAACTGGAAGGTCAAACAGGTGAGCCAGCGAGTCATAAAGAGCTAGCGAAGGCAGCTGGATTGACTGCGTTGCAGCTCAAGAAGAAGTTGCAGAGCGGACGACGTGCGAAGGAGCGGATGGTGTCTGCGAACCTGCGCTTAGTGGTGAGTGTTGCCAAGAAGTACACCAAACGGAATATGGAGCTGCTTGATTTGATCCAAGAGGGAACGATCGGCTTGGTGAGGGGAGTAGAGAAGTTCGACCCAACACGTGGCTACAAGTTTTCGACCTATGCGTATTGGTGGATTCGTCAGGGGATCACGCGTGCGATTGCGGAGAAGAGCCGAACGATCCGTCTGCCGATCCACATCACGGAGATGCTGAACAAGCTCAAGAAAGGCCAGCGAGAATTAAGTCAGGAGATGGGGCGCACGCCAACAGTGAGCGAACTTGCAGAGTTTGTGGAGTTGCCCGAGGAGGAGGTGAAGGATCTGATGTGCCGTGCCCGTCAGCCGATGAGTTTGGAGATGAAGGTGGGAGATGGGGATGAAACGGAGTTGCTTGAGTTGCTTGCCGGGGAAGAGGAGTTACCGAGTGAGAAGGTGGAAGTGGATTGCATGAAAGGCGATTTACGTACCTTGCTAGAAAAGTTGCCCGAGCTGCAGGGTCGTGTGCTGCGGATGCGTTATGGAATCGACGGAGGCGAGCCGATGAACCTCACCGGGATTGCTAAGACTTTAGGAATGAGTCGCGATCGAACACGCCGTCTGGAGAGGGAAGGCTTGGCGCTGATGCGAACCTCTTCGTTTGAACTTGAGGCTTATATGGCGGTTTGAAACTTGCTTTTTAGTTTTCTGAGAGTCGACAACCAAAGCTAAGCTTTAGGGATTATTCCTGGATTAATTTATCCCAACTCTCGTCCGTATCAGTTGCATATTCTCTTCCCTTTGTCATTGCCTGTTTAGCATGGTATGAGTATAACTTAGTTGGATTATTGCTAAATCTTCGTGCCAATCGATAGATAGCTATTGTGGAATCAGGGCATTAAAGAATGGCAGAGACTTTTATTTTGGAGTGGTTTCTTTTCCCCTAGCGATTGTTATTCTTCATCCCCATGTTTAGGTGGTTCGTGGAGTAAGGGTTTGCAACATGCCATTTGCGACCTTGCGAGGGCTGAAGGTTCGCCTTAGCAGGCTCATTAAGGCCTTGATATCAGATGCGCTTAAACGCTCGTCTTTGATCAATGTCATCAGTAGACGACTACGCAAAGTGGATCCATCTGGGCCAAGTAGCAGTTTTAGGCCTGCTCCTGCTACAGGGATTAGTTCTGCATCTGGTGCTACAGCGTCTTGGCTTATCACTTTCAGTAAACTTTCAATTCGCTCAAGGCGCAGGTGCCCATTATTATCAAAAATCACCTCCATCAGTTTCTCTCGCATCTCCATTGAGTCTCCTGCCAGTAGACGTTTGGCCACATATGGGTAGGCAATTGCGATGATCTTGAACTCTGGATCTAGCCTTAATGCAAGACCTTCTTGACTAACAACAGCTCGGATGATCAAGGCAAATCTCGCCGGGACTCTGAAGGGGTAATCGAACATCAGTTCTGAGAAACGATCGGTTATTGCCTTGAAGTTGAAGGACTCCACTGATTCACCAAGAGAGCCACCAAGTACTTCTTCTAGTGCCGGTATGATTGTCGTTAGATCACTTGTTAAACTAAGGAATCCCAGCTTTTGAAAGTCTTTAGCTAGAGCATTGAAATCGTTGTTGATTAGGTGAACTACTGCTCCAGTAAGAGTGAGACGATCGTCATCACTAATTGAATCCATCATGCCGAAATCGCAGTAGGCAAGATGACCCATCCTTTTGCTTTGACCACTGAGGGCAAAAATGTTGCCTGGGTGAGGATCAGCATGGAAATAGCCGAACTCAAAAAGTTGTTGAAGACCGCTGATGACGGCCGTCCTGATCAGTGCTGTTGGATTAAGAAGTTGGGCTTGTAACTCCTTGCGATCTCGTAGCTTCGTGCCCTCGATCCAGCTTGTGGTTAGTACACGGCGGGATGACAGCAATCTCTCCACCCTCGGGACCGTCACCGTTGGGTCTTTGGCGAAAAGAGCCGCAAATCGTTCAGCATTGTTAGCTTCTTGTTCGTAGTCAATCTCCTCAAATAGGCTGCGACCAAATTCATCAATGATGTTGCCTAGTCCAAAGCCCAAGTTGAGCGGGAGCACTGGTGCTGACAGCACGCCGAGAAGGCGGATGATGACGAGGTCGCGGCGCAAGATGAACGCCAGTTGAGGACGTTGTACTTTCACTGCTACCCATTGATTGCCGTGTAGGCGAGCTTTGTAGACCTGGCCAAGGCTGGCTGCAGCAATTGGTTGGTTAGGAAACTCTTCAAAGAGTTGACTAGCTGGAGCCCCAAGATCTTCTGCCAATGTGGCGAGGGCCGTGGCATGGTTGAAGGAGGGCAGATTGTCTTGAAGGCTGGTGAGTTCCTCGAGCCATTCACGCTTGATTAGGTCTGGTCGGGTGGAAAGGGCTTGGCCCACCTTGATAAAGCAAGGCCCGAGGTTGGTGAGGGTGATGAGCAGTTTTTTTGCGAGCCTTTTTTGTGCCTCTTCGTCGTTGTTAGAGCCCTGAGCCAGCACTCTCACCGACAGTGTGAGCAGTGAGGTGAGCACATGAATCAATCGAGGTATCCACACCCAGGGCCTGGCTAGTAACCAGAGCAGATCCTGATTGGCGTCGTAACGCATCGGGGCTTTGCGGGATGCTGAAGCGGACGATGGATTGGAGCTGTTCAACAGACCGCCTGGGCACGTTGATCATCAGACTTTAGAAACGGCGATTCACCTTCATGGGCTTTCTTCCCCTGCTGACTCGCGACCGTGGTCGCAGCTTGCATCTCCCCGCTCATGGTCGTGGGGCTGGCTTGCCTGATGATCTGCGTGCAATGTTGCGCCATCGAGCTGGCATCTGGGATCTGCCGGAACTTCCTGAGTTGGGTGGGCCATTGATGCAGCAGGGGGCAGTAGCAGAGAGTCAAAGGCAGGCAGCGATTGCTATCGGGGCTGAGCGGGGTTGGTATGGCGTCAATGGCGCGACAGGCCTCTTGCAGGCTGCTCTCTTGGCAATAGCAAGGCCTGGTCAGGCTGTGTTGATGCCTCGAAATGTCCATCGCAGCCTCATTCAGGCTTGTGTTTTGGGCGATCTCACGCCTGTCTTGTTTGACCTGCCTTTCATGGTTGATCGGGGTCATGTGTTTCCCCCTGATGGACCTTGGTTGAAGGACGTTTTGAATGAACTTCCTATCGCTGGTGTTGAGATCGCTGCAGCTGTGTTGGTGCATCCCACTTATCAGGGCTATGCGACGGATCTCAAGCCCATGGTTGTTGAGCTTCATTCTCGGGGTTGGCCGGTATTAGTGGATGAGGCTCATGGTGCTCATTTCGCTAGTCGGGTGGATGCATCTTTGCCTGATTCTGCGATCACAGCAGGTGCTGACTTAATCGTCCACTCATTGCACAAATCTGCTGCCGGTTTGACTCAGACGGCAGTGCTTTGGAGCCAAGGGGATCGCGTTGATCCCAAAGCTGTCGAGCGCAGTCTCGGCTGGTTGCAAACCACCAGTCCAAGCGCACTCTTGCTGGCTTCTTGTGAAGCGTCGCTGAGTGACTTGTGCAAGCCTGCAGGCTTGCACAAGCTGGGAACGCGCCTCAAGGATGCTCGCGAATTGGCGGTTCAACTTCGTCAGTTGGGATTGCCTTTGCTTGAAAACCAGGATCCCTTGCGGCTGATTTTGCACACCGCTGCAGAGGGTATCAGCGGACTTGAAGCAGATGCTTGGCTGATGGCCAGGGGGCTGGTGGGCGAACTTCCAGAACCAGGCTGCCTAACGTTCTGTCTTGGCTTGGCGCCCCAGCGTGGATTGGTCAGGCTGATGCATCGTTGCTGGCGGGGACTCCTTGAGGCCCAAGGTAAGGGCCTACCCTTGCCAGTTTTTACGCCCCCGCCACTGCCGCGCATTACAGCACCAGCAATGGCTTGTGGCTTGGCTTGGCGCGCTCAAAGTCGGAGAGTGTCGATTGCTGATGCGGTAGGGAGAGTCGCTGCGGAGTTAATCTGTCCTTATCCTCCAGGGATTCCCTTGCTAGTGCCGGGTGAGAAGCTGGATCACAGACGTGTGGACTGGCTTTTAGAGCAGCAGAACCTTTGGCCCGAGCAGATCGCTGGTACGGTAAAAGTTCTGGCCTTGTAAGACCATCAATGGTGTGGGCGTGAGAGCAGAGGCCTTTCGATGGAGATTGGTTGCAGCCGGATCTTCCAGCCAGCGGATTAGCAGTGGCCTGGCTGCCGGAGCTTTCGGTTTGGTGGTGGTTGCTTTAGGGGGTTGGTGGTTCACGGTTGGTTTGGGTGTGATCGTGCACCTTGCTTTGCTTGAGTTTTTCCGCATGGCGAAGTTCACCGGAATCAGGCCGGCGACGAAAACGACTCTTGTGGCCTGTCAGTTGTTGCTGATCAGTACACAGTGGGGTGTGGTTGGCGGGTTGCCATCTGATCTTGCTGCAGCAGTGCTGCCTCTCTCTGGAGCCGCCATTTGCGGTTGGTTGTTGCTTCAGCCGATCACCGGCTCCATTGCCGATATCGCCGCCTCGATCTTTGGGTTGTTTTACTTGGGTTTTTTACCCAGTCATTGGTTGCGATTGCGTAATTTGAGTGCTATCGATCTTGCTCCTGGGCTGGGTCAGCTTCCTGGCTGGTGTGCAGGCTGGTTGACTTCTGGGATGGCGATCACTTTGGTGGCTTGCCTGATGATCGTCGCTAGTGATATTGGCTCTTATGAATTGGGACGTCGTTTTGGACGCCTACCTTTATCGTCTATTTCGCCTGGCAAGACTGTGGAAGGTGCTGTCGGAGGCCTGTTTTGCGCAATGACTATAGGGGCAGTTGCCGGTGAGCTTTTGGCTTGGCCATTGGGGTTTTTGCTGGGCGTGCTGCTTGGAGTTTTGGTTGCATTATTTGCGCTGGTTGGAGACCTGATCGAGTCGATGATGAAACGAGATGCGGGTCTTAAGGATTCTGGTGATGCGCTGCCTGGTCATGGCGGCATCCTTGATCGCATTGATAGCTATCTCTTCACTCCTGCAGTGGTGTATTACGCAGTAACGCTGATCCTGCCTGTCATGAGTTAATGCGATCAGGGTGTTACTGATGCGCGACCCTTGAGGTGAAGTTGTCCACCGTTCAGAACGGCTTCTTCAATGTGAATAGCAGGGTCCATGGGTAGTGAAGCTTCTAGATCCACATCCTGGTGTCTAATCAGCACGGTTCCTTGATCCGCTCTGATTAGAAAACGTCGTCTTGCCGGTTCTTGTTGACCAATCACTGGAGCTTGTAATTCCAAGGTGTCGTTGTTGATTTGAAGTCCTCCAAGAGGCGTTATGCCAATGAGCTCTTCTGCTAGCCAATCGCCAAGCCATCTCCATGGATCTGATAGCAGGACCTGATTGAGGTCTTTGTCCGTGATTGATACAGTTCCCTGAAGATCGAAGCTTTGCTCGAGAGTCACAGCCTGGGCTGATTTGCCGAGGTTCATGTTCAGCCTGAGGGGGCCGCTTTTTAATTCGGCGTAATGCAATGGCAGGCCTTGAAAGATCACCTCCTTGGCCATGAGACTGACTCCTGAAAGACGACCTCTCAAGAGCTCCAGAGCAGATCCGTGCAGTTCCAGCTTCAGTTCACCAACGGCATCGCATTGTCGGCGGACCCAAATCTTTAGACCATTGGCGAGGAGTTGCAGTAAAGGCCCGCTACTGGTGGTGGTGGATGAAGGATCTCCCATGGCTAGGACAAAGCTTGAAGCCAGCGTTGGGCGACAATCTTGGGATGGTCGAGATGTGGTAAATGGCCGCAGTTGTCAAGTTCTTCCACTTGAGACCCCAGCAGGGTGAGGGCTTCCCGTCTCTGAGGTCCATTTAGAATACGGTCGTTGGCACCCCAGATCACATGAAGTGGTTGCTGGGGTAGCGGTGTTCCGCAATTGGCGATCCCTCCACTGCGGGCAAAGGCAGCTAGTGATCTCCTCCAGCCTGATACCTGTAGATGAAGGGAAGCGATTTGTTCCTCAGCATCTCCGACAGAGTTTTTGGGATCAGCGAAGGCTTGGCGGCAGATGCTGCGTCGCACGGCCGGTTGACTAAGGATCCATGCGCCCAGTTGATCTAGGCCTGGAGGGATAGGTTTTGGCCGTCCTGTTAATCCTGCAGGCGAAAGTAAGAGCAAGCGGTTGATTTGTTTTGGATGACGTCGAGCAAGCTCCATGGCAATAGCACCTCCCATTGATGCTCCGATGACTCCCACTGAAGTATTAGAGGGCAGATGGGCTAGCAGTTCATCGAGGTGACGGATGAGCGCCTCTTGTCCATAGTCAGCTTCAGAGGGACGGGGAGTGAAGCCAAAACCATACAAATCCGGAATCACAAGCTGATGGTGAGGGCTTAATAACGGAGCTAGGCGTCGGAATTCAAGGAAGCTGCTATCAAACCCATGCAGCAGCAGCACTGGAGCTCCCTCGCCAGTGATGGCTACTGGGTAGGACTCAGGCTCTGAGGTCGAGCATGGGACAAGCCCCGGTAAAGACCACCACTGAACTTGATTGGCCAGGTCACGGGCTAATGGATCCAGAAGTTGTGGTGTGAGCTGACGTAAAAGGGTTTCTGACGAGGCGATTGTTTGAGCTGCCATTCCAGTTTTGAGGTTCAAGAGGCTGCCATTCGCTTGGTGACTGTGGATTCGACGGGGACCGGGCCATTGTCGCTAGCGCCGAGGAGTGCTTCGAGTAGGGCGCTGGAATTGACGGGAAACGGCAGTTGGTATAGGTCAGAGCCTTTTTGACAGGCGAATTGGCAGACCTCATGCAGCTCGTGAAGACTCAAATTCGATAGGCCCAGATCCTCAAGATTTACAGGTAGATCAAGTCCTTTGAGGAATGGAATCAGCTGTCGCCTTGCTTGTCCGGCCAGTTGATGGCCTCCAACAATCTCCTCAAGACGCAACTGTACGAGAATCCCGTAACCCACCTTTTCTCCATGAAGGACCTCATGGCAATTTTTTAATTGCGTGAGTGCGTTGTGTACCGCGTGGGCAGCGGCAGTACGGCAGCGAGAACCGCCAATCCCTCCGATCAGCCCTGCAGTTAGTGCGCAGGCTTCGGCAACTCTGATCCAGGCCAGGCTGTTTTGATCTTTCAGCGCTTCAGGCCCATCAAGCAGAAGCTGATCGCGCAAGACCCTTGCCATCTGCACAGCTTGTTGAATTAAGCCATCGTTGCTGGAGCCATTGCTGACAGACGCTTCGTACCATTTGGCGATTGCATCTGCGATGCCGCTTGCGAGAGTCCTTGGAGGAGCCTGACGCACGAGACCATGATCAAAGATCATCAGATGTGGACATCGAGCCAGAACTTGATCGCGTTGAAAAGCACCTGTTGGTGAATAGATATTGGCGAGGGCGGTCCAACCGGCACAGGTGGCTGCACTCAATGGAACTGTGATGCATGGGATGCTTAGCCGATGGGCCAAAAGCTTCCCGGCATCTAGCACCTTGCCCCCACCTGCGGCAATTACACCGTCGCAGGAGTTGTACAAGGCAAGAGCATTGATCCGCTTGAGATCCATCTCGCAGCAATCGTGCTTGAGCTCAGCAGAAACTGTGTTGAGTCCAAGGTCCCTGAGGTTGTTGAGTAATCCCTGGCGTAACTCAGCCGTGGCGATGCTGCGTCCAAGAAGTAAAGGTGAGCGGCAAATCGAGGCAATGAGTTGATGGCTTTCTTCCCACGCCCTTTCTCCCCTAACAACCTTTGCGGGGGCGATGGAGTGAGCGCAGTGAGAGACCTCCTCAGGCAAATTGTTTTTGTTCATTGATGTAGGAGAGGTGTCAGACGCCTGCTCCAGCGAGTTCCGGTGTGGCAGCAGTTTTGCTGATATGGCGTACAACGATTTGCTTGTTGTCATCCACATCCATCTCCGCAGAATCACCGTCCTTGATGCGGCCAGTAAGCACTTCCTCGGCAAGACTGTCTTCCATGAGTCGCATGACAGCCCTTCGTAGCGGCCTCGCTCCATAAGAGGGGTTGTATCCCTCTTCCACTAGTCGTTCTTTGAATGCATCTGAAACAGTGAGAGTGATCCCTTTGTCTTGCATGCGAGAGAACACTTCTTGAAGCATGATCTCAGCGATTTCTTTCACCTCATTTCTACTGAGTTGGCGGAAGACGATAATTTCATCGAGACGGTTCAGAAATTCAGGACGGAAGTATTGTTTTAGTTCTTCGTTGACAAGGGATTTGATTCGGTTGTATTGACTGTCTTCTGCGTTTTCACCTGAGAATTCGAAGCCAAGTCCTCCGCCTCCTTTCTCAATCACTTTTGAACCGATATTCGAAGTCATAATGATCAAGGTATTCTTGAAGTCCACTGTTCTTCCTTTGGAGTCAGTTAGTCGACCATCTTCCAATAATTGAAGCAGCAGGTTAAAAACATCTGGATGTGCCTTCTCGATTTCGTCGAAGAGCACAACGGTATAAGGTCTGCGACGAACAGCTTCGGTGAGTTGTCCCCCTTCGTTGAACCCCACATAGCCAGGAGGTGATCCGATCAGCTTGCTGACCGTATGTCGCTCCATGAATTCCGACATGTCTAGTCGGATCATGGCTTCTTCGCTACCAAAGAAGTAGGTGGCGAGAGCTTTGGTTAGTTCGGTTTTGCCCACGCCAGTAGGGCCTGAAAAGATGAAACTGGCAATGGGGCGATTGGGGTTTTTGAGGCCCACCCTGGCTCGACGGATGGCTTTCGAGACTGCTTTGACGGCTTCATCTTGGCCAATCAGCCTCTGGTGGAGGGTTTCCTCCATGTTTAGGAGCTTCACTGATTCGCTTTCGGTGAGCTTTTGTACAGGTACTCCGGTCCAAGCCGCCACGATGTTGGCAATATCTTCTTCTGTCACCAGCGGTGTGGTGAGATGAGGAATTAATGCAGCTGTTGTCTCTTTTTCAGGTTGAGGCGTTGGCGTCTCATCGCTGGAACGAACAGCATTTTCCACCTCAGCGGGGGGCGAGTCCTCACTACCTTGGCGACTGCTTTGAAGCAGAGTGCGGATCTTCTCTCTTAGCTCAACTTCTTTTTCACGTAATTCCCCGGCTTTGGCGAAGTCCTGATCACGAACGGCATCTTCTTTTTCCTTTTGAACCTTGCGTAATTCTTTGTCAACCTCTTTTGCCGCAGGGGGAAGTTTGGAGTTAAGCAAACGCACGCGGCTGCCAGCTTCATCGATTAAGTCGATGGCCTTATCCGGCAGGAAGCGGTCAGAGATATAGCGATCGCCTAGGTTTGCTGCGGCATCTAGGGCTTCGTCTGTGATTTTTAGGCGGTGATGTTGTTCGTAACGCTCCCTTAATCCTTGCAGGATTTCAATGGTTTCAGCGATCGATGGCTCGCCAACCATGACCGGCTGAAATCGGCGTTCTAGGGCAGCATCCCGTTCGATGTGTTTTCGATATTCGTCAAGAGTGGTGGCACCAATGCACTGCAGTTCTCCTCTAGCTAGCGCTGGTTTGAGAATGTTGGCGGCATCGATGGCACCTTCTGCAGCGCCTGCCCCAATCAGTGTGTGCACTTCATCGATGACCAGGATCACGTTGCCTGCGGCTTTGATCTCTTCCATGATCTTTTTGAGCCGTTCTTCGAATTCTCCCCGGTATTTGGTTCCAGCAACTAGCAGGCCGATGTCGAGGGTTAGAACCCTCTTTTCTTCAAGGATGTCGGGAATATCTCCCTGTTGGATGCGTTGAGCGAGGCCTTCAGCAATTGCTGTTTTGCCAACTCCAGGCTCTCCAATCAGTACAGGGTTGTTCTTTGTGCGTCTTCCGAGGATCTGAATAACACGATCGATTTCATTTTGTCGCCCGACAACAGGATCAAGCTTGGATTCATTGGCTAGCTGGGTCAGGTTGCTGCCGAATTCATCAAGTGTGGCTGTCTTCGTTGAGCCTTTGCCTCCACCTCCGCCTGCAGTGACCTCGGCGGTTTCTCCGAGCATGCGGATTACTTGGGTGCGCACCTTTGCTAGGTCTACACCAAGGTTTTCGAGGACTCGGGCTGCTACACCCTCTCCTTCTCGGATGAGACCAAGCAGTAAATGTTCTGTACCGATGTAATTGTGGCCAAGTTGTCGGGCTTCTTCTAGAGAGAGTTCCAGTACGCGCTTTGCTCTGGGAGTAAAGGGGATTTCTACGGCGACGAAGCCTGAACCACGGCCAATGATCTTTTCAACTTCAACGCGGGCGTCTTTAAGGTTCACGCTCATTGACTTGAGAACCTTCGCTGCCACACCTGTGCCCTCACCGATCAATCCCAAAAGAATCTGCTCGGTGCCCACGAAATTATGACCAAGACGCCGGGCCTCTTCCTGGGCCAGCATGATCACCTTGATGGCCTTCTCGGTAAACCGCTCGAACATGGTCCGGGGCACGTGAATCTATCTCTAACTTATCAGGGTTGGTGTTGGAATGTGAGCTGTTGGATTATTTGGCCTTGTCCCTTTACTGCAAGGGAGTTAGTGGTTTCAATAGTAACAATGAAGTAGCTAAGATGTTTGTCTTCGTTGTATTTCCCGGACGGTAATCCGTACTTATTCAAATCTTTTGTCTTGGCTCAGCCTGCTTCCCTAAGCTTCGCCACTGAATCAGAGCATCTTGGCCGTTGCTGTAATAGTGATGACGACATCCTGCTGTCTTGAATCCGCAGCTTTCGTAAAGCCCTCTGGCCGCCGAATTGTTTCTGGCAACTTCGAGTGTGGCGTGGATGGCTCCTGTTCGTTGACCTTGCTCGAGCAACTTTGATAGCAGCAGACGGGCAAGGCCCTGTCTGCGATGTTGAGGATGAACGCCTATTGCGGTGAGATGAAGTTCGTCTACCACTAGCCAGCCACAGGCCAAAGCAAGCAGTGTTGAAGACTTGAGCACTCCCATGCAGAGACTGCGGGAATCGATCAATTCCTGAATCCATTGCTGTTTGCTCCAGAGGCCATTGAGTGCGAGTTGATTCAGCTCCATGCACGCATTGATCTGTTCCGGCCCTAGATGGATGACTTCCATTGCTTGGATGTCGTGCTTCAACATGCCTAACCCCTTCCTTGGGGGGATTGATGCCTACATTGATCCCTCTAACTAATTTCCTCGTCCATCGCCATGATGTCATCCAGCCCCTATGAGCCTGGGCGGGATCCCCTTAGCCCCAATTGCAACCTCGCGCCGATTACAACCGAACTTGATGCGCAATCACGCTTGATCGTTGGAGGCTGTCAACTGAGCGAATTGGCGGAGTGTTATGGCACACCTCTCTATGTGCTTGATGAAGCCACTTTGAGGGCAGCTTGTCAGTCATACCGTGGGGCATTACAGCGTCACTATCCAGGGCCATCTCTTCCTATCTATGCCTCTAAGGCCAATAGCTCATTGATGATGAGCAGCCTGGTGGCTTCAGAAGGTTTTGGGCTGGATGTGGTCTCAGCAGGTGAGTTGCTTACCGCTTTGAAGGGAGGTGTGCCAGGCGATTGCATTGTGCTTCATGGCAACAACAAATCTGATCAGGAGCTGCTGCTTGCCTATCGCAATGGCGTGACAATCGTTGCTGATAATCAGCATGATCTGGATCGCCTCTCACAACTGGTGCCGGTTGGAGCAGATCCTGCAAAGTTGATGTTGCGTTTCACTCCGGGCATCGAATGCCATACCCATGAGTACATCCGCACCGGCCATCTTGATAGCAAGTTTGGTTTTGATCCAGATCAGCTGGAATCGGTTCTGAATCAGTTACTCGGCTGTCGCTGGGCACGCTTAACGGGACTCCACGCTCATATTGGATCGCAGATCTTTGAATTGGAACCTCATCAGGATCTGGCAGATGTGATGGCTGGTGCTCTGCAACTGGCTAGGCGCCTGGGGCATCCAGTCATGGATCTCAACGTTGGAGGAGGCCTAGGTGTCAGATATGTCAGCTCTGATGATCCACCTTCAATTGATAACTGGGTCAAGGTGGTTGCCGAGGCAGTGAATCAAGCCTGTCGTTCTCGCAAACTGGATTTGCCCCGGTTGATGTGTGAGCCGGGTCGCTCTCTGGTCGCTGCTGCCGGAGTCACCCTTTATCGGGTTGGATCACGCAAGACCATCCCAGGGCTGCGTACCTATCTTTCTGTCGATGGAGGGATGAGTGATAACCCCCGCCCAATCACGTATCAATCTCTCTATACGGCTTGCCTTGCTGACCGCCCTTTGGCCTCGCCAGACGAGACGATCACTCTGGTTGGCAAGCATTGTGAATCTGGGGATGTTCTGCTTAAGGACCTTGCTTTGCCATATGCCAGCAGTGGAGACGTCTTGGTCGTGTTCGCGACAGGGGCTTACAACGTCTCTATGAGTTCTAACTACAACCGCATCCCACGACCTGCAGCGGTACTTGTTCATTCAGGCCACTCGGAGTTGGTGCAGAGGCGTGAGCAGCCAGAAGATCTTCTGCGATATGACGTTATGCCGGAACGATTTTTAGCGTTAGGCTGAGCAAGCAAGGCTGGGGAGTGGGAGTGAACTTGTGGGGGGTGGTAGATCCGCGCCTGCTCGATGTTTTGTTTGCTTCGGCCCTTGGCGTCTTGCTTTTTTCTAGGGTCAATGAGCGGCGCACCCTGTGGTTGTTGAGGGGGTACCTCTTTTTGGTTGCCTTGGCTTGGTTTGTGCAGCGCTTTGAAAATCTTCCGCTCACTTCAAAGTTGGTGGATGCGCTGGTTTTGGCTTGTTCTTTGTCATTAGCAATCCTTTGGCAGGGGGAACTGAGACGTTTGATGGAATTACTGGGAACAGGTCGCCTGGCCGTTCTCCTTGGCAATCCTCAGAACGAGTTACGGGCCACCGCCAGCACCGTTGCTCAGCTCACTGAGGCGGCTGGACGTTTATCTCAGAGCCGCCGTGGAGCATTGGTTGTTGTTGATATGGGTAGTGATCTTCGTCCAGAAGACTTCCTTAACCCTGGTGTGCTGATCGATGCCCAGCTAAGTAGTGAGTTGCTGCTGAATCTTTTTGCATCTGATACGCCCCTTCATGACGGGGCAGTACTTGTAAAGGGCAATCGGATCGTTTCTGCTGGTGTGATTCTGCCCCTCTCGCGGCAGGGCATCAGCCGTTATGGCACGAGACATTTAGCAGCTTTGGGGATAACAGAACGTTTTGATCGCTGTATTTGTGTGGTGGTTTCCGAAGAGACTGGAACATTGTCTCTTGCAAGCCAGGGCCGGCTTGAACGGCCCATCACCAGTAGTCGTCTGCAGGATTTGCTTAAGGCCTTGATTGGTTCCTCATTAGGAGCAGCGGCCACGAAGGGGGCCTCTAGTCCAGTCAAAGCTTCGGCTGTTGCTACACAAGCTTCATCCAGGCTTAGCGTGAGCAGCTCTATCGAGGAACCACTCCCGTGAGCCGCCGTTCGGCCACTAGTTCAGACCATCCAAAGGTCTGTGCATGTCCCTCGGGGCTTGATCCCTATCGGCTACCTAACCATGTGGCTGTGATTATGGATGGGAATGGACGCTGGGCCAAGGCCAGGGGCCTGCCTAGGATGGTTGGCCATCGCGCTGGCGTAGAAGCTCTCAAGAGAACCCTTCGTCTTTGCAGTGACTGGGGCATTGGCGCCCTTACGGCTTATGCCTTTTCTACGGAGAATTGGTCTCGCCCTGGAGATGAGGTGAATTTCTTGATGACTTTGTTTGAGCGTGTGCTGCAGAGGGAGTTGGAATCACTTGAGCGTGAAAAGGTACGGATTCGTTTCCTGGGAGACCTTGAGGGTCTCCCATCAGGTCTTCAGGAGTTGATCAGTGAGGCCACCGAGCTCACTGTTAGGAACAATGGTATTCACTTCAATGTCTGCACCAATTACGGTGGTCGACGTGAACTGGTGCTAGCGGCACAGAAACTTGCACAACGCGCTGCAAGAGGGGATCTTGATCCAACTTTGATTGATGAGAACAGTTTCGAGGCTGAGTTGCTCACGGCTGGTGAGGTTGATCCAGACCTGCTGATCCGCACCAGTGGTGAGCGACGGATCAGTAATTTTCTGCTCTGGCAACTCGCCTATGCAGAAATTCACGTCACCGATGTGTGCTGGCCTGATTTTGATGAAGTAGCTTTGACAAAAGCTCTTTTTGATTACCAGTCACGCTGTCGTCGTTTCGGCGGCTTGGATCCAATTGCAGCGAATCATCTGGGATCTTGACCGTTGGCTCCAGTCGTTCCATGACCGTGCTTATTGCCAAGGATCTCACCTTTGAACCCGTTGTTCATCGTTATGACTGGACAGTGGATGAGGTGCGGGAACTTTTGGAGCGACCACTTATGGACTTGCTCTGGCAGGCCCAGCTTGTGCATCGGACGGCAAATCCTGGCTATCGGGTTCAGCTGGCTTCTTTGCTCAGCGTGAAGACGGGAGGATGCCAGGAGGATTGCGCTTATTGCCCACAGTCCATGCACAACAGTAGTGATGTTGAAGGGCAGCCCGATCTAGTGGTTCAGATCCAAACAGTGCTTGAGCGCGCACGGGCCGCCAAAGATGCTGGTGCGGATCGCTTCTGCATGGGATGGGCTTGGCGGGAGATCAGAGATGGTGCCCAGTTTGAAGCCATGCTTGCGATGGTGAGTGGTGTACGGGAGTTGGGACTAGAGGCCTGTGTTACTGCCGGTATGCTGACTGAAAAGCAGGCTTCTCGGTTGGCAGATGCGGGATTGACTGCCTACAACCACAATCTTGATACCAGCCCTGAGTACTACGACCAGATCATCACAACGCGCACATACCAAGAGCGAATCGAAACCCTTCAGAAGGTTCGTTCAGCTGGCATCACTCTTTGCTGTGGGGGCATCATCGGGATGGGGGAATCAACGCTGGATCGAGCCTCTCTTCTTTGTGTACTAGCCAATATCAACCCTCATCCTGAGAGTGTTCCAATTAATGGTCTGGTGGCAGTGGAGGGCACGCCATTGCAGGACCTCCCTGCGGTGGATCCTTTAGAGATGGTGCGCATGGTTGCGACGGCTCGAATTCTGATGCCTCGCAGTCGTGTTCGTCTAAGCGCAGGGCGTGAGCAGCTTGGTCGAGAGGCTCAGATCCTTTGTCTCCAAGCGGGAGCTGATTCGATCTTTTACGGCGATAGTTTGCTAACTACCAGCAATCCTGATGTAAAAACTGATCGCGAACTTCTCTCTCAGGCAGGAGTTCATGCGAATTGGGAGGAGAGTGACGAATGAATCTGCAAGATGATCAGACCTTTGCAGATCTATTTCAGGTAGCGACTTTCTATTCCTTTACTGCTTGGCCTGAGGTCACTATTTCCTGCTTATTGCAGGATCTGCTGAGCCTTGGGGATGAACATCAACTGATGGGAACTGTGCTGTTAGCAGAGGAAGGGGTGAATGGAACGATTTGTGGATCGGTTGGTGGTGTTAGCGCTTTGCTTGAGAGGTTAGAACGCGATTTGATCGAGGGTTTGTTTGAATTGAAAATTAGCTGGACGCCTGAGCAGGCTTTTCGTCGCTTCAAGGTTCGCCGTAAGGCAGAGATTGTGACCATGGGTCTTGCCGGCCTGAATCCATCAAAGACGGTGGGGACTTATGTGGACGCTCATGAATGGAATGATCTAATTGATGATCCAGATACTCTTTTGATTGATACGCGAAATGACTATGAGATTGCGATTGGGGAATTTAAAGGAGCAATAAACCCCAAAACGAAGTGCTTCCGCGACTTTCCTGCTTGGGTAGAACAGCAGTTGCGTTCGATGGTTAAAGCACAAACTCCAGCACGAATAGCCATGTATTGCACAGGCGGCATTCGCTGTGAGAAGGCTACGTCTTATCTGATTGAGAAGGGCTTTACTAACGTCCATCATCTTCGTGGTGGCATCCTTCGTTATTTTGAGGAGGTATCTCAAGCTGAAAGTCGCTGGCAAGGAGAGTGTTTTGTTTTTGATCAACGTGTGGCTTTGAATCATCAGCTTTCACCTGGTGTCCATTGTCTTTGTCATGCCTGTGGAATGCCCCTCACCCCTGAGGATCAGACGATGAATAGTTATCTGCCTGGTGTTCAATGTCGCCACTGCGTGGATCAATTTAGTGATACGGACCGTATTCGTTTTGCTGAAAGACAACGGCAGATGGAACACAGTTCTAGGAAGTAGACAACACAGCGATGAAGAAAGTGTGTCTGTATGGTTTTTAGTTAGAGATTGGCTAAGTTTATGCCAAGAGCAGTTGAATATCTCCAAGCAGGCTTTCCAGTAATGTGGCTCTTGTTGAAGTGAAGTTTTTTCTTTGGCTACTCTCACGAAGGAATGCTATGAAATGGATGCATGAACAGTTGGTTTTGTTCGAGCAATTAATCTTGCAATGTTGAATGAATTGCTTGCTTGCATTGATTAGAGAAGTCTGGTTAGAGACTCAGTATTTTTCTGCCGGAACATCTTCCTGGAAAGGCAAGTAGCATGTATGGCTCCAACTCTCATGGATTTAAGAGAGTTGGAGCCATACATGCCTAACTGATCTAAAGCAGTAAATAAGAAGCCAATTTTGAGGCTTTAAACTTGATTTGATCTCAGCTTAGCTCCAATTCTTTGGTTGTTTGCTCTGCCTTTGTGATGGCCATGCTTAAGGTGTGATTGCATAGGCTCTAGCCCCATGTTCTTTAGGGTGGCATTGATTTTTTTGCGGCGTTGCTCTTTTAAGGCTCTATAAGATTTCCGCCCTTTTTGTTTACAGTTTCGAAAAGCTTCTGGTGTTTGGGCAGAATCAATACAGTTCTGGGAAGCGTTGATGATGGCAATCCGATTGTCTGCACTACTTAGTTCCCATTCTTTGCGGGCCTCAAAAAGCTTCTGTTGCTGAGCTTCGCTAAGTTTGGCTCTAAACCTTTGGCCACCTTTGTTGGCGTCAGCATCGCGGACGACAAAGGCCGAACCAGCAAGGGCAAAACAAGGAATCAGCCAAAGGGCTTTGGAACGTATGGAAAAGTTCATCGAGAACTCCAAAAGTTGACCTTTTTATCTTGCGCGGATGCACATGCAAAAATCTGACCAGAAGCACTGCAAAGCATGACTAAGTTTGACCGTGGTCTTCAGGTAGACCTTTGCCCATAGGCCAGACAAAAACACGTGTTGCGATCAATGCCTTTGGGATTGTCCGTTGGTCTGAGTGTTAGCAAGGATATGTAGGGGCTCAATAACGATTAAGTGCGATTGGTTTCGTTCTCTCATCTCTTTTGCTTCTTTGCTAGCAAGCAGGCTATTTATGCTCATCTTTCAGTACTAGATACCTTTCTACAACTTCAACCCTTCTCCACGCTTTGCTTAAATCCTGTTTTTGGTTGAATCTCGCGTCATGCCAAGAAATATGCCATGCCCTGATAACACGATGCCATCACTCAGCTTTTGGTGGCGCTATCCCTACTTGAGAGTGTTAGTGGTTGTGTTGTTGATGACTTCTCAACCATGGGCAATTTCAGCGCAGGCATCAACTTCCCCATCAGTGGCCCAATCAAGCTTGCGTCATTTAAGTGATCATTTGCCGATTGTTGGTGTTTGGATGACCAATAGTCCGAGCCCTCTTTATTACAGACGTAACTTGATGCATAAGGCGGTGAAAGATCTCTATGGCGCAGGATTCACGGCGCTCTATCTCAATGTTTGGAGTCGGGGGTCTACCTTCCATCGCAGCAACTATGCCCCTGTAGAAGGGCCCCTTCAGAAAGCAGGCTTGGCTCTAGACCCTATTTGCACCCTGAGTAGAGAAGGTCATGCCCGCGGCATGAAGGTGGTGCCATGGTTTGAATACGGGCTGATGGAGCCTGATGACGCAGAGGTGGTTAAGCTTCATCCCGACTGGGTTCTTGCCAGAGCTGATGGCAACCCAGTTGTGAAGATGCATGGGAATCACCAGCGGGTTTGGCTTAATCCAGCCCATCCAGAGGTTCGTGCGCGATTCATTGGCGTAGTGATTGAGGTCATGAAGCGCTGCAAGATGGATGGCGTTCAGCTTGATGATCATTTTGCTTGGCCGGTGCAGCTTGGTTATGACCCTTACACCGTGGCTCTTTATCAACAAGAAACGGGCTCCTCTCCGCCCCGGGACTACAGCGACCGCTTTTGGATGCAATGGAGAAGGCGGAAACTGACCGGTTTGCTTAGAGAACTGAGGCAAGCATTGGAGAAGGAAAAGCTACCTGTCAACATCAGCCTTGCCCCTGGGCCTTTCAGGTTTGCTTACAACAACTGGCTTCAAGACTGGGAGCTTTGGACTGTAGGCAAATTGATAGACGAGTTGGTTGTGCAGAACTACGCCTACTCGCTCAAGGGATTTGCGAAGGATCTCGACCAGCCGGCCTTACGCAAAGCACCTCAATTGGGTGTCCCTGTGCATATTGGTGTGCTGGCAGGATTCGGCAAACGCACCACGCCCATGCCGATTTTGGCTGAAAAGGTTCGAATGGCAGCTGAGCGCGGCCATGGAGTGATTTATTTTTATTGGGAGGGGCTCTGGGGACAGCACGCTGGCATCGAGGGTGGAATTCAGCGCCTCAGGCAGTTCAAGCAATTGCATGAGAAGAAAAACTAGGCTTACTTCTAGTGTTTTGGCTGCATGAGTGTGACCACTTCTCTGGTATTTGCAGAAAGCTCTGCACTGGCCAGTTGATCGATGGCCCGGTGCATCGCCTCTTTCCTTGAGGGAGCATAAGTTTGCCAACGACTGAACACTTTCACCATGCGTGAAGCAGTGATTGGGTTGCGTTGATCAATGGCGATGAGCTGTTCAGCCATGAACTTGTAACCACTTCCATCAATAGCGTGAAATACAGGTGGATTTGAAGCGAGCCCACCAAGGACAGCCCTTATCGCGTTGGGTGCCATTGGGTCAAAGCGGGGATGATCTAGTAACTGTTTGATTCGTTCAAGCCCATCTGACCGTGGAGTGGATGCCTCCAGAGCAAACCAGGTATCTAGGATCACTGGTCGATCTTGCCAGCGCTCGTAAAAGCTTTTGAGAGCTTCGTCTCGCTCAGTACATTCAATGGGTTGTAGTGCCCGAAGGGCCGCTCGAGCCAAAGACATCGAGGGTCCGTTGACTGCTTCAACTGCTTCCTTGCGAACTTTGCAATCACCAGCAGCCGCTAACCAGCTCCAGGTCAGTCCTGTGAGCATGCGTTCACCTTGTCCAGCTGGCCATTGAGCCCCCCAATTCAATCGACTACGTTCAAGCAGATTCTGGAGCGGATCTGAAAGCTTGACTCCCAACCATGACTTGAGTGATTGATAGACCTGATAGAGCATCAATGGATCGGCGACATCCTGGGCGGCCTCCAGTTCAGCTAGTCCTGGCATGCCAAATAACATCGCCAGAAAAGAGGGATCACTCTCCCCTCCACTGGTGATCAGTTGATTTAGCGCTAGAGCTAAACGTTCTTCAAGTGGCTTGTCAGCTTGCTTGCGAGCCCTTGCTAAAAGGATCTTTCTCCATAATCTCTGGCCTGCTTCCCATCGAGCAACGGGATCGTCATCCAGAGCAAGTAGCTGCAACGATTCGTCGACTGAGACGTCCATCTGCAACGTGATCGGAGCTGAAAAACGACGAAATATCGATAGAGCTGGAGGCTTTGCTTGCCTTGGTAGATCCCTTAGTGAGACGCTCTGCGTGTCTTGGTCCAACACAACCAGTTTCTCTTCGCCGATGCGTCCATTTGGGCCGATCACGGCGAGGGCCATCGGAATGACTAGAGGTGCTTTTGAGGGTTGACCAGGCGTTGGTGGTGTGAATTGGCTGACCTCAAGTGTGAGTGTTCCGACTTGAGAATCCCAGTGGCGTTTGACGCAGACTTGAGGAGTTCCGCTTTGGTGATACCAACGCTGAAATTGATCAAGATCAAACCCAAGTTGTTCCCCATTTGCGCAGGCTCCTTCAGCAATGGAGTGGATAAAATCTTCTGTGGTGGCAGCAGTGCCATCAAAACGCTGCACATATAACGCCATTCCTGCCATGAAGCGTTGCTGCCCAAGCAGGGTGTGAAGCATGCGGATTAACTCTGCACCTTTTTCATAAATAGTTGTGGTGTAGAAGTTGTCAATTGCCTTGTACTCACTAGGTTTCACTGGATGAGATGTAGGGCCTGAATCTTCGCGAAATTGGGTGTTTCGCAGCATTGATACATCCTCGATGCGTTTCACTGCTTTTGAATGCAGATCCGCTGTGAAGCTCTGATCCCGAAATACAGTGAGACCTTCTTTTAGGGAGAGCTGAAACCAGTCCCTGCAGGTGATACGGTTGCCAGTCCAGTTGTGAAAATATTCATGAGCAACAACACTTTCGATTCGTTCAAGTTCACCATCGGTGGCACATTCGGAATCAGCCAATACAAGTTTTGAGTTGAATATATTTAAGCTCTTATTCTCCATTGCACCCATGTTGAAGTGGCGCACTGCCACAATGTTGTATTCATCCAGGTCGTACTCCAGCCCATAGACCTTTTCATCCCAGGTCATAGCTTTTTTCAGAGAATCCAAGGCGTGAGAGGTGTAGGTCTCATCTCCCTTCTCAACATGCAAACGCAATAGAACTGAGCGTCCAGATTTGGTTTTGAAACGAGCCTGAACTTCCTGAAGTGCCCCTGCAACCAAAGCAAAGAGATAGGCAGGCTTGGGATAGGGATCGTCCCAAATTGCCTCATGTCGCATTGGATCTTTAGCTAAAGGCCCTTTGCTCACAAGATTTCCGTTCGAGAGCAACACTGGATAGCGCGTCCGATCCGCCTCAATTCGTACTCGATAGCGACTGAGCACATCCGGACGATCAGGATGGAAGCAGATTCGACGGAAGCCTTCTGCCTCACATTGGCTTGTGAGCATGCTCTCGCTGGCATAAAGCCCTTCTAGTGAGGTGTTGTTGAAGGGATCAATTCGGCAGATGATCTTCAATTCAAAAGGATGAATTGGTGGCTGATGGAGAACTAACTCACTGCTAGATAGGCTGTAGGCATCCGTTGGTAAAGAACTGCCGTTTATAACAATGGAGTCCAACTCCAGGTTTAACCCCTGAAGGACTAAAGGAACTTTGGTTGTCAAGGCAGGCTCGATCTGCATGGAGCTGGAGATCGCGATGTGCTGTTCTTCGACAACAACATCCAGTTCAATGTTAGGAATCTGGAAAGGATATGGCCTGTAATCTGCTAATCGAGTGGTTGCTGTTGTCATGGGGGAGTGATTGTTTGTAGAGATTTTTGAGCTTGAGCTTCCTCGCTAATTTCCTGATGACATCAATTGAGATGTGCTAGCCATACCGCGGAACAATTTCTGTTGCTGCCTTGTACTTCAAGGTCTTTTGGGTAGCGATTGTCTTCTATGAAGATCTAGAAGATGGCTCAATTGGGCAGGGCCCAGGGGTTGATCCCTAAATCGGCACCGATGAGATGGGAGCAGGCAAAGCCACTAAAAGCAACTGCATTTAGGCCTTGGCCAGGGAAACAAGAGTCGCCGACGCAATAAAGCCCTTTGAGTCCAGTGCGGTTAAAGGGCATGGTGAGAAGTCCTGGTAAACGACTTGAGGGGATTGGCCCATAGCTACCCTGAAATCGTCCTAGGAAACGTCGATGGCTACGAGGAGTGCCCACTTCTCGGTGAACGATGGCTTGACTTAGGCCAGGCAGGATTTTTTCGAGTTTCCTGATTAGACGATCAGCATCAGCTTGCTTTTTGCTGTTGTAGGTCGCAGGGCTTAGGTCTTGCCATGCCTGCATTGAGGATGGTGTGAAGGCGTGGACGATGTGATGTCCCTCTGGCGCCAGGGATGGATCCAGGAGAGTCGGCATAGAGACGAATGCGACACCCTGTTCACTCTCCATTTCATCCCAGCTTTCTAGGAGCAGATGGTGGCAGTGGCTGTTGGCTGGAATGGCCTCGTTACGGACTCCAAGGTGAAGAGAGAGGAAGGATGGCGATGGCACATAGCGGCGTCGCCAGGTTTGCTCAGCTGCGGGTGTGTGTTCTGCATCCACCAGGGCCTGTTTGGACCCCTCACCGCTGAATGTGTCCCAGCGAGTGGCGTTGGATATCACCCTGCGGGCGTGGATGATTTCTCCATTTGCTAGCTGTACACCAACAGCACGGTTATCTTTCAGCACCACTCGTGTGACCCGTGCCTTGTAGCGGATCTCACCACCATGACGTTGCATGCCTTTGACGAGCTTTTGGGCTATCACACCAACGCCTCCTTTGGGGTAGTTGATGCCACCGGCATGGCGATCTGAAAACACCATGCCAGCATTGATCATCGGTGTGCGGTCGGCAGGCATCACTGACCAGCAGAAGCATTCAATGTCGATGAACCGCAACAGTTCTGGGTCTTTGATGTGACGCCTGGCTACATCACCCACGTTGACGGGCAACCAGCGCGCAAGACCGAGACAGGCTAGGGGGGACTTGAAAAAAACTTTGGCCAGATAAGTGGGATCCTCGATCGATAGCAGTGGCATTGCATCCAGGCAGTTGAACACTTGCCAACAGATGTCGTAAAAGTGACGGATCCCCTTCGCTTCGTGGGGGAAGCGTGCGGTGAGATCAGCAATGAACTGCTCGTATTTCCGATCAACTGCGAGTTCTAATCCTCCAGGAAGGTGGTAGGCGAGTTGGGCGGGGTCAGGCAGGGTGTCACAGTGCTCCCCCACATCGGCCAAGGCTCGGGTGAGCAGGTTGGTGTATCCCTTTTCTCCGAACCCGAAGATCATTGATGCACCTACATCAAAGGTGTAGCCCTCTCGCTGGAATGAGCCGCTACTACCACCTGGGATTGTGTAGCTCTCCAGAACAAGAACCTTGGCACCTTTGACAGCTAGCTGACTTGCGGTGACCAGGCCGCCGATGCCCGAACCGATAACCACAGCATCCCAAGGCTGTTTTGCGTCTTTTTCGATGCGGATAGGTTCCATGGCATGGTCTCAACAGCTTGACGCTAAGGGCTTGTATGCAACTCTGAACCCGTCAACTCTGACTGTGAAGTTTGCGGCAGCTTTGCTGGAGAGATTAAAGAATCAGTTTGATGCTTGCCCTGCTCGAGACGATTATGAACTCCCTATCTGGACAGGGGCCTTTCTCGTGCCCCATTGTTGCTGGGCTTTCTCAAGCATCTTGAGCGCCCTATCTCGGTAGGCACCGTAGCGTGCGCGTTTAGCGTGGATTCTCTCTGCAAGTTCTGGCAGAAGGCCGAAATTTGCGGGCATCGGCTGGAACTCACCTTTGCGGCCCCTAAAGCAGTCGCTGTCACTCACAAAGTGTGTAAGGGCACCGATCATTGTTGTAGAAGGAAGCGTAATGGTGTTGAGACCCATTGCCAATCTCGCTGCATTGTTTCCAGCAAGCCAGCCTCCAGCTACTGCAGCGGTATAACCCTCTGTGCCGGTGATCTGTCCAGCAGCGAGGAGGTTGGATCGTTTGCTGAATTGCAGGGTTGGTTCAAGTAGCTGCGGGGCTTCGAGAAAGGTATTGCGGTGCATGACCCCAAAACGCACGAATTCAGCCTGGTGCAGGCCTGGAATCATTTTTAGAACTCGCTTTTGTTCGCTCCATTTGAGATTGGTCTGAAAGCCCACCAGATTCCAGAGACGACCCTCGTGATCTTCTTTGCGCAGTTGCACAACTGCATAAGCCCGTTTGGAGCGACGCACGTCTCGATCATTGAGATCGCCCCAACGGGGATCCCAGAGTCCGATTGGTTTGAGTGGGCCGTAGCGCATTGTGTCTTCGCCGCGACGAGCAAGCTCTTCGATTGGTAGGCAGCCCTCGAAAAACTTGGCAGATTCCTTATCGAACTCTTTGAGTTCGGCTTGCTCAGCATTGAGCAGTGCTTCCCGAAAGGCAAGGTATTGCCCTTTGTCCATCGGGCAATTCATGTAGTCAGCGTCACCTTTGTCGTAGCGGCTTGCCCGAAATGCCAGCGTGAGATCGATACTTTCGCCTTCGATAATTGGACTGGCGGCATCAAAGAAGTGGCATTCGCTACGGCCGGTGAAGGTGCGTAGGTTTTCTGCAAGCAATTCACTGGTCAGAGGACCCGTTGCCAGAACAGTGATTTGTCCTTCATCTGGAAGGTGTTCCTGCTCTTGACGCTCGATCGTGATGCGTGGATGGGCAGAGAGTTCTTTGGTAAGGGATGCACTGAAGGAAGCCCTATTGACAGCTAGTGCACCACCAGCAGGTACGGCGTGGCTGTCGGCTGTGCGGATCACGATTGAGCCCAGCCGGCGCAGCTCTTCCTTGAGTAGGCCGGCCGCACGATCGCTACTCAGAGCACCAAAGCTATTACTGCAGACCAGCTCTGCACATTCACTGCTGTAGTGAGCTGGTGAGTGCTTGATCGGCCGCATCTCTATCAGCCTGACAGGCACGCCTGCTTGTGCTATTTGCCAAGCCGCTTCGGAACCAGCCAGGCCAGCTCCTATGACAAGCACAGTAGGGAGGGAACTCAAGAGTTCAGGTCATTCGGGATTTGGCCTGAACTCGAGCTTAGGTAGTGGCCATTTGGGGATGGCCATTGCGGATTTTTAGCCTTTGTTTTTGCTGACAAGCCCCAAGCCCTGTTGCTTTAAAGCAGCACCGCGGATGTTGATAAAGGCCCAGGTGGCGGCAAGTAAAATAGGGAGGAGAACGATGAGAATCATGAGGGGGCTGATCGCTTAGTGGAGTTTGCAGAGAACCGATTCTACGTACTTACATAAGGCCAAGCATGCTTGGCCTCAGCAGCTGATCGAATTTTCATCAACCACTTTAGGTCCTTAATCTTCAGTTGATGCGGTGGCTGCATGGATACTTTGCCAAGGTGTCCTTTTTGCTCGATAGGCTGCATGATAATTTTTCATGCGTGCCTGAATGGCATGCCCAAAGGGCGGGTCGCTAGCTCAGCGGTAGAGCATTCGGCTTTTAACCGACTGGTCCTGCGTTCGAATCGCAGGCGACCCACTTCAGTCAGGCCAGTGGACCTCAGGGAAAACCCTTGAAGTCACTGGCTTTTTTCATGGGCTGAAGTGCTGTCAATCACTGCGACAAACTTCTTGTTAAGCAAGGTGATGTCGCGTTTTATGGGAAAGTTTTCCCACAAATTTGGTGGACTTAGGCCAGCAGGTCATTGCCCTGAGAAATCAGAGCATCTTTGGCGTGCTTGCCGATGGTGATATTCAAGAGCCTTGAGGTGAGTTCAAGACGATTGATCCCATCGTTGAAGTCCATCTACTGAGGCATCAGCGGGGGGCTTTAGCGGGGGGCTTTAGCGGTTGCTTACCCGCAACTGATCATGCTTCTGAACATGAAGCCAACCCGTTTGTTTTGGGTGAACACGGCGGCCCAGTCTCGGCCTTGCCTATCCGATTGGTAGCCAGTGATCTGAACAGTAGTCCCGTTCACAACTGGTCCAATCAATGCTCCGTTTGGAGACTGGCGAAGGTTGACATAGGAGTCATTCGGGTCATTGACACGGCAAACCTGCTGTGTTGTTGGAGGTGCAGCGGCAGGAACAGGTTTAGAAGGAGCGGTGGCAACGGGAGCAACCGCAATCACTGCTGGCGGCTGGTTTTCAATCTGGGCTGACCTGGAATTTGAAGTGGTTGTTTCAGTTGCGGTAAAGGAGTTGGTCTTATCTGCTGAAGAGTTGGCGTTAATAATGATTTGCGGAGGCTGCTGTTTACAGGCGGTGATGGAAAGCAACACTGCGCCCGTACATACAACATGAGAGGCTGTTGGCACAAGAGCTTTAACGCTTCCCAAGGACATACCGTTGAAAGACTGCTTGGCGAGACCCCATTTTAGTTGGAACAATCTTTGATGTCAGAACAGGGATCATTGAAGCGAACATCGTTATTGTGCAATCGTCCATTGCCGATGTTGTCAAGCCCGAGGATCGAGGTCGATGGTTCGGCTACATCTAAGTTGCTGTCTCTAATGCTTATGTCGTAGGGCCACTGTTCGGCGGGATGATGACCGACGCCAACCTTGTTTCATTCTTTGGTCCATCAACACCATTTTGGGCGGCGGCAATACTCGCCATAGTTTCGCTGGCGTGTTCACTTTTGATCTTTCGAGAGCCCCTCCCAGTTGAAATCGGATCAGTTGCTGCTCAGCTGGAAGGAACTGAGTTCGTGCTCATCAGCATCTTTGCTGGCATTTATTACCACTACAAACAGAAGCAGAAGTTGGTCAGAGGCATCAAAAAACCTTTCCACCAATAGGATCTTCGGGCTTGTTTTTTGCATGTTGAGCATTGCGACATGGACTTAGGCGCGGATAGGAAGAATCAACCTTTATCTTGAGGGGTAAAGTCGTATTAAAAGGAACAATGGCGACAGCCGCTGAAAAACGTGAGGACATCAAAAGCAAGCTCCAAATTCTGCGCAAGGAATTGCGGGAGATCCATTCGAAAGTGATGGAGGAAAGCACGATGCCCGAACCCAGCGAGGTGCGTGCCTCGATGGCCAAATTGGAAGAGCTGCTTGAAGTCCTTGAACCCAAGTCAGCGAAGAAGTCGAAGAAGTAAACCTCATGAGCTGACATTCCTGAGAGGGTTTTTAAAGACCACTAGGACTTCGCCACTGTCTTCGTATTCTTCGATGATCTAGCTCCAGCTGTATGCGTCGAGAGCTACTCGTGGATTTTCGATGAGGACTGGCTTGAGTTGCGTCGCATCTTCGAAGGCTCTTGCCACTTCTGCTTTGACTGGCTTGTCGGGGTCAATGGCTATTGCAACGTCATCGTTCTCGGAGTTGAGTCATTTGATTTCTTTCGATCATCCTTGATTCGTTTGTTGATCTAGTTCTCGGCTCTTGCTCACATCCACTCTGGTCTTTAGCTCCCCCGGCTTGAGTGCCATATCCCAAGCCCAAACCTTTTGATAGGTTCAAATGCCTAGCTTAAGTAGCTTCGGGATACCTAAGGCAACGGGATAAACCCCTTTGGTTGAGGGGGAGGGGATCGCGTTCGTGTCAATTCAATGGACGCGTAAGTTTTGTCGTACTGTTTCATTGGAGCAGCGCATCTCAGGGTTTCCATCCGGCTTTTTGAACCGGCTGGCCCTGCGTTCGAATCGCACGCGACCCATCTCAATCACACCAAGGGGCTAGGGCCAAAAAGCTTTGGCCCTTTTGCGTTTGAACGCTGTGATGGTGGTTTTGTTGAGATTGTTGTGGTCAGCTTGCAAAACTCGTGCGTGCCTTGTCACTCCTGAGCGACTTTCTTGAAGACCACTAGGAATTCGTCACTATCTTCGTCATCTTCGACGACCCAGCTCCAGCTTGATGCGTCGATTGCTACGAGTGGATTTTCGATGAGGACTGGCTTGAGTTGCGTCGCCTCTTCGAAGGTTCTTGCCACTTCTTCTTTGATTGGCTTGTCGGGGTCAATGGCTATTTCAACGTCATAGCCCAGGGAATAGCTTCTTTCCCCTTTGACCGACCCATGGAGTAGCTCGTTTTTCAATCCAGTTCTCGGTTCTGGTGGACAAATGCACTCTGTTGCGTATTTGTGCTCATGAGTGTTAGACGACACACTTCCCGACAAAGTGCAGAGGCCTTATCGGAAAAGAGTTTCTCGATGTCGACAGCAAGTGAGAAACGTGAAGAGGTCAAGGTCAAGCTTCAGGGCCTTCGCAAGGCCTTGCGGGTCATGCATGCAGGGGTGCTTGAAGAAACAGTGCTCCCTCACCCTGGTGATTTTGAGTTGCTATGGCCCAGTTGGAAGCCCTACTCGAACAGTTAGAAAGCAAGTCAGCTAGAAAATCGAAGTCGAAAGAGTCAGCCAAATGACGTAGAGCTGTTTTCTGTCAATCCTCACTGTTGTAGGCATGAGCTATTCGGAACTGTGCTCAGCTTTAAGCCTGGATCCACTTCGATGCGGATTTTGCCAATCCATGCAAGATCAATTGCTGTGTATAGTTGAGAATAATTTTAAGGCGGAGTGGTAGAAGAATGATGCGCTTGATTTCTAGAGATCTGAAGTCTTCGTAGTAATGCCTCAAAGGTTTACGAATTCCCCTAACAGTAAATGACTTTCCCATGGGGTTTTTGGTGTTCTAATCAGGCTCAAAGAGCAAAGCTTTTGAAGCTAATAATTTGCCTTGAGATGGGGGCTTCAAAAGATCTATCAAAGGGGAGACCTTGCATTCTTCTTGTTCAACCCATCATGTGAGCAAGATCACGAAGATGAGTGAGAGGCCTCAAGGCTTCTTCTACTTAATGAAATCAGGCTGGTAGACAACGGGCATAGAGCCCTCACGCTATCCAAAAGATGAAATCACAGCTCGCCGTCACATGTCTTTTAATTGCCATGGGAATATGCATTCAGGACCAATATCCCCAACAGATGAACGCTAAAGCAGAGTCGCGCAGAGTTCTTTGTTTAAAGCAAATTGGCATCCCATTTGGAACCGACAACATGACCGACCTTCAGTGGGAAAAATTCGGACAATGCATTCGTGAATCTTTGTCCTGAGAGTTGCATGAACTGTGCTCTTGTACCGCAAAGGAGTAGGGCTGATCCTTTGCCTAATTGCGGTTTGCTCTGTTGAGGAGGCTTCGCTTACGTTGAGGGAAGTCTGAGGAGACCGCTCAGATTGATCTCATCAGCATCGTGTTTGGGTAGTTTCAAGATGATGCGGATCTAGTTCCTTGATTCATTGCTAGGCCGTAAGAGAGTCTTGGTGCTTACGAGCCCATCTTTTTGTTGAGACTTGGTTGCGATTTAGTTGATTTGTGGCGAGATTTGTGTAGTGGTGCACACCTCATTAAAGCAATGGCTGTTCGCTCGCTTACTACAGTTACCCTTAATCGAGTCAAGGAAATCATTGATCGCTTAGCCACTGGGGAAGTGGTAAGTCTGGAGGAGAGGATCAAATTGCAGAAGTATGCAATTCACATTCCGTTTATTGCTGTGATGTTGAGCAAAGCCATTCGAAATCGATCGGAGCCGAAATGAAATGCATTTATTGAACGAAGCGGGTGGTCCAAGCAGCCTTACTATTGCCGCAGTGGTGCTTGCTATCCTTACTTCAAGTTGGTTGTTTGGCGCATTGATAACCCTCCTCACCAAAGGTAAAAAATAAACTTACTTGGTAAAAAAGTTGAGTTTAGAGAATCAATGAGCCATGCATTTTTTCTATTCATTGCCTAGTGAAAGTCCATGATTAGAATAGTAACTAATATTGGTTTTCTAATCATGTTTATTGACTTGATTCTTTTTATAAGAAACATCCAAGCAAAGGAACTGAATGAATCCCTTTGGCTTTTCCCTTGCTATCCAAGAGATTTACCCCTTCATAACTATGCAGATAACTTCGTAATTTGAGTCCCCTTACTAGTAAGTCATTTTGGCAGGGTTAATGTTAGATCGATCTTTACTGATGAGCTGGAACTGTCCATCTCAGAATCTGAAGGGGTTTTCCTTGATGAGCTGAAAGCTGATGAATTTTTTTACCCTTATTTAGCTAAAGATCCACCATGAACTATGTGAGGCTCACTAATTAGCTTGGCTGTTTTCAACAGATTGTTGAAGTGCCACTAGTGGATTTTCTCGGAATCAGATCAGATGCTTCTTTATATCGTTGTTAAGACACGCATAGAAAGTGACTGATGACAAAAGCTGATTCTCAAACGATTGGGGAATCGATTTCCAGCGAGTGTTTGGCACCTCTCCTCTGGAAACGGTTGAACTGAATCTCTAGCAAAAAACGCACCTTATTTTCTGGACCTGGAAGGCCTATGTCTTTAAGACTTGATCTTGCCTGAACCATGGCAGGCCTTCTGAGTGGATTGCGAGAGATTCGCCCATTAGCAAGAACTGCCTCTAAATGTCGGCAGAGTGTGCCAGTAAATTAACCGACAGTGAGTAATTATACCTAAAAAATCGATTTTTTTAGGATATATACCTAGGTAATTAGCACTAATTTGCTGCTCAGGTGGAGTGTTGTTACAGGTTCTAGGTGAATCCCTTAGTAAAGGTTCATAATGCTGCTGGCGTTTCTCTTGCTCCGTTCTCGTGCAAACTTATGGAAATCCTAACCCCACCTATGGGTGGTGGGCAGGAAATGCTGGAACTACAAATCGATCAGGAAAATTCCTGGCAGCGCATATTGCCCACACAGGTTTGATGGCCTTCTGGGCAGGATCGTTCACCTTATTTGAACTTTCCCGTTATGACCCCTCAGTACCCATGGGGCATCAGCCTCTGGTTGCCCTCCCTCATCTGGCAACTCTTGGAATAGGCGTCGGTGATGGTGGTGTCATAACTGATACTTACCCAATTGTTGTGACGGCAGTCCTGCACCTGGTTCTATCCATGGTTTATGCAGCTGGCGGACTTATGCACTCCCTCCTATTCAATGGAGACATTGGTGAAATGGGAGTTAAGTGGGCTAGAAAGTTTGACTTTAAGTGGGATGATCCAGACAAGTTGACCTTTATTCTTGGTCATCACCTATTCCTATTAGGCCTTGGCAACGTTCAATTTGTTGAATGGGCTAAGTATTACGGCCTGTATGACAATGCAGAGGGGGTAGTACGAACTGTAGTACCAAACCTGAACATTGGCATGGTATGGAATGCTCAGTTTAATTTCCTAGCTATTAATAGCCTTGAAGATGTAATGGGTGGCCATGCCTTCCTCGCATTGTTCATGATGTCTGGTGGCCTTTGGCACATTGTTACCAAGCAAGCTGGTGAGTACACCACATTTAAAGGCAAAGGAATCCTTAGTGCTGAAGCTCAGCTCTCATGGGCCCTTGCAGGTGTAGGTTGGATGGCTTTAGTTGCTGCCTTCTGGTGTGCTTCTAACACAACCATTTATCCAGATACATTCTTCGGTGAAGTTCTAGATCTCAAATTCAGTATCTCTCCTTATTGGGTTGACACTGCAAATCTTCCTGAAGGAACCTACACATCACGTGCTTGGTTGACCAACATTCACTACTACTTGGGATTCTTCTATATCCAAGGTCATCTGTGGCATGCCCTCAGAGCTCTCGGATTTGATTTCAAGAGAGTTTCCAATGCTATCGGAAATGCCGACAGCGCAACAATTACTCTGAACTGATTGGTTCTCCAGTAATTCAATTAAGCCCTGCACATTAGTGCAGGGCTTTTTTTTGGTTAGGAATAGTCTGATTTGTCCATTGATTGAATATTTCTTTCTACGCTTTTACAGATTTTTCTAAGCTCAACCCTGCTATCTATGAAGTTCAGGGCTAAACGGTCCTCAAGCAAAATACTTGGAATGGTTTTACTGTTTCTGATTTTATGAATGTATAACTCTCAAGCTAAACAGAACACATCTAAAAAGCTCATCATTTTAAAAAGCCTACAGTCTTATTTCTCACGAATAGGTTTTGACTATTTTGGTTTTGTAGATTATGGCTTTGTTGGTTATGGATTAAACCCACTAACCCACCTGCCTCCTTCTTCTTGGTGGGGGCGTAGCTTTACTCCCTTTTCTGGATAGATGGCTTGATTTTTTTGCAAAAGAAAAACCCTGCACTTATGTGCAGGGTTTAATTAAACCTATTTGAATTTAAAATTCATTAGGACTTATCGTGGATTCTCTTGTTATCAGGCACCACTGAAATTTAAAAGCCAGCCTAGCCCTAGGCATTTCCATTCTGCCGGGCAACTTGCAACGGATCCAATGCCATTGGGATCAGCATTTACGCCAAAGAACCAAAGGATCATTACAAATAAAGCAGGCCCACCAAGTAAAAGTGCATGAATGGCACTAACTTGTTGATCCTCTACACCACGCCACCAAATAATAGGTGGAGCCAGCCACCGCTGCATCCACTTGGGAGCACCGTCGAGTGGGTCAATTGGATCACCTACATTTCGTCCCATAATTCCAGGGGTGAGCGAAGACCTCATAGTTCTAGCATTTCTTGGGCGAATTAGAATTATCTGATTGCAAAGTTGAAGTTACTCTTCATTGCTTGTGATGCCCCATCTGTAGGCCTAAATTTATCAGAATATCTTGATACCAGATTGGTGATGGGCTGTTTACAAGCAATGCCTTTGTATGAGCTGTTTAAATGATCTGGATTGTTTTTTCATCGCAGCACTGTTTGGTGATTTTTTATCGAAGGGTCCTTGCAGCACGAATTGGCTTTTCGGGCTGGCTTGACCTTGAGCTTTTTGGCGCGCCCATAAGGCGTCTTGCCTTGCGACTTACAACGAATCCATTATGTGCAGCTAGCCTAATGCCCTAAGCGATAACGATCGTATAAGGCTTATTAAACCAAGCAGATTTGAAAACATGGTAGAAATGGTGCTTAAGGCTGGGTTTTATAGTGTATAATTAACCGGCTTTGCATTCTAATTCAAATGATTCCTTCAGCTGCAATCCTTGGAGTCCTTGGCATTCTTGGTTTTGCTTTCTTCTTCTGGTTGGCCGTTAACGATCCAGCAGACGCCTGAAAATAAATTGCTTAATTGGGCAGAGTCTTTCTCTGCCCAATTTCTTTTTGATTCTTGTATGGTTTCTTGGAACTCATCCATAGAAAACCATTGCTAAATTCATTTTCAAAAGCTGGGAAAATTTGATTCTCTCCTGATGTGTAAAAAGCTCTTGGCTTGACTTCATCTTGAGAAAACAGAACTGCTCTGAAAGCTAGAGATAATAGAATCTCATGCAGTCACACTAATCAAAATTTTCTCAATATATAGCAAGGCATACCTTTAATAGCTTAATGTGTATAAATTACTCTATTTCCTTGTTTGTATAACCGGAAATGATACAGGGTTGGCAACTTTTTTAATCAATCTTAGACCTTTGCGTATATAGAACTTTGCCTTTCATTTATGAATGAATTGTGATTTGAACACAGAATTCAGATCAGATAGCATTTGCGGATGTGTTTAAGTAAGATATGAAGAGTACATCAATGAATTCTCTTTTTTCGACATACAAGAAACGCTTTTGCCTTTTCTTAAGTCTTAATCACACCATTTATGTTTTAGCCTTAGGTCAGAATTTCTTGCTTAATCATGAGGGGAGACTCACCTGAAAAGACCATTCTTTTAGTTATTTGGCATGATCGCAAAAGCCCAAGAAACATCTAACATGCGTGTGATACTAGCGGGCCTCGTTGGTAACGTGATCGAGTGGTATGACTTTGCTTTGTATGGATACTTTGCCAACGTTATTGGACAACAGTTCTTTCCCTCAAGTAATCCTTCTGTTTCTCTAATTGCTGCTTTCGGAGCGTTTGCCGTCGGCTTTCTAGTTCGGCCCTTTGGAGGACTTTTGTTCGGACGTATCGCTGATTTGCTGGGACGAAAACAGGCTCTTATCCTTACCTTGATGGCTATGGCTATTCCAACAGTGCTAATGGCCTGTATGCCCAACTACAGCAGGATTGGCATAGCCGCCCCGATCATAGTTGTTTTGTTGCGTATCATTCAAGGATTATCAGTTGGCGGCGAGTACACAACATCGATTGTCTATCTCGTTGAGAATGCCCCTTATCAACGACGAGGCTTCTTTGCTATTTGGGGGCTATGGGGTGCAGTATTAGGAATTCTGTTGGCTTCAGCAGTCGCCAGTTTTCTTGCGAATATTCTTGATCATCAACAGCTAGATATCTGGGGCTGGAGAGTGCCTTTTGCTCTAGGTTCTCTTGTCGCATTAATAGGACTTTTAATTCGTCGTGGCCTTGTTAGCGATGTATCTACTGATGTATCCAGAGACCCAGTACAACAGGTTTTTGGAAAATACCGTATGCAGGTATTACGCTTATTCTTGCTTAATATTGGTGGTGGTGTTGGTTTCTATGCAGCTTTTGTGTATGTTGTGAGTTATATAAAAGAAATAGATATGGTGTCTGAACGCATAGCTTTGAATATAAATACAGTTTCTATGGCAATACTTTTACTACTTTATCCATTAACAGCTTGGCTTTCAGACCGTATTGGACGCAAGCCATTGTTGCTCGCTGGGGGTGGCATGTTGATGTTTGGCTCGATTCCACTGTTTGAATTGATTCACACCACTGATCCTTTACGAATTTTCGCAGGGCAGCTTGGATTTGTGATTGCACTCGCAACTCTTTCGGGAGGATTAAATGTCGCGAATGTGGAGCTAATGCCTAAGGTGGTTCGCTGTACCGGCCTGGCCTTTGCCTACAACACTTCTATGGGAATTTTTGGTGGTACAACACCATTAATAGCGACCTGGTTAATTCAGGGAAGTGGAAATCCAATTAGCCCTGCTTACTGGGTAGCGGGCAGTGCTTCGATCACTTTATTAACAAGTATCTTTTGGGTTAGAGAGACGAGACTTTCATGCCTGTCTTGAACATAGAAAAAACAAATCAAGCATCGCTATTCCCCAATCAAGGTTATTTACTAGCCCATCATTAACCTGGGGAGATACCCTAAATTGTTTTGTTTGTGTTCTATTGCTGACAGAATAAGCGGAGGGAGGGCTGGCCTCAAGCGCAATTTGTTGCGTTATCGTTATAAGTATTAGACCACACAGGCCGGATTCGTTTATTATCCTCTGATAAGGAACCAGCCATTCGTTTACTTCATGGATTTGTCAACAGTACTTCTATGGGCTTCTTTACCATTTGCACTGATAACGCTTTATTTTGGAACTAGAAATGGATATTACGACAGTGATTTGTATGAGGGAGATGGATGCGCACATGACGTGCAGAGATAATACTCTTTTGATTTTTAGATTTTATTTATATTGAGACGCTCTGAGCCCTCCTCGTTAGACTATTGTCTAATCCATAGAAATTTTTGAATTTTAAAAATAAATGCTGAGATTTAAATCAATCAATGGATGATTTCCATCTCTATATAAACATCCGCTGCACTTCTATTGTAGATATGATAATCAAGCTTTTTAGCGAAAAAGATTCAAGACGAGAACTTGGATTTATGATTATTTATAAACAATGGCTGGCCTAGGCTTTCTTTGGCATGAGTCTAGATTTGGGTGCAGCGTATTACTTCCCTTAATCAGTTTGTAAATAGTCTATTGTAGCTTTAGGTGTTCTATTGAGGAATGCTTATTTTGTAGGTTTAGTTGATTTCACATTTATTCGTGGCCACCATTACAACTCATCACTTTCATCGGAAGATCAGCTTTATTCATTCCATCATTATTGGAAGTCGATTCAATACATTCATTCTGTGACTTAGCCCAACGCGCAATCGGCTCAAGCCCTTCAGCAATCGGCTCAAGCCTAGAGACACCAACGACTAGGGCGATCGTGCTGATTGCTGCCATCAATGTGTAGACGAGATCTTTAGCAACTCCTAGTTTGTTAACTTTACGACGTTCTGGCTGTGTGATTTTTGGGGAGGCCTCAACTGCCTTCCAGTTAAACCTCGTTTGCGAGGTAGCTATTAGATCTGAGTTGAGTTTTGTTCGCGAGTTAGCTATTGGCTTTGAGTCATGAGTCGATCGAGAGCTAAGGATTGGATATGAAGAGGCAGGAATTGCTTGCATTTGAGGGATCTGATCATCCTTGCTAGTCGTTGAATTAGAAGCTTCTGATCGTGGCCTCCATCCTGCAATGGTGATCACAAGCGAGACAGCCGCTACAAATAACGAGCGCAGGCTTTTCAAAGCATCACGGAGCTCCATCGCCAGGCGTCCTCTGTCTTCGAAAAAGTCCGGGGTTGTTTCTTTGGTCATGCCTCCTTTTAGCTTATTTCATCCTTTGTGAGAAGTCGCTTTGAACGTCGATTTGTCTTTTCAGGAGAAAAGCCTGTATTTCTTCAATTGTAAGACATCAGTAGCGGAGTCATTTCATTGCCACTCAGCTTTTTTGTCAAGACAGAAAACCCTTTTGCTCTTGCTTCACCGATTCACATTGCTAATTTACGTTTATTCTAGTCTGTTTAATTGGTGCAGATCAAGTCAGGTTAGGTGGTTGATCTGCAGGACCATCGCTAATCTGACTCTCTCAATGAAGACTTATATGCTCAAGCTAGTAGGAATTCCTACTTCGTTTTGAACATTGCCAATGGTTTAACAGCTTCATTGTTGTCTTGTATCTGATGTGCCAACAACTGTCTAATCTTTAAGCCGTTAGGGCCTAATTTATATGATTGCAGTATTATGCTGATAATACAGCAATCCTTCTGAAGAGTTAGATGGCAATCTTTTGGAACAACGAATGAATATCGTCAAACTCATTACATCTGCCTTTGCAACAACATTTGTTTTCATTGGAGTGCCGATGTCCGCAGTCGGAAAACATCATCATCATGACCATTATGTATGTGCTATCGGTTATCACTATGTTGGCGATGGTGTTTGTCGTCGCAACGGGCTTTGGTATCAGGGAAGACGCCATGAGCGTGGTTTGGAATACCGACCTGAACCCAGAGGAACTGTTGAGTTGTTTGATGGAGCTCTGAAAATTAAATTTTAATAGTTAGCTCTTATGAAAGGTTAGTGTCTTTCACTTTTAGTCCTTATCCATTCTTGCATCTGTGTAATTCACTATCAAGTGCTAGCTCATCATGTCCAGAGTTCTTTTGAAGATCATTGATGAGCTAGAGTCTGTAATGTTATGGTTTTTAGTCATACTTGAGAACTTCACGACTTAACGCTCTTGTTAATAGCGGAAGCGTTTAATTACTTTTGCTGGTTCATGGTTAGAACCCTCTTGATAGAGGATCCATTGGTTCGTTTCTAGATCATGATCACAGCCAAATTCAAGGCTTTCCTTATAGGATTCCCATTTTATGAAGTGGCAGGCTTGGTCTGCTTCAAAGGCTGAATGGTAACTAGTAAAAAATAAAAATAGCATCACGCCAGCGGCGAGAACAATAATGGTAACGAAGCCGACTTTCATGTTTGCTCTGATCTGTGTCTTAAGTACAAGGATGATATTGGCACAGATGATGGAGTATTGGCTGAGATGAAGTCAGTTCTTGATTTTAATACAATGAACGGCACCTTTTTTCAATCTTAGAATAAATCTGATGTTTGAGACTTGTCGTCAAGCGTTTGTCTATTCTTTATATCTTTATCACCTCTTCCTTTGGAATAAGAACAATACCAAAAACAGTGTTCCCCAGATTGGTAATAGATAAATAGCGGTAAAAACCCCCATTAAGAAAACAGTAGAGGCAACAACTATTGCGGCTCCGATTCCAGCCCAAAGTAACCAGCGTCGCAGTCTTTTCGGCCATACTTGCCCGGTTAGTCGATCTAGTTGATTCTGTAGCTGCCTACGTTCTTGAGTCATCTCTTGCAGACGGCTTTGATGCCAGGAGACTGAGTTTCGAGCTGATGATTCAACGACCTTTTTCTGTATACCTCCCAAGAAATCTGAGGAGCTAGAAAACATTGAGCGCACCCTAACCGCATGAGCTTGAATGAGTGTTCGGCTGGTTTCGCCGATTGCTCGATCGAGCCTCTCTAGTCGAGCCTGCAATGACTGCACAGGGTCAGCATTGCGCGAGAGATCGATCCTTTGCAGGGCGACGACTTTGTTGGGTCTGCTAAAAATCCCTTGAATGAGGCGCAAATGGTTGGTTCCGGACCCTTACATTATGGGTGTGCTCGTCAACACGTTCTCTCGCTAGGCCTCTATGGTCCTCCACTGGTTGGGAGTTTCAGCCATTGATGTGTTGAGTCTGCCTGAGTCGGCTTTACACGCAGGTTTTTTTAGAATCCGTCCAGCCGCGCTAAAACACCATTGGTAGTGCCTGGGGGAGTGTAAACACTCCAGCGCATCCACTCATGACGTTCGTTTTGCTGCTGACTAAAACGGAATTAGAGCCAAGGACAGGGTGATGGATGGAGAGGTCGGTCCTGAAAGGCTTTAGGGGCCTACTTTGTGGGCCCCCGCTAACAACGGTTGGAGTGCAGGAATGGCAAGCCAAAGCTCAGATAGCAAGCGAAAACCCAGACAATCAGTTTCTTATTCAACAAACGATGCCCTTAAAGCTGACTACCGTGACATTCGTCGCCTGGATTTTAAAAAAACAACTTGGCGTATTGCTCTACAGACGTGAACGTATGGAGCGTGAATTAGAAGCAATTAAGGCAGCCTTGAGCACATTGGAAGATCAGATGCAGAGAAATGTCGCCTATGAACAGCTCTCTATCTGTGATAAATCCTCTCCTTAGTCACCATTGATTTATTACTATAATTAATTTAGACATCATAAGACGTTCTAGAACTTTTCGGCCTTAATTTATATTTCTTCTGCTTTCCTTTGGACGGTTCTGTGCAAGATGGCACAAGATAATCTAATCGGAGCTGAGTAAATAAGCCTTTCCTCATCGCCCTTCCTGTACAGGTTCATGCTTTTGAGGGCATGCCTAACAACGACACGCTTTAGAATGTATCATTCAGTCGACAGTTAACCTTCTTCAGGCGCTTGCATATACTTCTTTGCGATCAACTCTGCAAGAAATATTCTCTTGTTATTGTGCTAATGTAATGATATCAAGGGTAAGTTGTTCCTTTTTATTATTTTTTAGATAAATAGCTGAAGTCGTTTTCTCTACAGCTTCTTTCCCAAATTTGTCCTTTGAAAACTGGGTTAGGGCCATTCGTCGAAGTAGTCCTGATCTGCTAGGGAGCTCTGTTGATCGTTTTGAATTTTGCCCTCTGCTCGATCAATTGAGCTCAAGGATTTCTCAACATAGGTTCTTACGTAAGCAGCTCGCTTCTGTTGGTAATGCATGTGACGAAGGGTACGAGTTAACTCATGCCGTCGAACACGTCGCCACTGATGCATGAATCGTTCGAGAATTGTTGGACGGCGACGGCTCATCGATCTAGTCGCTTCCTAAACCATATTGTATTCAGTTTTCTTTGTGCAGTGAAGACTGCTGCAAGATCATTTGCTGATGGTTGCAGATGGCTAATCAAAGGGCAGGTATTGCTCGTCATCGATGATGCATCCTGTGGTGCTCTCGCGATCACAAGGGTGTTGAGCAGAGTGGGCTTGCGCCGCTCTCCTCTGACGAGGTTGTGATCTGTTTGCTGGTGATGTAGGCAGTACTGCTCAAATTCACGGTCATCAGGAGGTGAAGCGGCTCAACTCGAGGCTTCACAACATCAGTAAGGTTTGAAGCCTGCACATAAGCGTCGAAGAACGTCACATATGGCCTTTCACGGAAGATAGGCATGGGAGTGAACTGTAGTCGTATCAGTGGACCCCTGCTTAGAACTGCTTGAGGCAGGCTTGCCGTACGAGGGAAGTCAATCAGCTCCAGCTGAACTCCATAGCGATCCCTTCTTCGAGGTTACGTTTTACTGGGCAGGTATCAACCACCCTTTGAAGCAGTTTGACCTGTTCATCGCTCAGCTCAGGCGGCATGCTAATTCGAAGTTTCAGGGCTTTGATACTGCGCTGGCCTTCACTGGTCATGATCTTCTCAACCTCAACTGCTGCGCCCTCGATTCTCCAGCCCTTGCGACGGGCAGTGATGCCCATCACGGTGAGCACGCAGGTGCCAAGAGCTGTTGCGACTAGGTCTGTAGGTGAGAAGGCCTCGCCCTTGCCTTCGTGATCGATAGGGGCATCGGTGCTAAGACGATCCCCAGAGGGGGTATGTAGGGCTTCACAGCGCAGATTGCCCTTGTAGCAACACGAGATTGTGGTCATCGTCATTCGGCTCTGAACTGATTATTCTGCGATTGGATGTCTTTGAGAACCTCATCGAATAAAAAATCAAAGGCCCCAGTAGCCTGCAGCGACTAATTAAACTCTTGATCACATCAAGGTTGATTTGATCTGATCATCTTGGATTCAACCTCAAGTAAGCCCAATCGCTATGGCGCTCATTGTTTAAGGCCAACTAATTAGAGATGGATCAATACAAATCAGGCTTTTGTATCGGCCCATTCAAATATCCTGTTGGTATGGAAAACAAAAAACAAGAGGAGACTTCACCTCCAGATCAAAACCACCCCCTCTATGCGAGTGATCGTGATCGAGTTGATGCTCTCTTAGGGCATAAGGGGCATCCCAACGAAGACCAGCTCACCACGGCAGCGATGCTTCTCAACCGTTACGACGGCTTCCAAGGTGCGATGGACTTGCAGGAAGATCTGACAAAGGTGGTTAAGAGTTGGGGTTTTGATCGTGAAGCCCTTAATGCCAAGACCAGAGCGATCTGGTCCAGTGGTTGGCGACCAGGCACTGCCACTTCTGGTGATGACGTTGGCTCAGGAGCCGACGTCGTTGACAAGGAGACCTGATTGTTACCGCCGCTCAAGGTTGATACTGCTATTGATGTTCCCCTTGCATCGATGAGCGCTGCTTACCAGGAAGGCAGGAGACTGACCCCACGCGAAATGGTTAGATCCCATGCTTTTCCCGTATTGGCTGCTTTAAGTACTATCAGCCTCATCGTGATCGCCTGGTCGCTTATCCCAATTTCTAGACAGGCAGCCCGTTGGAACGGATGTTTTGAGGAATCCTTACGCTGGCAACGTAGGGACTTCCCAAAGGAGTCCAAAACGATTTCGAAGTTGTGGGCGACTCGCTACTGCAATGGTGGCTCTCTACCAATGCCAAGGAAGTAAACTAAGCCTTACCATTATTGCGTAAGTTGCAAGAATTGATTGGGCCTGATAAGCCGTTTGAGCATCCTGTTTAGATGGAAAGTCGATGAGTACTTCCAAGAGAACACCGATATCTTGACAGATATCAGATTTTAATTCTTTAGAAAGGATGCGACCGCCTATTGAATTAATCCAAGGCACAACTTCTTTCGCATATTCAGAAAAGCCTTCAAATTTAGCAAAGGTTCTCTGTTGATAAGTAAGTACAAATTAGCTATGAAGAGAAACTTTAGGGCTCTGCTTGGATAAAAATTGAAAGAGTTGCTTCGAGTGTCTATGTTATCGGATTAAGATCATTCTCTGTGTATTTAGCATAACAAAAAACATCTATGAGTCAGTTGTGATTTTGATTTTATTTGATCAGTCTCTCGATGAGCTTTATCCATTATTGCATGAAGCTCATCGAGTATGATTTTGTTGAGCTAAACTTTTAAGTGTATACTTGATTGCGATTGTTTTGATTTTAGTTGGCTTTAATCTTACCCTCTAGCCAGCCGCAATCATTGAAGTTAAAAATTCCGGGATTGGCAGCTTAGCCATGAGTGAAGAAAGAAGATCCATATTGAACTTGTGGACCGCTGGAATGGTGCGATCCAGAATAAAAATTGCTAGGTATGGAATGTTCATCGCGATTTGCCAACGCCATTTGAAGGTCAGGATCCCCCAGGCCTTTTTGGCGTAAGCCTTTTGAGGATCAGTAAGGCGCTCCCATCTCTGATTGCCAAAAGTGGTGATACGTTCCTTGAGAGAGGCTTGAGACAGTGAACCTGTTGACTGCATTTTATGTCTTGAGATGGAGGCCTTTATAGCACATAGGGGTTTTTACCCATGCCTGATGAGCCTTGGCTGCTGATTCACGGCGATGTTGTTCAGGCAGATACATGGCTAGAATGAGTAACTGATTTAATCAAGCTTGCTTGTGCCTGATCTTTCAAATGGCTTAGATCCCTTCTCTCCTTGGGGAATCGCACTTTTAACTTTTGGGGTGATCTTTACCTTTTGTATTCCCTTCTTTTTGATTAAAAGTGATGATTTTAATCCAGACAAAGGTAGCAAAGCCTATCAGGATGAGATGAGAGCAAAAAAGATAGCCAGTCTCTATCCGAAAAAACCTTAGCCTGAGAAATACTCTAATAGCTATCAATCCAATTCTACTTTGCACCAGCATTGATAATGCTGACTTACGTATGCTTTACCATAAGAGTCTGGTCAATAGTTATGGATTTTTTATTGTCTAGTTTTTCTGTTGGCTAGACTTGCGGATTAATTGATAACTTAAATTGCTTTAAATTTTTCTATGAAGTTATTGTTCCTGGCACAAGAAATTTTGATCTGATAAATGCGTAGATATCAATAAGCTGGCATTTTTTGGTCTTAAAGTTAGTGATAGGTGTTGCGGCTAGAGAGTTTTTAGATGATAAAAATTAGCGCAGTATTGATGGCATTGCTATCTATAGGGATTTGATCTCTTCGCGCGCCTTGCATCGATCAAGGAACTTATTCCAAGCTTTTGGCCACCTCCAGCGAACGATTAGAGCCAAATAGAAGAGGTAGGCCATCCCCTCCACGGGATGCTTGATAATCAATAAGAGAGATAGTGCCTGTTCGACTGGTGACGCCATTAACGACTCTGTGCGTTACCCATAATTAGACGGTAATCGTAGGAATGGCTCAAAACTGTTTCTAACTGTCGTAGCTTCACATGACTCCATTGGCGAGCTCTTGGCTTTTGTTGAATTTGAACTGAAGAAAAAAATCTAGCCGATCTTTCTGCTCTTTTTATTCGTGGCAGAGATGAGATGCGCCTTCTCCTGGCCATTTATAAGCTCCCCTTGGATAGTACAAATATTGCTTCGAGCATGAACTTCTCCTTTTTTGGGGCCGCTAAGCGCCGACTGGAAACCTCTTCAATTCAGTACCCTAGGCGACTTTCATCAGAGGCCTGGGGAGATCGCTCTGGCCAGGCCTATGGCTGTTTAAGCATTTTTATGGGTCATTGTCTGAGCAGTTACTTTCTTAGTGAGCCAAAAGCAACCATCAACCCCTTTCCTGTATAGGAAAGGCTTTTTCTGTAAAGGGTTCAATCTTTTTATGATCAGCCAGTATTGCGGAAGGATTTATATCTCTTTATTGCTAAATGGTTTTTGCTGTGAAATTTGATTAGAAAAGGCTATTGGGATGAAGAGCCTATGGACAGCTCAATTCTTTGTCGATATTGCGGAAAGGCGATTTCTTCTGACTACCAATGGGAAAAGGAGGCCTTGTTGATCAATAAAAGTTGCATGGAATGCCTTGATAAAATTGAAAATGGTGAATTAATCATTCAACGCCGCATCTCAACGACTAATAAGCAACGTGGTGAATGAGGGCCCATGCTGTTCTTTCTTCCAACAAGGCAAGCATGGAAACTGTTTCCCTTTAAGCAGATTGATTTATTCTCTCGACAGCTTGCAGAATGTTTGATTCTAGTCTAGGTAATTGTCTGGTGTTGTCTATTTCCTTATGTCCTTGAAATACTATATATTGTGCTTCAGCATTCAACTTTGTCTTGGGTCCAGATTGTAGAATATAAGACGAATATAGAAGTCTTTCCCTATTGCCCTTTTGTCAGTTGATCTGTTTAATTGTTAGGAGTTCCTACCATTACTCTAATGATTCATTCTTTTATGTCTAGCATCTTTAATAGCTTTTAGACCATTTGATTGAACTTTCTCTTTGGCTATCCCTGTTTTATTATTGTAGAAAAAGACCTTGTAAGTTAGAGGCTGATGCATTTTTTCTGTTGCTGTTCTTTTTAGGCCTGAGCGCTATATTTACGAGTTTTTTTAACGTTTCCTACAGTTGATTGTACAGACTGTCAACTCTTTTCTTATTCACGCCTAGATCTGAAACACCAACTCTTGAAGCTGATCGAACTTGGATAACCTTTTCGTTTGGTATTTGAAGAATCTCCAGGTCATCTGGGAATCGAAAAACTAGGCTTCTAACAACAGCATGCCAATAATTGTTGGTTTGCTCGAGAACCTTAGTTCTTGGTAGTTGAGACGCAATGCCTAAGAGATCCTCATAGGACTTCTTCACTTCGTTGACTTCCCATTCAACCAGCACACAGTTTGTGTCAACTGCGCATTCGGATAACCTTCCTTCCCCAGAGAATGCCATGGCGGGATCACTGTGAATGGTGATGAGCGTTATCAAAAGGCAAGGAATCAGACTGTATGCTAGACGTTTCATTGAAAAGCAATCATTTAATAGAAACCTACAGGTTTTAGGCTGTTGTGAGGCCGTATTTTAAGAACAGAACTTTGTCTGATGTCTTGATTGGAGCAATGAGTGATAGTTGGCATCCACCGATGACCGTTCAAAAACCTCTTTCAGACAACGTCTCTGCATCGATGCAAGAGCCCGACCGAAAAGACCAGAACCTCAATCCGGTTGAAGGGCTTGGATCTCACTCTTATGTGATTTTGGCTACTTTATGTACTGTTAGCTTGATCGTTATTGCCTGGTCTCTTGTTCCAATCTCTAGGCAGGCAACACGCTGGAATGGATGTTTTCAGGAGTCTTTTCGTTGGGACCGCAGAACGTTCCCAACGGATCCACAGTTGGTTTCGAAGTTGTGGGCGACTCGCTACTGCAATGGTGGATCACTATCAATGCCTAGGGAGTAGTCGCTGCTGACTTTGATGCAGAGTCACCATGGTTGCACTCAGCCTCGATTTCTTTTGAGGTGCTCTCATGGATCAAATTAACTGCGGATGAGCAGGATCACCTTTGAATGGACCGACCACTTGGGATGTGATCCATCCTCCATAGAATTGTCCGGGTTGGGGTATCACTGTCTCTCCATTGACGCTGCAATGATCCATGCGTCCGGGGTATAGCGCGTACCAGCCCGTAAGGGCCCTAAATGTTGGGGTGGGATCTGGATATGACCAGATTGCACCCTCGAGACGTTTGTCTGCAATCACCAGATCCCAGTAGTTTGCGATTCCCTTCCATTCGCAGAAACTGCTGCGACGGCTGCGTATCAGTAGATCCTTCCGCATCGCCTTTGGAGGAAGATAGTAGGTGGGTGGATGGAATGTCTCCAGCACACGCAGGCAGTCATGGGTTTCGCTGATACGCGTACCGAGGGCCTCCACAATGACGTGGTCTGAGCAGGCCACAAGAGCTGGCGGACGTGGGTACTCAGCAACAATTTCAAGGCTCATTAGCTCTCCGTTGAGATAGTGACTTTGTTTAAGGGGGTGAGTGATGACATTTGAGCCTGGTTGCACGTGCCAGAGATGTCGTGGACTGGGCTTTGACAAAAGGGTTAAAAACCAGGCCTTTTAAGCAGAATTGGTTCGTCGCAAGGATGACGCCAGAAGCTGCCAAATGATTAGCGTTCGAGACTCTCTAGCAGTAGGCGCCAACCTAGGGCGGAAGCTTCAGCGGCGAAGCTTTCTCTTTCTTCGCACATAAAACCATGATCGGCGCCAATGATCTCTACGTAGCGCAGTCGCTCTCCATCAGGATCCTGCATGCGTAATGCCGCTTGGATTGCTTGCCGATCTGAAGTTGGGATCAACGGATCTGCTGTACCGCACAGACATGTCAGTCGGCCTGAGACCTGCGGTAATAATTCGAGGCTTGGTGCACCACCTCCCGGGCGGGTTTTGCTTACACCGGCACCATAAAAATTGAAGGTTTCGCTCACCTCGGTCATGGTTGCAGTGATCAGTGCAGCGTGTCCGCCGAAACAGAAGCCAATCACAGTGATTTGTGGTTGATCAAGCTGTTTGTTAAGCCAGCAAATAGCTGTGTAGGTATCGGTAAGGATTTGTTCCATTGAGGTTGAGTCCTTGTGTCGTCGCCCTTCGATCAGGTTGTCTTCGCTATAGCCAAGCTCTAGCTCCGGTGCGGTGCGAGAAAATAGTGGCATCGCCAGGGCTGGGATGCCTCTGGTGGCGAGGCGATCGGCCACACTGCGAACCCAGTTATTGACTCCGAAGATTTCTGGTAACACCAGGGCAACACGATTCGGCCCTTCACCGATTTCATCACGACCTTGACTAGGTTTTGACCACCAACAGCGCAGGGGGACCTCGCCTTCTTTAATCACAATCCATTCGCTTTTCATTTGAGTAGCTGTTTCATGAGTTGTTGTTGTGAAGGTTTCTGCAAGATTTCTGCAGGATGGGGTCTTTAGCTTGCTGATCTAGGAGTTGCTTTGCCTAGATCATTGGGTAGATGTGCCAGGCTCTCTAGGTGTGGGTGGTTTGCCTTGATAAGGGCTTTTGTGATCTTGTTTGGATCTCAAACAGCCTCTTCTATGACCAATTGTGCCGATGGACTCAATGGCTTGTGGAGCTCGTAGCTCTTAACACTGCCCTTGCTTGGGACGATTCGTCAACGAAGACCGGTCTCCTTGCTGGTGATGGCGAACTTTGGGCTAGTCACTACTCAGCAATCTGGTGAGATTCCAGTTCATCAAAGCTTTGCTCCATATTTGCTTTGAGGCTATTTAATGGCTTGATGGATCCTTTAGACCCTTTAAGCCAGACTGGAAGACACCTCCCATTAGCAATTCTGCTTGTTACAACAGCGTTTGGAGCGTTTTTTGGAGGCGCACTCATCACTGCATTGATCCGCGCTAGATCTGAGCTTGGCTGGTTTAAGAGGGAAGAGGAATGAACACTTTTGCTGCCACTTATGTTGTTTTTGTTCAGGCCATCGGGGCACTGGTGATCTTTGGTGTTGCTGCTTATGTAATCCAACAGATGCTGCTTAAGCTTCAAAAGCCAATCGATGAGCCAGATATCCGAGTTGAGGTGACAAGACGATGAGCTTTTACAACCTTGTTGTTTTGGTTGTCTCGATGGAGGTGTTTACTGGTTCAAGCGGCGAGCTTATGAATTTCTCATTGCCTTGATGAGCATACATCGGCTCATTGTGAAATGTTTGGGAACGAGATTTCTAGGCCATTAAGTAACATCTGAACAGCAACAGATGTAAGCACTATTCCCATTACTTTTGTTAGCACTTGCAGGGCTGATACACTAATCTTGGACGAAAGCATCTCGGCTGCATCAAAAATAAGATAGATTATCAAAGATAGTAGTAAGACTATTAAGCTCAATGAAATTTTGCCATCGATGGAAGAATTCACCGGGTCGGCAATTGCAATCGTCAGTGTGCCAGGGCCTGCAAGAAGGGGAATGCCGATAGGCACGATTCCTTTCCCTGAAGAACTCTTGTCCCGATCAATCGAGGCTGGGTCATGGTGCTCCTCTGGTGGTTTGGATCGGAGCATGGAAAGGCCGATCAAGATAACAATTAACCCACCAGATATTTGAAAGGCTCCTTGGCTTATGCCGAAAATTGCCAGCAAATCATTCCCGAGCCATGTAGCCAAGAGAAGTGCGATCAAGAAGGTGAAGGCACTGTTGCGTGCGATTGCCTTGTCGGTTTTTTGATCTCCATCTGTGAATGAAAGATAGATCGGCAGATTGCCAATAGGGTTAGCAACAGTAAAGATTCCTATGGCAGTGTTTAGAAGAGACATAAAGATCGGAACTAATTGATTTTGTTGCTAACATTTACAGGTCTAATTGAACCGCAGATGTTAATTCTATGCCAGGTATTATTGATCTGTAAGTGCCTCTATTGGCAGCAGATCGCGATCAGCAATGGGTTCGATTTCAGCAGGCTTCTTGGGTAGGCTACTTATACTGGGCTGAGATTGCCTCGTGTAAGACGGATTATTTCAGGAATGATAAATGCTTTCATTACTTCATGTTGAGAAGGTGGCTCTTCTCTTTTAGTCGGTCAATATCTTATGGATTTGGTGATTTGAGATTTCCATTCCATTCTGTTAAATAATGGACGAACCTTTAACTCGATCGACATGAACTCTTTGTCCTCAAGCAAACACCCTCAACCTGGCACGCAGATCGATGCTGTGCTGGATCCTGTGATTCCAGAACTTAACGAGTTGGTGGCGAAGACGCCAGGGACCCTTTCGCTGGCCCAGGGCATGGTGAATTGGGCTCCACCCGTTGCCGTAAAACTGGCAATGAACAATGCTCTGTTGAATCAAGAATCAAGCCTTAATCGTTATGGCCCGGTTCGAGGTGATCCTGATCTGCTTGAGCTAATTAAGCAAAAATTGACGATCCAGAATGGTTTGGATTTGGCCGAAAGCATGGTCATGGTCACTGCAGGTAGCAACATGGCATTTCATGCCATTGCTCAGGTTCTCTGTGACCCTGGCGATGAGGTCATTCTGCCGCTGCCTTATTACTTTAATCATTTTATGGCTATTCAGTTGGCCGGTGGAGTGCCTGTGCCTGTGAATGCTGGTCTAATACCTAACCCTGAGCTCATAGAGGCTTCGATTACAAAACGCACCCGTGCCATTGTCACAATAAGCCCTAATAATCCAAGCGGAATCGTTTTCCCTCAAACCTTACTTGCCGCCATCAATGGGATCTGTGCCCAGCATGGTTTGCTGCACATCAGCGATGAAGCTTATGAGGATTTTGTGTTTGGTGATGTACCTCATTGGAGCCCTGGATCTCTTCCTGGCGCAGGGAACCATACTGTTTCGCTCTATTCGTTCTCTAAGGCCTATGGCATGGCCGGATGGCGTCTTGGTTATATGTCTGTTCCTATTGGCTGGAGTAAGGCTTTGGCCAAGGTTCAAGACACAGTCTTGATCTGTCCACCTCGTTTTTGCCAACGAGCAGCGATTGCGGCCTTGTTGGATGGTTCTCATTGGGTGCGGCAGAATGTCTCTCAATTGTTGAGTCGGTATCAGTTGCTCTTGAAGCGTTTTGCCGCTAGCAACGATCGACCCTGGCGCTTTTTACATCAACCCAATGGAGCTTTTTATGGCTTACTTGAAGTGGATTGTGGTTGCAATGGAGACACCTTGATGCGTCAGCTGGTAAGAGATTATCGAGTTGCCACGATTGGAGGTTGTAGTTTTGGTTTTAAGAACGAGAGTTGTGTACTGCGCATCAGCGTGGGGATGCTTGAAGGCGCTGAATTGATAGATGCCTTTGATCGCTTGGAGGTAGGCTTGCTTAATGCTGTTCAACAAGGAGACCGTACCACCTGAATAATAAAGCTAATTCCAATTTATTTTTTATTTTATTGAAAATAGCAATCAGCACTTGTTGAGTAATAACTGCCTGGTGAATTTTGATCAGCTCTGCAGCAGCGAGTTTTGCTGCTGAAAACTTACTCAAATCATGCAATAAGCCAATGGCCTTAAGATTATTAATGGCTGCATTTATTTATATGAGATTCTATCCATTGCCGTGAACACTTGCAGCATTTTGTAGATATGAGTTAATAACTTTCTTGCCTGTTAAGCAATTCAATTTTTTAAGTAAGTCTTTGATTTGATCCGCTTATTGCTAGCCATGATGCTTCCTATGGCTTTTTACCATAATTGATTGGAAGGTAAATAGTGATCAGAATTCTTGCTTCTAACTCTATGGGAATGATTGTAGGGTCTGATTGTCTTTGCCTCGCATGCTTTTTGGCAATGTTGACTATTTTTCGTCATCACTCTTTGAGGGCCTATGAAGTGATAAAGCCTTCGTCTGTTGGTCAGGATGCCAATCATGCTGTGAGGATTCATGGATCTAATCTCAGAGGCTTTTGTTGTGATTCTTAAGTGTCTAATTTCACCCATTCTCTTCTCATATGAAAATGAATGCAGACCTTTTGGCAATCCTGACTGTCTCTATTATGGCAAGCTAACTTTGAGGATTGAAATTATTTTTTCTCGTCAGTATCCAAGCCTAATGCTGAGACAATAAGGGTATTTTCTAATACCTTTGGATATAGCAATACGCCAACGATCACCGATATGATCGCTGTGACAATGAATGTAGTGACTTGGCCTATTGACCCTGGTAAGTAGATTTCAGAGTTCAGAAATGGCAAATCAATCAGAGAACCTATAGTTCCCCAAATCAATACCCATGCAGACACATATCCAATGCCGAACCAGTCTTTCTTTGACATGTGACCTCTGAAAACACGAAACAATTTTTGAATACTAGCTGATAGACACGCATAGGCTTAATAAAGTGGCATCTCTGATGTGCAGCTTGTCTGACCAGTGACAACACCTAGGCCCTGCTGCCAATGACTTGCCCAAGTCTTGCAGTGGCTGTTTTTGCTTGCTGCAGCGTCTCTTCATCTTCTTACTCTTGGCGTTGGAGCGCAGATTGATCCAAGTTAGCTGCTACCGCAAAGTGGTTTGATTCTGTTGAATGAGGTCTTGGCATAACTGAGCAAATGATTGGTTTGTCTCATTCAACAGACAAACTTAGCTCCATATAAGAGTTTGTTCTCGTTAGCCTCTTTGCTTCTATTCGTCATCTTTAAAGAAACCTGAAGCTTCCGCTCCGTTTTCTTGTTAAACAATTCATCAGGTCTGCTACTAGGTTCAAGAGAGCTTCCCTTCGACCCGCCCATGGCGATTAGCGTTACCTCTGCATGTCCAGAGAGCACAATTAATGAACTGGGCATCCGGCAATGGCCCATTTGGACATGTGAGGCCAGCACCTTTCCTTGGACCTATGATGAACAGGAAACCTGCCTGTTGTTGGAAGGCGAGGTGACCGTTAAGCCTGAAGGCGGAATGCCCGTGCGCTTTGGTGCAGGTGATCTGGTGGTGTTCCCTGCTGGAATGTCATGCATTTGGGAGGTTCATCAGGCAGTTCGTAAGCACTATCGCTTTGGTTGATGAATGAGCCATGACGGCTAGCTGTGAAGTGACCTCGCTGAACAACTGGATCAATGCATGGTCTAAGAAATGCAAATGATTCGTTGATTGCTCTCGGGAAGCATCAAGCAGACCAGCTAGACGGATGACAGTAGCCTTATAATGCAGTATTATTACTGTCCAGGGTGCGAGCTGGTGAAGGAGGGCATTTTCGTCGTTCAGTTTTGCTACATAGGTTTTGTGCTTTTTGCTTGGCCTACTCAAGATTCATCTGACGTTCCTCGAGTTGCTAAGAATCAATGCTGTATTCACATCAAGGCCACGGGTGAAGAAGGAGCGTAATCACACATGCCAATGGCTAAGCCAATCGAGATCATCTTGCCGTTGCTTGATCTGAAGCATTGCTCATTCTTTCTCTGAACGACTCGATGTTGACTGGGTTTTCTGCTGAGCAGCCTGTGCTGCGACATGAGCCTGTCGGCCAAAGCTCTCCTCTGTTGTAGGCCTCAATGATGGATTCGTAGTGGTCTTCTCTTTGTCTTGCTTGATGTGCCATGTACTCATGTATTTTCTTTGCTTAAACGAAAGCGCATCAACCTGCAATGCGCGATCGGAGGGAATACTCAATACGAGCGATCCCTCCCTTAGACAGGTCTACTCAGGCCTCGTTCTTTGAGGGGCTCCATAGGAGAAGGCCCTTGAACTTGACAAAGCTAGATAATGGAGTGAATGAAAAACAAACTATGGCTGGAGTCATTGCCGGGGCAATTTCTCTATCACTTCATTTATTCTGGAAGTTTAGAACAGCCAATAGCGTGAGAGCCAAGTGGAAAATCTTGATATCTGCCTTATGGCTCCCTCGCCAATGTGTAACATTTTCATCATTATCTCAGCTTTCATGGCTGGCTAACAAGAACATTTCTTTTGGGCGACTGAAACACTAGCTTGATAGATTAAATCAGCATAATCCACGCTGCTTAAACTTTAGAACTCCACTCTTTTCGATATTAGTTTGAATATTTACACTTAAGCGGTAATTGCTATAAGGGCCTGAGTTGCATTGATTCGAGACATTCGAATGTCTCTGCTTGATTACTATTTAACAAGTATCAAGTGGTGAAAAGTAATTTGTAAGTTTTTTTTTGAAAAGTATCTGCTTTTGGTTTTTTATTTGCCTGCGTACATATGTGGATCTATTTGTGCTAGTCGTTTTTATTTTCCAAATTTATTGACCTTTTTGTATCTTTTTAATGAAGCAATTGTGATTGTGCTGCTTTGTTGATTTGTTTTTTTATTGCTCAATCTTTGTTGTTGATTTGAGTTTCCGTTGATGATTTTACTGAAATAGCCGTAAAACGCCAGGCTTGTAATGTATCCCCCCAGTAATTGCTAGGCAGACCAGCTTTCTTTTTGAGCTGCCCTACGAATTCAGTCTTCTCCGGAAGACTTTCCCAGACCTGCGGTAGAAAAACACTATGTTTTCCTTGGTCAGCGATGATCAGCCCGTCGACATTTTGACGCAGCTGTTGCATGAAATCTGCTTCATCTGAGAATGTCATTCTTTCAAAAGGGCTGAGAAGCGAGATTGAGATCTCAAGTTCTGAGGCCTCTTCTAACTCTATAGGAGAAAACCGCGGATCTTTCATTGCAGCTTTATAGGCATTATCGACGACATCCGCGATGAGTGGTCGATAGGCCTGGACTGTACCGATACAGCCTCGTAAATTCCCGTTTTTATTTAATGTGACAAAAGTGGCGCGCTTTTGTTGAAGTTCTGGCGGGAAAGAAGCGATGTCTATTGCAGGAGGATGACCATTTTTAATCGAATAGGCCACGGTCTGTGCTGCAATTCTGATAAGACGCCCTGCTTCACGATTCAGTAGACCCCAATCATCTTCCACTCGTAGAGAATTGCTTTGATCGATTTTCTTGAATGCGGCCCAGGAACCATAACCAACGACTCGTTCTTTGTTGCCTGCTGTGTCACCAGAGTTTTGCAAAGCAAGTCGCTTAACAGAGAGGCCATATTTGCGTGCTGCAATCAGCATTCCGGCAACTGGAATACAACCACATGCTTTTTCTGGGCTAAGCATGTCTGGATTCAAACTTTCGATAGATTGAGCCGTTTCTCTATCAATCTTCTGGGCATTTTTGTAGTCCTTGAAATGGCTGAGATCTGTGCTGATAAGAAACCGTGTTGAATCACTGCCCCAGAGCCGTTCAATGACTTCGGCAACCTGTTTTCCGGAAACGGCACCAACAACAAGTGGTAGCAATTTGAAGTCGCCAAGAACTTTCTGGAGAAATGGAAGATGGACCTCAAGTGAATGTTCCGGGCGGTGTGCTTCGTCATTGAAGCTGATCTGAGGTAAGTCAAGAATTGCGGTGATGGCTTCACGGTCAATCTCAACTTCTCCCAACGGTGTTTGAAAGGCATCCACTGATGGCACAGCAATGCCCTGTAGGGCGATGCGATGAGCAGGGCCGATCAAAACAACACGTTCAATTTTGTCTTTTTGACTTTGCCAGGTGATATAGGCATTGGCCGCGACCTGGCCTGAGTAAACGTAACCTGCATGTGGAGCGATTAGCGCCTTAGGCTGCAAGGGATTTGTTGTGTCGGCATTCGCGATCAATCTGGCGACGTCGCTTGCGAGCGTTTCTCTATCAGCTGAGTAAAAAACTCCAGCTATTGCAGGGGCTCTCACCTTACCCATTGCTTTATGACTCTTTCCTTAGCTGGCCAAAGGCTTGTACTGGAAGGCGTTGATTCGTGGCATTCCCCCATCTATGAGTTCCGTCGGCAATAGTCCATATCGATTCGATCTGCTTAGAGGATGTTTGATTTGAGTCTAACTTGGATATTTTCATGATTAATGCAGCTTTAATATTAGCTCAAATACGTTCATTTCGGCGGCATTGTCTGAGATAGGTGTTGGCAACCTTCCATCGCTGAGTTATTGGCCAATACGTACCGGTTGTCGTTTCCGGCCCCATTGACCAGGAGTGGCATCAAAGTGACCAGGGATCCTGGTGCCGCATTGTGCACATGTTCCTTTCACTGTTGTGGAGAGGCCCCACTGACCCAATGCATACCAGTCGCGCTCGATGAGCAAATGGTTGCAATTAGGGCAACGTGTGTTGTCTCCGGCTGGGTCGTGCACGTTACCTGTGTAGACAAATTGCAGGCCTTCCTCAATAGCGATCAACCTTGCCTTGGTCAATGTTGATGGAGGAGTTTTGGGCCGATTGAGCTTGTAGTCTGGGTGATAAGCAGAAAAATGAATCGGAATATTTTGGCGTAGCTCTTCGCGGACCCACTCAGCGAGTTTACGGATTTCGTCATCGCCATCGTTTTCTTCCGGGATCAATAGGGTTGTGATCTCAACCCAAGTATTGGTTTCATGCACCAGATAGCGAAGGGTGTCTTTGACTGGTTCAATCTCGCTTGCACATAAGTCTCGGTAAAAGCGTTGAGTGAAGGCTTTGAGATCTATGTTGACTGCATCCATCACTTCGAAGAACTCTGCTCGAGCATTTGCGGTGATGTAGCCGGCAGTGACGGCCACATTTTTGATCCCGCGCGCTCGATTTGCTTGTGCCACGTCGATGGCATATTCCGCAAAGATCACAGGGTCGTTGTAGGTAAAAGCTACTGAGCGGCAGCCGTGTTGTTGAGCAGTCGCAGCTAGCCCCTCGGGTGAGGCAGCATCCATCAAACGATCCATCTCTCGAGATTTCGAGATGTCCCAGTTCTGACAGAACTTGCAGCCAAGATTGCAGCCTGCTGTTCCGAACGAAAGCACCGAAGAACCTGGAAAAAAATGATTCAGCGGTTTCTTTTCGATCGGGTCGATGCAAAAACCACTTGAACGGCCGTAAGTGGTTAGGGCCATGCCTTCAGCAGTGGCTTGTCGCACAAAACAAAACCCTCGCTGGCCTGGTTTCATTCGACAATGACGTGGGCAGAGATCGCATCGGATTTTTTCACCATCTTGCGACCACCATCGACCTAGGTGTAATGGGGCAGTATCAGTCATGGTGTGGCGTGCTTAGTGATCAAGAAATCATTGAGTTCCATCAATGCAATCGGATTGCCAATCTCAAGGAATTCATTCTATCTCTAATTTGTTTATGAGTGTTTAGAAATTGCCATTGAAATGCTAAAGGATATTGCTAGGACTTATTAGAATCACAAGAGAGTCAAGTTTTCTTGAGTCTCCAAACGGCCCTGCTTTGATCACACTCATCTGATCAATACGTTGGGGCAGCCTAAAATATAATATACGATCAACATGAACAAACGTACAACTCTACGAATAGCAGAGGCAATACAAACGAGTAAGCAAGGGTTAAAGGTAAAGCTACTGTAAATTACCCGCAAACAACAGGAGCAGTCTCAGCCTCAATCCAACGCTCTAACTAAGAACAAAATCAATCCACAAGACCAGCATGTGAAAGCAAAAGAGATGTTGGAATATCTTCAGAGTCTACCTATCTACTGAGAAGAAATAACCCATATAAGAGGCCATATAACGTAGATAGATGACCTAATATCTCCCCATAGCACCTCTGTAACGCACGGCTATTTCTTGGAGACGTGATCTGTTAGGGCGACCAAGGTGCGTTGTGTCATGACTATTAGGCAACAAATACCTGTCAGACTATGACCATATTCAGCGTAAGTATTGCGTAAGCGCCTATTTGATAGCCCCTCAGAACCATTCTGTTGCAATCGATCTCGGTCTTGGAGGTGTGATCGGCATTGGTATGGACGTAATGACTGATCTGATCCATGCTAGATCGCTCAGGCGAACATGGCTTGAAAAGGATCTAAAGGCTTAACCAGGATCAATCTGTTGTCGTTAATGTAATACTGTTCAGTTGTTGAAATGCCTAAATTAAAGCAGGAAGGCTTAACTGCTCCCCTTCTTGCTTGATTCCTGCTGGGCAATCTTGAACCACAGCACAATGAAGTAAACCGACGAGATGCCTAGGAAGATCAACGTCAAGATCATCCATGTCCCCATGCTTAGGCCAAGTACGCCTGCATTGCGTGCGTCGCCGATTGTGGCGTAGGCCAGAAGAGTGGGGAAAGTCAATGGGATCAGTTTGTTCTGGTTATCAGTTCAGCACGGCTCGGTGGTTGGTCGTTGAACCTTGCGCATTGAGCAAAGGAGCCCCTTTGCTTGATGGAGGCGCACTGAAGTAAAAAGCCGACTGCTCACCATCACCCAGCCACGCTGACACTAGGAACAGGCTTGGAACCTGCCATGCGTAGAAACACTACTACTGGTGCCACTTGTACTTTCTTTAAGCCGAAGCGCTATTTGTAGGGGCTTGCGTCAATAAGCTCTTTCCCTTAGAAATAAAGCTCCCCATCACCCAGGCCCGTCGCGTCACGCGAGGGTCTTTTTTTTGTTGATCAGCCCCCCCCCATGGGGCTGCAATGAGCTTCCTTTTTGGTGGAGGGCATAATGCAGAAAGCTTGATGAGCGGTGATTCGATGAACGAACCGCAGCCGAAAGAGAGTTTGCTCAAGAAGAGTGGACGAATTGGCGCAATCCTTGGTTTTGCCTGGATTGCTCTGAATATTGTTGTGCCTTTGGCTTTGTTGCGTGTGCCTGCGGTGCAGCGCTGGCTCGTGGCATTTGACAACAAGCTTCCTTTTCACATTCCAGGAATTGGCTAGCTGCTTTTTGTTTCCGATTGCTGTGGTGCCCATGATTGAACAGGTGGTCATGCCCTCTCCAAGGTCAATAGCATTGGACAACTCATCTGTTTACAGAACAAAACCTGATGAGCCGAATTTTTGAACCTTTGGGAGGGTCTATAAGACGTTAAGTACAAGGGTGCGGCAGGCTGGCGTTATGGGTAACGACTCCTCGAAATGAAGAGATGACGCACGAGGTCTCTCTTGCTGTGCTGGAAAGGGATGGTCGCTGGCTCCTTCAGCTTCGTGATGACATCGAAGGAATCTTGTTTCCAGGTCATTGGGGATTATTTGGAGGTCACTTGAATGCAGGGGAAACGCCTTTTCATGCCGTGAACCGTGAACTTGTCGAGGAAATCAACTGGGCACCTGAAAATCTCCTCGTTCCTTGGTTCAGCAACCACAGCAGCACACTTGTGGTACATGTATTTCGAGGGCCACTGTGTGTTTCCCTTGGCCAATTGCAGTTGCTGGAGGGTCAGGATATGACCCTGGCGACTATGGAGGAGCTGGCGAGTGGTGCTATCTGGAGCCCCAGACTTGGGGAGTTCAGACCGATTGCGCCAGGCCTGGATATCGTGCTGCAGCGTCAGCTCTCAGATAAAGACTGAAGCCAGGTTGTGTGGAGCAATATTTTGAGGTTTTGCGCAATTTCGATGCAGAAGATCTTGTAGGCCGATCCCTTGCCAAGACAGCATGACAGGACTCTCTCTTTGTTGGGCTTTAGGGAAATTGAGGGGGGATGGCAGCCGCTAGTTCAATGATGATGATCACCTCAGTCAAGTGGGCGACTTCATGGAGGAGCTTTCCCCTCAGTTGGGCAACTATGAATGTCGTGGCTCTGGTCAGCTAGTTGCTTGAACCAACCGGCGATGCAGAGACAAACACTGCTCTTCATCAGAGAGGCACAGCCCCACTCGCTGGCCATCAAGGTTGGAATTCAGATGGCATCCTTAAAGTCATTGTGCTGATACCAATTTCATGACCATTCTTGTGCTTCCAGCCGTTGTCACCTTGGCTGCCGCGATCGTCTACCAAGGAACCATGTTTGCAGTGGCATTTGCACGAAGCCAGCACAAAGTAAAAGCTCCAGCAACGAGTGGGCCAGAAGAATTTGAGCGAGTGCTACGTGTTCAGCAGAACACCCTTGAACAGATGATGTTCTTCCTGCCGGTGTTCTGGCTAGCAGCTCTTTCTAGCAACACGTCTGTTGCCTGCTTGATTGGCTTCATCTGGGTGGGCGCACGTATTGCTTATGGCATTGGCTATTGGAAAGCGGCCAAGCTGAGAGGGCCAGGCTTTGCCATTAGCCTCCTTGCCAGCGCAGTTCTTCTTGTGATGGCAATTGTTGGTCTATTTAACTCATAGTTGGCGATCTTATGGGAAGCTTCCCTCGGCAATAGTGGCCTCTTCTGCCAGAAGTCAACATTGTGAGCTTCGTATGCAGAGGCTGCTCACCTTTGGCTAATTGATTGGTTAGAAGAGAATAGGCTGAAAGATAGAGATGCCTTACTTTATCTAGCCAACTAAAGCTTAAACTCTCATCTTTCAACTTTTGCCTGAAAACAAGGATTTGATTGTTTGATATTATGAACCAATTGCCGTGTGTCTATTCCTAAGTAATGCTTTCCTAAGCAGATTCCTCAAGATTATTCTTTTGCACAGCAATTGATTCGCTAAAACCTGCGGCAAGAATTCCGGTAGGTATGGCGATGGCGCCAATTCCCATAAGAGAAGTTACTGAAGCGATAATCTTGCCTACCGCACTAATTGGCACTGAATCTCCATGCCCCACTGAGCTGACTGCATTAATTGACCACCAGAGGCATCTTGGTATTGAACCTAATAGATCAGGCTGAATAGATGACTCTGCAAGATACATCAATGTGCTGCTAATGAGTAAAAGCAATAATGTATAAACAGTAGATATCTGCAGCTCTTGGCTTTTGGATCTGAGTGCATAGTTGAAATGAAGCATGCTTTGCTTGAATCTTTCGCTGCGGCCAACCTTTAGAATGGTAAGAAGACGAATAATTCTCAGGATCTTTAGTTCTGTTCTTACGCCTATGAAGGAGGGGATAATTGCAATCAGATCAACAATGGCCATTGGTGAGAACATGTAGCGAATCGCGCCTTCTACACCCTCTCCATATTTGCCCTCAAGTGGGGCAGTCCACACTCGACAAAAATATTCAATGCAAAACAGACAGCCAATGATCCAATCGATGGCATCTATTTGTCCGCCAAACTGAAAATCAATTTGATTTTCAGTGCTCAGAACTGCGAAAAAGATTGAAACAGCAATTGTTGCGCCACTTAACTTATTGAATATCGATGTATTGCCTCCTGTGGATTGATTGATTACCTGTTCATGCAGTTTGAGGCGGAATCCCATGATGGTCCCCAAGGTTCCCTCTCCCTTTTGATTTCAATCCATCCTAGGCATGGGTCGCTCCAGCGAGCCTTGGCGTGCCAATTGTCCGGAGCTTTCCTGGTAGGCGTGAGCAAGGATCTAGTTTGCTTAATTCTTCGGCTTTGACCTCGATCTGAGAGGATGATGAAGATGTCTTGCGGATCGTCATGCGTGCTCTTGTTTTCGCGATGGCTCTTGACTTGAGTCCACTGACGATTGGAGTGATTATGGTTGTCGGAGTATTATTCATTGCGATGTTCGGGATTAGCTCGGCATTTGGTGGCTATCAGGGAATCTTCGATTGGACGCAGGAGAAGCCAGGTGATCAAAAGAAAAGGTGAGAAATAAAGCAATTCTAAACGATACTTTTCTTTCTTTAATTAATAGATTAGGCAATATCTCATGCCTAGTCCATAGTGGTTATGGTTATTACGTTGACTGGTCTGAGAATGGATTCTTGTGCTGTATTTGCAATCGTGGTTGTTTATAAAGTTGTTGTTTTTAATACTCAAGAAACCACGTTTCACTGAAAATGTTATGCCCATTATTGTAGTTCTTTCGCATTCAGCCAGCACCATATTGCTCGGAGGTCTAAACAAAGTGACCATTGCTAATTAGTGCGCCTCAATCGCTCAGCAGTTATTGGGTTCGTCTTAAAGTTTGAATTGAGCCATCAATCGCTTTGACTTGATTTGTTTTTTTATGTCTTCTGCAATGGCAGCATTCTCTGAGTGGAGATTGGATTTGATTGCCCACCAAAAAGCTATTGCTGAGACACCTCTCTGCGAAATAGCCTGATCAGCATTTGGGCTAAGTGAAGCAAAGGCTTCAATAGCGATTTAAAGGATTTCAGATATTGATAGAGAACTGATAGATCAAACAAGGCTTATGCATTTAAGTATTACTTAAGCGTATAACTGGTAATCTTTTCTTGTTTAGATGTGCAGTCGTGCGATACATACGGGCTAGTATCGACTCTATGCCCGGATTGACTTCAGGAGATCTGATGAACGCACTCCGCCAAGCATGAGCTGAGCAAGTAGCCGGCAAGACTTGTGCCTCAACCTATTCACATCAATTGTGCGTTCTCAATTTGAATGAGTGAGAACAGTCCCCCTGAACCTGTCGCCGGGGGGTGTACTTTATTGGTTTGGAAACCCGTTCGCCATGATTTTTGCCCGAAGCAATTGGGACGAGGTTTGGCAAATTAGATGGGGGTCATTGCTGCCTTGATATCTCCTTGTTCTGATAGAACTTCTCAAGATGTGTGAGCCCATCACAACAGCTCAGGGTGTAGGTCGTTCTGAGCAAGTGGTGAGTTCAGTAGAACCGTCAGTGGCTTTTGGCAGATTTTGCCTGGTTAGACCTTGGCAGGATGCAGCAGTTGATAGTGGATCTTGAGTGGACTATGGCTTGCCTGAGAAGACATTTTGCATAAAAGGTTGTTTGTCTCGTAAACAACACTTGCCTTTGGTATTTGCTTGTCAAATTGGCCCCTCTTGGGATCGAAGCGACCGATTTGTAGCGAACTAAGGTCTTAGCGGAATCAGCAAAGGAATGTCTGAGCGAAATGATCCTGTTGAGCCAGATTGAACTGAGCAATCAGCGGTTCACTGCCTAGCGGTGTTGGTGAAAATCAGGAACCAGGCGTGTCTGGTTTGCTGTTCTGGAGCGATCGAGACCCCAAAGATGGCCCCTCTCTGAGGCAATCAGGATGGCCTCGTAGAGATCGCTGTTCCTGGCTTTGAATTGGCTTTTCTTCATGTAGGTAAAAATACCGACAGGAGTGGCCTTGGATCAATGGAAATTCCAAATCCTGATGCATTGCATAGGCTTGCTTTATTGATCAGATCTCCAATTCTCAAGGTGATGCCACACACCTTTTTGTTGTGTTGGTGAATTTCTCACGAGAGGTGGCCTGGTAAATTCGTTGATTGGTTGAATTTGCTTATGGCTCAGGTCACGGTAGGGGAGAATGAGGGCGTTGAATCGGCCCTGCGTCGCTTTAAGCGAGCAGTCTCTAAGGCTGGGATTTTTTCTGATCTCAAGCGCATTCGTCACCACGAGACCCCAGTCGAGAAGTACAAACGCAAGGCTCAGCAACGTCGTCGTAGTCGCAGACGTTGAGTCCACTCCAATCGAGCAGTTGATCCCTCCTGGTAGCTCTTGTCTTGATGGCTAATGTCTGCTGGTTGGGTCCAAGAAGATTCTCCTGGGAATGATTTTTTTTCTGATTTGCCATTAGTGATGCGACAGCATTGACGCATCCATTGCTTATTGGCGCACATAGAGCTGGAGGTGAATCTGCTCGGTTTGATGGTTCAACTGAAGCCATGCCTCCTAGCGCCAGTTCCTTGTTAGTGGTGTAGCGGTGCGCCGAGACAAAGGGGAACGTCGTTTCTGCACGACTTGTGTGAATGGTTTTCACTGGCTGTGGAACGCTCAATCCCAGCTGGTCAAGTTGAGATCAAGTTCCTATGAGCTGTGCTGTCTCTGGATGCGTTTCGGCCGAGGGGAAGCGAACGAATCTTTGCGCGGCAAGTGGTCACTTAGGCAATCAACCATGGCTGCCATTGCACCATCAGCAGGGCGAAAAGCTCTTATTCCTTAGTTAGCACGCCAAATATGGTATTCGTGTGGCAAAACAGCCCTAAACAAGGGGCAAGAGTTTCAAGGATATCCCTTACCTCTAGCCACCAGTTGGATGGTTGACGAAGGCTGAGCCCTAAGGCTCAAATTGTTGTCCTAGCTTGAGCGAAGAATGTGATCAATCGCATTTGGATGCTCATGGACGAATTTGATCGTTTCCATGGCAACCTGTCTGGCCTCAAAAGAGTCATTCGCATAGGCACAGAATTCGCACCGATGACTCTGAGCATCGCGATAGCTGATGGTGTAACCGTGGCGGCTCATTAGTCCAGCCATTCAATTGATCATTTACATCCTTGCTCAGCAGAGTATGGAGTTGCCACTAATTGTTCAAAGAAGTGAGCAAATGCACAAGAACCAAACTTTTTCAATGCTCTTCTTCACCACATCAACTTCCGGATCAGTGACCATTGGTCTATTGAGCGTGGGCCTCTTTCGATATCCTTGTGAGGGCTCACTGACAGACTCTGGCAAAGGCACATCGTGATTTGCTGCAGTGGAAGGGTTACCTGGATGATCCATGAAGAAGGTCTCCTCCGTCGGCTTGGCAATTGCCGCAAATGTCTTTCTATTCGTTTGGGCTGCCATAAATAGCCCCGTTGGTTAAAGATATAAATCGCTCTGCCTAGCAGCATCAATCACCTCAAACATCAATGGAAGTGCGGGTTTTTGTTGAAGCGCAGGCAAAAGCCCTGCTATTAAGACGGGGGTTTGCTTATTCGTTCCACCCTTAGGGCAGTGAACCCTTTTTCTTGTCGTCCTTGACCTGTGACCATAGGTTCTTGCCGCTTCTATAGAAATGCAGTGGCTTGGATCAAGTTCAGCAATGAGCCTGATCCCAGCGCTCTGGCACTGCAGACTGAACCGGTTTGTGGCATTGAAGTCTCATGCCTAAAAGGCGTTGCACTGCAGGCTTTGTTCATGGTCAACTTTCGTTGATGAGAAACGTTCAACCAAGCGTTGCCAATTTGATTGCTTCCATCAAAGCAGCCGTTTCAGCAGCCATTTGATTTGTCTTGCTGCCTTCACTCATCACACGATGCAGTTCTCTATGGATTCGCTTTTCTCGTTGATTATCGGCTTAGAGCTGAGAGCTGATTGAGTGCTTAATTGAGCTGGTAAGAGTGATATTTGTATCCCTTTTGAGAATCTTTTGTTTGCAGAACTCCTGCATTTGTTTGCTGGGTTTAAGCAGGTTGAAGAACGCTGATGGCATGGACGCCTTCTTCTCCAATGGCAACCATGGCAAGCGCTCGATAGGGATCAAATGAAAGACCAGGAGGGCTTAGAGCACATCGTTGGTCTGTTTGGCGGCGTGAGGTTTGTTCCAGCATTGGCGAGCGGGCGCGCACAACTACTCCTACGGTTGAGGAGCATTCGCGGTGTAATTAGCTACCCGCTCGGCTTTTGCCTGTTGGATGTAAGGCTTTTGCCAGTTCAGGGGGATCTCTAGTAGGGCTTTGGGGCCGGTGATTGCTTCTGCCAGGAAGATCACCGCCGCAAGACTATTGGCTGTGATGTGCAGCCATCGCCAGCGCAGATCACGCAGGATTTCTTGTCGGGATGCCAGCGAGAACAGCATCAGCCCAACGAGACCAATGCCACCCCAGAAATGCGATTGCCAGAATTCTGCTTTGAGGGGGTTGTCACCGAGGCGGAATACTTCCGGCTGCATGCCAAGGACGATGACACCTGCCCAGCAGAGTAAGGAGAAGCCTGCTCGATAGGCGGGTCTTTTGTCTCGCCAGGTTGTCAGCAAGGCGATGCAACATCCAATGAGTACCAGTAGAAGCAATCCAGCACGGATCAGACCTCCCTCAAACTCCGTTAGCGGATGTTCAGTGCTGATCATCACCACCAGAGCAAGCAGCACGATTGCGATCACTCCGGCTGAGAGCCATCGTCCGAGATTGCTGTGCACACTCCCGACATTGGCTGGACTTTCGTTCTGACGTTTGAGCCGACGACTGCGGGTTTGAAGTGACAGGTTTAGGACTACCCCCAGTAGGGGGTAGATCAAGGCTACGGCAAAAATCGGGTGTAGCAACCAGATCCAGTCAAGGGTCTGCATGGTGAGGGTCTGGCCGGGGAATCAAAAGGTAGACACAATTGGATTTAGCAATGGTGCTAAAAGCCTGCACGCCATCGCTTAGAGCTTATTGAGTTGAACTGGAAAGAGAATCTCTCCGTTTCTGGGTCCCTGATTCTCTGCCTATCGAAGGAGCTTATGGGAATTCAGGTGGTTGATGTTACTCAGTGATTCTACAAACCTGCCTAATTCTTGAGAGTGAATGATTATTTTCGCTGCTTGGCTAGCTGAGTAAGCATTTTGAATTAGCTCAAACCCCTTTGCCGTTGCAACAGTGATGAATAGAACTTGATTGGGATCTAAGAGGATGTAGGTCAATCCATCAGGAATGTTTCTGAGGTGCCATGTCTTTGCTGATATAAGCAGGAGCGATTATGAGATTGTCAGCAATTGTCAATGGGGTTCGAGTGAAGAACTGAGCCTGTGCTTGTGGCGATACTTTGCTGCTGTTATTAGTCCGCATCAAAACCAATACATGAATAAGGGGCTTGGGGGAGGTTTGGAGTCGAGTGGCGAATGAACGAGATACGTTCTTTGATTAGCTCGGCAATGCTGATCGTTTGAATCAAATTTCTCTTGCCTAGCCTTGGTTTTGGCTTGCCTACAGGCTAAGAGCTACTTTTTGGCAGATGTTCAAAGGAACAGCTAAGGCGAAGGTAATGCAGTCATGCGCATCAGATGGGGCCCCTTGCATAGAAAATAAGGCGAAGGCGGAACTGTTGCTACTAATGATTCAGGGCTTGCTGGTTATAGGTGAGGTGAGCTACGACTAGCTCCTAACTGAGGCGATAGATGAGGGGCATTTTTGAGCTGTTGCTGGCCTGGCGTTGGCCGCTGGCCGTTATCTTGAGCACAGCCTTTTTAAGCAAGGCTTTAATCGCGATTACTCGCGCGGGCATTCGTGTTGAGATTTTCACCAGACGTCCTATCAAGGTTTCCACTGGACCATCAGCGATTCAGGCCGAGGTCACCAAAGTAAGGCTTTAGTGGCTGAAATCTTTGTGACCCTAGGTATGGAAAGACTCTGGTGATCCCGTTAAATATATAATGATTTCGAAGAACTAACTTCTTTCTTTTGATAGATAAAACAATCAATATCCATCACCATGATCAACAATTTTGATTCTCAATACTGTCTGCTATCTTTATGGCCTGATCGGCAGTATTTGTTATCCAGTTCATTCCTCTTTGAGCCTTTTTTACTCCACGCAGCCATGCCTGATTGCAAAGACAGCTGCTTGAGTTCGATCGCATATATCAAGCTTGTTGATGATTGTACTTTGGGGCAAAGTATCGTAGTGTTTGCGATGTTGTTGAGCTTCCATCAAGGCATCCTTAAAGATTAAGCTTAGAGTTCTGTAAGGATAATTTCAAAAGGGGAATTTAAAACCTTGATGCTCATCTAGACTTCTTTTGTCTGGCTAACATAAAGAGAAGCTATTGCTTAGAAGCGCTTAATGTAAACTATGGCCTTCCATAGAAATCTGGAAAAACCTGACTGGAGAGTGTAAGTCGCCAGAGCTGCAAAACTTGGTTTTTAAACACGATCGACTGACGTTGATCGAAAAAAGCTTCTGCCGTTCCTTCCAGATCAACTTATGGATTCGTGCGGGAGCAAGAAAAGACCCTTGGATGATCCGGGTACCCAAGGGAGTGAGTCGCTGTATCTCCACGCATAGAGATCATGAATGATCCAGAAAAAACCGATGTAGGCAATGATCCAAAGACATGTATTCGTGATTACCACTTGGTTGATGATGTTGGAGTGATCGAACATTTACGCGATCAAGTGAGCTTTGATCAACCCTTGCAAAACAAGGGCCATCCGCTTGGCTGATCCTCAAAGGCCCGTCTATTGCTTTGAGATTTGGCGAGCGGATGGCCAATCGTCAAATGGTGAAATTGGGGTGGAAGGCATCACTGATGACCCAATGGGCAATGTGGTGATCGGCATGAACGAACTGATGCAGTCACAAAAATGCCTTTCTGGGACGGCGGTCAGAAGGTAGTAGCAGACCTCTAGATCAAGGCCCTGACATTGATATGGAGCGGTGGGATCCACAGATGTGCAACTAGAAAATGCCTTGGGGAGGGGCATTTCTGCCCCATAGGGATGAGGTTTTTCACGCCCAGGAGTGAAAAAAAGAGATCTCAGTCGTTTTTGCTGCGTCGCTGATGAGCATCACCGTCAAGGGAGTGCCTCTAACGACGAGGTCCAGCTGTTGTGGAGTGCTTTTGATCAAGCCATCGATTCCCCGATGCAAGTTGATTAGCGAAAACCGTACAACTATCACTTTGGAGTGGCTTTTTAATCCCAACCGGGCCTGGTTCTCCGTACTGTTTTTGTTCGGTCTAGGCATCTACGCCGACCAAGCTGTAAAAATCTCTCATAGAACACCATGTACTCCCTCTTTGACGAGTTTTTTTCTAGTGCAAGCTTCTATAAAACACGTCCTCGCGTTTCTGTGATCAGTGATTCTGAGTTCAAGGCTGATCAGGATCGCCAGAACGCAGAACGTGTTTCTCATCTCGAGAATGTAAGGGCCGATTTGCTCGATTCAGTCAACAAAGTTGAAGCACAGATTGAGGCGCTTCAAACAGCACTGCCGCAAGCCAAGCAAGTGATCAAGGCACCTATCGCTGAGCCTGCCGCAGCAAAGGAGACCTGCTCGCGCTCGGCATGACAAGAATTAGGAGGAACCACTACAAGCTCAGTGGCGATTCATGAAGCCCCTGCTAGTGCGGGGGCTTTCTATTCCCTGTAAATAGCTGCAATGGTTGGTAAGAAAATTAACTGATAATGCTCCTAAAAGTCCCCTTTGGCAGCTTCAAATTCATCTGCTCGAGTGGATTAGCACTGACATGATCTATATAGAGAAACTCGCAAAAGTCGACGATAGTGAGCATGTTTTGCGAATATCAGCTTAGTTGAATCCTGTGAGGCCTTGAGGTTATTGACTCGCGGAATGGTTTGCAGCAGGCGAGACTGAGCATCGCTTCGCAATCCCCTTGGCGGTTCAAGTTCTTCGAAACGATCAGCGTTCCAAGCTCGATCAGAATGATGACGTGCTTTTTTATGCTGAGCCTCGTTTCGTTCATCATCTGGACGAGGCCTTTCGGGGACGTTTGACGCAGCTTTATCGCGAGAAGATTCCGCCTTGCTCCACAGTGCTCGACTTGATGTCGAGCTGGGTGTCTCACCTGCCTGATGGCGTCATCTATGACCGTGTGATCGGCCATGGCCTCAATGAAAAGGAACTCGTGGCCAACAACCGGCTTGATAGCCATTGGGTTCAGAATTTCAATCTCAACCAGTCCATTCCGCTTAAGGATGAGAGCATTGATGCGACTCTCATCGTTGCGGGTTGGCAATACCTTCAGCAGCCTGAGGATATCGCTGCGGAGTTATTGCGTGTGACGCGCTCGAAGGGCCAAGTCATCGTTGCCTTCTCGAATCGTATGTTTTTCACAAAAGCTCCGCAGATCTGGAGGGATGGTGATGACCGTGATCATTTCACCTACGTTTCTAGGGTGCTGATGGCTCAGGGTTGGCCAAAGCCTGAGATCATCGCAGAGGAGACTCGCTCAACAGGTGTCTTGGGGTTGCTAGGCGGCAAAGGAGATCCATTTTTTGCAGTGATCGCGACAAAGCCTTGACTGCAGTAAAGCCAACAAAGGAAGCAATCTGAGTTGGCAAATAAGACGAAACTCTTTGCATGAAGGCTACAATTAATCTAGGTTCTATGCACACATTCTAGGCTCTATGTGCACATTGCTAATCCATGACCTCTACATCAGTTTGCACTATTGTTTGCTTGCTTCCTGATAGTATTGTTTTTTTCTAATGGGCCATGATTCATACAAAAGACGAAGGCTAAGGCACTCTATTGTTATCGATGACCTTAGGACTGCTAGGAGGAGTAGAAAATTAAACAGTGGCTCTTTTGAGAGAGCTAAAATCGAAAGAGAGTAAAATTCAGGTTTCCTTTGTTTGATGGATGCCTTGATTGATATATTGATTTTATGATTGACTCTTATACGCTGCAGCATTGCAAAGCCAATAAGCATATTTGCAAGCTTAAAGCCAGAAACCTAGAGCATGCTGTTCAACAGGCAAAGCTGATGATTACAGAGTCTGCTATGGACCCTAAATCACTCGTTTCTTTAAGGGGTAAAGTTGCTGAATCCATTCTGGATTTAGAAGTATTGTATTTGCTGATGGAGGAGGAGGGCCAAGTAGATTAGTCGTTTAACATACATCTGTTTTAAATTTATATAGATTGCTTTTGTCTTGTACTGGCATGGCTCTTTATGCTTAATTGCATTTCGCCTATTGCATCATTTTGATTTGCTATGATATTAGCTGTTTGTCACTTTCACATGGATAAGTCGACCAAAGATCAAATTGTTGCATCTTCTGCTGGTTGGGTTGCTGTTGCATTAAATATTTTACCTGGTATTGGGGCCGGGTACCTCTACCAACGTAGGTGGAAGGCTTATTGGATTACTTCCGCGATCGTTAGTATTTGGATTGTGATTGGTGCCGTCTTGGGTCAAGACATTGATCCTGTTAATGATCAAAGAAATCAATTGGTGGGTCTTATAGGTCTCTTGCTTGTCGCTGCAACAACTGCTGTAGAAGCTGGTCTAGCGGTAAAACGTGCGCGAAATAATGAATCGACTTGATCGATAGGATTAACAAAACATCTAGAGCGAGTTCTCCCCCTCTAGTCTGTTGGCAATTAATGTCGATTTTTGTTTTTATTCGTATGCCTATAGGCCCCGGCTCTTCACTCCAGCAGGCTTTGCTCGTAGAGCAAGGATGAATGGAATAAGGATAGATTCATGATTGAATATGGGGATTAATTCAAATTTTTACCCGTTAATCCGGTTTAAGCATTTTTGCTTTCTTTTCTTGAAAATGCTTGCTAAGCTTGGGAAGAATGAGAGGGTTTAGTATGCACACATATCTTGTTGAGGCATTGATCGTTGTCTCATCTACTCTTTGGGTTGTATTGTTGCTTTGGAAGCCCCAAAAGGAATAGCTGATAGTCTAATCTCACACTATTTTTTGGTCTTTTCTTTTGGCAAGCTGGCTTAAGTGAAGCTTTTGTGCAGTATTTCTTTTTAAGCGTCAAAAATGATCTTTTCCTGGATTAATCTTTTATAGAGATGAATCTCTACCTTGTCGTGTTGGGTGGGAGGATGCGCGGAGCACACGTGGAGATGCACGATGTGCGCTGGGTGGTGGGTGAAACGATTGAAGCAACAGTGCCCCAGCTGAAATCACAATGGATTGGTAATCCTCGAGGGCTGCATGTGGACAGCTACATGCGCATCCGCTTCGTGGATGGTTACCGGATCACAATGGCTAGCGCCGGTGAAGTCAATGCAAACGAAGCCAACAAGCTCTGGTTCATCAACCTGGGAGGTTATAAGGCTGGCGAAATGCTTGAACAGCATCATTTGGAACTTGTGGTCGCACCTTCAGCTCAAATTGCCAAGGGCAAGGCACGTCGCCGCTGGTTCGAGCCGATGGATCAGATCCACAAGGATGATCATGCCGCGATCATCCGTCTACAGGGATATTCAGTCGTCCTTGAGATCGATCCTCAGGGGCGACATGATGGCATGAATCCCGACTGGAGTGGCTACTGGGTTATCACTTGATCAACATTCTCCCGGATTGGTTTCATCTCATCGTTCTGCTGGCTCTTGGCTAGGGATAATCTTGTCAAGTTAGAATTTATAGGGACAATGATTGATCTATTGTATTAGTATTTCTTTGCGAAAAGGGATAAGTGTCATGAGCATTGATTTTATAAATGATTCTCCCTAATCTTGCACACTATTCAATAACGAGTATTCCTCTCTGCAATCCTGATATGCCGTCTAATGTTCGCATTGCTTTCCATAGATCATGTGTTCTTACCCATACAGAAGGATAGCGATATCTGGCAACATCTAGGATTAGAACTTTATCAGTAACAGCGTCATAAGCTGCTAGTGGAGAGAAGTGTCCACCCCCTTTTTGACCAATAACCTTCCTGTCATAATTGACAATCAAGCGATCACTTGAATCGTCAAGATTAGCTTTCACAAGCGATCTAAATGCTGACAGACTAAGGATGTCTCCGTGTAAACGCTTAGAAGAAACACCATGATGACTGAGTAGGTTTTGAACTTCTTGAAGTGTCATGCCTTGACGCCTGACTTTGGCTGGGCTAATTACTGTTTGAGATGAATCCGAGTCGAAGATATTGTCTTGGGTCCAGAAGTGGTAGTTTCTGAAACCATCTACTGGAGGTGCCGGAATTGCTAGGCTGTTTAAAACCATTACGGCACTGGCAACCCCGCAATAGGCAAGGTTTGATTGGGTCAGAAAAGCTTCCATTAACGAGCCGTAATCTGATACAGACTTGCTTCTTTGCAACAAGACCATTCCTTCTGAGGTCGTTATTGGAATTAGTTTTTCCGCTAAGGCAGGATTAGACCAAGGGCCTACTATCAGAGCAAAACTCAATAAGCTTATTCTAGGAGATGTTATCCAGATGAAATGTTTAGCTTTCTTGTATTTTTGAGCAGGATTAAAGAACATTGACTCACCTATGCTGAGCAGTGCACCATGCTATCTAGTTTCAGACTTGCTTGACAGAAGCAATGATTGCTTACAGTATCAACGCTTTCCGGTGTGCACAATATTGCAGGTAATTTCAAGATATTTGCGTTATTACTTTGCCTGTTTGCGATAAGTTTTTCGCCGTTTGGGCAGAAGGTAGATGGTCTCTTTCTCTCGCGATTCATTTATGACTGCTGAAGTTCCTTCAACGTTCGCAGCACATCTTGACTATGGCGAGATGGACTTACGTCTTCCCAGCGAGCGCGAAGGATGCCATCGGGATCAATCAGAAATGTGTGACGTTGGCTGAATGGTGAACTCCATGATCCATACCTCTCGCTTACGACTCCACCTGGGTCAGACAACAGTGTGTATCCAAGGCCTTCGCTGCTACAGAAGCTGACGTGCTCTTCGGTGCCATCAGCGCTGACTCCCACCACAGCTGCACCTACAGCTTTAAAGTCTGAGAGATCTCGCTGGAATCCACGCGCCTCCAGAGTGCAGCCACTGGTGAAGTCGCGAGGGTAGAAGTAAAGAACCAGCCAACTGCCTAGAAAGGCATCACGTTGTAATTTCTCAGCCAGTGCACCTTCTTGAGCAGCGGCCTCTAGCTCAAAGTCTGGGGCTTGAGCGTCTAGAGCAGGAAGCTTTCCCTCCATTGCCAAGGCTTGGCTTGGGCGCCCAAGACATTGGCTGATACTCAACACTGCCGCCCCTGTTATGACTCTCAAGAGTTCAGATCGTTTCACCGGTATCAAGCCAACTGCAGAAGAGATTAGTCAGAACAACTTCACGGCGGAGCTAATCTGGCAAATGAATCTGATGATTGTGATCTCAACCAGTTGAATTGGATTCATGAGTCAAGCACCCTTAATTTTTTGCTAGCTGACCAACATCTTGCGTTGAATTGGAATCTATACCTTAGTTCCCCCATAAGACTGCCAACAGTTATTAATCATGCTTTGATCTTCTTTGTCTCTTTACTCTTTTCAAGTTCTAACCGGTCGGCTTTTTACTCTTCTTCCTGTTTGCTTGCTGCAGCCACCTCTGCTTCAAGAGTAAATGTCACACTTTTATCAGGACTGAAGCGATCCACAAGAGTTTGAAGTTCTTCTTTGAGCTGCGCCTCAGAAATTGGTTCGATTGATTCTTGAACGATGGCTTCCTTCCATGTCATATCGATCAGCTTCTCTAGTGCTGCTGCTTTGATACGTGCGATACCGATCTGCTGAATGACCACTTGCTTAGGAATCTTTCCTGGGCGGAAGCCTGGCAGCCTTATCGCGCTACCCAGGCGCGATAAGGCTGCGTCATAACTTGATTTGCAGCGAGCCGCTGGAACCTCTAGCTCTATCGAGATGTGGTTGTCTGGCAACGCATTGATTTTGACTTTCAACCCCGCCTTCGTCATTGGTAAGACTCCTTCAACAGTGACAATGCAACAGCAGCAGACCCACTAACCCCTACAGCAATGGCGCCAGGTTGACACAGGCTCATTAAAAGGATGTGTGATCTCCTATCCCTCACACTAGTTTGCTTTCGCTGATTTTTCTTAAGCGCTGTTCTGTGTATACCTTGCTCATTGGAGGACATTCTTTGACAATTTGGATGAACTATTTTCAGCAAAGCTTAGGATCCATCCACTTGTTTGTTACTAGCTAATGCCTAATACGCGAGACATGGTGCTAGCCATTCCTAAGCCAATGTTAGCTTATAGAGCTTCACAACTAAAATCTTGAATTTCGCCGAGTGGTGTAAGACCACGGAAGGTTGGATGTTGATGATCTTCATAGCTCCACCACCATTTGCCATCAGTAAAACTTGTTTCGCCAACGTTGAAGGTTCTTGGTAGCATTAGTTTTGAATTCACTAGCTTGATCAGGATAAAAGCTCCAGCATCAAGCTCTTCATATGCTTTAACTCTGTTGTATGTTCCATTCTCATTGTTGTATATTGTTGCTTCCACAAGACTTCCATCACATGTAAATGAGGTTGATTCCGGAGCTAATGCACTTGGGACTACTGGTGAAACACTGATTAGAAAACTCATCATGAAGCCAAGGAATGTCATCATTAACTCTGTCCTGACTAAACTAATAGGGTCAACTGATTTATAGTATGGCAAATACGTGCTCTCAAGGTAATGATTTTTAAATCATCGTACTAAGCAAAGCCCCCGCGGAAAGTGAGGCTTTACTTCCTGGGTTCTCATTCTGTTGTGGTGAAAAAATTTTTCTGCATTCTTCAGCGCTGTCTATAGCTTCTGGAAACTTGCCATGCCAAGTCGTTGCAGGGCTCAATGATGGCTATGGGGTTGATCAAAATTTTCTAGTGGATGGGCTTTGCCTTTGCGAACCAGGCCAGATGAGTTGTGTGAAGTTGGGAAGCTCTGCGAAGGAGTGTTTCTGATGCCTGGGCAAGGCGCAAATCTCACAGCGCGATTTTGAAATCGGTTTTCGGGTTGTCGCGATCGTCCGGAGGACGCTCTGATCAAGGGCATGTAGGGGCGTAGCTAACAAGATCAGCGTGCCGCCCATCGCCACTATTGACAGGTCACAGGAACAAGGCTAGTACAGGTGTACTTTCGCTTGTGTCATGCAAAGTCCTCCAGTGCAGCAGGTCAATGGCTGGCTCATCAGCCCTGATGGCCATTTCTGCTATCGCTTCCACCGCGATGCCAACAGTTGGATCAGAAACCCCTTCGTTTTTGTTGATCAATGGAGTGCGCAAATGGATGGAACTCCATCGCAGATGAAACAGCGCCTGAGGCTTCCTTTGGATCAAGCCCTTGAACTATGTGGTCAGATGCTTCTTGATGGATGGCAAAAACTGACGACTCCATGCGGGGAAGACCCAGACCCTCAGTTCACAGAAGAAATCGCCGCATGACCCAGAATGAACTCGCCATGAGATTGGCTCGACTATTGCTGCTTAAAGAAGGTGGTGGCACCTTAGAGAGCTTTGAATCCTTGCTTTGCTTGCGGAGTTATTTGTCCGAATTAACGCTCGATGAGCTGCATCAAATCGCAATTGAGTATGGGATCGAGGCCTAGGGTCTGGAGATGACGAAGGAAAAGCCCTGGTTTTGACTAGGGCTCTTGGTTTGCATCAACAAGCGAATGATCTTCAAGGCTCCTGGGAACGACGCTTTCAATCCAGCGACAACCAGGCCTTGTTGAAGGGCTGAGGGGTAGTGCGATTCGTAGCGGCAAAAGAATGTTCGTCTCCCGCGGGCAATGAGCCTTGACTGGCCCATCAGCTCTCTGGAACCTTCTCGGTGGATTTAGTAGGGCATGGTTCGAGTTGTCTTGCTCATGATCAATGGTCTAGACGATTCGCAGAAAGAAATGACATCGGTCACAGCATTAATCCATCCTGATCCATCGGCACTCTTTTGTTTTTGCTAGTTGGTATCAATTCGATCGCGTTAGAGAGGTACTCGTGCTCGAGAGCAGGCGGGTCTCTGCAAAGACGCGGCATTCGCGGCCCAGTTCGTAGACTTGGTGGGTGAGGATTGTCCACTCTTTGAGATGGATGTGCCAACGAGCTTGCACATTTGAAACTTGCTCAGACCAGGAGACAATTCCACTGGTTCGCTCTGAGTTTCTTTTGCGCTCTACCTCCAGCTCTGTAAGCAGTTCATTGCGTGTCCAAGCTTTACCCGTGGTGGGGTTGTTGGGGATTGGTGTGCTTGCAGCCATGGTGTTTTTATCGGCAACGTGAGCAAGTATAGTACACCTGTATTGTCGACATGTGGATGGGCGGCCTGCTCCTGGCGACAGCTTTGGCATCAATCCATCTGTCAAGGAAGAGATAAGAGGCAGGGGGGGGATGTGATGTCAATCGATGCCAGATCTTTTGTGTTGGCAAGGGTGCTCGCGTTGGCCGCTCCATGCTTAGGGCCAATGTTTAGAGCGATGGCTTATTTGTGCGTTTGCTTGGATTTGGCCTCGCTGGCGAATTGCATCGCCCAGACGGCTGAAATTCATGCTTTGGCCCATAGGGCGGGAGGCCCAAGGGCGCTAGCTTGTGGAGGGCTTAATGCTTCGGTTATGCATTAATGTGATATGTCATTTACGTAGAACCTTTGTTGATGCATGTATTTGCTCTAGGGTCAGCTGTTCAATGGCCGCAAATAAAGCGATGCAGCAGGTTTTGCTCGAGCCTAAGCATGCCAAGTTCGCAGCAACACTCTCCCCGATGAGATTTGATAGTGCCTCTGCTTGATAACACTCCTTCTGCTCACTCAACTGCCCCTGACCATCGCTCTGGCAGATGTTCAGGCTCTGATGTGTGAGCTCGTTCACATTGAATTGAGATCAAGCCCCCTAGCTGAGATGCTTTTTTGTTGCTATTAAGAGCCAACAAAAATTGTTCGCCATGCCAACAACACTCAAACTCGTGGATAACTACTCTCCAGTAACACTCACTGAAGAGCAAAAGGCAGCATTGGCTCGTGCAAGAGATCCTCAAGCAACAAGCGTTGATGAGTCAGTGAACCTCTTGAAGACGGTGTACTTAAGTGCCGAACCAGAGAATTGGGATGACACCACTGAATCAGAATGGAATTGTGTTGCCACCTGTATCCGTGCTGCTTAGGCAGGCTGATCAGCAATCCTGTATACAGCGAGGCAAAACAGCGCGATAAAAACGCCGAGTGTGATGGTGTAAAAATCCACCTGATTAAGCTCTAGCCTTGGCATAGATGGGTTGAAGCGTCCCACCGTTGTGATCATCATCATCTTCGTTATCGAAGAACGAGAGGCCTAATAAAAGTGCGCTTACTGGCAGTAAAGGGAATAGCGCAGCCAGTTGACCACTACTTAGGACAGGTTGCACTGCATCCCAAGCGGACCAAACAATCCAGAGTGATGTGAAGAGGATGAAGGAGAGGGTGAGCTTTGATTGAGGCATTGAATGTGCCTGCCAAAAGACGTTCCATGACAATGACAAAAAAACAACGCCAATGTGGGGGCTTTGGGACCTGCGTTGGTACGGATAGCCGAGGCTTTATTGCTACTTATCTAAGCCCAAAGCATCGATTATCGAAGTGGTTTCAAGCGGTCTCAGGCGGTCTTGCTGTCATCGTTAATACAACAGAGTTCAATCACTCGCCTGATCATCCAGGTGATCACGTTGTTGTGATCCCTGCATCTGAGTCCGAAAAGCTGCAAGAGCGTCAGAACGCTGAACGCGTTGCTTGCCTAGAGGCTCGCAACGCAGATTATCTCGAGGTGTTGAACAGCTCGAGAAGCAGATTGCTGAATTGCAGTCTTCTCTTCTCGCAGCAGAGAAGGATAAAGAATTGGCGGCAGCTGAGATCTGACCGCTAGCACCAGGAGGTGGGAACACCTGAAAAGTGGGTTACAAAGGGCCCCTGCGGCTAGCGAGGGTTTTTGTTCTGACCGATTGAAACTCGCGATTCAATGAACCAGCAGCAGGCTCTTTTTTTGAGACTGTTGTCTTGCTTGATGCAAGCCAGGCTGAATTGGCGCAAGATGGTTGGGTGGGGCCTTGTTGGTGATGCTTGATCTTTAGTGAATCACTCAGCAGACTTGGAGGACACACCGACTTGATATTCACAGTTTTCAGCAGAGGTGTTGAGTTCTTGGGCTGTGCTCAGCTTTGTGGGGGAGAAGGACATTGGTTTGTTCAAGATCTTGTTGTCGATCCAATCGAAAATTATCTCCAACCTCTTCTCGCACCAACAGGGCAAAGGTTTTGGGGCACAAAGGCAGCGGCTGCTCTATGGCAAGCAATAAAAAAGACCCTCGCAGGAGAGCGACGGGTCTGGGTGATGGGGAAATCAACTTTTAGGCAAAAATGATCAAAAAAACAAGCTTCCGCTACAGGTGGTGCTGGAAAGTCAATATAAATGCATTCAAACCTAAATATAGTGTGAAGACCATCACTTTCACCCTTGACAGCCACTATTCTCTTTGCGTGGCCGGGTGATGGGGATCAGTCGGTTTTTGCACAAATCCGCCCCCTTGTTAGCTGGGGGGCTCTTTTATTGCCTATATAAAAACCTGCGCAGGCGCGATGTGCAAGAGGGGTTGGCCGCAACACTGCCAACAGTTCTGACTTCATTCAGCTTTGACAGGTTGCTTGAGCGGCACTCCTTCTACCCCTGCCCAGGCAACAAACACAACGGCATCTTCATTGCCAATGTTTTCACAGGCGTGTTGGGTGTCTCCGGTAGAGGCAACAAAGGCTTCTCCTCGTCTGAACTCCCTTGCCTTACCAGACTCTGTGAGTGTGCACTTGATCCAACCTTTCTCGACATACACGACACCAGGTTGAGGGTGTGTGTGGATTGGGGTTTTGGCGCCAGGCGGAAAAACAGCTCTTATCAATGTCATCTCAGCTTTGCCTTGCGGATAGCTGACCCGCTCCCCATCCCATGATTCTGTTGAAGACACCAAGACATCAGATTTGATCGGTGCACTGGCTTGATCTTTCCTGTTGCAGCAACTGACGGCCAATAAACCAGTGAGGCAGATGGTCGAGACGATGAGAGCGCGCATAGGAAATAAAAAAGCGGTTTCCTTGAGGAAAACCGCTGAGGTGGTGTGATTTGTAGGAGATTTAAGTGATTTATATGGTGTAGTCAACCCCTCGATTGGTGTGTGTGTGGACAGCGAGTTTCGCTGGGGACTGATGAGCGGAGGTGTAGTCAATTCCTCGATAGCTTTTCGCCATCAGGAACTGGGAATGAGACAGGGCAGCTTGCTTTTGCGCTTTGCGCTGAATCATGGAGAGGATGTTCATCGAACGCTCCTGCAGTGCTTAAGCCCCCGTTGCCTGGCTTAAGTCTGACTGCGCCCCGGAACGGGGCCAACGGTTGGGAAGAGTCTACAGGGGTTTGTTTGGCATTTGTGGGATGTGCCTCCCTGTCCCCCCTAAATAGGAGTTCAGGACTTTGTAATGCTCTAGGCACGATGCCGATTAATTGTGGTTGCGATCGCTTTATATATGTTCAATTGACTATTTTCTTATTGGTGAGGATGCGAGACGTTGCTACTTTTTAGGAATCTCGCATCTGTCTATGAAATCTCTATTAGTCCTTGCTGCACTGCTTATGTCTGCTGTACCAGTCAAAGCAGCAGATGAGCTTAACCAAAAAAAAGTTTATTTCTACGGTTTTGTTTATGGATCAGGAGCTACCTTATGCGGCGCGTTAGAAGACAAACAAATTACAAAAGAGTATGCACAGTATTTCTTGCCAAGTCTAGTTGAATCCTTGTTAAAGGATCCAAGAAACAAAGGCTATACACCCTCTATAAACAAGGCATATGAAAATATAAAAAAAGCAGATGTTTGTAAAGGTGTTTATCAATGAAGGTTCTTTTAGTCCTCGGTGCTCTACTCCTCTCAGCGTCACCTGCCATCGCTGATGACTTTGTTTATTTGAAATGTGACACTAAAATGCTTCGTGTAATTAGGTAACTCAGCTTAAATAAGATAACAATGATCGAAAATATTCCGGAATCAGTTCACTTCAAGATCGATACTGTCAATGGTCGAATCAGGAACTCATATATGTATTTATGGGAAGAAGCGGATATCGTTGATGGCACTGCTTCTTATAAGGTCAATCATAATGAGGGTGGTATTACTGGTTCAGGAGCATTATCTGTGAAGTATTCTCCTCCTGGAAACATGTCTATTGATTTGATTTCGTTCGATGATGATAGTTCAATGACAATGAATAGGAAGGGTGTTTGTTAGGCTGCAGATGCTTCTGTATTTGAGAAGGCTTTTAAAGAGACTGAGGACTGATGCGAATAAGCGACACCTCGCTAAATCGCTTTAATGAACTGCACTACAATGCATTTTGGAATAAATGTCCCGTATATGAAGAAGAGTATGTCCTTTCATACCTTCGTAGTGACGCTAAACACTATAAAAGATAATGAGCAGCAGCAAATGACTTCGGTAGTAGCTGCTGTTCGGTATGGTTGAACCCTAGAAGTATCTTGATAACGTCTTCAATCTCTATCAATTCTGACTTAACTAGGCGAGTCAGAAGGTGTGACTGAACTCAACTCCAGTCATGACAGTAACGATGGCATAGACAAGGGTGACTGCAAGTTGAAGTGCTTCACTGCATTGTTATTGGTACGTCTACTAGGCCTGCAATAAACAAACCATCATCATTCGATGACTGGGATGTAGTTGAAATACCTGCATATTCATTCATTCTAATTGAATCAATGAATACCAATCCACACGAAGATATAAGAGAGCGATATAAGTATGACGTTGAGATTTATATTGACTCTGAACCTCAAGTTATTAGCACAAGAGCAAAACAGAAACCTTCTGTGCTCAGGACTGACCATATAGATGTCAATAGCCTCTCCCCATGATCTAGAAGTTTTGATGCAGCACTACGGCACCAATGCCAGGGAGTTGGAGCTGATGGCTGCCGCTGAATCCACTGCGGACTTAACTCACCTTGCCTAAGGTCCCCAGCCCATCTTCTGCTGCAGAGTAGGTAATAAAAAACCCTTCACTTGGTGGAGTGAACTGGGTGTGGGCTCATGCACAGGGTTCCAGGCGGCGCCGAGCATCGACCTGTGTCCGACGAATAGCGGCTCTCACAGTCAGAACACCAGCAACGATATTGACCAGAATTACGAGCAAAAACTCAATTACATGAACCCAAGCCTTCACCCAGTCTGTACTCGTCAACGCCCCCTGGATCATTAGCTCCTTATCAACTGGGAGAAGTACGTTGGTGAGTATCAAGATCCCTGCAGAAGCCAGCAGCACTACAAAGCGAGCTATGAAATCCCACAGCAATGGGGTGATTGTGCGTCGTGTAACAGCATAATAAATGCTTGCAAATGGCAGCAAATAATGGGCGATTGACCAAGGCCAGACACGGTCCTGCAGACGGCGTTCCAGTGCTAGCTGACGGACGGATTGCTGAGTATCCCTTTGACTGACCCGGTCAAATTCATGACTGTCTATGCCAATGGTTCTGATTGACTCAAAGATCATGCCCAATGTCAGCAGTCCTACTCCGAACTGAAGAATGGGATCCAGCCGCCAACCCTGGAAAAAGAGAATGCCAGCGACCAGCGGCAGAGCCATAGCACGCCCAGCCACATTGATTAATAACAGTGCATATCCCCACCTTTGAAATGACACCCTGGATTGATCACGGCGCATCAGACCATCAAAGCGACGCAATGAAGCGACAAGAGCAGGAATCCAGAGCGCCAGAAGGAGCAGACCTGCAATAGAAGCCCAGTTCAGACTTGCAAGCAGCATCGGTGAAGATAGGGAATACATTTGGACAGAAACACCAGCTGTATGCACTTTCTAGTAATGGCGATGCTAAAATAAATCTTCGAGATATTTCGATAGAAACGATAAAGTTGTCTGCATTCGTGTTGATCGTAATAAGAAAAAGCCTCTTGTGAAATCCTGCAGGACTGAAGATAAAATACCCGCACTGGTCGGGGCGTGATTGGTGTGAGGAGTTCACGAATCAATCAGATGTGACAAGTATGATCAATCGTGCCATAGTAAATTTATTCAATACGAATGCAATTGGAAAGAACAGGTCAATCTTGGTGCGGCAATCTCTCTCTAGTATTTGCACTTATACCAATAGTGCTTATTGTCCTCTTGCTCATTACTGGCTTTCCAATACTAATGAGTCTCTACGTATTTGTTGTAGGTATATTGCCAGTGGCAGGGGCACTAGCTTTAGGACTTGTTGGCATCTTTCAAAAGTCCAAGCGACGTATAACTGCTTTTTGTGGGACGGCTATTTCTTCTGCTTATGTAATCACTTTTGCAGCATTTGCATGGGATAATTTATAGCAATAAAAACGCCGTACTTTGCTGTTGGTCGGCACCGTTCCAGTCAGAGCGGATACGGCACAGTTTACGCGGAAGCCAGTAATACCAAAGTTCCAGGGAAGCAGTCCTTTCTGGATCGCAATGCAGGCATATTCCAGAGCATCAGCCATTTGGCTTTAATCGCCTAACTCCCAGCAGAAATATCTGAAGCCTCATGTACTTAACTGCACGGATGCTGAAAGCCTCCCATGTCCCCTTCTGTCCTTACAGAGATCCAGCTTTGTGCCGTTCGCGATCTGTTCCGTTTTCTTCTGCGTGCGGTTGATGGTTGCTCTTGGTCGTCCAATGCCTGATGGTTAGCCTTCTTTTCTCAAGACACGTGATGCGGCGTCCTGCGTCGATTCAGTTCTTTGACAAATGGGTTCAGCAGATTCATTGCGTGCGATGGGACCTATTGAGCGATTGGCTAGGTCACGCTAAGAGTCACACTAAAGGGCACACTATTCCTCTAATAGCTTCATCCCACGGTCGTAGATATCAGTTGCATACTGGGTCCATTGGCCCTGCCCCCAATAGCGGAAGCAACTGGTTTCTAGCAGTAGCAGGTAGAGCAGAGCTTCTTGATAGTGCGGGGTGTGCGTGATTGCTGCATCCTTTGTCACCAAGGGATCAAACAGCTGGTGAAACTTTGCGCTGAGGCTGTTGATCGGTTCCAGCACATTTTCATAGCCCTTGATCCAGCTGAGATTGTTGGTCCAGGATGCGCCGTCCATTGAGAAGGAGGGATCTGTTTCTTTGAGGTTGCTGATGGCCGCTTCGATTGATTCGGGGTTGATGGGGCTGTCAGTGTTATGCCACAGCTTGTGTTGCTGTATCGCCTGAATCTTTGGGTAATCAGAGGCTTCCACACCGGCGGCCTCCAGTAACTCCAGATATTCAGTGCCGTTGAGCGCAACTGTGCTTACAGGATCAACCTGGGAAGCAATGGTTTGATGGGCTTGGATAAAGGCGGCTGGAAACTCATTCATCATTACGCCTCCATTTTCTCCGTCGGCAATTTGAGAGACCAATGATGGAATCGATTTGCCTGCCAGTGATTGTCTGCCCAGGCCTAATGCTTCGTGATAGGGCTGCATCTGTCCTACCAATTTGGTGTCTGAGCCCTGGGTTTTGATCAACGCCACAATGCTGACTGTTTCCCCTCTGGAGTTACGAGCCACAAGTTGATTGGGGCCGTATTTCTGTGCATGGCGAAGGCATGAGCCATCGAAGTTTTCAACGCTGTTTTCTTGAACAAGCAGCCAACGGTATCCGCAATCTCTGAGGGCTTTCACCAATTCATAGAGGGTGTCTGGATGGTTGGGAAGGTGCATTTCCGGTGGCGAGAAACCCTTCACCCGTTGCAATGCTTGCCGCCCAAACATGGCAGCGAATTGATGCTGCCAGGCCAGGATTTGTAGCTTCAGATCTGGAATAGGAGTTGAGGGTGCAACGGCATGGCTCCAAAAGGTGCCGAGCCATTCCACATGGGGTTGAAGCGTGGGATCGCATGCCAGACGTTTAAGCGCCTCGAGAATGTCGACACGGCCCATTTGCTCAACACCCCAGAGCAAGTTGCCTGAGTAATCCAGCATGATGCGAGGGTTGCATCCCTCTTCAATCAGTTGGGGAATGATGTCTGCGAGGCGCTTGTAGCAATGGGCAAAGGGTTCGGCGTTGTGGTTATCGCCTTCTTCGCTGTGCTCCAGCATGTATTGCAGATGCGAGATCAGTTCTCCATTCGCACCTGCCGGAATCGTGGGCTGATGCATGTGGAGAGCACAGGCAAAGGCTGACTGAAACTGCTCCAGCTTGAGATTGCTATGCGTGAGCACAGCGGGATTAGCTTGTTGAACGAGGGCAAGAATTTCGGCTTCGTAGCCAGCGATCGCAGGCAAGCTTTGCTTGGGCATCAACTTTTGTTTGCGGTAGTACGGGCCTGGTAGAGCTTCAAGCAGGCGCTGATCAAGGCGAGACCTGAAGGGGAACTAACGGGTTGCCTGTCAGCGGGAATGTGGCGAAGCGGCTTGGTTTCCTACACCCCTACACCGTGTTGACGTTGTTCTGAGTGAAATCGACACTTTTTTCGCCGATCAACGTCTTGAGATCTTCCGGTGGTAGCCAACGCCTGTTGGCGCCATGTTTAAACGCGAAGCGAAGGAATTCTGCTGCGTACTGAATGCGAAGTCTTCTGCTTGTAGAGCCGGGCTCTCCTCCATGACGTTCGATCAATGCTTTCAAGAGCGTGTAGCCGGAGCTGGGTTCAGGCTGGCTTGTGAGAATAACGACTGTACGGGCAAGGGGAGTGCGGTAGTTACGGTTCCAAACCCGGGCTCCATTTTTGCTTTTACTTGTTTTATGTGATTTGAATTTTTTTAGTAGTCGTTCCCAATCGAATTCACCACCAGCTCCAGACTCGTTTCTTTTTTTCACCAACTCGTAGGCATCAGTCAATCCTTTTCCCTGATCTTTCATTAACTCAGAGATCTCAGTTGAAATTTTCAAGATCCAATCAGCGCTTGTTGCGACCCATGGAATGAAATCAGGATCGGTCTTGGCCTTTGGACCGAGGATGATGCTGGTGCGGGTGCCATCGTCGAAGCGCACAGTCAGCTGAACCCTCTGGAGGAGACCGTTACCAACGCCGCGAACCATCCAGCCATCGCCACATTGTCGTCTGATCCCGTCGCGCAGGGCTGTGATCCATTTCGCTGACTTATCGGCCATTGGGATCCTGTAGCACCACAAGCTGTTGGATTGTTCTTGTCAATTCAACAGTGTTGCGGTGGCATCCTCAAGCCGCTGGGGCTTTTGCTTTGGTCTGCTGATCAGGCTCATCACTAGCAACAACATCATTATTCGCAGTCAATCGTTGGTTTCTGGCATTGCTCGGCTAAGGATGAAAGCCAATCCTGCAAGATACCAAGGGCTTTTGGCTCTAAGCGGTAATAAACCCAACGACCACTCTGCCGATCAACAATCAAACCAGCATCTTTTAAGACCTTGAGATGAAAGGAAAGGCGTGATTGGCCAAGACTTAACTCATTAATTAGATCACACACACAACGTTCACCAGAGGCAAGCTCCTCGATCACTTGCAGACGAATAGGATCTGCAAGTGCCTTCATTAAAGTTCTGGCACGACTTGAATCAAGCAAATGTGGCGGGGCAATCGTTGTGCCCATGATTAATGTAAGACGTTTTTTACTTTAAGGACAATATAAGAAAGGGAAAAGAGCGCTGCCAATAGTTTCTCGAATCGCGTCATCGTCTTCAACAACAAGCAATCGGAAAACCTTCAATGACTGAGGAGGTATGACCTTTGGAGGTGCAACAGTCATTTGCCGACCTTTTCAACTGCTGCTCGAGCCTTGGAGCGAATTTCACCCTGAAGGGGGACAAAGCCCAACCCATCAGCTTGCGCCTGAGCCTCATCACTCAACATGTAGTCAAAGGTTGTTTTGAGTGCGTCAAGGTTGCTGCCATTACCAGTTTTGTATGCCAACAACCAGGTGAGGGTGGCAATCGGATAAGCACCTTTGGCTGTGGGATTTGGATTGGTACCGGCAAGATTGGCGTCTAACTGGATGCCATTGAGGGCAGCAGCTCCTGTATTCACACTTGGCTTGAGGAACTCGCCAGAGAGATTTTCAAGTGCAGCAGCTTTGACATTTCCTTTGATGAATGACTGATTCACATAGCCGATCGCGCCAGGTGTATTTGTAATCACACCAGCAACACCTGAATTCCCTTTAGCGCCTACCCCTGTTGGCCATTCCACTGATTTCCCGGTTCCCAAGGTCCATTGTTTAGAAAAGGCCTGCATCGAATTGGTAAAAGCCTTGGTGGTGCCAGAGCCATCAGAGCGATGCACCCAAGTGATCTTGCCTGCAGGGCAATTGAGTTGATCCCAATCAGTGATGCTGCCAAGAGCAACTTCAACCGCTTGCTTTTGGGTCAACTTCAGATCGCAGTCTCGGTTGTAGCCAAAGGCGATTGTGCCTCCCACCATGGGGATTTGCACCAAGCCACGCTGAACCTTGTCAATATCTTCTTGCTTCATCGGATCATCCGATGCCGCGAAGCTCACGGTCTGATCAATGAAGGCTTTACGACCAGATCCAGAGCCAACAGCCTGATAGTTGACCTGTGGCCCCCCAGCCTTGGCAAGATCACTGAACCAACGGGTATAGATCTTTGCAGGGAAAGTGGCACCAGCTCCACTGAGCCGTGCGGATGACCCTGAGGTGCCTGAGGTGCTGCAAGCCGTGATGCCAACACCGAGAGCGACCAGTGAAGAAAGTAGAAAGCCCTTCTTGAGAATGGTCATCATGAGCTTTAGCGCTGTTAGGCGCTCCATAACTAGAGCAGCGAGGAGGTGAAATGAGGCAAAGTTAGCGATCCATCAAGAAATTTTGATATATCTCATCGGTTGCTAGCCCTTGGTTCGTCAGTCCCTTGCCGATCCGCTCGGATGCCTACCAGGAGATGTGTTGAGTTGCTCTGTTGTTACCTCTTCAGCCAGGCCGTAGATCGATGTTGATCAGAAGAGCGTTGAGAACTGAGAGTTGAAAGTAGGCGTTGATTAGTTGCAGTAGAAGGATGCGACGAGGCTGCAGCACGCTTGGTTGCTGGCCTCATCAGCCTCTGTTGCTGCTCACGCCAAGGAGGCTTGACGATTGCATCTAAGACGCCATGGAGCTCATGGAGCGATGCACACAAGGCATCAAGGGGTTTTGGAGCGCTGCGCCACCCCAGTGGTGATGAGTGCAGGGTTCGATCAATGCTGCACAGCACTTGAGGTGAAAGTAGAAAGGGATTGCACGCCCCAATGCAATAGATGAAGAGCCTTTTGGTTTAAATAATAGGGAGCCACTTGAATATAAAAATAGCTCAAGAAAGCTCCCTATAAGTTCACTAAAAAATACCGGGAATAATTTCTCCTGTTACTACATATGTACCGATGGCCACTAAAAAGCCAAGCATTGCGACTCTTCCGTTCCAAGTCTCTGCCTTGTTGCTCATGAAATCAGCGATCGTCATGGTCTTGCTCAAAATATGTGACTTGATAAAGATAAGAAAAACTATAAAAGAATGCTGTATAAAACCTCACAATACAGCCGCAAAAGTTGACTATGCCATGGTTTGAAGACTTACAATCAACTAACCTGTGCTTACAACTACAAAAGATAGGCTCTATTGGCTAATGGAAAATATCCTTGCATTGACTTCTATGGCAACCAAAATTTATTGGGATATTACCTGTTTAGTGAGGAAGTGGTCGTCAACCAATTGACTTGCCCAAACGCAGCCATGAAGCAGCACGACAAGCTAAGAATAATGAAGCAGGTCTTAGCTGCTTTCTAGTAAATGTAGGAATAAAAGCTCTATTAAACCAATTGGCTTAGTTTAAGACGGCCGACTTTATAAATTGCCAAATGATTCAAGATAAGACAAACTCGCGGCAAGCATCAATTGAAATCCTTTTCATACATCAACCTTTCATCATGAGCATCATTGCAGACACTTGCTATTGCCTACATCTATTTCATATTGATACTTGAGGCATTGTTTGTCTAACTAAAATCGCAAGGCTACTCAAATATACTTGATCTATAATCAAGTTTTTTAGTTCGAATACCAATCAATAAAACCACTGTTATCCATATTCAATGTTTCGGTATTTAATAATGCAAAAAATATCATGGGATCTTTTCGAATCTAATATTCTTCTGACTGAATCAAGATTTAGCCTCTGAAATGTCTGGAGATTGATGGTCTCGGTAGCATCTTCTTCGGGTCCGCAAAGGGCGAGCCCTCAGCTGCCTTGATAGGTTCTGCAAGTTTTCTGTCGATCTCCTCCATTACGAAGATGAAGCGCCAAGATTCACGATGCTTCAACAAGTTTCGAAATGTGTTCGTCTTTTAGCAGAGTCGAGGCACCCATACGCTGCCTCGCTTTTGCATGGATAAGCTGCTTCTGTATACGAGAGAGTTTATGTGACTTAGAAAGAAGATAAATACCTCCAGCCAAAATAGACCAAATGGGCAAAAAAAAGGTAATTTTAGTAAACACCCAAACCCAGATAAGCAATTGATTGAAAACAAGGTAAAGCTTGAGCTCATTTTTCAAAGCTCTTTTTCTGCTGAGGAGTTTCAGAGCTTTCTGCCGCAGATCAAAATTTAACATTTCAGTCATGGAAAGTCTTCTCGTCTAACTCTATTTAGGCCAAAAGGCGCTTTTCTGTCTGCATCAATTGATTCACTTTGAACGAATCAAAGCTTAATTTAGTTGACCCTGTCATGCAAAAAACTACTCCTGAAAATTTCAGATGGAGATGCTGCTTGCTATCTAACACCATCAACGCCCTAAAGGCTGCCATTTGAAATGGCTGATGAGATCATAAGAAAGAATAAAAGCCTTTGAAAGAATCAAGACACAGCAACCACTATTGCCCGCAAAGGCTTGAGCCGTCTGAGCATCATGAAGGCAAATACATGCATTGTGTGACCAAGCTAGATGATTAAATTCAACAGAGGCCTCTACTACATAACTGAGGGAATCATGTTACTGCAGGTCTACAGAAGAGAGATCAATAACCTTCAAACATCAATCAGAAAATGATTCATTTAAGGAAAATCGGGAGCCCATTCATTAGAGTTTTATATAAGTTTTAATCTAAGAATGACTCCCAGTTAATCGCTCCCCATCAATTGGAGAATCGCAAGACTAAAAAACACCTGGGATAATGTCTCCCGTTGCAAGGTACGTAACCATAAGAGCCAACATACCAACCATTGCAATCCTGCCATTCAATGATTCTGCCTTATTGGTCATGCAATCATTAATGGTCTCTTTTAAGAAATCACTGATGGGCATGAACTTGCTCCATATAGATGACTTTCAAAACATACACATAGAGATTCATCAAGGCTGTATTAGAAATTACAGGGAAACTACCTGGAAGGGTTGATGTCTTGGCCTCAAGATATTGAGCCATCAAAGATGTATTTACCGTTACCAAAGGTCAGGTTTTTCTTGATTGAATTCACAAGACTCATCTGAATTTAAATCGCAATCGCAAGCTTATTGGGTGTTCAAAAAAACAGGCTTCCATACACAGCTCTACCCGCAGCCATCAGATCTAGGCTGCTCTCCATTGACCTTTGCTTCAGCGTTCAGGCACACACCGACCTGACACGAATTCTTTGGCTGGCTCAGCTGCTGGAAGGGCAAGGAGCCTTCCTGGAATCGTTTTGGTCTGCGCTATGTCGAAGACATCGCCACGCGTACGTTTCCGAGCTACTCAGTCATCGGTGTTGATCGTGCGGGCAATCAATGGCATGACGTCAAAACAGACTTCAGCTACCGGCTGCCAAAAGAAGAACGGCGCTGGTGGCATTCACAGTTAATGCCTGTCGGCAATGGCTATCCGGCCTATCCGTCGAGATGAAACTGGCCGGTGCGGATAAGGCAAAAAAAAGCCCCCGAAGGGGCGGTTGAACGTCAACGATTTGGCATGGCGTTCTATAGGGCGTCCACCATGGCCTCAAGCTTCCGCACGTCCGCTCTGGAGATAAGCCTCGTCTGCATCGATCATCGCTTCCGCATCGTCATGGAACCAGCAGCCATACATCAAGTTGAGCACCCGATCCACATCAAGATCGCGATCGCTCACGTCCTGCCATAACCTCTGCGTCAGTTCAGCATCAGCCAGTTGAAACTGAGCGTTGGCCAAATTCCTTGCAGATGAGAAGTAAATTTCACGTTCACGTGCCGCAGGCGACGTATAAGTGAGAGGTTTGGTTTGGATCGCTTGCGAAAAAACCACCGTTGTCAAAACAGCTGGCTCTATCTTGAGTATCGATGAATACAAGTACAACCAGCATTAACGTTTGTTCAAGATGAACAGCCGGTCCTATCCAGGCTACGCCTGGGCTTAGCCCCTCAGGCTTAAAGATCCTTCTCGATGATCATTGGTCTACTTGGCTTATACGTCTAGACGAAGCTGGTCTACGCGTATAAGGGCAAAAAAGCCCCCTGAGGGGCGGTTGATCAGTTGCACTAGAAGGAAGCGCCGAGGCTGCAGCACGCTTGATTGATGGCCTCATCAGCCTCTGTTGCTGCTCACGGCAAGGAGGCTTGGCCATTGCATCAAAGACGCCATGGAGCTCATGGAGCGATGCAAACAAGGCATCAAGGGGTTTTGGAGCGCTGCGCCACCCCAATGGTGATGAGTGCAGGGTTCGATCAATGCTCCACAGCACTTGAGGTGAAAGTAGAAAGGGACGACACGCCCCAATGCAATAGATGAGTGGCAAAGCTCTTTTTCTGGCAATCGCCCTGCTACTGGCTGGTGTCGCTCTATGTGAACCTTTGATCGTCAGATTCCTCCAATCAGGTTGAGTTTTGATCAATCCTTCATGTTTTCAAGTGGTGCATCGATGAACGGCAAAGTTGTGGTTCTGGCCATCGTCCTATCCCTTGTGGGGATCGCTGTTTATGAATTTGTGCTGGTTGGTGGGCTCAGCTTGGAAGGGATCGCCAGGTTTGCCAATGGGGACCTTGGCCCGACTTGAGCACGCATGATTCTTAAACGGTGCAATTGTTTGGGCTGCCCTTCTTTGCCTCATTTTCAATTGGTGCAGACCGAAAGCCTTGCCTAGTTGTTGGGTTGAGATGGCCAGGCCAGCATGCTCACCGCAAGGGTGGCAGGTTCTTGCAAAACTCGATTAGCACAGCACTTGAGCAGAAAGTAGAAAGGGAAGTGCCCGTCTCTAAGACATCGATGAACGGCAAAGTACTGGTGAGCGGAATCGTCTTGATCTTGTTGGCGATAGCTGTGTATGAATCCCTGCTCTTTAGAACCCTCCAACCTGCTTGAGCTGGGATTGAGGTCTGACTAAGAAGATTGCTTGCCTAGTTGATCGGCTCTCATGGCAAGAGGTGGACAAAAGCAGTGACGAGCACAACTGAGCAGAAGTGGTTCAAGAACCGCATCGCTGCAGAGCAGGGGAACAACAGCTGCAGTTAAACCAGACACAAGTCAAGGTGCTCTGGGTGACTTTGGCAGACAGCAAGTATCTGCCTATCGAGTTTTATTCGCGGAAACCGTACCCACTGCATCCTGGATGGCCCTTTAAATGCAGCCCGGTAAGGAACGATTTTTCTCTCCCTCCAATGACCTCCTTAGACAACCGCATCGCTGACTATCAGGACAAAGGCGAGCTCCTCGACAGTTATTTCGCTTCCTCCAGCGCCTCTGTAAAACCCACCTTCTATGCAATGAGTGATGGTGAGTACAAGGCTCACCACGACGCTCAGAAGGCTGCACGTGTTGCAGACCTCGAGCAAACCAAGGCTGCATACCTCAGCGCCCTTGAACGTCTTGAAATTCAGATCGCAAGGTTGACTCTTGAGGGAGCTCTGTCAGACAAGGCGAAGGAGCTAGCCCGTACTGCGAGCTAACCCCACCTCACACGAGAACGCCAAGACCCTTGCTGTGAATGCAAAGCAACCAGGGGTCTTTTTTATGCGCTGGCAAACCTACTGGTATGACTTGATTTTTTACATCAACTAAGGCATGAGAACATTCGCTGACGGCGACATCGGTCTTGGTTTTTTTGTGGGTCGAGCAGCGTGTGTTGCTTGAGTGATCTTTTTTTCCTGCAGTGGTGTATTGCTTAAGTGGCCTGAACTGCCATCTTGGCGAGGCTGTCTGAACGATCCATAGCGTCCAATCCCTTTAAGACCAGGGTTTAGCAGCTTCAACCAGGATGGATGCTTCGCAAATGTTGGATTGTGTTTGTCCTTTGATTGACAATCTCGCAGTTGCTATGAACCACACGATTGAGGTGTGCTGAGGTGGCTCTGTCGTTTCCCCACGCCTGTTAAAGCAGGTCTTTTTGCTTAATTGATCGTTGGCGCCGCTCACTTTGCGATTGACCTGATCAGCAACGATCAACCTGGCCCTATTGGCGATTGGCTGAGTTGTTGCTATGAACTAAAAGTCTTGCTGTCAATGACATGGGTATCAGCTTTTGGGGTAGTTGCTATGAACTGACCCCTACTTTGGTCTCGACCCTTGTACTTCTCACCGGCATCTGCTCCGTCTTTGCCTTTCTCGGACTGCGCGGTCTTGCATTCGCCAAACCTCATCGAGCTCTGTGAGAACCACAAGGTTTGCCCCTGGCCCTACGGGGCCTTTTTTATTGGTTTAGTGAGCAGTCACTGACAAGTGATAGCAAAGGGTTTCAACAGATACGATCTGGCGTCGAGGCCGGAGTGACAATTGCTAAGTCGGCGCCTGATGCCCCTCGACTGGCAGCGTCGAGGGGTTTTTCTTTCTCTCTTTATCGGGCTTCGTCATAGGCCATAGCCATTGTCTTCAGGAGGTATTTCAGGAGGAACTGTGCCTGTGCCTTCTAACGCGTCTCTGACCAGAGCAATTTCTTGAGGAGTACTCGGCAGGTGGAAAGCACCAGATAGCAGCTCACGAGCACGATTCCTCAAGGTGTCGTCTTCAGTTTCTTCGCTAAATCGAACAGTGTCTTTGATCAGTTGGATCAACTCAGCGTCAACTTCATCGGCCGCTTGCCAGCGTTCGAATAGTTCATCGAAGTAGGTCTCATTCATCGTCTTCACCCTCAGACATTTCGAAGCGGATCCCTGCTTCCTTCATCTCCATCTCCAGCTTGAGCAGGCCTTTTTATCAGAGCGCTTTCCAGTTGGGTGTTTAAAGGGTATCTGCGCTTTATAGATGTTCTCGGCCGTAGTTACTTAGACCGCCAGATGATGGGCGAGCTCGCCTTATTGAAAAGCAGGGCGATGGATCCCGATGTGGATGAGGCAGGGGAGCGATGGCAAAGACTGCAAAAGATGGCTGGAGGGCCACGTCAGCCCAGTGGTGAGGGTCGTTTCAACAACTCTGCCCCTAGACCAGTGGTAGGGAGTCAGGGCTTTGGTTTTTGTGCGAGAAGTTCTTTCAAAATCTCCTTTTGCCTAGCAGCAGCGAGTCTGTAGCCCCTTTCGAGATCTGTTTCTGTGGGGTCCTCTTTGGGAGCATCTTTTTTGTTTCGACGGCCGAATATCCCAGTTATGGACTTACTGAGCATTTAGGAGCTGGAAGGCTTGCTCAGCTGATGGTCTCATATGGCCAACGATGGCAAGAACAGGCGTAAACGTGCGCAGCGTGAGAAGAAATAGCTCGAGAACCTTATTGCTGAATTTCAAGACAACGGCGAGCTATAGGAGCCAAGCGCGGAGCAGTTCTAGGTGATCGATGCGTTCATAGCAGAGAAGCCTCCAGGCTTGAACCTTGCTCAAGCCATGCAACTCTTGTATTCCCTTGACGATGCGACCTATTGATCAATGGATTTTGAGTCGCGAAAACCGTACCAGAGACGTTCGCGACGTGATGTCTATCGCCAACCGGCCCTGGTTCTCACGACCTTTTTGGTTCGGTTGCACCATCCAGCTGCATCAAACTGTAGGGGTCTTGAAGAGAACAATCATGTATTCACTATTCGATTCCGTCTTTGACGTTCCATTCGGCTACAGCATCCCTCGTGATCGCGTTGTTGTGATTCCTGATTCGCAGTACAACAAGCTGCGTGCCCAAGAAAATGAGCGCCAAGTTGCCAAACTTGAAGCTCGCAAAGAGCATCACTCTCAGGTGATTGAGCGGCTTAACGAGCAGATCGGTGAACTCCAAGCTGCACTACCAGCAGCTGAGCCAGACAAAGAGTTAGCGGGCACAAAAGAGTGACCGCTAACGGCAGCTGGAGTGGGACCCATCTGCCGATATTTGCTGGGATACAACAGCACGTTCTAGGGGGCCTGCGGGCCCCTTTCTCTTGTCTGAGCTAGTCGTTACTGGCAAGTGAAAGTAAGGGGTTGTCGGATAGGAGTGAAGATTGGGGGCGTCGTTAAAAAGCTAATGCCTACCTGCCCTCCTCCGCTCATAGCTCCAGGTTTTTTTATTGTGGTTTCAGCAGACAAGGAATGCTTAGGGAAAGCAGCCAATGATTGCTTCAAAGGGGAACTGCTCGAACGTTTAAAAGCTTTCGCTTTTCTAAGCATTGGATCGTAAGAGAGTGTTAAACCCCATTGCCATCAAGGGTTTAGGCGCTCCTGTCTTTCACTGAACTTTTAACTTGTCCTGTTGGGCAGGGTTAGTTCAAGCAAAACCGCGATGCTTGGATGGCGTTTGACTTCCGGCAGTGAGGAAGTCGATTTGATCGCTGCCTGGGTCGTACAGGGTGTAATGAGGGCCAGCTCCGATGCCGATCACGCTCCGTTTGGGAACCGTCTGTTGATGTTGCTGTTGACCCTCCAAATCCTTGACTTGTGAGTCGATACCTCCACCTGTTAACTCAAGACGAAATTGCTTAGTGCTGCGTGCAGTGAACAGTCTGTTCACATCGAGTCGTGTGAGGCGATCAAGGAGCACTAACGGTGAGCTCTCAGGCGTCAGGTTGTCGCCAACGTCCGCCGAGCTGCCATGGATGAGACCACAATCCAGTTCAATGAAGCCGAATTGAAGAGAGGCCAGCCAGTTCAAGTGAGCAGAATCAACAGCATTGACAAGTGCATGCACAGCATCTTCTCCTTGGTTGAGACGTATTGCTTCGGCATTTCGATCACCACGAAACCCGCGCTCTGCAAGCAATTGTTCTTCCCACCACCCATAGATGCATTGGGGTTTTAATTCATTGCGATGAGGGTTTTGCAGACGGTTCAACAGTGCGTTGCAGTTGCGATCAGGACCAATCAGATCTCCCAAGACAAAGAGGGTCTCTACCCCACGGGTTTTCTTTAAGTCTCGCTGGATGAGGTTATAAACCTCCAAATCTCCGCGGAGACCGCTTACGAGTGCCCAGCGATCCATCAGCGTTCACACACGTGGCTGGCGTCTTCTGCTTGTTCTGCATATTCGAAGCCATGGCTCAAGCGCCAGGCGAACACTGGAGGTAGCCCCGCTTCAACAATGGCTTGACAGGTTCTCCCAACGTCATAGCTCACCTCTTTGATCTCAACCTCATCAGTGGCATCGTTGTGAATCACATAGGTGGCGCTGGTACTCCCGTGACGTGGCTCGCCCACAGAGCCAGCATTGACGATTCGACGCATTGGCAAATTGAGCTCGTGTTCCCCTGCGCTGTGGCTGCCGGCGTTTTGCAGGCGCACATGAATTGATCCATTGCGCAGTTCACGCACATAAGGCTGATGAGTGTGTCCACAGAAAAGGGTCTCGGCTCCTGCCGTTTCCACCCTTTCGAGTGCTGCAAAGGCATCCATATTTGGCAGCAGATATTCGTGTTGGCTATTGGGGCTGCCGTGCACAAACAGGAGCCGATCTCGACGTAACGATGTCGGCAGACTGGCCAGAAAGGCCTTGTTCTCATCAGTCATCCGCTCGGCTGTCCACTGATGGGCCAGGTGTCCGCGCCGTTCAGCCAGCTGAGATGGGTAACTGCACTCGCATGCATTCAGTCCATCGATGATGTCCTCGTCCCAGCAGCCCTGACAAGTGGGTATGGCACGTTCTCGCACCAGCTTCACAACTTCGTTGGGTTGGGGGCCGTAGCCCACTAAATCGCCAAGGCAGGTGATCGTCTCGATCCCTTGTTGATCAATGTCATCCAGCACCGCCTCGAATGCAGCGAGGTTGGCGTGCAGACACGAAATCACAGCATGAGCCATAACAATCAGCGTGAGTGAGTGAGTTCTGGTTGCCGATCCCGCAGAGGTGCCTGATGCATCTCCAATACGGCATCGTTGAGCAGGCAGTCGTCGATCGTCGACTGAGCGCCGACTGCATCGAGCGCTTTGCCTTGAACCACCAATTCAGACACTCGAGTGGGGCGGCCATTTGGTGGTGCAACTGCTTGTAGGGGCAGGAACTGTGAACCGTCCTGAGTCATCATCCAGTTGCAGAAAAATGCACGACCATCAGGCAGATTCATTAATGCCTTGGCTCGGTAAACATCGCCATAGGCACCGTTCACAAGTTCGAACCAGAAGCTGTTGAGGCTGCTGGGGTCCCAGACATATTTGTGAAGGCTGATGGTCCAGGATTCGAGTTTGCTGAATTCCAAGCTGTCTCGCTTCGGCAATTCAGGGTCTTGGCCGAAGTGGAGATGCCGATCAGGGAGCAGGTGGAACGCCTCGAGCTGAGCTTTGACGCGAGGATCGATCCCGATCAGACCAGTCTCCTTGGGAGGGCGGAACTGAGGAACTTCGATCAATGCCAGCAAGTCGTCCGGTTGGGATGCGAGGTCTAGATGCGGATCAGTGAGGTCTCTCAGTTGAGGAATTTGATCTTGGAGAAAGGCAAGATCTATTCCCGTGTCGGGGGCCTGTTCAAGGCCTTCATCGGCGTAACCCTCAAGTCGCAGGTATCCACAACAGCCGGAGTGGCTCTGCATTGTGTTGAGGATCCAGGTTGTTTTGCCGCAGCCGGGAGGCCCGGAGATCAGCCAGGTTTTGCTCATGGTTGTAGCAACAAGGCTGTTGGCTGATTGCGTGGAACTCGCATGGTCATCATTTGGAGTTGGTCCAACTCACCGCCCTGAAAGGGCCTTGGGTCTCCAGCCGTAGCCTCTGCCGATAGACGCAGAACCAAGACTTAAGAGTGGGAATGGGAATCATTCTCATGATGACTGGTTTGAGTTCCACCTGTCCACCCTTATCAAGAGATTGATTCGTTTGCTCAATAGGGGGGGTGAGGGCAAAATCCAGTAGAAGAGGTCAATGTGCTTGCCTCATCGCTGTATGGACAGTCGCCATTGGTCTCTACTCGCAGGAGCTGTTCTACTCATTGGTGCCCTATCTCTTCTTTTCGTTGAAATCGATTTGGGGATGGAAGAAGCCATCCCACAAAACCCAGAGGAACAGCCCATCCCTGACCCGCCAGAGACGTATGGCGAAGGCAAGATCTTGATGGGCGACTGACAATGATGCGTGAGATGAAGCGCGGCGCGGCGTATTTGTTGCTTGACCCCAAGGGCTAGTGGTTTCTGCAATTCATGGATTGCGCTGCTCTTAGCGATCTCGAGCGCGATATCGAGTTATCAAAGGCCGCTCGATGAAGGCTGAGCCTGCCTTACTGAAAACCAAGACGATCAATCCCCACGTGGATGACCCGCGTGAGCGATGGAAGCAGCGCAAGAAAGATTGGTGGCAGGAATACCCTCATCAGGGTTAAGGCGTCTTAGTCCTCCGTTCGTGAAGCGCTATCAGCAAAGGTTTTTTCCAATCGCTCTTTGATTGCGTCGTTTGGTGCGATCTTGCGCCGTGAGCTGCCCTTCTGTTGAGAACTGAAGTTAAAGAGCCCTCCTGCTTTTCCCACTTCGCTGGCCCGATCAGGGCCTTTCCTGATCGTCATTCTGAACAACCACCAAAAACCAAGGCCAAATAAGACAAGCAAAGAGAGAAGAAGTGCTAAAGCAGCGTTCGTCTCCATAGCAGGTCAAGGGGGTATTGAAACTTAGACCACCTGTTGTACACCGGCAGCCTTGCACACATCTGATCTGCGTAAATCGAAAGACCGGTGGAGTGCGCACCACCGAGGTGTTCGAGGGCCTTTAAGGGCTTTTAGAGAAGGTTTCCTCTAACTGCTTTCTGATTTTGTAGCTCTGGATGCTGTCTTTTGGTTTGACCTCTTGTTGAGACCTGAAGTCAAAAAGCCCTGTTCTACCCCATCCGTTGGCCCCACCACGGCCATTTCTCATCGTCATTCCTACCCACCAAAACTGAAGGCCAAGGAAGACAAGCAAACAGATCCCAAGAGCGATATAGCCAGCATTCATCTCAACTCAGAGCGTGTTGCATAAGAGAAGCCTTGCACACATCTGATGGGCTTACATGACCAGATAGAGCAAGAACAATAAAAGTTGCTCCCAGTCTGAGAAGAATTGGGTCGGGCCTCTTATTGCTGAAGATCAGGTCAACGGCGAAACCAGCGATCCAATCGAGTAGCGGTTCTATGTCATCAACAAGATCACAGGAGAGAAGCGTTTGCTTTGAAATCTTGCGCAAGCAAAGAAGCTCTGGGGTTCCCTCAAAGATGCGATGGATTGATCGATGGATTTTGATTCGCAAAAACCGTACACGAGCCGTTTAGGGGGCGATGTCTATCGCCGACCGGCCCTGGTTCTTACGACCTTTTTGGTTCGGTCGAAAATTCTGATGGCGTCATGCTGTAGGGGTCTTGAACTGAATGGCATGTATTTACGATTCGACGAAGTCTTCAATGCTCCCTTTGGCTACACCATTCCTCGTGATCGCGTTGTTGTGATCCCTGATTCTGCGTTCAAGGCTGCTCAGGAACGTCAAAATGCACAGCGCGTTGCTCGTCTTGAAGCACGCAGAGCAGAGCATCTTTCAGTTGTTGATCAGCTCGAGAAGCAGATTGCCGAATTGCAGCCTTGTCAGCAAGAAGCAGTGTCAGACAATGGGTTAGCGGCAGCGGAAACCTGACCGCTAGCACCTACGGGTGTGGGAGAGAAAAGACCTCCTGGTTCCTCGGGGGTCTTTTGTTCCTCAGGCAATCTTGAACTGCAGCGTGAGGGTGTAAACCTTCACAAGATCAACACCATGGCTTTAAGAGGTGAGTTGCTGAGCAACCAGGGAAAAGTCAGCTTGGATCAATTCAAAATCAATCAGGAGGTTTTGCTGACCAAATGGCTCAGTAAACGAGGTGAAATGAGTCATTCTTCAGCTTGTTCTCTTCTCCCAAGCCGATTTTATCGATGATCTTAAGGAGCTTGCTCTGATGGTTGGTGATCATCCAGTTGTTGATTGCTGCTTGCGTGCTTGCGTCTATTCACCAGTTTGGGGCACTTATAGGCCGGCTAATCCATCTCTCTCTTACTGTTTCTTCTTGACTTCTTTTTTCTTGGATCGGAGTTGTATTTTTAACGGACCGGAACGATCCATTGAATGCCAAACCAACAGCGGCTGCGAGCCCGCTTGCTGGAGTTCCTGAAGTTCCGAGTTCTGGCTGCTCAGGAGGAGTTTTTCACACCCTGGCAGAGCAAGGCTGGAATCGATTGCATCAAGCTACGTGCTTGGCTCTCTGATGTTTGGCCAGAAGCCCTTGCTCTGGATGACGACCAGTTGAAGCAGGTGCTTGATCAGGCGCGCTGGCTTTATGTGAACTGAGGCCCCAAGAGAAAGAAGGCTCCCTTCAGGCTATTGGGAGAACCAAAGAAATACATTCGCCAATGCGGCTCAAGCTCTGATGCTCTTCTTGCTGATCGGAGCTCTGGCTGCTCCTTCTAGAGCTGAGAAATCTATACGCCAACCTTGACTATCAGAAAAATACTTCGACCTATGCCCACAGTGGTGCGTCGGAGAAAGATGGGGCGACTCAATCAAAGAGTGGAGTCAATATCTGCAGAATGAGGAGAGTAAGGAATGGGAAGAGGCGACGAGAACCGACTGCATCAAGGTTTGGGCTCCTTCTATCGATGGCACTGGCTGGAAGCAGGGCGACGTTGATTGAGCAGATCGAGGTCTATCTCCTCTGCCATAAAAAAAGGCCCTCTGGTAGGTACAGAGGGCAGCTCATGCGTTCGTTCCAACTTTGGCTAAGTCACAAGGCGTTTGCACGCACCAAGGCAACAAGCTTAGGTATCAAATGCCCACTCGCATAGCAACAGGGGGGAGTAGACGTTCTCTTTGATCCAAGATCCCTAGTCCCTGTTTGTTTTATCCCACCTAAGCAGCGCCAGGCTGATCCCACATCATTAGCAGCCAGCGGTCAGCAATCTGCTCCGCGAGCTGGTCAACAACTGCGAGCTGGTCGAGTTCACGAGCTTTGATTCACTTCTTCTCTCGTTTGGCAGGCGTTCGCCTGTTCTTGCCAAAGCCGCTCATATCGAGCCCATGCCAGTTGTATGCAAGGCTTCCTGTATGGAGATGAACGCTGGCTACATAGGGCTTGGGCTCTGTTTTCTTGTTTTCGCTGGACTTCAGTTCTGGTGGCTAGGTATGACGATGGGACTATTCAGTAAAAGAAGGGACTTGCGAGTCGAATTCAAGCCTCCAAAGGAAGTCGGCACAAACTTCAAGCCGCAAAGGGATCTTAGTCCAATCAGTCGGGACGATGAATTCAAAAGGCGCTTGGAGCAGACCTTTACTGAAAGCCCTTCAGAAAGGGAGGATTGATAACAACCATGGCCAATATCCCTTAAAGTACTGGGAAGTATTTAGTTCTTCAACAAACATAAATCTGATTGATGCCAAAGTATTGCTTAAAGAGTATTAAATAATGATTCCTTAGCGCATCCGAGATATCGATCATGCCTCTTAGTGCTCTAAATTCTCAAAGATCTATGCAGCTCAAGCATGACTGTATTGCTTGAGTATCTGAAGATCTACAATTGCCAAAACTTCGATATTCGTTGCCTCTAATCGAATATTTGGGGCCATGCCATCATCATAGGCTTGTTTCCAACGAGATGCACATACACACCAATGATCACCTGGTTTCAACCCTGAGAATCCATACTGAGGCATTGGCGTTGATAGATCGTTCCCTTGAGCTTTGCTATAGGTCAGAAATTGCTCGCTGATCACGCAGCAAACCGTATGCTGACCAAGGTCATATCCATCAGTTCTACATTTTCCGTCTCGATACCAACCCGTGTTCGGATCACAACTACAAATCTCGAGAGGTTCGCCTAAAACATTTCGATCCATTGGCAAATGACTGATTAGCTAAATCTTATAGGTTTAAAGCTGCAAGGCAATAGCAACTGAGCCTTAGCATTTGCTTTGAGATAAGCATAAGTAGTATTCTGCCTGCCTCAGTTAAGCCGAATTCTATTTACCGCTGATGGATCCAACTATCAACGACGCTAAAACTTGGTCGTTCTGGATCACTAAAATCTAGTCGGTACTTTTTAACCTCGTAGCCCCATCCATTCCCAGGATGATACTCGTATTCAATAACCGATGAACCCGCTTGTCTTGCGATGTTGTGGAGAAACAGGCTCCTGCCTGGGGTTTCGATGGGTGAGTTGTCTCTGAAATTATTCTTCGAAAGGCAGAGCCTCCTGCTTCCATCACCATATCTTATTGCGAAGATCAAGTACTTACTCCCATGAGTGTTGAATCTACTTGCATAATCAATTTGCCAATTCCCAGGATCAAAAGAATCACTTACGAGCTCACAATCGGCTCCAAATGCTCTTTTAGCCTTAGAGATTAGTGAAGAGGATTGGCATGATTTTTCAATATCATTCCTAACATTTACTTGTCGAGTACCTGAAAGCTCCTCCAGCCTTTCAATTGTAATCCAGTCTTTGTCGTTGACTCCACGACCAATTATTTTGCTTTTCCAGAGCCCTTCTCTACAATTATAGCTATAGGCTGTGCCTTCAATGACTTTATCCTTTGCCTCCGCAGAGATTGTTGATGTGCAGAGTAATATGCCAGCTATTGCACATTTGAGGATAAAATCTGAGATTGGCGTGCGTCGCATATAGAGGCTTGAAGATCATTTATATATTTTAGCATAATTAGAAGATTCCGTTCTTGAATGTTATGTCTTAGCCGTTCTAGACTTGGAATCTGAGAATAATTAATGGATTTAGCTTGTATACACTAGTAAGAGGATTTTCTGGTTTTTACGCGAGCGAAAGTAGCTCAGCGGATTGGAATTTTTAACAACGCGATTTCTAGCCGCTTGTGGACCTCCTCTTCTTAGATGCGAACCCTGAACCCAAGCGTGGTTTCTACTGTGAGTTGTTCAGTGAGATCAGCATCAGGAGCAGGCTTGAGCTAAGGCGGGACATCTATGACACGGCTATGTCTTAAGCCTAGATAGAGCCTCGTGAATTGTGAGATAGGGCACCGGCGTCTTCACCAGCAATGCCATAGACCCCTTCTATTGCTTGACCTACGCTTCTTCCTACTATAACCATGAGATGTGATCAGGCAAAATTGAGTTAGATGAGATCAAATGGAGTTTTAGGCGTGACTGTTCACGAAAGAGATGTCGATGATGATTCCTATGACGAGGTTGATGAGTACCTCAACAGCCAAGAATCTGATGAGGAAGAACGTGCTTACTTTCCAGTTGAAGACTCAAAGCCGCCTCACTACTGAGACACTTGTCTTTGAAAAGATCAATAAGAATTTGAAATCTCAATTGCCTTCTAGAGCCTTTGATCGATGCCAGCAGATAACTAAAGATTTTTGTGCCAAGGGATGTGCCGCTTATAGGCAAGGCACGATTGACACGCAGATGATCATTGGCTGCGATGACAACCTTAACCGTGTCCTACGGAAGGAACTAAAAGGACTGGGAGAGAACTGATGGGGCACTTGCACTGGAGTTATCTCGAAGTTGGTTTGCTGGTTATTTTCTACTGGGGTTTGATGATTTGGTGGATCAGGAGAGCTAAGAGAAAGCAAGAGCTTGCTAAACCGTTGACTAAGAAAGAGTTCTACAAGTTCTTGGAGCGGATATGGGCAAGAGACTTCTAGTTCTTCTTCATGCTGTCTGGGTAGACCCATGCAATGCAGCAGAAGTACTTGCGATAGGTGATGGTGACACTCTCGCCGTCACAGAATGCAGCCAATCAATCCAAGTGCGCCTTTGCCTGCATAGTCGCTCCAGAGACCTCACAGTCGCCGTATGACATATCAGCACGACAAGTAATAAAGGCTCTATGAGCGGTTGGATCTGATGTGACTCTCCGCTCCAAGGCAACTGACCGCTATGCAAGAACCGTTGCAGAAGTCATTCTCAATGGCAGCAACATCAACCACTCATTAGTGAAGTCGGGAAATGCCTTTGTCTATTGGCAGTACATCAAAGGGTGTGATCACAGTCCTACACAGGTCTAGAGATCACTTTCAGGCCAGGAGGACTGGGAATGTGGTCTGTTTCTGCTGGGATCAAGCGTCTATGACACTACAGGACAAATAAGCAGAGCAATAGCAAGGGAACACGTTATCGCTGCAAGGACATCAGTTCATAGCCTGCAGCCAGGAACTGCTCAGACAAGGAGACTCCCGTCTGGATGGGGATAAGCACGGGGAGGCATGTGAGCCGATCAGGCGGCAGATTGCAACTTGATGACGGTTTCGTGCCGATAGGAGCCTGATAGAGCATTGTCTGAGTGGAGGCTCTTTAGCGATGCAACATCCCATTTGGGTAATCCTTGCTTGGGCAGTTGCTTGCTTCGCGGTTGGCCTGAAATTAAGAAGACTCTCCCATCTACTCTTCCAGAAGACACTGAATAGAGCATTCGCTACAGAAGACTTCAGAGCATCGCTGGAGCGTATCTGGGAGAAGGAAATAGTGCGATGAAACTAGCTTTCGAGAACTCTTGCATTGTTTCAATTAAAAAGGTATGAACCCATCGTTAATTTCCACTGGCGTATCTAACTATGGAAATAACGGCAATGATGATTACACCATATGTCCAGATTGCTCCACTTCTATTCGTTAGCCTCTCTAGCCAAACAGGAAATCCTGAAGCATTATTGATCAGTAGATAGGCTAGACCCAAGACCACCATTGGAATGCCTAGCGCTAGCAATAAATCCATGCCTTTAGTCCATTGACCCTAATCATATCCTTTGTATCGTGAAAACAAGTATCTTTTAAACAAAGAAAAAGGCTGTAGTTTCTTTGGGGAAAACTTAGCTTTATTGATTGAAAATGCTCTTCCTCCAATCTGGCGGGAAATCCTTCTTTTAGGGGAAATAGCAAGATCAAAAAATCTCTTTCTGGATGTTGCTGCTGCAGGTTGGCTGTGCGATAGTGTGTTTGTCTGAGTTGAGAGCGTCACAATTAAAACCTTAATATGAATTTTGCTTCAATCGAAGTCAACTATCTAAAGGCTCCGCAGTTGCATTAGCATTCATTCCTGGAGCGAAGCTGAAAACCTGAAGATCATCAACCAACAATGAAATTCATTTCTTCAATCTCTTTTGCTGCAGGTCTCGGATCATTGCTCTTTATTGCTGCTGCTTCTAAAGCGAATCCACAAGTCGAACCTTCGATACACAAGCTTTGTATTGAAGCTAAAGACTACGCTGGCTGTGTCAGAGCAATGAAAGGCGACACTAGTAACACGACCAGGCAGATTCGCTCACAAGGTGCAGATATTGCAGAAGGTAATCAATGCCCATCAGGGTTTGCCTACGTTGGTGGAGGCAACTGCATGGAGGTTAAATGTGTCTACAACACATCAACGGGCCTTGGCTTTGATACCGGACATGACCAACGAGTTGCAGGGAAAGCTGATTGGGGATGCAAGGGATCTTTTTGGTATGGAGCTGGAGTGATGCAACTTCAAGGCAGCGCAAGAGCAAGCATCAATCCTGAATGTCCTCCTGGCGAACCTCAAATCGGCTACAACAGCACTTGTCAAAAACCTCCTGCTGGATGGGAGAGCCCTTCAGAACAAGCTGCTCGAGAAAGACGTGAAGCGCCAAAGTGCGATTTCAGGCTCCGTCAATACAAATGCAGTTATAAGGCTTACTTGGATGCCAACCCAGCGATGAAGAAATGGGCTGAACTAAATCCAGAAATGGCAAAGAAAGAAAGCTTTCGCTTGCAGTCACTGGATTAACTTTACTGGGGGTGGGAATTATGAGGTCTATGCCCTGAAAAATGAACAAGAGAATAGGTGCGTTCCTCCCAGCAGTAGCGTCATCATCCAAAGTGCCTATGGGGTCGTTGCATGCTTAAAAGGTGCTTCATTATCTACTTCCCTATTGGCTGCAGCTATCAGGCTACTTCAATTGAAGGAATGAAAAAAGACTGAGGTCTCTCTCCTTTTTATTCATGGGGCACACCAGCTGTCTGTTCATCGCATAGCAGCTGTGTGTTCTCAAGTACCTAATGATCAACTAGATAACGATTGTTGATTAACTCATCAAAGACTGTTGCGCCTCTTGCTTTCTTCCCAGCTGATACAGGAGTGACCTGATCAAGTACAGCGGCAAAGCAAGTGATCCAGAAACTACCTTTGCAGACACCAGCTGATTGGCAAATGTGATCAGGAGCGACTTCAATACAACCCTGCGTTCGAGAAACTTTGATACTTGCGATTTGGGAGTCCAACTCTAGATCCAATAGCTGTGCCTCTCTTACAGTTATTGCTGTACCTGCGGCATGGCATTCGAGCAACATTTGATAGTTCATTGATAGACCAGCTGCTAGTAGATATTATCTTCACATTTTTAGCGGCGAGTCGTTTGAAGGGTCACTCGCTAACCCATCGGTATTTGTAGCAGCTTCGCACACCTCGAAGATGCGAGAGCTTTTTGAAAAAAGAGGGTTGGAGGGCCATGTCAGCCATTGGTAGGGGGTTGTGTCACCCTCCTGCACAAGTTCGAGCTAGCAAGTCAAGCTCTTGGCTTCTGCTCGAGAAGACCTTTCAGGATCTCCTTTTGCCTAGCAGCAGCACGGATATAACCCCTTTGTAACTCTGCTTCTGCCAATTCCTTTTTTAGAGGAGCTTCTACCTCCGCCAACTCTTTCTTTAGACGAGCCAATATCTCAGCGATTTCGTTTTTTAGACGAGCCTCTGCCTCAGCCAATTCGTTCTTGATACGAGCAATCCGAAGATCGATTTCCTGCTCGCTTTCCTTGCTGCTCATCTAGATACGGAAGGGCTCGTCAAGCTGATGTTCTCACATGGCCAGGAATGCAAGAACAAAAAGTTGTGCCCAACCTGAGAAGAAGGGGATCGAGGCTTGTATTGATGCATGTCAGGACAACGGCAAGGCCAGCGAGCCAAGCGAGGGGCAGGTCTTCCTCATCGACAAGATCCCAGGAGAGAAACCCTGGGTTGAAACTTGGCTCAAGTAAACAAGCTCTGGCCTTCCCTCGAAGATGCGATGGGTTGATCGATGGATTCTTTTTGACGCAAACCATATTCGAGACGTTCAGGAGGTGATGCCTAGCCCCGCCCGGCCCTTGTTCTTACGACCTTTTTAGTTCGCTCTCACCTTCTGATGGCGTCATGCTGTAGAGGTCTTGAACTGCACGACCTGTACTCACGATTCGACGAAGGCTTCAATGCTCCCTTTGGCTACACCATTTCTCGTGATCGCGTTGTTGTGATCCCTGATTCTGAGTACAAGGCTGCGCAGGAGTGTCAAAACGCACAGCGCGTTGCTCGTCTTGATGCACGCAGAGCAGAGCATCTTTGAGTTGTTGATCAGCTCGAGAAGCAGATTGCCGAATTGCAGCCTGTCTACAGGAAGTAGAGCCATATACAGAGTTTGCCGCCACCAAAGAGTGACCGCTGGGCCGGATGATGGCGGTCAGCTGGTCGTTTATTAGTTGTTGATTCCTTCTGTTCTCACATAGGGGGCATTTTTAGTGTGCACACTTCAGCGATCGTTGAGGCCAAGAGCATGAGAAACGCACCATCAATCCAACCGCTCTGCGTAGTCCCTTAGCACTTCTGCAATTTTGTGCGGTGGGATCTCTTGCTGATATTCCCTGCACAGATCGAAGAGCTTGTCTGTGAAGTCCTTCATAGGACTTGGTTTCTTGGTTTCAGTCATTGAGCAATCTCCAGATCAGGAATGCTGGCATGCCGCTAAAAAAAAGAGCCCCCCCTAGGGCCTGGTTTGTTCTTTCTGCTTTTTCCAAGCAGTGGCTCATAACGTCCTTCTCCAGTGGAGATACCCTTTTAGGGTTCGTGGGCTTCTTCAGTTGTTTGTGCAGCTCTCGAAGCGCGAATATGGGAAGCATAGAATTAATAGCCATGACAACTAGAGCAGGTGTGCCCATGCCCTGAAACGGCATGCACTTATGTGTTGGTGCCCTTGTTGTCGTTATCTGTCGTCATGGCTAAGAACGCTTGCGGCGCAATCTTGATCGTTCGACAGACGCCATTTCGGCGGCGTCAACCACTCAAGCCTGTTGTTGGTATGGCATCACGGTTCAAAAGCAATGCAAAGCCCTTGCAACTGCAGGGGCTTTGTATTGCTTTAACCACTTCAATATTTGTTGGAAATGACATCCGATAGCTGGCACCATAAACTTACAAATAACAACCAACACCTAAACTAATGTCAGAAGAACAACTCATTGAGGCTCTACATGCTCATCGCAAACATGTTGAGCAATAGCAAAGCCACATCCTTGAGTATCTAGAATGCATGAGCGCAGAAAGCTCTCGCCTCCTTAAGCTAAGAGTGTGGTGGCCAGATCAGAAAGAGAGCTGACAGTGGCGAGCCAACCCTCCGATTATTCAATAAGTCCATCTGCCTCCAGCTCCTCTCGGTGTTTAAGGGCTTTCCTCAATTGGCCTGCAACAAAAGGAATGTGGAGTGCATACTTCTGAAGCTGAGCCCGCTCCTCGAGGCTGACAGGTTCTCCAGTCGCTAAGCGATGGATGATCTCCTCAACACGTCTACGAGTGTCTGTTCTCAGGGTGCGAAAAACCATTTTTTTAAATAGCCCTCCGAAGCATTAACCCAATTTAGGTCAGTTTTTAGGTGCTCTTAACGAGAGAGAGGGGTCTTGCTGCGCTGCCTCTGAGGTGTTTGCTACAGGGCTCGGGCTAGCTGCGCTTACCCATGTAAGCAGGGACGAAGAAATAGTAGTTGCTCTGTGGAGACAACGAAGACTTCCTTCAAGAGTTGCCTTTGTCACAAGGTGGCTAAGGAAGCCCATGGTTGATGAGTTCATCTCTTTAGCTTGGGCCGATGTAAAACAGCTTCATGGCCGAAGGTTCTCCGGGTAAAAAGCAATCTCATGCGGTTGTCATCGGGGCCGGCTGGGCTGGCTGGGGTGCGGCCAAGGCACTCTGCGAAGCGGGTGTTCGCGTAACCCTGATGGATGGGATGGCGGATCCAACCGGCAGTCAGCCCCTCACCACGCCAAGCGGCAAACCGTTCGAGGCAGGCACCCGGGGGTTCTGGAAGGATTATCCCAACATCAATGCCCTGACAGCAGAGCTCGGGCTCGGCTCGATCTTCACGGAGTTCACCACTAGTGCGTTCTGGTCACCTGAAGGCCTGGAGGCGACGGCTCCTGTCTTCGGTGACGCTCCGCTGTGGCCGAGTCCCCTGGGTCAGGTTGCTGCAACGATCAATAACTTCAAGCGCCTGCCTGTTGCTGATCGGCTCAGCATCGCCGGCCTGCTCTACGCCATGCTCGATCTGAACCGCAGCGATGCGGTATACAGGAGCTACGACTCGATCGATGCGCTGACGCTGTTTAGACAGCTCAGGATCAGTGATCGCATGATCGATGATTTCCTGCGGCCCACGTTGCTGGTGGGGCTGTTCAAGCCGCCGGAGGAGCTGTCGGCCGCTGTCACGATGGAGCTCCTTTACTACTACGCCCTGGCGCATCAGGATTCCTTCGATGTGCGTTGGATCAGGTCGAAAAGCATCGCCGAACAGCTGATTGCCCCGCTCAGTGAGCGGCTGCAGGAGCAGCATCAGCTCGAGGTGCTGGGCGGCACCCTGGCCACCCGGCTGAACGTCTCGCCGGAGACTCAGGCCATCCGCTCGGTGGCAACCCGTTCCGTAACAAGCGGGAGCACCGGTTTAATCGAGGATGTCGATGCCGTGGTGCTTGCCGTGAGTGCCAAAGGAATGGGTGCTTTGATGGCGCAATCCCCGGAGTGCGGCGCGCTGGCGCCAGAGCTTGTGCGTGCCGCCACGCTCGGATCGATCGATGTGGTGTCGATCCGTCTGTGGTTGGATCGCACCGTGCCGGTCGCCGATCCCGCCAATGTGTTCTCACGTTTCAGCGCACTAAGAGGCGCCGGCGCCACCTTCTTCATGTTGGATCAACTGCAGCGGGAGTCGGAGCAGGCGCTCTGGGGTGATCAGCCACCGCAGGGTTCGGTGATCGCCAGCGACTTCTACAACGCCTCGGCCATCGCCGAGCTGAGCGATCAGGAGATCGTCGACTGCCTGATGCAGGATCTGCTGCCCATAGCGCAGCCTGCCTTCCGGGGGGCCAGGGTCGTGGATCAGGAGGTGCGGCGTTATCCGGGTTCGGTGTCTCTCTTCTCGCCGGGAAGTTTCAGCAAGCGGCCACCAATGGAGACGTCACTGGCTTCGGTGGTCTGCGCCGGCGACTGGGTGCGGATGGGCGAGAAAGAACATGGTGCTAAAGGCCTTTGTCAGGAACGCGCCTACGTGTGTGGTCTGGAAGCGGGCAACTCACTGCTCAGGCGCGGGATCGTGAGGGGCGCCGACCTGCCCAGGACCCTGCAGCACTCTGTGATCCCCATCCGCACCGATGAACCGCAGGTGGTGCTCGGGCGTGCGCTTAACAAGCTGGTGATGGACCCCCTCGAGGCCTTCGGGATCCAGTGGCCTTGGTTGGCTAGCTAGTTGGCGATTCTCAAGGGATTGGCGATGACGATTCAACAGGCTGAGATTCGTTCAGTATCAAGGCATCATGGCGCCGCTTTCAGCAACGGCTCGTACATCATGATCGCGTGATTTTCCACCAGTAGCTGTTCCGTCTCAACACCATCGGATGCTGTGCAGATCCGATAGAGCTGATTGTGCCTCGAATAGCCGCCCCAGATCTGCTGCTGGATCCTGTGATGACGCTCCTCGACGCTGTAGATGCAGTCGTAATCCTCATCACAGCAGAGTTCACCATGCAGATGGATGTCATCCAGCCATAGATGAATCGCGAAGCAATAGGGCGTGTTGTTGGTGATCTGCAGATCCACATAGTTGTACGCCAGTGTTGCTCCGGCACCAAAGGGAATGGTTCGATTCACATCCGGGAACACATCAAAACCATGCCTCCAGCGCTCTGAAATCGTGAGCGGACTGTGGGCCGCCATCCAGAACAGTAGATTTCCCAGCTGACAAAGGCCTCCTCCTGTCCCCCTGGAGATCCTGCCCTGATTCAGTACCAGACCCTCTAGATAGCCCTTCCGTCTAGTGGGTCGTCCGACCAGCTTCCACACGGACATTGTTTCCCCCGGACGAATCAGGATTCGATCCAGTTGCGCAAGCGCTAGCTCCAGATTCCTGCGCTTGTTGTGCTGAAGCACCATATCCACATCCCTTAAAGGGCGCAGGATCAGAGACTGATGGCAGAATTTGCGGTGGCTTGCCGCCAGGACGTCGCGTGTTGTCGCCCATTGTCTGGAACCGAACAGCCAGTTGGCTTTGCGTCTGGCAATGTGATATTCCCGGCCCAGCAGTTGTCGAACCCTGCTGCGGTGAATCGGTTTGGGAATTTCAAACATCGCTGAGCCCTGAGTTATCTCGTTTTGAACCGACCAGGCTGTTCATTCTGACAAGACTGGTCAAAGGCGAGAATGGCCAAAACGATCAGGTCTGCAAAGGAGAGGGACTGTTGATCCGTGCCGGAGATGACATCTGCAGCCTGCTTCTGAATGTGCACAGGGATGCGTTTCTGGCTCATGAACCGGCCCATCTGCATATCATTCCAGGCCAGGACGACAACCTGATCTGATTATTCGCTGCAGTTCCCAGTTGATGATTCAGGGCCGGAAGCACACGTCGTCCTGATGTCGTCGTCCACCTGAACGGCTGCCGGTCGTTGTTTTGGAACTGAAGAACCACGCCGATGAGAAGGTAGACGTCTGGGCAGCGTTAACCAACTTCAGACCTACAAGGACAACATCCCAGACCTGTTCACCTCCAACGTGCTGATGTTGATCAGTGATGGCATCTATACCCGTGTTGGGTCGTTGTCTGCTTCAAGGGAGCGTTCCCAGGAGCTTGCTCTCACTGGTGTCATCAGCAGTGTTCCCGCGCATGAACAGGCGGTTGTGGATCAAGCCGGCTAGCACGCCTGTTATGCACAGCAGAGCAGTAGCCATGGGGAAAGAGGCGCTTGGTGCAATGAGGATTCATGCGTTTGTCTTGCCCTCCCCCAGATCGGGGAGGGTTGGTGAATATTCAGTGAGAAAGAGGCGATGTCAGCTAAAGCTTCCCCAGGAGCCTCTGAGGTTCCAACTGGGCTAGGCCCTTGCATCACTGCTTGCAATAGAGGTTAGCTATAAACCTTTGCAATCAATGGGCCTGCCTGATCATCCGTGAAGACGGGAGTCACGTCCCAGTCAAGGAACTCAGCCCACTCAGCTGCATGCTCATAGCAGACTCCAGCGTCGTTGGTTTCGACAATGATCCAGCCTTGTACAGAGCCTGGTGCGTGAAAGCGCTGCCAAGACTTGCACTCAGGCATCGGGGCACCTGTCGCAAGGAACTGACGAGCTGCTTTCTCGTGATATCCAGTTTTAAAGCTCCAATGCATCAGAAAGGTCATGTCAAACAAAAAAAGTATCAGCCTTCTAGTCGATTTACATCAAAGGCGATGTCATCCAAGTAACAGTTTCAAGAAACGACTACTTACCCATGGCTCTCCTTAGTTTTGCTGCTTCATCCATACCTTCCATGATCGTGAAGGTTGCATTCTCTGTGGCTGCGTAACGGATTTTGCTTAGCTCTTGATACTCAGCTGATTCATAAGCATCGAGTGCTGCTCTCATCGAAGGGAACTCACAAATAACTGCCAAGTTCGCTCCTTCTGTCTTCTCTTTCCCTTGAGGTTCTGTGTCTTTAGCAAAAACCACTCCACCAACTTCTTTGAGCCAAGGTCCAACCTTCTCAACGTACTCAGCAAATAAAGCTGGATTGGTGACTGTTGAAGTGCTGATCCAATAACCCTTAGCGCCTTTCTTGTCCATGCATAGCTTCTAGAAACCCCTAGAGCATCGCACTTTATTCGTGTATTGGGTTTGTCACCAATTTTGTAGTGGGTCCCCATAGGGAAGCGGTTTCAACAGATAAGAGCTGGTGTCGAGGCCGGAGTGACAACTGTCGAGTCGGCGCCTGAGGCCCACCAACAGCCACTGGAGAGCGGAGGCCCCTCGACTGGCAGCGTCGAGGGGTTTTTCTTGCTCTCTTTATCGAGCTTCGTCGTCTTCCGGAGGTATTGGCGGAGGAACTGTGCCTGAGCCTTCTAACGCGTCTCCGACCAGAGCAATCTCTTGAGGAGTACTCGGCAGGTGGAAAGCACCAGATAGCTGCTCACGCGCACGATCACGCAAAGTGTCGTCACCAGATTGGTTGGTTCAGAAGCAGCAGCTTTGGCTTTAGCTCTTCTTGCCCGGCGTTTAGCTGAGGAAGAAGGAGAAGTTGCCTGAGGCAAGGCCGCATTAGCCATGCGAGTGGATTGGGGAAGCATGGCTTTAGCAGAATCAGGCAAAGCGATAGCAACAGGTTGAATGTCGATCACTTTTGCTGAATCCGTACCTGCTGGGGTCAAAGCAGCGAGGGCCTCCAAATCAGCGGTAGCGGAAGAAGCCATATCAGCCATTTTTTGCTGTGCATAGATAGCGAACTGTCCAGCAGAAGCAATTTGAGCTTGAACTAAGGCCTGATCAGCAGAACTAGAAGGGTATGGATGCACTGAAGTCATTGCTAGCGCGCCACTAGAGCAATGACCAATCTCACAGCGCGAGATGATCTAACTCAAGGCTTTGAGGACTTCTTGCGGTGAGGCTATAGACATCGATACGGAGCTTTCACGATGGACCGAGTCACTAACCTCCAGGCAATGTGCGCCATTGATTCAGCAATTGAATCGACTCCTGCCTCCGATCAGAAATCTTTAATTAATCTCAGAAAGGCATTCTATATGCACTTCATTATCGAGTCTGTTCTTTCTGAGCGCGTAGAACTCATCCCGGCATCATCTTTGCGGGAAACCATTTCATAATCGTAGTCATCAAATGAATCTTTAGTTTTATCAGAGTGAATGCTAAATAAGGAATAAGAAAATATGCAAGCAGCTGCTCAGCAGAACTAGAGCTTCTAACTATTTGCTCATTGATAACCCACATCACTTCTGAGTTGAGCAACAACAGCCATAAGCCACTTCCGCTCAACCCTTGGGCTGTGATTTTCACCGTGACCGCTATAGGTTTTACGGATGCAAGCCTTCCCATCAACATCCCCGCGAACTTGCTGTTTCAAGCCCCTCAACAAGCAGCTACGCGTTCTTAGAGCTTGGCCACACGCGACAACGTATTCGCTGCTCCAATGACTGAGTTGAGTTGACCTGTGCGAAAGCCTTCTTTCATCACGGCCTTCATCATGTGAACCATCTCCGCGACAACAATTAACGTCTTACTGCATAAAAGTAGGGAGAAAGAGAAAGATACAGCTGCAAACACAACAGAATCTGCTTTGCTGAGTCTTTTAGAGGTATTAGTACAACAGCTGCGAATAAGATCTGCCTAGGGCAGTGGATATTGCGTTATTCGTGGCATACAGTCATTGATAAACAGTGAGAGGAAATCAAGGGCGATTTCGAGGCAGACTTCTATATAGCTTTTTTGCAATGAAGGACTTTCTGCCTTGGAAATTAAGAAATTCTGAAGAGAGCGATCTGCGATGCTAAGGCTTGCTAAAAGTTGGACGATATGCACAGGTAATCGACGTGCCGCAAGCATCTAAGTATGATCAGCTGCACCGCGACATAATCATCAGTGCAGATATTTATGGTGGACTGGATAAAAAGCCTCGAATTTTGGCAGCAAGTTATGGATTTGAAGGAATTCAAGGTATTCCACGTCTTAACTCTGTTGAAAATATTCAGCTCGCAATAGATGCAGGTGCGGGAATTGTGGAATCCCAGATCTCTCTTCCTGACGCTCCACTTCGTAACATTACAAGTGGAATATCTCTTGTCGCTATCAGTGCTGGTGCTGGATTCAGTGACTCACCGGTATCAGAAACATTCATGGATGCGATGCCTATAGAGTTTAGCCATCCAGTATTACCTTCAACAGTTATTCCCCAAAACTTTGAGATTGAATTAAACAATGGTGAAGTAGTAAAGCCAAAATATGTAGCACTTAATCCTAATTATGAATTCAATGAGCGACAGACTGTAGTGGCTTTTGGCTATTTTGGAAATCGATTGCCTAGTGATAATGAAGATGCAGTCCACCCTGCAACCTTCCGTGTAGTGTCTTCAGATAATTCACTGAAGCTGGTTACACCTGACGGACTAGCCGATGGCTCAGGGTTAAGTAAGACCAGTAGTAATCCATACGACTTGTTCAACGGACCAACTTTGGTTGGCGCCAAACTCAGTAAATTGAGTCTTGCAGGTGATTATGGACCCGATGGTTTTACAGGGTCAGAAAAAAATCACGGCGTTGAATATTACGGCACCAGTAAAAAATTATATCGTCTTCGTCTCTTCACCTCTGGAGGATTTTCGCCCGACGGCGTAAGTGGATTGAAACCTGAACAATTTTCTGACTTTTTCCAGCTAACTGCCAAGGGAGTAGGAAGCGGGAATTCAATCAAAATAGGTGAGTCTAATCAGTGGTATCGAGTTAAAGGAGGTAGGATCAAAATCCTAGGTATTGCTGATCTTGGTCCAGGTCTTACGGCTGATCCTGAGTATAGTTATGCTGAAGATCATGATAATCAGTTTGATCTGATTATTCGCGCCTCTTCTAAAAGAGCAGTTAAATCCTTGAAAAACGTCATACTTCCAGATCCTAGAAAGGATACTCATAGACCTATTTACAATCCAGGTGGTCCTGGCACGGCACCTGTTTCCTCATTGTCTTATACTCAGCCAAGTCCAGGTCAAACTATCAGGATAGAAAAAGCAATCAAAAATCCACGTGTAGTTAGTTATGCCAGTCAGGAATTATCAGACTATGACGAGGCAGACAACTTGGCAGCAGTTTTTCGGCTAAGAGATCCAATTACGGGATCAATGAAGCTAACATCAAGTTCAGCTAATGCAGCGACAGCAGTGCGAAACGGTGTAATGGAATTCGTTGATGTTCCCTACGCAGCTAATCCTAACGATAGCTTTTCCAAGTCGGTATTCGAGTTTGAACATCCCAATACAGGTGACTTGGTATATGCAATACGGGGCGGCCAAAAAAAGGAGTTTGAAAGAGATGGCTATATTAACAATGGTGTTGTTTTCTCAGCATATTCTAAGCGATACCGAGGACTTGATCCGATTTGGCAACTCGAATCACCTGAAGGAATGCATGTTACTACAGGTATTAAAAGTGAAAGAGAGCAGTTGATTGAGCAGGGATGGTTGAACGAAAATCCGGCATTTTTCAGTGTGGTCTTTGATAATTTAATTACGACTTGAATTACTGTTTTAACCTAGATAGCTGTTCAAATTGAAGGTGCCATCTGACGGCGATGATTTTAATGCTTTCGCGTCCAGTGGCATTTATGGGCGTACCGCCCATAAATCTCTGCATGACCGCTGGCGACATCTCTTGCGGAACTTTCATCTTTCCAAGGAACAGCTCTCCCACGGTGCGTCCATACCGGTCTTCTCTGATCCATCGAATCCCCACCTCTTTTCCTACCACTAAATCTCTCAGATAGTTACGAGCGGCTTCTGGCGCTGCTGGCTGCGCTCATTTCCCGCGTAGTTCAGCCGCATCGATGCTGGCAAGCCGAACCCTTTCACCCTTGCTGGTAGTGCAGGTATCGCCCTCGTAGCAGGTGGCGATCACAACGGAAGCAAGAACAGCCAGGAGTAGATGAAGGCTTAAATGGTATTTCTGGAGGTGGAAGTCAATGGCTAGTTGATCTTATATCTGCTAAGAGAAAAGGGGAGAGCGTATTTTGAAAGAGTGGAAAGTCCTAATAATTAAACCACAGGACCTGAACTTAGCGGATGAAGAAAAAAAGGAACTCACGGATGCTACTCGTCTGGGATTTGGTTGAGGTTAATATCCCAATGCCATATCGTAAATCTCATCACAAACAAAAATAAAAGCGGGAATGAAATTCTATTATTCATAGAATAAATTAAATCCTCCCGGCTGTCCATTCAGGTCTAAACATATAATCTCAAGTGCGGAGTCGCTGACGAGAATCTTCGCAGCAAACCCATTCATACTCATATCGCTCGGAATCTTTTCATCTGATACAGAAGCTTGCGGACCCTGACCTATTTTAGTTATAAGGTTAGTCGATCGATTGAACTCATGTACTAAAACAAGTTGGTCAGCCAGGCCATTGTTTGTCCTGCTAACCTTCCAATTTCCACCACTTATAATAATCTTATCGCCAATATCTCTAAAGTCGGTAATTAGATCAGTCCCAGCTTCACTTGCTCTTTGAATGAATACATCGGGATCGGAGCCACCAGTTAGGATATAAGAAGATTGCGCCCCATCAATAAAGTCCGAGCCATCCTGACCGTGCAAGTAGTCTTTTCCTCCCTAGCCAAACAACCTATCAATACCAGACCAACCTTTTGCAAAATCATCTCCCGAGCCACATAGAATAAAATCATTGTTAGAACCTGTTGTAATATAATCAGGCCCCTCTTTTGAGTTGACGAACAATTTTTTATTTTCTTGAATTAGGTTCACATCATCATGATCTGGGCCCCCTGAATTACTAAATAGCCTGAGTCGATAGCGTATTATGGAATAGCAAGTTCGACTTGTTTCAATGCAATCCCTTGCCAGGAATTAGTTGGGGCTGTTCCTGATAAGAACGCTTGTTCGGGGTCATAACTCCTGGGTCTAAAAGTGAACTAGAAATGACTTTTGGCCTTAATGCAATTATTGCTCTAATAAACTAGGGATGCATTGTTTAAGATCACTAATGAATGTGAGATAACTCACATATACTCACATATATTAAAGGAGAGGAAAGGGTTTTTAGGCAAAGCTTCGAGAGCATTAACTCACTTACAACGCTGTACAGGCAACACATAATAGTTCATTCACGTAGACACGCTGTTGATTAATACATCTAGCTCAAAAGCCCAGGTATCGATCTGATTACAGCAGTTGATGTGGCCTTACAGCTGCAACCAAAAATATGCCAGATAATGTGAGCCCTTTTAAGTGTTCAATCCCAGTGCAGCGCTTGATTTGCCTCTCTTGATCAGTTGCTAGTGCTGCTGCTCTTACCTTAGCTAGCTCTACGATTCAACGAGTTGTTGCTCATGAAGATGTCAGTGCTGAACATCTCAGCGTCATGTAGATCATTTTTATAGATGCAAAAAGTCAAATCTTCAATTGCATTCTCTAATCAGCCCTAGATTGCGCTTTATTTAGTAAACAGTAACTTAAATCTGATATCAGAAGAACAACTCAAGGCATTCATCGCAAGGTTCAAGCAGATAGCTCACTACAAGAGCAACTCAAAGCAGAAGGTGCTGATGTTGTGGCAATTGCTAAAACTGCAGGGTTTGCGATCACCAAAGAAGATCTAAAATCTCAGCGCTAAAACCGTTCTGATCAAGAGCTGGATCTTAATATCCTGACGAACTGTAAAAACATCTTTTTGCTCATGTAGAAAGTAAAGTCCTTCGACTCACAACCAATGCAGCTCTTTCTATGTGATGCCCAATTCGAAGATATTGAGCTTCAGAAAGCCGCCTATGCCCAGTTCATTGAACTATGGGAAAGTGGAGCCATGGCAAAGGAAGATAAATTTGAAGGTTTTGAACTCCTTTTCCGTGTTCATGCGCCAGGCGAAGGGCGTGTCGTCATCTTGTGCAGGGCAGAGAGCGATAAGCAGCTGTTCACACATTTCGCTCCCTGGCGTGCTCAATTTGGAATTGTGATGGAATTTACCCCTGTTATGAGCTGTCAAGATGTGGTTGATGCGCATAAAGATCTGTTTGCCAAGCTTCCACCCCGCAGTGCTGTTTAATCGAATCAATCAACCAATTCATGACCCCGCCAAGCGCGGGGTTTTTTATTGCTTACTGACCCTAAGCAAAGCTGAAACTGCCTACTACAGCGGGCAGCAGCAGAAGCAAGGCATTCTGCGCTGAATAGATCCTTTTCAATACAGCGTTCACTCCGCCTGTCTCTATCGCTGAGCGGTGTTGCAGCATTAGCACTCTCCAATGCAGCTCTGCTGCCTGCTGCTGCTCAAGGCAACGGCAATGCCGCAGATCTTGGGGTGATGGAGATCAACCTCAAAGACGCTGTGCAGTTCAACTTGGGCTCTCAAGGTGCATTGCAAGGAGCAGGCACACCCAATCGAGCCGGTATTGGTGCCTTTCTTCCGATTGCTGTTGGTGAGAACAGTTTTTGGTTTATTGATGCCCTAGCCAATGCCAACTTCTCTGACTACGACGGCACCAGCAGCATCATCAATACAGAAGTGGCTGGCACCACCATCTCCACTTCAACCCGTTTGGGTTATCGCTGGCTGAATGGTGACCGCAGCTGGATGTATGGAGTGAATGCTGGCTATGAGAGCCGGCCGATGAATACTGGTCAGGCTCATACCCGCGTCAACATCACAGATAGTTGAGCCATAGCCCCCACAACAGAACCCGGATTGGTCTGCTTTCAACCAACCCTTGCGCTCTCCATCAGTAGGTGAATGGATTGACCAACAGATCTGTTCTTTGGATATTCGCCTGATCGTCTCCAATCAGCTGAGACTCGGCGCGGGCTGCGGCAGTGGCGGGCTGATATCTCCCTACCCACTCCTGTGGCTGTGGTATGCGCGGACCGATGCCGGCAGATGCTTGCGCTGATCAATCAGTATGCTCAACGGTGGGGTGAACCCGTTTAGTGGTCTGCCGCCAACGCCGGAAATGTAGGAGTTGCAAAGATCAACTGCCTCAGCAGACTGCTGAGGTGTGGAGACATGGATGGCCGGCATATCCCCCCAGCACCGTAAGGGATCTAAGGGATTTGAGTTTCAGGTGGAGCACAGCCTCCAAAGCGAATCGCAGCATTTGGCTCTGTTGGAACTTCAACGGCTGTTGGCCGCCGAGCAACACTGGCCAGGGTGTCTGGGGACCGTTGGCCCCGATCTGATCGATTCACAAGACCCGAATCGCTTTATCACACGAACCTACTGGAGGGATGTCGAGTGTTTCGTGGGGTGGATGGTGAGCATCGAACGGAGCCAACTGTTGCGGGCGATGGATGGGCTGGGCTACAGCTACTCGGCTGAAACAAACTGGCGGGGCTTTGCCTCATGGATTGTCGGCGACGCAGAGGGAGATCCTCCACCTGCCTGGAAAGTGAACCTGCTGGTGTTGATTTGTCTGTATCCCACGGTGCTGATCCTCAACAGCCTGATCAACCCTCTGGGGTTGGGCTACTCCACGTCCATTTTGGTGGGCAACATCTGTTCCGTGGCTCTCACGGGATGGCTATTGGTGCCAGCGACACAAACTTGCTACGCCCAATGGATCAACGGACGCTGCAGTCGTCGAGATAGCCAGATAAGCCTCCTTTCGCTTGCGGCTCTCCTGCTGTTGAGTTGGGCTATCAGTCTTGGCCTGTCGGGCTGAAGGTCAATAACGCGCTCCATCGGGCAGCTGACGGAACTCAGTCCATACCGCCTGAGCCTCGTCCTGAAGAATCTGCTCCATCCGAATCTGCTTCTCTGGCATGGCTCTGCGGATGTCGTCATTGATGGCGCGATCGGAGAAGAGATCGTCGTAATCACTCCAGGAGGCGGCGTAAAACACCCTGCGGATGTTGGCCCAATAGGCGGTCGAGTAACACATGGGGCAACATTCACAGCTCGAATACATCACGCAACCCGTGAGATCCCAGCTGTCGAGTGTTCGACAAGCCTGGCGAATGGCATTCACCTCAGCATGGGCACTGGGGTCGTTATCTTGGATTACGCTGTTTCCTGCAGCGGCGATAACCTGCCTGTCCTTGACGATCACCGCACCGAAGGGGCCACCGGTTTTGTTCACCACACCGGCATCGCGCATCACCTTAATCGCCTGCCGCATGAAGGCTTGGTCTTGATCCGATGCCATCGCATCTACCGCAAGAAGTAATCCAAGGATGGTAAGGCTGATGATGCACTTGGCACTTATCTCAAATGCAAGCGATATGGCAGCAACTACGACAAGACGCTGATCAGGCTGGTGAGGTATTAAAGCCCTATACCTTTAGGCATCGCTACGCCAAGGCGTCACATGCATCGAATCTGCCTGTCGCCAATATCGCTGAAGCCATGGGTCACACGATTGAAGTTCATCTCGGTAGTTACGCCAGGTTCAAACCAGATGCAACGGCAGATCTTTATGCGCAGGTGAATGCAGTCAAATAAAAACCGCGTAATTAGCGGGGTCTTTAGAATGTTTTGTCGGGGGATGGATCAGCCGCACCTCACGACCTCCTTGCTTTCCCAATTGTAGGTTTTGTATTGCTTACAACCCTATTTAGCCTCAGGCTTCACGGCAAGTCGTCAATACAAGCAGAAAGGATCTATGGACAATGATGAACAACCTAAGAAAAGATATTGACTTTTACATGGAATAGATTAATGGGCGAGTGAACTTTGCATAATGCGCTACTTCCCCCTTGTCAGTTCGCTTCGCTTGGACTAGGAAAGGCTTATTAGTACAGTTGTGCATGACCATAGATTTATCCAATGATGGGACCCAAGTCCTCTATCCCAACAAAGTGACTTGGAGTGTGCTCTTTCTGGGCTGTGGTTTTGGTATTTGGACCTGCCTCACAAATGAGACAATTGAAATATTCTGGACAATAACGACAATTCTATGTTGCAGCACTGGTGCACTCGTATCTGTGATTCATATGTGGCCCGGAAGTTCCTGGCTAGAGATTGGAGCTGAAGGCATTCGCTGGCGCCACATGTTTCGCCAAAATGTCCACTACCGCTGGAGAGATATTAATTCGATTGGCATTATAAACATCAGAACTCAATACAACACACACAAGATTGTGGAACTTTATATCGGGCCTGAAAATATAGGGGTATGCTTGCCCGATCTCTATGGCAAAAAGGCCAGACATCTTGTTAAAATTATTGAGGCTTATCGATCGATTTACTCCTGAGGTTCTCTAGTGATGAGCCTTCACTAGAGCCATCAATAAATGATTCATAGACAACAGCAGCATTCTTTGCACGGGCAATAAATCAAGCATGTTGAGCCAATCAACATGCAGTACTTTTTCCTACTGACACCTTATTACTGCTTGCTTAGACCTGTATTAGGAGTCCGAGGACGTAGAAACCCTGAAAACCTGTCCTGGACTTGAGGGCATCCAACGCGGGTGCCCTTCTTCATGTCAGTTATTTGTGCTACTTGCAGAGGAAATGGATATGTTCTTGTTGCTTGTGCTCAAACTCACTGTTGGCATTGAGCCAGGTCACTGCGTTTTTAAAGAGGTTGAGTGAATCTATGGATAGCGGTGAAGGATGAAAACAAAAAATCATCACCGCCCTAGGAGCAGAAATCAAATAAACAAAAGCCCCGCAGCATGGCGGGGCTTTTTGATGTTCAGTCTTCGAAGTTCCTCCGTCTACTTTTACTGCAGTTGACGTGGCCTGATAGCTGCAACCAGAGATTAACCAGATAATGAGTGACCTTTTAAGCGTTCAAACCCAGTGCAGCTATCACTCCGCCTTCCTCTATCGCTTACTGGTGCTGCGGCTCTTGCTTTATCGAGTTCTCCATTCCAGCCAGTAACTGCTCAAGAAGACGACGGCCGTGCAGCAGTTCTTAGCGAACAGGTTAAATGGTTTGATGATGATAAGAAACCTACTTAACCAGTTCTTTTTTATCTATAAAGCTATCCAGGGATGGGAAGGCAGGCGGTCATCCTATTCCTGGATAGCTATTGGCCACAGCTTATCAATTAGACGAGGAAATTACCAGCGATGGAGAGATCGCCTGCAGCATTTTCAACTTTAGCAAGTAGGTCTCCACTCTGTGAGACATATGCATGACCAGAGGATGAGTTGTAAATACTTAGTCCAGTTGTACCACTACCCAATCTAATCCGATCCTGACCATCAGTGAAGTCCTTGATAGTGTCATAACCAACTCCATTGATGATGCGGAAAGTATCCTTACCGAATCCCCCATGCATAGTGTCGCTTCCTCTTCCACCGCATAAGTAGTCATTTCCACTACCACCGACTAGGTAGTCTTTACCGTCACCAGCGAAGAGACGGTCATGACCTTGACCGCCATTGAGGTTGTCATTCCCAGCACCGCCGCTTAGGACGTCATAACCAATACCGCCGACCAGAAAGTCATTTCCGGAACCGCCATATAGGCGGTCATTTCCGGAACCGCCATAGAGATAGTCATTACCAGTACCGCCGATCAAGACGTCATTACCAGTGTCTCCTTTAAGTAGATCATTCCCTCTACCGCCGTGGAGGTAGTCATTCCCTATACCGCCGTAAAGACAGTCATTCCCGGAACCGCCATAAAGACGGTCATTTCCGGAATCGCCATAGAGACGGTCATTTCCGGCCATCCCGAACAGGCGGTCATCACCGCCACCACCAGATAGCAAATCAATGCCAGGGCTACCAACCTTAAAGTCAGGGCCTATGCCACCAAAGAAAGTAGTCATTGTTTTGAGAACTATGTTGATATGTATCGAAAGTCATAGTTGCTCTCGATGTACACACCATCTTTCGAATCAATCTCAGAGGTGATGACCTGACTCAATCGAAACTGTGATTTTGATCACAGAGTTCTATCGGCAGCCCATATCTTTTTAAACATAAGGGTTTTGCGGCAAAGCTTCGAGGGCATCAACTCACTTACTGCTCTGTAGATGCATCACACAAGAGTTGATGCATGTAGATCTGCTGTTGACTAATACGTCTAGCTGACAAGACCAGGTATCGATCTGATTACGGCAGTTGATGTGACTTAGTTCAAGCAACCAAAAACATGCCAGATAATGAGTGACCTTTTAAGCGTTCAATCCCAGTGCAGCGTTCCCTTCGTCTTTCTTTATCCGTAGCTAGTGCTGCTGCTCTTGCCTTAGCCAGCACTCCCATCCAACCAGTCGCTGCTCAAAACGAGTAGCCGATAGCTGAAATCCATCCTTCCCAGCCTAGTCTCTTTTTAAATTCCTTGACCGCGTCGAAGGTGGTTGTGGTTGGTTCACTCAACAATACATCAAACCACTGGAGGATTTTTTATTTGGTAGTGGTTTAATGAGTGGTTAAGGTTTTGGCCTTGGCTTGGGCGGGGCAGTTCTTATTGATAACCTCATCACACTGCGCCATGAAATCAATCAACCAAGGCAAAGCAAACCGTACCTGGCTGACAAGCACGATGCAAAAAGATTTCCTTTGCTAGCGAGTGATTCTGCTGATCCAGTAAAAACAAAGCACATACGCATTGAAAATGCGCTGAAAAATCCACAGCAAAAATGTGCTTCCAAGCCCGTATTTAATAAGTAGAGCTTTCGCAATATAAATAGCTTTCAGGTTAGATAAGTAACTATATGCTAAAACCCTTCCTCTCCACGCGATTTTGGAAGCGTCTGATTTATTCGATAAACACCAGGTGGCAGTATGCTTCAAAGAAGAGGCAGAGTAATTGGGGATAGGAATACAATGGTGCTTGCTCTTCAACATATAAGCGAATAGCGTTTGGAAAAACTGTCTGGGCTGTATGATCAATAATCCGTTATACATTTTCTCCAGGACTCCCCAAGGAGTGGCGTTTCCGGGCATCATTATTGTTGCAAAATAATCATTAAAGACCTCCGAACAAACATACTCAGCAAAAATACCTTTATCGATCATCCATTCTTTTAGCTCATCCTCAACATTTTCATCTGCTTGCACCAAACTGGATATTCTCAGGTCATACATACTGCATGATAACGCTGATAAACATATTTGAATTCTTGGGATTGAGTTGAGATGGTTTATGGATTGAATATTGCCTAGACCGGTGGTTGCCCCCCTCCAGAAGATAATTTCATGACGACGATTAAATTGCCTGCAATGCTCTTTAAAGGAAGGCAGTTGTAATTTTTTTGTTTTCGCAATAAATCTAAGGGCCTCAAGGTCTGGAACCAAAAATTCGCTTCCGTTTTCTATTGGCAAATCCATTGATAGGAACGTTTTTTTTCCGCGATCCGTATAGCAAAGAGAAACACCCCGCCCTCGAAACAGCCAATTTGGCAATGCATTCATTATTACTGCATGCAGGTCTCTGATTCTGTTTGCATTGACAGCGGAAGGTGTTGATTTAGCGACTGCTTCTGAAACCTGGACCTTGGTAACGCAAAATCTTCCCACCCCCTTAGGTAGGCGTTCGTCTTTTAAATACTCAATGTTCATCTAAGCTCTTGAGACATCGAACTCTCATTTCACCACCTTAGTGCATTTTTTCTAGGGCACAGCTAAAAGCAAGACAATATCTAGGGCTCCCTTTGTATCGATAAGGGAAGGTGTTATTTTTAAGCAAATAAAATAGCTTGTTATGTATTTTGACTATTCAGACTGGTTAGGGTTTTAGATCAATTTCTTGAAGACAAAAACAAAGCAGGGAAGCGAGTGATCATTGCCAGACTGCTATAAAGCATGATTAAAAGCTTCATGGAAAGCAATGCATCGCGTAGAAGAATCGTATATGATTAAATCAAATTTAAAAATGAAAAGATGTCTACAGCTACCAATGATCAAAGAAATGAGTTTTTGGTTAAAAATGCTAACGACAGTGGCATTGGTTCACTCCGCTATGCTATAAAGCAAGCCAACATAAGTGTAGATCAAGGCAAAAAAGTAGAAATAGTTTTCTCGAATAATTTTAGAATCAAACCTACTGCTCCATTCTCTCTAGTTAAGGGCGACTGGCTGATCAATAAAAAGACGACCAAAAATATTGTCATTGATGGCAGTTTAAAAAATGACCAATCTTTATTTGTTTTTGGAGATAACGCATATACGAATTATGATCGGGGGCAGGTAAATAAGTACCAGTCTATATCTTTATTAAAAGATCTAACTGTTGATATATCACGTGTCAGCCTTGTAAAAAGAAAAAACAAAATTGGGCCTCATGGAACAGGAGGAGCGGGAGGTGGACTGGGAGCTGGATCCGCTATTTTACATTTTAACGGAAATTTGACATGGCGAGATAGTGTTATACAAGGAAATACAGTTAGCGGTGGAGAACGCACAGGGTATCGAACCGGGAAAGGAGGAACTGGCTGGGTACACGAAACGAGAGTTGAGAACTACTGGTTACCAGGGGTCCCCATGTGGGGTAACCATTACACTTATGCGACAAATGGTAGCAATGGTACAAACGGGGGAGCTTTTAATTATGGAGCTCCTTCTACGATTGAGTGGTCTGACTGGGTAAATCAAGTTAATGGTGCAGGAGGATCTAAAGGTGAATTTGGTGGATATCACGATTGGGAAATGTCCGGGAGAGATGGACAGCCTGGTAAGTCAGCTGCTGCATCAAAACAACTTGGCTGGGGTGGCTCGAGTGGTGGTGGTGGTGGTCTAGCACTCTTGCTCCAATGGGAGAAGAAACCCGAAAAGCCACCAAGGCAAAAAGTTTTATCCGGTAAACCTAGAATGTGCCTCGCCAATTGACTGCTCAAACGAAACCGCTGCACAGGGATTAAACGCTTAAAAGGTTACTCATTATCTGGGATGTGTTTGGTTGCAGCCATCAGCCCACATCAACTCCAGTAAAAGGTGAATGAGAAAGTCTTACGACTGAACAGTAGAGCTGCAATAAATCCATAAAGGACTCCAGTGAGATAAAGAAGTACAGGAGCTATTTGATCAGGTCCCTCCTTTGGAGACCTGGCATTCATAACAAGGGATAAATTTTCCGTCTTTCCAGGAATATGAAATTGGAGAGTTTTCAACCTTCACAGTGATGCTATCCCTGGTGAATGAAAGGATTTCACCCTTGTGTTGCTCACTACTAACTGATTTCCCTTGATTGATTGAAACGTAAGTCGTGTTTGGCTCAAATCTGGTATCGGTGCACATCTCCTCGTTAATGCAGACAGTCGTTGTCACTGTGAGATCAGTGCTTCTAAAGCCACCACCAGCGCTATAGGCATTGCCACAACGAAAGCTTGTGCCTGCAATGTCTTTAGATCGCTCGCCAGTGACGGCATTGGTAAACCAGCCCACCGCTTCGTAGTTTGCGCAACCTGCAACGGCTGGCTGCTGATGGACGCCATGAAAAGCCAGTGAGACCAGTGTCAGGAGCAAGCTTGAGCTAAGGCGAGACATCTATGACAAGTCCATCTCTTCAACCTAGATAGAGCCTCATGACTTGTCAGATGGAGTCGTGGTAATCGTTGTGGATAGAAGAGAGGCTTTCTCCTACTCCCTTTACTAGAGGAAGAACGCCTTAGTCCTTGCCCGTTAGAGACCGATCTGGATGAACTGATGGGTCACTGACAGTGCTCCTCCACCAACAGGCGGCATTCTTATCAACTAGTCCTGCTGCTTTCTTCCAGTCCTACAGGCTCCTTTGAGGTCTTTTATGTATTTACTAGTTGAACTTTATAAACTCACAGCAGTTTTATGCCCGCTTTTCATATTGCGGCACCAGGCACCTTCTTCACTGTTTAACCATTGTGCTGCTCTTTGATATCCAAGAGATGCTGCTTTTTTGTAGTCAATGCAGGCATCTTTTTCTTTGCCAAGTCTTCCTCTTGAATCGCCTCGATTGGCAAAGGCAAGAGCATGCTGCGGATCAATTTCAATTGCCTTGTTGTAATCAGCAATTGCTCCTTGATTATCTCCTGATTTTCTCTTGGCATTACCGCGGTTGTAGTAGGCAGCGGCATATTGCGGATTAATCTCTATTGCCTTTGTGTAATCAGCAATTGCTCCTTGATGATCTCCTAATTCATCCTTGGTAGCACCGCGGTTGGAGTAGGCATCGGTATACTGCGGATTAATATCTATTGCCTTGCTGAAATCAGCAATTGCGCCTTTGTAATCTCCCGTCTCGTATTTCTGATTGGCACTGCTCAATGCCATATACGAGGCAAAATTAGAGCATCCAGAGATTAATGGCGACCCAAGTGCCATCAGAGCAAGTGCAGCAGCAAAGGCGCTAGTACGACGGGACATCAAAAGGTGGCGTACTCCGATGCCTTCAGACTAGTTAGAGCAAACAGTCTCAGCATTAGGGAAGCAACTGCAAGGCATTAAAAAGGGCACCCGCGTCGGATGCCCTCAAGTCCAGGACAGGTTTTCAGGGTTTCTACGTCCTCGGACTCCTGATCTAGGTCTAAGCAAGCAACCACAAGGCGTCAGTAGGCAAAATTGCTCCTTTCGATCAAGGGTCTCTAAACGCCCCAGCACTACCTCTTCGAACCAATCCTTGACTGGGTTGCCTCAGCCTTTTTGTAGCTGCTGAGAAGATAAAAAAGAACTCCCCAAATCTTAATAGAGAATTGAGGTAGACATTCCTTTTTAACGACGGTCCAATGTCCGGTTCTATCACTTGAAAGCTTTACGGTCACTTATCAGTAACTGCTCATTCAGACAAGAAAAAAGGGCCCACAGGCCCCGTAGAACGTTCCGTTGTATCCCACGAAACTAAAGCAGATGGGTCCCACTCCAACTGCCGCTAGCGGTCACTTTTCAGCACCCGCTAACTCTTTGGTTGGCTCAGCGTCTGCTAGTGCAGCTTGCAGTTCGCCGATTTGAAGGAAGAATGCTGAGGGTGCCAGTCTTCTTCCAGTCATTTCTAGATGCTGAATGCGATAGAAAGTTTGCTTCTCTCGAACAGAACAGTTATTAATGGTGGCACCGACCTTGTATATGGAGGCCCCGGCAAGGATGTGTTCAAGCTGCACAGTGGAGGCAGGCTCAACATCCGTGACTTTCGTAAGGGCACCGACTTCATCCAACTGGGTGATGGCATGACGGATGCGGATGTGCAGGTGGTCTTTGACGGATTCAACAACTCGACAACGTTCATGAAGGGCAGCGAAACCCTCGCCTCGGTCTACGGCACAAATCCGCTGGACTTCTCCTTCGCTCAGCAGTCGGAAGGCATCGACAACGTCTTCATTGCCTAATCAAATCCTCATGCTGCAGATGAATGGGGTATCGGAAAACGCCAAGCTGAGGACTATCTCGCAGAAGCACGTCAGGTTGTCATTGATGATGTGAACCATGACCGCAAGGTTGTTGTTGCTGAGATGGTTCACATGATGAAGGCCGTGATGAAGGAAGGCTTTCGTACCGGTCAGCTGAATTAAGCAATAGGAGCCGCCAATACGTTGTCGCGTGTGGCCAAGCTCTAAAAACGCGTAGCTGCTTGTTGAGGGGCTTGAAACAGCAAGTTCGCGGGGATGTTTATGGGAAGGCTTGCATCCGTAAAACCTATAGCGGTCACGGTGAAAATCACAGCCCAAGGGTTGAGCGGAAGTGGCTTATGGCTGTTGTTGCTCAACTCAGAAGTGATGTGGGTTATCAATGAGCAAATAGTTAGAAGCTCTAGATCTGCTGAGCAGCTGCTTGCATATTTTCTTTTTAATGAGGTTACTAGCTTAATTTTAAGTATAAAGTCTCGCATGATTATAAAAGTGATCCTGTGAATCAGGGACAACTTTTATGCCCAGAAACGATAACTATATAAGAGGCAGTAATCAATAGAAATACATGCCAAGGGTTTTTACATATTTATCTGTAGCTACTGTTAACCTTCCCTTACTCTGAATGTATTCCGCAGTTAATGGACTCCTGTCTAGGATAAACAGTTGCTCTGAATATACAACAAGTTCTCACTTAGTTGAGACTAAAAAGTAACTTCTGCAAATTCTTAAAAAAATGGATATTGCCAATTTGAATAAAAATGACTATGATCTATCATGTTCGTAGGTTCTCAAGAATGTCTTCTGTTAAAAGAGAATTGATATGGGTCACAAATAACAAAGACTTTGGATGGGGCTCGCTAACACATGCTTTAGAAAGAGGGCACTTATCTGCGAGTCAAGGCAAGGCGATAGAAATCGCATTCAAAGGTAATTTTAGCATCAAGCCGATGCAAAAGACGAGCTTGCATAAATACACTATTAATGGTGGTGACTGGTTAATTAATAACAGAGCCACTAAAAATATTACTATTGACGGATCAAACCAAAAAAGCCTTGACAGGGTGAGATCATTATTTAGGATTAACAGTCCTGAAAATATGGATGGGGCATTATATGGTAATAAGCCAACACGCGTTGATATAACTCGAATCAATCTTGTCAACAATGAAGTCAAAGGGGGAGCTATCAGCAGTGGTGGTGGGAGTCTCGCGGCTGGAGCGGCAGTTCTACATTGGGGTGGGCATTTAACATGGAAAGATAGCGTAATCCAATCAAACAAAGTTAGTGGTGGTATTGGGAAGTCGGGTGCAGCAGGTGGAAATGGTTGGTATCGTCACGGTTACAAGAACTCAAGTATTAAAACCTCTTACGAAACATGGGGATTTAGAGGTGCGAAAGCAGCCGGTAAGGAATATTCGAAACAACATCCAGTAGGTATAAATAGTTGGCTAAATCATTTTTTTCATCAGGGTGGTGAGCCAGGTGCAGTGTACGCGGGGGAAACATATGGTGGGCAAGGTGGTGACGGTCAAAGTGGGCGTTCGATAGGTGAAGGCGGTCAAGGTGGAGGCGGTGGTGGAGGTGGTGGTGTTAGTGACAAAAACCAGTATTACGAGCGTAGTAATCCGAATGTTTGGGGAAATGGTGGAAAAGGTGGTAATGGAGGGAATGGAGCTTACGGAGCAGGTGGTGGTGCAGGGGGAGGTGGTGGTGGAAACGCTGGCACAGATAGTGCTTCTGGTCCTTTTTGGTCAACCAGTCGAACACCGGATTGGTCACCTGCGCAGCCAGGACGTGGTGGGAAAGGTGGCGAATGGGCTACGGATGGCACCAGTGGGGCAAAACCCTCCCGCCAAAAAGGTGGCAGTGGAGGTAAAGGTGGAGATGGAGCCGCTCTTGGTACTTTCACAAGTTTTGCGTCAGACACACAAGATTCATCTTTAACATTGGACAATGTCGATTTCATAGATAACGAGGCCAAAGGGGGAGATGGAACGGGTCGATTCAGGGCTATTTTCTCTAGGGATATTGAGGTTAAACATAATGAACTGACACTATCATCAGGAAGTTCATCTCGCGGAAATGCAATTAATGAGAACTCGAGCTTCAAGAGTGATCATACAGAAGTAAACAAAACTAAAGTGCATGATGCTTTTGGCAAATTTAAAAAGATAGATAAGGCATATGCCCCTGCAATCATTCATTCAGCCTCCTATGAACTGAAAACTGATGCAGAAATAGATGGTAAGGTATTTAAGCTTAATCCGAATGTCGACAATGTAATTTCTTTAAAGGCTTATAACGAAAGTAAGTATACACATGATATTGAGATTAAAGGGTCTAAAAACCTATTAAAAGCTCTAAATATTATCAATGATTCTGTTCACCAAACGAAAAGTGAGGCTGAGATTAAACAAAGTCACAAAGGAGTTTTCAATAGTTTTACTAGTACAATGGTTGCTAACAGCGCCAAGGATTTTGTCGTAGAAAAGGCTAGCGATACAATAACGGATTATGTCAGTGAAACATTTAAAGGAAAAGCGCTTAAGAACGTCTTATTTCTTGGCGGCGCTCTTGGCGTCGGAGCCTTAGTCGCTGAAGGAATATACAACCAACTAAAAGAAGATGCTCGCATTGAGAAAGAACTTGAAATCAAGAAAAAGATCGATGAGACACGCGAAAATGTTAAAACTCTTATACCAGATGAACTTACGATTGAGCCGATTCCAATTTTACATAAAAGGACAAACGATGTATTTCTGGATTTTGTAATTGGCCAAGATCAGATTATTTTTGATGCTGGCATTAGACCAACACTTAAATACAGAGGAGACGGGCGTATTGATATAGAGATGGATCAAGAGTCAAGAACAGTCACTGACAACAAAGCACCTTTAATTGGAGAGATAAGATTAAATCAAGATCAACACAGTGTTATTGCAGGTACTACATGGAACAAGAATGATTACTTTGACTCTCTTCTTCATGTGCGTCAATTTGGCGACGAAAAACGATATATTTTAGCTAAAGATACGAAGTGGAACTACCTTAGGGGTAATGCAGACGCGCAGAGTATTACCACATCAATCGCTAATGACCGTCTAATTATCCAGCGAGACTTGGAAGGGGGAGTAGGAAATGATAAACAGCTCCAAGTTCATACTCATCAAGGCAATGATCGTATTTTAGGAGATCAGGGTAGCAGCCAAATTGAAGGAGGTCGAGGTGATGACTTTATTTCACCAGACCTAGGTATAGACGAAGTTTTTGGTGGCCCAGGCTTTGATACGGTCGATTACAGCAATCTTGCGCATTCTATTACTGTTAGCACTAATAAAGATGGTAACTTAGAAGCAATAATTAATAATGAGAGCAAAGCTCTTCTATCTAAAGATACACTTCATTATCATAAGATCAAAGACAAACTTTACAGTGGAGTAGAGTCTATTCGATCCAAGGGTGGAAGCAATATTGATCTTTCACACGCAATACAACCTACAGAAGGAGTTGCTGTCAATGAAGCTTCATACTTGATTGCGACTGGCTCTGGTTCAGAAATCAAGGGTTCCAATTTTGATGATATTTTTATGATTAGTTATGACAGTGAATTTAATATTGATCCTGCAGGCTCCATCAAGCAAAATAATAGCGTAACAAAATTGAATGGTAATGATGGCAACAATACTCTTCTGATCGATGGCCTTTTTAATCATATGTTAAAAGGTAATAATTTTGAACTTGTTGTTCGATGGAACCCAAGTGAAGGCGACTTTCATGAGTCCAACCGATGGACAGAGAAATGGGGAAATGGTAAACAAAAATGCAATGGTGTTCTTTATAATGTTACAGATGGCGGCAGACATGAAATCCTTACATTCGAAAATCTCACTACCCGACCAATCTTCACTGATTTTAATGATCAGTATTCATGGATGATCAATGGATTTCAAGGGTGGGCTACTAGAGAGATTGGTAAATTCGATGTTCGACGCAATGCCTCTAATAAAAGAGTTTTTGCTACCAATACCATTACGGACGAGGATCTAGTAGATGATAAATTTAAAAAAATCATCAATCAGAAATGGAGTATTGACGATGACTTAATTGACTCGGATGATATCGATTGGGGGCATTTAGACAAAATCAGTGGTATTGAGGAAGAAAAATTAGACTATTACAAAAACCTTCGCTTTGTTGAAAAGCTTAGTCCAAATATAGTTTCTGCTCTTTCGCCAGAACTAAAAAAAGGTATTTCCTCTAAAGTTACCTCTCTAGATGATGAATTTGAAACAGGTTCCAATGAAGAATGGAGGGCTATCAATGATTTTATGGTCTCGGAGGATACTGATCAGAAATATTTTAATCTTATAGAAAAGCTAAATCCTAAGGCAGCTTCTATTCTTCTGCCTGAACTTGCCGGTTACATTTAAGCTGCTAAATGTAACACTGGCAACCCAGATAGTCTAGCCATGGATATATAAATAACTGTGATCTGCACATAAATAATAATTAGATCATTAAGCCAAGGAACTTGAGTCTCCAGTCAGGTAGTAGCCTATAAAGCTAATGCTCTGGTATCAGATAACTATTATGCTTAGATATGCTATCAATCAAATTGCTCTACCTGCTTCATCGTGATATAGCAGAGACAGGTAAGTTAAAGCGTGATGGAAATTCCTTGACGACTTCTTTGGTTTCGCGTCTAAGAAAGATCAGTGCCTTGATCTCAGTCGAAACAAGCTTTGCTTCTTTGACTAGGTCGATCCCATATCCCTGCTCTAGGTCATCAGAGGTAAAAAGGATGTCAGGGCGATGTTTGCCAATCGCTTTTATGCCTTCTGCTTGTGTTGTCGATGCAGCTGCAATGGAGTCATAGATCGGCTTGACGAGGCAAAAGCTATTGAGAGCTAAGCGATCCCCCATGCAGGCAACAGATGTTTTGCCTGCTAAGGCTTCACGGCACTTCCTGCGAGCAGTCTTTAAAGCTTCTGAATGGTGGTCGAATTCCATAGACCAAACGCTACAGGGCTAGAGACATAACCCCCATTTAGGGGAAAACAGAGGTAAATAAATCACTGGATTGGGTGATGAGTTTTTAAAGCAATGCCGAAAGAGTGAAGGGGTTAAGGGAAACCTCTCAAAACGCGCACTAAACCAATGGGAATGGAAGTAAGACACGGCCTCGACATGATGTCTCACTCTTTCAACCAGTTGAAGACTGAGCCGAAGCCTGACACCAGCTTAAAAGACAGCTTTGACCTACTGACGGAAGCTTTCCTCGAAGCCGACAAGGCCAATGCTGAGTTGACGGCTATCTACTTAGGCAAATTGGAAGAAAAGATCGAGCGCAATAAGGAGCTGCTTGATCAGATCGTCAAGCGACTTGATCAGCTTTCTAGTTAATGCTGGCAGGTAGCCACGCATTCCCTGAATGCTGGAACTCTCCAAGCCGTGAAAGTAATCGACACTCAACCTGTTGCTATCGCTTTGCCTAATTCTGCTAAAGCCATGCTCCCTCAATCCACTCACATGGCTAATGCTGCGCTGCCTCAGAGTGGGGTGTCGATGAACGCCAAGCACGGAACTACCTGCATGAAGCACGGCAGGTTGTTATTGATGACGTCAACCATGACCGCAAGATTGCTGTCGCCAAGATGGTTCACATGATGAAGGTCGTCATGAAGGAGGGTGCCTATGGAGAAATATTAGATAAGCTAACTAAGTTATATGGCCTCTAAAATATGAATTGACTTGTCTCATTAGATACTTAGATTATGAAGATAATCCACCATCTCTTATGCTTTCACTTTCTGGTCTCTTATGGATTGGTTTTGTTCTTAATTAGAGCGTTGGATTGATCCTGAGACTGATCCTGTTGTTTTCGAGGAACTCGCAGTAGTTTTACTGTGATCATGCTAAGCCTGTTACATTTGTTCTACCATTCGTAGAGTTGTTCGATTATTGATATTGACAGTAAATTGCCTTATAGATTGCTCCGACGCATGGGCCTAGGACTTAAGACTCAATCAAGTCCATATGTATAGAGATCGATATAAATATTTTTTTCAAATGCAGCTATATTAATATGCTAATATCTAATACAGTTCAACTAAGCAAAATGAGAGCACTTCTAAAAGCTTTAGGGTTTAAACCTCTGCCTGAGTCACAGCTAAATGGCAGCAAGATTCTTGAGTTGGCGATAGCTCGTAAAACTCCTGGGTATTCAGAATTGGAGCCTAGCCAGCTTCTTGAAGCAATAGGTCTTACTGTTTCTTCTCATACTATTTCATCAGACTCTGGCAAAAAAGAGTCGACAGATCTTGGATCTCAGTTTACTTCTGCGTCACAAACAACAGCAAATGAATATAATTCTAATACACCTAATATTACTGAACCAGAGTTTATTCAGCATATGCAAAAGGTTCTTGAAAAGGAACCGGTAGACGAAATTATCTTATATCATATTGATACGACTTGGGCTGAGTATGACTATCTAAAAGCAGATGGAAAAACGGAAGCCAATGTTAAATGTCACAAACAAACTAATGAAGCACAGATTTTCATTGAAAGTATTTTTGAATCACTCGACAAGGTTATCGATTTAGATTTTGAACGAGTGGGCTATCATGACTATCGCGGTGTTGAAGAGGATGAGGATCAGTTGTCAGAGCTGAAAAATTACTATGATGATTCCTCTATTGTAAATTGCGATATTGTCAGCGATATAGATATCTACAGCGTTGATACGAAATACAGCAATGAATACGAACACAATTGGGCACGTCGTGACATTGGAGAAGCTTTAAGTCTTGGGAGGGATTGGGATGAGCCATGGTGGGATATACTTTGGAGAAATACTAACCCAAATGAAAAATTAAATAGTATTGATAAGAGTACTATAGTTCATGAGATAGGCCATGCTCTTGGCTTATCACATCCCAATGGAGATGGATTAGACCCAAATTTCACTTCTGCTGACACAATAATGTCATATAGACACCCTATGGGTACTGAATATGGATCAAGTAAAGAAGGCTGGCCCATCGGATTTTCGGACTTGGATTTGAAAACATTGAAAAAGCTCTGGGGAGCAGAAGATGATATTACAGTAGATAACCAAACAATAATCAATGAAATTGATAATACCTATACGGCTTTCAGCAAGGTCTATGAAGACAATAGCGATGACTATAAATTTTACAGTTTGGGCGAAGGGCGTTACGCCTTGCAGTCCAAAACTGGACAAGATATTGATGAAATTACAGGCGTAAGTTTGCTTAGATTCTCCAATCAAGACTTAACTAGATATGATATTAAAGCAACCTTTGATCAAGTCACAGGCATCAATGATGCCTCAGGTATCATCTTCCGTCTTTACAATGCAGCTTTTGGTCGCTTACCAGATGCAGCTGGTTTTAAAAACTGGATTAATGTCAATAGCTCTGGCAAGAAAACCTATAAGGAAACTGCTAAAGCGTTTGCTGAATCACAGGAATTTGCAAATTGCTATGGAGCAAATTTAAGCAACACAGATTTTGTCACAATCTTGTATAATAACGTTCTCGATAGAGATCCAGATCCCAAAATTTTAGCCAAATACGTTGGCGAGCTAAATGATGGTACTAATGAACGCAAAGACCTTTTATATATCATCTCTGAATCACCAGAAAGTAGAGGGCTATTTACTGATACAACTGGCTTGAGTTGAGCTTGTTAAGCGTGATCTTAATGATCACCTGCAATTTCAGCAGATCTTTAAACGCTGGAATGGTGGACGTCTCACCCTGGCAGAGGCAGCGCAAAGTGCTGATACAAGCAGCTCAAAACAACAACTGAACTTTGACGAGCTGATCGAGAGCTACAGGAAGTTCGTCCCCTACGCTTGTGATAAAACCTGGAAGAAGATTTATCTGCCTGTACTGCTCAAATGTCGAGACAAGTCCAAAGGAACCCCACCACGTGATGGGGAATCGCTTTGCATGTCATGCCTCGAGCAATGGGAACAAGGCTCCAGGTCCCGTCAGATCAGCCGTCAAAAGCTCTATGGCTTTCTGACTTAGGCGGTGCAACGAGGTCACCTGAAACTGATCTACTCACCTCCTGCAACGCTTCCTGAGGTACTGAAGAGCAAGCGCGTTGGTTACGCCATTTCAGATGCAGAGATCCTCAGGTTGCTGGAAGGGACACCTGATCCACGCTGGCAGTTCGCCATTCAACTGTGTGCCGTATACGGACAGCGACCAGAAGAATTGCGATGGCTACGGATCAAAGGCGGGGCAAAGGGTTCCGAATTGTGGACCATCTATCAAAAGTCGATGGGCGGCAGGAAAGGAGACAAGACAGAGCCGCGTCGCCTGCTACCGCTACTTGTTCGTGATCTCGATGGTTCTTCCATTGATTGGAAGTTGCAAGCCCGGCTTCAAGTTGGCGAAAAGTTACCACCACTGCACAGCGATGGCGATGGAGCACAGGCTTTGAATAATTATCTGCGTCGGCGTGAGGTTTGGAGGAGCTTGAAAGCTGAGGCGTTGAACACAGGTGAACAACTCACGACGTATTCCTTTAGGCATCGCTACGCCAAGGCGTCACATGCAGCGAATCTGCCTGTCGCCAATATCGCTGAAGCCATGGGGCACACGATTGAAGTGCATCTCGGTAGTTACGCCAGGTTCAAGCCAGATGCAACGGCAGACCTCTATGCGCAGGTCAATGCAGCCAAGCCATTGAAGAGGAACTGATGACGATTGAAGAGCTGAAAGCTGTTCTCTCAGAGCAAATGTGCCAGCGGGTTACACAAGTTCTCACCTTTGAAGGCGAACCTGCCGTGAACATTGAGGAGCTATTCCAGCAGGTTCCTGCGGGGTTTAGAGGCAAGCTCACTGTCAGAAGCGGATGTCACTACGTCTGGGACCTCTGGCAGACGGACGAGGACACCTGGGAGTTTTCGTCTACGCAGGTCAGCGAGCGTTGAACGCCATTCTTTAGAAGATGCCAACGAATCAACCTCAGCTACCCATCCAAGCTTTAGTTCCATTTTGATGATCTCTTTGAAGGCACTTGTTGCTGCACTTTCATTGCTGCCACTTGCAGCATCTTTTCTGCTGGGAACTCTGACGGCAACAAGAGCAGCAGTCTTTGCACGGGCAATAAATCAAGCATGTTGAGACAGTCAACATGCAGTACTTTTCCCTACTGACACCTTATTACTGCTTGCTTAGACCTGTATTAGGAGTCCGAGGACGTAGAAACCCTGAAAACCTGCCCTGGACTTGAGGGCATCCAACGCGGGTGCCCTTCTTCATGTTTTGCAGTTGCTGCTAGATAGGAGAGAAAGAACGCCTACCTACCCTTAAAACAGCAGAGCACTCCCTTTGATGACACTCCGAACTACTGCCATTGCTGCTGCACTATCTCTGCTGCCATTAGGACAACCACTGCTACTGGGATCTACTACTGCTCTGGCGACTGGTGCGGTGCTGCTTTCAACCCAGGCAGCAGATGCTCAAAGCGCGGCAGTTTTCATGAAACGCGGATATGCAAAATTTAATAAAGGTGATTATCAAGGAGCACTTGCTGATTTCAATAAGGCAATTGAAATTAATCCGCAAGATGCAAATGCCTATACCAGTCGTAGTGGTACAAAATTAAATTTAGGCGACAAACAAGGAGCACTGAATGATGCTAATCGGTCAATAGATATTAATCCGCAAAACTCCATTGCCTATTACAATCGTGGTAGTGCAAAGGGTGAATTAGGAGATTATCAAGGAGCAATTGCTGATCACAGTAAGGCAATAGAGATTAATCCGCAGTATGCCTTTGCCTACGTCAACCGTGGTTATGCTAAGGAAAAATTAGGAGATTATCAAGGAGCAATTGCTGATTACACAAAGGCAATTCAGATTGATCAGCAGGATGCCTTTGCCTACTTCAACCGCGGTCTTGCCAAGAGGAAATCAGGAGATACTCAAGGAGCAATTACTGATTACACAAAGGCAATAGGGATTAATCCGCAGTATGCTGCTGCCTACAGAAACAGCGGTATTGCCAAGGAATTAGTTGGAGACCTAAAAGGTGCTTGTGCTGATTGGAAAGAAGCATCATCTCTTGGAGATAAAGATGCTGCTGGTTGGGTAAGGAAGCAATGCCAATTCCCTCAGAGTGCACCTCAAAGAAATGAGCCTTTGTGGTGAGACAGGAAGTCTGAAAATGGCGATGGGGCCGCTCTAAAAAATCTTGACGAAAAACGAAGCCCCTGCCTACTCTTTAAAGCATCAGAAACCAGCAGATGATACGCAGAAGAACTGTCCTTGCTGCTGCCGTCTCTTTGTTGCTGCCACTAGGGCAACCACTGCTTCTGGGCACCGTTGGCATCACAACTGCAACCACAGCAGTCGTTATTCAGCAGGGTCCAGCAATTGCACAAGATGCTTCTGCTGTGGCACGCATCGCCAAGGCAATCACTGTTCGCATAGAAGGTGCAACACAAGGTTCAGGGGTGATCGTCAAGCAAGAAGGCAATCGCTACACGGTGCTTACGGCATGGCATGTAGTTAGTGGCAATAGGCCAGGAGAAGAGGTTGGGATCTATACCTCTGATGGGAATGAGCACCAACTAGAGCAAGGCAGCATCCAAAGGTTGGGAGAGGTTGATATGGCAGTGCTCTCCTTCTCTAGTGGCAGTGCTTATGAGGTTGCATATGTTGGTGATATCAAAAAGGTCAAGCATGATCAACCGATTTATGTGGCAGGTTTCCCTTTAAACAATTCACAAAACCTTCGCTATGAAACTGGAGAGGTTGTTGCTAATGCAGAAGTAGGAATTGATCAGGGTTATCAACTGCTATACGACAACGAAACAGTCGCTGGAATGAGTGGAGGCGTGCTGCTTAATGCTGATGGAGATTTGGTGGGACTTCATGGCAGGGGAGAGAGAGATGAACAGGCATCAAGTGGTGAGTTAGTAATGAAGACAGGAGTTAATCAAGGCGTGCCAATTACTTACTACAAACTCTTTGCAAGTGGTGCTCCTGTTGTTGTTGCCAAGACAACTGCAACCACTGCTGATGACTATCTGGCGCAAGCAAAAGCATCCCAGACAAAGAAGGGAAGAGAACAGACAGTTATTAAGTTGACAACCCAGGCATTAGCATTGCGATCAAGTGTAGGAGGATACTTTCTTCGTGCTTATGCCAAGGATGAATTAAAAGATTATCAAGGAGCAATTGCTGATCTCGGCAAGGCAATTGCAATTAATCCACAGTATAGCATTGCCTATAATAATCGTGGTATTGCCAAACGTAAATCAAAAGATTATAAAGGAGCAATTGCTGATTACACAAAGGCAATAGAACTTGATCCGCAGCGTGCCGCTGCCTATAATAATCGTGGTATTGCCAAACGTAAATCAAAAGATTATAAAGGAGCAATTGCTGATTACAGCAAGGCAATTGCAATTAATCCGAAGCATGCCATTGCCTATAATAATCGTGGTGTTGCCAAGCGTAAATTAAAAGATTATCAAGGAGCAATTGCTGATTACGACAAGGCAATAGACGTTAATCCGAAGTATTCCAGGTCTTACAACAATCGCGGCAATGCCAAGTACGATTTAAACAATAAAAGAGGTGCCTGTAGCGACTACAAAAAGGCAGTATCTCTTGGAAATCAAGGAACAACACAATGGTTAAGAAGCGAAGGTGGTGCCTGGTGCTGCAATATGAAATGAGGAGATTAAACAACAGCGCCTAGAGACCAAATAAGTCCTGACTTACCCTTAAAACATCAGAGCACTTCCTTGATGACACGCAGAACCACTGCCATTGCTGCTGCACTATCGCTGCTGCCATTAGGACAACCACTGCTACTGGGATCTACTACTGCTCTGGCGACTGGTGCGGTGCTGCTTTCAACCCAGGCAGCAGATGCTCAAAGCGCGGCAGTTTTCATGAAACGCGGATATGCAAAATTTAATAAAGGTGATTATCAAGGAGCACTTGCTGATTTCAATAAGGCAATTGAAATTAATCCGCAAGATGCAAATGCCTATGCCAGTCGTAGTGGTATAAAATTAAATTTAGGCGACAACCAAGGAGCACTGAATGATGCTAATCAGTCAATAGAAATTAATCCGCAAGACTCCATTGCCTATTACAATCGTGGTAGTGCAAAGGATGAATTAGGAGACTATCAAGGAGCAATTGCTGATTACAATAAGGCAATAGAGATTAATCCGCAGTCTGCTCTTGCCTACACCAACCGTGGTGTTGCCAAGGTTAAATCAGGAGATACTCAAGGAGCAATTGCTGATTGGGGTAAGGCGATAGATATTAATCCGCAGGATGACGCTGCCTACTACAACCGTGGTAATGCCAAGAGGAAATCAGGAGACTATCAAGGAGCAATTGCTGATTACAACAAAGCAATAGTAATTAATCCGCAGTATGACGATGCTTACTTGAACCGTGGTCTTGCCAAGAGTAATTTAAAAGATTATCAAGGAGCAATTGCTGATTACAACAAAGCAATAGTGATTAATCCGCAGTATGACGTTGCTTACTACAACCTTGGGACTATCAAGGGTAGAAACCTAGGAGATTACAAAGGAGCAATTGCTGATTTAACAAAGGCAATAATGATTAATCCAGAGTATTCCGATGCCTACAGCAATCGTGGCATATCAAAGAAAAACATTGGTGATTATCAAGGAGCAATATCTGATTATGAAAAGGTACTAGAACTTGATCCAAAGCATGTTCTTACTTTTGTAAATCGTGGGAATGTCAGGAGTGCTTTAGGAGACAATAAAGTAGCAATTCTTGACTACAATAAGGCGATAGAATTAGATCCGCAACTTGCCGTTGCCTACAAGAACCGCGGGATTGCCAAGGAATTAGTAGGAGACCTAAAAGGTGCTTGTGCTGATTGGAAAGAAGCATCATCTCTTGGAGATAAAGATGCTGCTGGGTGGGTAAGGAAGGAATGCCAATTCCCTCAGAGTGCACCTCAAAGAAATGAGCCGTTGTGGTGAGACAGGAAGTCTGAAAATGGCGAAGGGGCCGCTCTAAAAAAATCTCGACGAAAAACGAAGCCCCCTGCCTACTCTTTAAAGCATCAGAGAACTTCCTTGATGACACGCCGAACCACTGCCGTTGCTGCTGCACTATCGCTCCTCCCACTGGGGCAACCACTGTTACTGGGATCTAGCACTGCTCTGGCGACTGGTGCAATGCTGCTTTCAACCCAGGCAGCACATGCTCAAAGTGCTGCCAATTATCTAGATTCTGGAGTTGAGAAAGGGCGAAGCGGGGATTTTCAAGGAGCTATTGTTGATTTCAATAAGGCATTAGAGATTAATCCACAGTATGCCTATGGCTACTCTAATCGTGGCCTTACAAAGAGTTTTCTGAGAAATTATCTTGGGGCAATTGCCGATTTCGACAAGGCAATAGAGATTGATCCAGAATATGCAGATGCCTACTACAACCGTGGTAATGCCAAGAGTGAACTAAAAGATTATCAAGGCGCAATTGCTGATTACAGCAAGGCAATACAGATTGATCCAGATTATGTCATTGCCTACAATAATCGAGCTAATGCCCATCTGGTATTAGATGATGAACGAAGAGCATGTAGAGATTTTAAGTTAGCAGCCTCTCTAGGGCGCCAGGAAAACGTTAAGTATCTTGCCAGTGGTGATGGTGCCTGGTGCCGCAATATGCGATGAGGACATAAATAACAGCACCTAGAGACCTGATAAGACACCCCACCTACCCTGAATCCAGCAGCACCTACCTGATGTCACGCAGAAGAACTGTCCTTGCTGCTGCCGTCTCTTTGTTGCTGCCACTAGGGCAACCACTGCTTCTGGGCACCGTTGGCATCACAACTGCAACCACAGCAGTCGTTATTCAGCAGGGTCCAGCAATTGCACAAGATGCTTCTGCTGTGGCACGCATCGCCAAGGCAATCACTGTTCGCATAGAAGGTGCAACACAAGGTTCAGGGGTGATCGTCAAGCAAGAAGGCAATCGCTACACGGTGCTTACGGCATGGCATGTAGTTAGTGGCAATAGGCCAGGAGAAGAGGTTGGGATCTATACCTCTGATGGGAATGAGCACCAACTAGAGCAAGGCAGCATCCAAAGGTTGGGAGAGGTTGATATGGCAGTGCTCTCCTTCTCTAGTGGCAGTGCTTATGAGGTTGCATATGTTGGTGATATCAAAAAGGTCAAGCATGATCAACCGATTTATGTGGCAGGTTTCCCTTTAAACAATTCACAAAACCTTCGCTATGAAACTGGAGAGGTTGTTGCTAATGCAGAAGTAGGAATTGATCAGGGTTATCAACTGCTATACGACAACGAAACAGTCGCTGGAATGAGTGGAGGCGTGCTGCTTAATGCTGATGGAGATTTGGTGGGACTTCATGGCAGGGGAGAGAGAGATGAACAGGCATCAAGTGGTGAGTTAGTAATGAAGACAGGAGTTAATCAAGGCGTGCCAATTACTTACTACAAACTCTTTGCAAGTGGTGCTCCTGTTGTTGTTGCCAAGACAACTGCAACCACTGCTGATGACTATCTGGCGCAAGCAAAAGCATCCCAGACAAAGAAGGGAAGAGAACAGACAGTTATTAAGTTGACAACCCAGGCATTAGCATTGCGATCAAGTGTAGGAGGATACTTTCTTCGTGCTTATGCCAAGTATGACTTAAAAGATTATCAAGGAGCAATTGCTGATTACACAAAGGCAATAGAGATTAATCCGCAGGACAAAGTTTCCTACAACAACCGTGGCAATGCCAAGAGTGAACTAAAAGATCATCAAGGAGCAATTGCTGATTTCAATAAGGCAATAGAGATTAATCCGCAGTATGCCGATGCCTACAACAACCGTGGTGCTACCAAGAGTGAACTAAAAGATCATCAAGGAGCAATTGCTGATTACAACAAGGCAATAGCAATTAATCCGCAACTTGCTGAGACCTACAGCAATCGTGGTGTATCCAAGAGAAACTTAGGAGATACTCAAGGAGCAATTGCTGATTACAACAAGGCAATAGACATTAATCCGCAGTATGTCTATGCTTACGATATGCGTGGTGTTGCCAAGATGTATTTAGGAGATTATCAGGGAGCAATTACTGATGCCAACAAGGCGATCTCAATTGATCCGAAGTATGCCAGTGCCTACAACAACCGCGGATGGTCTAAATATCTACAAGGAGATTTTCAAGATGCTCTTAAGGATGCCAATAAATCACTTGCAATCAATCCAAATGATGGCGCCACGTTAGACACACGTGGTCTTGCAAAACATGCGCTTGGTCAAGATAGAAGTGCCTGTAAAGATTTAAAGAGGGCATCGTCTCTAGGTTATCAGGGAACCTCCCAATATCTACAAAGTCAAGAAGGTGCCTGGTGCCGAAATATGCGATGAGTAGATAAATCACCAGCACCTAGAGATCAAATAAGACCTAATCACTACCCCTGCCCTGAAGCACAGATTGTTTTTCAATAGGCCGACATGCCTCATATCAATGTTGTTTTCGATCAGACTCCAAGCAACGCGCCATAGCCCTTTTAGTTATCCGTGAATTGGATCCTTCCAGAAGGCAGCTTGTTGGAGTTCGATGGACTCTCCAAGCCACTGAAGGTTTTGCGTGGTTTGGGGGGGGGTGGCCAGGGTCAGGTGTTTGAGGTGGATGTGGCCGGTGAGCATCTGGCCTTGAAGTGGTATTTCCCTAGCTACCTGGCTAGAGATCCAAATCTTCCGCAGCGTTTAGGGGAAAGTATTCGTGCAACGGCGCCCAATAGTGACTTTCTTTGGCCAATTGCCTTACTAAGGCCCGCCCCTGCTACTGCAGAAGCAATCAAGCTTTCCGATCCTGGTTGCGGCTATCTGATGGGTTTACGGCCACCAGGTTTTGTGGGAGCAATCGAGCACTACGCAGGCCGCATTGAAATCAGCCTGCAAAACGTTCTTAGGGCTGGCTTCTTCCTTGCAGATGCCTTTCATGACCTCCATAGCAAAGGGCTCTGTTACAAGGACATCTCACTGGGGAACCTATTTCTTCAAGCTCAGACGGGCCGCATTTTGATCTGCGATAACGACAACGTGGATGTCGACGGCCGCAAGTTGAGCAGCGTGCTTGGCACTCCAGGCTTTATTGCTCCAGAAGTGTTGATGACTCGAGCCCGGCCTGGCACCAATAGCGATCTGTTTTCGCTTGCAGCGTTGTTGTTCCGCTTATTCACCAGACACGACCCACTGAGGGGCCAGATGGACCTTGGCATCAAGTGCCTTGATGAACCTGCACGCCGAAAGCTGTATGGAGAAGATCCGCTGTTCATCTTTGATCCAAAGAATGAGCGCAATCGCCCCAATCCAGAAGAACATGCCGCGGCCTTGATCACTTGGCCGATCTACCCACAGACGTTGCAGAACGTTTTTTTGCAGACCTTCTGTGATGGCATGAAGGCCCCGAAAAGACGCGCATTAACAGGTCAATGGAAGGAGGTCCTTGCCAAGACCATCGATCATCGAGTCCTCTGTGATCAATGCGGTCAGGAGAACTTCCCTAATGACTTAGCCACATCTGCAACTTGTTGGAACTGCAAGAGCGCATTGACTCAACCGCAGACTTTGCGACTGGCCAATGGTGTGGTGGCTGCTAGTGCTGAGAACGAGATTTATCCCCACCATTTCGACAACCTCAAACCACCAGATCTGAAGCATCCAGTGGGGCAGATCGTGCAGCACCCATCTGATCCGAGCATGCTTGGCTTGAAAAACCTCACAACTGAACCCTGGACAGCAATTTTGAGCAATGGATCTAAGACAACATTGGAAGCAGGCAAAACTTGCAACCTCGCTGCTGTTATTCAGTTCTTCACACCAATGGGTGATGTAATTACCACCATCTGATCAACAAACGCCATTTGACAAAGACCTCTTTCGCCGCTGCCTCTCTCCCCTGAAGCGAAGCCTCCATGCCTTTCCCCAACGTTCGCCTCACCAATCGCCCGCTGCATTTCATCTACATCTGCGATTGCTCTGGCTCAATGGCGGCGCAAGGGAAGATGCAGGCCCTGAATCAAGCCATCCGTCAGTCATTACCCGGCATGGTGAAGGTGGCGCGTGATAACCCAGAAGCAAGGGTGTTGGTGCGCGCGGTCAGCTTTGCTGATAAAGCCAGTTGGCATATCTCAAAACCCACAGCAGTGGAGCAACTGCAATGGGTTGATCTTCAAGCTGGTGGCATTACGGCCATGGGAGAAGCGCTTGAACTGGTCGCAACTCAGCTCAGTAGCCCGCCGATGGAAGAAAGAGCCTTACCACCAGTATTGGTGTTGATCTCTGATGGCCAACCCACTGATGATTTCGATGCTGGGCTCAAAGAGTTGATGAATCAGATGTGGGCACAAAAAGCCGTGCGTTTGGCCATTGCTCTTGGTCATGACGCGAACATGGATGTTCTGCAGGATTTCATTGGTCTTGCCCCTCAAGCAGGTGGACAAGTCGGACGCTCAAGGCAGGGAGTAAGCACCTCAGCAAGGCAACCATTGCAAGCAAGTAATGCAACAGCATTGGCGCAGTACATCGAGTGGGCATCTACTGCCGTTGTTGGTGCAGCATCGATGCCCGTAAGTCGAACGCAAGGATCAGCAAGTGAAGGCAATATCCCTTTGCCTGATTTACCCCCAACCTTGATTGACCCCATTGACGGTGTAGGGCCAGTGGTTTGGTGAACTGGCAACCTCCCGTCTATCGCAGCCTCATCGGTGCCAGTCATCGGCGCAAAGGCGTTGTGTGTCAGGACTCTTCCTTAAGCGCCAGTTTTCGTAGCAGAAGTGGAGTGCCCATCAAGTTGATGGTTGTGGCTGATGGCCATGGCGGTGCTCGTTATTGGCGCAGTGACGTGGGCAGCAAGCTTGCGTGTGAAATTGCCATCCAGCAAGCTCGAAAAGATTTAGGCAGGAGACTTCTTAGTTGGTCAGCTCCTTCAAGGTCGACGTTGTCCGAATGGCATAAATGGCTCAAGCGTGAACTCCCAGGCAAGATCGTGGAGAACTGGCGCTTCGCGGTGGCCAATGATTGGCGGAGGTTCCAGAAAACCCCAGAACAGAAAGCAGAAGGATTTTCTCTCTACACCTACGGCAGCACGCTTGGCTTGGTGATCCTCACGCCTCATTGGTGGGGGTGTACGGGCATCGGTGATTGGGATCTAGTGCGCGTTGAAGCCAATAGAGGTGAAGGTGCAAGCAATGCAGAGCTAATCAACAGCGAAGACTCGCTTGGAATCAAAGGGGAATCGACTTTCAGTCTTTGCAAAAGCGACGCTCTATTGCACTTCGCTGAACGGAGCACGATGCAAAGCATCGATCGCAATGAGCATCCATACGCTTTGATGCTCAGCACTGATGGCATCCGTAAATCCTGCACTACTGATACTGACTTTCTAGCATTGGCGGATTACCTAGTCAGCGAGGTGCCTGTTACTGGGGCTGATGGTGAATGCACTGCTCTAGATGTTGGGCTCAATCGCATCACAACAGAGGGCAGCGGCGATGACGTAAGCGTGGCGATCAATATCCTTGGGAAATGAGAACTAGAGAATGAGGAACTACTCGATGAAAGCTAAGGGTGCTCTTACGGCTGCTGCCCTGTCTTTGCTGCCACTAGGGCAACCACTGCTACTGGGCACTGCTGGCATCACCACAGCAACCACCGCAGTCCTTCTTCAAGCAGCAGCAGCAGTTGCTCAAGATGCTTCTGCTGTTGCCAAGGTCGCAAAGGCAATCACTGTTCGCATAGAAGGAGCAACGCAAGGATCTGGCGTTCTCGTCAAAAAAGACGGCAATCGCTTTACAGTTCTCACGGCTTGGCATGTGGTCAGCAGCAATAGACCTGGAGAAGAGGTTGGGATCTATACCTCCGATGGCAAGGATCATCAACTGGAGCAAGGCAGTATCCAGCGATTAGGTGAGATTGATATGGCAGTCCTTACCTTCTCCAGTTCAGGAGATTATGAGGTGGCATCAATTGGAGATGTAAAAACAGTTCAATACGATGATCCGATCTACGTCGCTGGATTCCCTCTAGCTAATTCACAAAACCTTCGTTACGAGACTGGAGATGTTGTTGCCAACGCAGAAGTAGGCATTGATCAGGGCTATCAACTGCTGTATGACAACAAGACAGCCGCTGGAATGAGTGGTGGTGTCCTCCTCAATGCTGATGGAGAGTTGATTGGTCTTCACGGCAGGGGTGAAAAAAATGAATATGCTTCCAATGGGAATGAAGTCTCAATGAAGACTGGTGTCAACCAAGGTGTACCGATTAGTTATTACAAGCTTTTCCTTAGTGGCTCGCCAGTTGTTGTTGCAAACAACACTGCTACAAATGCTGATGACTACTATGCACAAGTGCTTGCCTCGGCCAATAAGAAAGGAAGAGAGCAGACTATGATCCGCCTAGCAGATCAGGCATTGAAATTACGCAAAACTGGCTTTGCATACATCATACGTGCGTATGCGAAGAATGATTTGGGTGATTACCAAGGAGCAATTGATGATCAAAATAAAGCCCTCGAGATTAATCCTGATAATGCAGTCGCTTACGTCAATCGTGGATTAGCCAGGAGTAATATGGGTGATCCTAAAAGTGCCCTTTCTGATTTTAGCAAGGCAATAAAGATAGACCCTACTAATGCGGTGGCATTAAGTAATCGGGGTGTTTCTAAGCAAGTGCTGGGAGATCCTCAAGGGGCACTAGATGATTACAATAAGGCGATAAAGATTGATCCTCGCAATGCAAATGCCTATGCTAATCGCGGGATTAACAAGGGCGATTCAGGAGATTATCAAGGAGCAATTGCTGATTACAGCAAGGCAATAGAGCTCAATCCGCAGCATTCCGATGCATACTACAATCGAGGCATTGTAAAGCTCGAATCCAAGGATTATAAAGGAGCAATTGCTGATTACAATAAGGCAATAGATATTGGCCCACAAAAAGCAAGGATCTATCTTAATCGTGGCCTTGTCTACGATAATTTAGACAATTACCAGCGTGCAATTGCTGATTACAACAAGGCAATAGAGATTGATCCACAGTATGCTCTTGCCTACGAGAACCGTGGTCTTGCTAAGATTAAATCAGGAGATGTTCAAGGAGCAATTGCTGATTCCAACAAGGCAATAGAACTTGATCCGCGTATGGCAAAAGCCTATGCCAATCGTGGCGCAGCAAAAGGCATGCTGGATGATGCAAAAGGAGGTTGTGAAGATTTCAAAAAAGCAGCATCACTTGGGTCTCAAGTAGCAGATCAATGGTTAAACAGCGCAGATGCTGCCTGGTGCCGCAATATGCGATGAAATAACAGCTCTTTATTCCTCTAATGCTGAACTGCAGTTGTTGTCTATATTTTCATTAATCATTGGTGCTTCTATTTGCTGGTCAGCACTTTTCAATAGTTTCACTACCTGCTGTATATCAAGGCCAATAGCTACTTGATCTAGTTTTTGATTCATTTTCTCTGAGACTTGATGCCCTGATTTGTACTGCCGGCTTGTCTCCCAGAGTGGCTCTTGATGCGTTGCATTAATGCCGACTAAACGATCATTGCTATCAAAGACTCCACCACCACTCATGCCTTTATCAATATCGCTGGTGTAGGTGAGGTCATAGCCGCCTTCTAACGCTTCGCTCAACAACGGAACCGTTAACCCTTTGCGCTCTACGTAGTCATCTCTGGCGGGATAGCCAGTCGCAATAACTAGATCAATGGCATCAGTTGTTTCTTCTGGCTCAGCAAGTAATGCGACACGCTCCTGTTGGTCTGCTGCTTTGAACCACAGCAAAGCCAGATCAGCATTGTTGTTATCCAGCGGAACTTTGACGCTCGGATACAAACCCTTCTCACTGCTCTCTAAGCAATGCACATCAACTTTGCCAAGCACATGGCTATTGGTGACCACCCAATAACCACCATTGCTTTGCTTGACTATCACTCCAGAACCATGTTGATCGCCACTACGGATGAGAACGGTGCTCTGATGACGTGGATTACCAACAGCAGGAGTGATTGTAAGTAAGCCAATGGCTCCTGCTGTAGCCAATCTCAAAGCCATCGCCCTAGGCTTTAGTGCTCTGTTGATCACCAAAGAGCTTCAGTCGTTGCTGATGATGGGGTGTCAACAGTTATCGATGCTGATGGGCTGATGCCAGATTTCGCATCAATCACATCACTCATTTTTAGGTAAAGGCGAGAGGTTGTTTCATTCAACGGCCCTTTCGCTTTTGTCCTTACATCAAGGAGATCAGCAAGAGTCTTGGTTGGGTTCTGACCTGGCTTGAGTGTGTAGAGCAGACCTGCACAGGCGCCACCTTTGCTCGTTGCTGTGCAGATGACCGCTTGGCCATTCATCCGACCAGTTGTCAGATACTGCAGACTTCCTTGCTTGCGATATTGCTCAAAGCGAGCCGAAACAACTTGGCAACGCTTGCTTTGATCCCAACCGGCAGAATTAAATGTTGAGCTGGTCCAACGGATGACAGGAACACTCTTGCCGCTTGCTGTCTTGGCAAGGGTTGCTGGAGCGCCAGAGGCTTGGCCGCAGTAAAAGCTGCTGGCACCGGCAGCTTTGACGGGTTTAGGAACGAAGGAGTCAACGCCGATAAACGCTGCCGTTCCCATCAGGGAACAAGCCGCAACAGAGGCAAATCTTTTTTGAAGGGTTTTCATGGGCATTGTTCACTAATCTGATTATCCCAGAAAAACAAATATGCGTATATCCCCTACATGGGGGCATTTGCTGGCCATAAAAGATGTCCAGCGACGAGGGGCAACGATGGATCGGACTCACTGAAGACTAACTTCCTGCTCAGCCCCATCTGCTCTCAATCTAATTGGAATGTTCGCTGCTTCCTAAAAACTTATCCAAGTTCAATACCTTTATCCCTTTCAAGTTGGTCTCTTTAGAATTTTTTCTCAGTGATCCAGGATATCTCTTAATGGAACATCCATAAAAGTCTTAGCAGGCAAGTTGAAAATAAAAGCGCTACACAGCCTGATGACAACCTGGCTGTCTTCGCCAAATTCACCATGTAGGATCTCGACAATCACTCCAAAAGCCCTGCCAGAGGCTTCCATCTGTTTCATCAGGCATTTTACTACCGGCTTGATAAATTCCTTGCAGGCTGGCTTCATTTTCTCCCTGAGACTCGCATTGTCTCCAGCAGTTAGTTCCACTCATTTCTTGGCCAGGCGTCTTTCTAGCCGTGGCCGATCCAACCAAAAAAGTGGCGAGAGAAGTCCAGCCTGCACAGGCAAGCTAAAACCAGATGCAGCCAAGATTTCGATCAAAGCAGAATGGAGAGCTGTTGTTCTCTTCATTGGTTGCATCACGCTAGGTTATTTTGGAAAAGTCGAGTGAATTGATTGTCATCTGACCTTGAATCTCTCATGATCAAAAACAAAGAATAGTTGTAAATCTGGGCTTAGCGATTGTGTTTTAAAAACAGTAGAGATCCTAGTGTTAGCAGTAAAAAAGCAGTGCACTGAGAAGCCATAACAATGAACGACCCGTGTAAATTATTTAAAGTTGCTTCGTAGGAACTAGCGCCAGGCATCTGGTCGATACCTGCCTGGCCACCTGGAATTAACTCAGTGATATCAGAGTAAATTCCCATCGCTTTCATTGCCCAGCGGCTTGTTATTAATGGGTAAATATCATCGGCGGTTTTACTGAGCGTAAACAACACTCCGCCAAAGATGAGCTGAGGTATTAAAAGCAATGGAGCGATACTGCTGGCTTGCTGACTATTCTTGACCAGGCTTGATGTCATTAACGCCTGCGATCCAATCGTGACCAGAATTGTAAAGCAAACCAAGGCTATTGACAATGGCCAATTTAGGAATATGGCATCTGGTGAGTCAAAGAATATCTTCACAGTTGCTAGGATCAATAGGGACTGAACAACAGCCTGCAATACCATCACAATGATTTTTGCGCTCAGGTAAGACTCCGGCAGTAGATTGAATGACCTCTCCCGCAAGAAAATTCCTCGCTCTTTCACAAGTGATTGCAAAGATGTAGAAAGTCCAACCCAGGTAGTGGCGCAAATAATTACAAATAGGACTCTCAATGCATCGGGATATGTCCTGGCATCAATGGCATCTAGGTTTGAGAATATCTGCCTGTTATTTGCAGCAAAAGCAATCATCAGAACAGCCAACGGAGCTGTTACTGCATTAAGAACAAGTGAGGTGCTGTCTCTAAACGTAAGGATTGCATCACGAGAGAGCAATGTGCGGAACTGTTGAGTCGCAAGCCCAAGCCGGCCAGCTCGTTTAGTGTCGAGTGAATGTGATGTCGAACCAGATTGACTGGAAACGTTCGGCAAGACTTTTAAGATCCCTGCTCGATAGCTATCTGCGATTGTGGCAATCTCTTGATCACTGCGTTCTAGGTACTGATAAATGTCAGAAAAATCGCCAGTCAACTTGAAATGATCAAGGCACTGGCTAGGTGGTCCGGCGTAACAAAGGTGGCCACCTCGACCGAGGAAAACAACCTGATCACAAAGCATCACGTTATTGGTGGCATGGGTCACCAAAGCCACCGTTCGCCCAGAATTTGCAAGCCTTCTCAGTAATTCCATCATCCGTTTGTCAAGCCCGGGATCGAGGCCGGATGTGGGCTCATCAAGAAACAGGATCCGCGGATCGGCAATCAACTCGACGCCGATACTCACCCGCTTGCGTTGACCACCGCTTAGTTCTCTAACCAATGCCTTGCGGCGATGGCTGATTTCCAATTCATCCAACACACGTTCAACGGCTGCGCGTTGCTCGTCCACATCGGGAAGCTTCAGTCGCGCGGAATAGCGCAAAACCTCTTCCACAGTGAGATCAAGATGAACAATGTCGTCTTGTGGAACGAAGCCAATTTCCTGCTTGATGGCGCCATAGGTCTCCCGCAACTCATTGCCGTTGACCAAAATCTGACCTTGATAGTCAAGGTTTTGGCCAACGATGGTGGTTAGCAGGCTTGATTTACCTGCGCCACTGCCACCAACAAAGGCAACAAGCTGCCCGGGCTCAATGGAAAAGTTACTGCCACTGATTCGACCCTTGAGCCATAGGTCGCGCACATCAATTCGATAGCTTTTGCCGTTGGTTTGACGACTGAGCCAAGGATTAGTCCATACAAAGACTGAGGTCCCAACCTTGATCTGATCGCCATCCCTTAATCGCACTTGACGATTGACTGGCCGATCATTCACAAAGATACCGTTCCGGCTTTGATCAAGAAGAACGACGTCATTGCCAGAGCGATTAATCGAGCAATGCAATCTCGATATCGTTGGCCCTCTCAATTTGATGACACAGTCCAGTCCACGACCCATCGTCAGACTTCTGCCTTCCAACTGCCATTGGCGCTGCTGCTCAGCTGATGAACCTTGACTGGTGTTAGTGGCATCTGAAAGGACAGCCAGCCTCACTGCATCTTTAATTTGACTGCCAATTTGCAGCTCATCGCCAAATCGCAAGGGTGTCCAACGATCAGCTGGGAGATAACTGCAGTTCAGCTGAGTTCCATTGGAACTTGGCTTGCCAGCCACCCCATCACGAACAGCCAGGCTTCCATCACTGGTGACCTGCAAGCTCAGATGTAGAGCCGAAAGCAAGGTCCAATCTTTTGGCAAGTTGATGTCTGCATCAGGCGAACGCCCGATGCTCAACTCACCAACAGACAAAGAGACGATGGTCTCTTCGTTGCGACAACGACTAAAAAGAACAACACTCATTTTTTTCTATTTAGAGGCCTTCTAGGAACTTTTGGCCGCGATCAATCAAGTTATCAAGCGTGGCAGGGGCATTCTCAATAGCCCTATCGACCTGATCGGGAGCATCCTCGAGGGTCTTTCGCCAATTGCGTTGACTCGATGCCCAACATGCATTGAGGCTTCCTTTGTTGTAGCCGAACTGAAAGGCAGCTCCACGCATGCCTGGTGTTCCATGCCAAGACCTTTCCTGCACTGAATAATCACCAATGCTTTCCAGGAAGTCTCTTGATTTTTCAATCTGCTGAGGTGAAAGAGAAATCGGTGTAGCCTGGCGCATGTAAACACCAGCAATGCAATCAGCTTGTAGCTCATCAAATACGACTGACCAAACTGCATCCCTCATAAAGCCAGCAATGGCATGTTGCCTTCCATGAGCAAACTCATGAGCGACTAGTGTTGCTATTGCAGCTAGGCCATATCTTTTTTCGATCAGATTAAGATTCTTTTGTGAAATCAATATATTCCGATCCAAAGTGCAGTAATAAGCTTCCCAATCACCATTTGTGCTCTTGTTGTCTTGCATGCAAGCCGTCGGTGTCCCTGCTGGAGCTGGAACAACAAGGGTTACATCTCTAACTTTAGGGTCGTAGCGCTTGATTAAGACTTCGCTTGCCCTGGCTACTCCTACCGCTGTAGTGCTCTGAGCATTTACTTGTTGACAGAATGCACCGAGACCAACAAGAAGGGCTAGAGAAGATTTCCAGCATCCTTTCAATGACAGCTGATTAATGGTGTTAAAAGTGGATTTGGTCATTAGCGTGATCAGCGATAATTAGTGGGCAAACCATTCAACTAACTGCGTAAAGATTACCTGTTGAATGATGATGATTTCAAGAACATTAATTGATCGATGAGTGAATCTGGCACCTGGATCTGATCCAATGGGAAAATCTCCCTATATGTTTACTATTATCTATCACAAGAACAACATCGCTGGTGATGTATGTCGACGCAGGCTTCTGATCAACAGCTTGGCCAGCGCTTTGCTCAGCTTTTAAAGCCTCGACGGCCAGTTGAGCTGCAAACGGCCTTGAATCTGCTGCAAGACCTGATGGGAGCGGATGTATCGCTGCTGCCTTCAATACGCCTGCTGGCATCTCAACCAACCTTCCTTCAATTCATCAACGCAAAGTCAGAAGCAGGGCTAGTTCCTCAACGAGATGAGCTTCTAACAACAGCCCATGAAATGCTTGCGCCCTCATTGGTCACACGCATTGCCAGCTTTCTTGATGGTTACTTGAGCGCCCGCTCTGATCAAGCCCAATCAACTCCGCCATCAGAGCCACAGATGCCCTTTAAGGGAACATCCACACCAGAGCCATCTTTTCCAGCGGTATTAAGCAAGTCATCTGATGAACTGCCATCCACCGTGGTGGACCAGTTCGCCAAACCTTCAAGCCCGCCAGCCGCAAAGCATTCTTCTTCTCTTCAAAGTGGAAGTGACCAAATAGTGGTGGGATTATTCATCGTTTTGGTAGTGCTAACAGGCTTGTCCGCGGCCTACGCATTATTTACGGTGCCAGCGCTTTGCGAACCCCTTGGCCTTTGCTCTGCAGAAGAAGAAAAAACAGAAGAGCAAAAAGAGCGCGAGAAGGAGGATTCAGAGAAACCTGATGAAGCAGCAGAGACTCCTTCAACACCAAAAGAGAAAGCACCAGTAGAGCCAAAAGCAGAGTCAAGGTCTCCCAAAGGTGAAAGCACAGGCCCTTTTGCACCAGTCCCTCAAAGTGCACCTCAAAGAAATGAGCCCTTGTGGTGAGGGAGGAAGTCTGAGAAGAGCGAAGGGGCCGCTCTAAAACAACTCGCCGAAAAACAAAGCCCCCTGCAACTTTTGCTAGTGCACCTTGGCTAAAGCAAAGACTGCATCCACTACACCGATTCCTATGCAGCCTTACTGCATCTGATCAAGTAAATCTTTTGCGAACTAGCAGTGCCTGGGTCTTCCCCTGCTAAGTCTTGGGCAATGGGATGCCAACCATGCAACGCTTGCTACTCGTTCCTGCTCTTCTGACGCTTTTTATCGCTAGTGCAAAAGCAGAAAGTACTTGCAATAAATATGGAGTCTGCAAAACGAATGACACATATGATCCTGATCTTTACAATGAAGATGAAGCCAAAAAGCAACTAGAGCTTCCAGAAAGCTCATCAGAGCAGAAAGGAAATCATGATTACTGCTTGCTTAGACCTGTATTAGGAGTCCGAGGACGTAGAAACCCTGAAAACCTGCCCTGGACTTGAGGGCATCCAACGCGGGTGCCCTTTTTTATGTCAGTTTTTTGTTCTACTTACAGATTTAAGTGAGTGTTAGAAAAACAATATAAATCTGTAAACTATATTGCCAGGTAATAAGCATTGGTAGAGTCAATAGTATTCTTTAAAGGGAGCAGTATAAGAATATAGTCTTAAGTAAAAACGATTTAAGGCAAGGCGAAATTGTTCCTCTTAAATATTCATGGTTACTGGTAACTCACTTACGAAATCACTAAAGGGTGCTTCTGCAATTGTATAGTCCAATGCGGCAACATCTAAACTACCAATTGAAACTTTTCCGATATCGCCTCCGACAGATAGCGTAGGGTCAAATGTAATTGTTCCGCCCCCATCATTTAAATTTAGTCTAAACTTTAAATTGAAATCTGGGCCTATATCAACAATAGTTGCAGTGCCAAGGTCGCCTATTTGGGCTCCTATGCCAACTTTACCGGATACTTTTGGAATAATCGAGCATGTCCAATCAAGCCCGGTAAGATCATCAGGTCCGTTGACTTCTGTACCTTGGTCGAGACCGGCAAGGTGGGTATAAACAGCTACAGTCCCTAAGAGATTATCTTCTACATATGTATCAATATTTAGTTGTAAACCTAACTTTTGCGTGACATCAAAAGCAAAACTTTTATTTTCTGAATTCTCATCAATAGTTAACACGCTTGAAATACCTACACTTCCAGAAAATCCAGCCGATCCAATGACCGGAGCAGTCCCAATTTTAACTTGTGGTGCTTTCGGGTAAAGATTCATACCTGCTGGAGGTGATACATAAGTCCCTTTAGCGCCAGTATTTAGTATGAATGAAGCTGTCATTGCTCCAAGAATCGTAGTATCTGCTCCAAACCCAGCCTTTCCCGAGTAAAAATTTCCACTTTGTGGCAAATTGGGGACTGTTACATTAGAAGCAGTTGCCTGAAAATCACTCAAGCCATAGTTAAATTTGATCCACCCACCACCGCCAGGAATTGGCACGCCTTTGTGGGTACTGGAGGCTCCAGGCAAAACAGGAAGAGGAAAGCCTTTTATGGGTATTGGGTTTCTGGGGCTTGGATTTTTTCTATGTGGAACCGTTGGAATTATCGGGGGGTATGTGTGGTGAGGTTTTGGTTTTGGCCAACTCGGAGGATGCGGGTGGAAGGGATTTCTATGTTTCGGATGCGGGTGTGGAAAGGAGATGTGAGGAGGATTCCACTTTGGCCTGGGGTTGGGTTTGGGTTTGGGGAAAATATGGCCTGGGTTGGGAAGGCCTTGGGGGGGGAAACCAAGGGAGAACCGGGAAAACTTCCTTCCTGCCTCTGATGGGGCCAGCAGAAAAGCTGAAGAATGAGCTGCTAATGATTCTGTCGAAAGTGAACTTTTACTAGAATAATATTTGCTGGAATGAGGATTTCCATTTTCTTTATAGCCAATAACGATTGTTGTTTCATGAAGATTTTCGTCTTGTATGATGAGCTTTGCGGGTTTATACAACCCATGAAACATCCAATCCTTATGGAAATGAGAATGCCATAGACCCTGACCACTGTCAGAGTAGACTTTATCAAAAACATTCTTGTCATAATGCAGAGCTAAATCTGGAACATCTTTTTGCTTTCTACCTTTCTTTCTACCTTTCTTTAATGGTACATACCTTATTTGATTGCCATGACCTGAAAAATTTTCGTTTCCAATATAGTTGTATGCATCCGAGCCTAAGAGATGCGAGAAGTCGATACAATCCTGTTCTAATATTGAGAAGTCAGGTATATATATTGTTCGATGCTTGGTTGGATTCTCAAGTTTTGCCAAAACAAATTTGTCTTTACCGCTACCGCCGAGCAAGATATCGTCATAGTCGTCTGACAAAAGAAAATCATTTCCGTCGCCACCAATTAAAATATCTTTTCCATACGAAGCCACAAGTACATCATCTTTCTTGGTTCCAATTTGCGTACTCTCTCCGATGAGACTTCTAGGGGTAGAACTCATTTTAAAGGACCATCGGGTAGGAATTCAAAGTACAATATATTGCATAGCGGGACATATTGCATAGCGGGACCGATGTCATCAAGATCTTCCCTTGTCACCAGCACCCGTTGACTGTCGACCATATGAAGGGCGCTGACATTTCCTCTGATTTGTTCTAGTGCTGCACGAGGCCAGTCATCGCCTTCAGGGTCAAAGTCAGCGCAGACCAACAGCTCAACGGCTTGCCCATTCCTTATTTAGTCATCGATCTCACGAGCCAGCTCATACATTTGAGTTGCACTGGGATAGCCCTTGGTCGCGACCAGATCAACGCCGAAGCTGTGAACCTGCTGCAAGAAGACAGGAACCTGCCCAACCTTCTCAACGATGACAATGGGGCACACGATTGAGGTGCACTTAAGTAGCTATTACCGCTTTATACCAGATGCAACCGCAGATCTTTATGCGCAGGTGAACGCAGTCAAATAAAACCCCATCTGTATTCGAGGCTTTTTGATGTTCAGGCGTAAAACATTCTCAGTTTCCTTTTGCTGCAGTTGATGTGGACTGATAGCTGCAACAAGTAATCAACCAGATAATCAGTGACCTTTTAAGCGCTCAATCCCAGTGCTGAGTTCCCTCCGCCTGTCCTTATCTCTTGCTGCTGCTCTTGCCTTAGCTAGCACTCCCATCCAGCCAGTCACTGCTCAAGACGACGGCAGTGCAGCAGATCTCGGCGTCATGGAGATCAACCTCAAAGACGCTGTGCAGTTCAACTGGGGTTTTCAAGGTGCACTGCAAGGAGCAGGCACACCCAATCAAGCCGGTATTGGAGCGTTTCTTCCCATTGCCGTTGGTGAGAACAGCGTCTTCTTCCTTGATGCCTTAGCCAATGCCAACTTCTCTGATCGAGATGGTGAAAGCAGCATCGTTAATACCGATGTTGCTGGTACCACGATCAGCACCTCAACCCGTTTGGGGTATCGCTGGCTCAATGGTGATCGCAGCTGGATGTATGGAGTGAATGCTGGCTATGACAGCCGGCCAATGAATACAGGTGATGCTGATACCAGCGTCAATGTCACAGACAAGCGTGATGTCTTCTTCTCTCAAGTTGCTGCAGGGTTAGAAGCAGTCTCAGACACTTGGAACTTCAATGCCTATGCACTGGTTCCCATTGGTGATGTCGAACACAGGCTGAACAGCCAGTACGAGGCTGGGGCTTTAGATACCTACGGATTAGATGTTGGCTACAGCATCACACCAGATCTCAATGCTTCTGTTGGTTACTACTACCAAAGTGGTGATGTCGGTGAAGCCGATGGTTCTGGTGTTAAAGGAAGGCTGGCTTACAACATCAGCAATGGTTTAACACTTGGTGCCAATCTTTCTTACGACGAAGCATTTGATACACGCTTTACTGCAGACATTAAATATCGCTTTGGAAGCAATAGTTATGGAGCACCAAGCAAGAAACAACCATCAGTGATGCCTGCAATTCAGGCGTTATCTGCAACACCAGCCAATCGGGATGTCAGGGTGGCGGACGGGTGTTTTTATGTCTTCGACGATTACGAATGCTTTTAGATGGAAGACAGAGCTTACTAGCGGGGGATAACGTCACGGGAGTCCATGTTAGGGGGAGGGCTGCCCGGATGTATGTAGATGTTTGCAGCATAGCTTATCTAAGTCCCCTCCAATCGCGGCGGCTTTTTATTTCTTCAACCACCTCAATATCGGCTTGAAGCAACCATCGATACGTGGCACGTTGACTTGCAGAAAGTTGCCTTGATGTCGTCTTTGGCAGGTACTAATCAGAAATAGTTTTTCGTATTCACAACAAATCTACCCTCAACTTAATCTGCTCTAAAGCTATTTATACTCTCTAACTTAATCACCAAATCTTGAGGCTTTGATCACTGTCGCTGATTCTATTTGACCTGCGGAACTTCACAGCAACTTGATGCCACTCCTCAGCAAACTAGTTAAGGCGAACATCCCAATCCCAAGGCAATCGTTGTTGACCTGGTAGCAGATGCCTGAGATGAGTTGGAGGCAACTGAATCGCCTTGCCGATTGGCTAGGTCTTGCTTAAGAGCTAAAATAACTTGAAGACTTCAAATGATGCTTCGGGTTTCGCTCTTCGCATGGGCCTTGCTGGCGGGTGTGAGTACAGCCACGATCGCTCCTTCCAGAGCGAATCCAGCGGATGGCTTCCAGCTCCGTTTTGCCCCCTTAGCGGATGTGGTCGGGATGCCACCGGCAACGAACAGTGATGGATGGAGACGGGATCTGGCGGTGGTGCGTTGGCAGCAATTTGCGCGTGATTCCGAGTTGGTGGGTCATGCATGGAGTTACCTCGATCGCGACATCGGTCGATTTCAAGGGGCCATTGGTTCGGATTTCGTGAAGACAGCACCACGCATCCGGGCAGGCGTGCCGCAATTCGTACGCTTGGTTGATGAGGTTAAAAACCAGCTCAAGTATGCAATGGGCCGTTCACGTCCGTTTGTGACCCATCAGGATCTCAAGCCCTGTCTCCCTCGTGAGGACTCGGCAAGCTATCCCAGTGGCCATGCCACTTGGTATGTAACCACCAGCTTGCTTCTGGCGGACCTTCTGCCGGAACGCCGTGAGCGCTTGCTGGCGGTTGGGCATCAGGGGATGGCGGCTCGCGTGACATGCGGCATGCACTATCCGAGTGATGTGGAAGCGGGTCAACGTCTTGGGGAAGCTGCTGTGAAACAGATCCTGCGCAGCCCTCAGTGGAAGCGTTTCAAGCTGTCTGTTCAGCCAGAGGTCAAGGCACTGATCTCGCCACCGGCAGCGGGAATGCCAGTTGTCTACGACTAGTGCTCAGGGTTATGCGATAAGCGGGGTTATGCGATAAGCGGAGTGGCGAATGTGAGTGGCTTAGACGACTTGGTTGATCGGGCATCCGGCTTGACCGCATATTTGTTGGTGTGGTGGATCGAGGATGGTCGCTGCGATGCTGCGCTAAAGCCTTGGATGTTCCGCGCTGACGGACGTTGGCCTGCTCCTCAAGAGGCGCTCGATCCCTACGGCATCTGGATCGCGGAGATGATTTTGATCCCACGATCGACCCCGTTGTCCGTGTGGCAATTGGTCGTCTGCGTTTGGCCTTGGAGCGTTATGACGCAGCGGGTCTGAATACCTCGGTGAGATTTGCGATCCCGAAGGGGGGGTATCGCGTCGACATCCACGATCTAGCTCCGCCACTTGATGGCGTCGGGGGCTCACGCTGCTAAGGAAGCCCATTTCCGTGATGCCCCTTGATAAAGCGATCATGCAGATTGTGATGCTTTAGCGTAGAACTGTGCTCATTAATATTTTGCGGCTTAGGATTCTTGCGGCAAGGTGATTAATGGGAAAAGTAACTGGTTTGCTGCGAAGGGATCAACGTTGTAAGTGTCGCTTCTTGATTGCTAATCTGCTGTTGATTGGCTGGAGTGTTTGCACTCCTGCCGGTGGATTGGCAGAGCCACGTGTTTTAAGGGTTGGCGTGGTTGCTGGAAGCCAGCCTTGCAGTTATCGCGAAGCTGGTGTTTGGAGGGGGCTGGCTGTTGACCTTTGGACGCAAGTTGCGCAACGCGAAAACCTTCATTACAGGCTGATGCCGATGTCTTCTATTCAGTCGATGTTGGATGCGACGCGCTTGAATGAACTTGATGTAGCTGTTGAATGTATCAATTTAAGCCCTAGTCGGCTTCGCAAATATCAATTTAGCTTGCCTTTTCAGGAGGATGGTCAGGCTGTCATGGTCGCCAATGATCCTTTCAGTTTGAGTCGAGCTTTTCTTGCGGCGTTATTCAGCCCTTCATTGGTGCGCATGGTCGCCCTTTTAACGCTGTTGTTGTTTGTGATGAGTGCACTTGTTTGGTGGGTTGAGGATTACTCGAGCTTGGTTAAGCATGGGGGGAAGAGCCCCTTGCATCGCTTTGTCAAAGTCTTTACGATTATTCTTACTGGTGAAGGCGATGCGGAGATTGTTGATACGACCAGAGGGCGCGCTGTATTAATGGCGGCCTATGTCGTTCGTAATATTTCCAGTGCGGTTTTGGTGGGATTTCTCACTGTGGAATTAGTCCAAGAGGCGCAAGGTTTGGCGAGTCGTCGTTTGAACTCTTTTGATGAATTATCAGCGATGCGCATTGGTTATAAATCCGGAACTGTCAGCGAAGAATTATTGAAGGAGCTTGGAATGCAGTTGGCTGATTCTTCACATCAGTCCCAGTCTGCACGTGTGCCGATTAATTCGATTCGTGATTCCTTGTTGGCTCTCAAGGATGGTCGCGTGAACGCGGTGCTGGCAGACGAGTTGCAACTCCGTTATCTCCAGTCTCATGCGGCTTCTTCCGGAATCATCCCTGTTTTGCCGATGACTGGCATTCGCCCAGAACTTCAGGGATTTGCCTTGTCCCCCAAGCTCAATCCTGAAACGGTGAAGCGCATCAACCTTTCGATTAGCCAGCTCAAGCGCAACGGTTTGCTCCAGCAGCTTCGCAATGAAGCACTCGCAGGCCCGGGAGCTACGAGCAATCGCTCAACGTTTTAGGCCCGGCCATGATTTAGCTCAACAGAAGGCGATCGACGAAATCATGCCAGCTCAGGCTCTGCTCGTGGTCCATGAAAACTAATGCTTGTTCTTTTGAAGTGAGCGCTGGCTGGCCGATGCTCGTCAGGAGTCGGTCGAGTTCATCATGGTCGAGACGATCGTTGCCATTGGTATCCACTGGCATTAAATACAGCAGTAAGCGCTCCTCTCCCTGTCGCAGTCGTTGCAGTCGTTGGATGAGCTGACTGAATTCATTGCAGTTGATTCGTCCATCAGCATTGAGATCCATCGAAGCCATCGTTGCCGCTAATTGATCATTCAGGGATGACGTCCGTCGCAGCTGGTTGCCATCGCTCGCCCCTTCCATTGCCAGTGCATGACGAAGCTCTTCAAGGCTGAGATTGCCATCACGATTGCGGTCGAGCTGATCAAAAAGATGTTGCATCTGGCTGTTCCGTTCCGTTTCTGGCTGTTCCAGCCCAACGCTTGGGAGGGTGCCTTCGATTCGTTGTTTCAGGTTTTGGCGGAAAGAGCCCAGCAGCTCATTCGCCACGAGAAACCGTTTGCGATGTTCTTCAGTGGTGACCACGGCATGCAGAGCAACCGGAATTAAGGCCGGCAGCGCTGGTCCAGCCAGACCCTGCATCATCCACGTTGTGAGCACGAAGCTCAGGGTGAGTGGTGGCAGGTTGCCGATCCAGCTCCCCTGCATTGCCTGTAGCAGGCTGGCCAACGAGACTCCAATCAGAGCGATGACAAGGCTTCTGCGTCCGGGGGCGTGGAAGATACCGCCAAGGGCGATCGCCACCAAAACACCGTTGTAACCCCACAGACCTTGGGCTATGGCAGCGGGATCCGTCCCGCTTGCCAAGGCGGTGATCATCCCGATCAGTGCGCCACAGGTTCCGAGGGCGGCTGCCATCGGGCTTGCAACAGCGACTGCCAGGAGAACGAGCCATCCGCTGGCAAGGTCGGAGCAGAGAAAGACCTGTCCGAAGCTGTGCGGTATTCCGAGCGCTAACGCTTGCAAGGAACTGGTGGATGCAGCCGCTTGCACCGTCTCGATGGAGTCAGGGATGCGAGGACTGACCAACACCATGAGTCCCCAGGTGGTTAGGCAGAACGGCAGTGTGAGCGCTGGCGGATCGCCGCGGCGATGAAAGCGTCGCCGCCATAGCTCGATCATCACGGTTGTGAGTCCGCCACCGAGTGCCACGAAAATCGCCATTAGTGCGGCATCGAAGAGGGAGCTCGACTCCGATAGAACGGCTGCTGCGCATCCGACAAGGGCACCGTTGAAGCCATGGATACCCTGATCTCGGAGGCTTTGGCCAAGATTGGGAAGGCGAGACACGGTGTTGGCGGCAGCCATTCCAACAACAGCTAAGAGCGCCATCCAGGGCGATTGGAGTAGGAAGGCCAGAAGCAGGAGAGCACCGCTAGGGGGTGATTAATGAAGATCACCTGGGAAAAGCTGCGCAGAGCACTGCCCCAGCGGCCGGATGTAGTGGTCACCGATGGAGCGGCGCCAGTGCGCTGGCATCTCGCAGGTGAGAGCAGCGTGTAGCCTGTTTTTCAGCCCAGTGAAGTTGTTGATCCCACCTGTGCTGGCTATGCCTTTACGGCCGGGCTGTTGCAACGGTGGGTTGCAGCGCCCGGGGAGCGCATTCGTTTCGCTGCCGCCTTTGGTGCGTTGGTCTGCGGTGATCCTGGTGGCATTGATCCGCAGTCCACGCAAGTTCAGGTGGAAGCATTTTTAGGCAGGTGAGGCATGGCTTTGGTTGTTCTTGAACAAATGAGATGTATTTTTTGGGTAGAAATTCAAGACCGCTCGTGATTTCGTTTTTTTTCAAGCACAAAGAGATTGTCTACAACTTGGGTGCCCTTTCGTCCTATGTGTCTCAACTGTTTTTTCTTTCTCACGGTATTTCAATGTTGATCGCACGTGATAAACCTCACTGGTCAACGATAGGGTTTGCTCTGTTCACGTTGACATCGATTTTTTTAATGGCCCCTTATAAATGGGACCGTAAATGGATGCGTGTCAAAAGTATGGTTGGAATAACGATTTTTGGGTCTGTTCTTGTGATTTACATTTTGTGTGCGCTGGGATTGTAAGCGGGGATATAAGGGGAGTTGCAAAAAGAACTAAAGACATTGCTAGCTGCAGAAAAGAGTGACTTGGTCACCTGGAAGGAGCAGTGGTTCAACCTTCAAGCACGATGGGAAATCCATCAGAAGGAATTGAACCTAGCAGTGACTGATGTGAAACAGCTTGGCCGCCAAGCGCGTGACGTTTACGAGTCCTTCAGGACTGCCTGAGCAGTAACGCATTACCTAACTGGGGGAACAGCTCACAAATGAAATCCCCTGGCTCTGATCTCAGCCTCGCGCGCGTGGGTATCCAAAAACACCCTCCCCAGGTTCCGGAGGTTGCTAATGCAAGTCTGCGATTTATTCATTCTCCTTTCTTTTTCTTGCTTCTATTTCTTGCACTGCTCACCAGTCGTTTGAGCATGCGACTACCCGAATGGCAATTAGTAGCAGCTTTGATGTGCGTGGCCCGTTGCACTGGTCTTATGAAAACTGCCACTAGTTGCAATCTTTAGTTAACTAGCTTTTATTTATTTGTGATTCAGAGAAGATACACAGAAGGTCATTCCGGTCATTATGGTTAGTTCAAAATATCCTTCTAGATAAACACATTATCGATGCCATCAGACTGCTGCGCAAAGCTAAAGCTATTGGGCTTGACTCCATAAACCGTCGCCAGCACCTCTGATCCGCTTTGGAAGCTAGTGGTGTTATTAAACCCATTAAAGCTCATCTGAATATCAGATTCAGAGAGGCCATCGCCGAGTTGGATGAAGTCATCACCATCTCTGTAATCACGGATATTTAACTTCCCGCCCGTATTCAGCCTAAAAACATCACGGCCAGGACCGCCAAAAACTGTATCCTCTCCTCCCATACCATGAGCGATGAGGTCATCATTGAAGCCACCTGAGAGAATATCGTTACCGCTGGTTCCTGTCAGCACATCGTTGCCACCAAGGTGGTCGTCGAACTTCTGCAGACCGTCCTTGAGGTACTGGTCGAGGCAGTAAACGCAGGTCGTATAGAAGGCACCCCACTCCCTCTCGTCCCAGACGTGCTTGTCGCAGAGACGCCCGTTATGGAAGTCAGCAGGTTCTTTCCAGTCAGTTCCTCCTGCTCTAAGTAGAAGGTGCTGATGGGTACGAACCAAAGACGACGACGGTCTGATCTGGAAGTGGCATCGATCGTGTAGCTGGTCGTGATGATCGTCTTGGGTGCTCGCTCCTCAGGGATGACCAACTTGGCGACGCCCTTGTCCAAAAGGGTGAGCCCGTCAGTGATCTGGTTGTAGATGGACTTCAGGTCGAACTCCTTACGGGTGTCCGACAAAACGACGATCTCCTTGTCAGGGGTGAACCCAGACATGAGGAATCGGTTGTCCCCTGACTGCTCCTTCTTTATGTCCACGAAGTGCCAGGGTTTGATGTGCCGAAAGGACTTGGCAAGCAAGGATTTGCCGTTGCCTCCTACCTTCCACTCCGTGCTGCGGTCGTAGAAGATGATTGCTCGTCGGTTCACAATCTGATAGAAGTTATTGAGGAGGACATCCCACTGCTTCCACCAGCACGGAAAAACTCATAGTTCGGCTTTGTAGCTCAGCAGAAGCCACTGCATCGGCATTGGGAGCTAGAAGGGCAGGAGATGCGCCCGCACATCTCTCGACAACAGCGGACTTCAACAGACTTTTAAATCCATCAGAACCAGTCGTCGAGCTTTATTATTGCAGTTGACTAACCTCAATAAAATCTTGAGAATCCAGGGAGTAAATACTCGAAGCAATGCCTTAAGATCAAAACCTATGATATAAAGTGATAAATGGCATGACGAGAATAGCCGCTCAAATATTGGGGTGGGAGGAAGAGTACTCAATCAATTTCGCGAAATTTCAATTAGAATCTGCATCCTTTTTCGAAAAGAACAAAGAACTCGAATATAAGATCAGAAAAGAGAACCTTTGCGATATCTCAATAGCTCTTACAGGATCCGGCATTAGACATTGGCTACAAGGCAAGACTCTTTTAGGATTTACTGTCTATAGAGGCTTTATACCCGATCACGATGACGACATTGCAATCGATGCCAAAGACCTCAAGATCTTTTGCACAAAAACAATTAAAAGTCTTATTAGTCAAGGATTTAGACTGATCAGAGTCAGCAATTATGACTCGATGATTTCCATGGAGCGAAACAAAAGATATATTGATATTTGCATTTTCAGCTATAAACGTAATTCCACTTTTTATGGTTATGGGAAATATTACCCAAGCATCTACTACTCGAAAGCATGCTTCCACAGTATTTCTTCAGAATGCACCACGCCAGCACCTGAGGGATCTCTTGAGATATGCAATCTAAAATACCCCAAACTATGTAATTACAGATTGAATACATATGTAATCTGGGAACACGGCTTACATCAACTTCAAGATATTAATAAAATGTTGAGCACAAGCAGTAGAAATATTTTACCAGTAGAAAACAGAATTACATCGATAAAAAGAGTTGATTTATCTGACTTCCTGGAAATTCTTTACTGCAAAGAAAAACACTCCTCTCATATATACGAAAAATGCAGACTCTTACTTCAGATAGCTAGATTGAGCGATAATAACCTATATAGCTTTGCTGTAATCAAATTTGCGTACAAGGAAGACACAATCTACCCGAAGGACCCAGCCAAACTAGATGAAAAATCAAGAAAACTTTTTAACGATATGAAATGGAGAGTACGCGAGCAATTCAACCCAAGGCTTAGTGGTGACATGCAAAATATTAAATTACCTAATACAAGCCCGGGAGTATCTCATTGTCATGTCATTCACTCAACGGACTGCATAGCAGAAATTGTCTTAATTGATCAGCTAGTGGCAGAATACTCGCAAGCGAATATATCGCAAAAACGACTCAAAAGCTTCATATAAAACAATTTTTCAAAATGGTTAAGAACCATAAAGTTCGAATGGGGCGCCCACAAAGAAGAATCTAAAAAATCCAATTAAAATCAGGAGAGCTATCCCTACAAAAGACTTTTTGAAACAGCTATTCACATCATCAGAGAAACTAATAAGGAAGCAAAGCATGAAGATCATTTTCACTATCAGCGATTTGCACATAACGATGAGGTATTGACTTCAAACCGTAAAAACTAAAATACGCTAATCTATGGCTCCCGTCGTAAATATGATATAACATTTGCCCGCCTGGTTGAGGGTGCCTCACTAAAAGGATTTTTGACATAAGGGCGCAAGAAAATTTATTGTCAAATTCAAATATTCTTACTACTTTCTCAACATCTTCAATAAGCCCGGAAAAACTTTTTTCTCTATATTTTAGTGATAAATAGTGGAGCGAATCCTTTATTGGGGCAGCATATTTAACCGGATCGCCTCTATCTCTATGCTTTTCCATCATCACCCAATTTTTACGGTGCTTAGACAAAATCTCTTTATTGCAATCATTTAGGTGAATAGTGTTTTTGTCGACGATTTCCTTAACATGAACAGCAAATAATTGTATAAGCGGAATTCCGGTTTCTCTACATCCCAGGACAGACAAGAATTGAGTCTTATTAAACAGTGTGTACATGCTGACCAGTCAATTTCTCTTTTGTATCGCGACCCAGTTTCACACCTAAGGTCTGCTTGATTACATTTTGATTACGGTAACCAAAATCAAATGCCGTTAGGGTTGGATTGGCAATACGTGCATCCTGCCAACGAGCATAGAGGCTTGAATTGAGTTTAATAATTGCACCAAAGTCAGCACCACCATCGATCTGCCGTCCTCTTGCTTTCCCCATGGTGTTGTAATGCTCTTTCCCCCAGTTAAAAAGGGAAAGCCTGCCGCCATTAATGATGGCACGTGAATCCTTACGATATTCATCGAGCAGTGTGGTGCCGTAGTCCTCGACGTAGGCGCCGTAGTCATTGGCATCTTCTTTACCAGTTTTGACTTCAAGTACGCGACCTTGTTTACTGCCGTTATTCAACCAGTGCATCTGCCCCCAAAGGTGTTGTGATGCTGTCTTGCCAGATCTGTAATCAGTAATAAAGGCTTGTTTTAGCGTTAATGGGTAACGATCAACATAGTCATAGTATTTTGCCATGGCACCTGTTGGTCTTTGTGTGCCTTTAGGAGTAGAAAATTGAACATAATCATTGTTTAGTTTTGTTATTGCAGTAATTGATGTGTCGTTGATCGTGACTGAGGCGGTATTGCCAACCTGATTTGTGCGTTGCCGGTTGCTATAGAGCTTGATGTTGAGGGTTTCTGTGCCTTCTGTTGTTTGGTCCTTCTTGATGCGATGACTAAAGCTAAAAGTGCCGTTGCGACTAACAGTGACTGGGCCGCCTAAGGATCCAGAAGAGAAATCATTGGCGTTAATGCCATTGCCGCCAAGGCTCCAATAAAGCCTTGTACCTTGCGCAACATTGGTCGTCCTCCCTGTTGTTGTTAACCACTGACCCTCATTGCGCCTAGAGGCTGAGGTTGATAGCTGATAGGTGGGAACTGCTGTTTGTGTGGACCCCCATGAACCATCAGGATTCAACTTGGCAACAAAGACGTCCTCTTTACCGGCTGATGTGAGTGTTGTTGACCCAAAGCTGGCACTGCCATAGAAGGCGCCAATGATTAAAGAGGAGCCGTCTGCTAAGGCGCTGATGCCGTGACCCGAGTCAAAACTGCTGCTACCAGCCTTTGTTGCCCAGGCATAGGAACCATCAGCATTGAGCTTGGCAATGAAGACGTGGCCAGCACTGCCGGCTGATGTGAGTGTTGTTGACCCAAAGCTGGCGCTACCTCGGGAGTAGGTCATCAGACGGTGGTAGTAGCCAGTGATGAACGTGGAGCCGTCTGCTAAGGCGCTGATGCCGTTTCCACGAGCATCACCAATGCCACCAGCCTTTGTTGCCCAGCTCATTTATTTGATGGAGCCATTAGTCGATTTTCGCATCTGCTTTAAAGCTGAGCTCTTATTTATATATAATTAAAACATTGACTTTCTCAAAAGATCTTTTTAAGTACTAAACATGCAACAACGGGCCATCAATGATGGCTAGTCATGCATATCGCGTTAAACCGTTAATGATTAACTGCAAACTTCATAAAAGATTGAATTAATCTCAATGGTATTTGGCTGTCAATAGTGACGGCTTTAAGGAGCCTCCTTAGCCAAACCTTATCGATAACTCCAGCAATCAAAGAGAGGCTAAAACTCTTTACTTTTGCAGCAACGAGCATCTTTATTGCTAATTCCAATATCCTTGCTAGCGCTGATCTGTACTGGCGCTGGTGTATCAATAAGTCATTGATACTCTCCCACCTAGGAGGCGTTTATTCCCTACTATTTATAATTATAGATATATGGTCGATTCAGGGCGAATACAAATCGGAAGCTATCTACTAGAGGGGGCTAATCCAAGCAAGCTATTTAGTTCTCTAGCGCAACCAACAACAGCCGCAGGTTGATCAGATGCAATCGCTTTGCCTAACGCCGCCATCAATCCATGCGTGAACTGCGCCACTAACTTCTGGCGACTAACGCCAGCATGCTCAAGGTCTCTATTCACATGCTCTCTGATTTAAGGGGTAGCACTAGTCCCCCACCTCATGATCAGGTTTGGCGTGGCTGAACTGGCCAGCATGGACAGCACGTGATCACCCTTCTGTTGGCCATTTCTGGGGATACCGATAGAAGGGCTCTTAACACTGAGGGATTTGGGATTCTTCTTCTGATCTTTCGACTGTTGGATCCCTATAGCAACGCTCTTCAATGATCGGCTTGATGCCTTCCTCCAGCTCTCGTAGAAGCTCTTCTCTAAAGCCGTCAATATTCTCCAGTGTGGGGTGCACAAAGCCTGCCTCTTTTGAATCCCAAAACAGCGCCAGTATCGTCCGATGAAAGAGGGGGTGTCTGAGAGGCATGAACTCAGTTGCAAGGGAGTGCCCCACCAGGAAAACATCAACTGAGCCTGGGCTAGGCGCCCTCTAGCTGTTGCCTAGTTGGGCGTTGTTCATACTCTCAACCTCTCTGGAGAAATCTCGCCCCACTCCTTCTGGAAGCTGGTCACTGGCCATCAGGGCCACTCTTAGAGCTTGGCCACACGCGACAACGTATTGGCAGCTCCAATGACTGAATTCAGCTGTCCTGTCCGAAAACTTTCCTTCATCACGGCTTTCATCATGTGAACCATCTCAGCGACAACAATCTTGCGGTCATGGTTGACGTCATCAATAACAACCTGCCGTGCTTCATGCAGATAGTTCCGTGCTTGGCGTTCATCGACACCCCACTCTGAGGCAGCGTGTTGAATCAACTCTGAGTTGACAGCACCTTTAGAGAGCATCTGTACAAATTGCAGGATGCGCTTTTCTTTTTCGTACTTGGTGCATTTCTTACCCATGCTGTTGATTCTGACAGTAATTAGTTCAGGGGTCGGCTTTGCAGTAATGCACGGACCTGACTGCCATTGATCTCGACATTCGTTTCGGCATAGATCTTGTTAGCAAGTCGAGCTGGATGAAGCCCGGGGTTGTTGTCGATGACCTCCCAAACGGCGTCGGTGTGACCGTTGAGGATGGGGGGAGAGAGAGACACCCCTGAGAAAAGTGGGGTGTTTTGTTGGAGCTGATCGACCTCAGGTGTTGGAGCTTGGATGTGTGTTTTAGGGTTTGTTTGAGGTTTAATCCCTTCTCTTTCAAAGGGTTTTACTCCTACTTCCAACATTTCCACTCCTTTCTTTAAGGGGTGTGTCTCTCTTGTTTGAACCCCTGATTTGTTTTGGTGTTTTTGTTGGAGGTGATTAGAGCCATTCCTGAACTCGTGCGGCATGAAATACAGACCAGGAACTCCCTGTCGTGGTTTCTGTGTCAGCCACCTTCGGCAAGCTGTGTCGCGTCCGACGGAGCTGCGCAAAGTCTTCTCCTCATCGGATGACAAACCCATCAGCTCAGCGGCATCACGCAGTCCGATGGGCTGTTCTTGCTGCTTGAGAAGGTTCTGGAATCGATCACGCCATTTCTGCTCTGGAGCCATATGGCTGAGATCTGCTTCCAGCTTCCAGGTCCAACCGTTTGGCAGACCTTCGATCAGTTCACTGCGCTGAAGTCGCAGTTGCCAAAGGATGCTGGTTTCGCGTTTCTTATCGGTCTGCAGAGTGCGTAGTTCTTCGTCACCCTCAACTGATTTGAGGTTAAAAAGACCCTAGACAGCCGCGGGGATATCTTTGGTCCCACTGGCTTTGCCTGAACCGTTGTTGTGGTGAATGATGACCCCGGATTTGCCGCAGTCATTGATGAATTTGGCAATCTTGCGGATCACCCGTTTCCCGAATTCAGCATGGTTCTCGTCGACGTTCATGCTGCGAGCTACAGCACGGGCGGAATCGACGATGACTAAATCAATGTTGTTGCGGATCAACAGTTTCAGCTGTTCAACATGGCGATTTTTCGCAAGGTCAAATTTCGGGCTGAAGTACCACTCTTTATTGAGTTCAAGTCCTGGATGAAATTCGCTTCTAGCAAGGCCAATCGCTTTGAAGCGACGTTTAAAGCTGCCACCTTCTTCAAGCTGGAGGATGAGCGGCACACCCTTCGCTACCGGAAACCCGAGAAAGTCAGATCCAGTTGCTACCGCATGAGCGATGGAATAGCAGAGCAGTGATTTACCGGTGCCTGGATCTGCGCTGATGACGATGGTTTCTTCTTTTGGCAGCAGGTATGGCATAACCCAACTGCTGTCGATGTCGTCGTCACCTTCAAGATCCTCAGCGCGCCCGAGAAAGCCGTATTCAGTAGTGCCAGCCCTGCAGTCATCGATGTCAGCCAGGAGCTGATCGAAAGGGATCCGCAGCTTGGTGGCCAGGACCTGGCATGTGGAGTCGATAGTTTTGACATCACCAACTTCTGCCAGGGAACGGGTTAAGCGTTTCAGTTCTCCTGGGGTGTAGATCTTCTTCAAGTCGCCGTTATGGGTGAGCAGCGCTGCCGGCAGCGGCCAGCCTTCGATCTCTGCTGAGTCCAGCAAATCTTCCAGGGCAGACCCACCGTGGCGGACGAGGAAGTCATCAGCACCGTTTTTTGAGCCGTCAGGTTCAGAAGGGAGGGTGCCGCGGTGGGGCTTTGCTCCAAGTTTGCGAGTCCAGTTGCCAATGTCAGTGGCGGCTTGATCAACGCTGATGTTGTTTTCAATGTCGGAGTCAAAAAGGATGATGACCTTGCGGCCACGCATCGGAATGGCTTTCAACTCCGGCAGTAAACGGGTTTCGTTCTTGTTATTCCATACTCCGTTCTCGTCGCGTCGGTCCTTGGTGTTCCAGGTGCCAGTCAAGCCGACAAAGCAGTATCCAGTGGGGATGTTTTGATAACAACTATCGACTTTGACTGGGCCTTCAATTAACACCAGCGGGATGTTGATGTTATCGAGGTAACCCTCTGGCATAAGAGGGCTGAAATAGGGGCGGGAGCCTGATGCTGGAGGCGCCTTGAATTTGGGTTTACCCGTAGGGAAAAGACGGCGAACGCGGTATGGATTGCCTCGGCTGTCTTTATAGGGTTTGCCCTGTGGATCGCAGTAAAGGATGCAGAGATCAGAGCCCTCAGTGGAATAACGCCCACCCAGTCGTGCGGGATCAACCCCTCGCTCCTTCAGGTAGGCGAGATGTTCTGAGGACTTCATGCCTCCGACCCTGTTGGCGTACCAAAATCAGGCTCGTCATAGGTCTCAATAGCCAGACGATTCCCCTCAGCTTCTGTCTGGCGTTTTTGATCCTCCTGTCGTGCAATTTGAATCGTTCGCTGCATTTGCAGCTCAATGATTGAATGCACGTTGTAAAGAACACTGCTGTTCTTGCCGCCGGTTGAATAAATCCAATCGACACCAGGACGAATCCTGCGCTCACGGCGCATACAGCGCATAGTGCTGGGTTTCATTGCAAGCTGCTCGCCTGCAACAGCCTCCGGCACCCATACGGGTGATGTGGTCATTAGTGGTCCTTATTTGATCCCTTCGCTTTGGCAGCCATCCTGTCCAGCTCCGCCTCAACCTCTGGCGAGTAGAGCATTAGCTCCAACGGTTTAGCGTCAGCTGCTAAACACTCCTCCCAGAATTCTGGAGAGACCTGAAAAGTCACTCCGTTCCATCGAAAAGTTCGACGGGATTTGTTGTGATGGCGAGCAGGACGAGGCAAGTTCTACGCTTCCAGTGAAGGGGGAATAGAACTGCCTTTCGAGCAACCCTTATTAGGGGCCAGCACCACCTCCGGCGCACCAATCACATGGCTGATGATCGGGTAGGGACCAGAGAACCCTGGCAGGAGCACATTCAAGGAGCTGCCGAAACAGTGCTTTGTGCGTGCATCTCTCAGTAGGCCAATTCTTCATCCGTTGCATTTACCTGTCAACAGGCGTCAGAGAAGTTGTGCGAAAGCAGCACCGCCAACAAAAGGCTTTTCGCACCTCTTTCGCACGGCTGGATATTCGATTCGCTGAGATTCAAGTCGGGGCGACAGGATTCGAACCTGCGACCTAGTGCTCCGAAAGCACTAGAGTGAGTCTAGTGACAGCCCGAAGACTTAAGTCATAAAGCCCGATTACAAATACTTCTCTTGCCATTCTGGACCAACTCATGCCAACCTAAAACATACGATTCGGCGCAAATTCGGCGCAAAATATGGCCTCGTAAGATTGGGTTAAGCCATTTCGCAGGCAAGTCCGTCTAGCAACCACCACCGGATGGGGAGTGCGCGAGATGCGAGGCAAGATGCAATTGCGCATCGAGGGTGATGGAAGCGTTTTACTCCCATACCCATGGAGCGAAGCAGGGGCAGTTGCCGCATTGCCGCGTATTCAGCAGATCTTTAAGCGAGCGATCAGTGGCAATCTCTCGTTAGAGAAAGCCGCTCAGTCTGCTGATACCGCAAGTAGTAAGCAAGAGATTGATTGGGACGAATTGATTACAGAGTTCAGAGACGAACGACCCGCTGCTGGTGATGAGACATGGCGTAAAAAATATCTACCTGTTCTGAGCCGTGTAGTTGAGCTATTCACAACAGCAAAGAAACGACCCTCTGATGGGACTGCCTTATGCATAAAAGTCTTGAGGCAATGGGAGCAAGGCACCAGGCAGCGTCAGATCATGCGACAGAAGCTTTATGCCTTTCTTGAATGGGCAGTGGAAAGGGGGCATCTCAAAGCTTGTTATTCACCTCCCAAAAGTTTGTCTGAACCTCGCAAGGCAAAACGGGTTGGCTATGCGTTAAGCGATCCACAGATTCTGCAGTTATTGGAGGGAACGCCAGATGAACGCTGGCGCTTTGCGATTCAGCTTTGCGCTGTTTACGGCTTACGACCAGAGGAACTTCGATACCTAAGGATCAAGGGTGGAGCCAATGGAAATGAACTTTGGACCATCTACCGCAAGAGCAAAGGAGGCCGCAAAGGCGAGAAAACTGAACCCCGTCGAGTAAATGCATTACAGGTCACAGATATTGATGGCAACAAGTCAAAGTGGAACCTTGAAGAAAGATTCGCAGCAGGCGAGACGTTACCACCGTTAGGAAAGAATGGGCATGGTGCAGAGTCATTAACCACTTACCTAAAACGTCGCAAGGTCTGGCAACTGTTAAGAGAAGAAGCCAAGCATCAAGGTGAAGTTTTGACGGCCTATGCCTTTCGTCATCGCTACGCCAAGGCATCACATGCAGCAGGACTACCGATAGCGAACATTGCTCAATCAATGGGGCACACCATTGAGGTGCATCTAAGTAGCTATGCCCGCTTCACCCCAGATGCAACAGCAGATCTTTATGCACAGGTGAATGCAGTTCAGGTGAATGTCGTTAAGGACTTCATCCAACAAGGTGAAAGCCAAGGCAGGCTTAGTGCAGAAGATTGGAATCAATCACAGGCCGTAGATGTATGAGCTGCGTCACTGATGGGTATGCAGATACGCAGGTTTAGCTGTGACAGTTAGGTCTGTTGATTAGGCGATCTCAAGATCTCATTAGCTGAGACTAGATGTGGTTCTGTGTCCAAGGTTGGGGCAAGTCTTGTCCAAGGGTTTGAGACTCAACGGTATGTGCCGGTTCAGGTTGAGTGCTGCAGATGATGTGGGCTGATGGCTGCAACCAGCAATCAACGAGATAGTGAGTGACCTTTTAAGCGTTCAATCCCAGTGCTGCGCTCCCTTCGTCTTTCTTTATCCGTCGCTAGTGCTGCTGCTCTAGCCCTTTCCAGCACTCCCATCCAACCAGTAGCTGCTCAAGAAGAAGACGGCAGTGCAGCAGATCTTGGCTAACAGATTAAATGGTTGTTGATGATAAGAATCCTACTTAAGCAGTTCTTTCTTTTCTATAAAGCCATCCAGTGATGGGAAGGAGGTCATTCTATTCCTGTATAGCTATTGACTACAGCTTATTAATTAGATGAGGAAATTACCCACAAGTTGAAGGTCGCCAGCTGCGTTGTCTACACGGCAAAGCAGATCAGCACCCTGATAGACATGTGCATGTCCGAAGGCGTTAATGATGTTTAGACCACTGGTGCCATTCCCAAATGCAATCCGATCCTGCCCATTCGTGAAGTCCTCGATGGTGTCCCAACCGAATCCTTTTATCACTCGGAACGTATCCCTGCCGCCCCCCCCCTGCATAGTGTCGCTACCTATTCCACCGCATAGGTAGTCATTCCCACTACCACCGACTAGGGAGTCGTTACCGATACCAGCCAAGATACGGTCATTCCCGGAACCGCCATAGAGATCGTCATTACCAGCACCTCCGACCAAGAGGTCATTCCCCATGCCACCTAACAGCCTGTCTCTGTCGCCACCGCCGTAGAGATGGTCATCTCCCCACTGTCCTTCAAGTTTGTCACACCCTTCATTCCCAAAGAGACGGTCATTCCCGAAACCGCCAAAGAGACGGTCATTACCACTACCGCCGATCAAGACGTCATTACCAGTCTCTCCATTGAGGAGGTCGTTCTCACTGCCGCCGTGTAGGTAGTCATTCCCCATGCCACCTAAGAGCATGTCTCTGCCGCCACCGCCGTAGAGATGGTCTTTACCATCATTGCCGCTGAGCCAATCATGCCCGTTATCTCCGTAGAGATTGTCTTGGCCGTTGCCACCTAAGAGCATGTCTCTGCCGCCACCGCCGTAGAGATGGTCATTGCCATCATTGCCTTCGAGCCTGTCATGCCCACTGCCACCGTGGAGGTAGTCATTGCCTATGCCACCGTAAAGACAGTCATTCCCTACATTCCCAAAGAGACGGTCATTCCCGGAACCGCCGTGGAGGTAGTCATTCCCGGAACCGCCATAAAGGCGGTCATTTCCGGCCATCCCGACCAGGCGGTCATCGCCACCACCACCAGATAGCAGATCATTGCCTTTGCTACCAGCCTTCAAATCAGGGCCTATGCCGCCAAAGAAAGTCGTCATCATTTTTAGTGTGATGTTTGTGGTTGACGAAAGCTTTTGTTATCGATGAACACACCATCTCTCGAATCAATCTCAGAGATGATGACCTGACTCAAGCGGAACTGTGATCGTGATCACACGGCTTTATTCGCAGCCCATATCCCTTGAACCACAACGGTTTTGCGACAAAGCATCAAGAGCATCAACTCACTTACTGCTCTGTGCATGCATCACATAAGAATTGATGCATCTAGAGCTGCTGTTGACTAATACATCTAGCTGACAAGACCAGGTGTCGATCTGATTACAGCAAATGATTTGGCCTAGTGGCTCCAACCAAAAACATGCCAGATAATGAGTGACCTTTTAAGCGCTCAATCCCAGTGCTGAGTTCCCTCCGCCTGTCCTTATCTCTTGCTGCTGCTCTTGCCTTAGCTAGCACTCCCATCCAGCCAGTCACTGCTCAAGACGACGGCAGTGCAGCAGATCTCGGCGTCATGGAGATCAACCTCAAAGACGCTGTGCAGTTCAACTGGGGTTTTCAAGGTGCACTGCAAGGAGCAGGCACACCCAATCAAGCCGGTATTGGAGCGTTTCTTCCCATTGCCGTTGGTGAGAACAGCGTCTTCTTCCTTGATGCCTTAGCCAATGCCAACTTCTCTGATCGAGATGGTGAAAGCAGCATCGTTAATACCGATGTTGCTGGTACCACGATCAGCACCTCAACCCGTTTGGGGTATCGCTGGCTCAATGGTGATCGCAGCTGGATGTATGGAGTGAATGCTGGCTATGACAGCCGGCCAATGAATACAGGTGATGCTGATACCAGCGTCAATGTCACAGACAAGCGTGATGTCTTCTTCTCTCAAGTTGCTGCAGGGTTAGAAGCAGTCTCAGACACTTGGAACTTCAATGCCTATGCACTGGTTCCCATTGGTGATGTCGAACACAGGCTGAACAGCCAGTACGAGGCTGGGGCTTTAGATACCTACGGATTAGATGTTGGCTACAGCATCACACCAGATCTCAATGCTTCTGTTGGTTACTACTACCAAAGTGGTGATGTCGGTGAAGCCGATGGTTCTGGTGTTAAAGGAAGGCTGGCTTACAACATCAGCAATGGTTTAACACTTGGTGCCAATCTTTCTTACGACGAAGCATTTGATACACGCTTTACTGCAGACATTAAATATCGCTTTGGAAGCAATAGTTATGGAGCACCAAGCAAGAAACAACCATCAGTGATGCCTGCAATTCAGGCGTTATCTGCAACACCAGCCAATCGGGATGTCAGGGTGGCGGACGGGTGTTTTTATGTAAATGGTGTGTATAAATGCTTTGATGTGAAGACAGAGCCGAGCGGGGGTATCTGCGACGGTACTTTTTGTTGATGTGATTGGTAGCGAATGACTGTTTGGATGTGTAGATGTTTGTAGCATAGCCTATCTAAGCTCCCTGCAATTACAGGGGCTTTTTATTTCTTTAGCCACCTCACTATTCGGTTAAAACGACATCCGATGCCTGGCACCATTGACTTGCAGAAAGTTGCCTTGATGTCTTCTTTGGCAGGTACTAATCAGAAATAGTTTTTCGTATTCACAACAAATCTACCCTCAACTTAATCTGCTCTAAAGCTATTTATATTCTCTAACTTAATCACCACATCTTGAGGCTTTGATCACCATCTCTGATGCCATTGGCTTTTCTAAATCTCACTGCAACTTGATGCCAATCCTCAGGGATTTGATTGAGGCGAACATCCCAATCCCAAGGCAATTGTTGTTGACCTGGTGAAACCCTCTTCTGCTTGCTTTTAGTGCTTGCAATGCTCAACAGTCGTTTAAACATGCAACTACCCCAATGGCATTTAGGAGAAGCTTTACTGTGATGGCGATAGCGCTGGCAGAAACGCTCATAGCGCTTGGCACAACCATCAAGCGTTGCCGATAGCTTTAAAAAGGCAGGGCTCCATTCACTGATGCCGTCTGCTTTTAACCGGCTGTAGTGGCCATAGTTGGAATAGGGGTCATAAAAGCCTTTCCTGACCCCAGCTGCTTTGGGATTGGCATGGATATACCTCAAGCTATTCAGCATTCGCCAGTGATCTTTGGGGTGGATCGGCGTTGAGAAATACCTGGCCTCCCAGAAGTGCCCACAACGACCGCTCAATCGGTTCAAGGCTATGGCTGAATACCAAGCGAACCAGTGCATCAACCTCGGCAAATCCCTTACATCCTCTGGTTTAAGCAGTAAGTGAAGGTGGTTAGCCATCAGGCAGAGCCCATAAACCTTCACGGCAAATTTCTGCTTGGCCTTTTTAAGTACTCCATTCAGACATCAAGCATAGAGTATTGTTAAACACTAAGCGTCTATCATTAAAGAAATTGGCTTAATAGAATTTATTGACTAGTTCTCCTGAAATTTCGTCAGATGCAAATAAGAAACAACTTTAATCCTTCGACACAGGGAAGAGAGTATCTCTTTACAGCAAGACTACAACAGTTGTGCTACTCACTCGACAAAGATTCAACGAATACCCAATCCAATCCATTACCGAACATTAAATTGCTGATCAAAATTCCATTGCTACCTATTCTAAATCGTATAATGATTTTTTAGAGATTTAGGCGCTATGGGATGCGGGTGCAGCGAGCCTAAACAGGTTAGAGTTTCAACTTTTAAGATTTCCAAAGTAAAAATTGACGAGGGAGATAAAGCATCAGTAAAAATTAGCCGCAGTGGAGATATGCGAAATCAAATTATTTTGTACGTCTCGACGGAAGCTGGGACAGCTACTTCTGGGAATGATTATTGGGATGTTGACGATGTATTTGTCTTTTCTCCATCTCAAAAGACCAGGAGAGTTACAATAGAGACTAAAGATGATTATGAAAAAGAAGATGATGAAACATTCTACATCAAGCTCTCATCTTCCAATCCAGGGGCTAAATTCTCGTCAACTTCTGCTTTGGTAACCATTAAGGATAATGATGAGGCTTACTCAGATGGCAATGACTCCCTAAGTGGAACTTATGAAGGAGATTATCTGATCGGTGACAGTAACGATGATGAGATTTTTGGCAATCAAGGCAATGATGAGATCTACGCGAAGGCAGGAAATGATGAAGTCTACGGCAATCAAGGTAATGATGAGATCTACGGAAATCAAGGAAGCGACATCGCCTATGGAGGTCAAGGAGATGATGTGATATTCGGAGGCAAAGATGCAGACTATATTTACGGTAACAATGGTAGCGATATTTTATATGGAAATATTGGTAATGACTTTCTATACGGAGGCCAGGGAGATGACTTGCTTTTTGGAGGCCAAAATGATGATCTCCTTGATGGCAATAAGGGTAATGACTCTTTAAACGGAAATTTAGGTGCTGACAAGTTTGTCCTCGGCTTTGGTTTTGATATTGTTAAGGACTACAATCAGGACGAAGGAGATACTATTATTACTTCTGTTGTTAGAAGCATTAGTTATCATGAAGTGGGTCTGCACATTTTCGGAGATAATGGAAGTTTGTTGGTTGAGGGTATATTTGATAGAGCTGGTTTGAAAGTCGAGCTTGCTTAGAATTCATAAATATATCAGACCAAGTGAAGACGCACGCGTAACTCTAGAAAACTTCCAAGCTGCTATTAACATCGTTCCTAACGGCTATTTAAGTGATGAATTAGACGACCTATTTCGTGTTGATTCTGGACAACTAAAGGGTATATGGCTAGATAAGGGTATCAACTAAACAAGTAAATTGGCTTAGCCTTCTCATCCGCCTTCTCCAACACCAAGATTATCTAGGATGTTAATTACAACTTTGCCGAAGCATTAAAGACTCATGCTGAACAAATGGGATGCGGGAAGGATCTAAGCCAGTAATGCCTTAGTTGCCTTACTTTCTCGGTCCCATCAAATTATTGGATACCAAGTCAATTCTTGATCCATCTCTTGGCAATATTTTTAATAGACAATCATGACGGTAACTGACCATCGATAAAAAGATAAGACTTAGATGCTTCATTACCCATGCTGAGCAATACAACGCCAAGTAAAGCATAGATAAAGTAATAGTAAAAGACTCTCAACCATGCACTTATTGTCAAGTAGGATTATTCAAATTATTAGGTAATTCTATTGGCATCTTCAACACCCTCTACTGGCACGCCAAATATTCTCAATGTAGACGAAGCTGCAAGGTATGGAGTTGGTACTGCCTTGATACAAAAGATTTTTTCTGCAGAATCCTATTTTAAGAACCAACCTTTTTTACAATATTGTCATTATGGTTATGATTTTTGGTCGCATCACCTTCCTTCACTATATGCTGCTCCCGCAGATTGGCATTTAAATTCCCCAGAGGGTGTCAGTGTTAATTTCGGGACAAATCAGAGTTTTAGTTACAGTGATTTTGTCAACCTAAATGTTGGTGGACTGACTACTTTTGAAGATCTGATGCAGCCAAGTAGTGGAGTTACTGCTGGAAATCCATTTTTTTTATTAGCCGCCCATAACAAAGTATATGCTGCAGATAGTTTTAAGTCTCAGTGGCCAGGCATAGCATGTGATAGTTATAGTGATCCATACAAGATGATATCATTAGCGGCTCCAAGGTTTTGGCCTGATGACATAGAAATGTCTCTCGATGATGTCGCATTTTCGACGAACTCGTCCTGTTCAAGGGGGCCCACTTTTAACAGCTTGAATAACTATCATGATGACGATACAAATGCCTCCGCCAATAATGATTACCGGCCCACGATTGAAAATGCACCAAATGACAAAAATAAATCTATGCAAGGTAGCTTCACTGGTGCGTGGAACATCGAGTCGCAGAAAATCAAGCTCTCATACACATACTCGGATAATGTTTCCAGTACGGTTACTAATGGGACAAGTACTACAGGCACAACAGGGCATGAAGCGAATCTGTCAATCGCAGCAACAGCTGAGGCCGACTTGCCTGGCGTGAAGGTATCATCCACAGTAACAGCAGGTTATAATCAAACTTGGTCACAAGCGAATGAGGTTAATTATTCAAAGTCGGGAGAGATTGTTAACGGCACTTCACTGACATATGGGCTAAGCGCAGAACTACCTTCAACACTTGATTCTGATCAAGACGAATACGTATTAAAATGGGCGGGCACTAATACAAAAGGCCAGCCTATAACCAATACTACAATATTCCAAAAAGGTGTAGAATATACAACAGCAATTACGATGTCTAAGAGTAAATTATATAACCCTGTGACTGGTAGCTATTATATAAAAGGTAATACAGGTAGAATGAAATGGGGATATCAGCAAGTCGCTAATAAAGCGCAGGGTTCCTACAGTAGGGTTGTATCACCTGCAGGCCACGTATATCTAACTGAGGGTTATCAGCTGATAACTCCCAATAGCAACGTGAAAAATGGTCATTATAAATTCTTGTGGAATGGCGCGACATCACTAGCGCACGAAACCGGGGATGCTTATGGCACTACACCGGGTGATTCATTGACAGCTGCAGAGGCTATATCTTTGGCAAATAGCTTCCAAGGCCCAGCTGTATTTGGTTACGAACCAGGGAGTGTCGGAGAAAAAAACGCACAGGGTATACAATATAATGGCACAGTTGTTGCAAAGACCAAGCAGTCATACGATTTTCAAATAAAAACATGGCCTACCCTTCGCCCAAATGACGCCGTAATTTCAACACCTGATAGCTTATCTACGCAATTTTTAAAAACAAACGATAATAATCAGGGAGCAGAAGCTTCAAGAAATTCAATTAAAGTTGATTCAGACGAAAAAACAACTCATTACGATTTAGGTAAGGGTGACACAACACCATCAGATCAAACAGGAGTTGCCATCGAGTTTTCAACAAAAAAAGGGGAAAGATCTGTAATCAGAGGAACAGGAAGCTATGACCTCGTGAATGCATCTCAGCAGGGGGATCATCTCTTCCACAATTTCTCAAATTCGCAATTATATGGTAATGACAGAGGAGATACTTTTAAACTTGGAGTTAATTCGTCCCGCAACAGTATACATGCTGGAAAAGGTAATGATAAGGTGATTGCATCATCTCCGCAGTCTGCAGATCTAGGTTCTGGTCATGACCAATATATTATTAAGGAAGGATATGGTCACCATATTGAATTAGGGACTGGCAGGGATGAGGTACGCTTAAGGTCAAAAAATATAAGTTTTTCCGTTGCAGATTATGATTGGGTGGATGACAAGATAACTGTTTCAAATGGTATGGACAGCGATAAGTTAACAGCCGAATTGCATAATCCTAGTGGTGAAAATGAAGATCATCTGGCTTTTCACATGCTTCGTTTCTTCTATGATGGAGAAGCAATAGGCCAAGCGTTGTTCAATGTTTCAGCGAATTCTAATTATACCGCCGCTTATAGCCCTAATAAATCAATTGAATTGGCTTGTTTAAATGCAAGTGAGGTCGGCATGGATGTGGTCACAGGAATGATGTCAGGCTCAGATGATATATACACTGCAAAGGAATTCATGAATCATTTACTGATTGAATCAGGCTTATTTAAAAAGGATATAATTACTCATCGCGATTGGTCCAACATGAGCAACTCAAACAGATCAGATATCCTTTTTACTATTGCAGATAGATCAACAATTCTCGATAACGGGTTATCAAGTGAAGACTGGAAGGACAAATTGGATGGTTTCGATTCTAATGAAACAAAAGACTTTAGCATTTCACTTTTACATAAATTAGCCACAGAAAACTCATAAAAATACTCTAAATATAATATGTTTCAATAATGTATATGCAACTGCTCTGGATCTCATTATAATAAAATAAAACATCATAGATAAGTTATGGCAACTGTTAAAAGAAGAAGCTAATCATCAATGCCGGTGGCATCTCGACCACATCCGCTAAGGGGGCAAAACGGAGCTGGAAGCCATCCGCTGGATTCGCTCTGGAAGGAGCGATCGTGGCTGTACTCATACCCGCCAGCAAGGCCCATGCGAAGAGCGAAACCCGAAGCATCATTTGAAGTCTTCAAGTGATTTTAGCTCTTAAGCAAGACCTAGCCAATCGGCAAGGCGATTCAGTTGCCTCCAACTCATCTCAGGCATCTGCTACCAGGTCAACAACGATTGCCTTGGGATTGGGATGTTCGGTTTATTAAATCCCTGAGGATTAGCAGTAAATTGCGGGGAGATTTAGAAAAACAAATGGAATTAGTGATGGCGATCAAACTCTAAAGCTGTGGTGATTCAAATAGGGATATAAGTAGTTTTAGGGCAAAAGAAGTTGAAGGTAAATTTACGATAAATCCGCTGTCGCGATTTTGCTTTTGCTGGCCCTTTGACCAATCCATAGACAACAAAGCTTGTTAATAGAGCTGCGAGTGCTCCTACCAAGCTTGATCCCAGTAAAAGGCGAGTGCTGAAGGCCCAGCCTTGAGTCCAAAGATCTTGGTTATTGAGTTGAGTGAGGTCAAGGTCATTTTGCCCTTGGCCAAGTAGGGAACAGCCAACTTGATAGTTGAACCAATAGAGCGGCAAATAGGTGATCGGGTTACTGATCCAGGTGCCTATGGCAGCAAGTACATGGAAGACAACTTTTTCTTGAGCTAATTAGATGGTTCATATAGACGACGAATCACTGGTAATAAATTCAGACCACTCATCCGCGAATTTATTCGATTCGACATCAACATATTGCAGCTTGATTCTGAGGCCATCATTGCCACGAATGACACCAACAATACTTTCATCAGCGTCAGTACGTTTGTTTTTGAAAGTCAAGGTATCTAGGTTTTCGCCGTAATTTTCTAAAATGATTTTATCCTTATTCACGTCGAAATCTAAAATTGTATCAGTGCCCGGTTTTTTGCCGAAGATAAATGAATCCTCGCCTGCACCACCTTCTAGTTGGTCATTACCAAGGTCCCCTTGGATTATATCGTCGCCGTCACCTCCAGTTAAATAATCATCGCCATGATTGCCTCTAAGGATATCCGCTCCGTCACCTCCAGTTAAATAATCATCGCCACGATTGCCTCTAAGGATATCCGCTCCGTCACCTCCATTGATTTCGTCATCACCATGATTGCCTCTGAGAATATCGTCTCCGTCACCTCCACTTAGTCCATCGTCTCCGTCACCTCCAGAGAGTTGGTCATTGTCATTGTCCCCGTAGAGGAAATCGTCGCCGGAGTCACCGCTGAGAATATCTGCGCCATCACCTCCGCTGAGAATATCATCGCCATCACCTCCTGATAACGAGTCAACGCCAAGATTACCGCCGAGAAAGTCTTGCCCTGATCCTCCATTGAGACTGTCTTGTCCGTCACCACCGGTCAGTTTGTCATTGCCATTATTTCCGTTGATAATATCTTTACCACTGCCTCCGCTGATGATATCTTTGCCTTCTCCACCAAAGACTTGATCATCACCATTGTCTCCATGGAGGATATCGTCACCGATGCCGCCATTAATGGTGTCATTACCCGCATCTCCATCAATAACATCGTCACCAGACTCTCCGTAGAGATTATCTTCGCCGTTACCGCCATAGACTTTATCATTTTCTTCTCCACTATAAATAGTATCTGTTTTGTCAGTGCCAAGGTCTAGATCGTATTGACGAGCTATGTCTGCGGTTAGTTCTTCTGTGAGCAACAGGTCTTTCCCTCCCAGTGTTGTCGCGTCTGTGCCTTGATGCAAGATATTGTCTTTATCAATCCCTTCGTATTCCAATATTGTGTATAAGGAATCGAATGTGGCATTCGCCGATGATGCAGCAAGCTTGCCTATTTTAACTGTGCCACTTTTTGTTGATTCATTATAATCTAGTAGCAAAGGTGATAGTCCCCAGCCATCTGGGAGGTCTTCTATCAAAAGCCTAATTGTGTCATCTCCACCATTGCCGTAAATTTTGGTTGTCTTTTGAAACGGCACTTCACTATCCGATCCTGCATTTTCATCGAGATCATATGAAATGATCATCAAGTCATCAAAATTACTGCCTTTGACTACGCTTCCAGAGCCTGTACGAATTGAATAGATACCACCCTCAGGGCTACCAATCTCTTTGAGGTTAATATCACTTTCTCCGAAGGCAGCGATCGATTCAGCATTATCGATATCTGAGTCTAGGGTTACTGCATTGTTCGCAGTCGTCACTTTCATCCTTGGTGATTGATGCCCTCTATCGTCATGGGTCGTGCCAACCACATTGATGGCTATTCCTTCATCGTTCGAATCTTTTAGCCATGTATAACTGACTATGTCATTTCCATTGCCAGCATTAATGTTGTCGTTACCCAAGTAAGGCATGATTAGATCGTCGCCACCATTTGTGGTGATGTCTTCATCTCCATTTGAGCCATAGACTTGATCATCACCATTTCTTGTTTCGGTTCTATATCGATCTGAAGGTCCGTCGCTTGTTGGTCTATCAATTCTGACAATCGTGTCGGCAGGCCCATAAGTCACATTCTTGGTGTCTTGTTTATCAAGCAGTTGCCGTGTTGACATGGCCCATATATTTTTATGCGTTCCTGCGTTGTATGTGTCTAAGGTATCTGTTTGAGGATTAACTTGCGAAGGTCGTCTTATTAAACTCTTGATGTAATCTGTGCCTCCTGCAGTAGTCTTCATGTCCTGTGCGCTTTCTGCACTTAAAAAGATCTTACAGATTCCAGGAGTTTGATTAGTATCTTTTGCTGTTTTGATCCAGTAGCCATTGCTTACACCAGTAATACTAGTAACCTCGATAGTCTCTACATTTGTCATATTGGGGAAGAGGATGATGTCTTCCCCAACCGTGAAGTCATGAATCTCTACTGACCTCCTCTGCTCTTTTATGTCATAAGTAACATTTCCTATCTGAGCTTTTCGATTCTTGTTTAGAAAGTCAAAGAGCTCCTTCTGCTTCTTATTATTCGCTGCAATGTCTTTATCACGTTTCGACTTGGCAGTATATTTTGTGTGAAGGTGGTTGAATGTATTTTTAAGCACTGTTGTTGCAATTGGAATCATCGGATTGTATATTTCTGCTTCCTTGAGTATATTTCTCGAGATTAATGTTGATTCGATGATATCTGGCATGTCACCCTTGACCCCGTTGACGGCATCCCAAAAGCTTTGGTTGACAGCATCTTGATACTCCTGCTCGATTGTATCTGTTTGATCGGGCACAAGTTTTCGATGGATTTGATGAAAGGGATTATTTGGGTCACTAAAATCACTAGTAACGGTTGATGTTCTTTTGCCTGAACCAGAGTCTTCAAAGCTAATGATGTTTGTGTCGCTTATGCCATGCTTATTTTGAAGTACTTGCTTGTTGCGTATCTTGGCCACATTCTCATTTATGATCGATGATGTACCCATATGTACCGGAGGCTTGTACGATTGATTGTCATTTAGTTTGCCCAGATGTGCATGAATGCCATTCCTTAAAGCCTTGTTTGTTAAGCCTTGAAGGTTTTTTCTTGGATTCCCGTCGTTAGTAGACGTATAAAAGTTTACATCCTTGAGTTTTACTATCCCAGGTTTTTTGTATCTCGAGAATAGTGTCGCGTATTCATGTGCATTAGACCCTGCGGATGCAGTATTTCCGATAAAGTCTACACTCTCCAAATTGACAGTTGCTTTGTCACTTAAGATAGATATTGCGCCTCCAAGGGCTGCACCATCTCCGCCTTTGCCACCAGGCATGCCCGTGTTCACGGAAGCTTTCACCTTCAGCCCAACCCCTGGTCTGAGTTGATCATGGCTATATCCACTCTCGGCAGAGCCAGCGTGATCACCGCTCTTTCCAGCTGATCCTCCAGATGCTGGTTTGCCTTTATGCCAATCGTACATACCAACTTTCTGAGTGCCGACTCCCCCCATACCACCACCACCACCACCACCTGCGCCAAAGCCCGCATTTCCTCCGCTACCTCCTCGGCCTGAATTTCCTTGATGCATGTTTCCCCAATATTCGTAGCTACCACCTCCACCTCCACCTCCACCTCCGCCTCCACCACGCCCTATTTCAGTGGTGCTACTTGCACTGCCGCCGGTTCCACCGTGAACGCCGTGCCATGCAGCGTCAGTACCCCCCGTTCCAGCTTTTCCTCCAGCTCCGCCATGTCCACCATTGGTCCCCCCATTAGGGGATAGGTGGTTTCCTATACCGCCTCCTTTCCCTCCCACATTTGCTGTTTGTCCAGCTGCGGCAGGTGCAACTCCATATATTCCACCTGCTCCCTTTGAAAAAGCTCCATCTGCTCCACCTTCGAAATATGGCTTAACCCATTGTTTCTTATATACAATCCTCTTTTTGGGATTTCCGTGGCCACCTTTTCCACCACTTACTTTGAGATTTTGAAAAATAGAATTTTTAATATTTAGCGTTCCCTCTCCTATTAAAATTCCTGCCCCTGCGCCAAGTCCACCTCCACCACCTCCACCACCCTTGCTTGCATTCGCGCCATCCAGACCTTTAACACTACTATTGACGAAATTAACCTCATTTAATGTTACTGTTGGGATCGTGGCTTGAGATGCTTTATAAGGATTGGCAATAGTCAATAGGGGGGCGTTTCCTACTGTCCCACGACTGTTTATTGTCGCGTTTTCAGGGATTATGACAATAGACTTTGGGACAGAAGTATTGATTTTGATGTTGCTTTTTTCGATGACAGGCAGAGGCGTTTTTAGTGCAAATGTCCAGTAGCCAGTGCCAAAGCTATTCGTATATGTTTTATTGTCATCTCGCTGGAAGACAATTTCATAATCGCCTTCAACCTTCTGTGTTTGTTCAAGAGCCCAGCGTAGTGTATGTTTAGTCTTTGCAGCAGCTGCAGAGTCTGCATTGGTGTTGACTAGAAGAATTTTTCTTGATGCACTCATGAACCTTTCTGCTTGATAGGCGAATGCTAACGTGCCTACTATCTAGAATTGTATCTATCTAAATCATCTTAATACTCATTTATTTGGCATTCAATTTAGATAGTGCGGCTTGTGTACTGTGTATATGTTGTTCATGAGCGTGAATGATGTCTGCTGAAACTTCTGAGAGGTATAAAGGGATCTCTGTTTGTAATAGGTAGGTGGGCTTATTGAGCAAGAATTTGTATATTAGTCTTCGGAGTTTAGATAGACTTTTTTTGGACTATAGATTCAATTCTGCTAGTGAAACTCTTGAGTGGTAAATATTGCGTCGTCAGCTTGTATCGCTTAGGCATATTGATAACCCACATCACTTCTGAGTTGAGCAACAACAGCCATAAGCCACTTCCGCTCAACCCTTGGGCTGTGATTTTCACCGTGACCGCTATAGGTTTTACGGATGCAAGCCTTCCCATAAACATCCCCGCGAACTTGCTGTTTCAAGCCCCTCAACAAGCAGGTAAGCGTTTTTAGAGCTTGGGACAACCAGGTAAGGCCGGTGAAGCTGTTGGGACCTACTTAAGGAGACAGCCAATGTGGCAATCGATTGCAGCGGAAGCAGAAGCTGAGGGCGAGAAATTAACGCCTTACTCATTTCGTCATCGCTATAGCGCAGCAGGACATGCCAGAGGTTTACAACCGAAGCAAATGGCAGATGCGATGGGACATAGCTTGGAAGTTCATATGGGCAGCTATGCCAGGTTTATGACTCGCGATCTGGCTAATGCTTTTGATGCGGTGAATGGCTCGAGTGCAAAAGAGCAGAAAGTGAAGAGACGAAGGCTTAAGACGTGAAATCGCACTCCTAAAGCCGAGAGTTAGCCGACCTCCTCTGAACCCAGTAGCACTCACCTGATGTCACGCTGAACCACTGCACTTGTTGCTGCCCTTTCATTGGTGCCACTTGCAGCATCTTTTCTACTGGGCAGTCTGATGGCAACAACAACAGCAGTCTTGGCACGGGCAATAAATCAAGCATGTTGAGCCAATCAACATGCAGTACTTTTTCCTACTGACACCTTGTTTCTGCTTGCTTAGACCTGTATTAGGAGTCCGAGGACGTAGAGACCCTGAAAACCTGTCCTGGACTTGAGGGCATCCAACGCGGGTGCCCTTCTTAATGCGCTGATTTTGGCGTCGCCATCAAAGAGAACGTATCACCTTCACCGCTTGTGTTAAAGCTCACCAGTGGCATTGATCCAGGTCACTGCGTTTTTAAAGAGGTTGAGTGAATCTATGGATAGCGGTGAAGGATCAAAACAAAAAGTCGCCACCGCTCTAGGGGGAGAAAATAAATAAACAAAAGCCCCGCAACATGGCGGGGCTTTTGACGTTATATACGAAGCTTCTCAGTCTCCTTTTGCTGCAAATGATGTGGGCTGATAGCTACAACCAGCAAGTAACCAGAGAATGAGTGACCTTTTAAGCGTTCAATTCCTGTGCTGCGTTCCCTTCGCCTTCCTCTATCGCTTACTGGTGCTGCTGCACTTGCCTTAGCTAGTTCACCAATCCAGCCAGTCGCTGCTCAAGAAGACGGCAATGCATCAGATCTCGGGGTGATGGAGATCAACCTCAAAGACGCTGTGCAGTTCAACTGGGGCTTTCAAGGTGCACTACAAGGAGCAGGCACACCCAATCAAGCCGGCATTGGCGCCTTTCTTCCCATTGCTGTTGGTGAGAACAGCGTTTGGTTTATTGATGCCTTAGCTAACGCCAACTTCTCTGACTACGACAACTACAGCAGCATCATCAATACAGAGGTTGCTGGCACCACGATCAGCACTTCAACCCGCTTGGGGTTCCGCTGGCTGAATGGTGATCGCAGCTGGATGTATGGCATCAATGCTGGCTATGACAGCCGGCCAATGAATACAGGTGATGCTGATACCAGCGTCAATGTCTTTGATAAGCGTGATGTCTTCTTCTCTCAAGTTGCTGCAGGTTTAGAAGCAGTCTCAGACACATGGGACTTCAATGCCTATGCACTGGTTCCAATCGGTGATGACGAACACAGGCTGAACAGCCATTACGAAGGTGGTTCTCTTGATACCTACGGCTTAGATGTTGGCTACAGCATCACACCTGATCTCAATGCTTCTGTTGGTTATTACTACCAAAGTGGTGATCTCGGTGAGGCTGATGGGTCTGGTGTTAAAGGAAGACTGGCTTACAACATCAGCAATGGTTTAACACTTGGCGCCAATCTTTCTTACGATGAAGCCTTTGACACTCGCTTTACGGCAGACATTAAATATCGCTTTGGAAGCAATGGTTATGGAGCACCAAGCAAGAAAGAACCAGCAGTGATGCCTGCGATTGAAGCGTTATCTACAACACCAGCCAATCGGGATGTAAGGGTGCACGACTTTAATATTAACTGTTTGTCGTGGTGGGGATGTGGCTGAAGGTGTGTAGTAAGGGTGCACGACTTTTTGTGTTATGGGGAGAGGGGAATTAGATCCACAAAACACATGAATGTGTGAGTGATGATACCCTCTATAAGCCCCTGCAATCGCTGGGCTTTTTTATTTCTTTAAGTAACTCACTATTGGCCTGAAGCAACCATCGATACCTGGCACCATTGACTTGCAGAAAGTTGCCTTGATGTCTTCTTTAGCAGGTAAAAGTCAGCAATAGTTTTTAGTATTCATCACAAATTCATCTTCAACTTCATTAACCCTAAAACTATTTATATTCTCTAACTTAATCACCACAACCTGAGAGTTTGATCTCCATCTCTAATTCCATTTGTTTTTCTAAATCTCACCTCAATCTGATGCCAATCCTCAGGAATTTGATTGAGGCGAATATCCCAAGCCCATGGCAATCCTTGTTGCCCTGGTGAGATCGAGTACTTCAGTTGATGTCTGCTGATAGCAGCAACCAAAAACATTCCAGATAATGAGTGACCTTTTAAGCGTTCAAACCCAGTGCAGCGTTCCCTTCGCCTTCCTCTATCGCTTACTGGTGCTGCTGCACTTGCCTTAGCTAGTTCACCAATCCAGCCAGTCACTGCTCAAGACGACGGCAGTGCAGATGATCTAGGCGTGATGGAGATCAACCTCAAAGACGCTGTGCAGTTCAACTGGGGATTCCAAGGCGCATTGCAAGGAGCAGGAACACCCAATCAAGCAGGTATTGGAGCGTTTCTTCCGATTGCCGTTGGCGAGAACAGCGTTTGGTTTATTGATGCTCTAGCCAATGCCAACTTCGCTGATCGAGATGGTGAAAGCAGCATCGTTAATACCGATGTCGCTGGTACCACGATCAGCACATCAACAAGGCTTGGTTATCGCTGGCTCAATGGTGATCGCTCTTGGATGTATGGCATCAATGCTGGCTATGACAGTCGGCCGATGAATACAGGTGATGCGGATACCAGCGTCAATGTCTTTGATAAGCGTGATGTCTTCTTCTCTCAGGTTGCTGCAGGGTTAGAAGCAGTCTCAGACACTTGGGACTTCAATGCATATGCACTGGTTCCTATTGGTGATGTTGAGAAACGCCTGAATAGCCATTACAAAGGTGGTGCTCTTGATACCTACGGCTTAGATGTTGGCTACAGCATCACACCAGATCTCAATGCTTCTGTTGGTTATTACTACCAGCAAGGCGATTTAGATGATGCTGATGGTTCTGGTGTTAAAGGAAGGTTGGCTTACAACATCAGCAATGGTTTAACGCTTGGCGCCAATCTTTCTTACGACGAAGCCTTTGATACACTCTTTACGGCAGACATTAAATATCGCTTTGGAAGCAATGGTTATGGAGCACCAAGCAAGAGTGAACCAGCAGTGATGCCTGCAATTCAGGCGTTATCTGCAACACCAGCCAATCGGGATGTAAGGGTGCACGATTTTTGCATTGTCCTTGTGGGATGTTTCTGACGAATCCGATCCTATTGATCCTTAAGTGGCGCTTTGTTGATTAATGGGGTAATTTGATCCTTGATACTCGCTTGATGGAGGATACCCGCCAAAAGCCCCTGCAAAAGCGGGGGCTTTTTATTTCTTGAAACACCTCACTATTGGCTTGAAACAACCATCGATACCTGGCACCATTGACTTGCAGAAAGTTGCCTTAGTGTCTTCTTTAGCAGGCGAAAACCAGCAATAGTTTTACGCATTCATCACAAATTCATCTTCAACTTCTTTTGCCCTAAAACTACTTATATTCCTAACTTAATCACCACAGCCTGAGAGTTTGATCGCCATTTCTGATTGATGATTCTTTTAAACTTATCATCTACTAGCTCCTCTCCAGGTGCCTATGGCAGCCAGAACATGGAAGAAAACTTTTTCTTGAGGTAATTAGATGGTTCATATAGACGACGAATCACTGGTAATAAATTCAGACCACTCATCCGCGAATTTATTCGATTCGACATCAACATCATAGAGCTTGATTCTGAGGCCATCATTGCCACGAATGACACCAACAATACTTTCATCAGCGTCAGTACGTTTGTTTTTGAAAGTCAAGGTATCTAGGTTTTCGCCGTAATTTTCTAAAATGATTTTATCCTTATTCACGTCGAAATCTAAAATTGTATCAGTGCCCGGTTTTTTGCCGAAGACAAATGAATCCTCGCCTGCAGCACCTTCTAGTTGGTCATTACCAAGGTCCCCTTGGATTATATCGTCGCCGTCACCTCCATAGATTAAGTCATCACCACGATTCCCTCTAAGGATATCTGCTCCGTCACCTCCATTGATTAAGTCATCACCATGATTGCCTCTGAGAATATCGTCTCCGTCACCTCCAGTTAAATAATCATCGCCACGGTTCCCTCTAAGGATATCCGCTCCGTCACCTCCAGTTAAATAATCATCGCCACGATTCCCTCTAAGGATATCCGCTCCGTCACCTCCACTTAGTCCATCGTCTCCGTCACCTCCAGAGAGTTGGTCATTGTCATTGTCCCCGTAGAGGGCATCGTCGCCGGAGTCACCGCTGAGAATATCTGCGCCATCACCTCCGCTGAGAATATCATCGCCATCACCTCCTGATAACGAGTCAACGCCAAGATTACCGCCGAGAAAGTCTTGCCCTGAGCCTCCATTGAGATTGTCTTGTCCGTCACCGCCGGTCAGTTTGTCATTGCCATTATTTCCGTTGATAATATCTTTGCCACTGCCTCCGCTGATGATATCTTTGCCTTCCCCACCAACTACTTGATCATCACCATTGTCTCCATGGAGGATATCGTCACCGATGCCGCCATTAATGGTGTCATTACCCGCATCTCCATCAATAAAATCGTCACCAGACTCTCCGTAGAGATTATCTTCGCCGTCACCGCCATAGACTTTATCATTTTCTTCTCCACTATAAATAGTATCCGTTTCGTCACTGCCAAGGTCTTCATCATAATCATAAATATCATAATCATCTAGATAATATCTATCTAGTTTTCCTGAGAGAAATTGGTCTCTCTTCTCCATGAAATGAAATGCAGGCATTCTATTGTCTAAATTACGAAAACCAAAGGAAGGTTGAAGGTTGTCGTCGTTTAGGAACCCCTTACTAAACGACCTCCCATAGAACTGCTGATAGCTTCGCCAATCTTCCAAATCTCCAGTTCGTCTCGCCAATTTCCACCGCCGCCACCCTTCTGCTTTTTTATCTCCTATGCCTTGATGCAAGACATTCTTTACATCAATCCCTTCGTATTCTAATATTGTGTGTAAGGAATCGAATGTAGCATTCGACGATGATGGAGCAAGTTTGCCTATTTTAACTGCGCCACTTCTCGTTGATTTGTTATAGTCTAGTAGTAACGGTGATAATACCCAGCCAGCTGGGAGTTTATCTATCAAAAGCCTAATTGTGTCATCATCCCCACCATTGCCGTAAATTTTGGTTGTCTTTTTAAACGGCGCTTCACTATCCGAGCCTGCATTTTCATCGAGATCATATGAAATGATCATCAAGTCATTAAACTTACTCCCGTTGACTACGCTTCCAGAACCTGTACGAATTGAATAGATACCACCCTCAGGGCTACCGATATTTTTGAGGTTAATATCACTTTCTCCGAAGGCTGCGATCGATTCAGCATTATCGATATTTGAGCTTAGGGTTACTGCCTGGTTTGCAGTCGTCACTTTCATCCTTGGTGTTTGATGCCCTCTATCGTCATGGGTCGTGCCAACCACTTTGATAGCTATTCTTTGATCATTTTTATCTTTTAGCCATGTATAACTGACTATGTCATTGCCATTACCAGCATTAATGTTGTCGTTACCCCTGTAAGGCATGATTAGATCGTCGCCACCATGTGTGGTTATGTCTTCATCTCCATTTGAGCCATAGACTTGATCATCACCATTTCTTGTTTCGGTTTTATATCGAACTGAAGGTCCGTCGCTTGTTGCTCTATCAATTCTGACAATCGTGTCGGCGGGCCCATAAAGCACATCCCTAGTGTCTTGTTTATCAAGCAGTTGCCGTGTTGACATAGTCCAGGTATCTTTATGAATTCCTTTTTGGTAGGTCTCTAGGACATCTTCATTATTAATTTGCGAAGGCCGTCTTATCAGACTGTTGATGTACTGTGCGCCTCCTGTAGCAGTTTTCATGTCCTGTGCGCTTTCTGCACTTAAAAAGATCTTACAGATTCCCCTAGCTTCATTAGTATCTTGTGCTGTTTTGATCCAGTAACCATTGCTTGTTCCACTAATATTTGTGACCTGGATATTCTCTACATTTGTCATATTGGGGAAGAGAATGATATCTTCCCCAACCGTAAAGTCATGAATCTCTACTGACCTCCTCTGCTGTTTTATGTCATAAGTAACATTTCCTATCTGAGCTTTTCTATTCTGGTTTAGAAAGTCAAAGAGCTCCTTCTGCTTCTTATTATTCGCCGCCATGTCTTTATCACGTTTCGACTTGGCATTATATTTTGTGTAAAGGTGGCTGAATGCATTTTTAAGCACTGTTGTTGCAATTGGAATTTTGGGATCGAATATTTCTGCTTCCTTGAGTATATTTCTCGAGATTAATGTTGATTCGATGATATCTGGCATGTCACCCGCGACCCCGTTGACGGCATCCCAAAAGCTTTGGTTGACAGCATCTTGATACTCCTGCTCGATTGTATCTGTTTGATCGGGCACCAATTGTCGATGTATTTGATGAAAGGGATTATTTGGGTCAGTAAAATCACTAGTAACGGTTGATGTTCTTTTGCCTGAACCAGAGTCTTCAAAGCTAATGATGTTTGTGTCGCTTGTGCCATGCTTATTTTGAATTATTTGCTTGTTGCGTATCTTGGCCACATTCTCTTTTATGATCGATGATGTACCCATATGTACCGGAGGCTTGTACGATTGATTGTCATTTAGTTGCCCCAGATGTGCATGAATGCCATTGCTTGTAATTAAGCCTTGAAGGTTTTTTCTTGGATTCCCGTCGTTAGTAGACGTATAAAAGTTTACATCCTTGAGTTTTACTATCCCAGGTTTTTTGTATCTCGAGAATAGTGTCGCGTATTGACTTGCTTTAGGCCCTGCGGATGCAGTATTTCCGATAAAGTCTACACTCTCCAAATTGACAGTTGCGTTGTCACTTAAGATAGATATTGCGCCTCCAAGGGATGCACCATCTCCGCCTTTGCCACCAGGGAAACCCTCATTTTTATTTATAAATTTATGGCCAACGCCATAGCCACTCTCTGCAGGGCCAGCGTGATCACCGCTCTTTCCGGCTGATCCTCCAGAGCTTGGTCTGCCGAGATACCACCTGAGCGTTGCTCGCCTCCCCACACTCTGAACGGCGAGTCCCCCCATACCACCACCACCACCACCACCTGCACCAAAGCCCGCATTTCCTCCGCTACCTCCTCGGCCTGAATTTCCTTGATGCATATTTCCACCATATTCGTAGCTACCAGCTCCACCTCCACCTCCACCTCCGCCTCCACCACGCCCTATTTCAGTGGTGCTACTTGCACTGCCGCCGGTTCCACCGTGAACGTTGTTCCATGCAGCGTCAGTACCCCCCCTTCCAGCTTTCCCTCCAGCTCCGCCATGTCCACCATTGGTCCCCCAATAATTAGGGGATAGGTGGTTACCTGTACCGCCTGCTCGCCCTCCAGCCTTTGCTGATTGTCCAGCTGCGGGAGGTGCAACTCCAAATATTCCACCGTCTCCATGTGATCTAGCTCCCATTGCTCCACCTTCCCAAGATCCATGAAGCGGCCCTCCAGCACCACCACCTGCACCAATGATGGTTACTGGAACAGTGAAATTCACCTGTCCGCTGCCGCCTTTTCCACCACTTACTTTGAGATTTTGAAAAATAGAATTTTTAATATTTAGCGTTCCTGCTCCTAGTAAAATTCCTGCCCCTGCGCCAAGTCCACCACCACCACCTCCACCACCCTTACTTGCACTCGAGCCATTCTTACCGTTAACACTATTATTGACGAAATTAACCTCATTTAATGTTACTATTGGGATCGTGGCTTGTGATGCTTTATAAGGATTGGCAATAGTCAATAGGGGGGCGTTTCCTACTGTCCCATGACTGTATGTGCCATCTGTATTTTGTTTCGCGTTTTGAGGGATTATGACAATAGACTTTGGGACAGAAGTATTGATTTTGATGTTGCTTTTTTCGATGACAGGCAGAGGCGTTCTTAGTGCAAATGTCCAGTAGCCAGTGCCAAAGCTATTCGTATATGTTTTATTGTCAGCTCGCTGGAAGACAATTTCATAATCGCCTTCAACCTTCTGTGTTTGTTCAAGAGCCCAGCGTAGTGTATGTTTAGTCTTTCCAGCAGCTGCAGAGTCTGCATTGGTGTTGACTAGAAGAACTTTCCTTGATGCGCTCATGAACCTTTCTATTTGATAGGAGAATGGTAACGTGCCTACTATCTAGAATTGTATCTATCTAAATCATCTTAATACTCATTGGCTTGGTTTTCAATGTAGATAGTGCGGCTTGTGTACTGTGTATATGTTGTTCATGAGCGTGAATGATGTCTGCTGAAACTTCTGAGAGGTATAAAAGGATCTCTGTCTGGAATAAGTAGCTTGGCTTATTGAGCAAGAAGTTGTATATTAGCCTTCGGAGTTTAGATAGACTTTTTTAGGACTATAGATTCAATTCTGTTAGTGAAACTCTTGAGTGGTAAATATTGCGTCGTCAGCTTGTATCGCTTAGGCATATTGATAACCCACATCGCTTATGAATTGAGCAACAACAGCCATAAGCCACTTCCGCTCAACCCTTGGGCTGTGATTTTCACCGTGACCGCTATAGGTTTTACGGATGCAAGCCTTCCCCTCGGCATCCCCGCGAACTTGCTGTTTCAAGCCCCTCAACAAGCAGCTACGCGTTTTTAGAGCTTGGCCACACGCGACAACGTATTCGCTGCTCCAATGACTGAATTCAGCTGACCTGTACGAAAGCCTTCTTTCATCACGGCCTTCATCATGTGAACCATCTCAGCGACAACAATCTTGCGGTCATGGTTGACGTCATCAATGACAACCTGCCGTGCTTCTGCGAGATAGTCCTCAGCTTGTCGTTTTCCGATACCCCATTCATCCGCGGCATATCGAATCAACTCTGAGTTGACTGCACCTTTAGAGAGCATCTGTACAAATTGCAGGATGCGCTTTTCTTTTTCGTACTTGGTGCATTTTTTACCCATGCTTTGGATTCTGGCAGGAATTAGTTCAGGGGTCGGCTTTGCAGTAATGCACGGACCTGCCGACCCTCGAGGATTCGACCAGTAGCAACCATGAACTTGTTAGCGATTGGATTCGGCAAAGCGTCGGGGTTTTCGTCGACGATCTCCCAGAAGATGTCTTCATGCAGCCCGAGGAGAGAAGAGGTATTACCTCGCGCGCGCGGGGCTTTGTTTTGAGGCTCCTCAGCCTCCTCAGCCTCTTTTGCATTGAGCAAAGGAGACAAAGGAGACTGAATAAATCGCAGACTTGCATTAGCAACCTCCGGAACCTGGGGAGGCTGGGGAGGGTGTTTTTGGATACCCACGCGCGCGAGGCTGAGATCAGAGCCAATGGGCCGGTAGCGAATAACAGTGCCGCCAGCTCGTGGATCATTGACGTTGCGCTTATCGATTAAATGCTTGTCGACGAGTTGCTCAAGGGTCGCGCGAGCTTTGCGAACGTGATCGAACTCGTCATCAGAGAGCGCGCTAAACACTCCTGGCGCATCACTTTCGAGGTGATGATCAGTCCACTGATTACGAACCTCTTGCAAGACGTTCCTTTGCCGCGCAGAGAGCTTGGCTTCGACTTGTTCAAGATTCTTGGCTTCCTTGATGTCTTGACCAGTGCCATGGCTAATCCATTGGCTGCGATCAATCTGTTCAATAACAAGATCAATCGGTTTGCTATTGCGACCTTCTGTTGTGAGGTTGATGCGTTGATCGCCTTTTTTGTCAGGCTCAAGCCATTGAAGGCTGATGATTTGTGAGACAGCCGCAGGGATGGCATTTGAATTACGAGAGGCATTAGAGGCTCGCTCGTTGGCTCTGGACTTGCTGGAGTGATGCAATAAAGCCGGAGTTGTCTTATACGGCTCGATCATCTCCATAAGGTTGTAAAGCGGCTCAGCCGCTTCTGGTTTTGCCTCATCGAGGCCCAATGGTGCGATCAACGCTGCATACGTGTCACACCACAGCAGGGCTCCGGGGGTTTCAGCGCAGGCTTCGCTGATTTCTTCAATACCCTGCATATCGAAGTAAACGGGGCGTGATCGAGACCAGAGACGTTTGATCGGGCCTTCTCGAGTAAGTCGCCATTTGCCTGTATCCGATTGCTCCATGAGACCAACCGGAGCCAATACAGCACGCCAATCAGCGATGGTTTGATCAGTGCCAGCGATTAAGACCGGCGGACACGGGCCTGTCAGCTGATAACCGAGAAATTCACCTCTGCCGTAATGCCATGCGGAGATAAGACCAGCCATCAATGCTGTCTTGCCTACTTTCTGCAATGCAACAAGCAGGTTGGGGGTTTGTGCGGCCAGGATTTGATCCCACGCCCAGATCTGTTCGGGAATATCAAATTCATCTTTCTGCGTTGCAGGTCCAGCACTTCCTTGAAGCCGTCTTCTTGCTTCAGCGTTAATAGCAAAGATTTCTTTCTGCCCTAGCTGAAGGCCAACGTCAAATGCCACGGCCTTTAGCAGGGTTGAGCGTTCTTCAGGTCGAACCTTTTCGGCCAATAACTGCTCTGCATATCCGCGCAGTTTGTTGAAGTTGCTTCGATCCTTTTGAAGTTGACGCTTGAGTTCGGCAGGAGAAGGGTTGGGGATTGGACTTGTCATTTCCTTACAGCTCCCCAACGAAAAGTCCGCATAGGACGTGACCTTCTGCTGGTTAGCTGCTCATGAGCCTTGAAGGTCAGAACATCACCTTCAGGGATTGGGGTGCGTTTTACGACTGCCAAGCCATTGATGATTTGCCCTACTACGAGCGGGCCATGTTTTTGTTCAGCGCTAAAAGTGCTGCCCGGCATGCAAAGAATCAGCCCGTCTGATGTCTCGTCACACCAAAGAGAAGAACCCCCAGAGCCGGAATGCCTGCCACAAATAGGGCACGGGTTGAGCTTGCGCGTGCCTTGGCGTGTGGTGCTTTGTTTTGCACCTGTGCGTTTGCGGTTCGTGGTTTCAGTGGCCACTTCAATCGCATACTCCATCCAGTCATCTGGAGGTGCACTGAACACTTCTGGGCCTAGTCCTTCAGGCCAGAAGTAATTGCCACCAGAAGAAGGATGTTCGCCACAGATGATGACGTGACGAGCACCATCAAAGAAAACTTCTAGAGCTTCACCTTTTCGTTCCCCTTCTTTGTTTGCGGTGATGGTCTTGCCTTGAAATTCAGGAGTCCCGCCAAGGTGTGGCAATCGCGCGATCTGATCTGGTGTTGGCCGATACAGAACCTTCAAACGAAATGGGTCGTTATCGCGGTGCACCTGCCACGTTGTGACAGACCGTGGATCCAACCCCTTTGAGCAGGCGTATTCAATAGACGTTTCACCATCGAAATCAAAAGCCAACAGCGGCCCAGTTAGTGCGCCAGTGCGAGCACCAACAGAACGAATGCCAGGGAAGTTCTGTAGCTGTTCTGTGGTGTGTCCTGGGTGATCAGGCCAGCCCTTGAGCATCGGGCCTTTACATTCACTCCCCCAGCCAACTGGAAGAAGAGCAAGCGCATCTTGAAGTTTTTCAAGGCGATGCAGTTCTGAGAACCTCATGATTCCGCCTCGTTAGGCGTAACGGCATCAGGCTCATCAAATGATTCGACTTCAGCGGCTTTGATTGCAGTGGCCTGCTTGCGTGCTTTGGTGATTCGTTTGGTTTTCTCAATCTGCCATTGCTTAAGGGCCGGGATGCTCCAGCCGACAGGGCTATTTGGTTTCCCTGTCCGGTATATCCAATGCTGGCCAGCGGTGAGTTCTTCACCACGATGAAGGGCCCACAGAGTTGATTTGCCCATCTGCAATGCAGCGGCGGCTTCTTCTGTTGTTGCCCAAATGGGTTGGTCAGTGTTCATGAGGATCAGAAAAGATCCCCTTCTTCAGAAGAGCTACAGATCAATCAAGCGTTGCTTGAACTCGTCCTCGAAACCTCTCAATTGCTTGAGCTGATCCAGCGTTGACTGAGACAGTCCATGCGAGGCAAGTGTTTGCACCTCGCCATTTGCGACGCGCTCACTAAAGCGAGCATCAGACCTAAGCCAGTCAGCAGGCGTTGAGTTGACATCGAGATCATCCCGCCCGGCCATGATCAAACGCGTGATTTGTCGGCTTACATCACGCTTTGACTTGCCACGCAAAGTCTGCCCATGAATACGGGCTTCATTGCGAGCTTTGTTGGCGTAACGATTACGGGACATTGACAGTTCTGCTGAATCTTCCTCAGAAGGGGGTGTACAGAACCGTCCTTTCGACAAACTTCTATGGGTAGCCCTCACTACTTCCAGTGAGCCAACTCATAGAAACCCTCACTACTTCCAGTGAGCCAACTCATGAATGGAGCTGGTTAGGGACCAGGGAGACCCTGGCGGAGAGCAGCTCGGGGGACCCGAGGCGCTCTTCTCTTTCGGTGAAAAAAATGTACCAACTGGTTCTGAAATAAGTCAACAGCTGCTGAGTCGCTTGATCGAAAGTCTTGCGCTACGGCCGTGGCAGCAACCTCTCCTAGCGCAGCCTTAGCGCAAACCTGCTTTTGCTATTCGCTGAGATTCAAGTCGGGGCGACAGGATTCGAACCTGCGACCTAGTGCTCCCAAAGCACCCGCGCTACCAAGCTGCGCCACGCCCCGCCACGCAAGAATCCTAATCTCTGGAGTGCTTATCAGTAAAACCTTTGCCACCAATAGGTTCGGCCATTTTGTAGAGAATCACTCTGAGTTCGTCTGTGGCGTGGGCGTCACTCAGCCGATCGGGCTGATTTTCCTCCCTTGTTGCTCTGACAATCGCAACGACAACCCCCACAACGTTGGTTGGTGCAGACGTTTCAGCAAGGGTCGGCAGGGATCACCTACGCCATATTTTTGATAGTCATGACTTTAAAATCGAGCGATTGTCCATGATCATGTTCACCTCATGCTGGTAGAGCTATATCTAGGTGGACTAAAAGTTCAGAAGCTAATGATGGAGACTGGTCGAGCAGAGGCAAATCTGTGGTTTGGCCAGCACTAATCAGGAACATACTGATGCCACACCCTCCACAAGAATTGATTCGCCGCTTGGAGCGAGTGCTGACTCCGAAAGAAATGAAAGCCTGGCTAGAAGGCTGGCAACAATCATTGGCAGCTGGAGAAGAGCCACCGCCGATTCCAACATGGGGGTTGCCATCACCTAGCCCCAATAGAAATCTCTAGCCTACAGAGAAGCTGTGATTTTACTTCTCTATTCTGATTAAATCATTCAATGGTTATTGGTGTTTTAGCCGCGCTTTCTGGATCTCTTGCTTGGACATTAAGTAGTAGTCTTTGGCGCTCAATCGATACGTCATTAACTGCCTGGCAATTAAATGGTCTTAAGATCGTCATTGCCACATTATTTTTGTGCCCTGTACTTCTATTCTTGCCATGGTCTGAGCAGACCAATGGCTTGATGTTGTTGATGGCCAGTGGCGCATTAGGTATTGCATTGGGAGATAGCTTCTACTTCGCTGCTCTGCGACGACTTGGAACACGAAGAACGTTGACGATTGAAGCGCTAGGACCTCTTTTGGCGAGCTTTTACGGAATGACATTTTTAGCTGAGACGATAAATTTTAGGTCTTGGCTTGGAGCAATCCTTGTTGCAACATCAGTTGTGATTGCAGCCTTTCAGCAGCCACCCGAAAAGGGAATGATTGTCAGCCGTCATTTCTCGTCTCAACGTTTGGGGCTACTCTTTGCTCTCTCTGGTGTGATTTGCGGCGTTAGTGGTGCCGCACTCTCACGACAAGTACTCCTTCTAGGACAGATCACACCTTTACAAAGTGCTGCCATTCGCTTACTAGGTGGATTATTGCTCATTATTCCTTGGCTTCGAAAATGCATTCGGTCAGTTCCTTATCCACGTCCGTCGCAAATCCGTTGGCCCAGGATTCTGTTTGCAACATTGTTGGGAACCAACCTTGGGATTATTTTGCAACAGCTAGCTCTGCAAAAGCTTCCCTTAGGGATTGGGGTTACATTACTGAGCAGCTCACCTGTAATGGCTTTGCTTCTTTGCCGCTATGAAGGCGATAGACTAAGGATTGGAGGAATAGCTGCATCTTTTATGGCAGTTTTTGGAATTTGGCTTGCAGTAACTAGCTAAATACAAAAAAACTTTAACTCTATTAAATAGAATCCTTTAATTTTGTCAACCAACTCAGGCTCGCCATGGCATTAACCATAACTTAAGAGGGCGTGGCCATCAAAGATGTCAGAGTTGGCTTTGGTGTCTTAAAGATTGCCAGGTTCTAATCAAAAGGTTAGGCGTTAGAAAATCAGATAAGTTGAAGAAACTGTTCTTAAACTTATTGATAACACCTGGCGAAAGTCTGATGAGAAGAATCAAGTCTTGACTCTAGCTCTTAGGCTGACATTATTTTTTACTAGGTAGCCATGTATAAACTCTGGATGTCATAAATTAACGCATCAGATATTGAGAAGCCTTAACAAAGCAAGGTTTCTCTTGTCGCTTGAAGACAGCCAGAGAGTCTAAATAATCGGATTGTCATTCAATGCCCATAGTGCCCTGCTAATAGATGCTCATTGTCTTTTCATAACGTTTGGCATAGAACATAGCTAGGGAAAAAGCAACCTTCAAATGGAAAGTCGACGAATGAGCATTACTTTTATATTTGCTCTATCGCTGTCGATAAAGAACTACTCAGTTTTGGCTTCAGTTAGGCCCCTTATGGGTCGCACTCACTTCAGAGGGCGCATCGTGACCACCAGCCATTTGCTTAAGGGACTGACTAGCGCAGATCGTGCTTAGGGCAATTACAACCAAGGATCCAGTGCGCAGAACCTCCAGAACGATAGGGAGGTGAGCATTGATTCGGTCTCGAGCAGTTGTCATCAGATCAATTGAGAATATCCAATTACAGCAAACAATCAACCAAGAAAAAACCCTTGGTGGAATTCTTGAAGGGAGACGTTGCTTGAAAGTCTTGATTAAAATGGAAGACGCCGGCGAATTCTGCCTTACAACCCTTAGATAGCTGCCATCTGGTCATGCAATGAGCTTGACCAGTCATACCCAATGCTGTTTTGCGCTAGAGGCCAGATGAAACAGAGATCCCACAAGCAGCAGTTTGTTCCTGAAGATCATTGGAACATCTGTCTACCCTTGCAGTCGACCCAGCTTTGCCTGGTTGAGTTGTTGGAGCCCAGTGAAATTGGTTAAAGCTCTGTTCAGCCATAGGTTGGAGTTCGACAATGGTCAATCACTGCAGAGAAAAGCAAGACCTTGCCTGACCATCCCTCAGCAAATCACCAGACAAATGCTTTCTATTTCTTGTTTGACTGCCAAATTTCATGACAGGCAAAGGGCTTTGCTTGTCTGAGCCGATAGTGTTGCTGAAATCGGGCAAACAACGAAGACGTTCTCATCATTTGTGGATCGTCACCCCTGAGGCTCAGCAGGTTGGTTCTAGAAGCATTGCTGCGTAGAGCGAAGCAGAGCAGATCGACTCATGTCAGAACAAGGAAACAACCAGGGCTTTGTAGCAACGTAAGACATTCACTCCCCGTGGCAGGCAAGCAACGGCTATACGAATGCTGACCTCATTAGTTGTCTTGACGTAGCGATCACGTCAGGCCACTGCAATAGAGTCTGTAAGGCTTAGCCAAAAATTATCCTTATGGCTCAGGAGGCCCTGATGGACTCTCTCTCTTCTATGGATGTTTTGGGATTAATAGCTGGAACACTAACCACAATTGCTTTTGTTCCTCAATTAGTCAAGGTTTGGCGGTCTAAATCAGCAAAAGACATCTCTTACGTGATGTTCATTCTTTTCATAGCCGGCATCATCCTATGGGAGATATATGGCTGGGGCATACATTCTATGCCAGTGATCCTGTTCAATGTGATCACCTTCATGCTAGGACTTGCAATCCTAATTCTCAAGTTTGTCTTTGACAGGCCAGCTGGCGAGGCAACGGAGATATCAAAATAAAATTCGTGAATGACGAGTTTACTCATGAATTTATTTTTATTGGAAAGACAAACCTAATAACAGTTCAATGGCTATAACATGCTCGTAAAAGTGTTTAGATTGAGTGGCCATACAACATTGACTCAACTCAATACTTGATGCAAAGTGTTTCAATTGCAACCAGCTTATAAGTATTTACCATTGCCTGGGTTTCCCTAATCAAAGTGAATTTCTTGCGTTTACGGTTCAAAGCCTTTGCATCGACGAATATTTGTGTGAGCAGGATCACAGCATATCTCGTCTCTGATCACTACTGATCAGGCATTATTGGGAGAAACTATCAACATTGAGAGCTTTATGCTTTCTCACTTATTTCAGACCAATGAACAGCGACACTCCCAAAAAACAACAAAAGGCACAGATTTTAAAACGCGTGAAATATCTAACGAATCACGGCCGTCATTATGAAGCCCAATCTTTGTTTTGTAAACATTTTAAATGAAGCAAGTCTTCGGTAAAATTACCCCTTCATTTGATTGCTGAGAAATGTTTTGATAATGAAAGGTTGATTTTCGTAACACTGGTTTGCCTATTTTTCATGAGTCAGTTATAAAAAAGTTAAGAATACTAATACAATTGTCAATTAATTCCATTGTTCGAATGTCAAATCAAAATCCAACATCATGAGCAACCAAAAATCAGCCCCACTTGCCTTGACCAGTTTATCCCTTGTAATGATCCTGTGTAGTGGATGTTTAGGGAGCAGTGAGCCTCAGGAATCCTCTAGAGACATGAGTACTGAGGAGAGAGTGGAGGTAGAAAAGGATCAACAACAGGCAAAAGAAGAAAAGAAAAAGATTGCCAGAGAACCGATTCCAAGAAATGAGAAAGTTTTGGCTTTAGAAGAGCATGAAAATGGACTCGACGTAGCCCTTCTTAGGGTAAAGCGATCAAGCGATAATACACTTACTTTACAATGGCGCTATATTAATAACACAGACCAGGAAGTGACATTGTGCAACTCACATTGTTGGACAAATCTTAGAAGCAGTTGGCTCGCGGATTCATACATAGTTGATAATGTTAACCAGAAGAAACATCTTGTTGTCAAAGCAGATAAAAACCCTATGACTACCAAAGTCAATAGCCCAACAAAGTTGAACCCCGGAAGCTCTTATAAAGTTTGGGCTAAGTTCCCTGCGCCACCAGTTGAAGTAGAGAGTGTTTCGATCTATATACCTGGCACAGTACCTATAGAGGATGTACGGATAGAAGGTTGATCCAATGTCATTACCAATTAGGTATCAACGGCTTTTCTATTTAATGTCCTTTTCTGTTGCTCTAATACAATCAGGTAGTATAAAACCTATCCAGGCTTGGGTATATGATTTTCAGCAACCCATGCCTGTTATAGCAACTAGTAAATCCAGTAAGCTTGATAAACCGACTTATAACACCAAGCAAAAACTAAACAGTCTTTTGTATGAAACCCATGATTTGGTTTTTGACGTAAATACGATTGAGTACTCTATTGAAGATCTACACATTGTTATTGAGAAAGAACGTGAGATTCTTATTGAACTTGCTGCTGATGTTCTCTTCGATTTCGATAAAGCCAACCTCAAGCCATCAGCTGTTACTTCTCTTGAGACTGTCGCCAAACGCATCCGTGAGTCTTCCCGAGGGGACGTTCGCATCGAGGGTCATACTGACTCAAAGGGTTCGAATGACTACAATCAAACTCTTTCTGAGAAGCGTGCAATTTCAGTTCGAGATTGGTTTGTCTCTGAGGGTGGCCTAAGCAATGTTCAATTCGTCACCATGGGCTTTGGGGAATTGAAGCCAGTGACCTCTAACACAACTGAAGAAGGCGACGATAATCCAATAGGGCGTCAACGTAATCGACGTGTTGAGATTATCATTAAAACCGGAGACTAATTTCTACTAGCGAGAAATTCAAATCCGGTAATCTTTCTTGTTATTTAATTTCTCCTTGCCAAGGTTAGTCGCGAATCTGTATTCTGTTCGTTCTAATCAGCTACTTTGTTGATTGGCTGCCTGGCTGTGTTAGCCATCTTAAGAATCTTGTTTCAAGGATCAGAAAAAACACTCTAATTTGTGCATGGCTCAAAATTTTCATTCAATGCTGGGCCACCATCTGCGGGCTGGATACAGCTTGACTGTTGAGTCTGTGGCTCTTCATTCTCAGTTCTATACTGTTGATCTTTGCTTCCATTAGAATTCATTTGCTCACTGATATCAGATAAGAGCATCTGTCCAACAAGCCCTAATTGGCTGCCAATAAATAACGAGATGAAGAAGCTGATCACCAACAAGGGCCATGGTGCTGACTTGTCGGTCTTGAGTTTAGCCATGTCTCAATTTAGATGCTTAGGGTCTCTAATCAATTGATAGTCGTCATCTTTGACACCACTTAACGCAAACCATTGATTCCCTAGGCTTCCGTTCTCTGCAGAATACTCGCAGCTAGCCATGGTTTAAAAGAGCGTGATTGCCGCGAGACTACCCAGCCGGGTAGATCATAATCCCACTACAATCCCATAATTTTGTTCAAGATAGCTCTAGGATTTTCATGGTTAAAGAACAGAACCTCCTGTCTTTGTTTCGTTACTAAAACTATAGATATTTTCCATCGACTCCGAATCCTTGGTACAAATGTAATTTCCGATTTTTGCATCGCCTTATTCTACCTATGAACTGGCCACCCAACAAAGCTTGGACAAGCACAACTTCTCGGCTTGGTTTTCGCCATTTTGTTGCCATCAACTACGGTGGCAAGGGCTCAGATCGATGGGTGAATCTCGTTTCTGTGCTTGATGGCCAAGCACGATTACGTGTGTCTTGGCAGGAAATGAAAGACTCCTCTATGTGGGACAGTGGCTGGGAACAGCTCCCTAAACTTGAAACAAAAACAACTGATGATCAGATAGTTAATCAACAAGTAGATCAAAATATGCAAGAGGCTTGTCTGCATCCTTCTGAAGATTTTGATGATCGGCCGTGGTTTGATCAAGAAAACAGTTGAGCTGATTAGATGCCTGACTTTTCTTTTTCTATTGATAGATGATTGAATCAAAGACCATTTACTCCCCTCTCTAATTATTGATATCTGCTTGTTCCTAGATTGGCCTCTTATTAACTCTTAACCGCTTACCACTTAGTGCTTGCATACTTTATAACTAGAGCTTTGCTGTTCAATGAAAACCAGCTTAATCGAACCCAGCCGGCTTAAGTGTTATGTCTAGAAATCCCTCGAGCTCTGAGATCGGTAGGATCTGTTTCACTGCCTCCCCGATAGGGATGATTAAACCAGATGCTATCAGCAATGGCATGCGGTCAACTCTCATGCCCTTGCCTATCTTCTGAACGCAAAGTAGTTCTGTAACTCCGTCTGAGTTGTTGCGCTCATAGAGCTTGGCATTGTTGATTTGGGCAAGAGCAGATGGAACGAAGCCATGTTTTGCTACAACATTTGTGAGTTTCATAGTCCTAGCCTCTCTTTGATCAATGGGTCGAGGTCTTTCTTGAGGAAAGCGGCGTAGGCCAGAGCTAGGTTTAAATCACCTCGCTGCTCTGCATATTCGATTGCATCGAGCACTGCCAACTTGATCGTGTGGATGTTTGTCAGCCCACGCGTTGCTGAAGTTCTCTTGATTGTGTTGTTCATTTACTCATTGCGGTGGAGTTGTTTTAATGCCGGAGGTTGTCGGCATCTGAATCATCGACTTTTTCTACTGCAAAGTGCAACCCCTTGTGTGTAGGGATACCCCTATGCTTCACTTTGGATCCCTTATGGCTATTGTGTGTTGGCTGATGCAGCTTCAGGGCAATGCCTGTCAATCTCACCATCACCAGGCGACTGGCTGTCAACCTTCCGCTTTCGCTTGCGGCAGAGGTGGAGCGTTTGGCAAGAAATGAGCGTCGTTCTATTTCCTCATGGCTTCGGAACGCTATTGAGGATCAGGTCTTGCTCGAACTCAATCGCGAGCAGCACAGGTCTTGAATCGTCTCAAGCCGTTTTTAATCAAGCTGATCACGTAACGGGTCAGACCTTCTCCCTATCGTCTCTTCTACAAGGCCCTTCGAGCAGACTGGTTTCCTACTCATTCAATGAAGGAAACTCTTGTCGATAACGATCATTTGCGAAAGGCTTTTGGGCCCTCTTTTGAGAGCTTGAATGCGAACTCTCTACATCAGTGAACAGTGCAAATCATCATGCTGAGAGAACCAGGAGATGGCCAACCTAGCTCCCATGAAGAACTGGGTTTTGGTTCTGTCGATCATCTGCTTGCCATTCTTAGATTATGCGGCCTTGCTGGAATGATGCAGATCAAGACGCTGCCAGCGACCGCTTTGGAATTTCGGGAGTTGCCAGACTCTCTGGGCTTCCTTTTGTTGACTTCGAATCTGACAGCAATGCTCGCAAAGGTATGGCTCTAGCTCCACCCCAGTTGCCTGTAAAAGTGTTGCCATTGTGCTTTGGCAGTTACCCATGGATAGCAAAGAGGCACGCCATTCGCCAGTCCTCCTTTTTTCTAAGGCCACGAATCAGCCAAGGCTTTTTGCATGCCCTGCAACGATCATGGCCTAAGCGAGCGGCCCAGGCTTGTTACTAGTCAAATCGATAGCCAACAGCCCCATCGGCCTGACCATGCCGTACTGATGCATCCTTTTTCTATTGAGTGAATCAATCACCATGAATCTCTTGGAACCCCAGGATCTGCCAGATCTTCCCAAGCTGAAGTTGGCCGTTGTGGGCCACGTTGAATGGGTGACCTTCCTGTCTACAGATCAATTACCCCAGCCTGGGGTAATCAGCCATGCAGATCATTCTTTTGAAGAGCCCGCTGGCGGTGGAGCTGTTGTCGCGGTGCAATTGGCTCGGCTCGTTAAACAACCCGTTCAATTCATAACAGCTCTAGGTCGAGATTCATACGGCGAAAAGAGTTTTCAAAGACTGCAGCAGCTTGGCTTAAGCCTGACTGTGGCTTGGCGTGATCAACCCACTCGTCGGGCGATCAGCCTTGTTGATTCTCATGGGGAACGGGCAATTACAGTGATTGGCGAGCGTATACAACCCAGAGCAAAAGATGCGCTGGGCTGGGGAGCCCTTGCTGGTTACGACGGTGTTTTTGTGACCGCTGCAGATGCACCTGCACTGCATCATTGTCGTCATGCTGGTGTGTTGGCAGCTACTCCTCGCGTTCGTCTAGAGACACTTGAGCAGGCGAATATTCAGCTTGATGCGCTGATTGGTAGTGGTCTTGATCCAGGCGAACACGTTCCAGATACAGCTTTCTTTCCAACTCCCCGGCTGAGAATTGCGACTGAAGGAGCTTTAGGCGGTCAGCTATGGCCTGGCGGACGCTATCAAGCTGTTTCACTGAAGTCTCCAGTCGTGGATGCCTATGGCTGTGGCGATAGCTTTGCCGCTGGGGTAACTGCAGGTTTGGCTGCTGGTTGGACTGATGAACAGGCCATCAGCCTAGGGGCTCACTGCGGTGCAAGCTGTGCAACTCATTTTGGGCCATACTCCAGTGATGAGTGAGTCTGAGAGTTGGGCGTTGATTCGACCTTCAGACTTGAAGGCAAGCCTGCCAATAGCTTGTGAGCAGCTTGAAGTGAGGATCAACCTGATTCACTTAGGCAATCGCGATCAGATCTTTATCAGCAAAATTAGAGATAGCGCTCAGCTTGATTCAGAAAGATGGCGCTTGGTTTGCAGAGGCAATTGGCCGGGAGGATGATCAGCCTATAAATCCAAGAAATCACACCTGATTGATGTCCAAGATCTGCGCGGTCCCTGAGCACTTTTTTGCTTGTTAGCAAGACGTCTTATCGGCTTTGATCAATTGAGCATCTACCCATTCGCCCTTTGCATTGTTCTCAACCGATGGGCAGCTCAGCTGCTGGATCAGGACTTTCGAAGAGCGAGGCAATCCTTGCGACAAGAAGATCAATGCGTTAGAAGCTTGAGTACTACCGAATTGGAAGACGATCAATGAGATCCTCTCCACACCCTTACGAGCTGACCATTGTTGTTGGCATTGCCCTATTGCTTGGAGGGCGCTTTTCAGTTTTTACTTTGCGCCCCGTATTTATTAGCGCAATCGCATTGTTGATCACCTTGACTGCATCGCGCTCCCAACGACGGATAAAGCCTTCTCGCTCATCGTTAACTCCAATCCGTTCAACGCATGTCAATCGGAATGCACAACCTGCACCTATCCCCGAATGGGGTCCACATGCCCATCAATTGTCCAGCAGTGCACCGACTTCACGGTTGAGGGTGTCGCCGCCTCGCGCTAGGAAAAAGCTTCATCCCCTTTCTTCTGGCCTGACCAAGGCTGGCAATCCTGACTAGATCAAGAGAGAGGCAGGCTGTCGCAGATGGTTGTACTTAGATTTTGCTTCGCTACAAAAACTATTGGGTTATTGATCTCTAAACAGAACACCCTTTGATCAAAATGACTGAATCTGATCAGTGGTTTGATTCTTTATTGTCATTTTTTTTACGGGTATAATATTGATTCCTCGTTAAAATTTCAGCGTATTCCAGCAATATCATTGACCTACATGTTTGCAGGATATCGATCTTAAATTGATTAGTCAACTGTCAAGTCTTGTTTATTGCTCGGTTGATATTGTTGTTGTCATCATTTTTCTTCATCTGCAATTCCTTCAACCCAGTGTTGATAAACTTTATTTTTAGTTCCGTCAAACCCCTGCAGCTTTAGCCAATGATTCCAAACCCTCGAAAGCTCAATCGCATCTTCAGGAACTTGTCTTGCGGTCGGCAGGCTTTTTGTAGGTTTTGGCACGAGTAATGTGAGGCTTGGTTCGAGTACATTCCAAGCAGCACCCTTCTGGGCCGAAATGATTACTGCGTCAAGGTTATCATTTTTGAGTTCCTTGAGTAGCTCGGCCGTTCCTTGCGATGTGTTCAAGATAGCGTGCGGAAGCAATCGTTGCACCCAATTGATACTGTATGGGGAATGAGCTTCGAGGCCAACTCGAAAACCTTTTATAGCCTTGATCTCTTTCCATCTATATTTGCTACTGAATCGACTCCCCTTTAACAGCAATCCTATGCCATAGCTTTGATTGGTTGAAGTGTACAACACCTCAGCAGACTCCTGAGGTACAATGATATCACTGGATAGTTTTAGGTCACATAATTCATTCTTCAGTGCCTCGAGTCCATTTGGTCTAACCTTATTTGGATTACCCAAGTGATCGATTTGAATAAAGCTGGCTTTCATGCCCATATCCTCTGCAAATAAGAGACCAGTTTCTACATCAGCACCAACTAACTCTTGTTTTACATTGCGATAAGCCATTGGATAATCCTGCTTATGGATGCAGTAACGGATTGCTCCTCTAGCCTGCATTGACGGCCAGATACCGGCTTCTTCGAGTGGCTTGGGTTCCTCGATTAGCTCTGCTTTTTCTTTGGCCAGAACAAAGCCTTGGTTCTCGAGTTGACTTCGATATGGATTGCTTGGCTGCGGAATTTGATTGAGAATAAACCGACTCACACTGATGAATATTGGTATGATTAGCATTGAGATAGCAACCGGTAAGAGTTTCGATAATCTGTATCGAAATCCCTCAAGGCTGATCCATGTACCAACAAGTACAAGGCTGATCACACTCATGCATGCGAGCAGCGTGCCAAGACGTGCTACAGCCAACTGATCAAGGGCGATGTAGAGATTCACCATGTCTGTAGGCAGGCCCATCTTGCTCAGCAGGAATGTCATCGCAAGCACGCCTTCAAGGAAGGTGCTTGCCAGACCTGTGATGAGGAAGCTGGGCATTTGTTCGACTGTTAACGGATTGCCTGTAAGCCAACCTGCAAAAGGGACGAAAGCAAGCGACAACACTCGGCCCATATCAGGAAAGACCAGCGCAAGAGGCGTTAGCACCTCAACCGGTAATTCGATCGACTGAGCTAACTTTTTACGGCTTTCACGATCTTCTAAGCCAAGGGAACGTTGTCTTGCCATCCCCTCAATCAAGAGCTGTTTGCCTTGATTGATTAGTAATGGAAGTACCACCAGTAAATTTGCTGTTGAGAACGCAATCAAAAGCGGTGTACGGAAAGACTTGATCAGTTCCCCGGCCTTGATAGGGGTGACTGCCTGAACGAGGTAGGGAAGGAAGAGAAATGTAAGGACAACTGCAACTCCGCCCTGCAAAACAATGTAGATGGCGAGTCGAGGGAGCTCTGATGGTGAAACTTGAGACGTCGTGCTTGCGAGGATCGCAAACACTCCAAGTGGTGTATACCTTGCGATGTATGCAGAGATCTTCAACAGCGCTGATTGAACCCGGTCCAACACCTCGATCAAGCCCTGCCTTTTTGGAACTGAAATCAAAGCGATGCCGAGCGCAATAGAAAACAGCACCACTGCTGGGATTTGTGTGTCTGCAAATGCAGCGAATGGATTGACTGGAATAAACAGTTCGATGAGGTTCATCGGCTTAGCAGCCTCTAAGAGGCTTGGCCGAAAGAACGATGCTTCCCGCCAATCTGGAAAGCCAAGGGGAATCAAAAGCACTGCCCCGAGCACGACCACCCAGAAGCCGACCAGCACAATCGCTGCTCGGCCGAGTAGCCGACTTGCTTGAGCAAGTTCAAGGCGTCCCACTCCAGCCACGAGCGAAATGCTCAAAAACGGCACAACTGGCATCTGGAACAGGCGAAGGAAGCCTTCCCCTATTGGTGCAAGCAGGCCCACCATGGCGACGGGAAGCATCAGCCCAGCAATAACCCCTGCCAGTAAACCTTCAAGGATCTGCATCGATAGGCTCTGACGCAGAAAGCGGCTCAGTGGCCAAAGAAGCCATCGCAGTCCGGGAACCATCTCGGCAACTCCATGTCCCGGAGGGCGTTTCACGTCAGTAAAACGATTTCTCACGGTTAGCCATTAAAGGCAAGCACAGAGTTGAGAACCTGTCACTCAAGATTAATGATCAGTTGATCAATGCGTAGTGCTTAAAAATCTCAGAGTTTAAATTTATCAACACAGAAATGTCTTTTTGGCAATAGAAGCCTCAATACTTATTTGTTTATTATAGACCCAATCGTGCTTTTCAGCATTGCCTCAATCGTCTTAATTCGCTATTAAAAGCTAAATGACAGAGGAAGCATGGCTTCACGACTGATCTTCTATTCACAAATTTACGATATGGCTTGCTTCTACTTATCGAGGTGTTAAGCGGCAGCGAACCGACTCATATTCTTCCGCATAATTTGCTGACAAATTCTAATTATTCACCGTGACGATAACTCCTTTCTAATGAGTCTAATAACTCTTCTTTTTGATTGCCGTGCTATTGCCACAATCAATTTAACGGCAATAGTGAGTGTTGGAATTCACTATAACACAGAGATTAAATACTTGGATATTTAATCAGGGATTTTATTAGCTTTTAACTGACTTTTAACTGGCTTTTTGTCTGGTAGTGAATTTTCGTCTTCAGTTCTTTCCACAGTTGAGAATTAGGCTGATCTGATTAATGATCAACGTCCCCCTACGATCACAGGCGTCCCGCCTCCTTTTGATCCTGGCAAAGCAGGCACAACCTTAGTGCTACCGTCCCATTTGTCGAGGAACAGTTTGAAAAGCACCTGGTCGTCGAGGGTGCGGTTGAGGGTTTCGTATCGCTGTGCTTCCTGCTCAGCAATTTTAACTTCAGTTTGCGCTCTGAGAAGTTGTTGCTCTGCAATCTGCTTTTGTTCGATAGCGGCTCTGTACTCTTCAGCGATGACAAGGCCAGTGAGATCAAGGCCACGAACTTCTACATAGTCAAATTTATCGAGTTCATCAGCGACAGCCCGTTCCACAAGCTCTGAGATGTCGCTCCACTTGCTGGCAATAGTGACAAGTTCGTATTGGGAGAACACTGATTTAAGTGCCTTGAGCAGGGAGGGTTGAATGATGCGTGGATAGATTTCGCGGTCATTGCTGGCGATTGTGCTGTACACACGCCCGGCTTCATTCGGCCGTACTGCATATTTCACTGTGGCAGTGGCCTCAATGACTTGAAGATCCTTTGTTAGGGAGGCGAATTTCTCAGGCCTCACCTGCGTGCGAACATCAAAGGGAGCTACTGCTTGGATGAACGGAATTTTGAGGTTTAGCCCTGGCAGACGAGACCCCCCACTGACTTTGCCCAACGTGGTCACAACTGCAACTTGACCTGCTGGGACGACGAACAAAGCCTGCGTGATCAAGATAAAGCTGGAAAACAAGAGAGCGATCAGAAGTGATGCCGCACCTCCAGGGGTATTGGGAGTGACGTTACGAAAGGGGGTTTCCATGTCTAAATCGCGATTGCTAAAGCCTATGGAGCTTTCCTGCATTTTGTTGATACTGGGCGCTTCGATTGAGGACCTCAACACCATTGAGCTCTTTGGCCCTCAGCCAAGCAGTAGATCTAACGAAACTCTGGCGAACTCCTTTAAATACATCGACCATGCAGCCGCAGGTGATCGAATGCATTCATCTAAGGATGAGTTATCTGGAGGATTACCTGCATTGTTATGGACATTTCAATGATGATCAGAACTCATCAATTACTCAATGAGTCTTCTCGCGTAGATATGAAATAGGATGTAAAGTCATCCACATCAGTTTGGCTATTTAGCCCAAGAGGGTCACCACATTTATCGACAACCATTGATGTAACAAGTGATGCAATTTTGTTTTCGTCTATACTTTCTAGCTGCTTGTCATTGGAGATGACAGCAGTCCATAACGAGGGATTGAATGAGGGTTTGCGATTTTCAGCAATTGCAATTTTAAGAGCACTTTCTTGCGTAAGGCCCATGGCAACTCCATTGCAAAATTTGCCTGCATAGCCTTGTGCGACTTTGAGCTCTAATGGCGTAGGATTTTCTACATCAACAATCTCAGAAGCGAAGACTGCTGCAGGGGAGAATATTGTCAAAACAAGTGCTAGTAAGGCTATTATAGTCGCTGTTCTCTTCAGCCTTATCATGATGGTCTTGAGAATTGTCATGGCGATCTATTTGTCTTGTTGATGGTGCCACAGCTGCTGGGCTTGGCTCAATGGCACGAGTAGCTTCCAAGGCGATTAGGCAGTACATGAAGCCTGAATCAATATCAAGTTGATTTAGGTATTTTGATCAACTTCACAGGCAAGATCGCATTGGGTCAGCGCTGGGTTGGTCAATCGCTCGAGTACTCGTGCCATATCCACCGCAGATAACTCTCCGTTGCTGTTCCACTTGAAGGTGGTTTTGCGTTGGGGAGGGCTTTTGTCGGGTTTTGGTGTTCTGGAGTTTTGGGTGCTCATGATTGGCTCCCTGTATCGGGTGATACATATAAGCCTTAGAAGCACTGCTGAAGCTCAATTCTTACCCAACCTTTACTCAGCTTTTCTTTAGATTTGTCTTCTAGGCGCTCCCTCTGCGTGTCTTTGCAGCTGTTTCAGCAGGTTTGGCTTGAGTGCATTGGTTGTCATGGCCTTTGATGACGTTGATGGACGAGGGGGGTTGTTCAGTGCTAGAAGTGGCAGCGATTTTGAAATGGACGTCATGGACGTGGTTATGCCTGCAGTGCTCTTTGCCTCAGCAGTCGGCCCCTCAATCCGTCCCGAGATAGCACTGCTTATCGCTGGAGGACTGTTCCTGCTTGCCACGCAAGTCTTCGTCAAAAAAGAAGGCTGAACCTTCTTTTCATAAGGCGAGCATCTAACTGGGCTCAGCCTGAAATGGCCCTCCATGGTTCATGGAGGGAATTGCCATAACGTCTTCAGAATGCTCATGCTCTCTAGAAATAAATACTGTTTTTTTTGCTGATCTCGCTTCAGCACATCTAAATCATTTGGGTCAGGCTCAAATCTTTGCTCCTTTTGATTTCCCTAATTTGGTCTAACCATCAAAGATTTGCTTGACTCGGCTTTGTCGGTCTGCATAAATTCTTTTCAACATCAGGGTTTCTTCTCCTCTGTCAACAGCTGGACTGGTGCGTTGCACAATGCGGTCTGAGCTGTCCAAGACCTGGCCATTGCAGGAAGGTCGGTATCTCATTGGCAGTCTTTGGTTCTTGAAAATTCTGATAAGGAGAGCAAGCGGCCGTTAGCTGCCTATGGGCAAGTCTTGTCTTTAACCTCTTTGCTGAGTTTGAGTTTTTACTCTGGTGAGGATTTCGCCAGCCATCTCAACCAGGTGAAGCAGGAATTGCTATCTATTGAAAGAAGAGTGGTGAATCAATCATGTGTTTAATCGGCTTGCTTGGACTTCTAGCCCCAAGAGTTGTGCTGATTGCACTTTGGTTCTTTTATCAACCATTTATCATGGGTCCATTTGCTGGCGTTTGGATCTGGCCATTGTTAGGGCTGTTTTTGCTTCCAACAACAACCCTTGCTTATTGTTGGGCAATCGCACTGGATGGTGGATTCAGCAGCTTTAGTGGATTGTTGATTCTTGCAATGGGCATTCTGTTTGATATTGGTTTCCTTGGCGGAGGAAGAGGAGTGCTGCGTCGTTAATGCGAATGTACCGCTTGATTGATAAGGAGGTTGGAGAGTACTTTCTCAATCTCCTTCAGGATCTAAGTTTGCCTAGCTCATAGCCGCTCCAATCATGATGATTGATTAGCTCGACGATCACTGATGATTTTGGCCAGCTCCAGAACGTAACCTGCGACTACAAACTTGCCACGATTGTTTCGACTAGAGTCTGGGTCGCTGCGAATCGTTGCGGTTTCGGCCATTAGGAGATCAAGTTCACCTTGAGAGAGTTCGTACAACTCTGAGAGGTTCACCTCCCGTCGAAGTAAATCTGACTTGAACCAGCGGTCCTGAGATTCTTGTGGAGGGACACCTGGTTCAGTTGAGTGGCTACCAACAATCGGACTCAATGGATTGGAAACATAGACATTTCCATTCACAGTACTTCCCGTCGCAAGTTTTAAGGCGAGCACGAGACTTTCAACTCCCTATTGCAGCAGCACATCCATTCTCCAAGGCATCAAGTCAACGCGCAGGTCTGTGAGATCGAGATGGTATCTATGCACGTGAGGGGCGAAACTGTCTTGATGTTGTCTATGCAAGCGTGATTCAGCACCCTTATGAGGTGATCGTGATCGGCTCTGGTGCTACTGGAGGGGTTGCGGCTCTAACCCTTGCAGAAGCTGGAGTACGTGTACTCGTTGTAGAAGCTGGGCCAAATTTGTCTGCTCAAAAAGCCCTGGGCTCAGAACCTGGAAACACCCTTAGACGTTTGGATGGTTTATGTAGCGGCAAACATCGATCTCAGGCTCAACATCCTGGCTATTGGAAAGCGAATCCGTTGCTCTACGCGAATGAAAAGGAGAATCCCTATACCTATCCTTCTGAACACCCCTTCATCTGGACCCAGGGTCGTCAGGTGGGGGGGCGCAGCCTCACTTGGGGTGGAATCACTCTTCGCCTTTCAGATCAGGACTTAAAGGCTTCGCGCAGAGATGGGTATGGGCCTGAATGGCCACTGCAATACAGCGAGTTAGCCCCTCATTACTCCGCCCTAGAAGAGCGCTTGAAGGTTCATGGTCATGTGGATGGGTTGGAACAGTTACCGGATGGCAACTACATCGCCCCATTACCGTTCACAGCTAGCGAACAACAATTCGCTAGCGCTGTTGATACGGAACTTGGTTATCCAGTCATTCATTCACGAGGGTTCGGACCTCACCAACCTTCAGTTGATGGACCTTGGCCTCGTTCAAGCAGTCCGGGCAGCACCTTACAGATGGCACTTGCCACAGGCAAGGTAGAGATCCTCAGCAACCACAAGGCTGAGCGGTTGCTGATGCATCCAGATCATGAAGCAGCCCGAGGGGTGCTGGTGATTGATCAGCACAACGGCAACCGACAAGAGCTCCATGGTGAGCTTGTGGTGCTTTGTGCCTCGACAATTCAGAGTCTTCGACTCCTGCTGAGTTCCGAAGTGAACCATCACAGCGAGGGGTTTACTGACCCCTCGGGCAACCTCGGTTGCTATTTGATGGACCACGTCTCCACCTGTCGTTTCTTTGCTCTGCCACGTACCCAAGTGAAGCAGGTGTCTGAGACTGACTCAACAGCAAATGTGCTTTCTGGAGCTGGCAGTTTTTTTCTTCCTTTCGGTGCTTGCTTAGAGCCTAAAAATCAGTTGAAGTTCTTGCGGGGTTATGGACTCTGGGGAGGGATTGATCGCTTTGAACCCCCAGATTGGTTGAAACGTAAACCAGAGACGGCTACAGGTTTTCTGATTGGGCATGGTGAAGTGTTGCCTTCACCTCACAACAAAGTGACGCTGTCAAGCACTTTGGATCGCTGGGGTGTTCCGGTACCACATATCGATTGTCGATGGGGGGAGAACGAGCAGGCCATGGTTGATCACATGCAAGGCACGATCAAGGCAGCGATCCAGTCAGCTGGGGGAACAATGTTGCCGCTCAAGGAGCTGATTAATTTGATGTTTCTCGAACCCCTTCTCGATGGTGCGCTAGCTCTCAGTGAAACGTCTCCACCGCCGGGGTATTACATCCATGAAGTTGGCGGTGCTGCGATGGGAGAAAGTGAAGATTGCAGTGTGGTGGACCGTTGGAACCGTCTTTGGCGATGTCCAAATGTGCTTGTTGTGGATGGAGCGTGTTGGCCAACATCCGCCTGGCAGAGTCCCACTCTGACAATGATGGCGATTACAAGAAGGGCTTGTCTAGAAGCCCTTAGGCCTCGGCGTGGCTGAAAAGGTCATTGAGATACCGCTCAGTAACGGCTCGATCCCCGCAGCCGTTTTGAAACAGGAAATGGGCGATGGCTGAACTCATCACACGGTATTGGTCCCAGTTGGGATGTGACCCGATGAATTCCTTCATGCCTCGATAGAGCACTTCTGGAATTTCTGCTTCAAGGCTCACATAGGTGGAAGTGGCCTCAACTGATTGGCAAGCATCATTGATTTCAACGCAGCGCTCGAGGTGATTTCGATCCATAGAACGCCTTCAGCGAGTTTTTTTCTTGACACCAGGAAGCCACACTCTTGGGCTTAGCGTCAATCGTTGCAAGCACTTAGCAAGCTGTCCCGTGGAAAGGCAAGACTCATGTGCTTACAGGCGTTCCGGCTTCATTGGGCTGAGCAGGGAGCCGAACGCAGTCCAAGGCTTACTGATGTAACGCAGATCAGTAACAAAGCTGTTAAACCACAGAGTCACCTTCCCATCAAGAGTGTTGCCCAACAGACCGTGGAAAACCCTCGTAGAACTGTGGAAAGCAGTCGAAGAAAAGCCCCCCCTGACGACTGATCAGCCTTACTTATCTAAGTCGAGTCGCGTCTATCGCAAGTGAGAAAGCTGCTGACGATCCTTGCGTTCTATAAGTGATTTTAGGTTTCAGTTTCGCTTGATTTTCTCAGGCTGACTGGACCAAATGGATGCTCAGCATGGGGATAGGGGTAGTGACCATGGCTGTGGTCATGGTCATGGTCATGGTCATGGTCATGGTCATGAGCCTTTTCCTTTAGGGACACTGGTATGCCGTCGGGCTGACAGGCACCAGTGCACTCCTTTTTGCACAGGGTGCAGCTCTCTGTAAGGCCTTCGACGTGATGGTGATGGCTTTCCTGCGCAAGACCAACTTCGTTTTCAAAGCCGAGAAGCTCAGACCTGTATTTACATAGCGAACAGTTCATTGCGGTATCTCCGCCACGCAAGATCTCGTCAATGCGATCCCGAAAGGTCTCGATGACAAGGGGGTGGTCTCCGAGGTATTTGGCCGCAAGAAACTCAATATTGGGATGATCATCTGCAACCCGCTTTGTGTGCTGTCGAATCCGACTCACCAACACCCCTGAGAAGAGGAAGTAAGGAAACACGATGATGCGGCGGAAACCGAGGCGGACTAGGTAACGCAAGCCAGGCTCCACAAGGGGGAAGGTGACGCCGGAATACACGGTTTCACCCCAACCGAATCCGAAGCCTTCTACCAACATCCTGGTGATTTTGGCCACATTGGAATTGGCATCAGGATCTGAGGAGCCACGACCTACGACCACCAGGAGCGTCTCACAAAGTGGGACTTCAGGAGCAGATTCAAGCGCCTCTTTCAAGCGGGCGCCGGCCGCACCGATCATTAAGTCGTTAATGCCGAGTTCGCGACCGTAATCAATGATTACCCCTCTTTCAGCTGCGTAGTTGTTGAGTACGGAGGGGATGTCATTTTTGGCATGGCCTGCGGCAAACAACATCGCCGGAACTGCAAGAACCCTCTTCACGCCTTGTTCAAGTAGCCGATCAAGGCCTTCTCTGAGCACTGGACGGGCAAATTCCAGGTAGCCATATTCAACGGGAACTGTTGGAAATTTTGGCTTGAGGGCCTTGACTAATTGGGCAAACTCCTCAACGGCTAAGCGATTCCGACTGCCATGCCCACAGATCAGGATGCCGAGATGACCATCTGGATGATCTAAGGATGCAGAATTCACAGTGAGGAGCGACCTAGAAAGACCCTATCTGTTGTCGTGAAGCAAGAGAACCAAGGCAAAGTTCGATGTCTTCAATGAGATCTTGACTGAAGCCTGATGAGCAAGGGCTTTCTCCTCAAGACAGAGATGGTTACGCTTATCAATGAGGGTTAAGAGGCCGCCATTCATCGTCGCCTCCATGTTCCAAACGCACTTGCAGAGGATGCTTGCATCGCAGGAGTCTTCAATCCCAAAGCGGATGACATTCCTGCGCTGATGCGCTCGCTACAGCTCAAACGTAAACCCTTAATGGTTTGCAGCGGAGGCACAACCAGTCGCTGTGCAGCTGAAGGACACTGGACTCTGGATCTGCGCCAAAGCTGTCGCCAGATCCATTTCGATCCCAGCACCCAACACGTGGAGATTGGGGCTGGTCAGACAATGGAGAGTCTTCTCAGGGAACTCGCCAAGCACGGACGAAGTTTTCCCACAGGGCTATCAGGACTGCCAGGCCTCGGTTACATCCTCACTGGAGGAGTCAGCCCTTTGAGTCGCAGTCAAGGATTAGCAATTGATCAAATCCTTGAGATCAAAGGTGTATGGGGCGATGGAGAAAGCTTTGTTCGCTCCAAGCCGGAAGCTGCTTGCTGCTCTGAAGATCAATTGGCTTGGCGTGGCCTCTGCGGAGCAGCTCCTTTTCTGGCAGTGATCACAGACCTGAAGCTTCAGACACATCTGCTGCAACCGCTGCGTATCTGGCAATCAAGTTTGACGTTTGAACAGCTGTTGGAGCTTATCCATCAGGCTGAAAGCTGGCCTGATTCGTTAAGCCTGCAGTTGATCTGGGGGGATGAAATCCACGCTTACGGAGTGCTTCTTTCTGCCGATGCAGCCGCTGTTGCGACATTCAATCAGCTGCAAAAAACAACTCTCTGCACAAACGTTGTTGAAATTGACGATATTGCTGGCATACATGAATTGCCACCATTTGCATTGCCTGTTGTTTCAAACGCAGCGATTGGGCGTTGCCACTCTGAAGTCGTTGCATTGCTTGGCCCTGCTTGGGGGTCTGCCTGTCAGGGAGTGATCACGTCCCTTGCCGAACTGATGGCAGAACGCCCAGATCCAAGATGTTCCTTGGCTGTTCAACAACTCGGCGGAGTCGCCAGTCGGCAACGCAAGGATGTCAGTTCTTTGATTCACCGTGAGGCGATCTGGAAACCATGGATCACGGCAGCCTGGCCGGCTGGAGATAGCCATATCAGAGCGCTAAGTCTCAACTGGCTAGAGAAGGTATGGGCAACGCTTGAGCCTTATTGCGCAGGAGTTCATCTGGCTCAGATGCATCCGCATCTGCCATGGCATCAGCGGGAGCTGAAAGCAGCATTCGGCGAATGGTTACCAGGTCTTCAAGAACTTAAGGCTCGTCATGACCCAAACGGTATTTTGCCGTCGCTTTGAGATAAGGTCTGCCGTCAAAGCCAGCCTTTTTAATGATTAACCGGTCAGAACCATCGTTGATCAAACAGTGGTTAGGCAACCCTCCAAAAGATCTCCTCTCCGGGCTGGTGGTTGCCTTCGCAATGATCCCAGAGGCGATTGCCTTTTCAGGCATCGCTGGTGTTGATCCTCAAGTGGGCCTCTTTGGAGCGTTTTGCCTTTCAGTCACCATCGCCATAGTCGGCGGACGTATGGGGATGATCACCTCAGCGACTGGCTCGACAGCACTGTTGATGACAGGGCTTGTGGCGACTGGTAATGCCGTTGGTGAAGGCCTAGGCCTTGCCTATTTGATGGCAGCAGGCCTATTGACTGGGCTCTTGCAAATCCTTTGGGGTTATTTGAGACTTGCCTATCAAATGCGTTTTGTTCCTCAAGGGGTTCTAAGTGGATTTGTGAATGCACTCGCCTTATTGATTTTTCAAGCTCAATTACCCCAATTAGGCCTGAATCTGCATTACGGAGAAGCTGTAGTTAGCGATCATGCCACCCAGATTTTGCCTACTGGTGGACAGATCCCTTTGGTTTGGGGGTTGGTGATGCTTGGCTTGGTGATTATTTATGGCTTACCACGCTTGACTCGCCTGTTGCCTTCTCAGCTCGTGGCCATCATTGTTTTGACGATCATTAGCATCGGCTTCGGCTTCGATATTCCAACCGTTAAAGATTTAGGACATCTCCCGACTGGTCTTCCTAGTTTCACACTTCCATTTGGGTCATTAGCAGATGGGAAAGTGCCATTCAACCTCGAAACATTTGGATTGGTGTTACCCACAGCTCTCGCGGTTTCCTTGGTTGGGCTGATTGAGACTTTCCTCACCCAAGACATCGTTGATGATTTAACTGATACCACATCAAACAAGAATGTTGAGGCTCGAGGCCAGGGAATCGCAAACGTTGTCTCCTCTCTTTTTGGAGGAATGGCCGGTTGTGCACTTGTGGGCCAATCGGTAATGAATACAGAGAATGGTGGGCGTAGCAGACTTTCAACATTGTTTTCTGGCGTCAGTTTATTGTTAATGATCTTGGTGGGACGAGTCTGGTTAGAACAAATCCCTATGGCGGCTTTAGTGGCTGTGATGATTGCGATTGCTGTCAGTACTGCTGATATCCGCGGACTCCGTCAGCTGAAAAAGATTCCTCGTAGCGATACAGCTGTGATGCTGATGACTTTTGCCGTCACCATGCTCACTACACCCCATAATTTGGCGCTGGGAGTTTTAGCGGGTGTTGCACTCGCTGGAATACTCTTCAGCCGTAAAGTTGCCAAAGTGATCCGTGTCAGTGTTATTCAAGTCAACCCTGATGAGCTTCGTTATGAAGTCAGTGGACAATTGTTCTTCGTGAGCAAGGTTTATTTTTTACAGGGCTTTGACATTCACAAGCACCCTGCCAAAGTGACGATCGATATGTCGCGAGCACACATCTGGGACCAAAGCGGAGTTGCTGCATTGGATCAGGTGATCCGCAAGCTTCGCCTTGGAGGTTCAGAGGTGGATGTGATTGGCCTTAACAAGGAAAGTCTTGATCTATTTGAACGCATAGGCGGCAATCAAGAGCCTGCTCATATCTAGAAGGGTTATATTTGAGATGATGCCCAAGATTTTCTAAGTCGTCTTATCGTTAGAGTTGTTTGCAGCGCCAATGATTTCAAATCTTGAACTGGCTTAAAGGTGTTATATTCATCTAAATCATTGATTCTTTAGACACGATGACATTTTATTAATGCAATAACTTCCTAGGAATATTCCAGTCAGGCTGTATATTTCACCAACCATAAAACGTGCTACTTTACAAAATCATGAGTTTGATTTGCTGCTGAAAAAATGATGTCTTGGTTCATTTTGAAATTCTCACACACACCTACTCTGGGCTGCTATAACTCTTAAGCTCACCAATGCTTTTCATGGCGAACTTCGATGCTTCTACGCCCTTTCTTCTGCTGGCTCGCATCCATGTAAAACCAGGCTGTGTTGATGATTATCTTTCATTGGCAGAGACGACAGATGCAGGGGTAAAAGATTCTGAGCCTGGGATGTTGCATCACACCTTTGATCAGGATCCAGATGATCCCCACGCGTTTGTTTGGTCTGAGGTCTATGCAAATGATGCAGCCTTTTTGGCTCATCTATCGAACCCCATCGTTGGTGACTATCTCGCCAAGCATGCAGAACTTGGTGATGGTTTTAGTGTTGAGGTCTATGGAACCATTGGTGCTGAGTGTCGAGCTGCAATGGCAGCCACTGGCTTGCCATTAAAGATTTTCGAGACCACATTTGGTTATAGCCGGATGTAGTATTTCACTAAGATTTTCAGATTAAACTCATAAAGATTATGCCTGCATAGCTTAGCGATAATTTATTACTACAATCAAATTTTTATTCGCGCAATGAAAAATATTAGCGACTGCTATAGACAATAAATTAGCTACTAGTGCTATCTAGCAATTCAAAATAATGATTACAACTTGACTCCAAGGCCCAGACATGCATTTGCTGCGAAGACAAGCATTGCCAAATATCTTATATGAGACTTTGGCAAGTTATCTTTTTATTCATTATTTTGATATCGTAGCAGATGCATACATAATATGCTGATTGATTCTTCTTTTTTCTTACGGCTACTAGATTTTTGCTATAAAATAATAATTGTGGTGATTATATTAGAAATTCCGGAATATCTGCGGCCAGGAACTCATCAAATTCTATATTACTAAAAATAGCGCTTGGTCGTTCATGAATTGAAATAGCTGTACAATTGCCTAGATTAGTAATTTGTAGCGCATCGATTATATCATCATCAGTAGCCAATTCAAGCTTGTCCCTACGGACATCAAAGTCTTCAATAATTGTATATGATTGGATATCTGTTAGGTTATCATTCGTTAAATAGATTCTATCCTTACCTTTACCAGTATAGATAGTGTCAAACCCTTGGCTCAGATAAATTTTATCTCCTCCTTTGCCTGCATGAATTAGGTCATTTTTTACTGTCCCAGCAAAATGATTACTCGATGCATGGCCTATTCCAATATAGTCAAAATCACTCTTACTATCTTCAATTGGAACCATATTCTTCTTACCAAGTTTTAAGGTATCTAGTGCATTTAGTTTTCCTATCGATCTAAACCTATCATAGTCAATACCTTTATCTGGATCAAGCCCTTTGCTACGATCTATTCTTAGAAGTGGATCTATATTGGGATATTGACTAATTGCCTTTGTTAATGTTTCCAAGGCAGAGTTTTCTACATGGTTATAGATATCACTACTTTGACCATCGATTACTTCGTTATAAGACATCAAAGTGTCTAGCATATTATATCCATTTCTAGAGGGGGCTGGTTCAAAAAAACCATCAGCAGTTCCAGGATGGCTTAGGCCAAATGCGTGGCCAATTTCATGCTTTATTGTCTCTTCCAATTCATCTTCGATATTTGCAACATATATTGTTGTCCAGTAGTGGTAACCATCTGCTGGGTGATCGTATTTACCTGGAAAAGCAATACCTACCAATGTTTCACCAGGCCTTGTACTTAAATTATCATTAGGACTTATATGTATATCTATCACTGCCTTGGAAATGTCATGTACTCTTTTTATATCAAGTCCTGTTTGAACTCCCACCTCCATAAAGACATTATTGATAAATCTTCGTGTTTCGTTTGGAGTGTTTATCGTAGAAGCTCTCGCATTAGGCGATAGGATTATATCTTCCCCTTGGCCAATATAATAACTTAAAACATTAGTCTGTATTTTTTGACTTTGTATTCTTGAAAGCTCTTGAATGAATAGCGGTTGGCTCATGATTGCTTCTTTTACGATTGACCAACCCGACTTCTTGTCACGTCTCGGAATTTTTTCCCATGTCATTGCATTGCCATACCTCTCTTTTACACCATAGAGTTCTAATCCATTCCATTCGTCAGCAGTCAGGTCAGTGTCTAATACTCTTGGTTTTGATTCAGCCATTGAGAAATTCAAATTAATTTACAAAAATGATAGCATATATTCATCTGAATTTCAGTCTCTTCCAGATTGTTATAAGTTTATTCTTTTGTTTTTGTTCAAGGTCCTTAGTGTTTAGATGACTTTTTTGTTGAGATCATAAACAATGCCTGTATCTCAACTAAAGGCTTAAAAACAAAAGCAAAGTCAAAATCTGCTCTATTGCTTCACTCTCCTAACACAATTATATTTGCAATAAAGAATTTAAAGCAAATCGCAAGACAAAGTGTCCTGGAAGTCGTCAATTTTCTCTATTTAAACAAATGACAATAAAACCATCACTTATTGCTGTTGATTTAAAGATTTTTGCAGTGCGACCTATCTATAGTGGTTATTCCATAAACCTCATTTTGGGTGTCTATATACATAACAATTTCCATGCTCCTTGCCTGGATCTGGAATATTCTCAAGTTTATTAACGATCCTACACTCACCATGTCAAGATTCAAATAGTCGCCTTTCTCTTGATTTATTTATAAATAGTTCATTAAATTACTTATCAATTTGCTATTTTATTATTTCACAGGCTTTTCTCTAGCCGAAAGGCTAGGCATCTTTAATTAGGTCTAAATTATTTAACGCTATTGCCGCTCTATAGCCGCTATTTAAAAATAGCCTTTTTTCTTTGCAGGATCATGCTGGCTTTAAATGTATTATCTTACCTTCTTGTATCTTAAAAATCTAGCCATATCTCTCGCCCCTAGAGCTCAACTGAAATTAGTGCTAAAATTAAAAAATTTTTGAAAGGGAGGCCGTTAATCGATTGTCGCGGACATGTAAAAATAGCTAAAAGATCTCCTGACCATGAGAAGGTTTCTTTCTGCCTCTGTATTAAGCCTCGCTTTATTTTCGACAGCATGTGCCTCGATTGATCAAGAGGATTCTTCTCGGCTTGATTTAATCAACAAGCGAGGTCAATTAAATTGTGGCGTCAGCGGTAAGATTCCAGGCTTTAGTTTTCTACTTGGCAATGGTCGCTATGAAGGGCTAGATGTTGACATCTGCCGCGCTATGGCCGCTGCATTTGTTGGCGATGCCGCGAAAGTGCAATATCGCCCTCTTACAGCTCCCGAACGCTTCACTGCTCTAAAAACAGGCGAAATTGATCTGCTTTCGCGAAATACCACATTGAATCTCAGTCGGGATGCAGCAGGAGGTAATGGTCTCACCTTTGCACCTGTGGTGTTTCACGATGGCCAGGGGTTGATGGTCAAGCGAAGTAGCGGAATTAAGGGCCTTCAGGATTTGAAAGCCAGCAACATCTGTGTGGGCTCAGGCACCACGACGGAACAGAACCTCAACGATGCATTTCAGGTGCGAAAGCTCTCTTATACGCCGATCAAGTATCAAGATCTCAATCAGGTTGTCGCCGGTTACCTTCAGGGTCGATGTCTAGCGATGACTTCCGATCGTTCTCAGCTAGCAGCGGCCCGATCTGGGTTTCCTAATCCTGAGCAGCACATCATTCTTGATGTTGTGCTGAGCAAGGAACCGCTTGCCCCAGCCTCAGTGGGTGGAGATCAGCGTCTTGGTGATGCCATGCGTTGGGTGATCTTTGCTCTTTTTGCAGCTGAGGAATTTGGTATTACTCAAGAGAATGTCGACAGTAAGCTTAAACAAGCCAAGTCAAACCCGCAGATGTCTTCGCTGCGACGCTTTCTAGGCGTTGATGCTGGCCTTGGTCAAAAGCTTGGTCTGGCAGATGACTTCGTTGTCAAGGTGATCCGAGCCACAGGCAATTATGGAGAGATTTACAACCGCCACCTCGGTCCAAACAGTTCTGTGCCAATTCCCAGAGGCCTAAATCGCTCCTATCGGCAAGGTGGCTTACTGATCGCGCCACCTTTTAACTAACCCCCCATGAAGCGCTCGCAGCACTTTTGCTTGCAAGTTGGCGTCGCTCTCGCTCTGCTGACCATTCTTGGCGTGTTGATCAACAATCTCGCTGTGAATCTGATCCGCACGGACATGGGGCTCAGCTTTCTTTGGTTAGGACGACCTGCAGGCTTTGCTCTAGCTGAACATCCGCTGTCTTATAGGCCTTCGGATAGTTATGCCTGGGCTCTTTGCATGGGCTGGTTAAACAGCCTCAAGGTCATCCTTTGCGGCCTTGTTCTGGCCACGGTGATTGGAGTGCTTGCAGGGGCTGCCAGAAGTAGCCGCAATCTGCTGTTACGAGCACTGTCGAGCGGATATGTGGCCTTAATCCGGCAGATCCCTCTGTTGCTTCAGCTGTTGTTTTGGTATTTCGTTGCTTTCTTAAGCCTTTCCGGGACCCCCTTGGCGCCATTAGGAAGCTTGATACGTGTCTCGAACCAAGGGATCGAATTGCTTGGTCTACATCTGAGCGTTGAATTTTCGGCTTTATTAGTGGGCCTAAGCGTCTTCACAGCAGCATCGATTGCTGAAATTGTCCGCGGTGGATTGAATTCTGTTCCGCGTGGTCAATGGGAAGCGTTTCGCAGTCTTGGTTTGCCAGAAGGTTTTGGGTTGCGTCGGGTGGTGTTACCTCAAGCTTTACCAGCCATCCTGCCTGGCCTAACAAGCCAATATCTCAACTTGGCCAAAAACAGCACATTGGCGATCGCCGTAGGTTATGCCGATGTCTATGCGGTAAGTGATACGACAATCACACAGACCGGCAGGGCGATTGAAGGATTCTTCTTGTTGTTGATCAGTTTTTTGCTGCTTAACCTTCTGATCACTGGAGGGATGGAAGTTCTCAATCGAGTTGTGATCAGATCCCAGCAATAGCCTTAGGCTAAATAAGGTTTAGGTTTTTCATGGATTCTTTACTTCAACGGCGCATCGCAGCAGTGCTCTTGTTTATTGCAGCTGCCATTGCCATCCTTTTGCCTTTTGCCTCGGCCACCTTGCTAACCATTGCCCTCGGGGGGGCTGCCTGTGCCGCAGGCATTGGCCAATTATTGCGTCTTGGCGGTGAAGCAAGCCTGCAGGGCAAAGTGTTTAGAGGCTTCAGTGGCGTGCTTTATATCGCAGCTGCTCTTTGGATTTTGATCGACCCGGTTGATAGTGAAATCAGCCTTACCTTGTTTGCAGGGGTCTTGCTGCTCATAGAAGGCTTGATGGAATTGGCTGGAGGTGCAGCATCTCCAAGCCCTTTAGGTGGATTGGTGGTCTTCGATGGAGTGATCACTGCAATCTTCGGTCTCTTACTTGTTATTGAATGGCCTTCAGACAGTATTTGGGCTCTAGGAACATTATTCGGAGCAGCATTGTTCCTATCTGCAATCAACCTGCTGAGGGGCCCTAAGCCTGCTGAGACCGCATAGCAAGTGGATCTCATTGGCGACATCATCAAGTATCGCCAATGAGACCAGTCTCGATTAATAAGCTGAGATCTCAACATTCCCACAGGGATGCATTGAATCCATGAACATTTGCACTACTACTTAGCTGTAGCCAATGCACTCCGAGGCAATGCAGAAGCTAAAAGGATCATTAACCTCACCTAAGTACCAAAGCAGGTGTCAAGCAGAAGAGGATGATCATGATTTCGTAAAGCATCATTCCGCCGTAGTGGAGGCGGTCAAAGCTTCTCTTGCTGAGATCGATGAACCATCGTGAATGCCAGCGGTAGCCCCATTCACGATGCCGTATAAAAGCAATCAGCCAGAAGGTCAAGAGTGCGAAATTCAGCACCGTTGCCTTGGCAAAGATTTCAGCGAATTCAGCTCTCTCCATTGCCTAGATCTTGGTTGATCTCTAAGAAATAGCAATGGCTTTTGCTTCTGTCCATGCTTGGTTCAACAAGGGCAACAGAACCTCTGTTTCAACAGGATGTACAAATGGGCTTACGTTGATGATTTGCATCGATGGCCTATGCGTTTGAGCCTGTCCCTTGATCGTTTCTATCCCAAGAGAAGTGGTCCGAATTGAGTTTCTAGTTCTCCTGAGTACACCTGCTAAATCCTGATGCAGTCTGGGCCAAGCCCTTTTAAACGTCTGAAACGGCACCTATTGGCCACCCCTCTGGATGGCTTGATGTCTGTTTTGCTGCTTGCCCTGCTTGGTTGGATTGCGACCACAACCCTGCATTGGCTTTTTGTTGATGCGGATTGGCAAGTCGTTAGCCAAAACCTTCCGCTGTATGCCTTTGGCAGCTATCCACCTCATCAACGTTGGCGCCCATTTCTTTGGATTGCGCTGCTGATAGGCCTCACCTTATTAACGCTGTTGGGGCCACGTCGGGGTTGGATTCGGAAGGCCTTGCCTTTGGTATGGATTGCGATGGTGCCCTGTGGTGTGGTTCTTCTTGCCGGTGGCCTCGGTTTACTGCCGATCCCTTCTCATGCCTGGGGTGGCCTAACCCTCACCCTGCTGCTAACCGCCTGCAGTGGTGCTCTTGCTCTACCGCTGGGCATCCTTTTGGCACTCGGGCGTCAAACCAGGCTGGCCGTGATCCAACGAAGTTGCAGTATCTATATCGACGTGATGCGGGCTGTTCCTCTGATCGCAGTGTTGTTTTTTGGTCAGCTGTTGATTCCCCTTTTCCTTCCCATGCATCTAGAAGTGAATCGAGTTCTGCGCGCTGTGTTGGCCTTCGCATTATTTGCTGCTGCATACATCGCTGAAGACGTACGAGGTGGATTGCAGGCGATCCCACGAACCCAGCGTGAAGCTGCTGCTGTGCTGGGACTAAGCCCGAAGCAAATAATTCAACTTGTGGTGTTGCCGCAGGCACTTCGTACAGCCCTACCGGCTCTGACCAACCAAGCAGTTGGATTACTTCAGAACACCAGCCTGATGGCCATCTTGGGTTTGGTGGAACTCCTGGGGATCAGTCGCAGCCTATTGGCCAACCCTGATTTCATTGGTCGGTATCTGGAGGTGTATGTATGGCTAGCAGGTGTTTACTGGTTGGTTTGCACTGCTATGGCCTTACTTGCCCGTCATCTTGAACATCAACTGAGCCCCACAAGGTCTGCGACTTCAAAGCAATGATTCCAGCCATTCAAGCCACGGGCCTTGTTAAATCCTTTGGTGATCATCAGCGAGCTCTTGATGAGGTGTCGTTGCATGTTGAAAGCGGAGAAGTTTTGGTCGTAATGGGTCCTTCGGGTTCTGGTAAAAGCACCTTGATTCGAACCTTCAATGGACTCGAGTCGCTTGATGAAGGGCGACTTGAAGTGCTTGGTATCCCCTTAGATGCAGACCACGATGAACATCAAATACGACGTATCCGTAAACGTGTGGGCATGGTGTTTCAACAATTCAATCTCTTCCCACATCTATCCATCCTCGACAACATCACCCTTGCACCGATTCGTGTGCAACGTCGGCCTCGAAAGGAGGCGGAGGCACGCGCTAATGATTTATTAACTCAGATGGGAATTGCCGAGCAGGCAGGTAAATACCCTGGCCAGCTGAGTGGAGGGCAGCAACAACGAGTAGCCATTGCACGTGCACTCGCACTACAACCCGAAATCATGCTTTTTGATGAACCGACAAGCGCTCTCGATCCGGAACGGGTCAAGGAGGTTCTTGATGCGATGCGGTCGCTAGCGAATGATGGGATGACCATGGTGGTTGTCACCCATGAGATGGGCTTCGCCCGTGAGGTGGCAGATCGGGTGTTGTTTATGGATGAGGGCAAGGTTGTGGAGACTTCATCACCAGATGAGTTTTTCGCGAATGCTCGTGAAGAGCGCAGCCGCCGTTTTCTCAATCAAATGATGTGAATTTCTCCAGGGATTTTTAGGATTGAAGCAATTTCGACATCAGTGATTGAAACTTGTGCATAGGCATTGAAATTCCAGCTGTTACTGAAAGCTTCTAGTCCTGATGCAACATACGAGAAGAAGACATCACGGTTATCACTAACGGAGTGAGCTCCCTTGATATAAGTATCAACATCGCCTGCATTCACCGGCCTTCTGTCATTATCTGCGTTCTACCCAAACATCCAAGAGCGGTATCCGTTCAAGCACTGATAACCAAGACTTGTTAAAACCAAGACTTATTAAAATACTAATCAAGGAGAGTTTTGCTTTGCCATTACTTTGATGCCTTTGCCACACAACCAATTGGATCATGCAAGAACAATAACTTCGTTATAATACTTGGTAATTCATTGCGCAACAGTCATTCTCAGTCGTCCTTTCCTGATGCGCTATCAGCAAAGGTCTTCTCCAGTCGCGCTTTGATTGTCTCGTCCTGGCTGATCTTTGCTTGATAGGGAGGCTTTCGTTGAGAGCTGACCTTTTCCCCAGCCCCGAAGTCAAACAGCCCTCCTGCCTTCATTTGCCCGAGTGGACCTCTCTCGATTGGGCCGTTCTTAAACATCGCAGTTTTTGCCAAATAGCCAACACCAAGGCCAACCAACACCGCCATTGAGATCAACGTGAGTAGAGCAGTGTGCGTCTCCATCTAGATCACATGTCCATCCCTGCAGCCTTGCACACCTCTGATGAGCTCGCATGTCCAGAGGTGGTAAGTAAATGATCTTCTGGTCAGTGATCATTCAGCTCTTGATTGCTGGTTACAGCTTCACGTTTGCTCTTCCCCAAAGGGGGGCTTAATGGTCAGCGAATGACATTTCAAGCCATTCCTGCCAATACAAGCGAAAAGTCGGTCGTCAAAAGGCGCATATCTCTCAGCTCCAAGCTGAACGAGCTGATTTGCCGGAGAAGATGGATCTCAGCCTGCGCCAGAAGGCTGAGCTGAACCAGATCCTCCATGGTTATAACCAGCTGCTTAAGTAGCTCGAGAACGCAGGAGAAGCTCTAGAAGAGGCTTTTGAGGAGAACGGTTCTTGGGGCGTGTTCTCTGGGTCTAGCATGGTTGAGGCTGTGCGGGCATTCATCCAGGCCTTCCGCCTTGCATTGGATCAGGCGAAGGAGGCATGGCTTGCTCGGCGTGAGGCAGCCAAGGAGGTGGTCGATGTCGATCGCTGATGGGTTGCTTGAAGCCATTGAGGAGATCAACATCCTCGACAAGAAGCTGGCTCGTGACATTGGGGAGCACATCGACTCCCAGGCCCGCACGCTTCAGGCTCTGAAGAATGAGGTGGAGGCCAAGGCATTTCCCCTCGCGCCTTTAGGTCGTTCCTCCAGCAAAGAAGGAGCCGTTCGAAAAGCTGAAGGTGTCAGAGCGTAGAGCCATTGCGTCACACATGGCTCTCACTGGACGGAGCAAATACACAAGGAAGGCAACCATCATCCAATTCCTTATCGAAAACAAAGCACCACTCGCTCCGTCAAATGAACAGCTGTTGGCTTTCTGGGTGGAGCACATCCGATAAAGGTTTTTTTGCAGAGGAATGTCTAAGCAAGGACCGTCTTGCCAAGGCACTCCCAAAAGCTACTGGGGTACGCTCTCTAGATAGGCAACGATGCTGTGCAATTACACTGAGAGAATTATTTTCTAGAAACTAATTCTTAGAGTTCTAAATGGGCATTGATCAACTCATAACGCCTAACACCTTCGGCTTTATAGCTGCTGCATTAACGACCATTGCATTCATACCTCAGGTCATAAAGACATGGAAAAGCAAGAAGGCTGATGATGTATCAATAGTGATGCTCTTGATGTTTATCACTGGTCTGTTATTTTGGATCATCTATGCGATAGAAACGAATGCTCTTCCTGTTCTCATTGCAAACATCATTACCTTCATCCTCAACATGACAATCCTTACTTTGAAGCTAATCTACGCGAAGCAGCCCACTACAGTAGGTTGAAAGCAGATGGGATCAGTGAATGGCACCCAGTCTTTTTAAAGCTATCGACAACACTTGATGGATGTGCCAAGCGCTATGAGCATTTCTGCCAGGGTTATCGCCATCACAGCAAAGCTGCTCCCAAGTGCCACTGGGGTAGACGCATGCTTAAACGACTAGTCAGTCATTCAAGGAATAGAAATAAGAAAAAGAGGGTTGCTCCAGGCCAACAACGATTGCCATGGGATTGGGATGTTCGCCTCAATCAAATCCCCGAGGATTGGCATCAGGATGCGGTGAAGTTCCGCAGGGCCAATGGAATCAGAGATGGTGATATTCAGTTCACATTCTAAGAGTGATTTTAGGAGATATAGGTATTGATTAGAGCCCAGAAGTTGATGGTTAGCTTTTTAGTGGCACTTAACTATTCTCAGATCTGGCCTCTATCAACTAAACGTCTTTACACGTAGCTTGTTGGCAAGAAGGTGCCAGGTATTGAAGGCTAATTTCAGCCTTGATTGCATAACGATTCTTCGCTGACTGCCATGGAGATGTTTAACAGGTCTAGTAAAATTCTTCTCTTCCGAGATCTGAAGTCGGTCACGTTAGTAGTCGGGATGATTTTTTATTGCCCTTTTACTAATTTTACTCATTTTTTTTTCAATTAAAGTATCTCTCTTTTTTTAATTCTTTTGTCAATTCTAGCATTTTCGACATTTTCTTTTCCTCTCGAGTTTCATTTCCTGAATTTTCTTCAGCAACAATCTTCCGTCCTTTCATTTCGAACCCTCCGGACACTGCCGCGAGTTCCGCTTCGCTTAATTCTAAGTCTTCATTCTCATCGTTCTTCTGCACTTCAGCAATAAATTCTTCGATCAACCTTTTTACTGTTGCTGCGTCATAGCCTGCCTGTCCTTTTTCTTATGCTGTTTCAACAAGCCTGCTGACTGCTGCCTCTTGATTATGCTGCCAGCTTTTGTATAGCTCCAGCTGCGTTGCTTGGCTTAGCTCGTTGATCAGTGATGCTGCTTCCTTAAGGTTGGCCATTAATCAATCCTTTCAATATCTACCTTTCTAGCAGCATCACGCTCTGTTGGAATGATCTGACTCACAGCTATTGATAGTGTGACAATACGTTTAGGTTTGGATTGGGATGAAAGGCTCAATCAGATTCCTGAGGATTGACATCAGCTTGCCTTGAGATTTAGAAAACCAAATGGAATTAGGGATGGTGACACAAGAATGCTACTTTCATGAATTGTTTTCCCGCAACGAGGACCTAATGAAAGATGGGGATATACACTGCCTGATTCACAAATGCAACGTTACTAGAAGATGTATTTTAACAATCGGAAACCCTTCATTTGCAAGTAAGTGCATTTAAGTATTCTCAATCGTCCTTCTTTAATCAATTCTAGGTCCTTTTCAATACACAGATCAATTCTATTTATTTTTGCTCTTGTTGTGACTTCTGCATTGCCTGTTCAGGCATTCGAGTTGCCACCTGATGCTGATCGGTTAACCAACCATTACGCTGATATTAAATGTAGAATGCTTTCTGAGGGGAGATCTCTTGATGTCATTGATAGCGAGCTTTTGTATGCAGTCAAAAATGATCCAAGGACCTCGACCTACAATGACCCACAGAAAGTAGTTGTTATTGCCATAGTGAATGACAAGGTACTCGATAGATGTGCGCAGTATTTCTAGTGATTTTTCGTTTTGCTGTTTCTCAAATAGCTTTCAAAAAACTGAAAACTTAAATTTAAAATTTCAGAGAAACCAATTGCCAATCTATAGGGCATACTAGGAACTAATTAGTTATTTTAGAATTCTCTTGGTCCTTCGTAGGAACTTAAATCAGCTAGCTTATTAAGTGGGATAACTCCTCCTGAGACAAGCTTTCCATTTATTTCCCAAGTTGGGAAGCTGACTATGCCTTTTCTTTCGCAGATGGCATGTTGGTTGTTTTGACCATCTTGTGCACACTCCACTATCTGAAGCTGGGCGGTACCCTTTAGACCAAACAGCTCTTTCTGCTCATGGCAATGGGGGCACCAGTAAGTACTATATAGCACGGCATCAGTGCTTGTGAGATGTTCAGCCAAGGCGACTGTTGATGGTTTGCTAATGGTTTTTATGACAGGAGGAACCCCTCGCCTAACCGCGCAAGGCATCCACATGTTTCCCATTTTATGGACTCCTTTACATCCAAGTTCTTCTGCCTCTATTTCTGCCTCCAATTTAGTTTTAAATACAAAACCTAGCGTACTATCTTTGTCATTTAAGGTTTCTCGCTTTTTCCTTTCTAATTCTTTGGCTTTATATTCTTGATCTATCTTAAAAGCACTGGTCCTTATCTTTATTATGCCTTTGCACTTCCAATTGTTTGGATTTTCAAATACAATGAACCCCACTTGTATTGCTGCATCGCAAGTGTATAAATGCAATTTCTTCCCTTCTTTCTCCCATACTTCTATCCTTCTCTCATTATGCCTACTTGACAATACCTTCTGATTTAGACGCGCAGATATTCCTGGGTGATTATCCTCGTAGACTGTTATTATTTTATTACCTTGCAAAAGACATAGTCTTTTTTCTGAACTAATAGCATAATTTGCGCTTTCCCATGTACACTAATTTTGAAGTTTATATTCATCCATTAACCCTGCATTGGCATTGCAATCGAACAAAAAAATAGTACTACTCAAAAGAGCAGTAAAAAGTACATTCGTATACTTCTGTTTCATTTAAAATTTTTCACCTTGCTAAAATCATAACTGAAATCTGATCCCTTGCGTCTAAAGTTCATGCAGGCGATTAACCACTCAACCTGATTCCTCCTAAAACGATAAAGTTTTACGAGAATAGTTTCTTCGCCAGTCCTAAAAATTGCTAATACTTCTTGCAGTGCAATGCACCTTGAAAGCCCCAGTTGAACTGAATAGCGTCTTTGAGGTTGATCTCCATGACGCCGAGATCTGCTGCACTGCCTTCTACTTCTTGAGCAGCGACTGGTTGGATGGGAGAGTTGGCTAAGGCAAGAGCCGCAGCACCAGTAAGCGATAGAGGAAGGCGGAGTGATAGCTGCACTGGGTTTGAACACTTAAATGCTCACTAATTATCTGGGAGGTCTCTGGTTTCAGCTATCAGCCCACATCAACTACAGCAAAAATAAGACTGAGGGACATCAACGACTGAACATCAAAAAGCCCCGCAAGATGGCGGGGCTTTTACTTGTTTATTTTCTCCCCCTAGAGCGGTGGCGACTTTTTGTTTTGATCCTTCACCGCTATCCATAGATTCACTCAACCTCTTTAAAAGTGCAGTGACCTGGCTCAATGCCAACAGTGAGTTTGAGCACAAGCAACAAGAACATATCCATTTCCTCTGCAAGTAGCACAAATAACTGACATGAAGAAGGGCACCCGCGTCGAATGCCCTCATGTCCAGGACAGGTTTTCAGGGTTTCGAGCCTCGATCACTCTGTGGTGTAGGTACTGAGTTCAGTGCTATCCCATATATGGCCGCTGCTTTCAATCAGCTCCTTGTTGTCTTCCATCAGTTTTGTGGCCATGCCAGTGGCTGCCTGGTGGATCACCACCACCTTGCTGGGATCTTCAGTGCTGACACCCCGATACAGCGGTGTCACTCCTGCTGCTGTATTCATTTTGCTCAAGTCCTCACTGTCTAAGATGGCGACCTACTGCGCAAAGGGGACGGTCAGCTTGAAGATGCAGACGGTAGTTTCCATTAGATAGCCAGCAATTGCTCGATTATTTACTAAATTAGTTTTGCGTGCTGTGTCGAGAGTTACTCGGCAAGGTGCTAGGCGCCAGTGATCACCAACGCAAGAATCATTAATTGTCCCCGCCAAGAGTGGGATTTTACGGGGCGAGAGCCTCACAACACCTTGAGATCAATAAAAGTCTTTTTTTCTATTGCTGCTGCTGTTTTTAGTGCATCCTTTATCAATTCTGCCTCTGCTTGCCCAAAGGTAAATCCTATTGATCCAAATCTTCCAGATTGCCTTACAGGACTCAGGAATGGCTTTTTAGTTGATCAACAAACTGGTAAGCCAATTATGTCTGCCAGGTGTCAAGACTATGCAGATGGACAGTATTGGACTGTTGGGCAATATGTTCGCAGTCGCTAAAAACTTCTCTCGGGGAGCCTGAAGCTTCGGCTGAAAGCTATACAATACCCTCGATGGGGAAAGCAGGGCGCGAAGTGTTGTGCGCGATCAATTCCCCGACAAAACCATCAACGCCCCGCCTCGTGTGGGTTTTTTTTATTGGCCGGCTCCAGGCAACAGTTCCCTGCATCCAGGGATCTTCTTCAGAAGAAGACCAAGCCCTGATACCAGGACCCACCGTCAAGATCAACGTTGCAGCTGCGATCAGTAGGAAGCGCATGTCATCTCCTGGCCTATCGGGCGACGCTAAGTCTGTCACCGCTTTTGAAGTGGGTTCAATAGGGGATCGATTCCTACTGGGGTGGGGGCTATATGAACGGGATTACTTTGGAGACGTTGAGGTGTCCTCGGGAATAGACGAAGAATCCTTTGAAGTAATCACGGACGGTGAGGGCGACGTCTGTTTTGACGGTTGGTAAAAGGACCGCCAGGTCGAGGCTGCCGAGCAGCGAGTTGGGGGGTTGAGCCAAGCGCTTCTGGACATCGTTTCCGTGGCGACTTCTGCAACCATCGAGGACTTTCCCGTTTTTTGTTGTCAATCCCGGACACTTTTTTTGTCTTATTGAGTCAGCAACTCGACGTGCCTTGGATCTGTCACCGATTTTGCACTTAATTCTTTAGGTACCCCATAAAAAAGGCCCTGGCGTGGGGCCTGCAGATCTTCGCTTTTTTAAAACTAGTCAAACCAGAAATCGGAGCCGCTTGTCGTCATTAATCTCGCCAGCCATAACCTTGAAGGCGTTTTCACCGTGAACAAAATCAAAGGCTGACTTGTAGACATGAACCTTGTGGACCATCACCGCAATGGTGAGGCTGATGGATGGCTTGGGCTCTGGTTAATTTCTAGTCCTGAGCAAAGGCTAAGGGCTGATCCTGAAGTTCCTGGAGTGTCATGGGAGGGTCGGATCTGCCCTCTTGTGCGAAGCCAGACACCAAAGGGTGAGCGGTTTCAGCCATTACGGGTCGAGGTGTCACACCTTGCCCCTTGTGTTCAGAGCTACATTTGATACATCAAGGGGGTCACGCAGTGTTGAGGAATTGGGTGGGGCTTGAGAAGGCCTCACAAGGCACGATCGAGAGCGCACGCTCTCAGGTCGATTCACTAGATGACATTGAGGAGATGCGAGTTCTACTCAAGAATGTCATTTCAGCTCACGACACGCTCAAGCAAAGGCTGGAAGACAAGCTCACCAACATGACCAACTACATGGCCCTGTCTAAAAAAGGCCAATAAAAAGCCCCCCGGAGGAGGCCCTGTCCTTTCGACACACGCTCTAGCAACATCCATCACTGTTAAGGGATGAGTGCTTATACCTGTTCTGCTTCTAAGGAAGGTTTTTTGAAGAAGTAGAACAGAGCTACGACACTCCTCACACAGCGTGGATGGGCGGTACTCGCTGTGGCCGTCCTTTTCTTGCATGCTTGTGATCCGCTATGGGCCTTCGAGGCAGCCCATCAAAATCAGCCGGCCTGGTTTTTATGACATATCGGGATGTGATCAAAGCTGTTCTTAGACGTCTCAACATCAGGGAGTTGCTGGATCAAGGCCCTGAGGGCGTGGCCTTTTTGCATGCCAGCAAGTCTTCTCGCAGTCGCTAAGCCTTGGTGTATTTCTGCCTGCTAAACATGATGATGTGTGCTAATCGAGAGCTGGAATTGACAGAACCAGACCCGGCAGTTTTAGACGCTCTTGTCACTAAGGCTTTAGAGCTTTCGGCAAGTGCAGGCGGGGAGTTGGAGCGCAGCTGCTGGATGGTGGTTCATGAGCATGCTCACGGAGTAAAGCCAACGGAGTACGACATCCGAGAAATTGACGAGCAGCTTTATCTGAAGGTTCTGGAGACCAGTCGATCCAGATCAGTTTGCTGAGATAGAGAGGCCTAATAACCTGCCGTAGCTTCTTAGACATCAGACGAGGAGCTAAGTATTGCTGCAACTCGCCGCTTATCGAAGGGAAGAACTCCACACCAGGAGTCGCCCTCCCTTCTGCTAGCACTCCGCAGCAGTTACAGCTGAACGCATTGCAGGTGAACTTGGCGTTCCCAATTCGGCTTTGGTTCATCTGTTAAAAGTTGGCCATGCGCACCCCTCACCATCAGGAGCCTTTCGTTAGTGCTAAGCCCCATTGCCAAGGGGTGACCCTCTTCAACGCCCCCTGACGTTTCTCAACAAAGGAGTTAGGACAAGACAAACCGCCTAAAAACCTTTGCCACCAGAACTATTGAGGCTCTATCTATTTGAGATTGGGATTGTTGTTATTGGTGCTGCTGCCTTCTTTGCCTGGCGTTTTGGAGGGAACGGTGAGGACGGCTGATTGACGGCCCAACCTCATAGTGTTCAGCTCAAAAGACTTGCTCGGCCTCATGGGTTTGATGTAACTGGGTAAGTGTTCCAAGTGCTTCCCCGCCCCTAAAAGAGCTAGGACAACAGGAGACACCTCGAAAACTATGGAAGACACCGCTGTTCAAGCAGGCGACAATTTGCGCTATCTGCTGGTTGCACTCGGTGTTATTGGTGGTGGTGGTCTAGCTGTCTGGCTTCAAAGGGACAAGAAAGCCGACAAGAAACCGAAGCAAAAACAATTTGTTCCCAAGAACACGAAAGGGTTTCAGTGATTGACTGCCCAAAACAAGTGATGAGATCACACCAAGTGCCCTGGGTTTTCATTTGGACTTTCAATCAGCCCAAGTGGCCGTGCAGCGATAGCGCGTGCTCATGGCAACAGCAATTGTTATGCACGACATGTCAGTGACAGTTTTACCTTGAGGGACTTTTCGCTGCGCCTGCGCCTGTGCCATCTGCTCCGATTCACCATCAGCCGTTGCCTCTCCTGCCCGAACGGAACCAGGCCAGGAGGCCAGCAGCACCAATAGCAACGATCCCACCGAATAGATAAAGCAATTCTTTCTGAACAAGGTTGTCCTCCATAGGTTCTGACCAGTCTCTTCTTGTCTTAGCTCCTTTGTTGAGAAACGTCAGGGCCGTAGAAGCGCAGAGCATCTTTAGCGCTGGGTTTCAGTAGTACATAGGCATTGACGCGTAGGTCTCGACGCTGAGGGCGGTCAGGAATGGCAAGACGCACTGTTGATCTGACTCAAAGGGGTATTGGTATCTGCGTTTTAAAGATGTTCTCGGCTGTAGTTCTCTAGATCGCCAGATTGAAGTGATCAAAGGCCGGCCGATGAAAGGCGTGCCGGCCCTCCTAAAAAAAAGAGAATCTACCTCCAAGTGGTTGAGGCCAGGGAGCTATCGAAAAAGACAGCAAGAAGAGGGCTGGATGGCCACGGCATCTCACTAGTAGTAAGGGTCGTGTCACCCTCCTGGTAATGGCCTCCAATCATCGGAGACCTGTGAAGGGCTATGCGCGAAGGTCTTCTCCAGATCCCTTTTGAATGAATCATCCCGACTGATTGGGCTGTGATCGCGTCCTGATTCAGTGTCTAGGCTGATTTCCTGTGAAAGTCTGATCTCCTTTGTTGCTCTGAACCACCCCAGTTCTTTGGCGATCCCAAAAAACGGCCAGATAGCGAAATAGAGGCAAATGATCGCAAGGCCTACATATCCACCGTTCAATTCCATACTGGAGAACTGACAAACGTTTGCTGTATTCAGCATGGCCACAAGAGGCAAGAACAGGAAGCGAACAGCACAAAGAGCAAAGAAACGGCTCGAAGCTCCTCTTGCTGAGGAGGAGAACAACAGCGAGTCGAAGAGTCAAGCGTTGAATCTTGGTTAAGCGAAGACGCTGTTGTTAGCGCTTGAGGAGACGATCGATTTTGAGTCGCGAAAACCGTACCAGAGACGTTCAAAACGGGATGTCGATCGCCGACCGGCCCTGGTTCTCACGACCCTTTTGGTTCGGTTGAACATTCTGGTGGAGTCAAACTGTAGGGGTCTTGAAGAGAACAATCATGTATTCACTATTCGATTCCGTCTTTGACGTTCCATTCGGCTACAGCATTCCTCGTGATCGCGTTGTTGTGATTCCTGATTCGCAGTACAACAAGCTGCGTGCCCAAGAAAACGAGCGCCAAGTTGCCAAACTTGAAGCTCGCAAAGAGCATCACTCTCAGGTGATTGAGCGCCTTAACGAGCAGATCGGCGAACTCCAAGCTGCCCTGCCAGCAGCTGAGCCAGACAAAGAGTTAGCGGCCACAAAAGAGTGACCGCTATCGGCAGCTGGAGTGGGACCCATCTGCCGTCGTTCGCTGGGATACAACGGTACGTTTTACGGGGCCTGCGGGCCCCTTTTTCTTGTATGAGTTGGTCAGTTGCTGATAAGTGACCGCAAGGGTTTCAAGAGATACAACCGGTCATAGAGATCGTCGTTGACAAGATAAGGCCTACCTGAACCCCCCCAATCAGATTCGGGGGTTCTTTTTTGTGTCCTTAGCAGCAAAAAATGCTTGTGCGATCCAGCCCCTTAGTGGTGCGAAAGGGGAGTGCTAGGGCGTTTAGAGATCGTTGATCGAAAGGAGTAATACTGCCTACTGACGCCTTATTTTTGCTTGCTTTGACCTAGATCAGGAGTCCGAGGACGTTGAAACCCTGAAAACCTGTACTGGACTTGAGGGCATTCGACGCGGGTGCCCTTCTTCATGTCAGTTATTTGTGCTACTTGCAGAGGAAATGGATATGTTCTTGTTGCTTGTGCTCAAACTCACTGCTGGCATTGAGCCAGGTCACTGCGTTTTGCAAGAGGTTGAGAGAACCTATCGATAGCGGTGAAGGATGAAAACAAAAAGTCGCCACCGCCCCAGGGGTAGAAAATAAATAAGCAAAAGCCCCGCACCATGGCGGGGCTTTTTGATGGTTAGTCATCGAAGTTATTCAGTCTCCTTTTGCTGCAGTTGATGCAGCCTGATGGCTGCAACCAGCAATCAACCAGATAATGAGTGCCCTTTTAAGCGTTCAATCCCAGTGCAGTGTTCCCTTCGCCTCTCCTTATCGCTTGCCTTTGCTTGGTGCTTTGCTCTTGCGGTAGATGGTCCAAAGTTCATTGATAGTTACTCCATCCTTGAAGCATAGGCGTCCATGTTCCTCTGGTCTTAAGCCGTAAACAGCTCAAAGCGGTATCTTCAAGCGGCAGCTTTCATCTTGAGTTCCATCCAATCAATCCACAATCTTTAACTCAGAGAAGGAATTACCACAACGCTTTGACTTACCTGTCTCTGCTATATCACGATGAAGCAGGTAGAGCGATTTGATTGATAGTATATCTAAGCATAATAGTTGCCTGATTCCAGGGAATTAGCTTTATAGGCTACTACCTGACTTGAGACTGAAGCTCCTTGGCTTAATGATCTAATTATCACTTATGCGCAGATCACTATTATTTATATATCCATGGCTAGGGTATCTGGATTGCCAGTATTATATTTAACAGCCTAAATATAATCGGTTAGTTCAGGCAGAAAAATAGAAGCTGTCTTAGGATTTAGCTTTTCAGTAAGATTAAAATATTTCTGATCAGTATCCTCCGAGGCCATAAAATCATTGTTAGCGCTCCATTCTTCATTGGAACCTGTTTCAAATTCATCATCTAGTGGGTTAGCTTTAGAGGCAATGCCTTTAGTTAGTTCTGGCAAAAGAGTAGAAACTACATTGGGATTGAGCTTTTCAATAAAGCGGAGATTTTTATAATAGTCTAACATTTTATCCTCAATACCGCTAATTTTGTCTAAATATCCCCAATCGATATCATCCGAGTCAATTAAGTCATCGTCAATACTCCATTTCTGATTGATGATTTTTTTAAATTTATTATCTACTAGATCCTCGTCCGTAATGGTATTGGTAGAAAAAACTCTTTTATTAGCAGCAGCGCTATCTGCAGCAATGTCCGATACGTCAATCGTTCTTGACGCCGAGCCGCCATCTGCATTGATATTCCATCCATTTGTTGAATCAAAATCAGTGAAACTTGGTCGGTTAATGATATTATTGAATGTAAGAATTGAATGCTTAGCACCGCCTGTTGTATTATAAAGTATGCCGTTACAGTTTTGCTTACCATCATCTCTCCATATACCTGTAGTGGCATCATAAAGTTTACCTTCCGCTGGGTTCCATTTAATAACAAGTTCGAAGCTATTGCCTTTTGATAAATAATTAGAGAGACCATCAATCAGAAGAATATTACTGCCACCCTTCCCATCTAGTTTTGTTACGGTACTTTTTTGCTCGATGCAACTTGTAGGATCAATATTAAAATCACTATGATAACTAATCATAACAATATCATCAAAATTGGAACCATCGATTTGTGAACCAGAACCAGTCGCAATCAAGTATGAAGGATGATTGAAAGTAATTCCTTTTGTACGCTGTTCTAGGTTTGAAAGATCAATTCCTTCTGTAGGCTGTTTTGCCTTTGAAAGATCAATATTACTTCCACCCGTTGAATGAATAGACTCTACTCCCTCAAGTGAATCTTTAGATAGAAGCTTGCTGCCCTTATCATTAATTATCGCTTCTAATTTATCGTCTGTATTAGTGCTAATAGTAATGGAATGGTCAAGTTTGCTATAATCGACCGTATCAAAGCCTGGGCCACCAATAACTTCGTCTATACCTAGACCTGGTGCAATAAAGTCATTACCTCGACCTCCTTTAATTTTGCTATTACCCTGATCTCCTGTGATACGGTCATTTCCTTGGTGAGTATGGACTTTGATTTGTTCGTCATTTTTAACTCCCCCTTCTACGTCTCGCTCGATAATTAGACGGTCATTAGCGATTGATGTGGTAATTTGCTGCGTGAGTGCATTACCCCTAAGGTAGTTCCACGTCGTATCTTTAGCTAAAACATAGCGTTTGTGGTCTCCAAATTCACGCACATGAAGAAGAGTGTCAAAGTATTCATCCTTGCTCCATACAGTACCTGCAATAAGAGCGTGTTGATCTTCATCTAACCATATCTCTCCAATTTTAGTTGTTTTATTGTCAGTTTCCTTTTCTGAAATGGCACCCATCATTATATCAATACGCCCGTCTGCTCTGTATTTAAGTGTTGGTCTGATGCCAGCATCGAAAATAATCTGATCTTGGCCAATTACAAAATCTCGAAATACATCGTTTGTCCGTGAATGTATAACTTTGATCGGATCAATCGAAAGTTTATCTGGTATAAGAGTTTTAACTTTGTTGCGTGTCTCATCGATCTTTTTCTTGATTTCAAGTTCTTGCTTAATGCGAGCATCTTCTTCTAGTTGGTTGATAATTCCTTCAACGAGAAATGCTCCAAAACCAATAAGACCGACAAATTTCTTGGCTGTTTTGGCCACTCCTTCTCCCCATCTTTTAGTAATTCTTTTTGTTGCTTGATCCTTAAGCAAATTCCCCCCCTCCTTTTTTACAAACCCAGCTAAGACTCCATCATTAAAGCTGCCTATTACTGGGATGCCTTTCATGATTCCTTTGTGAGTTTTTTGAATCTCGGCCTCACTTTCTGTTTGGAGAGCAGTATCATTGATAATGTTCAGAGCTTTTAATAGGTTTTCAGACCCTTTAATCTCAACATCTTGTGTATACTTACTTTCGTTATAAGCCTTTAAAGAAATTACATTATCGACATTCGGATTAAGCCTAAATTCCTTACCTGCTATTTGTGCATCATCTTTTTGTTCATAGGAGGCTGAATGAATGATTACAGGGGCATCATGCTTGTCCATCTTTTTAAATTTGCCATCAGCTTGATGAACTATATTTTTTGAATGATGACTCTTAAATCCCCAATTTTCAGCTACTGTACTTGTCTTACCGTTCCTTTCTATTGTCACATCATTAAATTTAACTTCGGTATTCTTAGAGAAAATAGTCCTGAATCGACCCGTTCCTTTTCCACCTTTGGCCTCGTTATCTATGAAATCGATATTGTCCAATTTTAAAGATGAATCTTGTGTGTCTGACGCAAAACTTGTGAAAACACCAAGAGCAGCTCCATCTCCCCCTTTACCTCCACTGCCAGCATTTTGGCGGTAGGGTTTTGACGCATTGGTGCCATCCGTAGCCCATTCGCCACCTTTTCCACCACGTCCTGACTGCGCAGCTGTCCAAGTCGCTGATCGACTTGTATTCCACGATTTAAAGATCGATAATCCAGAAACTTTATTGGTCCCAGCGTTTCCACCACCACCACCACCTGCACCCCCACCTGCTCCGTAAGCTCCATTCGCTCCATTACCACCTTTTCCACCACTTCCCCATACATTTGGATTGCTCTCCTCGTAAATTTGGTCTTGATGAGCCACACCACCACCTCCTCCTCCTCCTCCGCCTTGACCGCCTTCACCTAGCGAACGCCCATTTCGACCATCCCACCCGTCTCTACCTACAACTCCCCAGAGATGCCTAACAGAACCACCATGACCAGCTATACCCGATTTCGGACCCGGGTACACTGAATATGTAACGAGCCTATCAATACCTTGACCCAGACGGGTGCCAGAGGTGGAGAAGTAAGGCTTTGGCAAACCATTTAGACCGACCGGACGAACAACACTCTCAAACGGTATCGGGGAGACACCACCTGCACTAAAACCATGAAACCCTTCATTACGATCCTCATTCAATTCCTCTGGTGTGACAATAGTTGAATTCTCGTAACCGTGTCGATACCAACCATTTCCACCTGCTGCACCCGACTTCCCAATACCACCACTAACTTTGTTTTTTTGGATTACGCTATCTTTCCATGTTAAATGCCCACCCCAATGTAGAACTGCCGCTCCAGCCGCGAGACTTCCACCACTACCTCTGGTTGCTCCTCCTTTGACTTCATTGTTGACAAGATTGATTCGAGTTATATCAACGCGTGTTGGCTTATTACCATATAATGCCCCATCCATTTTTTCAGGACTATTAATCCCAAATAATGATCTCACCCTGTCAAGGGTTTTTTGGTTTGATCCGTCAATAGTAATATTTTTAGTGGCTCTGTTATTAATTAACCAGTCACCGCCATTAATAGTGTATTGATGAAGGTTGGTCTTTTGCATCGGCTTGATGCTAAAATTACCTATGAATGCGATTTCTATCGCCTTATCTTGCTTCGCGTATTTATGCCCTTGATCTATAGCAGCTCTTAGCGAGCCCGGTCCAGAGTCTTTGTTATTTGTGACCCATATTAATTCTCTATGAGTAGAAGACATTCTTGAGATCCTACGAACATACTAGAGCATAGTCATTTTTGTGCAAATTGGCAATATCTATTTTTTTTCAGAATTGCAGAAGTTACTGTTTAGTCTCAACCAAGAGAGAACTTATTGTATATTCAGAGCAACTGTTTAGCCTAGATAGGAGTCCATGGAATGCGGAAGACATTTAGAGTAAGGGAAGGTTAACAGTAGCGACAGATAAATATGTAAAAACCCTTGGCATGTATTTCTATTAATTACTGCCTCTTGTATAGTTATCGTTTCTGGGCATAAAAGTTGTCCCTGATTCACAGGATTACTTTTATAATCATACGAGACTTTATACTTCAAATTAAGCCAGTAACCTCATTAAAAAGAAAATATGCAAGCAGCTGCTCAGCAGATCTAGAGCTTCTAACTATTTGCTTATTGATAACCCACATCACTTCTGAGTTGAGCAACAACAGCCATAAGCCACTTCCGCTCAACCCTTGGGCTGGGATTTTCACCGTGACCGCTATAGGTTTTACGGATGCAAGGCTTTCCATCAACATCCCCGCGAACTTGTTGTTTCAAGCCCCTAAACAAGCAGGTAAGCGTTTTTAGAGCTTGGCCACACGCGACAACGTATTCGCTGCTCCAATGACTGAATTCAGCTGACCGGTACGAAAGCCTTCCTTCATAACGGCCTTCATCATGTGAACCATCTCAGCGACAACAACCTTGCGGTCATGGTTGACGTCATCAATAACAACCTGCCGTGCTTCATGCAGGTAGTTCCGTGCTTGGCGTTCATCGACACCCCACTCTGAGGCAGCGCAGCATTAGCCATGTGAGTGGATTGAGGGAGCATGGCTTTAGCAGAATTAGGCAAAGCGATAGCAATAGGTTGAGTGTCGATTACTTTCACGGCTTGGAGAGTTCCAGCATTCAGGGAATGCGTGGCTACCTGCCAGCATTAACTAGAAAGCTGATCAAGTCGCTTGACGATCTGATCAAGCAGCTCCTTATTGCGCTCGATCTTTTCTTCCAATTTGCCTAAGTAGATAGCCGTCAACTCAGCATTGGCCTTGTCGGCTTCGAGGAAAGCTTCCGTCAGTAGGTCAAAGCTGTCTTTTAAGCTGGTGTCAGGCTTCGGCTCAGTCTTCAACTGGTTGAAAGAGTGAGACATCATGTCGAGGCCGTGTCTTACTTCCATTCCCATTGGTTTAGTGCGCGTTTTGAGAGGTTTCCCTTAACCCCTTCACTCTTTCGGCATTGCTTTAAAAACTCATCACCCAATCCAGTGATTTATTTACCTCTGTTTTCCCCTAAATGGGGGTTATGTCTCTAGCCCTGTAGCGTTTGGTCTATGGAATTCGACCACCATTCAGAAGCTTTAAAGACTGCTCGCAGGAAGTGCCGTGAAGCCTTAGCAGGCAAAACATCTGTTGCCTGCATGGGGGATCGCTTAGCTCTCAATAGCTTTTGCCTCGTCAAGCCGATCTATGACTCCATTGCCGCTGCATCGACAACACAAGCAGAAGGCATAAAAGCGATTGGCAAACATCGCCCTGACATCCTTTTTACCTCTGATGACCTAGAGCAGGGATATGGGATCGACCTAGTCAAAGAAGCAAAGCTTGTTTCGACTGAGATCAAGGCACTGATCTTTCTTAGACGCGAAACGAAGGAAGTTGTCGATGAAGCCTTAGATGCTGGTGCCGATGGCGTGATGTTTGTTTCTTCTGTCGGGAGTGGTAATGGCGACTTCATTCAATCGCTACTGACGACACTCAAAGGCGGGATCTACTACCCAGCTGACGTACGTGATCTGGCGCGTGATAACAAACAGCTCAATGATGCCCCTGTTATCGACTATCAGCTCACAGAAAGGGAGCTAGAGGTTCTCAATGCAATTGTCGGAGGGCTTTCCAATAAAGGAATCTCTGAGTCCCTTTTCGTCTCGACTGAAACCGTCAAAAGCCATGTGAGCACAATCATCAGCAAGCTTGGGGTGCGTGATCGAACTCAAGCAGCTGTCTTTGCGATCAGACATCGCATCGTCGGGTGAGCACGTTCAAAGAGTTTCCCCTAGGTCAGTAGCGTCAGCCCTCTGAAACGATGTCTAGATAAGCGTTGACTAGGCGTAGCTTGCGTTCGTCAGACAAAAGCTCCGTTGTGGTGTCGCAGTTTAGTTTTTCTAAAATTTCAGCTCTAAATTTATCGAAGTAGTTGATTAGTTTTTGTTTTTCATCCATCGTTCAACTGAAACTAAGTATTCAATCACAGCTTCCCGTTGAGAGTCATTTTCAACATCCCCCACATGGGGGAATAGTTCCAGAATTCTTTCCCCCGTTTAGGTGATGTAGTTCCAGGCTGATTCAGAGATGGTGAATGTGTTCTATTGGATACTCTCCATCAAACAAATGCAAACTCAATTACTCAACAAGATCGTCAAGTGTTACAACACTAAAACCTCAGCTCTTACAAAGGTTGATGAAGGTTTTACCTTGATTGAACTCATGGTTGTAATCGTGATTGTCGGTATCCTTTCTGCTGTAGGTGCTCCACAGCTCCTTAACGCACAAAATGCTGCTAAAAATTCCACAGCTAAGACAACTGTTGTCAATCAAGCTAAGGAATGCACAGCTGCACTGATGGTTGGTGATGGCTCTGACTTCACCAAGGTTGCTAAACCTAGCGGTTTAGAAGATTACACATTGACTAGCGCTTCTAGTGGTGTTGATACCTGTGCCGATGACAGTGTATTCGCTGCAACTGGTCCTGATGAAACCTGGACTGTCACTTTGACTGACGGTTTCCCTAGTTCCCCTGTTGAAGGATGATCCAATGCCCCCCTTCTCTGGGGGTTTTTTTCTCATTGGAGGTAATCATTATGAACATCACTTCTATGCTGGTTGGCATCACTGTCATGGGCATTGCTGCCCCTCAGATAGCACATATTTCCTTACAACCAGTCATTGCCCAGAAGAGAGCAGAGAACTTTGGCGTAGCTGAATCTGCTGCTGTTATATTCGCTGCCCAATATGAAGGCGGAGAAGATGAACCTGTCGCAACCGATGTCTGTAGCACTACGGACTTAGGTAAACGCTCCTGGCAAGTTACTTGCACAGAAGGTGAAGGTAGGTTCGTTGCAGAAGTTACTCGTGCTTTTAGGTTAATGCCTGAAATTTCTCAAGAGTACACTAACCCTGACAGGCAGTTCGCCTTTGAAGCACCCCTTAAATACTCACACGTTGAATGTCCACCAAATGACCAATGGGGTGTGATGTGGTACAACGAACACCTGAAGGCAGGTAACCTTAATGCCTGCATTCCATCTCCAGCCTGGTCTGAAGCTAGATATCTGGAATCAAACCCAGATGACTGGCTCTATGACCTATCTGACCATGGATACGGTAGGCATCCAGATTACTGAAAGTTCCCTAGCCGCTTAACCGGTAACTGCACAGGATTTACTCATGCATCTGCACCAAGTGGTGTGACTTATATAGCACCTGCTTCTGTCGCTGTCTTTTATGCTGATGGCAAAACTGAATCATGGAGCATTGCGGTCACTGATGGATTCCCTCAGACGCCAGTTAAGTCATCTATTTGACAACCTTCACACCCCTCTTGTCGGGGGGTGTATTCCTTTGTGTTACTACCAAGGAGGACAAAATGTAACTAGTAACCACAATGATTGTTTTATCCATTTTGGGTTTCACAGTCTCTATTGTTGCTGTAATGGCTTTAATGCCAACAGTGGCACAGGCTAAATCCACTAACTTAAGCAATGCAGAGAATGATGCCAACATCTTTGCTGCTAGATCTAGAGCAGATGATGCACTAGCAACTGTTCCAGATAACTGCACTTTAGATCCTCAAGAGAATCTGGTTTATTCCATTGAAAGTCTTGAAGGACAAGGAAATTACGCCAACTGGCTAGACGTTCCTTTGAACTTCAAGCTACAGATGACCAGACAGAAATACTAACTGATTCAGATGTCGCTACCACCCTTTGTGAAGGTGATGAATCTGAATCAGGGCACTATGATTCTGATGCTAGCTGGCACTGGCGGAATAACGAAGGTTGTACTTCCCAAAAGAACAGTGATTTCGATCGTAATCGCTAAAACCATTTGACTTACTCCTCTCTAGGTGGGGGGTATTTCTTTGTTGTCTCCAGATATCATCATGAACGCAAGATTGGCTTCATTAAGCACCATATTGGCTTTATCTCTCGCTCAAGCCACTCCAAACGCTATGGCAAATCCTTCCAACCTCTACCCCGCTTGCTGCCACAGCAACGGGAAAACAACCATCTGATTGGTCTTTGTATCGCCTGATCGTTGTTAGAGCTTGGCCACACGCGACAACGTATTGGCAGCTCCAATGACTGAGTAAATACTATTCTGGCTAAAACACTATAAAGGACACTTCCATATCAGGTGTTTTTTATTTCTTTGACCACTTCACTATTCGCTTAAAATGCTATCGGATACCTGGTATATTGAGTTGCAGAAAGTTGCCTTGATGTCTTGTCTAGTAGGCATTAGCGAGCAATAGTTTTTCGTATTTATAACAAATCTATCGAAAATCTATCTACCCTAAAACTACTTATATTCCTAGCTTAATCACTAAAGTCTAAGCGTTTGATTACTGTCGCAGACTCTATTGCTACAGCGAAATTTACTGCTACTTGATGCCGATAATCATGGATTTAGTTAAGCCGAATGCTCTAACACTGATTTCGGATGATACAGCTGCGGAAGAAGCACCCATTCAATTTGCCGGTAAAGCAAAAGAACCCAAAAGCACCTTTCAAAACACCATCTATAGCAATATCTGCAGTGGCTCCAGGTAATAAAAAACCCAGCAAGTTGCGGGGCTGAATCCTCGTGATTCGCGTGGTCAGGTGCAAGGGCCCCAAGGACCGCAGCTGGATATGTATCAATCTCATGGTTGTCTACACCAGACTCTGAATCTGACCCGAGGGGACAATCACTGACCGGTGGGCCGTCACCACATTCGCGCTTGTGCTTGCGTTGATCACGTTTTGCTTTGCGGGCATCTCGACGAGCCTATCGCTCAGTTTTCCCACCTTCAGAAATGGTTTGAAGCTGCTCAAGCGTTAGTTCAATGTTGGTCATGATTTTGTTTGAGTAGGGGAGGTCATCCCTCCGACTCACACATAATCTCAGGATTCAGCAGGCCATGAGATGAACCAGGTCAACGCCTTGTGTGAAGTTAATTACAAAAACTCAAGAACTAGTTATCGCAGGTGATAACACCTGACACAAGCCCTTTTCCAGAATGGTCTGGAATGACTAAATGCTGTTTAAGCATGCGAGCTCCCAATTGCAATTGGGAGCAGCGTTGCCGTGGGTGGCCCGTGGTATTTAATACCCCGTTGCACGGGGCATTGTTTGGTCGTAATTATTCAACCCACTATGGGCCAGCAACCCCAGAACCTAAAGGGACTAACGCTATCTGAAGCAAGGCACCCACGAGAGTTAGACCACTACTAAAAGAGCTGAATCAAACACTTTCCCATGGGCCTTTGGTTAATTTAGCGCCATCTGAACCAGGCCATGGAGGCATGGTCACTACATGCGCTACAGCTTCCAACTGTCCATTATTACGAAATTGCATCGCTCCACCGCAAGGTGCATGTAACGCGGTGCCAGCATTAAAAGGCACATGTCTTTCAATGCCTTCATGCTTTATCCAAAATACCCCTTCCCCTTGAATAAAATACCATATTTCTTCTGTACATAATTGAATGGCAGCATGTGAAATAAAGCCAGGGGCGAAACGGCACAAGTAGGTATTTCCATGCTCAGTTTGAAGCATAAACTCCATTACACTGCCATCATCAGCCCTGCCTAACACCCGCTCCTCAGGCTGGCATACTTGCTTAAGAGTTTCTGACGACGGCATTTTTGTTTTATCTGCGTGATCAGAATGCTTCTCATTCATTTGTTGTTCATCATTTAATCTTCTAAGCTAATTATAACGTATATATTGAAAATATAATTATAAACACATAAAGTAAGAACAAGGTGGACTTCCTCCGATCAAAACAGCCATCAGGCAAGGATAAGACTCTTGATCTCGATAGTGCTTGAGCCAATAGTGGCTTCGAAGGCTGCTTTTAGTGCTGGCAATTCCCAGACAATGGTCAGATAATTACGCCCAAGCTTCTCAGTTTGGCATAGCAATTGTGACGCCAAGCCAGCGACTTCAGTTAAAGAAAGGGTGACGTTTGGCAAAGACTTTTTCTTGCCCCGCGGCTGTTGACTCAGCAAGGGACGGTAACTGAGGAGGATGATTTGCCATCATGGATAAAGGTGATGGATTTGTATTGGATGCCGCTTTGGGAGAAGTAAGTCAACCAGGTGCCGTTAGGGAAAGGCATGAACTAGTTGGTCGTAAGACCAGGTTAAGTTCCAGGAACAGCCTTGGTAGCCGTATGGGCTCTATTGCCGAGTTACGAGAAGAGATGTTGGTAATGGAGAAGTATTGGGAGCGAGGAATCGAGTTCAGGGGTGAGTGTGTATTGGATTAGGAAGAGTTTGGAGAGTGGGGAGCTGCATGTATGAGTGCGATGGTGGTGATGGGACTTGATGGGATGCAGTTTGTGATCAAGTCGAGATTGGAGGCGTTAGCTACCCCCCCATTGAGAAGTTGAGTCAGGTAGCGGGCCACCTCTTCGCTGTATTGGCTGAGCAGTGATAGCGATCAGCGATCTGTTGCCAGGAGTAGCCCATATGTCGATAGCGCTGGATTCTGGTGTGACGTGATTCGTTAGCCCAGAGAAGGATTAGGCGAGGGAGCAAGAAGAGAACTGCTGCCCATGCCAAAAGCCAAGTGCAAGTTATTGGTTTTAAAAGCTTGTGGGTGTTTGCAGGAGGTGGCTCAAAGCAATCGCTGCCGACAGCCCTTCGCCACAGGAAATCCACGTAGACGTGATTGGTGCGCTTGCTTCTAATTTGAGGGGACTGCTCCACACTGGCCGTCCATTGAGAGAGCCATCCCTCTTTATCGAGCTTCGTTATAGGCCATACCCATTGTCTTCAGGAGGTATTTCAGGAGGAACTGTGCCTGTGCCTTCTAACGCTTCCCCGATCAGAGCAATCTCTTGAGGAGTACTCGGAAGGTGGTAAACACCAGAAAGCAGCTGACGGGCATGACCCCGCAAGCTGTCGTCACTTGTCTCTTGGGTAAATCGAACAGTATCTTTTATCAGTTGGAGCGTTTCAGCATCAACCTCATCGGCTGCCTGCCAACGTTCGAACAGCTCGTCGAAGTAGGTCTGATTCATCGTCCTCACCCTCAATAATTTCAAAAGGGATCCCTGGTGACGCGTCACCTTAATGTGCCGACTCAATCTGTTACACCTACGTAATAATCAAAACGTGCAGTTCTAGGTCAGAAGGATGGACCAATAGGGCCTGAATTATGGACCCATCTACCGCAAGAGTAACGTAAGCAAGAAATGGGAGCGCACTGAACCTCGTCGACTCAATACCCTGTTAGTCAAAGAATCAGATAGCACTCCTATCGACTTCAACCTGCAGGGCCTTCTACAGATTGGCGAACAACTGCCGCCATTAGAACAACAAGCCAACGCTGGTGATGCGCTTGGCACTTATCTCAAGCGCAAGGCGATATGGCATCAACTACGACAAGACGCTGATCAGGCTGGTGAGGTATTAAAGCCCTATACCTTCCGCCATCGTTATGCCAAAGCATCACATGATGCAGGTCTACCGATAGTGAACATCGCCCAAGCCATGGTGCACACGATTGAGGTGCACCTGAGTAGCTATGCCCGCTTTACCCCAGATGCAACAGCAGACCTTTATGCGCAGGTGAATGTGGGTACTGCGCTAGAGAAGAGAAATTGGATTTCACCATTTCGGGGATGCATTTTCAACCCTCACTAAACGTTGCTTGAGTGCTATCGATGCATGGGCGATAGCTAGCAACAGATCTCAGAGCGCTATCAATGTTCAGCACGTACAGCTAGTTGGTGGGTAAGCATGGTCTAATTGGTCGAAATTTTTCATTGGAAATGGCAATCGAAACCACCGTGTTTGACTTCAAAATCAGTAAAACCTTTGACGAGTGGAGAGCTGTTTACGACAGTGAAGACAACAAAGCAATGTTGAAAGCAGGCGGAATCACATCTCTGTACAGAGGCTTACACAAAGAAGATTCATCAAGAGCGATTGTGATATTCCAAGCAGAGGAGGGAGTTGCGATGGGCATGTGGAATGACCCTGAGGCAAAAGTAATGATTGAATCAAGTGGTCATATCTATGACGAAACAGCAATTACTCAATGGATCGATCATTAGGCAACAGCTCAACCAACACCGCTAGGAGGTGGGCTAGCGCTGGATTGATTTTCAATCATTTGCGGCGCCCTAGAAAGTAGGGCCCCTAAGTCACCTCATCCGGGAATCCCTCCCAGGCACCCTCGAGGCCACGGTGGTTGTAGTGGCTTTCTTTAGATCTAGATCTAACAGCTTTGTAAGTCATTGGTACTAACCAGACAGTCCTATTCCTCCCGCTGCGTTAGGTAGGGCTTTTAAAGGAGAAACATCTCATCCTTTATCCATTCCTACAGTTGGTCTGACCTAGTGGCTGAAACAAGAAACATGCCAGAGGTTTACACCTAAAACAAATAGCAGATGAGATGGGACATAGCTTAGAAGTTCATATGTGTCTCTATGCCAGGTTTATGACTCGCGATCTGGCTGATCCTTTTGTTGCGGTGAATGGCTCGAATGCAAAGGATTAGAAAGTGAAGAGATGAAGGCTTAAGACATGAAAGCCCACTACTAAAGACGAAAGATAGCCGGCCTAACTTGATCCCAGCAGCACCCAGCAGATGCCACGCAGAAGAACGGCACTTGCTATTTCCCTGTCGCTGCTGCCATTGGCTCAACCAGTGCTCCTGACACTGGTTGAGTTGTCTCTTGCTGGCGCCCATCAGCAGCCAGCCGGTCTGCCGCTTGTTGGTCTTTATTCGACAGCAGCAGCCTCCTCCACGCCAGGCCACATTGCTGCGAACTCTGCATCTGACACCACAGCAGTGACCTCGAATTGGATGCCATAGCCCTTAATCCAAGGACCGAGGTGGGCCCAAACCTTGCCGATATCGCTAGCTACTGCGATGGCAACCCCACTGCCACTCACAGGTTCGCAGACGCGATATTTGAGCTCAAAGCCCTCGAATTTGTCGCCAGGCCCTCCTGCATTGATGTAGTCCGAAAATCCAGGGCACGAATCCCAGGCCCCCTCAACAGTGGGGAAAGTCCAGACAATCAGGTAATGCTGCACAAGGTTGAGGCAAAGCATCTTCTGCTTAGCAACGGAACACTTGTGTGTCTTGGGATAGTCCCGATGCCCTGAAAACCGGAGATTTCAGCGAGGAGGAGTGCTCTGATTACCAGCGGGGCTGGCACTGCTCACCAGTCGTTCGAGTATGCGACGACCCCAATGGCATTTGGGAGCAGCTTTGCCGTGATGGCGATAACGCTGGCAGAAACGCTCATAGCGCCTGGCACAAATATTCAGAGTGGCCGAGAGCTTTAAAAAGGCAGGGCTCCATTCACTGATGCCGTCTGCCTTCAATCTGCTGTAGTGGCCATAATTGGAATAGGGGTCATCAAAGCCTTTCCTTACCCCAGCCGCTTTTGGGTTGGCATGGATAGTTCTGAGCGTATTCAACATTCGCCGGTGATCTTTTGGGTGGATCGGTAAGGCAACAACTTCTTAGGTCTTAACTAAAGAAGGCTTGAAGGTTCTTTAATTGAAGCTATTGTAATTTAAATTAAAATGGTCCCTTGCGTGAAGACTGTTCTTGAAGTTGGAGAAAAGCTTGTCAAGAAATCGCCGGCAAACCATCAAAGAGGTATTGAGACTGTTGGAGGGATGCTTTATCTGACCACAGCAAGATTGATTTTTGAGTCACATGCGCTCAACATTCAAGCAGGGGTAACCACCGTCTCAATTTCTGAAATCAATAGGCTAAGAAAGGATTGGACAAAATTCTTAAACGTTATCCCTATCTTTCCCAACACTCTAGCCGTGACTTCTCGTTCAGGTCATGAAGATAAATTCATTCTGTTGAGAAGAACTCCTTGGATCAATGAAATCAATAAATTAAAAGAGGGACAGAACTAAGGCCCCTAACTATTTCCTCACTCCTAACCCACATAACTTGTCGAATTGAGCTACAGAGCTCACAACAGCACCGGGGTTGTTCTGCTTTAAAGCAACCCTTGCGCTTCCCATCAGTAGATGAATAGCTTGAGCAACAAGATCTGTTCTTTGGATATTTTCCTGATCGATGTCCTCACGGATCAAGGCATATCCCTGTTGAACAGTCATTTGAGAGGTGCGCAGCGGAGATAGCCAAATACGTCGCCACTAACGATTAGGGCGGTGATGGACCTACCAGTTTTGCGCTGAAATCCTCTTCACTGCCAACCAATTGCACAACAGGCTGAGTCAAGCCTTCACATACCAAAACCCAGTCATGGAAGCGCAACTTGCCTGATTGATCGACGCAGGTAATTGGCAGGCCCCCCGTTACTTCTTTGCCCTTGTTTCAAGCATTAATCACAGGCGCATAAGAAAAGGACACCCTCATCGAGTAGCACCAAACGACAAACTGTGTGTGGAGTGTCGCCTTCTATTCTACTCCTCGGTCTGTACAACCCAGAATCAATAATGAGTAAAATTTCTCATCTCGACCAAGCCAAGGGGTAGCTATTAGATAAGTGCTTCGCTTTTCAGGGCATGGACACACCTGCTGTGATTGTCATGGGGATCAGTTTTGTGCTTGCACTAGTGGGGCTGCGAGAGCTGCTTAAGGAACTGAAGCCCGCAAAGCCTCAAAAAGTTCACTGATGCCGATGTCCACTGGAAGAGGACATTGCTAGCCACTCTGTGGGAAAAGCGGAAAAGAGCAATTCTTCCTACTGAAACCTTGTACCTGCTTGCTTAGACCTGGGTCAGGAGTCCGAGGACGTTGAAACCCTGAAAACCTGTCCTGGAGTTGAGGGCATCCGACGCGGGTGCCCTTCTTCATGTCAGTTGTTTGCTCTGCTTATCAAAAGCTAAGCATGTCTTTGATCAGTCTGTGTTCGAACTCATCGATGGCATTGAGCCAGGTCACTGCGTTTTTAAAGAGGTTGAGTGAATCTATGGATAGCGGTGAAGGATGAAAACAAAAAGTCGCCACCGCTCTAGGGGGAGAAAATAAATAAACAAAAGCCCCGCATCATGGCGGGGCTTTTTGATCTTCAGTCGTTGATGTACCTCAGTCTTATTTTTGCTTTCATTGATGTGGCTGTAACGGCTTAGTTGCCAGAATTAAACCTGCCTGAAAGCTTTGCAAGGTGTTGACCAGACACCATTCTCAAGAGGTTGATTAATCTCACAGCAGCTTTTGCTCTAGATCAACACATCAATCATTAATTGCTGACATGGCTCATTTGACAGAGGAAAACCCTCACCACCAAATCAAACAAATTAACAACGCTGGGTTTCTTGATTAAGAATTGACATTGGATGATCTTACAATGATCAATGGTAGTGGCTTGTCAGGCTGGATATTTCGAGATTGGAAAAAGTGGATCAATGATCAATCCGATGATGTTATAAACGCTCTTGATGAGCTTAATGAATATGTCATAAACAGCCATGACTCTATGGAAGAAGGCTGATTAATTGACTATCCATTCATTTTCTATGTTCAATAAGCAGCCCCGCCATGATACGGGGCTGTTTGATGTTCAGTCGTAAAATATTATCAGTTTCCTTTTGCTGCAGTTGATGTGACCTAGTTGGAACCAATACAAATATCTCAGATAATGAGTGCTCTTTTAAACGTTCATTTCCAGTACTGCATTCCCTTCGCCTCTCCTTATCGCTCACTGGCTTTCCATCACTGCGTCAAACATTATTTTCTATATATTATATCAAAAGGCACTATGTCTAGTGCTAAAACACCCACGACTAATATCGTCTCTAACGAGCTTGACGCACAAGTCGCACCAAAAGCTTGCCGAAGAATCAACCAATGCGCTTCTCCCGTTCAATTCCTTTCTACATTGTTACCATCACGGCAACAGCAGTGGTAACAGAAGCTCCCGCCAAGGCCGAAGATACATATACAGTAATAGATACTTACTATATGTCGAGTCATCCATGGGGCGGATGCAATGCAATACTTAGGAGGGAATCAGCCAGAAAAGGTGATGCCAGCAAAAAAACAGTGAAATATCTTTTTTCGCGAGGATGTGCATTTAGAGATCCTAATTTTAAGCCATGGGAGCAAGAATTTGCTGGCGTACAGGAAATCAAAGGCACAAATGTTATCTATATTCCGGCGCAAAAAATGCTAGATGGCCGTGATTTTCCGGGAAATTACTGGTGCCCCTGGGCCTCTGCCAATATCCGAATATGGCGTGCTGGATACTGTACAAAGGATGGCTTTCTTGGAACGAAAAGATATTAGCCAAAGATCAGACAGATCAGCATTTACAGTATTTATTGACTTGACACCACAGAACTAGCTATCAACTTCTCATCTATAAGCAATATCATTACCTCTTCAGCCAAAGATCAGATCCTGATTTGAAGATCACCATCTCTGATTCCATTGATCCTGCGGAAATGCACGGCAATTTGATGCCACTCATCATGGATATGATTGAGGTGAAAATTCCCAGTCCATGGCAATCGATAATATTTATTTGCATCCGATTTGGTTGTCAAATAGAATTGATCACCCATAAGCATTCTAATGAGTTATAGACCTTGGCTTTTGATAAAGCAACGGAAGGTCAGGTTGATTCTTGGTTGAAGCACTCTCTTTCGTCTCGGCAATGCATGTAGCCATTCTCTTTGACATTGAGGGTGCATGATCAAAAGATCGCCGCCCTGCAAATGAAGCACTTCCCGCAACGGTTGATGGCGATGCTTTAAACAGAAATCCCTTGTTGCTCCCAGTGACAAGGAAGCGATCTGTGTGTTTGGTTCAATCTCAGCTTCATCATCCGCATGCCAACCCATGCTGTCGTTGCCATTGCGATAGAGATTCAGTAAACAACCGTTGAAGTTTTCCTTGCAGGTCGCATTCACTCGCCTGAGTAAGGGATAGAGCCAATCAGGTAATCCTTCGCCGCGATGGCTTATACCGCTGTAGTGATAATTGACCCCCTCAGCTGCCATGAATGCCGTCAGTCGTGGGACAACGTGATGACGTCCGTAGACTCGAACAACCGGTTGCTCCCAAGCCACACCGTCTTGTAGTCGATGCAGCCAGGATCGAGCATCAGCGCAGTTCAACCAATTGGCCATCCACGTCCAAGGGCGAGCTTCTGCCCAACCGTGTCTTTGTGATGGCTGTGCCATAGAGCTCCTAGCCAACATTATTGAACAGAATCATGTTGGCTTTATAGATGGCGGAGAGTAGTCACAGATGCGAGTGTTGAGTCATAGCTGAAACACTCCGCGGGTGACCACGACCAAGCAAAACCAACCCGCTTTGATTCAGGCATTAATGAAGCCTGAGGCTTATCCACATCCGGTGAAGGTTGTGAAGCTTGTCGAGACCCACATTTCCTGGGTGCTTCTGACCGGTTCCTATGTCTACAAAGTCAAAAAAGCTGTGTATTTTGACTTTGTAGACGCCACCACGCTGAAGCAACGCCTTCATTTTTGCCAAGAGGAGCTGCGCCTAAATCGTCGCTTGGCTCCAGACCTTTATCTAGGTGTGACCAGGATTCTCGAATCAGTTGATGGCGCCAAAGTTCTCGATGAAAACTTTGAATTGAATGATCCATCCACAAAGGGTGTGGTTGAGGTTGCTGTGAAGATGCGTCAGTTCCCTGCCTCTCGTCTTCTCAGTGTTTATCTGAGTGATGGGGTTTTGAAGACTGAATCCCTAAAAAGACTTGCTTTCGATCTTGCAGAGTTTCATCTCAGTGTCAAAACGGCCGTTGCAGATGGTGATTTTGGTGGGTTTGATGCGGTAATCAATCCTGTTCATGCCAATTTGCGTGTATTGGATCAGTTGACACTTCCTGAGCCATTAGAGCTTTGGCTTGAGCAGCATCGAGCTTGGATTAAGAGGATTCAGCCAGAACTGGCTTTTCGTTTTAAACAACGACTCAACGCAGGAGCCATACGCGAATGCCATGGCGATCTTCATGTCGGCAATATACACTTAAACAACGATGAACGTTTAGAAGTCTTTGATGCCATTGATTTTAATCCAAGTCTTCGTTGGATCGATCCGATTAGTGAAATGGCATTTCTAGTGATGGATTTTGAGGTACACGATCATCAGGGTGATGCCATGGTGATACTCAACGAATGGCTTGAGCACACCGGCGATTACGAGGCTCTTGATCTTTGGCCTTGGTATTCGGCTTACCGAGCGCTTGTGCGCGCCAAAGTGAGTGGCCTGCAATGGCAGCAACTCAGCTCCCAGAGTCAGCATCACTCTGTTGATCAGCAAGATCTTCAACGGCTGCTTAAGGATCTCAACCTCTACATTCAGCGGGCAAGAGAGGTCCAGCAAACAAAATCAGCCGGTATTGTGCTGATGCATGGACTCAGTGGTAGTGGTAAATCCTTTTTGAGTGAGCAGCTTTATCAGCAGTTGCCAGCAGTACGATTGCGTTCAGATGTTGAACGTCAGCGTGCTTTCGGTCGCCGACCGTTGCACAAGCTGCTTGGCTTTGAGAAAGGAACTATGACAAGTGGTGGCATTGCACCACTTTTTCATGGAGACCCTTATCAACCTGAGGTCACCCAGTGGTTGTTTGATCAATGCCTACCGGCATTAACTCAAAGTTGCTTGAGCAGTGGTTACACCACAATTGTTGATGCCACCTTCTTACGCGAACGAGAACGACGGCGAATGTTTGCATTGGCGCGTCAGCAAGGATGCCCGATTGCCATCGTGGCCTGTGAATGTAGTGATTTCACAGCTCAGCAGCGTATCGCTACAAGGATGGGGATTGGAACTGATCCCTCTGAGGCAGATTTAAGCGTGCGTGAACTGCAGAAAGCGTGGATTGAACCTCTAACCACCTATGAGCAAGATCTGACGGTTAGGTTTACAGAAAAAACTTCTATCAGCATTGGCCTAGAACGTTTGCGTGTTTTGCTGAATCCTTAGTGCATCCGATACACTTGGCTTTTGCCATAGATTATGACTTTGCTTCTCTTGTGGGGAGAAAGGGTGAAGATTCTTTGGCCATAGATTGCTGCTTTTGTATGGCTCTACGTTTAAGATAGGAAAAATAACTAGAATATGATTTACTTGGCTTATCTTTTGGCTCATTGACCATTATGATTCGGTAACCTTCTCAGGCTCTACGTTTCGTGATCAGAAAAACCTTTTTATCTTTTTTGTAGATCTTCTCTGTTGTTCTGTTTTTGTAAAAATGATGGTTTAAGGTATTTCGCACATCGTTAATAATAACGACATTTTATTTCATGTATGTTTGTTCTTAGTATTCACATTTGGAAATAGCTATGACTGAGCTTCCCCTTGGCTTAATCAACTCTTAGATGCTTCTGAGTATCATCTGAATCATTGAAAAACCCTTCACTTGTAGGGTTCTCTTGCGCTGTATTCAAGACAAGAATTCTTGCGTAGGCGGATTTACTTCAATGGCTTTTCAACTTGGTGGTAAGACCTTTGTGGTTAACGCCTCAGGGGCAGACATCACGGGCTTCGATCCATCTCGCGATCGTCTTGATTTTGGCGATATCTCCGTACATGGTCTAATCCTTGGCAAGCTTGTCGATGGCACGGCGGTGCTCGTTAATCCTTGGCAGGATAGTGATTATCAAAGGATTCTTGATCACAATCGCAATGGAATTAGCTGGAACCAGTTAACGCTTGTAAATTTCGCCCCGGTTGGAAATGAACACTTGCGAGAGGATATCGGTGGTGTGATGTCCTGGGAGTTGGGTATCGGTCCGCGCGATGCGGACACGGTCTACATACGTTCCCATGAATATGGCGTCCATGAGCGGGTCGAGAACTTTGATCCCCAGACCCAGAAGCTGAACTTTCTATATCTAGGCACGCGTGAGCGTTTGTCATTGACCGACACCGACGCGGGCCTACTGATTTCAGTGGATCCCTCATCACAGAGCTTGCTGTTGGTGGGAGTGAAACGTACTGATTTGTATGCAGGCAACCTGGAGTTCCATTTTGACCAGGTCATGGAAGACAACCTTGAGGAACCCTTTTGGGTTGCTGAGGATGACGTCAGCCTGGTTAGTCGGGAGTTATTGCTGACACCGCAGTCAATTGGAGGTGCAACAACCGATGGCTACCAGGTGCGTTCTGGCCAGTTGGTTCAGGCGGCTGAAACGCTAATCATCAACAAGGTTGATCACAGCGCACATCACAGCGCACATCACATCGCCTTGGACCACAGCGCCATTGAGTCTGATATGTCTACTTGTGATGCCATGTTGGCCAGCAATGGTCCGCTTTTGCTTGAGGTGAGTGGTTCCCTGTATTGGGGAGGCATGAGTGGAAAGCTCACGCTCACAAATTCCGGCAATACAGATCTAGATGGCTGGTCGGTGTCTTTCGTGACTCCGCATACAAACTTCCAGAGCTGGGCCGGAGATGCTCAGATTGAGTTGTTGGCGGATAGTACCAACCGGATCACATTGACACCTGCATCCTGGAACCAGAGCATCGCTATTGGCCAAAGTATTGAGGTGAGTTTCAACGCTCAGAGCGTGGGTCTGCCAAATAGTGGCAGTCTCAACAACGAACTGTTCTTTGCTGACGGTCAGACACAGATGCCATCAGGCGGCATCACTGTTGAGGCAGATCCTATGCAGCCTCAGGAGGCTGAGACGTCTAATCCCGCGACGACCACTGATTTTGTGCCTGAGATGGGGACCAATGACGACGCGTATCTGTTGGAGGTGTCTTCTACGGACATCGCAGATGGATCTAAGCGGATCGTGGGCTATTTCGAAGAGTGGGGAATCTACTCCCGCGACTTTTTGGTGCAAGACATCAATGTCGAAGACTTGACCCACATCAACTACTCCTTTTTAGATGTTAAGGCCAATGGAGATGTCAACCTTTTTGATTCTTGGGCTGCCACCGACAAGCGTTACAGCGGCGAGGAACAAGTTAGCCGTACCTTTAGTGCCGACGAGTGGGCCGCCCTGGACGATTCACGTCGCTCTAGCTATACGTCTGGTTCTGAATTTATGACTCGCATCAATGGGAATGGAAGCGTGAGCGTGAGTGGTGTCCCAGTGGGCCGGGACGTCAACGGTGAGCTTGCAGGCAACCTACGTCAGTTTGCCCTTTTGAAGCAGCTGAATCCCGACATCAGTCTTGGCCTGGCTCTTGGTGGTTGGACCTTGTCTGACGAGTTCAGCCTTGCCCTCGATGATGTGGCCGGCCGCGAGCGGTTTACTGACAGCGTCATTACAACCCTCGAGACTTACGATTTCTTCAATACCGTTGATTTTGACTGGGAGTATCCAGGAGGAGGTGGTCTTAGCGGTAATGCTTTCAGTGATCAAGACGGCGCCAACTTCGCGGCGACGCTGAAGGTTTTGCGTCAGAAGATGGATCTCCTCGAGACTCGCACCGGCGAGGACTACGAGATCTCAATTTTTACCGCGGGAGGTCAAGAGAAGCTGGCTAATCTCAACCTTCCGGCAATTGATGCTTACGTCGATTTGTATAATGTGATGACCTATGACTTCCATGGCGGCTGGGAGTCTGTTATAGGACACCAGGCTGCGATGACGGCGGATGCTGGTGGTTATGACGTCGTGACTGCCATTCAGCAGTTCAGAAATGCTGGGATAGCCCCCGACAAGGTGGTATTGGGAGTACCGACTTACACGAGGGCATGGGGTGGCGTCGATAGTGGTGAAAAGTTGGGTTATGGAGAGCTGGGCGTTGCAAACTCTGCTCCCGGTTCTTATGAGGCTGGCAATTATGACCAGAAGGATCTCGTTACTGGCATCAATAATGGCTCCTATGACCTTGCCTGGGACGACGATGCCAAGGCTGCCTATCTCTACAACGACCAGGAGCAGATTTGGAGTTCGATCGAGACCCCAAGCACAATTGCTGGCAAAGCTGCTTACGTCGATGCAGCTGAGCTGGGCGGAATGATGTTCTGGGCATTATCCAGCGATAGTTCTGGCGAGCAGAGCTTGATTGGTGCTGCGTCCGATCTTCTTCGTGGTGGGGTCTCTCCTGATCTGGTCATTGCACGTAGCCCTGGTTTCGATGTTGTGTTCGGTGGTGATGGGCAGTTCAACATCAGCGACTTCACCACTCTTGCCTGATTACCGACTTGATCGGCTCTATCGACAGAATGTCTTTTTAACATTTGTAGATAGATTCAGAAGGGTTTCACGATGATCTGAATGATGAACTGCCTTTTAAGCAAGTAAGGCGATGATTTATTGATTACCGCCTTGGAGACATTCATACAATTGTGAGTTTCCAAGACCAAGCGGACGTTCTTGATGAGGTTGGTACGCCATCAAGTCTCAATCCTTCTAGAAGCGATAATGATAAATTATTGGCAATAGCAAACACTGATGAAATTCCTTTTGTAGAGAATCAGCTAATTTTCTAGCTCTGCCTAGTGATAGCAATAGTCGATGGTGATTTTGGTTGTGTTTTTCAATGAGACGCTTGTGAAGCCGAAGGATTAGGCTTGATAGCAATATTAACTATTTAATTTTCTACGGCAGATCACTTTTAAAGTAATTGCTAGAGTCGGATGCGAATGCCGGCATCTACACTCTGCTGTAAATAGTCCTGAGTTTTAGGATTGTCGCTCCATACATCGATAGTATTGCCTCCATTAATCCATACAATGCGGTAACCCAAGTAAAAACTTGTATCCTTGGAAAGCTCATAGGAAACTCCAGCCTTGCCTTGGCCAGTAAAGGTTGTTCCTGAAGCTGACCCTTTGTGAAGACCATTCATCACATTGTATTGACTGAAGGCAAAACCTAATCCTCCGCCGATATAAGGAGTAAACTTAGAATTTGTTTTAATATCCTTGATTACATTGAGTTGCACTAAATTAGTCGCGACTTGATCTCCGTCATTCCAGGTTTTTCTTCCTCGTATTTTGAATTTGTTCGTGGCTGTTGGGTAAAGACCTAAATATTCACCCTCGAGACGCCATGCACCCGGGAAGATATAACCTATAGCAATATTTGGACCTATTGTTTTATTGATTTGATAAGATTCGTCTGATATCCAAGGAGCTGAGTTGTTGGTGCTCTCAAGGGTAAAATTGCTAGTTAATCCGACAGACAGGCCTACCGAAGTGTAGAAACCGCTGCTTTCAACATTACGCTCTCTGCTTGATTCAGTTTGATTCTTTTGCTCGTATTGCTCATTGATAGGCTCTGACATGACTGCTCCAGGCATAATCAATACCGAAAAGATCAGGCAGGTCGCAAATCTTGTTTTTTTTATCATTTGGTCACTCATGGTGAATGGTCTTATTTTAGTACTTATTTGGAAGACTGTAGCCTTATAGGTAGAGAACTGTTTTCATGTCTGCCAGTTTCTTGATTGCACCAAATGGATTTGCCTTGATTGTATTTACAAGTCGTAGAAAGTGAGCGAGGCATGAGGAAGATCCCCTAGATGTCGTGCTTTTGACGGTCCATTGAGAGAGACTTCTTGACTCTTTTGGTTATTGTTTTTTCTATATGTCGTGATGATGACAGCATTTTAGTCACGCAAACTTACTCTTTGATAGCAGAACCATAGCCAGTGCTGAAACAGTAGATTGCGATGTGATCGCCATAGAGTTAGAGGGTTGTCTGGATCAAAGTTTTCAGGGGGCTGAACATCACCTCGCGCTTGATCACGTTCCATCTCTGTTAACAGGCGCCCCGCGTTGTACTCCGGATGGCCAAGATGCACCAGTTGGCGTTGATCGGTGGTCTCAAAGATTGTGTAGCCAACCTTCTCACCATGGGCCAGTAAACGTAGACGTCCCTGTCGTTGTGCAGCTTCCATTGCGCCATCAGGCAACTCAGCATGGCGACTTTGCGGACACACAAATCGATCGTCTTGAGTGCCCATCAGTGCATGGCCGGGGACCAAGCTGCGCATTGGGAACACCCCGAATAACTTTTTGGCAAATGATTTTTTATCGACACCTTCGAGATAGGCCATGGCAAAACCAGCCCAGCACAAGCCAAGCGTGTTTGCACAGTTCTGCCGTGCCTCTTCGATGATTTTTACTAGCTCTTGCCAGTAGTTCACCTCCTCAAATGGCAGATGTTCAACTGGGGCTCCAGTGATGATCAAACCATCAAGAGGATTGGGTTCCATCGCTTCCTCCCAGCTCACATAGAGATTATCGAGATGAGCAAGGTCCCATGTTTTATATCTATGGCTACGTAGCCTTATCCAGATCGGTTCGATCTGTAGAGGTGAAAGCCCTAGGGGATGCAGCAGATTGAATTCATACTGCTTGCCCAGGGGCATGATGTTGAGGATTCCGATTCTTAATGGCCGGATGTCCTGACGTTCTGCAAGTTCCGGCTCGATCCATGAGATCCGGTTCTTCTCCACCGCGGCGATCTTGTGATAACTGCGTGGCAGGATCAGCGCCATCGATGCCTCCAGTCTCAGCTGATGGCCGCTAGGGCCTGTTCAAAATCAGCCTTGATGTCTTCGATGTGTTCAAGGCCAACAGATACCCTAACCATTGTGGGAGTGACTCCTGCAGATTCCTGCTCTTGAGCAGAAAGTTGTTGATGCGTGGTGGATGCAGGATGAATCACCAAGGTCTTGGCATCACCAACATTGGCGAGATGGCTAGCTAATTCAAGACCATTGATGAAGCTCACGGCATCATCAAAGCCCCCTTTAAGGGAGAACATCAGCATGCATCCCATGCCTCGATTCGTTAGGTATGTTTTGGCCTGTGCGTGGTATGGGTCATTTTTCAGGCCGGGATAGTTGACACTGGCAACCTTGGGATGATCCTGCAGCCATGTAGCAAGAGCCATGGCATTGGATGCATGGCGTTCCACTCTTAAACTCAATGTTTCGAGCCCTTGCAAAAGTAGGAATGAATTGAATGGACTAAGAGCTGCTCCCCAGTCACGCAGTCCCTCAACTCGAGCTCGCAGTGCAAAGGCCACATTGCGATTGCTTGGAACGCCGAGCATGGAGCAGATGTCGCTGCCGAACCCGAAAGCATCCCAGTGCACCAGACCGTGATATGCCGCGCTTGGCTCACTCATCAGTGGGAACTTACCATTGCCCCAGTTAAAGGTGCCAGCATCCACAAGCACTCCACCAAGGCTGGTGCCATGGCCTCCAATCCATTTGGTGGCACTTTCCACCACCACATCAGCGCCATGCTCTATGGGCCGAAGCAAAGCACCAGCTGCTCCAAGGGTGTTGTCAACAATTAATGGGATTCCCATGTCTTTTGCTAAGCCTGAAAGGCCTTTAAAGTCAGGGATATTGAAGCGAGGGTTTCCCATCGACTCCACATAAATTGCTTTTGTGTTGGCATCGATTTGAGTGGCAAAGCTATCAACATCATCACCATCTGCAAACTTCACATCAATGCCAAGGCGGGGAAACTGCACCTTGAATTGATTGTAGGTTCCTCCATACAAGAAGGATGTTGAGACAAGATTGTCACCAGCCTGCATGCAATTTGTAATTGCCAGGAACTGGGCTGATTGTCCGGAAGCTGTCGCTACAGCAGCAATCCCTCCCTCAAGAGCCGCAACACGCTTTTCAAACACATCCGTCGTGGGGTTCATCAGACGGGTGTAAATGTTGCCGAATTCTTTAAGACCAAACAGGTTGGCACCATGTTCAGCGTCATTAAAGACATACGAACTGGTTTGATAAATGGGTACAGCCCGTGAGTTCGTGACAGGATCAGCTACCTGGCCGGCATGAAGCTGGAGGGTTTCGAAGCGATGTGAAGTCAACTACACGTAAAAAGGAAGGTCCTTTCTTTCTAGCAACTTAGTCTCAGGCGCGGTTCCAGTCGTCAGGTGGAGCAGCTTTATCTGTCTTGGCTAAGGATGGCAGTGTTTCTCGAATTAAGGGCACCAATTCGGCCCTCACTTCCTGGCGGAAGCCTTCGACCACAGAGGCATTGAGTATGGGATAGCTCTGATCAGCTGCAGTGTCTTCTTCTCTTAATTGGCGCCATTTTGTCGGCTCTTGAGCTTTGAGAGCGTTGAGGGGGGCCTGGAAATCAAAACTCACCACAAGGCCCTGCTCATCAGCAAGCTTTGATGCACGGTTAGCAATCGATTCACGTACAGCATCGAACTTCTTGGCCTTCAGGGTGTCTGGTAGGCCGAGAACAGGTTCGTAATAGTCGAGAGCTCGCAATTCTTCTTCCAGCAGGATCGGCCATGCGCCACGAGCGTTCTCTTCAAGTGCGAGAGCTAACTCTGCTTCATTCATGGCCTGGAGATAGAAGCGGAGCCTGCGGTAATAAGACTTGTCCTCAGTGGCTTTTTTGGCTGCAGCCTTGCCAGTGACGATTGCTGGCAGAGCGGCTTCAGCCTTTCTTAGGAACTGGCGGTCCTCTCGCTCCAAGTTCATTGCACCCCAACGCTGCCGGTAGTCCCATAGCTCCGCATAGCGGGCTACGTCCTCGCTGGACCAGCCAAGTTCTTTGAGATCATCAGCTCGGTGAGTGGATTCCTTGGCCACGCGAGGGTTTCATGTAATGGACGGCAGCGTAAGCGGCGGCGGGCTGATCAGTGCCATCGAGCCTTTGTTGGTTAGTTCCCTTAGCGTCATCTTTGCCTTTGAGTTGGTTGTCATGAGGAAACGTCACCTCGCTCTAATGCTTTTCAGCGCTGGGGTTCTAAGCCTCATGGGTAGCTTGGCTTTGAAGTCACTAAGTACCACGAATGTTTTTGTGGCGGAACGCCAATCCGCATCAAAAAGTCCGATTCTGCCAAGCGATGTCGATCGGCCACGTATGGCTGATGGGCGTCATTACCCCATCGTTCCAGATGATCCGATCAAGCTTGCGGATCTTCTTCAAGAGGTAGAAGAAGCGCTGCTTCAACCATCAACACCTGAAGAAGATCTCCCAAGCCTTGGCCATCAACAACAGCTCATCTACCGAGTGTTGTCTAAGGATCTACCCACTTCTAATAAGGTGCTGGCTCACTTGCCGAGCCGTTGGCGTCATGTGGCTGAACGGCATTTAGCCGCAAGGCGTGAGTTTCTTGCGATGCACAGGAGATCCTTTAGACCTCGCTTAATGCCGGCCTGGAGAATCATTCCGCCCGAGCCTGCAGAGAAGTTATTGAGCTATTACCGCAAAGCAGAAAGTTCAACTGGTATCGACTGGGAAGTTTTGGCGGCAGTGAACCTTGTTGAGACAGGAATGGGCCGCATCGATGGTGTCTCTGTAGCTAATGCTCAAGGACCGATGCAGTTTTTGCCAACAACTTGGCAAGAGAATGGTATTGGAGAAGGGGACATCCGTGACCCCCATGACGCGATTCAGGCAGCCGCGCGCTATCTAGTACGCCGCGGCGGGCTGCAAGATATCCGTAAAGGGTTGTGGGGATATAACAATAGCGACCATTACGGAAGGGCCGTGCTCGAATACACAGCCTTATTGAAGGAAGATCCGCGCGCATTCACTGGCCTTTATCATTGGGAAATTCATTTTGACATTGATGCTGGGGATTTATGGCTGCCTGTTGGTTATAATCAAAACAAGCCAATTCCTATTTCTACCTATTTAAGGAAGTTTCCAGCAAGTGACCCAAGATAACCACTTTGATCAATTCAGAATTGTCAGGAGGATGATCAATGGCTAACATAGTATGAATTAGGCCTTGAATACTCAATAGTTTTTAATCCCAGCACATGGAGTAACGCTATAACCTCTAGCGATCTAAAGTTATTTGGTTTGACCACTTGTTGACGATGAGATGTCTTTTGTAGGTAGTTCTTGAATTCTGTAGATCAATCAATTTAGGGAACTTGCTCTTTGCAGTAAATGTTATTGGGTTGATCTGGAACTAGTGGATTGTAGTTAATATCTCTCCTTCAATAAAGATTGAATAAAGTAGAAGCTAGAGCCTTGCGGTTCTTTTTTGTAATTTTTTTGACCCTAATATTAAAACACTAAAGACAACCATAGCCGCGATGATGTTGTAGACGATCAAAAAGATAGGAAAGGTTAGCTCTAGGGTATTGGTGCAGAGAAGTATCGCTATAATCAGTAGTTGGAATCCCAATCCAAAGATTGAGATTAAGCTCATAATCCAGTTTGGGATTGGGCGAGATCTTGAGTTGGTTATTTGATTGCCCTTGAACATTGTGTCGATAATCCAGTCCTGCCAACCGTAAAAAATTAGATATAGCTTATGAAGTATAAATAACACTCTTGGGTTCTCTTGAGGGTAAGGAACTGGAGAAGTCACTTCGGATATACGGCTTGTTTTATCCCCGGATGCCTGATGCCTTTTAATCACATAAAAATAATTAAATATTGTCCCTTGCAGTTGAATTGAGATCCAGGTCAGCGCAATTTTCCAAAAAGGTATCATCAGCGGGATGCCAATCGCAAACAACACAAGCCCGTTCAGAATTAAATCATTTATTGAGTCCAAGTATCTACCAGTATGTGATGGTCGATTTCTTGCGCGAGCCATTTCACCATCTGCCGCATCAAGCAGGCTTTTTAATATCAGCAGTGAGCCTGCAAGTGTAAGTGCATAACGATTAAAAATTAGCAGTACACTAACTAGGCCTACTGCGGTAAATAGCCATGTTAATGTGATAGCGCCTATCGATGTAGGCAGCAGTCGTTTTACCAGCCATATTGCCCCTGGACGTGCATAATCTGACAGGTCCCAAAACTTATGTTCAGGGGGGAGTTTTGGCATTACAGTAGTGTTATTGTTGGCTTAGTAGAAATCGCAATAGTTTTACGATCAAGACTTGTCAAACTTTGATTGTGGATTTGAGATACATGCTGCATGTTGTCGCTTCTACTTTTTTATAATTCAGGGCCTATATATACACTTGATTAGGTCCTCTTGAACAAAGCTTAGCATTGTGATACTGAGGCAGGTGGTAGCTCAGTAGGTAGTCCTATCAGCTCGGCGCTCACTTCCCACAGCGATTTGGCCAGTTTGTTGTCCTGTGCTTCCTTGCTTACATTTGCTTCTTCAAAACGGTGCTGCCCTGGACCGTCAAGCCGATTGCTTCGATAGCTAAATGGAGAGGTGTTTAACGATTGATCTGTCGCAAGTCTCGACAGTAGAGACCCCGCATTCTCTGCTGATTCGCTAATGCGCAACAGATCTCGCACCACGAGTGAAAAGACCCGCTGACCCCATTCGTTGTAGCGCCGACTGTAGCGAAAGAAGCCTCCTGAGCTGCGAGGTATCACTAGCCCTGGTGCCCATGCCAGCACTGGTATCTGTATGGAACGCAAACTCAGTCGTCTTGCCAATTCCCGAGCGAACAGTACGTTGCAAAGCTTGCTGTCTTTGTAGGCCTTGTCTGCATTAAAGCTTGAACTGCCATCAATCATCTCAAAGCCGGCTCCGGTTTTGAGACCCGTCAAATCACCTAAGCCAGCAGGCTTGCCAAAGCGTCCGCCAGGAGAATTGGAGTCATGCACCTCGGAAGCTGTTACCACTACACGTGGGCTCATCCCTGCATCTAACAGCGGTAATAGGCGGATGCTCAAGGCCTGATGACCAAGATGATTCACCGCGATGGTGAGTTCGTAGCCCTGAGATGAGAGCTGCGCTTTTGCTGCACCAGTGTATTGAAGGCCAGCATTGAGGATCAAGGTATCGATTGGCTGGCCGATGCTCAATAGATCATCAGCACACTGTTTGATGCTTTCCAAATCAGCTAAGTCCATGACTGGAGCTGAAACTGGGCTTCTCTCTTGCTGATGTTGAACTGTTTCCTCTGAGAGCTTTTTAAGCGTTGCCGTAGCTGTAGACCGATCTCGACAAGGCAGAATTAGCTGATGTCCGGCACGATGCATTTGAACTGCAGCTTGATAGCCGATTCCAGAACTTGCTCCTGTGAGCAGGATTCGGCGGCTTTGGACTGTTGACGAGGGGGCTTTGGTCATGGTTTGCACCCTATGCAGAAGATGGTGCTTGTTGCCTTGCTCTAGGGGATGGCCTTCAAGGCTGCTACGAGCTGAATTGAATTCGTCGCACCATCCTTTGCGTTCAGACCAACCACAATTTCTTTTTTAGGCAAGAAAAAAGGCTGGTTAAGAGTTCTTTCCGCCTAGAAGCTAACGACTGTTTTTTGTCTAGTGCTCAGCTCTGCACCAAGCTGACAACCGAAGTCACGACGGCAACCAGCAGTCCACCCCATTTAATAATTGCCTCATCTTTGTCATATCAGCAAGCGGCAAGGATGGCTGCAATCTGAATGATAACGATTTTATTAAACATGGTGATCAGAGTCGTTGGTATTTATTTTGTAGAGAAGCGAACCTTTTCTGTCTTTCTCATGACCAGCTCTTCTGCAGTTTCTTGATCATCCGCCATATCAGTTCACGCGTATTGGGATGGATTCGTTCCATATCGATGGATGTGCAAGCGCTGAGATCAGCTATTCGTAGACATTGATGGACTAAGGAGGCTTCCCGTATTAAAAGCTGTTTTTTACTTATGTTGAGCGCTGTAATCATGATGGCTACAGTGATGATGATCAAGAAACCTAAGGCTGCTTGATTCTTTCGGAATCTATTAGACATCAAACTTCAATGTTTCAATGAAGTTCTACGAATGCTAAATCTGACTGATCTAGAGCATTGGCATGGTTTTGCTTTTGAGCTGCTGAATTGTCCCCAGGAGGAGTGCACGATTTAGGGTTGAATGAAACTTCGGCGGTCATGAAAGTCTGGGCCTTGGCCTGTGTGGCGAATGGCCCAATAGCTATAACTTGCATCGGCATGTTTCATGACCGCAGTGAGAGAGAACTCTGGGCAGGAAATAGCTGGAAACCAGGGCTGTAAATTGAGAAGCACATCACAGCGAAAATCTTTTGGTCCACCATGGATGCTGATGGTTGGGAGGAGTACGCCGAGCTCTGGTTTGAGTCCGTTGCGGTAGTTCTCAAGGGAGTAAAGATTCCAATTACCACTAGGGGCAACATTGAGTTCCCAGTATTTCTCTTGCCCAGGATGAGCGAGGAATGCCTCGAAGCACGTGTTCGACCAAAGCTCATCACATCGCTGTGGTGAAACTGCAGTGGCTGGCATTTGAATATCGTTGAGCCCAGCTTCTCCTCGACTCCGAAGCCCATAACTGAGCTCAAGAATCCCTTCTTCATGCCATACAAACTCAGCACTAACTAGTAAGTTTGGTTTCTGCCTTGGTTCATAGGGAACCAGAGTGCATACTTGGCGTGTCATGACAGCATGGCGAGCCATCTTTAGCTTTGGCTCCTCAGGCGCTCTACCAAGCCAACAATAGAGGTCCACTGAGCTTCAATACTTTCCATGAGGCGGAACTGCACCTCCGCGCGATCAAGGTTTTGGTTTGGATGTTTCGTTTTGAAGTAGATGTTGCCATTGAGGTGATCAGTAAGGAAGCGCAAACCAAGTTCAAATGGGATCAATTTGATGCACTCGGGGATGTAGTGATAATCCCTTTCACTCAAGAAGCCTCTTGCTACAGATAGGTATCCATCAAGGATTGCTTCACATAGTGAGAGATCAAATTGAACCTGGCTGATATCGGTAGCTTCCTCTCCTGCTGGATTACAACAGGAACGAAGGCAATCACCAATGTCATAGTGAACCAGGCCAGGCTTGACGGTATCGAGGTCAATCAACCCCACCGCCTTGCTTGTGAGGTTGTCGATCATGACATTGTTGATCTTCGGATCACCATGAATGGGACGTTTCTTTAGTTCACCACGACAAAGTGCGGCTTCTAGTACATCGACGCCAGCGCGACGGGTCTCTATGAAATGCATCGCCGAGCTAAGGCGTGAGTCTCGCTTCAAAGTTGTAACGCTACCAATGCATCCTATGGTTTGGGCAATGTCGAACTGTTGTAAGTAAGCAGGAGTAACGTGAAAATTCTCAAGCGTGTCTGCTAATCCATCGTTGGGGAGATCACTGATGAGGTAATGAAACATGCCAAGGGCATATCCGATTTCTTTAGCGTGTTCATAGTCGCGGAGTACCTCAACAGGTGTAGCGGAGTTGATGTAGGTGATGGAACGCCAGAACTGTCCATCTTGTTCAATCCAATGTTCATCTAAGCCACGGACTGGTAGAACTTTTGGGATCTCCCATCTCCTGCCGGTTAGCTCTGATGGATTTGAGGCTAATTTTTTTTCCACATGTTCAACAAGGTTGAGCATATTTTTCATCACGAGATCAGGTCGATCAAACACATGGGTGTTGAGACGTTGAAGCACAAAGCTCTGAGGTTCAGTACCACTCAAGGCCACTAAAAAAGTATCATTGACGTTGCCAGATCCCAGTACATCGATACTTGATATATTTCCTTGAGCACAAAACTGACCAGCAATACTCATTAGAGTATTGATGGTCACGAGTGGGGATTTGGCCAAGACTGCTTACTTGTGTCTTTATTAGCAACGATGATGTCTTTTAAAGGCTTTTGCCAGAGAACAGTGTGCGGAAAAGCAGGCGGTGGATCTCCGAAGCTCTCGCCTTGACTTTAAGACTCGATGATTTGCTCCAGGCATCACGCTAGTTCTGCACGGATTGCATTCTTTAGGTTAGGGCATGGTTGCTTAGTGCATCATGCTTGGAATGATTGTTATGTTTTGAGTTGGAGAGGTAAGCCTTGTTCAAGATATAGAGATTGATGCTAATCGTAGTAAGTTTATTATGTTAACAGGCTAAGTTTGCGGGTTGGTATTGATCACAGTGTCTGGCTTTCAGGCAATCGCTTGATAAGTAATCTATAGTTAATCGAGCTTTATTGTTCCTGTCGATCAAGGCATGGAGAATCTATGACCGCCTATGTTATTGGGTCTTGTTAGGTTGGTTGAGTAACCATATAGACCACCTTTTTGATCTGCATATTGTTGCAGCTCTTTCACAGCAACAGTTTCTGCAACTTAACATTCTAATCCTTGTCTATAGATCTGACTCTTGTCTCGCGCGCAATCTAAAATCTTTAATATGGCAACTCCATTCATCAGGAGTGACCTCTATTGCGAATGTTTCGAAACAGTTATACTTGTTCGCTCAACTGATCTGTCAAGGCAAGGCGTCTCGCTACATATCTGGAGACAACACAAGAAGCACTTTGCTTTGCTCTATGGAACTTATGAGACCGACAACTGTGGTGATCTACAGGACTTGCTAGCGAGCCCTTGTCTCTGTAGATCACTTCTGGGCTTTAGAATCAATCCGCTTGAATCAAGCTGAACGCAGTGAGGATTTCAACGAAGATTCTTCAACACAAGATTTGATTAGGCAACCCATTGACGTCGTATACCCTCAGCAGCTGCGGCCGCACGATTACGGACATCTAATTTGCGAAGGATTGAGTTGACATGCCCTCGAGCAGTTGTTTCTGCAATGAACATCTGGTGACCAATCTCGCGGTTGGTGAACCCGTCACACACCAGACGGAGGACAAAGCGTTCTCGAGGCGTTAATGATTTCACTTCGAACACTAAGGGTGGCAGAACCATGCTGCGCAGCTGAACTGCTTTAAATCTGACTATCTCTGCGGGGAATTATGACCAAGTCTGACTGGCTCCAGCCCAGAAGACCTTTGAGGTCAGTGCTTGACACACTTTTAGGGCCACTTTGCCAAGTTGATCTCCCCTGAGGGGGCTCCAGAAATAGCAGACTCACGGCAGCATGGGGACCCGGCGTGTGTTGCAGCTTTGCCCCGATTTCTCCACACCGCTGACTGGCAAATCGGCAAGCCCTTTAGGAATATCACAGATCCTCAGAAGCGCTTTCGCCTGCAACAGCAGCGGATCTTGTCTGTTTCACGGATCGCTGCTGTTGCCGAAGAGCACAACGTTGATGCCGTGCTGGTGGCAGGCGATCTGTTCGATTCCAGCACCGTCCCATCAGCTGTGGTGATGGAGGTTTTGGAGGTGATTGGTTCTATGAATCGTCCAGTCCTGGTGATCCCGGGCAATCATGACCATGGTGGAGCTGGAGGTGTTTGGCAGCGCCAGGATGTTCAAAGGCAGTTGAAGGAACGAGCACCTTTGATGCAGTTGCTTCTTAAACCGGAGCCGGTTTTGATTGATCATGCGCTTGTTTTGCCTTGCCCTCTGCTACGTCAGCGCGATAGCCAAGACCCCTCAGCTTGGATCAGTCAGCTGGATTGGCAGGATCTAGCTGAAGATTGTCCTCGAATTGTTCTTGCACATGGAGCTGTGCACGGATTCGAGAGCACTGATTACAACCAAGACAGTGCTGGTCAGTCGGAGCGGATCAACCGCATTGATCTTGACATGATCCAACATGGGCAGGTTGATTACGTCGCTCTTGGCGACTGGCACAATCTCAAACAAGTAGGAGATCGTGCTTGGTATTGCGGAACCCCTGAACCGGATCGCTTTGATCAGGGGGACCAGGACCAGCGTGGGCAGGTTTTAGTGTTTGATATCGATCGAGGGACATGTCCCATCCCGAAGTCTGTATCAACGGCTGGGTTGCACTGGCACAATCTTCGGGTACAGCTCAGAACCACTAGCGATCTTGATCGACTGGAGCGGATTCTCCAGCAGCGCATTGGAAGTCGAGTAGGTCGTGATCTATTGAGGCTTGAAATTAATGGACAACTGAGCCTTAGTGAGTATCAACGCTTTGATGCCTTAATCGAGGTGCTAAGGACGCAATTGCTGCATGTACGCATCAAAGGAACCTGCCATCGACGTCCAGGTCAGGAAGAACTTCGGGCCATGACTGATCGCAGTGAAGATCATTTGATTAGTTCTATTGCCTTACAACTACAGGGAGAACTTGAAAACCTTGAACTTACCAAATCTCTTACAACTGAACAGCAGAGCGAAGCCGAGCTGATCGAGTTAGCTCTTTGTGAACTCCATCGTCTTTGCAGTGAGTCATCCTTAAATAACTGATCGCCCTATGCGCTTATTGCACTGCCATCTTGAAAATATTCGCCGTCATCGGCTCTTGGACATCGACTTTTCTTCCGGATTGACGTTGATTTCTGGAGCCAATGAAAGCGGGAAAAGCTCACTTGTGGAGGCGATGCATCGAGGCTTTTTTCTCAAGGCCACAGCTAGCGGATCGCTAGTAGAAGCGTTGCGCTCTAATCTTTTTCCAGGTCACCCCCTCATTGAACTTTCTTTTGAAGCAAAAGGTGCGATCTGGTCGTTGAGCAAACGCTTTAGTGGTCAGAGTGGCAGCGTAAGGCTTGATGGAACCGGGCAAGAAGTTCCACTCAGCGGTTCTGCGGCAGAAGAGCTCCTAGCAAAACTTCTCGGAGTTGATGAGATCGTTGGCAGTCGTCAGGCAGCGCGAGTCCTTCCGAGTCGATGGGCTCATCTCTGGGTGTTACAGGGACTCGCTGGCCAGAATCTTTTAGATCAAGGACCCCAGCATTACGACCTCAATGGGTTGATGCAGCAATTGGAGCAACGGGCAGAAGTGTCTTTGCAATCACCTCTTGATCAAAAGGTGAGTAGGGAGCTGGAGGCTCTTGTGGAAGCCACTTTCACGAGTCGAGGGGTTCGTCGTAACTCACTTCTTTGGCAATGTCAGCAACAACGAGAGAGAGCGGAAGATGCTCTTAAAACTGCTGAACTGCAACGCGACAGCTTTGAATCCACCAGTGCAGAGTTGGATCAACTTGAACATGAGCTTGATTTGCTCACGTCAAACCGCAAACCTGCCCTCAAGAAGCGACGTTTCGAGTTGCAAACGCAACAGGAGCAGACCCGCCAGGACGAAGCTGCTCTGCTCCTTTATCGACAGCAGCTCGAACCTCTTCAACTGCGAAAGAAACAACTGCAAAGCGTCCTTCATGCCAATCATCAAATCCACAATGAATTTCTCCTCTGCCAGAAGAATCTTGAGGATGGCAGTGAGCAGCAGACTCTGCTTAAGCACAGCCTTAGTGAGACCAAAAAGCAGATTGAGACCACACAGCAAAAGCTCGATGATCTGGATCAACAACGATCGGACTGGGAATTAAGGGGTCTGCACATGAGACGGTTAGAAGAACTCACACAGCTCAAGCTTCAACGCGAATCCCTCCAACGACAGCACAACGAGCAACAACGCTTGCGCAAACAATCCCAAACACTGCAAATTCAACTCGATGCACTGCCTGATCTTGGTGTGGCTAACTTGCAGCGTCTTCGTGATTGTTATGACCAAGTCAAAGGATGTTCTATTCGCATTGAAACGATGGCATCTGAATTCAATCTAGAACGTGCAGATCAGCCTGTACTTGTCGATGGTTTTCCCTTGAAGGAGGGTGAGAAGAGACGCCTTATATCAAGCTTCACCGTGAATGTTGGTGATGGAGTTTGCTTCCATATTAATCCTGGCCAAGGTACGGGAATTGAAGAACTAAAACGTGACCATGAGAGGCATCTTCTGAAGTACACGGAGACCCTGAAGGCTTGGCAAGTGAAATCTTTGGAGGAAGCCGAACAAAAGATTAATCACAGGAATCAGTTGAGTCAGCAATTGAATCTTATCAACGAACAACTCAATGGATGTCAAGATGGACATGATGGAAATATAAGCCTATCTCTACAGAAAAAACAACTTGAAAATCGTCAGCAAGAACTTGAACAAGAGATGACCTCAGAATCAGAACTTTCAAAGCTAGATGATAGTTTATTCTCTAATGATGGAAGCTTGAATAAACTTCTTGATCTCGATACCATTCGCGTTGAGCTTAAGCGATATCGCCAGAGCTACAGAACCATTAGTGAGTCAATTAAGGTGATCAAGTTGCGACTTCAGCAGCTGCATAGAGAAGAGTATGAGCAAGACAAGAACTTACAGAAGCTTACACTTTCGCTTGAGGTGTTAAGTGCAAAACAAATCGAACGAAAACAACATATGAAATCTCTTTTGGCTGAACATGGTCCTGAACCAGAGATTGAGGAAAAACTACTGAAACTTAATCAATCACTGATTCATTTGGGACAGAAAGTTTCTGATTTGGAACAACAGCTCGGAAAACAAACTCTACAAGCCATCAAGTCAGCTCTTGCAGAGTTGGATGCCCAAGAAAAACGTTTGCAGGAACATTTACAGCTGCTTAGCGGACAACGAGGAGCTCTGCGTGAACGCTGCGAAGGGCTTGGAAGCCTTGAACCTTATGCTGCTCTTGAGGAAGCCCGCGTAAATTTCAATCAGGCTAAGCTGGAGGAGCGTGAACAATTGATGCTTGCTCATGCACAGCAAAGACTCTTAAAATCATTTCAACAAGCACAAGCTGAACTATCAAATCGATATACGACTCCACTTAGTCAGGCAATTTGTTCTTACTTAGAGCCCTTGCTTGGCAACCAAAATTATCGTTGTCACCTTAATTTCGATCCTCATGATGGATTTCGAGAATTAGGCCTTCGACGTGACGGTCAAAACGTACAATTTCGAGATTTAAGTGGCGGCATGAAGGAACAGCTCAATGGGGCTCTTCGTCTTTCGATCGCAGATGCCCTCAAAGGAGGACATGGCGACTGTTTGCCAATTCTGTTTGATGATGCTTTTACCAATACTGATCCAGATCGCATCGAGACAGTGCTCAGGATGATGACCCAGGCGGTAAACCGAGGCCTTCAGGTGATTGTGCTCAGTTGCGACCCAACCCCTTATGAAACAATTGCTGATAAGACTATTTACTTGCCAAGTCCTTAATTGACTCAGACTTATAATCTGATAAGTAGATCAGCTAGCTTGCTCATGATTCAAATCAATGGATATTTGCTTTCAATTCAGCAGATGTTTTGAAATTACTTGTGATCTGCTGGGGAATCCTACTTATAGGCTTGTCTCGATTACATTCATCGCTCTGAGATAAGCTGGTGTCTTGTCCACTGCCTCCGAATCATTAAGGAATGAATCATCTCGGATTGCACGACGCCCATTGTCGGCAATCACTGCATTAACGATGAGATCAATGGCCTCTGGGTTGTCAAGATTTTGAAGAGCTTCGGCATATCTGCGGCTATGGGTTGGTCTGACAGATTCCTGGCAGTAATTAGTGAGTTCACGGCTTTCTGTCATCACAGAATAAGCAACTCCTTTGCTGGACTGATTTCCATAGATAGACATGTATAAAAGATTCACCATCGATGAATCATGCAGAGGAATAGAGTAATTACGAACAATCTGTGGCCAATAACGCAGAGACTTCAAGCCTTCTAACCCTCCCTTTTGTAGCCCATCAGATTCACACCATTCTTCAAATTCTTCCATTTGATGAGGGCAGCGCTTTTCTTCCTTCATCTTTTTAGCGAGTACTTGCCCAGCTTGAAAGTTACGCGTTGGTTTGCCACAAACCGGAAGCATCATGCTGCCCCTAACATCTGCAACCATGGCAGTAAGTTGTGCAAAGGTGTGATCTCGCACCTTTTCCATCTCCCCATCTCGAGCCAATGCGGCTTCAATGCGCTGCACTCCGTAACCAAGCTCAGTTAATGAAAATGGTTGTTGATTGTAGAGCCCATGACGATCATTTCTACACATCGATACTGTGGCAGCTTGATCAAGACACTGATCTAAAAGTAAGGTCAGCAGAGTTGGAAGTACGCCTGGATTATCATGGTGATATGTATAACCAAACCCAGCAAATATTGATGCCATATTTTTTGTTGCTTTGATATATTGCCCTTCAATATTGTGAACACCTGACGATACCTGGATATTTGGTGACAATCGATCCAGCATTCGAGCTCCAAGCATCGCTGTCAGTGCATTTGGATGGCAGAAGTTGGCCGTGAAGCTATCAAACGGATTTCGCAATGCTCCATGGCGGTGAAATCCTGAGAAGAACGCTAGATTTGGTTGCTTTTCACATAGGACATATGATTCATTATTGATCTGGTTATGAGAGAAGGAACCGGCCAGACAAGCTAGAACAACCTGTTCTCGTTTCATCTCCTCACGTAGTCGACAAGCTTCCTCAAGGTCTAGCTCTACATGGTTGCTGTTCGCACTGAGCACGACGAGTTCACAGCGTTCAATTAGATCAGCCAGTGTGTTTGTGACACGAACTCCAGCTTTTACATGTGTGCCCATCTTGATAACAGATGCAACATGGGCCTCGTCCATTCCATCCAAAGAACCCTCTGGAAAGGCTCCCAGCAATTCTCGTTCTGGACGCGGGGCAAGCAATAAGCTGACACCAGCGGTTTGCATCGCACAGTTGTAAGCCAGTGAGGCTGGATAAAGCCCCACGCTGTAGAACCCGACATTGCCATTTTCAAGTGCTTTAATTCTGCTTTGAATCAACTCCGGATTTAGGGACTTGGTGAAAAAACTGTTGTTCATCACTTCTCCTTGCTTCTATGCAGATTTGTTGTTGTCTTCTTTAACCCTACGGATGCAGCTGATCTCAGGAAAATGGAAATTTGCATATCACCATATTAAAACGTTTAATCTCTATTATAAATCGAGCAGCTTCTGTTCAGATCGGACTGCTTTTGTGGCCTTTAGTTCAATCAGGATCTGCTCAACAAACAGCTGAACTTTCACCTCGCGCCAATACAGCTGCTCATTAGTCAGCAGGTGCTAGCCACTGTGTTTCCATGTCAGTGGCTTGGCCCATCGTGCTCAACGTGGGAAGGTGTGTAGACCCGGCCATAGCAACCAAACATGGGCCACATCGACCTCGATCAGCTTTTGGCTGAGATGGTCAGTGCTGAAGACCTCTTGATCGTTCAGGATCTTGACGGCGTTTGTATCCCTCTTGTCAAGGATCCTCTGACGAGAGTTTTGGATCCTGCCTACGTATGGGCAGCCAAAAGGCTTGAGGGGTCTTTCTCTGTTCTGACCAATGGAGAGCATGGCGGACATCGTGGAGTCAATTGTGTAGTCGAGAGGGCTTTGGGTGATCCCCAGCTGCCGGCTAAGCAGGGCCTCTACTTACCGGGATTAGCCGCAGGCGGAGTGCAACTGCAGAATTGTTATGGCGAGATCAGTCATCCCGGCATAAGTGATGCAGAAATTGCCTTTCTTGCTGCACTGCCTAGCCGAATGCAGACCTTGCTGGAACAGCGTCTCCCTGCATTGATTCCCCAGATCACCTCTGATGAGATCCAAACCCTCGCAAAGGTGTCAGTTCTTGATACAGAGCTATCGCCCACAATTCTCTTGAATGGCTTGTTTAGCCTGACTCCTGACGATGTTGGTATTCAGCAATCCCTGCAAATTATGCTGCAGGAGTTGATGAATGAATTGATTAATAGTGCAATAAGTGCTGGTTTGCCTAATTCGTTTTTTCTGCATATTGCTCCCAACATGGGCTGTGATGGACAACGGGAGAGGCTCAAGCCTGCTGCCCCTGGCGATGTAGGCACCACTGATATCCAGTTCATGCTCAAAGGTGCTGTCAAGGAAGCCGGATTATTGGTTTTGATTAACAAGCATATCGCTAAACACAAAGGCAAAGCTCCTCTCGGCAAAGACTTTGATGTGCGTTCAGCACCTAAGACTCATCAGGGATTGTTGGATCTCTGCCGCAAACATATTCCTGTTGATCAGATGCCACTTTTGATGGGTGTGGGTGATACGGTTACATCCAATCCATCTCCAGATGGAACTGGATGGTTACGTGGCGGAAGCGACCGCGGTTTTCTTACCTTGCTACAGGATTTAGGTGCAACTTATAACCGAACCAATCGAGTGGTTCTTGTCGATAGTAGTGGTGGTGAAGTATACCGACCCAGCTTGGCGGATGAACGTTTACAAGGGATCAGTGATCCTGAGGATCCCTTGCATTTTGATGTACTGGTTCCTAGCGGCCCCAGCACATACGTGGCTTGGTTTAGGTCACTTGCTGAACGTCGTTCAGCTCGTTGAATGCTGTAATTAGCAATCTTTGGTAGGCTTAAGATGAGACCATTCCTTCGTGCCTATTGGGCCTTAAGGGTGAGATTAGAGATAAGCACTAGAGTTCCTTCACCTTGATTGATTGTTTTTAACCATGTCTTTTTTAGAAAGAGATTCTTTTTAAGGTTAATCAGTTTTTAGTGTAAATATACATTACTGCCTGTTGGTGCCTCTTGGGAAGCACGGCATTGAGACCTGCCCTACACTTCGAGTATTTTACATCCTCTTTGCAGCATGATTGATCGTCTTGGTATTTATCTCTCTTGATCGATAAAGCAAGAGTTGGAACGTAAATGTTGTACAGACTTGAGCTCAAATGTAGCAAGCATAGGATGTCTTGTGAATGTTTTATTGTGATCTCTTTGCTCTTGTGCTAGTGGATGAGTACTTCAATAAAGAGCTCCCGTTGAACGTAAGTAAAGTATTGTACTTCTGTTAAGTCGTCTCGCTAAAAGTTATGTTTGCAAAGAATCATCAGTTTGTTTCGACATCAGCAATAATAACTAACTAAGTGGTTTGTTTGCCATTGGCTACGTCAGGATGATTGCACTCAAATGATTTCTGTGTTGCCTTCTCACGACACATCAACAACTGCGTTTCGATCTGAGGTTTTCCCGGAGCTGCATCGGGAAAACCTACGTACTTTGCAGGTCAACCTTGGTTACCGATGCAACCAGAGCTGTGCCCACTGCCATGTGAATGCAGGGCCGACCCGTCTGGAAATGATGGATCCCCAAACCATGGCCTTGATACCAAAGGTGTTGGATCAATACCAGCTGGAATGTCTTGACCTCACCGGTGGCGCTCCCGAGCTTCACCCAGGATTTAAGGATTTGGTCATTAAGGCCAGCTGTTTGGGTGTGGAGGTTATCGACCGTTGCAACCTAACCATCCTCACTGAGCCAGGCCAGGAAAACTTGGCGGCTTTTCTCGCAAAACATCGTGTCACTGTGGTGGCTTCTCTGCCTTGTTACGAGGCGGAGAATGTAGACCAACAACGTGGCAAAGGAGTGTTTGAACGCAGCCTTATTGGATTACGTCAGTTGAATCAACTTGGTTATGGGCAAAACGATGAGCAACTAATTCTCAACTTGATTTTTAACCCCCAGGGTCCTCAGCTGCCTCCTCCTCAAGCTCAACTAGAAGAGGCCTATCGTAAAGAGCTGAAACAACGTTATGGCATCGAATTCACCAGATTATTCACGATAGCGAACATGCCGATTCAACGTTTCGCTAAACAGTTGACCATGTCCGGCCAGCGAGAGAGTTATCAGCAGCTTTTAGAAGGTGCTCATAATCCCGATAATCTAAAAACGGTCATGTGCCGAAGCTTGATCAGTGTTAATTGGCAGGGCCAGCTTTTTGACTGTGATTTTAACCAGCAACTGAGTCTTCACCTTAAGGGGCCTGTTCAACACCTCAGGGACTTGCTGGATGTCGAAATTCAATGGCCTGGTCAACCAATCACTGTTGGACCTCATTGTTTTGGTTGCACTGCAGGCAATGGATCAAGTTGTGGCGGCGCCCTTCAATCTGAGGGAGAGATCGGTTAATCATTCAAGGCCCTGTGATCAAAGCTGATGATCAGCGCTCGATAGATTTACTGCTTGAATCTCTTATAAGGGAACCTTGCAACGTCTTGATCGCGACAAGTGAAGGTGCAAATAGGAACACTTTCTCGTCAATGCGCACATATTGTCCATCAAGCGCAGTCACAGCTCCAATCACAAAATCAATGGTGCGCCGGGCATGTTCCGGGTCCATCCGACAGATGTTGAGCAAAACCGTGCGCTGCTCGCGGACAGCCAAAACCGCTTCAAAGGCCTCTTCAAAAACCAATGGTTTGAACACGACGATCTCGTGCCACCAGTCAGCAAACGGTGAGACCATAGCCTCGATGCTTGTGGAGTTTTGGTGCAGTCGATGGGCCCGATCTAGCTCTCGCTCGCCAAAAACGAGCAAGAGGATTTTGTTGTGCATCCTTCAATCTGGATGCATCATGGATGGTGGAAATAATGGAGCTCATGGGCCGATCAGCTTCAACTACATTAAGTCGATCGCTACTGTTGATTGCTGCAACGACTGGATTGACAGTTTTAATGAGCGAAGTAGGGATCAACGCTGCTGAAACATCAGCGACTGAACCGAAGCAGGCGATGTTTAGAACTCAAGCTGAGGCAGAAGCTGCAGCCCCACAATTTGGTTGTAAGGGAGCCCATCAGATGGCTCAGATGTGGATGGTCTGTGACAAGCACGGCATTCAAATGGAGTCTCAACACAATCCATGAACACTGCTGATAAAACTGGCGATGACAAAGCATCAGCACACTGCGGGAGCAAACCGAAAAAGCTGGCTATTGGGATAGCTCCCTTAGGCACAATTTCGATCGGTATTGTTCCAATGGGAGTGGTTTGCATTGGTGTTGTTCCCATGGGTGTTGTTTCCATTGGGGTTGTGGCCATGGGGGTGATCAATGCTTCTGTCGTTGGGATGGGCTTGCTTTCTGTTGGTGTAAGCACCATGGGAGTGTGGACGGCAGGTCCATTAAGCATGGGCTTGGTGTCTTTGGGAGGGTCGGAGATTGAAAATTCCCATCAGAATCACCTTCCCGTGAGCGGCAAGTCTGCGGCGCAGACGGACCCTCGCTTGATGGCCTACCCCACTCAATTGGAGGCCGAAGCGAAGGCACGTGAGTTGGGATGCAAAGGCGCTCACCAGATGGGAACCCATTGGATGCCGTGTGATCAGCATTCTCAGCACTGATGTTTGTCATCAGCCATCAATGGACATTGGTTGTAGAGGGTCTCTGACAAGACGGACATAGAGCCCTTACATTCAAGGTTGACTCGATCAGTTGGAACCCGATCCGCTCAGCAGCAGAGCGTCCAGCTTCCAGTACTGGCTTGCTCTCAAACTCCTCAGTACGACCACAACACACGCACACCAAATGGTGATGATCAGGATGGTCGTGACTTGCTAATTCAAAGCGATGTCCGCCATCGCTTATTTCCAACTCGTGTAGAAAGCCCATCTCGACAAGCAAGCGCAGCGTGCGGTAGATCGTTGCTAAAGACACCTTCGAGTTTGCTTCTAGAAGTTGCCGATGCACTTCTTCAGCACTGAGGTGAATGCCAGAACCAATACTTTCAAAGAGATCAAGAACGCGGCGTCTTTGAGGCGTTAAACGTCGACCACCCTGATGCAAGCCAACCTCAAGTTGTCCATGGATACGGGCCAGGGACGAAGAAGTAGGCAAGGCCACCTCTGCAATGCATTTCTCAACAGTAACCGCTAATGAGAGTGATTGGCGCAATTGATGGTTTGAGATTCCTGCAAGCAAGGCAGCCTCTGAAGGTCGATCGCGTTGTTTCTTTAAAGTTGTTTGAGCCAAGCCAATCGTTGGTCCTTCTGTCTTTGTGGCAAGGCCTGATAGCGCTACTAGGCAGTTGTAGCCTCGCCTGCATGCACGATGATCGCTTCTTCGAGGCTAGGCCCCATCCCGCGAACTAAAAGGTCGGTGTAAGGCCAGATTGTTTGGTCCTTGATGACTTTTTCCACTGCCTGTTGATTGTTCCCTGTCCGCTGGCTGGGCCGTGACAGCTAGCACCTTGAAGTTGATCAAAGAGTGCTGATCCCTGTGGCCTAAAAGGTTGTGAGATGCTTTGTCTGTGGCATCTGCTGCGAGAGTCTGTGTGCAGTAGCTCAGCCCATCGAGATTTTCCCAACTGATGTCGGCAGGGCTGCGATCAGTAGCCATGGTGCTATCCGGCTCAGTTGCCGTTGTAAGTCCCATGTCGTCGAGGTAGGCGTTAGTGCTCTGTTGGTTCACACTGGTTGCAATCGCCTTCCAGCCAAATTGCACAATTCGCCATTCCCTATGGTTGTCGATCGTCAAAACGGGTCTACCAGGGATTCCGCTTATGGAAAAATTAGGTCAGTAGCAAACTACTCGTATATTTAAATTTTATTGAGTACAAATTGGTAAAATGTAATTGATTTTTTTGTCTATTTAGATTAATTGTTGTGATCATAAGTTTAGATGAAACTGTTAATGCTCTTTAGGTAACGATACTTGAGACCGATTATAATCCTGCAAACTTACTCATTGAGCATAGCTTTTCTGCATTAGGTGCCTAGCCTTAACTGAGTGAATTGAAACCACCATTAGAGTTTTAAATCTTGATCTGATGGCTAGGAGAATCTTTAATTCTCTTGCAAGTACGGGTTGTCATCGCCTGAACTCCGGCGACAAGGCTTACTGAAAATGTTTTGATCTCAAGGTTTACTTTGTTGATCTCATATTTGAAGTAATGACTGTTGCTTGTTTGAAGTCTAGCAACAACAATAACTGGTGAGGTTGATTCAACGATAAGTCTCTCGATGATATTTCTATCTTCTTCAGATGGTGCAAATGGATAACTTATCTCTACTAATAATTGTTCGGAGTCGACAATGTATATTTCCATATATGCTTTCCCTTCATAGATATAAGAGCACATGAGCTTGAGTGGAGTTGCCCTTACAGGCGCTATATGCATCAGGGCAACGAAACCAAAGGAGCCAATCACTAAAATGGACGTTTCAATCCAACTCATGGAAGTCAGGTTTGTACACCTCTTCAAAAAGGATGCAAGGCAATTTTGATTAGGTCTAATCATCAGCTCTCTAAGCACGTTTTGATGTTGATGGCTGGAAGGCTGATATTCCTTAAGACTAGCACCAGAGAAAAAAACAACGTATTAACATAAAATGTATCGGATAAGGGTATCATTTTGACCGCATATCTGCTCTCTCATGTCACGGACAGATTTGCTTACTCATCTATTAATAATTTAAAGATCCTTGCCAGATATTGGCGTACTTGATCTGTGCTTTTCAAAACATATCGTATAGTAATCTCATTTTAATCTTTTCTAATTCCAGTATTTATAATACTATTTCTACCTTTCCCCTTGGCATTGTCTGAAACTGATCCATTACTTGCTTGATGTTTGTAAGGTTTGCCTGCAATTGCATTACCTCCCCCAACAAGTTGTTATATTTAATGTCATAGAAATACATATAATTCTATGATTTTAAATCACTCACCCCATCTCAATAGATTGATTGACTCGTCTGCTTGATACATCCGGCACACCTATGTGGGCCTTCGACTACTCAGGAGTTCATGGATATACGCAATACTATTCAAGGAACGCATAAACGATCCCTTGGTCAGTGGAGGCCAGGGGATTTTTATTCTTTTGACGAATTAATCAGTTAAATGTATTCATTAGTTATTTAACAAGATTTCTTCTGACCAAGCCCTGAAGATTTAGAAGGGGGAAATCGTTTGAATTTTTTAGGATTGGGGTGTCATCTCACTGAGAGGGTCACTATGGTGTCTTTTTAGTCATTGCTTCATATGGCATACCGTCGCAAAATAACCAACGTCCTTCATGACTTCACTGAATTTATCAATCGCGGCAATGTCGTTGATCTAGCGGTCGCTGTTGTCGTAGGTGGTGCCTTCTCCAAGGTGGTGGATGCACTTGTCAAGTTGGTCACTATCGCTGCGATGGACCCTTTCCTTCGTAAACTTAAGGTAGAGACACTAAGTGACTTGCCCGGCGGATCCTTGCTGGTTGCAATAATCAATTTCTTGGTCATTGCCTTCGTGGTATTTGTTGTGGTGAGGGCTATCGAGCGCTTCAAACGCAAAGAAGAGGCTAAAGCTGCAGCAGGTCCAAATACCCAACAGCAATTAGCCGAAGCGGTTGAACGTTTAGCAATTGCACTGGAGAGACGTGAGCTTTGAGCTCATCAAACTCTTACACAACTAGTTTAGGCATTCTTAATGCACTGAAGCGCTTCTGCTTGATTGGCTGCCATTTTTGGTGTATTACCTGAGCATCCCTATGAACACAGATTATTCCGAAAACTTTTTTTCGGATTTATCGACTTCGTTTACTGATTCTCTTTTGCATAGGCCAATGTTGATGCAATCTAAAGACACAGCCCTTTTGATTATAGATGTGCAACAGAGATTGATACATGCTGTTGATGATCAGAAACAGATCGTTTGGAATATCAGGCGTCTGATTGATGCTGCGAATGTTCTGTGTATAGAGATGGCTGCAACGGAACAATATCCTCAAGGTCTTGGTCATACAATAGAACTAATTGCGAAAAGGATAGTACATAAGCCTTACCCAAAAATATCATTTAGTTGTGTTGGATGTGCAGAAATCCTTCATCAATTTAGGAAGTCTGGTATTAGTAAGATTCTTCTCTGCGGAATTGAGGCTCATGTTTGCGTCCTTCAAACAGCACTAGATCTAATCTCAAATGATTATCAGGTTTTTGTCGCTGTCGACGCAATTGGTAGTCGTAGGAGAATTGACTATGAGTTTGCATTAAGACGTATGGAGTCTGTTGGTGTGACTTTAACAACTACAGAATCAGTGATGTTTGAGTGGTGTCATCGAGCTGATAGAGTCGAATTTAAAACTATTAGTAAATTAGTAAAGGAGTGCCTATCAGAATGATAATCTCTAGCGTCACTTTACATTCACTAAGTCCAATGATCTCTAGAACTTATTATTAGCGCCTTTCTTGAGTTCAGACTATTTAACTGTGTGGCTATCGAGTTATAGCTTTACCTTTAACTAAAGATGATAGTTCTATTCTGTTTGATTGTACTGATTAATCTTACCAGCATTTTTGGGATGAATACAATACACCCTCATGCTCACTATTTATGTCTGCCAGCAAGTTGTGTCCAGATTCTTTTTTAAACGACAATTATTTTTAGAAGCTTAATCCATTAGAATTTATTAATTTGTTTGGCACATTGAATGCTTTCTATCAAGGCAGTACATCCACCTATGGCAATGCTGGTGTATTGCGTGAAAATAGGCTAGTGTTTACATCCTATTATGGCTCTTCAAGCTATTCTTGTTCATTCCACTGCCCAAGGTGGCACTATCCATAAATTTACTGCCAAGCAAGGAGAGCGTTTTCTAGGTTGTTATCTGGGAACTTGTAAATTCAGCAACAATATAGCTGAAGCAACAGCAGATTTGGCAAGCTTAGAGCCCTCAGTAAAAAAGTCAGAGTCCTAATTCGATAAATCTTTTGCTGCTTTTCTCTAACTAATTCCGATAGAACTAGACCAATACGAAACCTTCTAGACGTAATCATCCTGACTTACTATAGTTATAGTAAGCTTTAAATTAATGTTAGCCTTATTCATTTTGCTGGGCAATACGCTTTTGCATAAGATATACGAATTTAGCAATTCATCATGTGAAAAGATCCACTTTTTGAAAGTATTAGAGTATCTTCCATCGTTTAATCATTCTTAGATTATCAATGGCATATGCTGATTGATAAGCCTGACCATGTTAATTCTTGCCTATTCACTAGATCTATATTCTAAAGCATGATGATTTAAAGCGAACCCTTGCTTACTATGATTATTTACAATTTCCTATTGGCTTGCTGCTGCTTGCTTTGTTATTATTATTAAGTCTTTAGTGTATTGATAATCTTTTTTATTATTGAGTTTTTATGTCGAACAGTGTGATGAATTTTTATTCTCATTGCCTTCGCTGGCTTTAGATATCTTCTGTAGATCAGTTCTCTTTGCAAAAGCTTATAACCTGCTCTTTTTAAATATGCGTACTCATCTTTTTCACGTAGTATTGTTTGTTTATATTAAGCATCTTTTAGGTAATAGTATTGCCAGATCCGGATTCTTCTATTGCTTTTAAGCTTTGCTTTATAATTGGAATCGTAGGAAATTGCATAGGCAAGGAAAATTCTAATGCCTGTTTACAGATAATGCTTATGGATCAAACTTTTCTTGTTTTTGCTGGCTATCGATCAGCAGCTCATTTAATCTAGCTACAATCCTTAGATGGATAAGAATTGGTAATGCAACTACTTTCCAAAAAAAAATTAGCTTTACGTTGGTTGGTATGTCTTTTTTGTGGCTTACTGATCAGTCTGCTTTTTTTTCCTGCTTTTGCACAGATCTCGTTCGGGGCAACTGCAGCTCCTATCAGTAACCCGATGAACCGACCTGTATGGGACCTTAATAGACCTTGGCGATGTGGACGCCTTTACTGCAGCAGAGTTGTTTTTCCTGTTCGAATTCTTAGCCAGAACAACCGTCTCACTCTTGCTGCGCAGGCTTCAAATAATATCAGTCCACAGCAGGCAGCTCAGAACATTGAACAGCGAGCTCAATCTGTACAGTTAACTGTTAAATCTGTCAAAAATCGCCTTGTTAGTTTTTGGCGAGAGACCCAGTTGTCTGGTAAGACTTCTACTTACAGTTCACAACAAATCTATGATCCATGCTTCTGGTGGTTCTTACATCAGAAACCTATACATCCTCTTACTCCTGCAGTGGAAATCGGCACCCAAAATAAAGCCACAGTTATCTATTTGCCAGACAATCCAAAGTATCGTCTTTTTAAACAGACAGTAATTACTGTCACTGCTCCAGATGCTCAGCATGCAGGCATTGAGATCCCTCAGTTGGCGCAAGAGTGGCAGGAGAGAATAAGGATTAATTTTAGTGATCGCCTGTGGGGCCAAGAATTTTCCTCCTCCTTTCCTGGATTACGTGTTTTACTTTCTGTCGGCTTATTGTTAACAGGCCTTTTAGGCTTGTTTCTTCTCAAGACTATACGAGCTTCATTGCTCTCCATAAATCGTCGTTTATTGCTTAAACAGGAATCACTTGCAGAATCTTTTAAAGACGATGTCATGGCTGCTTATTCGGGAAACCTTATGTCGCTTTCCAGTAATGACGGATATGTTAATGATATCGATTCACTTGATCATTCTAAGGATTCATCTGTCGTCGATAATGTCAATGAGTCTGCAAAGCAACACCCTAATCAATCCATCGATAATCTTCCTCGATCCGCTGCTTATACTCACTCTTTATTGAACCAGACCCAGAACTTCTTAGAACTCGTTCTATTAGCAAGTAATTTCCTTCGAATCGCATTTTCTGTCTTAGTCTTGCTTTCTGCTACTGCTGTTTTTCCTTCAATGCGTATATACGCATTTATTGCCCTGCAGCAGTCGATTGCGATTCCTTTGATTTGGCTAGGTATCTTTATTTTGCGGCTTTTGGTTGTCATTATCATTGATTTTAATATTAACAATTGGATAAGGCGCGTTTCTAGCAGGGATGTTAGTTCGATGCGCTATACCCTTAGGGCAAGTACGTACTCTAAGGTTCTTAAAGGTGGAGCAACTGTAGTCACTATCTTTCTAGGTCTCGTTTTGACTTTGACAACAATAGGAGTCGACCGGTCTATTTTTACCAGTGCTGGGGTAATTGCTGTGGGCGTGGGTTTTCTTTCTCGAAATGTGCTGGAGGATATTCTTAACGGATTTCTTATCTTGGCTAGTGATCGTTTTGCAATAGGTGATGTCGTTACAATCGGCACCTTTGGTGGCTTTGTTGAAAATATGAATTTATTCAACACTCAACTTCGTGGTTCTGATGGTCAACTAACAACTCTGCCTAATAGCCAGATTCGAACCGTAGAGAACCTTACTAAGGATTGGTCACGAGTTAACTTTGAGATCAAGGTATCAGCTCGCGAGAATCTTCGCCATGTGCTCGATGTGGTTCGGCTTGTAGCCAATACCATGAGAGATGATAAGCAATGGAGTGATTATTTTCTTGATGATCCCGAGATCCTTGGGATTGATCAGGTTCAATCATCAGGTTGTTTAATCCGTGTTTGGATTAAAACTCAACCCTTGGCCCAGTGGAGTTTAGGCCGTGAGTTTAGGTTGCAGATTAAAGAAGCTTTTGACCGAGAGGGAATTACACTTGGTGCTCCTATTCAAAATGTGTTATTTTCCCGTCAAAAATGATTCACTCTAACTAAATCATATAAATTCTACATCGAAGTAATGTTCAGTCAGTTGTAGTATTTGCAGATGCAATGGTCTGATTCTTCTTCAAATGTTTAATTGCCAATCCCTCAATTTGTGGTCTAATAAATTTATTCCTTAAGAGTCTCCCTGTACTGATGAACTCGTGAAGGAACGATTCTTGTGTCTACATCGAGTTGTCTAATCCCAAACTCTTTTATTGAATCAAACAGGATTTTATTAATAGAGGTTACTTTTTCTTCTGTCAGTGTGCCTTCTGGGACATTGAGTACCAGATCTAGAACAGCACGATCTTCTTTTAAATTTACATACATATAACGGATCTGCATCTTCTGCTTAATTCCTGGTATTTTTATATTTGTTGCTCCTTGCTCTTGTTGAGTTGCCCCGATGGTTGAGAGTTCCATCTCAATCTTCTTTGTAACGAAGAACTTTCTTAACGAGGAATTTAGAGGGATGCAAATAAGAATGATCAGTGCTAACCATGCTAATAATGCAACCCATGAGCGCTTGATCGATCCATAGGACTGACTTAGAAAAGTCAGTGATGCGGCAAAGGTGATGCCTATAAGGTTGGCCAGAAAAAGTATGAACGACCCTGTAGCTACCTCATGGTTGAGCCCCCTTATTACCCCTCTAGCAAATCTGGCATTGATCTCTGGATCAAGCGTCAACCCAATGCCACTAACGCAAAGTGGAGGCACAAGCGCAACTGCGATTGCGACCCCAGCTATAGAACTCGCAATACGCTTGCGAGTTAGAGAAAAAGCACCAGCTGTTCCGGCCGCAATAGCCACTAGCAGGTCGATCAGATTTGGTGATGTACGAGCCAGTATCTCTGAGCCTAAGACTCTTATCGGCATGCACGCTGCTATTAAAGCAGCTGTGATAACAACGACACCTGTACCTATGATCAAGGTCACTAATGATCGTCGGATCAACAGGCTGCTTGCAATTGATATCCCATACGCCATGCTCAAGATTGGATTCATTAATGGAGCCACGATCATGGCTCCAATCACAACGGCAGTGTTGTTGGCAATCAGTCCAAAGGTTGCGATTATTGTTGATGTGATAAGTAAAACAAAGAAGCCAAAGGAAGGTAAAGAGTTAGCAATGCGTTCCTCATCAAGCACATCAATTGGAACAGGTTGTTCTAAAAAAATAGACCATTGTCCTGTTAGCAAGTCGAAGGCGCGATGCAAGGGATTCTTGCTCATTTTGTAATTAACTCGAACCTGGTTCTTTAAGGCTATGTTATCCCTGTTCAAGTTTCATCTTCTAGAAACTATTCAAAACATTTAACCAATTTGCTTGTTTTATTTGCCTATGTATCACCCTTCTTCTTTTTTGTAATAACAGATCTTGCATTCTCTTTCCGTTTTGAGGTTGTTATTTAGGCCGATTCTTTCTTTCTTCTGCTGACGAATGATATTTACTTTGCCCTCTATCATTTCGGCAATTTTGAAGCCAGACTATTTCATATTTGTAGTGATCAATTAAATTCAATTTTATCTATCTCTCTGCCTTTGAACCAATCTACCCTTTTAGCCTGTTCCTACAGGCATTAACATCTCCAGTTACAAAGTCTCTTTGACAATGTCCCCGAATCTCTTCGCTTAAATCTGTAGGTAGCTATTCACCAGTCTTTATAGTAAGTGAATTCCCTTTCATACTTTTAGCTGGCGTTAATTAGGCCAAACATCTCTTTTCGATTGGGTCTTGGTAGCTTGTCTTGACTGCTCGATACGTTTGCTCATGATTTATGTCTTGGGGCTTGTTGATCTGGTTGCACAAGTGGGTCATCAACCCGCTGAAAACCTGTCGAGGGCCATCCAGATGTCTGTTGCGCCAGTTTTCTTGCTCGCAGGTATTGGAGGTTTGCTGGTAGTTCTCAATAGCCGATTGGTTCGCATTATTGATCGTTCTCGTGCGCTTCAAGCTTTGACCCAGAGCCGGGATACACCTGTCTCATCCGAGCGTGAGAGCAAAACAGAGTTACAAGCATTGAAGAGGCGCATGGCGTTGGTGATGAAAGCGATTGAACTTCTCACCATCACGATTCTATTGGTTGCACTGGTTGTAGCTGTTGTCTTTATCAGTGTGGTCACTCAACTTGATCTTGCCTTACTTGTGGTGCCTTTGTTCGTTATGGCGATGGTATGCCTAATGGCAGCGGCCCTTCTCTTTCAACGCGAGGTGCAGTTGGCCACTACTCAGGTTAGACGATGGTTTTAAGCCTTTTTCTAATTATGTTTTAACGAAAGCCTTTTTTTGTTGGCAGTTGATTTGTTGTTGAGATTGACTCTGGTTGAGCGCAGGTCAAGCCTTGGGCCAACGCTTGGTTGTAATGAACTGGGCAGTAGTTGTTCTGGTAAGACTTGAAGGCCATCGAGTTCAATAGTGGTCTCTACAAGTTCGCCCTGTTGACTGAAAAGGTCGAGCAAGGTGATGGTCTGTTGTGGGGGGGTTCTGTCGTTGAGTCTTTGACGGGGCCCACTACCCATGCAACCGAGACTAAGCAGATTGACGGAACCCACATGGCTCGGATACCAGGCGTGATGGTGGCCACTAATGTATAGATGTACATTTTTGCGCTGAAGCAGTTTCTGCAGACGTTCTGGTTCGTGTAGCACTTCGCCTGCACGATCGCGTCCCTTTGAAATCGCATAAGGCGGCAGATGGCCCATCATCATTCGCAACTTTGCCTGGCGAGCTCCTGATCCGTCTAGCTGGCTCTCGGCCCAGGCCCAGTCATCCGCTGAGATGTTGGCCGAAGAGGCATCAACAACTAGCAAGAAGATTTCTCCATGACGAATGCTGTATCGGAAAGGGAATTGATGGGCATCAACAAATGTGAGTCCAAGTGATCCTTGGCGAGTACGCCAGAACTTTTGAGCATGCAGACGATCGAGCTCAAACACATATCGCGAATGTGTGCGGCTGTTTGATGCATCATGGTTGCCCATGGTTGGAGCGAAAGACTCTTCTACAGTTCTTAGGGGCTGCAGTATCTGCTCATCAAAGGCAGACCACATTGCATCGAGCTGGTTTGAAGTGAGCCCGAGCTTCTGTCCCGCAACCATATCGCCTGCGCAAAGGACAAGATCGGGTTGCAGTTTGATTAAAAGCTCAAGGCCACGATGAACTTGAGACACGTAGCTGGTTGATCCGTAACTTGAGTTGAGGTCGCTGATCAGTGCGATTCGCTGATCTCCCCTTGGCAGCTCAGACAAGAGAGACTTTGACGGAGCACTGACCAGGTTTGCGGCAAGGGCCCTATGAAGAAACAAGCTGGCCATTCCTGCTCCGCTAAGGCTTAGGAAGTCTCGGCGGTTAAGGGACATAGCGTTGAGGATCAGGCCGTTGTTTGGTCATTCTGGCTTGATAGCGCAAGCTTGTATTTGCCGTTCAACCTTCGCTTCTCTCTCTAGTTAACCCTTTTGCTCCACATTGCCCCGCTGACGAGCACGATCGGCCAGTTAGTGGAGAGGTGCAAGCGATTTCTCTACAGATAAATATAATATTTCAACGATTTCTTTGCTCGACTTAGAGGTGAATTTTTTGTTATTGAAGCTCTTATCGGTGCCTAATTTCCACTCCTGCTCCAATCATATGAATGGATTGCTCGTAGTTGCATAGTCACTTGTTTCGTTATTTATCGTACTGTTGGAGCCTGTTTTCTTGGAGGCTTTCTTGTCAATCGAGTCTTTTTTAAAAACTGTTTAGTGAAGGATAAAGACTATTGCCAGGACTGTGGAGTGGCTGGCAATTTATGATTTTTGTTAGACTTGTGCAGATTATAATTCTCTGCAGATCCATTTTAGGGTGATCAACTTTTAATCTTTTGTCTTTCTTTTCTAAATTTCGATGATGACTTTGTTGCTAGCTAGGGTTTGGAGTATGGGTCGTTGTTGCTAAACCAAGTCTTGTAAGTCGTAGCTCCAGTTCCTGTATGCTGATCTTTTCACGGATTGATTGGATACGTGGTGTGGCCAAAGGCTGTACTGCACCAGTCGTACCAGAAAAAGATTGGCGCATAGAAAGGATTTTTGGGAAGCTATAGCTCTTAAGTCTATGCTTATTTGCGCAAATGTATCTTAAGAAAATATTAATATCGTAGTCTTGTCTGGGACAACCCTATCTCTCCTCAAGCCTTCTGTCAGTGGCATTCAGTGGTCTGGCTGTGAAGTCTGAACAGCTTCTTGTTGTTTTCTTTGGATAGGGTTGTTGATCACATGGCGATTCAACGCTTTTAATCGCGTAAGGGATAAGGGCTTTTGTGTGCGCTAGTGATATGGAGAGTAAGAGCACTAAAAATCAGATCAAATTGGCCTATCCATAGCGATTATTGCGACCTATGCCCCAATCTTGACCAGGTATGATTTTCTTGAAGCTGGTTCCAGCGCTTTTGGCGTCTCAGCTTTGATTGTTGAGTAAATATACCCAGCTTGTGGGCTGTTCTGGGCTTGGGTTGCTTCAGTCGACTCTTGCGTTGAGCGACTTGTCGTCGATTTCAACGGGTTTGAGGAGAGTGAAGTCATTGATGGCCGCGGCAATCGTCATTCGAGAGCCTCTATGCGTTAAATCCTTTGCATTGAAATCGTTTTGCTGGGGGGCACCAGCACTGTGCTCTGCTGTTGGCTTTATCCCCCTAAAGAACTGCTGCAGAGTGTTCCTGTTCTTAAAGCTGACAGTGGAGGTTGAGACAGTCGTCCAGTTGCTTCTCTCGATGGTCCATCAAGGTGTCAAGCCATCTCGCTGCTTCGACGGGAGCAACCGTGCGATCTCGCAGGAAGTTGCAGATCAAGCGATAAAGCGGGCCTGCATCGGTCTCGACTCTTATTTGCTCATCTAGCGCTAGAAGCTGCTCAGGTGTACTGCAAGAACGAAGTTGATCCACGATGGCTTCGCGCATTCTGTTGATCATCATTGCCGGCAAAGTTACGCATGTCCTCATCCTGCCATCTCATGCCGCTTTCTTTGCACCGATAACGGCTGCCTAAGGGGCTCTGAATTGTTCCTTGTTATGGCAGCTTGCTGATATGGCTTGATTTTCGGCTAATAGGCCTTCCATTTCAAGACATACAGAAAGGATGAATAGCCTCTACATTTATCCGCCGGCTTCTGTTCCCTGCTTTAGCATCGACATTGAAAGATCATCTGAGTATTGCGGTGGATGCAACGCCAAAGGACAATTCAGAAGCCAACGATCGGATCTCTCCACGCGAGAAAAAGCTTGGCATAGCCGTTTCTGTCTCAGTATTTGCTTTGAATGCTTTAGTGGTACTGATCTTGATACTGGATCGCACGGTACCCTCGTTTCACCAGCTTTTGATGGGTATTTTGGATTGGATTAACTCACTGTGATTCAGAATCTTGTTGGATATTCGGGTGATTTCCTTCAGGCTTAACTGAATCCTTATGCAGTCGACGTGCCTTTTCATAGTCATGGCCTCATGTCCAAACGCTAAGGATCTATTTGGCGGCTTGCTCAGGCTTTGCTACCAACAGGGAAACTCGTCCTATTAGTGATGGATCAAATTCTCCAATTTCCATGTTTGGTGTCTTCGGCTTAATTTGCTTGGTTGGACTTGAAGACCTGACAAAGGAACTTGCAAATTCTAACTTCACTAAATTCACCTAATGCCTTTACCTTCAGAACTCGCTTGGTTAATTCCAGTGTTGCCTTTGGCAGGTGCATGCTTTGTAGGATTTTTGTTGATCAGTTTCAAGCTCACCATGAACCGGTTGAGTAAGCCGGTTTCATTCCTGTTAGTTAGCTGTGTTGGTGCAGCAGCTGTACTCAGTTACGCCCTTCTGGCGGAACAAAGGGCTGGAACTGCTGCCAGTATGGTGATCTTCGACTTGCCAGGCTTAACTGATCTCAATTTACAGATTGGTTTTGTTGTAGATGGCATTAGTACCGAGATGCTTGCACTGATTAGCACTGCAGGAATGTTGTTGATGTTGTCCGCACATATTTATATGGTGGGCAAAAAAAACTATGTGAGTTTTTTTACTTATCTAGGCTTTTTTACTAGTGCCTTATTAGGTCTAGCCCTAAGTCCAAACCTATTAGAGATGTTTGTCTTTTGGCTGCTGGTTGGGATCTCTTCATACCTTCTAGTTGGTTTTTGGTACGACACCAATGGCTCTTCCAAAACAACCCAAAAGATTTTCCTGGTAGACCGTGTTGGTGACGTTGCTTTTCTACTTGGTAGTCTTGGTTTGTTCTGGGTGACCAGAAGTTTTGGATTTGATGAAAGTGGCCCCCTTCTCGAAGAAGCGATTATCAGCGGTAAGCTTTCAAATCCAACGACTCTTCTCCTTTGCTTCCTTATTATTATGGGACCAATTGCAAAACTAATAGAGTTTCCATTGTATATCTGGCGGCCTGATGTGTTGAAAACACCCGTTCCTGTCTCGGCTCTCATTCATGCAACAACCTTAGTTGCCGCAGGTGTTTTTGTCGTTGCCAGGCTTGAACCAGTTTTGGCTGCTGGAGCTAGGGCCTTGCCTGGAACGGTTTTGGCCAATTTATTTGTTTGAGTCATTATATTTAGTTTGCAGGGAGAGAGTATTGATAGTGATTAAGGTTATCCGTAAGAAAGATGATCAAGTCTTTAAGATCGAGGTTACAGAGAAGTAGATGTAGCAATCTCGATGCTTTTATCGAATGCATTTGCAGCTAATAACCTTAATGATATTATGGCTTAGAATAGTGCATCTATTTGCGAATCTTGGTTTTAATACTACGCACCTTTCTACTTTGCTTATTAGCTAAAGATTAGCTGAGTTTACTTATTTCATTTGTTCGATAGGGTCCGTGGAGATGCTTTGCCAGCACTATTCATAACTGAGACTGTAACGCTAATTGTATGAATATTATCAAAACTAGTGCTTTATCAAGTGAGCCTGCCGTGCTTTTACAAACAAGCTCAATATATATACTGAGCAACTATTTCATGAACCAATAAACCATTATTGCAATTTTATTACTGTTTGAAACCATTCTTGCCTAGAGATATATTCTTTTACCTCTTTGTCCAGATGTAGGTGATGAACCAGGCCAGCCCCGCTGCTGTGAAAATAGGCGTTACAATGCTGGTAAGTGCTCCTAGGAACCCAGGAAGCACTGTAAACATCAGATTTATAATGTAAGGCAGAATCATGATGACAGCTGTTGCAATTCCAGCTGTTAGGGCAGTTTTTGCCGGGAGTTTCATGTCGTTGATTTTTGGCAATAGTAATGGGATCTGAGGCATAAGCTTAATGGCGTTTACTGGTTTTTACTTTATATGCATAGCAGCAATATATTGACATTAGTCGAAGTTATCACTATTTGCACCGAATAAAAAAAGGATTTTGCCTAGGGTCTAAGGCAATAATGACTCTTGTCTGCTGAGGTTTTATACAAGTCTATTGGTGAAGATTATTCCGATTGGGGCTTGTGTAGAGGGGTTTGGCCTGTGATGGTGAGCAAGTCAATGTCAAGGTGCTTGCACTCCTGTTTCATGGTAAGAACAATGAAGACAACACTAAAATCCTCCCACATGTCAGACCCTCGCTTTCTCAAAGCTTCACATATTAAGAGTTCATCTGTTTGTATACGTTGTGGTGGTGTTGGCTATTTGAAGTCTTCGCCTGTTACATATCACACTTGTTTGACTTGTCTTGGCCGAGGCGTAAACCCCATACATACTTAGCCTTCGGTTCGATCTATATTATTAGAATGAATGATAGCGATCAATAATTAATGCCTTAAATAATTAACTCCTTGACATTATCTCAAGGCATTTTTAATTGATTGGAATTCTCAATTTACTTCTTTCTCTTCATTAGACATAAGCGCAAAAATACTATTGGTGAAAATAGCCATAACTAACTTAAGGCAATATCAATGGGTGCGAAGTGGTTTTTTTCAGTGTGTAATCAAAGAATCAATGCGGGCCTAAATACATTACATTAATAAGTATTAATATTGATTGACGCGCTTAGTCTAATCCTTGCTTACCGGTCGAATAGTTGGTGTTGACGAACCCATCCAAATTCACTAAGACGTGCTTGACGGCGATCCTGCAGGCACTCTTCACACATACATGGAGGACCTTCTAGCCAGCGGGTATGAATTGTCCACGGGAAAAGCTCAGCAAGCTCCATATCTAGCAATTGTTGAGTCATCTGGAGGGATATGGTAATGGGCTTTAACTTTGTAGTTGTTGGGTTAGTAATTGATTTTCAAGAATGTCAATAGATTCATGGGCGACGGTGAATGTTTGGGCTGGAAAGGAATGGTACTTATTCAGTACCATTTGGACATGACAAATGGTTGTGTCAGTTCTATCAACACATGCCTTTACAGAGATAGCCAGGATCTTGTAACAGAAGGTAGGATGTCAAATCGCTTATCCCTACACTCAGCCAGCTCACTATCTAGTCTTAATGTCTGATTAGATATCCAACAAATAGAACTGTTATACGAAACTATTTACGATTCTCGTTAACTCAGAATCCTCCTAATCTGATACCTGCACCGACAATCACAAAGGCAATCGATACTGTTGTAATGCTACGAATATGCCAAGATAATTCAATAAGATTGTCGTCGTTGAGATTAGGAATGAGTCTTATTTGTGCATGCAGAGCCAATGCAAAAGCGATCGCCAACAAGATCAACTTTGTTGTTAGTAGGGATGTAATTGGTGTCTGAAATGTAAAAAGTCCTCGGCCTCCTGGTAGATAGATCCATGTTAACCAGAGACCACTAATGACTTGAATTGCTAGTGATGTCACCCTTAAGGGCTCGAACATCTTTTCAAATGAGCGGACATGAGACACACTTTTTTCTTTGAGAGCATCTGGCAGGACCCTTAGATTTAAAATCAACTGTCCTCCAGTCCAAACCGTAGCTGCAAGGATGTGGAGTATGACCAGGACTGAGAACAACATTGATGCCCGAGTGTCTAACCAACAAAAATGGCTTGAATACAAATCATTCTTGCAGGGATTATAGCAAATGTCTACTTTTGATCCAATATTACTTTTTTCGTTTTGTTTATTCTTCCAGATCTGGATACTCTTTGATTACAATAAGCTTCCAGTTGTTCGAATTAAAGATATTATAATTAATAGATTATCTTTGTCGATAGCCATGGCATTTATATGAAACACTCTCAAGCGAGTCATTCTTGCTTTCTTCAAGTTACTATTTTTTCCATTAGTTTTATTTATTTTAGTCCACCAATTGACTACCGCAAAGGCCTTTTTATTAGCATTTTCCATTTCTTTGTGGTTAATATTTTGTATTGCTGACTTAAGATTATCACTAATGGTATGTGAATTATTCTGCTCCCTTCCTGCTCTTGCTAAATCACTTTGCTTCCTATCGTTCTTCTTAATTCAAAGCTACGCCTTGATTGTTTCTTTTGTAGAATCAGATGAATTGGAAATTTTCTTCGTTATTAGAGATAGAAGTGCGACAACGATAGTCTTTAAATAGCGATGGATATATGCTCTGTAAAATTTACCCAATGAGTAGCCAGCCGAATAGGTGTTACGGATTAGTCCTGCAACGAAGTTTAGAATCCAAAGGATCGCTAAAACAGTAATAATCCCGCCGCCTACCTCGTAGATACGCCCAACAGAGTTAAGAAAAGGCTCTAAATTGTCGAGAATGTGAATAGTTGTCATTGGATTGAGTTAGAAATTCTGGGTGCTTGGTTGTATGCTTGTTAAGCTTGGATTGTTTTGAGCCGATAGGGTTAGCCTATGTCACTAGTGTAGACGATATTGTGTAGCTCTTTAGTTTTGTCTGGATATTGTGCAAATAATCCTTTCGTGCATATAAATGGCCCTACAAAATAATATTGTTCTTTTAAAAATCTCGAGATGTGTAGAATAGTATCCCTGTTACCTCAATTGCACGGTATTCTAATTGATCGTAGATAATTGACGAACAAATCCCTCGTAAGTATTCAAATTTATCTATAAGTTATGCTTTGCTTTACAAGAAGAATAGGCCTTAACCTTTTTCTCCAGAAAATAGTCAAATGGTTTTATTTTTCTTTCAATTGAGTGGCTTTAGCTTTTCTACTGTTTAATGATTTACCATTATTGTTGTTAATTTACTTTCTCTCAGTTGCATGGTAAAAACTCTTCTTGTGATTGAAATACTAGCAATACATGCTACTGTTAAGACAGTATCTGTTGTCTATAAGAACTGAGCTGTTCATTAACGCGTTACTTTGTTCAAAACTGACCATTAAGTCTATGATACTCCTTGTAACGTTGTAGTTAATATGTTTTCCTATTCTATACGCTCTTTACAAGCAGGTGAATTAACCTATCTTTATGATTTGTAGATAAGGTTCTCTATTTTCGGCTTTTACATCTCATTCTGGTTGCTCGACTTTCATTTACATAATTGATTTCGAAAAGACAAGCTCATGCTCTAATGTTTTACTGTGTATATATTGTTATGAGCTGCCTTTTGTTAGTTTTCGCGCCATTCGTGGCCTCTCGTTGATCATCATTGTGGTTTGAAATCTACTTTTGGATGATCAAATGCCTAATATCAATGAGAAAGACAACGGAATGAAGATTCTTGCGGTTGCTTGGATGTAGCGTCCCATTACCTATATTCGTTGATCTGATGCAGATGCTCGCTTATTTCATTGCAACAGCAGCAGCAATTTCATTGATAGTTTCTTTGCTATATCTAGCAACATTCAAGGCTAGTGATAGCACTTATCCCCCCAGACGCGATAGTTTTGAAAATGTACCTTGAACAGACATTCCCCAGAGTCATACTTGAGACAGTTGCCAGGATTAACCTACCCATTCACCGACCGACTCCCTGAAGCAACTTGATTTTATTATGGTCTTAGCAGAGCAATGGTTTGCTTGTGCTTCATTCTCAAATTAATTTCCTAGTCGAGAACTCTTTGTCGCCGTTATCAAATTGCTTCGTTACGTAGTCTCAGGTAATCCATTTAACTTCAGATTGTTGACTAGAGATATTTTACTTAATTCTGGAATCTCTGCTAGAGCTCAAGAGCAACAGCTTCTATGATTCCAGCTTTGCGTGGGCCTTTTCAGCTTTGCGTATGAGCTTTTGAGCTTCTTCTCGTGTCGCGCATAGCTCAGCTTTCTCAGCCAACCTTACGAGTTTTTTATGTTGCTTGGTCTTACCCATCATTAAAATCAAATTATTATAATTATACCGTACTGTCCAGCGAATAATTGTTGTCTTGACTTTATATTTGATTAGAGCTGCTAAACAGTGCTGTTAGCTGGCCTTATTTCTGCTAGATTTGTATTTTAATTTCTATCTTGACTGATTCATTGCTTTTGTGATTAATAATATTATTTCCTTTCTTTTTTTCATAAGTCCTTACTAGGACAATCCCTATGCTTCTAGTTCATGTGCACATCTATCATTCTTTTCTTCCTATTCATGATGTCAATCCGTCCTTTGTTTCCCTGTTTCCCTGTTTCCCTGTTTACCAATTGTTATCCTTCTAACATTGACTTTATATGTGCTTTCAATCATGTACTTGCCTCCAAATCTTCGAAATGGTTAGATGTTTACAAGCTTACGTTTTTGAGAGGATGATATGTGCATTAGAAATGAAAGATCTTTCTCCAGATTTTCTTTCATGGTATAAGCTGCATTTACTGATGACTAGTGCTTGATTTCCATGGGTTGCACCTTCGCATCTCCCGAAGTCTCTAGTTCCAGAGCTTTGTTGCTTATGCTGATTTAATCCCTTTTAAAAATCAACTTGAGGTCATGATTAATTAACTTAGTTGGCCTTGTAAATGGATTAATGTGATTAACTTTACCGGATCATAGAGCATCGTGCCTTTATACTTCAATGGCAATGATTAGGATCAATCTATTTAATGTATTGGCCTACTCTATCTATTTGATTGCCTTTAATAGATCCTATGTTGATAATCTGTTGTTAGTAGTAAATTTGACATTTCCCTAAGGAAATGATGTAGCATATTGAACTATTAGAGCTCTTGTGTTCTTGGCAACAAGAAAATCTTTTGCTATTTTGAGTCCATATGAAGCGCTTTTCTGAAACTTCTAATAACGCCCTCTACAGTATCAATTGCATTGATAATCACTGGTTGAATTCTTTGAGCAAGTTTATTTAGATCGTTTGCCAGTAATCCAATCTCATAATTGTTTATTTTTAATCGATTCCTAAAGTCGTTCCATAGATCTTTCCTTGAGATTACTTTTATGCCAGGAAGGCTTGTATTCACAAGTCTCACCTGCTCTGAATGCGAGCTTCTGGGTATCAGCTGGACTTTGCGTATGCTGTTTTTATTGGCTGGACCGGACTTGGTTACAGTCATGATTCTTTCCATGGATAAATGCAACCCCCCTCATGGAGAGGGCAATTGTTACAGTATCTATGCATTATAGCCCACACTGTCAAATCCCTGTCCATAGCGCATTGAGTTGTTGATTTTGTGTGCTCAAATCAACAATATATTTCGAAATCTAATTGCTTATCCCTCTAGGCAGCAAAGTTTATCCATTGGTGACTGAGAATTCTGTTGAATTAGTAACTTTTTATTGGTTCTCAGTCATCGTTGAGGCGTTTGGGCTAATGCGTAATTAAAGTTTTGGGTTGAATTTTTTATGCCTATAATTTTTTGCATATATTTAATATAATCGAATCGAAAGCTCCAGTTTTTTAGTTCTCCTCGCCATGTTCTAACGATCTTCTTATTGTATCTCAGCTAATTTTTCTTGATAGCGACCCATCTCCGCGATCTTGCTTAATTAAGTCTTCAGACGGGTGTGTCTAGTGTTCAGATGCTCACAGTCCACACAAGTTCTTGTACAGGTCTGTATTAATAGTAATGATTACCAGTTCAACCTCAGGCAATGGGGATCCCAATTTCAGAAGGATCTGAGCAACTTCCAGCAATGAGGCTTCTAGCAGTAGAAGGAGCGCAGGCTCGGGTTGACACTACTGAGGACCCTGAAGAACTTCGTCTGATTGTTCGGGAGTTGCTTAGTGGCTTCGATTTTGCGCCACCTATAGGCAATACCAATATTGGCGAAATCGAAACGAGCAACAGTGAGGAGTTCTTCGCAGAGATTTATTGCTCTGGATGCGGTGAAGTCGAGAACTGCGAGTGCCCGGATCCCAGTGAACCTGATTTGCCCAGAACCCCCAGGCCTCTGTTATGAGTTCTAAGCAGGTCGTTGTTATCATTGCCCAACTTCTGAGCGCAATCGTTGCCGGTGCTGCTCCTTTGGTTTGGGCAATCGCTGCTCATCCAGGGCTCTAACTTCATTACCCCCCGCACAACTTTGTTCAGCTGAGATCAACTTTATAACTTTGTTTAAACGATCTTTGGCCAGCGTCGAGATCCTCCTGCGACGTTGCCAATCCAAATCATTGCCTTAGAAATCTCCTTTCGACTGTCTGAGCATGCTCTTACCCCATTGATCTAGCGACCAATCACAGGCCTAATCGATGCAAGGCAGCTTTCTACTGACTTGTTTGTTTGTGTGGATCTCAGCGTTGTAGACAAGAGTCATCTACCCTCAGAGTTTTATGGGGTAGTTATCCCTCCCTACCTTCAGCACTATGCTCATCCGATGTGATCACGCCCATGGTTCAGTTCAGAATGGTTATGTTGTGGATGTGATCCACAAAGGTGCTGATCTATTGCTGAGGAACTATCAGGAGGTCTAAATCTGCTGGGAATTTCTTTAGTGCATAAACAACTGTAATCATGCTTGTTTGATCTCATCCGCCTTCGATTTGAACTTGTTTATCTAAAACATAGTATTTGATTCTATTTATGAAGAATTGTGGAGTCTGTGAACACCATCTCAGCGCTAGTGATCAATTTAACTATGAAATTGTTCGCACAACTCATTGGGTTTTTCGCCATCATCCAGCACCAGCTCCTTTGCTTGGTTGGCTACTGCTCGATGCACGTCGTCATTTGGCAGGACCTATTGATTTCCAGCCCGATGAAGCAGCATCTTGGGGGAAGGCAATGCAAATTGGTAGTGGGCTTGTACAACGGCTTACCAAGTGTGACAGGGTTTATTCCATTGCTTTTGGAGAAGGAGCTCATCATTTGCATTTGCATCTGATTCCACGCTTCCAGCTTGATCTTCATACCACTGCTTGGGCCGTTGCCGATCATTACCGTGCAGTGAGTAATGGGCAGCGAGCAGCAGTTGATTCAATCCAGATTGCAGAATTTGTCAAGCAAGCTCGACTTCTTGCAAAATCATTCGAGCTCTAGGCTTGATCTTAAAATTCACAAATAGGCTTCTCTGTGGATAGTGGCCTTTTCAACTGAAAGAACTTTTTAACCATTTTTAATATTCTGTATGTCTATTGTACACGCTCAATTTCACCGCTAAAAATAAATAAGACTCCTACGATTAGAGGCGAATACAAGCATTGACCAGGTAGCAGTGGATTGGCAATCAATCCGTACCAAGCATCATTCCACAAACCGTTTCTAATCATTTGTGCCAACACAAGATGCTTATGTCACTTTCATCTCTTTAACTCACTCTGAGAGGTTCTGGCCTGCCTAGCTGAGTAAGTCCAGAGGCATTTTTTTGGGCTTTGTCAGGATGATGGCACCTGCCATAGGTGCTTGTCCTCTCATCTGCCCAGCTATAAGCGGATCCCCAGTGCTGATGAAGGCTTTGAGCTTTTTGAGGTTTCCGTGGCTCAACTCCAGCCCACCCAGTGGTGCGTGGGCTTGGCGGAAGTGAAGAGTCGTCAGCTCGATTTCCGTGGAAAAAGCCCTAATGATCAAAAAAAATATTTGAAGGGAAAGCCCGTTCCCCTTGTAGGGAACGGTTCAGGTTCACTGTGGATGATTGATCGTCATCACCGTCTGCGAGCATTATTGGATCTTGACCAAGACGCCACCACCTACGGATATCTGATCGAAAATTGTCCTACTGAGGATGATTTAGAGAGCCTTCAGCTTTTGACCGACCGAGGTTGGTTGTATCTCTACAACGGACGAGGCCATGGCCCCCTATTGCCACAGGGTTTACCTAAGAGCTTGTTAAAGCTTGAGGACGACCCCTACCGAAGCCTCGCTTGGAAGCTCAAAAGTGAAGGGCTGATACGCCCTGAACCATTGATCCCATATCACGAATTCCGTTGGGGAACCTGGCTGCGCAGTCGCGCGTTACCGCCTTTTTCTAGTAAGTGCCTTGAACCGGCATTGCCGGCTGCTCGCAGTTTGGTACGTTCCAATGCTGCCTCCCACCTGGATGGCTGGATTGGGTGAGTTCACCTTTCATCAGACGAAAGTCATGCAGAAGACGGAAGTGCTCGACTAGACCATCAGCTTCTTGAGTGGCTCAGTTTTCTGTTTGCCTGAACGCCATCAGGACGTTCTGGCACTTCGAGTGGGCATTCTTTTGATCCAAATTGATCGAACCTGTCGGTGATCGCTTCCTTCCGTTTCGCTTGCGGCCTCCACTTCAAGTGGGTGCGTTGATGAACTCCAACACCGTGGAACATTTGAGAAACTTTTTAGGCTTCAGCGCAAAAACAGACCGTGTTGCAACTAATGCTAAAAGTTGGTGCAAATACAGCAAACTCGGCAAGTTTGTCCTCTCCTGTTAATTTCCGATCTCAATTGCAGGTCAACATCAACCTCCTCCCCTGGCTTTTAATTGGTGGTAGCGGGGTGGAGGTTTGAACTCCCGACCTTCGAGTTGTGAGTTCGCTAAATATGGCTGTTTTCCCTTCCAGTTACTAGAGCTTTTAAACTGCCAATCACTCCTTGACTTCCACGATAAATCCTCCTTCCCAATCTGGCCCGGGGGGCACCTCTCCTCGCCTTAGCGATTTCGTGGCTCTTGCTTTGGAACCTAAGTACTGATCCATGGATCTCCTTCTCGAGAGCTGAATGTTATGGCTAGACGTAGAGGCCATCTGATTCTGATGTTTTTGGCTCCTCAGTTCAATGATGTTTTACGTCGCAGTTAGCTGGATCGCCATATTGAAGTGATCAATGGTCGATCGATGGAAATCAACAGTCCCTTCGAGGGCTCTTCGTCAGTTCAGTGATTGATTGAGTAGAAAAGGGGTACTGACAATCAACAGAATGATCCATCCTCTAGCTACCGTATTTGCAGCTCTATTGCTTTGCACTCCCGTTCACGCGATGGGGTGTTCTGGAGATCACTCTCTCAAACATGACGGTGTTTCACCAGAGAAGACGTCTGAGTCGACTGACACCACCAGCAAGACAAGCATAGATGCTTCTAAGGCCAAAGTTTCAGAGAGCTCGAATAAATGAACCCTTTTCAAATAAGAACTTTTGTATGACAAGAATCAACTTGGTCAAGCCAAGTGAATTATCTGATCAACATTTAGTTGCGGAATATAGAGAAATTTTTATGGTTGGCTCCGCACTCCAACGCTCATTAAAGTCAAAAAACTGGCAGAGAACCAAAGAACAACTACCCAAAGAATTCACCTTAAATATTGGTCACGTTAAGTTCTTCTACAACAAGGGTAAGTATTTGCATAAAAGATATTTAGAACTGATAAAAGAAATGAAAAGTAGAGGTATGCGTCCAGATCCAGAACGTCAATTCAAAAAAGAGCAGTGGCCAAGTGACTTTTATAAAGACTGGGAGCCTAATCCAAAAGACATTGAGCTAATAAGAAAAAGAATCAAAGAAAAAATCAATCAAAAGCCCACTTGGTATCGCTGGACAAAAAAACAAGATGGTGATTCACCAGGGAATACGTCTGAGTCTGGTTTTTTGCTTTAGAAGATAGGTGCTGATTCGCGGATCCCGATGCTGGGAGCTGCCTGGTGTCAGCGTATGAGTCTGGGCTTCAGCACCTCAACCACAGGCAGCCTAGTGGCAGCGTGGATTCTTTCCATCTCATGCATGCCTTCCAGCTGGCGATGGATGCAACGTAATTGATGCCTTAGAGACTCAGCGTCTTCTAGGTGAGCAACACCAACCATTGCCGCTTCGATGTGGTTTTTTGATTCGATCAGATGCAGGCAGTTCGCCGATCCCATCTCAACGCTCATAGCTCTCCTTTGGTTGCCCCTATTCAGCCAAACTTTTTTGACTTATGTTGTGACAACGATCACGAAATGATGTTGCTCGTGGCCAATGTCTGGAGGTCCTCATAAAGGTTGACGTAAGTGAACCTTTTTATGGCTGTCTGTCCTCAATTAAGTGTACCGGGATCGGATTGTTTTGGTAGGTGCAACTACAAGACCTACGGTGATCATTGGGGTTTTTCCTGTCCTTTTAGCAACAGTTTGCTGGTTCCTGTCAGTTTTAGAACTTCCTAGTCCAGGACATTAAAAAACCCCTCAGAGAGGGGCTTTTAAGTGGTGGCGGGGGGGAGATTTGAACTCCCGACCTTCGGGTTATGAGCCCGACGAGCTACCAGACTGCTCTACCCCGCGGTGACCCTCAAAGCATACCTTTTGAGGCTTGTCCAACCTGGTCTTTGTTTAGGTTTCCTGGTATCGAAGAGCGCCGGCCACTTCCAGCTGCACACCTGGAGCAATGAGCAACACCTGTTCCTCTAATTCTTGCAGGCCGGTTGGGGTGAGCCAATCAAGTTGGCGAAGTAGGTGGAGCGCAACAGCGTGTTTTGCTCGTTTGGATCCGTCTTCTACTTTGATCGCCACACCCATCCCTTCACCAACGCGGCTCAGACATTGGACACCTTCTGCTCCACCCTTGCTCACGATTTGTCCATGAGCTCGTTGCATGAGCTCAGTGTCAAATCGGCCTTCCCCTGCTACGAGTTCAGGATGGGCCAACATTGCCCTAATAACTTGTTCCATTTCTGCCTGACGTGATGCCCCGAGATGGGCATAGAGCAGAGCGATTTGGTCTAGCCGTAGGCGAAGGGTTGGTGCTCCACAGTCATCCCTGGCAGCTACGAGCTCGTCGGCCGGTAGCCCAAGCAGTTCGGCTATGCGTCGATTCACTTCGACTTGCAGAGGATGGTTGCCTTGCAGGTATGAATCAAGGGGCCAACCCATTTTCTTGCTCGTCGCAAGAAAGCCAGCATGTTTCCCGGAGCAGTTGTGCTCTAGCGGGCTCGTGCCTCCTTTTGGAATCGGGCATTGCAGCAGGCTTGGGTCTAGCTCGGCATTCCAAAGCAACCTGAAGGCTTCGCGGGCATGGGCGGGTGTCCCTGAATGGGATCCGCAGCAGATTGCTAATCCTTTTTCCCCACAGTTCATTTGCTCCGCTGCACCACTACTCAAAAATGGCAGTGCTTGAAAGGGCTTTAGAGCTGAACGGATGAAGGTTTCAAAGTCTGCACAACCCGCTCGCATCAGGACGCGCCCTCGCCCATCGCAAACCACAGCATGCACGCGATGGATCGACTCCACGCTGGAGCCACGCTTAAGGCTTACTTCAAGAGGCGTTGTGCTCGAACGCTGGGAGCTTCCGAACCAGGTTGGAAGATTCATGCTCAAGCAGACTTTTGGGCTTCAGAGAGCCTGGCAGAGACTCGCCCCCTTGGATGATGAAGCTTGTGATGAAGACCATGGTTCGTGCCAAATAACCAAGTAATGGAACTTCGAGTTGGTGTTAATTGCTACTCATTCAAAGTGGTGTTTTTTAAGTCTCAGGATGCTTGAGAGAGATTCGAGCTGATGAAGCCGTGATGCTTTCCATGACTCCAGAAGGCTTCCAGGTCGTAAAAGCCTCGTTCGCTTGGCTGTAGAACATGCACGATTAATTCGCCGTAATCGAGCAGAGCCCATTTCCCTTCATTAAGACCTTCGCTTCTCAATGGCAATCGATCGGCTTCTACCTCAAGGCGATCTTCCACAGATTTAGCAATTGCTCGTACTTGGACTTCAGACAGTCCTCCGGCAATCACCATCCAGTCCGCCAGGCTGGAGACCTCATCGATTCGGATTAGTTGAATGTCTGTAGCTTTGCGATCGTCGCAGGCTTCAGCGGCCATTTCTGCTAGCTGTTCACTATCCATAGACGTTTTCACTGCTTACGGATTGGCGAGATCCTTCCTGTTCAGCCATCTCTGCTCGAGCTTTTCCAGCACTTTTTCTAAGGGCTTCCAATCGATCTTCATAGAAGCTTCGCTTCTTCTTTTTGCGGGTTTGTTCCACAAGTTCCTTTAGCGCTCCCCCAAGGCTCTTGTAGGCATTCGGCACGCTGTAATTAAAACGACAGGCCAGATCGATAGCCCGTTCATCGGCAGCGATTGCATCCTGAAGCCGCTTTTCAGAGTTGTTCTTTAAATAGAGCCGATATCCAGCGAAGCCCGAGAGACCTAGGGCCATTAATAGCAACAATCCGTCTTGAACCCAGAGTTCACCAATTGCACCGCCGAGGCCGATGGCTAGAGCAGCCATTTCCCAGCCATCGCGAGGAATGGTGTCGTTCTGGACTCGACCAACTTCATGCCAAAAGAGCAAGTTGCGATGGTCGAGCGCGAAATTGTCCCATTGTTCGAGATCGATTTGGATCTCGACCTCATCACGTCCGATTTCCTCGAGGGTGATGAGCGGTGGATCTACCGCTGCTGCCGCCTCCACGAACACCCAGCTCTGCATTTCTGGCGGCAGCTGCCCCTTAAGGCGCTGGAGTTCGCTCATGGTCTTGATCTCTCTCCGTACTCATCAAGCTAGCGACAACATGGCACCTGGGTGTTTTTCCTGAGCTATCTCTGACGTTGCGTGGGAAGCTAGTCGCGTTTGGCCAACACCCGAAATTCCATGCCCCGTAGGTCTGATCTGCGTCGCATCCTGCTGCTGGGGTCAGGTCCGATCGTGATTGGCCAGGCCTGTGAATTTGATTATTCCGGCACTCAAGCATGTAAGGCCTTGCGGGATGAAGGTTTTGAGGTGGTGTTGGTGAATTCCAATCCGGCCTCAATCATGACGGATCCGGAGATGGCTGATCGCACCTATATCGAGCCGCTCACAGCCGAGGTGGTGACTCGCGTCATTGAGTTAGAGCGCCCTGATGCGTTGCTGCCAACCATGGGCGGCCAGACGGCTCTTAATTTGGCGGTCGCATTGGCTGAAAACCACACACTCGAACGTTTTGGCGTTGAGTTGATCGGTGCAGATCTAGCTGCAATTCGAAAGGCCGAAGATCGCCAGCTTTTTAAGCAGGCGATGGAGCATATAGGCGTCAACGTTTGTCCTTCAGGGATTGCTTCCAGCCTCAAGGAGGCAGAAGAGGTTGGTGAAGTGATTAATAGTTTTCCGCGTATCATCCGACCAGCCTTCACTCTTGGTGGCAGTGGTGGTGGCATTGCTTACAACCCTGAAGAATTTGCAGCGATCTGCAAAAGCGGTCTTGATGCCAGCCCGGTTTCTCAGATCTTGATCGAAAAGTCGTTGTTGGGTTGGAAGGAGTTCGAGTTAGAGGTGATGCGTGATTTGGCGGATAACGTTGTGATCGTCTGTAGCATTGAAAATCTCGATGCAATGGGTGTTCATACAGGAGATTCAATCACTGTTGCTCCTGCGCAAACTCTCACCGATCGTGAGTATCAGAGGCTTAGAGATCAATCCATTGCCATTATTCGTGAGATAGGTGTTGCTACGGGGGGTAGCAATATTCAGTTCGCGATCAATCCAGATGATGGCGAGGTGGTTGTTATTGAAATGAATCCGCGCGTTAGTCGATCATCAGCGCTGGCAAGTAAGGCCACGGGGTTTCCAATTGCCAAGATTGCTGCTCGTCTTGCTGTTGGTTATACCCTTGACGAAATTATCAACGACATCACGGGTAAGACACCAGCTTGTTTTGAACCCACAATTGATTATGTCGTCACGAAGATTCCACGATTTGCATTTGAGAAGTTTAAGGGCAGCCCTGCTGTTCTCTCTACGGCAATGAAGTCTGTGGGAGAGGCAATGGCGATCGGCCGCTGTTTCGAAGAGTCTTTTCAGAAAGCGATGCGTTCTCTAGAAATTGGGCGGGCTGGTTGGGGTTGTGATCGTCAAGAGCCAGAATTTACGCCTACAGAAATTGAGCGTTTGTTGCGCACGCCTTCTCCTGAGCGGATCATGGCAGTGAGAACAGCGATGTTGGCCGGACGCAGTGACCATGATATTTACGATTTGAGCAAAATTGATATTTGGTTTTTAGCCAAATTACGCCACATGATCAATTTTGAGACAACGCATCTGCATGGCCGCACATTAGATGAATTGGATCAGGAGTCTCTACTCTGCTTGAAGCAGCTTGGCTATTCCGATCGTCAGATTGCTTGGGCGACAGGTTCTGACGAGCTCGCTGTACGTGCACATCGTGAACTGTTAAATATCAAACCTGTTTTTAAGACAGTTGATACTTGCGCTGCCGAATTTTCATCTACTACTCCATATCATTATTCAACTTATGAGCGACCCCTGTACCGTCTTGATTCTGATGACCAATTGTATAAACTTGAGCCGGAAACTGAGGTCGTTACAGACAACCGCGCAAAAGTGATGATTCTTGGCGGCGGTCCTAATCGCATTGGCCAAGGAATTGAGTTTGACTATTGTTGTTGCCATGCTTCATTTGCTGCGCAGGACAAGGGATTTGTCACTGTGATGGTTAACAGTAATCCCGAAACTGTCTCCACTGACTATGACACCAGTGACAGACTTTATTTCGAACCTCTTACTCTTGAGGATGTACTCAATGTGATCGAGGCTGAACGGCCTAATGGTGTCATTGTTCAGTTTGGTGGTCAGACCCCACTCAAGTTGGCGATTCCCTTGCTTCGTTGGCTAGAGAGTTCGATCGGAAAGTCAACAGGCACACGGATATGGGGTACATCACCAGAATCAATTGATCGGGCTGAAGATCGTGAACAGTTCGAGGCGATCCTGCGGCAGCTTCAAATTCGCCAGCCTCGTAATGGCTTGGCTCGCAGTGAAAAAGATGCCCGAGCCGTAGCACTTCGCATTGGTTATCCCGTTGTTGTTCGTCCCTCTTATGTGCTAGGAGGCCGAGCCATGGAGGTGGTGTTTGATGAACAAGAGTTGAATCGCTATATGGCTGAAGCGGTTCAGGTTGAACCTGATCATCCAGTGCTCATCGATCAGTATCTGGAAAATGCTGTGGAAGTTGATGTTGATGCTCTCTGTGACTCTGATGGAGTTGTAGTGATTGGCGGTTTGATGGAACACATTGAGCCTGCTGGAATTCATTCTGGTGATTCCGCTTGCTGCCTTCCTTCCATCTCTCTTGGTGAGCAAGCCCTTCGCACGATTCGTCTCTGGAGTGAAGCGTTGGCCCTTGCGCTCAAAGTTCAGGGGTTGATCAATCTGCAGTTCGCTGTCCAGCGGGATGAAGCGGGTGATGAACAAGTGTTCATCATCGAGGCCAACCCTCGTGCTTCTCGTACCGTTCCTTTTGTGGCTAAAGCCACAGGAGTACCCCTGGCCAGGATCGCAACTAGGCTCATGGCAGGAGAGACGTTGGCGGCTATTGGACTTACGCATGAGCCTCAACCGCCTCTTCAGTCTGTCAAGGAAGCCGTATTGCCATTCCGTCGTTTCCCTGGGGCCGATTCGGTGCTTGGCCCGGAGATGCGGTCCACTGGAGAAGTGATGGGTTCAGCTTCCAGTTTTGGCATGGCGTTTGCCAAGTCTGAAATTGCAGCTGGTGATTCCCTCCCTATTCGTGGAACTGTCTTTCTCTCTACTCATGACAGGGATAAGCCAGCGCTAATACTTGTCGCTGAAAGGCTGATTGAACTTGGCTTTGATCTCACGGCCACCTCCGGAACTGCTCAAGCCCTTAATCGGGCTGGATTGAATGTTCAGCAAGTACTTAAGGTTCATGAGGGACGTCCCAATATCGAAGATTTGATTCGCTCTGGTCAGATTCAGTTGGTGATCAACACACCTATTGGCCGTCAGGCCGCTCATGACGACAAATATTTGCGACGAGCAGCTCTTGATTACTCCGTGCCTACCCTTACGACGATTGCTGGAGCACGAGCTGCTGTCGAGGGAATCACGGCACTCCAGCAACAGTCACTATCCGTAGCGGCCCTTCAAGACATCCATGTTTGATCTCCCATTAGGCTTGTTCAACTGAAATTCTTGCCGTGATCGCTAACGCTTCCCCTATTGTTTTGGCTCCTGGTAGTGATTGTCGAGAACTATTTCAGGCGGCTTATGAGAATCGCTACACCTGGGATCCGGTCTTTTCTGGTTATCGGGGTCGGTGTCTCTGGGTCAAGGATGATCGCGTTGTGGAAGGGAAGTTTGAGTTGGGAGCAGATCTCAAGGCCCATGTTGATGGTATTGAAGATGAATTGATCGCTAAGGCTGTCTCTTCCCAGCTATGGGAAGTTGCCATACATCGAGTACGACGCAGTTTTGAAAAGACCCATGGTGAAAACACTTTTACCGCAGGTGATAACGATGATGTTGGCTTAGAAGTGATCGTTGGAGGTAAAAATCTTGGTGATCGTTATCGCATCAACAATGATGTGGTGACGATGGTTCATCGCCATATTCACGGAACAGTGGTGACCATTTTTACAAAAAGTACGACGGATACAGGTTATGGCTACCTAAGTCATACTTATAGCAGTCAATACCACGACCCAAAAACAAATGAGCCTACCAGTGGGGTAAGTCAGTTCACTGATACTTTTGTGCCCTTGGCTGATGATGGCTTGTGGGTATTGAGTGAAAGGTTAGTGGAAAAAGATGCTTTTGCTGGAATGGCTGCTGAACGGCAGTTATTTAAGTTCGTAGAGCTTGAGCAGCTTTAAAATAAGTGATAATGGTTGTTAACTTACTAGAGATTAAGATGGCAGTCTTTGCTTGATTGTCAGTGCTGACAGCATTGATTTTATTAGAAAAGCCAATTAATTCTTTTAAGTCTATCTGTTTTTAGATGTTATTATACTTAGTTTACTCGAGCAAAGCTTTCTTCTGTGGTTGACCAATTATCAACCTTATCTTGCTCACAGTCAGCTTGATGATATTAGGGGTGGGCTTTATGCCCTTGCTACGCCAATGCTATTGCTGTTCATCATGCAGGTCATTCGGCTTTAGCTTTTATGAGGCTCGATCAATAGCTTGCTGAATTTACTGACTCCACATTGAGCCACCATGGCCATGGAGATGACACTGGCACTATTTCAGGTTTGGCTGCTGCAATCCCTGTTACTGATCAAGGGTTTGTCTTGGCTGTTGCTCATACCCTTATGGGCTCATGCTTGTTCTAAGCCTGACTGGCTTACTAGTGAGTGCGATAGCGAACATTCTTTGGCATAAACAAAAACTATCGATTTGAATGGGGGTAGACGTGAGGCTGAAAACGTCACTTCAAGAGGCGTCTGGCAGAGGGCTGACGTCTTTGAGTTTTTCATTCAATTGCATTGCCAGAGTCTGACGTCCTACTGCCAGCACTTTTAGTGTGTCTTCGTGCATGCGTAGTTGGGCATCAGCAACTTGCATGCCACGGATCAGTTCCTTCAGTTCATCTGGTAGTGCATTCAGGTCGTAGCGCTTGCCTTCGAAGGTGAGCACTGGGTCAGATTTATTGGCTGCAGAGTCAGTCATTGTGTTTGAGTTCTGTTCTTGAGTGTCATTTGTACTTTTAGACCTACCTAAGGGCCATTTGGGAGCCATTGTTAGGGGAAACAGAGCATTAGCATTACCTTTAGCATTGAACCAAAGATAGGATCTTGATCCTATGGGAAGCGTTCAATCCCTTTGTCTTTCTTTGAGACACTCTGCAAATCACGAATGAACTGTCGTTCGCAGAGCTCTCTATAGCGTCCCGTACGGGCCATTAGTTCGTCATGGCTGCCACGATCACTGATACGTCCTTGTTCTAAGACAACAATCTGATCGGCTTCCTGAACAGTTGCCAGACGATGGGCAATCACTAGAACGGTTCGTCCTTGCATGGCACGACGTAGTCCAAGTTGTATCGCTGTTTCCGCTTCTGCGTCTAGTGCACTAGTGGCTTCATCTAACAGCAGCACGGCTGGATTGCCGAGCACGGCTCTGGCAATGGCGATGCGTTGCAGTTGGCCACCAGAAAGGTTTGTGCCGCGTTCTTCCAATTGAGTGGAATATCCTTCCGGTAAGGACATGATGAAATCGTGAGCGTTGGCAAGGATTGCTGCTTCTTTGACCTTCTCTTGGCTCACACTTCGACCGAAAAGAATGGCTTCTTCGACGCTGCCAGAGAAGACTGTTGTTCGTTGCGGCACCAAGGCCACCTGCTGTCTTAGCTCCTGGGCTTTGACCTGGCTGAGCTCATGACCATCTAGAAGAATCTTTCCTTGCTGGGCCGTGTTGAAGCGTAAAAGTAATGAAAACAGAGTGCTCTTTCCAGCACCAGATGGACCCACGAGTGCAACGATCTGGCCAGCCTTCACCTCTAGAGACAGATTGTGTAGCACCTGTTTCTCATTGACATAGGCAAAACTGACGTGACGAAGCACTAGATCACCTTTTAAGCGACCCAATGGTTCAGCTTGGTCAATGTCAGGAGGTTCCTGTGGTTCGCGTTCAATTTCTCGTAGGCGTCGTAGTGAGGCCTGGCCTTGCTGGAATTCATTGAAATTGGTGGTGAGGTGGCTAATGGGATCGATCAGCATCAGCAAGGCAGCCACATAGCTGCTGAAACTTTGCCCATCCATCCCGCCGGTTTGAATCCGAGCGGCACCAATCGCCAAGACTGTGAGGATGCCAGCGGCTTCGATGAAGCCCACGACAGGATGCTGTAGAGCGAGCAGACGCAGGGTTTGGTATCGCGCTTGACGATGAAGATCAACTTCGGCATCAAAGCGCTTCTGAAGCCAGGGTTCTGCAGCAAAAGCTCTCACCAAAGGCAACCCTTGGATTGCTTCACCAAGTAGCCCTGCAAGATCGCTCACCTGACGCTGGCTGCGTTCGGCAGCTCTCATGACTCTGGCACCAAACTGGCTTACCAAGATCGCCACCATTGGCGCTAGCAGCAGGGTGGCTAGTGATAGTTGCCAGTCAAGAAAAACCATATAGCCAAATACCGCTACCAATTGCAGAGCACTTGGTGTGGTGTCTTGAATGGTTTTGTAAATCACTTCTCCCACCCGATCGGCATCCTCAGTGAGCCGATAGGTCAGATCTCCTGAAGACAGTTTCTCGAGGGCCCCTAGTTCGACTTGTTGCAGCTGTGCAAACAAATCACGACGCAGGTCTTGGCTCACTCGCAATGCTGGCCCGGCAAGCATGGTGTCCTGTCCGAATTGAGCCAGTTTTTGAACCAGAAAAACAGTGAGTGCTATGGCAATCACTTGGACGACCTGGGCCAGCTTGCCTGCCCCGATCGCTGGAATCAGCTGCCCAGCAAGCCATGCCAGTAGCGGCCAGCATCCTACGTAAATCAGCATGCACACACCTCCCCAGATCAGCCTGCGCAGGTGAGGGCGTAAGAGGGGAAGCAATCTGCGGAAGCCGGCTTCGGAGGAGGAAAACATCGAGTCACACTAGTTGCGTGAACGCTCTGCTTATTCAATGAAGTTGGATCAATTTCTTAAATGGCAGGGCTGGGTGGCCACTGGAGGCGAGGCGAAACAGCTGATCCAGTCAGGGCAGGTGTTTGTCAATGGCTCTGTTGAAACAAGGCGTGGCCGCCATTTGAGTTCAGGCAACCGGGTTCGATTGGGCACAGATGAGGCGGTCTTTGTCGGCAATGCTTCGACAGGGCCGTAAGTTAGCCCCTGCGGAACTTCAGAGGACCCGAGCGTGCGTAAACCCGTGATCGCTGGCAACTGGAAGATGCACATGACCTGTGCTCAGGCACGGGAGTACACGGCCATGTTCCTGCCATTAATCGAAGCCACTCCCAATGACCGTCATGTAGTGATTGCCCCACCATTCACCGCTATCTCCTCAATGGCAGAGTCCGTTGGCGGCACTCGTCTGGAATTGTCAAGCCAGAATGTGCATTGGGAGGATGATGGTGCTTATACCGCAGAGGTTTCGCCAACGATGCTTCTGGAGCATCAAGTGCGATACGCGATTGTTGGGCATAGTGAACCACGCAAATACTTCAGTGAGAGCGATGAACAGATCAATCGTCGTGCTCGTTCAGCCCAAGCGCATGGTCTGATCCCGATTGTCTGCGTGGGTGAAAGTGATGAGCAGCGTGAACGAGGAGAGGCTGAGCGTGTTATTCGAAGACAGGTGGAACAGGGACTGGAAGACACCGATCCAGACAAGCTTGTGGTTGCTTATGAGCCCATCTGGGCCATTGGCACGGGCAAGACGTGCGAAGCATCGGAGGCGAATCGTATCTGTGGCCTCATTCGTCGTTGGGTCGGTGCTTCAGAACTAATCATTCAGTACGGCGGTTCGGTCAAACCAGGAAATATTGATGAGTTGATGGCAATGAGTGATATCGACGGAGTGTTGGTGGGTGGTGCCTCCCTTGACCCAGAGAGTTTTGCTCGCATTGCCAATTATCAAACCAGTTAAATCTCCTTGGCCTCAGGAATGGGGACAGCGAACGAACCTGATGGGTGTGATTAATATCACGCCCGATTCTTTTAGCGATGGTGGCAATTATCTAGAGCCTGCTAGTGCCCTCGCACAGGCAACTCTTCTTATACAGCAAGGGGCTGATGTACTAGATCTTGGTGCTCAGAGCACGAGGCCTAAGGCCGAGGAGGTTGGCTGGCAAGAGGAGTTGAACAGAATGATGCCTGCTCTTCATGTAATACGTGCAGCTCACCCGCAGGCGTTGATCTCTGTGGATACATTCCTTGTGGAGGTGGCGGAGGCGGCTCTGCAAGCAGGTGCAGATTGGATTAATGATGTCAGCGGCGGCAGGCGTGACCCTGAGTTGCTGAGGGTTGTTGCCGAAGCAGGATGTCCCTATGTGTTGATGCATAGCCGTGGCAACAGTCAATCCATGGATCAACTCGCCACTTATAGCGATGTGATTGAAGAGGTTCGTCTTGGACTACTTCGTCGAACGGATCAAGCTTTGGCTGCTGGTATTCGATCTGATCAGTTGATTTGGGACCCAGGCTTGGGTTTTGCTAAAACCACTGAACAAAATCTGATGTTGTTGAAGCATCTAGAGAGGATTTGCTCTGAAGGCTTCCCTGTTTTGGTTGGGCCCTCAAGGAAACGCTTCATCGGAGATGTTTTGCACCAACCGGACCCAGAGGCTCGTCTATGGGGTACTGCCGCCGTGGCCTGCCGTTGTGTGCAGGCGAAGGCGGCAATGGTAAGAGTGCATGATGTGGGCCCAATCCATCAGACCCTTCAAATGGCTAGCAGACTCTGGTAATTAGGGTTTGAGTTACTTTTTAATCATTCGCCAGACGATTGGTTGTCTGGCGTTGTTACTCCTTCAATTCGATCTTCAATTTCCTGGTAAAGCTCTTGCAATTGCTGAATATTCTCATCAGATGTTTCCCAGTAACCTCTGCCATTAACTTCTAATAAGGTGCCAACAATACGACGGAAACTATGTGGATTAAGTTCCATGAGACGCTTACGCATCTCTGGATCATTGATGAAGGTTTCGTTTGACTCTTCGTAGACAAAGTTATCTACCTGTCCGCTAGTTGCGCTCCAGCCGAGGGTAAAGTTCAGGCGCTTGGCGACTTCGCGAACGCCTTCATAGCCTGAGTTGACCATGCCTTCATACCATTTTGGATTGAGTAGCTTTGTACGGGAATCCAATCGAATCGTTTCGCTCAGTGAGCGGACCTGCGCATTTGCTGTTGTTGTATCTGCGATGTAACTCGCGGGAGCTTTGCCATCATCTCTAAGACCCTTGATTAAATTTGTGGGGTCTGAGTCGAAGTAGTGGCTGACATCAGTAAGCGAAATTTCAGCAGAATCAAGGTTTTGGAAAGTGACATCTGCTGTTTTCATTACAGATTCAAATACTTCTCTGTTTTGGTTCATCTCTCCTGGGTTGTCAGCATTAAAGGCAAATGTCTTGCGTGAAAGATACATCTCTTGAAGTTCATTCTCTTCTTCCCATGTTGAGTTCTCTACTGCAAGATTTACGTTTGAGCTATAACTTCCACTTGAATTAGAAAATACACGGCAAGCGGCATCCCTAAGGCTTGTGCCTTGTACCTTTGCTTGTTCAAGGGAGTGTTTGCGTACGAAGTTTTGATCCAGTGGTTCATCGGCCTCAGCTGCCATCTTGACGCCTTGATCGATTAATGCCATTTGGTTGATAAACAGATCTCGAAATACTCCTGAACAGTTCACAACCACATCAATCCTTGGTCGACCAAGCTCTTCAAGGGGAATGAGTTTTAACTTGTTAACACGACCTACAGAGTCTGGTACTGGATTTACACCAATAAACCAGAGAATTTGTGCAAGTGATTCGCCGTAGGTTTTGATGTTATCTGTACCCCAAAGAACACAGGCAATTGTTTCTGGCCAATCGCCTTGTTCTTGGCGTTGACGTTCAATTAATTTGTCGACGACTCCTTTGGCTGCAGCAACGGCAGCTCTGGTAGGAATGGCCTGTGGATCAAGAGCGTGAATGTTTTTGCCACTTGGCAGAACCCCTGGATTTCTAATTGGGTCTCCACCTGGACCAGGAAGCACATATTCTCCATCGAGGGCACGCAGAAGGCTCTGCATTTCCATGTCTGCGCATATCTTTTCAAGGCAACCGCGCAAATAAGCAAACAGTTTGTCAAGCTCAATGGAATCAATGTTGCCGAATCCAGCTTTGCTACAGGCTTGCAGCCATGCATTGGGGCGTGTTACACCAAAACGCTGAAGTAGATTAAAAAACCAATCCAAATACCAGTTTGAATTATCTTTCATATTCACGCGTCCGTCTCGTCCCGTGAGAGATTGCACCATCGCCCTAACGGCGACACGAGATGCCTCAGTGATAGTGCGATTGAGCTCTACATCAGCAAGAATGCCGTCATCATTTCCTTTGTAAATATCTTCTATTTTGCGATCTATTGCTTCTGCTAACAGCCCAGGAAGCGAGCGAAGACCATCGTCTTCACGTTCAAGGGCGGCGATGCTTACCAGAGTCGCTATCGCTTCTTCTGCCGTGGGTGGTTTGCCGATCGTGTGAAGTCCACATGGCAGAAGGCGACTCTCGATCTCCATCAATTGGCTATACACCGCGCCTACAACGGCATCCCGTTGGTCGAGATCTAGTCCTGCCGCGTCTTGTTCTGGCAGGTCTACGTCGCGATCAAGATTGCATTGGCGTGCGGTTTCAATGATGGTATTGACGATTTGCACACCACGACCGCCTTCACGCAGTTGTTGGTAGGACCCCACCAGTTCGCCTAGCTCTTTTAGACCTTTGTAAAGTCCTGCATTTTCTGCTGGAGGAGTGAGGTAGCTGATTGTGGAGGCATAACCACGCCTTTTTGCAATCGTTGCTTCGGAGGGATTGTTTGCTGCGTAGTAATAAAGATTTGGCAGCCCTCCGATCAATGAATCTGGATAGCAGGTTTCACTCATGCCCATCTGCTTGCCTGGCATGAATTCGAGAGATCCGTGGGTGCCAAAATGGAGCACAGCATCAGCTTTCCAGATCTTTTCGAGATAGGTGTAGTAAGCAGCAAAGCCGTGATGAGGACTGGCGCTTCTTGAGTAGAGCAAGCGCATTGGGTCTCCTTCGTAGCCGAAGGTGGGTTGAACGCCTACAAAGATGTTGCCGAAGTGACGTCCATAGATCAGTAGGTTTTGACCATCACTATTGAGTTCTCCTGGCGGCTTGCCCCAGTTTTCTTCAAGGCGCTCTGAATAAGGTGTCAGGTGCTCGTACTCAGCCACACTCATACGGTGTGCAATGGCCAGTTCTGGTGCTCCTTCTAGTGCTTCAGGATCATTGATTACCGCCTCCATCAGTGCTTTGGAGTCTTTGGGGAGGTTTTGGATGTCGTAGCCCTGAGCCTTCATTTCCTCCAAAACACGATGGATGGAACCAAAAACATCGAGGTAGGCAGCACTGCCAACATTTCCTTTATCTGGAGGGAAACTAAAAATAGTAATTGCTAATTTTTTCTCAGCTCTTGACTTGATTCGTAGAGATGACCAACGGATTGCTCGTTCAGCAATCGCATCAACCCGGTCTTGAAGTGTGTGGGCTTTGCCGGTGGCATCATCCCTACCAGAGAGCACGATTGGCTCGATGGCTCCGTCTAATTCGGGGATGGCGATTTGTAGTGCAACCTGAACTGGATGCAGGCCTAAGTCACTAACTTCCCATTCCTGAGTTGTTTGGAAGACAAGCGGGAGCGCAACCATATAAGGGCGGCTAAGGCGCTTGAGAGATTCGATAGCCTTGGGGTGATCCTGTCTGGCAGGGCCACCAACAAGGGCAAATCCAGTGAGGGAAACCACCCCATCGACTAGGGGTTGGTCAGGGTTGACTGGGTCGAAGAAGAAGGCATTGACAGGCTTAGAGAAATCAAGCCCACCGCAGAAAATGGGGAGGACACGGGCACCACGGAACTCAAGCTCTTGAATGACAGCGACATAGTGGGCATCGTCACCAGTGACGATGTGGCTTCGCTGCAGGACAAGACCGATCATTGGGCCTTTGCGAGCTTTCTCTGAGAGATCTGTGCGGCTGGTCGTCCAGTTGAGGTACTCCTTGAGGTCTTCAAACATCGACGGGGCCATCGGATGCCAGATGCCCAGGTCTGGGAAGATCTCTGGTTCCACGATGTCTAGTTTTGGACGATCTTCCCCTTCTGTCGCTGGAAAGACATACTTATCCGCCAGCATTAATAGGAAGTTGCGTAGGTTGTCTGGCGTACCTCCTAGCCAGTATTGAAAGCTGAGCACGAAGCTTCTTGCATCTTGTGCTTTATCAACCGGCAGATATTTAAGAACGTTGGGGAGTGTATTTAATAGTTTGAGCATTGCGTCTTGGAATCCAGCACCGTTTGATTCCTTTCGCTTTTTCATGAAGTTGGCGATAACACTATCGCTCTGTCCCAGCTGGGCCATGGTGAAGGTGCCAAGCTTGTTGAGCCGCATCACCTCTGGCATGGAAGGGAAAACAACAATGGCTTTGAGCCGATCGCGATGGGGGGTGACAGCGTCCACCACTTTCTGAGCTAGGTCTTCAATGAAAATCAGCGAGGCGATAAAAACATCGGCTTCGGCTACATCGGCTTGGAAGTCGGCAAAGTTGCTTGGATCGCGCAGTTCTTCGATGAGGTAACCACTCAGTTCAACGCCAATGGCTCCATTTTGTGCATTGAGGCTGTTTGCGGCCTGGGAAAGCGCACTTTGGTACTGAGGTTCGAGTACCAAATACACCGCTTTCATGACAGCTTGATGGCTGTGGTTCTCCGCAGGAGCAACTCGGCGATCGGCTGAGCGAACCTGCGTGAACATTGGAGTACTGCAAAGTATTTCGATGAAGCCTAGGTTGTCTGGGGCTCAGAGTGAAGTTCGCTGCCTGGGTGTTACATGAGTCGACCCATAGGCTTTATTCAGCGATCGCCCTCCCATGACCTCAGTCCCTTCAGAGTTGATTCCTGTTGTGGTTGCTGGCGCACTGGGCCGCATGGGGGCTGAGGTCATCAAAGCTGTTCATCTCGCTTCGGATTGTGAGTTGGTTGGTGCAGTCGACACAACGCCAGGCAAGGAAGGTGTGGAGATAGGCGAGGAGCTTGGAATTGGTGTTCTTGATGTTGCTTTGACGTCCGACATTGAGGCTTGTCTTTGTTCTGTCAGCCAGTCTTTTCATAGGACTGGCCCTGGACAAGGCGCTGTGCTTGTTGATTTCACACATCCTTCAGTGGTTTATGAGCACACCAGGGCGGCGTTTGCCTATGGGGTTCATCCGGTCATAGGCACCACAGGACTCTCACATCAGCAGTTGGTTGATCTCAGTGAATTTGCAGCAAAAGCGTCGATGGGAGGCGCTGTGATTCCAAATTTCTCTGTTGGCATGGTCTTACTGCAACAGGCAGCAGCTGCGGCTGCACGCTTTTATGACAATGCAGAACTGACTGAGCTGCATCACAACCGTAAGGCTGATGCTCCGAGTGGCACATGTATAAAAACTGCAGAGATGATGGAGGAGCTCGGTAAAAGTTTTAATTCGCCTGAAGTTGATGAGCATGAATCGCTGACTGGTTCCCGTGGTGGCTTACGAGCTAGTGGCTTAAGACTCCATTCGCTTCGTCTGCCTGGATTGGTTGCCCATCAGGAAGTGATGTTCGGAGCTCCTGGAGAGAGCTATACACTCCGGCACGACACCATTGATCGTTCGGCCTACATGCCAGGTGTGTTGCTAACCGTTCGTAAGGTGCGACAGCTTCAAGGTCTGGTTTATGGCCTTGAACGCCTCATCTGAAATTCATTTGCGTGTCGATGTTGGTCCCTTTGCGTCCAGGAGAGCTTCAGAGGCTTATCCCTGCAGTGGCTACCAGTAATCAATTCGCAGCGGCCCTTGGCAACCCTCGCAAGATTCTGCAGAGGGTCATGATCGCCGCCATTGGAGGAGTGATCACATTATTGATTAGTCAGAGTCAGCTGGCGAGTCGATGGGGTGCTGTCTGGCTTGTTGTTGGAGTGGCTCTTCTGCTTTATGTGCTTTGGGGCCCAATCGTTGAAGCGGGTCAGCGCAATGCAGGCCTTCGTCGTTATCCGGCGGCGGCCATCTTCGAAGGTGAGGTAGCCAATGTGTTCACCCGTGAACGAGTGCTGGACCGTCATGAGCAAGCGAACAAGCTTGGAGAGTTGGAGCTTGTTGAGAACAGACGTACTTGGATTGTTCTTGAGTTAGAGGATGAAGATGGATATTTGGGTCAACTGAGCTTTCCGATGTCCAAGAAGCATCAGTTCATCCGAGCTGGATCTCTCATTCGTTGCCTTGTGCTGAGCGATCGCAAGGATTTCAGCCGTATCGCTGCACTGACTGATGCATGGTTGCCAGGGCAGCGGTTGTGGGTCGGGGAGTATCCCTTTTTGCTAAGGCCTGCATTTGAGGAGTTGTGTCAGTTGCGTTTAGCTCGCCAGACCAGCTGAATCGCGCTAAGAGATTTTACTTGCCACTAGCTTGAAAAGTCTTAGGAGTGCAAATGGCATCGTTCGTTTGACTTATATAATTAATCGATTCCTCTGTGAGGTTCTCAACAAGAGAATGGTTGATCAATCAATACTTTTAAGATTGAACACTTTTAGGATTTGCCACTGAAATACCGTGGGGGGTGCCAGCCAGTTAACATCTCTGTGGAGGCTTCGCCATGCTCATGGATATTGCATTGCCCTTCACTTTTTGCGGAGATGGTTGGGAAACTGCTTTGAGGAGCTTTAGAACATGATTGATCAATTCACAGCTATTGGCGAACTTGCAGCAAAATCACTAGTGATCTTTTTCTCATTTTCTGGTTGACCACTTGAACCGGTTCCACTCTGCAGCAAAAGGGTCTTTGCCAGTTGACATACGAGTGAAGATCCTTGGCGCTGGTCCCACTGGGACCCTTTTGGCGCTTGCTCTTGCTCGGCTAGGTAACAGCGTCACCCTCTGTGACCCCTTAACAGTTGAAGAGTTGCCAGCAAGAAGTAGAGCCTATGCCCTTACGCATTCATCAAGGCGATTGCTTCAATCACTTGATCTATGGGCCTCACTGATTCCTCATCTCGCTCCATTTACAAGATTGCGGCTAGATGATCAGGAGCTGAATCGTCATACCTATTTTGAGGTTGATGATCTTTCAAGCCAAAATCAGCTTCACGGTGCCGTCGGCTGGATTCTTGACCATCGACCATTAATGGAATTGCTGATTGATCGTCTTCAGACATCTCCAAAGGTGCTTTTGAATTTGGGGAGGTTTGATGATCATCATCTCGATGGGCACGATTTGGTTGTTGCGGCTGATGGTCCGAGATCTCTTACCCGGCAGGCATGGGGTATCAACACTTGGAACCATCCTTATCAAAATGGGTGTTTAACCGCCAAGGTGCTGCTTCGGGGTGCTGATCCTTTGATGGCATATGAGCTTTTTCGTGCTGAAGGTCCTCTAGCTGTCTTGCCAATGGGAGGTGAGGTCTTCCAGATGGTTTGGAGTGGTCCTTTGAGACGATGCCAAGAACGTGCTGGTCTGTCTCCGTCGTGCTTTCTTGATCATCTTGCTGCGGTGTTACCAGATGGCCTTCAGCCAGATGTGCTCTTGGATCGTCCTGCGGCATTCCCTCTCCAACTCGCCTTTGCCTTTCGTTTACAGCGAGGTCGTGGCGTCCTTGTGGGTGAATCGGGGCATCGCTGTCACCCTGTCGGAGGACAAGGGTTGAATCTTTGTTGGCGTGACGTAAGCACGTTGATGAACCTTGTGAAGAATGTCGATTACGGCAAGTTGTCTGTTGAGAAGTTGCCTCAGGTCTATGCCCGCAAGCGCATTTTTGATCTCGTGTTGGTTGGTTTATTTACTGATCTGATCGTGCGCTTTTTCTCCAGTCGAAACATCCTGTTGCTGATGGTTCGACTGCCGCTGATGTTTCTTCTGGCTCGCCTCTCGTTGTTGCGTCAGTTGCTTTTGAAGGCCATGACAGATGGACCGATCACAGTCATCAGATTGTTGCCAGAATGATCGTCTACTGCAGTTGGTTAAATGGTGATCAGTAGCCATCCGCAGCCCTCATTCTCACCCCAGTTACTGCAGTTTTTGCAACAGAAACTCGGCCTTAGCGAGAACGCTCTGAACTTGGGCTTGCGTCAGGCAGAACTTGAGCAAGCACCTCTGCCGGTCGTGCTTTGGAGTTTCGGTTTACTCAGCTTGGCTCAGTATCAGCAGGTTCTCGATTGGGAAAATGATCAGGAGTAGATAATCAGTGACTTCACTGGTATCTCAACTGGAAGTTGCTGCCGCCCGCCGAGAGCGGCTAATTCGATCACAAAACCACATCCCACCAGATCGCCACCAGCTTTCTCGATTAACTCGACTGTGGCTCTTGCAGTTCCTCCAGTCGCCAGAAGGTCGTCCACCAATAAGACACGGGGATGATCTTGCAGAGCATCCGCATGAATCTCGAGCCTATCGCTGCCGTACTCCAGGGAATAGTCGATGCCAAGAACATCACCAGGCAATTTGCCAGGCTTCCTAACCGGAACAAAGCCGATTTTCTTATTCGTTGCTAACGCTGTTCCCACAATGAATCCACGTGATTCGATTCCGACAATTAAATCGGGTTTGAGTTCTGTGCAGAGATCTCCTAGCTGTCGCATCACTTCATCCCAGCCATCGGGATCACGCAGCAGGGGACTGATGTCCCGAAAGAGAATTCCAGGTTTTGGAAAGTCTGGTACGTCTTGAATGAGGTGGCGAAGATCCAAAGAGTGGTGACGCAGGGGCCTTAGGCCTGGCATCATCGCAGCCATGATCAATGCAACAACCACTTCAGATCCTTCTTCAACTGTTCAGCCACAGAAACCCTTTGAGCAAAAGCAGAGCGGCGTGCAGAACAACACCGTTCTTGGCAGGAGAGGACTTGAGCGTCTAGACCTTCTCTTGCTTGTGGTCGAATCACTTGATCTCAATGGTGGTGAGGCGATGCTGTGGGCAACCAATCAGTTGGGTTTGCAGAAACAGTTCCCCAACCGGGTTGAGCTTTGGAAGCGACGTTGTCACAATCCACTGAGACGCGCTACCCGTCGAGGTGACCTCAGTTCTATTGATACTGAGGCTTTGCTTCGCCTGCTTTGTTTTATGGCAAGCCGTCTTTATCCCCTTCTTCATCAGCTGCTTTCTTCACGTGAACCAGAAGAACTCAATTTGCAGCGCTGGACTTTGCTGGATCAGCGACTGCGCGATCTGATCGAGGAGAGGATGAATCCTCGGCGCGGAGCTGTTCAGCGTCTGTTGAGGCCAGAGCAATCTCAGCCTATTCAGCGTGACCTGGTGCTTACGCTTGCTCTTGCTGCTGGTAATGGAGGAGTCGATCGCCTGCGCGCCAGCCTGCTTGATCCGACACCCTGATGCTGAACCTCTCTTTCCGTTATGACCAAACGGCAGTCCGCCTTCAGGTGGAGGGGCTGCCAGATTTCTCCGCAGGTCACGGGGATGGTGTTCTAGGCATCCTGTCGAGTTGGCGGCTGCAGTTGGTTGGTTCACCAGAGCTAGAAGGCAAGCGTGAACATTTGCAGGCCTTGATGGCTGCTGTGCTCCCCTATTCACGCCACCGCATTTCTGGTGTCAGTCGAACTTTTGGTGACGAAACCAGTGTGGTTGTTATGTCTCCTGTTGGGGACAGACATCAACTGCTTTTGCGTAGTAGTCAGCCGAATGTCCCTCCTCTCACTCTTAACCTTGATGATGCAGAGCTTGCTGATCTCGTGCGTTGTCTGGATGAACTTCGTCTTGACTCACGAGTGCAGGTTCACTGGGAGTTGCCAATTGATTACCCATTGCCTCGACAGGAATTGGCTGAGCGAGTCCCTCTTGGCCAACGCTTAGGAGCTCCATTGATTGGTGGCGCAGCATTGGTTTTGATTGCAGGTCTTGGTCTGTTGCTGCCTCTTCCACGCAATCCAGAAGGAACGCTGTCCCCTGCCACTTCTAATGCGCCAGAGTTGCAATCACGTTCTGATCGTTGACGAACAGATCTTGCAGGCCAGAATTGCGGTCTATTGAAAACACTTTTATACCTCCCATTGGCAGGTATGCAGGCTTGAAGATCGAATTAATCGTGTCCTGTTGAAGCGGACCACCCTACTGAATTATCCCATGAGCAGTCCTCTTCGAAAATTCAATAACTCAGATCGTCAACGACAGGTTTTCCGCAGATCTCGACCCAGAAAGGTGCTTCCTCTTTGGCGTCAATGTGTTGAATCGATGCTGATGTTGGTTGGCGGCATCGGTTTATTAGCTTTTTTGAACTGGATTCCTCAACGACTCGATGGGGTGGTGATTGTCAGCGAAGCAATCGCTGATCTGATTCGCGGTATCACTCATCTGCTTGAGGCCCTTTTGGGTCTTGGTTCGGTGATTTTGTTGGCTGGACTCGTGATGCTTGGACTAATCCTTCTCCTTGGTGGCAGCTGGCGGATGTTGAGGTTTTTTACACAACTATGGAGTAGGCCGAAGAAGGTTTCCAGAAGGCCAATCCGTCGCCAGATGCGTCGTTAGTGCTTGCGAGGATGAGGATGCGGCGCCAGCGATCTTTGCAGCATCCAAAGTTCCTCCATCGTTATATCTCTATCGTTGTTTAAATCCAGTTTGTTGAAGTTGTTGGCCAGCCAGCGGATTGACTGAGCTTCATCGCGATTGAGTTTCCCATTGCCGTCGATATCAGCTTGCTTGAAACGTTGTTGGAGACGTTTACCGTTTGGATGAGTGCCGGGAGGTCGCAAGTCCTCTAAAACTAAATAACCTCGTGAATTCTTTCTATTCAGCCTTCTTATCAGGTAAGTCTTTTCTCCAACCTCGCTTGCATCCAGCCGACCATCGCCGTTGAGGTCCAGTCGTAAGAACATGGCTTCCATGCGCTGGCCGTAATACTCAATGCCATCTGGTAGTGCTTCGGCAGCGGTTTGGTTCAGCAGAGCTCCAGCGCTGATCAGTCCTGCAGTGATGAACCTGAAAACCATTGACTGCAATGATTTCGGCCAGCAAAGAGGAGGCCTTGGCTGATTTGTCATGCAATCAGCCTATGGATCGTGTCCATCAATGTCGATGACTGAACTATGACCAAAGCTCTTTGAGCTGTGACATGCTCCAACCCCTTTAAAAAAAGAGATAGAGATTGTCTATACCATCGAGGAACAGTGGCTTCTAGAGCACGCAATAGTGATGGAACGCTCCTCGATGATCTGGGTTGTGGACGATGACCCAGAACTGCGTCAGATGGTGGGTACCTATCTGATTGACCAGGGTTATGACGTTCGCTGTCTCAGCGATGTCAAGCAACTGGAAGCACGGTTGGAATTTCAACGACCTGATCTTGTTGTCCTTGACTTGATGCTGCCGGGTGATGATGGCCTTTCCGCTCTGCGTCGTTTGCGTGATGCAGGGGATGATTTGCCTGTTGTGATGCTTACCGCGAGGGGGGAGGCCGTTGATCGGATCATCGGTCTCGAGCAAGGTGCAGACGATTACCTCGGCAAGCCATTCCTTCCACGAGAGCTTTCTGCTCGTATTGAAGCCGTTTTGAGACGGCGCTGTGCGCTTCCTGCTGGCACCCCTTTAGCCGAGGGTGGCGATGTGATTTTTGGTGGGAATGTGTTGAATCTTTCTGCTCGTACCCTGACCCAAAATGGTTCTCCAGTTGTGATTACGAGTGGGGAATTCAGCTTGTTGTCTGCCTTTGTACAACATCCTCATCGCCCTCTTTCTAGGGAAAGATTGATTGAACTCGCACGTGGGCCAGCTTGTGATACAGATAGTCGAAGCATGGATGTTCAGGTTTCGAGGGTGAGAAGGTTGGTCGAACCCGATTCCAGTCGACCTCGCTATATCCAGACGGTATGGGGCTATGGATATGTTTTTGTCCCTGATGGTGAGCCCAGGTCTCGCTGATGACGCGGACACAACGCAGGTCGGCGATCGTGTTCACCGCTTTGGGCTGGAGTGGCGTTGTTCTTGGCAGTTGGGCGCTTTGTTTATTGGTTTTGCAGGTGCTCTTTGGCCGACAGTTAGAGATGCTTCAGACCGTTCAACTTGGTCGTGATCTATCACTCAACGTTCGTCTTACTGAGTTAGCTCTTGAGCGGTATCCCCCTGCTTTGGTTTCTGAGCTAACAGGGCTGGATCTAGCAGTGATCGATCGACCACCAGATCCGCCCCGATTTGATCATTCTCTTCAGCGGCAAACAGATGCGCTTCAGAGGCAGCTATGCCAACGACTCTCCCATTGTCCAATTTTGGTTCCTTTCTCGGCTGAAGCTGCGCAACGTGGAGCTTGGATTGAACTTATTTCCCCTTTAGAGCCCGTTTGGCTCCGAGTTGGACTGCGTTCCGCGTTTGGTTGGCCACCGGAGCCAATCATGTTTGGGCTGGCTTTGGTTGGTGCCGTGGTGATTTGTGGTGGTCTTTTTCTTCTCTTTCAGGTTGATCGACCGTTGAGGGGGCTGGAAAGGGCTCTCGCTCGTGTTGGCGATGGTATTGATCCTGAGGCTGTAGCAGCAGTTGGAGCTCCTGAAGTTCAACGCCTCACACAACGTTTCAACGCCATGCTTTTACGCTTATCGGCCAACCGCCTTGAAAGGGCAACGATGCTTGCAGGCATCGCCCACGATCTGAGAGCCCCCATAACTCGACTCAGTTTTCGGCTGTCTTTGCCATCCCTCAGTGCTAAGGATCGTGAGCAATGTTCAAGGGATTTAGAGTCTCTTGAGCGAATTACTGGCCAGTTTCTTCTTTTTGCCGGTGGTGGTGATAGCGAAGCCTTGGTGGAGTTGCCTCTAGAGGCGTGGATGGCAGAAGTCTGCGCTGCTCATTCTGCCGACTTGCTGAGGCTTGATCTTCAACCTCTTATGGCCAAGGTGAGGCCTGTTGCCTTGGGACGAGCAGTTGTCAATCTCATCGACAATGCATTTACCTACGGTTTAGCCCCCGTGACTGTGTCGCTGCGTGGCTTTGAACACAGCTATCACATCGAAGTTTGGGACCAGGGGAAAGGCATGCCAATGGATCAGTGGGAGCGAGCCTTACAACCTTTTCAACGCTTGGATGAATCACGCCGGGAACAGGGGCATAGCGGCCTCGGGTTGGCGATCGTTGCTCATGTTGTTAGTCGACATGCAGGCCAACTTAGTTTTGTTGCTTCTGATGGAACCAATAAAGATCAACCTGGTCGATTTGCCGTAAGGCTTCAATTGCCTTTTAATCCTCCTGACTAGTCATTGGCGTAAAACGCCGTTGATATTCTCAATTGTTTATGTCAGATTGCTCAAGGATTGAGAAAACTTGATTGATGTTTTCTTTTTGTCACTTTAGCAGGCAATACAAGTTTGCTTTGCTAGAAAGATGAAATGGGCAAAGATAAGAACAAGAAACAGAAGAAGGCTTCTGTGTCATCAGAGAAAATCAGTGAACTGGATATGGAAAGTCTGGATGCTACTGATCAAGATATCCAACATCCATCAGCATTTTCAGATGGCCTTTATTCAAGTGTTCAACGTCTCAACAAGAAGCTATATGAGTCTGAATTGAAGACGCTTCAGTCTGATTTGGTGAGGATGCAGTACTGGATAAAAGCCACTGGTTTTCGCATGATTGTGCTGTTTGAAGGCCGTGATGCCGCTGGTAAAGGGGGCACGATCAAACGATTGACAGAACCTTTGAATCCCCGAGGTTGCCGTGTTGTGGCCTTGGGAACTCCATCAGATCAACAAAAGACTCAGTGGTATTTCCAGAGATACGTTGATCATTTCCCTAGCGCTGGAGAAATTGTCGTGTTTGATCGCAGTTGGTATAACCGCGCTGGAGTGGAACGGGTCATGGGTTTTTGTACACAAGATGAGCTAGATCGCTTCTATCAAGCTTGTCCCCAATTTGAAAGGATGCTCGTACAAAGTGGCATTCTTTTACTCAAGTATTGGTTTTCAGTTAGTGACGTACAACAGGAGGCCAGATTCCAGTCAAGGATTAACGACTTTACGCGTCGTTGGAAGCTTAGCGAGATGGATCTTGAAGCTCGTAATCGTTGGGTTGAATTTTCCAAAGCAAAGGATGTGATGTTAACTCACACCAATATTCCTGAAGCTCCATGGTTCACCGTAGAGGCTGATGATAAACGTAGAGCTCGTCTAAATTGTATTAGGCATTTGCTCAGCAAGGTCCCCTGGGAAGACATGACACCGCCGGCCATCAAACTTCCAGCTAGGCCTGAACAGGGTGAATATGAGCGCCCACAAATTAATGAGCAGTTTTTTGTACCCAATGCCTATCCTTATGATTGATCTTATTGGACTCCTCCCCTTAATAATGTTTCTATCATAGTAGTCACTACTCCTCAGTCTCAATACTATTTTGCAGAATTTGATGGCGTTGCCTATGTGTCGATAGTTTTATTATTACAAGGCTAGCTTTCAAGTCAAACCAATAATTAAGCCAGCTCTTCTTAGAGATTCATTGATTAGAGCGCCTTCAGTTGCATGTCAAGTTTTAGATGCAGAATTCGATGCTTGATCATGATAATATCGCAATTTCTGTCTGTATAGGCACTAATAGTCTTTCAAAGGCTAATGCTAATAACAGATCATTATCATCCGCCTTTCTCCCCTATCTGTGTGAGGAACCAAATGAAACTCTTCCAGCAATTGCTGGTGGCACCTGCTGCCTTGGGCCTGATGGCCCCTATGGCTGCTAATGCCGCAGACCTAGATATCAAAGGTGTGTCCGATTATTCGGCCTCCAGCGAGCAGGTCACCAGCATCTCCCAATTCCAAGATGTTTACCCAACCGACTGGGCTTATCAGGCTCTGAGCAACCTGATTGAGCGTTACGGCTGTGTAGCTGGCTATCCAAGTGGTAGCTACCTGGGCAACAGAGCAATGACCCGCTTTGAAGCGGCTGCTCTATTGAATGCCTGCCTCGATCGCATTACTGAAGTCACCGACGAACTGCGTCGTCTTCTCAACGAATTCGAGCAGGAGCTCGCCATCCTCAAGGGCCGTGTTGATGGCCTAGAAGCCCGCGTTGGTGAACTCGAAGCCACTCAGTTCTCCACCACCACCAAGCTTGTTGGTCAGGCTTCCTTTGTTCTCGGTGCAAATAGCTTTGCTGGCTCACTTGACGACGTAAGAGAAATCTATAACAAAGAGTGGGGTGCAACCAGCTTCAACTATGACCTTGAGCTTGTGCTGAACACGAGCTTTACAGGTAAGGACTCACTGTCTACTACTTTGCGTGCAGGTAACTTCGGAAAGACTGTATTCGGAGGAGATGGACCCACAAACCTCTCGACCTTGGAAGTTGCGTCTGAGTCAGAAACTGGTGCCGATCTCGTGTATATCGACAAGATTTTTTACCAATTCCCGATTGGTGAGAGCTTCACCGCAACTCTTGGCGCAATCGTTGGCCAGGAAGACATGCTTGCAATTTGGCCAACGGCCTATGCAAGTGATGGATCTTCAACGGTTTTGGATGTCGTCACATTACCTGGTGCATCAGCTGGTGCTTTCAACAAAAATCTGGGTCAGGGGGCTGGCATTTGGTGGGAGAACAATGGTTGGGCAATCAGTGTCAATTATGTTGCTGCCAATGGAAGTAACGGTGATCCCAATTCCAATGATGATCTTTGTGGTGGCATAGCTAATGATTGTTCAGCTGGAACAGGAACTGCTCAAATCGGATATATCGATGAGCAGTGGGGCGTCGCTGCGACCTATAGCTATCTTCAAAATAATGATCTTGTCCTTTACTCGAGTATGGATGTAGCTGATAGCTACGGATTCACTTCTGGAACCGATAGCTATACAAATTCCTTCGCATTGTCTGCATACAGGATGCCTCAAGAGAATGGTTGGATCCCTTCAGTTAGCCTTGGCTGGGGCATCAATTCAACCAGCTTTGAGGATGACCATGATGTTAACGAGAGAGAAGTTTCTCAGTCGCAGTCCTGGATGGTTGGTCTCGAATGGAATGATCTGTTTGTTGAAGGTAACGCTGGTGGTTTCGCGATCGGCCAGGCACCATTCGCAACCAGGCTTAAAGGTGGTGGCACACCTCATGATGGAAACTATGTTTCAGAGCTTTGGTATAAGTTCCAGGCGACTGACAACATTGTTGTTACCCCAGGCCTCTTCTATCTGAGTCGCCCTGCCTCAGGGCTTATGGATACTGATGAAACACTCAACCAGTTTGGTGGTGTATTGAGAACGACATTCAGCTTCTAGATCGCAAGCTTTGACTTGCATCAACAGCTTGATATTTTAAAGTTGTGTTAGAAGATAATCCAGAGCATTTTTTACACTCTTTCATGTGTAATTGTAGATCGCAAAAGGCATTTGCAATTTTTACATGATGAACTATTTGTTTAATCAATATAGGCATTACACATTTCACGGTAATAGAGCCTAGCGAATATCATGTCTAAAAAGTATCCTACTAGTCGCTTTAAGAAACTAGAAGGCCTGATTGAGCTCACAAAGGATCTGCTGATCTCTGAATAAAGATACATGAATAAAACTTGTCTGATTCATGTATCTTTATTGTGGCGATGAAATATCTTCTCTCTTCATCGATTAATACCAGGCTATTAATCGAGCAATGAGATGTGAAAAAAAGAGTGGATGAGTTCTTTGCAATTGTGATCTCTTGTTAAATAGAGATATCTTGTAAGTATCATTAATTTAACGCAGGTATCTCTTGCTTAAGCTGAATTGCCCATGACATCAGTCGATCATCCGTCATATCTGATTCGCTGTCTTCATCGAGGGGTAGACCACAGAACTTGTCCCCTATTAAACTCTTTGAATCTTCAAATGTATAACCATCCTTTGAGACATATCCCACCATTGTAGCGCCTGCATCTTTGAAGCACTGATGAAGTTCTTCAATAGCATCACAGAAGTTTTCAGTATAAGTTGATGAGTCTCCGAGCCCATAGATAGCTACCTGTTTACCACTTAGGCTTAGCTTGGAGATGTCTTCAAGCATTGAATCCCACGCTGTACCAGATCGTTCACTATCTGCACCTGTGTTCCATGTTGGAATACCGCAGATAATCGCATCTAAATCGTTTAGCGGGCTTAAGTCCTTTAGATCAGCTAAATCCTGAGGTGTATTAGTGCCATTGAGGAGAGGATGAAGCCGATCAGCAATATCCTCAGTTTTACCTGTTGTTGTTGCAAAGTAGATGCCGACAGCCATGGATTTAATAAAAGCAAACCAGTCTTAATGCAGCAAGGCTTATTTATGTCGTTCATTATTAACTCAATGCCGTGCCTATTTATACTACATATTGGTTGTTCTAGATGGCTCTAAGATTTTCCTTTGCAAGCAAGCTCTGTTGCTTGCATTTTATAAATGAAGGTAATGTGGTTTTTCATGAAACTTAGGTTTAGACCAGGCAATGATTTGTCCAATCTTGTCTCTTTAAGAAACTGACTCATTAGACAGGTTTTTTAATTGAATGAGGCTCTGGCTAGATGAGCCCTTAAAGAGCTGCAGGGTTTGAATCAAATGAGTGATTTATGTTCCTTCAAACCCATATTCTATATACCTTCAGCATGATTTTGCCTCTTCTGCAGTATATGTTGTTACGCCTTTCTATTTATTCTTAGATTAATGATCATCTTGTTTATATTACAAACCTCTGCTGAAAGTTTTTATTCACTATCGCTTGGTTTATTTAATTTCTAATGACTTAAATTAATTAAAGCTTGTATTGATCTTATTCGATTCATGTCTCATGGTTAAAGAAATCAGACTTATCATTGGTTGTGGGGATTATTGTTAAAGGATTCTTTTGAGCTTTGCTCTATAGGCAGCAATCTTTATACCTTTGTGCTTTAACTCAGCTGATGGCTTATCCGTTGAGGCGTTCCATCCAAAATCCGGCTAACTGCCAGCTGGTCCAAAGAAATATACCTAGGAATGCCCAGTTCATCCATACAGGGCGTTCTGGGTTGTCCATCCTCGTACTCATGATTAATTCAAATCATGGCAGCATTCCCTCATTATTCAATCTGGATGAAGGAATTGATGCACTGTCTGGATTTGGCAATGTATCCTTAGAGTGATTTGAATACAGCCTTTTTGCTTTTCTTGCCATTGCAGGCCTGTTAACCCGTCATGATGGAGGATCCGATGATGCCTTATGGCAGATGCTCCCTATTTAATCGCCTTGGCCTTGCTTGAGCAAAATGGTAAGCGTGCACTACCACTTTCAGGTAAATCACAGTCTCTTCCACCGAGCAATGAGGAAATTGGTGGTCAACAGGCGCGTCATGACATGCCATCAGATGATGGCAAGGCCCTTGCGTTGGAATTATTGCTGCGCATATGGCAACGTACAGATGACGGCCCCTTGAACCGAGCTGTTGGAGCAAGCAGCTTCCTACTTGTAGAACTGCCAATGGAGCGTTTACCGGAGGATCTACCCGCAATCAAGGCAGCCTGGATCCAAAATGGAGACTTCTCGAGCTTCCTTCTGAATTTGAAAAAAATAGCCGAAAGAGGCTGGACCCTAGAGTTTGCTAAATATCAGCCAGTTAGCTTCAAGGCTTGGTAATGGGTCGGCTAAGCAATTATATTCTGCGATTATTTATTATTACGGTTTTAGACTTTATCACTATCAACTCTATTGTTCATTGACTATACATTGACTTTCACCTACTTTGTGAGGTTGATTTTTATACATAAACCAGCACCTCTATAGAAGCTTTATTCGATTGCGAATTGTCGATCATAGATGCAATATAAAAAATTGATTTCTGCTGTGAATCTTATCGATTGATTAACTATAATCTTTCTATTCAATATTGCGTAATTAGATCATTTGGCTTCATGATCTTCCAATAGATGTTACTTTCAGGTCCACGATATTGAAGAAAAAACTCCTACAGACTCTATACCTTATTTTCCCTGTGAATTTCACTCGAAGTACTCGCTCATTTTCAATCTGTTTCTTGATTCTCTCACTTTACAGGTCTAAGATCAGTAATGCTCATCATGATGCTGATTAAATCCTCCAGACAGACGCTGAATTATTATGTAATCAGCAGCTTATATCTTTTTATGGTTCAAATGTTGTGCGCAATGCTTTCGTCCAATGACCTTATTGCTTTTCGTGATTCTAGAATAAATCAAATCTGCCTGTTTAACTTTCATTGATTAACATAAGGTATTATTTTATAGTCACTGTTTTTTACTTGCTTTATTTGCATTTATTTGTTTATTGAGCTCGTTTCAGCAGCCAACCCTTATCAATCAGGCTGTTGGTACTGCTGTAGCAGTTAACCTCAACAATATTAGTGTGAAGAATTTATTTTCTATTCAAATGACTCGCCTCTTTGTTGTTCAACATTTAGACCGTGAAACTCCTGGTTTGTTTGAAGACCTTGCACAACAACACGGGATGGCAGTCCATGTGATCCGTGTGGACCTAGGGGAACCTTTGCCTTCTTTGGTTAAAGGAGATGGTTTGCTGGTCCTAGGAGGGCCGATGGGCGTAGGCGATCTGCATAACCCAGCCTTCCCATGGTTATTGGATGAGGTTCTTTTAATTCAACAAGCCTTGGAGCATCAGATCCCTTTTGTTGGTGTCTGTCTTGGTGCACAGTTACTTGCACATGCTTGTGGTGGTGGCGTTGAACCGCTGTTGGGCGGCGATCCACCGCGACCACTTGCGGAGGTCGGGTGGGCACCAATTACATCCACGCTCGAGGCAGGAAATCAGTCAGTCATCAGGTCTTTAATCCAGCCACTGGATGTTTTGCATTGGCATGGCGACAGGATAATTCTGCCTAAAAATGCCAACGTTCTTGCCAGTAGTGTTCGCTGCCGTGAGCAATTGTTCCGAATTGGCCCATTGGCTTATGGGCTCCAGTTTCATCTAGAAGTCGAGGATGAAGATGTTTTTCGATGGATTGCTGAAGACAATGATTTCATCTGTGCAGCCCTTGGCGATAACGCAGCAGATATTTTGCATGATCAGCAGCAATTGTATAGTAGTAGCAGTAGACCTAGGCGGCTAAAGCTACTTTCAGAATTATTTCGCGAGCTTTGGCCATCACAATTTTAGATCATTGGATATTCTGCAATCTATTGCTGCGAAATTTTTCGCTGACACTCCAAAACTGGATTCGCATATGAATCACAATTGATTTATAGTCTGATTTTTTATAGGTTTAAAACATGATGCTTTGTCGTCAATATATTTATTTGAAGAGTAGTTGGCTTGGATCTCTGCTTCTCCTGTATTGTTACTCAATGAAGTTCTCAATACCTTTTAAGCGCTGCTTGCCTAGCCATCATCTCCAGATCAGTTGCCCCATATGTGTTTAACCCGCTTAGTGATTTCATCCACCTCTATGCAAAGGCACAGTTTGCTGATAAAAGTGGCATATTAGAGGCACACTTCAAACGTTAGCCAGATCCCAACACTATCCTACGATCCACCAATCCCACCAGAGAACAGGCCTCTAAACAGGACTGATTTCGTCATTGAGCCCTACATGCAACGCAGTGACCCTTGGGCTTGTTGGCAGTTGTTCTCCACTCTTGTTCCGATCGCTGGATTATGGCTGATGGTGTCTTTGATTGGGCATGCATCCTCTCCAGTTGGCCTGAAGGCCGTTCAATTTTTTATTGTTCTTGTCCTGTTGGTTTTGCTGTCGTCTCGTTGCTTTGCTTTAATGCACGATTGCGGACACGCTTCTCTTTTTCACTCCCGATGGCTCAACCGTTCAGCCGGTTTTTTTCTTGGAGTGCTGAATGCGATACCTCAACACCCTTGGTCACGAGGGCATGCCTATCATCATAAACACAATGGAAATTGGCAGCTTTATCGAGGCCCTTCAGCTTTACTGACTCTTGCTCAGTATCAATCTCTTTCTAAAATCAACAAGATTATATATTTTATAAGTCGTCATCCATTGATGTTATTTCCTGGTGGTTTCTTTTACCTCATAATTAAGCCTCGATTGGCCTTAATCCTGGGATTGACAGAATATTGTTGGTCTAAGTGCCGTCAATTTTGTTTAGGTCTTCGAGATGATGGCTGGAAAAGTATTAATAGTTTTCGCTCTCAATTACTGAACCATCAGTCAAGTTATTGGTATACCTCTGGAGAATTAGCTGATCTTCTGGCAAATAACCTCTTAGTACTAGCAAGTTGGTTATTAATGAGTCGATGGCTTGGAGTTGGTCTGTTTTGGACTTGTTACTCTTTGGTGATGACAGCTTCGGCAGCAATCTTTATTTGCATCTTTTTTGTTCAACATAATTTCGAAGGTTCCTATGCTCATGGTAATGACGACTGGAGCTACTTTACTGCAGCAATTGAAGGGAGTAGCAATTTAGATATTCCACTATGGCTTAATTGGTTTTTTGCAGATATTTCTTTCCACAGCATTCATCATCTTTGCGAGCGGATACCTAATTATAGATTGAAGGCATGCCATGCACATAATAAAGCACTTCTGCATCGAGCAAAGAAATTACGCATTACAGACATACCAGATTGCTTTGCTTATATTCTTTGGGACTCAGAATCCAATAAGTTAGTCACACTTGCAGAGGCAAATCTACAAACTGTTTGACTAGGTCTTCATAAACGTAGATGTTCTACTTATTTTCACCACAATCAATATAGAAACTATTTTGAAATCTAATTATCTGATATTACGGTAACTAAAACGGAGAGGGTGGGATTCGAACCCACGATGCCCTTGCGGACATGCTGGTTTTCAAGACCAGAGCCATCAACCACTCGACCACCTCTCCCTCAACTGACTCGATGAAGTCAGCTTTGATAGTTTAAACCATGACATTGAATGGATGATGACCATGCTCGTATTAGATCAGACTACAGTGTCTTCTGTCAGCCATGGCCACCGGTTTTCACTCGTCATAGCAAGCAAATCATCGTCTTTCTCTGCATTGCCGCCGTGGAATAAACCGATAAACTGAAGAGAAGAGACAAAAGTTTCCAACTTTTCAAAATTTCCATTTCCGGCAAGCTCATCGACGAATGTAGCAGGTAATTCATAGCGCACATTGCTCCAATTTAGTGATGAAGATGAATCGAAATCATCTTTTTTATCAGTGCCCATTTTTAATCCTGTAAGAATGTCACGAATATCTCATTTATATTGTAGAGGTGTATTGACTATATTCCATCGATATGTCAACCTATTGAATTGCTAGCAGATCCTTTGACCAATTATGTTTGCTAATGCATGACTTGAGAAGTTACTGATGCCTAGTAAGCCTCGAGATCGGCTCGGAGAAGTTTATGGTCGCCTAACTGTTGTTCGTGCGTCCGATCGCAGAACCGCAGCAGGCAACTGCTATTGGTGGTGCCGTTGTAGCTGCGGCAATGAACGTGAAGTTCCGAGTGACTCTTTATCTCATCGGTTGAGAAAGAAAAAGAATATTACCGAATGCATTGAATGTTCTCGTGAACTCACAACTGAGGCTGTTTGTGATAAGAATGATCGTGAGGAGAACTTAAGAAGAAAGCAGGCGCTAATTAATCGAAAGAATCTTGTAGGCAAGGTTCCAGAGCAATGGCTAAAACTTCCCTTAACTGATGCTCATGCTAGGGAAATTGGAGTAAAGAAATTTTTTAGAGGCACTTATTGTCTTAATGGTCACCTTTCTCCTTATCGAATCAATGGTGGCTGCTTGGCTTGTAATAGAGCTGAATAGGATGCCTATTAACCAATATTCCATGTACTCTGATTAGTATTGCTTACCAAGCAGCCATAACATTCATTCCCGTAGCCTATATCCCCATGCCTACGCAGCCAATGCTCACTAAGCCCATGGATACCACTCCAATACTTACAAGGCCCATCGGCACGATGCCGATTGCAATGATTCCACGCGGAGCAATCCCAATAGCAAAAATCTTTGCTAAAGCGGAAAACTCTTCTCCTCGTTTCGATTGATTTGGTCCATCAACAATTTTGGGCTTCATGCTTGTATGGCTGCACGTTAATAGTAATACCCTAGGGCTACTTTCCCATCTCTAGCCATCGCAAAGATCAATCAATTAATTTGATAGGAGGATGGTTAATGTATTTATCCTGCGATTAAAGCTATATCAGTTTTTTAAACCTTTTTTTGGCTTTGTTCGAGGCATGTGATTGATAGGTTTTCCAACGTAGAGATCAGTGATGAAAAAATACAGAATGAATTCCATGCTTCTTGGAGTCTCTTCTTCATTGTTCTTGTCAAACTCCTATTGAATAGTTGTTAACTAATGAGGTGTTGGTCTGTCTATCATTCTTCAGGTTCATGAGCATCGTGTTTACATGGATCTAAGGCAATATTTTAGGTTTTTACACTCACCATTCGAAGTTTATTTTCGCGGTCTTCAAGTAGTGTCCTTAGCCACTTGGCGGCGATCGCACGAGAGATGGTGCGATTATGTAGAAATTCGCAAATCACCAGATATAAGGGGCCTGTATTGGATTCAATATTGAATTGAGCATCGTATGCAAGTAACTGCTCATCTGTTTGACAAGCCCTGAGTTTGTCGACTATTGCTTCGCGTGTGCTTTTACTCATCGCATTGACCTTGATCTTGGCAGTGCTCATTGGCTTAAGGAGGTGTAGATCGAACTTTCCTCACCCCATAAATAGCCACCTATCGCTTTTGGTTGCAATGGTCTTTACCAACCAATTGATTTGGTTTCGTCAGAATTTTATGCCTCTTGCCTAGAGATCCGTCCTGGTGAACCATCCAGCACGGATCCCATCAGCGTTTTTGTCAGCTCCCAGGTTTGGCAAGTGGAAGTAGGCATTTGTCTGAGTCACAGCCTGCCGGCCCCGCCTCCATCAGTTCACCTTGGTCATAGGAGTGAAGAGCTTCGAAGAAGTTGCTCCTCACCCTCCGATTAACCACCTCTGCTTGCAGGCGCTCGAATGTGTTTGCATCGATCGGTTCAAACGGCAAGCGCGGGAAGGTGGCATTGTGGGCATCGAAGCGAGCAAGCAGCGCAGCAGAGATGTAGCCCTCAGTGTTGTCAATGGCCTGATGCAATGCTTCGCCCAGACTCTGTATCTCATCCTCACGCAGTTCGATCGTCGCTGAAGTGTTGTGGGCCGTGTAATGGCTTTGCACTTGCATGTAGAAATCAAATTGAGCTAGTGCTGAGAAGTTATTGATATTGACAGCATCGGCTCCAGGCAGGTTGGCCCAGCTGACTTCCGTGGGGATTTCAACCAACCATTCGCTGCAGCGTGGATCAAATGGATCATCCAACAAGCGACCCTGCTCATCTTTATCAGATTGAGACGGCACAACGGTGTATCCGTAGTCCATACATGCCATCGCCACAGGATCATTCTTGCGGAAGGTAATCCGACGAATGAAACGCTGGGCCTTAGGAGGATGCCATCCCGGCGCTGCTCCTGTAAGCAGACTTTTCGTTCCGGCTGGTTGAACTGTGGTGCAACGGCTAGGGCGACGCAACTCGTGGCGATCGCAATAGTCCCAGACAGTTTCGTTGACTATTTTTTTCCAACGGATCAAAAAGGATGCTTCCTTTTGCTTAAATTGGCGACCTTCATCTGTGTCTGGTCGACCGTTTTCCCACCATCTGAGCCAACCAGTACCGAAGGCATGGACGAAGAAGTCAAATAAACCAGTAAAACTCACGCCCACAATTGGATCCCAGGCACGGCTTTGGCGATATCTGGGAACTTCAAAGCGATGGTTTAGTAGGCAGGCAACAGATAGAGCAGCAGCTTTGAAAGCATCGGCTTGACCGTCTTCATCGCAAGGGTCGATTTGGTTGAGATGGATCTCGGCCAAATTGCAGTGAAAGTCGGCTCCAAGAATTTCCCCGCATGGGTTTAGGCCATAGCGGCCTAGTCGATGCTCTAGTTCGCTGGCATCGATCGGACCGTGGTTGGTCTGCAACCAGCGACCTGCTTCGTCTTTTCCCTGATCGCAGTAGATCCCAATGAATTCCTGGCGTAATTCTTGTGTGGTGAGCAGGTCTGCATTGGAGCGAGCAATGGCCTCTGGTGCGAATTGAATGGCACCCTCTCCAGAATGGAATTGTTTTCTTACGGCTTCAACCACAATCGATCGGCTCGGTCTGTTGTGGTAAACCCTGGTGTGATTGGCCATGCGTAGCGAATCTTTTTCGGGATCGATGCGCCAATTACCTTCGGCATCTTGTTGCCAGAGATTTTCTTTGGCCTCTGCAGCTGCAAGATCTTCCGCCGAGAACTGACGCATGCCAGCACTGCGGCGAATGTTTCCTGCCACGATCGTTACTGCGGCTTCGTCGATTAAGAGGCAACACTCCACTGAAGTGAGGCGACGGCCGACTGCTTTACCAAGCAGTCGAGCGACACGGGTATAAAGATCCTTCAGCTTCACTGGATTGGCCATGCCACCAAAGCCCTTGAGGGTCTCGCCTACTGGCCTTACGTCTGAAAGGTCAATACTCACATTGATGGTTCGTCCAGCGAAGCGCTCATCGCTGCATAGTTCGAGTAATAACTGATAGCTGTCAACCCAGCCACGACGTGTGTCTCCAACCTTGATCAAGACGTTGTCGTTTTCAATGCTGTGCGTTGTCTGCTCTTGTCTTTGATGTGCTGCTGTTAGGCCAATATCTGTGACGCCAACGATTTTGATGGGGTTGCGAACCACCGGAAGCTGATCAATCAAGTGAGGTTCAATGACAGCACCAGTTCCGCAGCCCATCATCGCAAGGTCCATCATTAGACCAAAGGCTTCCCAGTCCACCAGGTTGGTGGATGTGCAGTTATAGGCACCTGAGAAATTCTCTGCTCTTTCGATCCAATCAGTTCCACCGATCCATAGCCAACGACCAGAGGGGAGAGCCTTTTTCTCGGCTTGCATGCGCGACATCAGCGCTACTTCCTCAGCTCTGAGTTTGCCGAGTTGCTGCAGTCCTTGGAGGTTGCGTGTGCTGACTTCGTTCCAGCTTTCTCGTCCCGACGAGGTGCGGCGGCTGTAAGTGCGATAAAAAACCGGGTTAGCCGCTGGAGCCGTGGCAGGGAAATCACCACGCTGTCCGCTGGCTTCTAAGGCTGTCATTGCTATCTCAGGTCTGCTCGAAGTCAGGGTCATAGGTTGGCTTATTCCGATAAGTAAGGCAACGCTACCGCCACTCATGGTGTCTGCAAGCTTTAGTAACACCATCGACAGTGCCTGGTTGAGACTAGTGAGAAATCTGATTGAGATCTTGTGAAGCGTTTGCCTGAGCCAGAGTTAATGGATGATCCGCTTCAGGCCAGGGCCTATGCCGAAGCAGATTTCTCTTGTGGTGATGAGGCATTAATCCAACGCTTGCAGGAGTATCTGATCAGCTTGTGCAAGATTCCTGCTCCAGGCAGCATGATCGTTGATCTTGGTTGTGGACCTGGAAATATTTGCGAGCGTCTCCAGCGGCTCTGGCCTGAAGTGATGGTGCTTGGCATCGATGGTGCTCAAGCGATGCTTGATCACGCTTTGCAACGGCAAAAAGCGATGGCCGCTGAACTTAAGCGACTGACCTATCGCTGTTCCAATCTTTCATCACTCGTGAACCAATGCGTTGATTTGAAATGTTCGGCTGCTCTCGTTGTTAGTAATAGCTTGCTTCACCACCTTCATGACCCCAATCTTTTATGGCAGGTCACTAAGTATTTAGCAGCCCCAGGTGCGTTTGTTTTTCATCGCGATTTGCGTCGACCATTATCGACGAAACATGCTATTGCGCTTCAACAAAAACACATGCAGGAAGCACCTTCTATTTTGATTCGTGATTATTTGGCGTCTCTGCACGCAGCCTTCACCTTGGATGAGGTGCAGTCACAGCTTGTTCATGCAGGTCTAGATCATTTGCATGTGATCGAAGTTGAGGATAGGTATCTCGACGTATTTGGCACGATCTAACTGCATAGGGTCAGTTTCATTTATGAGGCCTTCTCGTCTGTTTTCATAAGTGATGGCGCCAGTCTTTTCCCATTGAATTGAGTTGTCGCTGAAGAAAGAATTGAGATCAACGTTGGTGTTGGTGCCATGGCCCTCAGGTAGGGCTCAGTACTAGAAATCGATGATCTTGGTTGCTTCGATGGATCAGAATGATTGAGTACGCTTAAGCACTTTGCCAAAGCAGTATTTCTCACTGAGATGAGTTGAGATTGCAAAACTGATCACAATCAATCATTGACAGAGGCTGAAATATCACCTTTACACCTGCCGCGAAGTGAATTCCTTGTCTTATGAATCTTAGACCCAGTCAAAGGCTTGGTCATTTATCGCACCTTTAATATGCACTTGCACCCGCCAGATCTTCGTCACAGCTTGACCTCTCTTCCCGATTCCACGAGCCCGCCGATTGATTCGGCCTCTTCAATCGATATAGATCAAGTCCTTGAGGCCTCGTTGGCTGAGGCCATTAGCCGTCGCCGCAATTTCGCGATCATTTCCCATCCAGATGCGGGGAAGACCACCCTTACAGAAAAATTGTTGCTTTACGGAGGTGCGATCCAGCAAGCAGGGGCTGTTAAAGCCCGTGGTGAGCAGCGCAAGGTGACCTCCGATTGGATGGAGTTGGAGAAGCAGCGGGGTATATCGATCACCTCCACCGTGCTGCAGTTTGATTATGCAGATAACACAATTAACCTTCTTGATACCCCCGGACACCAGGATTTTTCCGAAGACACTTATCGCACCCTGGCGGCTGCAGATAATGCAGTGATGTTGGAGGATGCAGCTAAGGGTTTAGAACCTCAGACCAGAAAATTGTTTGAGGTATGTCGCATGAGAAACATTCCAATCTTTACTTTCATAAACAAGATGGATCGTGCAGGGCGGGATCCTCTGTTGCTGTTGGATGAGATTGAAGCAGAGTTGGAGCTAATACCTTGGGCCGTGAATTGGCCTATTGGTAGTGGGGAGTTGTTTCGTGGTGTTATTGATCGTCGAACTAGAAATGTTGTTCTTTTTACAAGAGCGGAAAGGGGCCGGCAAGCCAGTGAACGCCACCTTCATCTTGACGATCCGGAATTGCCAAGCCTTGTCGAGCAGGAGCTTTTGGACCAAGCTTTGGAAGAGTTAGAGCTCTTGGAAGCAGCAGGTGCAGAGCTTGATCTGGAATTAGTCCATGCAGGCGAGTTGACACCTGTGTTTTTTGGTTCAGCAATGACCAATTTTGGGGTAAGGCCTTTCCTTGATGCCTTTCTTGAGATGGCGCAGCGTCCGGTAGCTCGTTCTACAAGTGAGGGCCCTGTTGATCCTCTGCGACCATCCTTTAGTGGCTTTGTTTTCAAATTACAGGCCAATATGGATCCTCGCCATCGTGATCGTGTCGCCTTTGTAAGGGTCTGCAGCGGACGTTTTGAAAAGGATATGACGGTGCGCCTAGCACGAACCGGTAAATCCATACGTCTATCTCGCCCACAGAAGTTATTTGGCCAAGAACGTTCGGTCGTTGATGATGCCTATCCAGGTGATGTTATTGGTCTAAATAATCCTGGTATGTTTGCGATTGGTGATACTCTGTATACAGGATCTAGAGTTGAATACGAGGGTATACCATGCTTTAGTCCTGAGATATTTAGCTGGTTACGTAACCCGAATCCTTCAGCATTTAAAAATTTTCGTAAAGGAGTTAATGAGTTAAGAGAGGAAGGTGCTGTACAAATTCTCTACGATACTGATCAGAGCAAGCGGGATCCGATTCTTGCTGCAGTAGGTCAGTTGCAGCTTGATGTTGTTCAGCATCGTTTAGAAAACGAATATGGCGTTCAGACCCGTCTTGAGCCTATGGGGTTCCAGGTGGCACGGTGGGTCAGTGATGGTTGGCCTGCTCTAGATGAGATGGGACGGATCTTTAATTGCAAGACCGTTCAGGATGCCTGGCAGCGTCCTGTTCTCTTGTTCAAGAACGAGTGGAACCTTAACCAGCTTCTTGATGATCACCCTGCGTTGGAACTTAGTGCTGTTGCGCCTGTGGTTAGTGGTGTAGAACCGATCAGCCTTTGATCGTTGGGCTTAAATCTGCTTTCCTGACGAAAAGAACTCGCGATTCACTGCTCTAGTTAGCCAGAATCGTTAAAGAATGTTTTCAGTGGTAGTGGACAACCAATGGCTGATACGCCCCTGTGTTGATGGTGGCACTGAGTACGTTTGCTTTCGTGCTGCAAGCTGCAATGATCAACCTGAAAGGGTTGAAATGCTTGTTGGCTTCCACCTTCCACCACAGATGCCGTTGCTCAAGAGTAGGCAGTGGATGGGACAGCAAGAGGCTTTGGTTTGTTGCAAACAGCTCCAGAACAGCCATGGCTATCGCTATGGTTCACCCCTCTTTTGAGCTGGTCTCGATACGCTCAGAGTAGTTCTCGTAGATCCATGGCCTCGGGCATCGGCTCCAGTTCGAATCCAGGGTCGCAGGATCCCTACTCCATCCTTGGTCTTGAACCAGGAGCCAGCTTCGAATCTGTGCAACAAGCAAAGGAAAAGCGGCTTTTAGAGGTAGGCGATGACCTTCAAGCCAAGGCAAGGGTTGAAGCGTCTTATGACGCTGTGCTCATGTCCAGTCTCAAGGAACGTCAGCTTGGCAAAGTGAGCAATGCTGCAGTTAATGCCTCTCAGCGAGAGGAGCTGCAGGTCGAGACAGCTGCTCGTAGTGGTGGAAGCAATGCTCTGCTTACACGTTTACGCAATATCAATTCATCAACTGCTAACACCAAATCAGGAGAATTCTGGCCGAATCTCTCTCTACCTGAAGGACAGGGCCTCACGGTTCGATTGGTCTTGGGAGGACTTGCCTTATTGCTTGTGATTGTTGCTCCTGTTGGAAGTACGGAGCTTATCCTTGCTGTATCAACAATTGCTCTGTTTCTGAGTCAGATCAGACGAGGTCGTCGCCCACTTGCATCATTGGGCTGGAGTGTTCTCTTGCTTGCTAGCGGCTTGATTCTTGGGGGACTCCTCCTGCAAGCCATGACAGCTATACCAAGCGTTACCCTGCCGATTACAGGAGACCAGCTTGAAGCGGTGCCAACAGTGTTGTTGCTTTGGGCTGGTGCACTCCTTTTGGATTGAGTAGATAAGACCCATGCGAACAATGGCTTGTTTTCTCGATATAATTAACTGATAAAAAGCTCTTATTTTACTTTTAGCTAGAAATTGAATATTTCTTTTGAATTGTTGTTTAATTCTATATTGCGAGCTTCCTGAAGAATGCTTTTGAGTTCTTCAGCAAAAAGACTTAGTGTTGCAATACTTGTCGGCCCTCAAGCCGTCTTGGAAGTAATTTTTTTAACTTCAACAACTACCTATTGATTTAAAGATCAAGACATATCTGTAGATCGCTGACCCAATTCGCTTTTGAAGCGTTACTTATCAATGGTTGGCCATTGTGAATTGCTTTTCTGTGACTTTCGATTGCGAAGGCAGCTAGTTATCTAAGTTGATTGTGAGTTATTGAGGCAGCTTATGAAGCCGACCTGAATCGAGCCGATACGCTGCACTTGACAAGCCCACAAAGAGTTCTGGCTCATGAGTGGCCACGATTAACAACTGTTCTCGTGCAAGCTTGGAAAGCAGTTCCAATACCTCATCACGTACTGACCAATCAAGCCCGGCGGTGGGTTCATCAAGCAGCAAAATGGTTGGCTTGCGCAGCAACTGAACAGCAAGGGCAAGCCGTCTTTGTTGACCTCCACTGAGACGTTCCGGTGCTTGCTTCATGTCGATTTGAGTCAGTCCCACCTTTTGTAGCGCTTGTGTTTGTTCCACACTGGTGAGTCGCCGATGCCCTAAGCGCAGCTCCTGGGCAACAGTTAAACCAAGAAAGTGCCGCTCTGGGAATTGAAAGACGACCCCACACATCCAGCGTCGTTGACGCTGATTTAAGGGTTTGTGTTCCCAGTAAATGGCGCCTTGTTGAGCACTTGCAAGTCCACTGATCACCTCTAGCAGACTGGTTTTGCCACTTCCACTAGCGCCAGCTATTACAACGGGTTGGCTCGCATGAGCAAGGAGATCAACTCCCTGCAGCACAGGTTCTTCAGATGTTGAGGGACGGTATTGAATGTCTTTCAGCTCCAGCATGAGCACCTCACTTCTCTGCTCACAGCAGCTAATGATCCTCCAATTTGATTGATGAATGCTTGCTTATGCAGACGGATCTGTCGAATGCCGCGATGATGCAGCCATCGTCGAGCTTTCATGGACGTTCGTTTCCGCGAGGTTGATCCATTCAACTGTTGGCTATGGCTTCACTTTGCCGATGTACCAAGCCAGGGTGAGCAAAATTACGTCGATGGCATCTTTGATAGTTGGTACGTGATTGGCCGTTTGGGTGGATTTAATGCTGAGAACCTACAAGTCCATGAGGAAGGTGCGGATCTCAGCTGGATCACTTACGACAATGAAGACGCCAGATCCGTGATCCCTGCGCTGATGCACAACATGGGCCAGTTGGAATATCAAGGCTGCTGGGCACGTTGTTGGGTTGATCTTGGTACAAGTGATGCTGTTGCACTTGATGTCTTGATCAACGCTCTCCAACAAATTGACTCCGATGTGGTGCAGTTGGATGAAGTGTTGATTGGTGGTGTCAATGATGACTGGCCTGTTGAGCCCCATCCCGACAGCATCTTTCCTGTGGAGGCCTAAGCAGTCTCTTGGCTGAGCTCAGGCGCCTTTTGGTTGAATCGCAGCGGTTTGATGCAATCACTGCTTCTGACCATTTGTTATCTCTCAAGCAAGACGAAGTCCATTACCTGCGCAGAGTGCTTCGCCTTCGCAATGGGCAAGCGGTTGCGGTTGTTGATGGTGTTGGCCATTTCTGGGAGGCCCATCTACAAGCAGGTGATTTTTTAAAACTTGACACGTCACCTTCGTCTCCTTCTCTACAACAACCTCGCCATCGTCAACAACTCGGTTTGGCTGTTGTTCTCCCAAAGCGTGGCTTTGAGGAGGTTTTGAGGATGAGTTGTGAACTAGGCGTCAACCTGATTCAGCCTCTACGTTCTGATAGGTGTACTCCTCAGGCGGAGGAGCGACCATTGCGATGGAAGGTGATCCTTAGGGAAGCAGTTGAGCAATCTGAGCAGCTTTGGCAGCCAGAACTTTTGCCCATAGCAGAAGCTTCAGCCTTGTGGAAAAGTCCACCAGATCATGCAGTTTTTGCTTTGGCCACCACTCGTCGGCAGGGACTGATTGATCTACAACTTTTGATGGAAGGATTGACCCCAGAAATCAACCAAGTCACAGTTGCGATTGGTCCTGAGGGTGGTTGGAGCCCATCTGAAGAGTGTGCCGCTGAGGCCGCCGGTTGGGTGCCTGTGGCGTTGGGAGATTCAATCATGCGTACTTGCACAGCTGCTGTGGCAGCTGCTCAAACAATGGTTTCAAGTCGACGGATCAGCTTGTCAAGAGATCAGTCAAGATCTGATTGAATTCCTGCAGGCTTGTTTTTGATCTACGCGGCTGCATTTTTACTCACGAATGTCAGCGCTTATCGGCGTCTTTTTCAAGCAAACCTTCATCTCATAGCGGCTTCCTTTGGCTCGAGGGCTTGGACTTCTTCAGTGATTTTCTGCACAGTCTTTTGAGGTGATAATTTTCTCAATGCTGAGATTGAGAAGATCAAAACCGTAGGCTGTTTTTTCTGCTTCATGCTCTGGTCTGCCAGACAGCGTCAAGCAATAGCCCACGCTTGCTGTCTCTTGTCCAATCTGGCCAAAGGCAGTGCTATCAAAGTTGATGCTTTTTTCTAATCCGACTCTGGTTCAATGGCTCTGGGCTTTTGCTCTCAACGCTCTATTGATTGCGCTGGCCCAGAGGCTGCCATTACTCACTTCCTCCGGATGGATTCATGCCGGGGCACTAGGCACCATCCTCTGGGGGTGTCTGGGCTGGCGTGGGTGGCTTGCGGTAGTGATTTATCTCGTACTGGGATCGATGGTCACCCGTCTTGGCATGGCCCAGAAGAAACTCGCTGGCCTTGCTGAGGGACGTGGTGGCAGGCGTGGGCCTGAAAATGTCTGGGGATCTGCAGCCACTGGTGCTGTAGTGGCAATCCTGATCAAACTGGGCCTTGGTTCCCAGTCTTTGCTGATGATCGGTTTCGCAGCAAGTTTTGCTGCGAAACTTGCTGACACCTTCGGCAGTGAGATAGGCAAACGTTGGGGCCGAACCACTGTGCTCATAACCACGCTGCGTTCTGTACCTGCTGGTACGGATGGAGCCATCAGTCTCGAGGGCACTCTCGCAAGTGCCCTTGGCAGTCTTTTGATGACCTTCGTGATGGTCTCCCTATCTCTGTTGCCTTTTGGTTTCCAGGCGATCTATGTTGCTTTGATTGGCTTATTGGCCACTCTTATGGAGAGCCTTTTAGGCGCAATTGCTCAGAACAAAATTAGTTGGCTGAGTAATGAACTTGTTAATGGATTACAGACAAGCTTTGCTGCTGTTTTTGCCATCGCAATCGCCGCTTGGCTTGGTTTGGCTGCTTAACCAGCTAATCAGATTTCTTTGTGGACCAAAGTTGAAGTTATTTAATTAAACCTCGCAAAACTCTTCGCAGCTTGTTCTCCTTCATCTTTTCGCGCTTTGCTAACTGTCTCAAGCTGATGTCATCGATGTAATGGGCGTAAAGCAAGTGTTGCTGGTGGTATGTTAGACGCTGAATAGCCTTTTTTAGCCATTGGTATTGCAGATCCGGTTCTTTCTGCTTTGGTGACTTGAGCCGTTCCAATAATGGGACTCTCTTCTCAACATGATTGCCACCTGTTGAACTCTCTTTGGCATCCAGAGATACAAGGTGTGTCTGCCATATGGCTTCCGCAACTTGATGCCAGCGGTCTGAACTTACATTTAATTGTGCAGCCAGTTGCTCTTCGGTGAAAGGTTTTAAGCCATCATTCTGCTGCTTCTGCTGGAGTCTCATGCCGCGGGTATATAGGTCTCTCAGTCGCCAGGGCACTCTCACAATCTTGCTTCTGTCTCTGCGGAAATGGAGGATCTGGCCGTTGGCACGAGCCATTGCATAGCTACTTACTTTAAATCCAAGATTGGCATCGAATTTCTCCATCGCCATGATTAATCCAAGCCTTGCTTCTTGAATGAGATCATCCAGTTCTTCTCCGCCACGGGTGGCTTGGCGAGTTGCTGCAAGGTTCGCCAATCCAAGGTGTTCAACTACAGCCTGATTGCGTTTTTGTATCGATTTGGGCAATGAAAATGAACGCTGATTCCCAGAGCACTCTGCTCTCTTTCTTCTCAAGGTTTTGCAAGAAGTTTGCGCCATGACTTGACTTTCTATTAACATCCTTAACTTTCTGCTTTGCTGCAGCACTGGTAAACCAACTAAAGGATGAACATCGGATTCCTTAGGGGTGATCTCAGCCAACCGTAGGAGTGAAGTTTGTTAGTGGTTCGAGCTGTGCCCACTCCAGCATCGATGTCCATGCCATCACCCGTTGGTGGATCCAGTCATGTCCCTCTGAGTTGAGATGGATACCATCGGGTTCGATCCAGCTCAGCCAGGCAGGTTCATTGAGCATGGCGTTGTGCAACGGCAGAAATGGCACATCAACCTCAAGACAGGCTTCCTCAAGCTGGGCTTCATAAACCGACCCCGATTGGTTTGAATACCAGAGGCATTGCGCAAATGGCATTACAGCTTCATCGACAGGAGTGAGGCCCATCACCATCACCTTGGTGAGGTGTTTCATCTCTGTCAGCATTTGCTGCAGGCCAAAGCGAAAGGCCTCTGCCGTGAGTTGGGGCCGGCCATCGGGGCGTCCAATACGTGCTGTGTCATTGAGGCCCACCGCCACAAGAACTGCATCAGGAACCTGACGACGGAGTTCGCCTCGACTTTGCCATTCCTTTTGCCAGCGTTTGGCAACACTTTCCAGTCCATCACCACGAATTCCAAGCTGGTAGACCACTGGGGCATCAGGGAGGCTCATCCATTGGCATCGCAGACGTTCACACCATCCGCCACCCTCTCGATCTCCCCATCCATAAACACCACTGTCACCTATGACAACGAGTCTCTTGTATGTATTGGCCATCACATCGAGAAGTGGAACCTGATCAGCTTTGTAGGTCTACAACCATAGGTAGCTTTTTAGTTGAACCAGTCCAGTGATATCGCAAGCGATCAGTGATCGATTCTCCGATCAAGGTCAGAGCTGTGAACACCGCGATTAGGACACTGACCTGTGCCCAGTTGAACGAACCAAGAGATTCGATTAACTGCCAACCCAGTCCAGTGCCTCCAACCATGCCAACTACCACGGTTTCTCGCAAAATCACGTCCGTTCTGTAAGCGGCATAGGCTAAATAGCTACGGCTTTGGCCGCTAAAGCATCCATAGAGCCAAGCCGATCGTGCTCCAGCGCCAGTCGCGCTTAAGGCTTTCAAGTTGTTGTCGCTTTGTTGGTCAAGCCCTTCTTTTAAGAGGCGACCCATCACTCCAATGTTGTGGGCTCCAAGTGCAAGAGCAGCAACAGCCACACTCGGTTTGCTGAAGAGCAGCAAAAATAGAGCAGTAAGAGGGGTTGGCATCAGTCTTAGCAGGCCCCAGATGATTCTTTGTATTGCTATTCCCAGTCGGCTTGGCCAAAGCATCATTGCTAGTGGCGGTGTTCCGATAGCGATTCCTGCTGCTAACACTGTTAGCAACATCGTGCTGCTGATTAATTGGATCCATGGGAGAGTGTGAATAGCAATTATTAGCTCATCAACGGTTGGCAATGGAAGGGGGCTCCAGTGAAGAGGTTCTCCTAGATCAATATCAACTGCATTTAGCCAGGGAATACTTAGTGCGCATAGAATCAATAAGACAATCAATATACTGGCAATTTGCCAAATCCCATTCTTCGATAATTTGAAATATCTACGTATCAAACTTAATATCTGCTCAAGACTAAACATTACTGCTGCTAGTAACCATAAAGCTGTCCATACGTCATGGAATTGAAGAGATTGAAGTGCCAGTTGAAGGTCAGTGCCAATACCACCCAATCCAAAAACCCCCAACACGGTTGCACCTCTTAATGCACATTCAAGTCGATATCCGACATAACTCATTAAGACAGGCCCCATCGCAGGGCCAAGAGCTGTAATTAAGGCGGAAGAGGAGCCCGCCCCAGCCTGTTTTAAGCCCCTTAGGGCTCGACGATCCTGGGTGTCAAGTTGATCACTTACGACTCGAGCAACAAGTGAGGAGTAAGGAATGACGATTGCAACAATTGCTACCCAAGGGCTCAGTCCAACCATTTGAAGTAACAACAAACCCCAGAGGAGTTCATGAATTGCGCGCGGCATTGCCAAAAGTCTGCGAATCACAATCGCTGGCCAGTTTGTCCCTAAAAAGGTCTCCCATACCACCCTGGCGCTGGCTATGCCAAGACAAATTCCAACTATTGAACTTATTGACCAGCTAAGAAGAGCTGTGGCCAAAGTGATCTGTATTCCTCTAAATGCACTTTGAACGACCTCTGCTTGAATAGATGGATGAACGGCAGCGCAAATAAACTCCCATAGGAGAGTGACTCCACCATTGTGGAAACTTATGAGTATAGAAATAAGTACAGGCAATAAAGCCAGTGCTGGCAAAAGGCTCAGGATTTGAGGAGTTGGACTGAGGCGACTCATGCAGATCCGTAGATCAAGGCTAAGGCTTCTTCATCAAGACATTCAGCAGGTTGATCAAAGACAACTCTCCCAGACTTAAGTGCGATTACCCTGTCAAAGTGCCGAAAAAAGGATGGTTGATGCAGGCTCATCAAAAGGGTTCTTTCTTCGCCCATATCACTAGTCATCGTGTTGTCCAAGAAAAGATGGAGGATTTTCTCTGCAAGGATTGGATCGAGACTGAATAAAGGTTCATCAGCGAGAATGAGTTCTGGTTTTTGACGTAAGAGGCGTGCTATTGCCACTCGCTGTCGCTGTCCCCCCGAGAGTTCGCTTACCATTGTAGAAAGGATGCTCGATGAAAGACCTACTTTTTTAAGACATTCACTGCAGGCATTTAATTCGATTGGCTTGAGTAAATTAGCTAGAGCCCATAGTAAATTTCTGTTAGCTAACGCACCACAGTTGATGTTTTGTGCAACGTTGAGCTCTTCTACAAGGCGAAGATCTTGCCACAGCGTTCCTATTTTTTTTCGTTGACGTTTCCCTAAGTTTGAGGTTGAATAATCTTGCCACATTACCTTCCCTAAATCAGGAATAAGAGTTCCGTTGGCAACCGCTAATAAGCTACTTTTTCCTGATCCGTTGCTGCCTACAAGTGCAACACGCTCCCCAGAAGAAATGCTAAGGTTGATATCATTAAGCCGATTCCCTCTACTACTGTGAACAAATACGCCCCTTATTTCGAGCAATTTTCTCACTGAATCTTTCCTAGTTGTCTGCCTATTTTCTCGATAATTATGTATTGATTTTGGTCTGCATCTACAAAACTACTTGCCCCAAAAAGTTCAAGTATTTTTTCTTGTGATTTCGAACTTTTCTTTAATCCAGTTAGGGTAGACTTTAGTTTTTCAGTGAAACCATCGCCAAACTTTTTATCGAGATTGGGTTGTCCTAGCCAGTGATAGTCTGCATATGGGGGCGTTCTCCAAATCACTTTCACTTTGGCTGGATCGATGCGGCCATTTTTTCGAGCCGACTCCCATACACTTTCGTTCAGTGCGCCAGCATCAAAAGAACCACTTTGCACCAAAGCAATTGTTGCATCATGACTGCCACTGAAACCTGGTTTGCCTCCAGAAAAATCATTCATTTGCACACCTGCTTGCTGAAGGAAGTGCTGAGGAATTAATCTTCCAGAGGTGGAACTTTCGGAGCCAAAAGTGAACCGCTTCCCATTAAGTTGCTGAAGCCCAGATTGGCTTTTTAATGGCTTAATTCCGCTCTTTGTATTGGCTATGAATACACTTGTAAATTTGGCATCAATATCTCTTTGCGCGATAACTTCTGCTCCTGGCTTCTGCAACCTAGCTTGTACACCTGTTAGGCCTCCAAACCAAACAAGATCAAGGCTGTCGGTGCGGAATGCACTGACTGCGGCTGGATAGTTCGTTACTGCTTTGTAGCGAACGGGCACATTTAATTCTTTACTCAGTTCAGACGAGAGTAGGCCGTATAAACGGTTCAAACGCTCAGGATTCTGATCGGGAATTGCCCCAATACGAAGTGTCTTCTCAGTTTGATTAGTGCAGCTCATCAACCCAAAGAAGCAGATCAATGCAGTGCGGACCAACGCCCCGCCTGGTCTTGAAGGCATGTTGTTTTTATTGTGTTTTGTGTTTAGCTCTGTTTGAGAGCTTTGCGGAGACGTTCTAGTCCATCGCAAATCGTTTCTGGTGAAACCGCACAGGTGAGGCGGACGCAACTGTCGTCTCCAAATGCTGCACCTGGAACCATTGCAAGCCCATGGTTTTCAAGAGCTTGCTCACAGAAACTTACTGAGTCGAGGCTTTCAGGTGGCAGTTTTGGGAAGGCGTAAAAGGCACCTTTTGGAGGAACCAGGCTCATTCCCTCAAGGCTAAGCAAGCCAGATGTGAGGAGTTCGCGGCGGGTGTTGTAGCTCTTGACCATCTTTTTCACACACTCCCTTGAGCCTTGTAGCGCGGCCAAGGCTCCACGCTGAGCGAAACTGCAGACATTGCTAGTGCTCTGGCTTTGGAGGGCAGTAGCAGCTTTTACAGCATCAGCGGGGCCGGCTAGATAACCCAAACGCCAACCGGTCATTGCCCAGCCCTTGGCAAAGCCGTTAACGATGAAGGTTCTGTTTGAAAGATCTGGTGCTATGGCCGAGAAGCTGTGATGCTGTTGCCCTTCTTCAAGAATGAACTCGTAGATCTCATCACTCAAGACCAGGATCTGGGGATGATCTCTCAGCAGATCAGCCAAAGTTTCCAGCTCCTTGCGTGCCATCACACGGCCGGTTGGGTTGCCAGGGGAATTAAGTAATAAAAGACGGGTTTTAGGGCCGATGGAGGCTTCTAGGTTGTTGAGATCTAGGCAGAAACCGTCTTCTGGAGTGGAGGGAAGTGTTGTCACCTTTGCACCAGCTAAGCGGGCCATTTCTGGATAACTCAGCCAATAAGGAGCAGGGATTAAAACCTCATCGCCCGGATTGAGGATCACTTGAAACAAGTTAAAGATTGCTTGCTTGCCTCCATTTGTCACCAACACTTGCTCTGCATTGGTTGGCACAGTGTTTTCTTTGCTGAGCTTGGTTGCTATTGCCTCACGGAGTTCGGGATCTCCGGCGGCAGGGCCATAACGGGTGATCCCATCACGGAGTGCCTTCACCGTGGCATCAATGATGAATTCAGGGGTATTGAAATCTGGCTCACCAGCACTCAGGCTGCAGATGTCGCGGCCTTCTTGCTGAAGGGCCTTTGCTCGAGCACTGATTGCCAGTGTGAGTGAGGGCTGAAGGGCAACGACTCGGTCGGAAAGATGAGGCGGGAGTGGCATTGGTGCCGCATCCCCTTGCGGGATGCCCGTAAGGACCACATCTTGCCTGATGCTCTGACATGGACAACCAACATCTTTCGATTGGCTTTTTAATGCTCATGGTTGACTTGGGTCGCAACCACTGTCCTTTGAAGGTCAATCGATCTTGCCAAGAGCTAGTTTTTGGAGACTCTTCGCGGTTTTTTAGTCTGAATTCGCCTAGATCTCCTCAACGCAAGTCGATGCTTTCCATCAGAGACGTTGCAGCTGTTCGCAATTAATTAAAATAAAACTCACAAGGATTGACCCATGTCTATGGGGCTCATATGGAGCGCACTAATGGCTGTGGTTCCTGTGACTTGCCTGTTGACCAGCCTCAGGTTGTTGTGAGTCGTGGAAACCCACATGCCTCTTTGATGCTGATCGGGGAAGCGCCAGGCGCTCGCGAGGATGAGCTAGGGAAGCCCTTTGTAGGACGTTCTGGTCAACTTATAGATCGTTTGATGGAGAGTGTTGGCCTTGACCCTCAAACTGATGCCTACATCTGCAATGTTATGAAATGCCGGCCCCCTAAGAATCGGCGACCGACACTTGTTGAGATTGCTTCTTGCCGTCCCTGGTTGCAACAACAGATTGAGTTGGTTGATCCCTGCGTGATTGCCTTGGCTGGCTCGACAGCAGTCGAAGCCATCCTTGGTATCAAGGGAGGAATTACCCGTCTTCGTGGTCAATGGCAGCATTGGCAAGGTCGTTTACTGATGCCGCTTTTGCATCCTGCCTACCTCCTTCGCAATCCATCTCCAGTAGATGGTGCTCCTGTTGCCCTCACCAGAGGCGATCTGCTCGAGGTCCGCCAAAGGCTCATACAAGTCAATAGGTGCGCTGTTGTGCCAATGTTGGATTCATCTAGGCGCCGTCTGCCATGAGTGCAACCATGGCTGAGTATCAATCCAGCACATCCAGGAGATACGACACCCAGATCCACCGACGTGTAACGCGCACTGTCAACGTAGGAGGTGTCTTGATCGGTAGTGATCATCCTGTCAGGGTGCAGTCGATGATCAACGAGGACACCCTTGACGTGGAGGGGTCAACAGCAGGCATACGACGCTTGCATGAGGCTGGTTGTGAAATTGTTCGTCTAACTGTTCCATCTCTCGGTCATGCCAAGGCCGTCGGTGAGATTTGTCAACGGCTTAGGGAGACCTATCAACCGGTACCCCTTGTGGCTGATGTCCATCACAACGGCATGAAAATTGCCCTTGAGGTGGCAAACCATGTCGACAAGGTGAGGATCAATCCTGGCCTTTTTGTGTTTGATAAAGCTGATCCAGATCGAACCGAGTTCAGCTCCGAAGAGATTGCATCTATCAGAGAACGCATTTCCGAGAATTTTGAACCGCTTGTCACTCGTCTCAAGCAGCAAGACAAAGCTCTTCGTATTGGAGTGAATCATGGTTCGCTTGCTGAACGCATGCTCTTTGCCTATGGAGATACTCCTCTTGGCATGGTTGAGTCAGCAATGGAATTCGTGCGAATTTGCGATTCGCTCGATTTTCATAACATCGTGATTTCGATGAAGGCCTCTAGAGCGCCTGTGATGTTGGCGGCTTATCGATTGATGGCTGACACGATGGATCAAGAGGGTTTCAATTATCCCCTTCATTTGGGCGTAACCGAGGCTGGTGATGGGGATTATGGAAGGATTAAAAGTACAGCGGGCATCGCAACGCTTTTAGCAGAAGGTCTAGGCGATACCATCCGAGTTTCATTGACCGAGGCGCCTGAGAAAGAAATTCCAGTTTGTTACTCGATTCTTCAATCCATCGGGCTGCGCAAAACGATGGTCGAGTACATCAGCTGCCCAAGTTGTGGCCGAACATTGTTCAACCTTGAAGAGGTTGTTCAGAAAGTGCGCGATTCCACATCCCATCTTGTTGGTTTGGATATTGCGGTAATGGGTTGCATTGTGAATGGCCCAGGTGAGATGGCAGATGCTGACTATGGTTATGTTGGTAAAGGCCCAGGAGTCATATCCCTCTATCGGGGCAGAGATGAGATTCGCAAGGTTTCTGAGTCTGAGGGTGTAGATGCGTTGATCCAGTTGATTAAGGATGACGGTCGATGGGTGGATCCGCCTTGAAGTCGTTATTGTGTGAGATCAGTCCAATTTGGACGCTATGCCCATCTCTAGAAGTCTTCGCTCATTAGGCCGCCAGCGCAGTTCATGGCTGGTCCTTCTGGGCGCGGGAGGAGCTGCTATTGCACTTGCCTCTCCAAGTTTGGGTTTACCAAGCAGTTCTTCTTCCGCTATTAGTGATAGCCCCAAAGAGGTGATTGATCAGGTCTGGCAGATTGTATATCGTGACTATCTTGATTCCACAGGTAAATATAACCCTGAAGTATGGAAGGGACTACGCAAGGACTTATTAGCCAAGAACTATTCAGCCACTTCAGAATCCTATGAAGCGATCCGTGGCATGTTAGCAAGCTTGGATGATCCCTATACACGATTCTTAGATCCAAAGGAATTTAAGGAAATGCAGATCGACACCTCAGGAGAATTAACAGGTGTTGGCATCCAGCTTTCTCTAGACAAGGATACAAAAGAATTAGTTGTGGTTTCACCAATCGAAGGAACTCCTGCCTCTAAGGCTGGTGTCCAACCTAAGGATGTGATCGTTTTCATTAATGGACAATCCACTAAGGGCATGTCTACAGCGGATGCTGTTAAGTTGATTCGTGGTAAAGAAGGTAGTGAGGTCACCCTTGGTCTGCGTCGCAGGGGTGAAGTTATCCAGGTCCCGTTGATACGTGCACGCATTGAGATACAGGCAGTTGATATCCAGTTAAATACGACAGTAAATGGTACAAAGATTGGTTATATCCGCCTGAAACAGTTTAATGCCCATGCAGCTAAAGGAATGCGAAGTGCTATCAAGAATTTAAAAAAAGAGGGTGCGCAAGGCTATGTACTCGACTTGCGTAGTAATCCTGGAGGTTTGCTTGAAGCCAGTATTGATATCGCACGCCAATGGCTTGATGAAGGTACAATTGTTCGAACAAAAACTCGTGATGGCATTCAAGATGTACGCCGAGCGAATGGAAGTGCCTTAACCCAACGCCCTGTTGTTGTTTTGGTGAATGAAGGCTCAGCAAGCGCAAGTGAGATCCTCTCTGGAGCACTACAAGACAATCACCGTGGTGTACTTGTAGGACAGAAGACCTTTGGCAAGGGCTTGGTTCAATCAGTTCGAGGCCTTTCTGATGGCTCTGGTCTTACTGTCACGATCGCTAAGTATCTCACTCCAAGCGGAACGGACATTCATAAAAATGGCATCAAGCCAGATATTAAGGCCGTGATGTCTGAAAAAGAAATCAATAATCTTAAGCTTGAGGATCTTGGTTCTGAGAAGGATAGTCAATACAAGGTGGCCGAAACAACACTAATTAAAGCCCTAAACAAAATACTTGATGGACCAATGTATAAGCCTGTAGGAGTTAAACTTCCTCAGGCTATTCCATCAACGCTATAATATCTAAAAGTTAGGCTTCCTGTTAAATAATGATTAATGTATGACCTTGCAGGATATGTACGAGCGCATAATAATTACGCCCCGTTTAATCTCTAAGTAACAGGTTGCATTAAGCCACCATCTCCACCTGAATTCGAGTCGTCGTCATCGTTTTCTGCTTCGCTTTGAAGAACAGCAAAAATGGCAATGGCGGCGAGACTCAACAATCCGCTCATTAATCCCATCATTCCCTGGTTGCTCCCGATCTCAGTGAATTCCCCCAAGGCACTTTTCGCTATTTGCTCAAATGTAACGAAGAATTGCGCTTTTGTAAAGACTTCTTAATATAGTTGCGCTGGAAGGGCTTAGGGGGTAATGACGGCCTCGTCTCGCTCTATGGCTTGCTGCTTTTGCTGAATTGCAGTTAATCCATCCTCGCAAGGAATCTGTGTGGCCATGAGACGCAACCACTCCATCAGTTGTTCAAGCTGTTTTTCCATAGGCAAGACGCTTAGACCTCGTGCCAGCACCTTGGCTTTATTTCCACTTCCAGTCTGGTAAATCAGTCGGCCATGCAGGTGTTGCGGTAAACCTTGCCTAAGTAGCCGGAAGGCGGGCTCCTCCATCGGCGTTTCCATCGCAATATTTGGCTTTTCTGGCTTAATTCTCGAGATCCCGCAGCGACGAGCTAAGAGTTTGAGCTCCATGAGTTGAAGAAGTGATTGCACAGGACCAGGAATGGCTCCGTATCGGTCTGTCCAGCTAGCTGCCAACTCAATCAGTGATTCATGAGAAGCACAATTTGCGGCAGCTCGGTAGGCAGCGATCTTTTCGTCACCATCAACAATCCATTCCGCTGGCACGAAAGCTGTTACCGGCAGATCGATTTGAGTGTCATCTACAGATGGAATGCCCTGTCCTTGGATTTCAGCAAGTGATTCCTGCAACATTTCCATGTAAAGATCGAAACCAATGGTTTCCATTTGGCCGCTTTGTTCAACGCCGAGAAGGTTTCCCACACCACGGATTTCCATGTCTCGCATCGCTAGTTGATAGCCACTTCCTAGCTGTGCAAATTCCTGGATTGCTCTTAGGCGTTGTCTAGCGGTATCACTGAGGGATGCGTCACCCGGATAGAACAACCATGCATGAGCCTGAACACCGCTTCTACCCACACGTCCACGTAGTTGGTAGAGCTGTGCTAGTCCAAATTTATGAGCATCCTCAATGAGAATAGTGTTCACACGTGGGATATCGAGTCCACTTTCAACGATCGTGGTGCATAGCATCAAGTCGGCCTCCCCTGCATTAAAGGCGACCATCGAGCTCTCAAGTTCGCCTTCTGCCATCTGACCATGGGCTACCAACAACTTCAAATCGGGCAGCATCTGTTGAAGTTGACGAGCTACATCTTCAATACCCTCAACACGAGGAACGACATAGAACACCTGTCCGCCTCGATCAAGTTCCTGGCGGATAGAACTACGAACTGCTTCTTCATCAAAAGCGGCTAGGTGGGTTTTGATAGGCCGGCGCAATGGTGGAGGGGTTGTGATCAGACTCATTTCCCTTACCCCTGAAAGGCTCATGTATAAGGTTCGCGGAATTGGTGTGGCTGAAAGGGTCAAAACATCTACATCCTTACGAAGAGCTTTGATCTTTTCCTTTTGATTGACTCCAAAACGCTGTTCCTCATCAACAACCAACAACCCTAGTTTCTGGAATGTTGTGTTTTTACTGAGTAGCTGGTGGGTACCGACAACTGCATCGATTGTCCCTTCTTTGAGGCCATTAAGTATTGATTTTCGTTCTGAGCTTGTTCTGAATCGGTTCAGTAAGGCGACCTTGATTGGGTAGGGAGCGAAGCGGTCTGAAAGTGTTCTCCAGTGTTGTTGGGCTAGCACTGTTGTGGGCGCAAGCATGGCTATCTGGCGTCCAGACGTAATTGCTTTGAAGATCGCTCGTATTGCTACTTCTGTTTTTCCGAAACCAACATCTCCGCACACAAGCCGATCCATAGGTTGTGCTGCTTCCATATCGCGTTTTACATCAACGACTGCCTTGACCTGATCAGGTGTTGGTTCATAGGGAAAAGATTCTTCGAGTTCAATCTGCCATGGTCCATCTGGTGGGAAGGCATATCCAGGGGACTGGAGTCGCTCTGCATAGAGCTTGACCAGATCCATCGCAACTTTGCGAACTAACTTTTGGGTGCGCTCTTTAACTTTTTGCCACGCTGTTCCTCCCATGCGATTAAGTTTTGGTGGCGATTCACTTGTTGATCGATACCGACCGAGGCTGCCGAGCTGATCGGCGGCCACGCTGAGTGTTCCATCCAAATACTCGATAACCAAATAGTCACGGACCTCACCACTGATGGCTAGTTTTTCTAATTTCAGAAAACGACCGATGCCGTGATTGCGATGCACGACGAAGTCTCCAGAGCACATTTTATTGGGGTCAACCGTACGACTCGCCGCCCGCCGTCGTCGTCGAACATAACCGGTAGAGCCAAGGGTTTTTTGACCAAAAAATTCACGGTCAGTCATCAAAACAACACGCCAGGCTGGCAAGATCAGCCCCTCTAAATCCACAGAACCGGTTGTCTTTAAAGCTACTGGGGTGTTTTGCTCGAGCAAACGTTCAATGGCTGGGTGATCTTTAGCGTTTGGGACGAAGCGTGTGATACAGTCATGCTCCTCAAGAAGAGCCACAGCCCGGCTTGGTTGTGCTGATAAAAGCCAAACGGGATGATGTTCTTTCTGATAATTTTTGATTTGCCCTCCTAATCTGCCGAACTGGTTTGGGTTGGCTGGAATTGGTCGACTGGCAAGATCAAAACTATTTGCATAACCATCGTCTTCATGGAGTTCGGCAAGATCAATGCCAGCAAAGCGATCTGTGGTTGCATAGCTTTCTTTGATGCTGCGATGAAGCAATGGAGGCCAATACTTTTTTTGTTCATCAGTCGACAATCCCATTGATTGACCCACATCAATGTGATGTTCTTCTGCATGTTCAAGCCATAGTTTTCCATGTGCAGAGCCATGACGCTTCTCATCTATTGCGATAAAGGAGTTGGCAGGAATGTAGTCAAGTAGCGAGGCAGGTTTGTTCCATGCAATACCCATTAACCTTCTTATACCATCTGGTGTAGAACCTTCTAATAGTTGATCTAAAGTCTCCTCACTAACAAGACGGTCAAGCCCATCGGGCATGGACTCTCGTAGTTGATGAGCAATTAATGGACTAAACCCTGAAGGGGTTAGGCAAAGCTCATTAACTTCATCCAGGGAACGTTGACTGACTGGGTCGAATTCTTTTAATTTGTCAAGTTCATCGCCGAATAACTCGAGGCGAACTGGTAATTCACTGCTTACTGGAAAAATATCAACGATGTCACCACGACGACTCCAGGTAGCTTCCTGATCAACTGTTGTAACTCGATCATATCCAAGTTTGCTAAGAGTATTGGCTAAGCTTTCCAGGTCTATATGCTCTCCACGACAGAGTATTTCACACTGTGATGCGAGTGCATCAACAGGAGGTAGATGTGGCTGCAAAGCTCTTTCTGTGGCCACAATGGCTCGATCCCAACTTCGGGATGATTCTCCAAGAAGTTCACTTAGAACCTGCAATTGCCCCCATACGATTTCTGTTGTGGGGTCAAATGGCTCATAAGGTGATCCTTCACTTGTTGGGTAGAGATGATTATGCGACCAACCCATCATTGCAAGCAGCGAAGACCAGCGATTGGCCTCTTCTAGTGTCGGTACGATCACAACCAGTGGACGGTTCTGCTTACGAGCTATTGCACTTGCAATCAATGCGCGCCCGACTCGCCCGGCTCCCCGCATCAGTAAGCGGTCGTTTCGATTACTTCTATCCACCAACTCACCAGTGAGAGTAGACTTCTGAAGCTGACGAACTAATGAGCTCAGAGGCATGGTTGCTAAATAATCATCAAAATTGACAAGTTATAAATATAGCTTGTGAGGCCCAAGTGAAGTGTTTTGTTCAATTGTTAGGCAAGGCCTAATTCTTGAACAGAACTCATATCAATAAAAATCAAAATCTCTAGGAAATTAGATCTTTATTCTTGAGTTCCAACCATGGGCATTGAAACATTGCCAGACTTTATTTGTTGAACTAAGTCTGGCGCAAAAATTAACGCGAGTATGATCAGTATTATAGAGAATAGTCGTACGGCTACTTTGCGATCGATTATACGTTTAATATCATGAGATAACTGTGGGTTTGCAGGAGGGTATAGCATCAACATGTCTTGATGAATTGTATTTGTATGTGCGGTTGTGGGGTGTATATCCCATGGGTGTTCTTTTTCAAGTGAGTGTTGATGCCAATCCCAAAAAAGATTAATCATCTTGTCTTCTGCTAAAAGTTTGGCTTGGCCTTGGTTCAAGTATCCCATTTGCTCATTAAACGTTTGAGTTTGTAAGACGAGATAATCTTCCGAGAAAATATTATAAAACACTTTTTGTTGCCTTTGTTTAAAGAGGAGTAATTTGCACAGAAGCTTATTCCTAAGAAACTTTCTATAATGACGAACAATGATTCGTGCTCTATTATGTGACAAGGGGATATGATCTAAAACTTGTACATATCTTGCCTGCTCAGTTGCTCCCTTGAAAATAATCACACGGCCAGGAGGGATGAAGATTTGAGAAATGAATTCATCCTTGTTATTTTCTTTCTCATGGTAGACACTTCGAAGATGATATTGGTCCTTATTAATTGACTGGTTGAAGCTTTTAATTGTTTTTCTGTTGACATCATTTCCTGGCAATGTATTGCCATGTAGCCAAAAGATATGCAGGATGTCTAAATGATTTTCTATGATGCGAGACCAATCGCATTTAAAGTCTATAAATACTTCTTCATATTCGTAATCATTCAAGTCAAAGCCATATGCCTCTGGAAGACTATTCTCTAGGTTAGATTTTATCTGAAAATCATTTGGGCTAGGCTGTGCTTCTCCTGTATAATAAATATATATATAGTCACCTTGTTCTACACAGGGATATTGCCTGAGGTGTAAATTTTTCGCGAAGTTATCATAATGAGAGTCAATAATATGGTTGCATGTTATTCTGTCTGATCCATCCTGATTGCAGGATGTCGTATAGCGAGCTCCATGATAAGGACAAACAATTTCACCGTTTTGATTTTCTCCTCCACGAAAAGATGCCGATCGATGCGGGCATGAATCTTTGATACATCTCGGCTTATTATTCTTGTCTCTGTATATCACTAATGGCTCATTAAACATGGAAAGATGATATAATTCATTTTCTTTTAATAACTTACTGGCACAGACGGAATACCAACCCAGTAGGCCTACTGAAGGACGTATGGCTTTCTCGATTGGAGACTCAACTGTCAACTTGGTCTTTTTTTATTAATTCGATTTTATCGTGCAGGCAACTGGTTTGTAAATTCTGCAGTTATGGCGTAATAATATTGATATTCTGGTGAGCTTCTCATTGGCCTCTTGGATGCGACGTTAAGACTGATAAACCCTTGCGCTGCAGGCGATCACACCGGTGACCCCTGGGCCTCACCCCCCCCCCTGACAGGACCTTCGTAGCACTTAGCTCACCGCTTTCTGGTAGATCTTTCCTGCCTTGACGGCACGGGTTGCGGCATCTTCGTATTTTGACAACTCAGTTGATTATTCAGGCTAAAATTATTTAACGCTAACAATTTATGCAATATACCAACGCAAACTAATCAGCGAAAAGACTAGCAGTATCTCTTCCTGGATTTCAATTGGCAGTTTAACTCTTATGTTGTCCTCCTAATTAAGCTGCCACTTATGACAACAACTTATTGTGGATCTTTTGACAGCTTAAGAGTTTTAGATTCATAATATCGTGCAAGATGCTACTCCCTGAGGCCTGATTCCGTGCCATTGATTCATTCCGATGCAACAGGATAGTTCGGTCTAATTGTTGCCGCATGCTCAACAGCCTTAATTTATAGGCATCCAATCCTCCTTTCAGGCTTCCAATTCTGATTATCTATCAAGCTCATGTTGACCTAGAGTATTGATACCTCTTGAATTTATCTTATGGGCCTTTAGCGTTTGTGTATATTAATTCCGAACAAACTTAAAAGCCATTCTTAATTGGTCTACATTGATGCCACTCTTTAGCTTTTATACAGCCTTTGGCGATATATTTACTATTTGCTGACTCAATGATCGCTATCCTTAGGTTTTTTGTTTGTCACCACATAAACATATACGAATCATGCAGACAATATATTTATGTTGATTATTGCCTATTTGATATCAGCTCTGCTTCTAGAAGCATGTTGAAACTCAGCAATTGTTGATCATTTAATTGTTGTCGACTTCTCGCTTTTAGTTGCTCTTGTAGGTATCTTCTGCCTTGCTCTGGTGTCCATCTAAGTTTCTCGAGCAACTGATCACATTGGCTCAGAAGATCTGTTCGGCGTAATGGTTGGCTAGCCTCATTAGGGTCTTCTCCAGGCTCTAATCCTTTTAGTTGATTCAGAAAGGAAGTTAAATCACTGTAGCGAGTGATGCGATGACGACTTGAGTGACCAAAGCACTTCTGCAGGTAAAGCATCTCCTGTTCTCTATCCCATCCGATTCTTTGTAGCTCATGATCTATTGCTGCCAATTCATCACTCCAGTCTTCGGGATCTGTTAGAGCCTCTCCTTGTTGCTCTGATGTTGATAATTGTTCTATATTATTTGGTTGATGATTCTGCTCATCTTTTTTGAATGGCACGCTGATTAATCTTTTATTAGTGCTTGAATCTGAATCAGTTTCTTGAGTCTCAACTAAATCACTATCATTGAGATGGCTTGTCTTGTTGGCTAGTCGTTGGATCAGTCTTTCTATGGCTCGGTCTTCTGCAGACTCAGCCGTCGGTCCCTCTCCTAAGGCACTTCCCAGAGGCTCACCACCTTTCCAACCCGAAACGTGCACAATGCAACGATTTGGGTCTGTGTGGCACAACTTTACCTGGATCTGCATCACCAATGGCTAAAGCCAGTCTTTCTGGGCATTATTGATCACACCAACTCATAACTGCGCTGTTTGTGATTTCTCTATTCCTTTCGCCTTTTGACATTGGTCTTCTAAGCATGCTCCTGTCAGGATTGGTCAAGTCTGGTTTGAACCTATGACAATTTTTGAAACACGCTAAAGGAGGACATCTGGCAACGATAACCCTTGTGTTAGATGTTGAACCCCACCCCAAGACCCTGGCCAACAGTCGCTTGCAATTGTTGTATTAACACCTCTCCAAGCGCCTTGCTTTTGCCTTCCAATTGGCCTTGTCGAATGAGTAAAGGGCACGTTTTTGTACTTACGACTAGGCCCAGATCGGATTCGCAAGCCAGGATCTTTCCCGGTTCATGTTCTCCATCTTGCCAGCGTCCAATCAGTGGCCTTACTTCTTCAGAAAGCTTGGATTTCAATTCCTCATCAAGTGGCTCAGTGGCTTGTACTTTCAGCCTTTTGTTATTCCAGCTGCTGAATGCGTTTGGATAAAGGCCCATAACCCTGCGATGCAAATCCATTGCAGTTTGATTCCAATCAAGAATGTGGTCGTTTTTTGAGAGCATTCGGGCATATGTCGGGTCACCTTCAATCTCTTCCTGTTTGATGACTTCCAATTGTTTCCAACGTTCCGATTCGACACCAGGGCCTGCTGCTGCAATCCTTGGCATTGATTCTAAAAACAATTTTGCTGTTATAGAGCTCAAACGATTAGACAGCTGATTCGCATTTTCGAGTAAGCCGATAGCAACCCTTTCCTGGACTAAAACAGGGCCTGTATCAAGCCCCTCTTCCATTGCCATGATTCCAACGCCTGTCACGGTGTCACCACTTAGCAAACTCCATTGAATCGGTCCTGCTCCTCGCCAGCGGGGTAGCAGTGAAGCGTGACCGTTCCAGCAACCGAGAGGAGGTTGATTGAGAACTGTTGAAGGAAGAAGCTGCCCAAAGGCGACTACAACAGAAATATCAGCCTTTAGTGATTTTAATTCTGCTTGAATGTCGCCCTCATCCCTAATCCGTTCAGGGGTGAATACACGCAACCCCTGATCCATTGCTCGTTGTTTGACGGGTGAGGCCATTTGCTGATTACCGCGCCCCCGCCGACGATCAGGCTGACTCACCACGCCAACAATTTCAAAGCCTGAGACTTTTAAGGCATCCAGAGTTGGCACTGCATAGCTGGGGGTACCCCAGAACAGCACCCTCATGCTTCACCAGTAATTGATAAGCCTTCGACCCACACATGAGGAGATACCCCACCTGGTGTGATCACCTGTTCAGCTTCCATATTCACAATGCTATTCAACAGCGTACGGATGTCTCCAGCAACTGTCGCTGCTTCGATCGACACCCTTTCCCCTTTGATAACCAACCAACCATTAAATGGCAGAGAGAATGAACCCTGACTTGCTTTAACCCCAGCATGTAGAGCATTTAACCCTTCGATTAACACGAAGGTTTCTTTGCTCCTGCTGTGTTGCAGATGAGTATTTGCACTGTTTTGACCTTCAGTGTTGCTCACTTCAAACCAATCGGGTCCCACTGATACCTTTGCTCCCAGTCCGGCATGGCCAGTTGGTGGTACACCAAATGCCCTTGCGGTAGCTTCCGAGTGCAGAAAACTCTCAAGTCTTCCACCGTTGATTAAGCAAAGTTTTTGAGTAGGTGTGCCTTCACCATCGAAACTAGAGGCCCCTACATGTGCAGGATGTAGGCCATTATCATGAAGGGAGAAGAATGGAACGGCGATATTTTTGCCGATTGTTTCTCGTTGGCTGAGGCTGACGCCATCGAGCACTGCTCTGGCATTGAACATGCTGCTGAAGGCACCGATCAAGTCTAGGAAAGCCTCTGGTGTAAAGCAGACGAGATAACACCCAGTGTCGATCGGCTGATAGTCAAGATGACTGATTGTTCGTTCCGCTGCTTCATCAATACATCCATCAATATCCAGATCGTGACTACCTAGAGCAAGGCGAATTGCACCACCACTGCGTGGTTTACGTCCACTTTCTTCTGCGCGGGCAAAAAGGTAAAGGCTGGCTTGACTACGCTTCATTTGACGAAGCGCACCATCGCTATTGAGATAAACTCGTTCGTAGGTTGCTTCTCCTAGACCGTTGTAAGGAATGCTCTGTATAGCAGGATGTCGACTAAGAAGATCAGCTTCGGCCTCTTTAAGAACCTCAAGCATTCGTTGAATTCCCTGTGCTGGTCTTAGAGGTCGCTCTAGCTTTGGTAACGGAGATTTAGCGAGTGTTGAGAAGGCAGGAACGTCATCGGCGTTGCCAAAGTCACTTGCCTGACGAGCACCAATAAGCGCTTTCTCTATTCCTTTTTCTGAAAGATCTGACGTGCTTGTGATTCCTACAAGCCCTTTGTTGTTCCATACACGTACTGTGATTGAGCTGCGTTGCGCACCCTTCATTTGCTTGGCTTCGCCACGATCAATTTGAACAGAACTATCTGTGCTGCATGCTGCTCCTAAATCCCATTGGTGGATACTCTCGCGGCTAGCAAGTTGACTGAGTTTATCCCGTAGAGAATGAGTGTCGAGTTCGATTACATTTGCTGCTTTTATTTCGGACATCATCAACGCCCTCCCACAGTGATTGAATCGACTTTGATATGAGGCTGCCCTACGGTGACAAAAATGTTACCGCTTATTGACCCGCAGAAACCTGCTGCCAGCTCAAGATCCTTGGCACACATCGAAATCCGTGGCATCACATCCTTTGCTTCGCCAATCAGAGTGGCTCCTTTTACAGGTTTGCCGAGCTTGCCTTTCTCGATCAGATAGCCCTCTTCTACAGCAAAATTAAATTGACCTGTGGGTCCAACGCTGCCTCCACCCATTGATTTGCAGTAAAGGCCTCGGTCGATCGAGGCGATGAGTTGTTCCGGTGAGTGCTGGCCGGCGGCGATATAAGTGTTGCGCATGCGGCTAGCTGCAGCGAATGTGTGGGACTGACGTCGGCCGCTGCCTGTGCGCTGGTGACCGGTACGGAGCTCACCGGCTCTATCGCTGATGAATTGCTTGAGCACACCGTTTTCAATTAATACCGTTCGCTGACTTTCCATGCCTTCGTCATCCATGCTCAGGGAACCAAAGGCCCCATCAGTAATCCCCTCATCGATTGCCGTTACAGCTTCATGGGCGATCGATTGGTTCAACTTGTCGCTGAAAGGTGTTGTACCGCGCTCGATCTGAGTGGTCTCGAGCAAATGCCCACATGCTTCGTGAAAAATCACACCACCAAAGCGGTTGGCGAGTACTGCTGGCATTTGACCGGCGTCTACGTAATCGGCATAAAGCATCGTGCCTGCGCTCTCGCAAACTTCCTTGGCGCTCGTTTCGGCATCCCACTTGCGAAGGTCGTCTGGACGTCCCGATGTGCCATAACGGCGACCAATGCTTGAGCGGTGCTCGCCATCTGTAGCAAGGACATTAAGCCCTATGGACTGATGCAAACGGATGTCGCGTCCAAAGGTGCCATCACTTGCAGCCACGAGAACCTCCTGCCAGTCGCGGGCATAACTGCCTCGCCGCACCTGCAGATGGGTTCCATATTGATCAAGCAATTGAGTTCCATTTAGAAGGCGATCACTTGCTTCATATAGCTCTGGGCATTGGTTGAGCCAGTGGGCCTTATCGATGGCGAAATCACGAAGGTTCGGCAGACCATTAAATGATGAGCGACCAGCCTCATTAACCTCAAGCCCAAGCATGCTGAGAGCTTGCTCTAAGGCATGCTTCAGGCCTGCATCTGAAAGATCATTGGTGCTGACAAAGCCATCTTGTTTGCCCAGGAACACCCTGATCCCAGCACCCCTGCCGAAGGATGGAGTGACACTTGTAACGGTGTCTTGTTCAGCAAGGACGCTGAGATGATCAATTTGCTCCAGGTAGACCTCAACCAGATCAGCACCGGCAGTTCGACCACGCGCTAGTAGTAATTCCAGTTGTGGTTGCCAGTGGCTATTCAAGGCTTCTGCCTTATGCATCAGGCTTTGATCTGGGGTGTAGGTCGAGACCAACCATTTCTCCTGCAGCTTGCGTTGATTATGGAGAGAATTTGCGCAGATATGTAGATGGACAGCACAGATCCAGGCGAACCGCAAAAAAAATGCTTATTTCGTTCTCTGCATCGTGGCTTTGGAAACGGCGAAAATACGTTTATAAGCCTGAACAGGCTAATAAGTCTCTCAGTTTGCAGTCAACCATTTCTGACCATTGAGCCGCTGCAACAGACGTGAGCGCAATAAAGTCAATGTCATCTTTTTTTCATCAATTAGGAATGGCTCTATGAGACTTGGTTCTGTTCCAGTCTCAGCTAGAGAAATAGTCTTTTTAGAAGCGATTGAATCACTTGCAAAGCAAAGCCAAAAGCGACGACCGAGGGGGATCTCACCACAGACCATCCAGCAAGGATCACCGACAACTGGTCGATCTCCCTGAATCAGCTCAAGAGTTGATGGTGGCATACCTCTTTCAGTAAGTGCCTGTTTTATGTTTGGAAGAAAGTGATCACGAATAAAGGTCTCAAAAGGTTTGTCTTCTACCTTTGCAGCTGGAGGTTTGGCGGTTACAGGCTTTGCTCCCTCCTGTTGATCTTCAGTGGGGTTGGTTTTCACTGGATTTTCTAGAGTTGGTTTTTGTTCAGCTGGCTTTTGAGCATCAGCATTAGGATTTACTCGGTTGTCGTTGCCGTTGTCGTTCACTGGATCAGTACAGACGAATAAACTTTAAACAGCTTGGCGACGAACTCAACGATCCGTTGAGTTCGATGCGCTATTGGTTTACCAGTCCTCACTGAGAGAATCTCCCCAAGAATCATTTTCTGTTGATGAATATCTATGTGGAACGTTGCTCTCGACAGGTGGACGCTGGGGCGATTTCTCAACATGCGTTTGCCGCCTTACTGATGATCTTCGTACGACTCGGAATGGCACAGCCACCGTGGGAGATGGATCTCTTAAATCCCGTTCTGGGTTCTCATCATGCTTTGGTCTTGATTGGGATGGTTCATCGTTAGCTGCCTGCCAGTTTCGTTGCCACGGGGTGCTGGTATTGGGCGAAGCCTCTCTTACACCTTGATGGAAATGATCATGTAATGGGTCTCTGCTTAGTGGTAAGGAGAGACTTGTGGTTAGGGCGAAAATTGCCCCTGCGCTGCTGCCAAGGACCATCCACCCACCTAGTGTCCAGGTTGGAGATCGCCAATTCAATATCCGTAGGTTGACAGGTTGGTTGAGATTGAAACCTGCTACTACAACCACCGCCAGTAGAGGACTCAGGCAAGGCAAAAGTAAGTACTTTTGCAGTCTTGTCATTGTGAAGGACCATTCCAGCGGTTAATGGGGGCGAGCCTTTCATCAAAGAGGTCGAACAATCTCACAACAAGAAAATCAACCATCTCTTCAATTGTGTTTGGTTTTGTATACCAGGCAGGAATTGGTGGCGCAATTTTGGCTCCTGCTTCTGCAAGTGATGTGAGGTTGCGAAGGTGAATGATGCTCCAGGGCATGTCCCTTGGCGCAATCACCAGAGGCCGCCCCTCTTTGAGGTGAACGTCTGCACAACGCTCGATTAGATCGATTGATACACCAGCATTAATTCGACCAATTGTGCCCATACTGCAGGGCACAATTGCCATCCCGCGGGTGCGGAAACTACCGCTTGCGATGCTGGCAGATTGATCATTCCAGCGATGGCATGTCAGATTGCCATTTTTTACTTGTAGATGATCGCGCCAGAATTTCTCCTGATCAGAAGGATCCACTGGAACTTCAATTCCTCTTTCGGCTTTCCACACCTGTAGAGCCCCGTGGCTGAAAATCAAATGGACGTCACGGTTGTTTTCAAGCAAGAGATGCAGCGATCTTTCAGCTAGAGGTTGAGCTGAAGCTCCAGAAACGGCAAGGACATAGGGATCCACAAATTATGCCTCACTTGAGCTGACTAGTTGTTCATTATTCTTGGTGATTTTGCCTTTGACCTCACTTTTTGTTGTTGTTGCTTGATTGGTTAGATCAGAATCAACATTCATATTTGCTTCAACAGTTATTGCTGATCCATTAACTTCGAGGTCAATTTGGTTCCTTAAGGCGTCAACTTTGACAACCTTCACGTTTACTTGATCACCAAGTTGATAGATCTTGCGATTCTTGCGACCCACCAATCGGTTTTGACGTGAGCGATATTCGTACCAGTCGTCATTTAAAGAGCTGACGTGGACAAGGCCCTCTGCCATAGAAGGTGGAATTTCCACAAAGAACCCATAACTCTGCACTCCGCTTATCACCCCCTGATGCTCTTCCCCAACAAGGGGTTCCACGATACGTGCCTGAACCATAGCGATCAGGTCTTGTCGAAGCTCTTCAGCTTGACGGCGCAGTGTGTTGAGGCGATGCACGAGGCTTTTACTGCAGATTTCTTCTAGGTTCTTTGCTTGGCTTGTGCTGAATAGTGGCCATTTGATTTGTTGCCAGCATTCACGGGACCCCAGAACCACTTTTTCCTTTTGTCGGACATTTGGACGATCTTTACCGTTACTTAAAAGTGACACTATGATCTCTTGATTAACAAGATCGGTGTAATGGATAGTTGGACAGCACCAAGGTGATTGTAGGTTCGAATCCTTTGTCTTTGTGTCTTCATGGTCGGATTCAATGTTTCCATTCTCTTTTTGACTATCATGAATTCCCAGTCTTAACACCGTTTCTGGCAGTGCATGGCGTAGTTGCTGATCCAGCACTCTTCGACAGGCTGTTGTCGAAAATGCTTTTGCAAGCTCTGTGGCAGCAGGTCTACCTTCTTCATCAAGTTCCAAGGAAATATCAAGAGCTAATGCTGATTTAGCAACGTCGTTCAAGGTGTTGTTGTCTGCTTCTGAAGCCTCAATCACCAGGCCAGGGAGTTGCAAGTTCTGGGCATGTTGCGCCCAGGCACGATGAGCAGCTCTAATCATTGGGCTCAAAACTGATTGGGGGTCAGTTTGATCAAGAGGAAGAGCCCATTGATGATGATATGAATCAGGGTCTGCCCAGCGGAGGTCGCCAAGACATTGAAGTTCTGGAACAGCCAGATCAAGCTCTATAGAGCCACTGGCCTGTTCTCCCATTTGCAATGTACGAGCACAAAAGATTAATGTCTCGAGTTGGGCTAAGTGATCCTTAACGGGCTTCAGAGCAGCAGGGACTGTTCTTGCTTTTGGTTTCCTGTTGCTAAGAGCTGTGAGGGTCTTAGGTCCGATTTCGGCTACTGGCTTGATTGAACTAAGGCTGAAATGCCAATTAGTTACCTCACCATCTGCCGAGATGTCGAGAGCAACGCTTACTGCATCGTTGATTTCCCCAACTTTAAATGAACAGGCTTTTGAAAGAATTTGGCCGAGTAGGGGATGCCAAACTTCTCCAAGGCAGAGAGCTTCCGCTCGATCTCTTAGCCAGAGATCCAGGTTGTTCCCAATACTCAGACGTTCTGCTACAGCAGGCGCATGAATCCACAGACGTGTGCCACCTGCATGGGGCTCCACATACACCGCTGGTAGGGGTGGCGCATCAGATACCTGCCAGCTACGCAGTAGCAACGCTGGTTGCGAGCTCAGATCTTGCCGATGTTTAGCCGTTGGGGTCTTTAAGCTGCTGCGAGGTGGACCAGGTCGATCTTGAAGGTTGGCTTTGGTAAGAAGAAGATCACGATCACTTGAGGGGCCTCCATTCAAGGGAAGTGACCGTGCTACATGCCCTTCAGCGGGGAACTGGGCAATGGGATAGCGATCAAGCTTCACCTCCACCACGCTTATCTGCTCCACATCATTCAGATGGGCTTGATCACCATCTGGCAGTTGGATCGTTGCAAGGATGCGGTCATCAAGAGGTATTGCAAGGATATTTTGATCTTTGCGTTCAACATGGCCAAGCAAGCTGGTGGTGCTCCTTTCGAGGATGCATTGCACCCCACCTTCTGGCGATCTTCGACGTCCCCCATCTCTTGTGATGCGGACTAGTACTCGATCTCCGTTCCAGGCATGGTTGAGCTGATGATCGCGAATATAGATATCGTCTCCCCCATCATCTCTTAGGGCAAAGCAAAATCCTTTACTGCTGCAGCGCAAACGAGCTTCAATCAGTGACTCGTCATCACTACGCTTTATTGCACCGGCTTCTTCGTTGTTGACAATGCCGAGCTTCAAGAGAGCCTGAAGGGCTGTTTCAAGACCGTCGCGATCGGCCTTTGTGGTGAGCTTGAGAATTTTTTCGAGTTTTTTGATCTCCAGTCCCCCAGTGGGGGGTAACTGGTCAAGCAGGTCAGCGACCGTGAACTTCATTGAGATAGGAAGGTAGAAGACCAGTCTTCATTACCGGCGGTGCCATCACCAAAGAGGAATCCGAAGACAGCGCAGAGTCAACATTGGCTGTGAGTTAATTCTAGACTTTTAAAAGCATTTATTTCTCAGGGGCTTCCTCCTCTGCAGAAGAAAGACTCAGGTTTGAGAACATAAGGCGTAGGCCAATGATCAGAAAGCCTAACGAAGCCAGCAATTGCAAAAGGTTTTCAGGGATTAAAGCAGCCATCGATCCTCCGGCCATGGCCCCCAACAGGCTTGCAAAGACCAAAGCACTTGCAGAACCAAGAAAAACAGCAAAAGGTCTGTTTGTTGTTCCACTGATGGCTACGGTTGCCAGCTGTGTCTTGTCACCGAGTTCGGCAAGGAACACTGTGATGAATGTCGATAACAGCAGGGTGAAATCCATAGACTTAATTATTGGCTTGCGATTAGCAGAGATTGTGTTGCTTGTAGTCCAAGCCATAACCCCAAGCCCACCATCAGCACCCCGGCCATTTTTTGCAGGCGTTCTGGTGGCAGGATTCCAGCCAGCCAGCGACCCACCAAGACGCCCACCAAACTGGAGGAGATGAGAGCTAGGGCAGCCCCGAGAAACACAACCCATGGTTGGCCTGACTGAGCTGATAGCAATAGGGTTGCCAGCTGGGTTTTATCGCCAAGTTCAGCCAAAAAGACTGTGGTGAATGTCGTTAACAACACCGTTGTGAAACCCATTGCTCCGTTCTCAGGAGCGGGTTTTGCAATTGTGTCCTTAGAAGTTGATGCCTTAACCATCTTTTTGAAGTGGCAGGCGCAGGCTACGTTCAAAGGTTCGTAGCTCTCGGCTTCTACCGCCATAGACAGATCGAATCTGCTGGCGGCAGCAGTGGATTGCAAATGATTCTGATTTGTCCTGCGGCAGATTGAAAAGTGATGCCAGTAAACCAACCCTGCAGAAATCAGGGCGGGAGTTATAGATGCGACAACGACGTCCACCAGTGTCGTAATGCTTGCACCAGCCGTCGGGGTTGACCATCCCGAAATAAATCTGTTGCTGCCTTTCATTCAGTACTGCGATCGCTTCTCCTCGATCAGTGGGATCTAGACGGCAGCAGGCTCCGCAATTTTGTATGCATTGCCACTTCGTCCAGGCATCGCTCATCCTTCATGCTGTGACAAGGCATCACAGAGTCGGTAATCAGTCACACTTTATGTGAGGGCAATCTCGTATTCTCTACCAGTCAAAAGGGATCATCTCTAAGTCGCTATGGACACTGCCATCCGCATTCTCGAGATCTTTGGGCCACTTGGCGCAGTCGCCCTAGCCGGTCCAGCAATTATATTTCTATGCTTCTATCAAAACCGATTAGGTCTTTGAAGTTCGGCAAGAGCGTGATAGACGGGCTTACGTGCCACCAACCGTCCTATGTAGGCGGCCAGCACTGAACAAAGAATCACACCTGTAAAAAGTTGCTGATCGCCAACTAGTCTCCAGGCGAACACAATCGAGACAAGGGGAAGCTGTGTGGCACCAGCCAAACCAGCAGCCATTCCAAGCCCTAGGCCGAGATGAGTGCTTGAACCAACCAATCCACAGAACGTGTAACCGAGGAGACCTCCAAACGCAAGTGAAGGGTCAATAAGGCCTCCAGGTACACCAGGTGAAAGTGCAATCATCGGAGCCAAGACGCGAACCAAGGTGATCCATATAGACGTTATTCCTTGTGAAATAGAACCACCATCAGGGAAATGGTTCGGCATGCCTTCTTGAATCAACAATTGCAGAAGCCCCTCTCCATCACCTGTGCTTGTCCCCCAGCTGCTTAGAGCCAAGGCGCTTAGGCATATTCCAAGCAAAAGCCCAGTGCGGATTGGTCGTTGACGCACCCATGGTTCAAGAAATGAAGAGCACCAGACAAGGCCTCGATTAAAGAATCCCCCCACAAGCCCAGCCAAAATCCCAATTGGAATAGCAATTAAGAGCTGCTCGGATTCTGGAGCCATTACATTGATCATGCCAAGACCGAAGATTGGTTCTCCGCCAACGCTGCTAAACCAAGCCGCGGAGATTCCAATCACAAGAGCAGGCCAAATCAAAGTGAGGGAATATTCAGTTGTGAGTTCCTCAATCATGAATATTGGTGCTAGTAGAGGCGTATTGAAGCCTCCTGCAAGTCCGGCACCGCCACCAATAGCGACAATCTGACGCTCATTCAGTGAAGGGAGCCAACGCTTAAAACGTTTGTGAATTGCACGTGCAACAGCTGCTCCTACATGCACCACTGGCCCTTCCCGTCCAAGAGGGAAAAGGGCAACCGTTGCAATAGTCCAGAGAAGGCCACGTTGAATCGTTCTAGGTGCAGCGAGAGCAGGTGCTAGCTGTGAGTGATCTTCAAGAGCATTCATCGTCTGGGGTATCCCAGAGCCAGCTGCATCTCGCCATGGCCCCCGCTGCAGTAACAAGAGGATTGGCATCACTCCTATCGGCAAAAGTGCCAATATCAGACCAATGGGCCGCCATGCACTTCCTGTTGTTGCTGGTAACTGCTGAAATAGAGACTTTTGAATTCCATCAATCAGGTTGAGTGGCAGGCATGCAAGGCCGATTAGAAGGCCAATAATCAAAAGACATAAAAGATGTTGAAAGAGCTGAATAATCTCAGATTGTTTTCTTCCAATCACTCCTGGGATTAATTGTTCGAGCCGTCGTAGATCAAAACTCATGGGCGAAGTCCCAGACCTATTAATCCCTCTTCGATCAGGTTATGAATGTAAGGATGTCTAGCTCGACTGTCAGTGCATTTAAGCTTTCCATTGCTTGACAAGATGGCTTTTAGAACCTCACCTTTAGGATTAACTAGTACCATTTGACCTTCTTTATCGATAAGGCAGCGATAGGTTTTATCTTTGCGATGAAGGTTGATTTCAGGGCAATATGCCCGTAGGGCGACAACCTCCATCTGCAGGCGGTCCTCCCCTTGCCAGTGGTTCATGTTGATTCGAAATGCTACGTCAATCCGTTCAGGAACTTGGGCTTCGCTTATCCATCGCCACGCAATTGCCCTTCTCTGGCAGTCACCTTGGGCCAAAATTAGTTGCAGGTGACCACCACGCATTCTGTGCTGGTCAACAACAAGACAATTCCGTGCCCAGAACAGTGGAGCTGGGTGACCAATGCCAAAGGGCTCTAGTTGCTGAAGGCTATTCCATAGATCCAAGTTGATCTCATGAAGCTTTAAAAGTGTTTCTGGTGAAATAGAGACCCCACCACCAACAGTTGCATGCCAATTGCTAGCCAGCTTATTTAATGCTTCATGCAGTGCTCCTACTTTTTCAGCTCGAATCGTAAAACCACCTGCTGCTGAATGGCCACCAAAGCGATCAAGATGAACAGCACAGGCCTTGAGAGAATCATTCACAGCGAACCCAGATGGTGCACGTACAGAGGCACGTAGACGTCCGTCTCCCTCACCAGCAAGTAATGCAGTTGGGCGAAAATATCTTTCCATTAGACGAGCTGCCACGATTCCGATCACGCCATGGTGCCAATGATTCTGAGCAAGCATCAAAAATGGTGGAGGTGTTGCACCCTCGGCCTCAACCAGGGCTATAGCTTCTGCCTCAATGGCATTACAGAGATCCTTGCGCTGCCGGTTGAGCTGGTCACATTGACGAGCAAGGGTCATGGCCTCGTCTTCGTTATCGACAGTCAAAAGTTTCACCACGAGCTGCGGATCACCTAGACGCCCTACGGCATTGATCCTTGGGGCTAGCTGGAAACCGATGTCTTCGGCTTTAAGGGGACGTTCTTCTATACCAGCCAGCCGTTGGAGAGCTCTAAGGCCTTTACATCGGGTTCGATGCAGATTGTTCAGACCTTCTCTCAAGAAGGCTCGATTTGCACCAGTGAGCGGTGCCATATCCGCTACTGTTCCAATACAGAATAAATCTCTTGCAGGCCCTATAGCTTCTTTGCAATCCATCGCTTCAGCAAGAGATGAAGCAAGCAGGTATGCCAGACCTACGCCTGCCAGGCATCGGTAGGGTGAGTCTTGAGGTGTTACTGATGGATGAAGCAGGCAGAGCACATTAAGAGGTGAGTCTGGGAGCGTGTGGTGGTCGGTGAGGATCACCTCCATAGAGAGGTTTTCTGCCTGTTGCAGTGCCTCTTGGGCTGTTACACCGTTGTCGACGGTGACAATCAGTCGAATTCCCTGTTCATGAAGCCTTGTCACCATGTCGCGATTGAGACCGTAGCCTTCACTTTTTCGGTTCGGGATCGCAGCTATTGGTTGAGCGCCAAGACACTTCAACGTCACCATTAGCAAGGCTGTGCTGGTCATCCCATCGGCGTCGTAATCGCCACAGATGGCGACTGATTCTGCTATTTGACAGGCTCCCTGCAGACGCACAATGGCCTTCGCTAGATCAGGAAAGTGATCGCAAGGATCTGGTGGTTTGGGTGGTTCCAGGATCGTTGTAGCTGTAGAGGAATCCAGCACGCCTCTGCGAACCAGCACGGCCCTTAGAGGCAAAGGAAGAGGAACTTCTGGCAGAGGGTCAGAGGGGATGGGCCTCGGCAGCTGCCAGCTCCAGGTGGGATGTTCGGATGATGACAATGGTCCTAGGCAACCTTTTGCATTTTTAGCGTTGCTTCAAGCTGTCAGGGAGTTGTATCGCCGCTAGACATGAACAAGCTTTGTTCAGTGTTCTGGGACGTTGATGGCACCCTTGCTGACACAGAAATGGAAGGCCATCGCGTGGCCTTTAATGAAGCGTTTGCCGAGGCGGAACTTGCTTGGTTTTGGGATCGCCACCTCTACGCTGAACTTCTACGAATACCAGGTGGGAGACAACGTGTTGAGACCTATGCTGGGCGCCTGGGAGAAGAGTTCAATGAAGAGTTTTTGGCTCAGTTGCGTAGACGTAAACAACACCACTACATCGAAAGAATACGTTCTGGATACGTCCCTTGGAGACCGGGTGTGCGGCGTCTTCTCACGGAACTCCAACTGAATGGAGTGGAGCAATGGGTGGTAACCACAAGCGGTCGCGACTCTGTAAACGCCTTGCTTGAGGTGAATTTCCCTCATGGTGATTCACCATTCCAGGGATGCATCACCGCTGAGGATGTTTGCCTTGGCAAGCCACATCCAGAGGGCTATCTGCATGCACTTTGCGCCAGTGGTTTCAACAAGAATGAGGTGATAGTGATCGAAGATTCTGCAGCTGGACTTGCTGCCGCTAGAGCTGCAAATCTGCCATGCTTGCTCACCCCATCCCCATGGGATCAGGAGCTGAAATCACAGTTCCACCAAGCCAATGCGGTGTTCGACCATCTTGGTGACAAAGGGTTGCCCTGCAAAGTGCTCGTAGGCCCCCCTTGTGTTCATGAGCTGGTCAAGCTGGAGTACTTACAAAGACTCATCGATATGGCTCCTTCATGAGCCTACAAAACACACGCTTTGCACAATTCCAGCGTCAGCTGTGGGGGCATTTTGCTCAAGTTTGGCTTGGATCATGGCGGCGGCGCAGCATTGCTCTGATCGCTTTGTTGCTTGGTTTTTATCTCGGTAGCAACCTCACTGTCTATTACCTGCAGAAGATTGATATGAGACCGCTTGTTGTCATTGTGATGGTTTTGATCATTGAGCTATTGGTCTTCTTGCGCAGCCGTGTTGAGATTGAGCCTTGGCCGTTGCACTGGTTGGCTTTGGACAACCTGAGGATTGGCGCGGTTTATGCAGTTGTCCTCGAGGCCTTCAAGCTTGGTTCTTGATCATCATCAAAATAAATTTTTAACGCCTTGGTCTGACCCTGCCGACCCCCAGATTCTCTTTCCAATTCAACCTCTTGAACAGTTACTCGTTCAATTGGGTTGGCCTGATCCACAAGCTTGGCTTATCCATTGGCAAAAGCGAGGCGGCATCTCGCTAAAAAGGCCTTTCTGGCATCCATCTACCCGCACCGATTGGATTTGGGGGCTTGGTTTGCCGTTACTCACACTTGTGGAAGGGTGTCTTGGCAAAAGCGATCGATCATTGCTTGGTATAACAGGCCTTCCGGGTTGCGGAAAGACGAGCCTTGGTTGTTGGCTCGAAGCCGCTGCTGGAGAACTTGGTTGGCCGATCAAGGTGATTTCATTGGATGATTTTTATTGGCCATTCCCTGAGCTCGATCGAAGCATGAGCGGTAATCCCTGGAGAGTGCCTAGAGCGCTTCCAGGCAGCCATGATCTCGATTTGTTGGCCAGTGTGCTGGATACATGGCAGTCAACTGGTCACTTAAAAGCACCGATGTTCGACAAAGCGCTCCGCCATGGTCGAGGTGATCGAGATGGCTGGCACCTTTCTGATCCAAAGGTACTTGTCATAGAAGGATGGATCCTTGGTTGCTTGCCTTGCAAATTTGCAGAGGCAGGCCAATTTTCGGATCAGCTCGTACCACCGCTAAACAAGCTTGAGCATGATTATCGCCTTGTTGTCCAAGAGGCGTTGAACGGCTATGTGCCGATATGGGACCGTTTAGATACTCTCTGGCACCTGAAAGCAATCGACCCAAGCTCTACACGAATTTGGAAAGCTAACCAGGAGAGCTTGATGCAACTAAATCGTGGTGTTTGCCTTGATCAAGAATCGTTTGAGGGTTTTGTGCGCATGATCCTTGCCTCTATTCCCTTAACTTGTCTCGATGGGATAGAGGCTGATGTCGTCGCTACCCTTACGCCTGCACGCCAGTTGATGTGGGTCGGTCAGAGGGGATATCAAGACTCATCATCATCAGACTCTTGCATTGGATAAACAAATCCTTGTGCTCGACCACTTAGAACCGATTTACCGATTGATAGAGCGCGTTGAGCCGCTGTGGCGGCTTTAGCTTTCCAGATGGCATGACGTTGATTACGTTTGCCTTTGGAGGTTTTTTTCTTCGGTACAGCCATCTCAGGCAGGAACAGCCAAACGATAATCCTCCCCTTTAGTAAGGCCTTGCGTCAAATAGCTAGGCTCTGGACACCGCAACGTTGCTGTGAGTTCAGGTCCATCGGCACTGCAGGGGTCGCCATCTCTGAAGCGTTCATCTCTGGAAGCAGATCAGTCTCAGCATTCATCTGAAGCTGTATCCTTTGCGCCCTTCAAGCAGAAACCCACAATCAGCTATAGCCAGCTGCTCAATCAGATCAAAGAAAAAAAGGTTAAGTCGTTGGAGTTGATACCAGCTCGGCGAGAAGTCGTGGTGGTTTTCAAGGATGGACACCAGGAGAAGGTGGCGATCTTCGATAATTACCAACAAATCCTACGAGTCGCCGAGGCTGCTGATACCTCTCTGACGGTGAAGGACATTCGTCAGGAACAGGCATTTGCAGGAATGGCCGGCAATCTTGTATTGATCTTGATGGTTGTTGTTGGCTTGACGTTTCTTTTTCGTCGTTCTGCTCAAGTGGCAAACAGAGCAATGGGATTTGGACGTAGTCAACCTCGGTTGAAACCGCAAGAGGATCTACCTATTCGCTTTGATGATGTAGCGGGCATTAAAGAAGCGAAAGAGGAGCTGCAAGAGGTGGTTACTTTCTTGCGGCAACCTGAGAGTTTCATCAAGCTTGGCGCCCTGATCCCAAGGGGTGTTCTTCTAGTGGGTGCTCCTGGAACAGGGAAAACCCTCTTGGCCAAGGCAATTGCTGGTGAGGCAGACGTGCCTTTTTTCTCTATGGCGGCCTCTGAATTTGTGGAATTATTTGTTGGCGTGGGTGCTAGTCGAGTAAGAGACCTATTCCGCAAAGCTAAAGAGAAAGCCCCATGCATCGTGTTTATAGATGAAATTGATGCTGTGGGGAGACAGCGAGGGGCTGGCATCGGTGGTGGAAATGATGAACGAGAACAGACTCTGAATCAGCTTCTGACAGAAATGGATGGGTTTGCAGATAATTCTGGCGTCATTCTTCTTGCAGCTACCAATCGGCCAGATGTGCTTGATGCGGCACTGATGCGGCCTGGACGCTTTGATCGTCGTATTGAAGTTTCCCTTCCTGATCGTCGGGGTCGCAAGGAAATCCTCGCTGTTCATGCTCGAACTCGACCCCTTGCTGAGGAGGTATGTTTGCAGGATTGGGCACGTCGAACGCCTGGTTTCTCAGGGGCTGATCTTGCCAACTTATTGAACGAAGCTGCCATCCTCACAGCAAGGCAGGAGAAAGCATGCATTGGCACTGAACAGCTTGAAGCGGCGCTTGAAAGGATCACGATGGGACTCTCTGCAGCACCTCTGCAAGACAGTGCAAAAAAGAGGTTGATTGCCTATCACGAGATTGGACATGCCTTGGTAGCAGCTTTAACCCCTCATGCCGATCGCATAGATAAGGTCACACTTTTGCCTCGTAGCGGAGGCGTTGGCGGATTTACTCGTTTCTGTCCAGATGAGGAAATCCTTGATTCAGGCCTGGTCACAAAGGGATATCTCTTCGCAAGGCTTGTGGTTGCCCTTGGCGGCCGGGCAGCAGAGTTGGTGGTTTTTGGACTCAATGAAATCACCCAGGGTGCAAGTGGCGACTTGCAGAGCGTTGCGCATCTGGCTCGAGAGATGGTGACGCGGTTCGGCTTTTCGAGCCTTGGGCCTATCGCGTTGGAGACAGAGGGCTCAGAGGTTTTCCTAGGACGTGATTTGATCCATACACGCCCGAGCTACGCTGAATCGACTGGAAAAGTCATAGACGAGCAGATACGAGCTTTAGCGGTTGAAGCCTTAGAGCAGGCAATTAACTTGCTTTCGCCAAGAAGGGAAGTGATGGATCTGTTGGTTGATGCTCTGATTCAGGAGGAAACTCTCCATACTGATCGTTTTCTTCAATTGGCTGGATTGACTGTTGATCAGTCACAGCCAGTGGGCGTGTAACTAGAACGACTTAGCCTGTGTTGATTGAGTCGATGGGCTTGGCTGGTTTTGCCCGACCCTTGCAATGGTTCAAGAGCCAATGGCTTTGGCTCTTGCTCTCTATTGCAGCTTTCTGGTTGTTGATGCGGGTTCAAGTCGAATGGTTGTGGTTCGGTCAATTTGATTGGCAAGGGATGCTTCTCCGCCGTTGGCTCTGGCAACTGGGAGGACTTCTCCTCGCCCTTCTGGTTGTCGCGACTTGTCAGCTTTGGCAGCGCAACTGGATCAAACTCGAAGGTGCAAGCAACTTGGAAGAGCCATCCCTTTCCCTGCATGGATGGCGTTATGGCTTGGGGCTACTTGGCTGCTTCGTGGTGGTGGTCGGTGATCTTGTATTACTCAGTCGATTGGCGTGGTTAGCTTGTTTCAAGCCATTTGACCTTGGGCATTGGTGGAGTGAACCTTTTGAAGACATTTGGGCGCTGGTGATTCCGCTGTCCTGTGTATTCATCTCAATTTGCGTGATGCTTGGCAATGCCCGAGGGGGAAGGATTGCTCATTTAATGGGTTGTTTTTGCTTCAGTATCTCGATTGCTAGAGGCTGGGGGCTATGGGCACTCGCCCTTGCTATACCTCCTACAGGTATTAAAGAACCACTACTGGGTGGCGATGTAAGTTTTGGGCTCGGCCAATTTCCAGCACTAGCCTTTGCTTTGGTTGTTCTGTTGGCCCAACTAATCTTAACAACATGTACGACTATATGGATGAAGTTAGCCCAGCCTGAATCGCTTTCGGATTGGGTTTTCAAAGGTTTATCTCCTAGACAATGCAATTTTTTAAGGCCACTAATCGGCATCATACTTTTAACACTTTCAGCATTTTTATGGTTATCACGTCATGAACTTCTCTGGACGCAGAACGGTACGGTGGCCGGAGCTGGTTGGTTGGATGCTCACCTGATACTTCCTCTGCGAAGTTTGGCAAGCTTGGCCATTTTGGTTTTCGCATTTCTGGTAATTCCATTTCCATGGATACAACAAAGGCGTCTATTGAGATTAATTGCTTCAATTATTGGCTTAGGAGCAATTCTTCTCGAAGTACTTTTGGCTCCATTTGTGCAGTGGATGGTCGTCAAACCTAGAGAACTGAAACTAGAAACCCCTTACATCATTCGAGCAATTAAAGCCACAAGGAAAGCATTTCAGCTTGACTCGATAACTACCACACTTATTAATCCTCAACCTCAGTTAACTCAACTTGATCTTGAACAAGGTGCTAGCACACTAAGGAATATTCGTCTATGGGACAGTCAGCCTCTATTGGCAACCAATCGTCAATTACAGCAATTGAGGGTTTACTATCGCTTTTCAAATGCAGCAGTCGATCGTTATCGCTTTGTGCCTGACGTCGCGAACCGTCAACAGGTCATGATCACAGCACGTGAACTTGATCAGGCTGCACTTCCAAAACGTTCACGTACTTGGTTGAATCGTCATTTTGTATTCACGCATGGATATGGCTTTACTCTCAGTCCAGTCAATACAAGAGCACCCGATGGTCTACCTGACTATTTTATCAGTGATCTAGGAACCTCAACACGTCTTGAGGGTAGTTCTGAGCTAGGCATTACTCGTGAAGATGTCAAAGAGGCTGTCCCTATTGGGAGAGCAGCTCTCTATTTTGGAATGTTACCCTCTCCTTATGCTCTTGCTCCGAGCAAACTAAAAGAACTGGATTATCCAGTAGGTGATAAGAATATCTACAATCACTATTTAGGATCAGGAGGTGTGCCGGTGGGGCATCCCTGGCAACAATTAGCAGCAGCTATGTACCTTTTCGAACCTCGTCTCCTTAATACAGGATCGCTAACGAATAATTCCAAACTTCTTATTAGGCGCGAAGTAAGGCAAAGAGTGAGGGCAATAGCGCCATTCCTTGAAGTCATTGGTGACCCATATTTGGTCTCTACTTCAGTTAGTTCTAAAGATCTTGATTATGAAGCTAAGCAAAACCAATACTGGATTGTTGAAGCTTATACAAGCTCACGCACATACCCCTACGCAGCAAACCTCCCAGATGGTCGCCCGCTGCGATATTTACGTAACTCAGTCAAAGCTATTGTTGATGCATACAGTGGTCGTGTTCACTTGTATGTGAGTGAACCGCGGGATCCGATAATATTGGGTTGGCAGCGATTGTTTCCAGATCTTTTCAAACCTCTTGAGGAGATGCCTTCAAGCTTGCGAGAGCATCTCAAGGTGCCTACAGATTTGTTTAATGTACAGGTACAGCAATTACTTAGATACCACGTTACTGATCCTCGTATATTCTATAGCGGTGATGATGTTTGGCAGGTTCCAAAGGAACTCTATGGTAGGCGGCAGGTTCCTGTTGATCCCTATCACATCACTGCACAATTAGGTACTCAAGAAAGTTCAGAATTTCTCTTATTACAACCACTAACACCACTGGCTCGCCCCAATCTTTCAGCGTGGCTCGCTGCTCGCAGTGATGGTGAGCATTATGGAAAATTAGTCTTGCTACGTTTCCCAAGTCAAACGCCAATCTTCGGTCCTGAACAGATTCAGGCCCTTATCAATCAGGACCCACAGATCAGCCAACAGTTTGGTCTTTGGGATCGTGCTGGATCTGAAGTTGTGCAAGGCAACCTTCTTGTTGTACCCCTAGGCAAGGCCCTTCTTTATGTAGAACCTGTTTACCTAAGGGCACGTCAAGGTGGTTTACCAACCCTTACCCGGGTAGTTGTTAGTGATGGCAAAAGGATTGCCATGGCTGAGGATCTCGGAGAAGGCCTAAGGGCCTTGGTTGACGGATCAAGCAATAAAGCAGTGTATTTAAATAGAAATGATCTGCCACCAATTAAGGCAGCAGATCAATCAAATTAATTATGTATTGATAGATTAATGATTAGTTTATTGAGGCGAAGAACTCCTTACTTCCAACTGGGTCTGGTTTCATTGTTTTCTCTCCTGGTGTCCAATTAGCTGGGCATACCTCATCTGGATGTGACTGTACATACTGAAAGGCCTGCAGTACACGTAATGTCTCATCCACGTTCCTTCCTACTGGTAGGTTGTTGATTGTTGAATGCATTATGACTCCATCTGGGTCAATGATAAACAAACCACGTAGGGCTACTCCAGCAGCATCATCTAAAACGTTATAGGCTGTCGAAATCTCTTTCTTGAGATCAGCTATCAGTGGATAGTTGATGTCACCAAGCCCTCCTTCCTTACGTGATGTCTGAATCCACGCAAGATGGCTGAACTGACTATCGACTGAAACACCTAATACCTCTGTGTTTCGACTTGAGAAATCAGTGTAACGATCACTAAATGCTGTAATTTCTGTTGGGCATACAAAAGTGAAATCTAGAGGATAAAAGAATAAAACCACATACTTCCCCCTGTACTGGGAAAGGCTTATTTCCTTAAACTCCTGATCAACAACAGCTGTAGCGTTGAAGTCTGGGGCCTGCTGACCCACCCGTAGGCATTCGTTGGTCGTCATGATGGAGAGTTAAGAGTTGATGGCTCTGCAAGAGATGTGCTTAATCAGAGCTAAAGTGAAGTCGGTATGACTTCTAGTTGGCTACTCAAATTTATCATGCCATGCCTATTTTGATCGCAATCGCTAAGGGTAACCAATATGGCTGAAACGGGAATCATCTAAACTTCTTACATGCTCAAACAAACAACAGCCTGGGACCAAGCCTTGCTACGTAAGTTCAGTAACACAGGCCATTTTCGCCTTCTCAATCAGCTTAGGACTGAACTTAAGCTCCAACCACTAATTCGCGATCCCAACACTAGAAAGCTAACCCTGCAGGCGATGCCGATTCGATCTGTGAGCTACCGAGCCAATAGGCGCCCCTACACGCCTGAGGCATCCCATAGCGATAAAACACAGGCTGTAGAAGCGAAAGAGAACCAGAGTTCATTTCGACAAAGACTTAATGCAATTGAAATGCGTTAGTTGATTTGTGTTGATCGATTCAATTCTCGAATAAGTTTCAATTTCCATTTTAGGCATACTGCTATCAAAGCACAATGAATATTATTTGATCCTTTTAAGCAAGAATAATATTACAAGCTTAATGGAAGGATTTAAGCTTGTAATGCGATTTACCGTATAATTCATGCCAAGCTCAATATAAACTTATGTCAGAGTCATGATGAAAAAGTTAAACGGGATGATTCGTGCAGTGTTTTTTTCTTCTGTAATTATTTCTTTTGTTGATATCTTTCGCGGGATCAATATATATGCAAGTCAGAATGATGCTGATTCGAATTCAATGGATAAAACGAGAAAAGTAGATGCTGGGCCAGGTAGGTCTAGTTCTGGAATTGTCAAATTTAGTTTTAACTCATTTGGGGATTCAGGTTGGTCACGCTCGCATGTTGCCCGTCCTGTATTTGGCAATAGCTTTAGAAAGGCTTACCACAAATTCGATCCATCATACAATCTAATTGGCGATATCAATTATATAAACTGGGAAAGTTCTGTTGGCAGTACTTGTGATCTTTTTTGGTCTAAGCCGCTACCTTCACATTATGCTTTTCTTACTCATCCAAGAGAACTTGGCTCAGCTATAGGGCTGGGCTTTAATCTAATCGGATTAGCTAACAACCATACCTTCGATTGCTTAAAGTCTGTTGAAGGCAATGGCCCACTTCAGACCTTGTCTCATGTTCAAAATTTACAGGCTAATTTAAGAGCCGATAACAAAGAGGCTCTATTTAGCGGAGTTTATGAGTTCGCTGATGAAGGAGCAGCTGAGGGTTTGATATCTGTTAGTGGCAGCTTGATACCAGTACGTTTCCTAAGTGCATATGTTGGCGGTAATTTGAAGCATTGTCGAAACATGGTTTGTGATAGTGATCTGCATCACTACAAATCTATAATGGCATCCAAAAAGGGGCTGAGAGTTCTGGCCTTACATAGCTGGAATCAATCTAGTCATCAACGGTTGAAGAATATTCTTCTGTCATGGCTGAACATGGGGCTCGTAGATGTGGCTATAGGTTCAGGCCCCCACGTTGCTGATTCCGTGTCTATTATCAAAACACCGAGCGGACTAGGAGTGTTGGCTACGAGTCTTGGAAACTTCATACACCCATCTTTAAGTCAACAAAAGAACAATATTGTGTTACAGACTGAATGGAGTTACAATAACCAGAGTAGAGAACTTGAACTAGGCTCTGTTAGTACGACGACTGTAAGTTGTGAAGGAGAATCATGTCGTATAGGCTTATCTAAGCTGTACGATTTGCCAAAGCAAGGGAGAAGTATTGCCAAATAAATAGTTTGCGTATTAATGCTGAATAGCACAATTAAACGATTGAATTATTGATCTTTAAATTTTCATATTAAGCAGGAGTGAAATTGTTTGGTTTAATAAATGAATTGCCATGGTGATTTGATTGATTTAATCTAACTTTTGTTGAAGATATCATTGGTCGAAAAAGATGCTTCTGATCTATTGTTGACCAACCATCCCTTTAAATGAAACGTATAGATGGCCGCCAGTGATAATATCTACGCTACTAATCTTTACTATGATTAATTCTTAAGGTATGATTCGCACTAATTTAACAAGAACTTGAATTCTATGGGCATGGCATTTGGATCAATTCTCTTGGCTGGCTGGCTGAGGAGTTGAAAAGTATAATTTCAAGAAATATAAGTGCAAGAGGACTCTAAAATCTTTAAGCATATAAGTTTGCCCTTATCAGTAGACAAATGAATGTGTGGGATTGTTTTAGGTATTTGATCACACATGATGTTCGTGGAAGGATCTATGATGATAGCAATATTGGAGATTGGGCGCTATTGTTACTATTTTTGAGGGTAGGAGTGTTGCTGGATTGATTGCTGTACCGCTCTTCTTCCTTATCTCAAAGTGTAGGTGAGGCCCAGTGCTACGTCCTGTGCTCCCCATTGTTGCGATTGTGGCTCCTTGGGGTAGAATCTGACCCTTTTTAACAAGTAGTCGATTGTTGTGAGCATAACGAGTTGAATCTCCGTTTACATGTGCTATTTCTACAAGATATCCGTAAGCTCCTTTCCAGCCCGCATAGGAAACAATGCCGCCTTTGGCCGAAAGGATAGGTGTATTGACCTTATTTGCGATATCAATACCTTGATGCATTCTTCCCCAACGCCAGCCATACCCTGAGGTGATTACACCCTTTGTCGGCCAAATATAAGAGTTCGTGTCACCTAGATCTATCCAGCCAACTCCTTTACTGAGTAGAGAAAGGGATTGTAGGTTGTTACTGCCAAGACTTGTAGTTAATGTCCTTTTCTGAGGACGTGTTGCCTTGGCAACTCGAATATTCCCACCAACTGTGAGTTGATTGAATTCAAGACCTGGATTTAGCTGTCGAATCCTCTGATGTGTTTGTCCATGCTGCTTGGCAATTGATGCAATCGAGTCTCCGCTTTGTATTTTTACCACGCTTGAAGGTGGAGCGGGGGCGGTAACTGGCGGTGGGTTGGGGCTCACTGATGCTATGTCTAGATTCTGAGACCACTTCAGGCGAGATTTGGCTGATACAGGTAAGACAATCCAACTACCAGGCTTTAGGCTGTTTCCTGATGGCTGATCATTGATTTTTGAAATCTCAGATAAGGAGATGCCAAGCTGATGAGCAATGAATTTAATCGTTGCTGGTTTGTTGATTTTGACCCATATCTTTCCATCAGGCTCAGGGAAAACAGGTGGTGGTAATGGATGGGAGGAGGGATGATGATATTTACTGGCTTCACCAGGCAGGTGGTTGAGTGTCCCCAGTGCAAGTACTGGCGCAGCGATGGTTGAGATCAACAACGGCAGCGAGTTCATGGAGACCAATCGAAGTGCTCTACCCCTTAGACATTCCGCCTTGAGGAGTTCGCGCGAAAATTAACGTTTGAAGTAGAGATGCGCAAGGGGTGCTTGATTGGCTATTCCTGATTTGAACCTACAGAAAAGGTTCTCATCTTTGTGCAAGGGTAAAAATGAGAGAAACGCGATTAAAAATCCTGGAGGACATCAATACTTTGCAAGTATTTATACCCAGGGCGACCGTCGTCGCTTTGACCTGCCTTTGCTTGTCAGCATAAAGCCATTGATGTTTTAGTTGCGGTGAGCGTGCTTCTGAAAATCTTGTTCAGGCTTACAAAATTGCCAAGAACCTCAAATCTGGCTAATCAGCTCTTGCCGGAGGTTGATATCTATTTTCACTCGACGTCAGTTCGATCTCGTTATTTTCCAAAATCTTGCCGACATTTACCTGGATTCACTTTCTAATATTCCTTGATTTTCGCCTAGGTTTTGTGGAATTATGTTCTATTTATTATTTGGTCTGGTTTGATTTGTTACGGTTAAGGTTCATGGGTTTATTTGAACAAATCTTAACCCCGATTTTTCCGGTTATTAAATGTGTGTCACTTGAAATGAGTTAGGCTATGATTTTATCTATAGCTATAATTATTTTTTAGATTCAATAGCATTATAAATTAATTAGCGGAAGGTTAACTATTTGAGAGGGTAAAATGGCTCGGGGGAGACTTGAACTCCCGACCTTGGGGTTATGAATCCCACGCTCTAACCAGCTGAGCTACCGAGCCTTGTCGTCAACAACAATAAACGATGGACATTTTTCGATCAAACCATATTGGCTGGAAGCAGCGTTCTTGGATTCATGGCCAAGCCACCCTTCTTTCGGATCTCAAAATGAAGATGTGGCCCAGTACTACGCCCAGTACTGCCCATTTTTGCGATGGTAGCTCCTTGGGGTACAAGCTGGCCTTTGCGGACTAAGAGTTTGCTGTTGTGTGCGTATCTAGTCGATGCACCGTCTGAGTGAGAGATTTCCACAAGGTAACCATAACCACCCATCCAACCAGCATGGGTCACAATTCCGTCTTTAGAAGCCCTGATGGGTGTGCCCGTCAGATTGGCGATGTCGATGCCCTGATGCATTCTCCCCCATCTCCATCCGAATCCAGATGTATATACACCCTTAGTAGGCCATATGTAGGAATCAATGCTACCTAGTTGAAGCATGTCATTATTTTTGGTGAACAGATCAGCCGTGCTTACAGATGATTGATCATTTAAGCAGGTGGGGCAGTTACATGGAGACTCAAGTGAACACTCCTTTTTAAGGATATTATTGCTACTTATTTTTGTTTGGATCTGTACTTTATTTTTATTCTTATTTATATCATTGAAAGAGTAAAAAGAATTTTTTTTCTTAGTTTCATCAAATGGAGGTGGGGGAGGCAGCAGTGCCGCATCTGAATCCAGGTAACTAATTCGACCCAAGTTGCCATGAACAGATCTTGGCAAGACAATCCAACTGCCTTTGCTCAGTTCTGTATGTGATGAATTTTTATTGAGTTTTGACAGTTCAGTCGCTTTCAGTCCGAGCTTGCTTGCAAGTTCCTCTATGGTTATGGGTAGGGCAACTTTTATCCATACCAGTTGCTGTGAGCTTGTGCTTGAGATCTTGACCTTCTCCCGGACAGCACTATTTGCATAGCCAGGCAAGGACCCAAGGTTTCCTAAAGCAAGCACTGGTGCTGCAATGGAAGAGATAAGCAACAACAGGGGCTTCATTCACTAAAGTCGAAGTTCAAAACCCCTATCAAGCCGAACTTGGCCGGAGTCCGGGAGAAGTTAGCTGATTTCCCCTCGATTAGGCAAGGGGTCGCAGAAACAAGCTTGGTTCGGTTTACTCACCACAACCCCAGTTGCCGGCCAGCCTCAAAGCTCACGATGGCGCAAGCCACAGACAGGTTTAGGCTCCTTACTCCGCCCTGCCCCTGTTCACTTGCTGCTCCAGGCATGGGAATTGTCGTGATCTGATCACACTGCTGACGTGTTTTGCTAGGAAGACCGGTATCCTCACGGCCGAAAAGCAAAACATCTCCGGTTTGGAAACGCATCGAACGGAGGGGGATTCCTCCAAATCTGCTGCAACCGATCAGTCGATGATTCAATGGCAGGCACCTGCGAAATGTATCCAGGTCAGAATGAACTGATAAATCGACGTGAGGCCAGTAATCAATTCCTGCTCTACGTAGATAGCGATCATCAAGGCTGAACCCAAGAGGTTCAATCAGAGCTAGTGGAATGTGGAAGGCTGCACAGGTCCTGGCGATATTTCCTGTATTTGGTGGAATACGTGGCTCGTATAGAGCTACGCGTAATGGTGAACATTCATTTGGATCGTTCATGGCACCGCAATACCAAGCTGTTTGAGATTCAATGCTCGACCCTGTAAGACAAGCCAGCTGTTTGATGCCAACGGTTCCAGTTCCTGAGATAGCTTCCCAAGACGATCTCTAAAAAGACCTCCATTGGATGTACTTGGTACAACACCCCAGCCAGTTTCCTCAATGACAATTACGATGGATGCATCATGTTGTTTAATCGTTTGCAGGAGATCGTTTTTCAGGGCTCTCCAATTGCTCGAAGGTTGGTCGAGATGCCATGCAACAAAACCACCCAAGGCTTCAATTAAAACAACATCTGATCTTGGCATTTGAATGATTGCCTTTTTAAGGTCTGGGCCAGATTCAATTACTGACCAGTGCTTTGGTCGACGATTACGATGTTTTTCAAGCCTTTGCTCCCAATTCAGGTCGCCAGCTCTTCTCTGCGAGGTGGCGATATAAGTTACAGACTTGAACTGTTTGACCAAGTGTTCAGCCCATCGACTCTTTCCACCTCTGCTTGGGCCTGAAACTAGGGTAAGGCCATTAAGTATAGGAATAGTGTTAGCTACTACCATTCATTCCGCGTAGGGTTGCAACAGAAGAGGGAGAGACTCGATTGAGATAACGAAAAATCCAGTACTTAAAGATGGTTGCAAGTATCACAGGGAAGGTTGCAATGAATAAAAGTATGAAATTTTCTCGAGCTGGAAATCCAAAATGATTTGCAATCCCCTGCAATAATACCTGCCACCCTTCGGGACTGTGGAAGCCTACAAACATATCTGTAAAAAGAATGATTGCGAATGCCTTTGCAGAGTCACTTAAGCCGTAAATTGCTTCGTCTAGAAACCCTCGGAGAACTCTCAACTCTTCCCGATTAATTATACAAACAAAAGCAAAAGCAATCAGTGCTGCGAGATCTGCTAGGACATTTTTTATTGCATGTGTGCTTTCTTTATCAGCTTCATCCTTAAGTTGAATAGCTTTTATTGCCAGAGCCTTCTGTAGTTCGTCTTGACTTGGGATTGAATCACCTTTGAGTAGGGCATCAAACTCTATCTCTGCCTTAAAAACTCTAAGTTTTTCAACTGCTTGTTCTTCAAGTTGCGGTTTGGGATAACTCAGAAATGGCAGCTCTGGGGCCAAGTAGTCAATCGCCGGGGTAATGAGATAAGTTCGGCTGATCTGTTGCACAAGTAACGGCACCAGAATTAGCAGCAAGATGATCTTTAGTGAGATCAGAGTGGAATCGCGACGGCGGCGAAAACCTGCAACCAATGTCGCCTCGGATGTTGGATCAAGCTGTCGTCGCACCTTATCAACTAAACCAAGAAGTGATCTGGGAAGAGGGTCTGGTGCCCTGCTTATGGATGTTGATCTTGAAGAACGCTTCGGGGCATAGCGATTAACAATCTTCTCAATTAACTGAAATTTTCGATATTCCTGACTGTCAAGTTGGCTGATATTAGGCTTAATAGCCTCAAACGTTAAGCGACAGATATTTACAGCCGTATGAAATTTGTGCAATATGGTTGACTGTAATGATCGAGGAACAGAAAGTTGCAGGTTGGGTCTTATAGGCCGATCGCCGTAGTATTCAAGCTCAAGTGTCTGGATCAGAAGTGCTGCTTCGTAACCACGTTCAAGGTCATTATTGATGTCTATCGATCGAGCTTCCCCAAATGTTCTCATCCAGTCCCTAAGCGTCATGGTGTTTGACTCAGCGAGAGAACACCCACCAAGTGGCCATCGGAACGATGGTGCCTACAACCATCAAGACAACGACCACAAGTGTTGCATTACTGCTTTGTGTTTGTTCTTGTGATGGGATATTGGTTTGCTTAATTGCGCTAAATGTTTCGATAGGAGGTCCTGGGTCCTCCCCTCCATCCAATACAACTTGTAAGCGAGCAATTGCATCAAAGGATGCTTGCTGGTAGCGCTCGCCTCCCACTACTGGCTTGTTCATTGTCGTACGGCCAGTGCTCTGTAAAAGGGCGTCCGGTAATGTGCTTTTTAAACTTGTATCTGCCAAGACAACAGTTTGCTTGGTTTGTGCATCTATCAACATCACTAGCAGGGGCAGCTCTTTTTCACCAGCGTTTGTGGACCATCGATCGATCAGCGAACTACCGAAGTTGGAAAGGGAAACGCCATAATCAAGTTTACGAAGAGTAATCAAGCGAGCATCAAGTCTTTCGTTTCCGAGCTCAACAAGACGTCCTTCAATCTGAGAACGAGACACTCTGCTGAGGACATCAGCAGAATCCACAACATGGCCTTCAGGCCTTGCAACAGGAAAATCTTCTGTTGTTATGGCAAAGGCTCCTGGTACAAGGAGAATCAGACCCAGGAGGATGCTGATCAGAACACCGAGAAAGCGGCTTGATCTCAATCTCAGCACAGGCATCGGTTCAACAACAGCTCATAATGCAGTCTGACGTCAGCTGAGCAAGCTGTCTCGATTCAGAGCAGAAATTGCTTGAATCACAATCATTGCTCGATCAGAAGGTAAGTCAAGCTTGCAAGCTAGATCCTCCAGGAAAGCAGCTTCCTCCTTTGAGACCTCGCGATCTGAATGGACCAGTTGGGCGGCAACTGCCAAGGCACTTTCCTGTTGAAGCGAAGACAGGGCAGGTAAGGCTTTGCTAATCAGTCCATCTACACCCTCCTGGCGCAACAGGCTGAGGAGTTGATCAAAAAGCTCGCCCATAGCGGCTTCCGAGCTCTCCCGATAGGGGTATCTGAATTCAAGTAGGCGACGAAGGGCATGGGCTTCGTCGCGACCGAGAACCCCGTCACAAGAAACGGCAGCGAGGGCAACTGCTGCAAAGGCTTCAGCGTCGGTCATGAAAGCTGGAACAACACAACCCATTTGAGCAAGAGTGCGTGCATCTGACATCGCTTTTGTTTCGTTCGATGCGACCAGTTGCGCTTATTTCCCTGATTGCCGGGCTGTTGACCCTGTCTTTGGCAGTATTTAATGCTTTGACTGTGGACCTTGTTACGCCGAGCTTTCAGCGTGCTGAGGTCCTGGCTGGCGTTGCCGCCGTGGGGTTGATGCTTATGGCAGTGTTATGGACACAAGCGAGCCCGATGGCTCCCAGTAAGCAGATCCTTGAGGGAAATCAGAGATTCGAATTAGTAGATGGATTGAACGATGAGTTACAAAAAGAACTTGCCTGGGGAAGTCATTTATTACTTACAGCAACCCCAGCGGCAGTGATCCTAGTGTATTGGAATAATCAGGTTCTTTTACGTCGAGGAATAAGTGGTAATGGTAAATTCGTTCCAGGTGAGATCTGTAGACAGGCTAGAGATCGAGACGAATTGATTTCATTAGTTAACACATCATTGTTTCCTGGGAGAATCGAATTTAATCCAATTGTTGAGAACTTGCCTGCTGTTATGGTCTATCCATTAGCATCTAATGGTTGGGTTGTTCTGGGGGGATGTTCCGAGCGATGTTTTAGTCGTTCAGATGAACTCTGGTTGATTGGATGGTCGCAACGTCTTAGAACTGAATTGGAGGAGAGGACTTAGAGGAAAGGATCGATTTTTCCTTGCCTCCTTCAATTGTTAGTTGTGATCTCACTTTAGAATCAGATGACGAGAAAGACACTGTTCCTTTATCTCCAATTCGTCCTTTTAGTTTATCACTTCGAGTAATATGATTATTTGCCTCTCGCTTTAAGATTACATCGCCAATTGCCTGAACCTCCTCCGTGCTCCAATTCCAAATACATTTTTCAGCCTTGAGTTGTTCGCCAGGTTGACTAAGTTCACACTTCTGAGGAATTTCTACTTCTGTACGGGCAAGATCAATTTTGAAACTGTTTCCGCGATAGGTTGATCTTTCCTGTGTTGCGGTGAATGGTTGATTGCTTTCAATCTTTTCGCTATTGAATTTCCAACGCGTTGTCTGTGCAAGTAAACTTGCTTTTTGTTCTGGAATCGTTAGTGTAACAGGCGTGATTAGATCGAGGTAACCCTTTTTAGTGTTTCCTTGCAAGCTTGTGGCTGTAAGTTGCTGTGGAATATCACTTTTATTTACAATTCGGTGGCCAAGGATTGGGCCCATAGCATTAAGTGTGCCGCTGTCTAAATTCCAACGGCCATTGCGTCCGCGGATCACAATGGAGGGTTCATGATTGTCATTGCGTTGTTTTTTCCAACGTTCAAATTTTGTTGGACCTTTAAATACTATTTCTTGGGTTAACTGTTGAAACAATACTGTCTTGGCACTAATTCTTGAAAGATTATCAAGAGCTTGGGGTCGTTGCTCAATCACCATCTTCGATTCATTAGGTGTCCAACGCAAACGATCACCAGTGATCAACACTTTTTCTCCTTTAAGCTGCTGAACCTTTACATTTCCTTCTAGCAGCACTGTCTCACCATCTTTTAAAACTGTGGCGGCCTGAGCACTAACTTCAAATGATGGTTTGTTTTCTTTGTACAGAACACCCTCTGGGTTGCGAGCCCTTACAACTCTGCTACCTAATTCATAGCGCGCTAAGGGGCTGTTTAGGTCCCAGTCTCGTGATCCATCAGCTTGCTTGTGGCGAAGTTCTAGAGATTTAAATACGAAAGGAACTGATGATTTCTTCTTTGGTGATGGGGATTCCTGACATCCCACCATAGTTAAGATCAGCAGCAGACTGCCAAGATGACGTAATGGTAGAAGGTTGAATCTCATTAGAGGGAAGAAGAGAGTTCTAGTCTTTGCATTACGGGTTGAGATGGTGGCAATAAAGCTCCACTTTGCAATTGTCCCCAAGCTAAACCTTTAGACCAATCGTTGCCATCAATACTTAGTCCCAATTGGTTGAGCAAGCGTTCGCTTAGAGAAGGTACAAGAGGATTAATTAATAGTCCTACAAGTCGGCATGCCTCCAAAACTGAGTAAAGATCATCAGCCACTTCGGCTTCATTACCAGGCGTCTTCATTCGACTCCAAGGTGCAGTTTCATTGAGGTAGACGTTGGCTGCAATAGCCAATTTAAGGATCGCCTCAGCTGCATCATGAAAAGCCATGGATGGCATTGATTGACGTACGATGGTAATTGTTGTTTCAGCAGTTGTCACTAAGGGATGAGCGTAATCTATTTCATTGCGATGTGAAGGGACAGATCCTTCAAACCATTTTCTTGCCATAGTCGAAGTTCTGTTCAGCAGATTTCCGATTGTATTTGCCAAGTCGTTATTAACTAAATCCATAAATCTTTTCTGCTGAAAGTCACCATCATGACCGAACTGGATGTCACGCAATAAATACCATCGAACAGCATCTTCACCACACACTTCTAGCAGTTTCTCTGGATCAAGAACATTTCCTAGTGATTTACCCATCTTTTGACCTTCACGAGTGAGAAAGCCGTGGCCAAAAACTTGTTTTGGCAAGGGTAAGCCAGCTGAGATCAGCATTGCGGGCCAGTAGACTGCATGAAAACGGAGGATATCCTTGCCAATTAAATGTACTGATGCAGGCCATCCGCACTCCTCAAGACGTTCTATTCGAACCTGGCCACCATCATCTAAAAGAGCACTCAAATAGCCTACAAGCGCATCAAACCAGACATAAAAAGTGTGTTTTGGATAACCAGGTACTGGTAGGCCCCAATCAACATCAACTCTTGAAATTGAAAAATCCCTAAGACCCTGAGCTACAAAATTCTGTATTTCATTGCGGCGCATGACTGGCCAGATGAAATCCGGCTGCGAAATGAGATCTTCGATTTGTGATTGGAAACGAGAGAGTTTGAAAAAAAGATTCTCCTCATCCCTCCATTCAAGAGGCTTCTGGTGAATAGGGCAACATGGTGACTGGGCTTGTGGAGGTTCGTCCTTGTATTCTTCACAACCGACGCAATACCACCCCTGCTGCCGACCAAGATATACATCGCCGGAGGTCTCGACACGGTGAAAAAAAGCCTCTACTAGTAACTGATGGCGTTGGCTGGTTGTACGAATGAAGCGATCATTTGAAATACCCCAACGAGACCATAGATTTTGATAACTCCTTGTGATCTGATCACAATGTTGTTGGGGGCTGATGTTATTGACTTCTGCTGTGCGTTGAATCTTCTGGCCGTGTTCATCGACACCTGTAACAAACATCACCTGCTTACCTTCTAGTCTCTGGAAACGAGCCAGTGCATCACTGGCCATGGTTGTGTACAGGCTGCCTAGATGGGGCTTGTCATTGACGTAGTAAAGAGGGGTCGTAATGGTATAGGTCATCATTGTGGGGAGTTTCTGCTGCTGCGCAGAGCGGCCGGATCCTAACCAGACAACTCATTTCAGCTTATTGATCGTCTGCCGTCATCTCTCAGACCAAGCCTTGCCTTCCTAGCGTTGTGTTTATAACCAGTTAGAGCAAGCCGACGGAAATTTTGCCCCCCTCAATCCTCAACGACTTGCTGAAAACCTAGCTGAGATGCAGCCGGTAGCACCCCTTGACTGGGTTTCTCAAGTAGCACACGATACAAAAAAACTCCTCAAGCACTTTGCGGCGGCAACGATTTAGTCCGCAGAGATTCTGCCTACAACGATTGTGGGAGCCAAACGTAGATATGGCCATATCAGAACAGATGAACTGACTATGGTTAAGGTTTTGGCAGCAGCGCTTGAGATTCAGATGTTCTCACTCTTGGCCTGATGAAAGTGATCAAGACCTTCGACCTTGAGCTTCCATCTGGCACTGGCTTGATAATTTGATCCTGATGACCCTCTTTTTTCCAAATTCATCGTGCACATGAGAGTGGGGCAATGTTCTTTTGAGAGTGACAGCAAAATGTTTGGCTGGAGATTTTTCTTATTTCGACGATGATCAAGTCAAATCCCCTCTATGAACAATTTGTTGCGCCTCGCCAGCGTTGTCTAAGCAACCTTTGTCATGAAGCTGAATTGCTTTCTGGCAAAGATGATTATGTTTTGGGATGACAGTGTCTGCGAACAAAATTTTTTCCACTACGCAGGTGCCCTTGGTGGTCTGGGGTGGAGGCACAGGAGGCGTCGCCTCAGCCGTGCAAGCTGCTCGACAAGGAATTAGAACTCTGCTGTTAACACCAGACGCGTGGCTTGGTGGAATGATCAGTGCAGCTGGCGTTTCGGCTCCAGACGGCCATGAACTCAGTTGCTGGCAGACAGGCTTGTGGGGGGCCTTCCTTCAAGACATCGCCAAAGTTGAACAGGATGGCCTGGATCAGAACTGGGTGAGTTGCTTTGGTTTTAATCCCGCTCGCGCAGAAGTGGTTTTGCGGAGCTGGGTTGTAGATCTCCCCAATCTCGAATGGTGGTATGACGTTCAGCTCAAATCACTGTTACGTGAGGGAGATCGCCTTGTCTTGCTTGAGCTGGAGCTTGAAGGGCGACAACATCAACTGCGCTTCGACTTATTCATTGATGGAAGTGATTTAGGCGACAGCTTTTCCCTCGCAGACATTTCTCACCGTTGGGGTTGGGAATCACAAGAACTCTGGAATGAGCCAAGCGCCCCTTCGGCAAAACAATTGAATTCCGATCCATTCTTTGCCAGCCAGCCTGTTCAATCCCCTACTTGGGTTGTGATGGGTCAACTCGATCAACATGCACAATCACCTTCATCACCAGGGTGCTTGCCTCGACCATTCGAAGCTGCAACTAAGGCGTTTGGTTTTGAGCGCACCGTTACCTATGGCCGCCTTCCAGGCGGTTTAGTAATGCTCAACTGGCCCCTTCATGGAAACGACTGGCATAAAGGCTTGGAGCGTATTCGCAGCTCAGACGTCAAAATTAAAAACCAGCTTGCTGTAGAAATGCAGCTTTATAGCTTGTCATTCCTACAGGCTCTTCAAACAGTTAGTGAGGGTTGGCTTAAGCCTGGCAAGGTGTTTCCAGGGATCAATCAAAGCCTGGCATTGATGCCCTACTGGCGTGAAGGGCGACGCCTTAAAGGTCAATACACATTAGTGGAAGGAGATCTTCTGCCATTAGCCTCTGGAGCAGCCAGAGGACCAATCCCTTTAGATAAACAGGGACGTTGCACCAGTATTGCTGTAGGGACTTACGCTAATGATCATCATTATCCTGGTAAAGATTGGCCGTTAGCCTCAAAAAGTTGTAGATGGGGTGGGAGATGGACAGGTACTCCATTCTGCATTCCTTACGGGGCTCTACTTAGTAGCGAAGTGGAGAATATTCTGATAGCTGATAAGGCCTTTAGTGTGAGTCATATAGCTAATGGTGCAACTCGATTACAGCCAATGATTTTCAATCTTGGCCAGGCTGCTGGAATGGCAGCAGCTATAGCCTTGAAAAAGAGGCTTCAACCAGCAGAAGTTGATATTTCAGAAATACAGCATGAACTATTGCATGATATTTATGCCCCAGCAGCTATTGTTCCGATTTGGGATTGGCCGGCATGGCATCCTCACTGGCGTAATGCTCAGAAATTTGTTTTGGCGCAACCAGATTGCCTCAGCAACCATAGCGTGATTGAAGGCTTTAATCTTAAAGCAAATGTAGGAGACATGCCACTGCCAGATCAAACACCACTCAATAAACATGTGAAAAAGTTTTCAGGTTGCCTTCGTGTTCATTCTGATCAGACATTCTCTCTAGACACCAAGTCTAAATCATGGCGATTAATAACACTGGAGCCGGCATTAAAGCGGTGGCTAGAATCATGTGAAGACCAGCAGAATGTAAACTTTCTAGCAGTTGCTAATCCATGGGGACCATGGCTGAGGTTGATTCGAGTTTTAGATTAATAACTGCTTTTGGTAGTTGGTTTGTTTCTATGATTTGAGAAGTTACTTGGCGACCAGCTCAATCTGATCAGTCAATGGATCAATAACAAGAACTCTCATGATCAATGCAAGACCTGGACTAGGGTCGATCAAACCATGGATCTTGCAGGCAAGATCCATAGCCAAGCATTCCACATGCACAAGTGCAATCTGATCTTGAGGCCTCAACCAGCGCAGAAATAGGGCAGGCCATTGTTCATGGCGATGTTTTAAAAACCACACCTTTTGCCAGTGTCGCTGGTCTTCGCGTTGAATTTGCTGTGCTTGGTGAAGAGGGTCTTCAAGTACATCCAACTGCTCCATGAGAGCGTGCTCGCTTAATGGAACTGAGCCTCCTAAGTGAGCCACCACCTGTCGATGGGCAAGTAAATCTGCATAGCGACGGATCGGCGAACTGGCTTGTACGTAGGCAGAGAGGCCAAGACTGAAATGGGCCATCGGACGAGTACCAAGGACACCTCGGCTAAGGCAACGCTTGATCGCAGCATGTCTTACAGGTCCTTCAATCAACTGTGATAAGTCAGTTGCACTGGGTAGTTGAGTCGGAGGTTGGCTGCGATAGGGCAGAGCAATGTTTTGACGCTTTCCAAATTCAGCAATAACAGTACCCATCAGAATCATGGCTTCGCTGACTAGCCGTCTGGCTGGACTTGACTCAACAACATGAAGTTCAGGCTGATCATCCTTGACTTTGAATCGCCCTTCAGATTGTTCAAGCAGCAGTGCACCTTGTCGCTCACGCCATAATTGGCGTTTTGTGAGCAGGCTTGCGAGTGTTGAAAGATCTTCATCACCAGGAGGCGCAAGCTCTATCAATTCATCCCCATCTTCATAAGTGAGCCGATAGCAAGGGCGAATCCAAGTACGACAAACACGAGTGTCGGCAATACAGCCTGATTCGTCTAGAACCACAGCAACACTCAACGCTGCACAGCGACGGCCAGCTCTAAGACTGAGAACGTCTGCTGCAACACTCAATGGCAGCATTGGTCTTAGGCCATCAGCCAAGTAGAGACTAGTTGCTCTTGAACGAGCCTCAAGATCTAAGGGACTGTCCACAGGAATAAGTCTTGCCGGATCGGCGATATGGATCCAAATCCAGTTATCTTGATCAACACACTGCAAAGAGATTGCATCATCAATTTCCTGAGTTTGATGATCGTCGAGGGTGTAGGTCCTTAAATCACTCAAATCAATACGATTATAATCGCTTGCGAAAGATAGTTGCTCAAACTTGTTGAGTAATTGGTCCGCTTGAGCTTGTACATTCCCTTCAAAAGATTTTGTCCAGATACTGCCTTTGAGAGTTGTTAGATCGTGTGGATCGCGCCAGCCTTTCTTGATCAACCAATAACGGAGGTCGCTCAGCGATCTACGCAATTTTAAATCTTTAATCAGCTGAAGAGCTTGTTCATCTGCCAAAAAAGCATCCTCTGGACCGTCAGCCAGTTCGATTAAACGGTTGATAGTTAACTGAAGATCCGAGGTTAAATCCTGCCACTGATCTTTGCTCAGAGGTGAATCTGCTATCAGTAATGCGAGAGACTCTAGGCGTTGCTGCGCTCGAGATTGTTGCTTACGGCGCAGCTGGCGGATGCGGCGTAGGTCAATAAGTTGACGTGCTTCAACCATGTGGTCACGTCGAACTCGAAATAAAGGTTGGTCGCTATTAAGCCAAAACCACAATGCTGCGAGATGGATAGGATCATCATTAGTAAGTAGTAAATCAGCTAGTTCTGTAATTTTGAGTGCTGTTGGTGAAGTCTTACTTTTACGCCTTTCGCCTTCGAGCAATCGCCAACCAGCAATTAAATCGCGTGAATTAAGACTAAGTTTGCGAACTTCACTGATGGTGGGTAGAGATGTCTCCACCTCTACCATGTTGTGATTATGCTTGAGAACGCACAGCTCTCGACTGGCTAGCTGTTGTTCTCGCCGTGTTCCTGCAACTCTTAGGATTGCTCGGCTGCCCTTCAGTGAAGTTAGCAGTCCAATTTGTGGTTGACCTTTTAAAATAAAGCCAACTAAATCACCTTGCTTTAGAGAAGGTGTCAAAGCTGTTGCAATCAGCCTTCTGGATTAACAAATGGTAAAAGTGCAATAATACGTGCACGTTTTACAGCATTAGTGAGGTCACGTTGTTGCTTGGAAGTTAGACCTGTAAGGCGTCTAGGCAGGATCTTGCCACGGTCAGTAATGAACTTCTTGAGAAGATCAACATCCTTGTAGTCGATGGGATCGCCTGGCTTAATTGGCGAAAGACGCTTTTTAAAAAAGGAACTGGACATGATTTAAGAACGCTGGGATGCTTTTCGAAACTGCAAAGTCATTTGATCTCCTTGTGAGTTGTTGACTTGTTGCAGTAACGGCAGAATTTCTTGATTTCCAGCCGTTCGGTGGTGTTTCGACGGTTCTTTTCAGTGGTGTATCGGGACACCCCGTGAGACCGCTTGTCGATGGCGGGATTGGACCGGCATTCGTTGCACTCAAGAGTGATCACGATCCGGACGCCCTTGTTTTTGGCCATAAAGGACGTTGCGCCGCAGATGCGAAGCGTAGTGAAGAACTAAGATCCTACAGGGCAGCCTCACATGACTTGACGCCGTCGTTCACTTGCTTCGTAAGATCTTTGGCTGCATCTAGCTGATCCATGCGGGTTCCTCTCTCCTGGCTGCAGGATCTAGTACAGCTGAATGAGAGCGTCGAGATCCTCGCCGAAGGCCTATCGATGGCTGGATTTGAGGTTGAGGCTATTGATGATTTAGCTAGTCGTGCACAAGGCGTGGTCGTTGGGTTGGTTAAAGACCATCAACCCCACCCCAATGCCGATAAACTCAGTGTCTGTCAGGTGGATGTCGGGTCGGGCGAAGGTCTTCAGATCGTCTGTGGGGCTCCAAATGTTCGGCTTGGTATACACGTACCTGTTGCCATGGTTGGAGCAACCCTGCCTGCTGTCGGAATCAAGATCAAGGCCAGTGAGCTTCGGGGGGTTCCAAGTCAAGGAATGATCTGCTCACTAGCGGAATTAGGGCTGGAATCAAATGGTGATGGAATAGCCATCCTTGAAGAGATCGCTGAAAACGTTCCAGACCTCGGCCAGCCTGTAGGCCCTCTGCTCGGACTCGATGACACAGTGCTTGATTTGGCAATCACAGCCAATCGCCCCGATGGAATGTCGATGGTTGGTATCGCAAGGGAAGTTGCTGCTTTAACAGGCGCAAGCCTGCAGCTTCCGCAACTTGATATGGCCCCAATCCATAAGTCTTTTGAGCCTGATTCCACCAGCTCTGCGTCCATGCTTAAGGGTGGTCTTTATGGCTTAACCGCCTTAGAGAATGTGGATGGTGAATTAACTTCTCCAGCCTGGTTAAAGCAACGCTTGGAGCGTTCAGGATGCAAATCAGTGAATGGTGTCGTCGATATTACAAATCTGGTGATGTTGGAGCAAGGTCAGCCATTGCATGCTTTTGATATTGATGCTCTTGAAATGATCACAGGTCTAACAGTTTCCGCAGAATCTTTTGGCCTTCGACAAGCAAGAAATAATGAACTTTTTAATGGCCTAGATGGACATCAACTTGAACTTAACGAAAATTGCCAGATCGTCACCTGCCATGACATTCCAATAGCGCTTGCGGGTGTTATGGGTAGTGCTGAAAGCGGTGTGTCTGCCAAGACAAGGCGAGTATGGCTGGAATCCGCAATGTTTACCCCAACGGCCGTGAGAACTACGTGCCGAGCTATTGGCTTAAGGACCGATGCAAGCAGTCGCTTTGAGAAAGGCTTGCCTGTTGAAATGACTTTGGCATCAGCCCGTCGAGCTGTGACACTAATGGAGGAACATTTAGGTATTAAATCAAATGGATGTTGGGTATATGGTGAGGCCCCAAAATCAGCTGAGCCTGTAAAACTTCGCCGCGAAGCTATCCATCGCTTACTCGGACCAATAGCTGATGAGAATGACAACAGGTACCTAGAAGACGACATTATCGAGACTTCGCTGCTCGCTCTCGGATGTGAGTTGTCTCCTTATAACGAAGGGTGGTTGGTCATAGTTCCACCATCACGACGTAGAGATCTCTCGCGAGAGGTTGATTTGATCGAAGAAGTATCTCGCCTTGTTGGCTTTGATCGTTTTGAGGCCAACCTGCCAGTTCCGCTTGAACCTGGTGGGCTAACGACTGCTCAAACAGCTGTACGCCTATTGAGGCAGATGTTGTGCGGAGCAGGATTGCAGGAAGTCACGACCTTGTCGTTAGTGGGTGCTGATAGTGATGAACCACAACGAATTGCAATTAGCAACCCTTTATTGGCTGAGACCAGCCACCTGCGTACCAATCTTTGGGAGGAGCATCTACGAATTTGCCAACGCAACCTCCAGTCATCGCAGCCTGGTTGTTGGTTATATGAAATAGGCAATGTCTATACAGTCACTGACGAGCTCATCAACCAACGCGCTGTTCTTGGTGGCGTGATCTGTGCAGAGCGAAGGTTTGAACGATGGAGTACAAGCGGCAAGATCAAGTCAATGACATATCACCAGGCACGTGGTCAGCTTTCCCAAGTCTTTCAAGGGTTGAAGTTGGACATTAACGACCGTCCACTCAAGGACAATCCTTCACTTCATCCTGGGCGGTCTGCAGAGTTATATGTCGAAGGCAAACTGCTCGGGGATTTTGGGCAGCTTCATCCAGCACTATCGGAAAGTCTTGATCTACCTGAAGCAACCTATCTATTCGCTTTAGACTTGCAGTGCATCATCCAAGCTGCGACACGATCTAATCGATGGAACCCTACCTTCCGACCATTCCCGACAGTTCCAGCAATGGAACTTGATTTAGCTGTGATCGTTTCAAAGGAATGTAGGTGTTCAGATTTGATCCAGGCGATCAGAAAAGCTGGTAAACCGCTTCTAGAGCATGTAGAGCTGATTGATCGTTTTGAGGGTGGACAGCTTGATCCTTACTCTTGCAGTCAAGCGTTCAGGTTGCGCTATCGGAGTAAAGACAGGACTCTTAGTGAAGACAAGGTCAACCCGATTCACGAGAAGGTACGTCAAGCACTTGTAAAGCAGTTTTCTGCAGAGCTTAGGAGCTAATACGAATTAACAGTGCCAGACATTCGATATGCATTGTTTGTGGAAAGAAATCAATGGGTTGTAATTCATCAATCTGATAGGGTCCATTTGGTACGATCAATTGCTTGAGGTCACGAGCTAATGTGGCAGGATCACAACTAAGATATGCCACTCTTTCAGGTTGAATTGAAAGGATTGTTTTAATCACCATTTGATCTAAACCTTTACGCGGTGGATCTAGCACTAACACATCATTATGTTGAAGTTTCTTGGCCAATAATAAGGCAACATCACCGCATAAAAACGAAACATTATCAAGACTATTCCGTAGGGCATTTTTATTTGCTTGAGCAATAGATTCTGCATGAAGTTCAAGACCTATTACATGATATCCAGTTGCAGCAATGGGGAGAGAAATTGTGCCAATTCCACAATATGCGTCAATTATATTGATGTCGAGCGAAGCAGTGGATAGCCATTCAATCAATTTTGAGACAATCCGTTCTGCCTGAAAAGTGTTTACTTGAAAAAATGTTGTGGTTGAAATCAATAAGGAGAGATTGTAAAAAAGCTCCTCAATTTCAAGATCACCAGCAAGCAATATAGTTTCTTGACCAAGAACAAGATTGTTCCTCTGTCGTTGAATATTTAAAGTTATTCCTCTTACTTCCGGCCACCGACTGTACCATTCCTTGGCTTGTTGATGGAGGCCAGAGAGTTGAGTGGTACTACTTACCAGTGTGATCAGAACTTGTCTTGTTTTTTGGCCAATACGAATGCCTAGATGCCGGAGTCCTTCGCCAGAAGATAGGTCAGAATCTGCAGGCCAATTCTGCTGTTGAAGATCATCCTTGATCGAGGCCAGATATTGATCGATTCCTCGATCCAAAACCGGACATCGATTGAGATCAATAATTTGGTGACTGCCGCGTCGGTAATAACCCATATGTAACTGTCCTTCACTATTACGATATAGAGGAATTAATGCTCTATTTCGATACCCGAGAGCTCTATTATAATCAGTCATGATTGGTTCCATCATATGATCTAGTTGACCTAAACGTAGAAGTATTTCCCGCAGATGACCTTGCTTTAATAAAGTTTGTCCATGATCACTAAGATGCTGTATGGAGCAACCTCCACATTCCTTAGCGATTTTGCATGGGGGCGGTCTGCGACTTGAAACTGTCTCAATTGTTTGAACCTTGCGGGCTAAAAACTGGTTTCGATGGCGCCTTACAAACTCTATTTGTGCACGTTCACCAGGTAGAAGGTCATTGACTATCACAACCCAATTGTTCCATCGTGCCAGACCATTACCATGACGATCTAAATCTAAGCATGTGATCTCAACCTTATCACCTGGGGAAGGTATTAATGTCAAACTTGAGTCTGTAGAGCTAGTCATAGCAAGTCTTCCTATTTATTAGGCATAGCAATAAAGTCAATACTGTCTGTAAATAAATCATAAGTATCCAAATATGTGGTACTGGGTTTGGTAAATATAATCTTAGTCAGATCCAGGAGCCTTTCAAGTGCTCGGATGTAAATTCATTATAGATTGCTTAGAGTGAGCGCCATGATTATGTGTCTGAACACCAATTAATAAATTCAACCGAAACGAAGGTGGAATATTCAGGAGAAGATCCTCAAGTCTTATTTTTGATAATCAATTGCAAAAAACTGACACTTCACAACGAAGAGTTTTGTTTAGACAGGACTATGGCATTGAAATAGTGGATTTCATAAGCACTATTCACGATTTCAATTGAGATTTTGCTTTTTGAGCATATCGCCACTTGCTGGATAATTGGGGCAAAACATTGTGGATCGGGCCTGGCATCCTATTCAATAGGGCAAGCAAGCCTGATGACGCGTTGAATATATCTAACAATTTACACTATCACCTTCGACTCTAAAGTCTTAGATAAGACTCGCGTATAGTCTTATAATAAGTCCACAAAAGGAGAGATGATCCATTCGTAGTGTCTTACGCGTATATTATGCGACTCTTTCCTAGTCTCATTTCAAGACCTATATGATCAGAAAGAGGCATAGTGTCGTGCCCCCCGCCCCCGCTATTGCGCGACCGTTGCATGGTTGGCTTCCTTCCCCCCTCCGCCCCACCACACATACCCCCATGGGCGGGAGTGCAATACAAGAAATCCTGAGTACCTGTGTAAAATGCAGTTACGCAGGCTTACAAAGCCTCTGATAGCAAGCTTTTGTGAAGGGTAGTACTGTATTGGACGCTGCATGGACCGATAAACAAGTTCACCTTGAGCACAAGTAAACCGGGTTTTTCCAATAAACTCGTCGGACCGTTCGAGTATTAGCGAATATTGAATCTGAGAATATTATTTTTTTCACTGATAACAACAGCAACAACTCATCCCTTCTCTACTTGATCTTGCATGAGTCTTATTGGTAGTCTCGCTGTAAGTCTTTAAATAAATATATGAGAGTTGATGGCTCATGGCTTAGCCGCAGCTGATTGGCAGATGGAATTTTTCCCTATAGAGATATTTCAGCCCATTTTTTGTATTCGTTGTTTGAAGTTGGCTTAACCACAAAAGATTCTCCAAGTCTATCTACTATATATTTACATGGTCTCGCAATTAGACTAATATTGGGTCACAGAGTAGACTATTAAGACTGACTGGGTTTCTCTCGGTAGAGCTCTTTAAGCAATTGATATGCTTCATTTAGCCTTCTCATTGCCTCTGTTGAACCTCCAGCGTCCGGATGGATGGTTATCGCCTGAAATTTGTAGGCCTCTCGAATGGTAGAAAGTGTCATTGGTGTACCAGCATGCGATGGAAGCTTGAGTAGTTTGAGTGCTCCATGAAGTGTCATTGTTGATTCAAGTGTTTGGAACGAGGTGACCTGACGACTTCGTTTAAAGCGATTGACAAATCTGCGGATTAGTGTGGGCATTCTCTCTGAAAGGCTTTTGCAGGCAAACGGATCCTCCAAAATCCCAGCAACCACCATCACAAGCTCAAAGGTCGCCGGTTTAACCTGCCAACTTGAACAGAGTTCTGTCATCAGACGATTTGCTGCACTCCATGTGAACGGCCTTCCATCAGTGCCATCGACATGAAGCCATATGTCCCTTGCTAACCAGATCATTGCAGCTTCAACAACTGTCTCCCCTGGGGGATTTCCATAAAGTGATATCCAGTGTCGATTTGCGGCATTAAGACTTTCAATCACATCAGTCTCAGCAACTGTTGTAACTAAGGGCAAGTCCCTCGAATTTTCACCTGATTTGTTTTTGCCAAGACTTTCTCTAAGACTATCCGTTTGTTTACGCACAAAGCCTGGTAAATCAATCCCAACTGAATGTGTTGTCTTAACTTCATAACTACTTTCTACTTTGTTTCCCTCTGGCTTTACGCCAGGTCTACCTCTATCATTCGAACCCTGCCCTATTAAAACCAGTGCTTTTGTCTCATCGTATTCGGTAGGTAATGATCTAGACAATGACCCACTATCATCATTTTCGAATTGGGCTTGCTCATTTATTTGATCTTGTTCTCCACACTGTTGATCATCTTGATCATTCTCTTGAGGGGTAAAAAGTTCTTCAAGTAAACGTACTAATAGATCCCCTCTAGCTCTTAACCCCCATTCCCTTTTAAGTTCATCAAGTCTTGCGATTAGATGAGTTGGTAGTTCAACGGTAATCCGTCGCCTCGAATTGTCTTCGGACGCTTTCACTTGAATCCGATCAACTGTTGGAAGCCTATTAGTTTTGCAGTTGATGCAACCATTGCTGTTGTGCCTTTATGGCTTCGTTGTAGTGTTTTCTAAGGCTCGAATTGACTCTTTGCGGATTGATAATTGCTGATGGCATAGTATTATTTGTACTAGGACTGGAAATGAGTATTGGTGGCATGTTGACCGGAGAATTGTGACCAATGGATTCCTTCGTTAGTAGTTGCTTTTTGTTTGTGCTCAATTTGTAATTGTCTTGATGTCTTTGTTTCATCGAATTCCTGTTCATCTCAACAACCTTTGTCTTCACTATACGCTTTGGAGTTAATGGTTTGGCAATATAATTATTACTTGCTGTCACAGGCTGCTTTACTTTCTTTACCTTTCCTTCTTTTTGCATAGCCTGAGTATACTGTGCAACTGGAACAACACTTAGCAGATGCCCCGGTGTATTGTCTGCAGGATAGACTAAACTAATAGTAATAGGATTATCCTTATTTGCTGTCAACTCTAGGTCAGATATAGGAAGACTCTGTCCTGAGCGTAGTCCTACATGAACTTCTTTGTATTTATTCTCAGTCTTGATTCCGATTGAACCACGAAATGCCGTGAATGGTTTCTTTTTTTCTGTTGCTGCAGGGTGGCTTAAAACTAATTGATGAGTGCCTGAGCCTTTTAGATTAAGGGTGATATCAAAACGTACCCCGTAAGTGCCTACATTATTTACGGCAGAATCAATCATGCGAGTTTCCAGTCGGTTGACCTGGATCTCTTTTGTGCCAAAATGATGTTTGCGAGTACTGGTAAGAGGTACATGAAGAGCACCATGTTTAAGGTCATGATTTATTTTAGCGGTATAGTGATCACCAATTGCTACTCCTGCTACACGCGAAAAAACCTTGCCCGTTTCAATTTCACTGATTCTATTGAGATAAGTACGTCCGGGCGCCAATCGCCTTGAATTAAGAATAGCGATCAGATTCTGTTCTGATGTGGCCCCTTCTGCTGCAACTACAGCTAATTGAAAAGGTCCGTTGCTAGTCCCACTAAGCAGTCCGTTGGCAATCCCTCTTGCAGGTATTTGTGTTGTGAATACAATTTTTTTAGTGTGAGGTGGAATGACAATATTATCTGCTAATTTTCTGTCCAATTTACCTCGCAGCATCTGTACAGCTGTTGCATCCCCCGGACCTGTATTCCAGGGACGAGGTCCCAGGGGCTTCACACCCATAAGTTTATTCGAATGATATGGAGCCTCAAAACTATTTTTAACTGAACCTCGATCAAATTTAAGTTCAATTGATGAATCTGTTGGATTGTGTGCTATTGCTGCAACAGTAAGCAATCCACGTTTTCTGATGTTGCCAAGTTTACGTCTGTCGCGAGGATAATACTTATGATGAATGTGAATCCCGAACTTGCCGTCAAAGGTAAATTGTGCATTTCTTAATTGTTGCCCTGTACGGACGACTACTGCTGAGCCCGGAGCTGTATTAACAAGTATTCCTGAACCAACAACCGTTTCCGGCTGGTTGGAGTGGAGAACGGGAACTTTATTAAAGCTTCCATTGAGAGGACGTGCTGACTGTCCAGCCATTAAGGGCACGTATGACCATGATGGTTTTGCGAAACCAATCTCACAGGCAAGAGTCGAGAGACTTAATGAGACTAGTAATGAGATCTTCTGTGACACCTTTAAGCCGGAGGGATTTGTTACGTTGAGCAGCGAGCGCCTAGAGCAACTCGTCAATTCAAACCTAGTCACACCAGCCAACACCGCAAAGAAAGAAATTTCGCACTCTTGGCAGAATTTCGCGAAGATTCACCCAACTGTAGGAACGGCATGTTCTCTCCCTTTTGCATCAGCTCAAATGTTGACTCGGCAGACCGTCGCCGTCACTATCAGAACAGGAAGCTTGAAATGCTTCTTTTCCTGCGTGATGGTCTAGAGCGTCGCCTGTCTGCAGTGAAAGCAGCTATAGAGACCTTGGAGCAACAGATCCAGAGGGATCAAAATCCTGCTTCCTGAGAGGGGAATCAGCGTCAGGAGACAACTCAGAGCAATCAACAGCCAGCCAGCCGAAGCGCTCGCTTCACACGTCTTTGTACGGTCATACAGCTGATCCCCAGGTAACTGGCTGTACTGCGAAGGCTTTCTCCTCTTAGTACTACGTGATCAACCACCGCAGACTCTTGGCAATCGAGCTTCTCTAGAGCATTCATAAGCATTCGTTTCCGTTCCCTGTTGACCAGTTCACTCCACTGATCTTTATCAGCTGTTATGAATTGATGATCGAGAGGGTACCAGCGTCCTTTCTGCTTGTAGCTCTCTATGGCTGTTCTATCGACTGCACTGAGCTTTTCAAAAAAACTGGCTCTGTCGATCAAGGTTGAATCTCTGAGAAGTGCCTGAGCTCGCTCCTCAACTCGTCTAGGTAATTTAACAGGTCCTACACTATCCCTGAGGTAGTGAAGGATGGCACCACGTATATGCGGTTTTGCAAAGGCGGAAAATGGTACTGACTTACTGGTTTGAAAGAATTGTGCGGCTCGGATAAGGCCTAACATTCCGACCTGAGTGAGGTCCTCTTTGTCCTGTCCAGTACGAAAAGCGTAGTGGAGTGCTATTGGCCTAACGAGTTGCAGATGTTCTTCGATCTGCTTATTTCGACGTTTGAGTTTGTCATTCATCATTTGAACCGGAAGTAAAAAGCGGTCGTTTAGCGATCGCCTGTCCCTCTAGAGATCCATGTAATTGCCCTGAAGCACAACCGTAGAATCACTGAATCGTCTTGACCACGCCTTCTAGCAAGGCCTCAGGCCCATGATGATTAAGCCAGTCCAGATCAGATGTTTCTGTGGCTAGAAGGTAACCGGCAAATCCAAGTGCATTAATGCTGAAGCCTGCAATTCCCTCTCGGCTTCGAAGTATCAGTGCCATCCATTCCTTCGTGAGCAGCAAATTGTATGGTTGTCTTGGATGTTGATTCTCTGCCGGATTACCAAGTCCAATCTTTTCGCCAAGCGTTAGATAAGCTTGATAATGAATTTGAGCATCATGATTCTGTGCTCTAGCTGTTGCAGCACAGCATTGAGTAAGTTGACAGCTTTCCCTGGGTGAGGAGTTTACTAATGATTGAAACCATTCCTGTCGAGGACAACTGCGATCGGCGTCGCATCGTCTTAGCAATTGCAAGTGTCTGTGAGGTTGACTAGCTCCAGCCGTTGGAGAACTATTAAAAAACCAAAGCCCCTTGGTGTCCTGATCAACACTTAGCAGTGCCTCCCAGTCATCACAACTAAGCCAACCATGCTGAGGGGCCCATTCACGTGTGATCAACAACATGTGTCCCTTTTGAACCGGATATTTATTGAGAATTAGCAGATGTCTCATGCCAATTTGACTAACCTCCAAGCTTGGGTCCCAAGGTAAAAAAGGGTTAGGTTTTGGACCTCTGGCTAGGAGATGAGATGGCGGGTGGCCTTTTAGCTTGCGCAGTTCAAAGGGTTCTCCTTTTCGTGCTCGAATTCTTGTGAGCTCGGTGCTGAGAGGTACCAGTGCACCATTTAGTTGTGCTGCAGTGCTGCGTTCAAGCGCCTGATCCCAGTAATGCTCAATTGCCACGGCTTTGTAGTTTGGCTAAGGAAGCACCTGTGTAATACCTAGCAAGAATTTCATTGAACTTCAAACCACTCAGTGCCAATTTCTGGGCCCCATGCTGGCTCATGCTCGCTCCTAGGTGGCCATGAGCTTGTAAAGTGATGTCTACCGTTGACGCATAAAGGCTTTCAACAATTCCTCCCTTGTAGCGAAGAACAATTCCCTTGGTGGCTTGAGTTGCTTGCGTAGAGCGTGATGTTTGGCTTGATATCCCTCGGTATGCCTGCCAACGGGTGGTGTCACCCAGATGGAAATCCTTGTTCGCAGGTCTTGCGATATGGGCAAGCGCATAAGAACGTGCAGCAACCGCCTGACCTTTAAGAGCCTCCATATTCCAAAGACTGGGCATTTCAGCACCAACAACAGAAGCGACATAATCCTCAAGCGAGAGTTGGTTAACCGCAATCCAGCCATTGCTCCGGTTAACTAAATAAACTTTAGATCTATAAGGCTGATTGTTGACTAGGATGCACATACTGGTGGTGGCAAAACATTTGATATCAGCAATCTGAGAATTCTTTATCTTCAACATATTATTTAGAGTATGCTCGTTAATAAGCCTGCCAGAGGGAAGTTTACAAAACCCTGAATCCTTTATTTTTATTTGTATTGGTGGTTTTTGGCTAATCAGACCAACTTTTAACTCTAAAGACAAGCAATCAACATCCTTAGAAGAGAGAAGTGCAGAATAGGTTGTTGTTTGCGAAGAATCGTTCTTCGAATTTTTTGAAAGTGATTTTCTTCTTTTATGGCTTGCATACCCTCCAGAAAGAGCTTCATAAGTTGATTTCTTGCTGTTCTTTGATGGAAACCATGAATTGAGATTAGAATGATATTAATGACAGCCACGATGAGACCACAAGATAGTATGGCTTTTGAAAAATTCAGAAGATTATGACCTTGATGTTTCACGGAAAATTTAAAATCCTAGAATTTGCCCTGATTGGTACATTAAAAATAAATTAATAAGATCACTTTTGCAGTTGAATGCGCAACTGTCAATCCTTTAACAGTTTGATTCCATGAATTGCAAATCCAACATTAAACACAGCCTATAGATTGTATTGAAAATTCCATAAAACTTAGAATTGGAGAAATCTGCCAATAATGTAGTGATATTCAAATTAACTGCAAATCAATTCTTTTCCTTTGCGAATGATAGCAAAATCTAGCTATTTTAGAGATGGTTTTATAATAAGATCAGAATCTATTTTTCGAAAAGCATCTGACTATACGAATGCTTTGTTAGATCCACTTAATAATTACAATAGACCGGATGTTTGAAATCTTTCACGAGCGTCTAGTCTGGTATTCCTTAAAGCCAAATAAACTATAGCCGTAATACAACCTCTTTTGATTAGGGACCATTACATATATCTATAATTTATAAATAAAAATAATTTTTTGTATCTAACATTATGGTAGGCCTATGCCTGGTGGATATCGGTAAATGTTTAGAGTAATTCATAAGCTGGGCAATTGTCAGTGCCTTTATTGAATATCTCTGCAAAGAAAAACTTTGCCTATGCAGTGCTTGCCTAGTAAATCTTTTTATTTCTGAAAGCCTTTTGAAGTATTTAGTACAGCACTTAAATTGATTGAAAGCCAATGCTGCATCCAAAAGCCAGATAGAAATTGATTATTTACAGATATTTTTCCGGTTACTGAGACGTGCTTAAACCAATCATTCAGCAAATGGTCAGAACCATGGTGATCAACGATGAGGCCAATGGTCATCGATGCGCCGCCAACGCCTTCACAAGCGTGTCAGTAGGCCTCAATGGGGAATTTGCCGCAACCCCCCTTGAATAGCCTCCCTAGAGGCTCCCAGGGCCAATCTTGCTTAATGGCTATGAGGTGTTGCAGGGAGGTCGGAAGCGCAGCTAAAGCAACAAAAGCCAAAAATGCGTCTTGATCCGATGTGACCAAGCTTCACCAAAGATTCCTTGGCAAACACAGTAAGAAAGACCGCATTGCCTTGCAGATCAATTGCTATCACTGACTTTATAGAGCCAAGGCTCCTCTGTTTGAGCATAGGAGTCTGCCGAAGTAGTGGCACATTTTTCTTCGAGATGGTTGACGGATGACGGGGGGCAGGCGTTAAAGGTCAATCAGATATGCCTCCTCAATGGATTGGGAGTTCACAGAAGACGCCGCCTTCCTTGCTCTTTGCGATGCCTTTCGCGAAAGTGGTGAATCGTCGGCTATCGAGTTCCTCGCTAATGGGGAAGGTGCTTTTCACTTCCATGAACTGACCCAAAACGCTGCAGGCGAAGGACTTGACCTCAGCGACTCAGGCTCTCTAGACGATTTTCAACAGGAAGTGATCGATACAATGGAGGCGCTTTGCCAGGATTAGACCAGGCAAAAAGCTCACTTCTCATGGGATATATGATTGTCGTGAAATTGAAAAGCAAAATTCTTTTTTCAAATCGCTGAATAAAGGCTTTGCAATTTAGGCACTGAAATATCTAGCCTTACTGTGAAGAGTAACCAGAGCCGTTGTGCTCTGCTCAGGGTGTAGTTGATCATTTGGATCCATTGTCAAACCGATTAAGTCGGCTTTTAACCACTTCAATTGTTGGCGAGAATCGCCAACGTTTGGGCAGGCAGGGTAGCCGAATGAAAAGCGACTACCTCTGTAGCGCTGTGCAAGTACATCTTGCAAAGTTTTAGGCTCATCTGATTTAAATCCACACTCACAACGTATTCGAGAATGCGTCCATTCGGCGAGAGCCTCAGCCAGTTGAACTGCAAGTCCATGAAAAAAGAGATAGTCAGTATATGCATCTGATTCAAATAACTTCTGCGCAAAAATACTCGCATTCTCACCCATTGTTACTGCTTGCATAGGTAAAATATCCTTAGGCAAGCCGCCTTCAAGGTCTCTATAGAAATCAGCAATACAATATCTATTACCACCTTTTTGGCGTGGAAGATTAAACTTGCCAAGCAGACTATGGTCTTCATTATTGAAAACTAAAAGATCATTATCTTTCCGACCACATGGGAAATATCCATATGCGAGTCCAGGATGTAAAAGTGACTCGTTACGAATTCTATGGAGCCAATGCTGCAATATTGGTTCTATTTCATCATTAATATACTGATCATATTGCTCGCGAGATTGATCCTTTCTCTTGCGTATTTGCCATTGCCCTGAAAATAAAGCGTTTCGGTCTAGATATAGAATGATCTCGTCAAGAGGAATTGCGTCTAATTTCAGATGTTTTGAACCAAGGAATGGAGGAGTAACTGCGTCTTCTTGGTGGACTTTTTCAGAACGATTAGTATTAACTACTAAATTAATATCTTGGATGTTCTTTTGGTTTTCCTCTTGAGGATCTTCGTCATTGTTTGAGTGAGGTGAATCAGGTTCAGTAGATTGTCCTCCTAGTGTCAACCCATCAGGAGTGCCGTCAAGAAACCCTCTACAATCATCCCAACGATCATTAGAAAGTGCCTTGACATAGGCGTCCATAAACCTTAGATCTGTAAATGCATCCTTGCCATAAATTAGCTTCCCTTTATAGACTTCGCTGCAATCGTGGTTTACAAATCTAGGGGTCAGAGCTGCACCACCTAATATCACTGGAACGGTAATACCAGAATCATTAAATTCCTGAAGATTACTCTTCATGAATGCTGTTGATTTTACCAGTAGTCCACTCATAGCAATACAATCTGCCTGGTGTGTCATTTGAGCATTTATAATTGAAGCCGCGTCCTGTTTAATCCCTAAGTTAATCACCTCATAGCCATTATTTGTTAAAATAATATCAACTAGATTCTTGCCAATATCATGTACATCGCCTTTTACTGTAGCAATTAGGAATTTTGCTTTAGATGATTTATCTCCTGCTGATTTTTCCATATACGGTTCAAGGTAAGCAACGGCTGCCTTCATCGTTTGAGCCGATTGAAGAACAAAAGGAAGTTGCATTTTTCCTGAACCGAAAAGCTCTCCAACAACCTTCATTCCATCCAGAAGAAATGTATTGACAAGTTGTAGAGGCTTGTAAGATTCCAAACCTTCATCGAGGGCTTCATTCAGGCCAATTCTCTCTCCATCAATAATGTGTTGCTTGAGTCGATCTTCAACAGGCAAATCAGCCAATGAAGGCCCTGAAGCACGCGCTTCCTTAGTGCTAACCCCCTCAAATAGACTCGTTAGCTCTGTTAAAGGATCGTAGGTACAGATCTCATTTTCAAAACGTCTATGGTCATTTATTAAGTCACGACATATCTTTTGTTGTTCATCACTTACTTTATTGAGAGGTAGAATTTTTGCAGGTGAAACTATAGCTGCATCCATTCCAGCATCAGTACAGTCATGAAGAAATACCGAGTTGAGAGTAATTCTGGCAGCTGGAGATAATCCGAAGCTTACATTAGAGACACCTAGAACAACATGTACTGCCTCTAGCTCATCACGAATAACTCGTATTGCTTCTATTGTCTCAAGGCCATTTCGCCTATCCTCTTCGATACCAGTTGAAATTGGCAGAGCAAGTGGATCATAGAATATTTCATGAGCAGGTATGCCATATTCAGTTGCATCACGATAAGCTCGTTTTGCAATCGCGACCTTTTGCATCGCTGTTCTTGCCATACCATTCTCATCGATTGTGCCAATGACTAATCCAGCACCATATTTTTTCGCTAGATCTAAAACCTTGAAGAAACGTTCCTCTCCATCCTCGTAGTTTGTGGAATTAAGTATACATTTACCACCTGCAACCTTTAGCCCTGCCTCCATTTTCTGCCATTCTGTTGAATCGAGCATCAATGGAAGATTAATGTTAGTTACGAGTCGGCTAACAAGTTGATTCATATCTTTCTCACCATCACGCCCAACGTAGTCGACATTAACATCAAGAACATGAGAATTCTCTTTAAGCTGCCCTCGTGCAAGACCAACAAGACCATCCCAGTCTTCACTATTCAATAGCTCTCTAACTTTCTTTGAACCACTTGCATTTAGACGTTCACCAATGATCAAAAATGAATTGTCTTGGTGATAGGGAGTAATTCCATAAATTGAAGCAGCTGATGGTTCATACCCGAAGAGTTGGCGTTGCTGTTCGTTTTCACCTTGTCGACATGGCCTTTGAGCAGCACGCATCTCTTTTGCAAGTTCTGCTAATGCAGAAGTGTGTTCTGGAGTTGTACCGCAGCATCCCCCTATGACTTGAACACCAAGATCCTCAACAAAATGCATGAGTTGCATTTTTAGTTCCAGTGGCTTTAATCTGTAATGAGCAACCCCGCCAATATTTTCTGGTAGACCTGCATTGGGGATGCAACTAATTGTAAAAGGTGAGTGTTCTGACAGATAGCGTATATGTTCCTTCATTTGTTCAGGACCAGTAGCACAATTAAGACCAAGAATATCAATAGGGAATGGTTCTAGAATTGTCACAACAGAAGCGATGTCTGACCCCAAAAGCATCGTTCCTGTGGTTTCCATTGTCACTGAAACCATGATAGGGCGACGTTCATTAGCTTTTAAGAATGCAGATTCTATTCCTTGCAAAGCGGCCTTGATTTGTAGGACGTCCTGGCAAGTCTCAACAATAAAAAGGTCAACGTCTCCTGCTAATAGTCCCTCTGCTTGTTCTTGGAAGGAGTCACGCATCGTGTCAAATGCGATGTGTCCAAGTGTGGGCAACTTTGTTGTTGGTCCGATGGATCCTGCGACAAAACGAGGTTGATCTTTTGTGCTGTATTGAACTGCCATTGATTTTGCTAACCGTGCAGCTTGTCTATTCAGTTCAAAGGCCTGGCCTTCTAATCCATATTCCGCAAGAACAATGGAAGCAGCACCAAAGGAATTTGTCTCAATGACATCGCAACCTGATTCAAGGAATTGGCGATGCACCTCCTTCACTGCGTCTGGTCGAGTAACGACAAGATTCTCATTACATCCTTCTAGTAATGCACCACCAAAATCATCAGCACTGAGATTCTGTTTTTGCAGGGATGTACCCGTGGCACCATCAAATACAAGAACTGGACGTTCTGACGAGTGGAGGCGTGCCAAAAAAGCTGATTCTGGTCTGGTGATATCCAATGGTCCTGCTGTCATCCTGTCTCTCATGCTTTGATGCGATCCTAGATAGCCCCTTACTGATAGATCGGTTGCTCTTCTCAAGAATCAGTCATTAGTCATACAAATACGTGTTATCCAGTGCTCATAATCCTTATCACGTCCTTGAGTTATCTCGATTAGACGGTCTCGAAGAGCATTCATAATCGGTCGTTCTGTAGCCAATATGGTTGATTCAATCTGACGTATTGGCGTGATTTTTGCAGCTGTTCCGGTAAGGAACACCTCATCAGCAATAAATAGTTCCGTTTTGTCCACAGGGCGTTCAATCACAGATAAGCCCATCGCCCGTGCCAGTTCAAGGACACTGGATCGCGTGATCCCTTCCAAAATGTCTTGATCAACACCGGGGGTAATCAACTGACCATCCCTGACCAGGAATAGGTTCATGCCACTTGCTTCACTGATCTTGCCTCTGCTATTGAGCAACAATGCTTCATCGAATCCACTTAAGACCGCTTCCGTTTTCGCGAGAGAGCTTGTGATGTAAGCACCACTGATCTTGCCTCGTAGCGGCAGTGAGCGATCCTCTTGGCGCGTAAAGCTACTGATCCGGCAGCTCACGCCTTCTGGAGATAGGTAGTCGCCAAGTTCTAGACCATAGATAAGGAAGTCAGTTTCAATATTGTGGAGTCGAGGCGCAATGCCTAGATCACTCGTGTAGACGAAAGGTCGTAGATAAATGGGAGTGGTTGGTCGATTCGCCTGCAACATTGCTTCAAGCGCTGAGAGAATTCTTGTCTCGCTGAGTTCCGTCAGCAACAATCGAGCACTTTGACTGAGTCTTTTGGCATGACGGTCTGCCCTAAAGAGCAACATGGTGTTGCTGTTTAGGGGATCAGGTATGGCACGCATGCCTCCGAAAGCGCCTGTGCCGTAGTGCAAAGCATGTGTGGCAACAGAAATCTTGGCCTCTTCGAATGGAACACAAGCTCCCTGGAACCAGGCATAAGGCAGGAACTGATGCATTACTTGGATAGGGCCCTAATGGCCAAATCTTCTCATTACCTCGTCTCATACGTGGCATTTTCCATCAAAGAATGAGCCAATGCATCGTTTAGCAAGCCTGCCAGGTGAAGGACCAGCCGAGGAAATGATCCTCGTTGAACAACCACAGGCACAAATCCTTCTACTGACAAGTGCGAGAACAGATATTTCTACTCTTGCCTCTGTTCTTGAATTTCCATCACAGCAGGCATGGAAGGGTCGTATTCGCGCGCTGCCTCTCGCCGCTCTTTCCCATCCAGCTCAGGTTGATCACTATCTCGCTACGACGGCAGCTAAAGCCCAGCTCATCGTTGTTCGCCTTCTTGGTGGTCGGGGTCACTGGAGCTACGGGCTTGAACAACTTGGGATTTGGCAACAACGAGCCTCGCCTCGTCAATTGCTGATTCTTTCTGGCACTACAGATTTGGATGTTGAGCTTCATTCCCTCGGAAGCCACCCCATCCCATTGGCTGATCGGCTCGCAGAGCTGATGCGTGAAGGTGGTGTGGACAACATGGTGATGTTTCTTCGAGTCATTGAGCAACTTCTCGTAGGAACTCCCATCGATCTTGATCAGATCGTGTTGAAGGCGATGGTTGACCCTTCACCTTGGGATTGGCGACATGAAGATGGGCCCAAGGTGGGAGTTGTGCTGTATCGCGCCCTTTCTCAGGCTGGAGATCTTGCCTTTCCAAAAGCCCTTAATACGCAACTTCGTGCACAAGGGTTAGTCCCGCGTGCTCTCTGGGTCAGCAGCCTTAGAGATCCTGCCGTTCAGCAAGGCGTAAAACACCTGCTTAAGCAACAGAACGTCGCTGCAGTGATGACGACCACCTCGTTTGCATCAGTGCAGTTTCAAGAAGCTGGGCTTGGTTCAGATCTATGGGAGGCCTTGGATGTACCGGTTGTGCAAGTACTCAGCAGCGGTCGCACCCGCAAGGAATGGATCAACAGCAGTAGAGGGTTAGACCCTCTAGATCTTTCATTGCAAGTCGTTCTGCCAGAACTAGATGGGCGGATCACTTCTCGGCCTGGTGCTTTTCGTTCAACTGTGCAGGCGAATGCCTCACTCGCAACAGCTGTACAGGTCATGGAGCCTGATGATGAAGGACTGGCATGGGCGGTCAGTCATGTAAAGGCGTGGATCAAGCTTCAACAATCTCAGCCAAACCAACGACGCATCAGCCTTGTTCTGGCCAATTACCCCGTCCGTGATGGGCGACTGGCTAATGGAGTAGGGCTGGATACTCCTGCAAGCACAGCGTCCATTTTGGGATGGTTACAAGAGAGCGGACATGACCTCGGTTGCAATCCGATTCCTGCCGATGGCCAGGAGTTGATGAAATATCTACTCAGATCGCGTACCAATGATCCAGAAAGTCAAAACCGACAACCACTGTCATATCTCTCACTTTCACAGTATTTGAAGTGGTGGAAAACCTTACCATTAGAAGCATGTGAGCCGATTATTAAACGTTGGGGGTTACCTGAACAAGCTGAGGATCTCGAAGCCGATGGTTTTGCTATTCATGGCATGCTTTTTGGCCAGGTCGTGGTATTGATTCAGCCGAGTCGTGGCTACGACAGCAATGAAATTGCTGACCTTCATTCACCTGATCTACCACCACCTCATCGATATCTTGCTCAATATCTTTGGATGCGAGAGGTACATGCAACCAATCTGTTGATTCACGTTGGGAAACATGGAAGTGCCGAATGGTTGCCAGGTAAAGGTGTCGGTCTTAGTCAATCCTGCTATCCAAATCTTGCTCTTGGAGCAGTACCACATGCTTATCCCTTCATTGTTAATGACCCTGGAGAGGGATCTCAAGCCAAACGTCGTGGAGCCGCTGTGATCATTGATCACCTCACCCCACCCCTTGGTCGAGCCGGGCTTCATGGAGATTTACTTAGGATTGAGTCCTTGTTGGATGAATATGTCGAGGCTACACAGCTGGGTGCGAAACGAGTACACAAACTAGAGGAAGAATTGTTGGATCTTTTGCGCTTAAATAATTTTCCTGGGCTTCCCGAAGTCTTCGATAAATCAGAAAGTTACCGTGATCTGCTGATCACAAGTTTTGAACAAGCTGAGGCCTATCTTTGTGAACTTAAGGAGTCTCAAATTCGCACAGGGTTGCATCGGTTTGGTCAAGCACCATCTGATAAGAGTGCCATTGAACTTCTTCTAGCAATAGCACGGTCACCTTCTTCGGATCAGCCAGGACTAACACAAGCCATCGCAAGGCGCCTCGAATTGAACTGTGATCCCTGGTGTGATGAAGAAGGTGAGTTGCTTTCTAACCATGACAGTAAAGTTTTAATCAGCTTTGGCCTTGACAAGGCTCGAAGAAAAGGCGATGCAGTGGCCTGGATAGAAGAACAAGCTTTGATGGTTTTAAATGTTCTTCTAGGCAAAAAGCAGATTGAAAAGAGGAAGGGCAATGATGAAAACTTACTTGTAAAGCCACTACGAGATTGGCTCAAGTCTGCTAAAAGTGACCCCCTAATTTCACGAATCGAACATGATCTCTGGCCTCGCCTTATCACTAGTCCGAGGAAAGAATATGAAGCACTCCTCAAAGCTGTTTCTGGACGCCGTATAGCAAGTGGCCCTTCTGGAGCACCAACTCGTGGCCGCCCGGAAGTTCTTCCTACTGGCCGAAATTTTTATTCAGTGGATCTGCGTGGACTACCTACAGAAGCAGCTTGGGACCTGGGGCAGCGAAGTGCTGAACAGCTGTTGGACTTACATCTACTTGAGCATGGTGAGCCACTAACTCATCTTGCTCTTTCTGTATGGGGAACAGCAACCATGCGAAATGGCGGCGAGGACATTGCGCAACTGCTGGCATTGATCGGTGTTCGACCTGTTTGGGATGGTCCCAGTAGGCGAATGATTGATCTAGAGGTGATCCCCTTAAGCCTTCTTGGACGTCCAAGGGTTGACGTGGTCCTAAGGATCTCAGGTCTCTTTCGTGACGCTTTTCCCCAACTTGTGAGTTGGGTGCATCAGGCTCAAAAACTCATCTCAAATCTAAAAGAAGATGAAAAATTTAATCCATTGGCAGCAACCACGCGCAAGCACGGACCCCAAGGCAGAATTTATGGCTCTGCTCCAGGGGCATATGGCGCGGGGCTTCAAGCATTAATTGACTCTGGCTCTTGGGAGGATCGTTCCGATCTTGGTGAGGCCTATTTGAGCTGGAGCCAATGGCGATATGACGGTGCATCTAATCCAAGCCTTGATCGAGAGGGTCTTGAGCGCAGCTTGCAGGATGTGCAGGTCGTGCTTCACAACCAAGACAATCGCGAGCATGATCTCCTCGATTCAGATGATTACTACCAATTTCACGGTGGATTAGCAACTGCTGTGGAAGTGATCTCAGGTCAACGTCCTGAACTTTGGTTCGGAGATCATTCTCGACGGGAGCGTCCAAGGCTAAGTCGACTTGAACGGGAAATCGACAAAGTTGTACGTAGCCGATTGTTGAATCCACGTTGGATCGATGGTATGAAACAACATGGATACAAGGGAGCTTTTGAAATGGGCGCAAGTTTGGATTATCTTTTCGCTTATGATGCAACGACTGATCGTATTCCAGATTGGTGTTATAGCGCTCTATGTGAGCAATGGCTAGAAGAAAAAGATATTCAACGTTTCCTCCATGACAATAATCCATGGGTTCTTAGAGATATGGCCGAACGCTTATTGGAAGCCGCAAACCGTGGCATGTGGGAGTCAGCATCGCTCGAAAAGATAGCAATACTCAAACAACTTGTTTATACCAGTGAGGCTCAGATTGAATCAAAGCCAGATGACTTTTTGCCTGTAAAATGATTCCCTGAATAATAATAATCATACTGATTTATTCTCTAGCAATTGTATTCGACGCGAATCCAGCTTAACGTTTCTAACTTTAAGGGTCATTATTTATAGCAGTGAGAACAATTTGTCAAGGGATAAATTGATGAGTAAATACCTTGCAGCTTTATTTTTTCCTCGCTAGTCGGCTCACTGCTAAGGCCATATTTTTTTCAAGCTCTGGATAAGTAATGCATCCAGCTGAAAAGGGTTAAGAAACTCATCATGTAACTAAAAGATTTAAAAGCAAGGCCAGGCGTCCATTGGAAAATAAAAGCCTATCTTTTGATGCCATCGACTAACTATTGAGATTTATTTTTAATAAAGGCCCTGAATTATCTTTTGATGTTGGCTGGGGTTATTAATACCAAGCTAATGCCATCAAGTAAAACCTAATTGTTGCCTTATTTGTAATCATATTTCAGGGATTCTATTTATTACAAGTTGTTATCCCAAACATGTAACAAGAGCATTGATCGATCAATATTTCTAAGCATAATCTGAAAACTATAGTCATGTTAATGAGCTAGATGCGATTTAGCGTCCGCTGAGGTCAAATCCATGAGTATCAGTGCCACATGTACGCATTAGCCCAAGACCCTGCAACTGATCATCGATTGCTTCACATATGAATGGTGTTGGATGCCAATTAGTCTTAAAGTCATAGTCATACCATGCCTCACCAGCATCGAAGCCAAGTTCAGCGGCTGCATCTATAAGAAGTTCATGCCGCAAGCGGTATCGAGCTGGATGGGCTAATACTGCCAATCCTCCGGCCTCATGAATCGCCTCTTTTACAGCTTTAGCTTGTAATGATCCCCCGGTTGCAGAGTTGTTTTGGCAATAGGTATGAAGAGCACGATGCCCAACCTCAAAGCCAAGAGCCAGGACATGGACAAGACAACCTTTCAACAAGCAACTGATTTCTAAACCACTCCAAAGTCTTGGAACTGGTAATCCTTGATCACTTCGCCTAGCAAGCCATTCCGTCATAGGATGATGGGCCTGAGTGCTGTGGTGATCAGTGATTGCTATATGTTGCAAACCTCTTTGGCTTGCTTGGGCAATTAAAAGCTCAGGCTCAAGGCTGCCATCACTGAAAATAGTATGACAGTGAAAATTCATAATATTTGGACAACTCTCAGAACTAACACCCAAGAGGATTTCACTTAGAGGATGAGAAACATTAGCCATTATTTAACGGGCTTTCCAATTGTCGACTAAGTCTTAATCGTCTCCATCGTGCATAAAACTGAATTGAAGCAGCCATAAACAGTACAAGGCCAACGATCAACCAAGTAGCTGCACCTGTTGGAAACTGGTTTTTGAAGACAACCAGCATCACTACTAATACTAAGAATAAAGTTGGAAGTTCATTTAGGGCACGAAGCTGACGGCCGCTCCAGCTGCATTCCCCGCGATTCAACTGACCCATCAGCCGATAACAGAAAATGTGGTAAGCGATTAGCCCAGCCACCAAAGCAAGCTTTGCTTGCATCCAAGCTTGATTAAGCCAACTCGGTTGGGTGATTAGCAATCCAACAGCCATGGAAACGGCAAGAATCATCCCTGGAGTGGTGATGATATTTGCCAATCGACGCTCCATCAGCGTGTATTGCTCTTCAAATGCTTTTTTGACAGTTGGTTCCAAGTCAGCGGCTTCCACGTGATAGATAAACAAGCGCACAAGATAAAAAAGGCCGGCGAACCAAACCACAACCCCAACAATGTGGAGGGTTTTAAACCACAGGTATGCCTCGGGCGGAAAAGTCATGGATAACAATTAGCAATCTGCTGAGATGAACTAGTAGTGAGAGTTAAAAAAAGTGATCTGTCTTGATCAGGCAACCTCCTCGAAAGCCATATCGGCTTCAGGGTGGAAATAGGTCCAAACCTGTAAGGCAAGTGCTGGTCCAAGCCCTGGTGCCTGACTGATTTGCTGGACGCTAGCCAACTGAATAGCATCAATGGATTGAAAGTGGGCAAGAAGGTCACGGACACGCCTAGGGCCAAGTCCAGGGATGTCTGTAAGCCGCGATCGGTTCATTCTTACCCCTCTTTGTTGGCGGTGATAATTCACTGCAAAGCGATGTGCTTCATCGCGAAGCCGCCTTAAAAGGACAACACCCAACTGATCAGGATCAGAATCCAATGGTTTGCTTTGTCCAGGTACAAAGATCTGTTCATGCTTCTTAGCCAATGAACAAACGACGAGATCCTCATGAAGGTCAAGCTCTCGTAATGCTTCCATGGCTGATGAAAGCTGCCCCTTACCGCCATCAATCATCACCACATCAGGCCAATCATTGAGACCATCTGTCTGCAAGGTACTGCCACTGCAGCGCTGCAGGTTTTCAAAATTTGATCCTTCTTGCTTCACCCTTGCCCAACGACGAAAGCGACGGCGCATAATCTCAGCCATCGCCATGAAGTCATCGCTATGGCCAGATTTGATACTGCTACTTTTAATTTTATACTTTCGGTAATGCTGTTTAGCGGGAAGCCCATCGATAAATACAACCTGTGATGCAACAGCATCACTTCCTTGGATATGACTAATATCATATCCTTCGATTCTTCTTGGTTGTTTCGTGAGTTCAAGCAACTGGGCAAGATCCTCTGTTGCCAATTCCTGTTGCTGCTGACCACTCTTCGCACGCGATAGTTCAAATACTGCATTGCGTTCAACAAGTTCTATCAACTCTGCTTTCGCTTGGCGTTGAGGACAACTGATTTGAACACGCCGACCTCGGTGCTCACTGAGCCAATCAACTAGCAATTCTTGCTGAGGTAATGAGTATTGAACAAGAACTTCTGGCGGCACCTCTACAGCATCTACTTGACTATAATGTTCTTCGATAACTCGTTGGAGTACACTTCCAAGAGTTTGATCGACTGCATCAGCAGTAAAGCCAAGACGATTAACAAGTTTACCTGCACGCATCTGAAAAAGCTGAACTGCAGCAACCCTATGATCACTTGCAATGGCTAGTACATCTCGGCTTACGCTTGAATCTGGCAAGCTCATCTTCTGTCCTTCTGTAAGTTGTTCTAACCCTTTAATCTGATCCCTTATATTAGCGGCTGACTCATAGTCCATTCGATCTGAATAGCGTTCCATTTGCTTCTCAAGCAAAACCTTAAGCTCTTGATTCCTGCCCTGAAAGACCATCGCAACTTTGCGAAGAACTTGATGATAATCCTGTGGTGTGATCTTCTGCTGGCATACGCCAGGGCAACGTCCAATTGAATAGTTAAGGCAGGTGCGATCCTGGTGCAGTGGCCGTGGTCGTTGTCTCAGCGGGAACGAACGTTTGACTAGAAATAAGGTTCTACGTAATAGTCCTACATCTACATATGGACCATAGAAGCGATCATTCTTATTTCGGAAACGTCGCCCTCTTGTGATAAAGATACGTGGATATTCCTCACTCCATGTTATGCAAAGATATGGATATTTCTTGTCATCTTTTAACAACACATTGAAATGTGGTTGTTGATTTTTGATCAGGTTAGATTCCAGGACTAAGGATTCAGCCTCGCTATCAGTAACGATAAATTCAATCTCAGCAATTTGTCGCACCATCAATCGAATACGCGGCCCATGGTCACTGCTATTTCGGAAATAACTTCTGACTCGATTTCGTAAACATTTTGATTTTCCCACATATAACAACCTGTCTTCTACATCACGCATGAGATAACAACCAGGTTCAGCTGGAATCTCCTTAAGCCTTTGCTCAAGTCTATTTTCATCCTTTAGAAGGATGGTGCGCTGAGAAGCGTTGCTCAAATTATTTTCAACCGCCGTATGACCAACCCGTTGAAGCGAGGTTAAGCGCATCCCCATCCTGATTTAGATGGGCTGATTTCACTTCTCCGACGAACACAGTGTGATCACCATGGACGACCTGGCCCACAAGTTCACACTCAACCCCTCCAATAGCATCCTCTAGTAGGGGTAGACCCAATTCGCCATAACGAAAGGGGGCTGACTCAAAGCGCCCTCCCATCGCCGACTGAGGCTTGAAGAAAACTGCCGCAAGTTCTTTCTGATCAGCCCGAAGCACATTGAGCGAGAAATGCTTCGTTCGCTCAATGATTCCATGACTGCTTCCCTCTGATCGAACTGCCATAACAACAAGGGGAGGTTCGAACGATCCTTGGGTCACCCAACTTGCCGTAAAGCCGTTGATTTCGTCACCTTCGCGGACTCCACAAATAAAAAGACCATGGGGGATTTTGCGAAGCAAGACCTTTTTCGTTTCTAGATCCAGTGCCATTGAGCATCTCATCAGATCTACCAACTCTAAGCAGCACCTCTCTGCATAGGATCCAGAAGTGGTTTGATTGGATCATGAGGGCCCTTTACCCAGGCAGCTTTGACCCTTTAACGCTTGGTCATCTGGATTTGATTGAGCGCGGCTGCGCACTCTTCGGCGAGGTTGTTGTAGCGGTTTTAAGCAACCCTGCCAAAACATCAACATTCACCTTGCAACAGAGGTTTAACCAGATTCATGTGGCTACAGCACATTGCAAGGGTGTAAGCGTGATCTGCTTTGAAGGCCTCACAGTGAGCTGTGCTCGTCACAATCAGGTTGATCTGATCCTGCGTGGTCTTAGGGCGATGAGTGATTTTGAGTATGAGCTCCAAATTGCTCATACAAACCGCTCCCTGGCTCCTGATTTTGAGACAATCTTCCTTGCGACTGCTGCTCATCACAGCTTTCTCAGTAGTTCTATGGTGAAGGAAGTCGCCCGTTTTGGTGGCAATATTGATCACATGGTGCCTGAGGTGGTGGCACAAGACCTCCACAGGTTATTTAATTGAGCTTTAAAACTAAAACTGTGATGAGCGAGCCTAGGTTCACCGTTCTCGAACAGCTCGACCAACTCGAAGAGATAGTTCTGGAAGGCAGCCGTATCCCCTTTAGTGGCGCTCGCCTGGTGAATGAACAGGAAGCGATCGAAGTGCTTGATGCCGTTCGAGAGACACTCCCTGGGCAAGTGAACCAGGCCGATCAGTTGCTCCAAAAACGTGATGATTTCATCACAACTGCGCGAAAACAAGCCGAAGAGATCGTTCACCAGGCCAATCAACAGCGCGAGCAATTGGTCAATGCAGCTTCCATTCGTCAAGAAGCGGAAAAACAGGTTGCCGAGCTTCGTGATCAGAGCCGCCAACAATGCGAACAGCTGCTACAAGCAACCAGGCAGCAATCTGTTCAGCTGGAACATGAGATGCAGTCGAAACTTGTTCAGCTTGAGCAGCAGTTCTCTAGCCGTCGACAGCAACTTGAGCAGGAGGCCCTGGAGCGTCGACAACAACTGGATCGTGAAGCCATAGATATCAAGAGGCAGCTGACCGAACAGCACGAACGCAACCTTCAACAAGCAATTCAAGAACTAGATCAGATCAGATCAGAGGGATCACGACTCCAGAAGGAAGCTCAGAACGAAGCTGAACGGCTACATAACGATGCTCTTCAGTTCAGGCAGCAAACTCACCAGCAATGTGAGTCACTTATTCAGCGCAGTCGTCAAGAAGCTGCTGGTGTCCAGGACGGTGCAAACCGTTATGCCGAACAGACCCTTGGAGAACTTGAGCAGCGCCTCAAAGAAATCGCTCAAGTCATCATTGCTGGTCGCCAAGAGCTGGTGAAAATTCAAACTATCAGCAGCCATGACAGTCGCGGTTCAACTGACCAACACACAGACAAGGCCGTGCCGATCAATCGGGGGCGTAGAGCTACTTCGAAGTTGAGAGCGATGAAGAACACGGGCTGAAGCGTTGGGTAGCCTTCAACAACAAGCCGATTGTTCTATTTGGTGAGCTGGCGCCATTAGCTATTGCACTCACGTATCGTGGTCCATCTTCTGTCTCAAGAATTCCTGAGATAGAACGCACTCCATTGAGAGTGCCTGTTTTTCCCCAGAATTTCCCTTCTAGTGAAGTACCTCTAAACAGTTTGCGCAACGTCCCACGCTGTCCGGCGATGGCCATTGAGGCTTGATAGTAGGGAGCAAGAGGATGATGCCCCATTCGCATCAACAAAGTCGCCAGAGTTTGGCTGCTCATTCGGTTGTTCCTTGAGAGCCCGCTGCCGTCGGCTATGCGTAGTCCTGTCAGAGGAAGATTTTGTCGTTGCATCCAGCGCATAGCCTCCCTGGAGGCAAGCCTCACATCCCAGCTTTCTGCGGCGTGTCGAAGCAGCACCTCTGCTGTGAAGTTATGGCTCTCCGCATTAGCAAGACTCACCAAGGCATGCATTGGTGCGGAATCTTCCTCATGAAGAAGAACGGACTGGGCAGAACTTGTCTTCACCTGGTCGTGGTTGACAAGACTTAAGTGAGCGCTGCCCCCCTGCCGATGTATTTCGCGCTCCAGCAAGCGTTGTAAACGACCAATTGGATTGGTCACAGCCACATCAAGGGCATTGCTTGTTAGTGCAAGACGGGTGATCGGTGCTCCATAGGCATAAATGCGGTCAGCTGGGTGCCAATCACTAGGCCACCAGCGTTTTTGAGGCTCCTCTCGGATCAGTAATTGGAGATCGTCATGGGAACGAAAAGTGCGCGAACCACCCTGACCAAGAGCTGCCATCGCAAAGCGTTGTATCTCTGTGATACCTAGATCAGGATCTCCTTCACCACTGATTTCAAGTACCCCATTAGGGCGTCGTAAAAGTTGGGTGCGCAACTTGAAATCAGGGCCGAGCTTATCGAGCGCAAAGGCAGTTGTAATCAACTTCTGATTGGAGGCTGGAACTTTGGCAATAGTTCCGTTGATGTCTGCAAGGAGCTGACCATGACGATCTAAGACGCTCACGCTCCATGCCGATGAGCCTTGGCCGAGTAAGGATTTGAAACTCCTTTGCAAGGAAGGGCAGAGTCGCCCAGTTTGAAGGGAAGGCCAGCCCTGGACGGCAACTGGAGGGGGTGGTGAAAGAACTGTTGGTGCTGCACTCACATTTGAACCGATCAGGATTCCCCCAGCTCCAAGAATTCGGATCAACAATTGAGAATGGTTTCTCTTGGCGATCTTGGAACATGCATGGAGAATCCTCATTGAACACTGACACCACTCACGGTTCCGTTGATTCGATAGCTGGATCCCTCTAGCTCAACTGGTGTGCCAATTTTGAGTTTTGTTCCAGCTAACACAACTCCCGTCTTGGAGACTGTGCCGTCACCTTCAAGTATGAAGCGAGCATCAAGAATACTGTTGGCAGCCAAATTGGGATCCGTTGCGATGACGACAGAGCCGTCTGGTTGGACCGCCACGAGCTTGCTTCTGAGGTCTTCGATGCCCTTAAGTTTCAGTGAACCTGCAGGCTGATTGCGAATAACGATACTGGTGCGGCCCTGGGCCAATGCAGCTTCGATCAGTGCATTTGGCTCAGCTGTAGGCACGTTGCGAACATCGACAGAAACCTTCACAGGCCTCATGACGCCTGTGGCCCTGGCCAATGAATGACTTAACTTCGGACTCCACAACACACCCCCCAGAGCGATGAGTGCCACGATTGCGGCAATCCCATCAATATGGGTGAATTGTTTCAAAAGGGTTTGGCGACTCATAAAAACTCTTCAGAGCTGCACCATACGGAGACCGATCCGATTGATCAAGTCAACCATTGGTCTCTCAAGCGATGCAAACAATGAACTGATTACTGTTGTTTGCCTCATGTCCGCTTGATCTACTAAGTGCCAATAAGAGCAGCGTCGATGGCTTCAGCATCTGGACGCTGGTCGAAGGTCGTCGTCTCTCGATACCCATCAACATCAGCACGAAACAAGATCCATTCGCCTGGGTGCGAACGCATCAACGCACCAGACTCCAATGGTTCAAGCCAATAGGCCTTACGCCATAAAGATAAAAATCCTCGTCTACGTTGTCTAGCAACGCCTCCAATTCCAACAGCACTATCTTCCAAACGGCCGTTCAGCATGACAACAGCCCCTGAATGTTTGTTGCAGAGGAGTTCAAACTGCTCGTAATCGCTGGGTTGTGGTGCAACAACCAAAAAGATACGATCATCATCTTTTCCATTCAGGTCACCGAGCAAATCATTGATTGAAGAGATCTGATTAGCAAGTTCAGGAGCATTGTGTTTAGCCAGTGCTGCACCACCCATATCAGGCCAAACAAGAACAATCTCAAACCCATCTTCTTGCAGATTCTGCATCAGGCGTAGAGCCACGGGCATCAATTTCAAGCCCTCAAACTTCAAGTTCACCTCCCACCGCCCCAGGGGTTGATCCTTTAAAGAGGTTTGTAGAGCCTCCAAAACCATGTTCTCGGCAGCGTGGAGGTCAGCGGGAAGAGTTTTTATCACAGGCTGGGGTGGATGATTTAAGGATTAGAAGTAAGGCTCATTCTGGCGATGCTGCTGCAATCATGGCCTGCTGCAGAAGATCAGGGATCTGATCCAACTGTGTTTCGTCTAACCATGAACCCAGAGAGAAACGTAATCCTGACTGAAGCCACTCAGGTTTGATCTGCATGGCTTGCAGGACAGCACTGTTTTTAGGTTGCCCTGCCATACAGGCACTACCGCTACTTGTTGCCACGCCAAGTCGTGAAAGTTCTCGCACAACAGCTCTACCAGAGATGGGCTGGTCATCTCCTGATCCCACAAGCATGGATATATGGTGAGGCAAACGATTGATTGGATCGCCGGTGAAGTGAAGTCCAGGCAAATTCTGCAGGTTGATTCTTAACGCGTCACGCATTCGTTGAACTTTCACCTGATCGGCCAGCTCAACATCAGCGCACCCTGACCTGGATAGTTTCAACTGTTCGAGGGCCATCGCCATGCCTGCTGCTAAGGCGACAGATTCAGTACCAGCCCGAAGCCCCTGTTCTTGGCCACCACCACCCTGCAAAGGTTGTAAAACATCTATCAATTCAGGTCTTAATAGAAGCAAGCCAATTCCCTTAGGACCCTGAAACTTGTGTGCTGATGCGCTAAGTAAGTCTATTGGCAGATCAGCCCAATGCAGTAGTCCCTGACTAAGAACTTGAGTGGCATCAGTGTGAAAAACAATGCCCCTCTCCCTACAAGCTAAGCCAATCGTCTCAATCGGTTGAATGGTACCGACCTCACTTTGCCCCCAGATGATTGAGACCAATCGTGTTGGCGGAGCAAGCATCAGATCTAGATCCTCAAGTTTGACGCGACCGAGTGGATCAACAGGCCAGTAACACACCTCCCAGCCCTCACGCTTGAGGACCTGAGCTGCAGCAAGAACAGCAGGATGTTCTACCGCTGAAATCACTAGACGGTCCGACTGCATGGAACGAGCCATGCCCAAAAGGCCTAAATGAATAGATTCTGTAGCCCCCGAGGTCAAGACCAGCTCGGTTGAGCTAGCCATTAGGCATGAGGCAATCTTCTGACGACTGCGTTCAAGTAATTCAGCAGCGATCAGGCCTGGGCCATGAAGACTCGACGGGTTACCCCAGGCACTCTCCTGAACTTCCAAGATGCGTTGAATCACCTCTGGTCGAGGCGGGGTCGTTGCACAAGCATCCAGATAAATTTCAGATAGGCACGAACTAGAACTGTCCATCCTTTCCTAGACCGATGCGAGTGTGATGCCCAGATGCATCAAAAGCAGGAGCGATCAAGCTCTCTAACAAGATACTAGTTAAACAATCATTCACCGTTTCAAGGGAATCAACCTCAGGTTTTTTATCTTATACAAGATAGGAGTCTCTATAAATTCAAGAGCTATAAATATTTTCAGACTATTCAATGTCTTCAAATAATCTGATCATCTTGAGGCAAGACCTCAGCATGACTTGGTGAGAGAAGAGGTGTTAAAACCCCGTCAAAGATAGGTTCAGCGGGCCCCGTCATAAAAACAGAACCACTACGTCCTGGCCAACTGATCTGTAATACACCACCTGGTAAAAGAACCTCTGCATGGTCATCAGAAAGACCTAGCAAACAAGCTGCTACAAGAGATGCACAGGCTCCTGTACCACAAGCCAGGGTTGGTCCCGACCCACGCTCCCAAACGCGAATTTCAAGTTGAGTCGGGCTGTGTATCTTCAAGAAATGAACATTTGTCTTGGCTGGGAAGGCGTGATGTTTTTCAAGTCTTTGTCCCCAATTTTCAAACGGAATACTTTCAAGATCTTCAACAGGCACGATCACGTGGGGATTACCCATTCCTACTGCTGCAACATGCAATGATGTACCACCCAAGTGGCACTCGCCCTGGGGCAATCCAGCAGAACCGATTGTCAGAGTGGTAGGTATCGATTCTGGATCTAAGAATGGAGATCCCATATCGACGCAAATTTGTCCATCTTCCTGCAAAATTGGACAAATTATTCCTGCTAGGGTTTCTATGTTCCACCGCTGAACACACAAATCTCCTTCGATATCAGCTAAGAAACGTGTTAAGCAACGGATGCCATTGCCACACATCTCGGCCAGGCTGCCATCAGCATTGAAAATTTGCATTCTCAGATCACCATCAGCCCTAGGTGGTAAAGCAAGAATCAGCCCATCAGCTCCAATGCCGAAGTGTCGATCACAGATTTTTCGTACCCAGGCTGGATCAGGATTGATCACTTGTTGAGTCAGCTGATCCTCACGCCCATCAATCAGGAGGAAGTCGTTGCCGAGTCCCTGATATTTGCTGAACTGCAACATAACCAGCATGTAACGATCCCAATCCTATGGAGACCCCCCCTCTCAATCCCAGCCTTCCAGGGATTCGTCTGATTCAGAGTTGGGTTCGGGACGAGATCCCTCTCAGTCTTGAATTAGCTGATGGGCTCCGATTGGAAGGCCGCTTGCTTTGGCAGGACCCGGAATTCCTTGCCCTGGAACGGCCTGGATCGAGTCAACCTGTACTGATTAACCGTCGGGCTGTATTGATAATTCGTCCACTGGGCTAACTCAACTCCCTAGCGTCATCTTGTTATGGCACGATCGAAAGTTGGTGAAACTTGTACGTGACGGAGTCTTTCCCCTCAACGTCTGCCTCCAGCCAATCCTCAGCTCGATATGACCCTATTGAGCTTGAAACGCGTTGGCAAAAGGAGTGGTTACGACAAGGATTAGATCGAACGCCAGTCGCAGAGACTAACCAGAAACGCTTTTACGCCCTATCGATGTTCCCTTATCCATCAGGGAAACTGCACATGGGCCACGTACGCAATTACGTGATTACCGATGTGATTGCCAGGGTGCAGCGCATGCGAGGTGATGCGGTACTTCACCCAATGGGATGGGATGCCTTTGGCTTACCAGCTGAGAATGCAGCCATCGCCAGAAACGTAGATCCAGGTGATTGGACAGACCAAAATATTGCCCAAATGAGGGCCCAGCTTGATCGACTGGGTTTGTCGATTGACTGGGACCGGCAACAGGCGACTTGCCATCAGGACTATTACCGCTGGACCCAGTGGTTGTTCCTTGAACTTTTTGCGGGTGGATTGGCTTATCAGAAGGAAGCGACAGTCAACTGGGATCCCGTCGACAAAACTGTTCTGGCTAATGAGCAAGTCGATGGCGAGGGTCGTTCATGGCGGTCAGGCGCTCTTGTGGAACAGCGACAACTCAAGCAATGGTTCCTGCGAATCACCGACTATGCCGATGCGTTAATTGATGACCTTGATGAATTGACTGGTTGGCCCGAGCGTGTCCGCACGATGCAAGCCAATTGGATTGGTCGCTCTCATGGTGCTGAGATCAAGTTCAGAGTCGCTGGTGCAGCCAACTCAATCATCACGGTCTTCACAACAAGGCCAGACACACTTCACGGAGCAAGTTATGTGGTTTTGGCACCTGAGCACCCTTTGGTGGAATCCCTAACAAGTCCGGAACAACGTATTGCCGTTACTGCATTCTGTGACCTTATAAGCCAACTCAGCGTCAAGGATCGCACCGCTGAGGACCAACCAAAACGAGGGGTCCCGATCGGTGCACAGGTGATCAATCCAGTCAATGGCGAATCACTACCCGTTTGGATTGCCGATTACGTATTGGCTGACTATGGCTCAGGAGCCGTTATGGGAGTACCCGCTCATGATGAGCGGGATTTCATCTTTGCTCGCAGCTACGAACTACCGATACGCATTGTGGTTCAGATGCCAGATACAGACGAGCATCACAATGATGGACAAGCCTGGACCGGAGCCGGAGTACTTGTAAATTCCGGTGTCTTTGATGGTCTCTCCACAGAGGAAGCGAAGGCTGCGATTACAACCCATGGAGCCTCTGAGGGTTGGGCTCAAAGCAAAGTGCAATACCGTTTGCGCGATTGGCTCATTTCTCGTCAGCGCTACTGGGGTTGCCCGATCCCTATCATTCACTGTGCAAGCTGTGGAATAGTGCCTGTTCCGCAAGAGGACCTACCTGTAACCCTTCCTAGGGACATAGATCTTTCAGGAAAAGGAGGGTCCCCCTTAGCGCAAGAACAGGATTGGGTTGAGGTCAAATGTCCTATTTGTGGTGAAAACGCTCACAGGGAAACAGACACGATGGACACCTTTATGTGTTCTTCATGGTATTACCTACGTTTTGCTGATCCACTCAATAGTCAACGTCCATTTGATAAAGATATTGTTGATAAATGGTTGCCTGTTGATCAATATGTAGGTGGTATTGAACATGCAATCCTCCATCTCCTATATGCACGCTTTTTTACCAAAGCACTCCACGATAGAAATCTGATTGGCTTCAAAGAACCATTTAATCGATTACTTACTCAAGGCATGGTTCAAGGGCTCACCTACCGCAATGCTAAAAATGGCAGTTATATTTCTCCTGAACTTGTTAGTGATGATAGTGATCCGAGGGACCCAGAGTCTGGAGACAGACTAGAGGTCCTGTTTGAAAAGATGTCTAAATCAAAATATAATGGCGTTGATCCTGCCGTTGTAATTGATCGATACGGTGCCGACACCGCTAGAATGTTCATACTTTTTAAAGCGCCCCCAGAGAAAGACCTGGAATGGGATGATGCAGATGTTGAAGGTCAATTTCGTTTTCTGCAACGACTTATTCGTCTGATTGATAGTTTTTCATGGCCTAAGACTGATGGTGACAATGCCTCCATCTCTTCGGCAAACTTGATCATAGATTCAGCTGATCTCAGTGAAGAAGAGATCAACATGAGAAGAGCTACTCACAAGGCGATAGAAGCAATAACTGAGGATTTAAGTGGTGACATTCAATTAAATACAGCCATCTCCGAACTCATGAAGCTATCCAACTCCTTGAGTGGAAAACTAGATAAGGTTCGTACTGAAGTGGCTGCAGAGGCTTTTTCAGTTTTAGTTCGATTAATGGCACCCTTTGCTCCTCACCTTGCAGAAGAGTTCTGGCTGAAGCTTCATGGGCATGGAAGCATCCATCAACAATCCTGGCCTGTAATCGACCCAAGCGCACTTGTACTCGAAACGATTGACCTGGTCATTCAAGTCAAAGGGAAGGTACGTGGAACAATCCAGGTTCCTGCAAACGCAGACAAAACGGCATTAGAAGAATTGGCCTTAAACAGTGACATCGCCGTTAAATGGTTAGAGGGTCAACCTCCTAGACGGATCATCATTGTGCCAGGCAAATTGGTGAACCTAGTGCCATAGAAACGATCAGCCTTTGCTGAAACGGAGTGAAGTCGGAATTCCCCAATCACCTTCAGCAACATAACCACGCTTATTCGCAGTTAGATGCCTCATGATCCAAAAGATGGCTTCTTCTGACCCATCTCCAATCACTTGATGGATCTCTCCAGCTGAACGTTCGACACCATCAGCAAGCAAGTCTTCAACTCTAGACTGCAAGTTAAGGATGGCAGCGGCTGCTTTCTTACCTGATTCAACTCCAGGCTGGTGATACGCATTAATATTGACAAGTTCACCATATAAACCAACTGCCCTCTCAAACAAAGCAACTAATGCGCCGAGTCGACGAGGATCAAATCGACGCATCGAAATAGTGAGGCTCTGACGACCTCCCTGGCTGAGCGCTGCGCGAGTGCCTTGCAGGAAGCCATCGAGAAAATCACCTGGATGCTCATTGTTGATCGCCGGTATGTTGTCAACATCCTCAAGCACCTCAATAAATGTGGCGAAGAAATTGTCAACACCATCGCGTAATTGCTGCACATAAGCATGCTGATCAGTTGAACCCTTGTTGCCATATACAGCAAGGCCTTGATGAACAACATTGCCATCCCGATCTAGACGCTTGCCTAGCGACTCCATTACCAGCTGTTGCAGGTAACGACTAAAGACCTCAAGGCGATCTCTATATGGAAGAACAACCATGTCACGACGCCCAAGCCCATCTCCTGCAACAAACCAAGCAGCGGCCATCAAAGCTGCTGGGTTGCTGTGCAGATCAGACACACGTGTGGCCTCATCCATTTGCGCAGCACCAGCAAGAAAAGCGCGGATATCACAACCAATCAAAGCTGCCGGCAAAAGGCCAACAGCACTCGTGATGCTTGTTCTACCGCCAACCCAATCGAACATGTCAAAACGCTTAAGCCAGGATTCCTTCTGTGCAAGCTGATCTAACTGGCTATTGAGCATCGTCACGGCAACGGCCTGTCCAGCCCAATGACCTCCCATCGCTGCGAGGCGTTGACGAGCCTGCTCCATGCCGAGGTGTGGTTCAGGAGTTGCACCAGATTTGCTGACGGTGACCACCAAAGTGGTGCTCAGGGCATCTCCAAGACTGCCAAGAACGCGACTCATGCCATCAGGATCCACATTGTCGAAAAAATGGAATCGCAATCCCTGCTCTGCATTCTGAAGAGCACGAATCATTAATAAAGGTCCTAGGCCACTGCCTCCAATCCCTATCCAAAGCACATCGGTGAACTTTTTGCCATTGGGGGCTTTGATGAAGCCATTGATCACATTGCTGCCAAAGGTCTCAATCAGGTCAATTTCCTTGGCAATGTGATCACAGACCTCTTGATCAGGCGCCAGCTGCGGCTGACGCAGCCAGTAGTGGCCAACCATCCGTTGTTCATCAGTATTAGCGATAGCTCCCTGTTCCAAAGCCTGCATGGCCTTGAAAGCCTGATCAAAGCGTGGCCCTAGCCGTTCAAAATCTTCTGCATTGATATGCATTCGGCTGATGTCCAGCCAAATTCCAAGATCGTTGTGATGCCAAAGCAAATTGTTAAAGCGCTGCCACTGAACCTGGGCATCGCTGGCACTGAAATCCGGGAAACTAATCAGCTGATGCACGTCGCTCACAGCTCGAAACGATCCACGATCAAAATGCCTGCCCATTTTCTCAGACACTCAGGCTAACCTCGCGCGATGATCAAGACTCTTTTCGGAATCCTACAAACACTCAAAAGAGGTCTTCGACTAACCGACTTTGTAGTCCTGGCTTCGCTTTTCTTGGTTCTCATGACAGAGAATTATGGCCGGCAGGCAAGCCAGACACGTCAATCACCACCGCTGAATATTGCAACCGTTAATCACCTTGATCCAACCGATTTCACAGCAGAAGAGCTCAGATATCTTCAAAAACGTTTCGGGGTACATGGCCCTCAGACGCCTTTAGCTCAGTTGTTCACACAAGGAATTGATCACCTCCAGCCACTGCGAGCTCAGACAGTCAATCGACTGGATGAATTAAAACCTGTGATCGTGCGCGAGTCCAAGCGATACCGCGTCAACCCAATGCTGGTCACAGCGATCCTCTTTGATGAAATTCAGCATTCAAAACCAGGCGAAAACATCCCTTTTGTGGCTCATTCCGGTCTATTGAAGACCCATGGGCCAGCCCAACTAGGCATCTCTGAACTCATCCATCAAAAACGTTTGCCTCAGCATCCAACGGCAGAACAAATTTCAAGTGCTCGTAATTTACTTCTCAATCCAGAATCTAATATTGAGTTACTTGCAGGAAAGATTGCGCGTCTAAAGGATGACTTAGGCTTACCTTCTAATGCCTTAATCCAAGCTAGTCGCTCTTATAAACATGCCAAGGCGATCGCCACACTGGCTTATCTTCATAATGGCAAGCTTGACTATCCCGCAAGAATTCTTCGTTATATGCAAGACCCTGAACTACATGGTCTGATTTACTCCCAACGTTCTTCAGCCCAGCTGCCCTTAATCTGAGGGATTGCTACTTACACAAAGATAACCAATCGCCGCTAGTCTTCGCTGTAGATTTGACCAATCAAAACTACGGGGGTCTGATCGCTCACCTGCTAAATCAACATGCTGATGAGTAGTGATATTTTCTGGGGGAATATTGAAGCGATCCATCCAATCTGCTAAGACTAGAGCAAGAGAATCATATTGTTTGTCGCTATAACCACTATGTTTTAGATAGCCATTGCGACCATCCCATGGTGTCTCTAGGCTCAAATGCAAAGCGAAGTTATTGACGGATCCCTTAAAGCGTGGATTTGTCACAACCCACTCACCAAGAAAAGCAGAATTTCCTGCTCCATATGCTCTATTAAGTGGGTGTACAACATCAATGATTCGCCCATCCAATGTAATCAATGTGTGGTAGCTAACTTGATCTTCATCCTTGCGATGATAATCTTTAAATGTATAGATTGCAGATTGATACGAATCGGTAGTCTCATGTAGAATTACGACACTAGGAGTCGGATCAACTCGACGGCCATAAAGATCCCAGCGATATCTTTTGCCATAATTCGATGAATCAATAACTACATAATTGCGTTCAGTTGCCAATTGCTGTTGACGGTGGTTAAGACGTTTCTTAAGTCGTTGATCGATATCAGAGCATTGCTTTGAAAGTGGGGATGACCATGATATTGCTCGCGGCGGCTTTTGTTGACTTGTTGATGGCAGGCCATTTGACTTTTGATTGTCTTCTTCTGAGAATTGCCCAAGTCGTTCTAGATGGCTTTGGAGGCTTTGATTTAATTTTGACTGATCATCAGAAATGCTCTTCTTTGTATGCCAGGTGATTATTATCAAACCACTTATTGAAAATATGAGTATGATTAGCAATCGTTTAGTTTTGCTCCTAATAGACATAATCAGAGTGGTTAAATAATCTGAAACCATCGATCCCGTAGATTGCTTAACTCAGCTGGTGCCTCAGAATCAATAATAATATCCCAGTGATCGACTTGGGGCAAACCACTCGTAAGTGCTGTTTCACTAAGTCGTCCTCGCCTTGAAAAAGTGATCGATACAGGCTCTTCATTGGAGATAAGTTTGTATAAATCATCGACCTTTCGCAATCGAAATCCGCCGACGGCAAGCAATTCATCTTCAACTACAAGACCTGCATGATGGGCTGGACTAGATAGAGCAACTCTTGACACGTAAATAAGCCCCTCTCGTTCAACTAAAGTAAGACCTATTTCTCTTTTGTTTGAATATCTCTCTTCAAACCTCAGTCCAAGATCTGTAACTATCGAAGTCAACGGGAGAGAGTCAGGTTGATCAAGCCATGAATCAACCTCATTAGCAGTATTGGGATCGAACTTAGCGATGGCAGCTTTGATGTCTAACCTGGAATAACCTCGATGACTACCCCCAAACTTCCGCCAAAGGTCACGGAGTACTTGCGTTAATGACGAGTTTTGCTTGCGTAGGCGAACATCCAGGCAAAAGGCCATCGCAGCACCAAGCCTGTAGTAACTGACCTGTGAATCGGTACTGGCCGGTGTTGCTTTATACAATTTCACCCAGGCTTCACGTGAACTGTCTGCCAGGCTCTGTACTTGACGACCTGGGTTGATTAATAGAGGTGAAAACTCTAGAGATAAATCTTTTAGTAATGTTGAGCGATCGCTCAGCCCAGCAAGGAATGGCAGGGTGAGGTCAAGGTAGCTAGTGATTCCTTCGGCAAACCAGAGTCCATCACTTATCACAGCTTGAGAATAATCGTAAGGTCGATATTCCCTGGGTCGAAGACGTCTCACATTCCATTGATGCAAATACTCATGCCCTATCAATTGTAGGAGCTTCCGATAGCCATCAGGCTCAGTTAATGCCCGCCAGGAATAATGCAAAACTGCGCCATAATCATGTTCAAGGCCGCCATAACCCGTTTCTAACATATGAATCACTAATTGGTAGAGATCTCCTGCTGGTGGAGGTTCATCCATTAGACAACAGGTAGCTTTACAAATAGCGCTGACATCATTCACAAGGTTTGCTGGCCATCCCATAGGAGGATCACCTATGCAGAGAAGTTGATGAGAATTTTTTTTGACAACAAAGGGCTGAGAAACGAAACAGCCAGCATGAATAGGAGCATCAACAAGATGATCAAAATCCTTAGCCCAGAGTGGTTTCTCTCCAGCGAGAGGAACGTAGGCATTCCAACCCGCTGGTAGGGCCAAGGTGAGGCAATGAGGAGTCCAACGCTGACCATCGATTTCCATCACAGCCGCTGCAAGACAAAGGGATGCAAACTCCGGATCTAAGTAGCAGGTGCGCACTGTGAGCTGTCGAGCCTCAATGACATAGCCAAGGGTGACAAGATCAAGAGTGTCGAGATCAGCCTTCCAACCACTTGGGCCGATCCGTTGCACTTGACAATCATTTGAGGCTTGAGAAAGGCTCAGACTGTGGAGATACTGAACATGGTCTCTAATGGTGTATGAGCCTGGGGTCCATATCGGCAGAGACCAGCTCTGACGATGTGTTCTTGGCTTCCATTTCAGGCTGACCTTAAAGGTCTGACTTGCCTTGTCACACAGATCAAGATGGACTTCAACAACCTCGACCACCTCACTCAACCTCAAAAACAAGCTAAGACGTTATGCAACAACTGTAATGGCCCTGGAAAAGGGTATCTTTACGGAAGATGTTCTTGATCATGGCCTTGAGCCATCTGAAGGCTTGACTTTGTCTAAAAAGATCATGGATCACAGCAGGGGTTCCAATTGGATGCTGCACATAGGAATTAAGTTGTGAATTGGATGTGCTTAGAGCATGTAGGTAGCTGGTCTTCGCAATCGTCAACAAGATGAACAACTTAGATAAAAAGGAGATTTCTCTGACCAGTGCTGCTTCGAATCCTCTTCAGAACAGTTGCTATGAAAAGGATGCGAAGCGATCGCTGATCTGGCCACCCCTCCAGGCCAGCCCAAAATTCAACCCTCGCTTAAATCTTGGCGTGATGGCATCAGGGAATGGCAGCAATTTTGAAGCACTGGTTAAAGCCATTCAAAATTCTCAACTTGATGCTTATATTTCCATATTGGTGGTTAACAACCCTAATTGTGAAGCAAGTCTCCGGGCCAAACGGCTAGGTGTGCCTTGTGTCATCCACGATCATCGCGAATTCAGTAGTCGAGAAGAACTGGATAAGGCCTTGGTAAAGACATTCACCAACCATGCTGTAGAAGGCGTGGTGATGGCCGGCTGGATGCGAATCGTCACCCCAATCCTGATTGCTGCTTTCCCGAATCGCCTTATTAATCTTCACCCATCTCTGCTTCCTAGCTTTCGCGGTTTAGATGCGGTTGGGCAAGCACTTAAAGCGAGAGTTCCTATCAGTGGTTGTTCCGTTCACCTGGTTACACCTCAAGTAGATGACGGTCCGGTGCTTGCGCAAGCTGCAGTTCCAGTTTTGAGCTCAGACGACCATCAGAGCCTCAGCAAAAGGATCCAGCGAATGGAGCATCAACTGCTTCCATTATCTGTTGCTCTTGCTGGCCAGAATTGGAGAAACGCAGCTCAAAATTAAGGGTAGAAGGTCAGTAAAGACATCCCTGTGGTTGGTGGTAATCCAGCCATCAGGTTTAGACATTGAACCCCTTGACCAGCTTGGCCTTTAATCAGGTTGTCGACAGCGCTCATCAAGACAAGCCGGCTGTTGCGGTTATCGACCTGAACAGAAAGAACAGCTTTGTTGGAGTACTTCACCCACTTAGTCGCTGGATACGTTCCCACAGGAAGAACATCGATGCAGGGATGATGTCGATAGACCGCTTTAAGCACAGTTGTGCAATCCTCAGCGGTCAATCCAGGATCTCTCAAACGTCCATAAACCGTCGCTAGCAGTCCACGCACCATCGGTACGAGATGGGGTGTGAACTGAAGCTCAATCGGCTGTCCGGCAACCTCACTAGCAAGTTGTTCGATTTCTGATGTATGTCGATGTCCTACCACGCCATAAGGCATGATCGACTCCGAGGCCTCTGCCAGAAGAAATTGTTCTTTCGCTAACCTCCCTCCACCAGAGGTGCCAGTTTTTGCATCGATAATCAAACCATCGTTTTCGATCAATCCCTGTTTTAGAAAAGGCAGCAAGGGCAACAAACTTGCGGTTGGGAAGCATCCCGGTGCAGCGACAAGATTTGCAACTGCAATTTCAGGTCCCTTCCATTCAGGTAACCCATAAACAGCCTCTCTACAAAGCTGAACATCATCTCGATTGAGGTTTTGAGCTTCATGGACATAAACTTGTTTCCATTGTTCCAGTGAGCGATAGCGAAAGTCAGCAGAGAGATCTACAACCCGAACATTGCGTTTCAGCAGTTGCGGTGCTAATTGGCAGGCAAGTCCATTGGGAAGGCTGAGGACTGCGTAATCGGCGAATTCAGCGATCTTGTCAGGATCGGGAGATTGAACTTCAGGATCATCAAGGATGGGTAAAAAAGGGCAAAGCTCACTCCATCGCCTGCCGGCACTTCGTTCGCCGCCCAGGTAGGTCACATGGAGGTGGGGATGGTCCTCAAGCAATCTGATGGTTTGAAGACCGCCGTAGCCCGTAGCGCCGATAACCGCTACTCGACTGCCTCGAACCTGAGAAATGTCAGAGGCTGGAGAGCGAGGGGGACTTTCCATTGCCTTCAGCGGATGCCGGCTGATCGTACTGGTGTCGATAATGAACCCAGTACGTTCATCCCTAAGGCCCTGAGGACATCTCCTATACCCGCTGAATCGGTCGAGATCCGCTTCGACGACATTTCTGATGCACTTGCCGCGATCCGAAACGGTGAATGCGTTGTGGTTGTTGATGATGAGCGCAGAGAAAACGAGGGCGACCTAATTTGTGCTGCTCAGTTCGCTACGCCTGAGCAAATCAATTTCATGGCCACAGAGGCTCGTGGTCTGATCTGCCTTGCGATGCAAGGCAGTCGCCTAGATCAACTTGACCTGCCGCTGATGGTTGATCGCAACACAGATGCCAACCAAACGGCTTTTACCGTAAGCATCGATGCAGGCCCTGAAAAAGGGGTTTCTACCGGTATTTCAGCGGAGGATCGAGCGCGCACGATTCAAGTGGCCCTACATCCGGAGACTCGTCCAAGAGACCTACGCCGCCCAGGACATATTTTCCCACTTAGAGCGAGTCAAGGAGGTGTTCTCAAAAGGGCTGGACATACAGAATCCGCCGTGGATTTGTCACAGCTGGCAGGGCTTGCTCCAGCTGGCGTGATCTGCGAGATCCAAAACTCAGACGGATCAATGGCAAGACTGCCGCAATTGCAAAACTATGCGCGGCGTTGGGGACTCAAGCTCATCAACATCGCCGATCTCATTCGTTACCGTCTTGAGAACGAACGCTTTGTATACCGTCAAGCCACTGCCGATTTACCAAGTCTCTTTGGCAGTTTTCAGGCAATCGGCTATTTAAATGGTTTGGATGGATCGGAACACATTGCTCTTGTCAAGGGCGATCCACGAAAACTGAAAGAACCAGTTTTAGTGCGCATGCACTCCGAATGTCTTACGGGAGATGCTTTTGGATCACTGCGCTGTGATTGTCGCCCCCAACTTGAGGCAGCGTTAGCTCGCATCGAACAGGAAGGTGAAGGCGTGGTTGTTTATCTCCGCCAGGAAGGTCGGGGCATTGGACTAATTAACAAATTAAAGGCCTATAGCCTTCAGGATGGCGGTCTAGACACTGTGGAAGCCAATGAAAGTTTGGGTTTCCCTGCAGATCTGCGCAACTATGGGGTTGGTGCTCAAATTCTCACTGACCTTGGCATCCACCGTTTACGTCTACTTACAAACAACCCACGCAAAATTGCTGGACTGGGTGGATATGGCTTACAAGTCGAAAGTCGTGTCCCCCTAGTGATCTGTCCTGGAGATCACAACGCCGCTTATTTAGCTGTTAAGCGGGAAAAACTTGGACACTTGATTGATGCTGGCAAATCAGAGAATAAAGCGCCAGAAGTTGGACCTTTTGTTGTGGTTGCCTGGGACGGTGAGGTGAACGGAGAGACGTTAGCTAAGCTGAGGACCCGTGCACATGATTGGGCCAAAAGCAATGAACTTGAGCTCATAGCAGAAAGCTCACCCCGTCTACTTGCTCTATGGGATCGCCCCCTCTTTGTATGGCGTGTATGTCCACGAGTGAAAACCTCTTCTGAGGTTTCATCAGATCCACTTAAAAAAGCATCGCTGGAGTTACTGCTTCAAGAGTTGATTCAATGGTCAGGGAGCCGTCGAATTGGTCTTCTGCGTACTGACCGTGCTGAGCAAGCAATGCATCCTCCTCAAGATCTAAAGAGAGAAGAGCGGTCGTTGGAAACACTATTTAAAGATGATTTTTCCCCACTAAAAGATTGGGATGCCACGAGCTTTCCCAATCTGATCCTTTGGTCGTGAAAGAGACCAGCTGTATATTTTCAATTCTCTTGAATGGTTACTTTATTGATCCTAGAGCCGTTCTTTAAGGCTAAGACCACATCCATGTTGGCAGCCTGACCGAAAACGGTATGCACACCATCGAGATGAGGCTGAGCATCATGTACAAGAAAGAATTGACTTCCACCAGTGTTCCTTCCTGCATGAGCCATAGAAAGAGAACCGGCGAGATGCTTTTTGCTATTTATTTCACAATTAATCGTATATCCAGGCCCACCGGTTCCAGGCATCCCCTTTGCCCCCTCACGAGTATTTGGGCAGCCACCTTGAGCCATGAAACCATCGATCACACGATGGAAAGACAGGCCGTCATAAAAACCCTCCTTAACCAGCTTTGTGAAATTGGCAACCGTGTTGGGAGCATCATCATCAAAGAGGTCCAACTCAATCAAACCAGCATCAGTGTCCATCAGGGCCTTGGTCACAGTTGGATGCTCAAAAAAATAGTCTAGTCAGTGAAGCCAACTTTCGCGACATCTCTAGAAATATTAATTAAATCAAAGCAATAGATTCAATTGTATAAACAGCATTCAACAAGGCATGGAACGATTCATAGGAAAGCTGTATATGCCATTTGAAGATATGCAAATCGTTTAGAATCTGTTATTGCTATCGTGTACCTACCGAGTAGAATGATCTTATTATCTTGTTTCTTGCAATGACACAATTAAAATCAAGCAATGCAATTATTACAACTCGCCAAAGCTGTTCGCAATTGATTATTATGCTCTATCAGTAGTTTCTGGGCAGCCTCAGCATCTAAACCGCAAGTATGCATCAGCAGAGCCACTTTTACAGATCCATCGCTTGCTTGAAGCAACTCAGTTCCACGAACTCGATCAACATCAGCTAAATCATGCAGGATTCGCAAGGCACGATCCATCAGCTTGATATTGGTAGCAGAAACATCAACCATTCGATTACCAAAGACTTTGCCAAGCCGAACCATTGCACAGGTTGAAAGAATATTTAGAGCCATCTTTGTTGCGGTACCAGCCTTCAAGCGCGTGGAACCTGTAAGTAATTCAGGGCCAGTCAAAAGACGAATATCGATACTGCATGGCAACTCAGCTTGTTCTATAGGCACACATGAAATTGCAATCGCCAAAGCATTGATTTCCTTTGCGTATGTAAGTCCTCCTTTGACATAAGGAGTCGTTCCCCCGGCCGCAATACCGACAAGACAATCAGCAGGGCTAAAGTCACGCTCCTCAAGATCCTTTTGCCCTAACTGTTCAATGTCTTCAAGTCCCTCGGAACTTTTCAGCAAAGCTGCGCTACCACCAGCAAGAACACCCTGAACAAGGTCAGGATCGCTGCAAAAGGTTGGTGGGCACTCTGCGGCGTCAAGAACACCTAGTCGTCCGGAGGTGCCAGCACCCAAATAAAAAAGGCGACCTCCGCTTCGAAGCCGGTCCGTAATCGCTTCAACTGCCTGAATAAGTTCGGGTGTAGCCGCTGCGACGGCGCGCTGTGGCTCTCGGTCCTCTTCGCAGAAAAGTGTCACTAAGGACTCTGTGGTTAGTTGATCCAAACATTCACTTTTGGGATTGACCTGTTCAGTCAACAGATGCCCTCGATTATCTGAAGGATGCAAATTGAGATCTGCAAATACATTGGTCATGGTCAAATCAACCCTTCAAGCCGCTTACGAATCTCTTCAAGATCTGATGATTCAACTTGCTGATCCAATCCATTGCTGTCTGCAACGGAATGATCCTCATCCTGCCAGTGACTCACATCTCGATTTGATTCTGGTGGAGCAAATAAAAGACGCTCCTCATCAGTTTTTGGCATAAAGCCAACCTCCACAAAACGAGCTTCATATCCGGCCTGGCGGCAGAAATCTTCAATCTCATCACGGCCAATCACTTCAACAGTCGGTAAAGGAAAGTCTTGAGCCTCAAGAAGACCGGCATAACGCTCGGCATCATCTGCGTTTTCGAACATCAGCACAGCTGTCTTGCCAGCAAGTTCGAGGGAATGAATACCCTCGTTGTCTTTACCGGCGTCATAGAGGAGGACGTACACGCGCATGTGGATCAGGCCAGACCGATGGGATCTCTCACTCGATTATCTAATTCGGCTTTATAGATTTTCCGGATCAAGAGCCAATTCTTGAAGTCGTCGGTAGAGGGCACGTTCGGCTTCAGCAAGTTCAGCAGGAATAACCACCACAATTTCAACCAATTGATCACCTCTGCGTCCATCAAGCTCAAGTCCCCTTCCGCGAAGGCGCAATAAACGACCACTTGATGATGCTGGAGGCACTTGGAGTGTGACAGGACCAGACAGGGTTGGGACATCCACTGCACAGCCAAGAGCTGCATCAGGTGGAAACAACTCAAGGCGATAAAGCACACGAAGTCCGTCAATCCTCAGTCTGTCTTCTGTTTGAACGCGTAACTGAAGGAAGTGGTCCCTTCCTCCAGGGGCTACGCCCACAAGACGTAACCGCCAGCCATCGCCAGCCAAAGGCGGTGTGTCAACCTCTAAAAGAGTGCCGTCATCGAGCTCAAGATCCACTGAAGTTCCATAGAGGGCTTGCTCAGGGGTCAACTCGACCAACGTCTCGAGATCATCACTGGCCTGTACGGGAGGAGGAGGTGGTGGTGGAGACGTCGCTGGCCAGTCGACTTGTTCTGAGGGGAAAGGATCAGCAACGTCAACAGGCTGTTCGTCTGTGCGCTCCAAACCGAGCACCACTTCCAGATACTCATCGAAAGTTGGAAAACCAACTGCGAAAGGATCAGTAATGGCTTGCTCTGTCGACATCGATCCCTGCCAAGCAGCCCGACGTCTTGGATCACTCAGAACTGCATAGGCCTCGTTAACCAATTTGAAGCGTTCTTCGGCGTGGTAATCATTGCCATTGAGGTCTGGATGCCATCGCCGTGCTTCGCGACGAAATGCCCTTTTGAGCTGGGAGGCGTCACTGTCTGGAGAGACACCTAGCAAAGACCAGTAATCCGGTTTAGCGGTAGAAGTCATCGTCCCAGGGATTTAGCTCACGTCCCCTGTAGATGCGTCGGCCGTCGGACTGCCGGGCAGGGCTGTTCCAAGGATCTTCATCCCAGTCATCATCTGAGAAGAGCTCATCTTTCAACGAGCCAAGAGTGTTACGTATGCCCTGGAGTGGATTGGCGTCAGTACGCCGTTCTGATGAAATTCGTCGATTCAAGCCAAAAAGGGCTTCCTGAAGAGAAGCAACGGCAAGCTCAAGTTCCTGTAGATCGTTCTGCTCAAGCAGGTCTTGCACATCGCGCATCGCTGTCTCTACAGCCCGCTGCTGCCGCTCAGCCCCATATGGGCCCAACTCCAAAGCTGCATCGCGAAGTCTTCGTTCAGCTTGACCAACAAGTGTGAGTGCACTATTACGACGATCAATTGATGCACGACGACGACGATCTTCTCCTGCCTTGGCTTCAGCTTCGGCGAGCAAGGCTTGCAATTCCTCTTCGTTAAGGGTGGAACCTCCTTGAATATTCACAGATTGCTTGCGGCCTGTGGTGCGATCAGTTGCACTCACTTGCAAGAGACCATTGGCATCAATATCAAAAGCAACCTGCACCTGGGGAACACCTCTTGGTGCAGGTGGAATGCCAGACAGGCGAAAGCGACCCAAAGACTTGTTATCTGCTGCCAACTGACGTTCACCCTGCCAGACATGAATTTCAACAGAGGATTGGTTGGCCTCTGAGGTGCTGAACACGTCGGATTGGCGCACTGGTATTGGTGTATTTCGTGGGATCAGCACTTTCATCAACCCACCAACGGTTTCCAGCCCTAATGAAAGGGGAGTGACATCGTTGAGCATCAGATCTCGAAGCTCACCGGTAAGGATTCCGGCCTGAACAGCTCCGCCAACAGCCACGACTTCGTCAGGGTTGACAGATTGACACGGTTCACTGGCTAGGAGGGTTCGCAGCAATTGCTGAACCATCGGCATTCTGGTGCCACCCCCAACAAGCACAACATCATCAACATCAGCAGCAGACCAGCCAGAATCACGCAGAGCTGTCTGCACTGGATTCAGAAGACGGTCGAGAAGGTCGGGGCAAAGGCCTTCAAATGTGGGGCGATCAAGGCTGGTCTCGATATGAAGAGGGCCATCAGGCCCCGTTGCGATAAAAGGCAAAGAAATCGGAGTACTAAGAACACCAGAGAGTTCCTGCTTGGCTTTTTCTGCTGCTTCAATCAAGCGTTGAAGTGCCTGGCGATCACGGCGTAAATCGAGGTCATGCTTGGTCTTAAAAGCTTCAGCGAGCCAATCAACAATCCGCTGATCGAAATCATTGCCCCCTAGTTGTGTATCACCACATGTGGCCTTGACATCAAAAACACCATTGGCGACACGCATCAGTGAGACATCAAACGTCCCGCCACCCAGATCGAAGACAAGAACACGGCGAGCGGCACTGCGATCAAAGCCATAGGCCAGTGCAGCAGCAGTGGGTTCGTTGAGGATCCGTTCCACTGTGATTCCAGCGAGCCTGCCGGCATCACGAGTCGCCTGACGTTGGGCATCATTGAAATAGGCAGGTACTGTCACTACAGCAGCCTCAACAGGCTCTCCTAGATATGTCGCCGCATCATCCACAAGCTTGCGAATGATGCTGGCCACAAGTTCTTCGGGTGCATATTCACGCTCCGTCACTTGACAGGAGACACGCACGTTCCCCTGTTCATTGGCCCTTACGGTGTATGGAACAGAGAGACTGCTGTCATCCATTTCATCCCAGCCTCGTCCCACGAAGCGCTTGAGATTGGCAAAGGTATTTCTTGGATTGAGCACCAACTGGCGACGTGCTAATTGACCGACAAGTAGCTCTGCTTCTTTGCTGTAACCCACTACTGAGGGAGTCGTGCGACTGCCCTCCGCATTAGCGATCACTTGAGGGCGACCAGCCTCAAGCACCGCCACAACGGAGTTTGTTGTCCCTAGGTCTATGCCAACAATCCGCCCCATGGCCGCGTTTACTGAAGCTCCAAGGTAACGGCGAAAAGCACCCTAAACCAAGCCTTTTTAGCAATGTGGATGTTGGACTGTTAATGGCCTGTTAATGCAAAAGCACCCCTCTCAGGATTAGGTTTCTTATGTCTGTATTGCTGTGGTATGCCAACTGGTGTGCAGAAAGAGCTGTACGTGCTCAGAAGACGTCCGGCTTATGAAAAATTCGTCGACAGCAGCTTTAGAACTATCGCCATATCAATGGCATCCATGGTTGCACTGATACTTGTAGCGATCCTGATCGTTGTCTTTTGGGGGTCACTTGAATCGATGGGGCGCTACGGGTGGAAATTTCTAGTGACATCAAATTGGAACCCTGTTGATGATGAGTACGGAGTGTTAACCGCCATCTATGGAACAGCAGTAACCTCATTGCTTTCACTATTAATTGCGATTCCTCTAGGGGTTGGAACAGCAATTTTTATAACCGAAAGCTTTATACCTACAAGAGCTAAAAACATCATAGGAGTAATGATTGAACTACTAGCGGCCATTCCATCTGTGGTACTTGGCCTATGGGCAATCTTTGTAATGGAGCCCTTCCTAAGACCCTGGCTTTCTTTCCTGTATATATATTTTGGCTGGATTCCATTTTTTAGTACTCAGCCAATGGGGCCTGGAATGACCCCAGCGATCTTGATACTTGTTGTGATGATACTTCCTATCATTACAGCTATTTCAAGAGACTCACTCAATCAAGTACCAATTAGCCTGCGTCAAGCAGCTTATGGGGTTGGAGCAACACGCTGGAGCACTATCATTAATGTCATTCTACCAGCGGCAATTTCGGGCATTGCTGGAGGCGTACTACTCGCCCTGGGAAGAGCCATGGGTGAAACAATGGCAGTAACAATGATTATAGGAAATTCCAATAATTTTAGCTGGTCATTGCTTGGCCCAGGCAACACAATCGCTGCGATGCTAGCCAATCAGTTTGGAGAAGCTGATGGAACTCAGGTCTCATCACTTTATTATGCAGCATTTATTCTTATGGTGATAACGCTTGCTGTAAATATCGTTTCACAATGGATGGTCAAACGATTAAGTCTTAAATACTAACATGAAATCAATGACTAGCGAAGCGATTTCAACAAGTGGGGATCTATCCTCCAATCTTTACTACAAGCCAGGCTTGAGGCGTAATAGAATTAATAGAATTTGCACAATATTATCGGGATTATTTTCATTCGTAGCCATTCTGCCACTAATTCTTGTTTTAACCTATGTAATTTTCAAAGGAGCAACCAGATTAAGTATCTCTCTTTTTACTATGCTTCCGCCTCCCCCAGGACTCGATGGCGGAGGTATTGGCAACGCAATCTTGGGAACTATTATTGTCACCTCCATAGCAGGAATGATCGCTATACCTGTTGGTGTTGGTGGAGGTATCTACCTTGCCGAATATGCACGTGAAGGACCATTCTCTAAATTTATACGTTTTGGAACCAATGTTCTTTCAGGTGTTCCTTCAATTATTACTGGCGTCTTTGTCTACGATATAATTGTCTCTTCACGTGTCATTCTTGGCAGTTCATACAGTGCGATAGCTGGCGGAGTAGCACTCTCAATCCTGATGTTGCCAACAGTGATAAAAACCACTGATGAAGGCCTAAAATTGGTACCAGACAACCTTCGCAAAGGTGCACTTGGAGTAGGCGCCTCTAAATTTGTAACCATTTCCCACATTACATTGCCAATGGCATTTACTCCAATCGCTACAGGAGTCGTTCTTTCAGTTGCTCGGGCAGCTGGTGAAACAGCACCATTGATTTTTACAGCACTCTTTTCATATTTTTGGCCTAGTGGTTCAGATGCTTTCTTCAATCCTATCGCGACACTTTCGGTTTTGATTTATAATTTTTCAACTCAACCCTATCAAGTTCAGAATGAATTGGCTTGGGCAGCATCATTTGTTCTTGTAGTATTTATTCTCGCGATGAATATCCTTTCACGCTGGATTGGCCACTTAACCTCAAAATGAGTCACTTACACAAGACTATTTTTATCTTGACAACTGAATTGCCTTCATTATTAATCGCGCGCTGATCCATGACAGCCACTTCCTCTCCTCGGCCAAGACAGATTTCAACTGATCCCTGCATATCACTTCAGAACGTCACTATAAGTTACAATGAATTTGAAGCAGTACGACATGTTTACTGCGAGATACCCCGCGGCAAAATTACAGCTTTAATCGGACCATCTGGATGTGGTAAATCAACAATTCTGCGATCTCTAAATCGCATGAACGATTTGATAGAAGGATGTTCTCTTACAGGTCGAGTGATGTTTGATGGAGACGACTTGTATTCCCCAAATATCGATCCAGTTGAGGTACGCCGACGCATCGGGATGGTATTTCAGCAACCGAATCCATTCCCTAAAAGCATCTATGAAAATATTGCATTTGGAGCAAGAATTAATGGATATAAAGGTGATATGAATGAGCTTGTTGAACGCTCACTTCGTCAAGCAGCTGTATGGGATGAATGCAAGGATAAGCTTAAAGAAAGCGGATGTTCTCTATCAGGTGGCCAGCAACAAAGGCTATGCATAGCACGAACAATCGCTATTGAACCAGAAGTGATTTTAATGGATGAACCCTGTTCAGCCCTTGATCCTATTTCTACACTTAAAATTGAAGAGACAATGCATGAGTTAAAAAATAGATTTACGATTGTAATTGTCACTCATAATATGCAACAGGCTGTTCGAGTTAGTGATTTCACAGCTTTCTTCAATGCTGAGGTACAAGAAGGTGGATCAGGAAAAGTTGGTTATCTTGTTGAGTTCAATGAAACAGAGAAAATCTTCCATTCACCTGCTCAGGAGGCTACTCAGAATTATATATCCGGCCGCTTTGGTTGAAGGTATGATGGTATTTATTAAAGATACAAAGTTTATAGCTAGATGTGTAGTTGCGATTAATAGCTATTAGCTATTCTCTAGAGCCAAATAAAATTAAAGCTCCCTTTAAAACAAGGCATTAATACCAAAGGTGAACGACATCGATTACCTAATTTTGGCGGCCCGTGCATAAACGCCTTGGTCTTCGTGCCGACACGCTTCGCATAAAAAACAAAAAACCAGTCATACACAATGAGATTGCATCAGACGGAGGAAAGCCCGAAAATGCCCGAAAACGACTTCTATAAAAGCGTTCCAAAAGGAAGCCCATACCGAATCAGACGGTATCAGACTTCCTTTGAAACGGAGAGGGAGGGATTCGAACCCTCGATAGAGTTGCCCCTATACAGCATTTCCAGTGCTGCGCCTTCGACCACTCGGCCACCTCTCCAGCGGCTTTCAGGCCCTCGTGAATGTAGCAGGGCTCTCCAGTAGACCCATACATGACACCAAAAAACAGAATCCCAGTCCACTAGCGACAAAGGAGATGACCTAACTTTGTGAGCACAAAGCAATCACTCCACTGGAAACGGAAACGCAGGAACAAGACACGCTCTATGGACTGGGGTTCAGAGGATCATTCAATCTATAAATTCCTGATGGCATACCAAATTGATGGGTAGTGAAGCTTGAAACCTCTGAACTGCACCCTTGCTGCTGAGCAAGCTGGGTTGAACAATGAAGATCTGGCGCGCCTTGCAGCTGTAGCGCGTAAGGCCTCTGAATGTGGTGGTGCCATTTTGATGGGCCACTATGGACATCTTGAAAGCATCGAAAGCAAGGGGCGAACTGGCGATCTTGTCACCAATGCAGATCTAGCCGCTGAGAAGTGTGTACTCGAATTTCTCCAGCAGGAAACTCCTAACATTGCCCTTCTCGCAGAAGAAAGCGGATCATTTTCTGGCCAAGGTTCGCTTTGTTGGTGTGTTGACCCACTAGATGGAACAACCAATTTCGCTCATGGCTATCCGTTCTTCGCTACCTCGATTGGCCTCACTTGGCGGCAAACACCAATCCTTGGCGCCATAGCTGTGCCTTTCCTTGATGAGATCTACTGGGCAGCCCCAAGCATGGGTGCATTTTGCAATCAAAAACCGATCAAGGTTTCATCATGCAAAAGCCTGGTTGATTCTTTGCTTGTGACCGGTTTTGCCTATGACAGGCAAAACCGCTTAGACAACAACTACGCCGAATTCTGCTGGATGACACACCGAACACGTGGCGTGCGACGTGGTGGTGCAGCAGCAGTGGACATGGCTTTTGTGGCTGCTGGGCGACTCGATGGTTATTGGGAACGCGGTCTTGCTCCATGGGATCTTGCTGCTGGAGTAGCCCTGGTGGAGCTAGCTGGAGGGAAGGTGACTGATTACCGCGGTGACACATTTGATCTGAATAGTGGCAGGGTGCTGGCCTGTCCGCCTGGAATGCAGAAACTGCTTGTTGATCAACTCAGCAAAGTAAAACCCCTTGAAGCGGATTCATTTGGCGCTCCCGAACTCAGGGGCATGGGATCCTGAAGTCACTCCGAGAAAATCAGGGATGGCCCTGCAACCGGCAGCGGGTGCTCGCGATCTGAACCCCCAGCAGGTCGAGCTAAACCAAAAACTTAGCCAGCGACTTGCCGAGGTTTATCGACTATGGGGCTACGACGAAGTCTCTCCTCCAAGGGTCGAGCGGCTCGAAACCTTGAAAGCTGGTGGTGCTATTGCCAGTAAGGACATCGTGCGATTGGTGGCCGATGAACCCCTTGGTCTACGACCAGAGATGACAGCATCAATCGCTCGCGCCGCTTGTACAAGGCTTAAACAAAGACCTCGTCCTTTGAGGCTATGGGCTGCAGGAACAATTTTTGAAAGCCGTACTGCTGATGAAGGAAGCCTTTGCATCGAAGAAAACCTTCAAAGCGGTGTAGAGCTCTTCGGGGTCGAGCCCATCAATGCGGAAATGGAACTTCTTTCCCTGCTGTTTTCAGCAGTGGAGACTCTCGAACTGAGTAAACGACACCAGCCACGTTTACTCGTTGGCCACACAGCATTAATGGATCTCATCATGCTGCCATTTCAAAACGATCAACGCGAAAAAATAAGAACAGCATTGATCCACTATGACCGCCTTGCTCTTGAAAGCCTGCAACTGCCGAATGAGCAATTCGAGCGCCTCCTCCATCACTTGGAGTGCCGTGGTGAACCCCTAGACGTGCTCGAACGCTTATCAGGCCTATTTGGAACTCAACAAGCACTCAATAACCTACAAAGGCTATTTGAACAGATGAGTCCACTGGCCGCTGATCAGGGGATTGACCTGCAACTGGATCCAACCTTTCAGCCCCATTTTGAGCTCTACACCGGGCTGGTGTTTCAGTTGGTATGTCAAAGCGATGCTGCACCTGTCGTGATTGCTCGTGGGGGGCGTTACGACAACCTTGTAGCTCGTTGCGGTGCCAAAGGGCTTCAAGCAGCAGGGGTGGGCTTTAGTTTCGCCATAGACGATATTCGTGAACTGCTGACCAAAGAGATCAAAGCGTCTGACGCTGTGGAAACAACCCTTGTTGCCTACGGCGAGCAAGCAACGCTGGAACATGCACTCAAGCGTCAGCGTCACTGGCACAAGCAGGGCCAGCGTGCTGTTGTTGAACTTGAAGCCTGTCGCGATCGTGAAGATGCCTTCAGCCGTCTATCAGATCGGGGCTGTAGCACACTGGACTGGTTAGATCATTAGGATTTCGAGAGTCTCGTCGTCCGATCTGCAAGGCCATGCCACACAGCATCGTGACAGAAATATGTGAAGGGGTTGCTGACTGTGCTCAGGCATGCCCTGTCGGCTGCATTCAGCCTGGTCAAGGCAAAAACAACAAAGGAAGAAATTTCTATTTGATTAATTTCGACATCTGCATTGATTGCGGTATCTGCCTCCAGGTCTGCCCCGTAGAAGGAGCTGTCCTTCCCGAGGAGCGACGTGATCTACAGCGAAGCAGCTGAATTAATCACTAGGTACGGTCACCCCACCTAAAACCAGCTTGAGAACTGAGGCAAAGACTACCTAAGGTCAAATCCTAAACAGTGAAACCAATGACTGTACTGGAAGAAGGGCAAATCCAGATTCACACCGAGAATATTTTCCCGATCATCAAGAAAGCCGTTTATTCCGGCCACGAGGTTTTCTTGAGAGAGCTAGTCAGCAATGGCGTCGATGCAATAAGCAAAAGACGCATGGCAGCCATAGCAGGTGACTGCACTGAAGCTGAAGAAGGAGTTATTGATATCAAGATTGACCGAGAAGCAAAGACACTCACTATCTCTGACAACGGAATCGGCATGACAACCGATGAGGTTAAGAAGTACATTAATCAGGTTGCCTTCTCAAGTGCAGAAGACTTCCTTGAAAAATACAAGCAGGAAAGTGACGGAATTATTGGTCATTTTGGGCTAGGTTTTTATTCTTCATTCATGGTATCGAAGCATGTAGAGCTAGTCACTAAGTCTGCTTGTTCCGAGAGTAAAGCTATTCGTTGGAGCTGTGATGGCTCACCAAGATTTAACATCCAAGAAGCCGAACGCAATGAAGCGGGAACCGATGTCATCCTTCATCTTATGGATGAAGAGTTGGAATACATCGAGCCAAGTCGAATCCGTACTCTGATCACAAAATACTGTGACTTTATGCCTGTTGAGGTAAAACTCGAAGGCGAGTCAATCAATAAGCGAAATCCTCTTTGGAGGCGCAACCCAAGAGAAATCACTGATCAGGAGTATATCGAACTCTATAATTATCTATATCCATTCCAAGGTGATCCTCTTCTTTGGGTACACCTAAATACTGATTACCCCTATAACCTTCAGGGTATTCTCTATTTCCCTCGAATTGGTGGTCGCGCAGATTGGGAAAAAGGTGAGATAAAACTCTACTGCAATCAAGTATTTGTCAGTGATTCAATTAAAGAAGTAGTACCACACTACCTTCTTCCTCTAAGAGGTGTGATCGACTCACCTGACATTCCACTTAATGTAAGTCGTAGCGCATTACAAACAGACAGACGTGTTAGATCTATTGGGAATTTTGTTGCAAAGAAAGTTGCCGATCGTCTGCGAGGATTAAAGGCTGAACAACCTCTTTTTTATGCTGAAGCATGGGATGCGTTAGCACCATTCGTCAAAATAGGATCAATGGAAGATGAAAAGTTTGCTGATCAAGTTGCCGATCTAATCCTATTTGGTACGACTGCTCTGGCTTCAAAAGAAACAGATGGGGGCACTCCAGATCCAATTCCTTGTGGGGAAAAAGCCTTCACTACGCTGAGTGGATACAAAAGTCGTCTGAGTACAGAAGCAAACAATCGCATTCTTTACTGCACGGATGAAGTTGCCCAAGCGAGTGCCCTCAGCTTATGGACTTCACAGGGGGCTGAAATTCTTAAAACCGAAACGTTTATAGACAGCCAATTCCTTCCATGGCTTGAAGCGCGTCATGACGATCTCCGATTCCAGCGCGTTGATGCCGAATTGGATGACACTCTTAAAGAGGACAAACCTGAACTAACTGACCAGGAAGGAGAGACCAAGTCTGAAAGCCTGAGAACTCTAATGAAGCAATCACTTAATAACGACAAGGTCACCATACAAGTACAAGCACTTAAGGGAGATAACGCACCTCCAGCAATGATTTTGCTGCCAGAACAGATGCGACGTATGAACGACATTGGAGCTCTCATGGATCAAAGGCTGCCAGGTCTTCCCGAGCATCATGTCCTTCTTGTCAATCGTCGTCATCCACTTGTCGAAGGACTTTTGAAACTCAAATCTGGATCCGTGCTGGTCAGCACTTCAGGTGTATCTCCAACCGAATCCTTGGCACAAGGCTTAGCCCGTCACCTATACGACATGGCTCGCCTCGGTGTAGGAGGTTTGGAGCCCAATGAACTTGCTGGATTCCAAAGCCGAAGTGCTGTGTTGATGGGACAGCTGATGGATCGAGCTTTTTAAAGGAAAGCTGGATTTGATAAAATTTTAGTCTGGGTTAAGCGCCCTAGCTCTGTAGAGGATCAAGACATGTCCCGGGTGTGTCAGCTCACTGGAACTCGCGCCAACAACGGCATGGCTGTGAGCCATTCCCACATCCGCACAAAGAAGCTGCAACAGGCCAACCTGCAACAGCGGCGCCTCTGGTGGGCTGAAGGGAACCGTTGGGTGAAACTTCGTGTAAGCACCCGTGCACTGAAAACCATCCAAAAAAAAGGTCTAGGTGTCTATGCCAAATCGTTAGGGATTGACCTGAACAAGATCTAATCCCTAAATAATTTAGCAAACTAGTTACCATCAAGATGCTGGAGCATGGCATTAAGTTGTCTGAAGAAATGCTAAGCATGCTTAGAAGTCCAGAAAATAACCATGTGATAACGACTGCTACTGTCGACTCATACGCAGTCAAAGATTGTGGAGAAGAGCAAATGAAAAGTTTGGTTGATAAAATAGAAGCAACGCAGCCATGAAGAGAAGGATATTTACGAAGATAGCTCTTCTATTCTCTTTGAGCAGTGTCGCACTATTTGCAAGTTGGGCCCTGAGTACTCGCCCTATTCAGATCAATATCTTGATGCCAGCTCCATTTGCTGAGTCAACAACTGATCTGGTACAACAATTCAACAAAGATCATCATGGCATGATCCAACTACGGGTGACTCGAGGTCCACTTGAAACAGAAGCCGTATCTGATTTAGCCATCAGCAGTCTGCTTTTAGGTAAAAGTCCATTCGATGCACTTTTAATTGATGTAACTTGGTTGCCGAAATACGCCGCCGCAGGATGGCTTATTCCCTTGGATCCATGGATCGACCAACAAAAGATTGATTCCATTGCTCCGGGGGCAATGCTTGGAAATAATTTCGACGGGAAACTGTATCGATGGCCGCTTGTGGCGGACATGGGATTGCTTTATTGGCGGACTGATTTGATGAGTAAACCACCGCGTACCCCTGAGGAACTTATTAAAGTTAGTCTTAAACTCCAAAAAGAAGGTCGTGTTGCTAATGGCTATGTCTGGCAAGGCCGTCAATATGAAGGCCTAAGTTGTGTATTTCTAGAAGTTCTTGACGGATTTGGAGGGCAATGGCTTGAACCCGAAACCGATAATGTTGGCCTCGACAGCTCCGCAAGTCTTAAGGCTGCAAGTTGGTTGCGTGAACTGATTCTCGGTGGAGCAAGCCCCAAAGCAGTGATCAACTACGCAGAAAATGAAGCTCTACAAGCGTTTAAGTCTGGAGATGTTGCGCTAATGCGTAACTGGCCTTATGCCTGGGGAGAACTTCAGAAGCCTAACAGCGATGTTAGAGGCAATGTTGGCGTAACCACGATGGTTGCTTCCGCTGGCAATCGATCCACATCAACCCTAGGCAGCTGGGGCTTCTCGATCCTCAAGGGCTCATCGAACCCTCAAGCAGCAGCAGAGGCAATTGCCTTCCTCACTTCAACATCTGCACAAAAAATACTGTTCTTGAACGAAAGTTATACGCCAACCAAAGTTGAACTATTCAAAGACCAAGAGCTGCTCTCAAAGTCACAAATTCTTCCGGAGCTTGCTAAAGCCCTAGAAAGCACTGATGAACGTCCATCAACTCCTCTTTATGCACAGATTAGTGATGTATTACAACGAAATCTTAGTTCGATTTTAACAGGCCAATCCAGTGTTAGCGATGCAATGGCCAACGCCCAAGCAAACACCGAGAAGATTCTTATGGCGGCAAGAGAAACTAAATGATCCAATTGCTTCTATTGCCGGCAGCTCTATTAATTGCCTTCGTCTTTGGTATCCCTCTACTTCGTTATTCCTGGTTGAGCTTCCATGCTGATTCAGTCCTCACAGGCTTAGTTGCGATTCCTAATCATGGTGCGAATTGGCTTCGTCTACTGCACGACCAACGCTTCTGGCAAGACACCTATCAGACAGCCCGCTTCGCAACAGTTTCAGTCAGCCTAGAACTATTACTTGCTATAGCGATAGCCCTCTTACTCGATCAGCGTTGGCGGGGTCGAGGTGTTGTAAGGGCCATCAGTTTGCTCCCATGGGCTCTGCCAACGACTGTGATGGCTCTTGGCTGGCGTTGGATCTTTAATACACCTTACGGACCTATTGAGCAGTTCACCGAACTGATTGGACTACAACCTCTAAACATCCTCTCGAATCCATATATCACCTGGCTGGCCACGGTTGTTGGTGATGTATGGAAGACCACGCCATTTGCTGCTCTGATTCTTTTGGCTGGCTTGCAAACTATTCCCAATGATCTCTACGAAGCTTTCTATCTCGAAGGTGGCCATCCACGAGCCGCACTATTTAAGATCACCTTGCCGCTCTTGCAACCTTATTTACTCCTTAGTCTTTTATTTCGCCTTGCGCAGGCCTTCGGCGTTTTCGACTTGATTCAGGTGATGACTGGTGGGGGTCCGGCAGGAAGCACGGAAAGCCTTGCTTTATATGCTTATTTAAACGCAATGAGATTCCTAGATTTTGGCTATAGCGCCACCGTAATGATCAGCGGGTTTCTTCTACTTGTTATTGCCTGTCTGCTTGTTTGGCTGATCATCAACCAGGCCAGCCATTGGCGAGAGGCAATGAAATGATGCGTCAGCGAAATCTTTGGATCATTGTTCTCCTGCTTTGGTCTTTAGCACCTCTGCTTTGGCAGCTCTATACATCTTTTTGCACCCATGAAGCTCTTCTACAACCATTGGCTGAGCATAATCAGCGTTGGACACTTGACAACTATCGCCAGGTATTGACAGCCAACCCTCCCTTCTGGCGTTATCTATTGAACAGTGTCATCGTTGGCATTAGCTCAACAGGATTAACCCTACTGATTGCCATTCCAGCCGCCTATTCTCTTTCAAGGGTCTCGCAAAATATTGCCAGAACAGCCAAACTTATATTGCTTGGTGCAGCTCTATTTCCATATGTTCTGCTTTTTTTGGCGTTATTAGAACTTGCAAGGAGTTTCAACCTCGGAAACAATCTGCTTGCGCTCAGTTTTCCCTATGCAGGCTTATCTATGCCGTTGGCTGTGTTGTTGCTTTTATCAGCCTTCCGCGATCTACCTTCTGAACTAGAAGAAGCCGCGAGGCTTGAAGGTTTTGACTTATGGCAAAGATTGCGCTGGGTATTGATTCCCCTAATCGGTCCTGCAACCGCAAGCACTGCCATCTTGGTCTTTCTCTTCTCCTGGAATGAATATCCAATCGCATTGACCTGGATTAGTCGAGCTGATCTCCTCACACTTCCAGTTGCCATAGCACGAATTGCAGGTTCATCGGTCTACTCAATTCCCTATGGCGCTTATGCAGCTGCCACCGTTCTAGGTGCTCTGCCGCTCTTGTTACTCGTGCTCATCTTTCAGCGACAGATCGTTTCCGGTCTGACACAGGGAGCAATTAAAGGATGAATCTTGTTCTACAAAACATCGGTCGCTGTTTCGGTAGAAACTGGATTGTTCGTCATCTAGACCTTGAAGTGGGCGAGGGTGAATGCCTTGCCTTACTTGGACCAAGTGGATGTGGCAAAAGCACCACTCTCAGGCTGATAGCAGGACTCGACCAGCCCAACGAAGGTTCGATCACTATCGCTGGCGAGGATGTCACGAAGGTGTCCCCTGTTGACCGACGCATCGGCATGGTGTTTCAGAGCTATGCATTATTTCCCCATCTCACAGTTTTTGCCAATCTTGCACTTGGTCTTCAGGTTCGTGGAATATCCGCCACTGATCGCAAACAACGAGTGGCATCTGTTCTGGCATTAATGCAATTAGAGGATCTTGCAGAGCGACATCCGGCAGAACTCTCAGGTGGTCAACGTCAAAGAGTGGCACTCGCCAGAGCTCTTCTCAGAGATCCTCTGGTGTATCTACTTGATGAGCCAATGAGCAATCTGGATGCTCAGCTGCGCGAAGATCTGCGACCCCAGTTACGCCATTTAATTCTTCAAGGCAGTCAGCCAGTCATCTACGTCACACACGATCAACATGAAGCCATGGCCATGGCACATCGAATTGCCGTAATGCGAGATGGAAAGATCGAGCAAATCGGTACTCCCCAAGAGCTCTACAACAATCCATTATCACTCTTTGTGGCCAGCTTTATAGGACGCCCCCAGATCAACCTTTTGCCAGCAGAATCAGGCATTATCAAAGCAATTCGACCAGAACATCTGCAACTAAGTTCAGATGGGATTCCTAGCCGTCTTGTCTACAGGGAGTGGCTGGGAACATCCCAGTTGCTCATTCTTGAGAGCAACAGAGGTCCACTAAGGATGCTTTGCGCTAGCGAGCTCACAATTCCCGAGACCATTAAGCTGAATTGGTCCCCAGACAAAGAACATCATTTCAATGCCAGTTCAGGAGAAAGATGCTGACAATAGTTTAAAAGATTTAATTAGCAAAGAATATCGCGAATTGTATTGATCAGTAAAGTTCATATGTCATTGTCATGTTTAACAATAGTCAAAGAAGGCAAACTGAAGCTTGAACGTTAATTAAAGAACCTGTCTATTATCTTACTGTGTTGAGAAGCTTGTTTGCGGATTGCTTCGATCTTTCCAAGGTCAGGAGGAACATCTAAGACCTGCCTCCATATTCCAGCAAGCAAACGAATGTCAGGCAACGATTGCAAATCAGTAAAGGGCACATTTGCCATCAAAGCTGCAGATGACACCTTCGGGTCGTAGCTGAGTGCCACTGTGGGACTACCAGCCAATTGGGCCAGGATTAGTGCATGCAGTCGCATGGGGAGCACCAATCTGGCCATCGTGAACTGATTCATAACCTCTGTTAGTGAATCAAATGCAAAGGAATGACTTCTTGATCTCAAGCTGGAACTGATCAATCCTTGTCTATCTAGTGTTCGGAATAGGTCTTCATCCTGACGTTGATGAAAAGCAAGCCAATGAACTGGAGCATCAATATCTATAAGGATCATCTCAAGGGCTTGGAGCAAATGCTGCCAGCCAAAGCGATCAAGCATTGAGGTGGAACGCCAACAGAGCACAACTGCTTGGCCACCCTCCCAGCTCCTAGAGGGAAGCTGCCAAACTGGATCTGGTGCCATCAGCATCGGAGAGGGTAGGCACCACTGCTCAGCAAGCTGAAAAGAGTCTGGATCTCTCCAGCTGATCGCCTGCACCCTGCGTAAGACTCTCCTAACCATCCATCGACTCAAGCGATAACGGAATGGCCCCAGGCCCTGCCCCCAAAGCACAACAGGAACGCCACGTTGTTGGGCTATCACAATCAAGATCAAGTAGTAGATCAGGCTCTTAAAACTCGTGCTGTCCTGCAGCAAGCTGCCACCACCAAGAATCAAACCCTGAACTTGAAAAAGTGCCCTAATGCTCTCCAGCAATGAGCGTCGGTTAATGACTTGAGCCTTCGGAGCTAAACCCTTAATCACATTTGAATCATTTGCCGTGATCCAAGGCTGCAAACGTGAGGGAAGCTCTTCAAGTAAAACCTGCAAAAGAGCATCATCGCCAAGGTTGTGCTCGCCGTAGTAGCCGCATAACAGCACTGCCTTGCATTGCTTTGCCTGAACTGCCATAGCCAAGCAATAGCTGCATCAAACATTAACGGCGACCAAGCCTCCCTAGGCTGCTGCCATCGAGCGAATCACGTGCACGCCCTATCTCTAGGCACATGGTGGATCCACCTCGCATCCTTGTTCGAATGGATGCTTGCGATTGTGCTGGTGGTGCAATGGGGGAAAAGGAACCAAAACAGGGCAATGTCATGGTTGGCTCTAGCAATGCTCCCCAACTTGGTGAGTGCAATGACAGCCATCACCTGGCATATTTTTGACAACAGCAAAGCCCTTAGTGGAATTGTTGTGCTCCAAGCGTGGCTGACTCTGATTGGCAACTGCTGTTTGGCCGCAGCTACCTGGAATTTGGTGCGTTCAGAACGACAGCAATCATGATTTTTGCCACTTCTACTGAGATTCTGAACTCCCTCGTTGAGATGGACCCAGGTCCTCTATATGGCCTTTCTTTAATTCCCTATCTCGGTTTCCTGTGGTGGGCGCAACAGAGCAAGAGCTTGCCACGACTATCCATCTGGGGATTCCGGCTCACTCTTCTTTTTGTGTTTATGACAATCATTTTTTCGATCCTGGCTGATCAAATTTATGGACTTGAGCTGGTTGAAGTTGATACTTTCCATGGGGCGGCAGAAGCCTTTCTAGTGCTAAGCGATGCCCTCGTGGTTTTGGGATTTATTCGTGCTGGCCAGCAACAGGTGGTAAAAAACTCTTAAGAGGTATGGCTTGTATGCCAAGAACTCCTATCAATGTCGGACAATAAGGCGTCGCTTCCACGGTCTAAATGTTCACGCACCTCCTGGCTGCAGCTGCTCCTTCCACATTCACCTGGTCGCCTGCGGTGGGCATGGTGATGATCGCTTGCAACGTGCTCGCATTTGTCATTGCTAAGGCCAACATCGAACACCAAAATGAAGGGTTCGACATGCCTAATAACAAATTCTATGGAGGCATGAGCCACGCCTCCGTTGTCGGATCCCAATGCTTAGGCCACATCCTTGGCATGGGCACAATCCTCGGATTAGCTTCACGCGGCGTTCTCTGAACAGCACTAGGGCTGGCGAATTCATCGCCAGCCCATTAAATAAGGAAGAAGGCGGAGTCCGTAGCGCTCAAAGCGGTATTCGAACAACAATCGGCTCAGATCTTCAGCGCTGACTCGCATTGACAGCCCATTAATCAAACCTGACAAGCGTCGATCGCCTTTTTGATCGCACAAACCCCACCATGTTCGCTTTGCCAAGCGACCTGAAAGATTCCAGCGCCAACCCAAACGAAGACGCAGGAGCCGTTCAAATTGCATCAAGACCTTGTTGTCTTTGTCTTGATTTGAGCTGGATGGATGACAGCAGGCTTCAACAAGCAAAGGAGTAAGCACCTCTGCACTAACGAGAGCATGACGGATGCCTTCTCCGCCGAGCAAATTGGCAGTACTAATAGCGTCACCAACTCCAACAATCCTGCCAACAACGTGAGCTTCACTGCGCCTTAAGCTGCTGCGCAAGATTCCGCCATGTCTATCGATAACTGGTAGCTGATCAAGCTGGTTCTTGATCAGCAGGCGGTTCAAGATGCTGCTCATCGGTTCGAGGCACTCCTTCAGTGGAGGAGGCAGACGGCAAACTCCTACCTTCAACTGATTACCAGCCATGGGAAAAATCCAGCCATAACCATGTTGAATCCACTGGCATCCCAAAAAAAAACAAACCCGGTCACGCCAGAGATCTGTTGTTTTTTGATCACCCTGCAGGATCCACTCAACGCCAGCACCTTCAAGCATGCAATCGGTATCAGAAGGCTTGGATCCTGCAGTTGAACCCAATAAAAGGCGGCGATGACCTGTGGCATCTACCACCCAGCTCACTCTCCTTGTTTGACACAAGCCATTTGGACCAATCAATTCAACGTTTGCGCCGTCATTGTCCGTAAGAACGGAGTGAACACGCCAACCCAATAAAAATTCAACACCTGCTTCTATCGCTTGCTGCCAGAGCTGGTGACGTAGCGAGCCGAAGTTGAGAACCACACCAAGGTCATCTTGAGACCACCATTGATGTTGAATTCCATCTGGATCCACCAATTGCCACCCTTTCCAATGGCTTGCAATTGCTTCAGCAGGAATGCAGAGATCAGACACCGCCTGGATAGGGATGACAGCACTAGAAAAAGAATTCTGATTGGCTTCTCTTAAGCGTTCAACAAGAGTTACAGCAATCCCCTGGCTAGCAAGTCGTTGTGCAAGCCGAGCTCCTGCTGGCCCTGCACCTGCCACCAAAACAGTCAATTGATCAGGTTGACAGGGCCTTCGGTGCTTCCTGGCCTACAAGAGAAGGCTTCGAATTCAAGCAAAAGTGTTCTTGAATTCGTTCAGACATCTGTGTTGGTGTGAGCCCCAGCGCTTCCCGGCTCTGTTGGGGACTGGCATGGTCTACCAATTGATCAGGGATTCCAATTCGGAACGTTGGAACCAAGACATCTTGATCACTAAGGGACTCAACCACAGCGGCACCAAAACCACCAGCAAGAGCACCCTCCTCCATCGTGACGACACGACCGATACGACGGGCTAACGGATGAATCAAGGCTTGATCAAGTGGTCTTAGGAAGCGAGCATTGATCACAGTGGCCTTGATACCTGCTTCCTGCAAAAACTGAGCTGTGATCATCGCAGCAGGCACCATCACTCCATAAGCAACGATTAAAAGATCATCACCTTCACAAAGCACTTCGCCTCGACCAATTGCCAAAGGCTCCCAGCCTTCATCAAGCAGAGGTACTCCCTCTCCTGATCCTCTTGGAATACGGAGAGCTGCAGGGCCTTGATGTTGAAGACATGTCACCAACATGCGTTGAAGTTCAGCCTCATCCTTGGGCGCCATCACGGTGAAATTAGGAATGGCCCGGAAATAACTGATGTCGTACTGACCCTGATGGGTCGGTCCATCAGCGCCAACAATGCCTGCGCGATCCATCACAAAGGTCACTGGCAGGTTCTGAATCCCCACGTCGTGAATCAATTGGTCGAAGGCGCGCTGCAGGAATGTGCTGTAAATCGCCAGCACAGGCTTGAGCCCCTCACAAGCCATCCCAGCAGCAAGAGTTACAGCATGCTGTTCAGCGATACCTACATCGATGTATTGCTCAGGAACAGCCTTTTGCAGGAGGTCAAGGCCAGTACCTGTGGCCATCGCGGCTGTGATCCCAACGACAGTGCTGTCCTGCTGACAAAGCTTGATGAGCGTCTCACCAAACACCTTGCTGTAACTCGGTGGTTTCTTTCCTTTTGAGGGAAGAGCTTTCCCAGTACTTAGATCAAACGCAGATTGGGCGTGATAGCCAACTTGATCTGCTTCGGCATAGGGATAGCCCTTGCCTTTGGTCGTAACAACATGAACGAGTACAGGGCCACCAACCTTGTGAGCCGTCTCAAAGGTTCGAACCATGCGTTCAATGTCATGGCCATCAATAGGGCCCATGTAGGTGAAGCCAAGCTCCTCAAAAACAGCCCCTACCTTCGGCACGGATAATCGGCGCATACTGCCCTTGAGCAGGTCGAGTTCGGCAGGCAGTTCCCCTCCCATGAAAGGCAGACTCTTGACCCTCTCCTCGACGCTATCCGAGATGAACTGCACAGGCGCGCTGTGGCGCATGCGGTTTAGATGGGTCGACAACGCTCCGACTGGCGGAGAAATCGACATGTCGTTGTCGTTGAGAACAACCAGAAAAGGTGTATTGGGCATATGGCCGGCATGATTAATCGCTTCTAGTGCTATGCCGCCAGTAAGAGCCCCATCACCAATTACAGCTACACATTTGAACGATTCACCACGACGCTCACGAGCAACGGCCATGCCGAGTGCCGCTGATATCGAGGTGCTGGCATGGCCGGCACCAAAATGATCGAACGAACTTTCACAACGCTTCAGATAGCCAGCGACACCACCCTGCTGACGCAAGGTATTGAAGTCGCCATATCGACCAGTAATCAGCTTGTGTGGATAAGCCTGATGGCCAACGTCCCATACAACTCGATCATGATCTAGATCAAGAGTTTGATAAAGAGCAAGAGTGAGTTCAACAACACCGAGCCCAGGCCCCAAATGACCTCCACTGGTGGACACCACCTCAAGATGGCGTTCCCGTATCTGACGTGCTACATCCTCAAGCTCGGCAATGCTCAAGCCATGAAGCTGATTCGGATGGGTTAACTCGCTCAGACGCATTCGCGTTCCTGTCCCACTCCAACCCATTCAATCTAGGTCTTCTCAGCTATAGAACGACGAAAGCAACCCTGGCAAGTGCAAACAGTTGACGGATCTGAATATTGCAAGACTGTCGTAATGGACGATTATCTACAGAGGATTCTGAGGGCACGTGTCTATGACGTAGCCCATGAAACCCCCCTGGAACTGGCCAAAAACCTCAGTCGCCGTCTTCACAACAAGATCTGGTTGAAACGTGAGGACCTACAGCCAGTCTTCTCATTCAAGCTGCGTGGTGCGTATAACCGCATGTCCCTTCTCAGCAAAGAAGAGTTGCAGCGTGGCGTGATTGCTTCAAGTGCTGGAAACCACGCTCAGGGAGTGGCACTGAGCGCCTCTTATCTCAATTGCAGAGCTGTGATTGTGATGCCTATCACCACACCCGAAATGAAGGTACGGGCAGTCCGTGCTCTTGGCGCTGAAGTCGCACTACATGGAGAGACCTACGACGAGGCCTATCAAGAGGCCATGCGTCGCAGTGAAAAAGATGGACTCACGTTTATCCACCCGTTTGATGATCCAGAGGTGATTGCTGGGCAAGGGACGATTGCTCTAGAAATCCTGCGCCAGATCCAAGATCCACCAGATGCAATCTATGTCGCAGTTGGCGGTGGCGGACTGATCGGAGGGATTGCCACCTATGTCAAAAGCTTGTGGCCGCAAGTCGAAATTATCGGTGTCGAGCCCTACGACGCTGCAGCAATGAAGCTCTCTCTTGAAGCTGGTGAACGTATTCAGCTGCCCAATGTTGGCCTATTTGCCGACGGAGTCGCTGTACGTCAAGTAGGAAAACTCACCTTCTCATTAGCCCAGATGCACGTAGACGCGATGGTGACGGTAAGCACTGATGAAATCTGTGCAGCGATCAAAGATGTTTTTGAAGATACCCGCTCAATTCTTGAACCAGCTGGCGCACTGGCAATTGCTGGCATGAAGGCAGATATCGCCAAACGTGATCTTCAAGACCGCACTCTTGTGGCCGTGGCATGTGGCGCAAACATGAACTTTGAACGGCTTCGTTTTGTCGCCGAAAGAGCAGAGCTAGGGGAAGAAAGGGAAGCAATACTCGCTGTGGAAATCCCAGAGCAGGCAGGCAGCCTGCGAAAACTCTGCAACGTCCTAGCAGGGAAAAATCTCACCGAATTCAGTTACCGAATGGCAGAAGGGGATAGAGCTCAAATATTCATCGGGGTACAGGTTTTAGACCTGGATGATCGAACCAAGCTTTTAACGCGACTGCAGTCGTCAGGATTCGCATGCCTTGATCTCAGCAACGACGAGCTCACCAAAGGGCACCTTCGTCACATGGTGGGTGGTCGGCTTCCTGCCTCAGCTAAAACCCTTTGCCGAGATGGATGTCGCGAACTGCTCTATCGCTTTGAGTTCCCTGAGCGCCCAGGAGCTCTTATGAACTTTGTTAGTGCCCTTCACCCTGAATGGAGTATCAGCATCTTCCACTACCGCAATCACGGAGCAGATGTCGGCAGGATCGTTGTAGGTGTGTTGGTTCAGGACAACGAAATGGACGATTGGCAGCGCTTTCTTGAAGATCTGGGCTACCCAAACTGGGAAGAAACAAACAACCCCGCCTACTGCTTATTTCTGGGTGCACAGACCGTTTGATCGCGGTAACTTGGCATATTCCATAGCAGGGCCTGCCATGGCCACCGATTCCCCAGCTCAAGAGAGGGATGAGGTCTCCAGCTTCTCCTTACCAGCACGTTTAGAAGCCATTCTTTATTTGAAGGGTCGCCCTGTAACGCTCAAAGAGATGGCAGAGCTAGCCAATGAGACTGAAGAACTGATTGAGCAAGCTCTACTTGCGCTGACGGCAGGCTATGCACAGCGAGATACAGCCTTAGAGATCCAAGAGAACAATGGTCGATATAGCCTTCAATTGTGTCCAGGCCTTGGCGAGCTGGTCCACAACCTTTTACCCGTTGATCTTTCCATAGCAACACTCAGAACCCTTGCCACCATTGCCCTGAAAAAAAGAATTCTTCAATCGGAGCTGATCGATATACGTGGATCAGGCGCCTACGACCACATCAAAGAACTAGTTGCACAGAACTTCATCGAACGCAAACGACAGAGCGAGGGCAGGTCTTATTGGCTCACGCTCTCTGAAAAGTTCCATCGAACCTTCTCAGTACTTCCTGATTTAGGTTCAGCCGAACCTTCTCAGGTTGCATAGAGTTCTCAGAATAGTTGTCTTCACCCATGCAAATCCTGGCCACGTTGCTACAGGTACTAGCCCAGACACTTGAGATCTACTCACTAGTGCTTATCGTGCGCGTGCTGCTGAGCTGGTTCCCTAATCTGGACTGGGCGAATCCAGTACTGAGCACCGTTAGCTCAATCACAGATCCCTACCTCAATGCTTTTCGTGGCTTGATTCCTCCCCTTGGAGGCTTGGATCTCTCAGCGATCCTGGCGTTAGTAGCCCTGAGTCTTCTGCAACAAATGCTGAATACTGCAAGTGTGGCGATCTTGAATAGTGGAATGAGCTATTACAGCTGATCTAGCGGTTGTTCCGAAGGGATCACTGCCTTGGTTCCCCATAAAAGACCAGGGTCTACAGCCTGTTCAAGCGGAAGCAGCTCATCATCGTCTCCAGCACGAGTACGAACAGGAGCCTTGAATCCCTTTACCTTTGCCCCCTTCACTTGTAAAGGCTCTGGAGTTCCTGCCGGAATCGCCAACCGCACTGCAAAAATACTTGACCCGGGTTGCACGTCGCCAATAGAACCAACCCGAGCACGGTTTGGCAAAACAGGTTCACCACTTGGATCCAAGATCTGAGCAAAAACATCGCTATCAATCACGGCAGAGTTGCCTGGATTGGTCACCTCACCTGAAAGCACATAGCAACTGGCGCCGATAGGCCTAGTCAGACTGGGCTGCGCACCTGGATCCTTTTGATCACAAGCATCGATACTCAACTGATCCACACTGAGGGTTGCCGCTAAGGCTTGATCACTGAAAACCAGATTAAAAACCAGTAAAACTGCAGTGAGCACTACCTTGAAGATGGAGCTTTGCAAAAAATTCTCCTTCATCGTTGATCACCACTTCCTGAGATCTGGCCACGTGATGCCCTGCTAGCAAGCTTATCGAGATTGGCTTGAGCCACATCTTCTAAATCAAAGCCCAGCTCACTAGCCAACTGGGCTACATACCAAAGCACATCTCCCAACTCAAGCTTGATTGCTTGGCGCGTATCCAGGTCAAAAACACCTTGTTGATCTCGAAGGACCTTCTTGACCTTGTCCGCGACTTCACCGGCCTCACCTGTGAGCCCAAGGGTTGGATAAATCGGGTTCTGACCCACATTCGGATAGCGGGCCGTAGCTCGAGCTCCATGCTGGTAATGATTAATGTCCATAGAAAATCATTGGCAACGCTGAAAATAACTACGTTTTGAGGCCTGGATGGTAGTTTCCGCGATGTTTCAGGTCCCGTTGATGGCCCAGATTGATCTGACACGACGGACCAAAATTGTTGCCACCATAGGTCCGGCAACCGAGACCGCCGAACGAATCCGAGAACTCGTGCAGGTAGGTGCTACCACCTTCCGGCTGAATTTCTCACACGGAGACCATGACGAGCACGCCAAGCGCATCTCCACCATCCGCCAGGTCTCTGATGAATTGGGGATGCACATTGGCATTCTTCAAGACTTGCAAGGCCCCAAAATTCGCCTGGGTCGTTTTGATAAGGGGCCTATCACTTTGGCCAATGGCGATCCCTTCGCACTGACCTCCAAACAAGTTCAATGCAATCAGTCAGTGGCAACCGTCACTTACGAAAAGCTTGCAGACGAAGTCACGACTGGCAGTCGAATCTTGCTTGATGACGGTCGAGTGGAGATGAAAGTCGTAAAAATCGATCAAAGCGAACAAACCTTGCACTGCATCGTCACAGTGGGAGGGGTGCTCTCAAATAACAAGGGAGTGAACTTCCCTGATGTACAGCTATCGGTTCGCGCCCTTACAGAGAAAGATCGCCAAGATCTCGCCTTTGGACTCCAGCAAGGTGTGGACTGGGTCGCACTGAGCTTTGTGCGAAACCCTTCGGACATGAAAGAGATCCGCAAACTCATCGGGGATCATGGGCACAGCACCCCAGTGATCGCGAAGATCGAGAAATTTGAGGCGATTGATCAAATCGATTCAATCCTTCCTCTCTGTGATGGAGTCATGGTTGCAAGGGGGGACCTAGGCGTTGAGATGCCAGCCGAAGAAGTGCCTCTACTGCAAAAGGATTTGATTCGCAAGGCCAACAGCCTTGGAATTCCAATCATCACAGCCACCCAGATGCTCGACTCGATGGCCTCAAGCCCGAGGCCCACCAGAGCAGAAGTCAGTGATGTAGCAAATGCGATCCTAGATGGTACTGATGCAGTGATGCTCTCGAACGAAACCGCTGTAGGAGACTATCCAGTGGAGGCGGTTCAAACGATGGCCACCATTGCCAGACGGATTGAACGGGACTATCCACAGCGTCCAATCGAAACTTATCTTGCCAGCACCATTTCCAACGCGATTAGTTCAGCCGTCAGCAGCATCGCCAGTCATCTCAACGCGGCAGCAATCGTGCCACTAACTGAAAGTGGTGCCACTGCCCACAACGTCAGTAAATTCCGCCCAGCAGCGCCAATTTTGGCCGTAACCAACGAATTGGCTGTAGCAAGAAAACTTCAATTGGCATGGGGTGTCACCCCACTGCTTGTCCCAACCCAGAAAAGCACCACTGCAACCTTCAGTGCTGCAATTGCTGTTGCCCAGGAATTGGGTCTTCTCAAAGAAGGAGATCTAACAATTCAAACTGCAGGAACCCTTGCTGGCGTGAGCGGGTCCACAGATCTTGTCAAAGTAGGAATTGTCAGTGCAGTGCTTGGCCAAGGGATCGGTATTGGCAAAGGAACCATTAGCGGCAAGGTCAGATTTGCTTTCTCCCCAAACGACTCTACAAAAATTGAACCAGGGGAGATTCTGGTCATTCATGAAACAAGCGATGACTATCTCGATGCAATCAGAAAGTCTGCAGGAGTGATTACAGAACAAGAAGGAGAGGAATCCCACGCAGCCATTATCTCAAAACGCCTAGGGATTCCGTTCATCATTGGAATAGCACATGCCACGAGAAACCTGCTTGAAGGAGACGTGGTAACAATGCAGCTCAGTAATGGCAAAGTTCATCGCGGCACAGGCGGCAAGCTGCCAATGAAGCTCGACTCAATGCTCTGAGGGTTCATGAATAGCTCACTTCCGCTCATCGAAACGGTGAGCATGGCGTTCTCAACCCTTAAAGCCAATCGCCTACGTAGTCTCCTGACAATGCTCGGCATTGTGATAGGCAATGCTTCTGTCATCACCCTGGTAGGGGTTGGCAGGGGGGCTCAGAATCTGGCTGAGGCTCAACTAAGCAACCTGGGCGCCAATGTGTTGTTTGTGGTGCCTGGCAACAACGACACTCGTCGTCGCGGTGTGGCCTTCCCGCGAAATCTCGTCATCGAAGATTCAGATGCAATCGCTGAGCAAGTCCCAAGCGTGAAAGAAGTTGCACCACAGATCAGCTCAAGCGAGGTGATTCAAGCGGGTGCCCAAAGTGCTACGAGTTCAATCTCTGGGGTGACCCCATCGTTTCTACCAGTGCGCAACTTCGAAGTAGCCCGTGGAAGATTTATTAGTGATCTAGATCTTCGTAGCGCACGCAATGTGGTTGTGATTGGTCCCGACCTTGTCAACAAACTCTTTCCAACGAGTGCTGCAGTCGGTAAGACTCTACGAATTAAGGATCAATCATTTGAAGTAATCGGTGTAATGGCTCCTAAAGGAGCGGTGTTTGGAAACAATCAAGATGAAAACGCGTATATTCCACTCACAACAATGGTTAGCCGGCTCACAGGCAGAGATCCAACCTATGGCGTCAGCCTTAGTTTTATCAGTGTGGAAGCCAAGAATGAAGAAAGCACTGGGGCAGCAAAATTCCAGATCACCAACCTGCTCCGTCAACGACATCGAATCCTGAGAGATGACGACTTTGCAGTTCGATCACAGAAAGATGCCCTCAGCATCGTCAACACAATCACCGGAGGACTAACCCTCATGTTGGCAGCAATCGGAGGGATATCGCTGCTAGTAGGAGGAATCGGAATCATGAATATCATGCTGGTTGCGGTCAGTGAACGCACTGAGGAAATCGGACTAAGAAAGGCCCTAGGAGCTCGCAATATCGATGTATTGAGCCAATTCCTAATCGAGTCACTCGTTCTTGCAAGCTTTGGTGGCGTCATTGGCACAGCTGTAGGTGTTGGCGCCGTCACAACAATCGGAGTTTTGACCCCTCTCCCGGCAGCAATCGGAATAAGCGTCGTTCTAATCACCGTTAGTCTCTCTGGATCAATTGGTTTGATCTTTGGTGTTTTGCCCGCCAGACGTGCAGCAAGACTTGACCCAATCGTTGCCCTCCGGCGCCTGTAAATCCTTTTTGATTTTCAGAGAATAGGCAAATCAAAAAAGGGGTAGCAATCACAACTCCCCCGCTACGAAAACAATGAGGTCAAGCGCCCAACGCAAGCAAAGCGGGTTGCATGGGATTGATGACTCAATCAACCAACGCGTTCTTTCTGGAAAAAACAAAACGGTTTTTGGCTCAAAGATGTTGGTTGCTCAAAGCAGCATCTAAAAGCGCAAGTGGGAATCTGAGCTCAAAAGCTCAGAAAGATGGTGCCAGAAGAGGATCTAGCAGCCAACGATCTAACCATCGACACCGTTACAGTCAGTGAACCATCCTCTAGCAGATGAATCAACGCTGGCGTCTCATTGCTCTCTGGCTGCTGCCAATCGGTGTTGCCTTGCTGCTCGCCTGGCAAATTTTAGGAAATGGCAAGCTCACAGGAGAGCAGCCGAGTAACGCAACTCTCGCTCCGCGTAATGCTGCGGTTACTCGGATGAGCTACGGCCGCTTCCTCGACTATGTGGAAGCAGGAAGAGTCACCGCCGTGGATATTTACGACGGTGGACGGAATGCAGTAGTGGAAGCCGTAGATCCCGAACTCGACAATCGCGTACAACGGCTAAGAGTTGATCTCCCCGGTCTTGCTCCGGAGTTAATCAACACACTCAAGAGCGAGGGGATCAGTTTCGATATTCATCCTGCTCGTACCACTCCGCCGGCGCTTGGCTTATTAGGCAATCTCCTCTTCCCGCTACTCCTCATTGGCGGCCTAATTCTGCTGGCCCGTCGATCAAGCTCAATGCCTGGAGGCCCAGGGCAGGCAATGCAGTTCGGCAAGACAAAAGCCCGCTTCGCAATGGAAGCTGAAACTGGAGTCAAATTCGATGATGTTGCAGGTGTAACTGAAGCAAAACAGGATCTTGAGGAAGTGGTGACATTCCTGAAGAAACCCGAACGCTTCACCTCGGTAGGTGCTCAAATTCCAAGAGGTGTTCTGCTGGTAGGGCCTCCAGGCACTGGCAAAACACTGCTTGCCAAAGCAATTGCAGGAGAAGCAGGTGTTCCCTTCTTCTCACTTTCTGGTTCGGAATTTGTAGAGATGTTCGTTGGTGTCGGCGCGAGTCGAGTCCGAGATTTATTCAAACGGGCAAAAGAGAACACACCCTGCCTAATCTTTATTGATGAAATTGATGCCGTAGGCCGACAACGTGGTGCCGGAATAGGTGGTGGGAATGATGAGCGAGAACAAACTCTAAACCAACTCTTAACAGAAATGGACGGATTTGAAGGTAATAGCGGAATAATCATTATTGCAGCAACAAACCGTCCTGATGTACTGGATTCTGCGCTGATGCGACCAGGGCGTTTTGACAGGCAAGTCAGTGTGGATGCACCAGACATCAAAGGACGACTTGCAATTCTTGAGGTGCACGCACGTGACAAGAAACTTGAAGAAGATCTTTCCTTAAAGAATGTAGCCCGAAGGACACCTGGATTTACCGGGGCAGACCTTGCCAACCTACTTAATGAGGCGGCAATCCTCACGGCTAGACGTCGTAAAAAGGCTATCAGCCTTGATGAAATTGACGATGCCGTTGACAGAATCATCGCGGGCATGGAAGGGCGCCCACTCACTGATGGACGTAGCAAGAGATTGATCGCTTACCACGAAGTTGGACATGCGCTAATAGGAACATTAGTTAAAGATCATGACCCTGTCCAAAAAGTGACTCTGATACCACGAGGTCAGGCTCAGGGGCTTACATGGTTTGCTCCAGATGAAGAGCAAATGCTGGTGACTCGAGCCCAACTCAAGGCTCGAATCATGGGAGCACTAGGAGGCAGAGCAGCAGAAGATGTTGTTTTTGGCGATGCAGAGATCACAACAGGTGCAGGTGGAGACATCCAGCAAGTAGCATCCATGGCACGCCAAATGGTGACACGTTTTGGCATGAGCGATTTAGGGCCAGTCTCTCTAGAGAGCGGAAATCAAGAAGTATTTATTGGACGAGACCTGATGACTCGAAGCGAGATTTCAGATGCAATATCCCGCCAAATAGACGAGGCAGTTCGGGAAATGGTTAAGCATTGCTATAGCGAAACTGTAAAAATCGTCAAGCAACACCGGGAAGCTATGGATAGACTGGTTGAAATCCTCATCGAAAAGGAAACCATAGACGGAGAAGAATTCGTTTCAGTAGTAACAGAGTTTACATCTGTTCCAGAGAAGGAAAGAAGCATACCTATCCTCCAGAGCTAATAGAACTAGCAGTTTAATAATAATCATCCAGGAAATCAAGCATCAGCGGATGGATCCTGAAAATGCATCCCCATTCGCTTCAAGATGTAATCTTTAATTTTAGAATAAAAACAATTTTGACACCAAGATGATTCTTGATAAATGTTTTCATAATTACAAACAAGTCAAACAATTCCTTCAGAATTAATGGATTGACAAATATCTATTAGAAACTCTTTTGCCTTGCAATTCTTACCTATCACAAGGCAGCCTTGTCAATTGACTGAATGAACCGGACGCTTATCAATCACACTATCGACAAGTCCATAACCAACAGCTTCTGCGGGAGACATGAAAAAATCTCGATCGGTATCTTCTTGAATTCTCTCCAGAGGTTGACCTGTACGATCTGCTAATACTCGGTTCAATCGATCCTTTAGGAAGAGAATCTCATCAGCCTGAATACGAATATCACTCGCTTGCCCTCTGGCACCACCAAGCGGCTGATGAATCATAATTCTAGAATGTTGCAAACTGCTGCGTTTACCCATTGCCCCAGCGCAGAGGAGGAACGCTCCCATACTTGCTGCAAGCCCTACACATACGGTTTGAACATCTGGTTTGACATGCTGCATTGTGTCAAATATTCCGAGGCCATCATATACTGAACCTCCTGGTGAATTGATATACAAATAGATATCTTTTTCAGGATCTTCCGCCTCCAAGAATAACATCTGAGCAACAATTCGATTTGCCGAATCACTTGTCACAGGCTCGCCAAGAAAGATGATCCGTTCACGCAAAAGGCGCGAATAAATATCGAAGGCCCTTTCCCCGCGGCCCGACTCTTCAATCACAATCGGGATCATGCTGCTCTGCTCGGTTTTCACGATCTTAACGGCGCCGTAGCAGCGCTATGGTCAGGTGCGAAAAGGTCGGGCCAAGCACTTGAGTGACCGAAAGACCATTGCTGACAGCAAACGTGCGTTTAATCATGATTTCCCTCATGTCATCCCGTCGCTGTACAGACGTACAACCGATGAACTTCTTGTCGAGCTGCATCTCCTGAGCCACCAGAAGCATTTCCACCCAGACGCACTCTTTGCTATTGGCCTTAGCCAAGTTTTTGATGTCTTCACGCGTGGTTACCGACCAGAAGCTCACGTCAAGACCTTGTTCGATGCCCTATGTCGAAGCTGCGGCTTCGACCCAAATGCTTTGCGCAAGCAGGCCCAACAAACTCTTGAGTCGGTCCGGGGTCACGATCTTGAGGAGGTCCAAGGCTGGATCCAACAACAAGGCAAAGGGGCTCCTGAAGCTCTCGCCAAGGCATTGCGTAATACTGGCAGCACCACTTTTCATTACTCACGCCTAATGGCCGTGGGGTTGCTCAGCCTTCTCGCATCTGCCCAAGGTGATGAATCCTCTGATCCCGAAAAACTAAGCCAAATCGCCTATGAACTAAGTGAATCAGTTGGATTCTCCAAAGCCAGAGTTGAAAAAGATCTGAACCTCTACAAGTCCAACCTCGAGAAGATGGCCCAGGCTGTAGAACTAACTGAACAAATTCTAGAATCTGAACGTCGCAAACGGGAACAAAATGAATCTGCAAAACTCAACACTGGATCATCAGAGCAAATGTCTCAGGGGGTTGAAGCTTGTTCCAATATCAGCTGACCTGACATCCACCACCAGTCTGTTTTTTTGAGTTTGGCACCCCGCAAATAACTTAGGTTCATCTTTAACAACTTAGCCTGTTTAACTGGGGCTGGCCAGGATCCATTAAGTAAACCTAAACGATACAATCCAGCTGTATCAGCGGACATTTTCATAACATCAGGATGGACTAGGTTGATAGTTTTATTAGAGATCTCAGTGAGCATTGGTGAGTCGCCAATAGCAATACCAAAACGAGTAGGTTTTCCATTTTGTTTTTGCCAAACCCATCCACCAACAACTCTCTCACCATCCGTGTAAGGTTGTCTCCAGAGCGTAAGTCCAGAGAAGTCAGCGTCAGTATTTTGATCATTTTTGACAACAGAGTTATCTTCTTTAATGAAGTTTTGTGCTTCCAGATGTTGACTAACAGTATCGATAACTGGTTGCCATCGTGAGGAGCCCTCTGGTAGATTAAGTTGGATTTGAATGCTGGCTTGAAAAGGCCCTTTACGTTGCTTGGCTAAGCTAAGATCAAGTGGTAATGATGCGAGTCTCAACCCTAATTGCTGATTAATGCCATAGTTCTTATTAAGGGAATCCTGAATAATCTGCTTAGAAAGCAAACTGCCAAAAAGCAAGTCCATACTCTTCACTTGCATATTGAGGAGAGCCTGATCTGAATCAGGTCTACCTGGCGATTTGATCGCCATAGGGCGATACTGAAAAGGGCTGGCATCAATGCCAACTAGAGCCAAACCAAAAGGGCGATAACCAACAACTCCTTGCCATTTGAGTTGATTACGATCCAATCGCAGTGACAAACATCCATAACGTGAAATCTGCAAAAGTGGTGCCATTGCTCCACTCACTGAAGCCAAGCCATCGGGACTCCAGCTCACCGCTGGCCCATGTTGTAGAACAGAATTGCAAAAACGCTGTAAAGACGATTGAGCAGCAGAAGAATGAACAAACCCTTCACCAAGGCTTTGAAGTAGCTGTTGACGATGCAAGCCATCTGAAGCGATGACAACCACATCATCAAGACGCTTAAAAGCAATGCTTGAATTAACACTCATCGGCCAAAGGATCTCTGGCAAAAGCAAATAAGCCTCGCCATCATTTGCCCACGCCTGCCACCAGAGACCCCGACCCTGACGTCGCCAAAGGTCCTTGGCCAGGTTCATGCCAAGACGGTCCTGCCATAGACGCGGGGCTTGGCCTTGCGGATCTCCTCGAAAACTCTGGATCAAAGTCATCTCTGTCATCAAGCGAGCAAGTGTCCCTAACCGTTCTGTGCGGCTAGATGACAAATGCCCCTTTAAAAGCAGGAAAACGATCGTTGGGATTAAAAGCAGCGAGCAAATTCCAGCCGAACTGACAGGAAAGCGACAAGGGATGTAGACAATCTTCTTCAGCCTTAAGAGGCCTAGGGAATGCTGAGACATCCAATCGCCCTTTACCTATGGCAGCTGGGGATCAAACTTTCTCATTTGTCTTTTTGCGACGACGACGATCTAGCCGATCAACGACTGAAAGATAAATAACCGAAATGGTCACAAAGGCCAAAAGGATGACAGCTGCTCCGGCGAGAAGCTGATTGCTCCCTAGGCTTTGGAAAGCCTCAGGCACCTCAGAAGTTCAGTGTACCGTCGCCATTACGTCCCCACACGACCATGGCGATAGAGAAACTGAACACAGCCGCCAGTGAGGCCCAGGCGAGAGTGAACAACATAGAAGACGCAAATCAGATTGACTTAGCCTGGTAAGGCTTCAACCATTTTACACGTCAAAGCCTTCATCAGTCATGACGTTCGCGACTCCTGGTACTACGCCACTTATTGAACGTGCCAAGCAAACTCAGAGGTATCCACAAGCTCGAGTGATCGTGCTCAACGATGATGTAAACACCTTTCAGCACGTCGTTGATTGTCTGCGAAGGATCATTCCAGGCATGAGCGAGGAGAGAGCCTGGAATCTTGCGCATCAAATCGACGGTCAAGGTTCAGCAGAGGTCTGGTGTGGTCCACTTGAGCAGGCCGAGCTCTACCACCAGCAACTGTCTGGGGAGGGGCTAACAATGGCACCACTTGAACGGTGCTGAAACAAGGCAAAGCTGATCAACCTTCAATACAGCACAATGTACTTGTTTCTTTTTTCAAGATTGACAAAAGGCTTTTCGAGAAGCAACGGCAAAAACATTCAGCGCTCAATGCCTAGGTGAATGTGCATTGAACAAAATCTTGGAAGCGTTAATATAAACAATCATGATTAATCAACTTGAAAGGAACAGATCCTGCCAAAAAAATATTGTTGACAACTTAAAGAACATAGATAGTTCGACTTCCATCAACAAATACAAAGAAAATCAGCAAAGACTCATTTGTAGAAATCTCAATATTACAACGCTCTAATGGCCCCACGACTCATGCTCGATAGTTATCAAAAATAGTCAAACAAACAATACTCTCTGAGTTCAAAATACTGACGTTGGTAAGCAAAAGCTGAATCTAGCCTACAAACTAATTCGTAATATAGTTATTGAGGGATTGCTCAAAGAAGAACAATCCTTGACTGTTGGGTTAACAATGACCCAGAATATATCTGAACTTTGAATGAAGATCCTAGCAAGAGTGAGAAAAATAAAATTTACCTATAGTCTCGATTAAAAGGGTTAGACCCCTCTCAGGCACATTGAATACAACCTCGCCAGGGTGGATAGACAACGCGTGAATCTCTTCGTCATGAACCTTGCAGGGAGGGCCTTTACCTGGGAGCAAAAGTAGAATGCTTGGAATCGAAACCGCCGCAAGCAAAAATAAAGGATTTAAGCATCGCCTCTTAGACAGAGCTGCCTTCAACTTGAAACTTTGGCTAGTTTCGATCAATTACACGAAAAAGTTGCGATGGGCCGAGTTGTAATCACGCACAGCACCTACGTAGAGGGTCTAATTCCATGGTTGAAGGCCCTTGCAGAGGAGAAGAGCATTCAAACGATTACACCAGCCGTCATCCGACGCGTCAAAGGTCATTGTCCAGAACTTCGCCTGAGAATCACAACGCCGATCAAGGGTGGTTTCAAACTGGTTGCCAGACTTGGCAGCTCAGCTCAGGAGGTTTTTGTTGTCACAAAATTGGACGAAGGGTCATTATTGAAACGACTTAAACACAGTCGTCCAGGCGTTCAAAAGAGGTGAACCGCCATGCCGTGCGAGCCCCAGTGTTCGACCTGGAAGAACCAGAAGGGGCAGCAAAGTGGGGCTTCGTTTCCGGAAGCAAGTCCGGTCTACGTCACCTTCACGACAGCCTCCCCAAATCGAAAGAGAGTCAGATCAGAGCACTAGAAGAAGGCCGTCACCAACACAGCAGTTCAAGCAGAATTTAAGCGCAAACGGTGTCCTGCGTCGGCCAAATTGAGCGAATATGCTTTAAGGCAGTTTCCGCCTCGAGCTGACGGCTGGGCGCATCAACACCATTAAGCAGCACGGTCACATGACCGAGCTTGCGTCCTGGAGTTTCACAATCTTTTCCATACCAGTGCAAATGGAAGCGATCACAACTGCGCAGCTTCGCTAGGCGCTCATCTAGAGAGGACTCAGCCCCTTTTTGCAAACCTAGAAGATTCACCATTAAGGCGCCAGGTGCATGGAGATGGGTTTCAGGCACTGGCAAGCCCGCCGCGATACAAAGTTGTTGATCAAACTGGCTGCTGCTGCAGGCTTCGATCGAAAAATGTGCGGAATTATGAGTGCGAGGTGCAACTTCATTGACCTGTAGTCCGTCTGGTCCGTAGAAAAATTCAACAGCAAGCACGCCCACGTAATTGAGCTCTGTTAGAAGAGACGCTGCCATGTTGTAGGCCATCATTTCCACAGCATGATCAACACTCGCAGGTGCAATCACCCAATCACACACCTGTTGGAACTGATGAGTCTCAGCAAGAGGCAGGCTACGAACACGGCCCTGAGCATCTCGACTAACAACAATGGCTAATTCCTTTTCGAACGGCACCCAGCTCTCAAGCAGCCATTGAGTTGGATCCACTGAACGCAGAAGTTGCGATAAATCCTCGACACTCTTGAGAACCTTGGTTCCTTTGCCGTCATATCCCCACCGACTTGACTTGGCCATCACCGGAAAGTTCCACTCCGTAGGAAGCTCTGGCTGAGCAAAAGAAATCGAACTCAGCAAAGTCCAATCAGGGCTAGGAAGATCTAGATCACGAAGCAACTGACGCTGCGAGATTTTGTCGACCAATGGAGCAAGCGCAGTAAGAGACGGAGAAAAACACACCCCTTGTTGTTCAAGGGGAATCAGAGCATCAATATCGACCCATTCGTTCTCAAACGTGACGCCACAACAGCCCTGCACGAGCTTGCCAGTAGCTTCAACATCCACTGGGTCGGCCAAGACAAGTCGAGTTGCTTCAACAGCAGCGGGATCGATTGCAGATCCAGACTGCACGACAACATCCACAGCGCGTCTTTTTGCTGCTTGCGCCAACATCTGAGCCAACTGACCACCACCGACGACCCCAATCATTGGGCTTTTAACGCTGCTCATGCAGAGAGAATCAACCACGCAATCCTGCAAGCATTGCATCCCAACAAAATTGAGATTTCAGAGCAAGCCCTGATCACCAGCAAAGGCCAAACGCACAGCAGTGAGCAACAGGACCAAAAGGAAAAGCGCCAAGCCCACCGTGCAGGCATAACTGATCTCAAGCTCAGCAAAAGCCTGGTCGTAAACGTAGTAGACAAGGGTTCGAGTGGTGTCGGCGGGTCCCCCCTGAGTCATCAAGAACACTTCTTCGAACACTTTTGTGGCCGCAATCGATGAGACCACCGCAACCAAGGTTACGTAAGGCCGCAACAACGGCAGTGTGATGTCGATGTGTTTGCGCAAGCCATCACTACCATCAAGTTCGGCTGCCTCATAAAGCTCTTTAGGAATTCCTTGGAGGCCAGCAAGAAATATCACCATGTAATAACCAAGCCCCTTCCACAGGGTTACAAGCATCACTGCCGGGAGTGCCAAGAATGGATTCGTGAGAAAGCCAATCGGCACGAAATCTGTGCCAACAAAGGCGGAAAGCCAGGAATTGATAAGACCGTTCTCTGCATAAAGCCAACGGAATGCGATGGCCGCAACCACAATCGACACGAGCACGGGTGTGTAGAACGCACCGCGTAAAAAATGAATACCTGGTAATGAACGGTTCAACAACACCGCCAATGCAAGAGAACCCAAAACAATCGGTGGAACCACCCCAACCAGGTAGATCAAAGTATTGATCAGCACCTTAAAAAACATCGGATCACCAGCAAGACGTCGCAGGTTGGCCAAACCCACAAAGACAAGGGGGTCTGTAACGTCGAGACCTGTTTTGGTGAAGCTCATCAAAAGAGCCATCAGCGCTGGTATCAGCACCGACAAGCTGAGCAGGACGAGCGCAGGCAAGAGGAATACCCATGCCACAAGAGTGGTCCTCCAAGACTGTCTTAATCCCCGAAACAGAGGACCAGCCATCACCACAATGCCTGTACTGACAGGAGATTACGTGGGGGCGTTTGATGCCACCCGGCAAACTGAGATCAGCAGACTTGCTCTTTCATGTCCGCTTTCGTGAATATCGACGCCCAACGCATCCCAGTAGCACTGAGCCACCAGCCCTACGAGGTGGTCATTGGGGGGGAAGGCTTGCGGGGTATTGGTAAGGAGCTTCGCCGTGCTGGGCTGAAAGAGGGAATCAAGGTATTGGTTGTAAGCAATGCTGATGTTGCTGAGCCATATGGTGATCTTTGCCTCCAAAGCCTTAAGGAGAGCGGTTTCAGGCCCACTCTGCTGGTGATCGAGGCCGGAGAAGATCAAAAGACGCCAGTGAGCGTGGCGTTAATTCACGATGCAGCCTATGAAGCAAAGCTAGAAAGAGGATCCTTGATGGTTGCTCTTGGCGGTGGGGTCGTGGGCGACATGACTGGATTTGCAGCAGCTACTTGGCTAAGAGGTATCTCGGTGGTGCAACTTCCTACAACCCTTCTGGCAATGGTGGATGCCGCGATTGGTGGCAAGACAGGCGTCAATCACCCGGGCGGGAAAAATCTGATCGGAGCATTTCACCAACCAAGGCTTGTATTAATCGATCCCTCAACTCTGAAAACATTGCCAGAACGTGAATTCCGCGCAGGGATGGCCGAAGTGATCAAATACGGGGTGATCGGTGATTCAGCACTTTTTCAACTCCTAGAAGGCATTCAAGAACTAGACACACCATCACAACTCCATCAAGACCTTCTGGAGAAAATTCTCGAATGTTCAGCACTCGCGAAATCGAGAGTGGTGAGCTCAGATGAACGAGAGGGCGGGCTGCGCGCCATCCTTAACTACGGGCACACCTTCGGGCATGTGGTGGAAACCCTCTGTGGCTATGGAACCTGGCTGCATGGTGAAGCTGTCGCCATCGGCATGGTGGCGGTTGGGGAGCTGGCGGTGTTGCGACAGAGCTGGAGCAGGGATGATGCCAACAGGCAAAAGTCGCTGATCGCAAAGGCAGGGCTGCCGATTGCTTGGCCCAAGCTAGATCCAGAGGAGGTGCTGTATACCCTGCAAGGGGATAAGAAGGTCAAAGATGGAAAGCTTCGCTTTGTGATTCCTACCGGCATTGGCAACGTCGAAATCAAAAATGACGTAAGCAGAGAAGAAATCCGAAAATGCCTATCAGAGCTCAGCTAACTGGGTCCTCTAGGAACCGGCAGCGAAGTTCACCGACCTCAGCATCAAGAGATGGTTTAGGCCTCAACTCAAAAGCCAACCAACGAAACTCTCCCAAGCCGACTGGATCAACAAGACGCAACAGTGCTTCCCTTCTATTGAGGGCAGCAGAGAGCTGACTGGTAGGAAGACTTTGGAGAGCATGAAGCCTCTCTGCCAAGCCAAGTGCCAAGAGTGCTTGCCCCTGTCGAGACTCACCGAGGAAGGTCCAACCCTGCTGTTCGGCCTGGTGTTGAAGAGTTTCGAGACACAGATGTGCAGTGAGATCCCACCGACCGGGATCTTGAAGCAATGCACCACTAGCTCTCTGCTGGCGATAAGCCATCAGAGTTCCGCAGGGTCTCATCGCGCTGTAATAACGACGGGCCTCGAGGGCATAGTCGATGACAAGTAAGGGGCCACAAAGCAGAGCAGAGGCTGCCTGACTCAACCACGATTTCAGTTCACCATGCCATTCACTGCACCAACCATCAGCAGCATCAGGAGGGGGGATCTGAATGCCCAAACACATTCGGGCCTCAGTTAAAGCTGAATGCAAAGCGTCTGTAAGAGAAAGCTCAGTGAAGCGAAGATGAGCAACCGAATCGACGTTCTCAAGACAAACACCCTGCCGCCATAGACGTTGATCGCGCCACACCAACCGCTCCACCGGCAGAGCATCCAACATTTCATGAGCAAGCATCACGCCGATAGCGGGAGCTTGAGCCAACTCATTAAGACTTCGCCAGTGAATCGGCACACTGGTGACAGATTTCAGTCGCTCTCGTTGTCGTAAGGCCATGGCCTTATTGCTCTCCACCAAAACCAGCTCCAGTCTTGGTATCAGCGCTGGGCACAGATCCTCCAGGGCTGAGATCAGATCAGCACTTAAATCGCCTTCACCAGGCCCCACCTCTATCAACGATAAAGACTTTCCCTTGTCAACACGCTGCTGAAGTTGCTGGAACCAATCAACCAGTTGTATGGCCAAAAGTTGGGCAAAGTCAGCTCCTAAGGAAGGAGAAGTCGCGAAATCACCCTGACGACCAATACGAAGCTGACCGGAGGCATAGGCCCCATAGACTTGGTCATGCAAGGCCCAGTCCATATATTGATGGAAGCTGATGCTCCCTCCAGCCTGAACTATTCGGTTGACCAACCAAGCTGGACAAGGCACAGAGCAGAGATCCATTCGAGAGAATGCCTGTCACTGAAACAGGCCCATGGGAGCACATCAGAGGCGAAAAATCATGAAAAGCCTGTTGGCATGGTTATTTTGCTTGCTTTGTTGCGCAGGATCGGTTTACGCCTACGACAATCCTGAACTCCTTCCCCAGCAGCAAACACCAGTGGTTGATCTGGCGAAGGTCTTCAGCGAAAAGCAACTCACCAACCTGGAAAAATCACTAGACGACTATGAGACGAGAACAGGCTGGAAATTACGTGTACTGACCCAGTACGAACGAACTCCTGGGCTTGCAGTTCGAGAGTACTGGGGGCTTGATGAACGTAGTTTGCTGATTGTCGCCGACCCACGCGGTGGAAATCTTCTCAACTTCAACGTGGGTGATGCGTTATATGCACTAATGCCTCGTACCTACTGGGTAGAGCTGCAAACCCGCTATGGGAACCAGTTTTACGTGAAGGATCATGGCGAGGACATCGCAATCCTCGATTCACTCAATGCCGTAGAAACCTGTTTGGATCGAGGTGGTTGTCAATTTGTACCTGGGCTGCCATTGGAGCAATGGTTGTTGACATTCACCACATCGCTACTTGGTGGTTTGGTTGCTGGCTTTGCTTCCTACCCCAGGAAAGAAGGTGAACTGATCGCTTGGCCTTGGTTATTGCTCGCTTCCCCGCTATGGATCATGTTGTTTGGAATCTTCGGGATTGCCCCTGTCGTGTCGCGTACTAGCGATCTTCTACCACTCCTTCGCAACGGGCTGGGCTTTTTGGGAGGAGCTGTAGCGGCATACGTTATTGCTCAAGCAACATTGGGGGGTAGGCAAAAGCGAGAGTCAGAGCCTTAGCTTCAATTGATATCAGCGACTTTGAATGCTGCAAAGAATTGTGGGGGGTTTGCAGACAGGTCTCCTAGCTGCGTCATTACCAGGTGCCGCAAGATCATGACGGCGCTGATCCCTGATCGACCTGAGCTGCGCCAAGTTGAACTTGTAGAAACCAAGCAAGCTGGAAAAGCGTTTGACAGGCTGGCCGTAGTAACTCCTGCCGCTCAGAGTGGGGAATGAAGCCCATTCAGGCGCAAGTTTTGCTGCTAATAGAGGGGTCATAAACCCTGAATCGGTAAGACCTAAAGCCTTGCGACGTTGAACAAGAAAGAGAGCTCCCTGATCCTGAACTTCTGGACCAAAACCACGCAAACCAAGACTGCGGGTCACCATGTCCCAGGTAAAAGGCATGAATTGATAAGCCCCTGCTGCAGCACTTGCATATCGAGAGGAGTAAATGACTCGATTGGGATGACGATCTAATGAGGCCATGAGACCTCCACCAAACATCACTCGATAACCAAGGTCATGCCCATTCTTCCAAGTTCCTTCTGCAAAGCGAATGGTGTTGAGAAGGGCCCGCCGCTCCGGGGTGATCACATATGGCAATGCCGCTGAGGGAACCTGTTCTGGATTACTTAGCGACTGGGAACGTGCTGTTAGCTCAAGAGATGGAAGTGAAGGAGGGAGAGGGATATGGGTATTGGTTGCTTGCGCTGCTCCAGCTGCTATTGAGAAAGGGAGAAAACCAGCTGCGACTACTGATAGAAGACGATAGACAGTCGATGCGGGAGCGATCATTCGTTGCATTCAGAGAATAAAAACCCTTGGAATGGGGGGAAGGTTTGGGCAATTCCCAGAAGCGAATGGGAGTTGCCGATGAGCCAAGGGTGACTATTAAACCAAATTATTTAATAATCGGGTTGACTTTGACGAAGCTGACCCAAAGGGACAGCCCTCGTGTGCCGGTGCGAGGATCGTCCACATGCGGCAATGGTTGATTTGGGCCCAAAGATCGCTGAAATCCAAGTTGAAGAATCAGCGTTGTGCTTATTGAACGATCTAAGATTTTTGATTAGTAATTCTGATTAAGAGACCAGTTCAACTACAGCACTTGCTGCCGCCACGGATCCATCGACAGCCAGCGGTTGCTGAGAAGCTGGTATCAAGGGTTGATCTAACTCCCATTCTCCAAGCTCGAGGGCCTCGCGCTCAAGCAGCCGATGGGCTGCATGGCTTTGTAAGCCGTTGATCAGTGCTACCGATTCTGCAAAGCCTTCTCGAAGAACCACATGAAGGCCGACACCCAAGCTGATGGCTTCACAGAAACTGCTGTAACCAGGCTTCCCAAGGTGCCTAGAGCAGTAAGGAAGAGCATCGACAACTCGAATTGACCTGGGTAGATACAAAACATTGTCAGGTGATTGCATGCTCAGAAAAAGGTCAACAGATCGTCGTTTGGGCATCAAAAAGAGGTGATCAGGCCAGCGTTGGAACAACTCTGAGTCGAGTGCCAAACCCAGCCCGCCAAATCCCACCATCACGATTGGACCTTGAAAAGATTCAAGTTTCTGCTGGAGTCCTAGCGGTAGTGAACGAGGTGAGGACGCAGTTATGCCCAGGCTCTGTTCAGGTAGCCCCCAGTCCATTGCAAGTGAGAATGGGCAACGTAACAACTTCTGCCCACGTGAGTATTCAGCTGACGCAGCTTCAGCATGGGTAAGAAAAGAATCTCCTAGAGGGGCGTAGATCTCATCCCAACCAAAGTTGCCCATCCATACCAAAGGAACACCAAGCTGATCAGCTAACTCAGCAGCAGCAGGTGGAATGTCAGCAAGTACAAGCACCGACATCTGTTGAGACTGGATCCAAGAGACCTCAGCCGCAATTTGGGCAGGAATGTGTTGTTCAAGTTCCTGCAAAGCCTTGAGAGTGGCCATTTGGTCAATGGCTAAGGCATTCGCCTGAACCATGCCCACATCCCAGCGCAGTTTGCGGTGTTCGAAAGGGACACCTTGCAGCGCAAGGTTGAGGAATTGGAAGTCCACATCCGTACTCACTACGAATCGCCATTGAGGCTGAAGACGATGCAGTTCTATAAGAACAGCTGCCTGGCGTGCTGCATGGCCATAGCCATGGCTGCTCAAGCAGAGGTAAATCAGCACTGTGTCACCAATGGTGTTGCTCTTTCAAAAAGAATCTGTTCATAGGCCAAGGATGAATCTGGAAGAAACCAACGGTGGCTCACCTGACTGAGCTGTCCATCAAGGAACTCGACCCAGGAAAAGTGACACAACTGACGACCAGAGGAATCACTTCCACGCCGCGGTACACAAGCGGCATTGAGAAAGACAGTGCCAAAGCGATCCTGAACACATGTTTGCCGCAAACCTGATCCGCGTTTGAGTTCATGATGCATGTGGCCAAAGACAACCAGATCTGGCAAACGATCCTTACGGATGCGATCAAGGGCCATCGCAAGATCCTGATCGCCCCAATCGAGAGCGGGAACTTTCCAATCGCGACCACAAGGGCTCTGAGCATCAGAGCCGAGGCCCGTCGGACCGGAATGAGCCAATATCACTAAGGGCCATTGGGATGGTGCCTGCTTCGCAGCGGCCTCAATACGGTCAGCAGATTCACTGACCGACATCGGGCCAAAAACCGCCTGAACGGCTTTGGCGAGGTGAAAGCCACCACCAGCACTACAAGGGCGGGCCCCAACGACAGCAATCGGTGGAAACTGCCATTGGCGCAAACTCCAACCGCAATGACGGTCGCCCAATAAGGTCAATTGACGTCTGAGGACTGCGCCGCTGTGATCACGTCCGTGGTCATGATTACCAAGAATGACAGCTGTCGGCAGAGCGAGCTGTTGTATTGCTTTGACCAACTTGAGATCACCTTCGCTGAGATCACCTACAAACAACACAGCATCTGGCTGAAGTTCAGTCAGTAAGTACTGATCATCAGGTGTCCAAACACCATGGAGGTCTCCAACAATGGCGAGGCTCTGGTGTGACGTGGCAAATGTCTAGGCTATGGCCATACTGCCCTAGATGGTCCGAATGACCGCTGTTTGCACCGCCAAGACGGTCTCTCCAGTGCCATCAACTAGGAAAGAATTAAAGGTTGCCATTGCTGAGCTACGTAAAAAACTCAATGCCGTGATCCTGGCTCACTACTACCAGGATCCAGAGATCCAAGACATCGCCGATTTCATTGGGGACTCCCTGGAACTATCACGTAGAGCTGCTAGCACAAATGCTGATGTGATCGTGTTCTGCGGGGTGCACTTCATGGCTGAAACAGCAAAGATTCTCAGCCCGGAAAAAATTGTATTGCTACCAGATCTCGAAGCGGGGTGCTCCCTTGCTGATGACTGCCCAGCCGATGAGTTTGCTGCATTCAGAGACAAGCACCCAGATCACATTGTGGTGAGCTATATCAACTGCACAGCTGCTGTTAAGGCCCAAAGCGATCTAATCTGTACAAGTAGCAACGCTGTAGCACTTGTAAATCAATTACCGAAGGATCAACCAATCCTTTTTGCTCCAGATCAAAACTTGGGCAGATGGGTTCAAAAGCAGAGCGGAAGAAAACTGACGATCTGGCCTGGACGCTGCATGGTGCATGAAACATTCAGCGAAGAAGCTCTACTAAAATTAAAAATCATGCACCCCGAAGCAAAGGTAATAGCCCATCCGGAGTGCCTAGAAAATTTACTAGAGTTGGCGGATTATATTGGCTCAACGAGCAAATTACTTGAATTTACAGAGATAAGCTCATGCACAAAGTTTATCGTACTAACAGAGCCAGGAATCCTACACCAGATGAAATTAAGGAACCCAAAGAAAGAATTTATGGATGTTCCAGGTATTGACGGATGTAGTTGCAATGAATGCCCATATATGCGATTGAATACATTAGAAAAGCTATGGAGCTGCTTAAGCACAATGAAGCCATCGATAGAAATCGAAGAGGAGTTACGTCAAAAGGCTTTTATTCCTATTCAACGGATGCTAAGCATGAAAGAAACACAGGAGTCTAGTGAACATTAATTGTTCAAGGTGAATCAGTGGATCAACACAACAAGAGAGAACTCTCAGAAATAATTCTTATTAGTTTTAAGATGGTGTGGAAAAAACTAGCCAATACTGCGAAATGAAAAGAAGACAAGAATATTTAACTGTTTAAGTATTCAGGAAAATACTACGGAAACTAAAACCTTCATGCCTTAGGCATATCCCATAGCGGAAGGCCACCATTGTTCTATTCGCTCTATTGAGCCATACCAAGTAGCGCCAAAGAGGCCTCCGTGGGCTGTGTCATTGAGAACAAGATTTCGAGATTGAGTAAGAAGTGCGGAGCTGACAGGGACTAAGCCGTCTCCATCTAATAGAGGGTCATCTGAGATGCTGCGATATGAGTTAGCTGCGGTATACCTGGCAAACTGGCTGGCATTTTGACTGTCGAGTGATAATCGACCAGCAGTAGAAAAATAATCTACATGATCAGCATAAAAACAAGCTGGATAGAGAGTATTAACCTGGGACCGCAGAGGGGTGGCACGAACAGCTTGATGCGGACTACCTAGTGTTATGAGTCGATTGCAAGATTTATATCCACTATAAACACGACCAGAAAAGGGATGTTCTCCGAGATAAAGGCGAAGCATGACACCACCCGAACTATGGCCTATAAGTGTTACCTTTCCTGTATTGGATCGAGACTGAAGGTCTTGAACAATTGCATCCACTCGATCAAGGAGTCTGCGCCAACCAATGGCCCATGAAGTGAGCAGCCAGTCAAATTTAGAAGAAGGTACGACCTTTACAATCGAACCTTGATTGTTCTGAATCCATCTAGCCAAAGAGGCATAGGCCTCATCTGTGATCAAGAAACCACCTAGGATTAAAACAGGTTGATTAGGATCAACAGATTGCATGGAGTAAACTTAAGTCGCAGAGGGAGTGATGCTAGAGATAAGATCACTATAGCAAATTGGATAGAATATTTAAACAGATGTAGCCATTAGAGAATAAATTAAATTAGAAATAAGAATAAAAAAATCAAAGCCAATCAAATTTGATCGTGGTAAAGGCCAATGGTTGCACCTCCAAACATTAAAATAGCGATAATTAGGGGGAAGATCATAAAGCTTTTATCGTGAAATGGGAGTTGAAAGATTAAAATCATAAATCCAACCAAAGCTGAAGCAAAATATCCAATAGCAGAAGCCGTGAGTAGGAAATCTGAGATTGGGAGACTCAGGCCAGGAACGGCTAGAATCCTACGAACAGACTTTAAACCATAAACAAAAGTAAGTATTGTAATAAGCAACATTAACCCTAGCAAGATCCACCATAAAGACTGTTGATTATAAAGAAGCCACCATGAATAACAAGAAAGGAAGAATGTGCTCAAAGTAATGAGGCGATAGAAAACTGTCTGTTTCATTAGTTGACTTTACTTTCAAACATTCTATGTGGAAAGAAGAGAATATTCAAATACAAGTTAAATTCAATAGAAAGGTATCCTTAGGATATTATCGCATGGATAAGCAGGTAAAGCTTTGTAGATAGAAGTCATATGGCGTTCGGGTAAGAGCTACATCTCTTCGGGAATGGAGTGAAAAGGTTATAATATGAAAAATGATGTGGAAGAGAGAGTAAAAAGGCAATAAAAAATTGCCTTACCATTTATATGGTAAGGCTGTTAAGAGAATGGCTTATATAACTATGTGATTATAGCGCGAGCTAGAAGTCAAATATTATTGTTGCATAGAAACAACTAAGACAGCAGTTGCTTGACTGAAAAGAAAGAAAGAAGATAATGAAGGAGCAAGAGAGTTTTAGAAATTTTGCTCTAAAGCTGATGAAAGATGAAAACCCATGGCTGGAAATTAAGGACGTAGAGGCCTGGCTTGGCCCTACCAAAGTTTTCAGAAACCTCTCCTTAACATTGAAGCAAGGAGAAAACACGGCAATCCTAGGGCCAAATGGATCTGGCAAAACATCACTGGTAAAATTAATCACACGAAATATATATCCGATCGTAAAAAGGGGCTCTACGCTAAAAATCTTTGGTAATCAAACAATTAAGTTAAATCAGCTTCGTTCGCGTATAGGGGTGGTTTCCACTGACCTGGAGGCAAGAACACCAGATTATATTAGTGCTAAGGATGTTGTGTTATCTGGACTTTATGGCTCAATAGGAATTAACCGTAACCGTAGCCCGAACGAAAAAGAGATCAAAAAAGTACAGAACCTTATTTCAGAGCTTGGACTTGAAGACATCGATGTAAGATCATTCGGTCAATTATCAGATGGAGAAAGGAGGCGACTATTAATAGCTAGGGCAATGATAAATGAACCTGAAGTTTTAATATTAGATGAACCCACAAATGGACTGGATCTAAAAGCAAGGCACCAGTTACTAAAATGCATTCGCAGCTTGTGTAAAGGCAAAACTACGATCATTCTAATAACACATCGAGTAGAAGATATAGTAAAAGAAATTGAAAGAATCATATTCCTAAAGAAAGGAGCAATCATTCGCGATGGAGCGACTAATGATCTACTACAATCAGAACCACTAGAAAAACTCTATGAAACACCGCTTGAAATTATTTTTGTAAATGGATATTATCAACTCATTCCAGGTTAGTTTGTAAACATTCAATGGCATATAATAATGTTTTTTAGCATTAAGCTGCTTTTAAAATAATAGGAACGCTATATTATTAGAGTTTAATTAAGTAATGAGGTTGTTTTTTGACAAATTAGATTAGAATTTAAGCGATCAAGCCATAATTAATATAATTAATAAACTTATGATAAAGATTGCTAGTATTGTCTGCCAGCGTAATCTAAATGATGAACTTAAGGTAGTCCTTCTTGATAGATGACTTTGCCTATTACTAGTGTTTGCCCCTAATGGAGTTCCACAGTTCATGCAAACCAACCGACCGGCAAGCGAACGGTCGGCCCTAAACATAGAGCCACCACAAGAACTACAGGATTTAGAGCTCATAAATTCATACAATAGAGTCAATAATAAAGGTTATCAACGGAAGAACAGAAATACATCAAAGAGAGATTTTATTACAGAGGGAGAAAGATAAATGACATGGACATAACATACAAAAAGAAAAGTACATGCTAAGAATTAGGCTAACCAAAATGTGAGTTTATTAGTGATAAGCTAAAAAATAAATAAAAGTTCTAATTGTCATGTAAGGCAAATGTATATATCTTAGTAGCTAACAAGATAAAGATCAATTATTAAAGAGAGTAGGTGTATCAGTTGATTTCAATTGAGGACAGTCTGTTGCGAAAATCTCCCTTTGGCATTCCTCCTTTAAGTTCACCATGGATTGTAAATTCGCCTTCTGGATCACTAACGATCAGGTAAGTAGGCCAACCCATGCCTACTTTATTTGGGTATTGGACAAGAAGCAATCGCCGGTAGCGGCGATAAACATCTGTATCCTGAAGCATGACATTCACAAAAGAATAACCAAGCTCTTTACTGACTGACTCATCGTAATGACTCATACGGTGACAAGTGCCACAATCCTCTGAGCTGAACTTTAAAACTGTGATTGATCCCATGATGCTCGGTTGATAATGAGTGGCTACATAATAGGCTACCATGAAATATAAAGTTAAGTGAAATGCAGATTTACCAAAAATTTCTTAAATTAACGGAAGCCAAATCAATGGAGGCTAATCATATTAAGGTAAAATGATTTTATCATCACAACTATCTAAAAACTAAATTTGCATAGCTCTATAGTCTAAAAGAAAATAGCAACACTACAAGCCTTATTCTTAGAGCGCTGTGCGTTAAAAAATCATTGGATTTATATTAGCAGAGTGCAAATTGTCTTTCCATTGTTATGATCCCATATCATTGATAAAAGCTTTGATTTGCTTAGGCAACGGCTTCCATTTGATCACTCGCTTGCTCCCGTTCCCAAAGGCTGCGGTATGGTCCCTGGACAGCAAGTAAGTCAGTGTGATGGCCTTGTTGGACCAGGCGTCCTTGTTCGATCACAAGAATTCGATCGCAGGCAGCGGCCGCAGAAAGCTGATGGCTAATCATCAGGATTGTCTGATTCTGTTGGGCACGAATCGAACTCAGGATTGACGCAGCTGTTTTGTTGTCCACACTGGCTAGAGCGTCATCAAGAACCACAACAGGAGCCTCCACTAGAAGTGCTCTGCCAAGAGCAGTTCGTTGACGCTGCCCGCCACTGAGAGTGATGCCTCTTTCGCCTACAAGCGTTTCCAATCCATCCGGGAAGCCCCTGATGTCATCCATCAGTCGGGCCTGCCTAGCAGATGTTTCAACTCGCTCCATAGAGGCCTGAGGATCGCCGTAACGAAGGTTGTCGGCGAGGCTGCTGGTGAAGAGATAGCCCTCTTGCGGAACAAGTGCCACATTGCTGCGCAGATCCTCGAGCAGCAAATCATTGACATCATGGTTGTCAATGAAAAGTTGCCCCCTTGGAACTTCCACCATCCTTCCGAGAGCTCTTGCCAGGGTCGTTTTCCCACATCCCACTGGCCCCACCACGGCGACGAGTTCACCTGGATTGATCACAAAGCTCAGTCCCGACAGCGAGTCGGTCTTGCTTTTGTCGTAACGAATCCGCAGTTCACGTGCTTCGATTCGACCTTTGAGCGGCGTCTCCAGGCTTAATGGTGTGGTTGGGTTGCGAATCATCGGGATGCGCTGCAGAAGCTCTTCCACACGCTCCAAGCTCACCTGTCCGGTCTGGAACGTGTTGAGGGTAAAACCAAGTAGTGCCGTAGGAAAAACTAAGCGCTCTACAAAAAGGATCAAGGCCACCAATCCGCCGATGCTGAGGGTGCCTTGTTCCAGTTGACCGCTGCCAAGTGCCAAAAGTAGGAGCAGTGAAACCGAGGAGATTCCACCCAGCAAGGGGAAGAGGGTGCTGCGAGTTCGTGCCAGGCGAATAGCACTATCTTTATAGGTATTGTTTCGCTCAGCAAAGGCATCCTGTTCAGGTTGCTCCTGGCCATAGATCTTGATGGCACTTATGCCTGAGAGATCCTCCTGGATCAGTTCGCTGAGACTTGATAGAGCTTCCTGCTGGCGTTTTTGTTGGCGCATCATTCGCCCCCCAAACAGGCGCACAGTGCCAAGCATTACTGGATAGAGAGAGATCGCGGCCAGGGTTAAGCCTGGGTCGATGGCCAGCATCGCGGGAAGAGTGAAGCAGTAAGCCAACACAGTGTTGGTAAGGCTAAGAATCGCGAAGCCAAGTAGACGACGAATGTTTTCAACATCGCTGGTTGCGCGGCTGATGACTTCACCACTACCGGTCTCCTGCACCCAGCCTGGTTCCTGCCTAAGCATGTGGTCAAAGATGCGCTGGCGCAGGTCCACCTCCACTTGGCGACCGACACCGAAAACCAGTTGCCTAGACACCAAACGCACGACGCCCATGATGCTGGCGAGAATCACAATCCAGCTGGCCTGACGCATCACGTCAGTGATGGCAAAGCCTTCTTGGAGATCATCAATGATGCGCCTCACCTCTAGGGGGATGATGACGCTGACAATGTTCACCACCACGAGGGCCATTGCACCCATCAGCACAGTGCGGCGATGGGGCTTTAGATAACGACCAATGAGATCGAGGCGAAATGCTGCCATGCAGATATCGCTACATGGTTCAACCTATGCAGCCAGTTTAATGAGCGAGCCTAGAGGGATTCTTGAAACATTGCGATCACAGATCCTTAGCTAATGCGCATTAGAACCATCCAATCCAGGTAAATGCTGGCGATTAAGTAACGTTGCTGCTCACTAACGAACGAGCTCCGGATGTCAATCTGGTCTCTATGCCCTGATTGTCGATTCGATTCATCGTCCTTCAGGGGTGCAAGATTTTTAGTATCAATCTCTCAAGATCCTTAAGTTTTTGGGATTGAATGACGCAGCGCTAAATGCCTGAGACCTTTGGCCTTGGCACTAGTTGCAGCAATCAGAAAGTCGTTCCTATCAAGCTTCAATAGCGCCGTTTGGATGGATCAGAGGTCTTTCTTGCTGTTCTCTTGTAGAAATTCTCGCCAGTAGCAAAGTTTTAGGGGATAGTGGTGTTGTCCCCATCACCCAGCCCGGAGTGCTTTGCACCCGGGTTTTTTTCTGCTCCGATGCCTACTTCAGCCACTGCCTCTTCCTCTTGGTCGCAAATCCTCGAGATGTTGCTCGAGGGACAAAACCTTCCTGAGGTGGAAGCAACTGCCTTGATGGAGGCTTGGTTGGCGGAACAACTAACCCCTGTGCAGACCGGTGCGTTTCTAGCGGCTTTGCGAGCCAAGGGAGTAACAGGAAATGAGTTATCAGGCATGGCCCAGGTGTTGCGAGGTGCTTGTCCCTTGCCTTGCCCATTGCCAGACATCCCTATGGTCGACACTTGTGGAACAGGTGGCGACGGTGCAGACACCTTCAACATCTCAACCGCAGTGGCGTTTACTGCTGCCGCCTGCGGGGCGAATGTGGCTAAGCATGGCAATCGCAGTGCAAGTGGCAAAGTCGGTTCAGCAGATGTTCTTGAGGGCCTGGGTCTACAGCTCAAGGCCCCTCTTGTCTCCGTGGTGGAGGCCCTGGTTGAGGTAGGCGTCACATTTTTATTTGCCCCAGCCTGGCACCCCGCTTTGGTCAACTTGGCCCCATTGCGGCGCAGCCTTGGAGTGCGCACCGTCTTCAATCTTCTGGGTCCACTGGTGAATCCTTTGCAACCAAATGCCCAGGTTCTCGGGGTAGCTAAGGCTGAGCTGCTCAATCCAATGGCGGAAGCATTGCAACGGCTTGGCTTGCAGCGTGCCGTTGTTGTCCATGGCGCTGGAGGCCTTGATGAAGCGTCGTTGGAGGGAGCCAATGCAATGCGTTTGCTTGAGAATGGTCACTTGCGACAAGCATCGATCGATTCGGCAGAACTCGGGCTTACTAGAGCTCCTTTGCAGGCTCTCCAGGGTGGTGATTTGGCAACAAATCAAGCGATTCTTTCCGCTGTACTTCAGGGAGGTGGCACCGCCCCTCAACGGGATGTGGTGGCATTGAACACAGCCCTAGTGCTCTGGGCTGCTGGCCTACAAGATGATTTACGAGCAGGTGTTTCTACTGCAAAGACTTGCCTGCAGGAAGGCCTCCCCTGGCAACGGCTAGAAGGGCTCCGCATGGCACTTGATCATCAAATTGGAGAATGAGACTGCGATGACTTCGGGATCCTTCTGCTGATGATTGCTTCATCGCGAAATTCGGCGCTCTTGATGCTTGCTGATGGCACGGTGCTTGAGGGGGAGGCCTTTGGTCATCGCGGTGACGCGATGGGCGAGGTGGTTTTCAACACCGGCATGACGGGCTACCAGGAAGTCCTTACGGATCCCAGTTACTCCGGTCAGTTGGTCACATTCACCTATCCAGAGTTGGGCAACACAGGCGTAAATCTTGATGATCAAGAATCATCCCGGCCTCATGCAAGGGGTGTCATCGCCCGTCAACTCTCCCCAACGCCGAGCAGTTGGCGTTGCCAACAGTCGCTGCAGACTTGGCTTGAGGAGAAAAGAGTTGTTGGTATCTCAGGTGTTGATACCAGGGCGCTTGTGAGACATCTGCGCGAGGTCGGAGCCATGAATGGGGTCATTAGCAGCAATGGTTCCACCCCTAAGCAGCTGATGGAACTGTTGCAGCAGGCTCCATCGATGGAGGGATTAAACCTTGCAGATCAGGTCTCAACGAAAGATCCATACCTCTGGAGATCAACTTGTGCTGTGGGCTTTGATCAAAGGTTGAAGCAACAAATTGATTCGCCCTATCGCGTTGTCGCGATTGATTTCGGTATCAAGCGGGCCATACTCGACCGTTTGGTCGCTCACGGTTGTGAGGTCACCGTCCTGCCGGCCAGTTCCGATTTAGCCACCGTGTTGAGTTCACAACCCGAGGGCGTTTTTCTATCTAATGGACCTGGTGACCCTGCTGCCGTGACTGGTGGTATTGCCCTGGTTAAAGATCTTCTCAATAAGGTTGATATCCCCCTGTTTGGCATTTGCCTGGGTCATCAGATTATTGGGCTTGCCATGGGTGGCCGTACTTTCAAATTGGCCTATGGCCATCGCGGGCTCAACCATCCCTGCGGCACAACGGGGCAGGTGGAGATCACCAGTCAAAACCATGGATTCGCACTTGACGCCTCCTCTCTGTCACAGGTCAGCGTGGTTGTGACCCATCTCAATCTCAATGACCGCACTGTTGCCGCGATAGCGCATCGGGATCGACCTGTTTTTGGTGTGCAATACCACCCGGAGGCGAGTCCTGGTCCTCATGATGCAGACCACCACTTCGCTCACTTTGTTGAGCTGATGGCAGATCGTCGCTGAAGCGTGGTGCGGATCACTCAGTATCACTACACTTCGTGCCATTGCGTCCCGGGGGACTGGTCCCATCACAGAATTGCAGCGACTGACCGTTTCTCTAAGAGGGGGTTTTGAACGTCGGCAGGGTTGTCTGGTTTTCCAGTTCACTGGCCAGCTAGACGCTTATTCCGAGAAGCAGTTCATCACCTACGTAGAGGATGTGCTCTTGGCCAATGCTGCTCCTTTGGTTATTGACCTGAACAAGATTGACTTTCTTGACTCTTCTGGCCTAGGGGCTTTGGTTCAAACTGCCAAGAAGTGCACCGATGCCAAACGGTCATTTGCCCTTGTGGGCAATGCAAGGGTCGTCCAAACTGTGAAACTTGTGAGGCTTGAGGATTTTCTCCACCTGGCAGTTGATCTGCGTACGGCTTTAAATCAGTTGAAAGCTTGAACAATTGGATTCGTAGTCAGTCAGCGATTGGCGGTGCTAATGAACTGGGACCGTTACAGTTGGCTTGGCTTGGTGATGCTGTTTGGGAATTGCATCAGCGTCTGCGTAATTGTTACCAACCTGGCAGATCTGAAGATCTACACCGAGCTGTTGTTGACGAGGTTAAGGCCGCTGCTCAGGCAGAAGCTCTGCTTCGCTTAGATCCGCATCTTTCAGATCTTGAGAAGGATTTGGTACGGCGAGGTCGTAACAAATCCGGACGAGGACCACGCCGTGGAGATGCAGCGACCTACGGCAAGGCCACAGGGTTTGAGACAATGGTTGGCTGGCTCTTTTTGCAGAATCCGGCGCGGCTTGCGCAGCTCTTGGATCAACTGGAGGAGACCGAACACGACTTGCTATAGCTTCTTCTCTTCTTATGAGCTCCCGCTTTGATCGCCGTTCAGGCAACCCCCCTCGTGGTGGTCGTCCTAGAGGAGGTCGTCCTGGTGGGATCCGACGGGATGGCGATGGGGTTTCTGGTCGATCTGCTTATGGAAGCCGCTCTTCCGGCAGCCGCCCATCGGGTGGTCGTTCCTCTGGACCGCGAGGGGTGTATCGCTCCAGGCCTGATGGAGAAGCTGGTGATAGCCCTTCAAAAGTATTCAATGGTGAAGGCTCTGGGCAGGGCCGTTTTAACCGTGATCGTTCTCGCTCTGAGCAGGGGCGTTTTAGCCGGGATCGGCCTCGCTCTGAACAAGGGCGTGCAAGTGAAACTGACAGAAAAGAGGCTCGTCGATTTCGTGATGAGAGACCATCACGACGTCGCAGCGATGAACGGCTAGGGCGACGTCCCTCCTTGGGAGAACGTTCACGTCCTGCAGACAGGCAATTGCCTTCAAAAAGATTCGATCCATCTACTTCGGATCGCGTTCCAGAGGCAGAAACATTTGGACCTGCTGCTGCCGATGATTTGCTTTGGGGACGTCATGCCAGCCAAGCTGCTCTGGAAGCTGGGCGCCCGATTCATCGCATCTGGTGCACATCAGATTTACGAAGCGCACCAAGGTTTTTGCAATTGCTTCGTGAGGCCAAATCCTCAGGAGTACTGGTGGAAGAAGTTACCTGGGCTCGTCTCGGTCAACTCACAGGTGGTGCTGTGCATCAAGGAATTGTTCTACAGACTGCTGCAGCGGAGACTCTTGATTTGCAAAGTCTGATCGAGGGATGTGCGGGTCTTGGGGAATCGCCCCTTTTACTTGCCCTCGATGGCCTAACGGATCCCCACAATCTTGGCGCCATTATTCGATCTGCAGAGGCTCTTGGCGCCCATGGAGTTGTTCTCCCACAACGACGAAGTGCTGGTCTCACTGGTTCGGTGGCCAAGGTTGCAGCAGGCGCTTTGGAGCATCTACCAGTAGCGCGTGTCGTGAATCTCAATCGCTCTTTAGAAGCACTGAAGCAGGCGGGATATCGAGTTATTGGCCTGGCGGAGGAAGGGGACATCACCCTTCCAGATGTCGATTTAGACGGACCTTTAGTGATCGTAACGGGATCAGAGAAGCAGGGGATCTCTCTCCTAACTCGTCGCCATTGCGATCAGCTTGTACGCGTTCCATTACGGGGGGTTACTCCCAGTCTGAATGCCTCTGTTGCTACTGCGATGTGTTTATACGAGGTTGCCCGTCGTGGCTGGATGAAGGGGGTTCATGGCCAAACTCCATCCCCCAGGATCGTGCGGCCTCAATGCCCTTTGCCGGTCATCTCTTGCGACTCCATTTCCGTGGAGTCAGAACCCATTGCCAAGACCAATCATTCGCCAATCCATCAGCCAGATGAGATTGAGCGGTTTGGGGAGGCTTTGCCGTCCAGCTTGGCTAACCAGCAACTTTGTTCCAAAGATGATGAACCACCTATGGATCGCCAAATAGGGGATTTGCAGGCAGAAAGAACTTCGATTGAGGATGAGGATTTGCTGACCAGTCAGGATTGCAATTTTGACGTTCGTGAGGATCAATCACCTGATGAAGAGAGTGTTCAGCGTTGATCCAAAAATTCCTTGGCAGCCGACAGCGGAACACCAATTGGAACATGACGAGGCAAAATAATGCTCATCCGCAAACCTCAATCATGGGCTCATTGATTAGGCCCCTGCGTAGCCTCGTCAATGGCTTTGGTTTGGCTTGGTGGGCCAGGGTTGAAACCCGTGAACCAAATGTCACCTATTGGTTCGGCCCTTTTTTGACCCGAAAGAGTCTTGAGGTCAAGCTATCGACCTTCGTTGCGGATCTCTCTTTTGAGGGACCTGCGTCTGTGAATCACACCCTCGTGCGTTGTCGTCGCGTTGAGCCGCTGACGATCGCAGTCGAAGGCTGGTCAGACGACTGATAGCGTCGCTGCTGCACAGCACAGCACCGCAAGCCGATGGCGATCGCTGAATGGCGTCAGCAACTAAAGCTCGGCGAGGTTTCCGCCAGGGAACTCACAGATCACCAACTTGCTCGTATCGCAGTGGTGGATCCCACTCTGCACGCTTTTCTGGATATCACAGCAGATCGAGCTCGTGCCGATGCCGATCGCATCGATGAGGCCTTGGCTGCGGGTGAGTCTCTGCCACCTCTGGCTGGTGTGCCTTTGGCAATTAAGGACAACCTCTGCACGAAAGGAATACGCACCACCTGTTCCAGTCGAATGCTGGAAACCTTTGTGCCGCCCTATGAATCCACCGTCACTGAGCGCCTCTGGCAGGCCGGTGCTGTGCTTCTCGGGAAAACAAATCTCGATGAGTTCGCCATGGGTAGCTCGACCGAGACATCTGCGTTTGGGGCTACATCCAATCCCTGGGATATCAGCCGTGTGCCGGGTGGCAGTTCTGGTGGCAGTGCAGCAGCTGTTGCGGCAGGTGAATGCATGGCTGCCTTGGGTTCGGATACTGGGGGCTCAATCCGTCAGCCCGCTTCATTTTGTGGAGTCGTAGGCCTTAAACCCACCTATGGCCGTGTCAGTCGTTGGGGTTTGGTGGCTTTTGCCAGTTCTCTTGACCAGGTTGGACCATTCACGACCAACGTGGCCGATGCTGCTGAGCTTTTACAAGTGATCGCAGGATCTGATCCTCGTGACTCCACTTGTCTCAATGTTGCTGTTCCCGATTATTGCTCTGCCCTTTCGCAACCAATGTCTGGGGTACGCATCGGCTTGATTCGTGAGTGCTTTGACCAAAACGGCTTGGATGCGCAAGTGAAGAGAACAGTTTTGACAGCGGCAGAGAAGCTGCAATCCTTGGGAGCGGAACTGGTTGAGGTGAGTTGCCCACGCTTTAGCGATGGCATCGCCACCTATTACGTGATTGCCCCATCGGAGGCATCGGCCAACTTGGCGCGTTACGACGGGGTGAAGTACGGCTACCGAGCTGAAGGAGCTGATGCTCTAGCCGCGATGACAGCCCGAAGTCGCGCAGAGGGTTTTGGTAGCGAGGTGCAGCGACGCATCCTGATCGGCACCTATGCCCTGTCGGCTGGTTACATGGACGCTTACTACAAGAAAGCCCAGCAGGTCCGCACATTGATCCGTCAAGATTTTGATGCAGCCTTCCAAACGGTCGATGTGCTGCTGACACCCACATCACCTACCACTGCATTCCAAGTCGGTGCCCACGCTGATGATCCACTTGCCATGTACCTGGCTGACCTGCTGACGATCCCAGCCAACCTGGCTGGCTTACCTGCCATCAGTCTTCCCTGTGGATTCGATGACGATGGCCTTCCGATCGGGGTGCAGTTGATTGCAAATGTGCTGGAGGAGTCACGCCTCCTACAAGTGGCTTTTCACTATGAGCAAGCAGCAAACGTGATGGCAAATCACCCGCAGGGAAACTTCATTCCCTAAACGATCTATTGCACTAGATGCAGGGTTTGACTACTTGAGCAACCCTGCATCTTGCGCCTCCTCCTAGGCTGGGGGCATGGCATTCGTTCCTCTTCACAACCACAGCGACTACAGCCTTCTGGACGGAGCTACACAGCTCCCCCAGATGGTGAAGCGAGCCAAGGAGCTAGGCATGCCCGCTCTGGCACTCACCGACCACGGTGTGATGTATGGCGCCATTGAACTGCTGAAGCTTTGCAAGAACGCTGAGATCAAGCCGATCATCGGCAATGAGATGTATGTGATCAACGGGTCTATTGAGGATCCGCAACCGAAGAAGGAGCGTCGTTATCACCTGGTGGTGCTTGCTAAGAACGCTGTTGGCTATCGCAATCTTGTGAAACTCACCAGCATTAGCCATCTGCGCGGCATGCGCGGCCGAGGCATCTTTGCAAGGCCATGCATTGATAAAGAACTGCTGAAGGCCTATAGCGAGGGGTTAATTGTTGCCACCGCTTGTCTTGGTGGGGAGATTCCTCAAGCCATCTTGCGCGGTCGCATTGATGTAGCAAGGGATGTGGCCCGTTGGTACCAGGAGGTCTTTGGCAAAGACTTCTATCTCGAAGTTCAGGATCACGGCTCGCCGGAAGATCGAATCGTCAATGTAGAGATTGTGAACATCGCCAAAGAACTAGGGATTGAGCTGATTGCGACCAATGACGCCCATTACCTCAGCAAGAACGATGTGGAGGCCCATGACGCCCTGCTTTGTGTGCTGACAGGCAAGTTGATCAGTGATGAGAAGCGTCTGCGCTACACAGGTACTGAATACATCAAGTCTGAACAGGAGATGGGACGGCTATTCGCCGATCATCTCGAACCTGATGTGCTGCAAGAGGCTATTGCCAACACAGCAGCCGTTGCCGAAAAAGTAGAGGAATACTCAATCCTCGGTAGTTATCAGATGCCTCGTTTCCCGATTCCTGAAGGACATAGCGCCGTGAGTTATCTACACGAGGTCTCTGAGCAGGGGCTACGGCAAAGGTTGAAACTGGCAACGACAGATCCAATTGATGACCATTACGGCGAAAGGCTCACCTATGAGCTGGGCGTGATGGAACAGATGGGCTTCCCCACCTATTTCCTGGTGGTATGGGATTACATCCGCTTTGCACGTGAACAGGGCATTCCAGTAGGACCAGGGAGGGGGTCAGCAGCTGGCTCACTCGTGGCATATGCCCTTGGTATTACCAACATTGACCCTGTTCAAAACGGATTGTTATTTGAGCGATTCCTTAATCCTGAGCGTAAGTCGATGCCTGATATTGACACTGATTTCTGTATTGAACGTCGTGGTGAGGTGATCGACTATGTCACGCGTCGTTACGGCGAAGACAAGGTTGCTCAAATTATCACTTTTAACCGAATGACATCCAAGGCCGTCTTGAAGGATGTAGCCCGGGTGCTTGATATTCCCTATGGAGATGCCGATCGACTTGCCAAGCTTATTCCCGTAGTAAGGGGAAAGCCTGCAAAACTAGCGGCGATGATCGGCAGCGATTCGCCGAATGCTGAATTCCGTGAGAAGTATCAGAACGATCCAGTAGTTACAAAATGGGTCGATATGGCGATGCGCATTGAAGGTACAAATAAAACCTTTGGCGTTCATGCCGCTGGAGTCGTCATTGCTGCTGAGCCCCTAGATGATCTTGTACCCCTTCAGCGCAATAACGATGGACAGGTAATTACTCAATACTTCATGGAGGATGTGGAGTCGATGGGGTTATTAAAGATGGATTTTCTTGGGCTCAAGAATCTCACCATGATTGACAAAACACTTGAGCTTGTTGAAGTCAGCAATGGAGAGAGAATTGATCCTGATCAATTGCCAACAGAGGATCCTGAAACTTTTGCCTTACTTGCAAGAGGAGATCTTGAGGGCATCTTTCAACTTGAATCGACTGGGATGAGACAGATTGTGCGTGACCTTCGCCCCTCATCTCTTGAAGATATCTCCTCAATTTTAGCTTTGTACAGACCAGGTCCTTTGGATGCCGGATTGATTCCAAAATTTATCAATCGGAAACATGGTCGAGAGGCAATTGATTTTGCTCATGCTGCCCTTGAACCAATCCTTAAGGAGACTTACGGGATCATGGTTTATCAGGAGCAGATCATGAAGATTGCCCAGGATCTTGCTGGCTATTCTCTGGGCGAAGCTGACTTGCTACGGCGTGCAATGGGCAAGAAAAAGGTTTCAGAGATGCAGAAACATCGCAGTATTTTTGTTGAAGGAGCAAGTCAAAGTGGTGTTGATCAGAAGATCGCCGATGAGCTTTTCGACCAAATGGTTTTGTTCGCCGAATATTGCTTCAACAAGAGTCACTCAACAGCTTATGGCGCTGTTACTTATCAAACTGCCTATTTAAAGGCACATTATCCAGTTGCCTATATGGCGTCATTACTGACAGTCAATGCTGGCGCTAGTGACAAGGTGCAGCGCTATATCTCGAATTGCAATGCGATGGGAATTGAAGTGATGCCGCCAGATGTGAATGCTTCAGGGATTGATTTCACCCCTGCTGGTGATCGCATCTTGTTTGGTCTTTCTGCTGTGAGAAATCTTGGCGATGGTGCAATCAGGCAGCTAATTGCAAATCGCGATGGTGATGGCCCCTTTGTCTCCCTTGCCGATCTCTGTGATCGTCTGCCCTCCAATGTTCTGAATCGTCGCGGGTTGGAATCTCTTATTCATTGCGGAGCCCTAGATGCCATAGACCCTGAATCGAACCGGGCCCAGTTAATTGCCGACTTGGAGCTTCTGATCCACTGGGCTGCTTCTCGTGCCCGTGATCGACTCAGTGGTCAGGGCAACCTATTTGATCTTGTAGCTGGAGCAGCAGACGAGCAAACGTCTGATGAGCTGAGCACTGCACCCAAGGCAGCACCGGTTACCGATTACCCACCGACTGAAAAGCTGAGACTTGAAAAAGAGTTGGTTGGTTTCTACCTTTCTGATCACCCTCTCAAGCAGCTCACTGCTCCAGCTCAATTGCTTGCGCCCATTGGTCTTGCCAGCCTTGAGGATCAGCCTGACAAGGCGAAGGTCAGTGTGATCACGATGCTGACGGAGATGCGCCAAGTCACAACCCGCAAGGGCGATCGAATGGCAGTTCTCAAGATTGAGGATCTCACCGGTAGTTGCGAAGCTGTGGTGTTCCCCAAGAGCTATGCCCGTCTATCAGATCACCTCACGTTGGAAGCGCGACTGCTCATCTGGGCCTCTGTTGATCGTCGCGACGACCGTATCCAATTGATCATTGATGATTGCCGCGCCATCGATGACCTACGACTGCTGTTGGTGGAGTTGATGCCTGATGAAGCCTGTGACATCACTGTGCAGCACAAGCTTCGGGAATGTCTCCATCAGCATCGCCCAGCCAAGGATGAATTTGGCGTGCGAGTGCCCGTGGTGGCAGCGGTTCGCCAGGGTCCCCAGGTGCGTTACGTATGCCTAGGTCATCAGTTCTGCGTTCGAGACGCTTCTGCTGCACTCAGTTCCCTTCAACAGCAGGCATTCAAAGCTCGATGCAGCGACCGACTATTTGTCTGATGTTTGTCCGGAATCCTTTGGCTTGGTCTCTGATTTTGAGCCAGGTTGATTAGTTTTGCTTGAATCGCGCATTCTTCCTATGTTGCGACCAATGTGTTCCAGTCCAAGCAGGCTGCCTGGGGCATCTTCCCAGCTGGCAGATAGAACCCCATAACTCAGTCCTATCAAGCCAACGAGGAAACAGGCTGCTGAAGTGATCAGCGTGATGAATGGTGAGATATCAGCAATGCCACGGCTCACAATCAGATAACTAACTACAAAAACACCCATCCCTGCAGCTGTAGGCAGACCCGAGGCGAAGATCACGCGCCGCAGCATGCGATTTGCCACTGGCTTTGGAATAGCCTGCTGACTGCTGGAAGTCGCTTTTGGTTTCTTGATCTTTGGCGATTTGGATCCCTTTTGGGGCAGGCTTTTGTTGGCCGTTCCGCTCTTTTCTGGCTCGAAAGGCATAGCTTTGCTTCGTTCGGCCATCTGCTTAAGAATTAGAGGGAAATCGCCAAAAGGGATTTAACCGCGGATGCCTAGTTTGGTGATCAGGCCGTTGTAGCGCTGTTCACTTTTTCCGCGTACATAACTAAGCAGGCGCTTGCGACGACCAATCATCTTAAGCAGTCCCTGACGGGATGAGAAGTCGTGCTTGTTCTCCTGCAGGTGCGAGCTGAGCTTTGTAATCCGCTCGCTAAGCATTGCCACTTGCACCTCCACAGACCCCGTATCGGTGCCATGGGTTTGGTTGGCATTGATCAGCTGTTGCTTTTCTGTTGTATCGAGCGACATGCTTGGCGTTTTGCCCTAAGAGACCAAAAAAACAATCTAACTCTTTGAGGACCATTGTTTAGGCAGCTTCCTGACTAAGCCAGCGCAGGCTTGCTCTCAGCCAGGCGTCAGTGTCGTCGATGGAAGGGACAGACTCAGGCATGTCACTGGCTCCTATTGCAGCACCGCTGGCCACAGCCCTTATGGCACGGCGTATTTCAAGATCTTCGTAGCCAAGGCCCCCGAGGGTGATCTGTAGCTCATGCAGACTTGCATCCTTGAGCTGATGCGAATCGATCACACCATTGTCCACCAGGGACATTCCAGGATTACGACAACTAAATTCAGCCAACTTTGTGCGCAATTCCACCGCAAGACGTTCGGCAGTGCGCTTGCCTACACCTTGAGCCTGACAAAGCTTGCGTAGGTCTCCCTGCACAATCGCCTCTACAAGTTCTCCGGCCTGACATTCCTCTAGAAGAGCGAGAGCCATCTGGGGCCCCACGCCGCTGACACCAATCAAGGTACGAAACATGTCCCTTTCTCGTCGTTCCGGGAAGCCAAACAAGCTGGATCCATCATCACGCTGCACCTGATGGATCCAGAGGATGAATGTGTTTTGCCCGTGCTCCATTTCGCTGAGATGGCGCGGTGCAATCTGAACCTCGTAACCAACACCAGCACAAGCCAGAACGACTCCTTGCCGAGTCCCTTGCTGCCAGGCTTCTACCTTTTGCCCTTGCAGCCAGCCAATCATAAGGTTGCTCTTGATATCATCCATGCTGCCTGATATGTCCAGCCTCTGCTTGATCGTTCGAGGATCTGCTCAGAGCTTCTGGAGCTTGTTTTGCTTTGCGTAACCGGTCTAAAACTCAATTCCTGCAATGGTTATCAGTAGCCTCGCCAGTGGATGTCCGCCAGAGGCCTTGGTCCTACAGATTGAGTTGTTGCATACCGCTATTACCAGTCTCCTAGATCTTAAGAGGAGGAGTTCAGCAGATAGGAGTGGAGTGCATGTTGACAAGCGAAATAACAGTCATCTACGTGAGAATTGGGTCTTGGGGGGTAATGGGTGACTTTGCTTAACAGCTACCTAGTGATTCACTACCTGCAGAAAGTTCGTTAAATAATTTCTAGAGCATTTTTTAAAAAGAGTAAGTTGTATTTGCCTGTCTATTTATGACCATCTTCAGAAGAGAAGCCCAAACTGTCTACTCAAAGAAGAACTAGAACCTGAATACCGTTTTGCCTATAGGCTTGACGAGGTTAGACAAGCTTATCTACTGAGTAAAGCTAGACTCAATAGACCCCATTGATTTTGGACAAGTATAATCTACAAGTTCTGGCTCTCTCTTTCAGACTTTCACCCTTCTCCTTATTCCAACCTTTACCCTTAATGATTGAGTCTTTTGCGGGATGATAGCTATACAAGATCTCCAGCTTACTTCTACACTCGTTTATCTTGTGGTCATTTATTGATATTGGTATTTGAATTCCAATCAATATAACTAACGAACCCATAAAGGTTCCGTCCCTTTTAGATAGAGGTGACTAGATCATCTCCTCACACGGCCTATCATTAGAATACCTAGCAGAAACACCTAATGACTGACGAAGAAACGAGGAACTCTCAGTACTGGGAAGAAAGAGCCAAGGAACTCTCAAATGATGAGCTGAAGGGTGTTAGTGGTGGAATAGACAGTGTTCCATATGATCTAAAATCTAATAACCCGAAAGATGTAAAGGAAGCATTAGAGGACTTGGATGGTCAAGTTAAGGAAGATTCTGGGTTCAAGACCTACGGTGGGAGTAGTTTCTAGGTTGTTCTGACCCCATTTTAGGACCAGCAAGTGGGTTACATGACTCCCCTACCAACCGTGACTACCTACGACAGGTTTAGATGTCTTAAAAGTAACGAGATCTATTTCTTATCAGTTGCTCCTAGGCGTGCACTTTTAAGGTATTTTTACAGAAATTGCCACCCATCGTTTACAACTCCATGAACAAGAATGAGGTCGCTATCTTGTTTTCATGTTGATTGCTTTAGGATATTTTCTTGTCTGCTTCTGAAGCTGATGAGTGTTGCTCCCAGTACCAACAGAGCTCCAATCACGAACCAGCCATCAACAGGTTCAGCAAACAGCAGTACACCCCAGAGAGTTGCGAACAAAACTTGGAAATAGCCAATTGAACCTGCTGTAGCTGCTGGTAAAAGAGTTAATCCCTCGGTAATCCAGATTTGCCCAAGTTGGGTAAATAGGCCAATACCCAGTATCCAGAGCCAATCGATTCCAAGTGGCAAGACTCCCTGATTCCCGAGGAAGAGCAAGGCTATTGGCACTGATGTCAATGGAAAGTAGAAAACGATCACAAGTTGATGTTCCTGCTTGGAAAGCTCACGTACGCAGACGTAGGCCAGAGCTGTAAATAGAGCACCTGAAAGTGCAATAGAGACAGATAAAGGGGAGTAACCGGTGAAGCTTGTGCCAAGCCATGCGGGTTTTAAAACCAGGGTGATCCCCAACCAACCAAGAAATACTGCTATGCCAATACGAGGATGGATTCTTTCTCTTAAAAACATCCATGCCGCTAACGCAACAAAAGTTGGATAGGTGTATTGCAGAACAGTTGCTGTAGCAAGGGGTAAGGACGCCAAGGCGTCAAATACACAGAACAATGCCGCTGTGCCCAGCAGCCCTCGTAATAACAGCAACCTTTTACGGTGTCCCCAGGGGGAAACCCCAACCCGACTGAGCATGAACCGAGTAATTGCCAGGCTGATCAGAGATCTTGCAAACAAAATTTCTGCGACAGGCAAACGACCACCAAGGTGTTTGACGCAAACGGTCATCAAGCTGAAGGCCAGAGCGGCGAGCAGGAGTGATTTGAATCCACGCCATTGGCTGATTGTCTGCGGTTGGTTGTTGCCCTGCATCGACATCATTCATCTCATCCGCAGAACTGAGGCAATGGCATAGTCAACAACACAAGAGAAGAGGCCATCCCTGAAAGCCATTGCAGCAAGGAAAGACCAGCAACAGGATTGAGATCGCCATGACGTTCCAAATTGGTGATAGCAAGTCGCGTTGCTTTACGAGAAGCAACCCACTCTCCTAATTCTTTTTAAATTGCCCGACTGTAGAAATATCTAATGGATTCAAAAGCCGTGAAACTCTCCTCCTTTGGTGTTGCAGCAGCAGTGGCTTCCTTTGTGTTTGTTCCAGTAACCGCCTGGGCTGGCCCAACGGTTTCTGTACCTGACTTTAAAAACCAGGTAGGCAGGTTGTCTTGGTGGAGCCCGCGTGTGAGCCGTCAGCTCGCGGATGCTCTTTCCAATGAACTAGCCCTTGCTGGTGGACTAACAGTCGTGGAACGGCAGAATCTCAAGGCCGTCCTCTCTGAGCAAGAGCTTGCCGAGTTGGGGATTGTGCGAAACGACGGAAACGCCGCACGTAGCCGTCAAATGCGTGGCGCCCAATATTTGATTATGGGGCGTGTGAGTGGCTACGAGGATGGGGTTGAAACAAAGCAATCTGGAAGTGGGATGCGCTTTATGGGTTTTGGAGGCTCAAAGACTGTTTCGGAATCCAAGGCTTATGTTTCCATCGACCTACGGGTGGTGGATTCCTCCACTGGAGAGGTTGTCGGTGCGCGAACAGTAGAGGGGCGTGCGACCAGCACAGCTAAACAGAAAGGCTCCGGCGGATCTTTGGCTCCCTTGGCTGGGCTTGTAGGAGGTGCAACCGGAGCAAGAGGGGCAGGGGCCTATGGCCTTGCGGCTGCAGGCACTTTTAGTTATGAAGAATCATCCAGCGAAAGTAATCGCACTCCCGCAGCAAAAGCCATTCGCGCAGCTCTCATTGATGGTGCTGATTATGTGAATTGCCTATTGGTGATTCGTGATGGCTGTTTGGCGTCTTATCAGCAGCAGGAATCAATTCGACGCTCTAATACACGTGATGTGCTCCAACTCGATTGATCTCGATCAAAGTTTTGTCGTTTTGCGGCAGGGCTGATTACGCCGTTTGCGCTGCCAATACAGAGAGGACGATTTTGAAGAGGTTTTGAGTTCTTATTTATCTCGGCCTTGCTTGTCGTATGGATTGATTTTGCTGATCATGTTCTCTTCTCGACCTCTCACGGCGCAACCAGCAAAATAAGGTCATGCCCGTACCCCGTCTTCACCCGCGCACGATCGAGGCCGTCAAGGAGCGTGCCGACATTGTTGATGTCGTTGGCGAACATGTGATTCTAAAGAAAAAGGGCCGTGAATTCGTAGGGATCTGTCCGTTCCATGACGACAGCAAACCATCGATGACGGTCTCGCCAGCGAAGCAGTTTTATTACTGCTTCTCTTGTGGAGCTGGTGGAAACTCGATCAAGTTCCTGATGGAGTTTCAGCGCCAGAGTTTTGGTGATGTGGTGCTGGAGCTTGCTCGCAAGTATCAACTACCTGTTGAGACGGTCGAGGGGCCCCAGCAGGAACGACTACGTCAGCAGCTCTCTCGTCGAGACAAGCTTCATCGTGCGCTTGCATTGGCGGCCGGTTGGTTTCGTGGCCAGCTGCGTACGCCAGTTGGTGCAAGTGCGCTGAATTACCTCACTGAGAAGCGGGGCCTTAGTGAACTCACCTTGGAATCCTTCGGGCTTGGCTATGCCCCTGAGCAATGGGATGGTTTACTCAAGCACCTCCAGCAGGTGGAAGGTTTGTCTGCTGAATTACTGGAAGCCGCCGGGCTTGTTGTGGCGCGCAAGGGGGGGGGAGGTTTTTACGATCGCTTTCGTCATCGTGTGATGGTGCCGATCCACGACCGCCAGGGAAGGGTGATTGGTTTCGGTGGACGCAGTCTTGATGGCTCAGAGCCGAAGTACCTCAACTCTCCTGAGACAGACGTGTTCGAGAAAGGCAAACATTTGTTTGGACTGGATCGAGCGGCGAATGCCATCCGTAAGGATGACCGGGCTGTGGTAGTCGAAGGATATTTCGATGTCATTGCATTGCATGCTGCAGGTGTCACCAATTCAGTGGCCTCCTTAGGCACTGCTTTGAGTAGTCAGCAGATCACCCAGATCTGCCGTTGCAGCGAAGGGAAGCGGATCGTGCTTAATTTTGATGCTGATGGAGCCGGTGTTCGTGCTGCGAACCGAGCCATTGGCGAAGTTGAACAACTGGCTTTGCAAGGCCAGTTGGAATTACGAGTGCTTCATTTGCCTTCTGGCAAAGACCCCGATGAATTTCTCAAAGATCATGGTGCTGGCGATTACAGGGCTCTATTAGATCAGTCACCTCTTTGGCTTGATTGGCAGATTCAACAGGTGTTGGAGGGCCGTGATTTAAGTCAAGCGGATCAGTTTCAGCAAGCAGTGAGTGGCCTGGTTGCATTGCTCGGCAAGTTGCCCCAGTCGGCCGTACGGACCCACTACCTGCAACAGGTTGCCGAACGCTTGAGCGGTGGGCAGGGCCGGTTGGCCTTGCAGTTGGAGGAAGATCTGCGCCAACAAGTGAAAGGGCAGCGCTGGCATGGCCGCTCAAGTCGCCATGAGCAACCTGGCGAGGCCAGTCAACGGGAGCGCAGCGAGGCGGAAATCCTGAGGTTATATCTCCATTGCTCAAATCATCGGGCTGCCATTCGCAGGGAGTTACGACAGCGAGAGCTGGAGGATTTTGCCTTACAACATCACCGTTTGCTTTGGGCGGCGATCACTGATTTGGAGGAAACCAATCTTGGTGCAGGACGTTTAGAGGCGATCAGTCGCGGAACTGACTCTGGTCATGATTTGGAGGATATTGAGTTACCACGGCTGCTTACCGATCAGTTGCTCCTGGAGAACAGTGCTCTAGTCGCTCGTCTTACCCCGTTATTAGAGCCTGGCGAGGTTCATTTGGCGGCTATGGCTAAGCCACTGCTTCAGCTCCGGGGCACAGCAGCGGCTCTAGAACGCCAGAAATCCCTCAAGCGTTGTCGTCATCTTCTTGAGGCCTGGGGTGGTCAGCGTCTTGAAACTCTTGAGCGTTGTATTGCTGCTTTGATTCAAGAAGAGCGACAGCAACCTACTGAATCAGTCGATATGGAAAAGCGTATCGAAGCAATGTTTGAGGAGCTCAACAGCGATGCGTTGCGTTTCCAGGAGCTTTATTACAGCGAGCGCAAGCATATTGGTCACTTAGATCAGCAGCGGTGTGGTGGCTTCTCAGGCCAGGATGTCATTCCGGCTTAGGTCATCAGTCTGTGGATGCGCTTCACAAGCCAATCGGCGATATCAAAGAACTTGTTGTCTTGATTGACCATCACGATTCCTGCTTGCATCTTCTCGCTGATCTTTTCTAGCTTTTGAATGCACCGCTCAGCGAGGCTTTACCATCTACGTTCCAGTCCATTAGCAACAGCTGCGCAGGTCAGCGAATCCTTTGTAGGGCTGTTAGATAAGGCGTCAAGTTGTGGAGCTTAAAGATGAAACTCACTTGTCATTCTAAGCAGATGGTTGTCTCTACGGAGGTGTACTGAGGCCTTTTAACTGCACCATGGCTCTTTAAACTGATGATCTCTTCTTAAATTTGATGGCATGAGCTTCTACGAAGCGATTTGGCACGGTGAGGGCATTGGTGATGGAGGTGATTTAGAGGAGTCTCTCCAGGCTTATATCGTGGTAAAACCTGAAGATGGCGACTGGACAGAAGCCTGTGCGAAGGACGGGGCGAATCCTCATGTGGATCACTACTCTTCCTTCGACGCTTATCTTGATAATGCCGATGCAATCGAGACGATTCCGGTAACCCCGGCGATGATTGCAGGAGCTGTACAACAACTTTCCTCATGATCGCTGTTTTAATCCAAAGGTTGCTGCGATTAGCCTCTGATGAGTGACGTCCCTATTGCCTTTGCTGGTTGCACGCCGGTGAATCATCTCTGGCCTCAGCTTGTTGAACGGCTGGGAATGGATAAATCAAAACGCGCAGTGCGTCAGGCGCTTGATTTGCAGGGCATGCAAGGTCATGCTGCAACTTTGCCGGTGCTTTTGGTTGAAACTTGTGGTGTCGCCTTGGCTAGTACTGAACTGCTGCGTCATCAGACCGGCCTCGCTTGCCATGGTGAGCGCATGGTATTGCTGTTGAATCGTCGCGAAGAGGAGGTGCAGCTTCTGCAGCAATTTTAAAATGCATGCACCCCCTAATGATCAAATAACAAAACCTCTCTTCTTCATTGTATATCTGTAGATCAGTTACTCTGCCTTGAGATTATTTTAATGGCGTTCAGTCACCTTTGCAGACTTTGCGGTAAATCTGTTGAGATTACTGAAGCATTTGCCAAGAGTATTCAGCGAACGGGAGGGTCTTCAATAATTTGCTCTACTTGCCTGGCTCATGAAACCACGCACTTGTTGCCTTCTAGGCCATCAGCCAGGCTCTCATTTGTTCGTCTAATAACCAAGACTTTTTTCATAGTAACTTTTCTATTTATCCTCACTTCTTTCTTCTCTGTATGGCGCATTCTTTATGGATTGGAGATGTGGATGGAACCGAGCCAATCAAATCCAGCCCAATCCACTAACTAATGAGATCTGTTGACATTCAATTCTAAATTTCAGGCCAGCACCAACGGCACGTCATTGAGGCGAGTTGTGGCCGCGCGGCTGAGTTGATGACGACGCATGCTCCATCCTGGCTGCATGCCACAAACAGCCCAACTCACGGTTCCGCTGCCGTAACGGTGATTGAGTCGGTCGACGGTGTTCATTAGTCGATCGCGACGATGCTGCTCATCGGCATGAACTGCTACCAACAGGTGTTGTTGCAGATGGTCTGCGCTCTGTAGGTTTTGCATCAGCACCCCGGCTTTGTTTAAGCGGCGATGGGGCCGGTAGATTCGCTCTACTAGTGGCAAGGCTGCTGCTAGCAAGATTGCAGTGTCGTTGCTTGGCAAATCCAGTTGGATGGTAGCGGCTTGGCTATAAAACGATGGCGCAAATGGGCTGGTACGTGTGAATACGGTGAGGATCCCGGCCCGTTGCTGTTGTCGTCGCAGTTTTTCACTGGCGCGCACCACGTAGCTTGCGATTGCCTGGCGTAATTCCTCTAGGTTGGCGATTGGTCGGCTAAAACTGCGGCTAACGCAGGTTTCCTGTTTTGATGTTGGGGCTAGGGCTAGAGGAAGGCAGGCATAACCTTGTAATTCTCGTTGTAGGCGTATGCCTACAACGCCGCAGCGGGCATGAAGTTGGCTACGTGGCATATCGCGCAATTGCCGGGCATTGGTTACGCCTCTAAGTCGGCACCAATGGGCCAACTTGCGACCGATGCCCCATACATTTTCGATAGCGACGCTCTCGAGCCATGTATCTGGATCACTAGCGGTGAGTAGGTTGAACACTCCAGCGTGAGCCGGTATGGCCTTGGCCAGGTGGTTGGCGAGTTTGGCCTGACCTTTACTGGCGCCAAGTCCGATTGCTATCGGTAGGCCCAGGTTGCGATGCACCTGGGCCCGTAGTTGACGGGCCCAGGGCTTTAGGTTGTCATCAGAGGGGCCATTGATGTAAGCAAAGGCTTCATCAATCGAGTAAATCTCCAGCTCCTCACAATGGGCTTCCAGCAAGCTCATCAGTCGTTGGCTCATATCGCCGTAGAGGGCGTAGTTGGAGCTGCGCACGACAACGCCAAGTCGGTCCAATTTGTGACGGACCTTGAAATAGGGCGTGCCCATACTGATTCCGAGAGCACGCGCTTCGGAGCTGCGAGCAACAATGCAGCCATCGTTGTTGGAGAGCACGACCAGAGGACGACCGATCAGCGAGGCGTCAAGGCTTTGCTCACAGGAGGCATAGAAATTGTTGCCGTCGATCAGGGCCGTGACCCGAGACATGGCACTGAAGGGGAGCGAGCGAAACCATGCCCTACTCTAATACAAATGCACTAGCACCTGTTTGATGGCGAGAACGTGCTTTGCTGTGACAGCCAGTCGCAATGGTTGTCGTCAATGTGGCGAGGAGAATGTCAATGCAGACTGGCGGCCAATCATTACTTTGATTGGTTGTTTGGCTGCATTGGTCTTGCTTGGCTGCATCAAGGTTTCCAACCTCAAGCCTGTCGTTGTGACCTAGAAGCCTTTTGCAATAGAGGATGCTGGCTCAATGGCCGGCTAGGCGTAGCTGAATCCCTAACAATGTCTACAAAAAGTCGTCTATGACGTCTTAGCTGAACCTGGCCACATAGGTTGATTCCATGTTATGAGCAACCGCGTCGGTCGGGTCTTTTGTAAAACCAACAAGACCAAAGGATTTGCAATGGCACCAACTCTAAGCAAGCATCAGAAAGATATTATTCAGAGAATCAATAAGGAAACCTTCTCTGAATGGCTATCGAGAGGAGATAGGCAAGAGATCAGAGAATTGATGGAAGAGGTCTGGATCGAATGGCTTTGCAAAGAAGATGATCAGTTCCGCGAACGTTACTATGAGCTTCAATCACAGGGTGATTGCGAATGGCTCAATATCAGAGAAGAAATCTTAGCTGTGCATGGCCATGTTGAGTCTCCAGAAGGAGCATCAGAGCTTCAGCAAAAAGCGATTAAAGCCAATGGTATTAAACACTTACATGATTGGTTTGCATTTGTAGATGCAAGTGTTCACGAGTATCTGGAAGATCTTGGCTGGGCAAGGGGGCCGGAGGAGAAATCCCTGAATTACTCCCACACCTCTGTTTCTGCTTGGGTTTCCGATCAAGAGGCAAATGAACAACAAGAAAGGCGTCAATGGCTTGGTCAGTTGACCGACACGTTATGGGATTTCAAAGGCTCCTCTCATTGTTATTGGTCTGATCGCATCCTTGCCTTACGCGATCTGGGTGAACAAAAGTCAGCCATTTGATCCACCAAACTTGCCTATCTCTATATACGATTTAAAGGCAATATCTTTAAAGATGAGCAACAACACTATTGCCATGCTGGGCAATCTTATTCATCGTCTTGCCTATTTTGAACCTATTCATGTAGGCGTTGTGTTGAGTGGGATATTTGCTGCGCAGGGTTGAGGCTATGAATGGAATGCACTGCCACACCCCAGATTTGCACGTCACCGAAGCGGGCCAGATCCAGCGGTGGGTAATTGGAATGGGCGGCCTCTAGACGCAATACACCACGGTGGCTGACAAGTTGTTTGAGTGTGAAGGCACCATCAAGAATCGCCACCACGATGTGACCGGGGCGTGCATCCAGGCTGCGGTCGACAACCAAGAGGTCGCCATTGTGGATGCCAACACCTGTCATTGAGTGGCCGCTAACACGCAGGAAGAAGGTGCTAGCCGGATGACGAATCAACTGTTCGTTGAGGTCGATACCGATCTCGATATAGTCCTCAGCAGGGGAGGGGAAGCCTGCCGCCACGTGCTCACTCGCTAATGGCAGGATCTGCTGCTTCCGCTCGGAGTACAAATGAAGAAGAGGCTCGCTGAACTCCATCGCGGCATCGGGCATCAATCCGATAGTACACCCGTTCCATTGGGGTGGTTTTCTGATTTGGCTTGATAGGGGTGTGCCCCGGGCGGTAGCAACCTCTTTACAAGATCGCTCGTGCTTGATCGAGCTGCTCTGTAGCACCTGCCAGCTTTTAAGTTTTAAGCGCTGCCTAAGGAACCTTTCTCAAAAGGCTTTCGTTTTCACCTGAACAGTCCTCGGAAGATGCTTGCTGCCTGCATAAAAAACGAGAACAACAGTGTCTTTTGGACCAAGACTTTTTCCGGTATGAACTGTATTCACTGTCTCAATCAGCGCAGCTCCCTGATTGAAAAGGCGTGTCGTTCCATCTTGAAGAGTTAGCTGAAGCGTGCCTTGAAGGATTACTCCTGCACTGATGACTGGGTGGGTATGCAATGGCAGGGTGACTCCGGCTGGAATCGTGATACGCAGAACTGTGATTTCAGCGTTGCTGGTTGGGTAATCCGGAAGAAAGTTTCCATCCCATTGCTTAGTACTTTGCACAAGTGTTTCAATCTTAACACCAAGATCTTTGCTATATTTAGCATTATCATGTGCATTTAAGGACGTTGATGAAATCGTCGAAACCACAATAATTGCTAGTGGCGCAAGAAATAGTCTTTGCATGATCAATTAAAAAGGTGTAGGCGCAAGGAGATTAGGGACTTAGCGTCATAGTCTGCATTAATGAAACACGTTTGAAAGTCATTAGCTGGCCAGAGAAAGATTCGGATAGCAGAAACATTTAGGTCTTAATATTCCTCAAGCCATAACTCACTTATCATTCTGGGCATTCACTTAACTGAAGCCAATTGAAAAAGATAGGTGTATGTAATAGTATTGATTTAAATCAATTGCGGCGCATCTCTGCCTCGATCTCTTCTGTGCTGAAGTCTCTCTCTGGATGAGCAAGCTTCCAAGACTGCACAGCAAGAGAAATGCCCCATCCAAAAATAGGCCAAATGGGCCAGAAGTAGCCCATGCCAGTTACCAACCAAATCACAATCAGAGCAAGGTTCACAGTGAAGTAGGTTTGAACCTGTCTCTTCAGTATCCTTTTCTTCCTGAGTTGTGATAACGCTTTTTTGCGCAAAATTTCATCTTCAGGCATATCAAAAGACCTCTATTGATCATTTGGTGGACAATAACCAGCTTAAAGTCAACTATAAGTTTGGTCAGCTCAAAGTAAATATTAGTGACATGAACTTGAACAGCATCCTATTTTAAGGTTCTGATCTTGTTTGGCTAACTAAGAATTAACAGACGCCCAGGCTGGCAACTGATAAAGACTAGGAGGATGGTTGGATTTCATTCTGGAGAGAGTGTTGTGGTATATATTGCTGAAGCAATCTGACATTTGAGCATCATCATTGTCTTAAACTGATTTCCTTTTCAGTATGCTCAAGAGTTATCGCTTTAATCTAATGCAGCTGTTTTATCAGTGATCGCAATTCAGATCTTCACAATCGTTAGCTCCTGTGATATTTACCTCCTTGCAGGATGGTCTGTGCTCGGTAGAGCTGCTCCACAAGTAACAGGCGAGCAAGTTCATGGGGAAGCGTCATCGCAGACAAACTGAGCTGCCATTGGGTTGAGTTTTTCAGCTCTGCTGATAGGCCATCTGCGCCACCAATCACAAAGGCAAGACGTTGAGAGCCATATTTTTCAAGGCGTTTAGCAAAGGACACTGAAGTCAGCGCTTCCCCTTCTTCGCTAAGAGGAATCAGCACTTCGTTGCTATTGAGTGCGGCCCTGATCGCTTCCGCTTCTCGCGGCATAGATCCATCACGAACCTCTGTGATAATCAAGCCTGGTAGGCGTTTTTGATACATCGCTAGGCCGTCTTGGATCCAGCCTTTGCGAACCTTGCCAACGGCGATGATTCTAAACGCACAGTTTCTCAAGTACAGCTGCAGCAACATCCCTCTCCATGATGCTCGGTTATAAGCACTGTTCAACACATCCCCAGCAGAGAAAGATACTTGAAGTGCTTCAGGCGCAATACCGCAGAGCGAAGCAGCGCATAGAAGGCCGGCAATGGCGCGATCGATTAGGACCGGTCAGAACAGCATCTAATGGTTTGCTAAAAGGTCGATATCGTCTACGGGGAGAAGGGTGAGAAAGATCTGGGTGCAGTGGCAGGAGCTCTATGCGAAGGAGTGGTCACAATGGTTGGCCTGGCCTTTATTTGCACTTGGGATCTGGGTGATGCTCGCCGGAGGCAGCAGTGGCTGGTTTTTGCCTGGTTTATTAATCTGGTGGGTCGCTTGTGATCACACAGTCCCTCCCTGGAGGAAATGGCGAAAGAAACAACTGGCAAAGAAGGAAAGGAAGTAGACAGCCACATCAAGCCCTCTCCATTCGCCAGCGGAGCATTTCCTGGAGTTAGAGATCGATGAGCAAACTCACACTTTCATTTGAGCGAGATCACCTCCAGAGCGAGTAATCAGCGAGAAGCTAAATGCATCGAAGGCAAACAACCATCTCAACCAGAGTAAAACAATGTACATGGAACGCCACGATAAAAACTAAGGCTTGGTCAACCTAAAGCTATCTCTGCAGGCATTATTCTTAATAATTATCTTGGCGTAGATATGGATCTAACTGTAGACAGATGCAATATAGAAAGGCATTCGTGGCATAAGATGACTAGCCCATGGAAGCATCCTCGTTACAACATTCAAGGCAAAGTACATGCGCGATGCGAAGATTGGAAGCAATTAATTTGAACTAGCGATTGGATGATTGAGATGATAACAAAGGATTTATCTTAAGCAAATAAAAATCACAGGGAGTAGAGTTCAAAGCAAGTAGCAAGTAGCAAGTAAATCCAATTAGATTTAAAATAAAAGGAGCCAATCCTTAGCAACACTTATGGAATAGATTCATGAAGAATTGACGCACCAATACAGTTGTAAAAAATAGACATTTGGGCATAAACCCCTGATATCAATAAAGCTGCACAGACAATTAGATAAAGATTAACATGAATGATTAGACTGTCTCTAAAGTAATTATTCTTATTTCCGCTTGATAGGAGTAATATTGATATCGATAGGTGATGAACTGGTTAGAATCAGCATCGACCAAATTAATTACCTGCATAAAGATAATAAAACTAATGGTAATAGAAGTATTTACAAACAAGGCCATTCACATAGTTCTCAAACATTTTCTCAACTTCAGTGGTAGAAGCTGTAATCTATTGTCAAGCCAAAAGGCACCTATGGCAGCAAGCATCATGAAGCAAGAAGACTACCTGTTTGACCACTTCAGACTTAGTCAACAACAATTAATCTCCTATAAGATTTTCTGGGTTGATCGTTGGTTAAATTATTGTTGGGATGATGTGCTGGGAAGGATCGGTGGACTTGACCTTCCTTCTATTGGCAGAGCCTATAAATCTCCCCCTCCAGCACAACTACTGCTGTTATCGAATGGCCAGAAAATAGAACTTTTTGAACGAAATAAAGACTACCTCTTGAGATCTATTATTGAGGATAGTAGAGGAGATATTGGCGCTAGTGATTTCAATAGGCAGTGGCTTTCTGAAAACTCTAATAATAAGGAATTAGAAGCGATTGCAAAGCAATGGGATGCTTTTATAAAAGAAGAGTGTAATGACGTGATTGAAGAACAAGAGAATGAGGGCATCAGACTAATCACATCCTCATTACCTTTAACAGTAAGAAATTTAGAATTTGCCAAGCAAGAAAAAGAGCAACACTGGTATTGGGAAATAAGCAACGGATTGATCATGCTTACTTGTAGCGAAGATCATTTCAATAACACCATCAAGCCTTATTTAGATAGTGGTCAGGCAGACTACCTGGATTCTAATTCAGGTCCTGTACTAGGTTGATTCGACTGATCTGGCAAACTAAATCAACAGCATTAGTATTGATCATGATATCAAGTCAATAAAAAAGCAGAGATCAAAACCACGAAGCATTACTGAAAGCCTAAAAGAGTGGTTAAAAGTGAAGATCATCATGCCAAAATAAGGAATGGGTCAACAAAGAAAGGATTGGCATATGGTTTCAATATCTAGTCTAACAGTAAAACAAGCATTTTGAATAAACAAAACAGATCTCGCTTGCTAAATTAGACGGGAATAAGATTAATATTAAGAGATTCATGTTTATAGTACCTAAACTTGCTGTGATCGAGTTGATCATGAGGCGGAACAAGACCCCTTTAGATTAAAAATTAAATGTTTAAGAATGTTCAAGGATAGAGCTGCTAACAAGGCAGACTGATGTTGTCGTTAAAGCTATTGGATAGTTGCTATTCAGTAAAGCTATATAAGCTTTTATTTAACCTGACCAGACAAAAAAGAGCTATTATTATGAATAATAGATGAAAAACAAAAAAGCTATACTTTAATGCTTATCGGCAAACTTATCCTTCGATGAATTTCGGTCTAGTCAAGGCTAGAGTAAGGCCACCAATCAACCCAAGATTCATAAATAGTGCTTTAGGCTGAAAGGGGAATGCATGGAAGATGACTGTCGTAGGCACAAGAAAAATAAGTAATAGTGATGCTCCAAGTTTTTGACTTTTGCCAAATACAAGAAGTACTGAGCCAACAATAAGGCAGGCAATTGCTGCCAACAACAAGAAGGGTGCTAATGGTTCAGGGATCCCCTGCCCTGAGATTGCTTCAACTACTGATGAGAACTTGATAATCTTTGACGGAACTGCGACAACAAAAACTGCGGATAAACAAAGCCTGCCGATGAAATCAACTAACTTCCATACATGTGGTTGAGGCATTGGTCTGATTGGTTCTTTGCTAATTATCTACGAATGATGTTGTACTGACCCAATTGGTATGGATTCCTTACAAAAAAGCATTCATGAAAGCAATCCTGATCGATTGAGAGCTATCTGCAATGAACATGAGCGTGTTCAAGACTAGACGCGTCTACTGATTTGATCACTCAACGCGTTTGGTCATCAGAGCCAGCTAAAGGCTTGGATGAAGCACCCACTAGTTCCAATATCTGCAATTAAAATGGTCTGATAGCAGCAAGAACAGTGGAAGGAGTACTCTTCAAAAAAAGATGAACAACCTACAGGCTGCTAAGAGGCACAGTAATGTCATGAATATGATCTTGTTTGACTTGACTGTGAGACACTTATGTGATTCCATCTAAGGGTTGGCTATGGTCTCTCGGGTAAACCTTGGTAAGGCAGATTGATAGTGATTGCGTTACATCAAACTGAAATACAGGATCATCCGTACCAATGGCGATCAAAGTGGAACGAGATGAACGAAACTCACATCGAAGCCAATCATTTAACAATGAATCAGCCCACTCCAACCCCTATTTCTGCAAAGGATCTGCATCGCTGGTTAAGCGACTCATCATCTCTACCAATCTGTGTGGATGTGAGAGAAGACCAGGAGCTTGAGTTAGCCCCATTCCCAGCCGATGTACTGCATTTACCGCTGAGTCGATCTTCTGATTGGATCGAAACTCTTCCTCAACTATTACCAAACGACCGTCCTGTCGTCGTGATTTGCCATGCTGGTATACGCAGTTGGAACTTCGGGACCTGGCTTTTAGAGCAGGAGATTGGTTATCAGGTCTGGAATCTAGAAGGCGGAATCGACGCTTGGAGCATCAATGTCGACTCAAGCGTGCCCCGCTATTAAGCAAGTGTTCAAAACACATGCAAAGCTCCAGATTGATATAGAACTACTGTTAAAATTATTCTAACGTAGGAATTAACTAAAGAATTGTCAGCTTACTCGATCTGTACAGAGGTTGAACAGTTAAAAACAGGTCTGATCACTATCTATACTATTAATAGCCATGCAAAAAGAAGAAAAAATTATAATAGCTCATCTAGAAAGATGGGCAGTCATCAATTGCAAATGTTGGCAGATGAAGACCATCTGAAATTGACAATCAGGATGGAAAAAACCATTTTGAGCTCAAAGAGAAGTCTAATTTGCGGGTGAAGCGATTGATTGAACAAGATTTGGGATATAAAAAGGATCCGATCTATTCATAAAAACTTAACCAGAAGAGACTGAAAGGATTATATCTAAATGAAGAGCCTTAGATAAACCATAGGCTGAATCATTCTTGGCATGTCTGCGCAAGAAATTATTGATTTATTACACAAACGATTTGTTATTAGTTATTCAAAGAAAATCTTCCAGCCCTCTATAATCTTTATAGGCTAAGATCATAGTTTTAGGAACTTAGTCATCAACATCATGCCGTGACATTATTATTAGTGAATGGGCTTTCAAAACAATCTATTGCATGGTCTGCTTGCCTAGCATTAACAGCAACGGCAAAAGGTGACCGCCTTTCAGATTGGCATCTCCACAGGCAAGTGTTGTTGCTTTGACGATAGAAGCAGCTGAAAGACTTAAAGAAACTAGAATGAGTCTTGATTCCAATTCTTGATCAAACTGCCGAAAAACTCCCTTTGGCTTGTGGTGAGTTCAAATTGTTTCTTTACGGGGTTTGCTAGGGACATCCGCATTGATGGAATTGCTGTTACCGCTAAAACTGCAGCAAGAACGACACGAAGCAATCCAGTGGAAACGAAAACAATCAAACCAGTGTTTGACTTCATCGGTTAGGGTTCAAATGAAAAGAGGTAAAAGAAAGTCTCAAAGCAAAGATTCTGGAGTTAACAATTTAGATCTAAACCCTTTTCTGCTCTAGATCAACCCTTCAGATGAAGGGTTCTATCGTTGAATGTTGCCTTCTCTCGTTAATGAGACTTTTACCTAAGCCCTCTTTGAAGATGCCCTTTGCATCGATCATTGTCTTAAGAAAAGCTATGCAGGCTAAGCACTTTCTTCACGGGACTTGATCAAGCCGGATTCAGTTCTAAGACGATCAAATCTCGTCTTCGTCTTCGTCTTCGAGAAGCAGCTGCCCGAAAGCAACATAAAGACTCTCCTCTGTGCTGCCAGGCGTCAGCGGGGGTGTCTTGGTAACGGTCGTTTTACCTTTTCTGGCGGAGGAGGATCTGTCGAGGGGGTTCATTTCGCCTTGTTGTTGGCGGACTCCTTCAGCCGACTCCTGAGTCTGTCGTTTGGCTTCGGCGGCCTTAAGGCGGGCCATCAAGTGAGGAGGAACTGTGCCATCAGGGCTCACCTGCATCAATTCCTGGAAGAGGGCCTGTGGATCGTCTTCGGTTTCGATGCGATGACGACGTTTGCTTGCTCGAGGCTCTGCTGTACTTGAAGCAACTGGTGTTGGCAAGGGCCGGGGTAACTGGCGACCCAGTTCACGTAGACGTTTAAGACTGCGGGGATCAAAACTCATCGGAGTGGTTGGCGTGGAGTATTTAGCTGCAGCCCAGGCTGTCTGCCGTATTGCGACCTGTGATCGGGTTGGTTCCCTCCGCCACCTCACAAAGCGTTGTGAGAGCATCGCCTCGCAGGGGCACATTGGTGAAGTCGGCACCTGTAATGGTCACGTTGTTGAAGCGGGTGTTGAAGGCGAAGGCGTCCTCAAGCACTGCATTGGTGAGATCAGTTCCATCAAATATGGCGGAATCAAGGGTGGAGTCTCGCAAGTTGGTGTTGCTGAGGTTGGCATCGTGAAGCTTGGCTCCAAAAAGGGTGGATCCTTCTAGATCACTCCCAGATAGATTGGCCTCTCGCAGGTTGGCAAGATTAAATGTGTCACCTCGCAGATCTTGGTTCGAGAAATCTGCATTGACCAACACCTGTTGGGAATGATTCATGATTGCCCAACTGGGTTGCAATGGCAATAGAAGTAGAAGGGCAGCAGCAGAAAAGCCAAGTAGTCGAGCGAACATTGGGTTAGGGGTTAAATAGTTAAACCATAGGTCCATAGGTAGAGGAATGATGGCTCTTGAGAAAGAAGTTTGCTGAGCTACGCATCCGCATCCCCATAAAAGCTTCTACGAGTGCTATCAACATTTACCCATGAATCATCCAAGTAGATAATTTATCAGGTTAATCGAATAAAATAAATCCTATAACCAATACCAAAAAAAATAAAAGACTGTTTAAGGATTTACTATTGAGATTATTGCCTACCTACTAATTTAGGGGTTGGCTTCCACTCACTCGCAAAGACTGCAAGCGCTAGAATCAACAGAGAAGCATAGGCACTTGCTGAAAGCTTATTCTGCAGGAAAACAACCCCTAGAAAAACTCCTACTAAAGGAACTAGATAGTTAACGAAGCCGGCAAATGTAGCTCCTGCAAGACCAACAAGACGAACATACAACACATAAACCAGACCTCCAGCAAAAGCACCCTGAGCAACCATTGCTAGTACCGCATTACTCTCGATAAGGTGATGTGTTAAAGGTTGGCCAAGCAAAAGCAGTAAAGCTCCTAACTCGATGGCACCACAAAGAAGTATATCTCTTGCTATTTTTATCGGAGCACCCATCTCTGGCAGGGTTCTAATCAATACAAGACTAATGGAAAAGCTCAGTGCAGCGGTTAAAATTGCTGCACTTCCAAGTAGGCTGTTGGCTTGTTGAGACAGGCTAACCTGAGGCCATAACAACACAACAACACCTGCAAAACCAAGGGCAATACCAATAAACTTTCCTCTCGTAACTGGCTCACTACGAACAAAAATAACAACTAAAATAAGAGTAAAGATTGCTACGAGTGACATCAGGATCGCGGCAATAGCACTGTTGACATGTTGCTGACCCCAGGCAACAAGGAAGAAAGGAAGAGTTGCTTCAAAGAAGCCAATCATAATGATTTGACGCCAATAACTTATCTTTGAAACCGGATTATCATGAGCTTCAGGCAAGATCAACAAGAATCCACTCAGTGTTAGGAAGCCAATCGTCGCTCTAAGCCATGAAACTGCTTGAGGAGTAAAGACTTCTAGAGCAAGATCATTAAGTAAGAACTGAGATCCCCAGATTAGAGTAATTAAGATGAGAAGTACATATCGAAATCGAGATCCCTGGATTTGATTTGTCTGTCCCATCGAATTTCTTTCTATAAATTTTATCATTCTACTGCAATAAGAAGCATCCCAGTTCATGTGCTTAAGGCTTCTTACCTCAATCACTTGAGCATGATCAATAGGGTCATCTGCAAACCATTTCCTTATTAGCCAAAGCTTGTAATAAAAACAAGCATAAGAATACCGTTATTGATCTCATCTTGTTTACAAATTTAGCATTGAGGTTCATTCATGCTGCTTTGCATTAGGACTTTACTCTGCACTGTTGCCAGCAAAATTCCTCAATCGCTTCAATTTAGTAATCCCCAAGTGGAGATAACTCTTCAAAAACATATCGTTCAATTAATTCACTGAAAAATATTTTTTTCAAATAGTCTCAAAGATGCAATTCTATCAAACAAGGCAATCGCCCGGCGAATCACAAAGTGTATTGAATAGATTTTAAATGCAGCACAATCTAAACCTTGTCAGCAATAAAAAAAACTACTGGTCTTGTCTATCCTATTGGGTTTAGCTTTAAAGTAATGAATCTACCTATCACTTTAATAAGCAATAATTGGGGCATCATTCTCTTGAACTTTTCGCGTTGAATTCATACGTGCTGCTTTGTGTATTGGTACAGCATCGATGCATGGGTGGAATTCTCATGTGAATGCAGCAGCAAATGATGGATTCAACCCGGAAGGGGTGTTGGGGCGAAGAGCGTGTGTTACGCCTCCTACAAAGACACGGATGGCAGTTGGTGAGCCAACGTTGGTCATGTCGCTATGGCGAGTTAGATCTTGTGCTTGAGAAGCAGCAATGGCTGCTGGTTGTGGAAGTGAAGTCTCGTCGTTCTCGTGGATTAGATCATTGGGGATTGTGTGCCTTTAACAAAGGAAAGCAGCTGCGATTGATGCGTGCGATTGGATGTTGGCTGGCAACTCATCCTTACTTCGCTGAACACAGCTTGGAGTTGGTGTTGGCATTGGTGCCCTTACCGCCGAGTCAAAACACACTCGATTGGATTCGAATTGACGACCTTGACATTGATGCTGCTGATTAAAGCAACTGTATTCTTCATCTCTTGAAGACAGATTGCTGACAGTTCCTTAACTTCCTCAACTGTTTGCTATGCGGATAAAATGCATCATAAAACTGGATCAGGCTGTTGTCTGTTTATTGCCAAGTTTTTCATGATTCCTGAGAATGCCTTGGTCATACTTTTAAGCTGATCTGGATAATATTCTGTATTAAATTCACTTTAGGCGCTTGCCATGAAATCATACTAAATGACTTCTTGAGAAAGGACAGCTGATGTCTGATGCTACTAGCCATGAGATAGATCATTTCATGAAAGGTCTGATGAAGAGAAATCCTGGAGAACCTGAGTTTCATCAAGCCGTCCATGAAGTTGTTGAAACTCTAATTCCTTTTATTCTTTCCAACCGTGTTTACAAAGATGCACAAATTCTGGAGCGGATGACGGAACCTGACCGCGTCGTTATCTTCAGAGTCTGCTGGGAAGATGATTCAGGCAATATCCGCACAAATCGAGCATGGCGTGTACAGTTTAATAATTCCATTGGCCCTTATAAAGGTGGAATACGTTTCCATCCCAATGTCACCTTGAGTGTCCTGAAATTTTTAGGTTTTGAACAGACCTTTAAAAACAGTCTTACTGGTCTGCCGATGGGTGGAGGGAAGGGTGGATCTAACTTTAATCCTAAAGGTAAAAGTGACCGGGAGATAATGCGATTTTGTCAATCTCTGATGATTGAACTTCATAGACATATTGGTGAAGACACAGATGTACCTGCTGGTGATATCGGAGTCGGTTCTCGTGAAATTAGTTATATGTTCGGTCAGTACAAGCGCCTTGAAAATCGGTTTAGTGGAATCTTGACTGGCAAGGGGCTGTCATTCGGTGGAAGTCTTGTTCGTACTGAAGCGACGGGTTACGGATGTGCTTATTTCTGTGAAAATATGCTCAATCATATAGAGGACTCTCTTGTTGACAAAATATGTTCCATCTCCGGTTCTGGAAACGTAGCCCTCTACGCAGTTGAAAAGGCCATTGAACTAGGAGCCAAAGTTGTTACTCTTTCTGACTCAGATGGTTTTGTACACGTCCCAAACGGCATTAATCTCGAGATGCTTGCGTTTGTCAAGGAGCTAAAGACTGTTCGCCGTGGGCGAATCCATGAATTTGCTAATCACTACAAAGGCGTTGATTTTTACGCAGGAAAGCGTCCATGGAATGTTCCCTGTGATATTGCCTTCCCTTGTGCTACTCAAAATGAGATTAACCGTGCAGATTCACAGGAACTAATCAACAATGGTGTTAAAGCAGTTGTTGAAGGTGCGAACATGCCAACCAATCTTGACGGCATTCATCAATTTCGTCATGCAAAAGTAATACTTGCTCCTGCCAAGGCTGCAAATGCTGGGGGTGTCGCAGTCTCTGGCCTTGAGCAGAGTCAGAATGCATTGCGTCTATCTTGGAGTCGTGAAGAGGTCGATCAACGCTTAAAGTCAATTATGTTGGAAATTCACTCCAAATGTGTTCAGCATAGTCATAAATTCGAAGACTACACTGATTACATTACAGGAGCCAATATTGCAGGATTTACGAAAGTTGCTGATGCAATGCTGGCTTATGGAATTGTTTGATTTTATATCATTGGATACATATGATTATGTTCGGCTGAGGTCGAATAAAGGGACAAGCAAAGTTTCATGATTTTTACACTCTGTGTATCGGGTTGATGATGATAGAACTTTAATAATCTCTCATTTTCATTGTGCCTGCATAGATTGCAAAAAACCAATAAAAATACAGATTTCCTTGAAGTCGCTATTAGATGTGACCGTCAATATCGAAACACACTCGATTGGATTCGAATTGACGACCTTGACATTGATGCTGCTAATTAAAGCAACTCAATGAATCAACAGGGTTGTGTTGATTTTTTTAGCTTGAATCAGAATTGGACGGTAAAACCAGCAGAAGCTCTCCAATCGATGTTTCGGTTGGATGAATCCCAGATTTCAACGCCACCACGTGCATAGACCTTGAATCATGTGGAGCCAATGTTGTTAGTGGTGTAATCGATCCCGGATTCCAAAAGCACTCCATTTTGATCGTCTTGGTGGGATGAGCAGGAAAGGGTGTTGTCGGTCTATAGATGAAGCCAATTGTTTGAGCTGAGTTGTTTTGATGCAAATCAAGAATCCATGCAGTGCGCAGACTTGGAACAATCAGGGATCTATCGCCGCTTTTGATTGGAACAGCGAGTTTGACTCCGAGTTTTGTCTGCAGCTTTTTTTGATCTTCAATCAATTGCGCCGCCCTCTATACCGATTGGTGCAAAGTTGAGGGATGGCCTTTTCCGGACATCACGCTCGCAAGCGCTTTGCTCAACACTGGCTAATCGATGCCGCTGTGTTGACTCAGATTCTCGATGCAGCTGATGTTCAACCAGATGATCGTCTGCTGGAGGTAGGTCCTGGTCGTGGAGCACTCACTGAAAGGTTGCTGGCCTCTTCTGCCTCTACTGTTCATGCTGTTGAACTTGATCGCGATCTGGTCTCTGGGTTGAGGCAGCGTTTTGCAGATCAAGCCCGATTCAGCTTGCAAGAAGGTGATGTGTTGTCTGTTCCATTGACTCTTGCTGATGGCCGTGCTGCGACCAAAGTGGTGGCCAATATTCCCTATAACATCACCGGTCCTCTGCTTGAGCGTCTTCTCGGTCGCTTGGATCGACCTGTTGATCATCCCTATAAACGCCTTGTGCTTCTTTTGCAAAAGGAAGTCGCTCAACGGATTCGTGCCTTGCCCGGGCAGAGCTGTTTTAGTGCTCTAAGCGTGCGCCTGCAGTTGCTCGCTCGTTGCACAACTGTTTGCCCAGTGCCGCCGCGCTCTTTTAAACCGCCGCCGAAAGTTCATTCTGAGGTCATCTTGATTGAACCTCTTGCTCCTGAACAGCGCCTTGAGCCACTGCTCGCCAAACGTGTTGAGTCTTTGCTGCGTCAGGCTTTTTTGGCCAGGCGCAAGATGCTGCGCAACACTCTTGCCAAGGTTCTTCCTGCTGCTGAACTGAATGCTCTGGCTGATGATCTTGGCATCAGCCTTCAGCAACGCCCCCAAGAACTGTCCCCTGCTACTTGGGTGGAATTGGCGAGGGGTTTGAATCGGGCGGATCTAGTAGACCCTGAGCCATGAGCATATCTAACCCTTCAGCTGCTTCAGGGCATCTGGTTAGCGTCTCGGCGCCAGCCAAGATCAATCTCCATCTTGAGGTGCTTGGCCTGAGGTCTGATGGTTTTCATGAGCTAGCGATGGTGATGCAGAGCATCGAACTCGCTGATCAACTTCATTTCCGCAATACGGCTGATGGCAGCATCAGCCTTCGCTGCGATGATTCCAGCCTCAGCACTGCTGGCGACAATTTGATCGTGCGAGCTGCGCATTTATTACGCGAGCGCTCAGGGTTCTCTGACCTTGGTGCCGCGATTGAATTGCAAAAACGCATCCCAATTGGAGCTGGTCTTGCGGGCGGCTCAAGTGATGGTGCAGCAACACTGGTGGGGTTAAACGGTCTCTGGAATCTCAATTTTTCTCAGGGTCAACTTGAAGGTTTTGCGGCTGAGCTTGGCTCCGACATGCCCTTTTGCCTGGCAGGTGGAAGCCAATTGTGTTTCGGCCGTGGGGAAAGGTTGGAATCGCTACAAGCGATGAAAGCATCAATGGCCGTGGTGTTGGTGAAGGATCCATCAGTGAGCGTTTCAACCCCCTGGGCTTATGGACGCTGTAAGGAACTTTTCAGTAGTCGTTATCTTTCAAAGGAATCTGATTTTGAGCAACATCGTCAGCAGCTCAGAGAATCTTCTTGGCTGAATCCTTTACGGGCTGATGATCCGCCACCTCTGCGCAACGACCTTCAGGAGGTTGTTGCACCCGAAGTTTCGGCTGTGCAAACCACATTGAAGTTGCTCACTGATTTGCCTGGTTCTCTTGCAGTATCGATGAGTGGATCTGGTCCAAGCTGTTTTGCCCTTTTTGCTGACGTTGCTTCAGCTCAGGCTGCACTTCAGCTCCAACAGCCTGCCTTCGCCGCAGCTGGTTTAAGCAGTTGGTGCTGCGCGTTCCGCTGTGAAGGCATCAAACTGGAAGCATGAGCGATTCCAAAAACAGCTCTTTCGAGAAGGCAGATGCAGAGTCATCCAACACATTGGCAGAGACGCCTGCGACACCACGTAAGGGCCCGCTCAGTTTTCTTTCTGGGGCGATCACCAGTGGACTTTTTGCCTGGCTTTGCCTGATTTTGAGCCAGAAGACAGTGACTTATTTCGCTCTTCATTCGCCTAATTACAGCTCTGCGATTGCCCAAAGCATTGCTTCGGGGTTTAAAACCCTGATCATCGGCATGTGTTTTCTAGCCACATTCAGCTTTGCCTTCATTGGTTTTGGACTAACCCTTGTGTTTATTCGCAGTTTGTTTGCTGGCAAGGAGCCAGATGCTGCCTAGCTTTTGTGGGTTGACAGCCTGATTGCCGATTCAGGACTTCTACAGATGACGCCTCACGATCTTGGTCAGTTGGTGCTGTTGCTCTCTCCTGGTCTGTTGCTGTCCGTTTTGCTGCTTTCAGCATTTGCCGCAGGAGGCTAATGCTGCTCAGGCTGAGATAGCTTGGCCTCTTCCACCGGCATGGCCGGGATTGCAACGAAAACGTGTCAGGGACGCTTCTCTTTAATGCTCTTCGAGATGCCATCGATGAAGAGATGGCCAGAGATTCGCATGTTTGTGTGATGGGAGAGGACGTCGGCCAATACGGCGGCTCCTACAAGGTCACCAAGGATCTCTACGAGAAATATGGCGAGTTGCGGGTGTTGGATACACCGATTGCCGAGAACAGTTTTACGGGTATGGCCGTTGGCGCCGCCATGACTGGCCTACGCCCGATTGTGGAGGGCATGAACATGGGTTTTCTGTTGCTTGCTTTCAACCAGATCTCCAACAACATGGGAATGCTTCGTTACACCAGTGGCGGAAATTTCACAATTCCCACCGTGGTGCGTGGGCCTGGTGGTGTGGGACGCCAACTCGGTGCTGAACATAGTCAGCGACTCGAGGCCTATTTTCACGCTGTGCCTGGGATCAAGATCGTTGCTTGCAGCACGCCAACCAATGCCAAGGGCTTGATGAAAGCCGCGATCCGAGACAACAATCCAGTTCTCTTTTTCGAGCATGTGCTGCTCTACAACCTGATTGAGGAGCTCCCAGACGGTGATTATGTCTGTGCCCTAGATCAAGCAGATCTGGTTCGTGAGGGTAAAGACGTCACGATCCTCACCTATTCCCGTATGCGTCATCACTGTCTCAAGGCTGTTGAACAGTTGGAGACAGACGGCATCGATGTGGAATTGATCGATTTGATTAGTCTCAAGCCCTTCGATATGGAGACCATTGTTCGCTCCATCCGTAAAACCCATCGGGTGATTGTGGTTGAAGAGTGTATGAAAACTGGTGGGATTGGTGCTGAGTTGATTGCGCTGATTACTGAGCAGTGTTTTGACGAACTCGATGCTCGCCCAATTCGCCTCTCCAGTCAGGATATTCCCACTCCATATAACGGCAAATTGGAGAATTTCACGATCATTCAGCCTCATCAGATTGTTGAAGCGGCTAAGCAGATTGTTCTTAAGGGGCTTTGATTGATGGCACGTCAACAAGGCTGGTTTGCGCTCATTCTTGCTCTTGCCATTGCGGCAGGTTCTGTCACTGCAAGCTTTCCGCTTGAGTTGGGCCTTGATCTTCGTGGTGGCAGTCAGCTCACTCTTGAAGTGCAGCCCGCTGGTGAGATCACTCGCGTGAAATCGGAGCAGCTAGAGGCGGTCAAAGCTGTTTTGGATCGTCGCGTCAATGGCTTGGGTGTTGCCGAATCCACCCTGCAGACCATTGGTGACAATCAACTGGTGTTGCAGCTTCCAGGAGAACAGGATCCCACCAGGGCTGCCAAGGTGCTTGGCGAGACGGCCTTACTTGAGTTTCGAGCTCAAAAACCTGGCACAGAACAGGAGGTTCGCGGCCTTCAGCGCCTAAAACGACAGGTAGAGAGCATTCTCAAGTCCAAGCAGGAGCGTGCGATATCCGGAGAGTCTCCCTCTGATGATGAACTCGACAAACAGCAACTTGTTGAAGCGCAGCAGGCCTTTGGTTTGCAAGGCAGTGTTGGCAGTGAGGTCGAGCAGCTGGAACAATTGAATGAGAAAGTCAGCACCAAGATCGCTGAACTCTTCGAGCCCACGTCCTTAACCGGGAAGGATCTGGTCACAGCTGGGCGTCAGCAACAGCAGAACGTTCCTGACAGCTGGGAGGTGACACTTAGCTTCAACCGAGAAGGCGGAGATCAATTCGCCGAGCTAACACAATCAATTGCTGGCACAGGTCGTCTACTTGGCATCGTTCTTGATGGAAGGTCGATCAGTGAAGCCAGCGTCGGGGAACAGTTCAGAGCCGCTGGCATTACTGGTGGTGCGGCCACGATCAGCGGTAATTTCAATGCTGAAGATGCCCGCGACCTGGAAGTTCAGTTACGAGGTGGTTCGTTGCCATTACCAGTAGAAATTCTCGAGGTTCGAACCATTGGTCCCACCCTTGGTGCTGAAAACATTCGCCGCAGCTTGATCGCAGCGCTCTCTGGTCTCGCCTTGGTGGCTGTTTTCATGGTGGTTGCTTATCGCCTTGCGGGCTTGGTGGCGGTGTTGGCATTGAGTCTTTATGCCCTGTTCAATCTCGCTATGTATGCTCTGATTCCTGTCATCCTTACCCTGCCTGGGATTGCGGGTTTCATCCTCAGTATTGGCATGGCAGTGGATGCCAATGTGCTGATCTTTGAGCGTGTCAAAGATGAATTGCGGCGTGGAAACACCTTGATTCGCTCGATCGAGACTGGATTTTCCCAGGCTTTGTCGTCGATCCTTGACGGCCATCTCACCACTCTGATTAGTTGCGCAGCGCTCTTTTTTCTGGGTACGGGTTTGGTTAAAGGTTTTGCCGCCACCCTCGGCATCGGTGTTGTGCTCAGTTTGTTTACGGCATTGAGCTGCACTCGCACTCTGCTGCGTTTTTTGATGGGCTATCAGGCTTTGAGGCGACCTACCAACTTTTTGCCTGCCAAACAGTTGCCTTCTTCTCTCGCCTGATCCATGGCTGTTTCATCATCTTCAGGAACTCGTCAACGCCCACTGAGATTTGAACTTTGTCGTCAACGACGACGAGTTTGGGGAATCTCAGGCCTGTTTGTGGTTTTGAGTTTGGTGGGCTTGATCCTCTGTTGGCTGAACCCTTCGATTGGTGCTCCCCTTCGTCCAGGACTTGACTTCACTGGTGGAACTCAAATCCAGCTGGAGCGCAGCTGTAGCAAGAGCTGTCAGTCGCTGAAAACCACAAGTGTTGAAGAGGTTTTGGGGGCTCTTGAGTTACCCGCTAACAAAGACAAGGTTGCTCCAAACCTCTCACGAGCCAGGGTTCAGCTTCTTGATGGGGGTCAGTCTCTAGTCTTGAGGTTGCCCTTCCTCTCTGCTGCTCAGGGGCAAGCTGTCATCAAGGCAATGGATCCTGTAGCGGGTCCGTTTCAGAGTGGTGGTCAATCGGTCGACACCATTGGCCCAAGTCTGGGAGGCCAATTGCTGCGCAGCAGCTTGATTTCTCTTTTGGTTGCGTTCACGGGAATCGCTATCTACATCAGCCTCCGTTACGACCGTCGATATGCCCTTCTGGCCCTTGTGGCCCTTGCCCATGACGTGATCATTGTTTGTGGGATATTCGCTTGGCTGGGCCTGTTGATAACGCTTGAGGTGGATAGCCTCTTCGCGGTAGCGCTGCTCACCATTGCCGGCTACTCGGTCAATGACACTGTGGTGGTCTTTGACCGGATTCGTGAGCGCAGTCGTGAAGACAACTCCCTGCCACTGACGGAACAGGTTGATCGTGCCGTATCCGCGACCCTCACAAGGACCCTCTACACCAGCGGTACGACCCTGCTGCCTCTGCTCGCTCTGATCCTCTTTGGCGGTGCGACGCTCTACTGGTTTGCGGTTGCACTTGCTCTTGGAGTGGTGGTTGGTAGCTGGTCGAGTATTGCTCTAGCCCCTTCATTGTTGAGCCTCTGGCAAGGCAGTGGTCCTCCGGCAGGGCCTTTATCAGCCCCTGCTGCTGCTCCACAACCGCCGTTGTCTTCCTCCCAGCCTCCGATTGAGGGAGGAGATACGATTTCAGATGGCTGAAAGGGCCCGCTCCCGTGGCCTATCTGGCGATCGTTGGTTGCCCGTTCTTCTTTTGGGTCTGTCTCTCTGGGATTTACGAACAGAGTTTCTCTTGCTCTGGGAGCATTTCACCTTTACACAGTTGATTTTTGCTGTTCGCCATCACTGCCTTGCTGTGATTGTGCTGTTTTGCAGTCCTTCGCTTTGGCGCCGATATGGGGTCTCGCGGCGGCGTTCAGATGCCGGCGGCAACATTAAAGGGCCAATTGAATGATACAAAGATTAAGGCTTGGATGATCTCTTCGCGAGGTTATTGATACTACTTAGGATTCGTGTTGGCGAGTTAAGAAAAGGAATAATGTCCTCAATCAAAAGACTGATTTTGCAACCTTCCAGCTCACTCTTAAAGCTTCACCGTAGGCAACTGTTTTCCCATCAGTATGCTCGTTGTCCCATTGAGTTGGGCCGGCAGTTTTACCGCTGAATCAGCTGGAATCAGAACAACGCCATCGAGCGAAACTGGCAGCAAATACATGCAGATGCAACGATCAGCTGGGAGAAGTGCACCACAATCGAAGCCGGGCTTGGCAACACTCGTTATCGCTGCAGAGCGCACCTTAACGATCCTCAATGAAGAGAAACTAATGTTATCTGAAATCGCGGTGATTAGTTCGGGTTGAGATCATTAAGTTGAGCAGGAAGAAGGCATAGATAGCAATGGCATTTTCAGCCCATGCCGTTGCATTCATCGTTGTGCAAGGCAGCTAAAAGGTGCCCTTCGATGATTTCTATTTCGGCTTAGCAGCTCAAGCAGGCTTTGATCCCCAAAGATATTAGCCAGTCAACTGCCGATCTGACTTACCAGCGTGATCCATGGGGCCCGTGGGATGCCCCTCTGCAAGATCTGGCCTCTCTTACGAAATCAGCAAGGACGGGTTCTGCACCAATGGGCTGGCGTAGCCATTCAGACCTGGCTTGAGAGCGGAGTGACAGCTGGAGTTGACAAGGCGATACTGGCACGCTAGTACATGTGTACCGCTTTCGATTCATGGCGCATGTTTCGTCTCCATATGCCACCTTCAAAGCTGAAGATTGGTCGGATGCATCACCTCAGCCAATTTCTCAATGCGCGAGAATGGTTAGCCACAAGATCCACAAGCGCCTAACTGCAAACGTTTCTCATGCAACCACAAGAATAGGAAATCAGCCCCAATGGTGTTCTTTCATTCAAGGAGACCTATTTCAGGACAGCCTTCAACATTGAAAAAGGGATGAACTCCACAGAAGCTCAATGACAGAGCTTCGCAGGAAGCTAAGCAAAGCAGGTTTGCACTATTTCTAAGCACATCGGCCAGCCAAGCAAGATATCAATAGCAAAATTCTCTGCAAACATGAACAACTTATATGATTCTCTTCGAGAGTATTTCCCATTTATAGTAAAATCATTGTCTTCTTCATTCTTTGATCAACATGCCAGAGGAGGATCTTAAAGCGTTGCTTTCCAAAGTTGCATCAGATCCGGTGCTTCAGCAGAAGCTTGAAGCACAACGTGTTGACACTCATTGGTTTGTGGTGCTTGCCAAAGAAGCTGGATTCTCTATCACAATGGACAACCTCAAAAAACAAGCTCAGGCTTTAGAAAGTAAAGACCTTCAGCAGGCTGATGGAGTGCTCAATAATCAAACTGCAGACGAGCGTCCCTGGCTATAAAATTGTGGACGAGTAGCAATTTAAACTGATCTAGCCAAAGAACCTTTCGCGATTTGGCTCATCTCTTCATTCCTTCTGATATCAACCGAATGCTCTATATAAGCTTACAAAGATATTCACTGCAACGCATCACAGACATTATTGATATAGCCTTTGACTTGCATTATTCTTTAATATTAAGACCTGTGCCTTTAAGATGCATTTAGATCGCCAATCTTCTTTCTAATAGCATTAATCACAAAGGCCAATTGATTAGCAACAAATCAATAGATGCTTCCAATGATTAATACGAAACATCCTTACGATTAGGCCTTTAGCCATTGATCATTCTTCGTAACTGGATCCTAATCTGTTGGATTAATCAACAAGAAATTAGGCTTAAAGCAATCACAAGCGAAAGCTTCGCGAAGCATTTCACATGCATTGTCATAGATCCTTAATTGAATAGGCAAGGCTTATAATCTGAGATCTCAGCAATTGCAAGGCTGATCCGCTGACATAGAGCACACCCAAATCAGGTTCATGGCGCAGCCAAGCCTCACCAAGTTCGCTTATCAAACCCTGCAGCAGAGCAAGACTCTTGCGGGCCTGGCCCACAAGGAATTGAGCACAAAGCTGATGGAATTGCTGGCACCTGATGCGATGCCAAGCATTGAACCGATTCCGCGAGAATTGCTGATGGAGCTGCGCAGCTCAATGTCAGCTCTCGAGCAACTTGACTGGCATGAAGCTGAACAAGGCATTTATCCAAAAACGCAGCTCTTTGAAGCTCCGTGGTTGGAATGGGCGAGCCGTTACCCCTTGGTCTGGTTAGATCTTCCCTCGACATGGCAGCGGCGCAAGGCACGCAATATTCATGATCTGCCAAACGATGTCGATTCAGAGATCTATCCCGATTACTACCTGCAAAACTTTCATCATCAAACCGATGGCTATCTAAGCGACCACTCTGCAGAACTTTATGACCTGCAGGTAGAGATTCTCTTTAACGGCACTGCAGACTCCATGCGGCGCAGGGTTTTAGCGCCTCTCAAGCGCGGGCTGAAACGCTTCCAAAACCGCAGCTCCGCCAGTCTTCGGGTGTTGGATGTCGCAACCGGAACCGGTCGAACCCTGCAACAGATTCGCAGCGCCCTACCCAAAGTTGAACTGCTGGGGTTGGATCTATCAGCAGCTTATTTACGTCAGGCCAGCCGCTCGCTCAATAGCCGCAATGGAGAACTCGCGCAACTGGTGCGCGGTAATGCTGAACAGCTGCCGTTTGCTGATCAAAGTGTGCAAGGCATCACGTGCGTTTTCCTGTTTCACGAATTACCGAGCTCGGCCCGGCAAAATGTTCTTGACGAATGCTGGCGCGTGCTCGAACCAGGCGGAGTTTTGGTCCTAGCAGATTCTGTACAAATGGAAGACTCGCCCAAGTTCATCCCTGCCATGGAGAACTTCCGGCGGATATTTCATGAGCCGTACTACCGCGATTACATCTCCGACAACATTGAGGCACGTTTCCAAGCAAGCGGTTTTGAGGGCATTGCTGCCGAGTCTCACTTCATGACACGAGTTTGGACTGCTTTCAAACCGCCCCAAAACAACGCTTAAGCGGGTTTCCTGACACTCGGTAGTTCAATCGAGTCTCACAAATAGGGTGCTCTTGTTAGATGCAAAATCCGGTGTATTTTTTCCTGAAGGGACAACATGAGTAATCCCTTTCAACTGCGGTGGTTACAGGGATGGACCTTCCAAATTGTCTTAATGGAAGGCAAAGTGCAAGTCGAGGCACAAGGGTTGGGAATTTGCCTGCGAACGGCATTACTTCACGGTGAAAGCCCATCAGCCGCTGCAGACCGACTGGTCCTTGCAGAAGATCAACGACGGCAATCTCTTCGTAATGCTTGGATGCGCGGTCAACAGACTTCAAACCCTAGCGAGATGCCACTGCCTCCTCTGGAGCATGCCATTCCAGATATCTATCTCTAAGTCACTTGTAGTAGTCGAGCAGGATCTACTAACAGCCGTTTGATCTGAATTCAAACGCAATTACCCGCTCTGGCTGAGCCACCAACCAAGGGCAACTCCAGGTCCACCCCAACGCAGGGCCCGCCAAATCCACTCGCCAGACGACTTAGGCCGCAACCATTGCTCTGAAGGTATTTCCAGTATCTGACGCGCGAGCTGCCTCCTCTGTTTGCTCCGTCTTGCTGCCAGCATCTTGGGAGATCTTTTCAGTCTGTCCTGGCGCTGCCCCAAAAGCATCAGCCTTGACAGCCCATGCAGCCAACGGAGTCGAACCTGACGTGACCGTATCACCATTCAGACGGCTTTTACTATCACAAGCAAAATAGACCAAGTGATCCGCTGATAAAGATGGGAGTCAAGCAAGCTGAGTGGCCAATTGAGGTCCAACGCCAGGCCATGGAGCTTCATGCTCAGTTAAGCCTCAATGATCACAACTGGCATCAACAAAAAGGAGATGCCGACCGCAGAGCTGCAGAGCTTCTTGCTGGAGCCTTAGTCCAGCTGCTTCAAGGTGGAGAACGCTCTGATGTTGAGGCCCTTACCGATCAAAGCCTGCGCTGGCTAAGGCGCGAACTGAAAGCTCCTGGTTGCGGCAGGGATTAAGACGGTTCTTGCAACAGGAATGGCCTTTGCAGCAATGGCCCTAATGCTCATGCAAACCTGCATCAGAACTTCCCATTCAGGCCGTTGGTTGGGCCTGCAGCGATCGAAGCAACCCACAATCACTCAACCAGGCAAAGCGCGATACCCGTGTTAGAACAGATGTACTAGCACGGGGCAGGTTGACGTCGCTAACGAGGGCCGCAGAAGTAGGTCCAGGCTTTTTGCAAGAGGAATCAATCTTCCTTGCTGTTACCTGTGGAGATGTGGTGATCGTTCAAGAGAGTGAAGGTCCTGCAACGGAGAGTTGGTGGATGGGAGAAGTGATTCATATTGTCTCTGGAGCTAGAGGTCCTGACCCGTCTCTATTTCAGGTCGCTTGTATTGATACTGGTGTAATCAAAACCGTCAATGCTGATCAAGTCACAAAGGTAGTCCGGTCAGTGAGATCTCAACATCAACAAAACGCATGCATCAGCGAGAAGTGAGCACCTTGTTCAAACAGCAGGCATGATGACTTTATCTCTTTTAAAGAGAAGAAAACAAGACGAAACAACGTTTGATCAATTTGCTCATGTTATGGAAGGGAACATTTTGATAAACTTTGGCAGATTGAATCATGAAGGCGCTATTTCATGCTGAATGATCGAAATTTCGCTTAGGCTCTTTTTGCATTCATACGGCTCTATGGAAATGATCATAGAAGAGATGATTGCTTTACTTTTTGCCGATTAAGCCTAACAAAAGCAAGGCCTGGATAGAGAAAATAGTTCTCTGTTTAAAAATATTGGCAGGCCACTTGCCAACGTCAAGCTTACTTTCAAAAAGTCCACTAAGTCCATGCTTAGTCTCTATTAAAAAAAGCTTTTAGTCAGCTATAGCCTTGCAAAAAATACCGATTAGCTAGAGGGGAGGCCTGCTTCAAATAGAAGTGGTCTATCGATGAATGAAGCTGTTAAAGCGCTGAAATACTGATTAAAAAGTGAGAATCAGGTGGATACTACTTTTACTGTCAATTGAAACAATGAATTGATCCGCTTTCTTGTTTAATCAAAAGGCAAATGCACCTCCAAGTGCACCTCGGCTTCGCTTCTAATTATTAGCTCTTATGATTAAGAGCATTCAAGTTTATACGCTGTCAGCAGTCTCAACTGCTTTTCGGCCGACGACAAGCGAGCTGCAAGCGATTGCCGCGCTGGCTCCAGCGCACATCATCAAAACACTGATAAATCAGAAACATGCCACGTCCACTGTTGGCTTCGAGTTGAGCTGGAAGGCAACCAACTCGAGCATTGAGCGGTACACCGATCCCTTCATCCTGGATCTGCCAAATCATCCAGTTAGGCGTAAAGATTCGACGAACTCGAAGAGATTTGCCTGGATCTCCGCAATTGCCATGTTGCACTGCATTAACCAATGCCTCCTGCAATCCAAGCTGTAGGCGATAGCTGGTGTCATGACAGGCAACAGGTTCAAGCAGGATCTCCAGCAAAGGAGTGAGCTGCAGAGTTGAAGGAAGAATGAAATCAGCCCAACGAAACAGCGGAGCCACCCCTTGAGGGCTAACGCTGAATAGAAGCCTAGAAGCTGCCCGTGACCAGGAAGGCATCAGGACCATTCAGACCTGTTTTGACCATAACCCTTCGCGTGCTCTAGGCCGATGCCTAAAGCTGAAATCTGCTCTAACGGCGGGCTGCAAGTGATGGATGATGCAGCACCGCATCCATTAAGCGCACACCCCGTAGCTGATTAATTAAAGGCATATGCCCCTCAGGGGCAGAGAGAGACCAGGTAAAGGAGCCTGGATAACGTGTCCATGTTCCATCCTGTTTCCAACCAATACGAGCCCAGAGGCTGTGATACCTGCCATCGAGAGCGTTCAGCAAGCGCGCTTGGGTCGTAAACCCAAACCTTCCTTGTGAATATGCAGTCCAGAGACGATCGATTGTGACCAGGTCGAGGCCATTGATCGCATGCACCTCACTGAAGTACACGTAACCGCGCTGCTCGGCTCCAGGTCCTGCGAGCTTGCGCAGCGTTGCACTGGTGAAGCGATCTGCCTCCTCAAAGTTTTCGGCTAGTAGGTCACGTTGCAAAGGCTCATAGTCGATCCCCACTGCTGATGGGGTCGAGAACCAGCCACTCGACTCACTGCTCAACAGGCTGGGCAAAACCTGCGGCTGATGACGCTGAAAAACTTGCAGAATCCATCCTGCAGCCCAGTCGTCTCCGTCTGGGTCAAAAGAGGCAAGAGCTGCTTGAGCTAATGCAGCCAGCTCTTCTGCCCGTTCTTCAATCGTTGGCACCAAGCTGAGCCGTTGACGCTTTGAACCACTGGTAAATCGTTCCAGTAGTTCTTCAACGCTCTGGTTGGTGGAGGGGGGGGGACCGGAGATCATGGATCGAAACCGGCTCTTCTGGCTCGCCGCTGGCCCACTATGTCAGGAATGGGTACACATACTCCTTACTCGATCGAAAGATTCCGTCAGGCCAATGGTCCGGTTGTGGACGTTCGCAGCCCAGCTGAATTCAATAAGGGACATTGGCCAGGTGCGATCAACATTGCTCTCTTCAGCGATGAGCAACGGGCGGCGGTCGGCATCACTTACAAAAAAAAAGGTCGTCAGCAAGCGATCAAGCTGGGTCTTGAGTTCACAGGTCCAAAGCTGTCAGGTCTTGCTGAAGCCCTGGCGAAACTCAGCAGAGATCCAACCACTGAATCAGAAGACGCCTCTGCATCTGATCTACGCATTTACTGCTGGCGAGGAGGCATGCGCTCCGCGAGTGTTGCTTGGCTAGCGGGTCTTCTGGATCTCAAGCCTGTGCTTCTGGAGGGTGGATACAAGAGCTATCGGCGATGGGTGCTGCAACAATTTGAGCAAACATGGCCTTTGCGATTACTCGGTGGAAGAACAGGCACGGGCAAGACTAATCTGCTCATTGCCATGGCACAACGAGGGGTCGCTGTCGTCAACCTTGAAGGTTTGGCAAACCATCGGGGCAGCAGCTTTGGTGGGTTGGGCTTACCCCCACAACCAAGCACTGAACATTACGAAAATCTCCTTGCCGAAGATTTACAGCGCTGTCAAAACAGTTCTGCTGATGAAATCTGGCTGGAAGCGGAAAGTTCACAGGTGGGTTGCTGCAGAATCCCCAGAGCACTTTTCCATCAGATGCAAATGGCACCAGTGCTGGAGATCAACCGTTCACTTGATGAACGGGTTGCTCAACTAGTTGATGTGTATGGCCAGCATGGCCGTGAGTCTTTGCAGGAAGCGACCCAACGCATCAGCCGCCGTTTAGGCCCACAGCGCACACGACAGGCCTTGGATGCAATCGCTCTTAAGAACTGGGACCAAGCCTGTCGCGCCATGTTGGATTACTACGACCGTTGCTATGACTACGAACTAAGCAGGACCCCTCAAAGACAAAGCGTGGATCTTTGCGGACTGAACACAACCAAAGCCGTTGAGATGTTGATTGAACGAGAGCTTGTTAGATCAAGCCCCAAGCCACAGCTGGTTATGAACTCAACGTAAGATCCATATCTTGTCGTAGAGATCAATGGCTAAATCGAACAAAACTGCGGCAATTCAGTTCACACGTGGTGTTGATGAACCTGTCGTTCCCGACATCAAACTCACACGCAGTAGTGACGGCCGTACCGGCAGAGCTCTTTTTGTCTTTGATCAGCCAGAGATCATGGCCCCGGAAACGTGGGCAGGTATCACCGGCATGTTCATGATCGACGAAGAAGGCGAACTCGTGACGCGTGAGGTGAATGCACGTTTTGTGAATGGCAAACCAAGCGCACTTGAAGTCACCTACGTCTGGAAATCAGAAGAGGATTTTGAACGCTTCATGCGTTTTGCCAAACGCTATGCAGCTTGCAACGGTCTGGGTTACTCCCAAAGCTAAGGCGAGAATGCAAAGGCTGCCGCCTGAACACGGGTGAAATTTTCCCAATGGCTTGCTCTGGCTGCTCTGATGGCCACGGGTGTGCTGTTTTGGAGCCTTAGAGAGGTGCTGATCCACCTCTTTGCAGGCGTTGTTCTTGCCATGGCTCTCTGCACTCTGGTAGGTGAGCTGCGCTCAAGGAAACCCATGCCTCGCAGCATGGCCCTCCTGATCTGCTTGGTCGGTCTTGTGCTTGTTGTGAGTATGGCGACCGCCATTGTGGTGCCCCCCTTTACAGAGCAATTCCAACAATTGCTTTTACAACTTCCTTCAGCAGCGAAGGAACTCTGGAAGCTGGCCATCGGCGCCATCAACCAAACCTCTGCAATGGTCTACGGAGTTGACAACAACAAGAGTGGCTGGGAAGAACAGCTGTTTGCAAATGGGTTAAACGCATTACCAGATGGTGCAAGCTTGGCCTCAGGAGTGAGGGAAGGCCTGCAAGGCCTTCTGGGCCTTGCAGGCAACCTCGGCAGCGGCTTGGTGCAACTCCTGTTTGTGTTGGCAATGAGCTTGATGGTGGCGGTGCAACCGACGGCATACAGAGATGTAGCCATCTCGTTATTGCCTTCGTTTTATAGGCGACGAGCCCGTTCGATCCTGAGCCAATGCGGAGATGCGCTGAGCAGCTGGATGGTGGGTGTACTGATCAGTTCCTTTTGTGTGGCCCTGCTTGCCGCAATCGGCCTTTCACTACTTGGGATCAAGCTGGTGATGGCGAATGCCTTGCTTGCTGGGATGCTCAACGTGATCCCAAATGTAGGGCCAACCTTGAGCACGATCTTTCCGATGTCGGTAGCGCTACTTGATGCACCCTGGAAAGCAGTCGCTGTGCTTGGGCTCTATGTGGTGATTCAGAACCTGGAAAGTTATGTGATCACTCCATCAGTGATGCATCACCAGGTGAAATTGTTGCCCGGGCTGACTCTCACAGCCCAGTTTGTCTTCACAGTGGTATTTGGTCCTCTTGGCCTGCTGTTGGCGCTGCCACTCGCTGTCGTGCTGCAAGTGTTGATTCGCGAGGTGGTCATCCACGATTTGCTTGATCCCTGGAAGAAAAAGCGATTGGCGCCATGAATGCCCGCACCCTTCTTGTCGCACTCACTCTGGTGGTGCTGGCTTTGCTCACCTGGCAGCTGCGTTGGGTGTTGTTAGTGCTGTTTGGAGCAGTGGTATTAGCAGTAGCACTTGATGTCCTAATTGAGAAACTTCAGGACCGCCTCTCCTGGCCTCGTCCCCTTTCGCTAGCAGTGGTGCTGGTGGTGCTGCTGCTTGGCGGTGCCTTGGTTTTCCAGCTGCTGGTGCCTGAGTTGATCACCCAGGTTCAAGAGTTGGGCAACCTCGTACCCACTCTGGTGACCAAGCTGAAATCGATGCTGGTCAGCAACCCGCGACTGATGAATCTGGAAGAGTCTTTTGCCGAACAGTTCAGCTGGGATCGGATCCAACCCTTGGGCTCGCAATTGCTTGGCGTGGCAGGCGGGGCCGCCAACAGCCTGATTCAGTTGTTGTTGATGAGCCTGCTGGCTGTCTTGCTAGCGCTAGATCCTGTATCCCATCGCCAAATGGTGATTGCTGCAACGCCTCGGCCTGCGCGACAGGAGATGGCTGAATTGCTTGATCAATGCCGTTTGGCTCTTGGTGGCTGGCTTGCTGGGATGACGATCTCAGCCAGCAGCGTGTTTGTGCTCACTTGGGCAGGGCTTGCACTGCTCAAGGTTCCTCTGGCCCTATTGAGTGCATTGGTCTGTGGCTTGCTGACCTTCGTCCCCACCATTGGGCCAACGGCCGCCTCCCTGCTGCCATTGGCCATGGCACTGCTTGTTTCACCCCTACTAATGCTGCAAGTTCTGGTATTGCGGCTGATTTTGCAGAATCTTGAGGCGTTTTTGCTCACCCCGCTGTTATTGCGGCGTACGGTCAACCTGCTTCCCACCGTGGCGTTAATGGCTCAATTGAGCTTGGGCGCCTTATTGGGTCTACCAGGGGTGTTGTTGGCTCTGCCACTTGTGGTGGTTTTGCAGGTTGGAATGGAGAAGGTGGTTGTTAAACAGATCATGGATAGTTGGGCGTAATCATCCAACAATATTCGCTTGTTATGAGGCTGTCATTTATTGATGATTGGCAACACAAGTCAATCACGACTGCAACTTCATGCTGGCCAATTTTATGTCCATAAGCTTTTTGGATTTATAGATATATTTGGTATTGCATTTAGAATTAACCACTTCCACATCCCCCTTGCACATCCCTGAGCCAGGAAGGTGAATAACAACAACGGACCCTTTCTCTCTTGAATTGAGAAAGTCTTTTTGTTGGATTGCATCAAGGAAATAGGCGTAAGCAGACACAGAATAGATATACAACTACCTTTCTAGACTAGGCAGCTTGATAAATTTAAAGTTTGAATGTAGTAATTCAAAAGCTCAGCAAAGTCAAAATCTACTTGAAGCCGTAAAGTTGTTCATACAAACAACCGTATCCGCATTATTGGATGATTTATTAGCTGTTTCTGTCATTGACTACGAAGACGTTTCTTCTCAAGCTTGTCCATTACTTAATGGTTGCAAATCATAAGAACTCATGGTATTCGACTTAACCATTTAGCTTGAGCTAAAGGAATGAGTGCTCCATTCAATCTTCTGCTGCAAAATGCAGTTGATATTAATTTTAGATGGCTTACTATTTACACACTAATGCTAGCAATTAAGCATCACAACATGCTGTCAATGCATGTCCCACGAACAAGCATTCATAGCCATTAAATTCTAATTCCTTTCAATAGTCAAAGTGCATCGGAGGAAATTTCTTTAAAACAAGCCATATTTTCCTGAATACTAAGTCATTAAAAAGTCCCCGCCTAGATTGCGGGGACTTGAAAATTAGTTTAAATGAATAACTTTCCCTATTTTTCAAACAGATGGTGATCTTTTCACCCAACCTCATGCGTCGTAATACATGGTGAACTCATGGGGATGAGGCCGTTGACGCAATTGCTGCACCTCTTCGTATTTGATGTCAATCCAGTTGTCAATGAAGTCTTCGGTGAAGACTCCCCCTTCCATGAGGTAGTTCTTGTCTGCATTTAACGCTTCGAGCGCACCATTAAGTGAAGCTGGCACTGTGGGGATGCTGGCAAGGCGTTCTTCTGGTAGTTCAAATAGATCCTCATCGAAACCATCGCCAGGGTCAATTTGGTTTTTAATGCCGTCAACGCCCGCCATCATCATTGCGCTGAAAGCTAGATAAGGATTGGCCAAGGCATCGCCTGGGCGGAATTCAAGACGCTTCGCTTTCGGGTTTGGGCCAGTGAGCGGAATGCGAACAGCTGCAGACCTATTGCCCTGGGAATAAACAAGGTTTACAGGAGCTTCAAAACCTGGCACCAAACGCTTGTAGCTATTGGTTGTGGGGTTTGTGAAAGCCAGGAAGGAGGGAGCATGCTTAAGGATGCCGCCGATATACCAGCGAGCCGTCTGTGACAAGTTGGCGTAGGTGCCTTCTCCAAAGAACAGGGGTTGGCCTCCTTTAAAGAGGCTCTGGTGAACATGCATCCCGGTGCCGTTGTCGTTGAACACCGGCTTGGGCATAAATGTTGCCGTTTTGCCGTATTTACGTGCAACATTCCTGACGATGTACTTGTAAATCATCACGTTGTCCGCAGCTTCAATCAGCTCAGCGAACTTCATCCCCAATTCATGTTGGCCAGCACCAGCAACTTCATGGTGGTGCTTCTCCATCGGGATTCCTAATTGCCCCATCAACAGCAGCATTTCGGAACGAATGTCCTGGGCGGTGTCGTTGGGTGGAACCGGAAAGTAGCCCTCTTTCAGTTGGATCTTGTAGGCAAGGTTGCCGCCTTCTTCAATGCGACCGCTATTCCAAGGGGCCTCAATCGTGTCAACGCTGTAGAAGCAACCACCTTCGCCAGAGTTGTAGCGGACGTCGTCAAAGATGAAAAACTCTGGCTCAGGGCCGAAAAAGGCAGTATCGGCCAGGCCGGTGCCGGCTAAGTAACCGAGGGCTTTTTGGGCAAGCGCCCTGGGGCATCTGGCATAGGGCTCACCGCTACGAGGTTCCCGAATGGAACAGATCAAGCTAAGAGTCTTGTGGCGATAAAAGGGGTCGATCCAGGCCGTACTGGCGTCGGGCACCATATCCATATCTGATTCATTGATGGCCTTCCATCCACGGATGGAAGATCCATCGAAAGCCAATCCATTAGTGAAGGCTTCCTCATCAATCAAGTCTGAACAAACGGTGAGGTGCTGCCACTTGCCGTGCAGATCAGTAAACTTGAGGTCAATCAGTTCAATGCCCTCGTCCTTGATCTGGCGGAGGACGTCTTGGGGTGATTTGCCCATGGCGAAGATGAGGCCGAGCCGGCGATAAGAGAGCGACCGTAATCAGCCGCATGGCCTCCTTTTTGTAGCAACAGGTACCTTCTAATGAAGCCTTGTTTCCTTTCTGGGTGGATTCCGTAACCGTTTCTGTCAGCTTGAGCTGATCTAAGTCTGGGAGAACTTTATGGCTTGATCACTGATTTTGATTGTTTAGCTTCTATATCCCTCAACTCGTCCAAGTCGTCCATTCGTCCTCAATGGCTGATCTCATCACAGGGTTGATTGGTTGCTACAACCATTTTCTTTCAGCCTTCGCTCGATCTGCATGAACTGTTTTGAAGCCTGCTTTCAGTAAATGGGAATCAGGCTTCAAAGGGACTTTGCCAGACGAGCTAGCGTTTTTTTACTTTCTTCCCTTCTGCTGCCAAGAGACGCAAAAAAAAAATCAGTATTTTTTTATTGCCCTCGCTATTGATTGACCTGCTTGGTTGCCGTTGCAATCCCTCAAAAAAGTCCCGGGGATGAAGGGTGACTGCTTAGGCTCTAGATAATTGAACTAACCAAGGGCCTTGGCGACGACGCAAACCCTTCCCCAGGTTGACCAATCTCATAAGACGGTTCTCGAACCGATTGCCACGCCTACCCGCTTGCTATTTGGGCCTGGGCCCTCAAATGCCGATCCCAAGGTGCTTCAGGCACTTGCGCGCTCTCCGATTGGCCACCTTGATCCCCTTTATCTGAAATTGATGGGTGAGGTTCAGGAGTTGCTCCGCTACACCTGGCAAACCGACAACCGTTTCACACTGCCGATGAGCGGTACTGGTAGTGCTGCCATGGAGGCGACCTTGGCCAATACCGTTGAACCTGGTGACACGGTATTGGTTGCGGTAAACGGTTATTTCGGCAATCGCCTTGCCGATATGGCTGCTCGCTATCGAGCCAATGTTCAGTTGATTGAAAAACCCTGGGGAGAAGCCTTTTCCCTTGCAGAGCTAGAAGCAGCTTTGATCGAGCATCGCCCAGCAATTCTGGCTCTAGTGCATGCAGAAACATCCACTGGGGTTTGTCAGCCAATGGATGGTGTCGGCGATCTTTGCCATAAGCACGATTGCCTCTTACTGCTTGATACGGTCACCTCCTTAGGCGCTGTGCCGGTTTTTCTGGATCAATGGAAGGTTGATCTGTCTTACAGCTGCAGCCAAAAGGGGCTCAGCTGCCCTCCTGGTCTTGGCCCTTTCACCATGGGACCCCGCGCCGAAGAGAAGCTTGCGGCCCGTAGTAGCAAGGTGCCCAATTGGTATCTAGACGTGTCGCTGCTGAATCAGTATTGGGGAAGCGACAGGGTTTATCACCACACTGCGCCGGTCAATATGAACTTTGGGATGCGTGAAGCGCTGCGATTACTTGCGGATGAGGGCCTTGAAAACGCTTGGGATCGTCATCGCTGCAATGCCGAAGTGCTCTGGGCAGGGCTCGAGAGTCTTGGTTTGGAGTTGCATGTACCTGAAGCCTTGCGTTTGCCCACAATCACAACTGTTTGCATTCCTAATGGAGTTGATGGCAATGCCTTCCGTCTGCATTTGCTGAATGAGCACGGCATTGAAATCGGCGGCGGCTTAGGAAGCTTGGCTGGCAAGATCTGGAGGATTGGCTTGATGGGATACAACTCCACCCCTAAAAACGTTGAGCTGTTGCTCAATCTGTTCGAGTCAGAGTTACCTCGTTTTCGTGAAAACGTTGCCGTTGCTGCTTGAACCAGGCTTCTAGCTGCTGCCTGGCTTGAACTTCCATTACACCGCCAAGAACACGCATTTTATGATGTGCACTGGGGTGTTCCCCCAGATTGATTGTGCTACCAAGCCCGCCTCGTTTGGGGTCGTGTGCAGCAAAGATCACCTGGCCCATGCGCGCTTGTGTTAGTGCTCCCGCGCACATCGGGCAGGGTTCCAGAGTGACAATCAGGGTGCAGTCATTAAATCGCCAATCACTTCTGAGCCAGGCAGCCTGTCGGAGTGCAATCAGTTCTGCATGGCCTAATGGATCACGTCTTCGATGCCTTTGGTTGCTGCCATGTCCGATACAGCGGCCATCGGCATCCAGCACTACGGCACTCACAGGAACGTCTCCAAGATCGCCAAGTTGTTTTGCTCGAGTCAGTAGCCGCAACATCCAACAGCGGCATTGCATGTTGGTTAGTTCAAGAGGTTTCGCTAAAGGCACCGCTAAGTGGCAGCTCCTGATCAAACAATGCCATCAGGAGGGAGAATAGAACTTGTATGACGAGCGTTATTGGCTGGCACTCCCCAGATAAGGCCGACTGCGACCTTGGCGCCCTTTGCCAAGCCTGACCGTTTCGATCCAGAACTGCAGACTTTTCTGGAGCAGGCCAGTGCTCGACTTTGTCAATGGTTCGCAACAGCAAGCAATCGAGGCCCCTTACCAGCGCTTAGTGCTTTGCCTGATGTGGCGCCGCCGCCTCAAGGTCTTTCAGTTGATGCCTTGCTGGACGATTTGCAGTTGGTGATGGAAGGGGCTTATCAGCCTTCCCATCCAGGTGCTTTGGCTCATCTCGATCCGCCTCCTCTAACGGCATCCATCGCTGCCGATTTGATCTGCGCAGGGCTAAACAACAATCTTTTGGCCGAGGAGTTGTCACCCAGTCTTTCGCGTTTAGAGCGAGAGATGTGCCGCTGGTTTACTGAGCGCTTGGGGCTGCCGTTGACGGCTGGTGGTGTGGCAGCCAGTGGTGGCAGCCTCAGCAACCTCATGGCGATGGTGATAGCTCGCCAACAGGCAGATCTTCAAGATGATCCCAGGGCAGTGGTGCTTGCAAGTGTCGACGCCCATGTATCACTCGCTAAGGCCATTCGGGTCATGGGATTGGCTAGCGATGCCTTGCAGACGGTGCCTGTCGATCAAGAGGGCTGCATGAATCTCGATGCCCTAGAGCATCAACTGAAAGCTCTCCGCGCAGAAGGGAGACCATGCTTAGCCGTTGTGGCGACAGCAGGGACGACTGTCCAAGGAGCTGTAGATCCCTTGGTAGCGGTAGCAGAGCTATGCAGACGCGAGCAGGTCTGGTTGCATGTCGATGGAGCCATTGGAGGGGTCTTTGCTCTAACAGCAGCCACTGCTTCTGTGGTTGAAGGAATCTCTCTAGCCGATTCGATCACAGTGAATCCTCAAAAGTTGCTTGGGATCACTAAGACATCATCCCTATTGCTAGTCGCGAACCAATCCCATCTTGCTTCAGCCTTCTCGACTGGCTTGCCCTATATGGAACCAGCCTGGGGAGACGGTCATGGAAGTGAAATTGGCCTTCAAGGAACTCGGCCAGCAGAGGTGCTCAAGCTTTGGTTGGGTCTGCGTCAACTCGGGGAGCAGGGAATTCAGTGCTTGCTGGAGGGGGCGATTCAGCGTCGTCAGTCGCTCGCGCGTCAACTCGATGCATCCAGGTTCATTCTTCTCAGCGGACCATTGCATCTGATTGCCTGTACCCCTAAGAACGCCGATGCAGATCAAGCCTCAGTCTGGTCATTAGCAACTCGGCAAAACTTGCTGGAACAGCAGTTGATGGTCTCAAGACCCTTGCATCATGGTCGTCACTTCCTCAAGGTGGTCTTGGGCAACCCCCATACGCAATCGATTCATCTCAATCGGTTGGCAACTCTGATGAATCAATCTTTGCTGGGTTTGCGCTAATGGCTTCATCACCCCCACGAGGCCGCTGGGTGGCGATTATCACGACTGTTTTATCAGTAGCGATTGGATTGTTCTACCTGGCTTTGATCACAGTTCTGGATGCCCGAGGTCCGATGCGTCCGCCACCCCCCGAGGCCCTGGGCGTGGCGGGAGCTGTCGCCGTTTCTCTCGCTGAAGAGGCTCAACCACCCGCCGCAGGGCTGTCGTGAGAAAACGTTCCAGCGAAGATTCCCGTCGGTTGAGATCGTAGTGACGTTGCACCACTTCCTGCATACCGCCATCCCCCCAGTCTTGATCCTGCTGGAAGTAGGTAATGAAACTGGCTCCAGCAACGCGTGTGAGCCAAGCAGCAGCGACCCCTTGTACCGCTCGGCCCAGCAACAGGGTGGGCAAGTTGACACTGAGAGCTGTGCCGATGATCGCCACTCCACCTTTAACAATGCCAAGTCCTGCCAAAGTGCGCCCTACTGATACCGCCAGTTCTTGTGCTCGGTTGCGAGTGAGTTGAACTCCATAGACCCGGGCGACCTCCATCACCATTTGGGCATTCACCGCTGCCGTCCCCAATAGATCCACTCCTGGGAGGGGGGTTGCAGCGACAACACCACCACTAATCCAGCTGTAACGATCAACACACTGACGCGCTTCATCCTGGCGTTGTCGATCCAGCAGCTGGCGACCGGCATCTCCCAGATGGCGACATTGCAGCAGAATGTTGTCTGCAAGCAGTTCTTCACCATCGGCATGTAGCACTGACGCAAGGCGACGCAGCAGGTTGTCGACCTCAGCAGGAGGCTGCAAAGGTCGTTTACCGGGGCGCGGCAGTGACTGCGGTGCAGCGCTACAGGAGATCACATCCTCAGCTTCAAGCAAGCCCTTGCATCGCCCTCGCAACTGCGCCAAAAGCCGTCGCTCCTCTTCTTCACCGCGAAGATCGCATTTATTCAGAACTAGGAGCAATCGTTTGCCGAGATTGGCGAGGTTACTGATGACCTCCAGCTCTGAAGCGCGTAGATCACAATCCACAACCACCACCATCAGGTCAGCTCTACTGGCTCGTTGCCTTGCTTCCTTCTCTCGGCTTAAACCGGCTCTGCCTGCTTCAAGAATTCCTGGGGTATCAGCTAATTGAAGGCCTCGATCAAGTCCCTTTAAACGCAGTCGATAAATCTGGCTACTGGTTGTGGATCCCATGGGTGCACCAACCTCACCCACCATTTCGTTCAGGAGTGCTCGGATCAGAGATGTCTTGCCGCTGGAACCAGTACCGAACACCACCACCATCAGATCACCACGGGCCAGTTCATCAGCCACCCTTTCTCTCTCTTGCTTAAGCCCTTCTCGAGTGACCTCGTCTTTGAGGCGTTCAAGCAGGCGATCAATGTTTTCAAGACTTTGCTTGGCTGCTTGATTACGGCTACTTGGAGGGGAAAGGGGCCGTTGATTGTTTTGAGCAGTTTCTAAGTTCTGACGCTTAAAAGCCTTCCACCAAGGCCATCCAACCTGATAGATCATCAAGATGATGAGGCCTGCTGTTAGTAACAACACCGGGCCTAGCAACCAGGGAGGTAGTAGGTAACTCAAATCCCAGAGCAGGTTCCTCACCACTTGCACTAGAGCTCCGATGACGAGCAAGACCACCAGCGCGCAGGCGGTCCATAGGAGCAGCCGCTGACGGGAGATCATTTGTTTGTCATGCTTCCGCTGGCCTGCAGGTTCAATGATCTTTGACCAGAAAGACAGCGTCTGGGATCTGGAGCTGTTGGCATCATTGCTGAGCCAGAGACCAAGAATTTGTATCCGCAAGGCTCATGGCCGATCATTAGCAGATCTCTGGCATTAATGGTTGTGCCGGTCTTGCCATCTTCCATATCGCCAAGAGACCTATTGCACTGGTCCAGTTCATCACCACCATTTAAGGCATGCTCTGAATCTGCCCAGACCAGCAATTTTGATGCTTTCGCTGGCTGTATGCAGGAATGAGGCGAATAGGTCATTCGATCCTTGAGGATCGTGAAATCTTGATTTGATCGGCGTCGCATCATTCCAGCTCTCGCCCCCTCCTCCAACGCCAACAACGTGCATTGGTGGGTTTGAGATCATCTAGAGACCAAATATTTGTCTTGATGATCAAGTAAGGGCAAACTCCATCCTTACGTTTCCACTAAAGCGGCAGCTATCGCTTTAAAGAACAACTTTTCGATCGGGTTGACTGATCTAATTGATGATCACTCCAGCCATGGCACAAGGCTTAGGTGTGTTGTTGTCCATGGCGTCTTATCAGGGCATCGATTCCGAAGCAGATCACGGCCAAATTGATCGCCACATCGGCTCCATTGAAAATCGGAAAGTCCACCGGTACAAGTTGCAGAAAGTCGGTGACGTGCCCTAGACGCCATCGGTCCAAGCCATTGCCGATCGTTCCGCCGAGCAGAAAGGACATTGCAAGGCCTTGCCATATCGGCATCTGTCCTGCTCTCCAAATCCAGACCATCAAACCAATGGTCACAGCCAGGCTGAGCAGCCCTAAGAGGAATGTTGCTCCATTGAAAAGATTAAAAGCTGCGCCTGTATTGCTGATCAGACGCAACTGCAATAGCCCAGGAACAAAAGGGAGTACCAAGCCTGAGCTGAGTTGTTGACGGGCCCAGCTTTTGCTGATCTGATCAATCAGCATCAGCAGGATGCTGATTAGCAGCATTGCCCTGCGTGATAGTTGACGTTGCTTCAGTATTTGAGGTTGATTCATTCAACAAACAGAAGATTTCGCAATGGCAAGGCAAGTACGCCAACGCCTGCACAGAGGACTAGTTGAGCGGGTAGGGGCCCAAAGGTATAGCTAAATAGCAGTTCTGGAATGCGATCAGGCCATTGGTATAGGGCAGATCCGATAAGCAGATTGAGTACGCCGCAAAGTTGCAGCATGATCAGCCCCGCGATTGCTGCAATCGTCAGGCTCAGTACATCATTCATGCCTGGTTGCTGGGCCAGACGACCACTGAGCCAGGCAGCTGGAACGAATCCAGCCAGGTAGCCAAAACCTGGTGTCAGCACATAATTGAGGCCTCCACCACCATGAAATACGGGTAGGTCAACGAGGCCAATGGTGAGATAGGCAACTGCAGCAATGACTCCAGCACGCGGACCGCATACGAGTGCACACAGCAATAGAGCTGGCACCTGCCAAGTACTTGGAAGCGTTAACACGTGCGGTTGTAAGTCAAGGCCAGGCAAGAGCAGCGCAGCAGGGATCAACCCTCCTACAAGGATCATCATCAGGCCGGCGAGGGCGCCGCTCCAGGTAGCCAGGGCTCGCAAAAAGGGTTTTCAGCTTGCTCCATCCTGCAGTAGGAGAGTGGCATTGCTCATTTCTGATGGAACCGGTTATTGGTCAACAGGTCCGTTTAAAGGTGCCTTTGCCTTATCTAAAGACCGCGGATCCCATGCCAATGCTACGGCCACCGGATTTGGTCTCCCCAGAAGAGCTTGGCGAGATCGTTGGCCTGCGAGCCAAGGACATGGCTGTTGTGCGATTTCGTCATGGCAGCTTTCTGATCCCACTGGATCGCCTGATCTTTGACCTTTCAGATGTTGATGGCGCAAAGGGGGATTAAGAGCTTTGAACCACTTGCTGTTGCCAGTCCTTGGCAAGGATTTGAAGGCTGTTTTCTGGGCCACAGAGACTTAGCGAGGGCATTCTTAAATGTCGTTGAGCTGCCTTTTGCAGAGCGCTTCCATCAAGATTTTTGATTGCCTCCAAGCTGTGCTGGTCATAGTTGGTTGGCAGCCCTAGTCCCCGCAATTGGGCTCGGCGTTCTGCTCGTTGTCCAGTGGTTTGAGCTCCATGAGCGAGTTGACCATGGAATTTTGCGCGTGCCAGTTCAATGTCTTCTTCTGATATCTCTTGCTGGCTGAGTTCCCACCAGCTATCTAGAAGCAATTGAAGGGTGAGTTTTGCCTTGTCTTCGCTTGTTGAGGCATGGAAGACAAATGGAGCGGCACACTTACGTACCGGGTGATGAGTGCCTACGTCGTAGGCCACCCCGTGTTGCTCTCGTAGACGCCTGAACAGCAAGCTCGACATGCCTAATCCCAGGTGGCAGTTCAGTAGACGCAGTGCTAGATCGTCTTCATGGCCATGCGCAAGGGTTGGCTGTCCAAGCATCATGACCACCTGACTTGTAGGTTCAGGCTGAAGACAAATGTTGGATTCGAGCTGAATGTTCTCTGTTGAGATCTTGCTCGATTCAGACTTTCTCGCTTGCTGAAGTGGCTGATTGGGCCAGCGCTGAAAAGATTCCATTGCCTCCAGCCGCTGTTCAAGATCCTCTGGAAGGGTCCCAGAGAGGGCAAGCACAGGTGATTGTGCTGTTAGCCCGTCGATTAGCGAAATTAATTGCTGTCGACCAAGTTGGTTGAGGTCCTCGCTAAGGCCAAGGGGATCGTGGCCGTAGGGGCCACTGCCGTAAGCCATCTGCCGCCAGCCGTCAAAAGCCACGTGAAATGGGTCTTCTCTTTGTCTTTGCAAGGCCTGAAGACTGAGATCCCTTTCCAGCGTTACTTGACTTGAATCCAGATGCGGATCGATCAACATCCAGCCAAGTAAATCAAGAAGTCGTTCGGCATCACGATCAGCACATTTGAGGCTAATTAGCAATCCGTCTTCGTGGGTATCGCAGCGCAAACCTGCCCCACAGCCTTCAACGAGATCGGCCAGAGCAAGGTGGTCATAGGGTCCACAGCCCCTGGTCAAGAGGGCTCCGAGCAGTTGATGAACTCCCCGTTGCCCTTTTGGGTCAGCACCACTGCCGCCTCTAACCCAGAGCTTGGCGGCGATAACTCCCGGTGCGGCGATTGGATCTAAAACCACATCGAGAGGATTCATTCGTCTGCTTCCATCGGTCTGGCAACAAGGGTGAAGCTCCGCTCTGGTTGCAGTAATGGAAGCATTTGCTCGAGAAGTCGAGTCGGCGTCCATGCAGACAGGTGATCAAGTGGTGCCAACAAGGATTGAGGACGATTCCAAAGAGCTTGATTCCCTGCCAGGCCGGCTACTTGACTGGGAGCTTCAAGGCTGAAACACAGTCCATTTGAAACCAGTTGGCTAGCTCGTTCGATCTCCTGATTCTTGGGTGTTGATTCGAGGCTCGTCTGCAGTAAATGGTGGATTTCCTTTTCCACCCTGTCCAGCTGCGTCTCGTTGCAGCATGCTTCTAGCAATACAAGGCTGCCTTGTTCCAACACGGTTACATCCATATCGATCGATTCCACGATTTGCAATTCCTCTCTGAGGTGATGCACCAGTCGACTGCGACGTCCTTCCGCAAGCAGGGTGGTCGCCAGGTCAGCTCCCATCACCATCTCTTGGTTTGAGGCAGGGGGCATCGGCCAGGTCATCAATAGCCGGGTGGATTCCAGCCTGGGGACTTGAATTTCTCGTCGCCCTTTTTGAAAGCTGAGCGTTGGAGAAATGGGAGGATCAATGTCCTCCATCGTTTGTTGATTCAACTCAGCCAGACGGCTGTTGTTCAAGATTTCTTCCAGGCCTATCGGAATGGCACCCGCAATTGCTAGGCAACAGTTCGGGCCTCGATAGCGGCGGCTGTGGAACTCCCTCATTTGCTCGGGAGTACTTGTTTTTAGGCTTGCTTCACAGCCAAGGATGGCTCGGCCATAGGGATGATCTTCGCAGCATGCTTCGAGAAGCTTTTGGAGGACTTGATCATCCGGTTGATCTCGATATTGGGCAATTTCCTCCAATACGACGTCTCGCTCCATGGCATAGGCCTCTGAACGCAGAGCTGGAGTCAGAACGAGGTTGAGCAGTAGATCAAGTGCTGCCCTAGCTGCCGATGGTGGTACAAGAACGTGAAAGTGGACGTCATCGAAACCTGTGGCGGCATTGCTGCTGCCTCCAAGCGCTTCGATTTTGCGATCGAATTCTCCCGCCTCCATCTGTGAGCTTCCCTTGAACACCATGTGTTCAAGAAAGTGGGCTAGTCCTTCCTCTCCTTTTTGTTCGCTTGAACTACCTGCTTTGCACCAGAGGTCTAAACAAGTCAGTGGTGCATCTGGCATGGATGCCAACACGCAGCGGGTCTTGTTCTTTAGAGCCCAGTGTTGAAGACTGGGTTTAGGGGTGGAGCGTGTCAGAGGTGCATGTCAAAGTCCCATTCTGATCCTTCTTGCCATCGTGCTGCCTTTTCCCTCCACAAGCGGCCCGGCAATTCATCCGTTAATCGAGTCGTTGGCAGCACGAATCAGGCAGCGCAGGGCGCAGTTACCGGAGCTCAGTTCATTTGCACTGGATTCAGTGATGGAGTCAATCAGCGGCCAGCTTGATGGAGAGGAGCTGCTGATTAGCAATGAATTGCATCGTTGTCGGGGGATGCGCAAGTTGCATTTGGAGATAGCAAGGCTGGGAGGGGGACTGCAAGTACTCCATTGCGTCTTCTTTCCCGATCCTCGCTTTGATCTACCAATTTTTGGAGCCGATATTGTTGCTGGTCCTGCCGGTATTTCTGCGGCCATCGTGGATCTTTCGCCTGTAGGCCTAACAATGCCAGTGGCCCTACTCCATGGCCTTGAGTCACTGCCCATTCCTGCGTTTCAACAGGTGAGGGAATTGCCTGAATGGGGATCCATTTTCTCGCCGTTTGTCCAGTTCATCCGTCCAGCTAGTAGCCAAGAGGAAAGCTGGTTCGTGGATTTGGCAGATGGCTATCTCAAAGCTCTTATCTCTAGCGTCATTGACGCGACTCCCGATGCTTCTGATGCGGCATCTACGATCCAAAGGCATAAGAGCCAACTCTCCTATTGCATCCAACAGAAACGCAACGACAAGACACGTGGAGTGCTGGAGAAAGCCTTCAATCCTCAATGGGCGGATCGATACATCGAGGAGATCTTGTTCGAGGATCCACCTCCCCTTTAAGCAACAAAACCTGGAGATGGTTGATAACCGGAGGAATCTGCCTTGTTGTAGCTATTGGTATCTGGAGCCTTACGCGTCGGCCTGAGACACCTCAAGAAAGTGCTGTGCTGGTTCCAGCTGCCAGACCAATTGAAGCTGTTGCAGCCTTGGGGCAACTTGAGCCCGCTGGTGATGTCCGTCGCTTGGCCGCCCCTGCTAGCGGGTTTGGGGGCACTCCACGGGTTGCCAAGCTCAGTGTTCGTGAAGGTGATGCGGTTAAGCGTGGCCAGGTTCTAGCAGAGTTCGACAACCGACCTAAAACTTTTGCTGATCTGGCAGCTGTCCAAGCTCGACTGGAGACCCTCGAGGTTCAGTTGCGAATGCAGCGCCGGGAGGTCACTCGTTATCAAAAAGCTGCCCTGGTTGGAGCTTCATCTCTGGTGGATTTGGAGGAAAAACAGGAAGAACTCGTCAAAATCGATGGCCAACGTCGGGAGGCTTTGGCTGAAATCAGCGGACTTGAGGCTGATCTCGCTGATAGTCAATTGAAGTCTCCCCTCGATGGTGTGGTGTTAAGGGTGCACACTCGCGTCGGGGAGCGTCCAGGTAGTGATGGCGTGATGGAAGTTGGCGCCAATCAGACCATGGAAGCCTTGATCGAAGTTTATGAGTCGGATGTGAATCGAGTGAATGTTGGACAAGTTGTTCGCTTAACCAGTGAAAACGGTGGATTCGATGGGACTTTGATGGGTCGTGTGGAACGCATTAGCCCCCAGGTTCGTCAGCGCAATGTGCTCTCAACTGATCCAACTGGTGATGCAGATGCCCGCGTAGTTGAAGTTCGGGTCAGTCTTGACCAAAACTCAGCTGCTCGGGTGAGAAGTCTCGCGGGGATGAAGGTGATCGCTCGCTTTCAGCCCTCGTGATGTCTGGCTTTTGGCAACAGCGGAGGATCCCTCTGGCTTGGTTGCTACTGAGTCGTCAACCTTTACGGCTTTTGGTTGCTCTGGCAGGAATCTGCTTCGCCGGAATCCTGATGTTCATGCAATTGGGTTTCCGAGATGGTTTGTTCGATGCCAGTGTCACCGTGCATCGTCTCTTTGATGCTGACCTGGTGTTGATGAGCCCTCGCTCGATGAGCTCGATCAGCATGAGTGGATTCCCAAGGCGTCGGTTGGTGCAGTCCATGGCACATCCAGATGTCCAGGGCATCACGCCTGTGAACTGGAATTTTTTGCTTTGGAGAAATCCGCAAACCCTCACGACCCGACAGATTCTTGCCTTAGGTTTTGAACCGGGGGATTCGCTGTTCACAGATCCTGAGCTTGCGGCCAAGGCAAAAGCGCTCACAAGTCGTGGTCGAGTTTTATTTGATCAGCGTTCTCGAAATGAATTCGGACCTATTGCCAAGTGGTTTGATGAGGGCCGAACTGTTGAGACTGAGCTCGCCGGAAAAAGGGTTCGGGTAGCGGGATTAGTCAGCCTGGGGCCATCGTTTGGAGCTGACGGCAATCTGCTCACCAGCAGGGAAACATTCCTTGAGCTGTTACCCAGCAATCCGCCTGGAAGCATTGAAATCGGTTTGCTAAGGCTGCGACCAGGGGCAGATCCAGACGCTGTGGTTCGATCTCTCACGGCGAGCTTGCCCAACGATGTGAAGGTCTTTACCAAGCAGGCTTTCATTGAGTTTGAGAAGAATTACTGGCGAAGCAGTACTTCCATTGGCTTCATTTTCAGCCTCGGTGCAGCAATGGGTTTTGTTGTGGGGTGCGTGATTGTCTATCAAATCCTCTACACCGATGTCAGCGATCATCTGCCTGAGTACGCCACTCTGATGGCGATGGGTTATCGCTTGAAGACTCTTCTAGGCGTGGTGGCTCGCGAAGGGATCTTCCTGGCAGTGATGGGATATGTGCCGGCCTATGCCGCCGGCCAGGCCCTATACGCCTTGGTCCGCAGTTCGACAAAACTTCCTGTGGCAATGGATCTTCCGCGTGCCGTGCTTGTTTTCAGCCTGATCCTGGCGATGTGCATGGGCTCAGCGGTGCTGGCGATGCGCCGATTGGTCGATGCCGACCCTGCAGAGATTTTCTGATGGGTCTGTTCTCTTTCAATCATTCGATCAGAAGACATCGCCATGAATGAAAAGCTCATGGTTGAAGTTCAGGGTCTCAGCCACTGGTTTGGCATTGGTGCAATGCGACGTCAGGTGTTGCAGTCCATTTCTCTGCAAATAGCCCCTGGCGAGGTGGTGTTGCTCAGCGGGCCTTCAGGCTGTGGCAAAACCACCCTGCTCACTTTGATCGGAGCGCTACGCACAGTTCAAGAAGGAGATATATGCGTGTTCGGCCATCAGTTACGGGGATCAGATCGTCGCCTTCGCCAACAGCTTCGCTGTCATATCGGCATGATTATTCAGGGCCACAATCTTTTGCGGTGTCTCACAGCTGAACAGAACGTGCAGATGGGAGCTGATTTGTTGCCAGGTCTGTCTTATCGGGCTCGCCGTGATCAGGCTCGCTATTGGTTGCGGGCTGTGGGGCTAGACGATCACCTCAGCAAACTGCCCCATGATCTTTCTGGCGGCCAAAAACAACGAGTCGCAATTGCACGTGCGCTGGCGGCTCAACCTCAGCTATTGCTAGCCGATGAACCCACAGCAGCCCTCGATAGCGTCACAGGAAGGGAAGTGGTTGAGCTGCTTCAACGATTGGCCCGAGAACAGTCTTGTGCGGTGTTAATGGTGACCCATGATCCCCGCATTGTTGATATCGCGGATCGATTGGTGCAGATGGAAGATGGTCGCCTGATCTCCTCTCTTGGTTAGGTTGGTTACAGATCTCTAGTTTGGAAGTTTTAACAGCATGGCCAAGCGCAGAAACCTCAAGAAAGAAAAGCAAGAGCGGAATCGCTCCTATGCCCGCAAATTCAAGAAGCGCAAGCTACGCAATGACGGCCGAGGTGAGGGAGCTGGTAATGGTGTAACCGGAACTGCCAACAACGGTGGTGCTGCCGACTAATCCCATCGACAGACTTTTTAAATCAAGAGATGGGGGCATTGATGGGCCCCCTTTTTTCATGTCTCTAGGCTGTTGCTTGTCAGCAGCAGATGTGGTTGCGAATGTTCGCAAGCGTCGTGATACCCACCTACAACCGTCGATCGATCCTTGAGAAGTGTCTGTTAGCTCTCGAGCAACAGATCCTTTTCTCTGAGCTAGATGGTTATGAGGTGGTCGTTGTGGATGACGGCTCCACGGATGGCACACCGAGCTGGCTGAGGGATGAGGCGTCTCGCTTTCCACATGTGCGCGTGGTGGAGCAAGAGCATGGGGGCCCGGCAGAGGGGCGTAATCGCGGGGTAGATAATTCCCGAGGTGATCTAATTGTTTTTATCGATAGTGATCTCATTGTCACCGAGTCGTTTCTCGCCTGTCATGCGAGAGCTTTGCAAAAAAGTTGGCAGCAACGCGGTGATCGACTTTCTTTCACCTATGGCGCGGTGATCAACACGGCAAATTTCGAGCAGCCCACTACAGAACCTCACAAATTCCAAGACAACTCATGGGCTTACTTCGCGACAGGCAATGTGGCCATTGATCGAGAGGTACTTGAACGTTCTGGACTATTCGATACCAATTTCCGTCTGTATGGCTGGGAGGATCTAGAGCTGGGGGAACGACTTCGACAGATGGGTGTTGAGTTGGTGAAATGTCCCGAAGCAGTTGGTTATCACTGGCATCCTGCCCTGCGTCTTGAGCAAGTTCCTGACCTGATCAGAGTTGAGCGGGAGCGGGCCAAAATGGGCCTGATCTTTTATCGCAAGCACCCGACTCGACGGGTGCGTTTCATCATCCAATTCACCTGGCTTCATCGGTTGTTATGGGAGTTGCTTACGCTCGGTGGATTACTTAATGAGCGCAGCCTCAGGCCTTTACTTGGCTGGTTGATTCGCAACGGTCATCAAGGTTTGGCAATGGAGCTCTTGCGTTTACCCCTAAACCGAATCGGGGTACGCGCTCTCTTCAAAGAAGCAGCACTAACAGGGCTGCGCTGAGCTGTCGCTTTGATAAATTTCAATGGTTCTTTCATTCCGCACACCTGTCCGTTTCGGGTGATGAATGAGTCGACCCATGCCATTTGGCTGAATCGTCTCGCATACCTGGCAGGTGGAGGCGAACCCGAAACCTAAAACCTATGGCTGTTGTCACGCTTTCAGAAATGATGGAGGCGGGTGCCCACTTTGGGCATCAAACCCGTCGCTGGAATCCCAAGATGTCGCGCTACATCTATTGTGCGCGTAATGGAGTCCATATCATTGACCTAGTGCAGACCGCGATCTGCATGAACAATGCCTACAAATGGACTCGTTCTTCCGCCCGAAGTGGAAAGAGATTCCTTTTTGTTGGTACCAAAAAGCAGGCCTCTGAAGTGGTGGCGTTGGAAGCCACTCGCTGCGGAGCTTCCTATGTGAATCAACGTTGGCTTGGTGGCATGCTCACCAACTGGACCACGATGAAGGCTCGAATTGATCGATTGAAGGATCTGGAGCGGATGGAATCCAGTGGTGCTATTGCCATGCGACCCAAGAAAGAAGCTTCTGTTTTGCGTCGCGAACTTGAGCGACTGCAGAAGTACCTCGGTGGTCTCAAAGGGATGAGACGGTTGCCTGATGTCGTGGTGCTAGTTGATCAACGCCGTGAAACCAACGCTGTGCTTGAAGCCCGAAAGTTGGACATTCCCTTGGTGTCCATGCTTGACACCAATTGCGATCCTGACCTTTGCGAGGTCCCGATCCCTTGTAATGACGATGCCGTTCGTTCTGTGCAGCTTGTGCTGGGCCGACTGGCTGATGCCATCAACGAAGGCCGTCATGGCACTAATGACCAAAGAGGTGCTGACGACAGCGACGATTAAGTCCATTTACAGCGCTAAGTTCTCGCCGCCGTCCTCCTCATCTGGTCGGCTGCATCCCTAATACTCCTCACCCCGATTACCAATGGCGGACGTATCAGCCAAACTTGTCAAGGACCTGCGCGACAAGACCGGCGCGGGAATGATGGACTGCAAGAAAGCCCTTGCAGAGAGTGACGGAGATATGGTCAAGGCGAGCGAATGGCTGCGTCAGAAGGGTATTGCCAGTGCAGAGAAGAAATCTTCTCGCATTGCTGCTGAAGGTGCCATTGGTACTTACATCCACACCGGAGCCAGGGTCGGGGTACTTCTTGAGTTGAACTGCGAAACTGATTTTGTTGCTCGTGGTGATTTGTTCCAAGGGCTTTTAAAGGATGTCGCTATGCAAGTGGCGGCCTGCCCGAATGTTGAATACGTGAGCACAGAAGAGATTCCTATTGATGTCGTTGAAAAGGAAAAATCTATTGAGATGGGTCGCGATGATCTTTCTGGCAAGCCTGAACAGATCAAGGCAAAGATTGTTGAAGGACGAATTGGCAAGCGCCTTAAGGAACTGGTCTTGCTTGAGCAACCCTTTATCCGTGACAGCTCCATGACGGTTGCGGAACTCGTCAAGCAAGTTGCTGGCAAGATTGGAGAAAATATCAAGGTTCGCCGCTTCACCCGCTACACCCTTGGGGAGGGGATTGAAGTCGACCAGACTGATTTCGCTACGGAAGTAGCGTCCATGAAGACTGCTTAATTTTGGCTGCGGAGAAGTAGAGATTGCAACGCTTCGAGCCCGATCAGCAGATTGCCTCACTAAAAAAGCAGAGTCAGCGCTTGTCGCTGACTCTGTACCACGATTTAGCTCTCTACCTGCAATTATTACGGAGGGAACTGCTTAATGTTGTCCGTCAAGCCCTGTTCCTGTTGATAACTGATCGGGATCAGAATCGTCTGAGTGGGCTTTCGGACAAAACAAGGGCAGCTTTTCAAGATCAGGTTGAGCAATTGGTCTGTCATTGCTGTTCCTTATTGACTGTCGAGCAGTTGATGGATCTGGTTCGCCAGATGGAACGTGAACGCCAGAGAAAGAGCGATCAAAACAGGCGTGAGCTGTTGTTGGCTTTTCGTTCTGAACAGGACTCCATGCAAGAAGCTGAGGGGTCCATTCACCTAAGCCTTGATCCTCCACTCGAGCATCCTGATCGTCTCGGCAGCATGTTGACTTTTGATCATGATCCCCAAAACGCAGGCTTAAGCGCAGGGTTGGCTAGTAATGAGGATGTCGATGAGCCTGATTTAGGCAAGGATGATCAGGCTCAACTTGACTCTCAGGAGTTGGAGTTGGCCTCAGAGGACTCAGAGCCGATTGGCGGGCAGAAGGGTGATCTTGATGTACTTCGCTCTCTCTTTGTCATGGCTGGAGAGACCATGGCTACAGAGAATGTCTTGACCAGTGAATTCAGCGATTTGCAGCCTGGTGACAACACCCTGCTTCACAGTGGTCTTGATGAGGAGCAGGTTTTTTTGCCCGTTAGCCCCCTTGAACTAGCACGATGGCTGGAATCTCTTGATCGTGCCCTCGCTCGTAGATTGCGCAATCTTTCCCATGCTCTCAACGTGGAAATGTTGCGAGCCGGAATTGTCAACAGCCTCTTACCAATCAGCTTGCTTGATGCTGTCTTGAATGGTCAGTTGGAATCTGAACCTGTGGAATCCAATTTACTGAGATTACGCGTACCGGTATCAACTAATCCAATGGTCTTAGAGGGCATGGAGATCATTTGCGTTCTTCTGCGCCCATCCGAAATGGAGTTTGACGACCCGCGTTTGCGACGTTGTCGGGCTCAACTCAAGCGACATCGCCATACCTTGCTCAAAATGGTTCGACAACAGCGGCACTGGCAACGTCGCGCCATGGCTCAGGAGGTAAAGCAACAGTGGTGGCAGAGCCCTTCCGCCAATCCTCCAACCAGTCCACCCAAGGTCTGAGTAGGGATCAGTTGCAGCATCTACTCAGCTGGATGCGCATTCTGCAGCAAGCATTAACCCTGGAGGCTGAGAACGGTTTTAAGAATCTTGAGGGGCGTCAGGAGAATTTTCATGCATTCTTGGTGCGTCAGTTAGCAGAACCACCCTCTGGATGGTTGCCTACTAAAAGTCAGGCTCGTCTCAGCCAACTAGCTGAAGCCTTTGCGAGTTATCCAGACAGCTCTGAATCGGCGCGACGTCGATTGGTGACGGACTCAAGACAGCTTCTACATGGCATTCGCCAGGGATTGGAACCACCAACGCCAATAGGCCCTCCCAGACTCAAGCAGGGGGGAGCTGAAAGGCAACGACAGATGCCTTTACCTAGTGGGAACCGCTCTCTGACGTTGGAAAGCCCACTGTCAGAGGTGAAAGGAATCGGCCCAAAACTTGCTGAACGCTTGGCCGGGCTTGGATTACTGCTCGTCAAAGATTTGCTGCAGTACTACCCCAGGGACTATGTGGATTATTCCTCGCTGCGGCGTATCCAGGCCCTAGAGGCAGGGGAGGCGGCCACGATTGTTGCCACAGTGAGGCGTTGTCATGGCTTCACCAGTCCACGCAACCCAAATTTGTCCATTCTTGAGCTGCAGCTTCAAGACCCAACTGGTCGGCTCAAAGTGAGGAGATTTTTCGCTGGTCGGCGTTTCAGCAGCCCTGCTTACCTCAAAAGCCAGTCACGCCTTTACCCGCCTGGAGTCACTGTGGCCGTAAGTGGATTGGTCAAAGGGGGGCCTTACGGCATGAGTTTTCAAGACCCTTTGATTGAGGTCATGGAGAGTCCACATTCGCCGTTGCGATCGCAAAGCATTGGCCGATTGTTGCCTGTGTATGCCCTCACTGAAGGCCTTACGGCTGACCGTTTTCGTGATCTGGTACGGCAGATTTTACCTTTGGCAGCAAGTTGGCCTGAATCCCTGCCTGAACAACGTCGTCAGGCATTGCGTTTACCGAGAAGAAGCGATGCCTTGGTCGCAATTCATCATCCAGACGATCAGCACACATTGCAGTCTGCTCGACGTCGATTGGTCTTTGACGAGTTTCTTCTATTGCAGTTGGGGTTGTTGAAACGGCGAGCAGAGCTGCGCAGATGTTCTGCTCCTGTATTGCAGACGGCAGGGCGGCGAGATGGCCTTGTGGCTCGCTTCCTGGAGCTTTTGCCATTCCCTCTCACAGCAGCTCAACAGCGTGTGTTGACGGAGATCGAAGCTGACCTGGTGCTCTCGGAACCAATGGCGCGCCTCATTCAGGGAGATGTTGGTAGTGGCAAGACGGTTGTCGCCATAGCAGCCCTGCTCACAGCGGTAGAGGCTGGCTGGCAAGGGGCTTTCATGGCACCCACTGAGGTCCTTGCCGAGCAGCACTACCGCACATTGTGTTGTTGGTTGCCTCAGTTGCATGTCAGCGTCGAGTTGCTTACGGGGGCAACCACTCGTATACGTCGCCGTCAGATCCTTGATGATCTCGTCAATGGATCCTTGAAAATACTGGTAGGCACCCATGCCTTAATCGAAGATCCTGTTGCCTTTTCAAGACTGGGGCTGGTGGTGGTTGACGAACAGCATCGCTTTGGAGTGAAGCAGCGCAACAGATTGTTGAACAAGGGGCTCCAACCTCATCTTTTGACGATGACAGCAACACCCATTCCTCGCACACTGGCACTTTCGTTGCATGGGGATTTGGATGTGAGTCAGATCGATGAATTACCTCCCGGTCGTACCCCCATTCAAACTCAGATGATTAAGGGCTGCGATCGGGATCAGGCCTATCAACTCATCCGTGATCAAGTGTCTCGTGGCCAGCGCGCTTATGTGGTGTTACCGCTGATCGAGGACTCCGAGAAACTTGATCTGCGTTCAGCAGTTAAGGTTCACACCCATTTATCAGAGCAAGTATTTGAGGAGTTCACGGTTGGATTACTGCATGGACGTTTGAGTAGCTCAGAGAAGCAGGGCGTGATTCAATCCTTCGCAGCGGGTGATTGCCAGGTACTGGTCTCTACCACTGTGGTGGAGGTAGGCGTGGATGTACCTCAAGCAAGTGTGATGGTGATCGACCACGCGGATCGCTTTGGGCTAGCCCAATTGCATCAACTGCGAGGTCGTGTGGGACGTGGCGCAGCGGCGTCCTATTGCGTACTGATCAATGACAGCACAAACCCATTAGCAAGGCAGCGACTTGAAGTCCTTGTGCGCTCCAGTGATGGCTTTGAGATTGCTGAGATTGACTTACGCTTGCGAGGGCCAGGGCAGGTGCTTGGCACAAAACAGTCTGGATTGCCTGATTTGGCCCTGGCCAGCCTGGCGGATGATGGGGCCGTGCTTGAAGAGGCTCGTGATGAGGCTCAAAGACTGCTCAGCGAAGATCCAAACCTGACTGACCACTCTCGGCTCAAGGAGTTGCTGGAAGCACAGTGGCAGCACCTGAGCGGAACAGCCCACCTGAATTGAGTCCATTGATTTTTCCACACACTTGAGACTCGTTTGAGTCTTAATACTCAGAAATCACGAGTCGATGTGCCTTCTGCTACGTCAGTCGCCGAAGTCGCTTCCGGTGCAGCCATTGTCGTTAATGCCTATTTTTTTTGTTAGTCCCGCAAAGGCACTGTGCTGCAAGAGATCTCACTGAATAGCTGGCAATAATTTCTTGATTGTTTGATTCTCAACTGTTTGTCAAGGTTTTACTTGCTTGATGTTGGTTCGCTGTACCAATTTCAAATCTCGCAGCATCAACGAGATTTGCTTTGTGGAAAACTAGGTTGTCGCTGTGGAAATGTTGTCGGCGCGAACTTTTTTCCGGCTGCGCCCTTGGAGTGATAGGCCAATTCGTGATTGCGGGGAGTGCCTCAATCAAATCCCTCTTTCGTTGCATCGAATGGAGCCACATCCCTATGCATCCTTAGGTGCCCCCTATGGTGTAGATGCTGATCCCTTTCGGCTGCGTCAGAGTGTGATTGATCGGCTGCTGAGGGCTCAAGATGAACTGCAGCAAGAGCATCCAGAACTTTGCCTTGCCATTTTTGATGCCTGGCGACCGATTCCGGTTCAAGCTTTTATGGTCGAGCATGCCATCGCTAAGGAATGCCTCAAACGCAAACTGAAGCGCGACGACCCTAGTCAGGCCGAGGAGCTGCAAAGGGTCATTGATGATGTTGGCAGGTTTTGGGCTCCGCCCAGCCTCGATCCTTGTACTCCACCTCCTCATAGCACTGGAGCTGCCGTGGATCTCACCCTTGCTGATAGCCAAAGAAGAGCTCTGAATATGGGTGGCGAGATCGATGCTATTGGCAGCATTTCAGAACCGGATCACTACCGCGAAGCTGCGAACGATCAACCTCAATCAGAGGCTTACCTCTGGCACAACAGGCGCCAAGTTTTAGCAGAGGCCATGGGTAAAGCTGGGTTTTCTCAGCACCCGAATGAGTGGTGGCATTTCAGCTATGGAGATCAACTCTGGGCGTGGAGAACGGGTGTCGCTAAAGCAATCTATGGAGCCTGTCTGTTACCAGACAGCAAACCAAGGACGGCTTGATCGCCAAGTTTGTTGACATGATCTCCGAGGCTGCGTCGACCACCAGCTTGCTTCCAGCTCAGCAATAGGGGCTCAAGCGTGCTCTCGAGTTGATCGAGGGGCATCCGCTGTAGATAGGGTTTGGCAAGACGTTGCAGATTTGGGGTGCCTCCCAGCCAGAGTTGATATTGATCGACACCACTTCCCACTAGAGCAAGCTCGGCCATATAGGGCCGAGCGCATCCATTAGGACAACCTGTCATGCGGATCAGGATCGATTTGGTAATTTCAAGACGTCGCAGCTGAGCATCAATTCGCTCAAGCAAGACAGGCAACATTCTCTCTGCTTCGGTTACCGCCAGACCACATAAGGGCAACGCAGGGCAAGCCATTGCATGCCGTGCCAGCATCGCAGGAGCCTCTGGGGCGCGGATGCCTAGAGCGGCTAGACCTTTGCGCACACTAGATCGTTGTGACGTCCCGATATTGCAGAGCAATAGATCCTGATTCGGTGTTAGGCGAATTTCAAGTTGAAAGGTCTCCACCAGTTGGCGGAGTCCTTTCTTTAGATCTCCTTCCAAGCGACCAGAGAGCAGTGGCAAACCAACAAACCATTGGCCAACGCTTTGCTGATGCCAGCCCAGATAGTCCTCAAGTTTGCTCTTTGGTTCAGGCCTTAACGCTTTGATTGGATGAAGGAAGTATTTGCTCTTGAGTTCCTGTTTAAACCAGCTGATCCCCTGATCATTGAGAAGATATTTCATGCGGGCATGACGCCTTGTCTTTCGGTCTCCGTAGTCGCGTTGCAAGGCCAAAATCGACTGCACCAAATCCAATACATGCTCTGCAGCCACATAGCCAAGAGAATCAGCTGTGCGGGCGAATGTCTGTTCATTGTTGTGGGTTCGACCCATGCCGCCACCCACATAGACATTGCAACCCTTGATTTCACCGTTTGCAGCAGTAAAGACAACTAGACCGATGTCATTGGTAAGTAAATCAACTGAGTTATCGCCTGGCACGGTGACGGCGCACTTAAATTTGCGCGGCAAGTAGGTCGTGCCATAGAGAGGTTCCTTGGCATCTCCACTGAAGACGTTGCCCTGATGCTGGCGGGTACGAACTTTTTTCACTCGCCTGGAGGGGCGGATGCGGTAGGTCGCACTTCCATTCACCCATAGGTCCAGATAGGACCCCTCCGCTGCCGTTGGGCTGAGAACATCGGCGATTTCATTGGCAAGTTGTCGGGCAGCTGGATAACCACCTTTCTCATAAGGAGCTGCTGGTGCCATAACGTTGCGAGTGATATCACCACAAGCCGCCAGGGTTGATCCCATTGATCGGATGATTGTGCTGATAACTTCGCGCAGGTCCTCCTTGCGGACCCCATGAATCTGGAACGCCTGGCGGGTAGTGGCCCGCAGGCTCCCATTGCCAAGGCGATTGGACAGATCATCTAAGGCTATAAACAGTGCTGGTGGAATACGTCCGCCAGGGCTGCGCAGACGCAGCATCATTTGCCAATCCTTACCCGCACCTTTCTGGCGGTTATCTCGGTTGTCCTGTTGATAGCTTCCGTGGAATTTGAGCAGCTGAACGGCGTCGTTGCTGAAGTGATCACTGCTGTTCTCAAGTTCAGCAGCCAGGGGGTCTAGTAAGTAGCAGCTGTCAGCCTTGAATTGTTCAAATTTGCTCAGCTCTGCTCCACTGGCGAGACAAGCTGCGAACTTGAGATCTGCCGCTTGGCCAGATGTTGTCTGCCCTTCGGTCACGGCGTCAAAATTTTCCTAATACACCGTAGCGAAATGCACACGACCTGTTGAGCTGCTCCCTTCAATACAGTTGGGCGGTCTTGATTGCTCGCCTCCGTGTCGACCCTTCTAGTGGAGATTGGGACTGAGGAGCTGCCAGCTGATTTTGCCCGGCTTGCCTTACCCCAACTGGAGCAGATGGTAAGTCGTGACTTGCAAGGTCTACGTCTTAGCTACGGAATGATCCAATGCACGAGTACGCCAAGGCGACTTGTCGTGCTGGTTGAAAACTTGGCCAGCGCTACTGCTGATCTAGAGGAAGTACGCAAGGGTCCACCGGCTGGCCAAGCTTTCAAAAATGGTGTGCCAACCCAGGCAGCCGCTGGCTTTGCCAAACGCTGTGGGCTGAAACCAGAGGATCTCGAGATTCGGGAGACCCCGAAGGGACCTTTTGTGTTTGCAACCGTGCTTGAGCATGGGCGTTCTGCAATGGAACTACTAACAGACCAGATCCCTGAGTGGATAGGTAGCCTTCAAGGTCGACGTTTCATGCGCTGGGGCGAAGGTGAAAGGCGTTTTTCTCGTCCGATTCGTTGGCTTGTGGCCCTGCTCGATGAGCAGATCATCCCTGTTTGCCTTGACGGCAGCGACCCAGAGATTTGTGCAGCGAACCTGAGTCGGGGCCATCGACTTCACGATCAAGCTGTCATCATTCCTTCTGCAGACAGTTACGTACAAACCCTCGCCAAGGTTGGTGTTGAGGTCGATCGGCAAAAACGTGGCACATTGATCCGTCATGCAATTGATACGGCTGCTGCTGGTCTTGAAGCATGCCCTGATTGTCCTGATGATCTTTTCGAAGAGCTCACCGACCTAGTGGAAGCACCCCTGCTTTTAGAGGGGGCCTTCGCCAAGTCATATCTAGATCTACCCGCTGAAGTGCTCAGCACAGTAATGAGAGTCCATCAGCGCTATGTGCCCCTTTACCGTCTTGATGCTGTCAATGACCCTCTTGCTCTCGATGCCAAGAGCAGTCTTCTGCCCAGATTCCTTTGCATCAGCAATGGGCTCGCGAAGGCAAGCGATCCTGTAAGACGAGGCAATGAGCGGGTGCTCAAAGCCAGGCTGGCTGATGCAGAATTCTTTGTCGAGGCCGATCGCTCTTTAGCCAGCATCGAGCGGCGCAAAAAGCTAGCGCATGTGACCTTTGCCGAGGGCCTTGGTTCTCTGCTCGATCGAGTTGAGCGCATGGAATGGCTCACTGATGTGCTTGTTGAGCTGCTGGATCTTTCTGCTGAAATTTCTGTACAAGTGCGTCGAGCCGTCCATCTCTGTAAACACGATCTGGTTAGTCAGATGGTGGGCGAATTTCCCGAGCTACAAGGCGTAATGGGAGCGAAATATTTGTTAGCGGAAGGAGAGCCTCGAGAAGTAGCCCTTGCCGTTTTGGAGCATTACCTCCCACGTGGGGCAGGGGATGCTTTGCCCGAGTCAGGAGCGGGAGCAGTGCTTGCACTAGCCGAACGCCTGGAATTGCTTCTCAGCATCTATGCCAAGGGTGACCGTCCTAGTGGCTCCTCAGACCCCTATGCCTTGCGCAGGGCCGGCAACGGTCTTTTGCAAATCCTTTGGTCGAAGGGTTGGCGGCTGAATCTGCTCGCCTTATTGCAACGAGCGACGAACCATTGGAGCAAGCTCCTACCGCATCTCAAGGTCACACCATCCAACTTGGCGGCTGAGCTGGGTGAGTTTCTTCGCCAGCGGATGCTCAGCCTGCTGGAGGAGGCAGGAACCGATACTGATCTGGCTCAGGCGGTTGCTGGTGAAACAGTTTTGATCGATCGTCTTCTTTCTGACCCTGCAGATGCGCGACTGCGAGTGGATCTACTCGTGAGGATGCGCCGCACGGGTAAGTTGCTGGCGGTTCAGGCTGTTGTTACCAGAGCGGCACGCTTAGCAGAGAAAGGGGACCTACCAGCAACCGTACTGAGTGCGGCTGAGGTCGTTGATCCTGGTTTGTTTGAAAAGCCTAGTGAGTTGGAGATGTTGAAGGTGCTCGAGGCTCTTGAACCAATCACCAAGGATTCCTCAAGTGAACGCTACCGCCATTTAGCAGATGGCCTGATTGCTGGCTCGGAAGCTCTCGCAGCTTTTTTTGATGGTGATCAGAGTGTGATGGTCATGAGTGAAGATCTCGCTGTACGCGCAAACCGTCTCAATCTGCTTAGCCTTTTGCGCAACCAAGCTAGTGTGCTGGCCGATTTCAGCCAAATCAGCGGCTAAAAGTGGTTATTTCTGGCTTAGGATTTGTTTGAAACAGCAGGGTCACGTTCTCCTTGTTCTGATGCCAAATTTTGCTTGGAGGCATCTTTGTTGTTGTCTACCTTGATACCGCCGGTGATGGTTTTGATCTCCAGCATGGCATTCACTTCTTCGTCGCTACGCACAGCACTGGGAACAGGTTTATAGCTTGTTTGATTACGGAAAATTCCCCGTGCGAGTGCATCCACAGTTAGCAGTGTGAGTTTGATCTGTTGCCATGGATTCATCGCAACAACTTTTTTGTAGAGGTAACTATCGAAGGTGAGGCGTTGCACATCCATGTCATCGCACATGGCGACAAAGGCTTCTCTGGCAGTGTCATTCGAGTAGAAGATGGCTTGGAGTATTGACAGAACGATGTAAGTAGAACCGTATTTACGATCCCATTTTTTCAGATATTTCTTGAGATCAGCTTCGGAGGGGATTAATTCACCAGACCGACTCGATTCCACGATCTGTTCAGCACACATACGGCCACTTTTGGCAGCAAAGTAGATGCCTTCGCCAGAGCTTTTGGTGACATAGCCCGCTGCATCTCCAACAAGGGCCATGCGGCCAACAACCCTGCGTGGACGAGGATGCTCAGGAATCGGGTGGGCTTCAACTTTGATCACTTCTCCATGAACAAGTCGTTTCTTAGCCCGTTCGCGTACTCCTTTTTGCAAGCTTTTTATTAAGGTCTGATTTTTCTGCATGGTGCCTGTGCCAACGGCAACATGGTCGTACTTGGGGAACACCCAACCGTAGAAATCTGGTGACACATCAGTGCCTACATACATTTCAGCAAGATCTTCGTAGTAAGCCATTTCTTCATTTGGCAGCTTGATGCGCTCTTGGAATGCAATGGCCACGTTGTAGTCACCGGCATCCATGGCTGTTGCTACACGGCTGTTGGCTCCATCAGCGCCAATAATGAGGTCAACCTCGAGGCTTTTGGCTTCACCAGTGGATTTACCAGTTGAATAGTCGGAATAGGTGATTGTGTATGGACCTTGACGATTAGAGCCAGTGTCGATTTTGGTAACAAGTCCATTAATCAAGTTAGTTCCGAGGCTGGCGGCGCGATCTCGCATAAAGGCATCCATCACCTCTCTGCGGCACATACCGATGTATTCACTCTTGTCGTCTGGGCTGTAAACCTTGTCCAGAGTGATATCCACCTCACGGTTTGATGGAGAGATCATTCTCATGTTGCGAACCTTGCGGTCGATGATCGACTCGGGCAGGTCGAATTCATCCACCATGCAAAGAGGAATCGCCCCACCACAAGGCTTGGCGTTATCGAGTTTGCGTTCGAATAGCCAGGTCTGGATACCTGCTTTGGCAAGAACTTCTGCGGCGCAGGATCCACTTGGACCACCACCGACAACGGCAACACGCAGCATGTTCAGATCCGCTCCGCGGAATCACTTAAGTAAAACTTACTTCCCTGAAAGAGATTTTGGGGCCCCCTGGCGCCCCCCCTTACGATCTATATAACTCTGCATCAACTTCGTGGCTCGAGCAATCAACGCTCGACGCATCAGCCGAGATGACATTCCCGTTGCTCGTCGGTCGCGTCCTCAGAGACGGGCAAGGGGTGGTTCATTGGGATTATTGGTGGCTTGTTTGATGGTGTTTGGAGGTTCCATCACAGCTGTGTTGTTCGGCCCGTGGCTATTTGCTGGGCTTATGGGTCCAGCTCCTGTTGAGGGCATTCAGGATCGTCCTACTGCTGACGGGCGTCTGCTCGGACATTTCCCTTATCCAGAAGCCTCAGTACAGGATCGAATTCTCATGCAGCCTGGTATTGAGCTTCATCACGAAGCCGCTGATGCATTGAGTTCCATGCGTGCTGCGGCTTCAGCAGATGGTGTTGATTTGAGGCTGTTGAGTGGCTACCGCTCTCACGACCTACAAGAGCGAATCTTTTTTGATATCAAATCAGACCGGAACCAGACAGCAGCCGAACGGGCCAAGGTCTCTGCACCTCCAGGGTATTCCGAACACAGCACTGGCTATGCCATTGATCTTGGTGACGGGACGATTCCTGAAGCGAATCTGTCTGAAAGCTTCGAAGCCACGAGGGCGTTCCACTGGCTACAGGATCATGCTGCTAGTTATCACTTTGTCCTTTCCTTTCCCCTTGATAACCCACAGGGGGTGACTTATGAACCTTGGCATTGGCGATTTGAGGGTTCAGCGTCTGCCCTGAGACTCTTTGAATCGGCTCATCAACTGGAATGAATGAACTGAAGAAGTTTTTTTCGGTCTTAGAAGTTTTGATTAGCTAGCGGAAGGGGCCTAGAAGTTAAGTCGAATCTCAAATTGAGATATCCTTCCGCCACTACGCCTGTGTGCGTTTCCTTTTCCGTTTGAAAGTCTCTGACCCATGAGTGCCCAGGCCAAGGCGATCCGCAACATTGCAATTATCGCTCACGTGGATCACGGCAAAACAACCTTGGTGGATGCCCTGCTCTCTCAGTCCGGGATCTTCCGAGACAACGAGGCTGTACCCACATGTGTCATGGACTCCAATGATTTGGAAAGGGAACGGGGCATTACGATCCTTTCAAAGAACACGGCCGTTACCTACGACGATACGCGGATCAACATTGTTGATACCCCTGGGCATGCCGATTTTGGCGGTGAAGTTGAGCGGGTGCTTGGCATGGTTGATGGCTGTTTGTTGATCGTTGACGCCAACGAGGGGCCTATGCCACAGACGCGTTTCGTGCTCAAGAAGGCGCTTGAGCAGGGATTGCGGCCGATTGTGTTTGTAAACAAGATTGATCGTGCGCGGGTGGATCCTGAAACCGCTGTCAACAAGGTGCTCGATCTGTTTGTTGAACTCGGTGCAGATGATGACCAATGTGATTTTCCGTACTTGTTCGGCAGTGGAATGGGTGGTTTTGCCAAGCCGGATATGGCGACTGAAAGTCAAACAATGAAGCCACTATTTGATGCCATCCTGCGTCATGTTCCACCACCTGTTGGAGATGAGAACAAGCCTCTTCAGCTACAGATAACTACTCTCGATTATTCAGACTTCCTGGGCAGGATTGTGATTGGTCGGGTCCATAACGGGGTTATCCGTAATGGTCAGAGTGCTTCGTTGATTAAGGATGATGGCAGCATTAAACGTGGCCGAATTAGCAAACTACTCGGTTTCGAAGGATTGCAACGGATTGAGATACAAGAAGCCGGAGCTGGAGATCTCGTTGCTTTAGCCGGTTTCGATCAAGTCAATATTGGCGAGACCATTGCCTGTCCAGATGAACCAAAGGCTTTACCTCTAATCAAGGTGGATGAACCCACTTTGCAGATGACATTTGTCGTCAATGATTCACCCTTTGCTGGCAAAGAAGGCAAATTCGTCACTAGCCGGCAGCTGCGAGATCGTTTACGCAAGGAATTACTCACCAATGTTGCCCTACGGGTTGAGGACACTGATTCCCCTGACCGTTTTGCGGTCAGCGGACGTGGTGAGCTACACCTGGGCATCCTGATTGAGACCATGCGCCGCGAGGGTTTTGAGTTTCAGGTAACCCAGCCTCAGGTGATCTTCCGAACGATTGACGGCACTCCTTGTGAGCCCGTTGAGACCTTGGTCATGGATGTACCAGAGGGAGCAGTTGGCTCCTGCATTGAGAAGTTGGGTGTGCGTCGGGGTGAAATGCAGAATATGGAAACCGGTAACGACGGTCGCACCCAGCTTGAATTTGTTGTTCCTTCTCGAGGGTTGATCGGTTTTCGTGGTGAGTTTGTACGTGCTACCAGGGGGGAAGGAATTATGAGCCACTCTTTTTTTGAATATCGCCCAATGTTGGGTGAGTTTGATGCTCGTCGGAATGGTGTTCTGATTGCTTTTGAGCAGGGCACTGCGACCTTCTACGCACTCAAGAATGCTGAGGGTCGGGGTCAGTTCTTCATCTCTCCAGGTGTCAAGGTTTATAAGGGGATGATCGTTGGCGAAAACAATCGACCTCAGGATCTGGAGTTAAACGTTTGCAAGGCCAAACAACTCACAAATATGCGCTCTGCTGGTGCAGAAGAACTCGACACCTTGCAAACACCTGTTCAGATGACCCTTGAACGTGCTCTTGAGTACATCGGTCCAGACGAGATGCTTGAGGTCACTCCAGAGTCCATTCGTTTGCGCAAGTTGCCTGCCAAGAAGATGGCCAAACGCTAAAGCTCTTGATGGAGAGATTCCAGCCTACTGATCTGATCAATGATCCACGTTTTCAACTAGCCGTAGAGCTTTTTAATCAGGCCGATTGGTACCCCGCTCATGACGCCTTTGAGGAGCTTTGGCATGAGACATCCGGTCAAGCACGCCAGACCATCCAAGGGGTACTTCAGGTTGCTGTTGCCCAACTTCACTTGCAGCGCGGAAATCGTCGCGGGGCAACCCTTCTTTATGGTGAAGGCCTCGGGCGGCTAAAAGCTCTAGGAACTCCAAACCTGGGTCTTGACCTTGATCAACTCTGCATCTGTGTGGAGAATCGCTTGCAACGGCTTCAGCAGGGACAGGATCCCGACGATTGCACTGTCCCAGGCCTGATCTATGACAGCTCAGTTCCTGAGTAAATTAACCATCACGATTTGGATTGTTCCGCTTTGGCTGCTCTTGTTCAAGTCATGACAAGGAGTTTGCAAGTTCATCTCGCCATAGCGACAGCGGTGGTTGGAATGTCTACCCCTGAGGCTTTAAGCCAGGAGGGCAGCCCTTCTGCTCCGGTAGAAGATGGCGGATTGATCACGATCGAATCAGATATCCAAAACGCAGACAGCGTCACAGGAGTTTTCACCGCCATCGGCAACGTTCGCATCGTTTATCCAGCCCGAGGCATCGTTGCCACCTCTAGACAGGCTCAGTACTTCAGCAAAGAAGATCGTGTGGTCCTTACCGGAGATGTTGATGTGATTCGGGACGGGGAAAATTCCATGCAGGCTGAGCGAGTTGTTTATCTACTCGAAGAGGAGCAAGCGGTAGCAGACCCAAGCACTGGTGCTCAAGTGTTCACTTCTGTGCAACTTAATTCCAACAAACAGGCAGAGGCACCTTTGACCCAATGAGTCTTTGTTTAGAGCAGGTGGCGCTCACCTTGGCAGGGCGTCACCTGGTAAAAGATGTCTCCTTGCGCCTTGATCCAGGCGAGGTTGTTGGCTTACTCGGTCCCAATGGTGCCGGCAAGACAACAACGTTCAATCTTGTAATCGGTTTGTTGCGTCCTGATTACGGGCAGGTGCAACTTGATGGGCAGCCAGTGGCGGATTTACCGATGCCCAGTCGAGTTCGTTTAGGTATCGGTTATCTCCCTCAGGAACCAAGTGTGTTCCGACAGCTCAGCGTGCGACAAAACCTTGAGCTTGCGCTCTCTCAAAGTCATTTAACAACTCATCAGCGTCGGGAGCGTCTCGAGCAGTTGGTTGAAGACTTTCATCTCAACTTGTTCTTGGACCGTCGTGGCTATCAGCTTTCCGGTGGCGAACGACGTCGCTGCGAGGTAGCACGTGCCTTGGCGGTAGGTCTAGAAGGTCCTACCTACCTCTTGCTTGATGAACCCTTCGCAGGTGTTGACCCCATGGCAGTGGCGGACCTCCAGGTTTTGATTCATACCCTCCGTGAACGTGGCATGGGCATCCTGATCACTGATCACAATGTCCGTGAAACCCTTGCCATCACTGACCGCTCTTACATTCTTACGGAAGGCAGCATTCTTGCTTCAGGCCGTTCTGAAGAAGTGGCAAACAACCCCTTGGTGCGGCGTCACTATCTCGGGGAGGGTTTTCAGCTTTGAGCAAATGGCGCCTTGGAAAGTTGAAAGACGTTGATTCTTGGCCTTGGAAGTGGTGGCGCTGGGCTTCGTCCAAGTGGAGGCTGATCCCGCTGCTGGATCGATGGCTTTTAGGTGAGTTGATACCCGTATTGCTGTTTGCCATAGCGGCCTTCACGGTGGTTTCCGTCTCAGTGGGGGTGATGTTTGATTTGGTGCGCAAGATTGTTGAGTTTGGATTGCCTCTGCATTTTGCATTGCAGGTTTTTAGCTTGAAGTTACCTTTCTTTCTGGTGATTTCTTTTCCGATGGCCACATTGTTGGCCACCTTGTTGGCTTATAGCCGTCTTTCTTCTAACAGCGAATTCACGGCTTTGCGCAGCCTCGGTGTAAGCACCAGACGAATAGTTGCTCCAGCATTGGCATTGGCATTATTGATGACAGGGCTAACTTTTATCTTCAATGATGTCATTGTTCCAAGAACAAATAGTAGTGCTGAGGTGACAATAAAGCGTGCTCTTGGCAAAGCTATTGCCACAGAGAAAGGCAAACATGTTGTTTATTCCCGATTTGGAACGATTACTGGTGCAGAAGCTGAAGATAGGAATCAAGGGCTTTCTCAGTTGTTTTATGCAAGGGAATTCCTTAAGGGAGAAATGGAGGATGTCACAGTGCTTGATTTGTCTCGTCTTGGTTTTACTCAGATGTTGAAGGCCGAGCGGGCTATTTGGAATGAGCAGGAGGCGATGTGGGAATTTTTTAACGGAAATATTCTTACTCTCACACCAAGTGGTAGTACCACTTCGGTTGAATTTGATCGCTATCTCTACCCCCTAACATCAGGCCCAATTCGTGTGGCCAAACTCCCTAAAGATGCCAACAACATGACTGTTGCACAGGCCATGGAGGCCGCAAGTATTTATACCGATGCTGGTAACCGTAAAGAGGCCAGGCGTTTGAAGGTGCGTATCCAAGAAAAATTCACTTTCCCGATGTCCTGCCTGGTGTTTGGCCTGATTGGCAGCAGCCTTGGTGCAAAACCTAATTCTCGAACCAGCCGGACCCAGGGATTTGGCATCAGTCTCTTATTAATTCTTGCTTATTACACGCTTAGCTTCAGCTTCAGTTCTCTTGGTGTTACGGGCACTTTGACACCAATGTTGGCCGCGTGGATCCCTGTTTTTATCTCTTTGGCAGGTGGCGGTCTGTTGCTGCGTCAGGCCAGTCGTTGAACTGCAGCGGCAGAATAAGAGAGTTGTCGCAGGGACCTGGTGTTTGGAGTGACTTTGGCTGAGCTTTCCGCCTCGCTAGGAGATCCTGTTTTGGCTCTTGGTTTGGCTGCATTTGCCCTACTTCTGTTGGCCATACCAATCTCTTTTTGGATGGTTTCAGGAGGTAGCAATTCTGCTGTTGTGACACTTCTGGTGGCTCTTGCCAATTTGGTTCTTACCGCTCAATTGGTTTTGCGGTGGTGGCAGTCGGGTCACTTCCCGATCAGCAACCTTTATGAATCCCTCTGTTTTCTGGCCTGGGCTTGCACACTTGCGCAGCTATTGGTGGAGCGTTCCTTGTCTTCCCCGATTGTTTCAGCTGCTGCTACACCAATGGCTTTGCTTTGTGTGGCCTTTGCCAGCTTTGCATTACCAGAAACTCTTCAGGAGGCCTCTCCTCTAGTACCAGCTCTTCGCTCCAGTTGGCTTGTGATGCACGTGAGCGTGATTATGTGCAGTTACGCTGCCCTGCTTGTTGGTTCTTTCTTATCAATGGCGGTTCTATTTACTGATCGCCAGCAAACTTTGGAGGTACGCAGCAGTTCAATTGGAACAGGTGGCTTTCGTCAGGCAAAGCTAGCCACATCTGCTATGGATCAGAATGATGGCCTGCGCCTGAGTTCAATCAACTTGAGCCGCACTGAACAGTTGGATAGCCTTAGTTATCGCACGATTACGGTTGGCTTTTTGTTGCTCACGCTTGGCTTGATCAGTGGTGCCGTTTGGGCCAATGAGGCCTGGGGGAGCTGGTGGAGTTGGGATCCAAAGGAAACCTGGGCTCTAATTTGTTGGATGGTTTATGCGGCCTATCTGCATACACGTTTCAGTCGTGGCTGGAGCGGGCGACGTCCGGCTTTAGTTGCCGTGGCAGGCATAGTTGTGATCGTTGTTTGTTATATCGGTGTGAATCTGTTAGGGATTGGTTTGCACAGCTACGGCTGGTTCTTTGAAGCCTAATCTTGTGATATTGATCTGTTCTTATTAGCAACAATCCCCACAAGACTAATAGGCAATAGATGCAGTTATTACTGCATCTATTACTTCAGACCACAACACCTTCAGGACGTTTGCTATTACGGATGCCTCGGATAGCTTCGGCGTAGTCGGGCTGATTGAACACGCCAGACCCGCTCACAATCGCATTGGCGCCAGCTTCGATCACTTTCCAGGCATTGTCGGCCTTGATCCCTCCATCGACTTCGATCCAGGGATCGAGACCCTGTTCGTCGCAAATACGACGCAGCTCGCGGATCTTTTGCACTTGATTATCGATGAAGCTTTGCCCACCGAAGCCTGGGTTGACGCTCATGATCAGTACTAGATCACATAGCTCCAGGCAGTACTCAAGGGTGTCCAGAGGTGTGCTTGGGTTGAGTACTGCTCCTGCTTTCTTACCGAGATCCTTGATTTGCGCAAGATTGCGGTGAAGGTGTGGACAGGCTTCAACCTGCACATAGATGTGATCTGCCCCTGCTTTTGCGAAATCTCCTACATACCTTTCTGGTTCCACGATCATCAAGTGGACATCTAGGGGCTTACTGGTCACAGGCCTTAGTGCTTCAACGATCAGAGGACCAATCGTGATATTTGGCACGAATCGGCCGTCCATGACATCCACATGAATCCAGTCTGCGCCGGCTTGATCTACAGCCTGCACGTCTTCTCCTAGGCGGGAGAAATCGGCAGAGAGGATCGAAGGGGCGATTACCAGGGGCTTCGTGCTCATCGATCGGGGTTAGGTAGTGGGCGATTCTAGGAATCGGCTGTATGGGCATTCTCGTTGTTGCCGGCACTGATACAGTGAGCAGCGCTTTAGAGCCGAGAACCCCTGCGGCATCGGGTCCTTTCACATGATCAGCGTATAACGCTGACCCGTGAATTCAGTCCAGCCCTGCTCGTTTCTTTGGTCGTCACACCCATCCCCACCGCCGCATACCAGTGGATCGCACTCTTATTCAGGAAATTCTCGAGGTCGTTGAGCAAGCTGCCATTGCGTCGGCACATCTGACTGGTCTCGGCAAGAAAGACGAAGCCGATGCAGCAGCTGTTGAAGCCATGCGCAAGCGGATGGGACAAATCCAAATGCAGGGTCGCATCGTCATCGGTGAGGGGGAGCGCGACGAAGCCCCTATGCTTTATATCGGCGAAGAGGTTGGCAGCGGCAGCGGCCCAGGCGTTGACTTTGCCGTCGATCCCTGCGAAGGCACCAATCTTTGCGCCAACAACCAGCGAGGTTCGATGGCTGTACTGGCCGCCTCTGATCGCGGTGGCCTTTTCAATGCTCCTGACTTTTACATGAAAAAGTTAGCGGCCCCCCCGTCAGCGAAAGGCAAGGTGGACATTCGCAAATCTGCCACCGAGAACATCAACATCCTTAGCCAGTGTCTTGGGCTTGCCGTGAGTGAACTCACCATTGTCGTGATGGATCGAGCTCGTCACAAAGGCCTGATTTCTGAGATACGTGCCACTGGTGCACGTGTTCAACCCATCTCAGATGGAGATGTTCAAGCTGCCATTGCCTGTGGGTTTGCCGGCACCGGCACCCACTGTCTAATGGGCATCGGTGCTGCTCCTGAGGGTGTGATTTCAGCTGCCGCAATGCGTGCTCTCGGTGGTCACTTTCAGGGCCAGCTGGTGTATGACCCCGCCATTGCTCAAACCAGTGAGTGGGCCGATTACACCAAGGAAGGCAACATTGCCCGCCTCAATGAGATGGGCATTACTGATGTTGACAAGATCTATGAAGCCGAAGAACTGGCTTCCGGCAAAAATGTTGTTTTTGCTGGTAGTGGGATCACTGATGGACTGTTGTTCCATGGAGTTAAGTTCGAGCCTGACTGCACACGCACTAGCAGCTTGGTGATCAGCACTCTTGACAACACAGCTCGTTTTACCAATACCGTGCATATCAAGGATGGAGCTAAGAGCATCGCTCTGAGCTAACCATCCAAGACAAGATCTAAGGGACGTCTCCATGCACATTGCCGTCGTCGGCTTAAGTCATCGCACGGCGCCGGTGGAAATCCGTGAAAAGCTCAGCATCCCTGAGCAAACCATGGAGACCTCCCTGCAAACTCTTCGCGGCAACGATCAAGTCCTTGAGGTTTCGATCCTAAGCACCTGCAATCGGCTTGAGATTTACACCTTGGTTCGTCACCCTGAAAGAGGTATCTCCGCCATCAGTGATTTTCTAGGCCAACATTCAGGTTTAGCAACGGAAGATCTTTCCCCCCATCTGTTCAACTTTCATCACGATGAAGCAGTAGCCCACTTGATGAGGGTGGCTGCGGGTCTGGACAGTCTGGTTTTAGGAGAAGGGCAGATCCTTTCCCAGGTGAAGAAGATGGTGCGATTGGGGCAGGAGCACAAATCCATGGGCCCGATTCTTAACCGTTTGCTCACTCAGGCAGTGAGTACTGGCAAACGAGTTCGCAGTGAAACCAATCTGGGTACGGGGGCTGTCTCAATTAGTTCTGCGGCTGTGGAGTTAGCCCAACTGAAACTTGGCCAGGCGCAAGGGGAAGATCAGTTGATGACTCTGGAATCTGAGTTGGTCGCAGTGGTGGGTGCGGGGCGGATGAGCCGACTACTGCTTCAACATCTTCAGGCGAAAGGTTGTTCTGGGGTGATGTTGCTGAACCGCACGCGGCAACGAGCTGAGGATCTATCGGCTGATTTCCCTGAGCTCCCCGTTGAGTGTCGCCCCCTTGATGATTTGAACCATTGTCTAAGTACCTGTTCATTGGTATTTACCAGTACGGCTGCTGACGATCCGATTGTTGATGCATCTCTGCTCAAGCAGCTCAAGCGCCGCAGTTTTCTTCGTCTGATTGACATCGGCGTGCCGCGCAACATCGCCTCAGATGTGGTCGATGTACCCGGTGTTGAGTCCCATGATGTGGATGATTTGCATGAGGTGGTGTCTCGTAATCAGGAGGCCCGCCAACAGATGGCCAAAGAAGCAGAGGTTGTGCTCCAAGAAGAGACGCGTCTGTTTTTAGAGTGGTGGGACAGTCTTGAAGCTGTGCCAACCATTAATCGCTTGAGGGCGACCCTTGAGGCTATTCGTGCAGAGGAATTACAAAAAGCGCTCAGTCGTATGGGGCCTGATTTCTCTGCTCGAGAGCGCAAAGTCGTTGAGGCTTTAAGCAAAGGAATCATTAACAAAATTCTCCATACCCCAGTCACTCAGCTGCGGGCTCCTCAGGCTCGTCCAGAGCGGCAACAGGCTCTGCGTGTGGTGGCGAGTTTGTTTGAGTTAGATCCACCACTAGAGGATGGGTAGTTCTATGCCAAATTCTGGTTGCGTCTTGATTTGCAGAAGTCTTGTTGGATCTTCGCAGCAGACAGCTTTAGATGGCCAACCGTCCGGTAAGTTTGCTGCGCAACGCCGATTTGCGGGGGCGGCATGAAGCGTGTTTTAGCTATCATTCTCGGGGGAGGAGCTGGAACGCGCCTCTACCCCCTCACCAAGATGCGGGCCAAGCCGGCCGTACCTCTTGCAGGCAAATATCGTCTGATTGACATCCCAATCAGCAACTGCATTAACTCCAGCATCAACAAGATGTATGTGTTGACGCAGTTCAACAGCGCTTCTCTGAATCGGCACCTTGGACAGAGCTACAACCTCAGTGCTGCCTTTGGTCAAGGTTTTGTAGAAGTTCTTGCCGCACAGCAGACCCCAGAAAGTCCTTCATGGTTTGAGGGGACTGCGGATGCAGTTCGTAAATATCAGTGGTTGTTTCAGGAATGGGATGTTGATGAATATCTGATCCTCTCTGGTGATCAGCTCTACCGTATGGATTACAGCCTTTTTGTGGAGCACCATCGTCGCTCAGGTGCTGATCTCACAGTGGCGGCTCTTCCCGTTGATGCAGAACAGGCTGAGGGATTTGGTCTCATGCGAACGGATAGCGATGGCAACATCCAAGAGTTCCGTGAAAAGCCCAAGGGTGAATCCCTCAAGGCCATGGCCGTCGATACCTCTCGATTTGGCTTGTCAGCTGAGTCAGCAAAGAACAAGCCCTATCTCGCCTCAATGGGGATCTATGTGTTCAGTCGCGCAACTCTCTTCGATTTGCTGCATAAGAACCCTTCTCACAAGGATTTCGGCAAGGAGGTGATTCCTGAGGCCCTAGCTCGAGGAGACCGGCTGCAAAGCTATGTGTTCGATGAGTACTGGGAAGACATCGGCACGATAGGAGCTTTTTATGAGGCAAATTTGGCTCTCACCCAGCAGCCCAATCCACCTTTCAGTTTCTATGACGAGAAGTTCCCGATCTATACAAGACCCCGTTATCTACCGCCAACAAAACTGGTCGATGCGCAAATCACGGAATCAATTATTGGAGAGGGATCCATCCTCAAATCCTGCAGTATTCATCATTGCGTCCTTGGTGTGCGAAGCCGAGTTGAGAGCGATGTGGTCCTGCAAGATTCCCTAGTGATGGGCTCTGATTTCTATGAATCATCCGAGGAACGCACTCTTCTAAGGCAAGGAGGAGGCATCCCGCTCGGCGTTGGCCAAGGCACCACCGTGAAGGGTGCGATCCTCGACAAGAACACACGCATCGGCAACAACGTCACGATCGTCAACAAGGATCACGTTGAGGAAGCCGATCGTGCTGATGAGGGCTTCTACATCCGCAATGGGATCGTGGTAGTGGTCAAAAATGCCACCATTTCTGATGGCACCGTGATTTGATGCTGCCCGAGGCTGAATCAACACAAGATCAAAGTAGTTTTTTTGGAAATTTTGGTGATGATCTCTACGGTTTCTTATCTACAGCGAGGATGGTTCAACCCTGACATAGCCATACAGATCACAGCAGATTGCAGTTGCTGTGGTCACACTGACGCCAGTTGATCGTTTCACTGGCGATGTCCAAGGCACATTTCGGTTTGATCGGTCTTGGCGTGATGGGCGAAAACCTTGTGCTCAATGCAGAGCGCAATGGTTTTTCTAGTGTCGTTTACAACCGCACCTACGCCAAAACAGAGGAGTTCCTTAAAGGGCTTGGGTCTGATAAAGCCATTCAGGGTGCCAAAGACCTTCAAGATTTCGTCGACAAGCTCGAACGACCCCGTCGAATTCTGATGATGATCAAGGCAGGTTCGGCTATTGATGCCGTTATTGAGCAGATCTCCCCTTATCTGCAGGAGGGTGATCTACTCATCGATGGTGGAAATTCCGAATTTCGTGATACCGAGCGACGTGTCGCCGAGTTAGAGAGCAAAAGTTTTGGATATATCGGGATGGGTGTCTCCGGTGGGGCTAAGGGTGCACTTGAAGGGCCAAGCATGATGCCAGGCGGAACAAAAACCTCCTATGAGGCGATTGAGAGCCTTGTTTGCAAGATGGCTGCCCAAGTGGAGGATGGTCCCTGTGTGACCTACATCGGTCCAGGAGGTTCTGGGCATTTCGTTAAAACCGTCCACAACGGGATCGAGTACGGCATTGAGCAGATTCTTGCCGAGGCCTATGACCTGATGAAGCGTGTTGGTGGCATGACCGGTACCCAGATGGCTGATGTCTTGGCGCAATGGAATGCCACAGAAGAGCTCTCTTCTTATCTGGTTGAGATCACCGAAGTGTGTTTGCGCACCAAGGATCCTGACGATGGAAGTGACCTTGTTGAGAAAATTATGGATCAGGCAGGCCAGAAGGGAACTGGTCTATGGACCGTTGTCAGTGCCTTGGAGTTAGGAGCTTCAGTGCCAACCATTTACGCCTCTCTGAATGGCCGTGTGATGAGCTCAATGAAGCCTCAAAGAATTACCGCTGAGCAGATTTTGCATGGGTCAGCGATCAAACCATTTGATCTTGGTAGTTCCGCAGATGGCATGGCGCCGCTCATGGACGCCGTCGTGTTGTCTTGCATGGCTAGTTACGCGCAGGGCATGGAGCTACTGCGTATAGCTTCTGCTGAATACAACTACAACTTGCATTTGCCCTCCATCGCGCAGATTTGGAAGGGTGGATGCATCATCAGGTCCCGTCTGCTGAAGCGCATCCAGGATGCCTTTAATGCTGACCCTCAGCTTTCCAACTTGTTGATCGATCCTTGGTTCGCTGAGCAAGTGAACCGTCGCCTGCCGGGCCTAGCAAAGGTGGTAGCCGGCGCAGCTGAAGCCGGTATCCCAGTGCCTTGCTTCAGCAGCACTCTCGATTACATCAATAGCTATCGCACGGCACGCTTACCCCAAAATTTGGTGCAGGCCATGCGCGATTGCTTCGGCTCACATACCTACCAGCGGGTTGACAAAGAAGGAAGCTTCCATACTGAGTGGCTGGACTAAGGAGATCGTGATGACGACCTACAAAGTTGAGCGAGCGAGCGACCCTGAGGATCTTGCACGTCGCGCCGCCCAGAGGCTCGCATCTCATATTGATCTGGTACTTGATCAGCGTGATCGCGTTCAGATCGCTCTCTCGGGAGGCAGCACCCCCGCTATTGCTTATAGGTTGCTTGGTCAGGAGCGACTGCCCTGGGATCGTGTGGATGTTTTCCTGGGCGATGAGCGCTGGGTTGATGCCAGTGATGAAGCCAGCAACGCCCGCATGATTCGTGCAACGCTTCTTGCTGAAGGCCCTGGATCGCAAGCTGCGTTTCATCCCGTGCCAACGGTGGAGCTGCCTGACCCTGAGGCCAGTGCCGAGGCCTACGCGAAACTCGTGCAGGAAACCTGTGCAGGTGATCCGCCGGTATTTGATCTAATGGTTTTAGGACTTGGTGAAGATGGCCATACAGCCTCTCTTTTTCCAGGAACGGATGCCCCCGCCGTTGTTGATCGCTGGGCGACTGTCGGTAGAGGGAAGGGACTAGAGAGAATCACTCTCACCGCACCGGTGCTCAGCTCTGCACGCGAGGTGATCTTTCTTGTGAGTGGTGTAGGGAAGCAGGTTGCCCTGAAGCGCTTATTGGATTCTGCTGAATCAGCTGAACGCACGCCTGCCCGCTTGGTTCAACCTCGTTCACCGATTTTGGTCTTGGCAGATGAGGCCGCCTTACTCGGATAAAGATGCACTCTTGAGAAGTATTCTTGTTCATTATTGCTTGTATTATCTTCCAATCTCTACAAATATAAATTCAGCATAAATTGCAGATCAATGACTTTACTTGCATCTAAAAATGTTAAAGACATCAAGGTCAGCATTCTTAAAGCTTTATTATAGCTTGGTTGCAACAATGATTTCTTACAGTTGCAGCTACGTTAGCCAGCCTTTGGCTGGCGCAATTGATCCGTGAGCACGTGAAATGTCCCATCTACACAGTCAGTCCAGCCTAGGGCGTTGCGCAAGGACTTCAACTGAACATTCAACTAAAATAACCACTTAAAGTATTAATTTTATTCTTTAGAGTTATCCTAGATATTGCGGTTAACCTCAAAAGAGACAATGAATTTAGACATCATATGGACCAACTTTTTAGAGATGGTGTGTTTGTTGAAGGAATCAACACCCTCACTACCACTTGAAACCAATAACCAACAAATTACGAACTCTTGATCAGTTTTCCCAAATTTCTGGAGGCACAAAAGCAGACCGACCAGCACAGCGTGAAGCCCATAAAGAACGCCGTGCTCAGCGTAAGCAAGATCTCCAGTGTCCTGATGGGATGTTCTCAGGTCCAGATTGCCCTCTCGGCCCAGACAGTGAGACCGGAGGGGATAATCACGAATTCGATACACAGCCTGTGTTGTAGATCATTGGGTCCTTGCTATTAAGAAACCTCCGTTAATCAGCCAAAGCCCGCCTTAGAGCAGTTTTTTTTAAGAAGTGTTTAATGCTCAGGCATTTCATCGATATCTCAATAATGCAATTCTCTCAAGGATCAATGTCTAACCTTAAAGAAATGAATGATGAGCCAAGAGAGAAACTATAAGGTAAATAGATTGTTGGCAAATCATGGATCTAATGCCCAAAGCCTCCGTTCAGGTTCAACTGAACGACTTCCCCTCCTGGTCTAGCTTGAACGACACAATTATGGGCGGATCCAGCCAAGCTGCCTGTCGAGTGACCTCCGAGGGCCTGATCCTAGAAGGAGAACTTGTTGAACAGGATGGTGGCTTTGTCAGTTGTCGTTCACCCCTTTTGAACCCTCCTCTTGATCTTTCCAGCTATCGAGCCTTACAGGTGGAGGTGAATGGAGACGGTCGCACCCTAAAACTTGCACTCGGCTCTCGTAGTGGGCTCTTTGGCCTCACTGAGCGTTTTTATGGTGGTTTGCGATGGGTCACTCAGTTGCCGACTAAGACTTCTGGTACTACATCCATTGAGATCCCCTTTAACACACTGAAACCTACGGTGCTTGCCCAGCCTTTGGCTATGCCTCTGCGCTTGATTCGCTTTGATGCATCAAGTATCAACCAAGTGCAATTATTGCATTCTAAATTTGGTCAGCCAGGAGAACTAAACCCAGAATTCCGCCCTGGCCCAATTCGAGTTTTACTGCGCTCGATCAAAGCAATTCACTAATTCATTACAAATTTTTTAGTCTTCAAAATGGCCATATACATTCAGAGGGCTTGGTATTTTTTTACCTAATCAAATTCAGGCCCTAATCAAATGTATTATTGAATCTATTCGGGATAGATCATCAATTCAGCATAGTGATTGACTTCCTTTCAATAGTCAAATCTTGCTTAGAAATAGCCTAAGATTTTTTCACCTCCTAGATTCAGCTGAGAGCCTTGACAGGCAATGAAATCCAACAGACTGCGCAAAATTGGTCGGTCCTCGTGGCCTCAGCGGCTGATGTCTGTTTAAAGCCCTGGCTTCATGCTGTTGTGCTCACAGATGTTGCTGATGTCGATGATCAGAAGCCTGGATCTACGCCCGATCTAATATCGGCTCAATCTGTTGATCTCATTGTTCGTATTGAATGCCGAAACCGAGAAGGTGACCGCCTTCCAGAGCATGATCTTGAACTTGAGATCTATCGCAGCGGCAACGATCTCAATCTGATGTTGACTTGGTGTGAATTGCCTGACCGTCCAATGCTTTGGCAAGGGCAGCATCCCGTGTGGATGGATGGCAACAGTGGCCAACGCTGTCAGCCGCCTGAGGATGGAGCACCATTGGAAGCGTTCGCTCGTAGGTTGAGAGCACTGCTGGTTTTGCCTGAGCAGAGCTAGTTGATCAGAGTTCAGGGCTGGTCGGTGACAGCACCATTGCTGGCGCTACTCACCATTCGGGCGTATTTACCGAGAACTCCTGTTTGATAACGCGGCTGTGGTTTTTTCCATGCGCTGGAGCGACGCTCCAATTCATCCTTCTCGACATTGAGTTGGATCAGCAGTTGATTGGCATCGATGGTGATGCTGTCGCCTTCCTGCACAAGGCCAATCATGCCGCCTACGGCTGCTTCCGGTGCCACATGGCCCACCACCAAACCATAGGTACCTCCGCTGAAGCGTCCATCTGTGATCAAGGCCACCTTGTCGCCAAGGTCTTCACCGACGATGGCAGATGTAGGAGCAAGCATCTCTCGCATTCCAGGCCCGCCAACCGGGCCTTCGTTACGTATGACGACGACATCTCCCGCCTTCACCTTGTTGTTGAGAATGGCAGCAAGGCAGGCCTCCTCGCTTTCAAAAACCCTTGCAGGTCCAGTAAGTACAGGGGTTTTGATCCCGCTTATCTTGGCCACGCATCCTTCGCTGGCCAGATTGCCTTTAAGGATCGCCAGGTGCCCCTTGGAATAGACCGGTTTCGAGAGGGGATGAATGACGTCTTGCTCTGCTGAAGGCTCGGATGGCACATCCTTGAGCAGTTCTCTCAAGGTTTTACCTTCCACATTGCGGCAGTCTCCATGAAGTAAGCCTGCATCAAGCAACTGTTTCATCACTTGGGGAATGCCACCAGCGTTATGCAAATCAACAGTCACGTAACGGCCGCTGGGTTTTAGATCACAAATCACCGGTACACGCTGGCGGATGCGCTCGAAGTCATCGATGCAAAGGTCTACGCCTGCGCTACGGGCAATCGCAAGCAGATGCAGAACTGCATTGGTGGAGCCGCCCACTGCCATGACAACGCTAATCGCGTTTTCAAATGCGTTCTTGGTGAGTAGATCGCGTGGACAGATATTTGCCTTAATGGCATCCACAAGCACTTCAGCACTACGGGCTGCGCTATTTGCTTTTTCCTCATCCTCTGCAGCCATCGTTGAGCTGTAAGGCAAACTCAATCCCAATGTTTCAATCGCGGCTGACATCGTGTTGGCTGTAAACATGCCACCGCAACTTCCTGCTCCTGGGCAAGCGTTCTTCTCGATAGCGGTGAGTTGCTCCTCATTTATCTTGCCACTGGCATGCTGACCAACAGCTTCAAAGGCGCTGACTACAGTGAGGTCGCGGTCAGCCAATTTTCCTGGTTTGATCGTTCCGCCATAGACAAAGACACCTGGGATGTTCATTCGGGCCAGGGCGATCATCGCTCCAGGCATGTTTTTGTCACAGCCACCGATTGCTAGTACGCCGTCCATGCTTTGGGCGTTGCAGGCTGTCTCGATCGAATCAGCAATCACCTCGCGACTTACCAGGGAATATTTCATCCCTTCGGTGCCCATAGAGATGCCATCACTGACGGTGATGGTGCCGAACATCTGGGGCATTGCACCGGCCTGGTGGGCTGCTTCTTCTGAACGTCGCGCCAGGTCATTAAGACCGATGTTGCAAGGAGTGATCGTGCTGTAGCCGTTGGCTATACCGATGATTGGTTTATTGAAGTCTTCGTCGCCAAAGCCCACTGCGCGAAGCATGGCTCGGTTGGGAGAGCGTTGAGTTCCCTTTGTGATGGCGGCGGATCTGAGCATGGTTGCGACTGGGGCACTCAGTCGCCAACTTACCGAGCTCTTAGGTCCGCGCCCCTAGATCTTCAAGCTGTCTGCGCACATCTGCAATGGCGGCATTGAGTTGTTCGACTCGATGTTCCAGGTGCTGGCTGTTGTTCTGGGGATGCGAGATGGCCTCCAGGGCCTCTGATCCGTCCTGCATGCGAGGAGCGTGAAGCATGGCGCGTTGGTGGCGACTGCGTTGCCGACGCTCTGCCTCAGAAAAAAGCCACCAGGCAAGTCCTGCAGCGCCGAGTACGGCTCCGCTGATCAAGGAGGTGAGGCTGCCGGTTGCCGGCTCACGATGCTGGCCCATAGATGCTGGATCAGTTTTGAAAGTCTAGGTCGTACCTGCAGTTCTGGTGTTTAGTCGCAAAACCGGATTACCAATGCCTGGACTGATCTCACCATCTTCTGTGAGGTCGGGGTCAATGCAAGCGGTGTGAATCGTGAGATTGGGCATCATTTCGCCAAGTTGTTTGAGGCCTGGACTTGATGCCAGAACAGTAATCACCCTTAGCCGGCGAGCCTCGATTTCTTGTATCTGCAGAAGCTTCAGGATGCCTAGTAAACGCTCACCACTAGCAATCTGATCCACAAAAACAATCACCCCAGCATTGGTTTCGATGTTATCGGGCACCCCGCCAAGACATAGCTGTGAACTGGGCAATACCCGTCGTGCTCCTTGCCAAAGATCAAGGCCCCCGGGCAACAAGGGAATGCTCAGCAATGGCACATTGGACTCGACCACCGTGCCTTCTGTTTCTGCTTGGGATGTGGTTACCATTTCACGGCGGTGGGGCAACCAATCCCGCAGGGCTTCATAGGTAAGCCAGCGACCAAGTTCCTCCAAGCCTGTGGCATAGAGGGCTGGCGGTGTTGTGGTGTTGCGCAGCAATGTGAGCCAGTGGGCGATCAGTGGATGGGGGGGGACCACTACCCTTAGGGTCATTGGCATGACGCGTGAATTGGCCGGCAATTGCCATAACGTGACTGCTCAAACTACTGGCTCATTGCAATTTTCTAGTTTCATGAATCTCTCTCCCTGTTGGTGGAACCGTTGTCGAGCAGTGTTGCTTAGTGGCCTTGTGATTCTTGTGTTGGGTTTAACAGAGTCACCTGTAATGGCAATCATCCCTCCTGAATTCAGAGGAGGCCAGGCCATTGAAGAGATCTCCGAAGACATGCACGGACGTGACCTCAAGGAGCAAAACTTTCTCAAGGCTGACCTGCGCGGCGTTGATCTCAGTGAGGCCGATCTGCGTGGTGCGGTGTTTAACAGCAGCCAGCTGCAAGAAGCTGATCTGCAAGGAGCTGATTTGGAAAATGTGGTGGCTTTTGCTAGTCGTTTCGATGGAGCCGATCTCAGGGGAGCCAACTTCACCAACGCCATGCTGATGCAGAGTCAATTTAAAGATGCCCTGATTGAAGGAGCTGATTTCAGCAATGCTGTGCTTGATCGTCGCCAGCAGAATGAGCTTTGCGCCAGAGCAGACGGCACCAATGCCGCTAGCGGCTCTCAAACTCTTGACAGCCTTGGCTGTCGTTCTTAATTCCCAACCTGCATAAACCTGCCTTGATTACAAAGCGTCTACCAGTCACTGTTTTGACTGGTTTCCTTGGAGCTGGAAAGACCACCTTGTTACGTCATCTGCTCACTCATGGGGGGCAGCGTTTAGCGGTCATGGTCAATGAATTTGGCACGATTGGTCTTGATGGCGATTTAATCCGTAGCTGTGGCTTTTGTCCGGAGGAGGAATTGGATGGTCGAGTCGTTGAACTCAATAACGGTTGTCTCTGCTGCACGGTGCAGGAAGACTTTTTACCCACCATGGAGACCTTGCTGAAACAGGCGGATAAGTTGGATGGAATTATCGTTGAAACCAGTGGCCTTGCTCTTCCTCGCCCCCTCTTGAAAGCGCTCGACTGGCCTGCCGTACGCACTCGAGTTTATGTGAATGGAGTGGTCACAATGGTGGATGGTGAAGCCCTCGCAGCGGGTAGCCCCGTTGGTGATCCTGCCGGGTTGGAACGGCAGCGACAGGAGGATCCAAGCCTTGATCATCTCAGTGCTGTTGAAGACTTGTTCAGTGATCAGTTGGAAGCTGCTGATTTGGTGTTGATCAGTCGAGCGGATGTTGTCTCCAATGTCGACCTCCGCAAGCTCAGAAGCGAACTTGCTGAACAGGTACGCCTTGGCACGTCAATGATGCCCATCAGTCATGGCCAAGTTGATCCAGCTGTGGTGCTAGGCCTGAGTACGACAGAGAATAGCGACCAACAAAAGAGCTCTCCTAAACAATTTGGCGACGACCTAATCGACGATGCTTCCATTGATGTCGATCATCATGAAGATGATCATCATCATGACCACAACCATGTGGAGATGGTGAGTGGTGCGGTGCGCTTTGAAGGTTCTGTTGATCGGGCTACGGTTGAAGCACTTCTGCCTGAGTTGGCAACACTTCATCAGGTTGTACGCCTAAAAGGTCGCTTATGGCTACCGGGCAAAGCTTTACCCCTTCAGCTACAGATGGTTGGCCCAAGGCTTAGCAGTTGGTTTGAGGCTGCTCCAGAGAACGCCTGGCATCCTGAGGAGGCGGGCGTTGATCTGGTGGTGCTTAGTTTTGAAAAGCAAGCAGCTGAAGCGATTCGCTTTGGTCTTGAAAGCTCTTTAATGTCAGATATTGTCTAAGGGAAGTCAACTGATTAAGCAGCTCAAGAGCTTAGCGGGTGGTTATGGTTTGGCTTCTCTATCTTTCGTCTCTTGCATCGTGCCATTCATCCAGTAGTCGATTTGATTGCGGTTGTTGGCTATGTAATTATTAACGGCTTCCTCTGTTGAGGTGTTCTGAGCATCCAATAGCATTGTATCCAGCTGACCATCGGACAGCTTGAAGCGGGTGAAAAAGGCGACCACTTTGGGATGGTCTTTGTCCAGCCCTAGGCGTGCAATGGCATGGATGCCTTCTTGGCCACCAAAGACACTCTTGGGATCCTTCAAAAAGCGAAGTTTATAGCGGGCAAACATCCAGTGAGGGGTCCAACCAGTTACCACGACCCATCGATCGTCATTGATAGCCCGATCGAGAACGGCTGTCATTGCGGCACCACTCGCTGAAATCAGTTTCAGATCCGATAGGTCATAAGCAGTTAGCGCTTGCTCAGATGCCTGCATCAGCCCTGATCCCGGGTCTATCCCTTGAACTGTGTTGTTGAAGTCGTTAGCAATTTTCGGGTCGCTCAGATCGCTAATGGAGCCAATCCGTTGTTTTGGCACATAGTCAGGGACTACCCAGCCAATGCGACCTGAGTACATCGTGCCAAGATCTATAACTCGATCGCTTACTTTTTGCCAGTATTTATCGTGTGTTTTTGGCAGCCATGCCATTAACATCAGATCGAGCTTCCCACGAGCAACAGAGTCGTACTGAATACCGATATCTGCCATAACTCGTTCGACAGGCTGCTCATAGTGGCTTTCGATTAGTTTTTCAGCCATCAGGCTTACTACGTCAGCATCAGCCCAGGCAGTCCAGCCGATGCGCAATTGATCTGGTTTGGCATTCGAACATCCCGACAACCCAGTCATCAGCACTCCAGCGATAACAAGGCTTAGATTTCGCAACTTGTTAGACATTTTCATGAGGAAGTCCAGAGGTTAATAAAGGCTTTAAAGCGCTGCGGCAATGACTTTCTCGAAAAGTTTGAGGCAGCCAGGCTTTGTGTGAGTCGGTCCAGGATTACAGCCAGAATTACCACGGCAAGCCCCCCCTCGAAGCCAAGACCTACATCAAGTTGTTGGATGCCTCTGAGCACCACATCACCTAGGCCGCCACCACCAATCATTGATGCGATCACAACCATCGATAGCGCGAGCATGATGGTTTGATTAACACCAGCCATCAAGGTTGGTAAGGCGTTTGGAAGTTGCACTTTCCAGAGCAATTGTCGTTCTGAGCAACCGAAGGCGCGCCCGGCTTCGATTAGATCAACAGGGACTTGTCGTATGCCCAGGTACGTCAGGCGTACTACGGGTGGCATCGAGAAGATCAGCGTTGCGATAGTGGATGGGACAAGCCCTGTGCCAAAAAACATCACTGCCGGGATGAGATAAACGAATGCCGGCATGGTTTGCATCAGATCCAATACTGGGCGGGTAATCGCCCAGATGTGTTGGCGACGGGCAGAAAAAATGCCGATCGGGATGCCAATGATTAGTGCCAGTAATGAGGCTGCAATAACTAGGGCCAGGGTTGAGATCATTGGCGGCCAAAGCCCCATGAACAAAACGAGGTTCAGACCAAGAAGGCTGAGAATGGCGAAGCTAAAACTCACTCGCCAAGCTGCGAGTATGGCGATCAGGGGAGCTAGCAGCCAGGGCGCTGGTACGGAGAGGATCTGTTCGATGGCTCCGGCTAACCCATTAATTGCAGAATCAATTACTAGGAAAATTGGTTGCGCATGATTGAGCAACCAGTCCACGAATCTGCTCATGCCCTCGCCTACAGGGCCGGTACTGACGGTTGCAAAAACTTGGTCGTTCACATCCATCATCTCAGGATCATCGAGCGCAAAAGTCGACGTGGACTAATCACGCCAATGAGGCGCTGATCTGATCCAATCACTGGAACTGGATACGGGGCGTTGGCAACAGATTTCATGGCATCGCGAATGGTGGTCTCGGCGATGAGAGCTGGACCAGTTTCAGCTGGAATGATTTTGCCGTTCTTTTGAAGCACACCTTTGAAGATATTTCGATCGTCCACGATGCACGTCGGTGCTTCTATTGCTGTAACTCCTTCTATCTGCAGCTGCCGCAAATCTGATTGATTGATTAGGCGAGCGGGTGATTCGGCAACGGTATCAACAGTGATCACAGAGGCAGCATCAACATCTTGGAAGAAATGACGAACTTGCTCATTGGCGGGTTTGCAGAGCAGCTCACGTGGCGTTCCACATTGCAGAACTTTGCCTTCTTTCATTAGAGCGATGCGATCACCAAGCCTTACAGCTTCGTCTAGATCATGGGAAATAAAGACGATCGTGCGGGGACTCTCTGCCTGAAGTTCCAGCAGTTGTTCTTGCATCTCGCGCCGAATCAGAGGATCAAGAGCAGAGAAGGCCTCATCCATGAGCAGGATTGGAGGATCAAGTGCCAGGGCTCTGGCCAGGCCAACTCTCTGTTGCATGCCGCCAGAGAGCTGTTTAGGCAGCCTGTCGAGATCCTTACCAAGACCAACACGCTCAAGTGCTTCCCTGGCCTTTTCCAGCCTTTTTTGTCGCGGAACTCCCGCAACCTCAAGGCCGAAGGCCGCATTCTCAAGTGCGGTTCGCTGGGGGAAGAGCGCAAAAGATTGGAAAACCATGGCCATTTTGTTGCTGCGAAGCTTTTGCAGTTCAGCAGCTGCCAACTGAGTGATCGGCTTGCCGTCAACGGAAACCTCACCACCAGTTGGGAGGATTAGGCCATTGATCATGCGTAGCAGCGTGGACTTTCCTGAACCCGAAAGGCCCATCACCACAAAAATCTCGCCACTAGAGATCGCCAGCGTTACATCGCGTACGGCAGCCTTAAGACCGGTTTGATTATGAAGTTGCTCCGCATCCATGCTTTGACAGTGATCGTCAAGCGCACGTTCAGGATGCTCACCAAACACCTTCCAGACTTGGTCGATGCTGATCCGGGGCGTCATGTCTGACATCGACTGTATTTACAGACTATGACTGCTTGCAGGCCGTACCAAGGCACCTATGAAGTCAAATGAATTGTCTATCTTGAATCATCGGCTGAAAGCACTTATTGCCAAAGGGATTTGATGATTTTTTAGGCGTTAAGGGAACTGATGTGATGTCATTAGATTTTGATTAACAGACATCCATAGAATCATTCGCTATGATTGCGAATGGGAATTGCATAAGCTGTAACGCAGCCCTGCTCAGACCAATGCCTTTCTAGCTGATTCGGGCCTTTCCCGACCTCAAAGATATGGCGCATCAAAAAAAATCTTCGGGAAGTTTGAATCTGCATGACTTTGACTCAACATTCGCAAAAACCCTGCCAAGACGATCTGCAAAACTTTGGTGATAAACCGGAACAAGTACGTGATACAGACCATTATCAGCAGGAATATGTTGAGGATTTCACAGACAGATGGGATCGTCTGATTGATTGGAAAGCGAGGTCCGAAGCTGAAGGCGATTTTTATATTCGAATCCTTCGTGAACATGGCGCACGTTCCGTGCTCGACGTTGCTACCGGAACGGGATTTCATTCGGTTAGTTTGTTGAAGGAAGGGTTTGACGTCATCAGTGCAGACGGAAGCCCTAATATGTTGGCGAGGGCCTTTCAGAATGCTCGTGATCATGGTCAGTTATTACGCACTGCTCAGGCTGATTGGCGCTTTCTAAATAGAGATATTCATGGCGAATTTGATGCTGTGATCTGTCTGGGCAATTCCTTTACCCACCTATTTCGAGAGCATGATCGACGCAAGGCTCTAGCTGAATATTACGCGGTACTTAAGCATAATGGAATCCTGATTCTTGACCACCGAAACTATGACCGACTTCTCGATCAAGGTGTAGCGATACGTTCTGGGAAGGGAAATGTTTATTGCGGGAAGGATGTCAATGTCAGCCCTGAGCATGTTGATGAAGGGTTAGCGCGTTTTCAATATTCCTTCAGTGATGGCAGCACTTATCACTTGAATATGTTCCCCCTAAGGCAAAGCTACGTAAACCGACTTATGACCGAAGTTGGATTCCAGAAGATTACATCTTTTGGAGATTATTTACCTGGCCATCAAGACCCAGATTTTTATGTACATGTCGCTGAGAAGGAATACAAAGCAGACATTAAACAAAACTGATAAGTGATGTTAAAGACTTCAGTAAAATACAATCCTAATCAATCATGAATTCATCATCATCAACTGTTGCTGCTACTTATTACGACAGCAGCGATGCAGATCGGTTTTATGCCGAGATTTGGGGAGGTGAAGACATCCATATCGGCCTATACGAGACTGCCGACCAAGCCATCGCTTCCGCGAGCGAGAGAACCGTGCAAGCACTTATGGAGCTTGCAACTCAACCTCCAGCTAAAGGTTGCGTCGTTGACCTTGGCTCTGGGTATGGCGGAGCGGCACGACGTATCGCCAAGCAATGGCAGGTCAATGTGCATGCTGTCAATATCTCTGCCGTTGAGAATATGCGCCATCGAGATCTCAACAATGCTGCTGGATTGGCCAAGCTCATCGAAGTACATGATGCATCATTCGAAGAAGTGCCATTGCCCGATGGCATAGCAGATGTGGTTTGGAGTCAAGATGCCATACTTCATTCCGGCAATCGCCTCCAGGTAATGAATGAAGTGTCAAGGCTTCTTAAGCCGGGGGGTGTATTTGTCTTAACAGATCCAATGGCATGCGACGGCATCGAAGCCAACGTCCTTCAACCGATTCTTGATCGTATCCACCTATCAGATTTGGCATCTCCTGATCGTTACCGAATCTGGGCAGAGGCTTCAGGGATGACTAGAGATGTATGGCAAGAACGCACAGAAATGCTTGTGAGGCATTACACGCGGGTTCGAGAGGAACTACGTCGACGTCATCAAGAACTTGCGTGTGTAATTAGTACGGATTATTTGAGTCGCATGGATGCAGGCCTTGGTCATTGGATTGAAGGTGGGAGTCAGGGAAGACTTTGCTGGGGCCTAATGCGTTTTACAAAGCACTAACTTATGACTTAACACCAATTCTTCCTTTGTTTTATAGTGAATCATATCAAGAATCTATCTTGGTGATTAATCGACAGGCAAGCCGATCCTCCTCAACTGGCATTAATTCCATCATTGATTTTCCAGAAGTATCCCTTTAAATTGTCCAGATAGTTAAAAATATGTGAATTCAGTTTTCTAGTCGGATCAGATCATTATGGGAAGGTCGAAGCGGTCCAGGCGATGAAGCAAGCAGATCTTTTTAAGTAGCAACCTCTTTTTGAGTACCAATCTCGATTGTCGAGCTCGGAGAGTGATGTTAAATGGTTGTTGATCGTCTATGGATCCTTCTCTAGGTCTAGCGATGCATTGGAAGAACTAGATTTTCCTGAATGGGACGACGAGTAATGCCATCCTCTCCACACCCTATCGAGTTGGCCATTGTGCTTGTCAATGGTTTGATAGTGCCCATACAACGCTTCTCGAGGGTTATCAAGCCCTTGCTAATCATCCTTCGTCCAACTTGGTTAGGCTTACAACCTCTGCTCTTGATTCTGCACCTACTCCTGGTGTATTCGATGGCTCTGGTTATAGCCCTGGCCGAATGGCTGCTTGGATTTTCATTCACAGTCGATAGCAGTAATGGTCAAAGCGTTGATTCGACAGCCAAGCAGACAGATAATTCACAATCAATGGTGCTTGGCATTCATCCATCAGAGTTAAAGACAGAAGATGCATCTCAACACGAGATCGATCGGGCTAACTATCCTGATGGAAATGAATTCACATCAAATTCTTTTCAGCCAGAAAGAAAACCCTTCTTCTTAAACCTAGAAATCAAGAGAAGAGAACACACGGTAATGATTATCAGAAGTTAATTATCACCAGCCGTCAAGCATGGAATCTCCTCTACGCAAGAGTGAATAGAGAAATATAACCCCTTAACTAAGAAAAGAAAGTCTCTAAAGCCAGCTTCAGCTCTAGAAAGAAACGAAACTCCAGGCTTCAAACACTTAAAAGATTAAAACTTTTAAAAGATTAAGACCAGGGCTGTCGCAAAAACCTGGCCTGGACTTTAATCGAGCCAGTATCTTGCTGCTCTTTAGTAAAACATCTAGGACATGAGTATTCTATTATTGATTAAATCTTATTCCAAAAGCCAACAGATCCCCTCTTACTCATTGATCGTTTCAAACACTATCCAACTTCGACCTTCGGGCCAAGTTTGAGTGCGTATTCTGATGATTCTCAATTACTCCTGAAGAATTAGCTTTATATTATTTCTTCAGGTCAGGGCCATGAATCCTAGATATATTGAGTTGACACCAATATGCATACGAACTAGAAGCTAACAATGGAACTTTCAATTAAACAGAGTGGTGTCCTTAATGGAATGCTCACTGGCACAGCAATTTCGATAGGGATCATTATTTTCGGAATTTTGCTAAATCCGTTTAATTTCCATTCCAATCTTACACTCTTAGAAAAAAGTTCTGTTCTGTTTAAATCACTAATCATTCTTGCTCTCTGCCTTACTTTTTCGATTGGCCGTCTTGCAAAGCATCGCTTCTTTAGCCCAGACGAGCTTGATGGAAAAGGTCTTAGAACAGATTCTGATCGAGCCATCCTCCTCCAGTCTCTTCTTCAAAATACCCTTGAGCAGTCTGTCCTAGCAGCATTCGTTTATGGCACTTGGACATTCGTTATGCCCTCAGCATGGTTGTCTGTCGTACCGCTAGCAGCATTGTCTTTTGCACTAGGGAGAGTTCTCTTCTTTGCAGGCTATCGGCGTGGTGCGGTAGGACGAGCGCTTGGTTTCACGATGGCTTTCTATCCTTCGGTTTTGATGTTGATCTGCACTGTCTGTTTTTTGCCCCTCTCTGCCGTTACTGATGGTTGCTAAGGTGAAACTGTCACTACTTTCAGCCTCGGTAAAATGAACTAGTGTGATTCCGATATGATGCTCTTGATTCTTTAGCCGATAAAGATACGTAGCACTTTTATCATTTCTGCTTCTGCATAGAGTTACTACATGTAAGGATCTTCTTAAGTTGAATTTCGCCATCTCGTCATTAGAGGAAAGTGAAGCTTTTGACTCAACCCTTAACTCTGGGTTCAAAGTTAAAACTCTTAGTCATTAGAATTGATTGATCTAGCCGACTCCCGGCAGCATCAAAACCTTTCAAAATCAGATCAGCTGATCAATCCCTAGTTGAGTTGGCTTTTTACTCAGTATTGTTAAAGGAGAAGAGAAACTAATGAACAACCAACTTCTGCGATTGTCACGTTTTGGACTTCGGGCATTAGCCATCACAGCAAGCACGCTTGCGCTTATCGACCTGATTAAACAACAATGGATCCCCGCGACCGCTTGCTCCGTTGCATGGGCTTTGATTGCCTGGGTGGAGCGGGATTTCATCAAAAGATTTTCAGATTCTGCAGAGTTATGAGCATCACGAGAACTCCCAGCAATAATGTTTTTGGATTTACGACCATTCAGGAATGATGCGCACCATCTTGATCAGTGGTGCCAGTCGAGGTATCGGCCGAGCAATTGCCGAACGAATGTTGGCTGATGGCCATCGTCTTAGCCTTGGCCTACGGGACCCTAAATGCCTAATTGGCAGCTCACTTGACCCGGCAATCGCTGGTTCTGAACAAGTGTTCCTACATCCCTATGAAGCTCAGGACGTTAACGCTGCCGAAAGCTGGGTATCGGCAAGCTTGGCTCATTTCAATGGCTTCGATAGTTTAATTCACTGTGCAGGCATATTTCATCGCACGCCCATACGGTTTAATGATAACCAGCAGCATGAGATTGATCAGCTCTGGCAGGTGAATGTCATGGGCCCATGGATGCTCAGCCGCGCTGCTTGGTCTCAGCTTGAATGTCATGCTGAGGCGCGCATCATTGTGTTGGTGTCAATGAGTGGCAAGCGCTCCAAGGGCCGCTTGGCTGGCTACACCGTTAGTAAGTTTGCTCTGATGGGCCTTTGTCAGACCATGCGTAACGAAGGATGGGAGCAAGGCATCCGCGTGACAGCGATTTGTCCAGGTTGGGTCAATACCGATATGGCTGCCAGGGTCAAGTCTTTGCCCAAAGAGGCGATGACTCAGCCTGATGACATCGCCTCTTTGAGCTCAAATTTGCTACAGCTACCGAACAGTTGTGTACCGTTTGAACTGAGCATGAACTGCACACATGAGATCTAAACCCTTAGTAGAGTTGATGAGACTTTGTTATTGGTAAAGAAATGACGAGCAAAACTTTCCAAACCTCTTCAATAATATGGATTCTTTGCGATAAGAATCGTAGACATAAGGATAAGAACAGGAATATACTCTCACTAATTGGCAACAATTAAAGATAACAAAGTGGGCGAACAAGACAATCTTTACTTGAGTTTGACTTTTTATTATTGATACTAGTCTGCTTCTATTTAAAAATCACTCATACTGAAGAAGTTCAGGCTGTCGCGGTCTAGATATGGCGGTGAGCGAAAGATCAATGCGACTAACAAACTTTCCTTCATTGGAGATGTCTAGACAGGAGGTTCATGAGGGTGAGGCTTTTGCAGAAGCCCAGACAAATGAAAGCTTGCGTAGAAGTCCTCGTTTTGATTTAAAAAAATTGAACATCAGGCTGATCACCATTCAGAAAGCGACGTAGATTCACTCCGGCTTCCATTGATGCAGCATGAAGCTCAGCTCGCTGCATTGCATCAAGACCATCCCAGAACGCGTTGAACAATTCAATAGAGGCAACACCCATGCCGACCATCCCCATGATTGAGAGTGGGAGGCTCAACCAAGGGAAAACAAGTAGCAATACACCCAACAAGACACTGACTGCGGCACCCTGTTTAACGGATTCCCAGACAGTTGTACTTATCATTTGGATTTGTACGGTGCGGCTGATCGCACCCCGCTTGCGCAATGCTTCGGTTCTTAATCCGCTCAGAAGAGTTTGGTAGATGGCATAGACGGCCATCCCGCCGAGCGTTGACTCGGCAACGATTTCGCCACCATTGATGGCTCCTCCATTGAGGTTGATATCAATCGATGTAAGGCCTGCAATCGCCGCGATCTCTAGTCCTGCTCGTGGGATGCGGAAGGGATCTCGTTCGCGGGTCATGGCCGTAGCAATAAGGTAGTTATGCTCATCATCAGTGTAGGTAACTGATGATGCACCCAATCATCATTGGGATTGATTCATCCTGCTCAATATTGTTGTGTAATTGCATTATCTTTAGCATTGAATTCAATAAAATTCCCTGAAGCTGGCTGGGGTGAAGACTGAGGACGATCGTTCAAGACTATTGGCAATTGGCTGGCAATAGTTGCCCTGCATAGAATAGATTCTCTTTTCAATTCTAGATCATTAGAAAAAAAAACATTGCGAATGATGCTCATATTTACTAGCTAGCACTGGATCATTTAGCAAGCATGCAGTGAAATTCTTGACAATCCCTATCCTGATCATGCAATGTACTGTTTCGGCTCAGGCATTATAGAACTTTAGCAAGACTCTTCATTTCGAGTCAGGCTATCAATGAAAAAGAACAACAAATCACTAGCAATGTATTAACATAATACATGATATTACTCATTTTAGTATAATCAGCAATCGTATTATTAAAAAGACAAAACCTCAACTCTATAGACTTATTCGGTCTTCATTCAACCCTAAATGTTACCCCCATAACCGCGGTGATGTCTTTTTTGATTGTGCTGGTATCGTATGATCCATAACTACTCATTTGTGTAGAGTTAGGCACTGTGATCTGGAATGTGCCGGTATCGGCGTTGGTAATTGCGCCAATACTCGAGCCTGCTTCCTGGGCAATAGCCTTTGCACGTTTCCGTGCATCACGAGTAGCTTTTGCGAGCATGTCAACTCGCTTGGCTGCAAGTTTTGTAAAAGTGTAGGAGGGGCGATTAATTGAAAGAGGTACCCCTTCACCAATTAGGGCACTGATCTTTCCTGAAATCATGTGGATTTTTTTAACATCCCAACTTCCGATCAGAACAGCTTGAGTTGTCGTCCAAGTTGTTGACAGAAGTTCTCCCGTTTTTGGATTGCGAACTTGATCTTTATTAGACCTAACAGTTCCTAATTCTATCTCATCAGGCTTGACCCCATTAGCTTTTAGAAAGACAATCGTTTTTTCTAACGATGGTTTTAGCAGCTGATAGGAAGTCTGCTGGTTGTAACTAGTTTGTTTAACATTTACAGACCAATCGACATAGTCGCTCGTAATCCGCTCCGTACTGGCTCCGGTGACAGTAATTGTGTCATTACTACTGCGAATTCCCTTCACTAAGATTGAAGATGCCGCGACGATGCCGCACACGAAAACAGCCGTTGCAAACACCAGTGGTGGAGTGCGTCGCAGCAGCTGCCAAGTATTATCAGTACACTTGCTTAGCAAGCTTCGACTTTGCGGTGAGGTCATGACTGGCTGACTCTATTGAGGAATCCTAGTAATTTTCGTGCCAATGGCTAGTCAATTTTCTGTTAAATTAACCTTGTTAGACTTGCACGAGAATGTTGATAGTCACAATAATCGGATTCGCTTGTTGATATTTTTCTTTCTGTAATCACATCCACTCCAACGCCCCTCTTCTTTCTTTTGAAATTTGATGCATGAAAAGCGACCGTTAGATCTTTCATTCCATTTTATGTGTGCACAGTTCAGTAATCATTTTTATTGGTTTGTTCAATTTATTTATACGTTACTATGCTTATGACTCTTGATATTTAGACTTTTGGCAATCCCAAAACTTGAAAATAAATACGTAGCTCAGGGGAATAGTGAATACTGATCAGGATGATCGATACATTCGGCACGTTCGCTTGGTGCCTTGATTACAGCTTCTTCCCCAAGCAGATGCGAAGTTAGCCATGGACGGCGTCCAATCCCCTGGGTCCGGAAACCAAGGGGATTTTTTATTGTGATTCTCAGTTTTTCTCGTCTCATTTAGGAGAGGTGCTGATTAGGACTGAGCTGAATGCCGGCCCGCTGAGGGAGGCCAGCAGAGCCTGCTGCCTTGCTGACGATTTCAAGTATTTCTACTGTTGAATCTTGTCACTAATTCTTTGGTTGAAATATGCCCAGTTCTCATTCCCTCTGATTAGCTCCCTTTTAAGGACCAACGCTCATTCGATCAAGAAATCAATAGCGAAACTTGCTGTAAGTTCTGCAAGGATACTTACCCCAATTCATCCATACCCGTAAAGATTTGTTGCGACCACATCCCGATAAAAGTCATGAATGGTCACTTCGGTAACGACAGCTTTAGAGAGAATTCAGACCGAATCTAGATTTCCAGAACAGCTTCACAGTTGTAATCCAGAGCGAAGAGGCGCCATCCATGCAGGATTTTGTATCCGCATGAACAACCAACCCTGCCGCGCAGAGTGCATAATTGATTTGTAGCGATAGCTACCAAAACGTTCACCCTGATCATTGCAGGGCGCAGTTCGAGCCAAGCCATGGAACGGGGACTTGGACGTCATTTCGGACTCTGAATCATGACCACGCTTCTTTATCGCGGCCAGCAGTATGCCCAGCACAAAGAAGTTGCACCTAAGCAACTCGTAGAACTGACATACCGCCGCACTGTCTACGCAAACAACAAGCTGAAAGCAGCCCAGACCCATCCTGTGCTCACCTATCGCGGACAGGAGTACCAGAAGTAATTCATTTGGCAATCACTTCTGAAAAACCCTTTGACCTCGCCCCGCTCGTCGGGGCTTTTTTGTGGTCTGAGCTTGTCTAGCGCCTCTCAACTGTTTGCAGCTTTATTGCAAAGCTTTTTCGCGATCATCAAGTCATCTTGTTTCTACTTCTCAGTACGGGACTTGTGGATGCCAGGATTGCTTGACTTGGTTTTCCACCAAGTCACTGCGAGTGTCATCAGAACCTGCTATCTCGAGGGGGTGTTCCAACGAAGCCATGAGTCGTCAACTCGCCGCAGGTCTAACCGTCATATTCCTGCTAGCACTACTGGCCACTAACCCCTCATTGAGCGGTATCCCCATCTATGGAGATACGTCTCTGCTTGAGTTCTGGGTGAAGAACATCGCTTTGGCGATGCCCCCAGCATTCACCCTTGGCATGTGCACAGTTCTTCTCTACAAAGGCTTCCGCTACCCTAGAGGAACAGTTTTTACCATCCTTGGTCTGCTTCAACTTGTATTTGTTGGATGGCTTATTTGGCTAACGTTTCAAGCAGGAGTTGTCTGGGTGTCTTTACCAATCCTTCTTTTGGCTGCCTTTATGGGGCCAAAGTCAGCTAGAGCAACTTGGAAATGGCTCGGCGTTGATCGCTATTACAGAATCAAAGCGGAACCAGATGCCGATTGATTGAGCTTCTTTTTTATCTTGTATATGGGCAAGCCTCCCCAATTATCACTGGGACCATGCCCAGAGCTGGCCGCCCTCACATATCCCAGTAAGCGAGGTTGGTTTCTCCTCCTGCAAACCAGATGATTCGAGATAAAGCAATGAGTATTACTTACGAGAGCGCAAGGCTATTGAGCGCGTTTTGATTTGAATTGAGCAAGGTATGCAGGCCTCCAGACCGACAGCTGGGGGCTCTTTTTTGACTAACCACTACAGCTGGTAGCTAACAGACCGCTTTGTGGGCTATGAAGGGTAATGACTAAGGTCTTGTCAAAATGCTGTTTGGCTTTACTAAAAAGCAGCTCTTGGGCTGGTGGCTTTTAACAACTGGAGCCAAGGTCACCTTAGGAATTTGGCTATTTGGTCGAATGGGCTGGGATTTGCCCTGGTAAAAGACCATAGATAGGCCTACCAAGGCTTTTCAGATCTGTTGATTCAACAAGATAGTCCTGAGCTGTATGCATTTAGATTTGCATGTCAACTCTCTGTATAGTTAATTAATTTCCAGAATCTTTTTTTTCATTCACATCGACTGAATAAACAAGAATGACGTCATTAGTTTGTCGCTTAAACTAAAGTGCTGTTTCCGCTTTTCATCAAGCATTTCCCCTTAGTTACTTCTCAGTTTTGATAAGATCAACAAGGAAGATGCGATGCTGAATTTCCTTTCTTGTTTTAGGCAAATACTTCCACTTGAAATAATCATAAGGGGTGGCTTAGGCATCATGCCTTAGCTATTTACCTCAACAATGTCATAGTATTCTCTTTCATCCTCATCGCAACAGCTGAGATCAGCATAATATCTTTCCAAGACAGTATGGGCCTCGTCATAGCTGGAAAAATACCTACCAGCGATCTCATCTGATTGGCCGTCACTTCGTATTATTTGAAAAGTGTTGGCCAGCTTGTTGTTGTTACCCATCTCGGCCACAAGTGCTCGACATTCAGCATCAGCTCCCTTTTTTGCTGCCCACTCTGCAATTGCGCTTTTTTTCTCGTGAAGTTGCAACAATTGCATTGCGATGCCACGTAGGGTGTCAAGATCCTGACACTCCTGGATTGTTCGACGCAATTTCTCGGTCTGAAACTGCATCACAGTGCTTGGCTCAATGGGCTTCTCGACTGACAATGCGGGACACCCTGCGCAAAGGAACCTCAGCCATTGTGGCACCTGCTTGTACTTGCATTCATAGAAACATCGGCATATAGGCAAGCTCGTAAAAAATCGGCTTTGATTATTACCAACAAAGAATTTACGAGCAAATACACCTAATATTAGAAAATTATATTTTGGTTTTGCAAATAAAAGCAATCAGCAAACATGGATTAGTAAGTCTTATTAAGGCAATCTCAGTTCTTCGCCTTAACTTCGTTATGCAGGCTTTCAAAGGGAAGACCTGCAGTATTTGAGTTGGTATTCAACTGCGCATTGACTTCTGTAAAAGCTGATGTGGCAACAGTTGTTACAAAGCCAATCGCAATGCTGAGTGTGATGATCTTTTCGATCTCTAATTCGAATTTATTTGTTGTCATGGGTTTGACCAAATGATGATCATTACTTCATTGATACAATGATTATCCATGGCTTTTATCAGTTAGTTAGTGACTGTGCTCATGGCGACCTGTGATTTTGATTACAGCCTTAACTGGTCATTCCAGCTTTCACCGCAAATGCCTATGGAACTGATTTCCGCGATTACTCCTTGAGATGATTTGATAGAAGGACTTTTTAGGGAAACAATTTTGTTGATCCTTACTTGGATCTTGATTGTCTTTGCTGCAGGAGCAGCACTCGGCTTATTACTGCTGCTTTTCAGTCTTGTACGTGTGTTCCAAAATGCTCCTACCTTAAATTCCAAGCAGTTTCAGCCTGGGCAGCTACCTACTAACAAGGGGGAAACCCTCAAGAGAACGGAGCTCACAGTGGTTGTTCCTGCTTATAACGAGGCCACCAACATCAAGGTGTGCCTGAGCAGCATTTTGGCCAGTGATCCACCCTGCAATAACTGGAGAGTGTTGTTGGTTGATGACGGGAGTACTGATGAAACCGTTCAAGTTGCAAGCGCTGTCGCCTCAGTATTAAAGCTCGAGGAAGGTCGCTTTACAATTTTGAACGCCGGACCAAGACCCTTGGCGCAGCGTTGGGTAGGCAAGAACTGGGCCTGCTCACGTGCAATGGAACTTGTAAGTAGCACCTGGGTGCTGTTTGTAGATGCAGATGTGGAGCTTCACCCAGCAACCCTCAAGCGTGCACTGAATCAGGCAATTGAGGAAGAAGCAGATCTGCTGAGCCTGGTACCACGTATTAACTGCAGCTGCTCTGCTGAATGGATGGTGCAACCGATCATGGCCTGTCTTTTGGCTATAGGTTTTCCGATTAAAGCCGCCAATGATCCAACTGAATCAACAGCATTTGCCGCTGGACCATTTATGTTATTTCGCCGATCAACGTATGAGGAGATTGGTGGTCATCGTGCACTGGCTGAGGTGGTGATAGAGGATCTGGCTCTAGCTCGTAGAGTGAAAAGCGGGGGCTTTCGACTGCGTTATCTGCTTGGGTTAGATGCATTGCAATTGCGGATGTACGACAATTTTCCTGCGCTTTGGGAAGGCTGGAGCAAGAATTGGTTTCTTGGCCTAGATAGCAGTATCGTTAAAGCAATCGGAGCCTCAGCACTAGTTTTCTTGATGTTCACAGGCCCCTGGCTAGTCTTGTTGCTGATCATAGTTTGCCTGCTCTGGATCCCTTTTTATGGGGCACTATTAATTGCCTTTACTTTTTCAGTAATTGGTGTATTACTTCAGTTCATTCTACGTCTTTGGACACGTCAAAAATTCGAGGTGCCATTAACGAATTGGTGGTTGATGAGTGCAGGTGGCATCCTTATTGGCTTGCTTGGACCAACTTCAGTTTGGAGAACACTGACTGGACGCGATTGGACCTGGAAAGGCCGTTCCTTGGCTTAAGAAGTGTTAGCTAGCCATTAGTTAGGCAAGTCGCATCAACTATTAATTATTACTAGAATTAAATTCATTCATCTTCCAGCAGAACACTCAATAGGCTCATATTTCTATCATTCATTATCTTTGACAATTCCAAGCACTAATGATATTGACAGGCATGTCATTCAAGCATCTCCAGCCCTAATCCTGAGAATCATTACTGTAGATACTTTCATTTCAATATATCGTTCATTTGACTAGCTTGTCCTATTGGGCTTTCGTCTTTTTTGCTTTGTCTTTATAAACTCAATCTTCTTTACTTCAGCCTGCATGGCTTCTTTCCCAACGGCCGTAGAACATAGAAAACCGGTTAGCTGTAATGCCATGGGCAATCACACTCAAAACAATGGTGACCGTTGTGGTGGTAAGGATCGCTTGTGCGCTTGGAAGCGCCGCGTCTACCACCATCACAACAAACACAATGCTGGCTAAACCTCTTGGCCCAAACCAACCAACGAAGAGTTTCGTCCAGTGATCAAGTCCAAGGCCGCTGGTTACTAAGGCAACGGGAAGAACGCGCACTAGTGTCAGGCTTAAAGCCCCATAGACCACACTTGCGACTGTGATGTGGCTCCAGGCATCGGGCACCATGGCACTGCCAAATAAAACCCAGGTCAGTAGGGCCAACATGTCCCCCATTGCCACGGAAGCGACCATCTCACCGTCCTTGAGTTCTTTGCGACTGCAGATCCCATAAAAAAGACCAGCGATGAAACAGGAAATGAATCCGCTCCCATGAAGGGTTTGGGCGAGGGTGTAGGCACTCAGGGCCAGGGCCACTGTGATCAAAGGCCTCCAATCCTCAGCAATCCATTTGCGTTGTTCTGCCTGATCCCTTAACCAACTACCCAATAATCCAACAAAGGCTCCTATCACGAGGCCGAGACCTATTTCACTGACAAGCAGCTGGGCGAAGCTCTGCAATGCATCCTTCGGTCCATTGATCTGGTCAAGATGACCAGTTGATATACCAAGAAAGCACAACAACATAGGAACACAAATTCCGTCATTGAGGCCACTTTCAACATTGAGGTCTTCGCGGATAGCTTCTGGTACTTCGAGGTTGGTGGTCACCGCTTCGCCAAGTGCCACATCTGTTGGAGCGAGCACCACAGCAAGTAGGGCTGCTTCAATCAGGCTTAGTTCAGGCAATATCAATCGGGCCACCACGAAACCCATCAGAATGCTGAGTGGCAGTCCGAGCAGCAGCAGGCGCATTGGCAGGCGGGCACTGTTGCGGAGCACTGTCCAGTCCAATGCTGCTGCATCGGTAAACAACACGAAACCCAATGTGATCTCTGCCAGACGCCTTAGCAGTGCTGAATCCAATGAGATGTTGAGCCAGCCCAGGTTGGCAGGGCCAAGAACTAAGCCCAGCGCAACAAAGACCAGTGGTCCAGAGACTGCTGTCCTGGACAATCGTCTTGAAAGCAGGCAATAGGCGAAGATCACTAAACTGATCACTGCCAGATCAAGGTCGCTGTGGAGCACGGCTAGTGGTGAGTTTGAGTCCCCTTGATGCTGCCCATAATTCGGGTGTAGATCTCGAAATCCACCATCCATGTTCAGATCTTGTTGATGGAATTTCTGTGAAACCGATTCAGGCCCCTTGAGCGGTTTGCCTCGATGCTTTGCTACTGAGCTGCAAAAGAGGTGCTCTGTTTCAACCAATCATTCAATAGGCCTTGATGAGGGCGCTATTGCGAAGGCAAGCAACGACAGAAATGTTGATAGCTATGGGTTTTGTTGAGCTGCAAGCACTCACAGGACTTTGTACTTTTACATGCAATATAGGACTATTCCCTAGTCATACCAGGTGGTCTCATGGTGTGGTGTACTTGAAAACAACAGAGTCATTACCTGAGAACCTCTAAAAACAGAATGAGGCAACATCCCCTGTTCTCCCAGGTTATGCAGCCAGGAAGAACAGTTCACTATTTTTAGGGGTTGATAGCAGAGACCCCAGCTCTTGAAAAAATCAAGGCAAGCCTCAAGACTGACATTGGCAAAACGGGCGAGGCTTAAGCTTTTTTAGAATCGACTCGTTGGGGCCTGGGCTTCGGTGTTCTTTCCCTCTCTTTGATCAAGTGCTGCAATCTGTTCACAGATTTCAGTAGATTTTACGCACACAGCAGATGTTCCTTCGTTGATTTCTACGTATGGCAGATCAAACCGTAGAACAGGAGATGGTTCCAGCAGGACTGGGGGGTGATAACCCCAAGTATCCAGGAATTCCGGTGACGTGTAATGGCAATCATCTTGTCACCAAGTGGGTAGAAACGCGCATTACAGAAGGAGGTGTCTATTACCCAATTACACCCTCAACAGAGGGGGGTGAAATATATCAACAGTCTTTTGCAGAAGGGGCTCTTGATGTATGGGGAAACCAAAAGTTATCTGTTGAGGCAGAAGGTGAACATGCAGCGCAAGGCGGTGCTACTGCGGTAGCGATGACTGGCAAGCGCACAGTTAACTTCACATCTGGACAGGGAATTGTATATGCAATGGAGCAGTATTACCACGCACCAGGAAAGCTCTCGACGATGGTTTTGGAGGTTGGAGCTCGAGCCCTGACCAAGCATGCACTTAATGTTCACTGTGGCCATGATGATTTCAATGCAGCTCTAGATACTGGATGGACGATGTTAATTGCTAGAGATGCCCAGCAAGCTGCAGATCAGGCAATTATTCTTCGTAAATGCAATGAATTAGCCTTAAATCCAGGAATGAATATTCAAGATGGGATGTTGACCACCCATTCTGAGCGTACTTATCGAGCCCCAGAAGCGGATCTACTACGTGAATATCTGGGTGCACCAGATGACCAGATAGATTGCCCTTCACAAGCCCAAAGAGAACTGTTCGGAGTTCGGCGTCGCCGAGTCCCCGAAATGTTGGATTTAAAGAATCCGGTGCTTTTAGGTCCTGTTCAAAATCAAGAGCACCATATGAATGGTGTCATAGCACGTCGTAATAATTTCAATGAACCAATCCTTAAATTCCTTGAGCAATGCTATCTAGAGTTTGCTCAGTTAACAGGTCGCAACTACGGGCTTATTCAAGAATATAAAACCGAGGGAGCGGATACAGTCTTTATTTCTCTTGGTTGTGCAGCTGAAAATATTGAAGCGGCATGCGATTACCTAAGTGAGCACCGCAATGCCAAGGTTGGTTCTATTCATATAAATGTTTTACGTCCCTTCCCTGAAGCGGCAGTAATTAATGCTTTGCGTGGCAAAAAGAATGTCATTATTTTAGAACGAACAGATGAAGGCTTGGCTGGTGATAATCCATTAGGTCGAGACATCCGCACTGCTCTAAGTAAAGGACAGGAGTCTGCACAGTATGGAGGCTTGATGCCTGCAATAACACTTGAGCAAACACCAAGAATTTTTCGCGGAAGTTATGGGCTTGGCTCTAGAGATTTTCGACCAGAACATATCATCGGAGCTTTTGAATATGCCACTGGGGAGCTTGCCCGGAAAGACGGCAAAAGTGCAGCTGATGGCGAAGCTTATTTCACACTAGGTATTGATCACCCCTATAGCGTTGTTTCTAAAGACACACCATCACTATTACCGAATGGAGCGATTGCTGTTCGATTCCATTCGATTGGAGGCTGGGGAATGATCACCACGGGTAAAAACCTTGGTGAAATTATCGGTAAGTTTGGGCAAATGATTTCCGAACGTGATCCAACCTATGATCAACATGGCCAATTAGAAGAGAAGCTCTTCATTATGGCCAACCCCAAGTATGGCTCGGAAAAGAAAGGAGCCCCTACTAATTATTTCCTAACAGTTGCGGCTGAAAAGATACAAGTGAATTGTGAGCTAAATCATGTTGATGTAGTGCTCTGCTGTGACCCCAAAGCATTCACACATACTAATCCGCTTGCGGGTTTAAATAAAGGCGGTTGCCTTGTATGGGAATCAAGTGAGCCCGCGGCTGAAGCTTGGGAGCGAATTCCCTCAAAGTATCGCAAATTCATCAAGGATAACGGTATTCGTGTATTTATTCTGCCTGGATTCGATATCGCTCGAGAAGCAACAACTCGAACTGATCTGCAATTAAGGATGCAAGGAAACTCCTTCCTTGGTGCATTCTTCAAAGTTTCAACCTTTTTGCAGGATCACGAGATTAGTGAGGCCGCTTATAAAGAGGTTGTTCGCAACCAATATCAAAAGAAGTTCGGACGCTTTGGTGACGCGGTAGTTGATTCAAACATGAAGGTTATGGCTGGTGGCTTTGAACGGGTTGAGGAAATTGCTTATGGAAAAAATAAGGATGTAGACACTTCAAGCATGCGCAACCCCATGCTTGCACCAAAGGATGCTGCTCTCATTGAGATTCCAGCAACTGCAGGTTGTGCTGCTAGTGGTTGTTCGTCTTGTTCGATGCCTGATGGACAAGCCAATAGGTCACCATTCCAAACACTGCAGAAATTTGATTCAGAATTCCGAAACGACTTGGGCTATCACCAACCATCAGGTGCTTTTGCAAGCTTATCTGTTATGGGACCTGCCAGTGGCGCGACACAAAGTAAATATGTAGCCAGGCGCGAAACCCCAATTTACATCGCAGAGAATTGTACTCAATGCATGGAATGTATCGCTGCCTGTCCTGATACTGCCTTGCCTAATACAGCACAGGATGTGAGTACAATTCTTGTCACTGCCATACGCAATTATGTCACTGACGAGAATGCATCGAAGCAACTTTTGAAGGAGGTGCCTGGATTAGATCAACGTTGCCACGAAAAAATGAATGACAATGTTGCATCCAAAACCAAACAGCCTTTTAAAACTATTCTAAGTAATGAGTTAGATGAGCTTACATCAATCGATGAAGCCTCACGTAGGCAGCTAATTGATATTGTTGATAAGTTACCACTTGCATATAACAACACCCCTAGTATTTACAAAAGTCTTGAGAAGAAGAATCCTGGTAGTGGGGGTATCTTTTCTATTTTTGTTAGCGACCTCTGCAAAGGATGTGGGGAGTGTGTTCAGGTTTGTGGAGAACATGATGCCTTGCGAATGAAACAGGATACGCCTGAACTTAATGCCGATCTTACAACTGCCCAAGTTTTTAGCCGCTTATTACCAGATACCAGTCAAAAGTTTCTTGGGCAATATCAGTCTGAATCACCAGAGTCTTCACTTGAATCAGCCCTGCGGAAGCACTTGATGGTACGAAGTAATTACGAATCTCTTGTCTCTGGAGACGGTGCTTGTGCAGGTTGTGGTGAAAAAAGTGTGCTGAGGGCTGCTGCTTCTATCACAGAGGCATACATGCGACCCATTTATCACCAAAAAGCAGAGCGTTTACGCAAAAAAGCAAAACTATTAGAAAAATGTGGTGTCACAAGGTTGGCAACTCTAAAGACTCAAGATGATGATGAATATAGTTGGTTTAAGCGTTCTGTAGCCCATGCAGTAATGGGTCTTGGTGGTGAAAACGAACATGATACAACTCTTCGGCTCAATAGATTTGGTGAGATCACTGACCAAGAAGTCATCACAGCACTGGTAACAGTCCTCAATCAGGATGCCTTTAATCACTGTGATCTACAGGCAGTTGATGGACGTATAGCAAATGGAATGTGCACGATGTATATGGGTGCTCACACTGGCTGCAATACGGTTTACGGCTCTACTCCTCCCTCCAATCCTCATCCATACCCCTGGATGAATTCCTTATTTCAGGATGGCGCAACCATTAGTTGGCTGATAGGAGAATCTGCTGTCCTCAATCATGCACGTCGATCTGTAACTCCGGAACGACTTGCTACAGCACTTCTTGATCGTGACATCAATGTTTGTAGTGAGCGTGAATACTTCGAGCTAACTCATCTTGATGACTCACTCATGACTGATCAGGAAATACGTGAGTTACCTAAAGTTTGGGCGATTGGTGGAGATGGAGCTATGGGCGATATAGGCTTCCAAAACGTTTCAAAGGTCGTCTTGCAAAACCGTCCAAATGTGAAATTACTGATGCTTGATACGCAGGTCTATTCCAACACTGGTGGTCAAAACTCCGACAGCTCTAACATGTTGGGTGGATATGACATGAACCAATTTGGTGTTGCTTCGCAAGGTAAGCTGGTAGAGAAGAAAAGTGTTGCAGAAGCATTTACAACTGGCCATGGTTCGCCATTTATTGCCCAGGTTTCTATGGCAAATTCAGGGAAAATGTATAAGGCCATGCTTGATGGACTTGAATATCGTGGTACAGCCTTTTTCCAATGCTATACATCTTGTCAGCCAGAGCATGGTATTGGTGACGACATGAGTGCCTATCAGGCTCGTATGATTCGAGATAGTCGTGGAATGCCTGAGTTTATCTATAATCCTCGCGCTGGCGAGACCATCCAAGAAACTTTTGAGCTCAAGGGTAACCCTTCAATCAATCGAGACTGGAGGGCAGCTAAATATCAATCAGATGGAAAGCCATATAATCTCACTGTTGCTCACTGGGCTCTAACCGAAGCACGTTTTCGCAGACACCTCAAAGAGATTCCTGAAGCACAAGTCGACGAGTTTATACATATCGACAATATGCTTACTCTTATTAGGCAGCAAGATGTTATTTATAGAAATGTATTCAATGAGAATCATCATGCTTATGTGCCTGATTGGGGTGTGTATTTCAAGGCTGAAATCAATGGCAAGTTTAAGTATTATGCGGTTAGTCGTCAGATGGTTCTCTTCCATATAGAGCGCCGTAAATCATGGCGGATGATGCAAAGCCGTGCTGGGCTGCACAACGAAGACTATGCAGCACAGAAGATCATATTGCAGAGGCTGGATTCTGGTGAGTTCACTCGAGATGACTTAATTAATCGAGGCAGAGAGTTGATGAATGAACAAATTCAACAAGCCATCCACTAGCCAAACTCACTTCAGCCAATTCTTATCTATATTATTGATGCAATAGAGCTACAGAGAGTATTTCTGGAACATTACTTTGGCAAGGAGTTGTCTCATATTTAGAAACATAATCTATATCCTCTTGTAAGTTAAGATTTATCAGAGAGTCTTACTTGCCATCAGCCAGGCAACTAACAACCAGGGTCAGTAAAGTCCATTCAGCTCATCTTGACTTTGGCTGCATAGTCATGCTCAGATAACTATAATTTTTGCGTTGTATTTCTCCTGCACCTGCATTGTTTTGATCGTTGAATCAACCATCACCATTCACCACGCAAGCAGTGCGGGCCTAGTGGCCTAGGTTTTAAACGCGCTTTCATCCTTTAAAGAGGGTGCCATGAGCTGCGAAGATTTAACAATCCACTTCCTACAGACCGTGCCGCGATTTCATGCCCGCGTTCTTGTCAGTCTGCGTCCTTCAGTGCTTGACCCGGCTGGGGAGGCTGCTCGATCTGCTGCCAATCGCCTTGGGGTGGAAGGCATCAGCAAACTGCGGATCGGAAAGGTTGTTGATCTTGAGCTCGAGGCTGATAATGAAGCGGAAGCACGCAAGCAGCTGGAACTGCTAAGTGATCGCCTGTTTGCCAATCCCGTGATTGAAGATTGGAGTCTTGATCTTCAGCCGGTTCCTACAACCACCGCTTAATGCAGCCATGAGTATTGGTGTTGTTGTCTTCCCTGGCTCAAATTGTGATCGCGATGTGCGCTGGGCAGCGCAAGGATGCTTGAACATCCCAACGCGCTTTCTCTGGCATGAGACCCGTGATTTAAATGGTCTTGATGCTGTTGTGCTTCCAGGCGGGTTTAGTTATGGCGACTACCTCCGTTGTGGTGCAATTGCCCGTTTTGCGCCGGTGCTTGAGTCGCTGGTGGAATTTGTTGCACGTGGCGGCAGGGTGCTCGGCATCTGCAATGGCTTTCAGGTTCTGACTGAACTAGGTCTGCTCCCTGGAGCTCTAACCCGCAATCGAAGCCTTCATTTCATCTGTGAGGATGCTTTGCTCACTGTGGAAAGCAACCGCACGCCTTGGCTAATGGGTCATCAACGCAAAGATTCTCTCACCCTGCCCATTGCCCATGGTGAGGGTCGATATCAGTGCAGTGACGAAACCCTTTGCCAGCTCCAAGACGATGATGCTATCGCCTTGCGCTATGTCAATAATCCCAATGGTTCAGTGGCTGATATCGCTGGAATTACAAACAAGACTGGCAATGTGCTTGGCTTAATGCCCCATCCTGAACGGGCTTGTGATCCTGTGATTGGTGGTGTGGATGGCAGAAGATTATTGCAATCACTGCTTGGCTGATTCACGATGCGACGGCGCTCGCTGCTGATGGGGCTTCCGGCTGCCATAGCAGCAACCTTGGCTTGGCCAAAGCTGGGGCGAACATTGACCCCAGCCTTTCATGCATCGACACCTTTGGCGGCGCCAACACCGCTTCGTGATGGTTCACGAATTCGGGCTGTCAATACTGGTACGTGGATCGATCCTCAAACAGACTTTTCTTTTTTAGTTGAGCGTTGCAAGGCGCAGGGGTGGCTCCTTGAATTGCCTCCATCGTTGCATCGCCAATGGCATTGGTTTTCTGGCACAGATGCCCAGCGCCGCGCTGAACTAGAGGCCGCGTGGAGGGATCCTCATGTTGATGGAATTGTCTACATCGGCTCTGGTTGGGGTAGCGCAAGGGTTTTGGAGGACGGGTTCCATTTCCCACGACGCTCCCTTTGGAGCCTCGGCTTCTCAGACTCCAGTTCTCTGTTATTGGCCCAGTGGGGTGTGGGATCTCGCGGCGCCATCCATGGGTCGATGACTGGATCTGACGAACAATGGCAACGAACGGTTGGTCTGTTGTCTTGTCAGTCTGTAGCTCCGATATCAGGCATTGGGGTCATTCCAGGCATTGCTGTAGGCCCTTTAGTGGTAACCAATCTCACCGTGGCCACACATCTAATCGGAACACCCTGGTTCCCTGATTTGCGTGGTGCCGTATTAGTGCTCGAGGATGTAGGTGAAGCACCCTATAGGGTTGATCGCATGCTCACACAATGGCGCAGCGCAGGGCTGCTACGAGATGTTGCGGCCCTAGCTACAGGCCGTTTCAGCTGGAAAGGGGAGATTGTCCCGGGAGACTTCTCAATGGTCGGCATCCTTGAGGAGCGTCTTTCTTCTCTTGGCGTGCCAATTGTCAGTGATCTTCCTGTTGGTCATGGCCAACCGAATCTTGCCTTGCCTCTTGGAGCAATAGCGCGCCTCGACGGACGCAATGGATCTCTAATGTTGTTGTCCTAAGCCATATTCATTAAAAAGGGAGGCCTCGCAGCCCCCCTCAGCGATTCATTTGGCCTTAATCATGCAGCAACAGCGGTTTTTGGATCAAGCTGCCCTTTCTCATAAAGGGCTGAGTAATAGTTGATATCACGTTGCTTAATTTTACTGGCATTGCCGGCACACCAAAACTGCTGATAGCGATCAAGACAGACCTGCTTCATATATTTACGCGCAGGTTTGTTGAAGTGGCGTGGATCGAAGTTGGCAGGATCAGCGACAGAGGCTTCACGCACAGCAGCGGTGAAAGCCAGGCGATTGTCGGTGTCGATATTGACCTTACGCACGCCATTGCGAATCCCTTCTTGGATCTCTTCGACAGGAACGCCATAGGTCTCAGGGATTGCACCTCCGTATTTATTGATCATTTGCAGCCATTCCTGGGGAACGGAAGAGGAACCGTGCATCACTAAATGAGTGTTAGGGATGGCCTTATGGATTTCTGCAATTCGACTGATCGCTAATACTTCACCAGTGGGTTTGCGCGTGAATTTGTAGGCGCCGTGGCTGGTTCCAATCGCGATTGCTAAAGCGTCAACTTTGGTTTTAGCGACGAAGTCGGAGGCCTCAGCTGGGTCGGTGAGCAGTTGGCTGTGGTCGAGCTTGCCTTCAAATCCGTGGCCGTCTTCGGCTTCACCCATACCTGTTTCCAAGGAGCCCAGGCAGCCCAGTTCACCCTCCACGCTTACGCCAATGGCATGGGCCACGCCTACGACTTCTTTTGTGACAGCAACGTTGTACTCGTAGCTGGCAGGTGTCTTGGCGTCTGCCTCAAGAGAACCATCCATCATCACAGAGGTGAACCCGTTGGCTGCAGCACCAAAGCATGTTGAGGGGCTATTCCCGTGGTCTTGATGCATCACAACCGGGATGTCTGGATAAGTCTCAACGGCGGCGATGATCAGATGTCTTAAAAAGATTTCACCTGCGTAGCTTCGAGCACCGCGGGAGGCCTGCAGGATCACGGGGCTATCAGTCTCGTAAGCCGCTTCCATGATGGACTGCACCTGCTCGAGGTTGTTCACGTTGAAAGCAGGTATGCCATAGCCGTTTTCTGCGGCATGGTCAAGCAGAAGCCTTAGCGGAACGAGGGCCATAGAGATCTCCGTAGTGTCAGTAGGGGCCAGTTCTCAAGCAAAGAGTCCTGGACCTGCGGCCCCGGACTTTATAAGACGATGGTCAGAACTGTCACCTATCCCTATCAGGCTTATTTATTTTCAGAGTGTCGATTGGATTTCAAGTCGCTGTCCTGATCTAGCTGAATCCCTTATTTTGTCGCATACCTGTTGGCTGGCCCATCCTTCCGCAAGGCCTGGCAGCATTGGCTGGCCACTGCGCATGCTCTCGGCCCACCAGCCTTGAAGCCTCGCTACAGGGGCGATGCGACCATCAGTCCATGTGGTGGGGAACGCTAGATCCAAATCAGCGCTAATGCTGCGAAGTGGCTCACCGGCAGCTGCTGCCCAGAGGCCAAAGCCATGCACATAGTCTTTCTGGTTGTCACTGCCAAGCAAGAGGCTGCCGTTGCTGCCGTAGATCTCCAGCCAGCACCCTCTTCCCTGGAGGGCAATTGCCGTGAGGCTCACCTGTGCAGGTATTTCAGGCCTCTCATTTCCACCCAGCTTTAACTGAGCCAGGGTGACGTCTTCACTGCTCACATCACGCAGTTCGCCACTAATTGGATCAGGCCTTGTTTGAATCGAGGTGGATAGCAGAGCACTCACCTGGCGAGTTGGCCCACACAACCAATGCAACATGTCCATGGCATGAGTGCCTAGCGCCCCAATCACGCCGCCACCTGCCTCGGATTGGGAATACCAGTTCCATGGTCTTGAAGCATTGGCGCGACTACTCATTAACCAGTCAAGTTTCACCAGCCATGGCGTTCCAACGATCCCTTGATCAAGCAAACGCTTGGCTTGCATAAACAACGGCACAGCACGGTATTCAAAGTCCACGGCCACGCTCAATCTTTGCTTGATGGCCAGTCGTTGCAGTTCAGCGACTTGATCGGCATGCAACGCCACGGGTTTCTCCAGAAGCAAATGTTTTCCAGCTTTCAATGCTTCGAGCGCCAATTCAAAACGCGGGCCTGGTGGTGTTGCCAGAATCACGGCCTCGATCTTTGGATCAGTCAATAGGGCTGACCAATCGCTATAGCCGATAAGTTCATGCTGGTTAGAAGCTTTTTCTAGTCGCTCTCTGCGTGGATGCCATAGGGCAACAGGCTGTAGGTCTGGATTGGCTTTTAGTGCCGGAAGATGAACGCTTTCACCGAAGCCAAGGCCGGCAATAGCAACACCAATTGGAGGACGAATTGGATTCATAATTGATATTTACGTCACCTCTGCAGTGCAAACCTCATCGATGACTGCATCGATGAGCTCATCGCCATCAGAGGGTTTCCATTCTGCGCGGAAACGATGCAAACCATTCACCGAGGTATCCCTGAAGAGCTTTTGATCGCAATCCACATGCATCAAATAAAGGCTGCCATTTTGTTGCTTCTCGCCTTCTCTGAGCGCTGGAGTAAAGCGACTAAGCACGCTGAGATTGCCATCCTTGTCGTAATGAAGGCTGCCTATATCCCACCATTGCTGTCCAGCTTCAGTAGCGGGGACTTCCCTCCATTCCACTGGGCCAGCGCTTGCGATTTCTACTTCGAGAAAGCCGTAAGGAATAAAAAGGGTTAGCAGCAGGAGCATGAAACCCTGACCTAGCCAGAGGCAGAATCGGAATAGAGATTTGCTCATTTACCCGCAGCCTTTTTCGCTTTGCAGCCATGCAGCAGCAAGAGTGAGGCCAGCGTTTTACGAAGTTGCGTGCGAGGCACAATCGTGTCTACGAAGCCGTGCTCTTGCAGATATTCGGCAGTCTGAAAATTGTCGGGTAGTTTTTCCCGCAAGGTCTGCTCAATGACCCGGCGTCCAGCAAAGCCAATCAGAGCCTTCGGTTCCGCCAGAATTAGATCACCGAGCATGGCAAAACTGGCAGTCACACCACCGGTAGTTGGATGAGTGAGTAGTGGCATGTAGAGCAATTCAGCCTCTCGATGTCGCTCAAGAGCACCGGAAATCTTGGCCATTTGCATCAGGCTGAGCATACCTTCTTGCATTCGAGCTCCGCCTGAAGCGCAGACAATCAAGAGGGGTAGACCTTGGGCTGTTGCCCGCTCCACCAGTCGGGTGATCTTTTCGCCAACAACTGATCCCATAGAACCGCCCATGAAGCGGAAATCCATAACCGCCATGGCCATCGGCATTCCTTCGACTTGGCAAAGACCTGTGACGACCCCGTCCTTCATGCCTGTTGAGGCCTGGCTTTCTCTAAGTCGATCGGCATAGGCACGGCGATCTTTAAATCCGAGTGGATCTGTAGGGCTGAGGTTGCGATCCAGTGATTTAAAACTTCCTTGATCAGCAATCAGGACGATCCTTTCGTCGCTATCGATGCGGTGGTGATAGCCGCAGTTGGAACAAACACTTGCATTGGCATGAAGATCCTTGCGATAAACAACCTGACCGCATTCGGGGCATTTGACCCAAAGGCCATCGCTTTCTTCAGTTTCCTGGCTCACCTTGCCAACGAACTGACCCTTGCGACGATCAGCAAACCAGTCGAATAAACTCATCCTTTTAAATCAGTGTGAGGACGGGTGACTTCTCAACTGGCACAAGGCTTCTCGGGCAGGCATAAGGATGGATCAAGTGTCCATGCTTTTGTCCAATACCGCAAATTAAGAAGTGGTGAATCATCCAAATCTAAAGCGCGCTTGATTCACTGACAGTTGGCATTTTTTTCTAGCAGCCGTTGGTCTATTAAAGACCCATTAGGTTGAGCCAATGTTGCCACCACCAATCTGATCCACAAAGCCATACACCCCAGACCCCAAAGGCAATGAAAGGCCCGAATGGAAAAGGCTGGCGAGGTTGTAGCTGACCAGCAAGCCGACCGATGAGACCAACCGCTGCGCCGCTGATGATGGCCAGGGTCATGGCCATAGCCACCCCATTCAGTCCTAACCATGCTCCAGCCATGGCCGCCAATTTGGCATCACCAAGCCCAAGGGCTGGCTGACCAATGAGCTTTTTGGCAAGGAAGCTAAGCCCTTCCATCGCAATTAAGGCTGCTGCTGCTGCTAGTAAATGGTCGAGCAGCAGGGTTGATCCCTTACTCCAGCTGAGTGAAACTGCCGCTGTCGCGGTGAACGCAAGGCCTAACAAAAGGCCAGCCCGACAAAGTGATTCTGGCAACCACATGTGATCGAGGTCGATGAGGACCAGTGGCAACAGCACACTGACAAGCACGACTCCAGCAAAGAGATTGAACAAGAAAGACAACTCACCCATGCTGGTTGGAGCTGCCAAGGCAGCCGATACCCAAAGCCCGGCGCTGAGACTCTCCACCGCTGGATAACGCACTGGAATGGTGGTTCTGCAATCACGACAGCGACCGCCCAGTTGAATCCATGCGAGTACTGGGATGTTGTCGTGCCAACGCACACCACATCCACAACGTGGGCAATGGCTACCAGGCCAAATCAATGATTCCTTTCGGGGAAGCCGCCAAGCCATCACATTGATGAAGCTGCCCATACAAGCTCCGATGATCGCTAGATAGATCCAGAGCATTAGCTGCGCCTAGAGATGGCGATGTTTCTTGCACGGGTTTGACGGGAGCGCATCGGGAGGGTGCGCAGGAGCTCTAGCTTGAGAAATTTTTCTTTTGGAAGCAGAACCGGAAGATCAAAGACAACGCGTCCTTTCCCATTGTTTTCATTCAGAACAACACCAATGGGTTCCGTGCCAGTGATGGTGTTGGAGAGATAGTTGAAATAAATTTGTCGTGCTTTCTCAATCAGTTGGCCGCTGTTGAACCGATCGCAGCGTGCTGCCTCGGTTGATCGGGAAGCGGCTGTTGCAATTACAAATGAGAGGTTGGAAATAGAAATAGGATTAACTGATTACTCAGATAATCCCATCATAGTTGTTTGTTGAGGTAACTAAATTATTTTGTTTATGAGAGTTTGTGTTTGTCTTCAATCAGGCGATGAATGATCGGGGTCAAAATTAATTCCATTGCAAAACCCATCTTGCCTCCGTTCACCACGATGCTTGTCGGGCTCGACATAAACGAGTCATTAATCATGTTGAGCAGATCTCCAAAGTCGATGCCCCATTTTTCGCGAGCACCTTTGCGGAAGTGAATGATCACAAAGCTTTCATCCGGCGTAGGGATGTTCCTACAAATGAATGGGTTTGAGGTGTCCACAGTGGGCACTCTCTGGAAATTGATGTCTGTACGGCTGAATTGTGGACAGATGTGGTTGATGTAATCAGGCATGCGGCGCAGAATCGTATCCACAATTGCTTCTGCGGAATAGCCACGCTCGGCATTGTCGCGGTGGATTTTTTGTATCCACTCAAGGTTGGTGATTGGTACCACCCCAACCAGTAGGTCGGCGCAGGCTGCTACGTCGTAGCCATCACCAACGACACCACCATGCAGTCCTTCATAGAAGAGAACATCCGTGTTGGTTGGAATTTCCTCCCAAGGGGTGAACTGACCGGGGTCAAGTTTCGTGCCTAGGCGGCTGTTATGTTCTGCTGCCTCTTCAGTGCTATGCAAGTAGTAACGCTTCTTGCCACCCCCTGTTTGACCGTAGGTGCGGAAGAGCTCTTCCAGCTTGTCGAATAAGTTCGCTTCTGGGCCGAAGTGGGAGAAGTTTTCACCCTTGGCCAAGGCGTCAGCCATGGCTTCCTTCATGGCCATCCGCTCGAAACGGTGGTAGCTATCGCCCTCCACAACGGCGGGCGTGATTTTCTCTCGGGAAAAAATGTGTTCGAAGGCCCGCTTTACGGTGCTGGTTCCGGCTCCAGAGGACCCTGTAACGGCGACAACCGGGTGACGCTTCGACATCGACGCAGGCAGGACAGGCCCAGAGATTTTGGCAGGTCATGGAGCAAACAGCTCAATTTGGCAACATCAGCATTTGCTTATCAGAGTTCTCGATCCTTTAAAGCGCTTGCAGCAATTGCTCACCCATCTCTGCGCAGCCCAGTTGGGTACAACCCTCACTCATGAGGTCACCTGTACGGAAACCTGCCGCGAGAACACGCTCTACTGATCCTTCAAGAGCCGTGGCGGCATCGTTTTCCTTTAAGCCAATTCTCAGCATCATTGCTGCGCAAAGCACCATTGCCATTGGATTGGCCAGGTCTTGTCCTGCAATATCGGGTGCGGAGCCATGCACCGGTTCGAACAGTCCTGGTCCTTCGCTGCCGAGCGAAGCTGAGGGCAGCATGCCAATCGAACCGGTAAGCATGGCTGCTTCGTCACTAAGGATGTCTCCGAAGAGGTTGCCGGTAAGCAGCACGTCAAATTGCCTGGGGTTGCGCACCAATTGCATCGCGGCATTGTCCACATACATGTGGCTGAGCTCTACATCTCCATAGTTGGCAGCCAAAGCATCGACACGATCACGCCACAGTTGACTGACATCAAGCACGTTTGCCTTATCTACTGAACAAAGCTTTCCGCTGCGATTGCGGGCGAGCTCGAAAGCGACCTTGGCGATTCGGTCCACCTCAGTTCTGGAGTAGGTCATTGTGTTGAAAGCGCGCTCATCCCCATCGGCCTCAATCCGCCCTTTCGGTTGGCCGAAATAAATCCCACCTGTGAGCTCCCGCACCACCATTAGATCAACGCCTTTGATCACATTTGCTTTCAGGCTGCTGGCATCGATCAGGGCCGGCAGGATCGTCACCGGCCTGAGGTTCGCAAATAGTTTCAGTCCTGCCCGAAGGGATAGCAAGCCTGTTTCCGGCCGTTTCTCCCTGGGCAGGGCATCAAAGCGAGGGCTACCAATTGCTGCAAGGAGCACCGCATCACTGGCTTGACATGCCTCAAGGGTGCTGGCGGGCAAGGGCGATCCGCTTGCGTCTATGGCAACCCCACCGATGGGGTGTTGCTCGAAATTCAGCTTGAAACCGTGTTGTTGGCCTACTGCATCAAGTAAAAGCTTTACTACAGCAGTGATTTCAGGACCGATACCATCACCAGGCAGCAGAACGATGCGGTGCTGGCGCATGTGGAGAACTCCAAAATGGCTTGTGCCTCCTGTGAGGTTACTGAGGTGTATCTCTTGTCAGCTTCCTCAACATTTTGGCCATCTCCGGTAATTTGCTGAAGGTGGCGGAACAGCGCAACCAGAGGCGATTTGGAATCGCGGGATAGCCGCTGACAACTTCCCCCGCTTCAACTTCGCCATGAATACCGCTCTTCGAGCTAGCGATGGCACGATCGCCGATTACAGCGCGATTAGCGACTCCAACCTGACCGGCGAGGATTACACCTTCACCCAGGCGAGCACCGCCGGCAATCCCCACCTGTGAGGCAAGGGCACATCCTTGGCCTGTAACCACCCCGTGGCCGATTTGCACGAGGTTGTCAATTTTGGTCCCAGCGCCGATGCGAGTCTCACCCACCGATGGACGGTCGATGGTCGACCCGCAGCCCACTTCTACACCGTCTTCAAGAACCACCAAACCGGTTTGGGGCATCTTTCTCCATCCATTGGCGGTAGGTACGAAGCCGAAACCCTCTGATCCCACAACGGCATTGGAGTGCACAACGCAGTTCAGACCTAGCCTGGAACCAGGCTGAAGAACAGCATTGGCATGAAGTTCATTAGCTTCCCCCACCACCACATCTTCGTAAATCACTACGCCTGGATGGACCACGCTATAGGCACCGATACGGCTGCCATCACCGATGACGACGTGCGCACCGATTGAGATCCCTTGGCCAAGATGCACTTGATCTCCGATCACGGCTGTGGGGTGAACACCTGCCTTGGGCCGCGAGCGTGGATGCAATTGTTCCAAGGCTTCAGCGAATGCCAGGCGAGGATCTCGCAACACCGCAAAGGCCAGCCCTCTTTGTTCAGCAATGACACGTAGATCATCCTGAGGTGGAATCAATACGGCCCCAACCTTGCTGTGGCTTAGCTGAGTGGTTAGTGCATTGCCCTGTTCCAGAAAACTGAGCTGATTAGCCTTTGCTTGATCGAGAGATGCGCCGCTAAGCAGTTCAGGATCTTCAGCTAGCTGGTGGTCCTGCAGCCCAGCGCTTCCTTGTTGGAGGGAGGCGATCAACTGGCTGAAGCGCATGTCAAATCACTTTTCGGCGGATCGTAGGCGTGATGTGTTGGTGATGTTCAATCAAGTCACGCGTTGCGGAGAACCAACACGTCCCTATGCACCACGACCGGTGAACGATTCGTGCTCATTTGGGTCTCAATGGCCTCGCGCAGTTCTTTACTACTCAAGGAACACAGGCCTCGAGCGAGCTCGTTACCTTCGGGATTAATTAGTATTACCGGCTGGTTGGCTTCAAAGTTTCCTTCCACCTCTTTAACCCCCACCAAGAGCAGGGAGGCGCCACGATGTTGAAGGGCATCGCAGGCGCCTTCATCCAGCTGAAGGGTCCCTAAGGGCTTCAGGGCATGGGCCAGCCAGCTCTTGCGATTGCCGAGAGGTTGAGGGTGAGGATGAAACACCGTGCCGCTCCGTCTTCCTTGCAGCAACCCATCAAGCACTTGAGGATCGCGGCCATCAGCAAGAAGAACGGTGATGCCACTTGCGGTAGCGATGCGAGCTGCCGCAAGTTTTGTAGTCATGCCCCCAGTGCCCCAGGGACCTCCCTCCCCTGCCGCGACTTCCAGGGCAGTCAGTTCATGGGGATGGTAAACATCTGAGATCGGTTCGGCAGAGGCATTAATGCGGGGGTCTGAGGAATAAAGGCGATCCACGTCGGTGAGCATGATGAGCTGATCAGCCTCCACTGCGGTTGCAACGAGAGCTGAAAGGGTGTCGTTGTCGCCGTATCGCAATTCTTCCGGAGAGAGGGCGTCGTTCTCATTCACCACCGGCAGAACGCCCCAGTCGAGCAATTGCTTCAAGGTGCTAGAAGCATTGCGGTATCGCTGCCTCGAGCCAAGATCTGAGCGGGTGAGCAATACCTGAGCCACGGTGTGACCCCTTCGGCTCATGGCAGCCTCATAGAGAGCCATGAGTTGTCCTTGACCGATCGCCGCCGTCGCTTGGAGAGCCACCACATCGACCGGCCGTTGGCTTAGCCCTAGACGATTACAACCAAGACCTACGGCGCCACTTGTTACGAGGACAACATGATCCCCCCGCTTGAGGCTTGCTGAAAGGCAGGCGCTGTAGCTCTCAATCACTTCGGCGGTGGATTGCTTCTCATTGCCTCTCAGCAGGCTGGTTCCCACCTTCACCACCCACAGACTCATGTCTGTGGGGCCCCTAGCCATGCAGCAAGTTTTTGTTCAAGACGCTGAACTCGGTTGTTTTTGCAGGGGTAGCCATCGGCGCGTAGTGGTCGAACTAGAACGGTATAGAGATCAAGACGGTTTCCGGCTAGCACGTCAGTGAAGATTCGATCTCCCACAATGGCAATCTCTGTAGGTTTGCACTGGATCTGATTGAGTACCTTTCGCAGTCGGGCTCTGCGAGGTTTCGCTGCACTGCAGGTGAAGGTGAGATCTAGTTGCTCAGCTACCGAACCGATACGTTTTCGAGAGGGATTGTTGCTGAAGAGGTGAAGTAATAGATGGCGTTGGGCTTCCTTAACCCAGCTTGTAACGGATAGCGGTAATTCAATCTCACGCCCGGGCAGCAAGGTGCGATCAACGTCAAGTATCAGGGCCTGCAGGCCCTGATCCAGCAAGTGCTGGATCGGCAGATGGGGGAGGGTCAGGCCGGGTGCCCAGTTTGGCTGAAGCCAGTGTTGGCTCATCTGATCTACAGCTCCCTATCTTCGAGCTCGACTTCAATACGTGGCTGAACTTGATCGAATTCCTCTCCTTCGACAAGCTTTGCTTGACCGTCGGTCATACGAGCCACAACGAAGAAGGGATCCAGAGGGATATAAAGGCCATACTCCTGCTCTTGAACCATAAAACTAACGAGTAATTCATATGTCTCGGAGTCGTCATCGGTTTCCTCATCTTCCAATTCCTCTGGATCGGGTTCATCTAGTTCACCGTTCACAGTGAGTGTTACAGCTGAACGAACAAGAGTGAGGTCGTGTTCTTGCAGCACGACATCGGCCACTGAAAGGATTGGTTCACTGCTGGCAATCGTTTCGATCAGTTCAGGATCGTTGCCTTCGCTGAGGCGGAAGAGGGAGACGGGGGTGTCGACCGGTGTGAGTAGGGCGTAATCCTTGTCATCAAGGGGAATGAGTTGCTCGAGAAAACAGAGCAGATCCCGCCCTTCATCATCTCTTACTAAGACCGTTGGCACCTCGCCATTGATGTTTGGACCCGGGGCAGTCATTGGAGCTGAGGTTGATTTGCTCAGGATCCACTATCGCTGTTCACCTGACTCACTGGATGGGCCGCCACGTGGACCGGTTTCAGTTCGGGACCTTCTCGCAACCACTGCTCGAGCAGAAGTGCTGCCGCAGCGCTATCAAGCTGGCCACTTCGATCGCCTTGCAAGTTGTAGCGTTCAGCAGCAGCCCAACTACTGCTGTGTTCATTAACCAAAGCGAGAGGCAGCTTGAGAGCTCTCGCCAAGCGTTGTCCATAACGCTCATAGTGTCGTGCTTGATCTGTGGGCAGACCTTTGGCATCGAGCGGCAAACCCACGACCAAACCTTCTACTTTGCGACTAGTGCAGTGCCACTGCAACACTTTTAGGTCTCGTTCGAAGCTTTTTCTCTGCAGAGGTGGTAGAGGACTCACCGTGATGCCAAGTGGATCGCAACCTGCTAGGCCGATGCGTCTTTTCCCCAAATCCAGACTAAGCATGGATTTGGGGCTGGGTTTTGTTGCCGTCATTAACGTCGGCCCAGGATTGGAGTAGGCAGAGGTGGTTGCTGGGGTTGCAGTCGCCCCAGCATCGATTGCAGTGGTCGAGCTCCAAGAAGCAACTTGTTACTTACCTGGCGACGCCAAAGACTGCGACCAAGCAGCAACTCTTCTCCCGCACGCTTCCATCTCAGTTGTTCGAGAAGAGTATTGAGAGGCTCATCTTCGCTGGTGGTGATCAGTCGGAATGTTTTGGACATGCTCGTGAGGTCAGCTAAAACTTTTGGCAGAGCTTGTGACAGTCGAGGGTCCCAGCCGACATCGCGCATCAGTTCAAGCACTGTTTCTGAGTTTGTTCCAGGATGGCTAACCAGACCTGCAATGGCCGTACTCGTTGCGCCGCCCTGGGCAAGCAGCACGCCACTGCCCGTTTGGTTTTGGTCAAGTAGGTCGATCCATTGTCGATCGACGATCTGGCGGAGATGGCCAGAGCCTCCGGCTTTTTCCAGTGGCCAAAGCAAGGAGGCTGTTCGACGGCTCAGCTGTTGCCAGCTGAGCTCAGCAGGCCAAGTTGGTATCGACTGGGCCATCAGTGAGGGTGATGTCCAACACTGGAAGAGCTTGAGAGGTTGAAAGCCGAGCACTCTGGCTAGTGCCAGCTGATCGGTGTCATTGGCGGGGCAGCGCAAGATCCAGCTCTGTGCCCGCTTACTGCCTTGCTGGATGGCATTTGTTAAAAGGTCACGGCTCACGCTTTGGTTGCTGCATTGCCGCGGCGACGTTATGAGCTCCGGTGAGGTCACTGACCAGCACGTGCCACGTCGGTTGTAGGGCCTAATCACAACAAGGCCGACCAGATTTTTCTGCTCAAGAGCAACAAGGCAAATTGGCTGCCTAGTTGGCAGCAAACTTGGAAGTTGTTGTTCAGCTCTTGCCAGCCAACCGCGCCAAAGCATGGTCTCTAGCCAGTGCATCCGACCAGCGTGTTCGCTGGCATTCAGCATGGGAAAGTGGCTCGCTCTGAGGGACATCACCTGAAGGGGGCTGCTGGATGCCTCGATCACGCCTCGACCAATGCCTTCATTTGAATCTTATCCAGCTTGACCATGTCTTCCATTGTGGTCAATTGGGTCGTACCAAGACCAGAGGCGTGCGTTCATTGGCATTACCTGCTGGGTTCGGACGCAGAGCTTTCTTGAGAAGGTTTTCATCGCAACCATCACTAGAGGCCAGGACCTTGACCCGGCCCAGATCATTGACATCAACGATGGCAACGCCAACTCCCAACTCAGCGGCTGCTTGTCTGCAGAGCTTTGTTGGCGCGAGGGGCCCAAGCACGATCGTTTGATCGTATGGAGGAGTGGTTCCTGTGATGTCATCAATTAGACGTGCCTGTTCGCCAGCAAGTCGATAGAAGCCTCCTTTGATACCTAGCGTTTTCAGAATTAGGCCAACGATCCATGCCAGTAGCACTCTGGTTGGCCCTACCAGATTAATTAAGCTCTGTAGCCCACAAGCAGTAGCAAGACTGCTTGTGGGATGAAAGGCTCGGCAAAGGAACCGGGCGAGCCATCCAGGGTTGACTGTGCTGGGGTGGTGATAGCGCCCTTGCATAATCGCCACCGGGGTTTCCCCGATCGTGAGGACATCTCCGGGGCGTAGATGCGGCTTGGCGTAGTCACGCAAGATCTCAACAGTGTTATCGAGGGTGCCAAGCAAATGGGTTTTCAGAGGCAACACCTCACAGCAATCGCCAGCTTGGAAGCTGACTTCAGAGGGTTGGAGAGGTTCTGGCTGATGGAGTGGCACCAGGACACCTTGACGACGCTTCAGCCGACCAAAGGGGCCGTAGTTCACCCAGTTGACATCTACCCAAATGCTGTCAGCACTGGTTTTCAAATCGCTGCTTTTGCTGTTCTGCAGGCGCAGGTTCACCTGCACCCTCGTGCTTTTGTGGCCTTTGACAATGTAGGCCGCCCAGTAACCATCATCGCGAGCCTTTTCATCTGGATGATGTGGGGTGATCTTTGTGCTCAACTTGACTTCACTTAGATCGGCTTTGCCAAGCAGAACAGGGTTGATTTGCAACTCAGGCACCATCACTTCCATGCGCGGATGGGGGTTGCTGATCTCCAGCCAGATTTCTACATCAAGATCAGAGTTGCTTTGCTTGACTTTGAAGTCGAGCGCCTTGAGGCTCAGAGGGGAGGCGGGCCTCAGGCGATGCCTCAGTTCGAGCCAAAACACACCAAGACCCAGCAGTAGGAGCAGCTCAAGCAGGCAAGTCATTGGAGCAGCCGGCTTACTAGACCGGGGGACCTGGCGCGCAGCGTAAAGGGTGGTTGATGCTGATAGCAGTGCTTTAGCGCCTTATTCTTTCACCATGAAGCTGTTGTACTCATTGAAGCTGTCGATTTTAAGAGAATCAATTGGTTTACTTAGGCCTGTAGCAATACTGATTGCATCATTGATTTCATCGAGTGAAACTTGGCCTTCTTGATCGAGTAGCACCTCACCTTGACCATCGATCACCACCACTTGAGGGATGCGTCCATGCCAGTAATAAGACTCATCTTGGGGATCGTTGCTTGTTCGTCCTTGAAACTCGTCTGTGGTCAATGGGATCAGATCAATGGAATCTCTCCATATCAATTTAATTGTTGAAACCACAGGCGAGAAAGCCTTGCTGACGGCGCTGTCATCGAGATAAAACACGATCACACTTGTGCGCTTCTCTCTAAGGGCTTCGGGAAGGTTTGTTGCTTGCCCGTAACCCAATGAACCATCACCCGCATAGATCGGAAAGATGTTGCCGTCGTAGGCATCGTCATCTCGGATGGCTTGGACTGGGGGCACCATCAGAAGAATGGCCAGACCCAAGCTCAGGAGTGCTTTGAGCAGATGGGTCATGGGCAGTACACGGAGATGTTTAATGCTCATTTTGGCGCTTGATTGCCTCGAAAGTGTGGGAATTAGCCACCTCTCAGGCTGCGTCCCATTCCCTGCGCGATTCCTCGTCCAACCAGACCAATAGCACGGCCTAATACCTGCGTAAGCACGACCACCATGAGATCACCGATGCGTTTGATCAGGGATTGCATTGAGGGTGCCAGAGCATCGCGGGCTTCGAGCAATAGAGCAACTTGCTGCTGCCACCAACCAAGCTGGCTGAGTTCTTCATCACGAGGTTCGGTGAGCAGTAATGGCTCGATAATGCCGTCTCGCAACCTGTAGAGGAGTCGTTTGCTTTCGTAGAGCTGGATTGGTCTTTGAATCCAGTTTTGCCAACGGGCCTGACTATTGAGTTGATTACGCAATCGCTCGAGTTCTCGTGTGGAGATCAAGTGCTGGTTCAGTAGGAATCGGCGTAGTTCGGGCCACTCCCCACAGGTTCCGAGAACTTCGGCACTGATTATTTCAGCGGTTCGTACGAGCCAGTTACCCACCAACATTTCGAGTTGCAGTAAGGCACGAGGGGAATCTGCCGGCAGCAGCTGCCCCTCAACAAGCACGGGTCTGTCGAGCAGCAATGGAGCCAGCATTCTCTGGGGGTCTGGAAGTTCTTGATCAATTCCCTTGAGATCCGCAGTAGCAAGCAATTGATCTGCCACTGGTTTGAGTTCACCAGCTCGAGGAAGTCTGACGTAATTACCTGCCATAGATCGCAGGGCTTGTTCACGTAGTTCAGATTCGAGCGTCAGCCAGGAGCCATTGAGTGGGGTCTCGGTACTGTTGGGTTGACGCAGCTTTTTGAGCACATGATCCAATTGGTTCAAAAGGGCAAGGAGTAGGTCACGACGTCGCTCAGGATTGAGGCTTTCAATCGCTAGCAGGCTGCCTGTTGAATTTCTGAGTCCTTTTTCTACGGAATCGCTAAGCCGCTGACGGATCGCTCCCCATACCGCCACTGCGTTCCGTTCACTGAGGCAGATAACCGTTCCGGCAGCTTCTGCTGAGATCTGTCTTGAAGCATCGAAATCGAAATTGATGCGTGCCTTTTGGGATGGCCGATTTTTGGGGAAAGGGTTGCGTAGACCCACTTGCAGCGGGCCCCAAATCCATAACAAAAAATCTCTTGCACTACGGAGTTCCCGCTGGCGCCCTTCCATCAAAAGACGAAACAGTTCATTTTTGGGCGGTGGGTTGAGGAATGCTTCGATCAACCTCAGATCGTTGTCGATCTGCTGGAGACCACTCACCAACAGCCACTGACCAAGCCCCATCGTTGCTTGGGGAATGCTGTCTTGGGAGACGGGGGCAGCATTGAGTCTCACAACTCTGCCACCGCCACAAAGAGTGGTGATGGCAGCCTGCAATGTGGCCAGATCGGGGTCTTGAAGTAGGCCTGGACAATCGAGGCTCAACAACTCGTTTGCATTGAAACGAAGCTGGGCCGGAAGGATCAGCATTACTGGCGCAGGTTGCCAATGCTCCTGAAGTCTTTTGAGTTCCAGTTGCAATGTGCTGAGAGTTTCGAGACTCTCAACCGACAAGATCACTAGGACTGGGTGACGACTCAGCTGGTCCGTCCGCAGAATGACATCCAGGTTTGGGTTTGCACTGCTGAGCTGCAACGCTAAGGATTCACCGAGCAGATCGGGAGCCAGCAACAGGATCTGAGTGGATGTGCTGTCCGCCAAATTCACCACGGCACAAGGCTTATGCCATCAAGGTAACGAGCGTTAGGCAAATCCTCCAGTCCGTTGAGATCTTGATGTTTTTAGTCGTGGTTATTACATGCTGGCCGACCGCTGAGTTGAAGGGTGTAGGAGTGAATGCAGTAACCAGTTTTGGCCTCGATTTGATCGAGCAAATCCTCAGGGAGTTCTATATCAAGGTCTGTGATGTTGCCGGTCTCTATGCAAGTGAGGTGGCTATGAGGATCACTTCGGTAGCTGTATAGGCGACCATTGGCTCGATCGAGACATTCGATCAGTCCTGCTGATTGAAGTGCCTCCAGGTTCTGATAGACGGATGTGTGACCAATGGACCGTCCACAGGTGTTGAGCTTTTGAAAGATATCGCGAGCACTGAGATGAGTGGCTTCGCTCCAGAGGAGATCCAGCACCATGCGCCGCTGACGGCTTAGTCGCATCCCAAGCCGCCGGCAGCGTTCGAAGGCTCCCTGCACTCCATCTTCATCCCGCTCAGCACTTGAGCCGCTGATCTTGGGAGCGGTGTGCATCACAACTGAAGTGATAATGAATTCAATTTACGGCTCCAGCAAGGTCAATTCATAGTCCAAGGTCCTCATGCCATCAGTGGTTTGCTAGTTGGTGGGTCCTGCAGTCGGCCATCGCCAATGGCTCGGATTGCTTCTTTTAGATCCACCTTGCCGTCGTAGAGAGCTCTTCCCACAATCACCCCACTCACTCCATAGGGTTCAAGAGCCAGCAGACTAAGTAGATCGGCCATGCAACCCACGCCTCCGGAGGCGATTACTGGAACGCTACTGGCGTTTGCCATTGCACGTAGTGACTCTAGGTTCGGCCCTTCAAGGGTTCCATCAGTTGCAATGTCTGTGCTGATGATTGCGGCGATACCGGCAGCATTGAAATCGGAGGCTAAGTCTGTTGCATTCACCTCGCTTTGGCTAATCCATCCTCGCGTTGCCACCTTGCCGTTTTTGGCATCGATGCCGACGATAATCCGACCAGGATTCCTTTGGGCAAGCTGTTTCACTAGCTGGGGTTGCTCTATTGCCACGGTGCCAAGGATGACTTGTTCAAGGCCGTAGGCGATGAGTTCTTCGGCTCGTTCGAGAGTGCGCACACCACCCCCGAGCTGGACAGGAATATTGAGGGCAGAGGTAATAGCTCGCACACAGGAATCGTTGACCGGCTCACCAGATTTGGCGCCATCGAGATCCACCAGGTGTAGGCGAGTTGCCCCCTGCTTCTGCCAGCTAAGGGCTTGATCAACGGGGTCCTCGCTGAAGCGAGTCACCTTCTCGTAGTCCCCCTGGTGAAGTCGCACGCACACGCTGTCCAGTAGGTCGATGGCTGGGATGATCTCCATGATTGGCAAAGAACGTTGCCTTAGACCTCCATCCTGCAGGGCGAAGGGCCTTCAGTTGCTGATCGAACGCGCTTCAATATGCGCGTTTGATGATTCAGCTGTTTTGAAGATTCTGATCATGGGGGGAACCCGATTTGTCGGCAAGCCTCTGGTTACTCGACTTCAGGCCCAAGGCCATGCGCTCACGTTGTTCACACGAGGCCGCCATTCTTTACCAGATGGTGTGGAACATCTCAGTGGTGATCGAACCACTCCTGAGGGGCTGAGTCGTCTTCAAGGCCGAAGCTTCGATGTCATCGTCGACAGCTCAGGGCGCAAGCTTGAAGACAGTCAAAGGGTGGTGGCCTGTACAGGAGAGCCAAAGCATCGTTTCCTCTATGTCAGTTCCGCTGGCGTCTATGCAGATTCCGAAGAGTGGCCACTGAATGAGGAGAGTGCAACCGACCCGAACAGTCGTCATGCCGGCAAGGCTCAGACCGAATCATGGCTGCTTCAGCAAGGAATTCCCTTTACCAGTTTCCGACCTACTTATATCTATGGTCCTGGTAATTACAACCCAATTGAACGTTGGTTTTTCGATCGTATCGTCCATAATCGACCGGTTCCTTTGCCACGAGATGGCACCACCATCACCCAATTGGGGCATGTTGTTGATCTGGCTGATGCCATGGTTCGTTCCCTTGAGGTGGAGACAGCAGCGAATCGCATTTACAACTGTTCCAGCAAGCGTGGTATCACCTTCAGGGGCTTGATTGCAGCGGCAGCAAGGGCTTGTGGCAAAGATCCAAATGCCGTTGAGCTTCGTTCTTTTGATCCTTCAGGCCTGAATCCCAAAGCTCGTAAGGCCTTCCCGCTAAGGCTGAGTCATTTCCTTACCGATATCACCAGGGTGGAGCGGGAATTGGCATGGCAGCCACGCTTTGACCTTGAGACTGGCCTCGAAGATAGCTACTGCAACGACTACTCCTTGAAGCCAACGGCTGAACCAGATTTCAGTGCCGATCAATCCTTGATCGGGGTTTGATGTATGCCACCGCAGAGCTAAACGCCAGGATCAGAGATGGCCAGAACAACCACCAGCCCAGGTGCTGCATATTTAGGCAAAAGTTGTGGCTTCCCCAACTAGGCGGCCACAACAACAGCAGCATGCTTAGGAATTGAAGGATCGTCTTTGCTTTACCTCCCCAAGAAGCAGGAGCACCAGATGAGGCTTGAGCACGCCAACCGGAAATCAGTAGTTCCCTGGCCAGCAGTAACCAAATCGACCAAACAGGCAAGGCCTCGTTGCTGGCCAACCAGATCATTGGTGCTGCTAGAAGAAGCTTGTCAGCAAGCGGGTCCAGGCGAGCGCCCCAGCTACTACCACCACCAGCTCTGCGGGCCAGCCAGCCATCGGCGGCGTCGCTAAGACCTGCCAGCAACAACAACACCCATGCCAGAGCAGGCTGACCCAATTGAAGCAACAACACCAGGGGGAGACCTGCGACAGACCTCCCCACGGTTAGAGCATTTGCCGATCTTCTCAGTGTTGATGGTGAACCGAGGCGGGATGGTGCACTCACAGGCTCAGAATGAATGAACTTGCATGTGATTCATGGTGCTCCAGCAGACGGTGAAGGATGTCATGTCAACGCCGGTTCTCAGTGTCGTGCCAGCCACATCTCTGCAGGAGGCTGTTCAACTACTGAGTGATCACCACATCAGTGGCCTGCCAGTTGTCAACGACGATGGCACGCTTGTGGGGGAACTCACTGAGCAAGATCTGATGGTGCGCGAGAGCGGCGTTGATGCTGGTCCGTATGTGTTACTGCTCGACAGTGTTATCTACTTGCGCAACCCCCTTAACTGGGATAAGCAAGTTCACCAAGTGCTCGGTACTAGCGTCAACGACTTGATGCGCAGCGACACCCATACCTGCAATGAAGCACTTCCATTACCAAGGGCCGCCGCCATGCTTCATGACCGCAGTACGCAGCGCTTATTTGTAATCAACGATCAGCGCAAACTTGTTGGGGTGATTACCCGGGGTGATGTTGTTCGAGCTTTATCAATGCAGGGTCACTAGTGCCGCCTATCGAAGCTCGCGAATATGCAATAGCCAATCTTGAGGCGTAGGGAATTCAACCCGATTCAAATTGGCAAGTCCTTATCGTTAGGAGCCTGCTATGAAAACGATTGATTGAACTGTTAGTTGATCAGTCCTACCTCTGATGCAGACAGCGGTGGTGGAGGTAATAGCGGTAGTGGTGGAGCTCCGATCAGTGGGGGAGGCTCGATTTCGGCTGGATTGTCATGGATCGGGTCTCTTTGTTGATGGATCTCCTGGGCTGGAGGCAGGGCCTCGCCTTCCCGAAGCAACAAAGGTGGTGGCAGATCCGGTGGAAGCAGGGGGTTGCCCCATTCCAGATCCGTTCTCAAGGGATCGTTATCTTGAAGATTCGAGGGTGAATCGAACTTTTCGGGCGTTTCGAGCAATACCAGTGGATCTGCCGTAATCGGCGGTTCCCGTAAAGGAGCTCGATCACTATTACGAGCCAGAAAAGTGCTTTGGCTATCGCTGGGAATGGTAGTGCCGGGCTTGGGCGCCCAGATCATCCTGGCGATGGGCTCCACACCTTGCTCGATCAATCGATTCAGTCCAGCTAGGGCCCGGTCGAACAGTCTTCCGCCCGGCCATTGTTGGCAATTAACTCCATTGCAGTCTTGCGCCCCATCAATCCTGGGGCTGAGAGAGGCTGCCAAGGTGCCCTGAAGTTGGAAGCGCCGTTCACTGAGCCTCAGGAGATAGGGAACATGCACAAAGCTTGTGACACCACCGCTGATCCAATTGGCGTCATCCTCCGTGAAGCCCTTGACGCCTGGAATGATCAAACGACTCTTGGAGGCATGGTCTGGCATGTAAGCCGCCACAAGGCCACGGCTGCGGGCTAAATCCTTGCTCTGTTCAAGGGTTAACCCATCTCTACTCATTAATACCTCTATACGCCCGTCTTGTCGCAGGCCCATGATCATCCTGATGCGAGGAAGGTAGTAGCGGATCCGCTGGCCCATGCTGATGCTGTATGCGCCCTTGTAGCGAGGAGGAGGCGCTTCCAGATCGTTGTAAATGCTGTGTAGTCCACCGATAAAGGTGTCGTAGGTGGAGGCACGATTGGCTGTTAGTTCTCCGTAACCGAAGTCAACTCTGCCGTTGTAGCGAATGCCTATATAGGCGCGTTGGATGGAGGCAGCGCGGTTACGACTTCTCCAGACGCGTTGACCCAACTTGAGATCTCCAAGGGGAACTGTGATCTCTTGGCCACCAATGTCGACATGCCGCTCGTACATCGGACCAGAGACAAATGCCAGTGAAGAGGAGTCCTGGAAAGCGTCCTGTTCTCTATCCCAGCCTTCAAGAAGGCCGAACTTCACTTTACGTGGATCAAAATCGAGTGCGTACACATCATCGTTTGGTCGATAGCGAAAGGGAGCATTCACTTGTCTCTTAATGCTCTCTGGGACGACTTGACTTGGGTTGAAGCGTTCGGGTGCTTTCGGAGCCAGAGCCACAAGACCAGCAAAAACAGTGAGCGGCAACCCAATCACAAGTAAGCGTTTGGATAGCTGAGATCTCCTACGCTGAGGCCGCCGTCGCCGCCTTGGCGGGGAGGCTGTGCGACCAGCACGTCTAAGTGGGGCTGCCTTTGCTTTGGTTGTAGCTGTTTTCGTTCGGGGCAAGTAAAAAAATGGCTACCTTCACCATCAGCAAATTCAGCTAAAGCTCACTGCATCAATGGCTTCCCGTCAACTCCCTAGATGAAAGAAGTCGTTAGTGAATGGCTTCTTACTCAAAAATGAAACAGGTAAAAACTTTCGAGCTTCAAACCTTCTCTACCAGAATTTATTACCTTCTCATGATTCCAAAAGGGCTTTCTGTACTGAATTTTGATCCCTTTCAAGCCTTTTCATAGTCAATGCTTGTTAGCCGTATTTTTTCTGCATCCGTTTTCTATTCCTAGCCACATCAATATTGCTTAGGGAAGAATTTGGCTTGGCTGGCTTTGTCATGCCATCGAAACGCGATCAATCTGTTTGACCTAGTTACGCCGTCTGATGCTGTCTTATTCAAAGGTTGTGGTTGCGTGAGGAAACCATCTGCAACACTTCCAAGCACTTAAGGCTTACAAAAGGAAATAGCAAAACGCTCTTCAGGGCTGTTGATCGCAATCTAGGATGACCTTTGCATTCGTAGCTTCTAGATGACTCTTTTTCTGATTAGTGCCCTAGTTGGATCCGTTCTGGCAATGATTTTGATCGTTCGTCGCCTTGAACAGAAATAAGCTGTTGCTTGTCTCTCCTCTGAAGTTCTTGCTCAGACTGGTCTTACAACCTTTCTTGTCGTGGTGGTGTGGATAAGAGTCGTACGCAGTCCTATGGCAGCCTTAGGTGAGATGGGCTTTTCAGTTCGTGTATAGGCGATTGATGAGCGACATGAATTTAAAGAGACAGCTCTTCGTTGCTGCCTTGATTGTCATGGCGACTCCGTCTCCCCTTCAGGCAATGGCTTTGAGGGTTGGAGTGAGTGGTTCGCCACCATTTGTGGACAAGAAAGCTGGTGTATATGAGGGAATTAGTGTTGAAGTTTGGCGTCAAATTGCTAATGCAGAGAAGCTTGAATACTTTCTCATTCCATATCCCAACATAGATTCGAACATCAAGGCGGTGGCTGATGGAAAGATTGATTTAGCCATCGGGCCTATCAGCATTACGCCAGATCGAGTAGCAAGAAATGGGATTGAATTCACGCAACCTTATTTCTATGCAGAGGAGGGTGTTTTAGTACCATCACAGCCACCCGGACTGTGGGCAAGGATCAAGCCTCTCTTTGGTGTCGCTGCTTTATCTTCTATCACTTTCTTGCTCTTTACGCTTTTCTGTGTAGGCAATCTGATTTGGCTTGCAGAGCGAAAACGCAACCCTGAACATTTTCCGCCTCAATATATAAAGGGTCTAGGGAATGGGATTTGGTTTGCCTTGGTTACACTCACAACCGTAGGTTACGGAGACCGTGCACCTTTAACGAAAGCAGGAAGGTCTATAGCAGGGGTCTGGATGGTAATTTCGCTAGTATCAGTGTCGACAATTACTGCAGGATTGGCTTCGGCATTTACCGTCTCGCTATCTCAGACGCAATTGCCTGGGATAATGAAACCATCGGATTTGGATGGTGAATTAATTGGTGCAGTTACTGGCACCACAGGTGTATCTTTAGCCAGATCATATGGTGCACGGCCTTTTCCAGTGCCAACCCTTAAGGAAGCCATTCATCTAATCAAGAGAAATAAAGTCTCAGGAGTGATCTCAGACACACCTATCTTGAGTTATTACATGAAAAACAATCCAGACAAATCTCTAACATTAGCACCTTTTAGACTTTCCCTTCAGGCCTATGGATTTGTCGTGCCTAGTGATAGTCCATTGGAACGTTTGATTAACATTGAACTCCTTCGTCTTGAACGCAGTCATCAAGTTAAAGCGATAAGCGACAGGCTTTTGAAATAATTCCTCTGATCTAATACTCACAAACATTTAGTTTTGCAGCTGACACCTCAGCACTGCTAGCGCTTCATCGGGTAGTCCCAAAAATTGATCCAGCCATGCGGCTCCACTGAGTGGCACGATGGCGACGCCCACAAGTACGGCATTGCCATCCGCATCAAGTGCCTGTCCTTGTACATGATGGCGCTGACTCTCAACCTTTCCACTGCTGAGGCATGTGTTCACAGTCAGATCAGGAGCAGTGAGCCAACTGCCAACTGTGAAACAGAATTGCGCTTCAAACTTAAGTGATAGTTCACCACTATCGGGTGCGAAAGACCCTTCAAGCTTTTGGGTTGTAATGCTGATGTTCAAACCAGGAGGCATTGGCAAGCCAAGTATCTGTGTTGTGCGCCAGCTGAGAGCAGGAATGATCAGGTTTTTTGGATCAAAGCGAAGACTTCTCAGCCCATCTTGATCCAAAGGCCCGAGAAGGCCGTCTCCACCACCACCTCTAGCGTCATAGCTAAAGGCTGGATAAGCACCGATGGCTAGACGACATCCTTTCTGACTTGTCAGATGCATTACGGAGGACAAAATAACAACTTGGCAGATCCCCACGTTGACAGAGGTTAAGAGCAGGTGTATTCAGATCAACTTATAAAATTAATAAGCGCTGCCTACATTGACCCTCCATAGATGCAGTATTTAATTAGAATTATTTTACACTGGATAACTAAGTCGATCAACGATCGACTTAAAAGATTCGAAACAAATCATTGCCGCAGAAGCTATAAAGATACTTTTATCTCAATATTATTTTCATAGAGATTGAGACTATAAACATCCAGCAAACCGCCCCTCCAACTGTTCAATGAAGCAAAGACGAACCAATAACACTATTTAGTCAACCTTCTAATACTGCACTTACGTCAGCATCTAAACAGTCAAGATCCTCGCTATTTAGTAGAACTGATCGTCACCCGTCTAACTGACGATGACGGCGTAGTCCATCTTCAATCAAGAACGAGGCAAGGCTGCTACAGCTACGGCTTTCTGCAAGGGCATGCTGCTTGAGCCGATTCATCAAACCCACCGGCAGGGTCACATTGAGGCGTTCCGATTGAGCAGAATCGGCCACCATTGCTGCACTTGGAGCCTCTTGAGAGAATCGTTGGCGCTCTTGCAGCTCGGCCATTGGGTTCTGCAGTGACGACACTTTGACGTCTTAGCTTGGCATCAATAGTTCAGCAATAACTTGCCATTCATGCCCACAAGCTCTCTATGGCAATCTTCGAGTCGTCTATCGATCAGCTCTGAGGACCGGTATTTACTGTTGACTTCTTAATCTGTGCTTTCTCGAAGGAGAACTCCATGCGATCGCTGCCATTGAAGCTTGCTCCAGGCAGCGACCTGCTGATAAGCCTTCAGAAAATAGCTCAGGAACAGAACAGCTCAGGTTTTGTTCTTGGTGTGGTTGGCAATCTTTCGCGTGCAGCATTTCAGTGTCCTGGTCAGTCAGGGCCTACTGTCCTCGAGGGAAACCTGGAGATCATCACTCTGAATGGCACAGTTTCTCCCAATAGTGTGCATCTGCATCTAAGCCTCTCTGATAGTGCCTGTCAGGTATGGGGTGGCCATCTTGAACCAGGAACCCTTGTGCTCAAGGGTGCTGATCTGTTGGTGGGTTTATTGGATCAGTCTCTCCCACAAGAGCCTTCTGATCCTTCTCAGACACCAAGGGTGGAAATTGCTGTTCTGCCTGGTTGCCCTTGGTCGACCAGAGCTCTTCGGATGCTTGGTTCTCTTTCCATTCCGCACACCGTTAAGAGCATCGACAATGATGCCTCTTTCAAAGCGTTCAATCAGCGTAGTGAGCTCAATACTTTCCCTCAGGTGTTCATCGATGGTGAGTTGATTGGCGGTTACGATGAACTATCGAAAATGCATGCTTCTGGCCAACTAGAGACACTGCGATGAGTAGTGATCAAGGCAAAGCAACTACAGCAAGCTTTTGGGATGAAAAACCCTGGTGGTGTCAACCCTGGAGCATTCTGCTCACAGGTGTTGCTTGTGTCGCTATCAGCTGGTGGTGGCCCAGTCTGCTTTGGTTTACTGTTCTGATCGCTATAGGCGTGATCGGATGGTGGGGCTTGTTTCTCGTGCTAGCCCCAGCGATCTATCGCCAGCAGATTCAGCAGCAACTTTCGGAACAGGATTAAATCTCATCCTGATGGATCTCAATCTTTAAATATCACGCCCCATCATTGGATCAATCTCCAAACAAGCTTGGTCCTGAAAAACATCTCGTTAATTGCTCCGTTATGGCCTCGCTGCTAAAGATCCGGCCGCTGCAACGCAATGACATCGCTATGGTTACGCAATGGGCCAGGGCAGAGGGTTTTGCTCCTGGTGTTGGTGATGTAAGTATTTATCGTCATACCGACCGTCAGGGATTATGGGTGGGTTGGCTTGGCAATCAGCCTGTCGGTTGCATTGCTGGAGTTCGCTACAACGCCGCCTATGGCTTCATCGGATTGTTCCTTGTCATTCCGGAGCATCGAGGTCATGGGTATGGAGTTGAGCTATGGGAACATGCTCTCGAGCATCTCGTTGATCTTCCTTGCGTTGGTTTAGAGGCTGCGTACGATCGAATTGACGACTATGCCGGATGGGGTTTTGCAATTTCATCGCCGACAACTCGCTGGCAGAGGATTTGTGATGGCAACCTGATTGACGACGATGACTATTCCAATAGCGAAGGGTTGCAACTGCTTGAGGGTGATTCGATTCCCGCGATGGCTGTGCAGTCTTATGACGCCATACGTGAACCCAGCCCCCGCCCTCACTTCCTTTCCGATTGGCTTCAGCATCCTGCCGGTAATGTGTTGGCCCTGGTAGATGGCAACGATTGTTGCCATGGATTTGGCAGGATCCGGCCTTGTTTATTACGTGATGGCGAAGGCTGGCGGATTGGGCCGCTATTGGCTGATAGTCCGCAACTCGCGGAGCTGTTGTTGAAGCGTTTGATCCAACGCCATCCAGGTGTGGTGATCTTGGACGCACCTGGAGGAAACTCTTCGGCAGAGCCCCTGCTGAAACGACTTGGCTTCAGTGCTGTTTCTCAAACTTTGCGCATGTATCGCGGAGAACAACCATCTATTCCTTTAGACGAGGTTTATGGTTTGGCCTGCTTGGAGTTGGGTTAAAAAAATCCTCCAATCAAGCTGGTTAATAAACCAGACTTGACTGAAGGATTTGAAACGATTGATTGACTTTTAACTACCAACCACTGCTGGCTTGGGCTTCAACATAGGCTGCTACATCAGCTATATCTGCTGCACTGAGGACGTCTGCAAAAGAAGGCATGCCGCCTTTACCGTTGGTGACCTGGGCAACAATTGCTTCTTCATGCCCTGAGCCGTAGTTGCTTAAGGTTGCTTCTAGGGCCGCTTTTTGAAGGGTCTTTGCAGGATCAACGATGTTGCCGCCGCCAGCGTGGCATGCGGCACAAGTAGACGAGAAGACTTGTCCGCCATGGGCCGAGTCAGCAGCCATCACCCAAGAAGGAGCTGCAAAGCATACGGTGATAGCAAGGAGAGCTGAAAGTAGCCTACGCATCAGAAGCAGGTATCAACGCCAACCATTGTTGGTGATCAAATGGGCATTGAGCTCTTTTGGATAGAAGCTGTTATTAATTCAAATATTCACCGAAAGACCAACTCCTTGTTGATCTTTGTAGATCAAGGCGAAGCCTAGCTTGGCTAAGCAAGGGGGCAGGAATCTCCCTTTGATAGTTCAGTTGCTGGGTTTTTGCCTAGAGCAAAGAAAAGGCTTCTACTCGGTAGAACGTTCTTATCTCCCTTAACCACTAACCGATTCATCAAGATCTCCTAGTCAATTGCTGACTTTTTCCCATCAAAGGGCATTTCTTATCTAGTTATGGGTTGATGAAATCCTACAGGGGCCCCATGTCGTTCTCAAAGAAGGCCCTTTTGCTCCTTTCTGTGGTTGTTCTCGGTGTTGGCATCACGGCTTGCAGCACCTCAGGCACCTCAGGGTCATCCGGCCGTCTCAGTGGAGCTGGTGCCACTTTCCCTGCAAAGATCTATACCCGTTGGTTCAGTGATCTTGCCAAGGCTGGGGGGCCACAGGTCAACTATCAGGCTGTTGGCTCTGGATCTGGTCGTAAAGCCTTCATTGATCAGACCGTGAGCTTCGCGGCATCGGATGATCCGATGAAGCAAGAAGATATTGACAAGGTTCAGCGTGGCTTGGTGCAAATCCCCATGGTGGGAGGCACAATCGCCTTTGGCTACAACCGAGACTGCGATCTGAAGTTGACCCAAAAGCAAGCGGTTGAAGTTGCTCTTGGCAGCATCACTGATTGGGATCAACTCAATTGCCCTGCAGGCAAGATCACTTGGGTGCATCGCTCTGATGGCTCTGGCACCACCAAGGCTTTTACCAATTCGATGCAGGCCTTTTCTAAACAATGGACCTTGGGAACCGGGAAATCAGTGGAATGGCCAACAGGGGTAGGCGCTAAAGGGAATTCAGGTGTTGCTGGTGTGATTACAAATACACCTGGCGCGATCGGCTATGTGAATCAGTCATTCATCAAAGGAAATGTCAAAGCTGCTGCACTTGAAAATCTCTCTGGCGAGTTCCTCAAGCCAAGTGTGAATACAGGAGCTGCTGCCCTCAATGGCATCCAGTTAGACGCCAATCTTGCCGGTACCAATCCAAATCCCACAGCCAAAGGTGCTTATCCGATTGCCACCCTCACCTGGTTGTTGGCATACAAAACTGGTAATGGCAGCAACCTTGACGCACTCAAAACAACCTTTGACTACATGTTGAGTGATGAGGCTCAGGCGCAAGCTGATGGGTTGGGTTTCGTTCCCCTGCAAGGCAAAATTCTCGACAAAGCTCGTAGTGCCGTTGGCTTGGTCGGCAAGTGATCAAATCACGAGACCCGTTTAAGTCGACTTATTAGAATCATTAAAAGTGAAGCTAATAACTTCCTTTAAATGTCTCCCTCTTGTGTACCCTATATTGATTGTAATTTAGGAAGCAAAACGTTGTGATCAATTGCTCTTCAACTGAGCTTAACCCTGGCAAGTATCAATAACCAGACGAATGGTTGCTATGGTTTCGCTGATGTTGTTTCTCCTCAAGGAGTTCGCTTTCGAGCTGTTCAATCAGCTTAGTAACGAGTGCTTGAAACTCAGGTTGACAGCCTCTAAATGCAGCCTTGTGACGAATGGGTTCATTACGAGTACGCAGGTCGGTAAGCATCAGCTGTAAGGCATCAATTCTGGCATTGGTGTTCATGACCAGATACTACTCATCTGACGACACTATGACGCCAGAGCATTGATGGTTTTGAGTGCTTGTTGCATTGTGATTCTCTTCAGGTCAGGGTCGCTCGTGACCTCGATGATGCGGCCAATTGACGATGGAGTCTTGAGGGCTTCAATGCAGCATCGCGCTACTAATCGACGCGGGATTCTAGCGTCTTCCTGACAATCGGCCCCTGTAAAAAGGATCCCTTCTTTCTCTAGGTTCTCTTCTCGATCATTCAGGCCGCCCGGTCTGATCACAGTCCAATCGAGACCGCTTTGCTCTAGAGCCTGTTCTCCTAGGCGTTTCCAAACCAAGATCAGGCCAAAAAGATTGAGTGGATGCAACCATCGTCCGGCACAAAGCGAACTAACCAGAACAACCCTTTTGACGCCAACCCTTTTGCAACTGGCGATTTGCTGTCTTACCCCTAAGGCATCCACCCTCGCAGGGCCGGTTAGATCTGCAGAGGGTCTGGCACCTGTTGCGAGAACAAGCGCGCAACAGCCTTCAAGGGCTTCATCGAGGGCTTTTTCATCTGACAATGACAAGCGCCGTAGATCACATTGGCTCAAATTGTCGGGCAAATGGGAGTTTGGACGAAGCAACAGGCGCACCTGATTCCCTTCCTTTAGGGCTTCCTCGGCAACTCGATAGCCGGTTTTGCCAGAGGCTCCACTGATGGCCAGCTTGATGCCCATGTCGTTTTGCTGAAGATTGCACAAGGTCTAGCGAAAATATATATAGAACGCTGTTGTTTGATCAATGCTCAAGCTTCAAAACGCTTGGGTTTTCGCCTTGGCAATGTCGATTCATCACTGCGAGCGCGGTCTTTCAAGCCTGCTGGAGAACCTTTCTTAGGTTCGAAATGTCAAAGAAGATCAGCTTTGATCGCAGGTTATTGAACTGCTCCGCTGCTGATTACTGCGATGTCTTAATGGAGTTGTAGGGGAGTTGCCGCACAATAGAATGGTGAATCATGCGATTTTCATTTCAAAGCATCTTGAGTGAACCAATCCAAACGTAAGCAGATGCTGAGCTTTCGGTTATTACTCCCTGTGTTCTTTGTCGGGATTGCTTGGCTGCAGGAGAGTATTGATCAGATATTTTTTTCGGGTAATTGGAATCTGCCTATAGGGCCTGGACTGCCTTGGTGGGGTCTACTTACCGCTCCATTTAGCCATGCAGACTTTGGTCATCTGACCTCTAACACGATTATGTTTTTACCGCTAAGCTGGTTAGTACTTAGCAAGGGCATTCGTGATTACATTGGTGTTTTAGTTGCTGTTGTTGTGATGGAAATACCGGTTTGGTTATTTTGGCCTAGAGGAAGCCATGGCATGTCAGGTGTTTTGTATGGACTACTCGGCTACCTTTTGTTAATTGGGTTTCTTGAACGCCGTTTCATGACCATTTTATTGTCAGTCGTGGGTTTGGTTCTTTTTGGAAATGCACTTCCGGCTTTGATCCCAGGCGTGTCTCCGGCTGGGGTGAGCTGGATCGGTCATGCTAGTGGATTTCTTGGAGGGATTTTTGCTGCACTTGCTCTTTCACGGGAGCCAAAGCGATTGAATAAGGCTAAGGATTAATAACAAAATATTTTTATAGCTATATATACGTTCATTTAACTCATGACGTCATTTGCGAATGCATAGTTATCAGACAATATCTTATTATTTACCAGGCTAGGCTTTGATCCACTTTACTGGATTGCGTCGTTTTGGATATAGCTCTCTACATAAATCACAGGTTGTTCCATCACATCCCCTTGCGGTACAGTTTTCACGACCATAGTAGATGATCTGGAGATGAAGCTTATTCCATGCTGATTTCGGGAACAGCTTTTTGAGATCTTTTTCTGTCTGAACTACACTGCTGCCATTAGATAGTCCCCATCTTTGAGCTAAACGGTGGATATGCGTATCAACTGGAAATGTAGGCACCCCAAATGCTTGAGCCATGACAACACTTGCTGTTTTATGCCCCACTCCAGGGAGTGATTCTAGATCATTGAAATTCTGTGGTACGGAAGAATGGAAGCGTTGAACAATGATTTCCGAAAGTCTATGTATGTTTTTGGCTTTTTGCTTTGACAGCCCTAGCTGTCTGATCATATTTAGTATTCTCACTTCACCTAACTGATACATCTCCTCTGGGGTCTGTGCATGTTCAAACAGAGATACTGTCACCTCATTGACTTTCTTGTCAGTGCACTGCGCACTTAAAACAACTGCAATCAATAGAGTGAAATCGTCATGATGATTGAGCGGAATGGCAGGATCAGGATAGTGCTCGTTTAGTCGTCGCATGATCGTTTCTGCTCGTTGATGTTTTCTCACGTGTCTTTCATTAAATTGCGACTTGCGGTGTTTGTTTCATTTTTATCATTCATTGGTCAAAAATTTCTTTTTGAACATCTACTTTTGCTTATCTGCCTATGAATCACAATATTAAGTCTACTTTATAAGTTACATGGACACCAACAATTACTTCATTTAGCTTAAGGTTATTTGACCAATCCTTTGGCGGCATATCACGATCACTTCAACCAAAGGTACTTCCATTCCACCCCCAGAGTCGAGCAGGGACATCCTCAAAGCCGATATAGGTTCGATCAGCTGGAATACCAAGATTTTGCTCGATGTGGCTACACACGAGTTCACTCACTTCTTGCGTACGGCTACCATCGAGAGCTCCAATGCTTTTCACCTCCACATAGCAAGTCGGTTCAGTATTTCCCGAAAATGTCATTGGCACACCGCATTGAAGAGATGTCATCACATATTTCTCTGGTTTCCCAAGTAGCTCGGCAAGCTTGCTAGAGAGCTCTTGCAGCAGTGAGTTGGCATCAGCTACAGCTGGAACTGATGCTTGGATGTTGATCAAGGGCATGGACGCAATTGCCTTTTAAGAAGTCTTTAGGAAACTATGCCATTTATCTCGATGCGTAGCTGCTCAATCAGCTACGGCATTCACTAATTGTTGGACTACAGTAAACCGAGCGAGACATTTCAACTTCAAGATTAACGCCAACTAAGAAATAAAAAAAGAATGGCTCGCTAAACGGGATGCCTAAATCTTCTATTTTCTCATCAATAATCACTACATTAATTGTCAATGATGATTACATTTAGAATAGCAAAACTCTTACATTAACGCATTTCCCTAGGGCTGATTATACCTACAGGAACAAGTATTTCATCATTTTTTAGAAACTAAATTTGCAGATCTATTTAACACAACTCTATCAAGCCAACGCTGTATACTTGATAGATATGAAAGCGAATACTGTTATTCATTGTATTCATCATCATAAACCTAGAAGACACGATGCTCTGCCTGCATGAATGCATACTTCAATCCATATTTAAAGTGCTAATAACAGGCAAGTCATCCTCCAGGAATCTGACTGCAAATAGCATATTCATAGCAGTTATTGACTTCTTCTGGCACCGACAGTTATCTAGCTAGCTTTACAATAGGCTTAGCCAAGTCGATCATTATAGACAGATAATTCTTTGATATAGACGCCTGCCATTCTAGCCATCTTTAATTGCTTCTGTGGAGACAAAATCCTTGTGCAGGTCATGAATTCTACTCGCTGTAAGTTATTTTTCATGAATAACATTTGAAACCATACGGCTTCACTTGAATCCAAGCAGCCCCATGAACAGCATGGCTGGCCTTTGTTTTGATCCAAAGCCTGACTCTTGACCAAAAAACCAACACGCTCATTTTTCTGCTTTTTTGCTACTCCCCCCCAATCAAGCGCCCGAATCAATAGCTACCTCTAGAAGTAATAAATATCACATCCCAAGCAAGCATTGATCTGTGCTTGATGGGTAAGAATGATTCATCTGCTTGTGACAATTGTCATCTATTGGGGTCGCTGTTGACTCAAAAATCTCTAGTAGATGCTGGGATCTATCTGACAGCAATGGATCTTGGAAACCTGCCACAAACTTCACCCTTGCTTCTGCTACCAGTCGTTATGGCGAGGAAGAGTTCCCTTACCTCCGTAAACCATTACACAATGCGTCTTGTCCGATATACAGTCAGTAGTCAACTGGAATCGCTGGAATCACTTCAACTCACAGTAGGGCAGAGCATTCTGCTGTCCTCTCAGACGGATCAATCTCGCTACGTGCGGCTGTTTTTTCAGCAGGGCATTGCCAGGATCTCAGGCTCCTTCGGAGATCATTTTCCTGATATCACTTTGGCTTTTTGTGGTGATTCTGAATCTAGTTGGCTTCGGTTACCCGACTGCAGCAACTTTTTACTTGAGGCACTCACAAATAGTTCAATTGGCCTTCATTACGCAGACAACTGCCCGAAAGATCAAGATCTCCTATGGGATTGGCTATTTGATTTTCATCTTGTCAGGCATCCAGTCGGAGCCGAAGCAAGGTTAGTTGCTCTTTTAAAACTTCTGATTGGTCGCTTTGGCATCCGTAGAAGTGAAGGTTATGAATTGCCCTTTCCCCTTGGCCATGCACGCATGGCCGAACTGATTGGGGCCACGCGCTCCACTGTTACTCGTCAGATCACCTTGTTTCGGAACAAGAATGATCTTCAGATAATTGAACCTGGCGGGACTTTTCTGCTCTCGGCACGACTTATCGAATCCACCCCAGCTATGGATATACGATTTTGATGACTAACCACTTGCAAATCAAGGGCCTCTGGTATCACTACGGTGATGGATCAGCAGAAGGTTGGACACTGCAATCCATCAATATGAACCTCCAGAGAGGTGAGCTCGTTGGTTTGTTGGGACCTTCCGGTTGTGGCAAAACAACCTTGCTGCGATTGATTGCTGGATTTGAACAGCCTGTGCGAGGGACAATCTGCATCGATGATCACGAGGTCGCAAGCTCACGGGGAATGCTGCCACCCGAGCGCCGCAGCATAGGCATGGTGTTTCAGGATTATGCTCTTTTCCCCCATCTCAATGCCTGGCGCAATACCTGTTTTGGTTTACGCCGCGGCCAAGACACCAGCCGAGCAGAATGGCTGCTTGAGATGCTTGGCCTAGCGGATCTTCGCAACCGTTATCCGCATCAGCTTTCTGGAGGCCAACGCCAACGCTTGGCACTGGCAAGGGCATTGGCCCCAGGGCCATCACTCGTACTTCTTGATGAACCCTTTTCCAACCTTGATGTTGAGGTACGTCTGCGTTTGCGCAGCGAGCTTGCAGGTGTTCTTCAAACATGTGGTGCCAGTGGTCTGCTTGTGACACATGATCCTCAAGAAGCCCTGGCAATCTGCGATCGGGTTGCGGTCCTGCGCAATGGTGAGCTTCATCAGTGCGCATCACCCTCTGATCTGGTGCAAAAACCAGCCACACCTTTTGTTGGTCGTTTTGTGCTCCAAGGAAACCTGCTTCCTCTCAACATGGGTGGCGAACATTGGCTTACGCCGATTGGTCCTCTCTCAAAACCCACGGAACCGAACGCTGCTAAGGCAACTGAGTTAATGGTCGATGATCAGGCTCTTCAGATTCAGCAGGATCCCAGAGGCGAGGCTCTGATTCAAGGTCGCGAGTTTCTTGGTAGTCACTGGTTGTTGCGTGTGGAGCTTGGAAATCACACCTTGCGTATACGTCAACCACTTGAACGTCCTGTCAAGACAGGCGAGCGCTGCTTCGTCGCCTTCCGCGCGGGACAAAAAGGCCTTCTTTTCCCCGGAGCGATTACATGCCCACTTTGTTGAGGGCAATGCTTGACCACCAAGGCCTAACCAATGGTGCTCTCAATCAATTAACAACTATTAAGGCTACAAATTTATCCTGATCAAGTTGTATTAGCCCTCAATAACCCCTTTTCGCAAAGGAATGGGTAATCAAATCAGCCCCGGCTGCAAACACATTTGCCACCTTTCCACTTCGAGCACTTCCGCTTTTTGCAGGTTTTTTTCTTGTTTTGAACGGGCTCAAGACGTCGCAGACGACTGTCCACAAAGTCATTCCCCAATGCCTTGGCCATAAAGACCTGCGGTAACTCCGCAACTGAGACTGATTCTCATTATATGGGGTCCAAATCGCACCTGAAGAGACCTTTTCAAGATGTAAAAGGGCTTGTAGCATTCGTCACATCACTCTATGCACATTTGCCTGGTTGCTAATCCATCCTCGCCACTCTGTGCAATCTCCACAAGACAAATCATGGCATTGCCTAGCAGTACTAAAGCTGTAGCCCTTACCACTGGTCCTGCAGGACGGGCAATCGCTCAGTCAATGGAAGCTTCTCTGGTTGAGGCTCTCCATCAGCATCTAACCATGGAGAGAAATGCTAGCGCTGCTTACTTTGCTATTGCGATTTGGTTTGCTGAGCGCGAATTGCGCGGCTTTTCCCATTACTTCAAGCAAGAAGCTATTCAAGAACAGGAACATGCCGCCCATTTTGCAGATTACCTGATTGCTCGTGGACAAGCTGTTGTTCTGCAGGATGTACCTTCACCCCGTCAGGAATGGATCTCTACAGATGAAATCATGGCTGCCTCATTCCAGATGGAGGCAGACGTAACAACCTCACTTCATCAGCTTTATGCAATGGCTGAGCGAGCTTCTGATATGCGCACGACAGTGTTCCTTGATCCACTAGTCGATAATCAAGTCGACTCTGAAAATGAGTTTGCTCACCTCTTGGGTCGGGTACGTTTTGCCCAGAATCAGCCCTCTGCAATGTTAATTATTGACGGGGAATTGAGCGATGGAAAGCATTCACCTGCAAAGCTGGCCTAGTAATCGCCATCAATAATCAATATCGATAGATAACTGTGTTTTTAAAATATTGACTAAGAGTGCCTATGAGTTATGGCTAATAAAATCAGACTTTTGTTCTTGAGGCCAACAAGTTCTCATGTCAAGTGGTCTGCTACTGATCTCAATTAGAAATGCAATAGAGAGTTTATCGTCGACACCTTTAAATTGCATTGCTTTGGCTGTTTCGAGTAATTGACTGCGTCGATTGCTGAGCTGCTGAAATTCTTTTTTCAGGCGGCAAGATAGGTTGTAGTCATTACATTTAGCCATAGCCTCTAGCAATGAGCTACAGCGATGACGGATCCCATCAACCTCTCTACAGAGACTGGCGATAACGCTGTCTGATGTCGTAACTAGGTCTTTCATTCACTCAGATCTATGAGGCGGCAAGAGGTGCTGATTCAATTAAGGCTGGGGCCAAGCGCAAGATGGGTTCTCCGCTGGGAACGTTTAAAAGATCAGCGGTCCTTAGCCTGGAGATCAGTCGCGTGGAGGTCACACGGGTAGATCCGATGAGTTCACCAATTCGCTCATGGGTGAGTCGGAAGGGGAGATCGCACCAGTCGCCACAGCGTCGCCCTAAGCGGTTAACAAGCAGGGCGAGCAATGCCTGGAGACGCTGTTCTGCATTACCTAAATGCCGAATGCGAAGCAGCTGCAGGGTCCATTCGTTCACCGCATCAAAGTCATGCCCATCACGGATTTCAGCATCGCTGCGAAAACATAATGGTGTAAGTGCTTCAACACAGACACCTTCACTGCACAAGCGGTCGGTGCGTAGTTGATCGCCTTCCTGAAGAAAAGCGAGAGTCATTCCTTCAGTTTCTTCGCATGGGCAGTAAACGCGGGCGATACCCTCAACGACTTCGATACAAGCGCCGCCTGAACGAGCGGCGGGATCGATCAGGATGGATTGCCCTGTTGGCATCCGCACTGCTGGGACTGGATCATCTGGCAGGAATCGGAAGCTCATATGAAGCCTCTCAAGTGCTTTTTGAGAACTCTTCGCAACCTATACGCTTAGCGGTGCCTTTTGCAAGCGATTCTCAATAGCAATAGTGCTGTTGCGAGGAATCTGTATTGCTGATTGATAGTTGTGTAAATTTCGACACCATCCGGGGTGCTGTTTAGCCCACTGGTGACGTCAAGTTATCACTTGCTCACTTGCACATGTTGGAATTTGTGGCAGAAGCAGAAGGAATCAGTCGCTAAGACGCAATAACGGCATGCACTGCAAATGTATAGATGATGTAAATCCTGGCCATTGAAAGAGTTGCCAATCCTGGGCGTAGCTTGGATGGAAGAAGAACATATCAAAAGAAAATATAAATGGAATCTCGTGAAGGCATTGATGTTACTGGTGTATGCAATGACTTAAATCGTGCGTCAGTTATCAAGCTGCTTATCATTCCAGGCGTGCATGCCATAAACTTTGCCTGTTTATGGCGATGATCTGGCAGAGTGATTTCAAATATGATTGACACTGAGATCGCAAGCCTGCTTGATTACAGTTAATGAATAGAATGTAGCAAAAGCAAATTGATATCGTTTTTTTTGGAGACAAGGGAAGCTCTATCAATGGAGTGATTAGGAGACAGAGAAGCGAAAACATAGCGACTGTAAAACCACACATGCAAGAGGGCCTATCTAGATATTTGGATTGATTTGATGTTTAAGTTGGCAGTGCCTATAACGAGTTATTCTAGCTATAATTAGACAGCATTTTAAGTCAACGATGTATACAGCTCCCTTTGCAGCGGCAGTAGAGCTGACACCAATAACCATTGGCGGAATTGTCTTGCTGGGGGTTTTGGTATTGGCCGCCGATATTTATTTATTAATAAGACAGCAACAACAAAGCCGCCTACGTAAAATGGCTCCTAATCAAGAAGCTAGAGATCAATAAGTGGCAGAGACAATCGGTGCCAAACCCTTATGGCCAAGGGTCTATTGTAAATCGATCACATTAAGTCAGTGAAACAGTCGTTTAAGCAGAGTTCGTGAAAAGGAATAGCAGCACTCAACCTAGATCCAAAACAAGAAAAGCTTAGTTTCGATAGCGATTAGACCATATCAATGGCTTGTTATAGATGTTTGTTTTAGATCATTATTGAATCAAAGACACCCTATACTTTGACAAATCCGATTTGCGTTGGCTGGCCAAAATCGCAAAATTGAAGATTAGGGTTTACGTATTTGAAGCAGTATAACTAATGGGAGGCAAGTCGAAAATTAGAACAATCAGAAGTTGAAGTTTGCTGAGCAATATATTTTGAAATTGACAACCATAGGCTCAATAAAAAAGCCCTGCTTAGGCAGGGCTCCTATTTTGAGATAAATCGCGGTGTTAATTTGAAGCTAGTTTATGTGGCGTTATCGCTCGATGTTGATGGCACGGTCGTACTTTTACCTGGGTTAAGGCTAATTTGGTTGCTTTCTAGCTGATCGAACAATTTTTCAACACGTTTGAAGTCAAAGCCCATCGCTCTCAATCCATGCCAGAAATGACCCTGAAGATAGAAGAATCCAAGGTAGAAATGGAAGTTTGAAAGCCATGAACGGGCTGAGTGTACGTCTCCACCAAACAATGGATCCGTATCTGAAAAATATGGAGCGAAGTTCAATTCGATATTGAGTGGACCACCATAGAGATCAGTTGGATAAATTGTGGTGTTCATAGAAGCCCAGAAGGCTGCCACAAAAGCAATAAAGGCTGCACCTGCTAATGAGGTAGAAAGCACAAATTCAGCAGACAACAGTCCTTTTCCTTTAAATTCAGTGTATTCCCCAAATGGCTTGGTGAAAATATGCCAAATAGCACCAGCACTCAAGAAAAAGGCCAAGAATGCATGACCGCCCATCACATCTTCCAAACTGCTAATCGTAAGGAAATCAATCTGGTGATTCCAAACCATTGACAAGTCAAGGTTGTATTCGACCTTACGTACAACACCCATTGCTGGGTCATAAATTCCATGGTATTTAGCCCATTCAACAAATTGAACGCAGCCAAGACCTAGGAATAGCAGGTGATGTCCAAGTATGAAGGTAAGCCTGTCTGGATCATCCCATTTAAAATCAAATTTGTTGGGTCTGGATCCTTGCGGGTATTCTCCCAAGTCCTCCTTGTATCGAAAGGAGTGAAGCATCGCTCCACCGGCATAAACGGCCGAGAAGATTAGATGGAAGACTGCGACTACAAGCATCCCATAGGAATCTGTAATCACACCGTTTTCTATGCCACCAATACCAAGACCTGCTAGGTGAGGAAGAACTACAAATCCTTGGTCACCTATTGGCAATGCGGAATCGTAACGAGCTAGCTCAAATAGGGTGTTGGCACCAGCGCCGAAGCAAATTAATCCTGTGTGTCCAATATGCGAGGCAATGAATCGGCCTGATCGGTTGGTCACACCACTGTTACCCGCGTACCAGGCGTAGGTAACGTCTGTTTTCCCGTAGGTTTGCACGAGAATGAACTTGTTTAGGGCAAATAAAATCTATTTGTATCGCGACAGTTCGACATTAGGTGTACACAGAACTCTACATACTTGAAGAGTTAAGTGTGATTTAGACATGATAATGTGCCGTAGTATATGTATGATTAAGCACGATCATTAGATACATCGAAGACCTCTCAGTGGATACTCTAGAGAGAGGGCATTGATCACATAGCCGAGAGTTAGGCGACACATTATAGAGTGATATTTCATACAACTAATCAAATAGTGATTCGGTAGCAACAGATCCTAAAAGGAGAATTACTATTGATATCACTTGCTTTTGAGAAATCCTGACAGAACCGAAGCAAGCCACCGCTGGCGCTTTGTTGCATGTATCTATTGGCACAATGGATTGGCCTACCTAGGATTAAGTCTCATTTCGAATTGCACAATGCCATCCTGTGATTGGGATTACTTGGGCTAGTGATATATGGACTTTGTCTGGATTCATCAATGGATTTTGGAACCCTCTCAGCAGTGGTGTGTGGAATCATTGGCTCGGCCTGCATTGCTATTTTTATCATCGGAGGTAAAGCCGATAATGATGGACAAGGAACCAACATGACGTGAACTCTGAATTGGCATCGATTGTTAGGAAGGGCAGAGTCGTCACTCTGCCCTTTTTTTAGTATTGGTTTTAATTACAAGTAGAAGCAAAGAACTTGTAACTCATTAGTTTAACTTAAAGCATGATTGAGATTTGAAAATTTTTCTAATGTAAAATAAAATTTGCCAAGAAAATCATTTTCGGGACGCGACTTTTCAGAGCTTATCTAACAGGATAAGCATTTTTGTAATAATTTTATAGCTAAAAGATATTGCTTGAAACAATGCAATAGCTTCCATGCCAGAAGAAGACATTGTACAGCTTTTATTAATACCAGATTATTGCAATGGAATTGATTGCGAATGAAACTACAACAAACATTGGCAGTAGATATTTTCTAGTATTATTAAATAGTGATCATAAAAACTTGGAATTAATTCTCAGATTGTTTTAATCCAGTAAGGCCACCCTTGACAGTTGTCAAGGCAGTTCCATCAAGAAACTGTTGATCCAAAAGAAGTAGCGCAGCAGTGTTATCACCAGCCAGGCGAAGGCGCTTACGCACGAAACGAGCTTCCGCTTCCTCTTGTAACTGTTCTGCGATGAACCAATCGAGCATGGCGGTCGCACTACGCTCACCAGCTTGTTCAGCTATGGAATAAATACGGTTAATTGATGCTGTTACATCTTTTTCTAGCTCGTAAACCTGATCAAAGAGATCCTGGGTGGATGCCCAATTGCGTTGTGGAGCTTCAACAGCGGGAAGCTCGACCTGCTCATCGCAATCAACAAGGTAGGCAATAAGTCGATCTGCATGACCACGTTCCTCTTGGCTCTTAATTTGCATGTATGAGGAAAATCCGGCTAAATCCTTCTCGCGAAGCCAAATTGACATCGCTAGGTAGGTATGACTTGCCTGAAACTCACAGGCCAAATGAAGGTTGATCGCCTTGGTTAGATCATTCATGCTGAGGTTTAACGTTTAAGGCCATCATTGGTGAAATGTACTTTTTTAAAGGAGAGTACCTATTCATGTTAATAGAGAAGTGCTGGGATGCAGGACACTTGTGTAGTTAATTTATAATATACATACTGTCGTTCATTTAAAATTGAACAAGCTTCAGCTAACTTTCAGTCGTGGCTTGTGATGATTAGAATTTTTGCAAGATTTGAAGAATTAAGTTATTTGATAAATATTCTTATATTGCCTTTTTAACAGATGAGTAGAGGGAGGGGCATTAACCTATAGATGTTTGGACATAATGAGGATCAAAAATATAGTTGATTGCAATTTAGTCTCAAGGCACTGAATAACATAGAGGCGCCGAAAACATCTATTGATTGTGACTTACAAAAAATAGTTACTAAACATTCTAAAACGCTTGCTCAAGTATCATTCATATTATTATTTCTGATTTCTCTATACTAGTCAGCAAACCGAAAGCAAGCAAGCAAGCGTGAATCATCAGAGTATTGGAGTTGATATTTTATTCATATTAATTCTTATCTAGATATTGGCCTAGGAAAGAAAGGGGTTTGGCCATTGTTTCTGAGAATCCGAGGATCCCCTTGTCTTGGTGGCTATATAAAAGTGTGTCGTCACAATCTAGTAAATAAGTACCGCCCCGTTGTGTAATGAAGTCGTCACGAGGTAAGTAAGTACGCAAGTTACTTAGCACTTCTATCATGTTTCGCAGTCGAATAGTGGCGAGCTCAAATGGTCTTTGAAATCCCTCACCACCAGCTCGCGTGAAAAAGGATCCTCTTACGGATGGGAATGGGGAGATGTTGATGGTTTCGTTGTTCGCGATTCGCTGGGGTGCACTACGATCTCCTGTGTAGCCACGTAGTACTTCAGACAGGGTGCCTGGAGAACCAATGCCTGCGCACATTAAAAACAATGCAGGCCAAGGGCCACCAAGTGTTTTTAGTCCGCCATAGAGACCCAGCGCTCTGTGGAGTGTCGGTTCCTCATCTACCAACAAACTTTGTTTAGGAAAGCCAGTAAAGGTGCAGAATCTTTCAGCACTCTCAGCATTGCCTATGCCTATGGCCAAAGTGGAGATCCCAGCTGCCCTTAGCCTTGGCATAGCAGCAACTAGTGCTTGAGCATATTCGAGGCTGTCAAAGTCACCTAACTGGGGAAGCAAAATAACAAGTCGATATTTGGCTTTTTCCATGCCTGGCACCTGACTCAGTCTTTGAAGCAGTGGAAGGGGTGCTTTTACTGTGCACACGTCGTTAAGATTGTGAGATTAATTTGCTCCTCAATAAGCGTACTACTTCTTGTTCATTCTAGAAACATCCTTCTAATTACATGAAGCCGCAAGGCTTGGTTTCATTTCTGAGATTTCCCTATTAGCTAAATCAGGCATCCATAGATTCTATGGACATCATAAAGATGAAACTTACGACAGAAGCGTTCTGGGTCATTAAAAACCGATAATAAGCGTGGGCAATAACTTAAAAGAAGATCTATCTCTCAATCTATTAAATAGCGGGAACAAAGATGGTGTCCTCAACCCACGTCCTGATTAGCTAGAGCCATTGCTATCAAAGGGTTCATGCCTCTCAATATGATATGTTTCAATCGCAAGACAAGCGGGGGTTAAAAGGCTTAGCTATAAGGAAGAGTATAAAGGCATTGACATGACAGCCAACACTCCATACTCCTTGCGTTGTACTCTCACCTTTGGAGACATCTATGGCCAAGTCTTGGCCTGGATGGCAGTGATCTTCGTAAGCCTTGCAGCAGGCCTGGGTCTAATGGGCTCAAGCAGGCCTCTGTTCGCTCTAGTTGGCGTTGGTTTGATCTTGGTATTAAGCCTGCCCTTTCTCCTGTTCGCCTTCGTAACAACCCTGCTCAACCACATCTCTCTGGAGCCCAAAGAAGCATCCCAAAGTTAACGATAATTTGGTAATGTGTGTTTCCAAACTGATCAACCTAGAGGTTTATAAAGGTAAGCCTATTAATTAAGATCCGAAGACGAAAATATTCTAAGTATGATGCCTTGAGCCTACATCAAGGCAGCTATCAAGGGCTCTGCTTGGATCTCACTAAAAACACAAAGGTTGCTCGTATAGTATAAAGTAAATCCAATACTTGCTTCAGCAAAAGTGATCCACCTCTGCAATCAAATCAGGGGCCATTTGGACGAACAGCATTGGAAAGCCGATGACAAAAAAACTACTTCCTTAACTATTTCAAATCATCACTAGGAAGACTCCTTTTAATTTTTTTACCAGCATCAAAGGAAACGCGAATGGGTCAGTCTGACAATCTCTAATCACAAGCGTTCATTAAACCGTAGCCAAGCAAAGTGACAGAGATGAAGCGATCCAGAGACTCTGTTCGGAGAAAACTTATATGGGAAATCAAAAGGATCAATCAAACAAGCCAACCTGTTATATAAATCAACCTGGAAGCAGAGTAAAAAATGATTTAATTTAAACCAAATCAAATCAGAAAATCAAAGGAATGAAGCCACTAGCCACTGAACACTTGACTATAAGAATGTGGATACAGATTGCTCTGATGGTGGAAACTTAAATATCTATTTCACACATTGAAGCAACAATGAAATGCATTACAAAGACATCTCAGCGCATATTAGAGGGTTTGTCGGTAGCAAGCAAGAAGATAGCCCGAGCCGAATGGCAGCCAAACAACTATTAGCAAAGTTTTTGACCAGATCAAAAAAATCATTGAACTTTAGCTAATCATGACAGTCAATCTGCACTGTGAACAAGGGCAAGAAATTATCAAAGAAGGTATTGTATGTTCCCATAATTGAGGTAGCGATGGGTATTCTGAATGCATCTGATAAAAACAAGATTGGCTCTAAACTGTTGAAGATGATCCTTATTTTAGGCTTACCCCCCTCTTTTTGTGCTTCGTGACAGGGCTCCATAACCACCTGCATCTAAAACCAAAAGGAGTTGCCTATGGTTAGTAATCTTGCCTGAATTTGATGCTCCCATCCTGGTTAACCCCAAAGGCTTCAAAAGAGGCTTCAAATCCCTCAGAAACTGAGCAGCACGCCGTTCTAGGGACAGGGCTACATGACCCGCTAACCACAGATCAGGAAGATGCTCTGTTTGCTTGTGGCTGCTTTTGGGGAGCCGAAAAGGGTTTCTGGAAATTGCCTGGGATCATCACCACGGCAGTGGGTTACGCCGGTGGTCATCAAGAGCAACCGACCTATCAAGAGGTCTGCTCAGGACGTAGCGGACACACTGAAATCGTACGGGTGGTGTGGAATAAATCCGTCATTGACTACAGCGACCTCCTCAAATTGTTCTGGGAATGCCATGACCCCACGCAAGGAAATCGCCAGGGTAATGATCGAGGGAGTCAATACCGATCGGCGATTTACACCACAACGATTCAGCAGATGGAGCTTGCGCAGGCCAGTCGAGACAGCTTTCAGCAACTCTTAAGCAAGGGTGGTTTTGGAGCAATTACAACTGAAATCAAAGCCGATCAACAATTCCATTATGCCGAGTCCTATCACCAGCAATACCTAGCAAAACCCGGAAGCAGACCATACTGCTCTGCAATGCCTACTCAGGTTACTCTAAATGATTTCCCAGGTGCAAACTTTAAATTACCAGTAAGTGTCTGGCAAGAATATGATTGGTCAGTTAGTCATTGCGTTCTAAGATCTGGAAATGAAAAAATAAAGCTCTAGAAATAGCACACTTAAAAGGTAGAATCTCAAACCAAGTCAATTCAATACATACAACCAAAACTTCAACTATACGCAAAAGGAGGCGTCGGGTTGGGCAAACTTTCCCTGCAATCAAAGAGTCATCAACAGCATAGATAAGGAAATGTCAACTTTTCTTCGAGCAACAAAGTCTTATGGCTAGATAAATGTCGAAGTCGGTTAAATAGCGGGAAAGTTAGTCGAAGCGTAGTCAAATATTTAGATGATCGTAATAGACAGGCCATAGGCAAATTACTAGCATCTCTAGATCCATGTCATTCTAAGAATCTTGGCAGTAATTCTATTTACTTATTGACTATACCTCTAGTACCGGACTTGCTTCGCCATTGCATAGATGAATTTTGGATTGCCTCGCCAATTGGTTCAAACCTTCCACCAAGTTGTTTAGCAAGAAACTTCTCAATAACTGCATAAAGGGCTAGTGAGTTTCTCGGGTCTTCAATCCCATGACCTTCGTCTGGAAAAACAATGAAGTCAACAGGCAAATCATTGGAATGCATAGCTGCCACAATTGATTCACTCTCAGACAACTTAACTCGTACATCATTAGCACCATGTACAATCAATAAAGGACGCTGGATACGGTTGGCGTAAGTTAGTGGTGAAATAGCTGCCAAATCGACCCGGCCAACACCTACCATTCTCTCAAAAGGTTTGCGGATGGGCTCCCAATAAGGAGGAATAGATTCTAGTAAAGTTTCTACATTAGAAGGCCCAACTATATCCACAGCAGCAGCAAATAATTCTGGGTCACGCGTGAGCCCAGCCAAAGCAGCATAACCACCATAAGAGCCACCCATAATCACAATCTTCTTGGGGTCGGCAATACCTTCATCAACCGCCCATTCAACAGCATCAACAAGATCATCCTGCATAGCGGCATACCACTGACCTTCGCCAGCCAGTAAATGCCTTTTGCCGAAACCAGTCGAACCTCTGTAATTGACACTCAATACATGGTATCCACGATTTGCTAAAAGTTGATGTACTTGATTAAGACCCCAATAATCACGAGCCTGAGGACCACCATGCACCAACAGCACAAAAGGTTGAGGGCCTGATTGATTTAGAGTTGAGCGTGTTAGGTAAGAAGGGAGACGCAAACCATCACGGGCGTCTAACTCAATGCTTTCCATTGATGAAAGCTTGTATTTATCAAGCGAAGGATTCACTGAGAAGAGTTTTTGGCCATTTTTATGATTACGATTCCATATCCAATACTGTGGTGAGTGGGTATCGGAATATAGACTCACTAGCCATATCATTGAATCGACATCATCATCAACGATGTAGAATTCACGATCTTTAGCGAGTTCTTTAAGAGCACTCAGATCATTCACAAGTTCCTGATCTATGATAATCTTACGACTCCGTAAGTCAGTTTCAATCAAAATTTGTGGAGCATCAGTTTTAGGGTCTGATAGTTCAACTCCAAGTGTTCCACTTTCAGACTGGTACACGAGCTCATAAGGGCAATCTTCTTTACAACTCTGCAGATCTTCGGTGCGCCAGCGCACCAAGCAAGGCAAACCATCTTTGATATTCAGCAACCCATACAACCAAGTTGCATTTCTATCGAACCCAAGAGGTGCTGATCCAGCCTGACTTTCTTCAAAGCTAAAACTTAAAAATGGTTTCCAACCTTTTTGGCCGGGCAGACGAAGGTCGTAAGTATTGCCACCATCTGGTTGTATCCGGTTTCGCAGAACCAACTGCCAATCACCGTCAATCCAGTCGACAGAGACCAAATGGCCATCATTGGCTTCATACAGTAAGCGACGCTTACCAGTCTCTAGATTGATTACCCAGAGATCGTGATAGCGAGGATCACGATCATTTAGGCCAATGACCAACTCGTCGGGGACATCTTGGTCATCACCCCAGATAGCAGCTTTGACACCCTTACCTGGTGTGAGATCAATCGCCTCGCCAGTCGTTGGATCGATTCGAATCAAAACAGTGTTTTCATCGCCATAGCTGTCGCGGCTAGTGATTAGATATCGACCATCAACGCTCCAACTAGCAGCCCTAATGGGACGATTCGTGCTGTTTGTAAGCAGACGTGGTTTAGATCCCGCTTCAAGCTCTTGAGCCCAAAGATTCAGCACTCCCCGATGGGGCGCCAGAAAAACAATCTGCTTACCATCTGGACTCAAGCTAACCCCACTCACCTCAGGGTTGCCAAACAAGACTTCACGTGGAATCAGCGGAACCTCCCCCTGAGAGAGGGTATCTGCGAAAGCAGGAGAGGAAAGTCTTATCGGTAAAGCAATAGTGGTTAACAGGAATGGCAGAGCTAAAGTTGCTCTAAGCAAAGAAAATCTTCTCATTGATCATTAATCGGTTTTTGAAAGTGTGACCAGACTTACTCATAAAGAGGAGCAGCCGCTTGCAAATAACATTTAACACTGCAAATTTCATATAACCTACAACTCAAGCAAGCAGATCACCAACATGGAGCCATGAAGCCACCTTTACCAGATCGATTGGTAATGCTTGCCTTAGCTGCCACTCTGATGATTGTCTTCTGCCTGATCTTCTCCTTGAGGCTTGCCGGTCAACAGGGGAAAGAACCAGCTCTACAGTGGCGGGAGGCCCCAGAGCCAACCTCAGGGTCCTTACAGATCTAACCACCCCTGCCCATCTGAGCCCTTGTAGAAGTGGCAAAGTGGTCAGGATTCAGCATCAGGTTGCTGATCTTGCCCTCACCATCAGACCCACAGCAGCCACGCAGGTTTCTTCCGCTCCCTAAGGGCTTGGTTGAGCTCTATGGGCTCATCGCAGTTCTGATGGTTGTCATTCCCGAGTGGCTTGCTGAGGTCAGCTTGAACATGGGAAACAGCACCAGCGAAGCTCAGCTTCCTATGAGGGCACGCGCATGGAGAACGTTGCCGGAGCTGCAGTTGGCAGCAATGAACCTTTCTGAATTGAGACAGCTGGCGCATCAGCTCAAGCTATGGGGCTACGCGAGCGAAAGCCGTGATCAGCTGTCAAGGCGACTCTTAAGGCGGTTGAGCAGAAAATTGCCTTCAAAACGGATTAGATCGGCCAGTAGGCAACGCAATACCCTGTGATAGCTTGCCTAAGCCGGGGCGTGGCGCAGCTTGGTAGCGCACTACTTTGGGGTAGTAGGGGTCGTGGGTTCAAATCCCGCCGCTCCGATTCCGTGCATGACTGAGATCTCAGTCTTAAGGCCACTTCTCATTAGAGAGGTGGCTTTTTTGATTCATCAACATCTATATAAATTTTATCAATGGAATTATTCAAGAATGAATGAAGAGTCCAAGCCAAAGAACCATAGTTTCAGCGCATAAAAAAACATTGCAGGCGATGCTTCTTCTGTATCAAGATCGTTACTCACCTATTAACTCCTCAATCTGCAATAGCTAGCCGCCATGGCAAGCCAAACAAACCATGATTCAACCGTTAACGAGTCCTGCCATCAACAAATTAAAAGGATTGATCTAAGCTTAAACAATTGATCGCCTAGCAAGAAGCTAAAAAAAGGCTTGACTGAAAATCAACTAAGAACTAAAAAAGGCAACAATGCAAACCTTAAAAGGCCTATATCTGAAGGCTTAAATAGTATTACTGTCCATTAATTTAATGGAAGTATCTAAAACTAAGGCCTAAAATGATTTCAATGGTTGAACATTTAATCAGCTAGCATTGCACAATAAAAATAAAAAAGGTTGCCAGAAAGAATTTTTTCTGATGTGATATCAACGAATCATGACCGTTCAGAGCAATTGGGATCCAAACCAGTTGATTGGAACCTAGTTGCAACTGAATAGCGATTCAACCAACGATTAACCCGTCCCCGCTGGCCAGGTGGAACCTCCTCAAGCAACTGGGACAACTCCAAGGCACCCAATCGTCTGAGTTCCCTCACATCCACATGCCAAAGGGCTTCAGCCTCTCGGATCAAACGCGCCCAAGTTCGAACCTGTTGCCACTGACGCAGCCGAGATCGTAGTGGGTCAACTAGAAGTGAACGACTGAAAGTCCACTGCCTAGAGCGTTGATGGTGGCTGGGTAAAGCATCCATGTAACTACCTTGACGAATTCAAGGCCAATCCATTCAAAATCACCAGTGCGCTTCGGAGTTCTGAAGCAAATCAGCTCATTCCATTCCAAAAAGACAGCCTCGTCTCTTTTTCGGTCATTGAAGTGGGTGCAGAGAGATCTACACCCACGCCCAATGCAGGGGCAATACAGTGCGCTAAGCGGTTGCAGTAACGGTCTAGCAGGTTTCCCATCACACTCTGATGCAATGGCAAGCTAGCTGCGCTCGATCGTGCCGACCTCAAGCTAGAAGTGTTGATAGAGGTGCTAGGAGTAGCACATCAGAAGTTCACAGTTAAGGCCTATGGGCCGTGCTTGGAATCAAAGAATTCATCAAGTTGTGGGTCGATTGGCTGTAGCTGAGGGTCTAGCAGAAAAAGAAAAGGTTTAAGCAGAGTTTATTTGGTGAACTCTTAGCAGCGATGAAGGTTTGGCTATTTAATTTCAAGCTGTCGTGTTTAGCTTACGGCAAAATAAAAAATTTAGTGATCATGGTAAATCCCAGTCATACATCGAAGACACTTGACCTTAATCACAGTTTTTAAAAGGAAGGCCGAACTCTATTGAGTGAAGTGAATAAAGAGCAGAAGCTTGCAAGCTGAGGATGCTGCGTTAAAGATTGCAAATGGTAAGAGGAGCTAGGTGAATGATATGCATTGAATTTCAAACTGCACAGGAGGAAGAGAATTAATCATTGGCAACTAATTAGCGACGTAGCAAGAACAAAGACAGGGCTGGTGGGCTTGGAACAAGAGTGTGGATTAATTATAACGAGCTCCCGAAGTAGGATGTGGATGCATGAGCCTCTCCTATCAGGCTATCTACTTATCACCTAGAGACAAAGATATCATTTACCAATGCAATTATTGAAGTAGTTTGCGATGGCAAAATTTATCACGATTGCTTGGGTCGCTTCGTCTTTACTTAATCCTGAAAAAGCCAGATCGGAGGCAAGATCCGCACAGACCAATTCGAGTGCCGCCTTGACCTCTGGACGCTGCTGAAAATCACGAAATTCATCTGTAGCAGTACTAATCAATTCATCGACATCAGTTGATAAGCCCATTGATTGCCGTTGGAGTAGATAGGCTTGTATCTGCTGATAAATTTTTGCAGAAATTGGAACATTTCCCCATGAAGCACGCAGACTATCCTTGCTAATTGCGAACTCTTTATCCTTAGACATTTTAGGCTCCTTCAGCGATTTTATATTCAAACATGCTAATCATGCGCCCTATAGAAGATAGACGGTTTGTTGATTTAATAATAGCAGACTATTTGTCAGAATAAGCTGATTTTAGACTGCTGGCTAAGATTTGGCCTACAACAAGCAAAAACAATGGCTTTGTTCAGTTCTTATCAACCTAAAGTTGAAAAGTAAAGATTGTGAGCCTCTCGTCTATAGACACTTTGCCTAATTTTAATCAGAATCTGCCTGTTGCTTTATCTAGATAAATACATCCTAATAGCCGAACGTGAGAAAAGCTCTCTGCTATTGGGTTGAATGAGTATCTTCACTAGGGCCTATGTATTTAGGTTTTTATTGATTAACGAAGAAGGGTTAAAAGGCTTGGCTTGAGATTGTCCAGGGCCTTGATTTGCAAGATTAAGGATAGAAGCATTAAGCTCTGACTCGGAAATTCCAATGTTATCTCCGCATATCTCGAAAATATTCGCGGCGATGAATGAAGCCATATCTTCTTTTGGAACTGCCATGACTTCTTTTAAAGCACCTGAGCGCATTAAGCTACTGATCATTTGACGCCCGGCAACTAAGGCAGCTTGATCTGCAGGGGTTCCGTCTGAGATCGCGATACAGTACTTATCAGAGAAAGTCTCGCCCACCTCCGATACCGCAGGGGACAGCTCGAAGTCGTCTGCAAAGGCTGGCGGTTGAGCAGAAACAGAAGAGAAGAGAAGTATTGCAGCAAGAAAGATAGAAAAAAAATACTTAGAAAAATGACGCATCGGGTTCACAACCTGTTTTAGGCCCTGTACTAATTCAAAGCTACCTGACTGTGGATGAACCAACCACCTAAATGAAGAAGCTGAAGCGATTATTGATTTAATGCTAAGGACAAAGTAAATCTTTTCTTTCAGCTTGAATGCGATTGCAACAAGCTTAGGTAGCGCTGCTCATTCGACTATTTGAACATTAGCTTGCGCAGATCAAAAAAATAATGGTCCTTTCAAAACCTGATTACCCTGTTGTCATTTGTAGTTTATTTGTTCAAAGCCCATGCAAAAGCAGCAGCTTGAATGACTTTGCTCCGCCAACAGCGAGAGCGTGCATAAACTTCAAGGCTGTTGCCAATCTCATCAGAGAAAACAACATCGATGCTGATCTAAAAAATTTAATAGCGCATTAGCTAGATTGCGACAGTTGATCAAATTTACGCTAGGCAAGAAAGCGATTTGAGCCTGGCCAATCTATCCTTTCAAGCTTTCTTTTTTACTTCTTCAATCACAACTGAAAGATATAGGCTCAACCAAAGCCGGCTAGTGCGAGTCATTTGGATTAAAAGTGTTGATGCAGCCGCTAGAGATACATTGATCAACACATTTGCTTGCATCGGCGATGAACCATGAGTAGAAAGACCTATCGATCATTGCTTTATCTAACCACTGATTAACCTTTAAAACCATCATGCTTATGCCAGATTAAGCTGAGTGTACTGTCGGAAATCTAAAATGTTGGCTGAATTCAAAACTCTATTCGAGCTTAGCCAAGAAGGTTACTTTAAAAAGCTGATGGAATCAGCCAGAGAGGTATTAGATGTCCCAGTCAATACTTTTAGCAACAGCACAATTAGCAGTCAAATTGTGATTGGAATCATCGCAATTGTAATCCTGGGTGTTATCATTTTACCATTCGGAGCAACCGAAGCTTCGATCAAGGCTTGTCAAGTCAACACAGACAAAAAACTCGTCAAAGTTGGCGGCTCGGTAATCGTTATAATGACCTCACTTAGCGCCATACTCTACCTCGAAGTTTTGAAGCTATATGGAGTGTTTAGCAGTAGCTAAAGATTGAGACCTCCAACTAGCTAACGCGCGATTAAAATCCTTATGTTTATCACTAGCCTTAGAGAATGCATGTCTTCTTAGCAATAAAAAGGTTGGTTTCAATTCATTGGAACTAATGAAAATATTGAATGACCTCAATTAACGGCTCTGGATTCTTTTGATTACTGTGCAAGTCTAAGTCATCTTCTCCTGCAAGCAGTTGAGCCTTTTTGACAGGAGGGGCATCAATCATGGACTATCAGTAGGGTTCCGATCTCTTCAATGTGTACAAAAGGTTGACTTGTGAAGATTAAAGAGACAAAAGTGCTCTGTAGGCATTTGACATAGATTCGCCAATGGCTCTTCATAGCATGCACCTTGCTTTACAATTGTTGGCGTAAGCTTACCAAATTCTTTCACCCCCAATTGCATCTATATCCATACCTACTTAAATACCCAGGATTTGAATTCGCGTACAACTTATTAGCTATACAGCTACCGAAATAGTGTCCCTAAGTTGCCAAACCATCAAACCACGAGTCACTACCAGAAGAAGGGATAGAAATGCTATTCCAACACATAAAGGGCAATGTGGAAATCCCACTCAGCACTTCGCCAACTAATCAATTATTAGCCAGAGATTCAAAAATTGTCTGCGGATAATGACACATTGATACTTTAAGGGCCAGTTCGTCGATCTCCCAATGGGGTAGCAACGCCCAAAAAGTCACCCCTTAACCTGCCTCCAAACCAGCGCTGAACTTGCTCGGAATCTTGTAGAGCGCATTCTTTCTCTATTGAGGGCCGTCAAATCCATTGCATTAACAAGGGCACCCGCGTGGGATGCCCTCAAGTCCAGGACTCATTTTCAGGGTATCTGCGTCTTTGGACTCCTATTTGATCTCTAGCCAGGAGGGAAACATGGCGGCATGAGGAAAAACACTTGTTCAGACTATGGGCTGCATCTAGGAGATACAGCTTGCAAAACTGGTTCAGGCAGGGGCTCTCTAAAGCTATAGCAACCCTTTTTGCCAGACTGAAAAGCATCGATCCTAGGCAGCCAAATCAAGTCATAGCAATAGGTTTGCTTTTCAGACAAAGCCCTCAGTGCGCAAGCTCACAGCAATGAGTGAGTGAGCTCATCACATTAATCATTGATCGCGGAGATGGTGTGTTCAACGGGGACGCAAGCCCCCACATCCCACACCATCCTATGAACTTGAAATCCGGCCTTGCTGCGACCGCACTAGCAGTAATTAGCGCAACATCAGCACTGGCCATTAGCACTCCAGCACAAGCAGCTGATGGTTGTGGCCGCGGTTGGCGCTATTCCCACAGTTACCGCGGCTGTGTTTTGAAGCGCCACCTGAGACCTGTTTATGTTCCTGTATCAGGTCGTTATCCTCCCATTTACCGTCGTTCGATCTATAGGCCCGCCTATCGCAACGTCTATAGGCCCGTCTATCGCCCTTATCACTTGCATCGTAGGCCAGGAATTGGTGGTGTCATTTCGATTGGTTTCTAAAATCAAAAGTTTTAAATTCCAGCTCTTAACCCACCAAGCGCGGGTCTTTGTTTGACAACTTTTAGCCTTACCTACAGATGAGACAGGCCTTTCAAAAATCGGTAATTGCTATCGCGGCTCAGCAAACGTAACCTGAAGGAGATTCACTATTGCTTATCACAGGTTCAGCCACGCATGGTAAAATTGTAAAAGGTTGCTGTAGAGTAATCGGAGCCGATGACATCAATATTTCGCCATCTTCACAGCAGTGCTTGTTGAACTATCATTAATAGACTTAGGTTTTCGAGCAATCACAGAGTTGGCGATTGCCAAGCCAGTCCTCAGAATGATTGAGTTAAAATACTGCCAGAAATTTGGTTATAGCGGGTAGAATCCGAATGAAGTGGCGCTAGAGACTCCTGAAGCCATGGCTAATGAGTCATCCAATCATTCCGTATCTGAGAAAAGTGCAAATGACTACTTCAAAGATGGTGAAAAGAAATTTCGTTTAAATGATTATCAAGGGGCAATTGATAGTTACAGCAAAGCAATTGAGATCAATCCAAATAATGCCATTGCATACAATAATCGAGGGAATGTAAAAGATGAACTAGGTGATTATCAAAGTGCACTGAATGATTACAACAAAGCAATTGATATCAACGGACTCGATGCCAGCTTTTACATCAATAGAGGTGTTGTTAAGAGACACTCGAAAAACATCAAAGGAGCAATCGATGACTACACGAAAGCTATTGAACTAGATCAACAACATGCAACTGCCTATTACAATAGGGGGGTTGCCAAATTCAATCAATGCGACCACAAAGGTGCCATCAATGATTACACTAAGGCTCTTTCACTAAATCCAAAACATGCAAAATCATACTACAACAGAGCGATTAGCAAAAACAATATTAATGATACCAAAGGTGCAATTTCTGACTACACAAAGGCAATTGAGGCCATGCCTCTTTTTGCCTTTGCCTACTACAATCGCGGCAATTTAATGGAGAGGCTGGGTCGCAGGCAAGCAGCGGTTACTGACCATGAGAAGGCGCTAGAAATAAAGCCACAACTTATCACTGAGATGAACGAGCGTGCTGAAAATAAAAACTTAATTGAGAATAAGGTTGTAAATGATTTAAGCAATGAAGAAGACAGAAATCATCAAGATGCATTTTATTATTACAGCCAAGGCAATGCTGAACAAAAGCGAAGCAACAATCAATTAGCGATCGATTATTATACCAAGGCGATAGAAGGCAATCCATACTATGCCGAGGCATACAATTACAGGGGCCTTGCTAAATACAACGTTTGTGACTATCAAGCCGCACTTGATGATTACAGCAAGGCAATAGAAATTAACTCGATATATGAAGATGCCTACATTGGATGCGGTCTTGCAAAGTCTGCATTAAGTGATTATCAAGGTGCAATTGAATCCTATGAGAGGGTACTAGTCATTAACCCCAAGAATGTTGCTGCCTATAGAAATCGTGGTATTGCTAAAGAATTGGAGGGAAATCTAGAGGGTGCTTGTTCTGATTGGAGGGAGGCTGCCTCTCTAGGAGATGCAGATGCTGCAGAATGGGTGAAGGCGCAATGTTGTTAAGGTACCCGCTTCTGCCAACTGTGGAATCACAAAAAAGAAGCTGGGCAAAGCCCATAAATCCTTCTTTCAATTTAACGCTGAAGCCATGTTAATGACATGGTACTATAAATGATAATGCTTAAAGAATTTCTCTTGCTGCTAGATTCTCAGCCATAGTGGGAAGCTAGTTTAAGATGTAGAATCAGGATAGCTTTGTTATTGGCACATGCGCCGATAAGACAATTTACCTTAAACCCAGGCGGAAATTATGCAATAAACTGTTTAAGAGACTCTATCCCTACGAAGAAAAAAACACCGGAAACGCAACCTTCAGACAAAGCCATACTACAGTATAAATACTTATTCCTGATAGCGAGAACAGTCAACAATTACATTTGCAATCACATGCCTGAGCCCATCCTAAATGAACTAAGCAATACAGTCCAACAATGTCTTGCTTGTATATCCAATCAGAATAAAGGTGAACCAAATATTGAAAAGGCTGATCTTGATTTCTGGCTTGACCCAAAGTCAGTTATTTTTATGACCTCCCCTGAAATGGAGGACATCTATTGTGCAAAACTTGATGATTTGGATACAAAGAGTGAATTGCTGGAGATAATCCTAGATGAGGCTATTGTCTCTACTTTTCTAACAACTGAAGATTTAATTCTAGTACTTGCTGCTCAGGACTCACCAAATTTATATGATGTCAGGATGGCCGCTATTGATAGATCTACTGGATGTGCCCTAATTCGCACTGAGAATCTTTTTAATAAAGACATTCTGGAGCGTAATATACATAAGACTATTGGGGACTCCACAGAACCATCAAAGCAATTCTGGCTGAATCTCTACTTCGATAATAAATCATGGCAATTTAGAAAAGTTGCCTACAAACGAATCTCATATCCTGGCAATAATTTTCACAAAAGATTTATTAGTAATTCATACCGTAGACTTCAGTCTTTTGTGTTGGATATCGAGACACATATCCTTTCTAAGTTTAATGAAGTCGAACTACAGGAGGATGAAAATTCTGAACCATAATTCACCAGTCGGTTTGCCATTCTAGTTCATTCAACAAGCGGCACATCATTTTGTATGATCCTGATTGCTTACTTTATTTTTTCTGGCTCTCCAAATGAATAGCAGGGGTATCCCTACAAGCATTAGCCCAGTGTCTGCCAATAAGAAGTTGTTCCATAAATCCATTGGCTCTTTCCATTTTGCTGAACAATTTTAAATCAAAACGATAAAGCTCGTGGCTAAATTCTAATCTTGATCAAAACGAAGGCATGGAGTAGCTAAGACCATCCCATGGCGTTGCTAGAAAGAAGTTTTGTTTTCATCTAGATCAGTAAAAAAGTGAGTGCCCAAATGCTTGAATGTAATCGACCCGAGATCGCAGTAAGGTTAATTATAACCCACAATTTTTCAATCCTACAAAGAGCATTTTTCGTTAGCAACTTACTTGAGACCATTTCAACCCAATACTGAGTGTAAGTTAAAGTGGGCTTGATCGATGGTCTACATCGAAAATATCGATATTCGCAAGAAGAGAAATAGAATCACTGTTCTTGTATGTTCTGGTCTTGAATATCCTTGCAGCCAGTCATGAGTTGTGTGGTTAACTGGCAAAGCTTCCGACAATATAGAGATTGAGGTGTTATGTAATAAAACAATATATTATCTTAACTTCTTCCATGAATATTGAACTTATGACTAAATCAAGCAAAAGGAAGTCTCCATCATTGGCAAAGAAGCGTTTACAATCGACTTAACGACATTGCTTGCCTTCCTTATGGGATCAATTAGCGAATTGAGACAGGCAGTGTAACCATTTAGAAATTACAGGCCCTGCTCAAGATTCTATGAAGCAGCTTAGGCTTCAATGTTCTACTTTATGGATCACCACTGATAAGGGAGCCACCTGATGAGTTGGAAAGTTGCAGATATCCCTGATCAAAAAGGAAGGGTTGCATTAGTAACAGGTGCCAATAGTGGCCTTGGTCTTGAGACAGCCAAGGCATTGCTTAATAAGGGGGCCAAAGTCATTATGGCTTGTCGCTCACTACCCAAAGGTGAAGATGTACGCCAAGTTATTCTCGAGAGCAATGATTGCAAAAAGCTTGATCTGATTGAGTTGGATCTCGCTGATTTAGCGAGCGTTAGGCGTGCAGCTGAGCAGGTAGAAAGCCAATACAGCCGAGTGGACCTTCTAATTAACAATGCTGGAGTGATGGCTACTCCAAAGACCCTCAGCAAACAGGGTCTGGAGCTTCAGTTCGCCGTTAATCATCTTGGCCACATGGCATTAACACTAAAGCTCCTACCCTTACTCGCAAAGCAACATGGAGCAAGGGTTGTTACCGTCACGTCTGGCGCACAGTACATGGGTCGAATCGTATGGGACGATCTTCAAGGGATCAAGCACTATGACCGCTGGGCTGCCTACTCACAAAGCAAACTTGCGAATGTGATGTTCGCCTTAGAGCTCGACAAGCGAATGCGCCAGACAGAAAGTGGGATCGCATCATTGTTGGCACATCCAGGTTTGGCACGCACTAATTTGCAGCCTAAGTCTGTTGCTGCGAACAAATCCTGGCAGGAAGGCCTTGCTTATCGGTTAATGGATCCCATGTTTCAGAGCGCTGCAATGGGGTCCCTACCACAATTACATGCTGCAACCGCGCCAACTGCTCAAGGCAGCGAACAATACGGACCTAGATTTAACTTTAGGGGTTACCCGAAGCTTTGCCGCATTGCCCCATTGGCACTTAGGGAGGAAGACCGTCAAAGGCTTTGGAGCATCAGTGAAAAACTTTTAGAGATTTGAACTTGCCATTAACAAGTATTTTAACGCTTTCCTTGGTTTAATCTGTCACTTTTGACTCTCACAGCTATGATATAAAGGCAGTGAATTCCGCCCATGCCTGAAGAGCCAATTGAGAATCCTTCAGACAATCCAGTCATTGAACCTGAGGCTGATGAAAAAGTAGAAGCTGAAAAGGCTATTCAAATCCCAGAGGGCTCTAGGGTGGTGACAATCATTATCGACAAAGGAGAGGTAACTGAAAAAGTGTATCAATCACCCGATGGAGATAGGATAATCGTGAAGTACTAACAATATTCAGATCAAACTCCCTAAAGGTTCAATCCTTGCAACTCAACCAGGGAAATATTAGTGACCATTTCAAAAGGAATAGATGTAGCTACAAAATCATAAATATCCAATGAATTCCAAGGCTATAGCTTCTTGAAAGTAATGATAATCAAATTTACTGCCTGAAAGTGAAAGCAGCTAATATCTTAGCTTGATTATATTGAGTGAGCGTTTATCTTACAAAGTCAAGCACCTGTATTCAATTAATCAGGATCTAATGGTATTTGCTTGTAAGCTAGTGCTGTACGCCGGGCCAGCCTTAGAAAAGGATATATTAGCCTCGAGCAAAATGGTGAAGACATCAAAGTCTTAAGAACAGATAATAGCGGAGCGGATGGTTCCATTTTTTGACATAACCACTGAATGGCCTCAGCTCCATGAAAAGCCTCATCACCTACGATTAATATGGCTCCATCTCTGAGATCTAAGCCTCTAGATTTTAAATTATCTCGTAAAGGCTTTTCTGCTCGTCCATCACATATCTCCAAGCCATGAACACCACTACGTAACTCACTCAATTCTGCAAAGTGGAGACAAAAAGGACAGCCGCCATCATAGATCAGTAAAGGAATTGATGAGTAGCTTTCAAACAATGGTGTTTGCAGTTTCATGCATTCATCTGAAGTTTGTGATTGAGGAGGTGAAAGGTCATTGCCCAGAATCTTATCAATCTCCTGGATTATTTTAGTCCGACTCTTTAGGCACTTCGAGAGTTCCTACTCGAAGCCTCAACTGTTCTAAAAGCATGACAGGGTCAAAAAGGATCGGCAGCAGATGAGGGCTCTTGACTTCGCGGAAGAACAAGATGCCTGGTATTTCCGGCAAGAACATTCGCCAGGCCAGCCAATTGGCAAATGGGAAGCGGCGTATCTCCTCGTCTACTCGCCATATCACGAGATCTTTGTCGGTTAATTCCAAACGCAGCAGATAAGCTTGCACCAGCAAAAACACTGCGAATCCACACACAACAATCGTCGCCCAAGGATGGAGAGGGAGCGGTAGCATTGCTAGGCCAATAACGTACACCAATACAGGTAAGCGGATGTTTGGTTTGAGAATTACGCTCTGGCTTTGATCAGGCTGGCTTTCAGGTGTCGATGACATTACAACTGAACTGAGGTTGTTATTAGGTTTTTACCTCTACCTCTTTTTAGATGATTTTCTGTAAAAAGAGTTTTAGAAGGTTTTTTTTCGTTATGATTTTAAGCTGCATCGTCTTTAAGCTGCATCCTCAGCAGACTGAGAGCTTATGAAAGCTCTGCCACATCATCATTTTCCTAGGATTAGCAACGGGATTTCAGCAGTGTTCTTGAAGGGAGCTCAGCTTGCAACAACGAATCGAAAGTGTTTTTTGGGCTTAGGTTTTAGTCGGGTTCGTTCTTCGCGACTGAGCCACAACAAGATCAGCACCAGGATTGGCATTAAAAGGTCTGTAAACAAGATTGTTCCAACATTGGCGGGAGCATCATTGGACTGGACAACCAGCGAAGAAACATGCCCGAGCCAATCGGCGAAGAACCAGCTGGCATAGGCAACGATCGAGGCAACCAAATAGTCACGACTTCGCCGCCAGAAGCTACTCAACCCAAGGATGCCAATGGTGAGATTGGCGAATGCCACTTCATTCTCGAATGGGCGATTAGGCCAGCCGATCTGCTCGGCGATGAACTGGCTAAACGCTATATGCATTGCGAATCCATACAGTCCCCCTAGACCCATGACCCAAAAAGCGATCCAGAGCAGGGTTGCTTCCGACCAGCGACTGACGTTCCAACTACGGCGAATCTGCAGGGCCCCGCATAGCAAAGCAATCAATGCGGTTCAAAGATCGATATGGCCAAAGATCAAACGGACCAAGTGATTCATCGGATAAATTATTTCCCTAAGAACATTTAAAAAGCATGTTGTGAGAATCTTTTAGAGGGATATAAGCCCAAAGAAGCAAACTTCTGCATTTCAAGATCGTTTACCAAGACTGCAACCGTATATGGCTTGATTGATCTGATAGCAATCGGTTTGATGGAACTCTTTTCAGCCAAGCTCCTTGGCGAAATGGTGAAACACAATGTTGAACCCTTGTTTTGCATAAAAACGATGGGCTCCAAATCGCTCCACGCCTGCATCTAGATGGATCTGTCTGCAACCCGCATCCCTTGCGATCGCCTCCAAGTAGCGCAACATCTGAACTGCCAGACCCTGGCCCTGATAGGTGGGGTTCGTCACAAGATCTCCCAGATAGAAGTAGTTGCCAAGCGATAGGGAAGAAGCCAAGCGATATCCCGCCAGGACTGCCAATGAAGAGAGTTGCTTCTGATCAGTTGGATTGAGGTCTTGAAAGAGACCCAAAAGCACATAGCCATGGTCATTGCGTTGCAGCCCAAGACGGCTGATGAAATCAGCCTTGCCGAGTTTCGGATGAAGGTGGCGGATCAGGCCATAGGCCTCGTTCAACTCCGAAGGGGTGTTGAGTTCATGGATCATCAACCGACTCAGTTGTTTGTTATTGCACCTCCCATCTTGCAAGGCTTCCTTGCTCAAACAACGTCGTTAAGGTCATACATAGAAACAAGAAAAAAGTATGGCCCTGCATCGTTCCAATCCCCGCTCCAACGATCTGGAAGAACATGCCATTGGGGAAACCATTGATGCATTGGTCTCACCATTACCACGCACGACTTTCCCGCAAGAGTGCCGTCCTGCATTAACAACATTTAATTTGCTCAAGGAGGAATTATTGCTTGATGGCAACAGCAAACAAAATCTGGCCACCTTCTGTCAGACCTATGAAAGCCAGCAGGTGGCTGAGCTAATGGCCCTCGCGGTTGACAAGAACCTGATCGACAAGGACGAATATCCCCAAACCGCAGAGATTGAACGCCGTTGTGTTTCGATGATGGCTGATTTATGGCATGCCCCCGGTGAAGCTGTGGGCTGCTCCACCATCGGGAGCAGTGAGGCCGCCATGCTGGGTGGCTTGGCTGCGAAATGGCGTTGGCGTGAACATCGCAAAGCGGCAGGTCAGTCGATCGATCGCCCCAACATGGTTTGCGGCAGTGTCCAAATCTGCTGGACGAAATTTGCCCGCTACTGGGACGTTGAGTTGCGGGAGGTGGAGATGACCTCCGGCGAGCTCTGCATGTCTCCAGAACGAATGCTGGAGCAAGTGGATGAGAACACCATCGTTGTGGTACCTACCCTGGGCGTCACTTATCACGGCCTGTATGAAGACGTACAAGCCATCAGTCAGGCCCTCGATGAGCTGCAACAGCGAAAAGGACTCGACATTCCTATCCATGTGGATGCAGCCAGCGGTGGCTTTCTTGCTCCTTTCTGTGCCCCTGATCTGGCTCCCTGGGATTTCCGTTTGCCGCGAGTGAAGTCAATCAACTCCTCTGGCCATAAGTTCGGCTTAGCTCCTCTGGGTGTGGGTTGGGTTCTTTGGCGTGAGTCCAGTGATCTACCGGAAGGATTGGTTTTCCATGTGAGTTACCTAGGAGGCGATATGCCAACGTTTCAGATCAACTTCTCGCGGCCAGCGGGACAGGTGATCTCCCAGTACTACGACTTTGTCCGCCTAGGTCGCGATGGTTATCAAGCCATCCATGGAGCGAGCTATGCCAATGCTCAATATGTTGCTCAAGAACTCAAAAAGCTAGGCCCATTTGAGTTAATACACGATGGCAACCCATCACGTGGCATCCCCACTGTGGTATGGACATTGCGAGCCGGCAAAGAGCTTGGTTTTAACCTTTACGACCTCTCTGATCGACTGAGATTACGTGGTTGGCAAGTGCCAGCTTATCCATTCACAGGTGAGCTTGCTCATCAAGCCTTTCAGCGGATCTTGGTAAAACGTGATTTCTCACGTGAAATGGCTGATCTCCTACTTACCGACATCCGCAACGCCATAACTCATTTCGAGAGTCATCCTGTCAAGATCAGTCTTAACGCTACTGAAGCAGCGTCTACTAATCATCTCGGCCGTTCAATGGTTGAATGCCGTGATGCGCATGGATGATGCCCCCCCATTGGGGGCTTTGAATTTAAAGCGGGAGCATCCTCCAAACCTTCAATCGCATTATTCAAGTCCATGGGGCACGACAGCTTGGCGGGAAGATGTTCCTGTTAGCGACAGACCGCATGAATTAGAAGCTCATTCACGTTGGGGGCTATGGACAAGTCGTCGTCTGCGAAAAGGCCATGGACCGCTGGAGCAAGGAAAGTATCGAACCTTGGCTCCGAAGCATATGGTTCAAGCATTACTGCGTGAGAAAGACGTCCATCGTCTTGAAGTGCGAACGGCCGTGGCGTTCATCATTGGTCCGCTGTTGTTCGTTATTGGCAGTGTTTTGCTGATAAGCAAACTTGGCTCGGGTGCAGCGCTCTTGGCAATTGGCTCCGTTTTTTTTACGGCAGGAGGTTGGTTTCAGTTGGAACAGGCTTTGTTGGTGACCCGTGGTTTGCTCAATCGGAAGCAGCGCTGGGGCTGGTGTGGAATTTGGTGTGCGCTAACGCAAAGCATTGGCACCGTTCTTTTCAACATAGAGACATTTTCAACCTGGGGGTTGCCTTCACTGAATGGAGCACCATGGCTAATGCTGGAGGTTGCTCCCAACATTCTCGGGTCAGTGCTGTTTGTTATTTCGGCGATCTTCGGGCTTCTTGAGGTGGGTCATGGCCGTCTCTTCGTCATACAGCCGCACCATCTTGGTTGGTGGGTGGCTGTTGTGAATGCACTCGGATGTCTGTGGTTTATGCAAGCAGCCATCGCTGCTATCCCTGTAGATTTATCCATAGCCGCTGTGCTTGATCCTCAGGTTGCGATCCGAGCAACCTTATTGGGAGCCTTAGCTTTTACTGCTGTAGGTGTGCTGAGCCTTGCCGAGTGTAGTGAGGATGAGGTTAAGAGCTAAAATTGCATCTAATAGGGTCTTATCTCTTTGCTGATGATCAATAAAGCTTGTGTTACGACATAAAAAATCAACTCCTCACTAGAAAATAAAGGAGTTTTTTTCTTTAAAACAATAGGTTCCTATTTCTGGAATACTCCTATTAAGAAGACCTGCGTGCTCGTCTAAATATCCTATGAAGTTTCAGAATCGTCTTTGTGAGAAAACACTCATCTGTACAACTCCTACATCCTGGGGGATGGGATTAGGGCCCCAAGGGATAGCAGAAACTGAATAAACGTACAGGCCTGCGGGTGGATTCGTCATCACATTGAAAGCCACAGTGACCTTGGATCCGGGCGGAACAGCTTCCTGAAAGTTGATAGTGATCGATCGATTGCTGTCCTCGAAATTGGCAGATACCGGCACGGAGGATCCACGCTGACGTGGCATTCCTAAAAATGCCTTTGGTTGAATAGGACCGTAATAGAAAGCAGGCTGGACACCGCGAATCTGTTTTAAGCTGATTCCGCCGAGACCAGCGTCTGCTCCTTGTGGCAACTCGATCACGAAATAGAACTTTGCTCCACCTTCAAATGCATAGCTGCTGTAGTTAATTAGTTTTGCCTTAGTCGGCACTGCCACAAAAGATGTCTGACCATTGATCTCAAGCGCTGGCGTATGGATTGGGAACAGCAAAAACGCCGCAGCCAATGCTGAAGGAATCAGTTGCATCAGCTCGTCAGGAAAGGCTTGGGATTCTGATCAAAGCGATCGTAAATCGGAATTGGAGCGCCCATCTCAGGGCTATCGAGCTGGGCTGTTTGTTCAAGGGCTTGACGCAGCCGTCGAGCTGATAGCAGTGGCATGTCTCGCGGGACTGAGATGCGATCCCTGAGGTAGCGCAATCCTCTAGCACTTCCTGGATCTGGTGAGCAAGAAGCCCCTAAAGCCATTCGTGTGAGCGTGGCCCTTAAGGGTTGATCGAAGCGAATAGCTCCAAGAGGGTTGAGCTCCAAAAGTCTTTGACGATGCTTCAACACCCTTGACAGAGCAAGACCCTCGGGCCGGGTCTTTGAGTTATCGCGATCAGCCCAACAGGTTTCCAATTCCGCAAGGCCTGCACCACAATCAATAGCTTCTGCCAATTCTTGTTGTTTTGGATTAGGTGCAACCCAGCATCCACCCATCTGAGGTGGCAAGTCGTGGGCATGGGTATGGAAGTCACCCTGCGTACCTCGATACACCTCCAATTCTTCGAGAGCCTTAAACCACTTGTGAATGGCGGGATGTTCTTCCCGCAAGCTGAAACCTTTGTAATACGCCAATGAGGCATTCATCCTTTCTAGATAGGGGATAAACACCACATCAGCGCTTCCTGGGCATGGGCTGGTTGGTGTATTGCTAGCTGGATCCAGCCAAGGTCCTTGTTCTGCTGACAGCTGCTGTTCCATCATCCGGGCTTTGATCTGAAATTGTTCTCGGCCTACCTTTTCCTGCCTCTGATTCAATCGAGCTGTGCAAAGCCACCGACACCAGGCTGCAAACAGTTGCCGTTCAAGATCTCGCAACTTAAGGGTGCGCGGGTCCTCCAACCGATGACCTAGAGGACCAAAGGCATGCTCTAGAGCTAACAAGATCTGATCACTTTCCGTAATCAAGCGACCATCAAGCTCGAGGGCAGGAAGCATTCCTGAAGGCACTTTTTTCTTGAACCAGGCTTCCTTTTGCCCATAGCAGCGCATGGTGACTTTGCGAATCCTGTAGGGGATCTGCTTCCATTCGAGCCAAAGCCACACCTTCTGGCAGTAGGGGCACCAGGCGTGATGGTCCCGATAAAGAGTCACCCTTAAAGCTTTTTCAGATTGCCCAAACAGGCGCAAGGTGGCTTGGGCATTGGTGGGGCCATTGATTCGATCAGCCTCCGGCACTGCTAGCTCTGCTAAGGCCTGCCAGTCAAGAGCTTTTGTCGACGCTGCAGCAGGCATAAATCCTTGATTTGAAGCCGCATCATCATGCCTGTTTCGAGTGCCTTTAGGTGCTTAGGCAAAAGGTTCTCGATTCAAATCAAATGATCAACCATTGATGTTGGATGAGCCAAGAGTTTCGGCCAATGCTCGATTGCAGAGAATCCATAACTCGTCGTTCTGAATGAGTCATGACAGGTTTACTGGTCATTGTCGTCACGATGCCTGAGTAATCCTGGCGTTGCTTTCTTAAGGAGTTGACAATGGATGCAGTGATCCTTGTCTCTTGGAGCATCCTTTTGATCTGATCGTGCTTGGCGCTGGCTCTGGTGGACTAGCCGCTGCTAAGCGAGCCGCAAGCCATGGTGCCAAGGTCGCCATCGTTGAAGGTGACCGTGTTGGAGGGACCTGCGTCATTCGCGGCTGTGTCCCTAAGAAGCTGTTGGTCTACGGATCTCTTTATCGGGAACAGCTTGAAGTTGCCCCCAGTTTTGGAGTTGAGTTGAGTGATGCACGGATCAATGCGGGGGTGTTGCTAGCCAATGTGCGTCAGGAAGTGGATCGTCTCAATGCTCTTCACATTGATCTGCTAGCCAAAAACGGTGTTGAGCTTGTGACGGGATGGGGAAGTTTTACGAGCCCAAACAGCGTGGCTGTCTCAAGGAACGGAGCCATCGATGCTTCACAGGAACTTCTCGGCGATCACATTCTGATCGCGGTCGGTGGGCGTCCCCATCGTCCTGATATCCCAGGTGGGGAGTTGGGCTGGGTTAGCGATGACATGTTCATGCAAAGCAGCTTCCCCGACCGAGTGGTGGTAGTAGGGGCTGGATTTATTGCCTGTGAATTTGCCTGCATCCTCCATGGCCTTGGCGTCGAGGTCATCCAACTGGTGCGAGGGGATCACTTGCTGCGTGGCTTTGATCGTGAGCTCTCCACTGCAGTACAGGATGGAATGCAGGGGAAGGGCATTGATCTTCGTTTTGGAGAAAACCCAGCCGCTCTAAAAGGCCAGCCTGGCGATCTCGTCTTGTCAACCCAGAGCGGGGAACGCTTCTCTTGTGGGGGGGTTCTTCTTGCTACAGGACGACGACCCTTTTTGCAAGGCCTCAACCTTGATGCTGCTGGGGTCGTTTTAGAAGGTCGACGTATTTCAGTGGATGCCAACCAATCCACAAATATCCCTCACATCTTTGCCGTTGGTGATGTAACAGACCGCATCAACCTCACCCCTGTGGCAATCGATGAGGGCAGGGCATTCGCCGACACTGTTTTTGGCAATAATCCACGGCAAGTTAACCATGATCTCGTCGCTAGTGCTGTATTTAGTCAGCCTGAATTGGCGACTGTTGGACTTAATGAAGAGCAGGCGATTGATCGCTATGGCAAAGATCAGGTCAAGGTCTACCGCGCCCGCTTCCGATCCATGGCTCAGGCCTTGCCGAAGCGGGGACCCCGTTGTCTTCTCAAGTTAATTGTGGATCGCAACACTGATCGAATCCTTGGTTGTCACATGGTGGGGGAACATGCTGCCGAAATCATTCAGATGGCATCAATAGCACTAGCAATGGGTGCTACAAAGGCAGACTTTGATCTCACAATGGCATTACATCCCACCGTTTCTGAGGAGTTTGTCACGATGACCTGAGTTATTGGTAAACCAGGAATACAGGGATTACCGTCACCAAACCCCGAATTGGTTTAATATATTGTTATTCTAGGAAACACTATAGCTTTGGATTATTAATAACCATTTTCCAAGTATTGTCAGTTATTTATATCAATTCAATTGGCGGAGCATGAACATTTCCGTCAAATAGGCTCTTGTCTACATCTCTCAACTTCATGGATCCGTAGTCGCCGAAGTCAATAATCGTATTGTCTCCTTTTGAGATAAACTCGTATTCCCAACCTTTATCGATTTGAATGATGTCTCCAGACGCATAGTCAAAATCCTTGACCACATCTTTGCCTTTGCCTGCCATGAATATATCTGCACCATCCCCACCGGTAAGTGTGTCATCGCCTAATCTGCCTTTAAGGATATCATTGCCATCGTTACCAGTTAAGCGATCATCGCCTTTTCCTCCACTAAGATAATCATCACCAGTGTTGCCATAAAGTTTGTCTTCGCCAGAATCGCCATAGATGCGATCATTTCCGTAGCCACCAACAATTTCATCTCCGCCTTTATCTGCGTTGAGCCTAAGACCCTTCATTAAGTCATCAACTTTTAAACTTGCAAGATAATTATCCCTGTCTTCATCTGTATTCTCACTTAAATAAGTATCCACAGCTATTTTTTGGCTATCGCTCAATGTTTTATAGTATTTTTGTCCTTTAAACTTTGAAAGACGATATTCACCATTATTGAGCTTGGTTCGCAAACCAGGCTTTCCTTTACAGCCACATGGGGAATTATCATTTGCGAAATCGTATACAACCTTCTCGACATTATTGCCATAGTACTCGTACAAATCATTTGTTACGATGAATAAGTGTGGGTGGAATTTTTTTAATCCAGATTTCGCAGCGTTAAAGCCATCATCGAACTGTGTGTTTGCGTCGTAATAAGCGCCAGTTAAATCTAAGTTAGTACCCTTAAGATTAGCACCATGAAGAACGGCACCGTCAAAATTAGGCTTACTATCAAGTTTGTGAGCTTTTGAACTTGTAGCACCGCCTGAGGCTGGTTCTAGGTATGCATTAGTTTTTAAGCTTGCTGGAGCACCTGTGGCTCCAGATAAATTTGCTCCTGCTAGATTTGCCCCAGTAAAATCACAACCAGTGAGGTTTGCATAGGAGAAATCTACGGATTGACAATTAGCATTTGTAAAATCTGAATTACTTGCATCTACACCAGAGAAAAGGCCAGAGGTTAAGATTGCGGCTTTATAATTGCCATTTGGTACAATTGGATAATCGCTGTAGTCCCATGTAGCAGCCGTAATTGCCTGGACATAGGGATTGATAGTGGGCAAGAGGCTATCCATATCGGCATTGAAATTCGTCTCTATCTGAGTATTTACAGTCGGCAAGATTTCATTAACATATTCAGTAATATAATCACTGACCTCTGCTGATGGGGCCTCTGGACACCAGCCACCTGAAATAGGCTTCAACCATGAACATACATCGTTATTCCACGCAGATGTGAGTGGGTCTAACAATGAATCAATGATGAAATCACAAAGCACATTCACTCCTGTAGAGATAGAAATATTCTCAGCTGTTAACTCTGTTGCTTGAGGAAATAGTTCATAACCAACACCATTTGCTATATGATTTGCTTCATCATTGAAGGATGGAATCTCAATTATTGCATTGAAATAAATCGGGATATCAGGTATTTCCCCAGGATATGATGAAACATTTTCCTTGATATCTCCAAAATTGTATCCTATACCATCGTAAGAGAACTTGATGTTCGTAATAGCTGCAGAGCCTGATATCTGAATCAAATCACCTTTAACTACCTGATCAAAGTTATATTCAATTGTTTCCGTCGTGAGATTGCTAGCTGGCACTGCTGGAGTGGCCGGATTCATTACAGCCGATACTCCTGGTGACATTTGAGCAGAGCCAGGAATCCCAGGTATCCCCGGCACCAGTGTGTATGCTGGTTGAGCCGGCACCAGTGTGTAAGCGGGTTCAGCCGGTTGATATGGTGTTGGCTGTGTCATCGTCCCGCTTGTAAAAGTAGTACTATCAAGCAAAGGTGTTATTGCATCACTAAATCCTTTAACAGAGGCTTCAACTTGAAAACCCGCAGAAAGAGAACCTGTTTGTGCGGGGACAGTGCAACTTACATGCATCCAACCACAAGGGTTGCTCTTGGGAATAACAGTACCTTTAATCGATCCAGTCTCTTCCCAACTATAACCAAAGTCGTTAGTTGTGCCCGTTATCCAACCATCACTTCCACCATTTATTCCATAGTTAATATCCCAGCTATCAGCAATAAGTTGCTGGATCTCGTCCATCAGAGTTACGGCTAGATCAGTCGTTGACTCAAGCGATGCAGCTCCAGTGTTTTTTAGGATATTTGGAGCCATTATGCGTACTTTGATACACTAAATGATTCTAAATCTTAGCAACGCATCATCAATCCTTCTGAAGGGCTGTTGTTTCCCTTAAAGAATATTGGGATTTGATCCCTTTAACGGATGAAGTATGTAAAGACCAAGGCTAAATCAAAGTTTCACTGCCTGGGAGTATAGCCTAAATTAATAAGAATATTTCTATAGAGTCCGTACTAGACGATTATCGCTATAGAGATATGAACTTTTTGAAAGTACTTCTGGTTATTTATATCAATTCAATTCGCGGCACAATTTGATTATTGCCTTCAAATAGGCTCAGGTCTACATCTCTCAACTTCATGGATCCGTAGTCACCGAAGTAAATAATCGTATTGTCTCCTTTTGAGATAAACTCGTATTCCCAATCCTTGTCGATTTGAATTATATCTCCAGATGCTAAATCAAAATCTTTGACCACATCTTTGCCTTTGCCTGCCATGAATATATCTGCACCATCCCCTCCAGTAAGTGTGTCATCGCCTAATCTGCCTTTAAGGATATCATTGCCATCGTTACCAGTTAAGCGATCATCGCCTTTACCTCCACTGAGATAATCATCACCAGTGTTGCCATAAAGTTTGTCGTCGCCAGAATCGCCATAGATGCGATCATTTCCGTAGCCACCAACAATTTTATCTCCGCCTTTATCTGCGTTGAGCCTAAGACCCTTCATTAAGTCATCAACTTTTAAACTTGCAAGATAATTATCTCTGTCTTCATCTGTATTCTCACTTAAATAAGTATCCACAGCTGTTTTTTGGCGATTGCTCAATTTTTTATAGTATTTATTACCATTAAACTTTGAAAGACGATATTCACCATTATTGAGCTTGGTTCGCAAACCAGGCTTACCTTTACAGCCACATGGGGAATTATCATTTGCAAAATCGTATATAACTTTGTTGGCATTATTGCCATAGTGTTCGTACAAATCATTTGTTACGATGAATAAGTGTGGGTGGAATTTTTTCAATCCAGAGTTTTCGATGTCAAAATCTTCATCGAACATTGTATTTACATCGTAATAAGCGCCAGTTAAATCAAAGTCAGTACCCTTAAGATTAGCGCCATGAAGAACGGCACCGTCAAAATTAGGCTTACTGTCAAATCTTTGAGCTTTTGAACTTGTAGCAGAGCCTAAGGCTGGTTCTAGGTATGTATTAGTTTTTAAGCTTGATGGAGCACCTGTGGCTCCAGTTAAATTTGCTCCTGCTAGATTTGCCCCAGTAAAATCACAACCAGTGAGGTTTGCATAGGAGAAATCTACAGATTGACAATTAGCATTTGTAAAATCTGAATTACTTGCATCAACACCAGAGAAAAGGCCAGAGGTTAGGATTGCGGCTTTATGATTGCCATTTGGTAAAATTGGATAATCTTCGTAGTCCCATGTAGCAGCCGTAATTGCCTGTACGTATGGAATGATAGTTGGCAAGAGAACATCCACATCGGCATTGAAATTCGTCTCTATCTGAGTGTTGACGTTTGGTAATATCTCACTTGAGTATTGATTAATATAATCTTCTGCGTATTGAGATGGTGCTTCCGGTACGCTTGCTCCTACTGCTTCAAAAAGTGAGCCTACATATTCATCCCACATGGATGTAAGAGGGTCAAGCAAGGAGTCTGTTATAAAGTCACAAAGAACATTTACTCCTGTGGAGAGTGATATGTCTTCCGCCTCAAGCTTGGTTGCTTGAGGGAATAATTCATAGGCGACCCCATTTGCTGTTCGGCTTGGCGCATCATTGAATGAGGGAATGTCAATTACTGCATCAAAATATAGAGGGATGTCAGGTATAGCTTGCATATCCATCGTTCCAAGTGATATTGTCCCTAAGTTAGTTGTCACGCCTGCTATATCTACCGATAGATCTGTAAATGATGCACTGCCAGATATATTTATTAAATCTCCCTGAAGTACTTGATCAAAGTTATACGTTACTGTTTCCGTTGCCAGTCCAGATGAATCTGGATCTGTCATAGTGCCATCTTTAAATGTAACACTTGCAAGCAGAGGGTTTATTGCATCGCTTACGCCGGTAACAGTTGCATCGACCTCAATACCACCAGACACAGATCCTGTAACTGCTGGAATAGCTGGTGTCATAACAGCTGGAATAGCTGGTGACATTACAGCTGGAATAGCTGGTGACATTACAGCTGGAACGCCTGGTGTGCCTGGAACGGGACAACTAAAAGGAGGACATGCATTAAATCCTGGTGTTCCAGGTATCGCCGGAGTAATTGTGTATGCGGGAACAGCCGGAGTAATTGTGTAGGCGGGAACAGCCGGAGTAATTGTGTACTCACCAACTCCTGGAATGATTGTTCCACTTGCTTTGTAGGAATCATCCCACTTATATCCAAAGTCATTAGTTGTACCCGTTATTTCTCCAGCACTTCCACCATCTATTGGATAGTCAATAACCCAGCTATCCGTAATAAGTTGCTGGATCTGGTCCATCAGAGTTGCGGCCAGATCAGTCGTTGACTCAAGCGATGCCGTTCCAGTATTTTTTAAAATGTTCGGAGCCATTATGTTCAGCGCGATAGATTATTTACAATCAAATATTAACAGAGCAATTGCCAATACTGCTAAAGGGCTGTTTTATTCCTTAATGGGTATTGAGATTTGAGCCCTTTGGCAGATACAGTATCTAAAAAACTAAGTTAAAGAATCACTACCTGGGGTGCTTTAATTGGGGTGCTTTAATATCTTTATGCTGCAAGAAATTCCTCGAAGTCCCTATTTTGGTAGGATTCCAGGTTAAAGTTAACTTAAACTACTGAATCTAACAACCAATAAAATTAACTCGTTTAACCGCTTATGCCCTGTAACTACTTATACGACGTTGTCGCTCATGAACCATTACTTCAGGATACAACCCTCCATCTTGCAAGGGAATTACTAGAGTCAGGGAAGGTGGAGGATTCATTAGCTTTCTGCTCTACAGTACTCAAAAAGGAGCCTCGCAATCTTTTTGCGCTTGCCCTCAGTGCTGATTGCTTTAATTATTACGATAGGAAGCTCGACGCTTTGATTTTTTTGCAAGGCAGTAAATCTGCACAGCCAGATTGTCAAATAATGCACATTGCAGTAGCACATCAGCTTCAACTTATGGAACGATATGAAGAGGCAAATCACATACTTGAAAATATTCTTGATAACAATCGTCATTCGGCATTAATTCGAGAGTACCTTGCTCATACATATTGTAATAGGCATCAATTTCATGAGGCACTATTAATCCTAGAGCCTCTACTCCCTAATCCCATAGAGGAGCGTATCTCTCATCAGGTCATACAAATACTATTAAATATAGATCGGCTTGAAGAGGCGATTGACTATGCTCTGCATGCCTATAAACAGAATAAGAGCATTGAGAATTTGCTGATATTGGCTAATTGTTATCAATCTAACAGCCAACCTGAATTAGCCTCACAAACATTATTGCAAGCGTCATCTCTATATCCTGATAATGAGTCATTATTTGTTCAGAGTGTATCAGCATTGTTTGACCTGGGTAGTAATAAGCTTGCCTGGGATCTTATTCATCAAAGCCCATTTTTGAATGATGGAGGCTCCCTTTTCAAGTTTGGCTTGGGTCATCAATATTTGCTTGAAGGTGATTATGAGAATGGGTTCGAATACTACTCATATGGCATTGAACTTACCTATAAGGATTACAAACAAGATCAATTCACAACCTGGAATGGTCAATCTTTATGTGGCAAGGATATAATTGTTGTTGCACTAGACCATGATATAAGAGATATTCTCTTGTTTAGTCGCTACCTGTCTCCCCTTTTCTCTGAGGCTAAACAGGTTATAGCCTTAGTTCAACCATATATGGCCCGCTTTTTCCGCTGTATTAATAACGACATTAGTGTTCATGTTGATATTGAGCTTGTCAAGTCAATATCAGATGTAAACACTATATGGCTACCAATCTCTAAACTACCACTAAGATTTAATCCTACTCCTGCAACACCCTTAAAAGTTGAATCCAATGACAAGCTTCTGCCTGCTATTCATATGACAGATAAGCGGAACTTCTCTTCATTAACTCAGTCAAATTCTTTTCCTAAGGTTGGTTTTGCCTTGAACAATCCTAACTTTACTCAAGGCGTAAGTCATTTTAAGACAAGAGTTGAGCCAAGTATTGCTTTAAAGCCCTTTAAAGGACTGCCGATAAACTTGATTGAGCTTGATTCTGATCAATCTTTTGCAGATGTAATTAATAAAGACGCCTGTTCTTATTCGAATTATCTTTGTCTTGAATCTCCTCGTGAAATATATCATTCAGCTGTTCTTTTAAATCACTTAGATCTATTGATAACTTCGGACCATCCCTATGCCTTTCTTGGTGCAATGATGGGTATAAAAACAATAGCAATAATTCCGCCAAATCCTCATTTTATGTTTATGCGAGAGGGAAATATCTCACCATGGTTTGATAGTATTGACATTATTCGCAGCAACTCTTGGGTTGACTTTGCCAGTATATCTGCAGCTTATGAAGCTAAAATAGATTCACTCTTGATAACGCTATTAAGCGACTCTGGTAAGTAGACTAGCTCTTCTGCTACTCCTACTTCACCTCGGAACCAACTGTTAATTGAAAGAGTTAGTCTTGCTTTTGGTTCTAGATTTGGATCGACAGAGTGAGCCAAAGCAGAGGGGAAAATTATAAGTTTACCGTAACTTCCTTCGAATAACTCTTCAATTTCAAGACGATTGGTGGCCATATCTCCAGCAATTGTATTTGACAATGCATATATAGATGGTAAATAGAATCTTGTTGATGATGGTTCAGATAGATATAGTATACCTGATAATATTGATAGAGCATGTGTATGTTTATGATGCATCTCGCCTATATCTGATCTGTTAAGCCAGCTTTGGGTAATGCATAGGTCTCTTACGGATTCCTCTCTCCATCCAACAGATTGCCTCACATCATTAAGGCATTCCTCTAGCCAAATATGTAGTTCTCTGAGGCTATCAACGGACTTAAGAGTTGATGAGGGATGAATATAAGAGCGTCCGGTATTTAATATATTCTTAGAGGCACCTCTTGCCTTGATAGTTTCCCATTCGATATTTTTGCCATAAGTAGCTATTGCTTTTAATAGAGATTTAGGGCACTGGTAACTATATAGAACTTGTGTAAGTAATCCATTCAGTTGCTTCACTTGAAAATTACCTAATTTTTCATGCTGTAAATCATACCGGCTCTGATTGCTATTTGCCTTGATAGAACTTCAAAGTATTTAATTTTTTTACATCAAGATCTATTTTACTCTTCTAGCCAGCTTTTTATAATTACAGTTCTCAATGCACTGGTTATGCTTTCCCAGTCTCGCCATCCAGAGGCCCGCATAAGCTGAAGTGTTGGATACCATATAGACTTGATGTCATTACCAAAAGCAAAATGACTTGTTATCGGCAATATAACGATACCTTTTTTATGCATGGCACCAAATAAATGTGCATTTGTCTGTTGAGCAGTAATTATTCCGTCTAATGCTGAGGCCATCGCGAGAAGTTGACCGAGGTCTTTTGTAAGCTTGGGGTAATTTAATACTTCCAAGCCAAATTTCTCTGCCTCTGCGTAAAAGCTGTTTGAATGTCCTGTATGTTGAAGATCAACCAATGTAATCGGTAGCCCTTTAAGTTGTTCTAAAACAAGAATCGCCGGAATCGACCGGTTACGTCGCGCTGTGATGTCAATTATTCTTCCTGCTTCAAGGGATATACCTATCCTTACTTTATTACTAGCATCCCGTTTTAATATTTCATGCCATATGTATTCATCTGCCTTTCTGGCACTGATAGGAGTATATAGATCATCTATTTCCTTTGCAGTAGATCCATAAATAAGTGGTAATGATCCTATGGCAATTTTGGTCAATGGCTTGCCGAGCAGTTTTATTTGATCAGGGTTATCAATTATATTTATATCCTTGTAGCTTGTCTCAAGTAGATCTATCATTCTTTGTTCGCAAATAAGAGTCGTTTTTGGATTGTCTTTAACTATGGCGTTGAGAAAACGGGAGAAATAGCACATATCTCCAACCCCTTGCTCTCCTATTACTAATACATTCTCATCATTGATTGGGCATCCATTCCAATTCGCAAGTAGATCGTAATGTAATTGATTGTTTCCTAATCTCATCCTATGTTCATACTCACGCCAGCCTTGCTCAAATTCACAGTTGCTGAGTAGATGTTGTGCATTTGCAACGCGAGCCGCATGGTCAGCTGGAAACTTCTCGAGCCATTCTTCAAGTCGATATCGTGCTTCAGCTTTTCGGCCTGCTTGGAATAATGCGTAAATTGACTTGCTTCCGTTTGATGATCCGTTCCAATTAATATTGGCAGTCTTGTCTAGTATCTCAAGATATCCATTAATATTGTCTGTGTTTAAGTATGCTTCTGCTTTGATCATCTCATCATTAATATCTACCTCTTTGGCATTGCAAAGCTCTATGCTTTCATTTAGTGCCTTTTCGTATTGATCATCTTGAGTTAGCCCTTGTATGTATGCGTACCTTACGGGCTTGCTATCTTGTGATAAAAGCAAATCTTCTAACGTAGAAAGTGATTTCTTGATTTCACCCCTTTTCTTGTAAGCCTTTGCTAACGCAAGTGTTGCCTTGCAATGAGTTGGTTCAAGCGCCAAGGCTTTTATTAATTTTGGAATGGCTTCATCAATGCGGTTAAGTTCAAGTAAATAACAACCTAAATTATTCCATCCGTCAGCCCATTCGGAGTGATGTTTCACAACAGAGTTGAATCCAGCCAATGCTTCAGGGGAACGTCCTAGGCCTAGTAGTGCCTTTGCCTTTGCTGTACCAACTTGTGGGTGATTTCTAATTTGATCTGCACTCAGTGTTCTTTCAATCCATTTAAGTGCTGCATCTGCCTGTCTGCCTTCAGTGAGTACATCGCAATATAATGCAGTAATTTGCGGGTCTGCTTGATTCTCGGATAGCAACCTTTCATATATTTTTACTGCATTTTGCAGGTCACCCTGCTGACGTAATTTCTCGGCCGCAACGGCTAATGACCTGAGCTCATCTAAATTCATGTTTAATGCCCGGACCGCAAAGCTGTTAGCGAAAGATCAAATATAAATTTTAACATCATTGCAAAAAGGTTCTGACGTCAACGCTATCGTGATTGAGTTCCCGAGACGCTTAGTCAGTCATGTATTGGGATCTATGTTTTGATTAATCCAAGGAAAGGTAATGATCAAAATCAAAGAAAATCTTTTAACCCATCGTACCCTTCAATGCATCTGCATAGATACAAAGACACCTTCTAGATTCATTTAAACTTCAATTAAAAAACTTAGAGTTAATTTCATAAAACAACTTTATCAAATCGCCTCAGGCTTCTAAAATACTACGTGTAGGGCTGCCTCCTACTACTTTATCCAACTTATACATTGATCACATGACACACAATATGATCTTAAAATAAATAGCACTACGAAGATTCTAGCTGTAACTTCTAGAAAGATTTGCCTGAAAGATTAGGATGTAAAGTTTATCGGAAATATTCATTCTATTGTTTTCATGAATAACATAACAAACCTTTCATCAGTCAGTACTATGAGTTATTCGTTCTCTGCGCAGTTGACGCCAGTACAGCAAGGCTTGAAGCACTATCATAACGAGAACAATCGGTAGAACAATGCAGAGCATTGTCAATCGAAATCCATCCTGCCAAGTGGGTAAGGTGCGGGGGAGAACTTGATCAATCACATAAAAAACGTAAAGCCCTACAAGGATCCCTCCTTCAAGTCGGCTAATTCGTCCCCTGGTCCAAAAAATTGGCATGCAGGCAAGCGTGGTGAGCACCATCACAGGTAGATCTCGCTCAATGATCAAACGATCGACTTGCAGCCCAGCCCCACCAGATATCAAGGCACAACTGCTCAGGACCAGAAGTTGATTGAGCAAGCTGCTGCCCACCACATTGCCGATCGCAAGATCTGTGCGGCCTCGTAGAGCAGCTACCAAAGATGTGAACAATTCCGGCATTGAGGTGCCAGCAGACACGATCGTGAGTCCGATGACGGTCTCACTCACTCCTAAGAGTGAAGCAGCATCGCTTGCCCCATTAACCAGCTGGTTCGATCCGACGGTCAACAACAGGATGCCAAGCAAAAGGCGGATACAAGCTTTGATCCAACCGCCATTGGCAGTTTCACTATTGATCTGCGGCTCAGCCTCCACCATTCCATCCGGTTCCTCCCGGGCCGTACGGATTTCCCATACAGAATTGATCAAGAGAGCTATCAAGAGGGCTACTCCGGCCTGCCATGTCACACGACCTACTGAAGCCATTCCCCATACGGCTGCAGACACCGCTAGTAGTAGAGGAACATCACGTCGCACTAAACGACTCTCCACTTTGAGTGGCAGCACAAGGGCACTGCTGCCGAGCACCACCATCACATTAAAAATATTGCTACCAACCACATTGCTCACGGCCAGGGCATCGGAGCCCTTGAGCACTGAACTCACACTGACGAACAGCTCGGGGGCAGATGTGCCCAACGCCACAACAGTGAGACCGATCACAAGCTCGGGTATACCGAAGATAATTGCAAGGGCGACGGAACCCTGCACAAACAGTTCTCCGCCCCCAAACAACAGGCCGATTCCTGCCAGCACTTGTAAAGCCGGTTCAAGGAATTGCGGCATGTGATCCGAACGGACTAAAGGGATTCTGCATCTAAACGCAAACTCTGACCCTCTCTCTCAAAAATCATGGTTGCTTGCGCAAGGCGATCTTAAGGCTTTGGTCTTCATGCTTGCAAAATTCGCTGTTGCTCAATCGAACCAACTGATTCTCTGATGTCGCTCTGCTTAGAAAACTTATCGCTGCAAAAATGCTTCTATCGATGATCTTCATTTTCGCTTCTTGCTCTTCTGCACTGGCCAAGGCTTTCTCCTGAGAACAGAATGTCACTGTCTGTTCTTAGGGATGACTGAGCTATAGCTTCGAAAACTTCGTCTTTGAGAGTCGCTCCTGAAAGGCGGGTATCACTGCAAATTTATTTTTGGGTCTTGCTTCGTTGCTGAAACCTCTACACCTCATTCTGGGTTGATGACATTGGATTCTTTGCCCGACCAACTCATTTTGCGTCAACCGGATGACTGGCATGTCCATCTGAGGGATGGTGCCATGCTGCATGCGGTGCTAGGCAGCACAGCTCGGGTGTTTCGACGAGCAATCGTGATGCCCAATCTCAGGCCACCAATCACGAGTGTAGAAGCAGCAATAACCTATCGCGACCAGATTTTGGCAGCCCTTCCTGATGGTGTTCCGTTTACGCCATTGATGACGGCCTACCTCAACGAGAGTTTGGCTGCAGATGTTTTAGAACAAGGGCATCAACAGCATGTTTTCATCGCCGCCAAGCTTTATCCAGCCCATGCCACAACTAATTCCGAGCAGGGGGTCAGTGATCTAAGAGCGATTAACTCACTTCTAGAGACGATGGAGAAAATTGGGATGCCATTGCTCGTTCATGGTGAGGTGAGCGATGTCGATATCGACATTTTTGATAGAGAAGCCTTTTTTATTGAGCACCACCTGGCACCACTAATAGGGCGTTATCCAAATCTTCGTGTCGTGATGGAGCACATCACGACGCAAGAGGCAGTTCAGTTCGTGGAAACAGGTGGGCCGAATCTGGCAGCCACTATCACTCCTCATCATTTACATATCAACCGTAATGCAATGTTTCTCGGTGGTTTTCGTAGTGATTTCTACTGCTTACCAGTAGCCAAGCGTGAACGCCATCGACTCGCCCTGCGTCGAGCAGCGACAAGTGGCAAACCATGCTTTTTCCTTGGCACTGATTCGGCACCACACCCTCGCTCTGCAAAGGAGAGTGCTTGTAGTTGTGGTGGCATTTTCAATGCTCATTATGCGATGGAAAGTTATGCCGAAGTCTTTGAGCAGGAAGGAGCACTTGATCGTCTTGAGGCCTTCTCCAGTGAATACGGTCCAGCTTTCTATGGCTTGCCCCTCAATAACACCTCAATCAAACTGATACGAAGAGCTCATGTTGTACCAGCTACTTTTAGCGGACAAACGAACGCAGATTCTTCTGAACACTTAGTTCCATTTCATGCTGGCGAGCTGTTGGGCTGGTCTGTTTCGGTTGATTGATAAAGCACGCATCGGAGCGCATTAATTGCACCATTGCTCGAGCTGGCAATCAAGGATCCGATTGGGGTCTGGCTAGCAACTTGAATCTCTACGCAAATGGGGAAATATTTGGCTCGTTGCGATGATCACCAGTGGGGGCAGGGGGACTTGAACCCCCACGTCCTTTTCAGGACAAGCGATTTTAAGTCGCTTGCGTCTACCAATTCCGCCATGCCCCCGGCAATGGCTGGGCCAAGGCCCGCAATGGCATCCTAGATTTATACCAAGCAGTTTGCTGACAGTGTTTCTACAGGCCGTCACCAGTTCAATCTCGATCAACTCTCTGATGGTGCTCGCTGCCTATGCCTTGTTAGGCGGCCTCTATTTGATTGTTGTCCCTTTGCTCCTCTATTCCTGGATGAACAGACGGTGGCACTGTATGGGCAAATTCGAGCGTCTAAGCGCCTACGGATTGGTGTTCCTGTTCTTTCCAGGTTTAATCCTATTCGCGCCTTTTTTGAATCTTCGCCTTAATGGGCAAGGAGAGGTTTAAACATATGACGCGTGCCAAGGTCATTCAGCTGGGCTTTCTTATTTTGATACTCGGGGGGATCGCTTACAGTGTATTGAGATTTACGGGCCTGGATAGTATTTCTGCCGGTATCGCTGCTCAATCACTTCTTGTTGTGGTTGTTGTCGCCTGGACGGGATCATATCTACTTCGAGTGGTTTCAGGGAATATGACCTTCATGCAACAACGGCGACGTTATCAACAGGCCTATGAAAATCTATCAGCTGCTGAACTTCAGGCTCGCTTCGATGCATTACCTGATGCTGAGAAAGTTTCCTTACTGAAGGATATTGAGGATGAGAATCCTAAGCAACAAGCCCCCTCTGACCCATAGGTTCTAGGGCGTTTGCCCCCCTCACGCCTTCTTCTAATTGATTGCTATGGCAGATTTCTTGGCACCTAAATCCAATACACACGCCACAATCAGCAGTCGCTTCCAACGAGTACAAGCTGAGGGACGCCTTGCACTCATGCCATTCCTAATGGCTGGTGATCCTGATCTAGAAACCACTGCTGAGGTATTGCTCAGCCTGGAGCAATCTGGCGCGGACATGATCGAGCTGGGCATTCCCTATAGCGATCCTCTCGCCGATGGTCCGGTAATTCAGGCAGCTGCTTCTCGCGCACTGGCTTCTGGAACAACACCAGCTCGGGTCTTGCAGATGTTGATTGACTTGCGGGGCAAACTTTCCATTCCTGTGATCCTGTTCACCTACACCAATCCATTGTTCAACCGGGGTATGGAGCGTTTCTGTGATGAAGCTGCTGAGGCTGGAGTTGCCGGTCTTGTGGTCCCAGATCTTCCACTCGAGGAAGCTGAGCGCCTTTCTCCCTTGGCTTCTGCTCGTGGACTGGATCTGGTTCTTCTGGTGGCTCCTACTACACCTGCGGAGCGTATGGCAAGGATTGCAGAAAGCAGCAGGGGTTTTACCTATTTAGTAAGCGTGACGGGAGTTACTGGCGAACGTTCTGTAATGGAGGATCGTGTTCAATCCTTGGTGCAGCAACTCAAGTTGTCCGGCTCCAATCCTGTAGCAGTCGGATTTGGAATTTCTGGGCCTCAGCAAGTACGGCAGGTGAAAAGTTGGGGTGCTGATGGAGCCATTGTTGGCAGTGCTCTAGTGAAACGAATGGCTGCTGCGGCTCCTGGATTAGTTGCTCAAGAAGCGGGTCTTTTCTGCAAGGAGCTGCGCAACGCTGCTGGATGAGTTTTAACTTGCTCATATCTATCATCCTGCCTTAAGACACAACAAAAAAAGCCCTGGAAGATTTCCAGGGCTTGCGTGATTCAAATGAGGTTGGAACGATCTTCTCTGAATCTCCCTTAGCTCAAAATATGAATCAATCGTCGTCTTCGTCGCTTGCTCCAGCGGGAACTAGGCGAATCTGCTTGCGGCCAAGCTTGATTTCAAATTCATCGCCAGGCTTGAGATCAAGTAAGGCTGTATAGGCCTTGCCAATCAATAGATTGCCATTGCCCTGAACAGTAGCTACATAACTAAGCTTGCGTCCACCCTTACCGATACCTGCAACACCAGTTATCCCAAGGCTTACACCTTTAGCTTCTAGTAGAGCTTCGTAGAAAGCAGTGAAGTTAAGGCGTTCTCCACCATCCTTCTTCGTGGAGACATAGCCACAGGCGCGAACAAGATCGGATTTGCTGACATCACCCAGGTCTTTGACTTTCGTGAGGAGGTCGCTGCCGGTGAGCATGATTTGTAAAACGGAAATCTACTTCAACAACATAGCGTTTAGTTACCCATTTGTGCCATCCTTTAAGAGACAAATTTTAGCGATGAGTTTTACGCAGCAGACATGGCACGATTTGTTCTTTGGGGTACTTACTGCGAGAACGCACTTGAAAAGCGAAGCCCTTTTCGTGAAGAACACCTCAATAGGCTTACCACTCTTAAGAAACAGGGCATTCTGATCACTCTTGGTCCAACAGAAGGGAGCACTCATGTTTTTGGGATTTTCGAAGCCGCAAGTCTTGATGTTGTTAGGCAGCTTCTAGAGCAAGACGTTTACTGGAAGGAAGGAATATGGACCTCTCTTGAGGTTTACCCTTGGGTCCAAGCATTCTGAGCTTGAGCCCATATCCAGGCCGCCACGAGCTGATCTCCACTATCGCCGAGAACATCCTCGTAGCCAGACATTTGCCCGATTCCTTCTCGAGCCACTCTGGCGATTGCTTGAGGATTATCTAGACCATTGCGCTCTAGTGCTTTGAGCCTAAGGGTTTTGTTACGTCGGATGATATTGCCACCATTTACATGACACCCTGAACAGTGTTGCTTGAATAACGATCCTCCAGCATCGGTATCCAATGCAATGGAGCCAATAGGATGGATCAAGAGTGTAGAGATCAGGATTAATAATCCTGCAGTTTGGCCCCCAAGTTCAAGTACAAGTCGCCTCAGGCGAATCTGTAGGTTCATGCAATCATCAGCAGTAACGCCTAAGTCTGCCGTAGTGATCTGTTGTGATCTGCTGATACCGCTTTAACAGTTGCGCATGGGCTTGGCATCCCCGTGAAAGAGAGGACTGGGCTATCAAAAAGGCCTCGAGCAGATCCTGAGCCGAATCAACTGCTGTTCACTGCTCTCATAGGCTCGCTGATGTAAGGCATGGAAATAGGTTGTGAATCCTGGTCAAAGGTTTTCATGGTTGAGTATTTCTATGCGTGTTGTGATGATCAAAGCGGATGAGGCAACCAAAAAAATTTCGCTGATGCCTTGAACAATTTGTTATCAGCATCATTAGTTGGAAATGAATTCTGGAGAAGTGGATGGCAGAACAGGATCTCTACCGATTCCTCGACAAGGTGCAACAGCTTCAAAAAATGATTCAGTCGCTAGAAACTGTCCCTGGCCGACGAGAACTGCTAGCCGCTTGTGGAGATCACAACCAAGTGGTGAAGTTAGCTCGATCTTGGGGCTTTGAGATTGGACGCCGTTGGGGTGAACTTGAGCCTGTCGAGCAGCTTTCTTCCGATGCCAATCTGCTAACGCGGCCATTACCTCCACAAGGACAGGAACAACAGCATCTTCTCCACGCTGGTTCAAATTGGCGCCTAGAACTAATTCTCTCTTGTGCTGCATCTAGTCCAGAGGGGTTCTGGTATGACCAGGCTGATCACGAATGGATTGTGCTAATGAAGGGGAGTGCACGTATGCAACTGAAAGATCCCGATGTGTGGGTTGATCTCAGCGTGGGAGATCAGCTGCATTTGGCCCCTCACCGTCTGCATCGTGTGGAACGAACTGATCCTCACCCTGGGACAATTTGGTTGGCTTTGTTCTGGAACGAGCAGAAAGGGCCGGATCAATTGTCGCTCTCTTAACCAGCCAATAAGCCCCGGCCAAAGCAATCGAGGCAATCCCTAGTCCAGCCAGTAACTGAGGTTTATCATCAGATCCTGGTGGCAACACGATCACTTTGCGCGCCACGGCTGTGAGCGCTGTAACAAGCACCAGTTCAATCTGTACCACGTGGCGGCGGAGATAACTGGTGACGTTCTGAAGCACTTCAAGAGCAATCAGCACAGTTAACAGATCACCAAGAACCTTGATTAAGTCATCCCCAAGCCAGCTCTGCTGTGAATCAACGAACAATTCATTGCCAACATTCACGATGAGCTGTATCAATGCCGCAATGATCACAACAACGGTGATCAATGTGAGAACCTTGACAATTACTCTTTCTCCCCAATCCACTAGATTGAGGAATGAAGGCATTGCCCGCTTGAGACGGCGCAAGGCGGATCTCAGTTATTGAACTGATTGTAGGAAGGCCGAGCCGGGGTATCGCCGCTGGGATTCTCAAGTTTGGTATCGCAGGTAATGGATCCATCGGCCTCTTCAATGCAGTTGCTGGGCACGACTTTGCTGTTTTCACCTGTACGGCTATTCGGTCCAAGTAGCCAACCCTCCGACTGTGCCTGCAGGCTTAAAGGAGCAGCTAATTGCAGACTGGCAGTCATTCCTAGGCAAGTCACAAGTAAGGGCAAACGCATGATGAAACAGTCATTCAGATCCACTTTGCCTGTCATCTGGTTCAGCTGCCGCAGTCATCGCGGATTTCTTGCAGAAGTAGGTCTAGTTGGCTGAAAGGATCGACATCTTTTTGGTTGTCAGATTGAGATGATGCATTCGTTCCAACCCATTCGGCTTCAATTTCACATAGACGTGCCGCCACCCGTGGTATTCCTCCCAGGCGATGTTCACGTTCCAAGACCTCAAGCAAGGCAGGCATGCGAGTCGATACAGCCTGAAGGCTTCGACGCAGGTCTGCCTGGGTACGTCCCTGCTGCTTCAACCAATCCTTCAACAGGAGGGTCAGCTCATCTTCAACTTGACCAGACCACCCTGACATCAGCCGCCAAATGGAAACCACCGATCTAGTTTGCGTCGGGCACGATCACGAATCTGGGGAGTCATGTGATTGCTCCAGAGGCCTACGACTGCGGTAAGTGCAACAAGGTCATCACTAAATCCTGCTACAGGGATCAAATCTGGCACCAAATCAATGGGCATGATGAGGTAGGTCAGTGCAGCGAGCATGGTGAGTCTGGCCTGTGCAGGTGTTGATGCATCCAGGAGCATTTCCAAAGCTTCTAAAGCCGGCCTTGCAAGGCTTCGCCCAGCCTGACGCAACACCTTTTGAAACAGACTCTGATCAATAACGGAACTTTCCAGCACCGTTGCATCGACGGTGGTGTGAGTTGCTGTGGCCTCATCAACCATGGTTTGTCGGCGCCGATGTCATTCCATTTTTACCTGATTTATGGGGATTCATAAGATGAGCTCCGCCCCTTCTTGGGGCGGATTTCCTACTTTTCAGTGAGGTTTATCGCTTAAAGGGTGCTTTCCACCAAACCACTCTGAATTCCTGCTTTGCGCAGTTTTCGCAGTGCCCTTTGTACTACCTGCCTGCAGTATTCGCGACTGCAACTCATATGTCGTGCAACTTCCGCGAGGGTGCGCCATTCATCAGATCCGTCGAGGCCAAAACGAAGTGTGACCACCATCCGTTCTTTAGGAGTGAGGTTCGCACGATTGAGCAAAGTCCATACCGATGCAGTTCTTTCCGACATTTCGGCACGCTCCATAGGAGGGATCTCTTCGCTGGGAAGGACATCCGCAAGTTCTGAAGGATCGGATTTTGACTTCACAACTCCTTGAAGGCTCACTGTCACACTGCGTAATTCACAAGCGAGCAGATCTTCCACTTCAGCCATCGGCATTCGCATGGTTTTTGCCAATTGCTCAGCAGTGGGAGGCAAGCCGTTGTTCTGCATCAGTCTTGACTTTGCTGCCCTTAATTTGGTTAGCTTCTCATTCACATTGACGGGAATTCGTATCGTCCTGCTCTGGGTCGATAGTGCCCGGTTAAGCCCTTGGCGAATCCACCAATAGGCATAAGTCGAAAATCTATGGCCACGGGTTGGGTCATATTTCTCCACTGCTCTGGTAAGTCCAAGCGTGCCTTCTTGAATCAGATCGAGAAGATCAAGACCCTTGCCCTGGTAGCGCTTGGCAAGATTCACTACAAGTCTTAAATTGGCAGTGATCATCTGATTCTTGGCTTTTTCACCACGACGAATGGTGAGGCGCTGATCATCTGAGTATTCGCATTCGGGCCCTGCTCCACCAGCAAGATGGCAGCGGTCAGTAAGCGCAACCATGGCCTGAACCTTCCGACCCATTGTCAGTTCCTGTTCAGGTGTCAGAAGTTGATGTCGCCCGATCTCCCCAAGATAGGCACTTAAAGAACTCACCATCTGGAACTCAACTCTTAATTGAACCTAGAGCCAAAGTGTTTCCATCCTGACTGCGTAAGAAAGAGTACGGAATTAACTTTTTATGCGTTATTAAACAGTTTCTTCAGGATGTCGTGTTGCTTTAATTGATGCAGACCCCCCTCACCCTCTTCTTCTATTGAGATAGCCGTTCATTGAGCTTGATGTCGCTAGCGTCAAAACGAATTTCGTTCATCCCATCCACTTGGGAGTCCTCCTCATGCCTGAGATTGTCAACAATGCTGGAATTGCCTACGTCCACTACCTGAGCTTCATGGTTTGCTTTGCTGCCTTGGTGCTTGAGCGAAAGCTGTTGAAGGCTTCCCCAAACCGTGGAGAAGCCACGGCGATGGTCATCACGGACATCGTTTATGGCATAGCAGGCTTGGCGCTATTGATCAGCGGCATTCTGCGGGTGTTGTATTTCGGCCAAGGAAGTGACTTTTATACTCAAAACCCTTTGTTCTGGTGGAAGGTAGGAGTCTTTATTGTTGCGGGGACTCTTTCGCTTTATCCAACTGTCACCTATATCCTCTGGGCTATTCCACTGCGCAAGGGAGAACTGCCTGAAGTGAGTTCCTCGTTAGTGACTCGCCTCGGTTGGTTCATCAACATCGAAATCGTTGGATTTGCATTCATTCCCCTTTTGGCAACCCTGATGGCCCGCGGCGTCGGCCTTCCTTCTCAATAATCCAAATGGTTCCAGATCCCTGTCCACCAGCACAAGACGTGCGTGTTTTAAATGGTGGTCTCCAATTACCCGAGTCCAGAAATGGGCTCGGGTATGTCGACAAATTAGCGACCACCAGTTTTGGTTATCCAAGCTTGCCTCATTGGTGTGTATGGATTGAACCAAACCCCAAAGGCTCTGTTGCGGGCCATCGCTGGTTAAAACGATGGGCCAATGCTGTTGATGCTGCATTCAATAGCTGGTCTGAAGTGATTCCACTAACGAGGGTCGCTGAGATTGAACGCGCTCATGTGATGGTGTTTAGAAAACGCCCTCCGCTGCGACAGCTCCCCTCGGGTTGGCGTGCCAGCAATGGCCGCAGTCTGCTGACGATCATTGAGGCTCGACGCAAAAAAGCAACCCAACTTGAGCCAAAAGTGAAGGTCATGGTTTCACCAGAACTAAGAGCGCCTGTCCTTCAAGCGACAGCCTTGCATGAGCTAGGTCATGCTTTTGGCCTATGGGGGCACAGTGATCATGCTGGCGATGTCATGGCCGTATCCCAGGGGGCATTGCCTGTCTTGACTGTTTCCAAAAGAGATCGGCTCACACTTGAGTGGATCCGTTCACAATCCACCAACTTTGGGCAACCACGTTGATAGGGATTTCACAAATAAGAATCACTCAATCAGCCACAGTTCAGCCTTCAGTTTCGACGCGGTGCTCCACGTCTATTAGCGAGCACCTCAAGCACTTCTCTCCAGTTCACACCATGGTGGGCAAGAGCGACTTGCAGATGAAAGAGAAGATCAGCCGCTTCATTAGCAATTGCCTTCGCATCGTCGTCTTTGCAAGCCATCACAAATTCCGCACTCTCCTCACCAATTTTTTTGAGGATGCGATTGTCTCCACCTTCTAAAAGCTTGTTTGTATAACTGTTGGCTTCAGGTGTGGTGTGGCGTTGATCAATCACCCGAAAAAGTTCACTGCATGCATCCATCGGAGGTGGAAGAGTGAGTGAGTCTCCCTGCGAATGCTGGTTTACCTCTGAGAAGAAACAGCTTCGGGCTCCGGTATGACAACTGACCAAACCGGTTTGTTCGATACTGAGTAAAAGCACATCAGCATCGCAGTCATAACGAATTCCCTTAAGAATCTGCGTATGACCGCTCGTGGCACCTTTATGCCAAAGCTCCTGACGCGAGCGGCTCCAGTAATGAACTTGGCCACTCTTTAATGTCTGCTCCAAGGCAGTGCGATTCATCCAGGCCATCATCAGAACGGCTCCATCAAGCCAATCTTGGGAGATCGCTGGAATCAAACCAATATCGTCAAAACAAAGTTGGTCGATGAAGGCGGGGCTGAGGGGTTGCATTCGTCCTCAAGGAGCGCAGGAGCTGCCGTGCAATCATCCCTCAGCACCAAACTATTCATCAACTGGCTTCGCTCTCGCATGATCCGCCCCTCCTAAGGCCTTTTAACCTGGAAGCGGATGGAGCAGTGCATCAGCATCTCGAATGCTATGGGTACTGATTAGAAATTTCACTTCTAGCCATGGCTAGGAGTCAGGATCAACAGACACCAGAGACATCAAGGGGTGATGGGTGGGCTTACGGACTGATAAGAGCTACTCAAAGCATTCAGTCTCAGCATCAAGCAGATGGCTTGTCTCAGGCTCAGCTAGAAGGGGAAGCTTCCAAATACTGATAAGTTGAATTTCAATGGCTATATCATCGATAAAGCTCTGAACAGACACCTTTCCGATTTTATTTCTACTGGTGTATGGAAACAAGCCACATCGATCTTTAACTGTCAGCACGTCCAAGCAAATAAATTCAATTAATTCTTGCTCTCTTCTTAGATCTGAGCAATTCAATTCTCCAGATTTAGTACTTACCAGTTCTCATATCTCCTTTATCACCAGGCAACGCCATCCAAGATATTGCCACCAATCACAGATCTAATCTTGCCAAAAGGAGCCTGACCTGGGTTTCCGCTAAAAGAACTTGCCAAATGCCGAAAACATCAAATATCACGCTTCTTCTTGCACTCGGATTGGAGGCACCAAATTGAAAACCTTGATCAGAAATCAATGGACATCCGCAATCACGTTGAAATGTTGCCTGAAGATTTTTTTATTCAATTAGATATACTTTTGCAAATGAGTTAATAATCAAACTCAAGAGCTTTGAATCTAAATCATAGAATTTAGATGAGTCTTTAGATCTTGCCTCTAGAGTACATTCCCCTAGGCAAATCCCTTCAATGGAAAGCATTACAATGCATTGCCTTGAAGATTGGCTTCTATTTGAACATGATTTTGTTCGTCGCTTAAGCTGATCCGTATAGTCACATAGATCGAATCACGACATCAAAGTCACTCTCTACACATAATCTCAAAACACACGCCAACTGCAGTAACTCTCTGGATGAACGACCGTGACTAAGACACTGAAGAATGCTTACACTTGTAGCAAGAATTTCTCTGGATATCCTTGCTGTCATCGTCAATGGCGTCATCCAGGACACTGTCGATTTGTGCATGGCTATAGCCGCAGTTTTACCTTTTGGTTTGCAGCTCAAGAGCTTGATCCCTACGGATTTGTCGTCGACTTTTCCAGTCTTCGGGATCTGGAACAACAACTCAACAACCAATTCGATCACACCTTCCTCGCCAATGCTGATGATCCGCTCCTGCCTCAATGGCAGAGCCTGAATAATCAAGGCGCTATTGATCTAAGGGTGATGGACAACGTAGGCATGGAGTCCAGCGCAGAGCTGGTTTGGCAATGGGCCAATGCCCTTCTGCTTGATCGAGATGGTGGGCGCAGCTGTTGCTGGCGGGTAGAAGCGCGTGAGAATGAAGCCAATGCAGCTTGCTATGAAGCAACACCTACGTGGTTTGAGACGAAGACTCTGCTCTGATCAATTTGCTCGATCGACTCCCCTAATGGGAGCGCGAAGGGGATAAGCATTAGCGAAAACTCAGACGCTCCTGATCCACATCCACATGCACAATCTGACTATCTCCATAAAGGCCCGCCAGGATACTTTTGGCTATTGGAGTTTCAAGCTCGCGTTGTATCGCTCGCTTAAGGGGTCTAGCCCCATAAACAGGGTCATAGCCAGCATTGGCGAGCCAATCAGCTGCTGTATCACTGATCTCTAGGCCAAGCTTCCGATCGCAAAGACGCTCACGCAGCCGATTGACCTGAAGGGCAACGATCTGACGCAATTCCTCGCGCCTGAGGCTATGAAAGATGATTGTTTCATCCAGGCGGTTGAGAAACTCAGGCCTAAAATGAGCGTGCAAAGCATCATGAACTCGCCGCTCCATTTCCCCGTATTGACTATCATCGCCTCCCAAGTCGAGAATCGACTGGCTGCCAATATTACTGGTAAGAATTAGCACCGTATTTGTAAAATCAACTGTGCGACCCTGACCATCGGTGACACGTCCATCATCAAGGATCTGTAACATCACATTGAACACATCTTGGTGTGCCTTCTCCACTTCATCGAACAGGATTACCGCATAAGGGCGTCTGCGTACGGCTTCGGTGAGCTGTCCACCGGCCTCATAGCCGACATAACCCGGAGGTGCCCCAATCAGTCTGCTGACACTGTGCTTCTCCATATACTCAGACATATCGATTCGCACCAAAGCCGCCTCGCTGTCAAACAGTTGAGAGGCCAATGCCTTGGATAGCTCCGTTTTACCGACACCAGTGGGGCCTAGAAATAAAAAACTTGCGATCGGGCGGTTGGGATCACTTAAACCTGCCCTAGAACGCTGAATCGCATCTGCAACAGCTTGCACAGCCTGTTCTTGGCCAATCACACGTTGGTGGAGTTCTGCTTCAAGTCCAAGCAGCTTTTCCATTTCCGACTGCACAAGCTTGGCGACGGGAATCCCGGTCCATTTAGCGATGACATCAGCAATATCGTCTTCCGTAACCTCCTCTCGCAGCAGTGATTTATCGCCTGCCTCTCCATCTTGGGCCAGGGCAGTTTCTTTCTCGCTGAGTTGTTTCTGCAATCCCGCCAGAGTTCCATACTCCAGTTCAGCTGCCTTGTTGAGGTCGTAGCTGCGCTTGGCTTGCTCAACTTGCAATTGCACCCGTTCGATTTCTTCTTTGAGCGAAGAAAGGTCGTCAATCGCACCTTTTTCTTGTTGCCACTGTGCATTGAGGGCACTTTGTTGCTCTGCTAATTCAGCAAGTTCGCGTTCTAGTTTTTCCAACCTTTCCTTGCTAACGGAGTCGGACTCACGTCCTAGGGAAAGCTTCTCCATCTCGAGCTGCACAATCTTGCGATCGATTTCATCAATTTCCTCAGGCTTGGAAGTGATTTCCATTTTCAGCCTTGCAGCAGATTCATCCATCAAATCGATGGCTTTATCTGGCAAAAAACGATCGGCAATATATCGGCTACTGAGCACAGCTGCAGCAACTAGGGCGTTATCAGCAATGCGCACACCATGATGCACTTCGTAGCGTTCTTTGAGACCACGCAGGATGGAGATCGTGTCTTGCACTGTGGGTTGATCCACAAGCACTTGTTGGAATCTTCTTTCTAAAGCGGGGTCTTTTTCGATGTGCTGTCGGTGCTCATCGAGGGTCGTTGCACCAATGCAGCGCAGTTCCCCTCGAGCCAGCATTGGCTTAAGCAGATTGCTGGCATCCATTGCCCCACCGGTCGCTCCAGCGCCTACAACAGTATGGATTTCATCAATAAAAAGTACGATTTGTCCTTCAGAGGCGGTAACTTCTTTGAGCACCGCCTTGAGTCGCTCTTCGAATTCACCTCGATATTTCGCCCCTGCAATCAAAGCACCCATATCAAGGGCGATTAACTGTCTGTTCTGAAGGGCTGCAGGTACATCGCCATTAACAATCCGCTGTGCGAGGCCTTCAACAATTGCGGTTTTTCCCACCCCTGGCTCCCCAATGAGGACAGGGTTGTTTTTGGTGCGCCTACTAAGAATCTGAATCGTGCGTCGAATCTCATCGTCTCTTCCGATGACAGGGTCGAGTTTGCCTTCGCGAGCAGCAGCAGTCAGGTCTCTGCCATATTTTTCGAGAGATTCGTAAGTTCCTTCTGGGTTCTGATCGGTCACCTTCTGGTTTCCGCGTACCGCGTCAATTGCAACCTTTAGTTTGCCGGCATCCACACCCGCTTGATTGAGCAACTTGCGGCCGCAACGATTGTCCCCGGCCAATGCAAGTAACAGATGTTCAATCGAGATGAAACTATCGCCAAAAGCTTGCTTATGTTTCTCAGCTTGATAGAGAAGATCATTGACTCCCTTGCCCAGATAGACAGAGTCTGGCGCAGCCTGCAGAGTGGGCTGTTCTTGCAGGTGTGCCTCCACGGCTGTTTGCAAGTTGCCGATCGACACACCTGCTTTTTCTAGGATTCTTCCTGCCAAAGCGTTTTGCTGGAGCAGTGACAACAACAAATGCTCTGTTTCCAGTTGCTGGTGCTTGCGTTGTTGGGCAAGTTGTTGGGCCAAAACGATTGCTGCCCAGCCTTTTTCGGTAAATTGATCCGCCGTAGGTTGCATGTGGTCTTTTACGTTGATTCAACCGTATGTCGACTAACCATTAGCGCCAAGCGGTAAACCGTTCTGATTGGTACGGCTCTTTCGGCAGAGTGTGGTAAGCACCACCAAGAGACAAATCAAACCTCATTGCTGAATTCGTCATCAACAACTGTCATCTATGCATTAAGGTATTTAAGTATTGGTTTAAAGAAGCCTATAGATCAACCATCTCCATCTATGCACGATTAGATCATCTCTTCATGGCTTAAACCTTTAGTATTCTCTTGATCAAAATACAACAGCCTACCCAACATTTGGATTATCTTTTACTCTAAGGAAAATGTATTACTAATGGCACCAATCATGCTTATACCTTAATTCAACACAAGCACCGTGACCTTCAACCATTTCACCAGCAAATATTTAAAGACTTGTAGCCACTTGCATTCAAGCCAATCATTTGCGAATTGGAGAGATTCTACTTTTTCTAAACCAATCCTCTATCTGCTGTGACTCAGCCTCATTTTGAAGATCGCAAAGCTTGACAGGAAAACCATAATCTTTAGCTAGATCTATTAACTCCTGACCATTAGAGCAATTCTTCAACTGACCTCGTAGCGTTAAACTGTGCTCAGCGGCATGGAGAAGATCAGACAGGCCCTCTCGTGTCATTGCATCATATACATTCTTAGCTTGATGATATATACAAGATTTGGCACCTGCAAACCTGCGGGGAATACTATGCAAACTTGCTTGATGGATCAAACTTATGTCATCAAAAAAAATGACTGAGGAAACAAAAAAAGGATTATCACCTCAGGTTTGATATTTTTAAGGTCTTTAAAATCTACTTATTGGTCAGTCAGTTTAACTCAGTTAACAGTAACCGTTCCAACCATGCCAGCGCCACGATGGGGCTCACAGTAGAAATCATAAGTACCAGCAGTTGAGAAAGTTTGTTCCCAAGATTCACCAGGTGCAAAGGCTAAATCTGGATGGCTTAACTCATCGTGGCCTTCAAATACAGCGTTATGTGGGGCCAGATTGTTGTTGACGAACTTGATGGTATCTCCAGCCTGAATCGTTAAAGAGCTGGGCTCGAAAGCAAGCATGCCTGAATCGCTGCCTAGCTTCACTTCAGTAGTGGCGGCCTGAACGGAAGAAACTCCAAGCCCAATCACCAAGAGCAGGGCGCAGGCAGCTGCTGCGATAGAGCGAAGCATTGAGGCCATGAGGGCTTGCATCATTTCTATGAACACTTTAACCCTTATTGTGAACTTTTCCTCGCTGCGGCAGCCCTGAATCTGCTAACACGGCTTCAAGTGTGGCTGCATGGCTGTGACCTCCGACACGTTCTGGTGTCGTAATTGGATCATGCACAAAGTGCCGTTGTTTGATACTGAAGCGATCCCAGGCATTGATTTCGATCGGTAGCACCTTGATCAGAGCCTCAATCAGCCAACCCCACAGGGGTAAACCAGGCGTCTGCCTGAGCCCACGCCAGCGACAAAGCGTCGCTATAGCTTGATTCACAGAGATTGCGGGTTGACCCATAACCAAACGCCGAACAGCTCCCTGCCCAGCCTCTCGATTGGGGAGTTTGGGGGTCGTTGCCAAGTGGCCACATATGCAAGCAATATCAGCTGCGTGAATGAAATGAAAGCTGGCATCAGCCCGTAGCCAGCGTGCCAGCCAAAGCCAGCGGCTTGCTTCTTCTAACCCTTCAGTGAGATAGCTGGTAGGAAATGGGCTCGTGCCATCGACCCTTCCCCCGAAAACGAGCGTAGGAAAAACAGCCACGATCCGATCAGACAACGGATGGTGCTCAAGGTCCTGGAGGCACTGAGCCTTGGTTTGAATGTATTCAGTGCCATACGAAAGAGCTTCTGGCAATGGCTGAAGATCCCGATTGAGGATGCTTGCCGTGGAGAAATAAGTGATCTGCTCAAGAACCTCTGGATTGAGAAGCCCGAGCAGAGTTTTAACAGCCACAACATTCACTTGATGGGCTCGCTCTGGATCCCCCCAGGCCGTTGCCGTATGAATCACACGGCTGACCGTGGCTAGCTGATTAGCAAAACAATGGGGGGCACGTAGATCTCCAACCAGCAGTTGAACACGTGGGTGTTGCGCTGAGATGGCCGTGAGTTTGGCCGGGTCTCTGAGCCAGAGCAGTAACTCGGCATCGGAGTTTTCAAGTAGCCAGGCGGCTGTGTACTGCCCAACACAGCCGCTGGCTCCTGTGATCAGGATCCGGGCAGGAGTCAAGCGGCAGATCCGATCAGATTGTCAACAGTCTTGCCAGCTTCAAAAAACACCTTGGCATTGTCCTCAGGTGTTCCAGGCAGAATGCCATGGCCGAGGTTGAGGATGTGCCGGCGACCTCGAGCCTTGCGAACCGCATCGACAATTCGCTCTCGAATCGCTTCTGGTGTTCCAAACAACAGGCCAGGGTCAACATTGCCTTGCACACCTAAGTGATCGGGAAGTCGAGCGCAGCCATCGGCCATATCAACAGTCCAGTCAAGAGAAATGATGTCGACACCTGTGCGCCCCATTCGTTCCAACACTCCAGCGCTGCCGGAGATGTAGAGAATCATTGGAGTGTCGGGATGAGTGGATTTCACCAGGTCTACGACTCTTTTTTGATAAGGCGCTGCAAAGGTGTCGTAGTCGGCCGGGCTTAGCTGACCGGCCCAGGAATCAAACATCTGCACGACCTGGGCGCCGGAATCGATTTGATAACGCAAATAAGTGGCAATCGATTCAGCGAAATGGTTGAGCAAACGATGCAGAAGATCTGGCTGCTGGAAAGCCATCGCCTTGATCACGGCGTAATTCTTGCTGCTTTTGCCCTCAACAACATAGGCAGCAAGGGTCCAGGGAGCCCCCACAAAACCCAACACAGCAGCTTTATTACCAACGCTCTCGCGCAGGCGTCCGAGCACCTCGCCAACAAAAGGCATGGTTGCGTTTGGCTCCAATGGCTGAAGAGCCTCAATTTGGCTGAGGCTGCGAATCGGCTTTTGGATGAGGGGGCCCTTGCTTTCAACGATGTCGAAATCGATGCCCATGCCGGGCAAGGGAGTGAGGATGTCTGAGAACAAAATCACCCCATCAGGCTGGAATGCTTCAAAGGGCTGCATCGAGATCTGGTAAGAGAGATCAGGATTTTCAGAACGCTCTCGAAAACTGGGGTAACGGTCCCGGAGATCCCGGTAAACCTTCATGTAGCGTCCCGCCTGGCGCATCATCCACACAGGGGTCCGCTCGACCGACTCACCACGCGCAGCGCGGAGCAATAAGGGCTGGGAGTCGCTCATTACAAGGGTCAGGATCAGTCAGAAAACCTACCTGAAGGCCGTTGTTGTTCAGGCCATCAGTAATGTTGAGAAGGCAGCTTCGTCACATGTTCATTGGCTTTGGCTGCACTCAAAGACTACGCTTCGGGTCATGACGGAAGACCAGCACGCTCAGCGCTGGTAGACAGAGTTCAAGAGACTGCTCATATCCATGGATATTGAATTCATCAGTATTTTTACCGCCCATATTGCCGAGGTTTCTACCGCCGTAACAAGAGCTATCTGTGTTCAAAACTTCCTGATAATAGCCACTCATAGGCACGCCAATTCTGTAATTTGAATGACTTTGAGGTGTGAAGTTGGCGACGACGACAAGCCAAGTTCCGCCACTACTTTCACGACGCATAAAGCTGATTACAGAATGACGATTATCATTGCAATCAATCCATTGGAATCCATACTGATCAAAGTCATCTTTCCATAGAGCAGGCTCGGCTTTATAGAAAGTGTTGAGGTCATCAACCAATCTCTGCAGACCCTTATGAGGATCATGTTTCAACAGCTCCCATTGCAGATCTCCCCATACATTCCATTCCGATCGTTGACCAAATTCCATTCCCATGAAGATAGTTTTCTTGCCAGGATGGGTCCACATATAGGCAAGCAATGCACGAACATTTGCAAATTTCTGCCAGTCATCTCCTGGCATCTTATGGAGAAGATTGCTTTTACCATGCACAACCTCATCATGACTAAGTGCCAGCATGAAGTTTTCGGTGTAGGCATACCAAATAGAAAAAGTGATGTTGTTCTGGTGAAACTGCCTAAACCAAGGATCTAACTCGAAATAATCGAGCATGTCATGCATCCAACCCATATTCCATTTAAGATTGAATCCCAGCCCGCCCATATCAGTGGGCTGAGTAACCATGGGCCAAGTTGTTGACTCCTCCGCAATTGAAAGCGCTCCAGGAAAGTGCTGGAAAAGAACGTGATTGGCCTGTTGGAGGAATCGAACTGCTTCTGTATTTTCTCGCCCTCCATCTTCATTGGCAATCCATTCTCCATCAGGTCGAAGATAGTCGCGATAAAGCATCGAAGCCACCGCATCAACACGAATACCATCAATATGGAATTGCTCAAACCAATACACAAGATTGGCAACGAGAAAGTTGCGAACCTCGTTGCGGCTGTAGTTGAAGATCAACGTGCCCCATTCCTTGTGTTCACCAATGCGTGGATCAGAATGTTCGTAGAGATGGGTTCCATCAAAGAAGGCCAGGCCATGACCATCCTTAGGGAAATGGCCTGGCACCCAATCGATGATCACACCTAAACCTTCGGCGTGGCAGCGATCAACAAATGCACGGAATTCATCCGGACTTCCAAATCGGCTGGTGGGTGCATACCACCCTGTGACCTGGTATCCCCATGAGCCATCAAATGGATGCTCTGAGATTGGCATCAGTTCAATGTGGGTGAATCCCCGATCTTTCACGTAGGGGATTAACTGGTCGGCTAGTTCGGGATAGGTCAGGAGACGAGCTTCAGGCTTCATGTCCGCAGCGGGTACCGGCGCCCGAGGCGTGCCATCCAACTCGATATACGGTTCATCTGTTGCTGCATGAATCCAGCTGCCTAAATGCATTTCATAGACAGAAATTGGTTGATCGAGAGCATTACGACTATCCCGTTGCCGCATCCATTGCTCGTCCTGCCATTGATAGCGATCAAACCTCGCGACTACGGAGCTTGTCGCTGGGCGCACCTCGTGCTGGAAACCATAGGGATCAGCTTTCTGATAGCAATGGCCTTCCTGCGTTCGGATTTCGTATTTATAAAGGGTCCCTTCTTTAAACCCAGGAATAAACAGCTCCCAAAGGCCTCCCTGGCGACGCTGCATCGGATGATGACGGCCATCCCATCCGTTTAATTCTCCGAGAACAGCCACACTGCATGCATGGGGTGCCCAGAGGCAGAACATCACTCCCTCAACACCCTCACGCTCCATCAGGTGGGCGCCCATGCGTTGCCAAATGTGGTGATGGTTGCCCTCCGCAAAGAGGTGACGGTCCATCTCCCCCATCCATTCAGCGTGGAAGGCCCAGGGGTCGTGCTGCTCATGCACGATTCCTGCGCGTTTAACCCGCACCTGGTATGTGCGGCCGGGATCTTGGTTGAGAGCTGCTTCGAAGATCCAGGAGTGATTGGGCGTTGTCATGGCAGTCGTTCTGCCATCACAAAGCAGCTCTACTTGGCTTGCCTCCGGCATCCAGATGCGCACGATCCATTGCCCCTCATGGGATTGAGGGCCCAACAGCGAGAAAGGGTCATCGTGGCGACATTCAGCAAGTCTTTGGCCTTCTTGAACCACCCAGTCGAGGGCAACACTGGTGGTCATGGGGCAAAGACATCAATGGCCGGGAGCTTAGGTCGATTCATGGACCGCAAGGGCAGACTGAGCACCAGAGGGAGCAGTTGAATCAGCGAACGCTGATCAATCAGACCAGATCAGCTGAGAAATCCACGTTGATGATCTCCCCTTGACTGTTGAAAATGACAAAAAGGTTGTCTGTTAAATCGCCAAACTCAATGGTCACTAGAACCAGCTGCTGTTCCCCTCCTTGGCTGGCAACAATTGCATCTTTCACCTTTTGGAAACCACCGCTGACGCGATTGAGTTTTGTCCACTTGCGTTGCAAGTCTTGTGGTTTCAACTCCTGTTGAAAGCTCAGTTCAAGAAAGGAACGCGCAGCGATCCAGCGAGCAGAGACCAAATCGTCAACGAAATCAATGGCCGATTGCTCGATCGGCAATGCTTGACCACTCCATTTCCATGCGATCAATTTCCCTTCCTGATCGAGAACCATGATCAACGGGACGTCTCCATCGATGGTCTCAACCATGGCGTCGACAGTGGTGTCGTCTATGCCTGGTGAGACGTCGACAATGCGACTTGACTTGACTTGAGGGCGCCTTTTCAGACGTTGTTGGATCCGTTCAGTGGTGGTGGTGCTGCGCAGAGCTTCTGAAAGTTGGCCATAGATGGTTTTGGCGTCTTGCACCACTAATGCCTTGAGCAGGATTTGCGCTGTTTTTGTCGCCTCAGCAGGGCTCAAAGTGGTCTTTTGAATGGTCTCCTGCGCTGCCACAGTCGGAAGGGTTAGTGCACTCAGGCCCATGGGCAATCCAAGGGATAGGCTCAGCAGGCAAACAGACAGCTTCAAAACTCTTGGGGCAAATCGAAATCTATTTTGCCGGAGTTCCATGACAAAAACCTCAACTTGGATCCATTGAGCTGCAGTGTCATTGTCACCACTTGGCAATGGGGTCCTGGAGGGCCACAGGGATGACGATCGTGGCCTGGGTTGACACCAATGGCCGGCCAAGCTGCACCTGCGAGAGATAGGCGCAGATGTTCTCCTCGCTGCAGGTCTGCAAGTATTGGTTGAAGTTTCACCTTGCGCGGCAGCATGCGCAGGGCCTGCTCTCCTTGCACACGCAGAAAACCTGTTGAGAGCTGCTTCACCTCGCTGTGGTTGCAATTAACAATGGAGAGGGCAACGCAAAGGTCAAATCCCGGTTGATCTGACTGCACGGTCAGCTGCAGTAATGGGATCCCATTGAGTTGGAGAGGTTCCTGCAAAGCAGTGCTTGTGAAGGTAGCCACATCGGCGCGCTGATCCAAGGCGCTGCGCTCAGCAACTCCTGGTTTTGGGCTGAGATGTCCTCCCACTGCTTGAACCGGTCGCCAAGGGTCATGAACCACATAAACCACGCCGCCACCTTTCTTGTTCTGATGCAGGGTGCCTTCTGAGGGGTCCAAGCAGGCCATCCCTCCACTGACAAGACTCCAGCTGACATTGGCTGATGTTGTGGTCTGGGTGGGGCTTGCAAATGTCTGCCAAGAACAAGACGTGATATTCCAGATCCGCCCATGGGGTCTTGAATTAGTTAAGGCTTTCGAAAATTTCAGATGGCGATCAAAGAACTCCAGCTGAAGTTGCTGTGCATCAGGCCACCACTGAAGGTGAGTCGCTGGACCGATATGAAGTTCTGGGCTACCACCTACTTGGCTTGATCGTTGATAGAGATCAAGCAGGCCATTCAAATGGGGATCCCACCAGCCACCCAGAAGCAGCATCGGTTGACGAAGCCAGGAATCCAAGGGCTTGTGTACAACCCAGCCTTGATCGTTTTGGTTCGCTTGATGTAGCCATCTAAAGCTCATCCCATCGGGATCGTGGCGTTTCAGAAGTGCCGGCCCGTCATACAGGTAGCTGTCGTCTTCCAAACTGCGGCGAAGCTCTCTCCATACTTCCCAGTTGCCACAGCGACGAGCTTGTAGTGCTGCAAGTTGCAGCCCCCAGGCCAAGCCAAGATGCCACCAGTGAGCACCTCCCTCACAACTCCAATGGTTGCGCTCATCAACTCCTGCCATCGCTGGTGCCAGACAATCCGGTGGCGGCGTCCCGGGTTCGGCAAGCAGCTGTGTTAGGCCCTGATAGGAAAACCCATAGGTTCCAAGGCGGCCATTGCATTCTGGTAACTCCCGAACCCATGCATGCGTCTGACTGGTATCAGAAGCTTCTTGCAGGAAGCCATTGAAGTGGCCTTCGGAATCCCCTTGACCACGTACGTCCTGGACCACTACCAGATAGCCGTGACTTGCCCACCAACCAGGATGGATGTAAGTCACAGTTGAGGCGAGCGCACGTCCGTAGGGCTGCCGCATCACGAGAGCAGGCCAGGGTCCCTCACCTTTCGGGATCCATAACCTGGCAACGAGCTTGACCCCGTCAGCGAGTGTCAGCCAGGCATCGTGCCAGTTCACGGATCCAGAGCTCGTTCGACCTTCAACGCACATCCGGGCAGTGAAGTCCAATCACATAGGTGGCCAGAATGTCGGCATTTTGATAGCTGAGATTGCGTTGACGGGCGACTTCTGAGATCGCTGGAGATGGGGATGAGCCGCCTGAAACCAAAACCCCTTTGGTATTGAGAGCCTTAAATTGACTGCACAATTCGCGCGCTTCGCCTGGGTTGTTTTTGACGCTTTCAAGAAGGCTGGACTGCGCCTTGACATCCGAAGCACTGGCAAGGGCTACGACGATCAGCGCTGGCAAATAGCGCATTGGTCCCAAAGATGCACGCTGTCATCATTTGAGACACTCTTGTCGGGATTGTGGGGCTTCGCTAGGTCAGTTCTGCAGTTGCCTCGTGCGAGCAAGCTGGATCCAGCGATTGGCCATAGCAAGGTCCACGCTCGATTGTCGATGGTTATTGAGTTGGCGTTGTAACCGTCCCGTCTGATGCACGACATCCTGTGGAGTCGCAGCTGCCAAAGCGGCTGCAGTGGCTAGCCCGGAGTGGATCAGCAAGGCAGCATCCGCCAGTTCTAGATCTAGATCACAAACAAGTGCCGCCATGCCTCGCAATCGTTTCAGGTTGCGGGTCGTCGCAAGCCCTCCCTTAGCAAGTCGGTTGAGTTCCTGGTCCTCGAGGCGTTTCAATGCGCTCCATGTTGTGATCCCTGCGGCCACGAGCAGGGCTTGTTCGTCACGAAAGCTTTGAGGTAATTCTCCCAGAGGTTGATCAACCTGCATCACTTTTTTCGGCTAATGGCAGCGTGATGTTCTGACGCAAGTCGCGTATGACTTCGCCGAGGATGACGGGTTGACTGACACCCTCTCCAACCGATTCCAGCCTGCGTAGCCGCACATGCACCTCACTGCCGTTATATCCACCGCGATGGATGTTGCCTGCTAGTTGCTGCAATGTGGCTTCAACCGCTTCATCCGGAAAGTCATCAGGGACCTGGGCGACAACAAGGTCCGTGCTGTTGTCAAACACCACTGGTACCACCAGAGCTCCTTCCACCTTGAGGGGGGGGGTATAGCTCACGCCAAAAGCCCAACAGCTTGCCAAAAGAAGAAGGTTGAAGCTGGTCACTCCCACCAGCCGGAAGCGTTGTCCCCAACGAACCAAGAAAGCAATCAGGGTCATTAGGCTTAGGGCTAGGCCTGACCAGGCAAGCCATCCGGTTGCGGTTTCAATCAGCTCTGGAATGGACATGGACTGGTGAACCTCAAGAGAACTACTTATATTTCGCACGCTCCCAGGAAGGTTGACTCAAATCGATGGGAGAGAAGAGTCAATCCTTGGCTAAAGGGCGATGGAAACGCCCTGCTGTTCTACTGCTAACGAGCAGCTTGGTTGTTTGGGTTGGCGCCGATCGAGTTGTTGCGGCCCTTCTTGAACGTCTGCGTCCGCAACTGGAGCAACAGCTTTCAAAACCTCTAGGCCATCCTTTAAAAATTGGTGCCTATCAGGGCCTGCGGCCCTGGGGTATGGCCATTGGTCCCACTGAAGTGCTGCCTGGAAGTCATGACGATTCCACAGCATCGCTCTCTGGTCTAACCATCAGCCTTGCCCCAATGGCCAGCCTGTTCCGTTTGCGACCCGTTGCCGTACTCACCCTTGAAGGATCACGGTTAACGCTACGTCGTAATCACAAGGGTTTCTACTGGGTCCCTGGTCCATCCAAAGGCGATCCTCCCCCAAAGGTTGATCTTCAGCTGCGGTTAACTCAGCCCGCCAGGGTCCGCATCGAACCGGCAAACTTGGAGTTCACAGCCACTACACGGGCAGACCTTCAGCTGGCGGAGGGATGGGCCAATGGATCTGTCCAATTTGTATTTCCAGATCGTGGAAGATTCTTCCTAAAGGGCCGTGGGCGCTGGGATCGTTTAGAGCTTCAGGCCCATGCTCGTTTGGACCAAATCAGCCTTGAACCATTGCAGGGGCTTTTACCGGGAACGCTGCCCATGCAAATGCAGGGTCAGATTGGCGGTGACCTCCAAGTGAGTCTTAATCAGGGACGCATGGGCTGCAAGGGAGCCCTGTCATTGGTTCGATTCCAATTAGCGGGTGGTCCCCTCAAAAAGTCACTCTCATCTCGTGAAGCCAAGATCAACTGTCGTCAAGATCGTCTTCAGTTACCTCTCAGCCAGTGGCGTTACGGCCCTTGGACCGCTTCTCTCAAGGGAGGTGCTCGTCTCAATCACTCCTACAACCTCGACCTCAAGGTCAACCAGCGGCAACAAGGGCATGCCTTCCAAGCCCGGATCAATGGACCTTGGCATGAGCCCAATCTGCAGGCCAGTGGCCGCTGGATTCTTGCCCCAAAGATCCCCGTTGATGGTCCGCTGCGACTGAACTTGCAGATGCGCACCAACTGGCGCAATCCCAAGGCCTTCAGGGCCGTTATTGACACTTTTGATGTTCGTGGTCCAGGTCTTCAGATCCGCGCAAGAGGTCCCCTCTATCCCGAGTTAGGACTGAACACCCAGCGCCTGGAGTTTGCAGGACCTGCATGGCAGCGCATCCCTGTGCTTGCTGATCTTCTCGGCAGCCAAGCCTTGATCAAAGGCAAGCTTCAGATTGAGGGCCCTTCATCGAGCCCCCAACTTCAGCTAAGCCTTGCTCAGCAACGTAATCCTTTGCTGGAAACCTGGTCTCTGCGAGCGGGGTGGTCAGCAGATTCCGGTTTGCTCCGCTTAAGGCAGTTCAACAGTCCCCTGCTCAAAGTTGTGGCGGACTTGCCTCTCTCAGTAGATCAAGGACGCCTACGCAGTGGAGAACTGCAGGCCAATCTGAATTTGAGTCCTTTCCCTTTAGCTCGTGTTGGTCCGCTTCTCGGCACCTCTTTAGCGGGAACCCTTGCTGCTTCAGGGCAGGTGAGAGGGCCATTGTCGGCCCTTCGTCCAAATCTTTCCCTCCGGGTGGTGAATCCAGAGGCGGGAGGGTTGCGGTTGTTGGAAGATTGGCAAGGGAAGTTAGCCGGACTCCCTGCTGGGGGTAGCACTCTGCTGATGGAATCAGTGGGGGCGGTGATCCCTGGGCAGCTCTCATCTCGATTGGGACGCGACTGGTTGCCACAGGAGTTGGCGATTAACCGTGGCGATGGCCGTCTCTCGCTAAACGGCATCCCAGCTCACTATCGCTGGGAGTTGAACAACTTCAAAGTGGATGGGATTGAGGCGGCCCTGTCTTCAAAGCAGCGATTTGAAGGCGTTTATGGTCAACTCAGCGGATCAGGCAGCCTGGGTCTTCAGCCCCTGGCCATGGAAGGCCAAGTCACCATCAGCAATCCAGGGTTGATGGGTCTGCAATTTCAACAGGCTTTGCTTCAGGGGAGGGTTGCCAACCAGCGCTACAAGCTGACTGGTGAGCTGCTACCAGCGGATACAGGCCAGATCAATCTTGCAGCGGGAGGTCGCCTTGGTGGCGAACTCTCTGCTCAGGCAAAGGCACGCGGTCTAAGCGCGCGTTGGCTGATCTCTAGTGCAGAGCAACTTTCTAATTTTAATGATGTTCTTCCAGCTTCGATTGGGCGAGCCCAAGATCTGGGCAATCTGTTGATGCAAACCTTGGGAAGGTCTCTAGATGATCAGCTCAAAGCCTTGGCAGCGGCGCAGGCTTCCGTCAATCGTTTCGACCAGCAAAATCGTCGTAGCAGGATCATCAATCCAAAAGATCTACGTGGGCAGATGGATGCGGTGATCGATCTGAAGGGTCCCGATCTGTCCAACCTCAATCTGGGGCTAAAGGCCAGCGGTCATCTCTGGACAGAAGGTGAGGATCAGGATCACGCCCTACAAGTCAAACCCATTTTCGCCTCGATTCAAGGACCTCTGCATGGTGGGGAAGGGTCGTTTTCACTGCTTCACGTTCCCTTTTCTCTGCTTTCGTTGGTTGCACCTCTACCTCAAGCACTGCGAGGCGCTCTGGGACTTTCGGGTCGATACAACCTCAGACGGGGAACCCCTGAGATCACAGCTGATCTAGTGATGGAAAGCGCCAGATTGGCTGAAAGCTCATTGAGCTTGGACAAAGGGCAGATTCTCTTGAATGATGCCCTCCTAAACCTCGACTTGGCGCTGCGAAGCTCTTCTTCCAAAGAGGCGGTAACCATTACCGGTCAAGTGCCTCTTGATCCCTCCTTGCCGATAGACGTCAGGGTTGAGAGCCACGGCGACGGCCTACATTTTCTGGCTGATTTTGCTGAAGGTGCGGTCGCCTGGAAGGGCGGTAACTCCGACCTCAAGTTGTTGTTTAGCGGCAGCCTTAGCGCTCCTCAGGCGAATGGATTTTTGGTGGTGCAAAACGGCGAATTCGTCGTCATGGAACAAGTTGTCAAGGGGTTGGAGGCTGCCTTGGTTTTTGACTTCAATCGCCTTGAGGTGCAGCGTCTCAAAGCAAAGATTGGTTCAAAGGGCATCTTGGAAGGTGCGGGATCCATTGCCTTGCTTCGCCCTGCACCTGAAGACCAGCCCCTGACGATCGAGATCAGTAAGTCCCGTTTTAAGTTGCCAAAGGCTGATGTAGGGGTGGCCGCCAAGCTCAAGTTCACGGGTGCCTTACAGAAACCCTTGATTGGCGGTGAGCTCACGATCAAAGAAGGAAGGGTCTCACCCGCAGGATCAGGGCTTCTGCGACCGATCAACTCTGCCATTCAATCCACCAAAACGCCTGGAGCCACAGAGGCCATAGCGACGTCCAGCAGCCCCAAAGTTGTTAATGCCAACACCCTGCTTGAGGAGCAGTGGGATTTCAAGAAACCCTTGGTCTTGCTTGGACCAGATGTAGAGGTCAGTCGGAGGAAGATGTTGAGCTCCGTGTTTCCCAACATCCCCTCTATCAGCTTCGACAACCTGCGTTTAAAGCTGGGACCAAATTTGCGCATCACTGCTAATGCGCTGGCCAATTTCAGTACAGAAGGGTTGCTCAGTTTGAATGGCCCCCTAGGTCCAAAGCTTCAGGCTCGTGGTGTGATTCGGCTACTGAATGGGCGGTTGAATCTGTTTACGACGTTCTTCAGTCTTGATCAGCGAGCTGCGAATGTCGCTGTGTTTACTCCTTCTATGGGCCTAATCCCTTACGTTGATGTCGCCATGAACAGCCAGGTCTCCGACAGCATCAGCATCGGCACCGACAGTAATGCCGCATCAGCGAATGTGTTTGACACCAATGGAACAGGTGCTCTTGGGGCCGGAGGACAGTTCCGCTTGATCAAAGTGATGGTGAAGGCCGAGGGACCTGCAAATCGTCTTTTCCAAAACATTGACTTACGCAGCTCGCCGTCACTGCCTCGCACTCAATTACTGGGGTTAATTGGAGGAAATTCACTGGCAGGGTTGTCGGGAGAAGGTGGTGGTGCGGCACTAGCGACTGTGATCGGTCAATCTCTTCTCACGCCGGTTCTTGGAACAATCTCTGATGCTTTCAGTCAACGAATGCAAATTGCCCTTTATCCTGCATACGTCTCGCCAGTTGTGACGAGTCAACAAGAGCGCGTTTCTGGGCAAGTCCCACCCACGCTCGAGTTAGTCACAGACATTGGTATTGATATCACTAAGCGACTTAACGTTTCTATTTTGGCCACACCAGACCGCAACGATATTCCTCCGCAAGGCACCCTTACTTATCAAATCAGTCCCAGCATGAATCTCTCAGGCTCTATAGACAGCCAGGGAATTTGGCAGAGCCAATTGCAATTATTTTTCCGCTTTTGACCAGGTGGCAACCGACTCAGCTCAGTTCATCGGTGTCGATTTGGGAGGTACCGCGATCAAGTTAGGTCGATTTGATCAGCAGGGCCATCTGTTGGCAGAAACCGAGTTGCCAACCCCTCAACCCTCGGTGCCAGGTGCTGTCACAGTTGCTCTTTGCGAAGCTATCGAGACTGTTGATCCAAACCATCATGCTGCATTCGTGGGAGTGGGCTTACCAGGACCAATGGATGCTGAAGGCCGGGTCGCCAGGGTATGTATCAACCTGCCTGGATGGCTGGAGGTTCCTTTAGCCGACTGGTTGGAACCACGACTGAATCGGCACGTCACCCTGGCGAATGATGGCAACTGTGCTCTCGTTGGTGAAGCATGGCAGGGCGCGGCCCAAGATTTTGAAAACGTCGTTCTGCTCACTCTTGGCACTGGAGTAGGTGGGGGCGTCATGCTTGGGGGTCAATTGTTTGTCGGTCATAACGGGGCTGCAGCCGAGCCTGGTCTGATTGGGGTGGATTCTGAAGGTCCCAGCTGCAACAGTGGCAACCAAGGCTCCCTAGAGCAGTACGCCAGCATTGGCGCCCTTCAACGTCTATGGGCTGGGGACCCAGAAGAATTAAGCGACCGAGCTGCTTCTGGCGATCGCGAGGCTCTCGAGATCTGGGAAACCTATGGCCGCAAACTTGGGGTAGGAATCAGTTCTCTCGTCTATGTTTTCACCCCTCAGCTGGTGCTGGTCGGAGGAGGTCTTGCAGGTGGAGCAGTTCATTTCCTACCAACGGTCCGTCAGGAAGTAGAGAAGCGGGTGCAAGCTGTGAGCAGAGAGGGTTTGCAGATTCGCTCCTGTGCCCTTGGGAATGGAGCTGGTCGCCTGGGGGCAGCTCGACTTGCCCTTCAACGTCTCTTAAGTGTCGGCAATGCCCCTTGAGGCGTAATGATGAGCACAGCTGTGCCGCGCTGTGATGACAACTTATCCTGGAGTTCCTGAGCCTTCCGCCCAGTTGCTGCGACTTGCAGCAGAGGTGCGGCAAGCTGCCATGGCTCTTGGGCAAAGTGATGACAACCAGCGGCGTAAGGCCCTGATGGCAATGGCCAATGCTTTGCTGTCAAGCTCTGAGCAGATCGTGAGGGCTAATCGACTCGATTTAGAGAAGGCGCGAACTGAGGGACTTGCTTCTGCCCTGATGGCGCGGCTCAAGCTTGATGAAAGCAAACTCAACTCGGCTATCGAGGGGCTCAGACAGTTGGCTCAATTATCTGATCCCCTTGGTTTGCGTCAGTTGCATCGTGAACTGGATCAAGACCTTGTGCTGGAGCGCATCACCGTTCCTCTTGGAGTCCTGGGGGTAATCTTTGAGGCGCGCCCAGATGCCGTAATTCAGATCGCTTCACTGGCAATTCGCTCTGGCAATGGCGCACTTCTCAAGGGCGGCAGCGAAGCAAGCCACACCAATCAGGCCATCATTGAGGCGTTGAAGAATGGTCTGGCTGAAACAGAGATCGATCCCGAGGCAATTGCCTTACTCAAGACCCGTCAGGAAAGCCTTGCCCTACTTCGCCTTGATGGCCTAGTGGATTTGATCATCCCTCGCGGCAGCAACGAACTGGTGCGTTTCATTCAAGACAACACACGAATTCCGGTTCTTGGTCATGCGGACGGAATCTGTCATCTCTATCTCGATGCCGCGGCGGATCTGAAGCAGGCCCTACAGATTGCAATCGATAGCAAGACCCAGTACCCCGCAGCATGCAACGCTATTGAAACTCTGCTCATTCATCAGTCCATTGCACCGTCGTTTTTAGATCTTGCAATTCCTGCCTTTCGTCAGGCCGGGGTTCGTCTGCTTGGGGATTCAGCGAGCCGGGCTTTAGGAGTAGAAGAGTCAGCAAGTGAAGAGGATTGGGCTACGGAATATCTCGATCTGATTCTGTCAGTGAAAGTGGTGCCTGATCTAGAGGGAGCCCTGGATCACATCCGTCGCTATAGCTCCCGTCACACGGAGGCGATTGTCAGCAATGATCAGGAGACGGCTGAGCGTTTTCTCCAAGCTGTCGATAGTGCCGGTGTTTTTCACAATTGCTCCACGCGTTTTGCCGATGGATTCCGTTATGGCTTTGGCGCCGAGGTTGGAATCAGTACTCAAACACTGCCTCCAAGGGGGCCGGTTGGCTTGGAAGGGCTGGTGACCTATCGCTATCGGTTGCGTGGACAAGGTCACATTGTGGCGGACTATGCCAATGGTGAATGCATGTTCACTCACCGGGACCTATCGCTGTGATCAATCGTCTCCCTTTAGGAGCCATTCATGTTAACGATGTGCGCTTGTGGGCTCACGTGGGTGTGCTCGACCATGAAAGACGTGAAGGGCAGTGGTTCAGCTTGGATTTCAGTCTTTGGTTAGACCTTGACAAGGCTGCCCTGAATGATGAGCTCAATGCCACTGCGGACTACAGCTTGGCTATTGGTGCAATGCAACGACTCTCCTTTGAACTGAAGTGTTTCACCATCGAACACTTCAGCGAGCGATTGCTAGTGCTCTTGGAAGATCTCTACGGTCCTGTGCCAATGCGAGTGCTTGTGCGTAAATGTGCTGCGCCGGTGCCTGGGTTTAGTGGCAGTGTGGCTGTTGAAAGGTGTCGCAATTGGCCAACACCCTGATCTTTGTCAAGGCTTTTCGCGATGTTTACGCATGTCGCATCAGTGGATAAACCCCGTCGACCATTGGTGCTTGTACATGGTCTTTGGGATACCCCGCATCTTTTTAGGCGGTTGGTGAAGGCACTCGAACAGCATCAGCTACCTCTACAGATCCCCCATCTGCCTCATCGCCTGGGAGCTGTTCCGCTTTCCAAGCTGGCGGAGACGTTGGATCAGCTCATCGTTGAGCAGTGGGGGGCCGAGACGGTTATCGATGTACTTGGATTTTCGATGGGAGGGGTGATCAGTCGAATTTGGCTGCAACAACTAGGTGGATCACGACGAACACATCGTTTTCTGAGTGTAGGAAGTCCACAGCGAGGCACCCTCACAGCCCAGTGGATTCCCGCCTGTTTGTTTGCTGGTTTAGCGGATATGAAGCGCGGCAGCCCCTTACTGCGCCAGCTCAACGGCGACGTTTCAGCCTTAGAAGACATTGAATGCAGCAGCTATTTCTGTCGATGGGATGTCATGGTTGTTCCAGGCTGGCAAGCCGTATTACCGGTGGGTGAGCAACAGGCCGTTCCAGTAATCACGCATCAACAATTGATGTCTCATCCGCTGGCATTGAAGTTGCTGATTTCAAAGCTTCTCAGTAATTAACTTGGCGAAGTCGAGTTACCTGACCAAAATGAGCAAATACTCATAAACAAGCATACAGATGTGTTTCTCGGCGTCAGCCAGCTTTACGGCTGCAGCGGTCCTCATGCCCTTAGGGCTTTATACCCACCATCTTGCGTCTGAAGCGAAACGTCCCGGATACAAACCTCTAGCCCTAGTACCGTTCTTCTTCGGGCTACAGCAATTTATTGAGGGTTTTGTATGGGTGGGATTAGGTCATGGAGAAACAGTAGCTTCACCGGTCGAACCTCTCACGTCAATTACTTCTGTTGGCTTTCTATTTTTTGCCTATTGCTTCTGGATGATATGGATTCCATGGAGCGCATACTCGATTGGGCGTCATTCCGAAAGTGAAGGAGTCAAGAGAGCTTTACGCTGGGTTTGGATTATTGGCTCCATCCTTGGAATCTCATTCTGGCTGCCTTTATTAATACATCCACCGTTGATCCAGCCAGGACTAGTGACAGGCGGAAGGATCGTCTACAACGTCAACACCATCTTCCATAATTTCATCAATACAGAACCTATTGGAGAACTAATTTATTGGTGCTGGATTGTCATTCCTTTGCTGATTCTTAAAGACAAAGCCGTCAAACTCTTCGGAGCATTAATTGTATTATCTATCATTCTGACACTGTTTACATATAGCATGGCTTTCAATTCAGTATGGTGCTTCTACAGTGCTATTCTTTCAATTTTTGTTCTCTGGATCGTAAATCGTCCGGAGATGCGTCGTGCCTGATGCTCTTCTGCAGGGCTTAAGCGGACTCAGCCAAGGCCTTGATTCCATGGCCGAAGTACTGCTTAAAATGGAGGCTGGAGTTGAATTGTTGCTGGCAGTTGGCCTTTCAATGTCAGCAGCACATTTCTTTTCTCTCCTTGCTAATCGTTTAGGTGCTGTTCAAATTGCCGTGCATTTATTATTTGATGCGCTAGGCCTAAGCCTAGCTTTTCTATTGGGGATTCTCTGTGACAGCTTGATCCTTACTTCTCTAAAGGATGTACCTTTACATCCGATTACTTTTGCAAACCATATACTACCAGCAATTTGGCCAGGATTATTTTATATTCTTGCCGGAGCTCCTTATATTAGTGATCTAATTGCTGTAACACTTTTCGCATGGATTCACCTCAATGTAGTTATTTTATTAAAAGCTATTTATGGTATACCTCTCCAGCAAGGCTTGGTCATGGCCCTTCCTGGTTTTGCCTTGGCACTTGTTTTAATTGCGCTCTTGTTCGCTCAGAGGTGGAAATCAAGTTACGCCCAACTAGCACGAGAAGTGGCTCTTAATCATTGAGTTGGATCTGATCTGAGATCATGACTAAGACTAGATCTTCGCTTCGCAATCATCGTGAGCTGCTGCTTACAAGCCGCAGGACAGTTGTTGTTTTGATGCTGGCCTCAGCCATCCTTTTGTTCCTGTGCGTAGCTGTGATTCGTCGCGATGCTATTGCATTAGTAACCAGCGAATCGATTGATGAGCTCCTTAAGCTTGCGGCACTCCTGGTGATCATCTTGGTCCCTCTGTCAGGTATTTATTCAGTGATGCTTGACTTTGTCTTTTGGGAAGGGTGGCTTGATGGTCTTCCTAACCCAAGTCATCTATTTGCTGAACGATCCCCGGATATTTCTGGACATCGGCATTACATCATTTACCTGGATGGCATTCATCAAAGTGAAGAAGACCATCCTCCACGGGTTAGTCGATTCCTCTCGCAACTAGAAGAAGGAATTGATCATGAGTCTATTTTAGTCAAAGGCATTGAGGCTTACACAATCATGCCTGTTGCACTGCGTTCAGATTCATACAGTCAGTGGTTCTGGCGAAGGTTATTTTCTCTACAAGAGCATCATCCCAATTCATTAGTTCGTTTTCTAAGCGCCTTTTGTGTACAAGCCAATAATGTGATCAAAGTAGGAATTTCCTCTGACCGCCGTTATGGCCCGGTGATGAATTATGAGCTTGCCTTGAAAATCGCCCGTCGTCTTGAATCGCTTGGCTTCCACCCCAGTAAAGCTGTGCGCCTTGTATTAGTGGGTTACAGCGGAGGAGGAGAGATGGCTATTGGGACAGCGGAGATCTTGCAACAACTTTGTCGTGTTCCAGTACAAGTGATCACTGTCTGTGGAGTGTTCAGTGGGAATGGCGCTTTAGAAGAGATCAATCGTGTGGCTATGGTCGTTGGCGGGAAAGACCCTGTTGCGGCTCTTGGTCAAGTGGCTTACCCAGGGCGTTCTCCACTGTTGCCATTGTCAAACTGGAATCGATGGCAACGCAAAAGGAAGCTGACTCGCTATGAAATTTCCGGCATGAACCATTGTGGTCACTCAGGACCATTCAGTGATGATTTCAGCTCTAAAGTCGTTGATGCAATTTGTTGTGAACTATGTATGACCAGATAAGCGCCTATAAAGTCAGTCTTTACATGTTTTTTTCGCATTAATAAAAGTTATTAGTGCAACCAGACTTGCACGCAATGATTGAAATTTTTAGTGAAGGAACTAGCTAACATGTTAGCCAACTAAGCTACAACCTCTCAGCTTTCTATCCCATCATAAAGATATCTCTTGCGACTCCCAAAAAGCCCCTGAAGACTTAGCTGCAGACAATAAAGGCCGCCAAAACCTTTCTAATGAAGCGCTAGAAGGTGTAGCTGGTGAAACTCTTTCGGTGGCTGGGGCAGGTTAACTGCTCAATATGTCATCTCTGCTGGCAAAACGAATCCATGTTTCTAGAATTCCGCTTTCGCACTAAGAAGTACCTACCATTTTTCAGGATAAGATCTAGGGGATCAATGATGTTGTATTTCATAGAGACAAGTAAATAATTTACAATCATAGGGTGGCTAGGTTTACTTTGATCTTGGTATTTGAGCACTCATCCCAAGCGGTGTGCAGAGACTATCTCAAACTTAAAAGTAATTACTTAGCACTATAAATTCAGCCATCAACTTCTTGGCTCTAAACCAATACTTACAATCCCTCAAGCCTAATATCAGCATCTTCGTTCAAAACTCTTTATCTCATAACTCCACCAATAACATTCTCAAGGTTATTATCAGAGAAGATCTGCCTCCCTTCCACTGGGATCGAGTCATTCTCTTAGGCATCAGTCATCGTTGTAAATATTTTTTTGGCATCCATTCTACAAACGAAGAGGCGTGACATGCAGCGGCCTGGCAGAATTGATCCAGTAGTGTTATCTACGCTCATTTCTTTAACTTATGCATTTTGAAAACAGTTTTGTCAACCAGAAATCAATATGCGCTGATGCAAACCGGCGAGCATGAACACAACTGCCATTAGTAGATAGCCCGTTGCCCAGGAGCTACCAACTCCCCAGCCAAGCTCCAGAACAGTATCGGCCTGGGTGAATCGCCAAGCGTGGATGATCCCAATCCATGAGGCTGCAGATGCGAGGAAAGAAGTAAAGCTTGCTGCTAAAAAGCGTTGTTCGATCACATAAACCAACATTGCCGCTAGCAGCATGGCGGTAATAATTTGTCCTTGCTCAAGGGCAAAAGCACCACTTGCCCATACATCAGCTTCTTGAAGCCTTCCTAAGAAAGCTGAATTAAAAGGTTCTGAATTGCTTCCGGCTCCTCCTGCGCGCAAACCAGCCTTGATCAGAGATGCACCCCATCCTGCTAGTCCAGGAAGCAGGCCAAGAGCTACTGCCGGTGCATGCGTGCTGGGCGTGGCTTGAAAGGCTTGAGCAGCAATCACGATGCCGATATAGAGCACGATCGCCATGCCTGCCTCAATAGGTACCAACTCTGCGACCAAACCAAAAACACCTAGAAGACAAGCGCTACCCATTACCAAGCCATTTAGCCAGGAATAGCCAATGCGAGCCCCCATTTCCTTCCAGGCTGGATGGCCGATATAAATGGTTGTAGGAAAACAAGACCCCAGACCTGCGGCAGCCATTGTGCCGATGCCGTCGATCAATAAAGAGCTTCGAACGCAATAACGATCACCTGCCGCCTCTGCGCTTTCGATGTTTTGAAGAGATCCCAGCACGTTGAATAGGCCCATTGGCACAATCACCCCTAGCCAGGGCAGCAGCTGGCCACGAGCATTCCAAAGATTGGCGATTTCTAGGTGAGGAAGGCGCAAGCCAATCTGACTTGCTTCCTGACTCCAACGGCTAGCGTCGCTATCGATTAATCCAGTACTCCAAGCAAGCCCCACGCCAATAACAACAGCAAGCAAGCCACCAGGAATGGGCAATCGCAAGCGTCCGTAATAGGTGACCAGAACAATTGCTAGTACTGTCAGCCCCACTACAGGTTGGGCATAGGTACGCAGCAGAAAGCCAAGAGCGATGTAGCCAAGAGCAATGCCGGCGAGAGTGGCAAGTAATGCAGCCCTAGGCAGCCAGCGACGCAGTACCCCTGCTGTAAAAGCCCCTACTGTTTCGATCAGCCCTGAGCCCAGGCAAGCCACCATCCCTGCTTGCCAGGAAAGGCGAACAGCGCTTGCCTCATCCATTCCCTGGCCCAATGCGGTGAGTTTCACAGGGAGCATTACCAAAAACACATACGCAAACAGGCTCACGGTGTTGATTCCGTAGGGCAGAGCTGTCCGATCACTACGTTTTTCGATGCTGGCAAGTTGATGAGCCTGATGCGCGTAGGCAAGGTTGCCTATCAGCAGGCTTATTCCTGTGGCAGGAAGGATTGTGCCGAAAACTAATTCATTCGGATAGCCGAGCACGTTGCGGCATAAGGCAATTATCAAGAGGACTTGAATCAAGTTATCGAGGCCAAGTCCTAGGAATCCGTCGACATCTCCACGGACAAACCATTGCGGCCTCCAGTGCTTCTGCTTGAGATCTGAATGCATGGCAGTTGGGTAAGACCAGTTCAATCATGTCTTGCTACTTCCTGATGTTGCAAGACAATGTCTTTTCAAAAGAGCCTTGCTTGTTAAGTAGGAGGCAGTTCGAGTGGACGATTTATGCTTTTTCAAGCTTCATGTCTGCTTAGTTAGCACGTGTACTTTTCGCAAGCACGATTCCCTTGATTGAATTGCCTTTAGCTTCTTTTAGGTATTAAAGGCTTAAATGAACTTGATGCTTAAGCAATTCTATGCATCATGATCAAAAGGATCTACTTTGATTTCTCGTGACTAAGAAGCTTGATGAAATCCCCCCAGAGCAAAGTCGTTCTTTCGATAGGCTTGTTAACTTCACTGATGTGGCAGTAGATCATCTGCTTGGCATTGGCTCGCTCGGCTTCCGGTTGATCTATCTATAACTGAAAACATGCGTTGGCATCGCTTTAGAGATCCACTTCGCCGTTGAGGTTCCTCACAAGAGCAAATGGACTGTGGCTGGGTTGACAGCTTAAAAGCCTCTGCATTGCCTCTAATCGTGCAGAGCCTTGCAGGCTCAGATCCTGGGGCAACGTGCCAAGGCCCCAACGGTAGCGATCTACCACACTAGTGTTGATACAAAAACCCTGATCAAGAAGGATGTCGAGGCTACGGCGTAGTCGTTCTCGCCATATTCCTCCGAGTGTCAGTGGAAATAAATGGGTAGAGCCGTTAAGGCATTGCTCCAGTAGAGCTGTTGAATCAATGCAATAGCCCAGGGCTCCATACCCCCCTAGATGTAGCTTTTGCGAGCTTGCCTCCATATTGTGCACCGCTGCGATTAATTCGGTGATCTCTATTGCATCGGCGAGGCGTTGCTGTGTCAATGGCTGACTGGGGTACGCGACTGTTCCATTGTGGCGATCGTTCTGCCAGGGCCGATGCAGGTCGTTCATCGCAGCCCAGCCATTCACGCCTTCTATACCCTGGCAATACTGCAGTAAAATGGAATCATTGCCCTGTGGTTGCAGCTCAAGCTCGAAGCTACAATGCGGCAACAAGCTGAGAATCTCCTGGTTGCGATCATCCTCTAGACCCGTGCGATATGGAATCGCCAAAGGGACCTGAAACCATCTCCCGCTTTCATTCGCTTGGCTAGCTCCCAGGCCGAAGCTGGCCACACTGGCTCTAATTCGTCCGCAACAGTGCCAACCCTGTCGGTTCAGCAACTCAATCAGTTGACGTCCTGAGGATAGCCCCTCGAATAAGAAAGGTTCCGAGGGATGCAATGCCTCTGGTAGACGATTGGCAGCGAGGCAATTGAGCACCTGAGCCATGAGCTCATTCATGCGTTGAGAAGACTCGTTCTGAAGCATGACCAACCCCTCGTTGTGCCAGACCAGGCCACTACCGAGTGCCGTGAGGCCTTTCCCTAAAGCGGTTGGAGCAAGCTGTTTCGGGTCAGAAAGTGCATCACTAGTGATTGGCTGGTTGGCCAGTAATCGACAGTTCTTTAAATTGCACGGCACCCCCACACCATGTCCTGGCTTTAAGGCAACTGAGGGTTGGCGCCAGAGTTCCAGGGCACTGGGCGGTTCGTTCTCCCGAATCGGCAGCAGATGCTGTAGGTCATCAGCCAACGCTGCCAACAGCAGAGGGCTTAGCAAACCATCTTCTAATAGGGTTGCAATCCCTCGTAGACGTTCAGGAAGAACGGCCGGGGCCATCCTCCAGCCTCTCGGCAGCATTCCTATCAGGGGGATTACACGGCGATGATCGAGATCACGCAACAACTCACTTAGCAATTGTTCTCGGCTTATGCCGCGACGCAAGCTGCTTGTTTCAAGCACCTCCTCAAGTGCAATCAGTGGTGCCGTGTGGATATCGTCATGCTCGTCTTGGCCCCAGCTTTGTGATAACGCTAGGGGGTTCAGAGAGTGCGGTATCTCTTCAGCCATCTCCTCACTGATCCGCAGCGCTTGCGGCTAAGCCGGAATGGCGAATCAATGCCTCAGTGGTCGCTGGTCGTCCACGGAATTGCTCATAGACGTCTGCTGGGGAATGGCTACCTCCCAAACTGAGAACTGTGTCGCGAAAGCGAGCGCCAGTGAGTCGAACTTGATCTTCAAGTTCCAGACCAGCTTCCTCAAAGGCAGCAAAGGCATCAGCACTAAGAACTTCTGCCCACTTGTAGGAGTAGTACCCGGCGGAATAACCACCGGCGAAGATGTGGCCAAAGCTACAGAGGAATTGATCTTCGGCGATCGGAAGCATCACCGTGGTGGTCTGAGCAATCTGACGGCGCAGCTGATCTGGGGTCACGCCGAGATCTGGTGTCCAGCAACTATGCAAACGCAGATCAGTGAGAGCGAAATGCACCTGGCGCAGAGTTGCCAAACCGGCATTAAAGGTGCGGCTGGAGCGCAATTTTGCGAACTCCTCCTCCGGAAGCGGTTCGCCAGTACGCCAGTGACGTGCCATCCCCATCAACGTGGTGCGATCGAGGCACCAGTTCTCCATGAACTGGCTAGGCAGTTCCACTGCGTCCCATTCCACGTTGTTAATTCCTGCAGCCTGTGGATACTCAACGGTCGTGAGCATGTGCTGAAGGCCATGGCCAAACTCATGGAACAAAGTCTCCACCTCATCGAAGCTCATCAGACTTGGTGTCTCTGCTTGCGGTGGAGTCTGGTTACAAATCAAATAGGCCACAGGAAGAATCGATTGGCCCTCGAGGCTTTTGCTGCGTGTCAGGCATTCGTCCATCCATGCCCCCCCTCGCTTGCTGGCTGGTCGGCTATAGGGATCGAGGTAGAACGCTGCCAGGTCTGAACCATTGGCATCCAACACCCGGAAAAAACGCACGTCTTGATGCCAGATCGGAGCCTCGCCGTCGGCACTTTGAATGCGAATGCCAAAAAGACGTTCACAAAGTCCGAACAAACCTTCCAAAACCTGTGGCAGGGGAAACCAAGGGCGCAGCGCTTCTTGATCAAGGTCAAAGCGCTCTTGCCTCAGCCGTTCAGCCCAGAAGTTCACATCCCATGGTTTGAGCTGGCTGGCCTCTGGAGCTCCATGTTTTTTGGCACAGGCCTCGAGCTCAATTAACTCCTTTTGGGCTGCGGGTAAAGCGGCAGCACGCAACTCATCAAGCAACTGCTCGACGGCCTCAACGCCCTCGGCCATTTTGCTGGCCAGGCTGAGTTCAGCCCAGTTCCTGTAGCCAAGCCTTTGAGCTTGCTCAAGCCGAAGGATTAGCAGCTCTTCAATCAATGGTTGATTGTTTAACTCACCTGCACTCGCTCTACTCACATGAGCCTTGTAGAGCGTTTCACGTAGCCCTCGATCTTTTGCATGGGTGATGAAGGGGATGTAGCGGGGCATATCTAGACCTAATCGCCAGGGACCCTGCTCCGCTGTAGGTTCTCCACCGTCTTCTCGGTGATCTCCGGCTTGCTTGGCTGCTGAGGACAAAACCTCCAAGGCCCTCTGCGGCAGTCCTTCAACTTGTGCTGATCGATTGAGGAGCAGGCTCCATCCCTGGGTTGCATCCAGGACGTGATTGCTGAAGCGGGTCGACAGCTCGGCCAGTTGTTCACTGGTGGTATTAAAAGCCTGCTGTGCGTCGTCAGCGAGACCCACGCCTCGTTGATCCATGGAGAGTAATTCCGCGTTCAAAATCCGCTGTTGAGTCGAATCCAGCAATGGCCTTGAGGTCTGGTCTTTAAGCCGGCGCAGGGCACGATGAAGTGTTTGGCTTTGGCCCATAAGGTTTCCAAAGCGCACCACCTCTGGTTCCTGTGCAGCGTGAGCTTGCCGTAATTCGGAGGTATTGCAGACGCCGTTGAGATGGGATACGACTCCCCAGCTCCAACGCAATTGCTCTTGCAGCCGATGCAGAGGAGACATGACTTGTTCCCAATTAATGCTCTTGCCAGACAGCAAAACTTTGTCTAGGTCTTGTTCCAGCCGGCTGAATTGTTTGTTAAGAGCACAGAGAAGTTCAGGCATGTGATCCTGAACTTGTTGAGCAGTAATGGCAGTGAAGTTTGGGATTCCTTCACCCTGAAGGAGGGCTGATGACTTTATTTCGTTCACAGCAACAGGCATTATTCAGCCAAGGGGTAGCAGGGAACCTTGGGCTACCAAGCTATGGCTAATCAGTCGATCAGCGAGAGCATTGGTTGAAGCCTCATAGAGATCGATGGCGACTCGAGGCCAAAATCCGATCACCAACGTGGGCACAATCAGACTGAGCCCAATGGTCAGCTCTCTGGGGTTGATGTCTTCGATCATTGCAAGGGCGGGAATCCTGGGGCCAAAAAAGACCCGTCGACACATCGACAGCAAATAGACGGGGGTAAGCACCAGTCCAATCGCCGCCAGCACGATCGTGATAACCCTGAATATTGAAGTGAATCCTTCCTGACTAATGATGCCGAGGAAGACGGTGATTTCACTGACAAAGCCGCTCATTCCGGGCAGGGCGAGGGAAGCCAGGGAGCTGGCCAAGAAAAAAGCGAAGGTGATTGGCAAGACCTTGGCCAGGCCACCCATATTGGGAATGGAGAGGGTCTGCGTGCGTTCGTAGAACGTTCCTGTGACGAAAAACATGGCTGCTGCAATCAGGCCATGGCTGATCATCTGCAGCATGGCCCCACTGATCCCGAGAGCATCGATCGCGCCGATACCCAACAGAACGAAGCCCATGTGGCTCACAGAACTGCAGGCAATTCGTCGTTTCACGTTGTCTTGAGCAAAGGCGTTGAATGCTCCGTAGATGATGTTGACGATCCCAATCACGATCAGGGCCGGCGCTAGCTGAAGATGAGCATCAGGCAGCATTTGCACGTTGAAGCGCAAAAGGGCATAGCCACCCATCTTTAGGAGTACCCCTGCCAGCAGCATCGACACTGGTGCGTTGGCTTCTCCATGGGCATCAGGCAGCCAAGTGTGGAGAGGAAACATCGGTAGCTTTACGCCAAAGCCCACCAGAAAGCCCAGATAACAGAGGAGTCCAAGACTGCCTTCTGGAGATCGATTGGCCAATTCAGTGAGGTTGAGCGTGAACTCACCACCAGAAAGTGCCAGAGCGAGTCCGCTGATCAGAATCAGTAAAGACGCTAGAGCGGTGTAGAGAATGAATTTAGTGGCGGCATATAGACGTCTGCTTCCGCCCCAGATGGCAATTAACAGGTAGACCGGAACCAGCTCTAGTTCCCAAGCAAGAAAGAACAGCAGGAAATCTTGAGAGAGGAAAACCAGCCCCTGGGCAGAAGCCTGAACCAACAACAGGGCGAAATAAAGCCTTGTCTTGCTTTGCACCTTCCAGCTAGCTGCCACGGCAAGAAGAGTGATCAGCCCGCTAAGCACAACCAGAGGAGCCGAAAGGCCGTCTGCTCCTAGCGACCACTCCAGGCCGATGAAGGGAATCCAGCTAACCCGTTCAACCAGCTGAAGCCCTCCATCCTGACCATCAAACATGCGGCTAAATACAACCAGCATGAGCACGAAATCCACCAGCAGAAAGACCAGTGCAAAATTGCGTGGTGCCTGGGAGTTACTTGTTTCATTCTTTGGCAACAGAGGCATCAGCAGGGCACCCATTGCCGGCAGCAACACGATCAGGGAAAGCCAGGGAAATGAGGCCTGGGACGCAGCCGTCAGCGGCAAATTGGCGTCCATGGCAGGCAAGAGAATGCGAAGGAACTGATCAGCCCCGGGCGGGCGCTTGAGTATATCTACTCATCCTCAATCTGAGGTTGCCAGTGGCTTCCTCCTGACTGAATGCTAAGCAGTGGAGCCCTACTTGCTACACCCTCGGCCTCCCAAGCTTTTACCATTGCCTGACTGACTGCTTGCCCTTTATCCTCAGGGCAAAGAGCCAGCAAACTGGGGCCAGCTCCGCTGATGGCACAACCCCAGGCACCGGCATTCAGAGCAGCATCGCGAACATCCAAACCACCTTTGATTAATGGCCAGCGATAGGGCTCATGCAATCGATCGTGCATCCCATCTGTGATCAGGTCGCCGTTTCCTGTCCGCAGTCCCTGCAGCAGGAGCGTAAGGGCACCAAGGTTTTCTACGGCATCGCTGATCGGGATGTCTTTAGGCATGGCGCGCCTTGCCTCGCTCGTGCTTAGGCGAATAGAGGGGATTGCTACAACGGCTTTCACGGAATTGATCCAGACACAACGAACCACCCGCCAGCGTTGCGAGGCTGCCTTGGCAGTCAAGCAAAGACCTCCCAGAAGAGAAGGAACCACATTGTCGGGATGTCCCTCAATGTCAATGGCCAGTTCCAACAGTTTTTCTTTGCTGAGCGGTTCGCCCACCAAGGCATTGGCTCCGACCAACCCTGCCACGATGGCACTGGCACTGCTTCCTAGGCCTCTTGCGGGGGGTACCGCAAGCCTCACTTTGGCCTCTAGTCCCACCGGTTCGAGCCCTGCGGCTTTCCACACCCTCTGGGCGGCGCGATAAATCAGGTTGTTGGGCCCACCGCGTAGGTGGCTTCCCTCATTGCCTTCAATAATGAGTTCAAAGCGTCCGCTATCCCCTTCGATCCGCCGCATGGCAAAACGGTTGTTGAGGTCAAGGGCAGCACCAAGGCAGTCGAAGCCAGGGCCAAGGTTGGCTGTGGTGGACGGTACGTCAACCACAATTCTTTGGCCGATACTCGGCTGCGCCATCCCTACTTGTCTACTTAGGTCAGTGTCCCACCTTGCTCAGCAAGCATGTGTGCTCTGCAGGCTGCACTGAACAGGCCCACCTCGGGATCGATCACTGCCATCACTGGCAATTGCTCTAGAAACGGACGGAAGCGACCCTTGTTGCGGAAGGCTTCAAGAAAGGTGCTTGAGCGAAGGCCTTGAAGCTGCTTCGCAGCGGTACCCCCACCCACCCAGAGGCCTCCGACACAGAGTTCCTGCAGAGCTAAATCTCCCGCAGCAGAACCGTAAGCAGCTAGCCAGAGCTGTAAGGCTTCTTGAAGAATTGAATCGCCTTCGCTTGCGGCTTGACTAGCAAGAGCAGGCAGATCCAAATGGTCGCAATGATCATCACCACCATGGCGCCAAGCATCGGCCAGATCTCGCAGAGGATGACCATCTGCGTCACTGTGCTGTAGGCGCCAGCGCGCCACGTGTCCCAGACCGGTGCCACTGACAACACGTTCCAATGAAAGGCGTTCTAGTTGCAAGTCGGCCTTGAGCCACTCACAAAGTTGCCACTCGCATTCACTGCGAGGAGCAAATTCACGGTGTCCGCCTTCACTGGGCAGCGCCACCATCCCATCTTTTGTGGGCAGGCCACGGGCCATTCCAAGTCCAGTACCTGCCCCCAGAACTGCAATTGGTCCTTGTGCAGATAAATGCTGCTGTGGAAGCTGAAGCTCCACCTGCTGCGCGTCGTTGAGAAAGGGTAGGCCGTAGATCAATACGCCAAAGTCATTAATCAGTTCCAAATGCTTCAGTCCCGTGGCTGAGCAAAGGTCCTTCTCCTTCAGGCTCCAGGGCAGATTGGTGATACGTGCCTCACCATGGCGAACCGGTCCTGCAACAGCGATGCAGCCGTTATTGGGTTGCTCCATCTCCCCTGGCAAATGGGCGATGAAGTGGCTCAGCATGGGTTCAAGCGAAGTCCACTGATTGGATAAATACCTCCGCCGGTGCTGTTGCTTGAGTTGCTTTTCGTCCCAGCTATAGAGCGCAAGCAAGGTTTTGGTGCCCCCCAAATCACCTGCAAGAAAGGTTCTCGGGGACGGCATGGTGATGACGAATGAGGCAAAGGGCTTCCCTCAGGCTGCATTGACAGCGAGAGATCTGCAACTTTTACGTTGGATAGATTGCTTGCTGATTAGCTCAAGGGATCGTGATTCCCATGCCTAGATCTGTTGGCAAGGACTCATTAGCAAGCTCTAATTAGCCCCCACCTGACTTGGCCCTGCTCAACACGGATTGAGATTCCCCACTGGTTTGATTGACGTTGCGCAAGACCAGTCATTTCTTTTGATGGTTGAGTAGTGCTTGCATCGGAGACCATAAAGAAGTTCTGATTCTGCGCAGAACAGAAAGAGCCTGCTCCAACGAGAGAGCCAGAACGACTAACGCGAAGCAATCAGCTTCTCCTATCGTCAGGCCCAATTTGCCATTCAGCTTCTCATCCAGACGGAAGAGAGATTCACTCCAAAGCGAGGTATTCCTCAATTATTATCATCACCTAACTATTGACAAAATTTGTCAAGAGACACCTGATCTACCTTTAAGAGCAATTGCTTCATCCAGAAGTGATGTGAAGCTGTTCAAAGGCATGCTGCCAAAGTCCTTGCCCTCTCGAGTGCGCACAGCCACCTCTCCACTCTGCTGTTCTTTATCACCAATAATGATTAGAAATGGTACACGCTGAAGAGTATGTTCGCGAACTTTAAAACCAATTTTTTCATTTCTTAAGTCAACTTCAGTTCGATATTCTAGGGCTGATAACTTCTTGCAAATTTCCTGACAAGACTGAGCATTACGGTCTGTAATCCCCATCACTACCACCTGCACAGGTGCTAGCCAAATAGGAAGTCGTCCAGCATAGTGCTCGATCAGAATTCCGATAAAACGTTCAAAAGAACCCAGAATTGCTCGATGCAACATTACTGGTGTTCTGCGCTGGCTGTCTTCTGCTACATAAGATGCTCCCAAACGTTCCGGCATCGAGAAGTCAACCTGGATCGTTCCACATTGCCAAACTCTACCAAGACAGTCTTTTAAAGAAAACTCAATTTTAGGTCCGTAGAATGCACCTTCCCCTGGCAATAAGTCCCATGCAAGACCTTTAGCGTCCAATGCATCGGACAAGGCCTTCTCTGATTTGTCCCAGATCTCATCACTACCAACACGCTTTTCGGGCCTGGTTGATAGCTTTATAAGCACCGAGTCAAACCCAAATGATCTGTAAACCTCAAAGACTAGATCAATAAACTTAGAAACCTCTTCCTGAACCTGAAGCTCAGTACAAAAGATGTGAGCATCGTCTTGAACAAAATTGCGCACGCGCATGAGACCATGAAGTGAACCCGATGGTTCATTCCTTAAACATGAACCAAACTCTGCCAATCTAATTGGCAGGTCACGGTAACTTTTTAGGCCTTGGTTGAAGATCTGTACATGGCAGGGACAATTCATAGGCTTTATGGCATATTCACGATTTTCAGATGTCGTTGTAAACATGTCATCTTTGAACTTCTCCCAATGGCCTGATTTCTCCCATAAGGAGCGGTCTACAACCTGAGGTGTTCGGATTTCTTGGTAGTCATGCAGGCTCAGGGTCTCGCGAATATATTGCTCTAAAACCTGATAAATAGCCCAACCCTTGGCATGCCAGAAAATCATCCCAGGAGCTTCTTCTTGAGTATGAAATAAAGACATTTGCTTGGCGATCCTGCGATGATCGCGCTTTTCAGCTTCTTCAAGGCGCTTGAGATAAGCTTTTAGCTCTTTGGAACTTCCCCAGGCCGTGCCATAGATGCGCTGCAACATTGTTTTATTTGAATCACCTCGCCAATAAGCACCTGATACTTTCATTAATTTGAAAGTGCGCAAATGCCTTGTGTTAGGCACATGTGGACCTCTACACATATCAGTATATTCTTGGTGTCGATATAGCTTAATAATTTCATTCTCAGGAATTTCATCTACGATTTCGATCTTGTAGGGCTCGCATCGCTTTTCGAATTCCTTATGAGCCTCTTCCCTTGAAACTATTTCAACATTAACGTCGTAGTCAAGCTTAACCAGCTCTTTCATACGAGCCTCAATCGCTTCCAAGTCTTTAGGAGTAAAAGGCTGATCATATGCAATATCATAATAAAATCCATCTTCAATAACTGGACCAATAGCCATTTTTGCTTCGGGATATAATTGCTTTACGGCATGACCAATTAAGTGAGCGAATGAGTGGCGAATAGTCTCAATTCCATCTTGGTCTTTCGCCGTGATGATATTGACTTCAGAGTCTTTCTCGATAGGGATACAGGTATCAAGCAATACGCCATTGACTCGGCCTGCGACAGCCGCCTTTGCTAATCCAGGCCCAAGGCTTTCGGCCACCTCCATAATGGTTACGGGTTGATCAAACTTCTTTTTATTTCCGTCTGGAAGTGTAATAATAGGCATAGCAAGGAGTTTTCTTTGATGAGTTACAATGGTGTTCTATTTTATCAGCTATATCATTAGCAATCCTTGCACCTCTAAATGCTGGACTAAAATATTTTGCACATTAGCAACAACGTAGAGGGGCTCTACGAAAAAGGAACATTGAATCAAATTTTCTGGCAAGTCCAACAAGCAAAATACCAGCATAGACTTCAATGGGGGCTTGCTTAGATTCGTCAGAGCTATTTCCTACGATCTCAAAATGGTTGTTTATACAGCCGATCTAACCGCCTAGGCGTTCTTGGCTGTCGTGAGCAAAAGATGTTTGCATTACCTGCCTACCCCCAGCACACATGGCTTTGATCGTAATCAATCCGAGAGACGCTTGATGCCTAACATTTTCTGCTTAGGGAATGTTCTGTCATGGAATTCGAGGTTTGCTGATAATCCAGCTACCACAGGCCCGTCAGCAAAACAAGTGAGCAAATCGCTTACGGCCCTGATCGCAATGCTCAGGGTCATGGTTGAAGGCATCGACTATGGGCTTTGCTCGTGGCAAGAAAGCTGCCGAGATTGTCTGCTTCTGTTGTGATCGTCATCCTTTTTGGATGTCTCTTTTAGAGAGTGATCCGCAAAGGGAACGCTAGGATTTGGTTGCAATCAAGGGATGTCTTTCGAGTAGAAGCACACAACTTCTTCTGGTTCTGAAGTTAGATGCTTTTAGCTTGCTAAGGCCTGCTGCTGCAGTTGACGCAAATTGGCTGAATAAAATTTTGCCAACTCTGCATGGCTCTTGACTGGCTGTCCATAACTGCTTTTGCCAGCCCAATTAGGAAACGAAGCCCATTCCGGTGAAAGACGAGCCATCGCGGAGTGCGTTAAACCAAGAGAATCTATTTCCTTGAGAGCACCGCGCTTGCTAACCAAGTGCAACGCTGCTTGATCTTGATGTTGTGGTTGGAAATTGGGTAAGTTCAGCTCCTTCGCTACTGCCATCCAAGTTGATGGCATGAATTGATAGGCCCCTGCTGCTGCACTGCTGTAGAACTTCACCACAACTCGATTGGGGTGTTGAGAGAGGTCCTCAAAGACACCCCCTCCAAACATGGTGCGATATCCGAGGTCTTTTCCTTCTTTCCAAGTGCCTTCTGCATAACGGATGGTGTTCAGAAGGGCTCGACGTTCGGGCGTTATTAAATAGTGCAGCTTTTGGCTTCCATTGCTTTGATAAGCAACGTTCACCCTAAAAGCATGTTCTTTAGGTAACTGAATGCGTTCAGCTTGCAAGGTCTGGCCAGTACCCATGAGAACACTCAGACTGATCATGGCGGAAGTTGCCGTGACCCAATTCGAATGATTCGATTGACCTGAAAAGCCAAACTGCAATGGGAACGAGCGAAGCACGTAAACCAACTAAACGGTTTGTCACATTGATCAATACCTCCCCCGTCTGGCGAGATGGTGACTAATACCCTTGACTCACACAGCAGAGTATGCATAAGCCTGAAGCTGGCATTGACAACAGATTCTGCGTCTCACGAGACCCTTGCTGATGACTAGAACTCGCTGACTTCAGTGCCACAAGGAGGCCTCGACCATCACTAAGCCCCAATGATTAGCCAAACTTTTCTTTCGGCTTGTATTGATTAGCTGGCTATCAGGAAGCCAAGGGCCTGGCGGACTCGTTGAAGGGTTGCTTGGGCGGTCTCTTCCGCTCTGGTCCTGCCTTGGTCAAGAACTCTGATGAGTTCAATGCGGTCGCCCATGAGTTGTTGATAGCGATGCTGTATCGGCTCAAGGGCTGACACCGTGGCGTCGGCCAGCAGAGGCTTGAAGGTTCCCCATCCCATTTCTGCGCATTCTTGGGCAGCTGCTTCTCTTCCGCGGCCACTAAGAATGGCGTAAATCCCAAGCAAATTGTCAGCCTCTGGGCGGTCTGGGTTGCCAAATTGCAAGCCCATTTGGGGGTCTGTCTTGGCCCGCTTGATTTTTTTTGTGATCAGTTCAGGCGGATCAAGCAGTGTGATACGACTTCCTTCATTGGGGTCACTTTTACTCATCTTGCTGCGGCCATCGCTAAGGCTCATCACTCTTGCTCCCTCTTTAATGATCAGGGGATCTGGAACTTTAAGGACAGGTTTCTCTTCACTACCGAAGCGAGCATTGATGCGCTGCTGAGCGATGTCACGGGCGAGTTCTAAATGTTGTTTCTGGTCTTCGCCCACAGGCACCAAATCAGCGTCATAAAGAAGAATGTCTGCTGCCATCAACACCGGATAGTCCAGCAGTCCCACAGAAACGTTGTCCCCCTGTTTGACTGACTTTTCTTTGAACTGGATCATTCGCTCTAGCCAGTTCAGAGGCGTAACACAGTTCAGCAACCAACAGAGCTCACTGTGGGCGGAAACCTGGCTCTGCACAAAGATGCTGCAGAGATCTGGATCCATCCCACAGGCCAGGTAGAGAGCGGCTGTGGAGAGGGACTCCTCGGCCAAACGTTCTGGATCGTGCGGAACGGTAATGGCATGTAAATCCACGACACAGACATAGGTGTCATGGCTGCTCTGAAGATCTACCCAGTTGCGGATGGCCCCCAACCAGTTACCCAGATGGAGGGCACCAGTCGGCTGGACGCCGGAAAGGACCCGCGGGCGCTGCATTAATCAGCCCTCACTAGGTGCATTGTCAGGTTCATGCTCTATTGCCTGCACTTGTTGAGTTTCAGCAGCCTGGTCCTGCTCTTGCTCTGCTGAGTGCAATTGTTCGCTTTCAGCAGTCTGGGCCTGTTCTTGAGTTTGTTCTTCAGCTCGGTTTTGTTCACTTTCTAGAGCCTTCTCGGGCTCTTGAACCGATGGTTGAGGCTTGGCTGGCCGTGCGAAAGGATCAGGTCGAGCCCCTCGATGCATTGGCTGTCTGTCTCTATGAGAGCGATCACTACGCGTTCGCTGAGCTCCTTCTTCTCTTCGTCTGCCACCACTTGGGGCCTTGGAACGCTCACTGGCCACCAGTTCGTCCAATTGGCCGTCCTCCAACATCTGGCCAAGGGTGCGCAAGGCAAATCCCAGTACCGCCACTGTGGAGCGCAGTTGAAAGGCTTCCTGCAGGGCTCTGGCAGAGCGCATTTCGTTGTCGCTCAAACGGATACGAAATCCGCCGGCTTCACGGTTCCCAGGACCGCGCCCACCTCGGAATCCAGCCCTTCCGCTCTCCCGGGCACCATCACCATGCCTTTCTTGTCGTTGCGGATCGCTGTAAGAATCAGTCATGGCCTACGGCCTTCAATCAGGCGCAAGTGTGACGCATCGTCGTCTTTCGCGACATGCCTGGGGTTCATGACGGGATTAAATTTTTTTTGATCTTCATCAGAGAAACGCTTCTTTGTGACCCCATTTGAGGAGTCAAATGAACGCAAAGTCTTCTCTCAGCCAATAATTGAACGAAGAAGGTCACGTAGGCTGGTAAAGCTTGCACGACAGGTGGTGCCCCGTGAAGCTTCCAGCCCTACTGATCAATCTTGTGCCTCGCTCCCCTGCCTTAATTGGCCGTGTAGCACTCATCACAGGGTCCTTCGTCCTCGGTCAGTGGGTCTTCACTGATGTGATTCATCTGCCTGGCGGTGGTCTTGGCTTGATTGTTGCTGGTGCGGGCGTCTGGTGGTTGTCAAGGCCCTCAATACCGGCCCGTTTTGATGCACCAGATTCTGTGCAGGGCTGGATCCGTCGCTGCAAAGAGGTCCTTGATCAGTTTGAGGACCTAGAAGAGGGTGAGGAAGATGTGGTTGCGCTTCGCCAACAGCGCAGCGAGGCCCTTGATGCCGTTCTACAGCGTTCCGAACCTCAAAAAGTTTCTTTTGTGAATTCCGGAGAGGGTTCTCTTGAGGATCATCCCGATGTTCAGACAGCCATTGCAGGATCCACTCCACTGAGCATCAGCTGGGCGAGGCCTCTCTCTCAGACAGGCGAGTCTTGGGTCTGGCCCGCAGCTCTACAAGAGCAGGATGTCTTGCTCTATGTCTTGCCTTTGCCGTTGATGGCAGCAGACCTTCTTTGGTTGGAGAGGGTGCCAGCCAATCAACCCATCTGGCTGATCGTCTCTTGGCAAGATTCATCGACTTGGGTCGATCAGCTGCAGGCACTTCAAGCTCAGTTGCCACAACGCTTGAGCGGACAGGTGCTTCGTTGGACAGGCAATCAAGACGATCTTTCAGAAGCCCTTGCACCGGTGAGACGTCTGTTAGAGCACCCTCAGCGAAATCTTGAGATCACGCGTAAGCGCTTGTTGGGCAGTCTGCACCGCAATTGGCAAGCCGAGTTAGAGCAACTTCGCAGGCAGAGGTTCCTTGGACTCCAACAGCGCACTCAATGGTTGGTTGCAGGAGCTGTTTTTGCCTCTCCTTTACCCACAACGGATCTTCTAGCCGTGGCTGTGGTCAACGGCTTGATGATTAAAGAAATGGCGGGGATTTGGAAATGTTCCTTGAAGCCAGAGGTTCTGCAGTTGGCAGCTCGCCAGTTGGCTGGGGCGGCTCTAGCCCAGGGAGTGGTGGAGTGGAGTGGCCAAGCTCTATTGGGCGTAGCCAAACTTGACGGCAGCAGCTGGCTTGCAGCGGGTACTGTTCAGGCGCTCAGCGCTGCTTACCTAACCCGTGTTGTTGGACGCTCAATGGCCGATTGGCTGGCATTGAACAGTGGCGTTGCTGAGCCGGATTTGGAAGCCTTAAAGATTCAGGCACCGCTGCTGGTTGCTAAGGCTGCAGAGCAGGAACGTCTCGATTGGTCCAGCTTTTCACAACAGGGAATCAGCTGGATCAAGGAGTTGGCTCGCCAACCAGGCGCCTCGCCGAACCCTGCGTAGGCCGCGCAAGCAAACTTCATGAAGTTTGCTTGCGCACTGCGTCGCAATGTGAGGAAGGCACTTGAAGTAAGTGAGCTTTGCTGCCCAATTTTCATATGCTATTGGCGAGTCTTCCCTAACCATGGGTTGAGGCTCGTTAATGTCCTCTTCATACTCAATGACCACCACCATTCGCAGTGGTCGCCTCAGTGGCTGGGAATCCTTCTGCAATTGGGTCACCTCCACCAATAACCGCATTTATGTGGGTTGGTTCGGTGTCCTGATGGTTCCCACGCTGTTGGCAGCTGCCATCTGCTTCACCATTGCCTTTATTGCGGCACCGCCGGTTGATATCGACGGTATCCGTGAGCCTGTTGCTGGCTCTTTCCTCTACGGCAATAACATCATTTCTGGTGCTGTTGTTCCTTCCAGCAACGCCATCGGCCTGCACTTTTATCCCATTTGGGAAGCTGCTTCTGTTGATGAGTGGCTTTACAACGGCGGTCCTTACCAGCTTGTTGTGTTCCACTTCCTGATCGGCATTTGTTGCTGGTTGGGTCGCCAATGGGAACTCTCCTACCGCTTGGGCATGCGCCCTTGGATCTGTGTGGCCTACAGCGCACCGCTGTCGGCAGCCTTTGCTGTTTTCCTGATCTATCCCGTTGGTCAGGGTTCCTTCTCTGATGGCATGCCTTTAGGCATCTCTGGAACCTTCAACTTCATGTTGGTATTCCAGGCAGAGCACAACATCCTCATGCATCCCTTCCACATGATTGGTGTGGCGGGCATGTTTGGCGGCAGTTTGTTCTCCGCCATGCACGGTTCACTGGTGACCTCATCGTTGATTCGTGAAACCACCGAAACCGAGTCTCAGAACTACGGCTATAAGTTCGGCCAAGAGGAAGAGACCTACAACATCGTGGCTGCCCACGGTTATTTCGGTCGTCTGATCTTCCAGTACGCCAGCTTCAATAACAGCCGCAGTCTGCACTTCTTCCTGGCCGCCTGGCCGGTGATCTGCATCTGGATCACCTCACTGGGTATTAGCACCATGGCCTTCAACTTGAACGGCTTTAACTTCAACCAGTCGGTTCTCGATGCCCAAGGCAGAGTTGTACCAACCTGGGCTGATGTGCTCAACCGCAGCAACCTCGGTATGGAAGTGATGCACGAGCGTAATGCTCATAACTTCCCTCTCGACCTGGCAGCTGCTGAGTCCACACCTGTGGCTCTGATTGCTCCTGCGATTGGCTGATCCGATCATCCCCAATAAAGGTTTGGCAACAGCTGAACCTCAAAACCCCCTCTCAAGAGGGGGTTTTTTGTTGCTAAGTAGCAACTTCTTTGAAAAGCCTCTTTTTGGGCTCAGCAAGATTCCATACTTAGGAGCTTCAGGGAACATGAAATAACCCCTGAGAGTCCTTTGGCGCGAACGGACCTATCACGTGTCTCAATTGATCTCTGGGCGTCAAGCCGTCCGTTTTGTACTTGCCTTCTGCTGCCTTGCACTTCTAGGTGCCTGCACACCACCAACCAGGATGGCGAGCCAGTCCCAGGCCCAAGACTCAGGCAAACCTCTTGTGCTCACCACCTTCACGGTGCTGGCAGACATGGCACGCAATGTTGCCGGCGACCGTTTACAGGTGCGCTCGATCGTCAAGCAGGGCGCTGAAATTCATGGTTATCAGCCCACGCCAAGTGACCTGGCCCAAGCTGTTGGTGCAGATTTGATTGTCGAAAATGGCTTTGGGCTGGAACTCTGGGCGCGCAAGTTCACTGCCGCTGCTGGCAAGGTCTCAACGCTGACTCTTAGTGAGGGGATGGAGCCACTGTTAATTGAGGGGGATGCCTACGCAGGCAAGCCCAATCCTCATGCCTGGATGTCTCCGCAACGGGCGATGCAATACGTCGATCAACTGGTGAAAGCCTTTAGCAGGATTGATCCAGAAGGTGCCAAGACCTTTGCCATTAATGGTCGTCGCTACAAAGACCAGCTCCAAAAACTTGATGATGAACTAAGGAAATCTCTGGCAACGATTCCAGCCAAACGTCGTTTACTGGTCACCTGTGAGGGAGCCTTCACCTACTTGGCAAAGGATTACGGCATGGAGGAGGCTTACCTTTGGCCTGTCAATGCCGAGAGTGAGGTCACACCTCAACATATGGCCAAACTCATCGAGACCGTCAAGCTGCGTGAAGTGCCAGCGATCTTCTGCGAAAGCACTGTCAGCGACAAGGCTCAGCGTGAGGTCGCACGGGCTAGCGGCGCTCGCTTTGGCGGTACATTCTTTGTTGATTCTCTTTCGCAAGCCGATGGGCCGGCCTCGACCTTGCTCGATCTTCAACGACATAACGTCGATCTGATTCTGGATGAATTGGTACCAGTCAATCGCGAAAAATAATGGATCAGTGTCGTTCAATTCCTTTCGGCGATCGCCTGCGCATTGAGGCCGATCAAATTTGCGTGGATTACAACGGCGTCGTGGCGCTTTATGACGCCAGCCTGCATTTGCGGGCTGGCTGCATCTGCGGGCTAGTTGGAATGAATGGTTCTGGCAAGTCAACCCTTTTCAAGGCCCTGATGGGTTTTGTAAGACCATCACGAGGAACGATCCAAATCAATGGGCTATCAGTGCCCCGTGCCCAGCGCGATCAGGCTGTTGCCTACGTCCCTCAGAGCGAGGAAATCGACTGCTCGTTCCCAATAAGCGTCTGGGAAGTGGTGATGATGGGTCGCTATGGCTCGATGAATCTCTTACGCATCCCTAGGGAATCAGATCGATTGGCGGTTTGGCATGCCCTCGAACGGGTGGAGCTCCTCGACTTGAGACATCGCCCCATTGGGGCCCTCTCCGGCGGCCAGCGCAAGCGGGCATTCCTGGCCCGCGCAATTGCCCAGCGCGCCTCTGTACTCCTACTCGATGAGCCATTTAACGGTGTTGATGTACGAACCGAAAAGCTCATGGCGGAGCTGTTCCTTCAGTTTCGTCATGAGGGTCACACCATCTTGATCTCCACCCATGACCTCAGTCATGTGCGCGAGTTCTGCGATCTGGTGGTACTCATCAACAAGACGGTGCTGGCCTATGGCGAAACGGCAGAGGTCTTTACTCCAGAGAACCTCGCCATGACATTCGGCGGCATGGTTCCGAACGTCCTGAGCGGTGGTCCGACCTCCACGGAGGACTTCAAGCAATGACAGAGCTTCTGGCAACAGCGACAACGCTGTCTTGGTTATTGGAACCCCTTAGTCATGAGTTCATGGTGCGTGCCTTGGTGGTGAGCGCTCTTGTTGGAGGGGTATGTGGACTGCTCTCCTGCTACATGACCCTCAAGGGCTGGGCGTTAATGGGCGATGCGGTCTCCCATGCCGTGATGCCCGGAGTGGTTGTGGCCTATGCCCTGGGGTTGCCGTTCTCGATGGGGGCCTTTGTCTTTGGCGTGGGGTCGGTGGCTTTGATTGGCTTTGTAAAACAGAAGTCACGGGTCAAGGAAGACACTGTGATTGGCCTTGTCTTTACAGGTTTTTTTGCGCTCGGATTGGTACTGGTATCCAAAACCAGAAGCAACATCGACCTCACCCATATTCTTTTTGGCAATGTGCTGGGAATCTCAATGGCTGATATCCAGCAAACACTTTTGATTTCTGGAATTGTGGTGGCAATTCTGTTGGTTCTTCGCAGGGATTTTATGTTGTTCTGCTTTGATCCAACCCATGCACGATCGATCGGCATCAATACAGGACTACTGCATTATTTGCTGTTATCAGTGTTATCACTTGCTGCTGTTGCTGGTCTACAGACCGTAGGCATCATTCTGGTGGTTGCGATGTTAATCACTCCTGGCGCTACGGCCTATCTACTCACAGACCGCTTTGATCGGATGACTTTGCTCGCAATCCTCAGCAGTGCCCTTTCAAGTGTTCTAGGTGTCTACATCAGCTATTGGACAGATAGTTCCACTGCAGGCTGCATTGTGCTGGTGCAGACCGTTCTTTTCCTGCTGACTTTCTTATTCTCCCCTCGATACGGCATTTTGAAAGTTCAGCGTTCACTTGCTCCATAGGCGTGGCCGAACAGCGCAAGTCTGACTAGAGAGGACTTGATTTTTATGGGCCTCTTCAATTGGCTCTGCTCAATGTGGTTTGAGGAACACCAATTGCTCAATACCTAATCTCTGTTCAGATTTAAATTGAGCAGCCACGTTCTGTTCATGATGTGCATTTTCAATAGAAAATCCACTGATTACGCCTGAGACTCCAGTTCAAACAATCACTTGACTTGATCAAGCGTGGCTTTGATTGCCGCTGCTGCCGCTTTGCGGCTGTGGTTGCAATTTGTTTGCAGGCCTTATCCCTTTGATGTCCCTAGGGATTTGTGCAAAGACTCATGTTTCCTGCAATTGCACGTTGTCTACCTGAGTAATGAGTCCTCTCCTGTGCTCTCTGGCAATGTTCAACAGCTTGTTGTTGAGAGAATTTTTGGGGCCTTGACCGGTTCGGTGGTAGGGCGCATTGCCTGCATCTACGGTTCGATCGAGATTAAAGATGATCTGACAATTTCCGCACCAGCCTTCTGCCTAAGTTGAGGGAACACCACGTTCGTGCCCGATGCCCTGGGGTGAGGCTCTCAACCGGCGTGATCGTCAACCGGAAGTCATGGATCAGCCAGGGCTCGATCCCACTGAACATGCCAGGGCCTTAAACGGCTTGCGACGCATCAATGCCATCAGCCGCTGTTCTGCAGGTCTATTCCAATCCATTCAGGCTCTAGCCATCCGCCACCCCGAGACTCCCCTACGGGTGCTCGAGCTCGCCTGCGGAGGTGGAGACACAGCGATCGATCTTGCTCTGATGGCACAGCGCCAGGGCCTGAAGCTCGAGATTCAAGCCTGTGATTTCAACCCAGAAGCCGTGCGTATTGCCCGTGCCAATGCATGGAAACGGAATGCCAAATTGACATTCTTCTCTGCCGACGCACTCTCTGAAAACGTTGATGATGAATCGTTCGATGTGGTGTTCTGCACCCTTTTCATCCATCACTTAGACGACAGCGACGTGGAACGGCTTCTCGCCAGAATGGCAACAAGGGCCCGCAGGCTTGTGCTGGTTAATGATCTAATCCGCAGTCGTCTGGGCTACGTGATGGCCTGGGCTGGAACGCGTCTCCTGAGTCGCTCCTGGGTGGTCCATACCGATGGCCCCCTTTCGGTTCGTGCCGCTTTCCGTCCTGCGGAAATCATGGCTTTAGCCCGGCGCGCAGGTTTGGAGGGTGTTCAACTGAATCGCTGCTGGCCTGAGCGTTACCTGCTCAGGTGGGAGCGACATTGAGATGCAGGAGTCGTGGGATGTACTGGTGGTTGGGGCCGGTCCTGCAGGGGGACTAGCCGCCCTGGATTGCGCAAGGCGAGGATTAACGGTGTTACTTGTGGAAAAACGCGCTTTCCCCCGCTGGAAAGTGTGTGGTTGCTGCTTTAACAAACAGGCTCAGGCGACTCTCGCCTCTCTGGGGCAGAACGATCTCATCATTGATCGCGGCGGCGTACGACTGCAAACCCTTCGCCTCGGTCTGAATGGTCGTCAAACATCTCTAGCCATTCCCGATGGTTTTGCTCTCTCCAGGGAACGGTTCGATCAGGCACTGATGGAAGCGGTCGTTGAAGCTGGAGCTTCCGTTCGCTGTCAAATGAGCGCCGGGGTCGAAGAAGTCCAGCCAGGCTGGCGGATTGTGCGGCTGAAGGATCAGCGCAGCGGTCAGCAGAACCACGTCAGGGCGCGTGTCGTGCTTGTTGCAGCTGGGCTTGCCCAGCGTTGCTTGCCCGAGCAGGATGCTGGCATCACCAGGATCCGTAGTCGTTCCAGAGTTGGGGCGGGTTGTGTTCTTGTTGATGATGAGAAGCACTACACCGCAGGAGCCATTCACATGGCAATCGGCGAACGTGGTTATGTGGGTCTGGTACGCCGAGAGGACGGTTTACTCAATCTGGCAGCCGCTTTCGATCGGCAGGCGCTAGCCCATGGGCAAGGAGCGGCCGGAGCGACCCAGGATGTGCTTATGCAGGCTGGTTTCCCACCACCTGCTGCTCTGAGACAGGGGCGATGGCAGCTGACACCAGCTCTTAGTCGCGGCGCTGAGGTTGTTGCCGGAGAGCGCTTTCTGGTGATGGGTGACGCAGCGGGTTATGTGGAGCCATTTACAGGAGAAGGAATTGCCTGGGCCCTCACTGCAGGTGCCGCAGCGGCACCATTCGTTGAAGAAGGCCTCCTGCACTGGAGCCATGATCTGGAGAAACGCTGGACGAGAGAGCTGAAGCTGCGGATCGGTCGTCGCCAGCGGATCTGTCGCACTCTGGCCATGGTGCTGAGGCAGCCAAAGCCGACGAGGGCATTGTTTGAACTGAGCAGCCGCTGGCCGGCACTGTCTGAACGGATTGTTGCCAGCCTGAACCATGTGACGCTCCCCTCCGCCGGAAGTCAGCAATGCCTCTGACCATTCGCGGCATGGGAACTGCAGTGCCGGAACAACAAGTCAATCAGAGCGATTCCATGGCGCTTGCAGAGTTGGTCAGTGCCGACAGTCCCGAACGAGCGGCACTGGTCCGCCGGATTCAGCGACGAACTCAGGTTCAGAACAGGGGCAGCGTTCTGCTGGGAGACGACGCGAGTGAGCCGATCAGCAAGCGTTTGCCCTTCTACGGGGCCAAAAGCCCCACGACTGCCGCAAGGATGAACGAGTTTGATCACCATGCTTCAGCGCTAGCAATCAATGCATGCCGTCTTGCCCTCGAGGAGGCCGAGCTAGCCGCTGATGTGATCACTCATCTTGTGACCGTTTGCTGTACAGGATTCAAGGCTCCGGGTGTTGACCTTGCTCTGATCGACCAACTTGAACTTGACCCCGGTGTTCAGAGGACCCATGTGGGATTCATGGGCTGTCACGGTGCCTTGAACGGTCTACGTGTGGCGCGAGCGTTCGCTGAAGCTGATGCCAACGCTGTAGTGCTGCTGTGTTCTGTCGAACTGTGCAGTCTCCATCTTCATTACGGCTGGGACCCCGAGAAGGTGGTAGCCAACGCCCTGTTCGCGGATGGAGCCGCAGCTTTGGTTGCTTCTCAAGCTTTGGCGCAATCGAAGCAATCTCTGACCCTGAAGGCTTCTGGCTCCACCGTGATTCCGAACACCAGCAGTCTGATGCATTGGCAGGTCGGAGATCATGGTTTCGCTATGGGTTTATCACCACAGGTGCCAGAGGCGATAGCTGATGCATTGCAACCTTGGCTGAGCAGTTGGTTGAGGGGCCATGGATCCGATCTGACTGAAATCCGCAGCTGGGCCCTCCACCCTGGGGGGCCGAGGATCCTGCAGGCCTGCGCCGACGCCTTGGCCCTCAAGCATGAGCACCTGGCTGAATCCCGGTCCGTCCTTCAAGCTCACGGCAACATGTCTTCGGCCACCGTTCTTTTCATTCTTGAACGCATGCGTCATAAGGCTTGCAGCGGACCTTGCCTGGCACTCGCCTTTGGTCCCGGCCTTTGTGCCGAAGTGGCGTTGTTCGATCTTTGCAACAGCAACTGAATTCGAACTTTGGGTCAGAGTTCAGAGCTACTCAGTTCTTCTTTAATCGAGGATTCAGTGAGCGATAATGGAAGGAGAAACGAACAACGCAATTGATCTAATTGGATCGAAATAGCCAATGGAGTTTCCAACTTGATAGTGATGAAGCTCTGCTGTAACTAGGCCATAACAAGTACTAGAATTGGCACCAAGCAAATAATCAGGGCAACCTCGCGAAGTGTTTTAGGTTTTCAGCGTAAGTCAAAGGCGAGAAGAGAGTTGAATCATGAATCGTAATTTACAAAGTCTCTCGCCAACCTCAACATCAAGAAAAAGAGCTAAGCATATATTGCTTGAGCAGTGAAATTTGACTAGGTACAACTCTTAAATTTGTCACCTGGCCGGACACAATAGGACCGATTCAAATTGCCTTCATTCACAATCAACCAGCTTCTAAAAATTAGCCATAGGGAAATCAAGCACAGACAAGAGTGAAAAGGAAAAGAAGGCTAACTGATCTTAATACGAATAGTCCCCTTAGGCCTTTACTTGCACCTACAACTTCAGGCCATCATCAACAAATGAATATACACAGATTATCACTGGCCGACGATGACTGGAGGCATCCGACCATTCAAGCCTGGCACAACCTGAGTTTTGCCATCCCATTTGTCAAGAAATAGCTTATAAAGAACCCTGTCATTAAGACCTCTATTAAGAGTTTCAAACTTGATTGCTTCTTGCCCTGCGATCTTCACTTCGGTTTGTGCCTTTAATAATTGCTGTTCGGCTATTTGCTTCTGTTCAATTGCGGAACGATATTCTTCTGCGATTTTTAACCCAGTCAGATCGAGACCTTTGACCTCAACATAGTCAAACTTTGCCAATTCAGCCGATGCATTAGTTTCTACAATCTGAGAGATATTATTCCAATCAGTTGCGATGGTTACAAGTTCATATTTTGAAAACACAGACTTAAGAGCCTTGAGTAATGATGGCTGAATTATCCGTTCGTAAATCTCAGCATTACCTGTTGCGATGGTACTATAAATCCTTGGCGCTTCAGACTGCTTCACAGCATACTTAATGGTTGCAGTCGCTTCTATAACTTGCAGATCTTTAGTTAAACTGGAGAAGTTTTCTGGACGTACTTGTGTTCTTATGTTGAAGAAATGAACTGATTGAGCGAAGGGTATCTTTAGATTCAAGCCAGGTAGTCGTGGATTTTCACTAACCTTTCCAAGAGTCGTTACGACTCCTACTTCACCAGCAGGCACGACGAATATTGCTGAAACACCAACAATCGCTGCAATTGAAGCTCCTACAATCATCACCGTAGGAGCAACGCCTGCTCGGACTGATGAAATGTTATTGATTGGTGAACGCATTGAAAATCCATTATAGCAGACACAAGCATATGCGTTTATCAATCAACATGAGGGAAAGCCATGGCAATCGAAAAGGTTCAATTGACTTAGAAGAAAGGTTAATCAAATTTCAATGTATAAAAAACAATCAACGGGATTTAGTTCATTCGTCAAAACCTTACAGTCTTTTCATCATCATCCTTCATTGGCAGCGTTTTTAGAATTATGGTTGGTTACGAAAGGTTGATATGGCACATGATCTTGATAGAGTAATTAACAGTAGCAAGATTGCGATGCAAGCAGCACAGCTCAAAGTTTTTCTTGCCAAGCTCAAATCAGAGCCCTTGCTGCAAAGTCAATTAACTGCTGAAGGTGCAGATATAGTCTCAACAGCTAAAGTCGCTTCACTCTTTATTGACTCAAATGAGTCCACGACAGAAGCTGTAGTCGAGCTCTCTGACCAAGAGATTAAGGACCAGATTTTTGATGCCCTCAGCAAAAGAAACAATCCCTCCATTAGCCCGATTATCATATGGGCTTCTTTACTTACAGTACTTTTGATTTTAGTTGGTGTCTTCTTGAATCTCAAATACTGAGCAATCTCTGCCAGCCCAAAAAGCTCAATACTATTTAGGCTGAATTCATTATATCTATATCTTTGATTAGAATTAACAGACTTGAGGCAGGCATTCATGAACGAATTCTTCCTTAGCATCAACGATGCTAACCATGCATTTTAGGCCATTTTCTTTTGCAATTTTCGCATATCAATCAATGCTTAGATCAATAAAATGACTCTAAAAAGTAGCCTCAGGAGTAACAGAGTCAACGATTAACTTAATGGTAAATACCGGTACCTTCTTGTTGCTAACGCCTACGAATTAGAATGAGAGCAGTAAATAAGTTAATAGTTACTATTCTCATCCTTGACATTTAAATCATTCCAGGATCTCAACCGGCCCCTTCTTTCTGTTCAAACTATTTGAATGATTTTTAGTTTTTTTTGCGTAGGCCTATGTATGGACAATGGTAGAAGCATTAGCTTTTATTTTGTACTTCTCGCCGCGAGGATTAGACGACGGCATGTGCAAGCTTCGAGGTTTCAGCTTCTGCTCTAACCCATACGCCCATAATCACACGCTGGTCTTTTCTGGTTTAACAGGCTTTCCTTGGCCTGCTGCGGGCTTTTGGTAAACGTTCTCTTTGCCGGAGTTAAGAGCCTTCCCATCAGTAGCGATATTGAAGAGCAGCTATTTCAACCCCTGGCCATTCGGCCTGGTCTTGCTGCGCAGAGACAAGCCATGCCGCTCAGAGTGAACTCCTCTGAGATAATTGGCAAGTTGCCTCGGCCTCGCGCTGTTGCGACGCATCCCGTAGTTGGGCGTCATCCAGGGACAGACTCGCTTGCTCGCCTGTTCTATCTCTAGCTTGTCCCTAAAGCCAGTTGCAGAAGATGTTGACCACTTGCACAAACTGAGGACATGACTCCCGAGAATCAAGCCATAGCAGGGCAAGTGAGTGCAACTAAGAGCGTCTCTTGGCTTGATCAAGAGTGGCCTTGGTGGCCGCTGTTACCTCTCTATCCCTATGGTCAGCGCCGCACCCTGGTCCGGGAACTAATACCCAATCAGATCTGGAGTTTTGAACAACTCCAAGGCCTCTATTACGTCGCTGTGCCTGTAAGGCTCACCGTGGTGAAGGTGCCAGGTGGGTTGATGTTGTTCAATCCCCTTCCGCCTACTCCCGAGTTGCGCCGAGCTCTAGCTGATCTGGAGGCCACCCATGGCAATGTCGTCACAATTGTGCTCCCCACCGCGTCTGGCCTAGAGCACAAACTGTCTCTACCGGCAATGGCACGAGCCTTCCCACAGGCAGAGGTATGGGTTTGTCCTGGTCAGTGGAGTTTCCCAATTTCCTTGCCTTCATCTTGGCTGGGCATTCCAGCGCGCCGCACCAAGGTGTTGCAGGAGGACGGCTTTCCCCATCCGGACAGTTGTACTTGGCTGCCTTTAGGACCCCTGGATTTGGGGCTTGGCCGTTTTGAAGAGGTGGCTTGTTTTCACCGAGCTTCCGGAGCTGTATTGGTAACAGATGCTCTAGTGGGCATCGAGGCAGAGCCTCCAGCTCTGTTTGATCTAGACCCCACACCCTTGTTATTCCACGCCCGTGATCGGGGTGATCAACCCCTTGAGGATTCTCCACAAGCGCGCCGCCGAGGATGGGCCCGTGTGGTGTTGTTCGCGACCTATCTGAAGCCAGGGCCGCTTGTGATTCCTCCCCTGTTGGAAGTGCTGCGCAATGCCTTCAGGCCCGGAACACTTAGCCCTAAAGCCCATTTCGGCCTGTTTCCATTCGCTTGGCAGCCCGGATGGGAAGCTGCGGCTCAGGAGCGTCTCGGGAAGAACGGCCCGCTCCTACAAGTTGCGCCAGTGTTGGAACGGCTGGTATTTCCAAGAGCGAAGGACGTCTTATTGGAATGGTTGGATGAGATGCGGCGCCTGAAAGGGATGCGCTGGCTTGTGTCTGCTCACTTCAGCGACATCGTGGCCTTCAAGCCTCATCACGTTCGAGATTTAAGTGAATCTATTTCCAGACGCCCATGGGCTATCAATCAAGCCAGCTGGAGCTTTCTAGGCAGCGTTGATCAACGCCTGCTCAGCCTTGGTGTGGTGCCGAAAGATCCTCAGGCAGCCTTCAAAGATTGAGATCATCTGTGTCGACTGCCATCGCTTCATCTGAAAACAACGACTCTTCCAATTCCTTGCGTTGCTCCATCTGGCGCAAGAAATATCCAGTCATCATTGCTGATGCGAGCAAACTGGCGAGATTATCTCGACTGGCTGTGACCTTCACTTCAAATTGCTCACCTGGAAGCATGCCCAGCAGGCCCTGAACATTGTGGCGAATAATGTCCTGAATATCATTGCTGGCGGACTTGGCGACTCGCTGCAATACATCAGGGGATTGATCCTGAAGGTACTGAATTAGCCCATTACCGTCCTGGCAATCGTTGTTATCGGTGGTCAGGAACTCCGGGTTGAACATCCGGTGTGCTTTTCGTCACGATGTTGACCCTATCGCAGCTAGGTCGTTTGATCCACTCTTGCCTTGGGAGGGGAACCGTATTGGACCGAACCGATTGAGTGGCCAGTACCTCCAAATAGCTGTTCCGATCACAGCTTCTTCTGGTAATGGCCCCCAGAGATGAGAGTCAAGACTGGAATTGCGGTTGTCCCCCATCACCCAAAGTTCATGCTCAGGAACGGTCACCTTCGCCATCTCGTAGTTCATTGGGGCATCACGGCAGTCATCCTTGATGGCGATCTCGTTGCGCAAGAGCTGACCATGATGAACTTCCAGTTGATCGCCCGGACGCCCCACCACGCGTTTAATCAAGGCCGCTTTGGGGTCGTAGCCAGCATCCAGTAGTGCGGATGGCGGGTGAAACACCACCACGCTGCCCAGCGGCAAAGGCTGTTCTTGTTGTCGTGCAAGTCGAGGGCGAACCTTCTCAACAAGAATGCGATCCTTCAACTGAAGGGTTGGCAGCATTGAACCGGAGGGAATCCAGCGAGGCTCCACCACCTGCCAGCGCATCAACAAGGCCAGAACCACCCAGAGCAGCAGGCTGCGCCAGCTACCGCTTGCTTCTTTTCGAGGAGGAGAAGGTGTCGGGGTCATCGAAACTGATTAAATCGGCCCTCGCCGGTCGGTTTTGACCGAGAATCGCATTGGCTAAGGCTCAAGCTCTGTCTCTTGCTCACAACAATCTGTTTGTTTGCCTGAGCTTGCTCGAGGCATTTCATGCCTTGGGGCTGCGCCATCTCGTGCTTTGTCCCGGCAGCCGCTCGGGGCCCCTTGCACTGGCTGCAGGAGGAATGGCACGTACCAATCGCTTGCGGCTTAGCACTGCCATTGATGAGCGCTCTGCTGCTTTCTTGGCTTTGGGTTTTAGCACTGCTACAGGCACTGCAGCAGCTGTAGTGACCACTTCGGGCACCGCTGTAGCCAACCTTTTGCCTGCAGCGGTGGAGGCTGATCGATCCTGTCAGCCCCTGTTGCTGCTCACTGCTGACCGTCCCTATCGACTCAAAGACTGCGGTGCCAATCAAACGGTGAATCAGGAGACTTTCTTGAGTCCTGCCTGTCGATGGATTGGGCAGGGCCCAAGAGAGGGGTTGCATCTTTTCAGTAAAGAAACGCTGGAATCATTCGCAGAGAAGGCCTGGCAACGAGCTCATCACCCCGCAGGGGCCGTTCATCTCAATCTGCCTTTTGAGGAGCCTCTACATCTCAGTGAAGAAGAGCAGAGGATGATCTGGAAGGGGTGGTCTCCCAAGATTCCACGTTCATCTCGGAACAAGCCAATCAATCTGGCAATGGCAGCTGAGGTGACTAATGGGGTTACCGATCAGGCTCCCTTTGCATTGGATCCTTTACGACCCGGCGTTGTGATAGCTGGTGCTTGGCGAGGCCTAAGCAAAGACCTCTTTGCTTTTCAGCAATCCTTGCGGGAGTTGCAGGCCTTGAGTGGCTGGCCCGTGCTGGCCGATCCACTATCGGCTCTGCCTTCAGACCAACCTGGTCTAATCCGCTCCTGGGAGCTGCTTTTGGCTGCTGGGCTTTTAGGCTCTCAGGAGAAGCTTCAAGTGCTGCGTCTAGGACCAATGTCAGCCAGTCGGAGCCTTGAGGCATGGTTGAAAAGCTTTGGTGACGGTCAGCTCCTGATTACAGAGGGAGACTCCCGTTGTCTCGATCCCCTTGGTTTGTCAGTGCAATGGAGTCATGGATTGACGAGCTGGTGGCAACACCATCACCATCGCTGGATCGATGCTGATGCCGCCTCTCAACAGGCAACCAAGGCTCTGCTGAGGAAATGGCAGATCAGCGATCGTTTTGCTCAGGAGTGGCTGGATCAGCAGTTACCCCTGCAGGGTGCCATCACAGAACCAGCCCTGGCTCGCTGGTTATCCCGTCTTCTGCCAACTGAGCTACCAATCATGTTGGCAGCGAGTAGTCCTGTGAGGGACTGGCTGGCTTATGCGGACAAGAGCTTATTTTCGAGACGATGCTTCAGTTTTCGAGGCGCGTCTGGTATCGACGGCACCCTTTCTTTAAGCATGGGTTTAGCGATGGCCCTTGGGCCCACTTTGCTTGTAAGCGGCGACCTGGCTCTCCTTCATGACAGCAATGGCTGGTTGCTTGCTCATCCCAAGCGCCCGCCTTTGGTGGTGGTGTTGATCGACAATGGTGGCGGAGGCATCTTCGAGCAACTTCTGGTGAAGACAGCTCCTAGCGAAGCATTTGAGCAGCTTTTTGCCATGCCTCAGGCAGTTGACCCTCTGGCTCTTGCAGGGGCTCATAACATTCCTCACCGGCAGGTGGCCTGTCTCGAAGACCTACCAGCAGCCTTGGAGTGGGGGCTCTTCCAGGCTGGACCTGTTTTGATACGAGTGTGCACGCATCGGCGTCAAGATTCATCGATGAGGCAACAGCTTCGCGAGGGATTGATGATGCATCTGCAGTCGATTTCCCAAAATGGCCAAATTGATCTTTGATCCCGATGGCTATGGATTCCAATCGGTTTGATAGGAGGCCAAGACAGGTTTTGCCTGGCAAGCCCACGATCGAATGGGAACCCTGGGGTGAATATCAAGACGTCCTGCTCGATCGCAGTTCAGAAGGCATTGCCAGGGTTGCGATTGATCGTCCGGCCAAGCGCAATGCTTTCCGACCACGCACGGTGATGGAACTCTGTGATGCGTTTACCAGAATTCGAGACGACCAACGTTTAGGCGTGGTTTTGTTCACCGGTGTTGGACCTGCTGACGATGGCGGCTATGCCTTTTGTGCAGGTGGTGACCAAAGTGTGCGCGGCGACGGTGGCTACCTCGATGATGAAGGTTTGCCGCGCCTCAATGTTCTCGACCTACAGCGCATCATTCGCAGCTTGCCAAAGGTTGTGATTGCACTTGTCGCTGGCTATGCGATCGGCGGCGGCCAAGTGCTGCACTTGTTATGTGATCTCAGTCTGGCGGCAGAGAATGCCGTGTTTGGGCAAACCGGTCCCAAGGTGGGCAGCTTTGATGGTGGCTTTGGTGCTGGTTACCTAGCCCGAGTCGTGGGGCAACGCAAGGCTCGTGAAATCTGGTTTCTCTGTCGTCAATACGGAGCTGAAGAAGCACTGAAAATGGGGTTGATCAACGAGATTGTTCCTCTTGATGGTCTTGAAGCAGAGGGAGTGCGCTGGGCAAGAGAGGTGTTGCAGCACAGCCCCACAGCCATCCGCTGCCTGAAGGCCGCATTCAATGCTGAAACCGATGGCTTGGCAGGACTTCAGGAGCTAGCCGGCCAGGCCACCCATCTGTTCTATCGAACGGATGAAGCCCAGGAGGGGCGAAATGCTTTTCTACAAAAACGACGTCCAGATTTTTCAGGCTCAGGCTGGCTTCCCTAACCAGCCGCTCTAGGCAGCGTCATGATTGACGCATCGTTTGCTTTGGGGAAGGAGTTCTTGCTACCGCTTCCACTGCCGCTGCTGCCCTCCCTGATTCATGCAGCTGTTCAGGACTCTCTTCCCCAAATCGTCGCCAGCTTCCCCGTCGCTGTGATTGAACGTGAGGGGCGGCATCTGGTCTTGGATCGGCGTAGCCGTCGGCTGCTTGTTTTGGAAGATGGCTCCTTAATTAAAAGCTTCTCAGTGGCGGTTGGCATGCCTGGCTGGGAGACTCCGACAGGTGAGTTTCAAGTTTTAAGCAAGACTCCCCATCCCATTTGGGAGCATCCCCAGAGCGGAAAGCGAATCGGATCTGGGCCGAACAATCCCCTTGGTAGTCGCTGGATCGGCTTCTATCGAGATTGCAACGGTAGAGACGCTCACGATGGTGATCGTTGGCTAACCATTGATGGCTGCGTCACGTCTGGCTTCCATGGAACGCCCCACCGCTGGACTGTTGGCCGAGCCGTTTCCCATGGTTGTGTTCGGCTGTTTGAAGAGGACATCCAATCCCTCTATCGGCTGGTCAAAATCGGCACACCGCTCAAGGTTCTCCCATGATCGTGATCTGATTGAGCTGATGCACATTTAGAGTCTCGCGGCTCTCGACTGACTTGAAAATGCGCGTGCTATTTGCTGCTGCGGAATGCGCGCCGATGGTCAAGGTCGGTGGAATGGGTGATGTGGTGGGCTCATTGCCCCCAGCTCTGGCCAAGCTTGATCATGATGTGCGCCTGATCATGCCTGGTTACGGCAAGCTCTGGAGCTTGCTGGATATCCCTACTGATCCGATTTGGCGGGGTCAGACCATGGGCAACGAGTTCGCCATCTATGAGACAAGTCATCCCAGCAATGGTTTGCCCCTTTATCTGGTGGGGCATCCAGTGTTTGATCCTGAAAGGATCTACGGCGGAGAAGACGAAGATTGGCGTTTTACGTTTTTCGCAAGCGCGACAACGGAATTTGCCTGGAACGTTTGGAAACCGCAAGTGCTGCATTGCCACGACTGGCATACCGGGATGATTCCTGTGTGGATGCATCAGGACCCTGAAATCAGCACGGTCTTTACCATTCACAACCTCAAATATCAGGGCCCCTGGCGCTGGAAACTTGATCGGATGACTTGGTGCCCCTGGTACATGCAAGGGGATCACACCATGGCGGCAGCCTTGCTTTATGCCGATCGGGTGAATGCCGTCTCCCCCACCTATGCCAGAGAGATTTGTACATCTGAATACGGGGAGAGCCTTGATGGCTTGTTGAACTACATCTCTGGAAAACTGCGTGGGATCCTCAATGGCATTGACCTGCAGGATTGGGACCCTGCCAATGACAAGTCTTTGCCAGCCACTTTCAATGCCGATGACCTTTCAGGTCGTGCTGTGAACAAGCAGGCCCTTCAACAGCGCATGGGGCTTGAGGTCAATCCAGACACCTATCTACTGGGGATGGTGAGTCGGTTGGTGGATCAGAAAGGGGTTGATCTTTTGCTGCAGGTGACAGAGCGGTTGCTTGCTTACACAGATTCCCAGATCGTCGTGCTGGGCACTGGTGAGCGTGGTTTGGAATCCGGCCTGTGGCAATTGGCAATTCAGAACCCTGGCCGCTTCTCGGTTTTCCTCACTTACGACGATGACCTAGCACGTTTGATCTACGGCGGCAGTGACGCATTTCTGATGCCGAGTCGCTTCGAACCCTGTGGCATTAGTCAGCTGTTGGCCATGCGCTACGGCAGCGTGCCGGTGGTGCGCAAAGTGGGTGGTCTTGTCGACACGGTGCCTTCCTACGACCCTATTCATCAAACCGGTACTGGATTCTGCTTCGATCGATTTGAGCCTGTTGACTTCTATACAGCATTAGTGAGGTCTTGGGAGGCGTTCCGTCATCGTGATTGCTGGCGTGAGTTGCAGCAACGTGGAATGACTCAAAACTACAGCTGGGATCGCTCCGCTCTCGACTATGAGCAGATGTATCGGGATGTCTGTGGCTTTAAGGAGCCGTCTCCTGATGCGGCGGTTGTGGAGCAATTTTCTCTCGGCCAGAGTTCAGATCCTTCCCTTCAGAACCAGGACAGCAGTGCGAAAAAAAGAACCAGACGCAAGAAGAAGGGGAATGATTAAAAAAAGAGGTTTAAACTTGGTTGTTGGTTTTGCAGATTTAGCGGCTCTTTTGCAGACGACCCCATTGCTGCGCCCCAATCTTTTCAATCTGCCGCTTGGTCGTCAGGGTTCCTGATCAGCATGGGAAAGTCGCCCCGGCCAGAGAAGCAAACGGGACGACTCCCAGTCCCCTATACCAATCCCTGGGTATCCCTGCGAGAGGGATTTCGTGATGTCTTCGCAGACCTTGGTCTGCGACTCAGGCAACTCTGGCGTCTCAACCGGCAAGGCGAATTCTCCACACCAAGGTTCTGGCCTTCTGCAATGGCACCAATGTTCTGGCCATTGACGCTTGCAACAGTACTGGTCTTGGGAGTGTTCCTCAGCAGTCTGCTGATTGACCAACCTGCAGCTGTGGCACAACTAGATCCTGCAGAGACGTATCCCAGCAATTCAGCTGCATTGGCTGTGATGTCTAGCCCCTCCACTGCGGAGTCAGAACCTGTTGCAGCGTTGTCGGAGCCTTCTGAACTGGAATCCACACAACTTTCAGCGCCTTTAGCTGTACCTCTTCAGCTTGAGCCTCTCTTAACGATGCTGGCAGACAATGATCTCCCCAGTGGCTTGCTTCTTGCAGCCGAACCAAGACCCCTGGACAATGATCTTGTGTTGAGGCTTAGTCCAGTTTGGAACAACATCAATTCATCTCGACAGCGTGAACTTGCCGATCGTTGGCAGGCTCTTGCTGAACAGCTCGGTTATGACGAACTTCAACTTCAAAGCGAGGATGATCAACTGCTTGCCAGGACAGCAAGAGTGGGTGTGGGCATGATCATTTTCGATCAGGATTTGGCTTGATGAGACTGCGTCTGGGGCAGCTGGTCGAGCTTTGGGGTGCTCCGATGCATGTTCACGCGTCTGACCTAGATCTTGACCAAGCTGTTGGTCCGATCTGCACAGACAGTCGTCAGTTGAGCGAAGGCAGCTTCTTTGTGCCGTTGGTGGGGGAGCATTTCAATGGCCATGCCTTTCTTGCTCAAGCTCTGAAGCTTGAGGCCCAGGCGGCTGTGGTGGCTCGCAAAGATCATCATCCAGTGCCCGAGGGTCTCCCCCATTGGATTGTGGAAGACACTCTCGAGGCTTATCAGCAACTGGGGTTGCTGCATCGCCGTCAGTTGAATGTACCGGTGGTTGCCGTCACAGGTTCAGCAGGAAAAACCACGACTCGGGAGTTGATCCGCTCTGCACTCAAACCCCTTGGTGAGATCTTGGCAAGTGCAGGCAACAACAACAACGACGTGGGTGTTCCGCTCACCTTGTTGCAGGCTCATTCAGATCATGGCGCAGTTGTGGTGGAGATGGGGATGCGTGGAATTGGGGAAATAGAGCGTCTCTCCTGTTGCACCCAACCAGACTTCGCTGTGATCACCAATATCGGCAATGCACACGTCGGTCGTTTAGGTAGTCGTGCGGCGATTGCTTCCGCCAAGTGTGAGATCACCACTTGCCTGAATCCCAGAGGAGTGATCGTCATCCCAGCAGGGGATTCGCTCCTGGAAGATGCTCTTGAACGGATCTGGCGGGGGCGGGTGATCCGCGTGGCAGTTCAAGACAATCAACAATTAGAGCCACCAGAGATTGCAGATCTGCATCGAAGACCTCTACCCAAGGCTGATCTCGTTGGCTGCGTTGACCTGGCCAAGGGTGAACTATTGCTAGAAGGAAATGCCTACACCCTGCCTTTAGAAGGGATGCATAACGCTTGCAATTTGATGCTGGCACTCGCAGTTGCCCGTGAATTAGATGTCTGCAAGGAATCGCTATCCAATCTAAAAGTAGACGTTCCTGGTGGCCGTAGTCGACGGCTAAAAGTTGGCAACTTCACTGTTCTAGACGAGACCTACAACGCTTCGCCGGAAGCCGTGCAAGCAGCATTGGAACTATTAGCAATTCAACCGGGACGTCACTTTGCAGTCCTCGGAACCATGCTAGAGCTAGGAGACCAGAGCGTGGCTTTGCATCGCCAAGTTGCTGAGCGGGCGGTACAAGTTGGTTTAGATGGACTCGTCGTCGTTGCTGCAGGCGCTGAGGCTGAGGCCATGGCAACAGCAGCAGGGTCCTTGCCGCATTTGGCCGTTGTTGCCAACCCAGAGCAGGCTGCTCAGCCATTGCAGGCTTGGCTTGAGGCCGGCGATGTGGTTCTGCTTAAGGCTAGTCGTGGTGTCGCTCTAGAGAAATTGATCCCATTGCTCTAAGAGGGCTAAGCCTTAATCCTCTCGTTTCACTGCCAACCATTTTTAATCAGTTGTTTGGAGCGGCCAAGGGCGAGAGCACCATTGGGAACATCTTTAGTGAGAGTGGAGCCAGCTCCTACTGTCACGTCCGACCCTAAAACAATCGGCGCCACCAAAACGGAATTCGCCCCTGTTTTGCTGTTATCACCAACCACGGTGAGATGTTTTCTCACACCGTCGTAATTTGCAGTGATCGTACCGGCCCCGACATTGACATGGCGACCAAGGTGTGCGTCACCGATATAACTGAGGTGATTCACCTTTGAACCCTCGCCAATTTGGCTTTTTTTAATCTCCACAAAGTTGCCGATACGGCATTGATCAGCGATGCCTGCACCAGGGCGTAGGTGTGAGAAAGGGCCAATAGCCACCTCATTTCCCACTTTGGCATCACATACAACGGAATGAAGAACGCTGACTCCATGGCCAAGTTCGGCATTCTCAATCAAGCTTCCTGGGCCAAGCTGGCAGCCATCGCCAATGTTGCAGCAGCCCCGCAAATGGGTTTGGGGTTCAATGACCACATCTCTACCGAACTGACAGTCTTCACTAAGCGTGCAGCTAGCAGGGTCAGTAAAAGTGACCCCTTCCTTCATCCAATGGTTACGTAGCCGTTCTTGAAGCAGCGCCTCACAGTTGGCAAGTTGGCAACGATCGTTGATGCCATTCACCTCATCGGGATCAGCCACCTCTACATGCATCGCAATAGGTAGCAAGGCCACAGTGTCGGTGAGATAGAGCTCACCTTGATCATTATCACTACAAAGTTGGGGTAGTACTGCGGCCAATTTCTTCCAATTGAAGCAGTAGATGCCTGCGTTAGTGAGATTGTTGTGGCGCTGTTCGTCACTACAGTCGCGATGTTCAACGATGCTGCTTACGCGGCCTTGTTGATCTGAAAACACCCTGCCATAGCCCGTGGGATCTGCGAGTCGGGCTGTTAGCAGCGTGACGTCGGCACCACTTGAGCGATGTTCGTTCACCAAGTGTTCGATCGTGCTTGGTCGAAGTAATGGGACATCGCCATTGAGAACCAAAAGCTCGCCATCAAAGCCCTCCAATACGGGCAGTACTTGCTGCACCGCATGACCTGTTCCGTTCTGAGGTTGTTGAACAACAAACTCCAAGCCTTGCCAATCAGTGAGCTGCTGTTGCACCTCTTGCGCCTGGTGGCCAACAATCAACAAACGCCGTTGAGGTTGAAGGCCCGAGCAACTGGTCAACACCCGCTCAACCAATGTGGAACCTGCGAGCGGTTGCAAGACTTTCGGCAGGCAGCTCTTCATGCGGGTGCCCTTCCCAGCAGCCAAGATGGCGACGGCAAGCATGGAGCGAATGGCGAATCGGCCGGAATCTAATTGAATTCCGACAACTTCACTGCAGTTAACAGCCTTTAAGCAGGATCAGCTCAGCTTCTAGCGGTGATGATTCAGCCAGAAGAGCGCCAGAGAAGTTTCTACTTTCACTAGCACTGGCACTTTGCTGGCAATGAAGCACACGATGATCCCACATAAAAAGCCTCCTTATTGATGCGTCATATTGATGAGTCATTGTTCAAGCAATCCTATAGATCATGGTCAACAATCTCAGGTGAAAGCAAGCTGCCAGTCATTGGTATGAATCACCCAGTAAAAGAGGATCAATTAAATCAAACGCTGCAACAACATCTCCTTTGGGATTAATCAGCTGTAAAGAATGAACTTGCGTTGAGTTGGAAGGATTCAAGAATGACTCTAAACAATCTCTTTCAAGTCTTATCTATTCTAATTTTCACTCGTTTCTTCCTTACAAGAGTCAACCATGCCTTTGCTTGGCTGTCCAACGGTGGTGCCAGGTATTGGTCGCCTCTAATCCGCAGAGCTGTTGTTCAGTGCTGCGCCGCCTCCGGATCACTTCTGCCTGATCTTCTCCAGTTGGATCGCGGTACGGAACGGCTGCGCGTGTATGTAGATGTTCATGTTCCATTGCAGTAAGCGCCCGCCAACCAGGCCCTTTCTCTCCAAAGCTGATCTTGAACTGCTTCATCCCCATGGTGCCACTGCTCCAACCTCCGCGCTCCCCGGGCACTTGCAGTAGCGAGAATAATTTCAGCCCTGCTCGCTGCAAGCTGGCACGTATGGCCGCTGCACGGCTGTAGGTCAGGAGCCTCCCACCTGGAGCCAATCGTATGGCCAGGCCATGCAGAAACTCTTCACTCCATAGCTGTGGGCAGCGACTTGGAGAGAAGGCGTCGTGAAGAATCAAATCAAACTGCTGATCTTGGGGTAGCTGATGAAGCGTTTGGCGTGCATCACCCCACAACATTGTTCCCCTGCTCTCTGGCTGATCCCAACCATCACAATCTCGGATTAAAATAAGTTTCTGGTGGACCGATGCTGACCAGGCACTACAGAACCACGTCTGCGCCAAAGCGAGTTCCAGTGGTCGCCTGTCAATCTCTAGACCCCACCACAGCACATTCGGTGCTGGAGTTGGCATGGCATCCAGCACAGCCGCAGTGTTGTAGCCAAGACCCATGCATACGTCGAGGATCCGAAGAGTTTGTCCGCCACTAAAGCGCGTCAACTCTGCCGGTTGTGCGAATTTCGCGCATGCTTCATTCAGCGCTCCGGCGGAGTTGTGGAAGGCTTCGTCGAAGTACTCACTATGCAGGCTGAAGCTACCATCCGCCGTTGGGAAAACAGTCAGTGCCCCCAAAGGGCGAGAGTGGTCGGCATTAGCGATGCAGCTGCTCAAGGTCATCCCAGAAGTTGGGGTAGGACACAGCCGCAGCTTCGCTACCCGTCAAGCGAGAATTGCCCTCCGCCAGCAACGCAGCCACCGCCAGACTCATGGCGACTCGATGATCCGTTTCACTATCGAGGTCTGTGCCTCGCAGTGTTCGTCCCCCTCGGATGGTGAGCCCATCGGCATGTTCGTCGATATCTGCTCCCATAGCCGCTAGCTGCCTGGTCATCACAGCGAGCCGATCGGTTTCCTTGACGCGCAGTTCACTGGCGTCAGTAATTTTACTTTCACCATCACAGAAACAAGCAGCCACCGCCAGGATCGGCACCTCGTCGACCAGGCGAGGAATGATGTCCCCATTGATGCTGAAGGGCTTTAACGGTCCTTGCCTCACCCGTAGGTCTCCAACCGGTTCACCGGCGACTTCATGGCGGTTGAGCACCTCAATGCGAGCTTCCATTTGCTGCAACACTTCCAGGATGCCGGTACGGGTGGGGTTTAAACCAACGTTTTCCACCACGAGCTCAGCTCCAGGCACAAGCACTCCTGCGACAAGCCAAAAAGCAGCGGAACTGATGTCACCTGGCACGACAATATTTTGCCCATAAAGCTTTTGTCCTGGGCTCACTCTGATATGGCGACCCATCTCTCCTCCCACTTCGAGATCAGCGCCGAATGCCCGCAACATGCGTTCGCTGTGGTCTCTCGAATGGGCTGGTTCGATCACAGTCGTTGCGCCATCGGCTGTAAGGGCTGCCAGCAGCAGGGCTGACTTCACCTGAGCACTTGCTACAGGTGTACCGATGACACCACCACGAAGTTTCTGACCGCTCACGGCAAGTGGTGCGAAGTCGCCGTTGGATCGTCCTTTAATTTTGGCTCCCATCATTGTTAATGGCTGGCCAACCCGATTCATCGGTCTACGGCGCAAAGAGGCATCACCGCTAAGCACGAAATGGCGGCCCTTGCGTGCCGCCAACAGCCCTAGCATCAGCCGAATTGTTGTGCCGGAGTTACCGCAGTCGAGTACATCTTGCGGTTCTTGGAGTCCATCGAGACCAACGCCTTCAACGCGAACTATTTGCCCGACATGAATCGGGCTAATCGTGGCTCCCATCGCTCTAAGACAGGCGGCGGTACTCATGGGATCTTCAGCAGGTAAAAGGCCCTCGATGGTTGTGACCCCTTCTGCGATAGCTCCAAATAACAGCGCTCGATGGGAAATCGATTTGTCTCCAGGGACTCGCACCGTTCCAGAAAGCCCACCACCTGCTCGAAGCTCACGTGACGATGAGGCAGTGTTTGTAACGCTCAATGGGTGTGGCGCGGATCAGATCGATCTTATGGGCAAGCGTTTGAGCTTATTTCCAATTTGTTTTTGTGCTGTGTAATTTGTCTCTTTTGGACCATCTCAACCAGCCGATATCTGCCGAGTGTTTTTTGGTAACAGTCCATTTTTAATTCAGGTCTTTTTGACCATCGCTTGACGACAAAGGCTCTCCATCACATAACCGAACAGGCTTGGATCAGGTTCTTCGTTGCCCAAATCCTCCAGCCCCAACTCCTGCCATCGAGCATCCACCCTGCTTTTAAGATCTGCATCCCGGCTGAGTGGCTCGCCCCACTCATGGCGCTTCTCAGGGCCAATCTTAGTGGTGGCGTCGATGGCCATCCTGCCTCCTAGCCCTAGATGTTCGCTAGCGAAATCAAGGCTGTCGAAGGGGGTGTTCTCAAGTACAAAGAGATCCCTTTGCGGATCGACCTGTGCAGCGATAGCCCATACCACTTGGCGTGGATCTCTCACGTTGATGTTTGCATCTACCACGACAACGAATTTTGTATAGGTGAATTGGGGCAAGGCGCTCCAGAAAGCCATCGCGGCACGCTTGGCTTGTCCTGGATAAGACTTATCGATTGCAATCACCGCCAGCTTGTAACTGAGGGCCTCCATCGGTAGAAAGAAGTCAACAATCTCCGACACCTGTTGACGCAAGATGGGCGTGTAGATGCGGTTCAAAGCGATGGCGAGCATCGCTTCTTCCTTGGGGGGGCGGCCGCTAAACGTCGTGAGGAAAATCGGATCGCGACGTTGAGTCACGCAGTGGAAGCGCACCAATGGTGAGGACTCCACTCCTCCGTAGAAGCCCATATGGTCACCAAATGGACCATCCTCTAATTCCTCACCTGGTGTAATGGTTCCTTCCAACACCACTTCGCTGTGGCTAGGGACTTTCAGATCCAGTGTTTTGCAGCCAGTGAGACGTACACCCTCTCCTGCATAAAGACCAGCAAAAAGCCATTCACTGAGTTGCACAGGAATCGGAGTTGCTGCGGCCATGATCAGCAGAGGGTGTACACCAATAGCAATGGCCACCTCAAGCTTCTGACCCATGGCAGCAGCTTTGCGTAGGTGCCTGGCTCCGCCGCGAACGCTCAGCCAATGCACCGTCATGGTCTTTGGCGATTGGCGTTGTAAGCGATAGACCCCCACATTCGGCACTCCCGTCTCCGGGTCTTTTGTAATCACAAGACCCAAGGTGATCACACCACTGGCATCTCCTGGCCAAGGGCGGATCAAAGGCAGATTGTCGAGATTCAAGGCATCTCCACGCAGCACCTGCTGATGGCAGGGAGGTGTGAGATCCAGGTCTGGTCGCGCTTTGATCAGATCCCAAAACACACTTGCAAACTGCCTGGTTTCTTGCAGACCCTTTGGCGGCCTTGGTTGCTGCAGCAGAGCCAAACGAGTTCCCAAATCCTCAAGTTGCTGAGCGTTGTCCAGACCCATGCTCCACACCACTCGCTCCAAGGTGCCCATCAGATTCACTGCCACTGGCATCGATGAACCAATCACGTTTTCGAACAACAGGGCCGGCCCACCCAAGCCCAGCACCCGATCAGTAATAGCGGCGAGTTCTAAATCTGGATCTACGGGAGCAGTGATCCGCCTGAGTTGGCCACGTTGCTCAAGTAGGGCTAGGAAGTCCCGCATGTCTTGGGACGCAGGTCCGGGACGAAGCAGGGGCATGGTTGGTAAGACAGCCAGCAAAATGATCTAGTTACTGTGGCGCACGTCGTTCCCTATCGAGGCCATGCAGCTCGCTTATTTCCATGTGGCCGCGGATGTGCCTCAGGGGGCTGAGCCTGATGCTGCTGTCGTCATCGACGTTCTCAGAGCCACCACCACCATCGCCTGGGCTTTAAACAACGGTGCCGAAGCTGTTGAAACCTTTGCTGATTTGGACCAACTGAGGCAGAGCGCCGCTCAATGGCCGGAGTCTTCCCGTTTGATGCTTGGTGAGCGAGGCGGACAGCGCATTGAGGGATTTGATCTGGGGAATTCCCCAGTCGCTGTGGTGCCCGAGCAAGTGGCTGGCAAAAGACTATTTATGAGCACGACTAACGGCACGCGCTCGTTGCAGAGAGTGCGTGGGGTTCAGCGTTTATTCACTTTGGCACTACCAAACCGCAAAGCTGTTGCAGACCACTTGTTAATGGATCCACCTGAGCAACTTTGGATTGTTGGTAGTGGCTGGGAAGGGGCCTACTCCCTGGAGGACTCTTTGGCGGCCGGAGCATTGGCCGATTTACTATTGGATGCTGCGGCTGATGAGGCTTGTGTCGTGAACGACGAACTCACTGCTGCACTAGCCCTTTGGCAGCAGTGGAAGCACGATCCAGAAGCCTGTCTTCGTCAAGCCAGCCATGGCCAACGCTTAATTGGGCTTGGCGATCACGATGCAGATTTCAGATGTTGTGCTGAATTGGATCGGCTTTCTGTGGTTCCTGTTCAGGTCAAACCCGGAGTCCTTTGTGCCTCTTGAAACCACACTGCGATCTAAAGTTTCGCTCTCTGTTTCAACCCTGTGACCGACTTTCTGGCAGCCGCTTTGCAGCTGACGAGCACCTCGGATCCAGAGCTCAATTTTGCTGCTGCCGAGGAGCAGATCGAACTGGCTGCCCGCCGTGGAGCGGAATTGGTGGGATTACCTGAAAATTTTGCCTTTATGGGTGATGACGAGAGACGGCTGGAGCTGGCACAAGACTTAGCTGAGCAATGCAGCCGCTTTCTGGTCACCATGGCAAGGCGCTACCAGGTGGTGCTTCTGGGCGGGGGCTTCCCTGTACCTTCAGGAGATAGCAATCACACGGTCAACAGAGCCGAATTGGTCGGTCGTGATGGTCAACTGCTAGCGAGATACGACAAGATTCATCTCTTCGATGTGGATCTACCTGAAGGCAACACCTATCAGGAGTCGGCCACGACTACGTCTGGTCGTGAACTACCCCCGGTCGTGGATGTGCCAGGACTATGTCGAGTGGGACTATCCATCTGCTACGACGTGCGCTTCCCTGAGCTCTATCGCCATCTCGTCAGTGCTGGCGCCGAGTTATTGATGATTCCAGCAGCATTCACGGCTTTCACCGGAAAAGATCACTGGCAGGTCTTACTTCAAGCCAGGGCCATCGAAAACACCTCCTATGTGCTTGCACCTGCCCAGACAGGTCGTCATTACAGCCGTCGACAGAGCCATGGACATGCCATGGTGATTGATCCATGGGGAACCGTCTTGGCTGATGCAGGAGTGAGTCAGGGTGCAGCCATTGCTCCTGTGGATAACTCGCACATTGGTCGCATTCGCGCGCAAATGCCAAGCCTCCAACACCGGCAGTCAGCACTGTTCTGAGCCAATGGCCTCGGCTCCATCCCGCCATCTCATCCTGCTGGTGGTTGGTGCCTTGCAGATCCCTTTGCTTTTGGCAGCGTTGCCGGCCAGAGCGGCAAGTGCTTTAGCAGCCTGGGCACTTGGAAGCGACGGGGTGTTGCAGTTGCGTACATCAAGAGGGGCTCGTCTAGAAGCGTTCTTTCAACCAGCGGATGGGGCCCAAGGAGCAAAGGTGTGGATTGATTTTCCTGGAGAATTGAGCCGCTCCCGCAGCCTGCGGGGTAGCGGGCCGGTGCGTGCGATTCGTTTGGGGAAACCAACGCCTGGCTCAACTCGACTGGTGATTGAGTTCAAACCATCAATCTCTCTGAATCCAAATCAGCTCAAGCTGATAGGAACCTCTCCGGACCGCTGGAAGCTCAACTTCGAAGGCTTACCGACCCGCGGGCTTCGCCCTATCGGTGAAGGAGACCTGACAGCATCAACTTTAAGCCGATGGGCTCCTGGAATCCGGATTACACCCACACGGACGCCTATCAATGCCTCTGGTTTGCCGAATGTCCCCCGCGGGCGCTTTAGAGTTGTCATTGACCCTGGTCATGGTGGTCCAGACCCTGGTGCCATAGGGATTCGCGGTCTACGTGAGACGGATGTTGTTCTCGATGTTTCCCTTCAGGTAGCCCAGCTATTAGAAGCTCGAGGGGTGCAGGTCATCATGACCCGCACGGCTGATGTGGATGTGGATCTACCGCCAAGAGTGGCGATCGCCAATCGAGTAGGTGCTACTGCATTTGTAAGCATTCATGCCAATGCCATCAGCATGTCCAGACCACAGGTCAATGGAATCGAAACTTTCTATTTCTCTGATTCCCGTTCAGCCAGGTTGGCGTCTCATATCCAGCAACAGGTGCTGAACGTCTCCCCTGGGAGCCCCAACAGAGGGGTCAGACGGGGCCGTTTCTTTGTCATCCGGCGAACCACAATGCCCTCCGCCCTAGTTGAGACAGGTTTTTTAACAGGACGGCTAGATGCTCCTCGGCTGGCTTCAGCAGCCCATCGCCGCAAGTTGGCTCTGGCTATTGCTACTGGCATCCTCAACTATTTGCAGGGGGTCCGTTGAAGCCTCGCTTGGGATTATTTGATAGCGGCGTGGGTGGGTTGACTGTGCTCAGGCGAGTGCTGGAGCGCCATGGGCAGGTGCCTTGCCTCTATCTCGGTGATACCGCCCGAGTCCCTTACGGAAACCGCATGCCGCATGAAATCCGAGTGATCGCCAAGGAGGTTGTCCAGTGGTTACGAGACCAGCAAGTGACTGCGGTTGTGATGGCTTGCAACACCACCAATGCGTTGGCTTCTGATGTGGCTGAAGCGGTTGCGGGAGGGATCCCTGTCGTGAGGTTGATCGAGGCAGCAGCCAACATGCTTTCGGAAGAGCGTGTGGGAGTACTGGCCACTCCTGCTGCTGCTGCATCAGGCGCATATGGCAAACAAATTGAGATCTCTCGACCAGGCACTATGGTTGTCGAGCAGGGATGTCCGGCCTTTGTGCCATTGATTGAGACTGGTCAACTCAGCAGCGAGGAGCTTTATCAGGCGGCGCGTGAGTATCTGAATCCACTCTTGGCTGCACAGGTGGAAGCAGTGGTTCTCGGATGCACTCACTATCCTCTTCTTGAACCGATCTTACGTCAGATTTTGCCGCAAGATGTGCGCTTGATTGATCCTGCTATCGGTGTGGCGCGCGAGCTGGATGTTCTGTTGGGTAGCCCAACGATCCCATTAGGAACATCACTGTCGCTGACCTCTACACGGTTCTGCGTGACTGCCAATCCCGAGGGCTTTGCCACACGTGCTACGCCATGGTTGGGCGAGCGTCCTCAAGTTGAGTTGGTTTCACTGCAATGTCCTGCCTACGCCTCGTAAGATCACTCCACCGAGGGAATCCATGGCCACCGTTACTGAGCTGCTGCAGCCGGTCGAGCTGGACCTTGAGACCCTGCTCACTGATCTGCGCAGCTTGATTGGGGCCGGTCATCCCATTCTTCAAGCAGCGGCAGAGCACTTATTCAGTGCCGGGGGCAAACGCCTTCGCCCGGGCATTGTGCTGTTGATCTCAAGAGCTTTATCTTCCGATGGTGATCTCTCGGCCCGTCATCGTCGGCTGGCGGAGATTACCGAGATGATCCACACGGCTTCTCTTGTTCACGACGACGTCGTCGATGAGGCTGCCACTCGCCGAGGCGTGGCCACTGTTCATAGCCGTTTCAATCATCGCGTTGCGGTTTTGGCAGGTGATTTTCTATTCGCACAGGCCAGTTGGCATCTGGCTAATCTGGATAACTTAGCTGTGGTCAAGCTTCTCAGTCGGGTCATCATGGACCTCGCCGATGGGGAGGTGAAGCAGGGCCTCTATCGCTATGACACAGGCCAATCATTTGCGACATATCTGGAGAAGAGCTATTGCAAGACGGCTTCTCTAATAGCCAACAGTGTGCAGGCTGCCGGCGTGCTCAGTGGTGAGAGTGTTGAGCATCAGAAATTACTGCATCACTTCGGTCGCCAGCTTGGACTCGCCTTTCAGGTTGTCGATGACATCCTCGACTTCACAGGCAGTGAACAGCAATTAGGGAAACCTGCCGCGAGTGATTTGGCCAGTGGCTATCTAACGGCACCGGCTCTCTATGCGCTAGAAGAGCATTTAGCTCTAGCTCGTCTGATTGAGCGAGAGTTCAGCGAAGAGGACGATCTTGATCAAGCCCTTGAGCTGGTGCGTAATTCGCAGGCCATTTCACGCAGCCGTCAGTTGGCTGAAGATTTTGCCAGGGAATCTCGTGAAGCCATCTCTTGGCTACCAGATTCACCTTGCCAGCGTGCATTAATGGAACTACCTGATTTTGTTTTAAGCCGTCTCTACTGAGCTTTTCATAGTGCATCCCAAGCCTGCTGGAGATGGTCAAGAACGGTTTTTAACTGAGCGATTTGACGAGGATTCTCATCTTTAAACTTGCCATCGCAATTGATGTGGACTTCGTTTTCGCTCAGCACCCAGACATGACACCCTGCGGCTAGAGCCGCCTGTGTGCCGGCCTGAGAGTCTTCCAATGCCCAACAGGCAGTCGGCTTGACCGCCAGCCGCCGCGCGGCAAGCAGATAAGGATCTGGAGCGGGTTTGCCTGCTGTAAGAGATAGATCATCGCCAAGAACTCGAGTCTGAATCTGTGCAAGCCAGCTGTGATGGATACTTTTAAATGCCACGGCATCGGCCGTACTACTGGAGGCCATGGCCATTGGCAGCCTGTGGTCGTAGCACCAGCGAACCAATTCCTCCGCTCCAGGCATGGCTTTGGCCTGACTGAGCAGATGCTTTGCGATCGGCTGGCGCACGGCTAAGAGCTGTTCGATCCCTACCGGGCTGTTCAACCAGTTGTTGACCAGCTGAGCACAATCAAGCCGACGCCGACCTTTTAACATCAACAACTGACTTGTACTGAGACTGGTAGCAAAGACAGCAGCTGTTTGAGACCAGGCCTGAGCATGTAGAGGTTCAGTATCCAACAACACTCCATCGAGATCAAACAAGCAGGCCGCAGGGAAGGACATGAACCAATGCGCACCCTCTCGGTTGACTTGATTAAAACTCAATATCCAGCTCAGTTATTTTCGATTGGATGCAAGTTATCAATGTTTTAACAGGAGGTTGTGTGGCTCAACTCATACTTTTAACACCTTTCCTGTAAAAGTGGCTCAACTAGCAAGAGAGACTGCTCATCAGTCATGAAAAGAAGCCGCTATCGCATTTTCATCTGAAAGCTGCGATTTTGCATTGAGATGTAGGCTCTACTTGACTTGCGGCTTATTGGTCCATCAGATGATCTTATCGTCAATCTAAAGACAACTCTGCCATGAAGCAAAAACTAACACTTGTCAGACTGGCCAAGCATGATGTGATGACTTAAGCAAGACAATCCCCTTATTCAAAGAAAGTTGCCATTCAAGTCATTAAACAAATCCCTAAGCTTCCACTAAACTGAAATAGTGAATATGGCCGCCAAGCAATCATGCTGCTGAGATGCTTCAAGAGATTCTGGAAGCACAAGACAGCCGACCTGATAAAAGTCGACACCTGTATATGCTATCAGCATCCAGCTCAGAGGATGAATACATTTTTCAAGTTTATCAATCGCACAAATCAACTCAGCCGGCATCACTTTTACAATCGACTTTACGACCCAGTCACAAGTGTCATACTCAAGTGATCCCGAGTTAATAGATTGCCGGCAGAGTTAGTCCATCGTTGTGCTGCTACCAGCATTCTTTTCACCATTAGCAGGAATGTATTTTCTGACTATATTTGGCGGACTGCAAGCAGATAGGAAAAGACTTTAAAATTGATTATTTTGCTTTGCATGTTTATCTGATTTCAGATTTTTACTCTTTCAATTTGTACTCATTTGGATGCCCTGCAGAGACTGTCGCTTCGGGGGTTCGTTTAAACAAGCGTGTCACAGCGCTGTAGTCCCTGCTCTTAATCGCTTGAATGCGGGAAATCACTGGTCATTGATTGCCTTATGTCCCCTGATCCATCCGGCACCATTAAATCAGTCCTGCAGGAGCAGCGCGTCTTTCATCCCTCCGCAGAGTTGGCCTCACAGTCGATGGTTGGAAGCCTGGAAGCCTATCGTCGGATGGCAGAGCAAGCCAAAACTGATCCTGACAGTTTCTGGGGTGAAGCCGCTCGCACTGAGCTGGAATGGTTTGAACCTTTTGATAGCGTTCTCGATTGGTCGAATCCTCCCTTTGCGCGTTGGTTTGAAGGAGGCACGACAAATCTTTCCTTCAACTGTCTTGATCGCCATCTCAATGGACCGAAGGCAAACAAAACAGCCCTGATCTGGGAGGGAGAGCCAGGTGATATACGGCGCTTCACCTATCGAGAACTTCATGCTGAAGTGTGCAGGGCTGCCAATGCGCTGAAAGCTCTTGGCATTGGCAAAGGTGACCTGGTTGCCCTTTATATGCCAATGGTCCCAGAAGCGGCCATTGCCATGTTGGCTTGCGCCCGTATCGGAGCCCCACATTCTGTTGTCTTTGGTGGCTTTTCCGCTGAAGCCCTTAGAGATCGTTTGGTGGATGGTGAAGCCAAAGCAGTGATCACTGCTGATGGTGGTTTTCGTAAGGACAAGGCCGTTGCCTTGAAGCCGGCAGTGGATGCTGCATTAGCCGAGGGTGCCTGCCCCAGCGTGACGTCGGTGCTGGTGGTGCAACGCACGAAAGAAAGCGTGGTGATGGAAGCTGGTCGAGATCAGTGGTGGCACGAGCTTGTGTCAGCTCAATCTCAAGAGTGCGCGGCGGAACCCATGGCGAGTGAAGATCGCCTGTTTGTGCTCTACACCTCTGGCTCCACTGGAAAGCCAAAGGGCGTTGTGCACAGCACGGCAGGCTATAACCTCTGGGCTCACCTCACTTTCAAGTGGATCTTCGACATTCGCGACGAAGACGTCTACTGGTGCACAGCCGATGTGGGCTGGATCACAGGCCATAGCTACATTGTTTATGGGCCTCTTTCCAATGGGGCGACAACTGTGATGTATGAGGGGGCACCACGCCCATCCAAGCCTGGAGCCTTTTGGGAGCTAATTCAGAAGCACGGGATCACGATTTTTTACACTGCACCTACGGCAATTCGGGCATTCATGAAAAGTGGTCGGGCTGTACCCGATCAATACGACATGAGCAGTCTGCGCTTGCTAGGTACCGTCGGAGAACCCATCAATCCTGAGGCCTGGATGTGGTATCGCGAGGTCATCGGTGGTGATCGTTGCCCAATTGTCGACACTTGGTGGCAAACGGAGACAGGTGGGGTGATGATCAGCCCATTGCCTGGTGCGACGCCAACAAAACCAGGATCTGCGACCCTTCCCCTACCAGGCATTGAGGCTGAGGTGGTTGATGCACAAGGCGAGCCAGTAGCCGTTGACGAAGGTGGATATCTGATCGTGCGACGTCCTTGGCCAGGAATGATGCGCACCGTGCACGGAAATCCTCAACGCTTTAGAGAGAGCTATTGGGAATACTTACGCCCTAAGGATGGCAGTTTCATCTATTTCGCAGGCGATGGAGCTCGTCGAGATGGTGATGGTTATTTCTGGGTGATGGGCAGGGTGGATGATGTGATTAACGTTTCAGGCCATCGTCTTGGCACGATGGAAATCGAATCGGCATTGGTGAGTCACCCGGCAGTGTCTGAAGCGGCAGTGGTTGGAAGACCTGATGACCTTAAAGGTGAAGCGATCGTGGCCTTCGTCACCTTGGAAGGAAGCAGGGAAGTGAGTGATGCTTTGATTCAGGAGCTTCGTGTTCATGTGGGCAAGGAGATCGGCCCCATTGCCCGACCTGATGAGATCCGTTGCAGTGATGCCTTACCCAAGACCCGCAGCGGCAAAATTATGCGGCGTATCTTGCGGGCTTTGGCCGCTGGAGAGGAGGTCAAGGGTGATACCAGTACCCTGGAAGATCGCTCCGTGCTGGATCGGCTTAGAGCCTGATCACAACCTCGTTCATGGGCTTGCCCAAGAAGAGATCGTTTCCACCAATTGATTGAGAGTCTCGGCCCGGGCGGAGTCATCCGCCCAGTCGCCGAGAAGGTTCTGCCGTAACCCTGCACTGGCTGGGGTGAGGTGATCGCCTGGAAGATGCAAGCTTTGTGTTGCATCTTCCACTCGCTGCTGGAGACTATACAAAAGGCTTGGGCTCTGATCGAGGCTGTCATTCCCAAAACTCACCAATAAGTTCTGAGGTTGGTGGTAACTCTCGCGGATCAATCGCAATGTTTCATTAGGGCTTGGGCTGAATTCCGTGTAAAAGCCAAGCTTTGGTGCAAGTTCGCGAAGCATGGGAATCGAACGATCAGCCGTGAAATTGTTAAAGCTCAATGCCACCAAAGCCCTGCTTTTACGACCTCCATCCGGGGCTAGAAGATGCAACTTGCAGCCAAGGCTATGGCCCAAGCGAAGGGGTGTGGGGAGGGCTCCGACTCTGGCCTCAAGTTGTTGTCGACAACGACGCAAATGTTTCCAAGCTTCATTGGCCTGAGCCTGATGGTCGAAGCCTGGCACATAGCCCCAAGCATGAACCGCCAGATTGTGGTCAGCTAAACCTTCAAGCAATCGTCGGTAGCTGAGCTGGGGGCTCGCCGCCAAATAACTGCCCCCCACCATCTCGACCAGTGCGATTGGCTGAGCTGGCCATAGTCCCCAGACGTTGCCGAGGCGTCTCCATCTGGTCATCGTTTCTTTTTGATTTCCTCCACGACGCGACATGCCTCACGCATATGAGCAGGACCATCGAGGAGATTATTAAAAATATGGCGGATTGTTCCTTGGCCATCAATCACGTAAGTAACTCGGCTTGGCAGCATCCCAAGGGTGCGAGGAACTTCAAAGGCTCGCCGCAGTGTGTTGTCCTTGTCGCTCAGTAATGCATAGGGCAGGCCATGTCGTTCTGCAAATTGCCGATGACTGATGTCATCGTCTCCACTCACCCCCCAGACTTCAGAACCGAGTTTCTCAAAAACTGAGTAATTGTCTCGAAAGCTACAAGCTTCGGCTGTACATCCAGGAGTGTCGTCCTTGGGATAGAAAAACAACACGAGTACTTTGCCTTTGAGATCATTACTCCGCCGCTTGTTGCCATTTTGATCAACCAGATCAATGGCAGGAGCCTTATCACCAACTTGAAGGGCCATCCAGAAGCTCGCATCTATGAAGCACCCTAGAGAGCCCCTTGATGGGTGCGGGAGAATACAAGCAATCGATCGATGAACTCGGCGTGGGGGAAGCAAAGCAGCATCTCTTTGGAGCTGGTCAGTTGGATCTTCTCCCAGATCTCAATGCTGAAGAGTCAGTTGTCACTCCTTCAAAAGCTGTCTCTACTTCAAAGGCTGTCTCTACTTCAGAGGCTGTCTCTACTTCAGAGGCTGTCTCTACTTCAGAGGCTGTCTCTTTACCGCAACCTCATGCACCATTAGCACTGCCTTCTTTGCATCGAGAAGCTTTGAGCTCACTACCAGAGATGCTGCTGATCATCGATACGGAAACCACTGGATTGGATCACAAGCGAGGTCAATGCCTAGAGGTTGGAGCCATCCTTTTCCATGCACCGCAGCGTGCTGTGCTTGCCCAGCATTCCTTTTTGCTACCTGTGGAAACCAATGCGGCTGAATCAATCAATCGCATCCCCGCTGAGGTCACTCGCTTGGATCAACCTTGGCGACAAGGGCTGGACTATTTCCAAGCCTTACTGGATGCCGCTGATCTGTTAGTTGCTCACAATGCTGGCTTCGATCGTCAGTGGTTCGGAAAGGATCAGCTTCCAGCTGTCTCCAAGCCCTGGCTGTGCACGATGGAAGACATCGCTTGGCCAGTTGATCGTCAGCTTCGTTCAAGGCCTTCTGTAAGAGATTTGGCTCTCGCTTATGGCGTGCCGGTATGGGCCGCTCATCGTGCTCTCACCGACTGCATTTATCTCGCCGAGGTGTTCGCCCGTTGCAAGGATCTCGAAACGCTCCTGCTTCATGGGCTAGAGCCAAGGCGTTTGATGCGTGCCCAGGTGTCTTATGCACAAAGACATTTAGCCAAGGAAGCTGGGTTTCGTTGGAATGATCCAATTCAAGGTGCCTGGACCCGACGCTTAAGTGATCGAGAGGCCGCCAAGCTTGACTTCCAACTGGTTGCTATTGATCAACAAGAGGAGCAGCCATTGAGTGCATAACGTTGCCTTCAATGGAGTCATCCGTTTGAGAAAAGGTTGAGCTGCCAAACATCCTTGCTCCGAGAGCGTTGAATTCTGATTGATTCCCTTAGTCAAGAGCTGAACTCTCCTAACAGTCTTATCACTTTCTTGCTGCCGCTGTGGCATAAGCGATCAAGCTTGCGAGTTCTGGTTGGAAGGCAATTAGAAACACTTCACTTACTAAGTAACAACTCTTTGTCGGGGTTAGATCAGCCCTAGGTCACAACCCCATTGAATAGCTACCTACGATTGTTTATTGAGCCATTCCGTTCCTTCCTGACAAAAACGATGACTCACCAAGCATGTCTACTTAGCTGCCAAAAATCAGGAGAATGCCTAGATGAATAACTCATCGATGGATCCCACTCCACGCTTGGTGAATGGTTCTAGCGCTGCACCTGCCACCCTGCTCTTAGCCCATGGGGCTGGTGCAGCAATGGATAGCCCTTTCATGACAGCGATAGCCAGTGGCTTAGCAGGGGTCGGTTGGCGAGTGGTGCGCTTTGAATTCGCATACATGGCTAAACAACGCATTAGTGGCAAACGCTCTCCCCCTGATAAAATGCCGAAATTGAAGCAAGTCTTCCTCGAGCAGGTCGAGAGCGAAGCTGCGCTTCGACCTGTAATCATTGGCGGTAAGTCAATGGGGGGTAGGGTCGCCAGTCTTCTGGCAGATGAACTCTCAGCCAACATGAACGTACTTGGCTGCATCTGCCTGGGTTACCCCTTTCATCCATTAGGGAAGCCTCAGCAGTTAAGAACTGAACATCTTGCCGTGCAAAAAACTCCGACCTTAATTTTGCAAGGCGAACGCGATGGGATGGGTCGACAAGGCGAGGTTGAAAGCTACGATTTGTCGCCAATGGTCTCATTGCAATGGATGCCTGCCGGAGATCACAGCTTCAAACCCACCCGAAACTCTGGACTCACTGAAGCCAACAACTGGACCGCAGCAGTGACTCACTCAAGTAATTTTTGCAAGAGACTGGTAAGCAGCTGAACATCAACAAAAGCCAAAACAATGAACCTGATAACTCACTTATCCATTGACAGAATCTTGCTCATCCTTATGGCTGGTTTTGTTGTGTTGGCGAAAACTACAGAATAGAGAAAAGGAGGTTAATGATCATGGCTGTGAAGGAAATCCTGCGTATGGGCAATCCTCAACTGAGGCAAGTGTCCAATGTCGTCGATGATGCCTCTGATGAGTTGATCATTTCACTCATCAAGGATTTACAAGACACGGTGAAGGCCCATCAAGGAGCAGGACTCGCCGCACCCCAGATTGGTGTGCCTTTAAGAGTGGTGTTGTTTGGTGGAGGAGGCCCTAATCCCCGCTATCCCGAGGCCCCATCGATTCCGCAAACAGTTCTGATCAATCCTGTCTTAACACCAATCGGCTCTGATCTAGAGGATGGTTGGGAGGGGTGCTTGAGTGTGCCAGGCCTTCGTGGTCAGGTGTCGCGCTGGAGTCGGATTCACTACAGGGCGCTCAATGAAAATGGTTTTGAGATTGAGCATTGCCTTGAGGGCTTCCCAGCAAGAGTTATCCAACATGAATGTGACCACTTAGACGGGGTTTTGTTTCCCGATCGTCTGGTTGACCCTGCCTCATTTGGCTTCACAGGGGAGTTAGAAGCTGCTGGCATCATTGCGAAGCTTGCCAGGGCAGAGAAAAAAGCATCACAACAGAGCAGATCAGATTGAAAGATTAAATCTTATTCTTAAAAAGACAACGCACAATCATTAGCCAAGAGCTAAACAGTGACAATGGTCAACATGAGGCTATTAATATGGACAGTTTTTGTATTTATCATGATGCTACAAGTTGCTCCCAACGATGGACAAATTCTTGTGGGAACCTTTTCTGGATTATTGATTGGACTGTTAGTCCACACTCTTAAAAGCTTAGACAAAACACAGTAAGATGAGAAATCAACAGCTGCTGACGACTTAGGAGTGACTAAATCCAGAGAACAGCTTGAACAATGGATGAGTGAGACCAACTCCCTCCTCCACAAAAGGCTGAGGAATAGAGCAATAAAGCGGCGCACTCTACGCGCCTTGACATTAACTAGTTTCATCCTGATCGTTGCGACAGAAATCGCACCTAATGCCGACGGCCAAGTTGTCTTTGGTGCATTTCTTGGTATCGTCCTATATCACTTCTCCATTGAATTAGAAAATTTGAAGGACAGTGAGTAAAACCAGCACTGATGGTTTTACTTATTAGCAACTGCTCTAGATGCCAGGATATAGAATTCCACTAAACATAGACAGGTTCATGACAACGACTTATTGATCGAGAAAGGACTTTCCGATCACGTTGATAGCCTAAAACTGATTATATAAGCTAATACTAGATCAATGCAGACGAATCAATATGGAAAGGCCTTGATCCTCAGCTTTTACTTGATGGCCGCGTGAATTAAGTGTGCCGTTGCCTCTTAGTCGGGAAGCATGAAGCCCATTAACTGAAAGCAATACAAAACTCGCAAGGGGAAAGCAGGGGGCCTAGTTATCGCGATCCATCTCCCGACAAAAGCTTCCAAACACCGCCCCATCGCATGTTGTTTCTTTTAATGCCTAGAGACCTGTCAGCACATGCCTAAAGGCCAACTACAGAATGCACCGCCGTAAGAACAAGGCACCTTCTGCTGACGTCGTTCCTAACCAATGCGATGCCGACTTTCCTTTGGTTTCGTTTCCTCAGTTGTTGTCGACATGCCTGTTGCCGTTCAAGCAGCAAAAATAATTGCCAAAGAGATCAACATCAAGACTTAAACAGGAAAGGTAGGCAAACAAGCGAAAGGCACCGCTGCAGGTCTGGGCATGATGACTATCAGCCTGAGTGACTATCTAACACCCGAGATCATGGGCTGACTTATTTATCAAAACAAAACATTGCATCGAGATTGGAACGAGATTTTTCAGCAACTACCAACCACTACTTTCGATCGCCTTGATGAAGATCATTCAATTTCGCAACAACTGATTGTTGTAATTTATCTTTTTTACTGGCCAGCCAATCACTTACATTTGACTTCTCTTGTGGAGTAAGGTTCATTTTTTGCAAGTATTCCTTAGTGGCCTCCCAAACCAAAGCTCCAAATTCTTTTGAGTGCTTGAGCCGCTCAGCCACTTTTTCATGAATATCCTCGTCATTGAGCAGAGGGTGGGCTTCCGTGGTTTCAGCAGAAATGTCGATGATGGGCTGCTCTGATGTGTCGGGCATAGAAAGAAATGGCGGTGATAACAATGATTTTAAAAGAATTATATCTTATTAGCATTTCTTGCTAACATGGATGAGTTGCCTAGCTTAATGATAATTTGCCTAGGCGAAATCACCCATCATGTGAACAGGCTTGTGTTGCCCAAAACATCCAATCAAGCTACTGGTTAAATACTTATCTCGTCAAGCCACTGCTCAGGGAAGCCTCTTAGACGGCCCTGAATTAATCACATTATGCAGCTCTCTAATAATAAGTAAAATTTATTATTAGAGAGCTTTTCTGCGGACATAAGCTATAGCACTAGCATCTAATCTCATCACATTCAACCTAGATCAGACCGCCTGATACTGAAGGATGAGCGATCTGTTAACTGGCCTCTGCTTGTCTATTCAATTCTCAATTAGATTTACTATTTGGGTGAGATAGGCCTGGCAGCAATGATTCAAAACAATAAACTACGTATCAATTGTCAAACCTATCCTGGACTCTAATCTTTTTAACTAAATCTAAGAAAATAAACTGATTGTCGCCATGCTTGATTCGATTGTTTTTATTAAAGCTTGCCACTATAGACAACCAGTCATATGAAATTTGATTGAACCCCAATCCCAAGGAAGGCGGTGTTGGTCTCTCAACCTCTCTAGAGACATCTCGCTCCATTGCTTCGAGAAGTTGGCTATCCGCCATCAGGGTCGCTCTTAAAGCTTGGCAACACGCGGCAATGGATTGCCGGCAGTGTTCTTGCCGAGTTGCTCCATTCGCATCAGGTCTGATTGTCATCGAGCATGTCTTCATATCCCTCATAAGGGTCATATTCCGACCAGCCTGGGCTGGCCTCATCGAGCAAGCCGCTTTCACCATCTATCATCTGCATCCGGGTGTTTCCTTCAGGAACGGTGTTGCAGGTAACGCCTCCAGCGGCGGAAGGCTCACAGTCATCGAAGCGGACCTGGGCACCTGTAGAACCTGTGCAAAGCAGCAATGTCAGCAGACCAAAAGCAGCGCAACGGAACATTAGTGAGACATGTACTTCACCCATCGTGCTGCTCCCCCAGAGAAATGCATGAGCCTCGGCAGCTGCTTGCATGGGCTGGCTTGTGCAGAAAGTGAAGGTGATTAGCCATCCGATACCAGAAACCTTTTTAAAGAATAGGCGCTAATTAATCTTCAGTAGATGAATACTTTTTATTTTGACTTCTGTTGGCCTTGAAAGCTCTGACCAACCTCATAACTAGCAATGATTGGGATCAATGGAGTAGGAGAGGAATTGGTAGAGGATCTGTACATCATAGGGATAGGTCCCTCACAACAATTCAAACCAATGATCAACGAGCAATTTGACGAAGGGATGAACATCGATGATTTGAAAAATATTTCAGCTAGCTCTTGGTGGCTACTTGCTGCTTTACTGCTTATTCCGCTGGAGGCAGGTGGTAAAGAAATCAACGAGGAAAATTCCGTGGAAGGATTAAAAGGTGATGGTAGTTTGATTGGAAGAAGGTGAATACTATTTCCGGAGGCGACGGAGGCAACACATTTATTCTTGAAGAAGGCTCAGGATATACAGAAATCCTTGATTTAGAAGCTGGTCAAGATATAATTGAAATCGATCAAAGCATTTCAGCACAATCTCAGTATGTAGACAACGACAGTGTCTTTAACTCAAGCTTTGATTATTTAAGAATTGTTTATAATGCACATTTACTAGATCTTGGCGGGGGCTTTTGGGGATGACAATCAAGCAAAAAAAGAAATGTTATTCTAGCTTTTCTTAATTAGCTTCAATCAATCCTATTACACACACCAAGAGCAAGTTGCATCACTCAATTATTAAATGAATTCTGCTGTTTCGCTCCATCCACTCTGCTGGCTAATGGCAGGCCAATCTCGAAGCCAAGAGACTTTGTCGTTTTAAAAATTCTACGATTGTCTTTCGTCTGACCGCAGAAAGAGAGATACACATCTTGCCCCTTAATCAGCAGCAAGAATGCATCCTTAATGATGCACAAAAAGGATGAGAAGTTAGTCCTAAACAAAAATGTTGTATCTCTTTTGCACTATCTGGGCACACCATCTAGATGAAATCTAAATGGAGCCAAGGAGACTCGAACTCCTGACCCCCTGCATGCCATGCAGGTGCTCTACCAGCTGAGCTATGGCCCCATAAACGCCGGTAACAGTGGGCTCGTACCGCCGTCAAAAAAGAGCTTACAACGGCAAGGCCTCAAACCTGACGCCAAACAGCCACGAGCTTGCCCTGAACCTGGACCTGATCGGCTGGTAGCTCAATCGGCTCGTAGGCAGTATTGGCAGCCTCCAGCCGCACCGAAGCGCCGTTGCGGTGAAAGTGCTTCAGCGTGGTGCCACTTCCGGGCACAAGTGCACTCACCACCGTTCCATCTCGCAGCCGCGAAGGCTCAGGCACTGGCTCCATCAGAACCACATCGCCATCTGCAATGTAGGCATCCACCATCGAATCACCATTCACGGTGAGCGCAAACAGGCCACGGGTCTCCAAAACTGGTGCAAGATCTAACCGCTCCTGAACATCATCAAACGTCTCCACCAAACCACCAGCGGCAACTGCCCCCAACACGGGAATACCGGACACCAAGCCACCAAGCAGCTGCAAGGTACGCGCCTGCCCTTCCTGCCAAGTAATCCATCCCTTCTGCTGCAAATGTCGAAGCCGACTCTGCACCGGCGCTGGTGAGCGCAGACCCATGGCCTGCATCATCTGTCGAATCGAAGGGCTGTGGTGATGGCTGCCGATGTAATCGGCCAACCAGTCATAAAGCTCTTGCTGGGCAGAAGTAAGCAACTCAGGAGAAGAGGCAGCCAAGGGCAATGCATTGATTCGTCAATACATGTGTACCTATAGGCACTGAATCTGGCAAGGGTTTAAACACCAAACAGTGCAGCCGTAAGAACATCCTGAGTTGACCAGAATGCTCAAAACCGAAAGCAGCAATCCAGCCTGGAACTAGAGACCACCAAGCACGGCCGCAAGCAAAGCTTGCTGAACATGCAAACGATTTTCAGCCTGATCGAAGATTCGACTGGCCTCACCTTCCATCACGCCTGAACTGATCTCCTCCCCTCGATGAGCCGGTAGGCAGTGCAACACGATCGCGTTGGGATCTGCCTGAGCAAGCAAATCCTCATTGAGACAAAAACCACGAAAGGCCTCTTCCCGCTGCGACTGTTCCTGTTCCTGTCCCATCGAGGCCCAAACATCGGTGTACAACGCTTGCGCACCTCGCACTGCATCAACTGGATCTGCCATCACTTCAATATGAGCATCAGCAACTGCCAAGTTGCGGGCCTGATCAATGACTTCAGGCAGAGGTTCAAACCCCTGCGGGCAGCCAATCCGAACGTTGACCCCCAAGAGAGCGCCGCAGAGCATCAAAGAATGAGAGACGTTATTACCATCGCCCACATAGGCCAAGGTCTGGCCGGTTAATGAGCCGAGAGCCTCTTGAATCGTTAGGAAATCAGCCATTGCCTGACAGGGATGCTCCAAATCAGTCAAGGCATTGAGCACCGGAATCGAAGCCCAATGGGCGTAATCCAGCAGTTCCTGCTGAGCAAAGGTCCGCACCGCCATCACATCACAGAAACGACTCAACACTCTCGCCGTGTCTTCAAGGGGTTCGCCTCGTCCTAATTGGGTCACCTGAGGATTGAGATCCACCGTTTGCCCGCCAAGGCGTGCCATCGCGACCTGAAAGCTCACTCGAGTGCGCGTCGATGCCTTGGTAAAAATCAATCCGAGAACTCGATTTCCCAAATCAATGCGGCGATCCCCGCTCTTGAGCTGACGGGAAAGCTCAAGCAAGGCAACCGTCTGATCCGCAGTGAAATCAGCGCAGGAGAGAAAGTCTCGCCCCTTGAGGTCAGCAAGGACGGCTGCAACACCTTGGGGATTGTCAGCCATTAGGGGAGCTTCAAAGAGTCTTTATCGGAGACCAGCCCCCCTGACGTCAAGCCTTCAGGCAATAACAACACCTCTAGGGAGAGCGCTGGAAGCGAGCATCTCGATCAGCTCATCGCCTTCGATCACTTCCTTTTCGAGGATCTTCTGGGCGATGGTCTCCAGCAAGGTGAGGTTATGCCGAAGAATCGCAAGGGCACTCTCATGACCTTGATCCACCAAACTCCTCACCTCCTTATCGATGGCCTGAGCAGTGGCATCACTCACAACTCGGCGTGGATTGTTGTTACCACCAAGGAAACGCCCCCCACCTTGCTTGTCATAAGCCAGAGGGCCCAAAATATCGCTCATCCCATAAGTCCCCACCATCTGCTCAGCAAGGTCAGTAGCGCGCTGTAGATCATTAGCCGCACCAGTGGTGATCTTGCCAAACACGATTTCTTCTGCTGAACGCCCTCCTAACAAAGTGGCAATCTGACCTTCAAGGTCTTGCTTGGAATTGAGGAAACGCTCCTCAGTAGGTAACTGCAAGGTGTAACCAAGAGCACTCATGCCCCTTGGCACGATTGAAATCTTGGCGACCTTGCTGCCTCCAGGCATCAGGTGTCCAACGATGGCGTGCCCCACCTCGTGATAGGCCACAACCTTCTTCTCGTCATCCTGGAGCACTCGGCTCTTCTTCTCAAGGCCTGCCACAACACGCTCGATGGCTTCGTTGAGATCCTGCAGCTCTACCTCTTTTCGTTTGCCACGAGCTGCCAACAAGGCCGCTTCGTTCACCACATTTGCTAGATCAGCTCCAGCAAAACCGCTGGTCGCCTGAGCGATGCGGTCTAAATCAACCCCTTCGGCCAATTTCACTTTCTTGACATAGATCTCGAGAATCGTCTTGCGGCCAGAGAGGTCAGGGCGATCCACAAGGACCTGTCGGTCAAAACGACCTGGCCGTAGCAGGGCTGCATCAAGAACCTCGGGCTGGTTGGTCGCGGCCAACACGATGACGGGCTTATCTGTGGACGAGAAGCCATCCATTTCCGTGAGCAGCTGGTTAAGGGTCTGCTCACGCTCATCGTTGCCTCCTACGACACCCATTGAGCCAGAACGACTTTTACCGATGGCATCAAGTTCATCGATGAAGATGATGCAAGGAGCCTTCTTCTTAGCCTGCTCAAACAGGTCCCTGACGCGGGCCGCACCAGCGCCGACAAACAGCTCGACAAACTCCGAACCAGAAATAATGAAAAAGGGAACCTCTGCCTCCCCAGCAACAGCCTTGGAGAGCAAGGTCTTACCGGTACCAGGCGGGCCCACAAGCAGGACACCCTTAGGAATGCGCGCACCTATGTCTGTATATCGCTCAGGTGTTTTGAGAAAATCAACGATCTCAGTTAGCTCATCTTTTGCCTCATCGACCCCTGCCACATCGGCAAAGGTGACTCGTGACTCTTCATCAGGCACATAAACCTTCGCCTTGCTCTTCGTGAAACTAAGAGCGCCCTGGGCACCACCACCACCCATCGAACGCCTGGCAAAAAACTGCAGTACAAGGATGAAGATCAGCGGAGGCACAACCCAGCTGAGGATGGTGGAGAAAATATTGGGCTTCTTCGGCGGCGCTGCTGCAAATTCAACTCCTTTGCTTTCCAAGCGTTGGGGCAGATCCATATCGAAGATCGGCGTCGTGGCAAGCAACGACGGTGCTCCCTCCTCAGGATTGGCCAGTTCGTATCGGATCTGATCCTGAGTGATGAATGCCCTCTTCACGGCGCCATCGTCAACCTGATCAATAAATAGTGAGTAGGGAACCCTCGGCACCTGTGCAGCAGGATTGGGTAAGAAGCTGCTGAAAAGCAACAAAACACCGAAACCGATCAACACCAAATTGACGATGCCAAAGCGTCGATTCGGTTTGTTGTCATCCTCACGGATCGCCATCGAAAAAAATTGATTTCCGGGCTTTCACGCTAAGACGATCAATCCGTAAGCGCTTGCCTTTACTGGTGTGAGAACCGAACGTCACCCCAAACGAAGCGCTGCTGGCTGCCTTGGAGACGTCAATGCATCGTTGTCAGTGGCCGCTAAGACAAAACCTTTTCGTTAAGGGTTTTAAGGAGTTCACTGCCAATCAAAGACACTTACTTATTTTCCCCAAACCAAGCCATTAACTGCCATCTGATTACTAGTGAAACCGATGCTGCAAAGACAGTTTCAAGGCAACCAACGACACCCCTAGGGCAAAAAGAGAATCTTGTCGTGCATTGGCACCACAAGTCTTGATGTCAGCCCTCTTCTGAAAAGCGCTGCCTGAACAATCAATTTAGTTTCTGTAGAAGCAAGACATTCTCTTTAGCCATGAGAGCAAACCAATGCCATGAAGGTATTTACTCTCAGGTAATTGCGCCTACGCGATGTAACTTAGGTGCTTTATTATTATTAATCAAACATTCACCCCCCGAGAAAGTGGGCTAGGATTAATTAAACAAAAGGGAGGCATTCGCTTCACCGTAAAAACCTAAACCGCGCCTGGCTGTTACCGCAACCAATCGACTGCATTATCCTGCAGGCATTCACAAATTCATGTCCTGCAGAGACAAGGCAACCCCAATAAGGCAATTACTCACGGGCGTGTCTATAGCGAGTAAACGCAGATATCTCTATGCAGGAATATCTAGAATAGAAGTCATCTTGACTTCTCAGAAAGGCCAGTATCAATAAAAGCTTTAAGCGTTGAAGCATCAACAGGTCGACCCTGAAGTCTATTGATCTAAGCAACGAAAAAACTCACCGCCATGAATTACCATCCATTCTACGTAAGCGCAAAAGGCGGGACAATTCAGTGTTTCGAAGGCGACAGAGGACGCCTGTTTCGAGTTTGCTCAAGATCTCAATGCCTTTATTGCGAAGGGCTGCACTCAGCAAAATCACATCTTGACTATTTAGAGAGGTCTAAAGGACTTCCTGCAATGTTGCTGCCTCCATCTTCTCCTCTTCAGCCAGATGAACTATGGCCATATCCACCACTTGCCCTGCTGATGGATACGGCAACAAACGTCTTAATGGAGAACGACTCTGCCAGCCCTTCAGGTATCACTGAAAACACGAAGTCAAATCATGAGTTTTCGTTAGAATTAGAGCAGACTTGGGATGCTGTTGAGACTTACTTTGAATGCATTTCAACCTGCTCACTTGATGACGGGGAATGTCTCACCAGCTGTGTTGAGCAGCTAAGAGAGGCTGACGAGTAAGCAAATTACATATCTCGACCATCCTTCAACGCAAACACACAAAGCAGATCAACAGAAAGGTCTTATCAGAGACAATCAAGCCCTGGGAGCGAGAGAGGAACCATGTGTGGCTGCTATAGCCTCACCACCCCAAGGGATACTCTGCGAAAGGTCCTGGCGCCTTGGCTGGCCAACAGCTCTTCGTCAACATGGCTAAGCCACTACGCCCCTCGCGCTGAAATCCACCCAGGCGAGCCTGTGCTAGCGCTAAGAGAGCATCAAAGACATACGGATGCAACCCATTTTCTTTGGGGCTTTTTGGCCAGCTGGGTGAAAGATCCCTGGCGAGGCCCAAGGCCAATCAACGCTCGTGCCGAAACCATTGCGGAGAAACCATCTTTTCGCGCAGCTTGGCGTCATCACCGCTGCCTATTACCTAGCGATGGTTTTTATGAAAAAGGGCAACGCATTCATCGGTGCAATGGTGAACCGTTCTGGCTAGCGGGGCTGTGGGATCACTGGATCGGGCCCGATGGCAGCGAAGTAGAAACCTGTTGCGTCATCACCACGCGAGCTAATGCCTTAGTGCGTCCACTGCACAAGCGGATGCCTGTCATCGTGCCAAATGGCTTAGAAGAGGCCTGGCTGGAAGAAGGGGATGCCACGCACTTGCATGCACTTGAAAGCTTGCTTAACCCTTGGGATCCACATGATTGGTGTGTGAGCCGAGCCCCCAACATGGCTTCACGGACCAATCCAAATCAATTACAGTTTTTCTGATCCAGGGCTGTGCTGATCTCTCTCAAGACAAATGAGGTCTCTCAAGGAATGAGCATTCACTAATACAACTTGACTGACGAAAAGAGAAGAGAATTAAGTCATTTATGAGGCAGAAATCTTCGCAAACAAAGAGTTACCGATCCCTTCAAAGAAGATCTATACATGCTCTAAGCAAAAGCTCTACCGAAACCAAAACGATATAAAGTCTCTAAGAACCTAAAGAATACATCCAAGTTAGCACCCAAGCCTTGTACATTGTGAGCTGATACGGAGTCTCTCATGGCTATTGTGAAAAAGATCATGACTCAAACCGAATAATCATCGAAACCGTTTCTTCTCAGCAAGCAGGTGCTTGACAAACGCATCGCTACACTAAGCATTTTATGAGTTGATTGTTTCGGGTGACTACTACACCACGGCAACGAAAACATCAATATCGAGAAAGGCTTTATCGCCTCTTGCTCGCTTTTACACTGTTGCTATTGGCAAGCTTTGCGATACCGCAAGTTTATTGGCCTGCTCCAATTTGCTATTCAGTAATCGCAATTCTTATCACCAGGTTGCTGGCGAGAAAAGTCAAACACCATGTCTGGAGAGAACGGCTCTATCAATGGCTGGGATGGGCAGCATTGCTGAGCCTATGGTTCTGGCTGCTCACGCCAAGTCACTGGACCTACAGCGGTATTCCCCTGATATGGAGCTGGATTTTGTTCGTGGGCTGGAGCTTAATTCGACTAGTAAAACAGCTGAGTCGTGAGCGCCAAGTCAGCGAAATGGTTTTGATGGGAGCAGCCGCTGGATACTTACTCTTAGGAATCAGCGCCGGCCTGGTGATGAATGCCTTGTATACGGTTGAACCCAACAGCTTTGCGCTCCTGGGTTTACCCAACCAGGCCATCACCAGCACCAATCACAGTGTGATGAATACGCCTCATCGATTTGCCGAGCTCAACTACTTTGCCTTCGTGTGCCTAACCACCGTTGGCTTCGGGGGGATCAAGCCGATTCTGCCCGCAGCAAGGATGGTGAGCGTGGCCACAAGCATTGTTGGCCCTCTTTATCTCACGCTGATGATGGGTGCTCTGATCAGCAGATTCTCCGGCAATACCAACAGCAGGTGGCTTAACAAAGAATCGAACCCAAAAGACACTCAGCCTTCACAGCAGGAGGTCACTACTGATCAAAAAGATCGATGAATCTTGCCTCTGCCTTATTAACATCAAGATCAAAGAATAAGCTCTATGCTATAGAGGCGAGCATGGAATTCCTAAGACGAAGACGAATGAGATCAATTAATGGCTATATCAATCCCAAGCCTTCTCAATCCCATGGGCAAGCATAGAGCAAGACAATATCTATTTAAAATCCTAATATGCTAGAAACACAAGGCAGACTAGTCCGACAATAACTACACTGCTAACGCTGTTATCAAGTATTATTTAAACAGGCATAGACTTTTGAACAGGCAGTCTATCGCAATAGCTTAATGATTTAGTCGTTACACTTATTACCAGCCCTGCTTCATCTCGATTTCTAGTTGAAGGTAAACATTGCTGGATTCAGTGCCAGCCTATCGAAGCAAGCGCTAGTGATTGAGAATAACGACTGGAATCGCGTGAGCAATTGCAAGCCATCTCTTTGATTAGGCACTCTGCCTCGCGCCAGTGATCATCTCACCATGCTACAAATTACCTTAATATGTCAGCGCCTCTCCTTTAAGTTTTAAGCCTTGGAAGATTGCCTACACCAACCAATTTCTTCGAGGGTCTTAAATTATTAATGGAATATATCTTGCATCAAAACAATCATCAAATAGCTTGCACAAGCATAAATCTCACACCTCTCTCCTGTTCATCAGCCTTGTGGTGATTTCAGCTCGATTGACAGATGGCTTGACAAACATTGCGATTAAAATAAACACGACCCATAAGGTCTTCGCAGTCTTGTCAATTGCTAAATACACCACAGCAACCATCGATTGATGCTTCCAACATTGTTGTGATAACTTTCTGTAGTCAGCCTATAAAAATAGCTGCCAATACAATTCATAGATACAACTTGCTCCAGCAATATTCAAACGATAAATATTATGTATATCTCAGCAATGCTTAGAAAGCTCATATTGCAAGAGCCAGTCAGCCCCCAACGACTGCAATGAGCCAGACGCGAGCCCAACAACCTCTTTCATGCTTGTGAAGCCAAGATCCTCAAGTGGTGTTCTGGCCGGCAGGCCACCCAACAGCTTGGGAGCTACCACCACCGCCAATTCTTGAACACAGCCTTGCTGCAATGCTGCGGCTGCTAAACCTGGCCCGCATTCCCACAGCACACGATTGCAGTCTTGTTGAGCTAAGGCCTGCAGCAACTCAAGCGGTTCAGAGGCAGGCAAAGCAAGTAGCTCAGGCCCCTCAGGCAAATGAGCCAACTGTTCATGGCCAGGCTCTAGGCCATGTGCAACGAGGGTCTGAGCCACTGAAGTGTTCCAAAGCTGAGCTTGTTTAGGCAAATCAAGACTGCGACTCAGCACCACCCGCTTTGGTTCGGGGTCAGAGTGCCCACGACTGGTCAACAACGGATCGTCCGCACGCACAGTGCCGCCGCCAACGATCACAGCATCACATTGGCCACGTAAGCGATGCACCCAGCGACGCGCTTCACCACCACTGATCCACTGACTGGCGCCATTGGGCAGAGCCGTGCGTCCATCGAGGCTCATCGCCCATTTGAGAATCCCCCAGGGGCGCCCAGTAGAAACACGATGCACAAAAGCCCGGTTCTGATGTGCTGCTTCCGGCTCCAACACAGCAGTGATCACCTCCAGCCCGGCATCACGCAAACGAGTGATGCCGGCTCCAGCAACACGAGGGTCTGGGTCCTGCATTGCCACCACAACTCGGCGCAGGCCGGCAGCGATGACGGCCTGCGTGCAGGGAGGCGTGCGGCCTTGATGGCAACAGGGTTCCAAAGTGACCACCAGGGTTCCACCGCTGGCCTGTTCACCAGCTTGTGTGAGAGCGCCTACCTCAGCATGGGGCTCACCAGCACATGCATGGAACCCCTCTCCGACAAGCTTGCCAGCCTTGTCTAGAACAACAGCCCCAACAAGAGGGTTGGGACTGGTGCGACCATCTGCGAGCGCAGCCAACTGCAACGCCCGCCGCATCCATGGCAGCCAAACAGCACTTGCAGACGGGTTGACGCTCATCAACTATTGAGAAGCCTGCGGCAATGAACGCCACTCGCCGACGACATAAGGAGGCACAGGCAGTTCAGTAAACACACCGGCGAGCTGCAAGCGCAGCGGGCGATTGTTGGTTAAATCATCCAGCAAAGGGTTGAGATCGAATTCTGCTGCTGCTTCACGGCCATCCTTCGACAATTGCGGACTGGCCATTGTGATGTCATCCAAAGCCCAGTCGCGGCGACCGGCATGCACGAGCAGTGCGGTTGGATGATTGAGACGAACCTTGCCGGGATAACCAACAATCCTCAACACCACTGGCTCACCTGGCGGGCCCTGGCGGTAAGCCACCACCTGCCAACTGTGATACTCAAGATCACGCAGGGTCTCAAAGCTGCGTACAAATAAGGAACTTTCATCACTTTCATTGGTCAACACCTGCGCCTGGGCAAGAGATGGGCTGAGCAGCAAGAGCACAACGGCCGCAAAGAAGCAAGCCAAAGCCCTCTTCAGCATGAAAAGGCCAGGCCATCGATGCGATGCAGAATTCCCTGCGCTGGACATGACCTCAAAGAAGATCTTCACAGCGTATGCAAAAAACCATCGCTGCCGATAGGACATCCCGCACAGATTGGCGCCACTCATTCACCCTTCAGACCCTGCCCGTTCGGCACCTGGAATCAACTGCCAATCGGTATGTGTTGCCCACAGGGCCCAGATCGCCATTGCACGCAAATAGTGGCAAGCCCTGTAGGTCTTCACTGCAGTAATCGCTTCTGGGGTGCGGAACTGCAAACCACCGCCATACACCTGATTGACCACCGCTGAACAGATGGCTGTAGCCGTCGTTGCATCGCCCATCAGCCGGTAGTAGGCCGCCAATCCGAAGTTGATGCCAGTCCATACCTCCAAGGGATGGGTTCCCTTCGGATCAAGTGGCATGCCATCACGGCACAAACCATTGGCAATTCCCAAACGGCCGCCTTCAAAACCTTCAAAACAGGCCTCTTTGACTGCATTCAGACTGCTGCGACTGCGTTCATCAGCAACAACAGAGGGCAGCCCCAGCAAGCGAGCATAGAAATCGCCGCAGAGTTGATCAGCCATCACCACCGGCGTACCACTCTCAGCATCAATCTTGTAGTACTCCCCATTCCAAAGCAGCCGATCGAAGTTGGCCCGTGATTGCTCAAGCCAACCGCTGAACTGATGTTGCTCCTCTGCCGTATTCAGTCCTAAGTCCAATTGCAAGCGCTGTGCCATGGCTAAAGCAGCCTCAAGAGCTGCAATCCAAAGAGCACCGCAATAGGCGCTCACGCCTTGTAAAGGCCAATCGTCAAAGGTCTGATCCGGAGCACCACCGTTATCAGGCAGACCATCGTGATTGACATCAAACCGCTTGAGATAACTGAGGGCTTGCACTACCGCCGGCCAGCATTCAGCCAAGAAGCTCAGATCTTCACCATTTGGTGAGAGAAGAAACGTTCGCCATACCTGCAACACATAATCACTGGCCAGATCTTTCCAGAGATTGCAATCCTGATAAGCGGTGTAGTTGGTGGCATCAAACGGCGACTCATTCGGTGCTCCCAGATCATGGGGGGTAGCAGCCGCCCTCTTGCGGGGGGCCTCGACCCGGCCACGCCCCTGGGTGAAGTACCAGCCAATTGGTCGTGGCGTGGCATCTGCCGCTGGAATGGCTCGAGCAAAACTACGCAAGACGGCCTTATCGAGCTCAGGCCACAACTGCAGCAGAGCCAAGGAGCCATAGAGGCGCACATCAAGACTTTCGTACCAGGCGTAGTCGAAGCACTCAAGAACCCCAAAGCGACCCACCGGATCTCCTGGACGGGCTGCCGTCCAAAGGCTGCCACCGCTAGCCAAGTCGTAGAGCTCATTGAACAAAGCCATTCGCAAGCGCTCCGGCAGATCCTCACGCGCCAGCACCGGCGCCTGCCAGGCATCAATCTGCTCACGCCAATCAGGCCAATCACGCAAGGCCTCGGCAGCAAGTGCAGCAGCCCCCTGCCCATCACTGCCGTGAAAGTCGGTGTAACGGCGCAAATCGCGAACGCCTGTAGCGAAAGCCGTCACCGGTAGATCCCAACTGATCACCACAGGGATCTCAAGACTTTCGCCAGGCGCCAGGGTGACCTTCACCGCTAAAGCAGCACTGATCTGCTCGCCCGCCAAGCTCTTGTGCGTGTCATTGCTGTTTGCAATGGTTCCTTCACTTGCGAAGGAACTCCACAGTTCGCTGCCATCTCCGCTGGGATCCCAACGGCTACAACGCATCACCTCCACACCAGGCAGATGATCAGGAACAGCCAAACACCACTGCCCTTGCCCCTCAGCCAAGGGGTCAGCTCGCTCACCCTCCATCAAGACACCAATCAGCCCTGGCTGATCAATCCAACGATTGCACTGCCCCTCGCCACGGCCGATAGCAGGCACATAACTGTGTTCAGGGCTGCCGTCATCGCGGAAATGAACGCTGGCGGAGGGATCGGTGTTCGTAAACCAGCCACATGTGTTGCGCCAACTCAGCAGCAGCGACAATTCCAGAGATTGCGATGTGGGGTTCTGCAGCTGCCAACGAAACACGGCAAGGGGGTAGCTGGTGCGTCGGTAATCACCAGGAAGGATTGGACTGAACGCCTCACAAACCAGCTCAGCAGAGAAGACTCCGTTGTAATGGGTCCAACTGAGCGGATAGCGGGCTGAATAGCTACCAGTCGTGCGTTGCGCTGTACTGGCTGGATACCAGCTCCAAGAGGAGAGAGGCTTGTCTAGCTCAGGCTGAGAGTCATCGGTTTGTGGCGCTGTAGCCAGCGCATGAGCACGCACCTGATCCCCCTGCCGCTCAAACAAAGCGAACTGGCAATCAGGAATGCTGCCCTGCCAATGCTCACCACCATCAAGATTCCAGAGATTGAAATCACCGCGCGGGCTACGCCCGATACAACCGGCCCCGAAACCTCCCAGGGGCATGCCATGCCAGGGCCCATCATCGAGATTACTGGCATAACGCACCGTGTATGGCTGTTGCCAAGGCAATCCAAAAGCACGGCTCCAGCTAGCGGCAGGCACACTCCAAGGCTTCAAGCTCGATCCACGCTTCAATAAGGATCTGAAAGCTGAAAAGCCAAAAAGGGCCATGGGGCAAGAGATGATGCGCCCAGCTTGTCAGCAGATCAGCCGACCAGCCAGGGGATCAGGGCATCGTTTGAACCTTGATGGCATAACAACGGTTTCTAGCGCTCAGATGTAATCAATCACATCAGCAGCGAGAAACTCACCCTTATCCACATCCAGCAATGTGGTGTGAATGCCATCTGCTGTGAGTAATAAATCATCTCCGGCTTGCGTCATGGAAAGCACAACTCCATCGCCTACAAAGATGCCATCGTTTTCAGCGAATGAAAAACCGATAATCATATCATCACCACGACTCAGGGTGTAGGTATCAGCACCACGATCACCTTTAAGCTTGTTATCTCCAGACCCACCATAAAGCCGATCATTACCATTTCCTCCAGTGACGTGATCATCTCCACTGCGCCCTAACAAAACATCATCACCACGACCTCCAAAGATCACTTCATCTGCAGATATTCCAGTTAAGGAATCATCATCAGAACCAATGATTCTTGGTTCACGCAAGCTCTCAGGAAGAACACCAGGGATGATTTCGCATAAAGCTCAATATCATTACCATCACCACCTTTTACGTGATGAAGAGATCAAGTTTCCCGCCATTCACATTTTCAAAACGGCCTACAGAATCACCTTCATCAAGACCATCATATTCACCAGAGAGATCTCCATCAACTTTGGCAATCACAAAGGAATCACCAGCAGAAAGCTTAAAGCCATCAATCAGTGAAACATCGGGTTTTCCTGCGAGTTCCAGATCACCAGTAATTTCAATCCAATCGTGTTCTGTAGCGGTGCGATCGCCATCGCCGTGATAAGTGCCGCCTAGTTCTATTTCTTTGGAGCCACCTTTCTTGTAATAATTACCATCAACGAGCATTCCACCTGCGCAGTTGCCAGGTTTAACAGTTTCATGGTCTGTACAACTACCCTTTATATTGCCAGTGACTTGATAGGTTCCGTTGGTTCCGTTATTTATAAAACCCTTTGCGCCTAGCTTGTTTTCCGAATTGTCAATAACGCCGTTGTTGATCAGCATGATGTAGTTGTTCAGCGTGCTGTAGTTGAGCGGATTGCCTTTGTTATACAGCCACCCTTTGTTGTTCAGCGTGCCGTCGTTGTTCAGCCTGCCGTCGTTGATGTTGTCCAACGCACCTTCATTGTTGTTGCTAAGCATGTCGCCGTCGTTGTTGTTCAGCGTGCCTTTGTTGTTTGTCAACCTACCTGTATTAACCAGGCTTTGGTTGCTCCCTAGAGTGCCGTTGTTGTTTGCCAATGTGCCGTTATTCACCAGTCCTCCATAGTTTCTTAAAATACCGCCATTAATACTAAGCATGAAACTGTTATTGAAGATTGCATTATTATTAAAATATTCATTTAAGAATATATTGCCGCTATTTAAGTAGGAATCTTTGAGGCTATTGTAATCCCCATCGGCTAAAGTGATTGTGCTTCCTAGTGGATTTGGATTAGGCGACATCTGCTTTCCCATTGCCCTAATTAAAACATGAGCCAATGATAGCACTCGTGAATACTATTGCTTATAGTATTTGATAATTTGAATGGCCTAATGACTATTCATGAATGATTTATCTAATCCAATGAAGATGATCTTCTGCCGCTTTAATTATCTTTCTGCCTTTCCTCAGCAGATCTGTTGCTTCATCTGATCTGTATTGGCAGTAATCGCCTGGCTCCCCCTTTTAAAGGCCTAGGTCTTCTTCTCGATCAAAACACCTAACAATTCTAAAAAGAAACTTCACAGCCACCGCTTAATGGCAATGATCGGCCTGTAACTAATCAACTCATCAATTTATAAATGCGCCCCTAGACCAAACAAACTGCCGAACCCTTACGCCCTACTCAGCATCCAACAAAGCATCGATGGTGACGGCAGAACGAACCAAAGCCTGGTAGCGCTGCAAAACACGGCGATTGCGATCCAACCAGCGCGCTGGATCATGAGCTTGAGCTGAACTTGCAGCAACATCGAGGCGAGGGGCTTCGCCATCAAGCAATTCCAACTCGTCCTGCTGCTGAATCAAGGCAACCACCAACTCATGCAAACGCCGACGGCGATCAAGCACAAACGCATCCTGTTCCTGTTCCGTGTTCTGCACCTTGCCCGCCATCTCGTCCGCCATCTTGCCCACCAACGCGCTGTTCACCATTCAAGGCAACGACAAGTCAGCCATACAACCTCTCAGCCGAGAATGACAACATGCCCGCCTCAATCAGATCCGCAGCGATCCACGTCATCGGCACCGATGCCGCAGGCCTAGATCACCTTGCTACTCCATTGCAAGAGCTGGTGCTCTCAGCCCAAGGGCTGGCTGCACCCCGTCGCCTATTGCCGCAACTACCGAGCTGGTGGCAGCAGCAGCAAACGGATCAGCCTTTGCCAGAACTGATGGCCAGCGATCAACCAGAGGCTCTGATCGCCTGGTTGCGCCAGCGGCAGGGCACAGCCGTCGTGCTCGCGAGCGGCGACCCGCTCTGGTTCGGCATCGGCAGGCGACTACTCGAGGCCTGTTCTGCTGATCAGCTGCACTTTCATCCAGCACCTTCTTCGCTGCAACTAGCCTTTGCCCGGATTGGACGCCCTTGGCAGGATGCCGCCTGGATCAGCCTGCATGGCCGTGACCCGGCCCCCTTGGCTCAAAAGCTGCAACAACGCCCCGCAGCTCTAGCTTTACTCACCGATCCCAGCCGCGGTGGAGCCGAAGAGGTGCGTACGATTTTGCGCGCTTCTGGCCTAGAAGCTGCCTATGCAGTGTGGCTTTGTGAACAGCTCGGACACGCCAATGAACGGGTGCAACGGCTGACGCCACAGGATGCCTTGCCATCGGATCTTCATCCCCTACACATGGTTGTGCTGCTTGCCAAACAAACTGCTCCAGCAGGAGATCCAGCCAAGCTTCCATTGTTCGGTCTTGACGATGGCTTGTTCCTGCAACACGACGATCGCCCTGGCCTGATGAGCAAACGGGAGCTTCGTGTTCAGCTCCTCGCAGAGTTAGAGCTACCAGAACAGGGCGTGCTCTGGGATTTAGGTGCCGGAGTTGGCAGCGTTGGCTTAGAGGCCCTACGCCTGCGCCCGCAACTGCAATTACTTGCTGTTGAAAAACGTGGTGGCGGCGCAGCGCTGATCAAGGCCAATGCTGCCCGGCTTGCCGTTCAGCCTGCTGCAGTACTTGAAGTCGAGGCCCTCAGCCTGCTGAATGGAACTGATCTACCAGCAAAACTCAGCAACCCCGATCGGGTACTCCTAGGCGGTGGCGGCCGCCAGCGAGCTGCTCTCCTCAAGGCCGTCGTGCAAAAACTTCAACCACATGGAGTCGTCGTGATTCCACTGGCAACCGTTGAGGCCATGGCAGAACTCAAGCCCTTACTTCAAGATTGCGGTTGCACCGTGAACGTGAGTCAACACCAAGCCTGGAGGGGCCTGCCGCTGGCAGACGGCACACGCATGGCGCCGATGAACCCGGTGATGATCCTCAAAGGCACGATGCCTTAAGGCTGCCAATCAACAGGCTTCGGCAAAGGTTGAATCTGCACAACATCACCCACCTTGATGGATAGCCGTGCTGCCTCCCCGGCCGCCAACTCCACCACTCCATCCGCCGGCAGCTTCGGGCCATAACTCGGGCAGGGCAAATGCGGGCAAACAGGTACAGCCGCCTCAATCGCAATCACCCGACCCTGATTCACAAACACCATGTCAAGCACCGCCAAGGTGTTGTGCATCCAAAAACGCAATCGCCTCGCAGGCTGAAACGGAAACCACATGCCCTGGCCTGATGGCAAGGCATGGCGCTGCATCAATCCCAAGCGCTGTTCCTCAGCCTTATCTGCTACCTCCAATAACAAACAAGTACCGCTTTTCAGGCACCATTGAGCTTCGAGAGGCAAATACTGAGGCGGGGGTTCTGCCCGCAGCCCAATAGATGAAAGAACGCTGAGACCTACCGCCAGCCCTCCCCAGAGCAAAGGAAACCGCAATCTCTTCCCCCACTGCAAGCAGAGGGCCCTACTACAGGTCATGGTCGATCAGGTTTGGCAACATGCGGCAAACCCCAGCCCAATTTGTTGCGCAACACCTGGAAGAACTCGTGATCTGCCAAGCGCACAAATCTCACAGGATGATCACTACGACGAATCAGTACTCGGTCTTCCGGCCACACATAACAACCCGCACTGCCATCAACCACCATCATCAAGCGATCAGCCGTCGCTGGAAACACAGTCACTGGCTCCTGGTCGCTGAAAACCAGCGCTCTTGACGCCAGCGAATGAGGGGCAATCGGTGCAAGCTGAAGCACCGGGCACTCAGGTGTAATCACCGGGCCTCCTGCACTGAGTGCATAAGCCGTTGATCCCGTAGGAGTTGAAAGGATCACACCATCAGCAGAGATATCCACTGGCGCATGGCGACCGATCGCGACTTCGAAATGGCACATGCTGGTAAGTGGTTCACGATGCAAGGCCATTTCATTCAAAGAGAGTGCCTCCCAGCGGCACTGATCACCGCGCAACACACTCACCACCAGGGTGCAACGCTCCTCAATCGTCCACTGCTTGTTAAGCACCTGCTCAAGCACCCGATCGAGATCAGCCAAATAGGCCTCCGCCAGGAAGCCAAGGTGTCCGGTGTTGATGGTGAGGATTGGCACCTGCACAGGAGCTGTCTGCCGTGCCGCCGAAAGCACGGTGCCATCACCACCCAGAACAATCGCCAGTGCCATCGAGGCATCGAATCCCTCAGGTACGCACGCGTTGTAACCAAGCAGGCGCAAATGCTGATCTGGATTGGCAAAGCCAACCATTCCGCCAGAACTACTTGCTCTGACCACTTCGATACCAGCCTGTTCAAGCCGCGACTGAAGGGTCAATGCGGTCTCTACCGCCAACTCTTTGCCGTCATTAACGATCAGTCCGACACAGGGCACCGATCGAATGAAGCAAACAACGACCTCACTTTATGGGGATTCAGCTGTTTTTGGATGCAGCAACGCGGCGATGCTTTATCCAGTACAAGATCGGCTATCGACTCAAAACTGCTCAAGGAAGCGCAAATCACTCGTATAAAGCCTGCGAATGTCGTCGATGCCATGACGGACCATGCAGAAGCGTTCCACGCCAAGGCCTGCCGCAAACCCACTCCAGCGCTCTGGATCAAGCCCGAGGCCCTCTAACACTGCTGGATCAACCATGCCGCAACCCATCACCTCCAACCAACGCCCACGCCACTGCACATCCACCTCAGCTGATGGTTCGGTAAAGGGGAAATAACTAGCCCGAAATCTCACCGGCATATCGCCAAAGAATGCCTTGAGGAAAGCCATCACCGTGCCGCGCAGATGGCTGAAGTCAAGTCCTTCATCAATGGCCAACACCTCAACCTGATGAAAGACAGGCGAATGGGTCGCATCCACTGCATCACGCCGATAGACCCGGCCTGGCGCCACAATCCTTACCGGCGGCGGATTCTCTTCTAGATAACGAATCTGCACAGGCGAGGTGTGGGTACGCAGGAGCAGATTGCCGCCCAGATAGAACGTATCCTGCATGTCTCGAGCGGGATGGTCCTCGGGAATATTCAATGCGGAAAAGTTGTAGTGATCAGTCTCCACCTCCGGGCCTTCAGCCACCCGATAGCCCAAACCACAAAACAGATCCACGATCTGCTCAGTTGTTGTAATCAAAGGGTGGCGATGGCCCACAGGAATGCCACTGGCAGGCGCAGTGACATCAATCGTTTCCTGCAGCAGCCGATCAGCCAAAGCTGCCGCTTTCACCACCTGCAACCGTTCCCCTAGCAGGTTTTGCACCTGTGTTTTAAGCACATTGGCGCGCTGACCAACAAGCGGTCGCTCTTCACTAGGGAGCTTGCCCATCGCCCCGAGAACACCAGACAAGCGCCCTTTCTTGCCCAACAGACTCACCCGCAATTGCTCCAAGGCATCCGCATCTGCGGCAGCAGCGATAGCAGACACCGCCTCAGCCTCGAGGGCATCAAGCTGGTCGGTGAGCTGCTGCAAGGAGATAGTGGCGCTCACTGAAAAAAGATCGCAGCCACTGACTTTAGGCAGTCATCATGATTAAGTTCCCCGCAGTGGATACGAGGAGATGACTCCGTTGCGAATTCTGATTAGCAATGATGACGGAGTTTTAGCTGAAGGCGTCCGCTGCCTAGCCGCTGCCGCCACCAGCCGCGGCCATAGGGTCACTGTGGTCTGTCCCGACCATGAGCGCTCTGCTACCGGCCATGGCCTCACCATCCATACCCCCATCCGAGCCGAACGCGTCGATGAGCTCTATGGGCCAGGTGTGACTGCTTGGTCCTGCAGTGGCACGCCGGCAGATTGCGTCAAACTGGCCCTCTCGGAACTCTTGGCAGAGAAGCCCGATCTAGTGCTCTCTGGGGTCAACCATGGCCCCAACTTAGGAACTGATGTGTTCTGTTCAGGCACGGTGGCCGCAGCCATGGAAGGCACCCTTGAGGGATTGCCGGCGCTTGCGGTCAGCGTCGCCTGCTTCAAATGGAGGGATTTCCAGGCTGCTGCCGAGTTAGCGATGGATGTTGCAGAGAATGCATTGGCAGACAACTGGCCCAACAACCTGCTGCTTAACCTCAACATTCCCCCCTGCCATCCAGAGCAGATGGGATCACTGCGCTGGACTCGCCTTTCAATACGCCACTACGAGGAACAGTTCAGTCGACGTATCGATCCGCATAGCCGCACCTACTTCTGGTTAGCAGGAGAAGTGGTGAAAGATCTTGAGACCGCCGGCGATGGTCCACGCGACTGGCCCAGCGACGTGGCCCAAATCGAAACAAATGCCCCCTCCTTGACACCCATCCAACCCGATCTGTTTTGGCGCGGTGATCTTTCTGCTCTACCAGCAGCATGCGTAGCCAATCAACCAGTGCGATAAATCCTCTGCAACAACCAAAGTGAAAAGATCAGACCAACCAAATGCGCAAATAACACCTGGGTGTTGCTCAGAACCGAAAGCATCTCCAAGGAGGTGATCGGGTAATTATCTAATGCAGAACGCCCTGCACCAATCGAGATTCCCGGCGCTTGCATCGACGCCTGTACAAACAAACTTCCAGCCAACGATTGATAGCCAATGGAGGAGAACACCAACCCGAGCAGATCAACAATCACGCCCCGTTTAAGCAGACGGCTGGTCTCACCACGACTGGGGCGAACAGCACTGTTGAGAGCCCTACCGAGGCGAACGATCAGCCAACCCTGCCAAAGGCTGTAGAGCAAAAACAAGAACGCCAAGCTTGTCAGTGACAAGCCAGGACCAAGCCCTAGTGCTCGCTCAGAGTTGCGGGCCAAGCTGCTGCCGATGTTGTTGAACAACAGCACGCCAACGACAACAACCCCAAGGATTGTCTGTATCCAAAAACGAATCCATCCCATGCGGCGCAACCCGAGCGAAACCATTTGAAGATCGAGAGGGTCAGCCATCCGAGTTTTTGCGGCGGTCGTTCAAACTTGCCATCTACGCGCGCCATGTGCACGGCCACCTTGATTCCTCTCTGCCCCCCTCAGCAGGCAAGAACCCCGACAGCGCTTGCCCTCGGTAGTTTCGATGGCCTTCATGCTGGCCATCGCCGCGTTATTGAGGCTGTTGTAAACAATGCGCCTGGCGTGCCAACGGTGGTGAGTTTCTGGCCCCATCCCCGCGAAGTGCTCTATGGCGAACCACGATTACGACTGGACCTGCCTAGCGAAAAAGCCTGCCTCCTCGCTCCGCTTGGTGTCGAACAACTTGTGCTGGTGCCCTTCGATCGTGCTCTGGCATCCCTCAGTGCCGAAACCTTTGTAAAGCAAATGCTGATCCACACCCTCAAAGCAGAGCGCATTGCCGTTGGGGCCAACTTCCGCTTTGGACATAATCGTGAGGGCGACACAACCACCTTGCAACAACTCGCCGCAGCCGCCGGAGTGGAAGTGATGGTGTTGCCAATCCTGGAAGACACAGAGGGGCGAATGAGCAGCAGCCGCATTCGCTCCGCTCTGAGCGAAGGCGATCTACAGGCAGCAACGACCCTGATGGGCCGGCCCTATCGCTTCCGCGGCCGTGTCGTCAGCGGCCGCGGCCTTGGGCGAAAACTGGGCTGGCCTACAGCCAACTTGCAAGTTGATGGGCGCAAATTCCTGCCAGGCCTTGGGGTCTATGCCGCCTGGGCATCAGTCAAAGATGAAAACGAACCCCTTGCTGCCGTGATGAATTTGGGCCCCCAACCCACAGTGGATCCAACATCGCCCTCCGCCGTAGAGGTCCATTTGCTGGATCAGCAAATGGACCTGGAAGGATGCGAGATCTTGGTTGAACCGATCCAAAGACTTCGAGGCCAGCAACGCTTCGCAAACCTTGAAGAACTCAGCACCCAGATTGGCCGCGATGCAGACCTAGCACGCAGCAAATTGAAGACCCGATAAGCCAGCGTTAAAAGGCAAGATCAAGCAGGGGTGGGATAAGCATTCGTCAAACCCCAAACAATGAACACCCCGATCCCACCTAAAAGAACAACCCCCCAGATCAGAACGTTCATGGTGCTATCTGAACCACTGTTGTCCATGATCGGAATGGGGATGCAATTGTGCCAAGACTGCCATGAAATCGATGCCTTTCGCCCCGATCGCAGATCTACGTGTGGCTCAGCTGATCGATGCCAACCTCGATCGAGCTCGGGAAGGATTGCGAGTCGTCGAAGACTGGTGCCGCTTCGGCCTAGATCGTGAAGACCTTGTGGTGACTCTCAAAGACTGGCGTCAGCGACTGGGTCGCCATCATCACGACAACTACAAACAGGCACGCTCCACTGCTACAGATCAAGGGATCGGCCTCAGTCATCCTGCTCAACAAGAGCGACACGAGCCATGGCATGTTGTGGCAGCCAACTGCGCACGCGTTCAAGAAGCTCTACGCGTGCTTGAAGAGTTCGCCCGTCAGCCAGATCCTCAGCTGGCTGCCAGCGCTGCTGCAATCCGCTATGGCCTCTACGACCTAGAGGTGACCGTGCTGCAGGCCAACGCAGGCAAAAAGAGACGCCAACAACTACAGGACTGCCATCTTTGCCTGATTACGACATCACAATCCGATCTAAATAGCAACGATCTGCTCAGGACAGTGAGCGCAGCATTAGTCACTGGCATCGACATGGTGCAATACCGCAATAAAGAAGCTAGCGATTTGCAACGACTGACTCAGGCAAAAGAACTGGCCAGCCTATGCAGAAAGCATGGGGCGCTATTCATCGTTAATGACCGAATCGACTTAGCCCTTGCGGTGGACGCCGATGGCGTTCATCTCGGCCAGGACGACCTCCCCACAGACGTAGCAAGGGGACTGATCGGCAGCGAGCGACTACTGGGTCGAAGCACCCAATTCCTTGCCCAGCTTCAAAAAGCTGAAGCAGAAGGTTGCGACTATCTAGGAGTAGGGCCTGTCAACAGCACAGCCACAAAACCGGACCGACAACCAATTGGGCTTGCCTATGTGAAGGAGGCATCTAAAGCCACCCAGCTACCTTGGTTTGCCATTGGTGGCATCAACATCTCAAACCTAGAAGCAGTACGTCAAGCCGGAGCAAAGCGAATCGCTGTGATCGGAGCGATCATGAATTCCAAAGATCCTGCCGCTACCAGCCTTCAACTACTGGAGGCTCTGAGATGAAACTGATGGTGAATGGTGAGATCAGGGACATCGAGCCAGAACCGATGCCAACCTCGCTGGCGGCCGTGATCGAACAGCTGGGCTACCACCCTCGCCTTGTCGTTGTGGAGTTCAACGGCACGATCCTCACACCAAATCACTGGCAGGAGCAGCTGGTGCAGGAGATGGACCAACTTGAAATCGTCACTATCGTCGGCGGAGGTTCCTAGAGTTCAGACCAACCGCCGCAACGTTTTGGCCAGCTTGCCAAACCTTCCCTCCAGACGCACGCTCAGCCGCTGGCTGACGGCTCTATTTCTGCCGCTCCTGGTAGCAGGCTTGATTCTGGTTCAACCCGAGCCAAGCCATGCCGCTCGTGGTGGACGCATCGGAGGGGGAAGCTTCCGTGCTCCCTCAATGCCACGCAGCAGCGGTGGTATGCGCGGCGGCTATGGAGGAGGTTATGGAGGATACGGCGGGGGCTACCGCGGAGGTGGAATCGGTTTTCCCTTCCTCATTCCCATATTTGGTTTCGGTGGCGGCGGCCTTTTTGGCTTCCTAATTCTGATGTCGATTGTGGGCGTTCTGGTCAATGCCGTACGGGGTGGTGGCAGGGGAAATGCCGCCCTTAATGGTTCAGGCGAACTCGCTCAACGACCCACTGCGGCTGGACCCGTCACCATGCTGCAATTGCAAGTAGGGCTTCTGGCCAGCGCCAAGGCTCTGCAGAAAGACCTGCGCGAGCTTGCGGCCTCAGCGCAAACAGGCAGCTCAAGCGGGCTGCAACGGGTTCTGCAGGAAACCACCCTTGCCCTTCTGCGTCAGCCAGAGCTCTGGGTTTACGCCAATGTCGAAACCGGCAGCGTGCCGTTTGCTTCCGCAGAATCCACATTTAACCGTCTTTCGATGACCGAACGCAGCAAATTGCGAGCGGAGGTGACATCCAACGTTGCCGGTGAACGACGAACTGATGAGCTTTCAGAAAAGAGCGCCGGCGAGGCCGATGCAGCAAATGAATACATCGTCGTCACGATTTTGGTTGCATCCAGCAGCCGCATCAAACTGAGCGAATCAATCAGCAGCGAGCAGCTACGAGAAAGCCTTCGCATCCTTGGATCCACCTCTTCAACTGATTTGATGGCCCTGGAGGTGATCTGGCAACCCGAAGGTCGAGGTGATGTTCTGAGTGCGGAAGAGGTTGTGACGTCCTACCCCAACCTGCAGCACCTCTGATTGCATACCCCGATCAAGAAGACCCAAATGCAGGTCTTCACAAAATCTTCCACAAAGAATGATCGTCATGAACCAAACACAAGGCCTAAGTATTGATACCTTGATTCGAACACATTCCCGCACCCACCTTGTCTGCCGCGTCCCGACCTGACCCCCGTGCAATGGAATGGCAAACCAATGGTGAATTGGCTCGTGGTGATCTATTTGAACTAGTTCGCCGTTTGCGTGATGTTGAATTGCCAAGTCACAGCAATGAACTATGGCGACTTGGTGCCAAATACGAAGAAACAGACTGAATCCCGGCACTCCCCTTGCGCGATTCAATTAGGTACCCCATCGTTCGCTCAATCAAGAAAAATGCATGGGTTCACGTTCGTTGCATTGGGTGAATACACCCGTTTTGGCGGAAGCCCTAATGCGCTACGAACAGAATCGCTTACCACGATCAATGAAGCTCTGGGTTGAACAGCTACTTGAACTCAGCCCCCAGGATTCTCACCAGTTGCTGTCTCACGATCCTGATTATTGATTGACAGCTACTTCGCCTGTGATGGCTGCTTTAAGGATGCGCAGTGCCGCCATAGCAGCTCCATAGCCATTATCAATATTCACCACCACCAGACCAGGTGCACAACTGGCGAGCATTCCCTCAAGGGCTGTACGGCCTCCTGCACTGACCCCATAACCCACTGACACGGGAACACCAATCACAGGCTGTGGCACAAGCCCTGTCAACACAGTCGGCAGTGAACCCTCCATGCCTGCACAGGCAATCAGTACCTTGGCTCGTTGCAGCCGTACTAACTGATCGAGAAGCCTTTGCAAACCAGCAACACCCACATCCAGCAAGAGTTCACTCTGGATGCCATGCCAACGCAACGCCAAAGCGGCTTCCGCCGCTATAGGCAAATCACTGGTACCACCACTAAGCACCACGACCTCACCAAGTGCCGGCAGCAAGATCGCCGGATCTCCAAGTGTGAGACAACGAGCCTGAGCATGAAACTGCACATTGCTAAGCAGATCTGCCACGGCCGCCGCCTTGGCTTGATCAACCCGCGTAACCAAGGCCAGTTCACCCGCAGCCTCAAGACGACTCAGACATGCTGCGATCTGTTCACTGGTCTTGTGTTCACCAAAGATCGCCTCCACCATGCCAAGCCGCTGCCGCCGCTGTAGATCCAGCCGTACCTGCGGCTCAGTCACTGAGGCACCAATTCGCCTTCAAATTGCAGCAAGAAAGGATGACTACTGGCCTGACCTGTGGCCTCACGGGCCAGCTGTTCAAAGCGTGCCTGCACCACATCCACCTCAGCCTGTGGAATCGATTTCCACTGTTCTCTACTGGCCCAACGAATCAGCAAGATGCCCTCCTCCTGTTCAGCGTCCCAAAAAATATCCCGCCCCAGATAGCCACTCTGCTTCGCGAGCCAGGGTTCCCAACTGCCCTGCTCAGCTTTGAGCCAAGCCTCCCGTGCATGGGCCGGCACTTTGATGCGCAGATGCTCGACGACAGCAACGTCATCGCCGCCATCAGGATCATGACGAGCGGCAATCGCGACATCAGGATGACCGGACAACATCACCAGAAAGCTAAGAACAAAGGAAATCAACCTAGACAAGCTTCTGCAATTCATGTCAGGCCTATCTGCTGCAACAGTGCGACTGCCTGACTACTCATCCCCTCCTCTCGACCTTCCGGTCCAAGCCCTTCATTGGTGGTGGCCTTCACACCCACGGCATCCAATTCCACCCCCAACCGTTGTGCCAGGTTGCTGCGCATCGAATTGATGTGAGGCTTGAGCTTGGGACGCTCAGCCACCACCACAGCATCCACATTCAAAACCTGCCAGCCGCGATCTCGTACCAGAGCCACAACCTGCTCAAGCAGCATCAAGCTATCGGCCCCTTTCCAGCGGGGATCATCCGGCGGAAAATATTTACCGATATCGCCTAAAGCAAGAGCCCCAAGCAAGGCATCCATCAGCGCATGAACAAGAACATCAGCATCGCTGTGACCATCGAGCCCCAACCCATCGGGATGATCAAGTGTCACGCCACCAAGAATCAAGGGGCGACCGGGCACTAAGCGATGAATGTCATACCCGTTGCCGATACGAAACTGCATGGAGGCAGAACCATGGGACTCCATTGTCAGTGTTGACGATTGTTGCTGATCAGACCAGCGAACATAGAGATCCGGACGACGCATCTGCGTACGCAGCTGCCGCTGTTGCTGTCGCCACAGAGCAATCGCACCATGATCACCACTGCGCAACACATCTGGAACAACCATGCCGCGAAAATTCGCTGGCCTTGTGTAGTGAGGATGCTCGAGGAGAACATCGCTATGACTCTCATCCTGCAACGACTCTGCCGTTCCAACAGTTCCCGGTAACAACCTCACCACCCCATTGATCACCGTCATGGCTGGCAGCTCACCACCGGTGAGCACAAAATCCCCTACAGAAACCTCCTCATCTGCCAAACCTCTAATCCGCTCATCAAAACCTTCGTAATGACCGCAGATCAGCACAAGCTGATCGTGGTCCTCTACCCAACGATGCAAATCCTTCTGGCATAGAGGTTTTCCCTGAGGAGTCAGAAGCAGCACCCGCCGTCGTGCCTGAACAGGAATCGCCTCAACAGCAGCAAAGACTGGTTCTGGCTTAAGCACCATGCCAGCGCCGCCGCCATAGGGCTGATCATCAACCTTGTGGTAGCGATCCGTGGTGTAATCGCGAGGATTATGGGTGTGCAAGACAGCGATGCCAGAGGCAAAAGCACGACCAATCACCCCGAGTTCACCAAGAGGCGTAAACGCCTGTGGCACCAAAGTCACTACATCGATGCGAAAAGGAGCCATCACCTTCAGGCCGCTAAATGGGAGAACCAAAGGATCTGCGCACAGACGCTGTGCAAGCTCATCCGCTGATCAGAGCATCCCTGAAGAAATAACTTCAGCCCAAAAGACTTAAAAAAGGGGTTTGGATGATCAAGCATTCATCAATCCTCTCAGTCGCCCATTTGAAACGGGCAATAATCACTTGCCCTCATAACCAAGCTCCGCCAATCGCGCTGGCTTAGAGCGCCAATCAGGCACCACCTTCACAAACAGTTCTAGGTAGACAGGGCCATCGATCAAGGTCTGCATCTGCAAGCGCGCTCCCTGACCAATGGTCTTCAACATCGAGCCTCCCTTGCCGATCAGGATCCCCTTCTGGCTCTTGCGTTCCACCAGCACGGTGGCCAACACAGCCGTCCTCCCCTGTCGACCAGGCCGTCCATTGGCAACAGGCATCTCTTCAACCCGATCAATGCTCACCGCCACGCTATGGGGCACCTCCTCACGGGTATGCATCAGCACCTGCTCGCGAATCAGTTCAGCCAGCAGCACCAGCTCCGGCTGATCACACACCATCTCCGCTGGATAGAGCTGGGGGCCTAGTGGCAGGTGCCCCACTAAAGCTTCTACAAGAGCATTGCATCCCTCACCACTAATTGCACTGCAACGTATGAGCGGCCAAGCAGAGTCTGCCAACAGCTGCCGATAAGCCTCCTCCGCCGGGTCTTGTTGCTGCTCGGCGACACGATCCCACTTATTAAGAGCAACTAACACCGGTAGATCCTGCTGGCGTAGCAGTTCCACGATAAAAGCATCGCCACGACCGGGAGGTTCACAGCCCTCAAGCAGAAGCAACACCAGGTCAACCTCACCAATGGCTGCACGGGCGCTTTGCACCAGCCGTTCACCAAGCAAATGGTGAGGTTTGTGAATTCCAGGGGTGTCCACTAGCACCATCTGAGCCTCGGGGGTGGTGAAGATGGCCCGCAGCCGATTGCGCGTGGTCTGCGCCACAGGAGAAGTAATCGCCACCTTCTCTCCCACCAACTGATTCACCAAGGTGGATTTGCCCACATTGGGCCTGCCAATTAATGCAACAAAACCGGAACGATATCCCTCAGGGAGAGACTCCATGGCGTCAGGTGACATGACCTGGCTCAATGTGGCCCCATAGCCTGACTGAAAGCATGCATAACATCCATGAGCACCCCAGCGCCAAGCTTTGAACAAGCGATTGAAATCACCGCTCAGTGGCTGAGGCTATGGGAAGAGGGCGAACTCAGCGATGAAGTACTCGCCGACCGGGTCGCGGAATTGGTGGCCAGTCGTGATGGCGCCCGTGGATTCTTTGTAGTGAGCCTGGCAGGGGATTCCCCACTGATGGATCGCCTCCCCGAAGCCCTGGTGATGCAATTAAGGGCTGCTGGAGAAGGTGTCGTTGACCTGACCGTCCGCAACCTAGCGATGAGCACGGCGATGGCCATGCACCATCAACGCGCAGGCGATATGGCACAGCAGGCTGGATCGAAGAGAGTGACATCCCGCTGCACTGAACTGCTGCGTCTGCTCGAACCGAAGTCCGTCAAAACAAGACTGGAACAACTGCTTGAGGCTGTTGAGCACACCCGTGGGGAAGATGTCGCTTTTCTCAATCGCTGGGGTTATGACGACGAGCAGAAGCAAGCCATTACAGCCTCAATCGAGGCCATCGCAGAAACATGAATCGCTTAAGCAATGGCTAATTGACTGGCCTGTTGATTTGTCTATTGATCTAGTACTCAGGTTGAGCTCAGCTTGATAGCAAACAGTAGAAATAAAACAGTGGAAGTTAGAAGTGGAAATAAAAGAAACAACTCAAGTTCCCATCGCCAACCGCTTGCGCCAATTCAAGAAAGGAATCGAAAAAACAATTGTGAGCAACAGATAGGCCAGGATCGATAGAAAGAGAAACCCTCCTAAGGCTGCTGAAATTGCGATCTGAAGAATGAAACGTAAACGTCGTCTCTTATTTCTCTGATCAGAAAGCTAATTAGAGGAGTCCAAAAGCTGCTTATTTGCTAACTGCAATGCAACCCTGATTTAAGAGCCTTCAACCAGTAGCGCAACAGATCTCAACTGAATCAAGCAACAAAAAAAGCCCCGCATAGGCGGGGCTGAAGCAGTTTTCTTTCTTAGTTCAGTTACGTCGACCGCCACCTTGAATGGCAATGATTAGACGTAAAATGAAGATGAACAGATTGATGTAGGTGAGATACATCCCTAAAGCACCTGAAAGGTACTGATCATCCGTGTAGGTGCGAGGCATCGTGTAGAAGTCCACGAACGCCATGCCTACAAAGAGCACGGTGCCAAAGCCTGCGATCATCAATTCAAAGGTGCCGATCGCGAAAACCTGCGGAGCAAAAATGCTGCCAATCAGTTGCACAACCATGGCGATGATCAGGCCGATCAGACCAAGACCAACCACACCCGAGAGGGCCTGACCGACGCTGTCGCTCATGCGCCTACCAACAACCGAGGCAATCGCAAAGGTGAGACCAGTCGCCAAAGCGGCGATACCGATAGAGGCCGCACCAGCTACGGCAACAGCCTGAAGAACCAAACCAGTGAGGGTGAAACCCGTCAACAGGCTGAAGGTGGCTAGCAGGGGAAGAGCGGTGGCGTTATTGCCTTTTTTTGCTGCATTCTGAGCAACAAAGAAAAGGATGAACCAAGGGATGATCGCAATCAGCGACAAGGGCTGGAACGCTTGCCAACCCATGGATTGAACAGTGGCGATCCCTCCCAACACGCCAGCGGCGGTGAGCACCATGCCACCACCCACATAGGGCAGGGCCTTGTTAACGACATTGGGGCCAACCAAGGCGCTGGATTGCGCCTCGCGAATGGCCTCCTGGAAATTGCTGCTTGCCGGCATGGCTCACCAGATCACGTAACCCCTTTACTTTGCCATCAAAAAAAAAGTTTGCTGAGTTTGTTGAGTGCGGGTCTCCCTATCGTTGATCTCGGCGCGCATAAGCATCCACAACCCGTTGCACAAGCGGATGACGCACCACATCTGCAGAGGTGAGGCGACAGACAGCGACACCGTTGATATCAGCGAGCACCTCAGCAGCATCCACAAGGCCGCTGAGCTGGCCCGGTGGCAGATCCACCTGGGTGGTGTCACCCGTAACAACCATGCGCGAACGCTCCCCAAGCCGAGTAAGCACCATGCGCATCTGAGCAGGTGTTGTGTTCTGAGCCTCATCGAGGATCACAAAAGCCTCTTCCAAGGTGCGTCCTCGCATATAAGCGAGGGGTGCCACTTCTATCACCCCCTTCTCCAGCAATGTGGTGGTTTTCTCAGCTCCTAGTAGGGCGTGAAGAGCGTCATAAAGCGGACGCAGATAAGGATCCACTTTCTGCTGTAGGTCACCGGGCAGAAAGCCCAATCTTTCACCAGCCTCAACCGCTGGCCGAGTTAACACCAGGCGCTCAACCTTTCGCTCACTGAGCATGCGCACTGCCAACACTGTGGCCAAAAAAGTTTTGCCCGTTCCTGCAGGCCCAAGAGCGAAGGTGAGATCGTGGTGCTCCATCGCCTCGACATAAGCCTTCTGACGCAATGTCCTCGGCCGCAGCAGGTTGCCTCGCTGACTGCGGGCCAACACCTGATCAGCCAATTCCGCATGAGCATCCCTACGGCCGGTATCAAGAGCCGTAAGCGCCGCCTGTAAATCAACAGCTGAAACAGCCTGGCCTTCTTGCCACAGAGGTCTGATCAACTCAACCACTGCTGCTGCACGTTCCAATTGAGCAGGGCGGCCGCCGATCACAAGCTGAAGCCCCCTGATCACCAATGAAGCCCCGGTTAAGGCCTGAAGGTGATGCAAGGTCTGTTCACCGTTGCCTGCAAGAGCAATCGCAGCGTCAGTATCGGGAAGATCCAGAACGAAGCGACCCTCTGAGGTAACTCCGGCCATGCAACAACTCAGGCTTCTGTGCTGTCAGCAGGAGTTTCCTCAGCCTTTGCTTCTGCAGCTTGTTTGGCCACATTCTTTGCACCAGCCTTACGGGCTTCAGCCTGCTTGGCCTTACCAACAACCTCAGCAGGACGAACGGTCTTTTCGATCAGCCCGCCTTTCTCCAACAAGGATCGAACTGCATCAGTGGGCTGAGCTCCCTGGCTAAGACGCAAACGCAGTGCCTCAGTGTCGAGCCGCGTTTCCTTCGTGCGAGGGTTGTAAAAGCCAAGCTCCTGCAAAGGGCGACCGTCACGACGAGAGGTGCTGTTACAGGCCACAAGGCGGAAACTCGCTTCCCGCTTCTTGCCAAACCGCTTGAGGCGGAGCTTGATCATCGTGGCCCTAAGTTCGAAAAGGTGGATGGTTCAGCGGTGTTTTACACACACGCCAAACAACAACCATAACCTGCGGCCAATTACAACTCTCCAAATCCCTTCTTCTTTTTCACCGGTCGCTGACGCCTGGGGGAACCACCACCGCGACCACCTGAAGCTGGCTCTGGCATGCCTGCGCCTCCCATGCCAGGCATGCCACCACCAGGTCCCCCCATACCGGGCAACCCACCACCCATTCCAGGCATGCCACCGCCCTTACTCATCTGCTGCATAAAGCCACGCATTTTCTGAAAATCAGCCAAAACTTTGTCCACGTCAGCGGGGCTATGGCCACTCCCACCAGCGATACGACGACGACGAGAAGGCTGTGAAGCAAGCAATTCAGGCTGATTGCGCTCATCAGCAGTCATCGAGCCAATCATGGCCTCGATGCGCTTGAGCTGCTGCTCACCCTGCTTGAGCATGCCGTCATCCAGCTTGTTCATGCCCGGCATCATCTTGATCAAACCACCGAGAGAACCCATCCGTTTGATCAGTCGCATCTGTTGCAGGAAATCGGAGAAATCAAACGAAGCTTCCTGCAGCTTCTTCTGCATCTTCTCAACATCAGCAAGCTCCACCTCCTTCTGAGCTTTCTCCACCAGGGTGAGCACATCACCCATACCGAGAATGCGGCTAGCCATGCGTTCCGGATGAAAAGGCTGCAAAGCCTCAACTTTTTCTCCAGTACCGATGAACTTGATCGGCTGACCACTCACCTTGCGAATCGAAAGCGCAGCCCCACCTCGGGAATCACCATCCAGCTTGGTGAGAACAGATCCAGTGATACCAACCTTGTCGTGGAAGGCCCGAGTGAGTTCAGCCGCCTCCTGACCAATCATCGAATCCACCACCAAGAGCACTTCATCAGGCTCTACGGCAGAACGAATTCGCACCATTTCCTCCATCATCTCTGTATCGATCTGCAGCCGACCTGCCGTATCCACTAACAAGGTGTCAAAACCTTCCTCACGAGCCTTGGCAAGTCCTGCTGCCGCGATCTCCTCAGGTTTGACATCGTCTCCGAGGCTGAACACATCCACTCCGATCTGCTCACCCAGGGTGCGGAGCTGATCAATGGCAGCCGGCCGATAGACATCAGCAGCCACCATCAGTGGCCGCTGACCCTGATCTTTGAGGTGAAGTCCAAGCTTCGCTGTTGCAGTGGTTTTGCCAGCCCCCTGCAATCCAGCCATCAGCACCACTGTTGGTGAATCTTCAGCCTCAGCCATGGGAGCGTTATCACCACCCATCACTTCCACCAGCTGCTGATGCACCACCTGAACAAACTTCTGATCAGGAGTCACACCTCGCACCACTTCCGCACCAACTGCCTTCTGCCGCACCTCGTCGACAAACTCGCGCACGACCTCAAGACTCACATCAGCCCCTAAAAGGGCACGTCGCACCTGCTTAAGAGCATCCTCAACATTGGTATCGCTGATCTTTGCCTGGCCTCTCAGCCCCTTAACTGCATCTTCAAAGCGGGCTGAAAGTTCTTCAAACATGGTGCCTACGTGCCAAGGGCTTTGAGCTCATCGTAAAAAGCAATGGCTAGCCCTTAGGCAGAACAGTGATTATTTGCCGCTGATGTATTCATGCAGGCGCCAACGATCGGGATCACGACCAAGGATGTAAGTAACCGAGAGATCTTTTTGGGGCGTTTGGTCAACAACCTTGCCGGCAGCATCAACGCGTTGATCGCGATAGGTCACAACGGCACTCAGCTCAATACGCTGCGGCGTTCGACTAACCACCTCTAAAGAGCTGATGCTGGCCACAACCTTCTGGGTCTGAGCTAAAGAAGCATCCCTAGCACGCTCTTGCGCCACGCGCTGCACCAATGGATCTCTTGCGACCTCAGGCAGTGCATCACTCTTGCCACCGGCAAGCACGACTGCCTTGTTGCTGAGCCAGGCCTGAAGCAGGCCTTTGAGCTGTGCCTGATTCGGCTGCTCCAAAGTAAGCGGCTCAACCACAGCGCTGACAGGGACTTGAGGCATGAGGACCTCCTCTTGCAGTGTGGCTGTAGGAGGTGCTGTGACTTGAGGCTGATCAGCAGCCGTACTAACTGACGTACGAGGACGTTGGCCAAACAAACTGAAGCCTGCAAAGGCTGCAATCAGGGCCGCAAAGACAACAGAACCGATCAGCACCGGCCGCGTCGGACGTGGCAGATCTGCTAAACGATCAATCCATGCAATGCCATCGCTGGCAAACTCATCAGAGCTCTGATCAGCTGCAGGTTGACCAACATCAGGCCCACCAAGAGAGAGGGGCAAAATCCCATCGGGATCAAGAGGCGCCCAAGGGAAGGGTTGCTTCACAGACGATCCTAAGAAGGCCTTACCTAAAGAAGAAGCACGATTTTCGCTGCGTTCCAGGCGCTCCACATAGGCCTGAACATCCCGATCAGCAAACCAAGCCTCTAGATCAACGGCCTCAGCATCCACATCCCTATAACCGGGAAGCACGTCCCCTCGCAGCCAAGAGCGGCAGTACTCACAAAAAGCAGCCAATTCATCGCCAGGGTGGCTGTTAAGACAGTCCTTCACACGAGGATCTGTACTGCGCAGAAAGCGCTCCTGAGCGCGGCCCACATCTCCGAGCAAGAGGTCCAAGCAACCCAGCATCGGCAACGGGTCGCATCCATCCAGTTGAAGCCTCTCTAAGTGCTGCCGAGCTTCCTGCACCCGTTCAGGCTTCCGACGCGAAAATCCAACAGCAGCAAGAGCCAACCCACCAAGTAAACCCGCATCTGCTGATCCGGCTTGCTGCCAGCGCAGGAAAAGATCAACCTGTTCCTGAACAGTTAAAAACTTTCTGATCTGCTTGAAAAAGTTGTCAAACTCGGACTGATCAAGACCACCAGGTGCAGGCGATGGGGCCGTTCCCTCAAGGCCTCCTCTCTGGCTCACAAAGTTGTCAAGTAGGCGCAGTCCTTCCTGGTGAGAAACCTGATCACCAAGATCCCGACTCAATAAGTCGAGAATGCGATAGGGCAGAAGGGCATCTAAATCGTTCTCAAGCTTGTGGCACTCTTCGGAGAGCTTGCCCATCCGCTGCAGCAACTGGATCCCGTCATGCAGAAGAGACGCTGCTGCTTCATAACGCCTTTGTTCCTGTTCCTCAGCGGCTGCAGCCCGACAGGCCAGTGCCAACAACAAAGCGAGGTCAGCTTCTCGTTCGCTACCTAGCGTCGGGGACTGGGGCGGTTGCAATCCCTGAGAGGCGAGATGAAAAACCTCGTGAGAAGAATTCGCTTCAAACAGCAAGATCAGCCCTGCCACCTCTCTACTAGGTGACACATCAAGACCGGCGGTCTCGCCTGGATGATCACGACTGAGCTCCAACAAGGCAGTTTCATAGGCCTGACGCCGTGGCGGATCAGTCAGCAAATCTGCTGAAAGCCGCAACAATTCTGCCCGCTGAATTAAGACCTCATGGGTGAAACCTTGGTCAGGGCAACGATCCAACCTCAACTCCAAGGCCCGCAAAATCGCCTCACTGTCTGCCGAAGGACTGACACCCAGCAAGCGGAAATGATCTATTGGCAGGTCCACCAGCTGCGCAGCGATTGGCCTAAAACTCTAGACATTGGAAGGGATTTTGCCCATTCCTAATCAACGGACCATTACAGTCGTGACTCGAATGACGGTCGTCTGTCATGAGCCAGAAAACCTCCGTGAGCTCAGGCCAAACCACGGCAAAACCCCTGGCAGCCGGCCGCCATGGCGAGAGAATCTCCACGCTAATCAGCTCCAAACGCGCCAAGGTTGATCGTCAGATCGGCCTAGAACTCTTCCGAGACATGACCCTTGGGCGACGCTTCGAGGACAAATGTGCCGAGATGTACTACCGGGGGAAAATGTTTGGCTTCGTTCACCTCTACAACGGCCAAGAAGCCGTTAGCACAGGTGTAATCGGTGCAATGAAACGCCAGCACGATTGGTTTTGCAGTACCTATCGCGATCACGTTCATGCCCTTAGCGCCGGTGTACCCGCCCGCGAAGTAATGAGTGAGCTCTTCGGCAAGGAAACCGGCTGTAGCAAAGGTCGTGGGGGCTCCATGCACCTCTTTTCGCAAGAGCATCACCTCCTAGGAGGATTTGCCTTCATCGGCGAAGGGATTCCCATCGCCCTGGGGGCAGCCTTCACCAGTCGCTATAAGCGGGATGCCCTGGGTGATGCCAGCAGCAATGCTGTAACAGCAGCTTTTTTTGGTGACGGTACCTGCAACAACGGCCAGTTCTTTGAGTGCCTCAACATGGCGCAGCTTTGGCAGCTGCCAATCCTGTTCGTTGTCGAGAACAACAAATGGGCCATTGGCATGGCCCATGAGCGAGCCACCAGTGAACCGGAAATCTGGCAAAAAGCTGCTGCCTTCGGGATGGCTGGCGAAGAGGTTGACGGCATGGATGTTCTCGCCGTAAGAGCTGCCACTCAGAGAGCAATAAAAAGAGCCAGGGCTGGAGAAGGTCCCACCCTGCTGGAGTGCCTCACCTATCGATTCCGTGGCCATTCTCTTGCTGATCCAGATGAACTACGCGCCGAAGAGGAAAAGCAATTCTGGGCAAAACGAGATCCCCTAAAGGCTCTTGAAAAGGATCTCACCTCTGAATCTTTGGTGAGTGCTGAAGAGCTACGCGCTATTGAAAAAGAGATCGATGCAGAAGTAAATGACTGCGTGGAGTTTGCCCTTGCCGCAGCCGAACCAAATCCCAACGAACTCACTCGCTACATCTGGGCTGAAGATTGATAGCCCTCTTGAGCACTAAGTACTGGAAGCAAGCAAAGCCAACAAGTTAAGGAAGGCAGTTTCAGATCCCGTTGGGCACCCTACGCGTGAGGTTACGCAGCTTGCGCAAGGCCTTTAATTCCACTTGACGAACACGCTCACGCGAGACTTCCATCAAGCGACCAATCTCAGCCAAGGTGTGGCGATCATAGGTTTCAAGACCAAAACGGAGCTTAAGGACATGCTGCTCCTGCTCACTGAGATGGCTGAGCCAACGACCGAGCTGCTCATGATGAATACGCTGCTCCACCTTGTCGAGAGGTTCCCCAAGAGAGGAATCAGCGATCAGATCACCAAGAAAACTTCGTCCTTCTTCGCCATTCACTGGCGCATCCAAACTGCTGGTTGTTAGCGCCTGACGCAGTAAAGAATCGAGTTCATCAACAGGGATATCCATTGCTTCAGCGATCTCGGAGCGACTGGGCATTGCTCCAAGCTTGTGAGCCAAATCCAGAGAAACCTTTCGAATTGTGGTCAGCCTTTCACTGAGATGTACAGGAAGGCGAATCGTGCGCGACTGGCACGCAATCGCACGTGTCATGCTCTGACGAATCCACCAAAACGCATAGGTCGAAAACTTATAGCCACGGGTTGGATCAAACTTTTCAACAGCACGCTCTAAACCAAGTGAACCCTCCTGAATGAGATCGAGGAGTTCCAGTCCTTTGCCTTGATATTTCTTGGCAACACTCACAACAAGACGAAGATTGGCCTTCATCATGCGTTCTTTGGCACGACGACCAATGCGAATCATGCGACGCTGATGAGTCGTAAACTCCTTATCATCAGGCTCAAGTGAGCCGTCTTGAGTGAGACTCATCATCGTCTGAACTTGATTGCCAAGTTCAATCTCCTCAGCAGGGGTAAGAAGAGGTATACGTCCAATCGTTGTGAGATACCAGCTGACAGGATCAGAACTTCTACGCCTCTGTGTTTCTGCTGATTTAGGCGCTGCTGAAACCATTTCAACGGCTCCTGATTTATTTGGAAAGAAATTTTCCTACAAATTTCAGCAAAACCCTGCAGCTTTAAAAAAGCTTTCGGATTCATGCAGGGGAATCGAGATAATTAGGTATTTATCGTTTGCATTCATACCCTTTGAAGTGCCCTTGATCACATTCATTTGATTGCAAGCTAATCGTGAGTTCTGCAAGGGATTGAGCGATAGACCTTGCTGAGCTGCCTTGACGGCATCGACGTGCAGCCTCGGCATGAAGCAACGCCACTACGGCCAAAGACTCACCTTGGCAATGACAAGCCTGAGCCTTAGCAGCATTCATAGATCCCAAGCCAGCTGCATAACCAGCCAACAGATCCCCGAGCCCAGTACGAGCAACCCAACTTGCTGTCTCTGCTAGCTGCCAGGCGGCACCAGATGGATCCGCAACCACACTGTGTGCTCCCTTGAGCAGCAAAGCTGCTCCACTAAGCCGGGATGCTTCAAGAGCCGCATCGAGAGGTTGCCGAGCTTTGAGCTGCGGAAACAATCTGCTGAACTCACCGGCATGGGGAGTAAGCCAGGTATGCCCTTGGCGCTGCTGTAACCATTGCCATCCATCAGTAGCCAGCGCCAATCGATTCAGACCATCTGCATCCAAAACCAACAAGCCTGCAAAGCGCTGCAACGGTTCTGCCAGCACTGACCAAGGTTCTCCACCTCGACCTAAGCCTGGCCCAATCAAGACGGCATCGAACCGGCTGAGATCATGACTCGCCAACCAAGGAGCAACGGCCATGCCACCTGCCGCAGAACTCTCAAGCGCGGCCGCCACAACAACTTCAGGCGCCACTTGCCAAAGCTGATCGGCTACTGCAACAGGCACAGCGACTTGAATGCTGCCTGCACCGCTAGCAATAGCACCCTGAATGGCCAGGAAAGCCGCCCCAGGGTAATCATCACTACCAGCAATCACCAACACCCGCCCTCGTTCGTATTTCATCGCGCCTGCTGCTGGATGCTGCCAGGCAAGGGTGGCCACATCCGCAGAACAGAGCCGCCGAGGTTGCGACTGTGGCAACTGCTTTAACAAGGTCTCCGGCACGCCCATATCAACCCGCACCAGGCGGCCAACATGATCGATCGCCGCATCCTGAATAAGGCCTTGCTTGAGCAACCCCACAGTGAGCGTCGTCATCGCCACGGCAGCGCCGCCTGGGAAAGGGATGCCAGAATCTGAACACAGCCCTGCAGGCACATCCAAACTCACCAACTTGCCTGGCTGGCAGCGCTGACGCGCCTGCAACAACGTTGCCAACGCTTCAGGAAGTGGGCGGGATTGTCCCAGCCCAAACAGAGCCTCGATCCAAACAGGCTCACCAGCAACATCAGGAACGTGATCTAGTTGCTGAATGCCAAGCGATTTAACGTAAGTCCAATGCTGGGCCGTTAATGGTTGACGGATCGGCAAAGGTGCCCAGAGCTGGACCTTCACCCCTGCAAGATGCAACTCCCTGGCCACCACCAATCCATCACCACCGTTATGGCCAGGGCCCACCAACACCACCACACCATCTGCCAACAACTCAGGGTGTTGGCGAAACCAAGCCGCCATCGCCTGGCCTACTTTTTCCATCAAAGCAGCCACCGGCAATCCGCTGGCAAACATCTCCTCCTCGAGAGCTGCTATCTGCGCAGCAGTAACCAAAAGATGATCAGCGTTCGCGGGGGGCCAGGACAAAACTGGAGCGCATGAAACCTCACTATGAAGACATCATTGCGGTAACGCCTATGCAGCCGCCAATTCCAGCCCCCCTTAAGCATGTGTCTCGAACACCAGCCACACCAGCAGTTGCAAAAGCCCTGACACGTTTGCAGTGTTGGCCTGGCAAGCAGCGGGTGGCGGTAGGTCTCTCTGGCGGTGTTGATAGTTCCCTCAGCGCCGCCCTACTCGTGGAAGCGGGCTGGCAGGTGGAAGGTCTCACTCTCTGGCTGATGAGTGGCAAGGGCGCATGCTGCAGCGATGGACTTATCGATGCCGCCGGCATCTGTGAGCAACTCAAAATCCCTCATCATGTGGTGGATTCACGCGCCACATTCCAAGCAGAAATCGTCGACCAACTCGTTCAGGGCTATCAACAAGGGGTGACACCGTTACCTTGCTCACGCTGCAATCGCTCGGTGAAATTTGCGACAATGCTCAGCTGGGCTGAAAAAGAACGCCAGTTACACCGCGTTGCCACAGGGCACTATGCCCGTATTCGCCATCGCGAGGATCCAGAACCTCAACAAGCCTTACCTGGGGATTCCATTGGACGGCACCAGCTTTTACGTGGTCTCGATCAGAACAAAGATCAGAGTTACTTCCTCTATGACCTTTCTCAAGATGTGTTGGCAAAGGTGATCTTTCCCCTAGGGGAGCTCACCAAAGCAGAGACCAGACAAGAAGCAGAGCGTTACGGCCTACGCACAGCCAAGAAAGCAGAAAGTCAGGATCTTTGCCTTGCTGATCACTACGGTTCAATGAAAGCCTTCCTTGACAATTACCTACCTGCCAGACAAGGCGAGATTGTGCTGCAAGACGGCAAAGTCGTGGGTGAACACGATGGAATCGAACATTTCACCATTGGCCAACGCAAAGGCCTTGGTGTGGCCTGGCGAGAGCCGCTGCACGTGGTGCAACTAGACGCGGCAGCAAATCGCGTCATCGTTGCCCCTCGATCAGAGGCGGGGCGCGACAGCTGCGTTGTGGGTGCAGTGAACTGGATTTCGATGGCACCGCCAAGCAGCGCCATCAATGTGGAGGTGCAAGTGCGTTACAGAAGCGGACCCGTTGCCGCCCAGCTCACCCCTATCGAAGCCACAGCAGAGGACATTGCCGCCGACCGTCCTCACCGCTGCAGACTGACCTTTAAAGAAGAGCAATTCTCAATCACACCTGGCCAGGCTGCAGTGTTTTATGCCGCTGACGCAGTCCTCGGCGGTGGCCTGATCCAGCAGGCCAACGCAGCATCAAGCTGATCAGCTAGGAGCGAACACGCGACCAGCCCAGCCCAACCACTGCAAAGAGCAGCAAGCCGATCAAAGGTGCCTCACGCCAGCGGGTGTAACCGCTGATGCCTTGATGGAGATGCAAATCCGCCAGGCCAACCCCCTCCGTAAAAGGAGCCAGCAGTTGCTGCTGCTTGCCTGTCGCCAAAACCAAAGCAGAGGGGCCTGTGTTCGCAACGCTGAGTAGATCACGGGCGGTTTCGATGCTGCGCAGCTGTGCCAAAGCAATGAACTGCCGCTGCAAGGCCAAGGGATAGGGATCAAGATTGGCTACCGCCAACAACCATTGCGCTCCATCAGCGACGGCCTGGGCTAAAGCAGCCCCATCACTGAGCTCGTAACAAATAGCCACGGCAGCGGTAGGACCTGGCCACTGCAACAAGCGCGAAGCAGCACCAGGTTGAAGACCACCAACAGCTGATAAGCCACGAAAAACACCACCAGGCAAAGCAGGTAGCCATTCCCCCAGGGGCACCAAACGGTGTTTGTCAATGAATGCGGAAGCCAGCCTTGCGCCGCGATCTACCACCAACAAAGCACTGCGTTGCTGACCGCGCAGCCAGCGAAAACCACCGCTGAGCAGGGGGAGAGGAGCCGGCCTGAGCAACACCTCATCAGGGGGGAGAAGGCCTTCTGGAGCCACCAACCAGGCAGCATCAAGCTCCTCAGCTCGATCGAGAGCTTGTTGAAGAGCCTCGGGAAGGCGACGTTGCTGCTCCTCAGAAAACTTGCTGCGCGTAGGGATGGCGGGCTGCCAAGCCGCAACCGAAATGGGTGCGGATGCATCTGTTGAACGCAACAAACTCCAGCCAAAACCATGGGCCAAGAGCAAACACAGAAGCCCCACCAGCAAAGAACGACGCCAACCAACTCCACGACGCCAGGCCAGCGCCATACGCCATAACCACCAACCGATCAGCAGCTGAAGCGTGGCTAAACCTCCAGCCCCAAACCAGCGGGCCAAACCAGCCAAGGCTCGATCACCGGGCAAAAGGCTGCCGCCAACGCCAATCCAAAACAAGGGTGAACGGGCCAACAGCACTTCCGCTAGCCCCCAGATCGATGCCATCAGCAGGGCATGAAACACCTGAGCGCGGATGCCGGATTCTCGCGTTGTCAGATGAGCAATCCAGATTGCCAGGCAAGCCCAAAGCCCCACAAGCAATGCTGCTGCTGCACCGCAAAACAACCAAATTGATGCGGCGATAGGGAAACTCAGCGGTGCAGGCACGCCAACCCAAGTGAGTGGATGCAACGCCAACAACCAGCGATGGCTGAGCAACACAGCCACCAAACCCCAAAGAGAGGCTGCAACTGGAAAGCGACACGCCGACCAAAGCAAGGCCAGGGCCGGTGCCATCCAAAGCAGCCCCCCCTGGGCAAGAGCAATCCCTGCCAAGACACCACCAACCGCCCCCTGCACCAGCGCTAGGGATCGGTCATTGCCCATGGTCAACACCAAACACCAAAGCCATCTTGACGCGATCGGAGAACGTCCACAGGTTGCGATGGATTGAACCAAACCTTTCCAGCAGCTGTTGCTACCGGGCCTTGGCAACAAGAGCTTTGTTGTTAATCGCCTCAGTCATGCCGTGAAGAGATGGAATGAAGCTCAAGTGACATTGAGCATGTGCAAGTCACTCCTTTAGCTTAGATAGAATGAGATAGGAAAGAAAAATATCTTGAACATTCGTGAGCAACAGGATCACTCAAACTGTTCTTTGATCTATTCAGCCACTTTAGGCACTACAGCAGGTTGACGGCAGATGAACAATAGGATCACAACCTAGCTTATTTGATCGGTGCAGCTGGTTTCGATATGCCTTTGGAAGACATTTTTCTTGGTGCCCACATTAAGGATTTTGCCTGCCGACAATCAATTAGCAGTTAACCCTTTAAGCTCATAATTAACTCCTTCATATGATTAAGCCAAATGAATCAAAAGACCAGCATTTCGAGTATGGACTTTGACGGTGACTATGGCCTTCAATATCGATCTTCCATTCGTGGCTCAATTGCTGGTTACGAAACATTTTTGGAGTTAGCCGCAAGCTCCGTAAAATCGCAATGCCAAAAAGCGAGGCATTGTCTTGTAATTGGCCCAGGTGCTGGAGAAGAACTAACGCTTTTACTGCAAGTACTTCCAAAGGCTCAATTTACTTTAGTTGAGCCCAGTGAACAGATGCGTTCGTTCTGCATGAATGAAATAGAAAAAATCAATGCAACTGCACGTTGTTCTTGGATACCAAGCAGCTTGACCAAAGCCAGGGAGGGGTTAACAGCCAAATCATTCGACGCCGTCATCGCTCTCAACCTCATGCATCTTTTCCCGCCAGCGAAACAGATAGAAGCATTTGATCAACTCAGTTCCCTTTCGCACCAGGGGGAGCAATGTTGCTAAGCAGCTACAGCGAAGACCAAAACAAGCTTAGTAATGATCTAATCGTTTCCATCGCTACAGAACGTCTACGCATTCGAGGGCTTAATGAGGAACAAATCAAAATGATTCTTTCAGCTCGCAATCAATCAGTATTTTCTTTTGACCCCATTAATCTACCAAGTAATCCTAAGATCAAAGATTTGGGAGTTCCCTTGCAAATCATGCAAGTAGGCTTGATTCGGATGTGGCTATGGATACGAGAATCAACAGGGGCTTAAGCAAAGAGTGCTCCAGTATTTGTGGTGTGAGTGGTTGTGTCCGTAACCATCAAATTGAATCAACGACAACGCCACGGATATCTAGCTCAGAGGCAGAACAGCACTCACCCCACCCGACCCAACTTTCTTTCATTCAAAGCAGAACAGCAGCGAAAAATCGCAACCCTTCACCTTTCGCTCGACTTAGCCAGCCAGAAAGACGTCGATGAGCTGCACGGCAGGGTCAACTAGCTAGAGCAGCAGCGCAGGCAACTGAAACGGCAGAAATGACCAAAGCAAAGGCGAAAGCTGCATCTCCTGCCAGAATCATGTTGATTGATCATTGAGATTCAGTGCGCGACATCTTCATCAGTGCAGCCGTCTTTGTGGTGTGCGTGGTTGTGGCCTTTGTCAGCCAGATCGTGTCACCCTCAGTTGTGGTCGCCGACAGCAATTTGAATGCCGTGCAGGCGGAGGTGCGAACTGGCGAGCCAGCTGCTTTGAGCATGGCAGTGCTTGAACTCGACCCCGACGATCCCAACCCAACACTATTCAAGATGGCGATCAACGGCTCCAAGGCAGATGCTGCTGAAATCGATGCCGCGCAAGCCAATGCCTCAGCCCTTGGCGACCCAATCGAAGCAGAACCATCCCAACTAACAGCCAGTGGTCTAAGCATCACTGACCTCAAGATCGGCGATGGCCCGGAGGCCACAGCAGGCCAAACCGTTTCCGTGAACTACCGCGGCACACTGGAAAATGGCCAGGAATTCGACAGCAGCTACAAACGTGGGCCGTTCGAGTTCCCCCTCGGTGCTGGACGAGTGATCAAAGGCTGGGATGAAGGCGTTGCTGGCATGAAGGTGGGCGGCAAGCGCAAGCTGGTCATCCCCCCAGAGCTTGGCTACGGAAGCCGCGGCGCAGGCCGTGTCATCCCTGGCAACGCCACGTTGATTTTCGAAGTCGAACTCCTGGGCATCAAATGATCTAAAGGCTGAATAGAAAATCAAATCAAAAGCGAACCCAATTAGCAATCAGCCTGGGTAGGCTCAGCTTGGCTTTCTCTACCTGCCAGATGTTGCGCTCGGCACTTTCCACACTTCACAGCAACCTGCCGGCCTCTTCGGTCCAGGCTCACTGTGATGGCCCTTGCGGCGTTTACGATCCCGCCTCGGCAAGAGTCTCAGCTGAAGCTGTCGTATCGATGACCAAAAAGCTGCTCGAACTGCAGCCTCCCTCAGGCAACGATCCGGCTGCTTGGGCGGCTTACAACAACACCTTCTCCCGCTTCGTCGCCATCAAGGAAGAACAAGCTCAGCAAACCAAGAACGAGCTTCTGATCCTCTGGACGGATTATTTCAAGCCAGAGCATCTGGCAACTTTCCCGAATCTGCATGACATCTTCTGGAAAGCGGCCAAGCTCTGCAGCGCCTGCAAGGTGAACATCGATCAATCCAAGGCAGATGAACTGATCAAAGCTGTGGAAGCCATTCACACGATGTTCTGGAAATCCAAGGGTCGCAATGACGCCTGGGTGAGAGCCAGTTAAGCCAACAAACATGATGCCAACAGCGAACTGGCGTTCGCTGTTCCTGCTGCTTTCAGGTCTTCGTCGCCACGCTCGTGTCGATGGAGACTCAATGAGCCCCAGCCTTGCCCCTGGCGACCTGGTGATCTTTCAACCGATCACCAGCGATGACAGGCGGCTCAAGCCAGGCTGTGTTGTGGTTGTCCGTCATCCATTGAAACCAGCCACCCTGCTGATCAAACGCCTTATTGCAATCAACAATTCCGGGCTGGAACTACGTGGTGACAACCAGCAAGCAAGCACAGACAGCCGACATTTCGGTTTGGTGAATCGCGACAGCCTGCTTGGCATCGCTGAATGCGTATGGCGTGTTCCCTTCAGCGCATAAGAACCCAGCAGATTAGGCAATCAAAGAAGCTGAGGGGATGTTTTCTGCAACCAAAAGAAGCCCGTAATGATCGATAGCCCACCGGTTGATCCAACCAGCAAGGGCAAGGCACGACGCCCCACACGCAATGTGGCTAAGGAAATCGCACCAACAACGGCAACCATCGCTGCGATGGAACCCAACAGATAAGCCGCCATATAGATCAAAGCCCCAAGAGGAGGCAGGGCCAGCGCGGGAATCACTGCAATTAGATGGCTGGCCCCAGCCAAGCCATGAAGGAGGCCAAGACTGCTTGCTGCATGAGCATGTCGCCCGTGCTGGTGTCGCCCACGCAGATGCAGGTGCACATGTTGATGGTCATGGGCGTGACCATAGTTGTGCTGATGAGTGTGCTGATGGGTGTGGATATCCAGGCCAAGAGCAGTACGAATCGCCATCGCTCCAACCACAAGCAACGCCACTCCCACGCAGAATTCGGCCCAGGAGGACATGCGCTCGATATGAACAAGGTCTTTCAAAACAATGGCCATGGTTGAAAGAACCAGAACACCTGTTGAATGGCCAATCCCCCAAGCAAGGCCACTGCGTAATGCCGTAGCCGGCTTACGCAATGCGCTCGGTGCGATGGCAACAAGATGATCAGCACCACCCACCACATGAAGGGCTCCAGCAGCGAAGCCCGTGAGGATGCTGATCAGCATGAAATCGAAACAGTCAAGAGAAAGTCTGACGGATTGAGAATGGAATTGCGCTGATGCCACTGCTAAAGAGATCAGGCTCTACAAACATTGTCGGCAAGCTCTGCTCATGCATGGGCCTTGAACCGTTCGTCGCGCAGAGAAGCAAGGAAGTCAACAAAACAGTCGCTTACCTCTTGATCAGCAAATAAGCGCTGCGAACGTTCGTTAATCAGAGATCTCATCTGATTGGCGAAGTCGTCATCTTGTAATAAGCGAATAGAAATATCCACATACTCTTCTCTTGAAGAAGCAATCAGTTCAGGCAACTCAAGAACCTCGAGCATCGCCAATGTGTGTCGGCCTCGCATAAAAGCTGTTGGCATCGAAACAACAGGACAACCCCTTGAGAATGCTTGAAATGAGCTGTTGCCACCATTCCAATCAATCGTGTCTAGAGAATGATGAGCGATATCAAAAAACGCCACATAATCGGCGTACTCAAGCCGATGCAAAAAGCGAAGGTGTTGATCCGCGTCAAGGCCTACATCAGCAAAGCGAATCTGGAGACGGTGATAGAGACGATCGGAAACGGAGGGATGCCCCATATGAGCGACAAACAGAATTAAGGCATCCGGGGAGCGGCGGCAGATCTCAACAAACGTACAATCGTTGCGTGGATGATATTTAAACGTGCTCTGCAGACTCAAGAGCAAAGGACGATCTGCTGGAAGCTCAAAACGGCTACGAAGGTTATCGCCTTGATGCACACTCAGTGGTACTGGATAATTCAGACCAGTACGAGGTAATAACACCAATCGCTCGCTGTAATAAGAGGCGGCATCAGCCGATTCCATTCCCGCGCCACTGAGGTAGTAATCAATGCATTCCGATCCAGTCGTGATCGGATGACCCCAACCAACAGCCTGATAACGAGCCAAGCGAACACTGGCGGCGATACGACTAGCTGGATGCATGCCAACATCTGGAATCAATAAAAAATCCAGATCATCAGCTCGGATCTGTTGCACAACTGCTTCAGCAGTTTCCGGCGTTAACGACAATTTGCGGTAACAACCAAGAGCAGCGAATCGCTGGGAGACTTCATCCTCATCCTCACCTAGGTTGTAGGCATAAACATCGTAAGCAGGGTTATCGCGCAAAGGGTTCAACCAACCAAGCGCCCAGAATGAGCCATTGTGATTGCGTAGGTGAGGTGAAAGAACTCCTACACGTAAAGGCTTTGAGTCATCGCCTTGATTAGGCTCAAGGGGAAGCATATATGACGCGAGCCTGGGTTTAAGAATGCGTTTAAAAACCTCTGCGAGTTTGATCTGAAGAGGGAGGTCATCCTCCATCTGATAAGACAAATAAAAGCTCGTCAATCCCCAACAATGGGAATAGATATCCTCATAAAATGGATCATCTTGGCTGAAGCCATCAAGCTGATCCAAAAGTAAATCAATAGCATCATTATAGCGAGATCGCCACTGATTAACATCTAGCTCCGATTCATAAACAATCGGCAAAATATAAAGACTAACCATCGTCTGCAAGCGTTTGTCTTCAAGACTGTCTGCAAACGCAAAGGCTTGTTGATGGAGGCCAAGTTCCAAATAACAACTCATCAAGCCTTGAATGCCTGTTGCCCGTTGCATAGGGCCAATCGGAAGCTCAAGAAACTTCTCAAACTCCTCAATGGCTAAGTCATGTTTTTTGACAGTAACCAGTGCCTGAGCAAGGTTTTGACGGCAATGATCCGAAGACGCGTCTGCAGTCAGTCCTAAACGATACGTCGCGATGGCCTTCTCTTTCTGATCTAAACCCGCAAGACATAGGCCGAGATTATTCAAAGCATCTGGATAGGCTGGCTGAACCTGCAGACAAAGACGGTAAGCCTCGCAAGCTTCTGGAAGGCGATTGAAATGGCGCAGTAGGTTCCCCAAAGCAAACGATGCTTTGTAATAATCAGGAACATCAACAAGCAACTTGCGCATACACTCTTCGGCCTGCGCATATTGTTCATATTCATACAATGCCAAGGCATAATTATGCCGACATTCAACAAATTCTGAATCGATCTTTAAAGCAGCTTGATAAGCCTCTAATGCTAACTCATATGAATTGATTGCACGCAGTGAATTTGCTCGATTAAAAACAACAAATTTAGAATTGAAGCCTTGCTTCTCGGCTAAATCAAAGCAGTCAAGTGCCTGTTGATGAAGCCCTAAAAGATGAGAAGAGAGGCCAAGCAGATAAGCCTCCTCACCATTCAAAGATTGAAGAGCACGAAGCGATAGCTCATCATGAACTGCCTGAGCCTGACCTTCGAGAAGAAACTGGTAAAAAAGATCAAGCCCAGCACTTGGCTGATTATGAGCAGACCAACCAACAGGAACCTCAGCGAGGGGCATCAGGAGCAAGGTTTAACAACTCAAGGATACTGGAAGTAAGCCACAGGCTGCATGATGAAAAGAACAAGAGCCCTGAAGGGAAAAGACAGGTAAATACTCAGAGCAAGAAAGGTGATCAATTGATCAGAATCGCTAGCATTAGCAATGCTTCAAGAACAGGCGAATAAGACTCATGCTAGCCTCTTCACCAAAAGATCAATCCCACACTAAGGCTATAGCATGTCAAGCAAATCTACATTTACAGCGCTAGCACTTACAACCCTTATCATCCCAATCAATAGTGCCCATGCAGCAAAGATTGAAGGTGGGGAGATGATCTCACAGGCAAGGCCTTTGAGCAGCATTAGCTCAACAACAATTGGACTCAATGAATTCAGAGACTTGAGAGATGTGACCACTTTAAATTTATGCTATTCGTTATCGAAGAAAGTCGATTACCAACCAGCAGCTGCAGCATCATTAGCTGCGATGACGAAGCTGATCACTGAACGCTACAAAGGGAAAGTGAGCGGCATGCCTGCGACTGCAAACACAACCACAGGCTTAAAGAATTGGATTGCAGGCAACATACTTGTCAAAGCCTCATTAGTATGCCCTAAGAATCTTCCAGCCACAGAACTTGAAGTTGCCAGAAAAATCAAACAAGCAGCGAAGACAAGCCCATAACATTAACTACTAATAAGAACGAGTGAACAGCCACAAGAAGATAAATCATGCCTTGCCGCTAGCGAGGAAATACAATCAGAAGCTATTATAAAATACCTTGGCTTCAAGAGGAGGGCTTCATTAAGTGTAATCAATAAGCAGCAGAAGATCGAAAATATTTAAATCAACGTCATCAAATCAGAAGGATCAAAACAAACAATTAAGGCAACTACTGAATCAAGTCCTTGGAAGGAATGCAAACTTATGCGATCCTCAAATAGACCCAGTAGCACAAAGGGCACATGTTAAAATAGGATGTTATCCTACAAGCAATGACTCTGACAAGTTAAGCTTTCATTCTTACTTCAAGAGTTGATTTATCTTTTAGCATATGCATGATTTGGCCGGTGGCTCACGTGACTATGTGACCATATCACCTGCTTCAATTCCTATCTCTTCTTTAAATCTTTTTAAGTTATGAGATTTTTATGTTTGTTCTCTAAGAGCCTCAATCGAACTCTAAAGCATTACAATTTTGTCTTGCAATTTATCAATTATTTTAGCATTCTCTTCTTCCTTGCCTGTAACACTTTGATTAATGCTGATACAACCAAAGCCACAAGATCCACTTCAGCTATCTACTAAGGCAATAAAAATATATGGTCTTAATTATATTTTTATAATTTGCAATTATTATCAGGTTAGAATTCGTTGATTTTAGCATTATCCAATGAACTGGTTCAGAGCTGGAATTGTTGCAGTTGGCGGGGGCTTGCTTGCTGCTCTTCCTGGGAATGCGCAGGTTTATGGTTTATGCGGGGTCGGAGAAACAAGTATCAAAGGAGAAGCCAGTATTGAAGGCGAGGTAAACATTAGTGGGATTGCAAATATTGAAAGTGCAGAATTGGCAGAATTCTCTATCGCTGGAACCATTGACTGCGGAGGAATATGCGGAGGCGGCGGAGAAGCAGAAGGCGCGGGAGAACTTACAGCACTCAATGCAGAAGGATTCAATGCTGAGGCAACTGGAGATTTCAACGCAAACGGCGCTGAATTTAGTGTAGAGACAGAAGCGGATTTCTCAGCGAAAAGTTGTGGCCTTGGTAATGGCTACGCAACTCTCGATGGAAAAGCCGTTGAATTGGCATTAGCCGTAGGACCAGCTACAGCGGAGGGAATATCAAGCGTAGCGATTGGATATACTGCTTCAACTGATGAAGTCGCTGAAGGTGCTGTCTCAATAGGTTATGGGGCGACAGCTCAAGGAATAGGGGCTGTTGGAATAGGAGACGCAGCAAAGGCGCTTGGTGAAGCATCTGCTGCAATTGGCCCAGGGGCTATGACATTCTCGGATGCTACTGGTGCGTTGGCATTCGGAAGTAAAGCAAAGGTCTTTGCCACTGATGCGATGGCATTTGGAAGTGCAGCAACGGCGTATGGCACTGGTGGTGTCTCAATAGGTACAGGGGCAGCAGCTGACGGAGCTGGCGCTACTGCAATTGGAGATGGAGCAGGGGCGCTCGGGGTAGCATCTGTTGCAATTGGCCAAGGAGCTAAAACTGCAAATGATGCCACTGCTCAGGTGGCATTTGGAAGTAAAGCAATGGCGCTTGCCACTGATACTGTCTCAATAGGTACAGGGGCGGAAGCTGACGGAGTAGGCGCTACTGCAATAGGTAGTCAGGCAGATGCGACTGGTGAAGCAGCTATCGCAATCGGAACTTCTTCAAAAGCTTTTGCGGAAGAATCTGTAGCTTTTGGCACAAATAATACTGTATACGGCACAAGCATTGGATCTATTGCAATCGGTGTAGGGAATGCAATCATTACGTCCCCTAGTTCAGTCGCCTTTGGTGAAAAGATCACTATCGACACATCACCCTATTCAGTGGTGCAAGGGTACGATAGTAGTTCAAGAAATGGAGACAATAATTTTGTCGCAGGAAACAGGTCAAAAAACGCAGAAGGCAGCAAAAATCTGATCATAGGAAATGATTTAGACAATATTACCGGAAGCTACAACATAATTCAAGGAAATAATAATACAAATTGGGCAGGCAGCTACAACATGATTAATGGAAATGAGAATAAAAACTTTGCAGGCAGCTACAACATACTTAATGGCAACTCTGTTGAGAACACAACAGGATCTGAAAACCTCATTCAAGGAAACCACGTATACAATTTAAGTGGAGACAATAATATTATGATGGGTAATAATGTAAAAAATACGCTTGGAAGCAGTAACATAATCATGGGAAATGATATTATCAATGCGGGCACTGGGAGTGTCCTGATGGGTAATAAAGTTAGATCATTAGGAGCTGCAAACGTTGCTATCGGCAACGTTGCTGTTGTAGGAGCTACTACAACATCAATAGCAATTGGAAATCTCACAGCAGTTGGCGCAGGAGCCTCAGCCTCTATCGCTATGGGGAATACAGCGGAAGTTGGCGTAGATGCCATAGGGGCAATCGCAATTGGAAATCTTGCACTCGTTGATACAGGCGCAATGGGAAGTATCGCGATGGGAAATAATGCACAGGCCATGCTCGGGACCAATCAGATTGCTATCGGCAATGATGTGAAAGTAAAAGGAGATTCAGTAATCTCTATCGGAGACAATTCAACATCGACTGCAGACGGCGCTATCAGTATTGGTGCGGATACCGAGGCAAGTGGAACAGATGCTTTGGCGATGGTTCTTGCAAAAGCAAGCGGTAAGTACTCGATTGCCATTGGTTCGGAAAATGCTAAGGCAACAGAAGAAAGTGCTATTGCCTTAGGTACAGCAGCAGCAGCTACTGGGAATAACGCGATTGGGATAGGTGCTGAATCAAGTGCATCGGCTACTGAAGCTATTGCATTAGGTGCAGGCTCAAACGCATATGGAGATGGTGCAATCTCTATTGGAGCTGAATCCTTAGCCAAACAAATAGGGTCTATTACTATTGGCGAAGAATCAAATAGTGATGGTGAATACAGTATTGCATTGGGTGCTGAAAGCGATGCTCAGGGTGACAACGGGATTGCTCTAGGTTTCGATTCAGCAATATCAGAAAATTATGCAATCGCGATTGGAGCAAGTTCAAAAGCTAGCGGAATAGAAGCGACTGCTTTGGGTGCTGGAGCAAATGCCTATAGCAATAGCTCCATATCCATTGGTGCAGATTCAGAAGCAAATGAAGTTAATGCGATAGCTTTTGGAACCGAATCAGTTTCCAGCGGAAGTGAAGCAATTGCTATCGGAACTGAATCTGCCTCCAGCGGAAGTCAAGCAATTGCTATAGGTGTTGATTCGATTGCGAAATCATCCAACGTGATTGCATTTGGGACAGAAGCAAATGCTTCGAGTACGAATGCGATTGCGATCGGTAAAACATCAAAGGCTTCAGGTGAAAATGGTGTAGCCCTTGGTCTGAGTTCAACCGCATTCGGAGATACCTCTACAGCTCTAGGTGTCAAGGCAAACGCCCAAGCGATAAACTCAATCGCAATTGGCAAAAATGCCAATGTTTCATCAACAACTGCCACTGACGCAATCGCTCTTGGTTCTTCATCAAGTGCTTCAGCAACTGGTGCTACTGCTCTTGGCTCTAGTTCCAATGCGCTCGCAGCTGGCTCTATAGCACTCGGGCAAGAAGCAAACGTTAGTAGTTCTACTGCTGATGAAGCAATTGCTATTGGTGCTTCTGCACAATCAACTACTGAGGAGGCAATTGCCCTTGGTCATCAAGCAAAGACAACTGCAGTAGAAGCCATAGCGATCGGAACCGGTGCAGAAGCTTCCAGCTCAGATGCTATTGCTCTTGGAACACGCTCAACATCACAAGCGCCTAGTTCTATCGCTATTGGTGAATATGCAACTGTCAAATCTTTGCTTGATAGTACTGGTAGCTGTGTCATTACTGATGACGACGGTTGTGTCGCCCCAGCAGATGCAATCGCTATTGGTTCTTCATCAACTGCATCAGCAATAAGTGCTACTGCTCTTGGTGCAAGTGCTAATGCATCAGCCAACGGAGCTCTTGCTTTAGGCAGTCTCGCCAATGCATCCGGTGCAAACGCAATCGCGATTGGATACGACAGCGCAGCCACATACGCCAATTCATTCGTGCTTGGCACGGAAGCCGTCGCAGAAGGTATCAATGCTGGCGCCATTGGTGCTGGAGCACAGTCCATCAGCACCGATGCCATGGCTGTTGGTGTTGGCGCCACTGCCAGCAACACAAGCTCTTTTGCTCTTGGCACTGGTGCAACATCCTCTGGCATTGATTCAGCTGCTTTTGGTGTTGACGCCACCGCGAACGGCACCAATGCCATTGCCGTTGGCACCAATTCCATCTCAAGCGGCACCAATGCCCTCGCTTTTGGTGCTGGTGCTCTCGCCGATCAACCCAACTCCTTTGTTGTTGGTGCTGCTGCGCAAGCCTGTGGCGTCAATGCTGGTGCTCTTGGTGCTGCTGCCAATGCCTATGGAGCCAATTCCATAGCTATTGGCGTTAAATCACAGGCCAATGGCGTCAATGCCACTGCTGTTGGCGTGATCGCCTATGCAAAAGAAGAAGGAGCCATGGCCCTTGGCACCAATGCACAAGCCATTGGCACAAGCACAACTGCTGTTGGCATTAATTCCATCGCCACCGGCGCTAACAGTCTTGCTGCTGGTGCAGGCGCCAATGCCTACGGCACCAATTCCACCGCCTTAGCCTTCCAAGCCAATGCCCAAGGCAATAACGCCGTTGCACTTGGCGTAGAAGCAAACGCCACTGGCACCAGTGCCATGGCCTTTGGTACCCTCTCACAAGCCACAAACACCAATGCCACCGCGATTGCACCTGGAGCCAGTGCCAACGGTGCTAATTCCATCGCCATTGGCGTGATCGCCAAAGCCAGCGGACAAAATGCTCAATCCTTTGGTGTCAATGCCAATGCATCGGGCATCAATGCCGTTGCCATCGCTAGTAGCGCCAATGCTCAAGGTGATGACGCCATGGCTATCGGTGTTCTCTCCAAATCAACTGGCACCAATGCCATTGCTTTTGGAACCAGTGCCAATGCCTCCGCCAATGGCGCCATGGCCTTTGGTTCAGCTGCCAATGCCTCAGAGCTCGACAGCATGGCCATTGGTGTTAATGCCATCGCTAGTGCTAACAACGCCACCGCCGTTGGTCACAGTGCACTCGCCTCTAGCAACAACGCCATGGCGCTTGGTCTCTTCTCTGAGGCCTCTGGTGATGTTGCCGTTGCTATCGGCATGAATGCTGTTGCAAATAGTTCAGAAACTCTTGCGGCTGGTGCCTACTCAGCCGCTACAGGAAAAAATGCTATCGCTATTGGCACTTCAGCGAATGCGGCCTTTAGCAATTCCATGGCTATTGGCACAACAGCCCAAGCCGCAGCCATCAATTCCATGGCCCTCGGTACTCGCGCTTCTGCTGAAACACTCGATGCCTTTGCCGCTGGCCTAGAAGCAACCGCCAATGGTATTAATTCCATGGCTCTTGGCATGCTCTCCACTGCCTCTAATACCAACGCCTTGGCCTTTGGCAGCTTTGCGACTGCCACAGGCGCCAATGCCATGGCAACAGGCACCAATTCTTTGGCCAGCGGAACTGATTCCATTGCCAGTGGCGTTGGCAGCCGCGCCAATCAAACCATGGCGATTGCCTTTGGTCCCTTTTCCAAAGCAACAGGAGAAGAAGCCATGGCTCTTGGACCCTATGCAGAAGCCAGCGGTGATGGCGCTCTCGCCAGTGGCGCCAAGAGTATTGCTTCTGGAGCCAACTCCATTGCTATTGGCTCAAATTCCCAATCCACTGGCACCGATTCCTTCTCTGCCGGCTACAACTCTTCTGCTACTGCAGCTAATGCTATCGCCCTCGGCAGTTCAGCCACGGCTAACGCTGTTGGTGCCTACGCAGCTGGTTTGCAAGCAACAGCTTCTGGGGCTAATGCCATGGCATTCGGCACCCTCTCAACAGCCACCAATACTGATTCATGGGCTGCTGGCTTTAATGCACAAGCCACTGGCATCAATGCCACTGCTCTTGGCAACCATTCTCTCTCCTCTGGTCTTGATTCCTTTGCTTCTGGTGTTAGCAGTCAAGCCACTGCAGCAAACAGCCTTGCCTTTGGCACCTTTGCACTTGCCTCGGGCGATACCGGTTCTGCTATCGGCTACAAAAGTTCAGCACTTGGTAACAACAGCATCGCCATTGGCAGCCTCTCCTCTGCAACCGGCACTGACTCAGCCGCTTTTGGCTACTCAGCAACCACCACATCATCCAATGATCTCGCCATCGGCACAAATGCTGTCGCTGGTGGCCCCCATGCCATAGCACTCGGTAGTAGCGCTAACGGTTATGGCGATGGAGCTATCGCCGTGGGCTACAACGCCTCTGCATCAGGAACCAATGCCATTGCTCTTGGTCGAGATGCCTATGCAGCCGGCAACAATGCCTTTGCTCTTGGAGTTAATGCTGTTGCCGATGGTGATGATGCCTTTGCCTTTGGTGATGGCGCTGATATCACATATGGCGCCACGGATGCCCTCGCAAGCGGTACTGGCGCAAAAGTCACAGGAGAGGATGCCTCCGCCTATGGCTTTGACTCCAAATCACTCAGCGCCAATGCCTATGCCTATGGCACCAAGTCTGTTGCCATGGCACCAAACGCCATCGCCTCTGGCACGCAGTCTGCGGCAAGCCAAGATGATGCCATCGCCGTTGGTACTGATGCAACATCTCGGGGTGTTGATGCCATCGCCATTGGCTCCTCTTCCATTGCAGGTAAAGACGCAACCAGAGCCATTGCCGTTGGTGATAACAGCTACGCCAAAGAAGAAAATGCTGTTGCTGTTGGTCCCTTGGCTTATGCAAAAGGCGTCAACTCCTATGCCTCAGGTTCTGGTGCTGTCGCCAAAGGTGACAACGTTATTGCTATTGGCGCAGGTGCACAAGCAACTGGAACTGCCAGCTCTTCTTTAGCCTTAAACAATCCCAACCCTCTCGCTTTAGGGCTTGCACTCACCGGTTCTGCAGATACCCCGGCATCAAGACGCACCAGAATTAGTGCCACCGTTGGTGATGGCACCAATCTCATCGCCCTTGGGGCTAGTGCAACAGCCACTGGAGAAGGCGCTTCTGCAATCGGTGAACAATCAAGTGCAACAGGCAAGCAAGCAATCGCCTTTGGTAGCGAATCGAATGCCAGTGCTGAAAATGCCATCGCTATTGGTAGCAAGTCTGATGCCAGCGCTAACAAAACCATCGCCCTTGGTAAGCACGCACAGGCTCTACAAAAAGAAGCCACTGCCATCGGCAAAGATGCCAAAGCATCCGACTATCAAACGCTTGCTATCGGCAGCCAAGCTGATGCCTCAGCCAATCAAGCAATCGCTTTTGGTCAACAAGCCACTGCCAGTGGTGAACGCTCAATCGCGTTTGGCAGAAAAGCACAAGCCAACAAAAAGCATTCCATGGCCATTGGCTATGAAGCCAAAGCCACCAATCACAACTCAACTGCGATTGGCTACAAAGCCAGAACATTCCACGACAATCAAGTCGCCATCGGCAATCAAGATGATCGCTATGTCATGCCTGGTTTGGCGTCTCGCAAAAATGGCAAACAGTTTTGGGCTAATTCACGCTTCCAAGATGGTGGCGAGAAGAGATTTGTCAGCACCGATTCCAACGGCAATCTTGGTACCACCTCTTTCTCCGTAGAAGACTTAAGGCGCTCCATTCAAGGTGTTGCGGCCTCTACTGCTGCTCTAGCCAGCCTGCCGCAAAGCACTCTGCTGCCTGAGGAAACCATTCGCTGTGGCATTGGTACTGGTTATTACGGCTCGCAAGGCGCTGGTGCCTTTGGTTGTGCTGCTAAAGCCAATGAAAGACTCTTCTTTAATTTCGGTGGTGCTCTCTCTGCTGGCCCCTATTTCAATGGCTCGATTGCAGCAAAACTTGGCGTCTCCTGGGGATTTGGTGGTAGTAGCGCTAATCAAGGTGTCACAAACAAAGAAGAGCTCGATGCGACCAATGTTGAACTCGAGCAACTAAGAGAAGAAATTAACGAACTCAAGAGCCGCATCAAGCAAGATGTTGATGCCCAATTAGCCTCTGGGGAACCAATCAACATCTCCGCCGATTTAAGAAATCTACAAGATGAAATCAAAGACAAAAAGCAAGCGGAGCGAAATCTCCTTGATCGCATCCAGCAACAAGATAAGCAAATAGCCAATCAAAATAAGGAACTTAAAGAAACTCGCCAAGACCTCAACCTCGCTCGCAATGAGCTCAAAGAGCAACGGCTCATTCTTAACTCACAGCAAGTTAAGATCAACCTCTTACTGCGCCAATTCAACGCCACAATTCCTCAAGTCAAAGAGAAAGAATTATCAGCCCTGACCACACCCTCAGCCTCCAATCAGCTTCCGTAAGCCAACACAAACATCCGACTGACGCATCAGGGCTTCTCCTACCAACACAGCTTCAGCGCCTACTGCCTGAACCCTGTCCAAATCAGCGCGGTTAAACAAGCCCGATTCACTCACCAACAAGACACCCTGCTGCTGCAATCGAGTAGCGAATTGCTTGCTCAGTATTTCAGTCGTTTCAAGGTCTGTCTCAAAAGTGGTGAGATCGCGATTGTTGATGCCAATCAGTGGGAAACCACCAAGGTTGAGAACCCGTTCAAGTTCCTCAGCATCATGCACTTCCACCAAGACAGTGAGGCCAAGGCTGTTGGCCACCTTGCTCAAATACGTTAGATCCTGATCAGAGAGAATCGCCACAATCAACAAGACAGCATCCGCACCTGCAGCACGAGCCTGATAAAGCTGATATGGCGTGAGAATGAAGTCCTTACATAAAAGCGGTAGTCCAACCGTCTGCCGCACCTCAACAAGCACCTCAAATCCACCCTGAAAGAAGCTCTTGTCGGTCAGCACAGACAAGCAACTCGCACCACCTTCCGCATAGGCATTGGCGATCACAACAGGGTCAAAGTCCGCGCGGATCACACCTTTACTGGGGCTGGCCTTCTTGACTTCAGCAATCACTGCCGGCGCCACCGAAGCCTGACGCAAGGCAGCAATGAAATCTCGAGGGATGGGCAAGTCTGCGATCTGAGATTTAAGCGTCTCTAGAGGTACGCGCTGTCGTGCCGTCTCAACTTCACGGTCCTTCTCCCAAACAATCTTCTCAAGAATGTGGCGCGGCTCAGCATCGTCGTGAGGAATGGCGTACTCCAAATGAGCCACCTTGATACTTGGATTGGGCGGACGTCGACGGATCTCCATAAGGTGACAATGCAATGAACAACAGTGAGCCGCAGGGCTAAGACCTGCTTGAAGAACAGCGGCCTAGACAGCGCCGGCCGATGCAACAACCGCCTTGGCCAGCTGTTTGGCCGCCTGCTTATAGGCCACTTCCACCACTTCACTCAGGGTGGGATGGGTATGCACTTCATAGGCCAATTGAGCCACGCTCTGTCGACGTGCCACCGCATTGGCTACCTCCTGAATCAAATCGGCGGCATGCAATCCATAGATGTGAGCACCAAGAACTTCACCGCTGTCTTTGCGGAACAACAACTTCATCAATCCATCACTCTCCAGCTCTGCTAGTGCTTTGGAATTGGCCTTGAAGTAGCTGCGCACACTACCCAACTCAAACCCATCCTTGGCAGCAAGCTCTTTAGCATCAGCTTCACTCAACCCCACCGAGCTGATCTCCGGATGAGTGAAGGTCGCCGCTGGAATGCTGCGGTAATCAATCGTGCGGGAGTGCCCCTGGATGTTGTCGACAGCCAACGTGCCCTGTGCTGCGGCTGTATGGGCCAACATCAGCTTGCCAGTGACATCCCCGACGGCCCAAAGATGAGGCAGCGGCTTTCCGTTAACCAATACCCTCATGCTGTCGTCGATCGGAACAAAGCCGCGATTGGTCTCCACACCAACCGACTCAAGATTGAGCCCCTTGCTACTAGGGACTCGACCAGTAGCAACGAGCACCGCATCCACCTCCAAGCTATCCACCAGCTCACGGCTTTTCATCTCGGCCAGTTCGATCCTTACCGGGCAGCCAGGGATCACCTTGCTAGCCAGCACACCAGCACGTGCATCGATGTCACGTCCATCAATCAAATGCCGAGCTGCCATCTTGGTGATGTCGGGATCAAAGGTTGGCATGACCCGGTCCAACGCCTCAATCATCGTGACTTCACAGCCGAGAGCCGTATAAACATCGGCAAATTCAAGGCCGATATAACCACTGCCGATAATTGCAATCCAACGCGGCAGCCATTCCAAGTTCACGGCTTCATCACTGGTAAAAACCGTGCGTCCATCGGTTTCAATCCCAGGGGGCACAAATGGATCAGAGCCTGTGGCAAGGATCACATCCCTAGCAGTGAGCAGCCGATCCACACCACTTTTCTCTCTCAAGCCAATTCGCTGGCTTCCCTCCAATCGTCCATGCCCACGCAGAATCGTGACACCAGCCCGCTGCAGCGTTTTGGTGAGGTTGCTACGAATCGTGGCCACCAACTGGTTGGCATGGTCAGCAATCTTCTGACGTTCAAAACGCACCGGTGCAGCATGGATGCCGAAACCAGATAGATGTTCAGCATCAGCCAGCTCACGCACCCTTCCACTGGCAGCAAGCAATGCCTTAGAGGGCACACAGCCTCGATTAACGCAAGTGCCGCCCATATCACCTGATTCCACAATCGCCACCTTGAGGCCATCATCAGCCGCATGCTTGGCGGCATCAAAACCGCCGTAACCAGCACCGATCACGATCACATCGAAGTCGAAACTGGCTTCGCTCATCCGAACTACTGCGTGGAAGAGGTCATTGTCGCTCGTCGCCGCTCAAGCAGTAGTGGCACCGCCACCGCAGCCACGTTGAGCGACTCAACCGCAGCGCTATGCGGCAAGGTGACGCAAGCCGTGCAACACGCCTGCAGGCGCGGATGCAGGCCGGATCCCTCATTGCCTAGCACCAGCACAGTCGGTTGCCTCCAGTCCAGCTGCCAATAAGGCAAACAAGAATGTGCCGCTGAAGAGCCCGGCACCATGGTGGCCACGACCTGTAAACCGCGACGAGCAGCACATTCAAGCTGCTCAGCCAACTGCTCCACGGCCTCCTGCTCTGATGACCCGAAGCGCTGATGTGGCAACTGAAGGATGGCCCCCGCCGAAGCCCTCAGCACTTTTGGGCTGAGCGGATCCGCCCCAGATGCAAGCCAAACCGCCTCCACCTCTGCAGCCAAGGCTGTTCGCAGCAAGGTGCCAAGGTTGCCAGGATCCTGCAGCCGATCCAAAGCCAACACAAACTTGGCTTGATTAGCAGCCTGCGGAAGAGAATCAAGACGCAAAAGGCTAGCCACACCATCTGGGCTGACTGTCGTCAACGAAGCCTCCAAAACACTCGGGGTGACCTGATGAATCAAGGTTTCTGCAGGCAAGGCCTCTACAAGATCCCCATGGCGCTCCAACCAAAAGTTGGTCGCCACAATCTCTTTAGGACGGTGTGTGGTTCGCAACACTTCCTGGAGCAGGTGTGTTCCCTCAAGCAGCAGCAAAGCCTGCTCTTGACGTCCTTCCCTACTGGCGAGGAATTTCAATCTCCGCACAAGAGGATTGCGGCGACTTGAAATCAATAGCGAGGCATGAGCTCCGATCTACAGAACCTCAGAATGTTGCTTGCTGACGCACCTTCAACCCTTCATTCAGGACAATCTGTTCGCCATCAAAATCAAGCCCATTGACTGCAGCAATTTCACCCTTTAAGCCTTCAGCAGCAAGACTTTCAATCATCTTTTTGATGACTTGATCTTCAACAGTGGAACTGTCTAAATCATCAGGAGTGAGACGCTCAAGGAAGCGACCCACTTTTGCAGCCACCAACTCCGAAGCATTGGTAATCTTGAGTACAATCATTGATGCAGCTTGAGGTCGATTACTCATTCAAGATAATGCGGATGGGGAGACTTGAACTCCCACACTATTGCTAGTACTAGTACCTGAAACTAGCGCGTCTACCAATTCCGCCACATCCGCTAGCGTGCGTCGCGCAAGCGACATCAAGACGATAAGACATCGACTGCCAACCAGCCTTATCTCAACCTGACAGTTTTGAACCAGTTTGAGGTCTGGACGTCTAGACTGTCTCACATGTAATTGTCAATATGTGTTCGTTCAAGAATAATTAACGGGACATGCCCGCAGCGGTATCTCAATCTCAAGAGATTCTCAAGCCGCATCTGGAGATTCAAGGCGGACATACTCTTTCCCGAGAGCTGAAAGTCAGCGGGGCTAAGAATTCTGCCCTCGTGCTGATGACCTCAGCCCTTCTCAGCGAAGGCCCCCTTGAGCTGCACAATGTCCCCCAGCTCACAGATATACAGGGGATGGCAGACATCCTCGCCTCCTTGGGGGTACGTGTAAAACGGAGTCAGGAGACCGTTTGGCTGCAGGCTGATGACCTTCATCACGCCGAACCTCCCTACGATCTAGTCAATGGCCTTAGAGCTAGCTTTTTCTGCATCGGCCCACTGCTAGGACGACTCGGTCACGCCAAAGTCCCCCTGCCGGGTGGCTGCCGCATCGGAGCCCGGCCTGTTGTTGAGCACATCAGAGGGCTTAAAGCTCTTGGTGCCATGGTGAAAGTTGAGCATGGCGTTGTCACAGCTTCAGTACCAGGAACATCGCGGCGACTGAAAGGTGCTGCAATCGTGCTCGACTGCCCAAGTGTCGGTGCAACCGAGACCATTCTCATGGCAGCTGTGTTGGCGGAAGGCACTAGCACCATCGAAAACGCTGCTCAAGAACCTGAGGTTCAAGACCTGGCCAAAATGCTCAATGCCATGGGTGCTCGTGTAAGTGGCGCTGGTGGTCCAATCATCACCATCGAAGGCGTCGAACGTTTACACGGCTGCAACTATTCGGTGATCCCTGATCGCATTGAAGCAGGGACCTTCCTGATCGCAGCGGCAATCACCCGTTCGATTGTTCGAGTGTCTCCAGTCATCCCTGAGCATCTCAATGCCGTGCTCCAGAAACTGAGAGATTGCGGCTGCACCCTTGAGATTGACAAGCAAGGAATCACGCTGATCCCTGGAGATCTTCATGGCGTTGACATCATCACCCAACCTTTCCCAGGCTTCCCAACGGACTTGCAGGCCCCCTTTATGGCCCTGTTAACCACAGCCAAAGGCACAAGTGTGGTGACAGAAAAGATCTACGAAAACCGCATGCAGCATGTCGCTGAGCTGCAACGAATGGGCGCTTCGATTCGTCTTCAAGGAAACACGGCTGTGGTCGAAGGCATACCCCAGCTCAGTGCTGCACCAGTCAGTGGTAACGACTTAAGAGCCGCAGCGGCGCTCGTGTTAGCAGGTCTTGCCGCACACGGCATCAGTCAAGTTGATGGCCTCAACCACCTTGATCGCGGTTATGACGGGATTGAAACCAAATTGAATGCATCTGGAGCCCATATCCTTCGGCACCAGGCCTCAGGATGACCCTGGCATAACATCACCTCCACGGGAGCGTGGCGGAATTGGTAGACGCACTGGATTCAAAATCCAGCGCCTTCGGGCATGTGGGTTCAAGTCCCACCGCTCCCACTGCTGTGATGGGCACCTACAAACGCTTTCCCGTCACTCTGTTACGCGGGAAAGGATGCTGGGTATGGGATGACCATGGTCATCAATACCTTGACGCTGTTGCCGGTATCGCGACCTGCTCCCTCGGTCACAGTGACCGGGCCCTGCGCCGCTCTCTTGGCCAGCAGCTGAAACAACTTCAGCATGTTTCCAATCTGTATCGGATTCCTGAACAAGAGGCTCTTGCCCATTGGTTAGTAGAAAACAGCTGTGCAGACAGCGTGTTCTTCTGCAATTCCGGTGCAGAAGCCAACGAAGCCGCCATCAAGCTTGCTCGCAAACACGGTCATCGCCGTCGCGGCATTGATCGGCCAATCATTCTCACCGCCAATTCCAGTTTCCACGGCCGCACACTTGCCGCCATAAGTGCCACAGGTCAGCCCAACTACCACAAAGGTTTCGAACCCATGGTTGAGGGCTTTGAATTTTTCCCGTTCAATGACCTCCAAGCCTTCGAGCAGCAGCTAAATCGCCTCGAAGCTCAGGGGCCCTCTGTTGCCGCCGTGCTGATCGAACCACTGCAAGGCGAGGGTGGAGTCAATCCAGGCGAAGCAAGCTTCTTCCGGCGCCTTAGAGAGCTCTGTAGCCAGCATCAGATCCTGCTGATCTTTGATGAAGTTCAGGTCGGGATGGGCCGTTGTGGTCACTGGTGGGGGTATCAGCAGCTTGGGGTCGAACCAGATGCCTTCACCTTGGCCAAAGGACTCGGGGGAGGCCATGCCATCGGAGCGTTGCTTGTCAAACAGCACGCTGATCTTTTCGAACCAGGTGACCACGCCAGTACTTTTGGCGGCAATCCCTTTGCCTGCAAGGCAGCTCTCACAGTTGCCAAGGAGATCGAACGACGGGGTTTGATCTCAAAGGTCCAGCAACGAGGCGCACAGCTTCGCGAAGGCCTCACTGACCTAGTGCAACGTTTCCCGAGGCAACTCAAAGGGGTAAGAGGCTGGGGGCTACTGCAGGGATTGGTGCTCCAAGACGAAAGCACATTCACAGCCCCAAATGTCGCCCAAGCCGCCCTTGAAGAAAAGCTACTGGTGATAGCAGCAGGCCCAAAGGTTGTGCGGATGGTGCCGCCGCTGGTGATTAAACCAAACGAAATCCGCCAACTGCTCCAACGTCTGGAGGCCACCCTGGCGCACTTCCGCTAAGTGGACAAACCCACAAGTCCAAGCAGGGAAGATTTAAGCGATCTGATCCCTCGTTTTGATCAGCGGGGGATGGATCTTGGCCTTGAGCGCATGCAACAAGCACTGCAGGCCATGGGAAACCCCTGTGCCTCTATTCCAGCCATTCAGGTCGTAGGGACCAATGGCAAAGGATCCATCGCCAGCTTCATTGCCAGCAGCCTTAAGGCCGCTGGCATTCGCGTGGGTCTGACCACCTCACCTCACCTCGTGAGCTGGTGTGAACGGATCAGCAGCGATGGTGAGCTGATCTCAATCGTTGAGCTACGCCAACGACTCACCGCCCTTCAACCCCTTGCCCAAACTCACCGACTCACCCCCTTCGAGCTTTTGATGGCAACGGCTTTTGATCACTTCAGATCCCGCGAGGTAGAGCTGCTTGTGCTTGAAGTGGGCCTCGGAGGACGCCTCGATGCCACCACAGCTCATCCATACAGACCAATCATTGCCATGGCCAACATCGGCCTCGACCACTGCGAACACCTTGGTTACAACCTGGAAGAGATAACAAAAGAAAAAAGCGCCGTCATCAGTCCTGGGGCTGCTGTCATCAGTGCTCGCCAACAAGCTGAAGTGGCGAGCATTCTTGAAGACAAGGCAAACCATCAACAGGCCCGCTTGCAATGGGTTTCACCCCTCCCAGAACACTGGGACTTGGGACTACCAGGAGTCTTGCAACGGCAGAACGCGGCGGTAGCCAAGGGTGCTCTGGAATCCCTGGCCCCACTTGGCTGGCGACTCAATCAAGACATCATTCGCACAGGGCTGGCCAACGCCTACTGGCCTGCACGGCTGCAGACCGTTCACTGGCAAAGCCAACCAGTGCTCATTGATGGTGCCCATAACCCACCAGCAGCCGAACGGTTAGCCCAAGAGCGGCAGCAGTGGAGCAATCAAGAGTTTGGGGTTTGCTGGGTGCTTGGTCTACAGGCCCACAAGCAAGCACCAGCCATGCTTCGCCATTTACTCAAGCCAAGCGATCTGGCTTGGATCGTGCCGGTGCCAGAACACTGCAGCTGGACGCAGCACCAACTCGCAGCACACTGCCCGGACCTATCAAGCCAACTCCAATCTGCTGACAATGTTGAACAGGTCTTCTCCATCCTGCTCAAACAGAATCGATGGCCAAATCCACCTCCAGTTGTAGCTGGTTCCCTCTATTTATTAGGTGATCTTCTCGCAAAGCAAACCATCAAGGCAGAGTGAAAGGGTGCTGCCGTAAAGCCGATGCCGAGCTTGTTGTCGCAACGTCAAAACCTGATGACGTTTCTGGGCTGGATGCTTTGCCTGCTGATCGCTATCCCTGCGCAGGCTCTCGACACCAGTTCAGGGGTCGGGCTACAGGATCGGGCTCTATTCCAAGAACGACTGGACTACACCCTCACCAACCAAAACGGGAAAGACTTCCACGCACAAGACCTCTCCAACTCATCCTTCGCTGGTGCCGTTGCGCGAGCTGCCGACTTCAGCAACAGCAATCTGCGTGGCGCGATCCTCACCCAAGGAACCTTTACCCAATCAAACTTCAGCGGCGCTGACCTCTCTGATGCACTGATGGATCGTGTCGACTTCGTCGATACGGATCTGCGCAATAGTGTCCTCAAAGGGGTGATTGCCTCAGGCAGCAGCTTCGCAGGAGCGCAGATTGATGGTGCCGACTTCAGCGATGCGCTACTCGATCTTGATGACCAGCGCCGCCTTTGCCTTGATGCCGACGGCATCAACCAGATCACCGGCATCGCAACCTTCGAGAGCTTGAATTGCTGAACGAATGGCTGTTACAACCAGCCCCTCAGCTTGCCTGGATTGAGCACACCCTTGGGGTCATAACGTCGCTTAGCCGCCACCTGATCGGCATCAACAACCCCAAGCCCGCCATCCTCAACAGTGATCACATGCGGGTTGAACAAAACAGCCCCAAGCTGCCGGCAATCGTTCATTAGCTGCTCCAACGACTGCCGGCCGCGCCAGCGGACGAGGGGTAACGCAGCCAGGCGTTGCACACCCTGCTGGCGCACCGCCTCCAGATGCCAAAGAAGATCATCGCCCCATTGCTGCTTGAGAACCTGCATCGCAGCCAACTCAGGCTGTGGCAAAAGCATCTGCAAGTAGGTCCAGTCGGGATCGACAGCACGCATGTGCATCGTGGTGTGGTTCCAGGTGAGCTCACGCAACCCTGTGCCACCCCGATCAGCCTCTGGGCCCAATACCTTGCAATGAGCTCCTGCCTCTGCTGCCAGACGCTTCAGGGTGCTAACACCATCGGGAGCCACGAGTAGCAGCAGGCGATGCTGACCATTAGAAGCACCACACCACTGAGGCAGCTGATCGACGATTGGTCTCTCATGCAAGCTACAGAGATGCAGATCAACTGCTGCACGAGTACAGCGGAGCGCAAGGGCCACGGCCTTTGACCAATCCTCACAATCGATCATCACTTCCTGCCAGGGCACAGCCGGAGCGGTTGCCAAGCTCAAGGCCGTGATGATGCCATTGCTGCCGTAAGCATGATTGAGGGCCTCCGATCCAGCCACATCCAACTGCAGCTGTTGGGGCGAATCCTCAGCGGTCACGACCTCCAAAGCCAACAGATGGCCTGGATCCCGCAAGAAGCCCCAGCGCACAGAACCAATCCCACCCGAGCCGCCAGCCACGAATCCACCCACAGAAGCACTTCGCCAGCTAGATGGCAGCAGACGCAGCTGCCGACCATGAAGAGAAAGATGTTGATCTAGATCGCGCAGCAAACACCCCGACTCCACCGTCACTACTCCCGTGTTGGGATCGAGATGCCGAACCTTAGAAAGTTCACCCATCAGCATGACCACCCCCCCCTGGAGAGGAACGCACTGGCCGTAGTTCCCTGTTCCTGAACCTCGCAGGGTCAAAGGGATGCCACGCCTCGTGCAAGCACCAGCCACAACCGCCACCGCCGCCACCGTATGGGGGCGGACAACAACATCGGCGCAACAGCCCTCCAGTTGCTCAAGCAATACAGGAGAGAAGTCATAGGCATCCCGTGAAAAGCGCTTCAACTCCACCGGCGCATCAATGAGCTCCAAATCAGCAACGGCCGTCAGCTCGGCACAACAATCGGCAAGGAGTCTGGTGCTGGTCATCGGCCAAACCGCTAAGACAAATTGATAGCGGCAATCCATCAACAGAGCAAACGTTAAGCAGCCAAGCAAGCCTCCAAAGCGGCTAAATCTCTAGACCTAGCAGCTAATTCAACTTGAAAAGCATGAGCAAACTAGACCCTACCCAGATCTCCAAAGCCACTATTAGTGACTAGATCTAAACAATATCTCTACCCGTAGAATTATAGTTATATGTGCAAATTCTACAATCAATACAAGTTTCTCCGTCAAAGCCCATCAGCCTTAACAGGCTCACAACTTTTAGAACAAAATCTTCTCTTTCAAAAGGTTTAAAACCTTGAATTCCGTCATTACCACGAAGCCATGCTCGCTTCAGCGTTACAAATAAATATCTCTTAATTAATTCTCCCATCGCTGAAGCCAAGGATCAAGAAAACACTAATATTGAAGAGCAACCCAAAAGACTTCAACATTCAAACAATAAATTACCTGCTCCTTCTTCATTGAGGAAAGATGCTTATTAATCTAGGTCTTGCAGCCAGTTTCCATCAACAATCACCTGGCGGCGGGGTGGAACAGCTAGGGCCTCAGCCCAGCTACCAGCCTCCAAAAGCAGCAGGTTGGCTGGGCTGCCTGGCTGCAATGTTCCCTCCCAAGATAGGTTCATCACCCTGGCCGCCGCTGTTGTGAAAGGAGCAAGCCCTAAGCGCTGCCAAGGTGCCAGATGAGCCAAAGGCAACGAAAAAGCCATCAATGCCAAAGGGTCAAAGTTGCCAACCGGGAACCAGGGATCTTGAACGTTGTCGCCTCCCACAGCCACCGTTACCCCTGCCAGCTGGAGTTGATAGATGGGTGCCAGAGGTCGCTCCACAGGAGTGCGACGAGGTTGCTTCGACAACAACCAGCCATTGGTCAGCGGCAGAGACACCACATTGAGTCGATGATGCGCCATCCGATCAGCCAAACGACGCACTGCTCCCGGCGGCAACAACCCCATGCTGCTGGCATGACTACAAGTGATCGGCACTGTGATTGACATGCGATCAAGCACCAGCAGCAGTTGCTTTAAGCCAGCCGCAGGATGGCTTTGCGACTCATCAATGTGAAGGTCAATGCCACAGCCCAAGCGATCGGCAAGTTGCAGCATCTGCCGCAATGAATCTCGCGTCTTCCCCGGATCAAAAGGGGGCACAACCACACCACCCAGCAGACCTCCTACCGCTGCGACCCGACCCGCTAGCTGATCGCCTTCGCGGGTGCTCCAGTGCTCAATCGGCACCAGAGCGACCCATTGCAACTCCATCCACTCTTGCCACTGCCGCTGTAGATCCAGCAAAGCCTCCCAGCTGCTATCGGTAGCTGGACCAAGGCTGTCGACATGACTGCGCATGGCTCTCAAGCCATGCCTCAACGCAAGCTTGAGAGATCTCTCAGCACGCTGCCTCACCCCAATCAAGGTGCGGCTTTGACGCTCCTTAAAGTTCGCAACCATGGCACCGCCATAGGTGCCCTGCAGGTTGGGAAACTCAAGCCAGGTGAATGCCTTGTCGAGGTGAGCATGGGGCTCTGCCAACCTCGGCAAAAGCAGCCGCTTCGGCGATAAGACATCAGCATCAATCAGCTCAAAAGAGCAAAGGCGCCCGTCCTGCCAACAAATGCGCAGAGGACATAACCCCTCAGCGGTGACCCGTGCTGATAAGACATCCACTTCCCGTGTCAACAAAACACGCGGCACCCAAGCCTCTAGGCATCCCTTGCGCTCCTGGCTCACTCCACATTGCCCGGATCCGTCCGAGTCTGAATGGTCAGGAAACGCCCAGCGCCCGCAATAGTTCTCACGGTATAGGAGGGCAGACGCATCTTCGGGAGCAAATTCCGACCATCCAACTTGGTCGTGTAAAGACTGCCTAAACCAAAATTGAGTCTTGTGGTGAACTCTCCTGCAACGGATGCCAGCACCGGCTGTTGCGCTGCAATCAGCTCTGGACAATTTCTAATCCAAAGCCTCAACACCATCGGCAGCCCCTTCTGCTCACATAACTCCTCAGTCGCAAGTTCCACCAACTGATCACCTGCATAATCGCTGTAATCCTCCATGGAAGGGTTGGTCCAAACCAACACCGCACCACAACCTGCAAGGACTAAAACACCAGCCAGCCATGGTCCGGATGGCCAGCAACGTTGATCAAATGGGTTCTGCAGGATGGCTTCAAGGCGAATTGGTAAATTCTTACCGACGCGGCGGGCGTCGCCAAGTGGTTAAGGCAGCGGCTTGTGGCGCCGCTATTCGGGGGTTCGAATCCCCTCGCTCGCCCTAAACTTTTCCATGGCTTCACAAGAGTCAAAGCCTCCACCACGAGCAAGCCCCAACTGCATCGCCTAGAAGCTCTTCGAAGCCTGCTAAGCGGTTTAATCGCCACCTTCACTGCTAGAAGAAGGCCAGCTGATCATCAAGGCCAGCCAAATTAAGCTGAATACGAGTGGCAAACAGCATCTACCAGCAATGCTGAAGACACTCCAACGGCTGAGCAACTCAACTAAATAAATAGCGCTCACAGACCTGATCTCCAAATCAACACAATCCATCAGGGCTCGACACACTCAAGGAGTTGATGAGATTGTTTCGATCGTTCGCTTCGCCTCTTGCCTTGGTCGCCACCTCCGCTCTCGCTAGTAATCCGGCAACAACCGCACAGCATCAAGGCAGTTTCTGGATTCAAACCTTCGGTTGCCAGATGAACAAGGCCGATTCAGAGCGCATGGCCGGAATTCTTGAGGCGATGGGATACCACGAGGCGCCAGCAGAACTAGAAGCTGATCTCGTGCTCTACAACACCTGCACAATTCGCGATAACGCCGAGCAGAAGGTTTATAGCTACCTAGGACGCCAGGCCCGCCGCAAACGAACACACCCCCATCTGAAGCTGATCGTTGCCGGTTGCGTAGCGCAACAGGAAGGAGAAGCGCTACTGCGACGAATCCCTGAACTCGACCTTGTGATGGGGCCCCAACACGCCAACCGCCTTGAAGCCCTACTCACACAGGTGGACAATGGTCAGCAGGTTGTCGCCACAGATGACAACCACATTCTCGAGGACCTCACCACAGCTCGAAGGGACAGCACAATCTGCGCCTGGGTCAATGTGATTTACGGCTGTAACGAGCGCTGTACCTATTGCGTGGTGCCCTCAGTTCGGGGGAAGGAGCAATCAAGATCGCCAGAGGCGATCCGACTGGAGATCGAGGGCCTGGCCGCCCGCGGATTTCGAGAGATCACATTGCTTGGCCAGAACATTGATGCTTATGGACGCGATCTGCCCGGGATCACCCCTGAAGGCCGCCGCCAAAACACACTCACCGATCTTCTCCATCACATTCATGACGTGGAAGGAATCGAGCGCATCCGCTTTGCGACAAGCCATCCGCGCTACTTCACGGAACGATTGATCGAAGCTTGCTTTGATCTACCCAAAGTGTGCGAACACTTCCACATCCCTTTCCAAAGCGGTGATAACGATGTGCTTAAGGCCATGGCTAGGGGTTACACAGTGGGGCGTTATCGACGCATCGTGAACCGAATACGGGAGCTTATGCCCGATTCCGCTATCAGTACTGATGTGATCGTGGCCTTCCCAGGCGAAACCGACGCCCAGTTCCAAAACACCTTGAACCTCGTCGAGGAAGTGGGTTTCGACCAGGTAAACACCGCGGCTTACTCCCCCCGTCCAAATACGCCTGCAGCCACCTGGAGCAACCAACTACCCGAAGCGGTGAAAGTGGAGCGACTCAAGCAACTCAATGCGCTGGTGGAACGCGTAGCCCTGCAGCGCAATAGCCGCTACTCCGGCAAGGTAGAGCAGGTGCTAGCCGAAGGGATCAATCCCAAAAAACCACAACAGCTGATGGGACGCACCCGCACCAACCGGCTCACATTCTTTGCGGCCGAAGGACCCCAAGGTTGCCGCTATAGCCCAGGCGATCTCGTCGACATTCAGATCAATAGTGTGCGTGCTTTCTCCCTGAGCGGAACCCCTTGTGAGCAAACCAGAAGTAGGCACTGATACCTTTGGTCGCTAACAACCAAGGCCTTGCAGGATCTCCATGCCTTCCTCCCGCACCTGTGTAGGCGTGGTGTTCGGCGGCGCGTCCGAGGAACATGCCGTTTCAATCCGATCAGCCATCACAGTGGTCGATGCCCTACGCAGCGAAGTGAACAACAATCGCTTCGAGGTCATTGCGATTTACATCGACCAACGAGGCCGCTGGTGGCCAGCATGTGTGGCTGAAGCAGTGCTGAAGCAAGGTCATCCCGCCAAACCGGAAAAACTGTCGACGCCCCTTGCCCCGCAGGGCTTTACCAAACTGCCTGAGGGGAGCGAAAGGATACAGGTCTGGTATCCAGTTCTGCATGGTCCCAATGGCGAAGACGGCACCGTGCAAGGCCTGTTCACTCTGATGGGAAAACCTTTTGTGGGTTCAGGCGTACTCGGCTCTGCCCTCAGCATGGACAAGTTGGCCATGAAAGCCGCCTTCGCTGCAGCAGGGTTACCCCAGGTGCCTTACGTCGCCGTTGATGCCGCAGATCTCATCGAAACTGAATCGCGTCAAGGCGTCGCCAAACACTTGGAGGCCAAACTCAAATACCCATGTTTTGTCAAACCCGCCAACCTGGGTTCTTCAATCGGTATCAGCAAAGCTCAAAACCGCAACGAGCTGCTTATCGGTCTCGACAAAGCTGCCAGCCTTGATCGGCGCATTGTGGTGGAGCAGGGAGTGAGCGCAAGAGAGCTTGAATGCGCTGTCCTAGGCAAGCGTGAGCTGCAAACCTCTGTCGTAGGGGAGATTTGCTTTGAGACGGACTGGTACGACTACGACACCAAATACAGCGAAAATTGCAGCCATACGCTCATTCCAGCGCCTCTACCAGAGGGAGTTGAAGCACAAATCCGCACACTGGCGTTACAAGCCTGTCGCTGCGTAGCCGCCCATGGCATGGCCAGGGTCGACTTTTTTTACAACGCTGCACGCAATGAAATTTGGCTCAATGAGATCAACACCCTGCCAGGCTTCACATCTCAGAGCATGTATCCAATGCTCTGGGAGGCTTCTGGTGTAACGCTCGAAGAGCTCGTGAGCCAACTTGTGATCACAGCGGGAGAATAAACAAGTTCCAACTTGATGGCATTCCGGACTTCCATCTTTGACCTGCCAATGATTCACGGTCTGCTCTGGTTCCCCCTGCTCCTGGTCTTTGTGCTTCTCACTGCTCTCGGGTGGCTAGAGAGGCGGCGGCAAAACCTCTTCCGCGTCTGGGCTGAGGACTCTGAGCTATCCAAACTTGATGGCTCAGGAGCTGCTCGACTGAAACAAGGCATGCTCAGCTGGAGCAGCTTTGAAGCAGGCCGTTTTCAAGAGCAGGGCAACTTTGAAGTCACCAAATTGGAGATGCTGGAACTGATGGCCCTTACCTCAGGGGAAGCCCCTCTCACCCAAGAATCTCAGGGCCGTTGTCGACTTCGGCTAATCGGCAATGGCCAAGAAATGGATGTGCCCTTTGCCGATGCAGAACAGGCTCGCCGTTGGGTGGATCAGCTGATGGCCCGGGCACGCTGTGACCTGTGAGATCATCCACCCCTGATCGACGGCCTGCAAACGGCCCAGGGGTAGAGAGGCGGCGCCGGTTGCGCCAACAACGCCGCCGAGAGCAACTGATCTACCTCTGGCGAATGTTGACATTCATCTCTATTGCCGCAGGCCTGGGATGGGTACTACTCAGGCAAGGATGGAGCCTCAACAACGCGAAGCAAATCCATGTGCAAGGCAGCCGCAACATCCAAACAAACTCCGTGATCAAGGCCGGTGAGCTCCACTTCCCCCAACCACTTCTTGGTTTCAACCCCAAAGAACTAGAGCAGACCCTGCTGCGCAAACTGCCGCTCAACTCGGTCGTCGTGCAAAGGCGCCTACTCCCTCCAGGAATCGATGTGGCTCTTCAAGAACGAAAACCCGTTGCTTATGCACTACGAAAACGCGCCTATGGCCAAGAGCAGGGCATGGTCGACAGCACTGCGATGTGGATACCACTCAACGTGGCAAAACAAGGCGAGCGTCCCTCTACAAACTTGACTGTGGAAGGCTGGACGGCCAGCAAACGGCAAGCCATTTCCCAGGTACTGGAGCAACGAAATCAGCTTGGCAGCCCCCTAGAGCGAATCCTCGTGGCTCCTAATGGAGAGCTCAGCCTGCAAACCAAGACCCTCGGCCTGATCCAGCTAGGCAGCAATAGCACCCTGCTGAAGGAGCAACTAGAAACTGTGGCCCAATTAAGCAAAACCCTGCCGTCAAGTTTTCGCCATAAACCAGGCACAACCATCGACATGAGCGATCCCTCCAAACCGGAACTGCAAATGCCCCAACCTTCTAAGTGAGGTCAATCGTCCTGCAAGGCATGCCAAGCAAAAGAAATGCCAGATGAGCTGAAATCGCCAAATGTCCGTTGCAGAGATGGCGCAAAAAATCAACTGTGTTGAAACTTTCAGCGAAAAGCTCCAACACGGACATAATGCATCAACACCTCAATGGTTCGACATCGACAATGGAGATGGCGATCAAAAACATGTCCATGTCCACCTCCATGGAGAGCGCAGGGATCCTTCCCAGCCAATCAGCTCGCATTGAAGTAATTGGCGTCGGCGGAGGCGGCAGCAATGCCGTCAACCGCATGATTCTCAGTGACCTCGATGGTGTGAACTATCGGGTCATGAATACGGACGCTCAGGCCCTGCTTCAGTCTGCAGCCAGTAACCGCGTGCAGCTGGGTCAGACCCTTACGAGAGGGTTAGGAGCTGGAGGTAATCCCAGCATCGGTCAGAAGGCGGCGGAGGAATCTCGAGCAGAACTGCAACAAGCTCTGCAAGGAGTCGATCTCGTCTTCATCGCCGTTGGCATGGGTGGCGGGACCGGCACTGGGGCCGCTCCAGTAGTTGCAGAAGTTGCCAAGGAAAGCGGCGCGCTCACTGTGGGCATCGTCACCAAACCCTTTAGCTTTGAGGGACGTCGTCGCATGCGACAGGCCGCTGAAGGCATTAGCCGCCTGGCCGATCATGTGGACACCTTGATTGTGATCCCCAACGACCGCATTAAAGACGTCATCTCCGAAGCTCCGCTTCAAGAAGCCTTCCGAAGTGCAGATGACATCCTGCGTATGGGTGTTAAAGGCATCAGTGACATCATCACCTGCCCTGGCCTTGTCAATGTGGACTTCGCCGACGTGCGTTCGGTGATGACCGAAGCCGGCACGGCCCTGCTGGGGATTGGTGAAGGTTCAGGACGTTCCAGGGCGATAGAAGCAGCCCAGGCTGCCATCAGTAGTCCGCTACTGGAAGCGGCCCGCATCGACGGAGCCAAAGGTTGCGTCATCAACATCAGCGGCGGTCGCGACATGACCCTTGAGGACATGACCTCCGCATCGGAAGTGATCTACGACGTGGTCGATCCAGAAGCCAACATCATTGTTGGGGCTGTGGTGGACGAAAAACTCGAAGGTGAAGTTCACGTCACCGTGATCGCCACAGGCTTTGAAGGCAACCAGCCTTACCGGAGCGAACGCCCAATCAACAAGATTCCCTCTCAATCGATCTATAGCCAGCCTGAAGCAAACGAATCAGGCGCACGAATTCCCGAATTCCTGCGTAAGCGTCAACCTCGCAACGATAACGAGATCTAACCTTCGTCCATGAGGGTGACCCGGAGTCCACGCCTGTCACGAGCATCCCGTGTGGCTGCTCCCTTCCGGTCCTGACCAGATTTAGGCGTCGCGGCCGCATGGGTCCGAGTCAACACGATGCTAGCAATGGACCCTCGAGGGCCTGGAGAAGCAGATGCGCCCCAGCGAATTAACTCAACTCAAGCAGGATGGGCGAGCGATCATCATCCTCACAGCCTGGGATGGCATAAGCGCGGCCTTGGTTGAGGCCGCTGGAGCCGATGTGGTTCTAGTAGGAGACTCTCTAGCGATGGTGGCACTGTGCCATGCAACCACCCTGCCTGTGACAGTGGAGCAGATGCTCCACCACACCCAAGCGGTGGGTAGAGGTTTCACTCGCCCTCTGCAACAACAGCCCCTCGTCGTCTGCGACCTCCCATTCCTGAGCTACCAATGCGGAGAAGACAAGGCTGTAGCTGCGGCTGGAAGCCTGCTCAAGCACTCCTGTGCAGCCGCAGTGAAGCTAGAAGGAGCAGAGCCAGAGGTCCTAGCAGTCATTGAGCGTCTGGTGCGGATGGGGATCCCAGTCATGGGGCATTTGGGCCTCACTCCACAAGCAGTACATCAGCTCGGCTACCGCCGTCAGGCGGAGGACCCTCGCAGCCAAGCGCAAATGCTGCAACAAGCAAAACAACTTGAGCAAGCGGGCTGTTTCGCCCTAGTGGTCGAACATGTGCCGAGTTCCATCGCTCGTTGCCTGAGTCAACAACTCACCATCCCCGTAATCGGTATCGGCGCTGGCGAAGATTGCGATGGACAGGTAAGGGTCACCGCTGACCTGTTGGGACTGACTCCCAGCCAACCCCCCTTCAGTCCGCCATTGATCCAAGGTCGCCAGCTGTGCGTAGAAGCCCTTCAAGGTTGGGTGAAGCAACTGCATCAGCAGGCAGAGACTGCCACCACAACAACATCTCCACCAGAACCTGATTGCTGAGGGCCATCCCCTCGGGGTCACTGAGCTGCCAACGTCTTCCATGCAGCTCTAACCAGCCCCGATCCAACGCCGCCTGCCAGCGCACCTGCAACGAAGGCAATAGAGCGTTGCACTGCTCATGAGTCCAGCCCCAAGCCCTACTGAGGGCCTCAAGATCAACTCCCTCACGGCAACGCAAACCCACCAACAACTGTTCATCCAGAGGTAAGGGTCTTGCCTGAGCCGCAACCAGAGAGGAATCCAGCCCTTCTGCCTCCTGAACCTCAATCCAGTTGTAGTAACCATCCCTTGTACGCGGACGAGCCAGCCTCTCGCCCCAGGGCGCACTGGTTGCACCCTGACCAAACCCCCACCACCCTGCCCCACTCCAATACACGCGGTTGTGGCGTGAGGCGTGCCCTGGCAAGGCGTAATTGGAGATTTCATAGCGGCCAAATCCTGCTTGACAAAGCAAGACACTGGTGGTCTGCATCTGCTCAGCTGCTAAATCATCATCGGGCAAATCCAACTCCCCCCGCCGCTGACGCCAAGCAAATACCGTGCCTGGTTCAACCGATAACTCATAGATCGAAAGATGAGGTGAACCAGTATCAATGGCCTCAACAAGCTGTTGCTTCCATGCCACCAACTCCTGTCCTGGTAGGTTCTGGATGAGATCCAAACTCCAACTTTTCAGCTCTCCGCACTGATGAGCCTGATGCAACCATCCGCAAGCCTCCAGTAAATGGTGGCGACGATGACGGCGCCCAAGCGTCTCGAGCACTGCATCATCGAAACTCTGCCCCCCCAAGCTCACCCTGTTGACACCAGCCGCTAGCACGGCCTCTAGGTAAGCCTGATCGAAACTAGCTGGATCCATTTCCAGTGTGATTTCTGCACCAAGCTGAACGCCAAACCGTTGCCGTAGCTGATCCAACAGGGCACCAATCTGAGCTGAGCTGAGCAGAGATGGTGTTCCGCCGCCGATGTAAATCGTGGCCAGCGTTGGCCCAGGCTTAACAAGCGCAATCTCCCGTTGCAATAGCTGCAGATAAGACTTAATCGAGGCGCTGCCAGAACCCTTAGCCCCATTGGCATGATCGCCAAGAGGCACGACAGCGAAATCGCAATAAAAGCAACGCCGATGGCAGAAAGGAATGTGCAGATAGGCACTGCGAGGTGGCAACACAGCAAGACCGTCTCTCATCAATCAATCCGCAAAGGTGCGGACATCTGCCCGGGCCAAGCACCAGAGGATGGTGCATGCTGCCTGCATCTGGAGCGAGCAGACACGATCTGACCCCATGGTTGACCTGCTCATCCTGGTGCTGTTTCTGATCTCTGGCGCGGCCACTGGCTGGCTTGGAGTTGAGCTGTTGCCCGAAAGGCTTCTGGAGCAAACGATCAACATCGATCGACTGAGGTTGGTCCTGAGTGGGTTGAGCGCCGGCTTTGGACTTTTGGCTGGATTCTTCTTCCAGCGACTGCGGCAAAGGCTGATGCAGCAGGTGCGCACCATGCCCACCGACCTCTTGGTCAGTCGAGCCGTAGGCCTCATTCTTGGCCTACTGGTTGCCAATTTGCTGCTGGCACCAATCCTGCTTTTGCCCCTCCCATTTGAGGTGGTGTTGGTGAAGCCTCTGGCCGCAGTACTCAGCAATGTGTTCTTTGGGGTCCTTGGATACAACCTGGCGGAAGTCCACGGCCGCACCCTGCTACGCCTGTTCAATCCCAACAGCACCGAGGCGTTACTGGTCGCCGATGGGGTTCTAACACCTGCCACTGCAAAGATTCTCGACACCAGCGTGATCATCGATGGCCGCATTCATGGACTACTGGCCTGCGGACTGCTGGAAGGTCAGGCAATCGTGGCCCAAACCGTGATTGATGAACTTCAACAGCTGGCCGATTCAAGCAATGCCGAAAAACGAGCCAAAGGTCGACGCGGTTTGAAGTTGCTCACTGAATTACGCGAAACCTATGGCAGACGGCTGGTTTTAAACAGCACCCGATACGAGGGATCGGGCACTGACGAGCGACTGCTCAAACTCACCGCCGATACAGGCGGGATGTTGGTCACTGCCGATTACAACCTCGCCCAAATCGCCAAGGTCAAAGACCTCAAAGCCATCAACCTCAGCGAAATTGTGATCGCCCTGCGACCTGAAGTGCAACCCGGCGACGAGCTCAAACTCAAGATCGTCAAACAGGGCAAGGAAGACAACCAGGGGGTGGGCTATCTAGAAGACGGCACGATGGTGGTGGTTGAGGGCGCCAAAGAGGCCATTGGACAGCGGCTACCCGTTGTTGTCACTGGAGCGCTGCAAACCCCTACCGGCAGGATGGTCTTCGGTCGCTTCGAGAAAAATCAGCCAACCCGCAAATCAAGTAAGACCAGCGAGCGCCCACCGGCTAACCCTCGCTAGTCTCCAAACTCCGCCAAAGATGTGCTGCAGATGACGGTGTCCGCTCCCTACTACGGCGAATCAACCGTGATGCGTACACCGCCTCCGGATTTGCCATCGCTACTGCTCAAGGAACGCATTGTCTACCTCGGACTGCCCCTGTTCTCCGACGACGATGCCAAGCGGCAGCTGGGCATGGATGTGACCGAACTGATCATTGCCCAACTTCTCTATTTGGAGTTCGACAACCCAGAAAAACCCATCTACTTCTATATCAACTCCACTGGTACCAGCTGGTATACGGGTGATGCCGTCGGCTTTGAAACCGAAGCTTTTGCGATCTGTGACACCCTGCGTTACGTCAAACCCCCTGTCCACACCATCTGCATCGGCCAAGCAATGGGCACGGCAGCGGTGATTCTCTCGGCAGGCACCAAAGGCCACAGGGCTGCCCTTCCCCACGCCTCAATCGTGCTGCACCAACCTCGCAGTGGTGCCCAAGGTCAAGCCACCGACATTCAGATCCGTGCCAAGGAAGTGCTGCATAACAAGCAAGCCATGCTCAAAATTCTTGCCAGCAATACAGGCCGCAGCATTGAGCAGTTATCAAAGGATTCTGATCGGATGAGTTATCTCACTCCTGGGGACGCTGTCGAATACGGCATCATCGATCGGATTCTCAGCAGCCGTAAAGAGTTACCCAGTTCAGAGACACTGAACTGATCGATCCACTGCAACCCTGGACTCAACCCTTCCAGGCTCTATCTCAGATCATTCCTAGTCCAGTTCTGATTTCCTCCTTTCTTTTTTCACCATGCCGATCGGTACCCCAAGCGTTCCCTACCGTCTTCCCGGCAGCCAGATGGAGCGCTGGGTCGACATCTATACCCGCCTGGGGGTGGAAAGGATCCTGTTCCTTGGCCAAGAAGTCAGTGATGGTGTTGCCAACAGCTTGGTAGCCCAGATGCTCTACCTCGATTCGGAAGACAGCACAAAACCGATCTATCTGTACATCAACTCCCCAGGTGGATCAGTCACTGCTGGCCTGGCGATCTACGACACGATGAAATACGTCAAAAGTGATGTCGTAACAATCTGCGTGGGCTTGGCAGCTTCGATGGGCGCCTTCCTTCTCACTGCAGGAACCAAAGGGAAAAGACTCGCCTTGCCCCACAGCCGAATCATGATCCACCAACCGCTGGGTGGAACCAACCAACGACAAGCCAGCGATATCGAAATCGAAGCGCGTGAAATCCTGCGCATCAAAGACATGCTCAACCACTCCATGGCAGAGCTGACAGGTCAAACCTTTGAAAAAATCGAAAAAGACACCGACCGCGACTACTTCTTAAGTGCAGCCGAGGCCAAAGACTATGGCCTCATCGATCGTGTGATTGCCCACCCGAACGAAGCCTGATGCGTTGATTGCACTGACAACCGAGAAGGACTATTGGACCTTCAGCCAAAACCATGGGGCCCTTGCGTAAGCTCTGACCTTGCCCTGAACGCAATCCAGCCAGGATGGCCCAGCTCTTCTACGACTCCGATGCCGATCTCGGCCTACTCAATGGCAAGACCGTCGCCATCATTGGCTATGGCTCCCAGGGCCATGCCCATGCCCTCAACCTCAAGGACAGCGGCGTAGATGTAGTAGTGGGCCTATATGAAGGCAGCCGCTCCGCCGAGAAAGCCCGCACCGATGGACTGGAAGTGCTCAGCGTCGCTGAAGCCGCCGCCAAAGCGGACTGGATCATGGTGCTACTACCGGATGAATTCCAAAAAGATGTTTATGCAAAAGAGATCGCCCCTCATCTGAGTTCAGGCAAAGTGTTGAGCTTTGCTCACGGCTTCAACATCCGCTTTGAGCTGATTCAGCCACCAGCTGATGTCGACGTGGTGATGATTGCTCCCAAGGGACCCGGCCATACCGTGCGCTGGGAATATCAGAATGGGCAGGGCGTCCCAGCCCTATTCGCAATTGAACAAGATGCCTCCGGCCAAGCACGTGCACTGGCCATGGCCTACGCCAAGGGCATCGGCGGCACCCGAGCGGGCATCCTCGAAACCAACTTCAAGGAAGAAACCGAAACCGACTTGTTCGGCGAACAAGCCGTGCTCTGTGGCGGGCTCTCAGAGCTCGTCAAAGCAGGTTTTGAAACCCTTGTAGAAGCTGGGTACCAGCCTGAGCTGGCCTACTTCGAGTGCCTTCACGAGGTGAAGTTAATCGTGGATCTGATGGTGAAGGGCGGCCTCACTGCCATGCGTGATTCAATCTCCAACACTGCCGAATACGGCGACTACGTGAGTGGGCCAAGACTGATCAACACTGATACCAAAGCTGAGATGAAGCGCATCCTCGCTGACATCCAAGACGGCACCTTCGCTAAAAACTTTGTCGCCGAATGCGAATCAGGCAAACCTGAGATGAAGAAGATTCGCGATCGCGATGCCGCCCATCCAATTGAGCAGGTCGGCAAAGGTCTCCGCGCCATGTTCAGCTGGCTGAAAACAGCCTGACCCTGGCCATTCTGCTAGTTATCACTGCAGCAGGTCTCGACCAGCTGATCGGTGATCCGCGCTGGTGTCCACATCCCGTTGAGTTGATGGGAGCTGTGATCAAACAGCTGCGCCATGTTGCTGAAGCGATCGCCGGGAATCGCCCCGTGCTGCTGCGCATTGGCGGCATTCTGGTCACCGCTGTGCTGATCAGCGGCAGCGGTGCACTGGGTTGGGCAATCGAACGCCTCGCCCTGCAGGAAGGCATCGCCCCACCCTGGCTCGGGATCCCCATGCTGGTAATCGCCCTGGCTAGTGCCCTCGCCGCCGGAAGCCTCCGCCACAGCATCTTGAAGGTGTTGAAGGCGCTGCCCACAGACGCGGGAGGAGACCTGTCTATCGCCCGTTTGCAGCTGAGCTGGATCGTGGGACGCGATGTAACCCAGTTGAATAAGCAGGAGATTCTGCGGGCTACCGCTGAAAGCGCAGCCGAAAACGCCGTGGATGGCGTGTTTGCACCGCTGTTCTGGATGCTGATCGGTGCTGGCCTCTGGCATCTCTCCAATGCATGGCCAGGCCCTCTAGCTCTGGCATGGAGCTTCAAGGCCTCCAGCACCCTTGATTCGATGCTGGGCTATCGGCAGGGAAAACTGCAATGGCTGGGCACTGCCGGAGCACGACTCGATGATCTACTCACCTGGCTCCCCTGCCGCCTGGTGATGCTCACCCTTCCTCTAATCAGCAAGCCTTGGCGCCAGTTGCCTGCTCTGGTGATGGCAGCGGAACAGGACGGAGCCTTGGATCACTCCCCCAACGCCGGACGGTCCGAAGCGATCTATGCCCACTGTGCCGGGGTGCGAATGGGCGGTCGCAACCGATACGGCAACCGATGGGTGGACAAACCCTTGCTGGCAATCGATCAACCGCCAGCAGACCCAGATGCTCTGCAGCGCATCCTGGCACTCACCAGTTGGCTTGAACTGGTCTGGATCATGATTGCGCTGGTTCTGCTCTAACCAAGCCAATGCGAATGATCACCATCACCGCCACAGCTCTGCTGCTGCTGTCGGTGCAGATCCCTGCTCAGGCAAAAACCACCAGAACGTTCAGCGGTTCCAATCCCGCCGAAGTGGAGAAGAACGCTCGTAAGGCTGGTTACAGCTATCCGGAAAGCGAGATGAAGTGTTCAGCTCGTTGCAACCAGCGCTGGGCACAAGACTGACCCCTTCGCCTCAGTAGGCACCGCGATCCATAGGCAGCAACAGCACACCAAAGGTGCGCAGAATGATCGCTAAGTCCAACATGAATGAGCGCCCCCGGGCATAAGCAAGGTCAAGGCGAACCCGCTTGGCATAGCTGAGATTGTTGCGACCACTCACCTGCCACAGACCAGTCAGTCCAGGGCGTACAGATGCAACTTCATGCATAAACTCCCCATAGCGTTCAAGTTCTTTATCAACGATTGGTCTGGGACCAACCAAACTCATTTCACCCCGCAGCACATTCAAAAACTGAGGCAGTTCATCAAGACTGGAACGACGCAAAAATCGACCAATTGGTGTGATCCGAGGATCCTTACGAAGCTTAAAATCACGCTCAAACTCAGCCCTCATCGAAGCAGATTTAACAAGCAAGTTTGCAAGGATGTCGTCGGCATCTGCTCTCATCGTGCGGAACTTGATACAGCCAAAGTGTCGATAATCACGACCTACCCGTCGCTGCACATAAAAAACAGGCCCAGGTGAGCTGAGTTTGACCAGCAACGCCAAAAGGAGAAAGACAGGAGAGCCGAGGCTGATCACAACAAGGGAAAACACCACATCTCCAGATCGTTTAATCGATCTCCCCAAGCGACTCTGCTGACCAATCAAGGCATTCGCAGGCAACGTTGAAGCTGGAGCTGAAAGCACCTCAAGATGACGACGAGAAGCCCCACGGCCCAGGGCTCTACTACCCCCATGAAACCCAAAGCGCCTGGAGGCCAATCTCATGATCTCTCAAAGCGGCTCGCCTACTCAAGATCAGGATCGAAACTCTAAAAGCTCCACAGGGTCACTCGCAGCAACGGCACAGGCCTGCTGATGTTGTTGCCAGGCCTGACGCAGTGCAGTCTCAAAACGCGACGCAAAAGCTTCCGGACGGAATTGTTCTGCGCGAAGGCGTACGACTTCAGGGGTCAACTGCTGCCAAAGCTGACGTTCCTCAAACCAGGCAACCGCCTGCGCGACTGATGCGACTGTCTGTTCAGGGAACAAGACCCCTGTTGGGTAAGGCCTTCCAGACGCCGCACAACGCACGGTATCGAGTAAGCCACCCCTCCCCAAGCCAATCACTGGGGCCCCCGCTGCCATGGCTTCCACTGGTGCAATTCCAAAGTCCTCCAAAGCGGCATAAACGAAGGCTCGGCAACTTGCCATCAAGGCCTCAACCTGCGCCTGGGTTTGACGACCTAGCAACTGCACTGTGGGACCTGCCAACTCTTCTAGGAATGTCCGCTCCGGTCCATCGCCAACCACCAACAATGGCAAGCGCAATCGATTGAAGGCCTCAATCACAAGATCCACTCGCTTGTAAGGGACAAGGCGACAAACACAGAGGTACACATCATTGCGAGGCTGGTCCCAGCGGAAGCGATCCACCTTCACCGGTGGATGCACCACCTCTGCTTCACGCCCCCAGAAGCAAGCAATCCGCCGCGCTGTAAAGCGGGAATTGGCCAACAGATGATTCACGCGCGCACCACTGAGCTGATCCCACTGCCTGAGAACATGCAATTGCCAACGGATCAACGGCCCTAAACCGCTTTGTGCCAAGGCCGAGCGACGCAAATAGGCATGCATCTGATCCCATGCATAACGAACGGGAGTGTGCACGTAGCTCACATGGAGCTGCTCAGGAGAGGTGAGTACCCCCTTGGCCACAAGATGGCTGCTGCTGATGACCAAGGGGTAATCACCCACATCTAACTGCTCAATCGCAAGGGGCAATAAGGGCAGGTATTGCTGCACATGGCTCACCCCCCAGGGGAGATGTTGAATCGGACTGGTCTGAATGGCGCGACCTTCCAGCCAGCTACCTGGCCTAAGGCTTTCTCCATCAACCAGAGCTGCCAAGTCTGGTTGACAGCCCAATCTGAGCAACAGAGCATCGATAGATTGCACGACCTGCTCAGCACCCCCCACGGCACGGGGCGTGAACCACTCATGCACCAAAGCAATCCGTTTGGGCAAGTCTTCTGGGGCCTTGCCAGCCATAGCGGATTGATCCTCAGTTCATCACGAAGTCTCTCAGCCGATTGCAGCAAGAGTGCTGCGTTCCGAAGCTGGGTTAAGCCCACTTAAAGCATGCCGATCAATTCCCTCCTTGAAGATGCCCTCAATCAACCTGCGATTGGTGAAACTGGGCGCTTTCGCTGGCATGCCACTCCCGTGGGCATTGCAGCTTTATGTAGACAACAAAATGCCCCACTCACCCCCCCCTTTGAAGATGCACTACAAGAAGCTCTTCAAGTCGGTTTGGACCTAAGTCGCGAAGAGAGAGAATTCCACCAAGTCAGCCAAGGCCTTGTGCTTCTGTTTCACTCCTGAATGCCAGGCCTAGTCAGCAACTCCCTCAAGGCTCGATAATGGAGGCACGATGCTCTGCCAAGCCACTGGCTCAATTGCATGCCTTGGCAGTTCTGGATCGATCGCGGCGGAACCTTCACAGATCTTGTCGGAATCAATCCCACTGGAGAATGCATTGTCCGCAAGGTGCTCTCGGAACAGCCAGACCAGCCTGGTGATCCAGCCGTCCGAGCGATCCGGGAGGTGTTGGAGCTCAAAGCAGGACAACCAATTCCCATCGGCTTGATTGAAGAAGTGCGCCTCGGCACCACCGTGGCCACCAATGCTTTGCTTGAAAATGCAGGAGAAGCGGTTCTTCTCTTCTGCAATCGTGGTTTCAGAGATCTGCTCCGCATCGGCGATCAGCATCGGCCTGAATTATTTGCTCTACAGATCCGCCGCACGCCCTTCCTGGCACGAGCCGTGATCGAGGTGCCAGGCCGCCTCGATGCCAAGGGGGAAGAAATCGAACCGATCAGCTTCGATGCAGCCCTAGAAGATGAAGTGCGGCGGCATGCCAAGGCAGGCTTCAAAAGCTGCGCCATTGCTCTCCTACATGCCTACCGCAACCCCGAACACGAACTGCACTTGCAGGACTGGTTAAATCAGCTGGGATTTAACTCTGTGTTTTGCTCCCATCAGGTTTGCCCCCTGCCACGGCTGGTACCCAGAGGACAAACCACCCTGGTGGAAGCAACTGTTTCACCAGTACTTTTCAAGTATCTAAACCAAGTCCGCAAGGAGCTCGGGCCGTCAACACGTCTCCGCATAATGGGCTCAAGCGGTGCATTGCTGACACCTAAATGGTTACTCGCTAAAGACACAATTCTCTCCGGGCCGGCAGGGGGGATGGTTGGTGCTGTCGCCGCAGCACGAGCATCAGGCCTCGCCCAACAACCTCTACTGGGCTTCGACATGGGCGGAACCTCCACCGATGTGTTTCATGTTCCTGCCGGGCAACAGGAGGAAGACTGGCAGCGCAGCCCTGAAACAGAGGTGGCGGGCCAGCGCTTAATGGCTCAGAGGTTACCAATCCACACCGTGGCAGCAGGGGGTGGATCAATCATCAGCAGTGAGGGCGAACGGCTACAGGTTGGGCCTCGCTCAGCTGGTGCTGACCCCGGACCAGCCTGTTACCGCCGTGGCGGTCCACTAACGATCACGGACGCCAATCTCTTGCTGGGTCGCCTACAGGTGAACGAATTTCCAGCGCTATTCGGCCCATCGGCGAACCAGCCCCCAGACTTATCAGTTGTGCAAAAGCGCTTTAGACAACTAGCGGAGACGATCGGCAGCACACCAGAAGACAGCGCAGAAGGGGCCTTAGCAATCGCGATCGAACGCATGGCTGATGCAATCCGACAGGTCTCGTTACTACGCGGTTATGACATTCGTGGAGGCGTGCTTGTGGCCTTCGGAGGGGCCAGTGGGCAACATGCCTGCCGGCTAGCAGCTCAGCTAGGACTGAAGCGAGTGCTGTTTCACCCCTTAGCGGGCGTGCTCTCAGCCCATGGAATGGGCCATGCCCGTCAACGTCAATTACGCGAAAGGTCTGTGCGTGAACCCCTTAACGAAGACTTATTGGACAAACTTCAGCAGCTCATCAAGCTGGAACAGACGCAAGCAGAACAACTCCTACAGGAATCAGGAGACCTTGCAAGTGCTGTTGATTCAGCTCCACCAAAGCGTTGGGCCCGCATCGAACTGCGCTATGCCTCTAGCGAACAAGGCTTGATGCTCTCCCTGAAGCCAACAACTTGCATCACGGATATACAAAAAGCATTCGCGGTCGCCCACCAACAGCGCTTTAGCTATATCCCTCCTCACAATCAGCCTTTAGTGGTGGAAAGGCTCGAAGTCGCAGTAGTAGCCCCTGCATCCCCAAGCGATCAAGGCCGATCAAGACGAGGTGATGTCCAACTGCATACGCCTCCACCACGGGGCGAACATCAACATGCTGAGGTGCATTGGCCAGATCTTGGCTGGCAGCAGGTGCCCCTCCATCATCGCGATCGTCTGATCGCAGGGTCTGTACTAAAAGGGCCAGCGCTGATTTTAGAAGCTACAGGTTGCATCGTGCTAGAGCCCGGTTGGCGAGCAAGCGTGGATCAACAAGGAGCTCTTGTACTCGATGCCATCGCTGCAGATTCAGTGATTACCAAACACCCTGTAGCACTGGTCAAGCAAACGCCCGATCCAGTGTTGCTGGAGTTATTCCATCATCGCTTCATGGCCATCGCCGAACAGATGGGGGAACGACTACGTCAAACCAGTCGTTCAGTGAACATCCGCGAACGACTGGATTTCTCTTGCGCCTTATTCGATCATCAGGGTGCACTCGTCGCCAATGCCCCTCACATTCCTGTTCACCTTGGCTCTATGGGTGAATCAGTCGCCGATCTTCTGGCACAGATTAACGCTGGCGAACACGGACCACTGCGCCCAGGCGAGACAGTACTCAGCAACGATCCCTTCCACGGCGGCACCCATCTGCCAGACATCACAGCAATCACACCTGTGTTCACCACAAGCGACAAACCAAGCTATTTCGTCGCCTGTCGTGCGCATCATGCCGATGTGGGTGGACTCACGCCCGGCTCGATGCCGCCCTTTAGTCGCAGCATCAAAGACGAAGGACTCCTCCTCCGTAACGTGTCTTTTGTGAGCGATGCTCACCACGACCGCAAGAGCTGGGAGCAAAGGCTTCACAGCGGCAACATGCCGCCACGAAACCCAGCCGAATTGCTCGCCGATCTACAAGCGCAAGTCGCCGCCAATCAGTTAGGCGTTCAAGAGCTGACGGCTCTTGTCGCCAGCACAGGTGATCGACAAGTCAACAGATACATGGCCTTTGTACAGGCAAATGCGGCCGAAGCGGTGCGCAAGGTGATCCAAACATTGAACAATCGCGCCTTCTCAGTAGAGCTCGACAATGGCGCAAAGCTTTGCCTGAAGATCTCAATTGATAAGCATCAGCGCACAGCAAAGGTTGATTTCACTGGCACCTCAGCCCAGGGCTCTGACAATTTCCAAGCTCCGCTGGCCGTAACAAAAGCAGCGGTGCTTTATGTCTTCCGCTGTTTAGTGAAGGAGACGATCCCACTCAACGCCGGTTGCTTTGAACCGCTTGAACTGATCGTTCCCAATGGCTGCTTGCTCAACCCACACCCACCTGCAGCAGTCGTAGCAGGAAATGTGGAGACCTCCCAAGCACTCTGCAATCTATTGTTCGCGGCCCTAGGGGTTATGGCAGCAAGCCAGGGCACGATGAATAATCTCAGCTTCGGCGACAGCGACCATCAGTATTACGAAACGGTTGGTGGCGGCAGCGGTGCTGGCAAAGGGTTTGATGGTGCTGATGGCATACAGACGCATATGACCAATTCCCGCCTCACCGATCCAGAGATCCTTGAACAGCGCTATCCAGTACGGCTGGAGCTCTTTGCGTTAAGGCATGGTAGTGGCGGCCTTGGGCGATGGCGTGGTGGTGATGGGCTGTTGCGACAATTTCGCTTCCTAGCACCAATGACAGCGTCGATTCTCTCTGGATCGAGACGGATTGCACCATTCGGGCTATCAGGCGGCCTGCCGGGGGCGTTAGGAGCAAACCAACTTGAACACATCAATGGGAAAAGAGAGCCGCTGAAAGGATGCGCAACGATCAACATCGAAGCCGGAGAGGCGTTGCTGATCTGCACCCCAGGCGGTGGAGGCTACGGCACACCGCGTGACTAAACCTCATTAGCGATTCATCAACTCATCCACCTGTCGCTGGTCTGCATGAACCAACGATTGAACCAATACAGATCAGAAGAAAACAATGAGCGAAGAAATCACCAACCGGTCAGAACCAATCAGAATCAGAGGCATTATCGGGATCATTCTGCTGAGATTCACGGCGGCGGCGTAAAAACTGTCCACTACCACTATCCAACCATCCAGAGCCAGAATCATTCTTCAACCGCCTGGTGCGATCGGAACGACCATCCCCCTGAAGAGTCTCCGAGCCACTGCCAAAGCTGGGGTTGGGATGATTTGAAATTGCACGCTGATACATCTGCTCGTGCATTCCGTCATCACCAAAATCAGCAACTTCAGCAACAGACGAAGTCGGAGAAAAAGGTTGGGAGGCGACGTCTTGCTCCTGGCGAAAAGAGCTATATGAGCGATCAGAACTCTGCTCTGCAGGGTCGCTCTGCGGAACATAGACCGGTTCTGAGAACGCTAGTGACAGCCAACCTCCCTTAGGTAGCTGATAACCCAGCTCAAGGAGATATTCACGGCCACCCATCGGCACAGGAAGGAACCACTCATGAGCCTTGCTATCGACAAGAATTTCTTTGATGGCATGCCTACTGATCAAGGCATCGGCGTGGCTGTACAGATCGACCAGCCGCAGACATAGGGCTTTTGCATTTGATTTTTTTGCCCGTTGCTGATCGGCTTTGCTGATGCTCCAGCTGCAGCGTGCCCACTTTGAGTCTTTGGGCTGCAGTGAAACATGGCTGAAAGCCTGGACCCTATCCTCGGTCCTGCTGGGCTGCTTAGCAGAAGCCTGGGGCGTGGCCTTGGACGCCCCCTTTGGCTTAGTGACAAAGGCTTGAAAGCGTTGCTGGATTCCCTGAACCAGGCTAGAGACCCCTTTATTAGTGGACTTTTCTTTGCCTGTCACAGGAAGGTCAGCAGAAATCAAGTAATTCCATTTAGGCCATTTTTGGCCTGATAAAAGCTTTTGCCAGAATCTCCTGACATACGCAGAACAAACCTCGGCTGGAACAAAAGCTAAGAGCCCAGCAGCAATCAAAACCTTTTGGCAGTGCCGATCTCTAGCAAACACTCCTGAAAGGCCAAAAAGTTGAGAGAGCGTCCTCGCACTGAGGGAGACGAGAGAACAAAGGGGGGATCTATGGTGAGAATTGGCTCAAAGTGGTTCAAGAATCCATGCACATTGAACCATCTCTGCTAAGCCTCTTTCACTAAAGACTGATTTCAGAAAAATAGTGGAAACAAGACTATTTTGAATCCTATTGATTAGTACTAGAGACCTTCTTCTTAGTAAGACCAGCGACACTGGCAAGTACAAACATCCCAAGCAGAGCAGCTCCAAGCATCAAACCCGCCCCCTGACTTACTCCAGCACCGACAGCGACAATGATGGAATCACTAATCAAGAGACTTACAATTAATGCTGGAGTAAAAAGACGCCAACGTGTTCCACCTATGCCAATGGCATAGCTCAGGAAATCAAAAAGTCCAGTCATTAAGAGTCCGGTCATCAGGAAAAAGTTTCCCTCCAGTTGATTTTGATTGAAGCCTTCGATTCTCTTCATTGCTTTCACTCCAACCAAGCGGCGAACAGGCTCTCTTCCATAGTTTCTAGCGATAAAAAATGCTGCTTGACAAAAGATAAGATCGGCCAAAACAATTGTTACGTATCCTGTTTTAAACCCCAATAGAGAACCTGCTAAAAGTGAATATGCAGAACTAGGTAAGGCAGGTAAAATGATACTAATCCCTCGGAGTAGCATTATCCCCAAAGGAGCCCAGATGCCCATACTTTCCACCGCATTACGAAGCGGCTCAATGCCATATGTCTGTATGAGGTAAACCAGAACAACAAATGCTCCTACCCAAAATGCAATCAGGAAAGACTTACGCAATTTATTCATTTTGAAATACCTCGAGCAATTTTCATATTTTGCACCAGAGACGAAGAATCAGCCAACGGAGAGGGTGTCCGTCGATCTGAATGGAATATACACTGCAGCAAACCAATCGGGACCACTTAGCAAGATCGATAAGCAATATCCACCAACATTTCCACCATACATTTGTCTATAACCAAAGTTGCTAAATTTAGCAATATGCGATATAATAAGAAGCAGGAATAGGATATCTGTCTAATGACTTATGAAGTAAAATTTCTGCGATTGAATCAAGTAAAAGAGATGACATCGCTTTCTAATTCGACGATTTACAAGATGATCGCCGAGAAGAAATTCCCAAGGCAAATCCAGATTGGACCTCAACAGGTTGTTTGGACCAAGCATGCCGTGCAGGACTGGATGAATCAGAAAATTCAGGAGGCAGCGCTTTGCGTTAACAAGGCGCCCTGCGCCCCTCTGAATCGTTCTTAGGCGATCTAAGCAACCTCAGGCGCCCATCCAACCTCCAGCTCCCTTCTCATGATCCATTGAGGGCATTTGCTGTTGAGGTGCTCTCCTTGAGGAATCAGGCGTTGATGGATAGGACAGGTCAATAGCGTCTGGCATTGCTTCCCAACGGCATAGCGGAAGTGATTACAGGTCATGCACACCGCTCCTGATCGCGAGGGTTTGAGAGTGCCGTCATCCATGCACTGCCACTCCTCTGGATCAAAAGAAGGGGTGGGTGATAGTTGCCTGCCTGAGAACCGTGCCATCGAACCCTTCACGTCAATACACCTGTACTAGTCCGAGAGGGTCGATTGGGTCAAGTGGTTTGCGGTGACTACTCGGATCTCTAGTGCTCAGAAGGGTCCGACAGTGCAATGGTGACTATGGGTTTGAAGCAAAAAGGATCGGTCCGCAAAGCAGGAATATCTTGGATTTAGATCTGGGCATACATGAGTCTTGAGCAGCGCTATCGACAGTGGTGTCAGACATTTTTAACTCCTATAAGTCGATCAAAAACACCCCATGAGATTCCTGCCTGCTCTTTTGCCACTTGCATGTCTCCTCCAACTACCAAAAGTGATAGGGCAAGACCTCCAGTGCCCTGGTCAAAACACTCTTGAGATGAGGTACTGCGCTTCTCTTGATCTGCAGGACTCCAATGAGAACTTGAGATCTCAATTACCTGCTGGAACCTTTGAGCGATGGCAGGTGACAACTAAAGAGGTTTGTTCCAAGGCATATGCCCCCTATAAGCAAGGCACTATTTACCCGCAGGTGATCATGCGCTGCGATGACAACCTCAACCGTGCCCTACTCAAGGAACTAAAAGGACTGGGCGAGAACTGATGGAGCACTTGCACTGGAGTTATCGCGAAGTTGGTTTGCTGGTTGTTTTCTACTGGGTTTTGATGATGTGGTGGATCAGGGGATCTAAGAGAAAGCAAGACCTTGCCAAACCGTTGACTGAGAAAGAGTTCGCCAAGTGCTTGGATCGGATATGGGCAAGGGATTTCTAGTTCTGCTTCTTGCTCTTTGGGCAGTCCCTTCCAATGCAGCAGAAGTACTTTCGATCGGTGATGGCGACACTCTCACCGTCACAGAAGGCAGTCAAAGAATCAAAGTGCGCCTTGCCTGCATTGATGCTCCAGAGACTTCCCAATCGCCCTATGGCAAAGCAGCACGGCAAGCATTGAAGAGTCTTCTGCCGGTTGGATCTGATGTGAGACTCCGCTCCAAGGCAACTGACCGCTATGGAAGAACCGTGGCAGAAGTCATTCGCAATGGCACCCACATCAATCAGTCATTAGTGAAGTCGGGCAATGCCTTTGTCTATTGGCAGTACATCAAAGGGTGTGACCGTCAGACCTACTCACGCCTAGAGACCTATGCCCGACTAGGAGGTATTGGAGTCTGGTCTGTTTCTGGTGGTATCCAGCGTCCATGGGACTACAGACAAAGCAAGCAGAGCAACAGCAAGAGAAAGCGTTACCGCTGCCAAGACATCAGATCATGGAATGCAGCGCAGGATCTGCTCAGGAAAGGGCACTCCTATCTGGATCGGGATAAAGACGGGGTGGCATGTGAATCACTTAGATGAGGAATTCACTGACAATGCTCCTCCCGTAACACGGCAGCATCTTCATCTCCTAGTTCTGCTGCTTTCTTGAAGTCCTCACAGGCACCTTTGAAATATTTATGCGTGGTGCGAATTGCTTTTGGAAAAGGGATTGAGGTTCTAAGACCAATCCACAATGAAGTTCCTGCTTGCTCTATTCATCTTCCAGCAACTGGTTGAAGAACTCAACGGCATCTCGCCCATTAAGATTCCTTCTTCAATTTATATCCTCAAGATGTTTATAATAGGATGAACTTTTAGAGGAAAGACTCCTTGGAAATTAAATCAGGTTATTTCTTAGCATCAAAAGACAAAGGTGGAGAAATAAATAATTTATGGTTATTTGAAGAGATAAATGATTCAATGAAAATCATTCAGTTCCCTTCAGGAGAAGAACAAATCAAATCTATTAAGGATGCAAGACTGAAATGGATGGAAGGCAGGTCGATGGGACTTATCCAAGTAGATTACGAGTCTGCAAAGGATTATTGCAATAGGAATGATTTCCAAATAAATAGCAAAAGTGATATTGCTTTGAAATCCGATACGGCGCAAAGTTCATTTGAGAAAGAGAAGAATATACTTCAGAGAAATTTGCTTGGAATAGAGAATAGAGATGACATTTCAAAAGAGGAGAAAGCGAATAGAATAATTAATCTTTTTGCTGGTGTTTGTGCAGGTGTTGCAGTTCAACCTATTCCTTTCCAGATTTTTTCGTTCTAACACCTCTCCAAATTTATATGGGTGAAAGACTATCTGCTATTTGGGGAATACCAGCAAATCAATCCTCAGTCAGCAATTTAATAAAGGACCTATTCAAGATTGTTGGCATGGGATTAATAGCACAACAACTAGCAATAGGTGCTTATAAAACATTTCTCCCATTTCTTGGTGCTGTAACAACAGTCCCGCTTGTATATGGATTGACTTTTGCTATTGGCAATGTTCTTAATGAAATGTATAAACGTCGTTCTCAAGGTCAAGCAAAATTAAGCGATGAAGAAGTCAAAAAGATCTGGGAGGAATACTTCAATAAAGGCAAGCAGGATTACAATAAAGACAAAGACATAAAAGATGAAACTTAAGGAGAGGCAATTATGCTTAGGATAAAAAGACTAACCAATTATGTTCGCGATAATTTTGATGAGTTAGCGATTGTTTCGTCGTTAGGAGCAATCGCTTCAAAAAAAGGATTATTTTCATTATCTACAGATGAATCCTTGGTATTAACTGCTTTACGAAGATCATCAAATCAGTTCAAAGAAATTCCCTTGGATCAGATCGGAAGGGTCATAGATGACTACTCTTCAGAACAGATGAGAGGTTTGATTAATAATGTAAAAGGTATACTGTTCGAACTAGAATATTTGAAAATTGAAAACAATGATGATGACAATATAATAGCGTATCAATTTGAGAACACCAATCATCCCGGATATGACATATCACTAATAGACAAAGAAACTGGAGATGTGGTCGATGAATTACAACTAAAGGCAACTGACGATATCCCTTACGTAAATGAATGGATAGAAAAATATGGAACTGACAATATTATAGTTACCGATGAAACTGCTGAGATGTTAGGTTTAGAGTCAACAGGGATAACTAACCAAGGTTTAGAAGTAAGAGTTGAAGATTTTCTAGGTAAATTAACGAGCATTGACAATGCTTCCCTTGAAACAATTGTAAGTAATATAGGATTTATAAGTATTGCTATATCTGTTGTGGGACTTGCGAGAAAATGGTCTATTGGAGAAATAAGTCGAGAGAAGTTCCTAGAAATGGCAACTATAATGACAGGTCTAAAAATAATTAAACTTTCTTGCTTACTACTAGCACTTTCAATACCAGGTCTGCAGATCGTCACTGCTATAGTACTAACAAGTTCCATGATCTTGCGAGGTAAAGGAGAACTGGAAAAATTTTAGAGACATTTTTAAGATTCCAATAAATTTTTATTGGATTTTAAATTCAGAGAATAATATTTGGTTTTAATGTTAGTGTTTGTATCTGTTAAATATCAAAAAACATTTCCATCCAAGACCCAGGATTTGTAGATTTGCGAAGGTTGACTGGTTGTTTTCATCTTCGCTTCTGCTACAATAAACCTAATACCATATTAAGAATAACTCTTTCAGGGCAAATAGTTTCTGAACTATAAATTTTCTAGAGTTGTATTTGTTGCTAATTTGAAGATAGTTTTGAGGTTTAATGTTTCCAAGAAAGGTTTACACCTGCTTCCAACAGCAAAACCATGAAAAAAAATATATATATCCTCTAATCATCTGTGCCTCTATAGTCGGCAAGCACTCTAAACAGGCAGAAAGCAACTTAAAGATGCCATTGGGCAATGACTGGATCCGAGATCCCTACCTATATCGACGACAAGTAAAGACCTTATGGCATCCTAGATAGGTTAATAACCATGGTGAAAATGGTCCCAGGCGTCAATGATTTAGCAACACTCAATTCTGATGTTGCGGCAGAAGCAGATAGTTGGGATCCTTCAACACTTATTGCCAGTAGGACTAAGGCGATACCTTGAAAGTTCAATAAAGTTCATACCTGGAATACTAGTTAAAAGAGATGAACCTATTGTCAGGGTGGGAGAGATTGTCGATTTTATGGAAAGCAAAAAGTCTGGATTGGTTTTAATTACATAAAAAGATTGTTTCCAGAAGTTGCAGAAGAGGCAGACGGGTGGGACCCGTCAACTGTTCTTGTAGGGAGTTCTAAAATACACTCCTCGAAGTGGAAAAAAGGGCATACTTGGAATACAACAGGAGACAATAGAAACGGCAACATACATCCTTGAAGATGAAGAAACGCAAACTTCGCCTAAAAAACAATAAAACACCAATAGTCTAATTAAAAAGTATATTTCAAGCATAATCATGAATCCCTTTAATCATTCACACTGGACAATGAATTTACAAGATATGATCTGTAAATACGACAGCAGTCTTGGTAATATATTTAGAAAAGAAATCCATGATAATAATGCAGTGTACTCTGATCTTAAAAACCAAGCAAAAGTATATTTCAAATTGGTAGGTAGCAACCAAGTAACTGCTCTTCACGAAATCTGGTTCAAAGCAAAGAGCAAAGCATCAACAAGCAAACTTTATTTCACAGGTTACTTCTGCCGAGACAATGATTTTAATCTCTATTACGCACCAAATCACCCAAAATACAATAAGTTCTTAGCAGATGCCATTGAGAGCAAGTCGATTCTATTAGCAAGATTCGATGAAGGCGTTAAACATGCAGTGAGCAGAATTAAAACCAACTTTTTGGAATTTTATTCTTACAGGGGGTCACTCTATCGCTTGAATTCAAAACTAATAATCAAAGAATTAGAAGAAGAAATTGATTACTTGGAAGAGATTGAAACCACAATGCGATTTTTAAGTTTCCCCGTCATTCGCCTTGACAGAATACTCGAAACCACCCAACCAAGTATTGGAGGCAAAGAAGAATACGATGAGGATTATGAGGAAGAATTGGTACCAAATGATTACTATGATCCACATAATGAAAATAGTGATGGAGACCCAATTCATTACTACTCAGACGGTGACGGAGATCTAGACAATTATTGGAATGTTGCGGAGAACTTTGAAGAAGCAACATCAGACTTGCAAGATCAATATATAGATTATCTAGAGAAGCAAACAGGCGAATGGAAAGAAAGTGAGGATGAATTCGACGAGAGGCAAGGAGGTGAAGATCCTCCAGAAATAATTAAAATCGGAAAATATCTAAGTTCCCCTAACCTAAATCTGAGAAAGATGCTTTTTTCAGATGAGGATTATACTCGCCTCATAAGTGTTAAGTGTGACTATAAAGATTCTGAAGGTTTAGTTTATGACGATCTTTTTTACCTTTATGCGATTGTCGAAGCGCTTCAAGAAATCTTTCATGATAGCGATAATCTATTAGGGCAATGGTTTTTCTCTAGTATTAATGAGACTGAATTGCTTAGGATTCTTAAAGAAGAGGGTCTGAGTGGGGTAGAGAAGAAGTTTGCTCATTTAAAGAACATTCATACAAAAAGAACAATACACTTGTCAACTTCTGCAAGCGAAGAAGAAGTGCCTTTTTAGGCATGAAATATTGAACAACACCACTCGACTATTAGCACAGAATTAAAGTCTACTTATTATCGATAACGATAAATTTCTTGGTAATTGTGTCTTTCCATATGTCGTCAATACCACCAGTCATTATGATTCGGATCTCCTAGTTACACAGCATGAGTCCAAGATAAAGCGAATCCCTCCAGTTATCTGTTTATTTGTGCTTAAACGGAATGACATGACTGCCCATTAGGGCAGCAACTGCAAGACATGAAGAAGGGCACCCGCGTTGGATGCCCTCAAGTCCAGGACTAGTTTTCAGGGTCTCTACGTCCTCGGACTCCTAATACAGGTCTAAGCACGGAGATTGAGTAGGGGCATGAGCAGTAGTACCTATTTCTTGTGTTCCAATAAGCGATCGGTTAACGATCAATCTCGTTAAGAAGCAGTCATCCCTCAAAGTCCAGTGAAAACGATGTCACATCTGTTCCATTAAGGCGTTCTGGTTGCTAAAGTAGAAATACTGGTGAAACACCCCTCTTTTTGGAACGGGCATGGGCAAATTCCAAAAGCGCAAGTTCGAGAGACCATCATTTATGGATAAACCCAACTACAAATCGATTGGTTATGCCCGCGTTAGTACCTCAGGGCAGACCACAGAAGGGCAGGTTGTTGATCTGAAAAAAGAAGGATGCTGCGTTGTTTTCCAGGAAACGATCAGCACAACAGTCAAAGAGAAAGAACGACCTCAACTGATGGCAGCACTCAGTGCACTCGATGAAGGTGATGAGTTGGTGGTCTCAAAGATGGACCGTTTAGGCAGAACGCAGGTTGAGGTGGTCAATCGCATCCATGACCTGCAGCAGCAAGGCATCCACATCAGAACCCTGGATGGACTGATCAACACCAGAGGTTTAGGCAAGTTCGCTCCTGTGCTCATTGGTCTGCTTTCTGGTCTTGCAGAAGTAGAGCGCTCATTGACCAGAGAGAGAACGATTGAAAGCATCCAACACCGCAAAGAAACAGGCGGGAACTTGGGAGGTAGACCCAAGACCAGTCGCATCAAAGAAGGTCTGGTCCTACGCCTTAGGAAGGAAGGGTGCTCTTACAGGTCCATTAGAGAGCAAACGGGTCTTGCTCTCTCGACGATTAGAAGGATCATCGTTGAGCAAGAGGTAGTAGCGGTTTGAACCTTCCACCACATTTCTTGGACGAACAGAAGAAAGAAGTGGTCTTCCATATCAAGGGAGTTTTGCCAGTAAGTATGGAAATACCTAAATGGATGCAATCGTTCCCACCTGAGTACAAGGGTGTTGTTGTGAGGTGCGAGGAAACTTTCTATCGTTTAAGAGAGGGAGCAGGAAGATGACCAAGAGAACAATGAATCTGGAGTTCTAACGATGGATTGGGATGCTGCCAGAAAGCACTGCACTGAGAGGGACTGGAAGTGGACTCTGAACTTGATCGGCGAGTACCAGAAGGAAATGCAAGAACTAAAAGATGAGAACGTGAAACTCAAGCGTCAGTTAGTTCTTCGCTCTCAACTCAAGAAGTAATGCCAGTCTTGATCATTGGTTGGGGTGTTTACGACAAACTGACTGAAAAAGAGAAAAAGGAGTTTGCTTTAGTGGCAAATTATGAGACTTCTTATTTCTATGAATGTTATGAATATGAGTATGCTAAGGGTAATAAAAATTACGAATGGAGTGATCGATGCTTTAAGAGTCAAGAAGAATTATTGGAATTTTTTGGTTATGAAATGATTGAAGATTTAGACGCAGATGCTGTGTATGCAAAAAGGTTAGAGACTTATGCCGAGGAGGACCTAAAGAAGTGGATGCAATTAAGTGAGAATAGGAATCAAGTCAAAGTTATAGGAGCACAGTAAATGCTTGCTCGTATCCGACAAGTGCATGACTCGACGATTGATCGCTATAGAAGGTTGGGTCTGAACAACTCCACGATTGCCTGGTTGCTTTTTGCAGAAGGTGTGTTTGTGCTTCTGGTAGGCAAAACAATAGTAAATTTAGTCCTTTAATCCATTTTAAAATTAAGGTATATATGCACTAGTTCTTTTATAAATGGTTGCTATTAAGAAGAACAGTAAACCATACCTCCCCTTTGATGCAAGAATGAAAAGCAGTAGCAACAACAGAAATGGGTTTCATCGTAAAGCACAAGAAGTTCATTGCTTGGTACCAGAAGAAACTTGGACTCAGCGACTATGGATTGCTTTGGTTTATGTTCTTTAAAGGAGTCGTTGTTGCCTTGATACTTGAACGATTGATTATTCATTAAATCCACCATACTGACCTATGATTGATGCCTACACGCTGGAGCAATGCAGAAAGGATGAAGAGGTTCTGCAATTAAAAATAAAGAATCTAGAGCATGCCATCCAACAGTCAGAAGCAATGATTGCCGAATCAAGCATGGATGGCGATGCTTTAACATTTCTAAGACGCAAGATTGCTGAGTCAATGCAGGATTTGGAAGTTCTTTATTTACTTAAAGGCGACTAAAATTTCTTGGAGAATTTTTTTCTTTAACAAGTTATTGACCTCGAATTTGGTTGCCTCGGTAGGTTATAAAGTTCATTTTTTCTTATTATACTTTTCTTGTAATAGCACCTCTATATACTCATCTGGTTTCATCCTATTCTTCTTGGATAGTTCAACTAATATCTCATAGTGAACAGAAGATAATTTAACCATCTTCATAGCATGTGTACCTGACTATATCTTTCTCTAATTAGGGTCTTATGTAGTTGACTTCTATTGTATCCATAGTGCTTCATGAGTTCACTTTCCATCTTTAGCACCTTATCAACTTCTTGTTGTTGGTATGAGATGGAGACTTTGACTTGTTTCTGTTCTTTTGTTGTTCTAAATGGAGTTAATGCTGTCATAGGTTATATCCTTTATGTAGATGGTCTAAATAGTTCCTGATAGTGATCTTGATGCAATGTTGACTTAGATAAATCATGAAACCATATTTAAATCAATCTTTTAAATCTATTTATCTATAGTCTCTTATGATCTTCTGCTTTTTAAGGGTCTTAAAGAACTCAAGAAGTCCAAAATCTCATACCCACTCTATCTATACAAGTTGTTGACTAATTGTTGATATTGTGTTAAGTTATGATAACAAGTAGAGAGATAATCTTATGGGTTTTGAGTTTAAAACTGATCTCAATATTGAATACCCATTCTTCATTGAAATGGCAACAAGGTTAGGTGGAATCAAAAGAAGAGATAACTTCAACGGCAAAGAAACCTTCCAGGTTCAGTGCCCTAACTGCAAGAAGCGCAAGGCAGTGATGGGTTATGCACGCAGTAAAGACACCTATGTGCTGGCATGTCCCGTGGATGGATGCACCCTCAATGGTGTTGTTCTCCATGACCTCATCAAGCGTTATGGAGGCATGCAGATGTTTGATGCATGGCGTAAGGCGAGATGGACCAGTACCTACTCTGAAGACTGGTTGCCAATTAAGAGCAGGTGCAAGAAGAGGTCCTCAAGCAATGGAACTGCCTGACGCTTCTTTTAGACCTCAAGTCCTTGATCCAAGAGAGCATCACACCAGGCACGCATGAACTGCGACCTCTCATCAAGAAGTTGAGACTTGTCGTATGCCTGACGAACCTTGTCCCCAACGGCATGGTCCATCTGCCGTTGAATTACCTCAGCAGAGAACTTGAGGACTTCCTGCCCTGCTGTTAGTGGCAAAGAACGAAGTCCATGAGCGGTTTGCCTTCCTCCATAACCAAGACGCACTTTGAGGTGTTGGTTCAGTGCTGACTCATCGATATGGGGTTTGCTTCTACCCCTTGGACTCCAGAACACATACTCCTGCTCACCATTGATTTTTCTCAGATGTGCCAGCAGATCCTTAATTGGATCAGTAAGAGGAACCCAATGATTCTTGCCACTCTTCATCCTGGATCCAGGCACAGTCCATAGGTTTGCTGCGTAATCCACTTCATCCCAGCGCATTGGAACCAGTGACCCAACACGCAAGAAAGTCATTAAATCCAACTTGATCGCAGCAAGAACCACCTGTGCCCCATTCCCCTTATTGCGGTTTAGGTCATCCAATAACTGCGGCAACTCATCCCACGACAAACAAGGATTGTGTTGGACCTCATGCCCTGCACCAACACTCCTTGCTTGCACTGCAGGGTTTTGACCTCTCTCCATCCATCCCCGTTCTATGGCGTAGTCAAAGAGGTGCCTCATCACCCCAAGCACCTTCCTTGCCTGATTCAGAGACCCCCTCTTCTCTATGGAGTCAGTGATCTCAAAGACCGCTTCTCTGCCAGTCCTACCTTTTGATTTCTCATCCCATCCCAAACGACTAACAGGAGTACTTCCACCTAAAGCAGGGATAATTTCATTGGACAACTTATTTTTCTTGTCCTTAATGGTGGTCTCTGACTGTTTGTATTTCGTCTTACATGCAATCAAATAAGAATCAACCAACTCATTAAGTGTTCGATCAGAGGATTGTTTTACTAATTGCCTTTTCTCATCTTTTTGCAATTCTCTTGGATCTCTGCCTGTCTCTCTATACCAACTCCTCAAACGAAACCATTCATCTCTTGCTGCTTTGAGTGTCCACTGCCCTGGACCTTTGCCAAAAACCCCGATACGAACATCAATTTGCTTGCCATTAGAACGCATTTTTCCTACAAAACTCTTGCCACCACTACCTTTTACAGGTTCTACTAATACATATAGGGAGTCTCCCACGGACCTGCTGTACCTCTTTGACTTGACTGATAGTGACCTGACTTCCCTTTCTGTCAGACCCATCTCACGAAATCCACCAACACATATTTTATCCACCAACACAACCTCAATATCCACCAACAAATCAATCGTCCTGAAGGGGTTTAGCGGGGACTCGCCAAGACGACCTTGCGACTCAAAGCAGTTGATATGAAAGAGTTTCTAGACCAGTCAGGTCTTCTCAGCACAAACCAGAAACGGAGAGGGTGGGATTCGAACCCACGGACGGTTGCCCGTCAAACGATTTCGAGTCGTTCGCTTTCGACCACTCAGCCACCTCTCCAGACGCCCGTAAAGACGCAAGGCAACTTTAAAACGCTGAGGCCACCATGCTGAAGGAGCCGCTGGCTCTACCACTGACCCAAAGCCGCCCTGCAGTGTGTTGTAGCAACCATCGCCGCTCAAGAGAGGTTGGCACAAAGCCAAGCCATACCCCTGTCAAACCCTCTGACTTGGCTAGAGGTTGACGCCCCATGACATCAAAACCCTGACGATCACGCCAACTCCAATAGGCCTGACGCGTTGGCAGCAGATGCCAAAGCAAACGACCAGCTCGCAACTGCAAACTCTGCTCTGCCGCAGCGATTGGTCGCACCTCCAGGCCAGGACTGACTAACCGCTGTCCAACCTGCAAAGGCATCACACCCTGATGCTCAGCCAGCACGGTATGGGCCAGATTTCGCCAACAGGACGCCGCCTCACTGGCAACCGGATCCAAGACCATCGCCCAATCAAGACGGGCATGCCCAAACGCTTCACTCAGCCGACGAGCCTGCCAACAGCTACGACCATCTCCATGAGTACTAACCAAAACAGCCCGCCCACGATGCCTAGCTAGTAACCATTGACGACTGCGTTGATGCACCACCACGAATCCATCGCCCATCTGTACAACAGCCTGCGATAACGAACAAAACAACAACGCAACAACTCCCCAGTGACGCCAGTGACGCAATCCCGTTACCAACCAAGGCAGCAATCCCAACACCAACAACAACACCAACCAAGGTTGGGGATGACCGGTGAACAACTGCGCCATTGGCCAAGTGCAGATCTAACGCACCAGAGCAATCAATAACCCAGCCAACTGCTGGATCGGCCAACTGATCCAGTGCAGCAATGGAGTCAGCAAGCCAGCAGGCAAGAGCAAACACAACCAGGCCAACACCATCGCTGAGAGGGTGAGCAGCACCAACAAAGGAGCAGCCAGCAGATTCGCCAATAGGGCATAGACAGGAGTGGAGCCAAAATGAACAATCTGTAGTGGCAGCGTCCAGACGATTGCGGCCAAAGGAACAGCCAGCGCCGGTGCCAACCCTCGAAGCCATGTAGGTAGACGCTTGGAGAGAGCCTGCTCTAGGGGCCCTGCTGTGACGACCAATCCGGCAGTAGCTGCCGCACTCAATTGAAAACCAATCGAACGCGCCCAGGCGGGATTCACCAACAGCATCAGCAGCAACGTCGCTAGCAACACCCCTAGAGGACGACTGCGGCCTCCGCCCTCGTTGATCAACAACACCGTGCTACCCATCAACACAGCTCTCACAACCGACGGTTGTGGTCCGGCCAGCATCAAAAAGCTGATCAGCGCCGTTGCAGCAAACGTCAAACGGAGGGGCCCTGGCAGAAACCGCGCAATCCCCAGCGACGCTCCCAACAGCACAGAAAGATGAAAGCCCGAAGCCGCCAAGGCATGGGAAAGGCCAGCAACGCGGAACGCCTTAACCAAATCAAGCGGCAGATCAACTTGGGCACGACCCAGAACCAAAGCCGCCAGCAATCCTCCCGAACGTGGACCTGCCAGTTGCTGTAAGCGCATGGCAACCACACGGCGAGCATCGGCGATGGGCGTCCAGGGACGTTGCAACACCTCAACCTGATCACCCCAGAATTGGCTCCAACTTCCCTGCTGCTGAAGCCGCTCCGCTGGCCCAGGCAGTAGCGAATGTGGCCCTAGAGCCGGAGCACGCAACTGACCATGCACACGGATTCGCCAACCCCGCTGCAAAAGCTGAGGGCAAGGTCGTAGCTGAACTTCACTACGGCCATGCCTCGGCAGGCCATTGATCCGGTTCACCGCCAACAAGGCACGACAACTATCAGCCCCAAACTCGCTATCCCCAAGCAATCGGCTATCACTCAGCAACCGGCCTTCGAGGCTGCTGCGAAGCGCTAGGCGCGAGGAACGATCAAAAGAACCGGCACTCGCCAACAAACGCACAGGGTCCAAAGGTCCAGGCCTCGGCTGCCCCCACCAGCAAGCCCATGCCAACAACAATGGCAACATCAACGCCAATGCTGTAGCCCTGCTTCGGGTCATGCCGAGACGAATCAAACAGAAACGAGCCGTGATCAGCAACACCACAGCAACGACAACCATTGCTTGAGAAGGAAAGGGCTGGGCACCAAGCACTAGTGCTGTCAGGGCCAAGCCTGCAACAAGCAAAGGCGAAGAAAACCCTCGCAAACAAACTCAAACGACTATCTCGAGAATTCCCCTCTCTGCACTTTGCTGTCTGCAGGGTTCGAGGATGAGCCTGGCAAAGGATCTCCCTAAGAAGGGCTCTAGCCCTGAACCCACAAGCCTAAAACCCTATTTCCAACCGGATTGAGCCATCAACTGAATCGCCTTGGCATTATTCGCTCCGAGCTGGCTAATCGTGACCCGATCGGGGCGGAAAGTGCCGAACTTTTTGAGTTCCAACGACGTGCCATAGCCATTCAACGGATGTTCATAGGTGGGGCCAGCCATGCCTTGACTGCCATCGGGTGAAGCAAGAAATTCAAGCAGCTCAATCGCCTCCTTCTTATTCTTTGCATACCGAGCCAACCCACCAGCACTGACATTGACGTGGGCGGGATCAGGTGTGATAACCGTGAGCTTATTAGCAAGAGCCTTGTCTTTCGATCCGCTCACACCAGCACGCATCCGCGCAACATAGTAGTGATTAACGATGCCAACGCCACAGATGCCTTGTGACACAGCACGAGCCAGGGAGACATCTCCTCCAAAGTAAGGCTGGGAAACGTTAGAAATCATTCCCTGCAACCAACTCTTTGTTGCCGCCTCACCGCGCAACACAAGCTGATCAGCGACTAAAGATTGGTTGTAGACGTTGTTGCGCTTGCGAAGGCACACCTTCCCTTTAAGTGAGGGGCTAGCCAGATCGGCATAAGTGCGAATACTGCCAACATTCACCTTCGATGGATTGGCAACAATCACCCGCACGCGACGGGTCAGGCCATACCAACGACCTTGCGGATCGCGATAGGCACTAGGGACTTCGCTATCCAATTTTGCTGAGCGCGAAGGTTGCAAAAGACCCTCTTTTGCTGCATTACTAATCCGTGCCGCATCAACAAGGATGATCACATCGGCCTGAGAGTTTGCCCCCTCTCGCTTAAGACGCTCTAACAATGAAATCCCAGTAGATTCGATCAGCCGAACCTTGATCCCTGTTTGCTCAGAAAATTTCTTATAAATTTGACGATCAGTGTTGTAGTGCCGACCTGAATAAACACGTACTTCTCGAGCATTCGCAACGCCGTTTTGGCTGAATCCAGTGCCAAGGGCGAGAACGGCCGCCAAGCCTGAATACGTAAGACGCGCCTTCAAACCCATTGCCAACAAACCATTAACGTTGCAAGCCTCACCCTATTGAGAGCGCTCAAAGCCTCCTTGCGCATTCCATACCAGCTGCTGTAACAAATGATGCGCTCACGATCCAAGAGGCTCAACGCTCTAATGATGGGATTTCCTCAGCAATCTCTATGGAGCCCCTGACCCATCCATTGCTTGATGAGGCAACTGTGAGCCAATTGCGTGCAACTCTCTTGGCTGACGAAACCTCATGGCAGGACGGACGTAAAACAGCGGGATATCAAGCAGCCGAAGTCAAGAACAACCTCCAGCTGGATCGCCACTCAAAAACCGCCAAAGAAAACAGCCAGCTGGTGATTAAGCAGCTTGAATCGGATCCGCTTGTGAAGAGCTTTGCCTTGCCAAGGCACATCCACGGGGTGATGTTCAGTCGATCCGGTATTGGCCAGGGCTATGGAATGCATGTCGACAATGCCTACATGAGCTCAGGGCGTAGCGACCTCTCCTTCACGCTGTTTCTCAACGAGCCAGAAAGTTACGAAGGAGGAGCTCTCTGCATTCAAACCTTGCAAGACAGCAGACAAGTGAAGCTGCCAGCTGGCCAGTTGATCATTTATCCCAGCACAAGCCTGCATGCCGTGGAAACAGTCACTGCTGGTGAACGGCTGGTTTGTGTTGGCTGGATCCAGAGCTATATCAGCAGCAATGAAGACCGCACTATTCTGTTTGGCCTCAATGCTGGTGCCCGCGCCCTTCTTGCCGAGCATGGCCGTTCGCCAGAACTGGACTTGATCTTTCAGGCCTACACAAACCTGCTCAGGCGCCTAGGCAGCTGAAGTTAGAGTCATTTGATACCAAGCCAAGTAGCGAATCACCAAACAATGGTGGCGTGGAGGAGCCAAAATGGATTTCAAAACGAGCGTCTCAGCATGAGCAAAAAGACTCCTGTAGCAATATTTCTTGCAGCTTCTGCACTGCTGGCGGCAAACTCACTTCAGCCAAACCTGAGTCACGCTGGCGAAGGCGGTGAAGGAGATATGGGAGGACTGAAGGAGTGGACCACTGATCAAGACATCGATGCTGAAAGCAAACCTGATGAAGATGCGAAGAAAGCTGCTAAAAAGGCAAAGAAATCAAATATTTGCGTCCCGATTGGCGAAGGAGAAAACTGCTGGTAAATCTATTCTGAAATAGTTTTCACGAAAACCACTCTCAACGAAGACAAACAAGCTCAATCCAAGGCTTCTTCTAATCAGGAAGGAGCCTTTTTTTATTCAAATTGCAAAAAATTAATTGCTCAAAAAAGAGACAATATACCCCCCGAAGAAAGAGGAAGAAGTAGTTTCAGCTTCCTATTAGTTTGATCGTAAATTTATTCAGAAAAGAACCAATGCATATTTCCTTGTTGAAGTGTTTAGCATTGCTCTCTTCTGCTTTTGAATAACTTCTAAAGACAAAAAAAGGCGCCCGCTTGAGGGGCGCCTTGATGGTCTGACAAACCAGGGAAGAAAATCCCTCACTCACTCAGATCAGAACTTGAATGTTGTTAGCACTAAGCCACCGAAGGTGCCGAAAGTATCAGCACCTACGCCACCATCATCTACGGATGAACCTGTTTCCTGTCCGAACGGACGGCTCAGATAGAAAACAGCTGGTGTAACAGAGATGTTGTCTGTGACCTGGAACTTGTACCACAGCTCGAACGCCATGTTGCCGTCATCAGGAGTGTCATCACCCTTCATAGCGGTCACCCACTGAAGCTCAGAAACTGCAGCGCCAAGGGTATTGCCCTCAATGAAGGCATCCTTCCACATCATGCCTGCGAACCAAGCCATGCTTTCGCTACGTGTGCCATCTGAGGCTTCATCTGGCAGGTTGTAATTCGTGTAGTCGTAACCAACACTGAAGGAAGGAACAAAGCCTGGCTCATCAGGCTGCCAAAAAGCTCTAAACGCGACTCCATTGGAATCAGCGCCACAAGAACTTGTGCCTCTGCAACTGCTATAGACGCTGGCACCACCATCTGATGTACCAAAGCCTTGAGTCATGCCTTGTTGGGTGTAGGCATAAGCCGCAGAGACTTGCCACTGAGGATTGCCGTAATCGACCTTGGCGAGAAACTTACCTTTGGAATTACCGTTTCCAACACCACCATCAGAGGGATCACCATTGTCGCCTTCTTTGGCCACATAGTTGGCACTAATGCCAAACCTGGCGTCCATCGGGTCGTCAACTTGCGACTTCCAAGCCAAACCTAAGCCTTGCCCTGTGCTAGCTCCATAAACACCATAGTTACCACCTAACTTGAAGGCCTTCAAGATTGGCTGATACACAGATGGAGCACTGCCAAGCATGTAGTAGTTTTCAATCTTGGCACCAACCCAAGCAGTGAAGCTGTCACCAATCGGGAAGGTGTACCAGAGCTTGTCAACCTTCAGGACATCCCCATTGTTATTAGCAACATTCAAGTAGGCAGGCTTCACATAACCCTTGCCACCAAATGCACTATCTTGAAAGTTACCTGTCTTCAGACGAGTATAGAGAAGATCCTTACCCGTGAAACTGGTGTTCAGATTCAACTGCAAAGTGTAGTTGAAAGTAAGTGCATCAGTTCCCAGATAGTCCCCATCATCCGTAAGATCATCGGTCTCATCGCCTGTATAGCTGGTTCCGCCAAGAACCATATGAGCCTTACCAACAAGCTTGGTGGTGGTGGAGAACTGAGTGGCTTCGAGTTCACCAACGCGGGCTTCTAGGCCATCAACACGGCCCTTGAGGATGGCGAGCTCCTGCTCGAATTCGTTGAGAAGACGACGCAGTTCGTCGGTGACTTCAGTAATGCGATCGAGGCAGGCATTCAATAGAGCAGCCGCTTCAAAGCGGGTCATTGCTCTGTTGCCCAGGTAGCTACCACTTGGATAGCCAGCTACACAGCCGTAACGCTCAATCAGGTTGCTCAGAGCCTGATAAGCCCAGTCGGTTGGGTAAACATCTTGGAATTGGGAGATGCTGGTGACCTGCTCGCTGGAGGCCGAATAATCGGACACACCTTTGATATCTAGGTCTGCGGCATTAGCAGCCATAGGGGCCATCAGGCCCAAGGCAGCAGGTGCCACCAGCAATTGCTGGAAGAGTTTCATTTGGTTCCTCACACAAAAAGCCCAAAACATGGGCCAGCAAAGGTTAGTAAAAAGATGCGTGTTCACAACGAACACAATTAACAGCTCTAAGTATCTTTTGATACAGGCAAGGTCAGGTGCTTAGAATCAGGCCCTTGAAATTATTGAGCCATTTAGAATTGAGCTATTTAAGATTGCAATGGCTGGTCTGAAGCAAGTGCCTTGTTATTAAGCAATGGGAATCCCATTGCCTCCCTTTCTTTTAACCAAGCCTCTGCCACCCCGCGAGCCAAACTGCGAATTCTGCCAATCGTGGCTGTTCGCTCCGTGACCGAAATCACGCCACGAGCCTCCAGGAGGTTGAAAGTATGGCTACATTTAAGAACGAAATCAAGTGCGGGTGCTGGAAGCTGCTTTGCGATCAGGTCTGACGCTTCCGCTTCATAAAGATCGAACAACTGTTTAAGGCGACTTGGATCCGATGATTCAAAATTAAAGTCGCACTGACCCTTTTCTAGAGAAAGCCAGATATCCCCATAGCTTCGTTTATTATTCCAGCTGAGATCCCAAATATTCTCAACATTCTGTAAATACATGGCCAGTCTCTCAATGCCATAGGTGATCTCGATCGGCACAGGGCTGCAATCAATACCACCACATTGCTGAAAATAAGTGAACTGTGTAACCTCCATACCATCAAGCCACACTTCCCAACCAACCCCCCAGGCTCCAAGAGTGGGTGATTCCCAGTTGTCTTCTACAAAGCGAATGTCATGTTCCGCCGTACAAACTCCTAGAGCTTCAAGCGATGCAAGATACGTCTCCTGAATACCAACTGGAGAGGGCTTGATCAATACCTGATATTGAAAATAGTGTTGAGCGCGATTGGGGTTGTCGCCGTAGCGACCATCGGTGGGCCGGCGACAGGGCTCTGGATAAGCCACAGCCCAGGGCTCTGGTCCAATAGCGCGCAGAACGGTATGGGGACTCATCGTGCCGGCACCCTTTTCCGTGTCATAAGGCTGCAACAGCACACAGCCCTGATCAGCCCAAAAGGAATTCAGGGTCGTGATGATGTCCTGGAAGTGCACTAGCGTTGTTCTGAGGGGCTTTGATCGTAATTGTATTGTATTCCTACTTATCCATTACCTAAGCAAAAGCTTGTTTAATTCGGATAGGCTCGAAAACATGTAAATGCTATAGTCAGTTAGTTAAATCCAATAAAAAGTGATCAGAATACAGCTCAATCAGACGAAATACTCTTATTCAATAATCAGCATACTCATAGTAGCTCTAATGATTTATATTGCTCAGTTTCTCGATGTGTCAACGATAGGAAGTTGGCTAAAAGCTATCGATGGCGGAGTTGAATCGATAGGGCTATGGGCAATTGGGATTATTTTTGCCCTACGGTCAATAAGTATCATCATTCCAATACTTCCTGGCACATACTGCTCTGTTCTCTCTGGTTATTTCTTTGGATTCCAACAAGGCTTGTTGGTTATTTTCGTAGCAGATCTGGTCGCTTGTTGTTCTTGCTTCACCCTTTCCAGGAAATTTGGCAGAGCCTTAATTGAGAAACTCGTAGGCAAGAATCTGATGAATCGTGTTGAAAATTTTAGCAAAAAACATTTAGAGCAAAACTTTTTCTTGATGACAAGTTTTTTAATGTCGAATTTATTTGATTTTGTTTGTTATGGCTTAGGACTTACAAAAGTTACATGGAAAAAGTTTCTGCCTGCATTATTCTTTAGCATAATAATATCAGACGCCCCATTTGTTGCAAGTGGATATGCACTAAAACGCCTTGGAGGTATTGAAATCCAAGAAATTATTAATGGGAATATAAAGGCACTCCAGGGACAACCTCTAACAATATTCATTGCCTCTATCACAATAATATTTTCTCTGGCAATAATCAATATAGTCCTACAAAGAAGGCAAGATAATATCAAAAGAACAGCCAGTCAATGATTATCTCTTAAAGAGAGAATCTTTGGAATTGTTTCTTTCAGCATCTCATTTCTAGATCATCAAATCAGAACAAGGTTAAGGCTCATTTATAGCCTTTTGATGTCATAGTCCGATTAGATTAGAAGAATGCGAATCGCAGAAAGTCATTATTCTATTCTCCAAAGTATATCTGCTTATAGTAACTCAATCAAAGAATGGTAACCACATAAAGGGATTAGAGCTATAAACCTATAGAATTTTCAAGATATAAAACAGTAGAGATTCAAGGAAGTGCTAGTAAGAAGTATTTACTCTGCCTGATTCAAGGAGTCGTGGTAAATACATTAACAACAAGCGAACAAACTATACGCATTGAAAGCAAACAGCTAGATCAAGATACGACTATTTATTTAGCATGTATGTAAAGTATCCAATAATTGCAATATTAACACCAATTAATCCAAAGAAGATCAACAACGGGTTCTGCATTCCAGCTGGTGCTGATAATTGTAGGCCTAACACATTAAGCACCTCTTTTTTAGGCATATCTTTTTCTTCTTTATCAGTTGCGAGCAAATATGGTATTCCAAATCTATTTTTTGGCGGCTCGAAGGCTTCCGTTTGGTCGTTACTCGAACTTGCATTGCTCTCAGAATCTTCCATGATCATTGTATTGATTATGAGCCAACATTATACCATTGGACTGGTTGCCAGGCAATCCACTCATATAAGCATGGTGTTCAACACCAAAATGATCAATATTTATGCAGAATATTTAGGCATAAGCCATTATCTTTGATTCGTCCAAAATTGGTACATTTGTCGAAAGGTGTTGGGATTGGCTTGTTCATACTTTTGCCAATAGCCGAGGTCAGTCTGCATTGCATCAGATGGATAAGCTCTGGCATAATCTTTTTTAACAATACTTGGCAACACAAAGCCTAAGAATCTAAGTTCAAATTGTTCAAGCAGCGATGCTATCATCTCTAGTGAGTAACGATGTTCCATAATATGAAAACAAAGGTCTCTACACATAGAAGTTGTGTAGAAGTCTGGCCAGTTTGAGATTGAACTAATGTTCCGATATTCACCGTTGATTAGTTTATCCCTAAATAGACGAATGCCTTCATTACTAGCCTCAAAAGATTCTGATTTAATGATTTTCCTAGCCTCGACAATATCTTGACGTGCTAGCTCACTATAAAAACCTAATTTGAGCATTCCATCGGCTGCGAGTATTGTATGTAGAGATTGCAGACCTTTAGAGGGGTCCTTCATATGATGGAGAACTCCCGTACATTCTATGAGATCAAATTCTTCATTTAGTTTTGGAAGATCAAGAATGTCCATCTCTATAAATCTTATATGCTCAATTCCATATTCATGAGCCTTACGCTTTGCATAAGCGATACTAGAAGAACTTAGATCGATAGCAGTTAAATCAGAGTTAGAATAAGAGAGGGCATCGAATATTTGCTGTCCGGTTCCACAGCCAGCGATTAAGACACGAGATCTCTGCTTGGGCAAAATGATTGAGATCCGATTAGGGTTTATTTCATTGTTAATCGCTGAAGATATAGTTTGAATATTTTCACGTGAATAAGAAGCATATCTCCAACGCGGATAGGGATGCTCTTCATACTGCTTTTTAACCTGAATAGAAGTACCATCATCTATAGACCCATATTTAGGAATAGATGCTGCAAACTCATGTTCCCGTTCTGGTTCAACGAGTTGCATTATTCTTAAATTATTTAATTTCTCATTTGCATCGATGAATGCTCTTAATGAAGGGAACTGTTCACAAAGATGAGTAATGGGTATATAACAAGCTAAGATGGAAATGGTTTTTAGATCAAAATCAGTTCTCAAGCAGGAAAGTTTAAACTGTTCTATTGCTTCAAATTCTTGCTTGGTAAATGTAAAAACATATTCATTTAGGAAGCACTGCTCCGCAAGAGCAATAGTTAAATCAATAACCCTTTTATCAAAACCATTATTTTGGATTGAAATGCATATTTGCTTGCGTATATTAGTTAATGCCTTTTCCCAGGCAATTGTGGAGAATAACATCAAACCAAGAGCACTGATAATCTCATCATCAGCAAGAATATGTTGAAAAGAGGGTTGATCAAATAAATCATGATGAATGCCTGAAATTCTATCTAGTGTTTGTTCTGTGATCAAGCGATTAATTGCTGAGAATAGATTTTTATGTGCAATATCATTTCTCTTTAATAGGCCACGAAGCAAAACTCTAGACTGTCGTTCAGGTAAGAATGAAAGATCAGATTCCTGAAGCAGAGAGTTAAGAAGCAAATATGATGATTGCTTTTGTGGGTAAAGCTCAATTTCTCTTGTTACATGAAATACAGCCTCCTCAATTCTGCCAAGGTCCTTTAAGATTATAGAAAGGTTTAAATTGACATCAGGCAAATCGGCCTGCAACTTCATTGCCTTTCTTGTGTTCGCTTCTGCATCAGTTAGATTACCTTGGTCTTGCAAGATACCACCTAGATTGAGATATATACTTGCTGAATCATCTTGCAATTCAATTGCCTTTCGTGTTGTATGTTCTGCTTCATCTAGTTTGCCTTGATTCTGTAGGATCTGACCAAGGTTTACGTATGCATCAGCCAAATCTGGCTGAAGTTCAATGGCCTTTCGGGTTATATCTTCTGCATCCGTTAGTCTTCCTTTTTCTCGTAAGACTAAGCCCAAGTATGAATAAGCATTGGCGAGGTTAGGCTGTATAACAATCGCCTGGCGTATCGCCACTTCAGCATCATCTAACATTCCTATCTGAAAGAAAAGATATCCCAAGTTTGCATGTGAAAAAGCATGGCCAGGGAATAGTTTGACGCTTTTCTTATAGATGTTTATTGCCTTATCAATCTCTCCTTGGGATTGACAGATTAATGCGAAGTTAGAGAATACATCTGGATCACTTAAACCACTATTAATAAATTCCTGATAGGCTTTTTGTGCCTCATTTATATTGCCTTGTTGGTGATATTTAAAAGCGATAGCCTTAAGTTGGTCAGGTGGTATTCGGGAAAACTTCTTAGAGGGTTGTTTATTTTTTATTTTCTTCTTTTGTCCAAATCCTTTCATGTTCACAACGAGATATTCTTCTTTAATCTAATCGCCAAAGAAATTCTTGAACCTTGAAGGTAATAGCATGAAACGATGGACTTTTTTGATGGGCAAGAAATCATCAAAAAAAGGGGCGAGAATCCTTGGACCTTAGAAGAACCGAGTATGTCATATTCTGGTTGTCTTAAGGAGATCATCGACAAGTAAAGTCTGCCAATTCATTGACATGAATGCGTCAATGGCATGACATAATTCCCAAAAGCAACAGTCAAAGCATTGAAGCAAGTAATCCCCTTACTCCCCTTATTGATATGGACAGTACTTGTCCCATCCAAGGCAAATGAGTTCAAGTGCCCAGGAGACAACAACTATGAGCTTAGCTATTGTGCCTCCCAAGCCCTTAAACGATCAAAGTGCCGTTTAGACTCTCAACTAAAAGCTTCGACCTTTGAGGCCTGGAAGAGTGCGATCGGAGAGGTTTGCGCCGAAGCATATGCTCCATACAGCCAAGGTACGATCTATACGTTAATGCTCATGAGATGTAATGAGAACTTAAACCAAACTCTTCTTGAAGAAATGAAGGAACTCGGTGAACGTCAATAGAGAAAAGAAAAGCATAAGATTTTGCAGGGTATCTATCACCCGCTTTGATGTAGGCTATAAAGCACTATTCAAGAGTATTAGGGAGGGAGGGGGAAGACTATGAGCTTCCTAAATCCGTTAGCTAGCTTCTAACATAAATGATAAGTTCAAAAACCATTTGATAATTCTATTGACAAGGACTTGATAGGGTTGCAATGATTTCTCTACTCATCACACCAGCTTTTGGTGATCAGCTCTAGTGCTACGAGTAGGATGATTGATGGAATTTGATGATCCTCATGCCAAAACCAATAGAGTTCAAAGAATTCTACGAGCTTCTCAAGGCAGCAAAGAATGGTAACAAAAAGGAGAGGGAGAAATTAGGGTGGATCTTGGCAGAATATGAACATGCAGAAGGCTCTGAAAGTGCTTACGATGAATTAGGGCAGGTTTTTTGCCATATAGGGGTGATGGGTCTATATGACTACGCTGGTAGTGATGATATTCAATTTATTAGTCGCTTAGAAAAATCTGTATGGGATTACCTAGAAATCAGAATGGGAATGAGCTTAACTCAACATATGGTAGAAACAATGATAGAACATGCTAAACAACATGAATTATCAACAAAAATGTGTGAAAAATGGGATATATCTAGAGAAGAGCTAGCAGAGAACATCGAGGATTTAGCAGTTTATGTTACCGAGGGCATCATAGAAGTTATCGACTAGGGTATGTTATTGATATCATTGAAATCCTTTCTCTTCATTATTCGATCAGCTCATAAGTGCAACAGAGCCCTTTATTCTGAACAAGAGTTAATATCTAAACAACTAAAGATCTCTTCTCAACATTGACCATACTTTGGAATGGTTGATCCTTTATTTATCACTCAGCGCTCCCAAAAGTCATCGCATATTTTGACAATTAAATGATGAAGGTAATAATCTTAGGGCCATGGAGATTAATTTGGCCTATGCCGCCAACACATTCAAGCTCAGAGCATAACTTAAACACCTTTCTGGCAAGGTGTTCTGCTTCAAGAATGAGCTGAGGCTATTTTTAGCACAATTCATTCACTATAATAAGGTTTTTTATTTCTAATGAAAAGCCAATAAAATAAATTTGTTGCTATTCACAAGCATTCTGTTCAAACCAACACCAATTGACGCGAATCAAGATGAATGACGCAGCAAGGTCACTCCAGGAGATTGTTTTACCATCACATGCACCAATTAATTTGCCCTACTAAATGGCTAAATCCTGCAAGCAGAAGTGATTGCTATCTTTCATGATGGTTATTTTTAGTGATTTCAAATGATCTTGTAGATATCACAGGCGTGGAAATGGAAGTCTTGTTATCTTTACTGCAATCAGCCTATTCATGCCAGATTAAAGTTTGCTTCTGCTCCTCGAAACAGGAAGATTTCGCTAATTAAGTTTGGACGCTTACTTTGGGGAAGCGGCAATTTTAAGTTGCGAAGATATTCCGATTTTTTAACCTGGCAGAGGTTTTCTTCTCCTGTCTTCGCCTGATTTAAGAATGTAAAGCACCTGAGAGTGAAAGCTGATTTGAAACGAGGCAAAAAGCCTGATCTCTCTGACAACAAGTCAACTACTAGTTAAGCCAAATAGCAGACATGCTCATGCTCAGAAGAGGCACTTCCCTCATCAAGGCCTTCCTTGATGGCGTGAATAACTCAACTGCTAAGAGCAAAACAGCGATCGAGGTGTGCAACAGCACCATCACGGTTCGAGTGACTGCCGTTCAGACCCATCATTCCCAGCCAAAACCTGTCATCACCCTGAAACACCAGCACAGGCTTGGCTCCCCCACCATCATGGTCATCAAGGAGTGCCATGCACAACCGTTCAACCACAATCTGACCATTGGGGCGTGCCCGCACCATGCGCAACAAAGAATCCACCTGCGAAAAGGGCACAAAGGTGGCCTGCTGAGAATCAGTCACCAAGATCAAGCCATCAAGCCACTGCACCTCCAAAAGCAAGTCCTTAATTGAGGAGAGAAGAGAAGGGAGAGGGAAGGCCACAGCGAACTGCGTCTTAATATTTTCTTCATAAGTCATCGACCCGTCTTTTCGCAAGAGTCTTTTTGCTCGATCAGCGCCTCAAGCGGTAAGCAGCAAGGCACCCATCTGTCCCGCAGCCAGAGGTCGATGGCTCGCTGCGGCAAATCCCGCGTCCCGAGCCAGTCGCTCCTGAGCCTCTCCCTTTGGGAACTGCTGCAAACTGGCCTCCAAATAAGCGTAATGCTCGCGCAGACCCACCTGGGCAGCCACCGGCACCACCAACCTTCGCAGATAAAACCGCTGAAAACGTGCTGCCAAGGAACCCTCGCCCATGCGATTGAAATCAAGGACGCCTGCCCGAGCACCAGGCCGCAAAAGGCGTCGAAGCTCTATTAACCCAGCGCCTGGATCCGCCAAATTGCGCAGGCCGTAAGCCATCACAGCACCGTCAAAACGATTGGAAGGCAAGCCAGTATCCAGAGCATCTCCCTGCAACCAGGAGAGGGGCAACCAGGGCTCAACCGCGGCGCGCCGCCTTGCCACGGCTAGAGGCGCCGCAGCCGCATCTAGCCCCAACACAGACCCTCCAGGTCGCAACCTGCGGGCCAATGCCAGTGCCAGATCACCAGTCCCGCAGCAAAGGTCAAGCCAATGTTCTCCTGGAAGCGGAGACAACCAGGCCAACAACTGGCGTTTCCAGATGCGGTGCAAGCCAAGACTCAACAAGTCGTTAAGCCGGTCGTAATTAGGAGCGACCGCATCAAACAACTGCTCCACCGCCTGGGGGTCACCAGGCCTCATCAGAAGATCCCATCCAGGGGCCTGAACACTGCTTGGAGCAACTGCTGCGCCCAAGGGTGATCGATGAGCAACACATCCAAAAGCACTCTTGCAAACAGAACTTCTGCCAAATTTAGGAGTGTGTTGCTGAACACAAAGACAAAGCCTCAGGCCTCAAGAGGCCGAATCGACAAACCTCGCATCAGCAGATCAGTCTTAATTTGTTCCACACTCAGCACGCCATCGTGAAGCAGAGAGGCCAACAATGCAGCTGAGGCCTGGCCAACCGTGAAGGCTTCTGCGATGTGATCCAGGCAACCTGCACCTCCCGAAGCGATCACAGGCACCGGCACCGCTTCCACGACTGCTCGCGTGAGCTCCAAGTCATAACCAGCCTGAGTTCCATCTCCATCCATTGAAGTCAAAAGGATTTCACCAGCACCAAGTTCCGCTGCCTGCCGAGCCCAGCTCACAACATCCAAACCGGTGTTTTGGCGGCCACCCTTAACAAAAACATCCCAGCCCGAGCCCTCAGGACGACGTCGAGCATCGATGGCCACCACAATGCACTGACAGCCAAAACGGTCGGCTCCCTGCGCTACGAGATCTGGATCCCGCACCGCAGAGGAATTAAGACTCACCTTGTCGGCTCCGGCCCGAAGCAACTCTGTGATGCCATCCAAAGAGCTGATACCCCCTCCAACTGTGAATGGAATGGTCACGGCCTCAGCAGTACGTCGAACTAACGCCACCAGCGTGGCCCGACCTTCATGGCTGGCGGCGATATCAAGAAACACCAACTCATCAGCTCCAGCCTGGCTATATCGGCAGGCAAGCTCCACGGGATCACCAGCATCACGAAGGCCCACAAAGTTCACGCCCTTCACAACGCGACCATCAGCCACGTCAAGGCAAGGAATCAAACGAAGCGCGACCATTGGGATAAAGCAGTGACGACTGTTAAGGTTGCGCCACCTTCTAAGCCTTGCAGGCCATGTCCCAGGCTGCCACTTCCTACAGAATCGGCTCCAAGGTCCGAGTCTCTCGCGTTCGTGATCGCATTCCAGCCAAACTGGTAGAACTGCTCAAGAAATCTGACGTTGGCAGGGTCACCGGCTACAAAATGACTGACGGCATGGGCATTGGCTTGGTCGTAGAACTTAGCGATGGCACTGTCAGCTGGTTCTTTGACGACGAAGTTACCTCCGCCTGAGACGCCTGCCGTGAGCGACGCTCGCCAACTCCTTGGCATCAAAGGTGCCACTGGCACAACCAACATCTGGAAGCTGCGTCTGCAGCTCATGAAGCCTGTCACATGGATCCCACTGCTCTGGGGTGTGATTTGTGGAGCCGCCGCCAGTGGTCAATACCAATGGCGCCTACCAGATGTGCTTGCAGCCGCGGCCTGCATGGTCATGAGTGGCCCGCTTCTAACCGGTTACACCCAAACCATCAACGACTACTACGATCGCGAGATCGACGCAATCAATGAGCCCTATAGGCCGATTCCCTCCGGGGCCATCCCGCTGACACAAGTCAAGCTTCAGATCTGGATGCTGCTTCTCGGTGGTCTTGCAGTTGCCTATGGCTTAGATCGTTGGGCTGAACACACCACTCCCGTTGTGCTGTTTCTTGCCCTAGGCGGGTCATTTGTGAGCTTCATTTATTCAGCCCCACCTCTCAAGCTGAAACAGAACGGTTGGATAGGAAACTACGCGCTTGGAGCCAGCTACATCGCCCTGCCATGGTGGGCTGGTCAGGCGCTGTTCGGACAACTGACTTGGACTACAGCACTACTGACACTTGCCTATAGCTTGGCTGGTCTTGGTATTGCCGTCATCAACGATTTCAAGAGTGTAGAGGGAGATCGAGCCCTCGGTCTTCAATCCCTGCCAGTTGTCTTTGGAATCAAAAAGGCCAGCTGGATCAGTGCAGGAATGATCGACATCTTCCAACTCGCGATGGTTGTTGTTCTGATCGCCATTGGTCAGCATTTTGCCTCAGTCGTTTTGATCTTATTGATCATTCCCCAGATCACATTCCAAGACATCTGGTTACTGCGTGATCCCCTGGCCTTTGATGTGAGATATCAGACCAGCGCTCAACCGTTTCTAATCCTTGGCATGCTGGTTACGGCTCTAGCCATAGGCCATAGCCCTTTAACACAGGGGATGTGACTCGCAAGCGCCGTCACTGGATTGTTATTTCAGTTAGTGCTGTCGCCATCGGGTGTGTCGCAGCCTTGGCTGAAAGGACTCTCACTCATGCCTTGGATTCGGTTCTTCCCGATGCCCGGCGGATTGCCAACTTCAACCGGCCAGGCACCATCACGCTGCTCTCCACTGATGGGCAGGTGATCCAAAAGCTTGGTCCCGCGACCCGCGAGAAGGTTGAGCAAGACAAGATGCCTCTGCTTGTGGAGCAAGCCTTCGTAGCGGCAGAAGACCGCCGCTTTTACTACCACAATGGCTTGGATATCTGGGGTATCAGCCGAGCCCTGGTGACAAACCTCCGCCAGGGTTCCGTGAGGGAAGGTGCCAGCACCATCACTCAGCAACTTGCTCGAACCGTATTCCTGAGTCAGGAACGAACCCTGCCGCGCAAACTCAAAGAAGCTGCTCTGGCCTACAAGCTGGAGCGACAGCTCAGCAAACAGCAAATCCTTGAGCAGTATCTGAATTACGTCTACTTGGGCTCAGGTGCTTACGGCGTAGCCGATGCAGCCTGGGTGTACTTCTCTAAATCCCCCAATCAACTCACACTGCCGGAAGCCGCTCTAATCGCTGGCATGCCCCCTGCTCCCTCAGTGTATTCACCACTGGTCAACCAGAAAATCGCCCTAGAACGCCGCGCAATTGTCCTTAAACGAATGCAGCAGGCAGGATTTATCTCTGCCAGAGAAGCCGATGCAGCTCGCAACAGCCCCCTCAATCTCAAGCCAGCGATCCCGAAGTACTTCAACAGCAGCGCACCATTTTTCACCAGCTGGGTAGCCCAGCAACTCCCCACTCTGCTCACCCCAGAGCAACTAGAAGTGGGTGGACTCAAGATTCACACCAGCCTCAATCTGGCTTGGCAAAAGCAAGCCCAAGAGGTGATCCGCAAATACGCCCCCGGGAACACAGAGGGTTCCATGGTGTCTATCGAACCAAGCACCGGTGAAGTGCGGGTGATGGTAGGAGGCAAAAACTTCAATACCAGCCAATTCAATCGAGCAACACAGGCTCTGCGTTCACCTGGCTCCACCTTCAAGCTTTTTCCCTATGCAGCAGCCATCAACGCCGGCATTAAGCCAGAGGACAAGGTTGTGGACGCGAAACGCTGCTGGAGAGGATATTGCCCAAAGAACTTCGGCAACAAATACCTGGGATCAGTGGCACTCGCTGATGCCCTGAGATACTCCCTAAACACTGTTGCAGTCCAACTACTAGACAAGGTGGGCTTTGATGCCGTGATCAGCATGGCCAATAATCTTGGCATCGGCACCACTCGCCCATTGGGCAAGTACTATCCGCTCGCTATTGGGGCCTACGAGCAAACAGTGCTCGACATGACGGCAGCCTATGCCGCAGTAGCCAACCGGGGTATTTACATGAAGCCCACGCCATTTGAAGAGATCCGAGGCCCAGACGACGAGGTGATCTGGAACCACAAGTTCGAAGGCTACAAAGGTCGACGAGCCCTCGATAGCGACGTAGCAGACACCATGAACTGGATGCTCCAGCGCGTTGTCAGCGGTGGCACTGGAGCTGCGGCATCCCTCGGTGACCGGCCGGTGGCGGGCAAAACCGGCACATCGGAAGGTGCCCGTGACCTCTGGTTCATTGGCTCAATACCACAACTAACAACCGCCGTATGGTTTGGCTACGACAACAACCGAAAGACATCTGGCGGCAGTGGTGATGCTGCATGGGCCTGGAAGCAGTTCATGACCAAGATCCAAGACAATTTTGAGGTACAACCCTTCCCACCAAAACCAGTGATGAACCGCACCTTTAGGCCACCAAGCAAAACGAGGAGCAAACCAAAGAACGGCAGCGAGGATGCTGCCAAAGACCAAGATCAAAACCAGGGACCTCCACCCAGATACATCGCACCGCCAGGGGGACCGCCGCTCAATGAAAACTTCGAGCCAATGCCTATTCCGTGATCAGGCTCAGCTGAGATCCAACACGGCTGAATAAAAACCATCACCACCATGCTCAGGATCAGGCCATAGTTGCTGTTCCTGAGACAAGCTCAATTCAGGATGCCGACCAAGGAAGGCCTCGATCTGATCAAAGTTCTCGGCCGGATGGATGGTGCAAGTGGCATAAACCAACCGGCCTCCAGAGCTAAGCAGAGGCAGAAGGCCTTCAAGCAGCTTGGACTGCAAGATCACCAGCCCCTCAATCTGCAACGGAGTGACTCGCCAACGGGCGTCCGCATGACGGGCCAAGGTACCTAAACCAGAACATGGCGCATCCACAAGAATGCTCTGGAAAGATCCTCGCCAGCTTGGCTTCACCGCCAACAGATTCGTAGCATCTGCGACTAGAGCATGGAGGCAGTCACCCCCCAAGCGAGCAGCATTATCCGCCAAGCGCTTGAGTCGACCAGCGGAACGATCCACAGCCCACACCTCTCCCGAACCACCCATCAGCTCAACAAGATGAGTGGCCTTACCCCCTGGTGCTGCGCAGGCATCAAGAATCCGATCCCCAGGCTGCGGCTCCAATAGCGGTGCGACCAACTGTGCAGAGCGATCCTGCACACACCAATGTCCTTGCTGATAGCAAGGCCACTGGCTTAGGTCACCAGCACTACCAGTCACCATCAAACCATCAGGGCAGCTCTCGATCGGAGTGCTCTCCACTCCAATAGCCTCAAGCGCCAGCCTTACGTTCTCACGGCTTGTACGACGTCGATTGATGCGCAGATCAAGTGTTGGTACCTGGTTGCTGGCACGAGCAAACAGCTCAGCTCCCACCTCGCCTCGCCAAACAAGTAACTGCTCCACCAACCACAACGGTAGAGATTCCGCCTGCGCCAACCGAGCGGCAGAGTCCTCCGGCTCGAGGAGTACCTCACCGGCATCGCGTGCACGCAATGCCGCCCGCAAAATGCCATTCACCACCGGAGCCAATCGGGCAAGCTTGCCGGTCTTAGCAAGTTCAACGCTGGTGTTCACTGCCGCTGCCGCTGGAATCCGCTGCATACGCAGAATCTGATAGAGCCCCAAATGCAGCAACCAGCGCAGCACTGGTGGCTGTTTGCAAGCAGGCACCTTGCCAAGACGATCCAACCAAGCATCGAGCCATTGCCGCTGACGGATTGCGCCATAAGCCAATTCCATCACCAGGCCACGGTCGGCACCGCTCATGGGGTTCTGACGCAGAGCTCGTTCGAGAGCGACATCTGCATAGGCCCCTGCCGCCACTGCCTGTAACAGCTCCCATGCCACCCGCCGCGGCAGCAGTCCCGGTACAGGTACAGATCCATCAGCGGCAGCAACGGAAGAAGAAGACAACATCAATGGTTGTCCTGGGCTGAGATGAACCTTCCAGAGCTAACGCCTTCCTGAGCCATTCCCAACAACAGGCCCTCATCACTCAACTGCGGCCGCCAAAGATGCCGTCGTAAGGGCAAATGACCCTCGGCATCCACAAGGATTCCTTCAGCGATCAACATCTGCCGCTGCATCCAGTCAGATCCTTCGCGGCTCAAACTCATCGAAATCATCCCTTTCGCATTCACCACTCGATGCCAAGGGACCTTGGATGGCAAAGGTAATCGACGCATAGCCCAACCCACCTGACGGGCACATCCATAGGCACCGATCATCTCGGCAATCTGACCATAGGTCGCTAACTGGCCGAAAGGGATGAGGGACACGGCATCCCATACCCTCAAGTCAAAAGACGCTTGGCCCATGCCTCTGCTGCCTCGCCGATTTGATCGTCTCAAGGCTGTTCTGGATTGCCGAATGGCAGATCTGACAGTTCTGCTTGAGCACGTAGAAAAGCCCCACAACCTCTCAGCCATTCTGCGCAGCTGCGATGCGGTGGGTGTCCTGGAAGCCCATGCAGTGAACTATTCAGGACGCCTGCCCACTTTCAACAGTACCGCTCAGGGAAGCCAAAAGTGGATACCGCTCAAAGAGCACAGCAGCATCGAAGTTGCCGTCAAGGCCATCAAGGACAGTGGCTTTCGCCTTTATGGAACCCATCTAGGTGGAAACGCACGCGACTACCGAGACTGCGACTTCTGCGAACCTACAGCCTTCGTCCTGGGAGCTGAGAAATGGGGCCTTAGTGAGCTGGCGAAGCCATTGATGGATGAAGGGATCTTCATCCCTATGTGCGGCATGGTGCAGTCGTTGAATGTTTCGGTAGCAGCAGCAACCTTGCTATTTGAGGCCCTACGTCAACGACGGCTGGCTGGTATCGCACCTCAAGCCGGTGAAGGCCTAGAACCAGCGCTTTATCAACAGCGCCTATTTGAGTGGGCCTATCCAGAAGTTGCAGCATGGTGCCAGCAGGAAGGCAGGTCATATCCTGCCCTTAACGATCAAGGCGAAATCCAAGGAAGCCTCCCCCGCAACGTGAGATTGCGCTGTTAAGCAACCAGCTAACACTCAAAATGGCATCTGCACATCTTTGCTTGCATGCGATCAATTGATCCCAAGTTGGTTTTGACGTGCCGCGGGAAGACGCAAGCCAATCAGCAAGACAATGCTTTCCAGCAAAATGTTTTGGCCTATAAACAGCACAACCATGGCCAAGCCGATCGCTAGCATCTGCTGAAGCAGACCGATCACATCATCAGGATTTCGGCGCCCGGAGACCCAAAGGAAGATCATCAGCGCCAGCAAGATCAATGTGATCCACCAGGGCATGGCTTAAAGCAAAGACTTCCCTCAGTGTGCCCCTCCAAAGGATGCAATGGGAGTGATCTGAAATCAGGCAGTCGACTCATCGAGACCACTCACCCATGCCTCCAGCCCCTCACCAAGGAATGAGAGTCCCAGCACCAATACGAACATGGCCAAGCCTGGATAGAGAGCAGTCCACCAAATCCCAGTTGGCACTGCTGCCAGAGCCATATTCAGATCACTCCCCCATTCAGGCACAGTTTCCGGCAATCCCAGGCCGAGAAAACCAAGGCCACCAAGCACCAAAACAGCATCAGCAGCATTCATGGTCAGCAGAACTGGCACGGATGTGATCACATTGCGAAGCAGGTATTTGCGCAAGATCCAAATGGGGCCAGCACCGAGGGAACGGGCAGCCTCCACAAACAGTTCTGCTTTCACCTGGGCTGTTTGGTTACGAACCACGCGGAAGTACTGGGGCACATAAACAACACAAAGGGCTGCGGCCGCATTGGGAATACCCCGTCCAAGCAAAAAAGCCAAGACCACAGAAAGCAAGAGCACCGGCAATGTGTAAAGGGTGTCCATCACCAACACCAACATGCGATCCAAAGCACCTCCGAGGTAGCCACTCATCATCCCTAGGGGCACCCCCACGAACACAGCCAAGGTCACCGCAAGAAGAACCACCTGCAAAGCCACGCCGCTGCCCTCCATGGTGCGAACACATACGTCCCGTCCGAGACGATCAGTTCCGCACCAATGCCCCCATGAAGGAGGCGCATAAATGGGATTATCAAGACCAGCGTTGGCCTCAGGCAAAACACCCACCATCACCAGCAAGGGGGTGATTAAGGCCACCAACAGATAGATGGCAACAATCACCATCCCCCAGCGCGCCATGCGAGTCGACAAGGTCACTCGTGACAGACGCAAAGACGAAAGGTCAACGCTCACTGCTGAGGAAGGAGACAGAACAGTCTCTGCATTGTTGCTAGGGCGGCTGACAACGTTGCAACTCAATCACAAAGATCGCTCCACCATCAGCAGCATTCTCAACCCAAACGCGCCCTCCCATCCGCTTCACCAACGAGCGCACAAGGGCTAGACCAACGCCACTGCCAGGTTGTTGTGCCGTGTTGCTGCCACGCTGAAACTGCTCAAAAATCAACTCCTTGTCAGCCTCTGGCACACCAGGGCCATGATCTCGAACTTGCAATCTCACATACTCATGCGTGCTAATGCAGCTCAATTCAACTCTCTTATCTTCTGGGCTGTACTTGAAAGCATTCTCAATCAAATTGCTAAGGCACTGCACGACCCTATCGTGATCACCAAGAGCCCAGATCTGATCAAAACCGTATGAACTCGATTCGATTTTCAAGCGAGTCTCATGATCACCTTGGTTTAGTAAAAGCACCTGCTCTAACGTCTCAAATGCGGAGAAAGGCTCTGAAGTCATCACCAGAGTGTCAGATTCCTCACGCGCAATATCTAATAGATCAGTGATTAACCTTCCGAGACGACGAGTCTCATCATCAATAATCGTCAATTGATGCCGCTGATCTTCACTAAGGTTTCCTGATCGGCGCAAAACCCTGGAGGTATAGCCAATAATCAAAGTAATCGGTGTGCGCAGCTCATGGCTGAGAGCATTGGCAAACTTCCTCTGACGATTCCACGATTCAGCCAAATGATCTAAAAGCGCATTAAACGAACCGGCAAGAGGCTTAAGTTCCAAAGGTTCATATTTCGGATCACAGCGATGATCGTCGAGAGATCCAGACGAGACTGATTCGATCACGCCGCCAAAGCGCTGCAAAGGCTCCAAACCTCGTCGAATGCCTGTACGCGTGAGGAATAAGGTCACCATCGAAGCAAGTAAAGCAGCTAGAATAAGAATGATGGTTAGAATATTTTGCTGGCGAATCTGACGACTAACATCCTGCACCAGATAAATATTCCAAGTATTTCCATGCAGCTCAATGTCATCTTTAATGATTGAATAATAAGCTGAATCAATATCAATAAGAACAGGACCATATTTGGCATCGCCTTGATATTTTCGCAAACCATAAGAAGCTAGAACCTTACCAAGATTGATATTTCCTCTCACATCAGGAATCACAAAACCAGCCTCAAACCCCTTGGGGTGCATCGAAATCAAAAGATGAAAAGATGAAAAATCACTCAGCAATCTCTTCAGCAAAAGTGGATCAATACTGTTTTCAGATTTCGATACTGAATCGGCGCGAAGGATCAAATCCTTCGACTTACGAAGGATAGCCTTGGCATCGCCAAGGTCTTCCCGCTGAGCCTGCCTACGCTGTTCAGCCGGGAGCTGCAGGTTAAAGAACAACAACAAGCCATATCCCAACCCCACAGCCATCAAGCTGGTGCGCTCTAGAACGCGGCGAATCGAATAAGGCGGATGCCTAAAATTGATCCAGTCCCCTCTTGCGTTCAATGATTTGCCAAGACGGTTAATGTCCAACCAAGAGCTCCTTGCTTAGCATTACATACTTTCGCCGTTCTCAACGGCTACACCTGTGAGCGGAATCATTAATCCCTGTGATCAAGATCACAATCCCAATGAGGGAAGAGATCTAAGCTAAAAAGATTTGTCAAATTGTTTTTCCTAATAAGTTGATTATTCAACCCTAAATTCCGGTCCCCCTCAATACAACCCTTAAAATGAAGGGTATTGATGGCATCTGCTGTTCTGCTGTCAGAATAAGCACGCGTGGAACTCCATCACAAAACAGTTGCTTACTGACATCCTAAATTCCGCATAAAAAGCATTACGCCAAAGCCATATTGAGAGCAACTTATGCATCATTAGTGTCGAATATTTGCGTCTCAATAGTTTGCACCTGATCCGAATACAGCATCGATACAAGCAAAGTTGACTGAGCCTGACATGCTTTTTGCATACGCCAATCAATCATCAACGTGCAGAGCATCAAGCAGAGGCCACTGAACGGATGCGCTGCATCTTCCCGTCAGGAGCCTGAAACTGCTGCTCCAGTTCAAGGCGCAACACCGGCAGAAGAGGGTCCGGACGTGCCACAAAACCAAGCTCGCCATGACTGAGCGAGGCAGGCAAACCATCGATCAGCACACGGTTCTGGAAGCTGCCTGCGAGGTTAGGCTCGCCGTTGATGTCAAACGCCGGGCCACAGCGCATCAACACCTGGCTGCGCCAGATCGGCGATGGAGCCGAGCCAATCGAGTAGATGATGGCCCTTCGACGGGCTTCGGGATCATCTTTTGCTGTAGCGATTGCCAACACAGGCTGACGACCAGCTAAGGAACAAGGCCAAAGGTTGGAGATTGGCGGATCAACCAGCCAGCCATAGCCGCGCGCCAAGTCAGCCTTGATCAACATCAGGGTGCGTTGCTGAAGACCCCGCTCACGCAGGCGCTGGGCCATTGCCTGACCAAGGGAAAGATCTCGAGTGATCACGCCAAGGGCCATCGCAACAAACACCATCCCCACACTGATCACCAGCATCACCTCCACCAAAGTGAAGCCATAAAACCGTCACTGCCTTTAGAGCGCTTCATCAGGTAAACAACGTGAACTGCTAAGACCAATTGCTGGATCGAGGGGATCGCCGTCATAACGGCCAACACGGCTCACGCCCAAGGGCAGGCTGATCACCAAACAGCGTCGATAAGGGCTGTGAAGGCTGCCCAAAACAACGGTTCCACCATCCAAAGTCAAACCATTCGCCGCAAAGCGCATCAGCTGAGGCAAGTTGCTCTGCCAAGTCAGTGGCACTGCAGCGAATGGTTCCTGCAGGCTCAATCGAGAGGACACACAAGCTGGCAACTCACGAACAAGCGGCTTCTGCCAACCCTCAGCAGCAACACGCAACCCGCAGGGCTGCCGCTGACTTAAAGCAAACAGTCGAGCGCGCTCCAAGCCAAGCTGCAGTCGTCGAGCAGCAACATCCACCTGCAAACGATGGCGGTACTCACCAGTATTCACCAAGCTGAAGCCAGCCAGAACTGCCAGGATCGAGAGAGTCAGCAACAGCTCCAACAAGCTGAATCCCTGTTCAGCAGAGGCTGCATCGGACAAACGGCTCATGGCTGCGCCGTCAGACTGGGCCTGCACCAACCAGTCCCCGCGGGCGTAAGCAACTGGCGACGTCGAAGCGGCTCAACAAGCGACCCCTTAGGCGGATAAGTGTCAATCTCAAGCCAAAGTCCAGCGCCATAAGCCTGCCTTTGCCAATGCCGCTCAAGCCCCTCCGGCAAAGGCAAAGCCATATCTGCTGAACGAGACACGGCGGCAAGATCAAAACGGCAACTGCCGTTAGCAGTAAGCAGCTCAAAACCATGGCCAACAGCTGACAACCAGCGCTGGGAGGCCACCAACTGCAACTCAACAGACTCAAGCTGTTCCTCTTTGTGCCAGCCAACATGAGCAGCCAGGCTGGCCTGCCCCCAAATGTGCAGTCCGCTCGTTGCCGTACCAGCTAACAGCAGAGAAGCCACCATCAGCTCGGTCAAACTCATGGCCTTTCCTGCGCAAGGGTGACCAGAGGTTGCATCGCACCAACCTCACGCACAGCGGGGCCATCAGGGGCTAATGCGAGCAGAAAGGCAGCTCGAGCACCAGCGGCAAGACGCAGCCTCAAGCGACCTGTGTCACCACTGGGAACCCAGTCGATCAAGGACCAAACGTTCTCGCCGATCAAGCCTTGTTGCAGACGGCCGGGATCAGCATCAGCGCATTGAGAGCCCAAATCATTCCAACGACTGGAAGGCCAAGTGAGAAGGCAGGCGTGGGAATCTGTAGCGAGCTGTGCGAAGTGCTGCGCAGCAGAGCGAAGCTGATCGGCGCGCATCCGCTCAGCCATGCTGATGCGCGTGCGACTAAGGCTCAGGAGCGCAAGCGAAAATAGCGAAGTGCTGCCAAGTAAAACCATAAACGCAGCCGCAAGCGCCAGGGGCAACACCAAGCCAGCGGTGGTGCTTTGACAACAGCCCCGCTGGCGATAAGAAGTCATCTCAAAACAACAACTACGACAAGGATTCCCCGCCGGCGCAGGCAAGCAGCAATCGCTAACAATGATGACCTTGATCAGTAAGAAGCCAAGAGATCAGCCCTGCAAAAGCCTGCTCAACAAGGCGTTGAAATCAATCAGCAGCGATAGCAATCGGCAAACAAGCTGCGGATTACTCAAAGCCTGAGGGGCCAGAGGCGAGAGCAGATCAGCTCAGGGGCAAAAGCATGAAAGCAAGCATCTTGGGCCAACAGTTAACGAGCCTCTAAGACAGCTCAAAGAGAACTCTCAGAGAAGCCTTAGACGATCCTTCACCACAAAATCGCCATATCAAGGCAATATGATGGGGCCAATATTGAAATCGCATATCACCATGAGCATCCTCAACCAACAGCTAAAGCTTGCGCTGTTGAGACGCCAGAAGGGAGCAAGCGCTTTACAGCAAGGCTTCACCCTGGTGGAGCTGATGATCGTGATTGTGATCGTTGGCATCCTGAGTGCGGTTGCCCTACCGCAATTCACCGGGATCAAAGAAAAAGCGGAGCTCAACACACAACTCGGCGAAGGAGCTGGGCTTGCCAAAGAATGCGCCGCAGCAATCATTACCGACGGGCCCTATCCAGCTGATTACCCCACAACAACAACAGGCCTAACAATCGCAAATAATTGCAATGGCGGAGATACAACAAAAGCGCCTACGAAAGATGTCACTTACGAAACAGAAGCTGATGCTGTTGGAGGCAGAGCAAAATGCAACGGCACAGCATTAGCGAAAGGCAAAAAATGCACGATCACTGTAGACAAAACCAGCGGTCAAATCACCCAAGCAGCAAGCTGAATCTAACGGCAATAAATACAAGAAGCATTTGTAAATAGGCGATAAACAAAAGTAATTAGACCAATCAATACAGCTATATATTTCGCGAATGTCTAAATCATTAGGAAAGAGACTCCTCCAAAATACTGGCAAAAGCGAACATGTTCACGAGCTAGCCTATAAAAGCTTTTTTGAAATCATCTACTGCATAAAACTCTCAACCACTTCTCAGACCATTCTCAGTATTGACAGAAAGAAGCCTCGTAGAGTAGCGGAGAAAGAGAGAAGAATTCAAGTGAAGCTTCTTCCAGTCCAAGCAAATAACGAAATAACTGGGGGTTTTACGCTTATAGAAGTTCTGCTTACGGTCGTAATAATAGGGATCCTTAGCGCTGTTGCGTTGCCAAATTACTTTAATCAAGTGCAGAGAGCAAAACAAAGTGAGGCTGTAGCTACTCTAGCTCAGATACAAAACACCCTGGCAGCCTATATCGATGAGTTCAACAAAATCCCCACTGGCTGGGTAGAACTGAATGACATCGCAGCGATCATGACAACCAGCGGACCGGCAAGTCTTACCACTTTCGGTTCAATCAATCTGCCTGGAGGCAATTACACTTTAAGCCGCACGGACAATGGAGGTAACACTAACTACTTCGAATTCACGGCAAAGCCAACGAGTGAAAATCCAGAAATGGCCAAGTTCAATGTGATCGCTTGCATTGATCTTGGAACGGGTGCGAGCGATTTAAAACAAGGCAGGAAAGACAGCAAAAATGCGGTTAGCAACGCTGATCTTGTCTGCAGAGGAGATAGCTGATGCTTAAAATTAAAAAAGGATTATTGCATCATTTCCTCTATTTCTCACGTCAGAGAAAAGCCCCAAATGGGGAAGAAGGTTTAGCATTATTGTTAGCATTGCTAACGGGTTTAACCTTACTGACCGGCGCCACCGGATTGCTCATCCGTCAACTGATGGCCAGGAAGCTAGGGGCATCCGAAAGCTATCAACAGATGGCCGAAGCTGCTGCCGTCAATGGCTTTAACCGAATCCTGAGCAAGCTCAACCAAAATGATCCTGAAAACTATAGAGGCTTTCTTTTTACACTCAATAATCAAAAAAATACTAATAATCCCAATAACGGATTCTCCTGGGAACTCATCAATACGACAGAAGCAGAACCTCTTGAAGAGCTATGTACTGTCACCTCAATGGGTTTACCCATTCATCCATCCAGCGAAACAGCCAAATGGCCGACAGGCCACGTGGGTGGAGGAAATACAGAAACAATTATCTCAGTTCCATTTATTGCTGATGAAACGAGAACCCAGCGTCAGGATGGCAAAGGCAGCATCCAAACATTTTACCGCCTACGTGATTACTTAAGCCCAGGAAAGAATGGGCTTGGTGAAGGAGTCTTCCAAATTGAAGGCATCGCCAAAAGAGTCGGTTCCTCAGACGAAGACTATTTAGCTCGAACACTTCTAACACGCTCTTTATACATCAGCTCAAGTGTTGTGAAGCCTGAGGATTGGGGTGTCCTTGCAGCACAACATATTGATCTTGGCCCTACAAGCATCAGCGGCGCAGGCCTAATCATGTGGGACGTGGAATCTCCAAACAGTTTCCAGAAACAAGGTGGATGTGATACCAGCACTCTCAAAGCTGGCATTCAAGGCCAATCAAGCGCTGTGGCAGATCGAATCTGGCCTGTGCTCAACAGAGGGCTACCAAGTACAGCTCTTTACGACAAAAATAAAGTCATCGACACGATGCCTAGCAACTCAGGAGCTACGCGTGTATGGAGTTTTGATGACACAGGCAACAATTCAAATTTTGATTGTGGTACGGATCAAATAGTCTGTACAAGAGCGAACAACAGCAAGACCACATCGGCACCACCAGGAATCCAGATCACAAGCAAAGTCAGCTCTGGTGGTCAAACCTCTCAGCAAGCTTCTAATGGATTCACCTGGGATGCAACCTTGGCATGTATATACAACTGGTGTTATACAGGCAAGCCAACTCTTAGAGATGGCTACAGCTGGTATAGATCTTCAGTTTATTACCAAGGCTGGAAATCTTGGACAACACAAGAGCAGAAAGAGTGGGAGGTAAGGATTAGCAGAGATGATATTTGCTCAAATAAAAATGGGGAATGTCATATCTACGTAGAGCACATCAACCTGAGAAACACGAAAGTATTGATTGAAAATGACAATAGACCGATAGTTTTACACCTTGAATTGCCCATCTCAGGTTCTACCCCGACCAATCTAAGTGGACGCATAGAGCTATCAGATAGCAGCATTCTCTGTGGGGTTAACTCTGGGCAAACGAAGTGCAACAACCGTCCAGAACGCTTTGTGGTTACGGCTTCGACAGGGGATGCACCTAGCGACTGCGATACCAATAGAGTTTTAGATGATCCCTACGTTTTGAGCATTGCCGGCAACAGTTTGCCTGCTGCATGGGTCGCCCTTGGCAAAGGAACGTTCACGCTCAGCAGTGATGCAGAGATGCGTGGTGTGATTTGGGCAAATAGCTTCTGCTCACAAAATCATTCACTCAATCTGATCACCGATCGCGACGATGGCGGCGAAGGATCTGTAACTCAGGCAGCCGAAGAACTCTGGCAGTGGAGCACTGATGGCTTCAAAGGCTATGGCCGCACCATAGCCCGAGGTATTCGAGGCACAGGCCTAGACACGTTTAGGCGATGGTGAAACACACCCAATCTGGTGCGAACCTAAAAAGAGATCGATGGAATCAAACCATTGACATGATCCTAAGCAATCACCTGCTTAAACCATATTTCAAACAAATTCATTGGATAAGACTTAGCCAACAAAAGCAAGACTCATGTTCACCTAGAGAAAACACTAGGCAAATCATTACAGATCAGCTAAGACTTTTCAGTACCAGCAGCAATAGCAATCAAACAGATCAGCAAAAGAGGGATTCTGGCTTCACCATGGTGGAAGTCCTAATTGCTGGTGTGTTGCTGGCTATGGCGATGACTGCAGTAAGTAGGTTCTCCCTTTCAGCACTAATCAACAGCAGGAATCAACTAGAGCGAACTCGTATAGAGGCAGCAATTAATGACAATATTCAGCTCTTACAACAAGCTGACTCTCTACTTACTTTTGATTCAATCCCAAGCGAAGGTGAGCAGCAGTCTGCCTGTCATGACCCTCCTAATTACCTGAAAAAGCAAATCATTGAGAGCACGGGTCGACAATATGTACCAGCTCCGACTCTCAAGAACGAGTCAAACAAAAAACTGATCAATAGAACAGTGAATACAACCGCTGCAGAAGAAATTGCGGTTGTCATCTTCAGCTTTGAAGGGCCAGGAGCAACCAAAGTTGCCGACAACAATTCTGCTGAGCTGCTCCATGAAACTGAGATGAAAAATGCTACTGAACAAAGAGTGCTGGAACTCAATCCAAATTTCCAGGCGAGGTGCTACAAATGAAACACTTACGTTCTGGTCAACACACCTCGCAGGGGTACAGCCTTCTAGAGCTTTTGGTTGTGATCACAATTGTAAGTATTTTATCTGCGTATGGGGTGCCAAAGTTTCGCCGAAATGTAGCTCAAGGTCAGGTCGATCGCTACACACAATTTGTCGAATCTGGTTTGTTCAGCTTGCGGTCAAGATTGGGGCAATCAAAAGCAAGCTGCAGCTTCAGCCTTGATCAGGATCTAACCCAAAAAAAATTTGGCCCCCCTTGGCTTCTGCTGGAATTTCAACAACCTGATGGCTCTCAAAGTAACACTCAACGTCTTAAGTGTTGCTGGAATCAAGATGGGGAGATTGTTAACTGCACACCCGAATTGCTAAAAGGAAAATCACGTTATCGCTTTCTCAGCATTGAAGGAAGCAGAGAGTCAAAAGAGGTCGAGGTGTCTGCTTCACAAGCTAGCTACGAATTATCACCACCAGGAACCAGCGCAAAACATGACAATCTCACGATCCTGATTCGTTCTCGACATAGTGCCCAAGAGCCTCTGCTGAGAACCCGATGCGTCGAGCTCTCAGGCAATGGCCATATCCAAAGCGGAACCTGGAATGGTGACACTGATTTCTGCGATAGCAGTTAATCGTTGTCTTCAGACAATCCTCAGGAAACATTCACAGCTAATTGAGAAATAAAGATCTCAACCCTGTCATCATTAAACCATCAAAAGCCATAGTTCTATGGCACTTGATCCATGAAACTGCTCAAGAACCTTTGTCATCAGCGACGATCGCATCCTTTGCCTACCAATGGCTTTGGGATGTCGGAAACCGTCGTCGCGGCGGGGGCGGGCATTCTGCTAATCGGAGCGTCCTCATTAGCCCTGCGCTCAACGCAGACATTGATGGATAGGGCTGAAAGCAAAGCGACCCTGCGGCAAAACACAACCAATGGTCTGCGCCTGCTGCGATCAGAAATCGAGCGAAGTATCCACATCCTGGTCAATAACAGCGACCCTGTACCTGCTGGAATGGAGCATACCGATATGGCAAATGAGCAATATCAAGAAACTCTCCAGCAATGCGGCCTGCTCGCAAAGGATCGACATCAAGTCTTCAAGCCAGTCTTCGGCATCAAGATGGCTGAACTAAACACACCAGTTCTTTATGGGCTCAGTGTTAATTCAAATAAGGCAGGCTATGCACTGATGCGATGTGGTGCACCTCTAAGCCTTGATGGACGCTATAGCGAAACAGAAGACGCATTTATTGCCAAAGCAATTGAAGATATCGGAGTGATGAAATGCACAAAGCCCAAGGGGGATTGCGAGCAAAAAAATAATGAAGGTAATATCAAAAGCCTGAGAGAAGTCATAGAAGGCCTTGATGTTTCCTTTACAGCTGATAGCACACCAGCACGCACCTTTATGGAGCCGGCTCTTGGCGTGATGACTGATAAAAAACGCAAGTTGGTCAAATTTATTGATCCGAACCCCAACAACGACGCAGAGAAATTTGAGACTGAGAGTTATCTTGAAGCCATCAGCGCTACGCGAACAATTACCAGATATCCACTTTATCTTGCGGCATTCGCCAGAGCAGACAAACGTATTGAGCACTATGGAGATGATAGCAATAGTGTACTTAATGGGGCCTACTTCCGCAATGTAAAAAGCAAACGTATCCGCTTCCTTGTTGATGGCTCAGGCTCCATGAGTGCTTGCATCCTTTGGGGGAGTACTTATGGCAACTGGAAAATATATTGGAGTGGAAGTTACTATTTCTGGTCACGTCAGAACTGCGCTTTAACCAGAATGGAATCACTGCAAACGGAACTGACCAGCCTACTGACAGCACTTTCTCCAGATACAAAAGTCAGCATCCAATCCTTCAGCTCACCAGGTCGGAAGAACCACAAAGTTTGGGAGCAATCAAGCAATGGCTTGATTAAAATTGGAAATGAGGGTGTGCGCGAATCCGCAATTGTATTCGTTAATTCATTGGACAATGGTCGTCCCACAAAGTGGGGCGGAACTTATCCATGGGAAGGCTTAGATGCCTCTTTCAAAGATAACGAAACGGACACACTTTACTTCCTCTCAGACGGGGAGCCTAATGCCGATCGTATGGGCGGTAGCTGGCAAGCCAATGATCATGACCCTACAGTTGCTCACTATTCAAACTTCAACAACACACGAGAACAGGTACTCAAAACAAACACGATAGCCCTTGGATTAGAATCACCTTGGATGGAGAAATTATCAACTAACACCACAGGTGACTATCTACAAATCGACAAGGATTACGTAACAACCAATTCCAGTCAATAAAAAGGCCATAATTAACTTTCTTGATTCAGCTTCAATACAGCCATGAATGCTTCCTGAGGCACATCCACTTTGCCCATGGCCTTCATCCTTTTTTTCCCCTTGGCCTGCTTCTTCAGTAACTTCTTTTTTCTTGAGATGTCTCCGCCATAACACTTAGCAAGCACATCCTTGCGCATGGCACTAATGCTCTCGCTGGCAATAATGCGACTACCAATGGAAGCCTGTAAGGGAATTTTAAACTGCTGTCTTGGGATCAGCTCCTTTAGCTTCTCCACCAGACCCTTGCCAATGCTATAAGCCTTATCACGGTGCACAATTGTGGTAAGTGGATCAGCCTTTTCTGCATTGATCAAGACATCCAAGCGCACCAGATCATTGCGGCGATAACCAATCAAATGATATTCCATTGAGGCGTAACCCTTTGTGCGACTCTTCATCTGATCAAAGAAATCCGTGACCACCTCAGCCAAGGGCAACTCATAAATTAAGGTAACTCTCTCAGTGGTGATGTACTTCATATCAATGTATTCACCGCGCCGTTCCTGGCACAAACCCATCAGAGTGCCGTTGTACTCATTGGGGGCATAGATCTCCATCCGCACATAAGGCTCCTCAATTGATTCCCGCTTCTGCGGATCTGGCAATGTTGCAGGGTTATCCACCATCAACATCTGCCCATCAATCATGTTCACCTTGTAAATCACTGAAGGAGCGGTAACAATCAAATCCAAGTCGTATTCACGTTCAAGCCGTTCCTGCACAATCTCCATATGCAGTAGGCCTAGAAAGCCACAACGAAAGCCAAAACCCATCGCACTGCTGGTTTCAGGTTCATACTTCAGTGCTGCATCTGAAAGCTGCAGCTTGTCAAGCGCTTCCCTTAGATCTGGATATTGATCTGCATCCGTAGGGAACAAGCCACAAAACACCATCGGCTTTGCCTCGGTGTAACCAGGTAGCGGCTCATCTGCTGGGGCATTGAGGAGAGTAATCGTGTCTCCAACCCGTGCATCAGCAACCGCCTTGATCGAAGCCGCCAGATAACCCACCTCCCCGGCATGAAGTTCATTGACCTCACACTGGTCTGGTGACATCACACCGATCTCATCAAGCTCATAGCTCTTCTTGCTGGCCATCAGCAACACTTTGTCCTTCGTGCTGATCCGGCCACTGATCACCCGGAAATACACAATGACGCCTCGGTAGGAGTCGTAGTAGGAATCGAAGATCAATGCCTTGGTTGGCTCATCGATGGTATCTGCAGGGGGCGGGATGCGATCCACTACCGCCTGCATAATCTCTGGTACGCCTAAGCCTGTTTTGGCAGAACAGGCAATTGCTGTTGAGGTGTCAAGACCAATGATCGCCTCGATCTCCTCTTTAATCCGTTCTGGATCAGAGCCCGGCAGATCAATCTTGTTGAGCACAGGAATAATCTCTAGATCGTTTTCCAGCGCCAGATAGACATTTGCCAGGGTCTGGGCCTCAACACCCTGACTGGCATCCACCACCAACAGTGCCCCTTCACAGGCCTGCAAGGAGCGACTCACCTCATAGGAGAAATCCACATGGCCAGGGGTATCAATCAGGTTGAGCACATAGCTTTCGCCATCGGCAGCCGTGTAGTTCATCCGGGCAGCCTGGAGCTTGATCGTGATGCCCCGCTCTCTTTCCAAATCCATGTTGTCGAGAAACTGCTCCTGCATATCCCGACCGGCCACCGTGCCAGTGTCCTGCAAAAGCCTGTCAGCCAAAGTCGACTTGCCGTGATCGATATGGGCAATGATGCAGAAGTTCCTCAAGCGAGAAACTGGAACGTCGGTCATGCGTTGGCGAATTCCCCTATCGGGCGCTTTGGAGTCAGAATCCAGATTCTAAGGATCCTGCTGATCTAACCAGCCATGAAGAATGCTGGTAGCCATCTCATCAGGCCCATTGCTGTAGGAGTGTCTGGAGGGATTTTGCAACATCTACAACCTTGATTTACTCAAAAGCATCAAATATTCTTCACCTGGATACTGATGCTTAAAGCTTATGCATCCGCATCACAGATGATCTCGACAGTGTCAAAAGCCAATACAGCAAGAAATTCTCTCTCAAGAACTAAAGTAAAACTAGCAAAATAGCGACTAAGATTCCAATCAAGATCTTAATAAAAAGATTCACAGCGACAGATATCAATGCGACCAAATCAAGAACGGCCTTGCACTAATTATGCAAGCAAGAGATGCTCAGAGAACAGGAATCATACCGATCAATTGGTCCAGATAATAGCCAAGTATCAAACTGAGCCTGAAGAGTCGAGGCCTCAAATTGATGAGTAAAACCAGGCAAAGGTGATCTGTGCTGCTCAACTCTCTTCATGCAATCTGAAGGTAGAAACAACTGATTGATCAGTCAATCCTCACTCATTTCTCAGCCATGCAACCCTGCTTGCATGGGATTCTCGTCGAGAGAACAAACCTATAAAGACCATCTGGCAAACCATGCTCTATTCGCACAAGATGGAGTCAATACATTGGTGAGTTTTGACGCAGATGGTCTTGCTGGAGACAAAAATACCAGTGTTGTCATAGCAACACTCCAAAACGTGGATACTTTAGACTTGAGTACAGACAATATTGATTCAGATTATTCACTAGAGGTAGGATCAGATCCAATCATAGGGGCAGCAGAAACACAAATCGAAGAGAGTTCAACAACGATCACTGCTGAAGCAACTGATGGAATCATCAATCCAAGCAATGACTCACTTGCAAAATCAACAACATCAGATGAGACTGATTCTATTGCCATTTCAGAAGCCATCAACGCCCTAACAACATCAGAGGATGTCGCCTCTGTTGAATCCCCTACATCAACAACATCAGAAGCAACAAGTTCAACCGATATCGTCACAGCAGCGATAGCCGCTGCAGTTGATCAAAACACCATTTAACCAAAACAAGGCTTTCACAATCAATATCTACAGTCTCATCAAAAGCTGATTATCAAACATCAAAATCAGACCATCTTTTGATCAAGTAAAACTGAGTAATTTATTGCTGCGTATGCGCATCTGCCTCAGCAGTAAGGGATCAGAATTAGGGTCATGGCCATAACTCGGCAACAATTTTTGCAATCGTTGTTGCCAAGATTCGCTTGCCATACGCTCGCTCCAGCAACGCTGCAACACTTCCAGCATGACCGTCACCGCTGTACTAGCCCCAGGCGAAGCCCCTAATAAGGCAGCTAGGGAGCCATCTTCAGCGGATACCACCTCTGTACCCATCTGCAACCGCCCCCCCTCGGCTGTGCGTTTGATGATTTGTACTCTCTGTCCAGCAACTGAAAGCTTCCAATCATTCAACTGCGCATTGGGAAGAAATTGCTTTAAGGTTTCAAAGCGATCTTTCTCACTCTGCTGTAGCTCTGAGAGGAGATAAGTGACTAAATCAAAGTTTTTAAAACCCACCTCCAACATGGAGCGAAAATTGCTGCGCCGTACCGAACGCAAGAGATCCAAGCGGGAACCTTGCTTGAGGAATTTGCTACTGAAACCCGCATAAGGCCCGAAAAGCAACGAGCGGCATCCATCAATCCAACGGCTATCAAGATGTGGCACAGACATTGGCGGAGCACCCACCTTCGCCTTGCCATACACCTTGGCGTGATGCCTTGCCGTTAAACCTGGCTCAGAGCAGACCAACCACTGTCCGCTCACTGGAAAGCCTGCATAGGCAGCTGCCTCTGGAATGCCAGATCGCTGCAACAAAGGCAATGCCCCCCCCCCTGCACCGAGAAACACAAAAGGTGTCTGCACAGAGCGACTTCCAGAAGAATGCTTGAGATCAAGATTCCACTGGTGCTTGCCGAGCCGGTGCAAATGAACGACTTCGCAGCCGCAACTCAATTCCAAAGCTCCGCTGGCTTGCAATGACTTCACATAGGCCCCTGTCAGCAATCCGAAATCCACATCCGTACCCCGCTTGATGCAGGTTGCAGCAACAGACTCTGCATTGGCTCGCCCTTCCATCACCAATGGCATCCATTCGGCAAGCTCAGCGGCATCAGTACTCCATTGCATGGAGGCAAAGGCAGGCAGCGCACTCAATTGCTGAAAGCGCTGATGCAAGAAAGCCAAATCAGCATCGCCAAAAACCACACTGATATGAGGGACCAGATGTAGAAATTGCTGCGGTAGCAACTTGCCCTTTTCCGTCAACGAAGCCCAGAACTCCAAAGAGCGCTCAAAGGCGGTATTAATGGCCAAAGCCTTAGCAGTAGCCACGCTGCCATCAGGCTGAAGCGGTGTGTAATTCAGTTCGCAATTAGCCGCATGACCAGTGCCTGCATTGTTTTCTGCCGCACTGCTCTCAAGACCAGGCGCCTGCAAACGCTCGACCATCAACAAACTCAGTTCAGGATCGAGCTCATGCAGCAGGGCCGCCAAAGTGGCACTCATAATTCCAGCCCCGACAAGCACCGCGTCGTAGCGAGATTGGGATCCAGCAACATCAGAGACGACCACAACTTGAAAGCACCCCTGCTGGCAAGGTTATGAGCGAACCCCCTAGGCTGGATAGATCCAAACGTGCAGAGCATCCATGAGTACAGAAGCCATGGCCCTCACCAACGAGAACGTGGAAACCGTTCTCGATGAACTAAGGCCCTTTCTTATGGCAGACGGCGGCAATGTAGAAATCGTCGAAATTGATGGTCCTGTGGTGAAAGTGCGTCTTCAAGGAGCCTGTGGCAGCTGCCCTAGTAGCACCATGACCCTAAAAATGGGTATCGAACGCAAGTTGCGCGAAATGATCCCCGAAGTCAGTGAAGTGGTGCAGGTGCTTTAAAGGCTGTAACCAGAACAACTCTTCCGCATGAGAATTTTTAGCATTTAAAAATTCATGGCTTCGTCCAAACACGACGGTTGAGATTGAGCTCTTCAACCACACCTATCGCCATCGCCATGTCGTCCACATAGCTCTTGATCAGTGTCTTGCTCCAAAGGGTGCGAAAAACTCTGGCCTCGAACATGTCATGGTCGCTCGGGATGGCCACATAAACGTTCTCTCCACAAAAAGAAAGACGAAGTTTTTGTCCGGTTCGCTGCCGAAATGAAACAATCCGCTCCATAAGGTTCGGGGTGAGGATATATCTCGCTTCATTTTGATCATCCCCGTAAACCACAAAATACTTCTCGAAAACAGGATCTTCCAGAGTGATCAGTTCGGGATGTCGGCCAATCTTTTGAATGTTTTGAAAAAATTTTCCAACACCCCCAAAAAGACGCTCGGCTACATCTGGAAGCACAACAGTGGTTCCTCTAATTTGCTTATTGAAGCCTGCGACGAAAAACAAACCCTTGAAAATCGTGTGCCATGAGGTCTGCGTGGCTCCATCAGAATCGGTGTTCTGAGACTGATATTCCGCATGAACCTCGCTAAAGTCGATACTGGTCTTTCCCAAAGTACCAAAAACCCGATCCTCGCCACGGTAACGATCAGGAGAAGTATTAAATAACCCACTTTGCACAAACTGAGACTTAGACACCCGACCGTGTGGATCATATTGAAGAGTTGAATCAAAGAAGTTGACGATCGCTGTAATAACCTGCAGTTTGAACTGCACCTTATATTGCTTGGTTAGTTGCCTGTAGACGATGGCAAAGACAACCATCACTACGGGCAGCAAAATAAAAGCTGCGATCTGCGAGATTAACTGAAAAGTTAGCAGAATGACAACAGCAATTATCAACAAGGCGATTAAGAATATAATCTTCAATATTTTCTGCAGAATGAGCTTTCGTTTACCTTCAAATATCCGTAAAACTGGCATAATCTCCTGGCGGAAATAAGAAGGGTGACCAGCAAAAAAGGATCGTTGATTCACCATTAGCCAGCAAATAGTTTAGCCGCGTTAGGGTTCTCTCTTTCGATAGCAGGCATTTCAAAAAGAGGGCGGAGTCGATAGCCGATCAGCCCAGCCAAAAAATTACTAGGAAACATTTCAATGGCATCGTTGTAGTCAGTGGTTACGGCATTAAAAGTACGCCGGGCGGCAGAAAGCTGCTCCTCGATCTCATTCAAGGATCCCTGAAGAGCAAGCAAATTTTGGCTAGCCTTAAGATCTGGATAATTCTCAACTGAAACCATGATTGACTCCATGGCCTGGGAGAATTGATTCTCCAACTCAACCCTGCCACGCGTGCCTAGCCTGCCACTCTGAGCCATCCCTCGAAGCTCGGTTAGCTTGGCGAGGGTTCCTTGCTCATGCTGCATATACTGATTAACCGTCGCAATCAGGTTTGGCACGAGGTCATAACGCTTCTTGAGCTGAACATCAACTGATGCAAACGCATTTTTAACTCGGTTCTTTTTTGCAACTAACGAATTAAACATCACTACAAATGAAACAAATATTAGGAGGATTGCGATTAGGAAGAAGACAGAGCTAGGTAAAGACAAAAGGAAAAGACAACTTTTTTTGTATTAACATACTTAGCCCAGGAGGGCAAGAAAAAGAAGCAGGAAGTTAGAAGAATTGTAAGAAGTCATCGAGCTCATGCTTGGATTGGCTAAAGTAAATTATTAACTGTCAGAGAAAAACATTCCATGCCCAGCGAAGAAGAGGATCCCCGTGATCAAATGCCCAACCTCTCTCCTCTACCTACCTCGAAAGAGCTGCTGCAGCTTCCTCTGCAAATCGTAGTTTCTTTTATAATTTTGGCCGCATTATCCTATCTAATTGGCATGGGAGGAATAGTGCCCAAATTCGGCTTATAAAGCAACCGGAGAAGCTTTCGGTCTAAATAAAAATTGTTGCTATTAAGCTTTTGGCAAGTATATCTATTGTCAGAAGACCTGCCAAAGGTGAAATGGGCACTTCTAAACAAAATGCTTGCCTTCAAGCATTTTTCTATTTTTCCCAGGAGATACGTGCGAAGCACTAGAATATCTTCGAAGTGCAAACACCTATGAGCAAGGGGCATTCGAGAAGCAAGGTCATTTCCTTGGATTGTGAATCTTGGGTAAAAGTGAAATGTGATGGTGGTTATGAATATCTAAAAGGTGATGAGCTACATCATCTGAGAGATGAACTCAAATCACCTCCACAATCAAAACAACATAATTTAATGAATAAAAACCCTCAAGGGTCAGGTTCTGGTTTAACGAAAAAGGATTATGAAAAGTGCTGTGAGGTCAACTAAGATCTATATCCCTGGCTGGAAGCATGTAGCCCGATCAGGCTAGCTTTCGGTTAGCTTTAGACTGATAACTAACGATAAAGAAACTAACGAAAAGTAATGTATCAAAGATGGCGGGTTGGAGACTATTGCTAGTGGTGACAAACGCCCCACCCCTAAGACGAATCACACTCAGCTACACTTGGGGGAATCATTAACTGATGATGTCCTAGAAGGTGTTGGTTATGATGGTCAACAGGTTGACATCCTGAGAAGCTCCTTAAAACAATCGTTTTTATTCTCCCGCTTAGAGAGTCATGACTAAGAACAAAACTGACTTAGCAATCCTTTTGTCTAAGGATGAAGACATTAAACCTCCTGATGAGGATAATGGTAGCTGGAGATTTGACTATATGGATGATGAGGTTATCGAAGAATTAATGAGGGTTGGTATAACCAAAAACACCTATGAGATTTTTCTGATCGACGTCTTCGAAGACAAACAGACCTTCATAGAGGAACACCTAAATGGTGACACTTCAATCGTAGACATTTATTCAGATCATGACGAAATGTTTAGGAATAACTATCAGATAGGTTGTTACTGGGTGAATAAACACTTGAACGATACTCATTATAAGTTCAATTTTCCCTTTGTTGTTTTCTACCATCAACAACATAGAAAGGAGGAATGGACACGTTACGTTTCTGTAGACGATTGATTACCGCTACATCTGAATAATCAGATACCTAACTTGGGAGAATCCTATATTCAGATATTATATCGAATCCTATTCAATTACATGCACTACAAGCAATACATGATCTTGTAGTGATTCATAGAGGCGTCTGCCCCGCACTCGCTAACAAGATCTAATTTAACGATTGGGCTTACTCCAACAGCCTAAGAAATCTCTTACAGTGCAATCCTTTTAAGAAAAATATTATCAACCCCATCGCAAAAGATTTGCAAACATTATCCACAGATGCAAGGAGTAATCCCTATAAAAAGCGATCGAGTGTGAGTGTATATTGGCTATAGATAATCATTAAACAACTGACCGGATAGATATTAAACCAGTAGATGGATCTTCTTCGATCCTCGTCCTCTCACCAAGGACTTTTCCATACATAGCGCCCAGTGCTCTCTTCCCGAGTGACAGCTATGCAGTTGGTAGAAATAAGCCAAAGAGCCTGAAGAATTGGCGTTGGATTGTAAAGGTATACCTTTGGGAAAGCATTTTTCAGGGCAACAGTAGCTTTGCCCGCATGGTAATGAGGCATCCAAGGTGCGATGTGATGAATGGCATGAGTCGAGCCTATCTTGTGATGGAGGAAATCAATTACTTTTCCATATGGCCTATCGATCGATAGGAATGCACCTCGCAATTGGGAAAATTCTGAATGGCCAAGATGGGGAACATCAGTATCAGTATGATGCAACCAAGTGTAGGTCACTAACCAGATATTAACGACTAACAGAGGAGCTATATATATTGCAAAAACAGTAACAAAACCATCATGCAGGCTCCAGGAAATCAAAGCAAACAAAGTCAGGCCTATCCCCCAATCAGAAAGCCATACTTTATTTATCCATTTTTTTGTCCACAATTTTCTAGAGAAAGGTGCGATCGGCCAGAAATGATTCGATAGGCCATATTTTGGGCCTCCAGTCTTCCCAATCAACAAATAGGCTGGCCAGCCAAAAATCAGATGAAGCACAAGCTGAAAAACACCATATTGAACTTTTCCTAATTTGCCTGCTATGGCAATATCTTTTTCACCACCAGCTTGCTCATCAATTCCATTGCCACGAATAACCAAAGGTACGTGGGTCTCACCATTGGCGATATGGTTGGTATAGGTATGGTGAACTAAATGTGAACGCTGCCATGAGAAATATGGAACAAGAAGCATCGAATGCAACACATATCCAACGAATGTTTCTAATTTCCTATTTTTCGAAAACGCACCGTGTCCGCATTCATGGGCGATGACCCATAAGCCCATTGCTGTTGTGCCAGACACAAGCCAGTAGAGAACCCAAACAGGAAATATTTCTACACTATGAGGAATGGAGAACCCTATAAAAATTACAATGGCCTGTATCGTCAGAGATTGCGATAGATAAGCAAGTGAAGTAATGGTGCTGCAATTCAAGCATTGATGAGGCAAAACAGCCTTAATTGCAGCCAGATCAGGTATATCGGCTTTGGAAACCTGAAGCGCCTTTCCATTGAGGCCAGATATCATGATCTCTTTAGCAGCTTTTTGTCTAAAAAATGTTTTTTCATGACTTATGAATGATCATTCAATGTCTGTGGTTTGCAAGGGCTCAGTTGATAGGATAATTGATAAGATCCCTGATTGCCGCTTTATGGGCGACTCAAGATGAAGGCAAATCATCTTACTTAGCTTATGGGCCAGCATGCTCCTTGCTTCGCCCAACCATCAGCTGTCTAGACCTAAGTCAATTTCTTTAATCTAAAGTAATAGGACATCAGTAGATAGTGTGAGATTGCCTATAGAGATCGAAGAGCTTCAATGACTATCTCTACTTGAAAAGACTTCCCTATTGGCCCTTTAAACGATGTTTCTCCGATTGTGGCCAGTCACATCCATAGAGATGGCACGTTGCAGCATGTAGCTTTGACGAGCCTTAGTGATGTAGTTCGGGACCTTTCTGAACGGCACCTATACCAACGTTATTCTAGTGATACTTAGAGATCTCAGCCCAGCACTCGCTAACAAGACCTACTTCAACTAGAGAGCACTACCACAACAGTCTTTAAGATCTCTTGCAGTGCAAGGCTTTTCAGGAATAGAGAATCAGACCTATACCAACAGCTATACCAACGTTATCCGCAAAAATCAGCAGCAATATCTATGAGAACAAAGCCGTGGTAGGTAGATAGATGTTGGGTATCCATCAGGCTCAGCTTCTCAACTGGTCCTCACTCAACGCACCGTGTTTGCCCTAACAGATCATGTCTCAAAGAAATAGCCGTGCTTTGCAGGGGGCTATGGGGACAATAAGGCACGCGTCCAATCGTTAAATGGCGTGAAAGATTTGTTTGATTTTTCTCTCTGTCTCCTGCTAACTGCTAACTGCTAACTGCTAACTGCTAACTGCTAACTGCTAACTGCTAACTGCTAACTGCTAACTATAATAAATAAACCTAAAACCTAATGTCAGAAGAACAACTCAAAGCATTCATCGCCAAAGTTCAAGCCGATACTTCACTACTGGAACAGTTAAAAGCAGAAGGTGCTGATGTTGTTGCTATTGCAAAGGCTGCTGGGTTCTCGATTACCACAGAAGACTTAAACACTTATCGCCAAAACCTTTCCGATGAAGAGCTGGAAGACGTGGCTGGTGGGGGTTCTGGGTGTTTTAAGTGCTCTTTTCCGGGGTCAAAGGGATCAGTGCTCTTGCTATGCAAATGAAACGATAACAACGCGACCGGTCTGTTACTGTCATAACAGCCTACACAATCAAAGCCCTTGCATTAGCAGGGTCTTTTCATTTCTTCAATGACTTCCCTATTCGCTTAAAACGATGTCCGATACAGGGCACGAACTTGATGAATAGAAGCTAAGTGATCTCCGGCAAGCTTCTTACAATATGTCAGTTCTGATAATTTCTCCGAGAAGGTGTGACCAACCTCACAGCTGTGAATGAGCTAGGTCATAACACGAGATTGTCGATTTTGGGATAATTTATATGCAAGACTTGAAATTCACCAATGGCCAACCAATTAGGGCAATTCATTAGAAAGAGTAAAAGCGATGCTTCTCTAAAGGCACAGCTCAAATCAAATTGTGCTGATGTAGTTGCTATTGCAAAGGCTCATGGGTTTGTGATCACAGAAGAAGATTTGAATGACTTTGAAGAAAGTTCAAAAACTTTTATAGATCGAACGATCAAGTCCATTGGCATGGGAGATCCCGAAGAAACTATGAAACGATATCAAGTCTATAACTTGGTTTTATCAGCTTGGATTCGACAAAAAACTAAGCCGATTCAGCTATGAACTTTTTATAATTTATACAAAGTTAGCTATTTTACTAAAGCAAAGACACTGAGATGAAGCAGTGCACCATCTTAATTTATTTTTCTGGTAATTTCCTCAATGTTTAGCTAGCATAAGCTCAACATTGCTACTGTAATCAAACTGAGCGACAAACAAAAAATTCTAATGATTGGGGTTGGTATCAGTTGACCACTGAGGACAATATCCAGATAGGTACCAAAAATTCATGAATGTATTGCATTAATTTATAATTAATACCTGAGCGCTTTTGCTCTGTAGGTTAGTATGCTTAGATTTTACTGTTGATATTTATGGATGAACAACAAGAAAGAGACTTCTATGAGCAGCAAAAGAATATGCCAAGAATTAGTCCTACTTATAATCCCATTTGGTCAAGTTCTCTGGCAAGCTCAAAAAGTAAATCTACAAAGTGGTTTGCCAGGGTGGTACTTGTGTTTTTCCTGGTGCCATTTACAATATTGCTAGGTGGAATTGTGAAGATCACATGGGATTTATTTAACGTGCAATCAATTGAAGAAAAGGAATATTCAGCCCCTAGATAATTATTAGTCTGAAGAGGAAGGATGAGAAAGACTAACTAATATCGGGCGGTTCCACCAATCCTCCTATACCTCTTTCTTCTTACCATCTACTAGCTGTAGATTCCGTTCCCTACTAGTTTGATTAGATAGAGGTATGTGTTTGAGTTGCCATTTAAAGTCAACTTTAATATTAACCAACAACAATAGAGGTGGCTGCATTAAAACTGTTTTTAGAAATGTTGACCAGAAGAAGATCTCCTAAGCCTGCATCTACTAGAAGATCTGATCCCTTTTGAACAAGATTATATGAGGTGCCAGCTTGCAAAGATATCCAATCACCTTCACTAGCGTTGAAGTCCATCACTTGATCTACACCTTTGGAGAGACAGAATTTATCAGCTCCATGATTACCCCAGAGCTTGTCATTATCTTGTCCTCCATGTAACCAATCATTATCCCTGCCTCCGTAAATCTCATCTACACCCATATTTCCGTAAAGCTTGTCTGCTCCCTGGCCACCGTGTTGCCAGTCATTATCTTTACCACCGTATAAAACATCATGCCATTTGTTTCCATAAAGTTTATCCGCTCCTTCGTTGCCATATAACGTGTCGGCACCTTGGCCACCATATAGCTTATCTTCATCAGTCCCCCCAGTAATTTTGTCAGATCCTTGATTCCCATAGAGCGAATCATTTTCAACGCCCCCCTCAATAGTATCATCACCAAACCCACCATAAATCAAGTCAAGACCCTGATCACCGTAGAGAAAGTCATCTCTATACCCCCCATCAATATAATCATCTTTAAAACCGCCATAAATTATGTCAGAACCCTCATTGCCGTAGAGAGTATCATCATCATCACCTCCATCAATAGTATCATCACCATCCTGCCCATAAATCCAGTCGGAACCATTATTGCCATTGAGTGAATCATTTCCATTCCCTCCTTTAACAATATCATTTCCTTCCAAGCCACTAATTTCATCGTCTTCATCATCACCATATATGCTGTCATCTGAATCAGTTGCGACTGCAATACTTACTGTTGTAGTTGAATTATCATTTTCTGCTCCCCAAATACTTACTAAGGCATCAATATCAGACTGAGACCAGCTATCTCTCCATCCATTAGGACCTTTATTATATGACATCACAGTATCATCACTAGTATAAGCGGCATTCCAACCATCACCACCTGGGTGACCTAAGCCAAGTGCATGCCCAATTTCGTGAATGATTGTATATTTATCTCTTTCCCATGCTGCTTCAGAACTTCCTGTGTATTTCCAACCACTTTCAATCCTTGCATTAATGCCAGAGCCCCTAAACCATGTTGAGCCTAAAACTATATCAGTCCAATTAGTATGATACGAAAGAGAATAGACCTGGATATCACCAAGTACATTAGATGTTCTTGTAAAATCAAGATCAATGTATGGATCAATAGACTCAAATACCGAAACTACATAAGCTTCTTGAACAGAAGAGTGCGCTAAAGTAGAGCCGTAACCATCCGAAATAGGAAGAAACGAATCGACTTCATCATGGATATAATAATCAACCTCTTCCCCCCCTGAAAGGGCGCTGCCGAGATATTGAGCAAGATCTAAATCTATTATTAAATCAGTACTTATCGCCATTCAACAGCTCACAGAGGCAGTAACTACCATTTAAGCATAGGCTCCATAATACATTAACCACCAATTAATATACTACTTAACTTTTATTCTTAATCAAGTGCTTAGGTCATTACTTTCCAGGCGGCTGCCAGGTCTAGTAACTACGCTCAAGAGCGCCTTGCAGGCAGCAATGGACTAACCAGTTCAGAGCTATTCAGTAGCGCCCAGCTTGGTCAGTGCTGCAATTATTCTCTGCTGCTCTACAGCCCTGCCATTGAGCAGCGCTATCTCGTCACGCATTTGGTCAACTTCTTGATTGGCAGCTTTCCTTAGGTTGACAACATCTTCAGTTGTCGCTCTAAACGTGATCGTTCGATCCATCTTAGAGTTACGTGTAATTGTTCTAGGCATGCGATTCAGCTCGCATTAATTCAGAATCAATTTGAACACGGAGCACATGAATGCTGGAAAAACCCAATGATAAGTTACACTCTAGATAAAGAAGAGTTTAATACAGTCTTAGACTGCAAAAAGGTATATTCAAGGAGGTACATAGTGTTACTAATAACAAACAATACTACAAAATCAATCCCACCTCAGCAGCAACCAAAACAATGGTAGAGCTAGCCTGCTCAGATGCAGCAGATCATGCAGAGAATTAGGTTTATATTAGTTAAATAAATATGCTGATAAATTATTAGTTTTAGGATGTGTGACCAACCTCACACTTAACTGTGAACCAAGTCAAAGTGCAGGACGTTGATTTAGTACATCATGTGGTCATCGGGGAAATCAAACCCCATTAGCATCACAATCCAATGAAAATTAAACCCACACTTGCTGCTACAGCTCTAGCAGTAATTAGCACAACATCAGCTCTAACAATCAGCACTCAAGCACAAGCAGCTGAAGAGTGTCATCGAAACTGTGACGTAAGTCGCAGCGTAAGAAATTCTAATCAGAGGATTATTCATCCTAATTACAGAGTTGGATTTGATGTTGGTCCAGTTACTAGAGAGCCTTGGTGGGTTAGACCTTGGTGGCAGTAACTACATCTCAATAGGTTTAGCTAATGGATTTGTACGTTCTCTAGCCACTCCACCATCTCTGTCTTTTGTTGTTCTAGAGATGGTTCCTTCTTAGCTTCAAATGGTAACTTCTTAACTTGTGGTTTAAACTTATTCTTTTGTGTTGACTTCTTAGGTTTAGCTTGAGGTTTAGCTGTAGGCTTCTTATATGGAGCTTCTAAACTATTAGTCCTTGCCTTTGGGTTAGGTGTTGGCTTAGCCCTGAGGTTGTCTGTCTTATTGATGCTGAGTGGTAGTTGTGCTTGTAGTTCCTTTTGTTGTAGCTGCTCTATTTCAGGTATTAGTAGCTGTTGGACTTTGAGTTGTTGTCTTGCATTGGGTTGGGCTTGCTTGGGGCGTAATGATTGAGTAGGCATGTATTGATAAGTTCAAGAAGTTAAGGAAGTTGTATTAAAGATGGTGGTTCACTCGCTCGCTTTGCTCGCTCGTTCACCGCACGATCAGCAATAGGGAGCTGAAGAGCTGTTGTGTCTTTCGTAAATAGTGTGTGGTCCTTATGAGCAGAGCAACCTCTCAAGCCTGTTCATTAGATGAGTGTGCTGTTGGTAGAGATGTTTGATTGTCTCTGTGTCTTTGTCCTCTTGTGCTGCTAGCAACATCTTCTCGTAGATGCCGACTTTGCTGAGCATGGAGCGGCAAAGCTTTTCTTTGGCTGTCGTGAGTGTGGTCATGGTGTTGGTATGTCTATATTGTCTTTCCTCTTAGAGTAGGGGGGTAGGTGTCTTTTTCTTGCTCTAGCAAGGGTTTTCAGTCAAGAGCATCAAAGAAGCGGTTGATGATTAGCTCTTCTGGTGTGAGGCGCTCTCGAGGTTGTTGAGGAGTCAGCTGTAAGGGGGTAGTCGTTGGTTGATTTGCTTTCTCTTGAGTCTCTTCTCTAATCCCCTTTAGCCATTCATCGAGCATGTCATCTGTCATTTCAGGTTCGAGTGCTTCTGCTTGTTTTCGTTGTTGCTCTTGCTGCCAGATCTCAGTTGCGAGCTGCTCATCCCAAATCTGGTAAGAGATCATGATGCGGAAGATCTCCTCTTCTTTTTGATCTAGAGCTTCTGTGTCTTTGAAGTCATTGATGATCTGATCGATGAGATCATCTGCTTCTCGCTGCAGCATGGCGTCGATAGTCGTTAGCTGTGCTTGATCGCCAAGCTGCTGCATCATCAAGCCTCGTTGCTCGTAGAGCTGCTTGTCTTTTTCTTGGCCCAATGCTTCTGCTTTTTGGTAAGCAGCTTTGGCTGATGCTTTGAGCTTTGTGAGCCTGGATGGCTCGCCTTTGTGGGTTTGGCTCCATTGCTTAGCCAATGAATCTTGAGAGAGTTTGGGAGTGTCTTGCAGCTTGGTGATGGTTTCATCTTTGATGGCTTTAGCGAGCCAGATGATTGCAAGCCTGAGGATTTCTTTATCTGTAAGTTCGAGTTGATCGGCTAAGCAGATTGCCTGATGCTTTTCCGCTTTAGGAAGGCTGACTGAGAGAGGCCTAGAGCGCCCTGTATGGCCCTTGTTTGTTGTTGACGCTCTTGCGCATCTAGAGGTGCTTTGCAGGGCCTTAAGACCGCTTCTAGATGCCTCGTGCAAGGCGATGCGAATGGCTTCCCTTTGATCACATTGAAGAGAGTTAATCAGACCTTCTAGCATTTGCTCTTCTTGCGCAGATAGCATCGTTGTCATGAGTGCTGCACACTTTTGAGTTGATTGAATGATTGGATGATTTGAAGAGTCAAAGCGATGCTGCTTGATGGGGAAGAAGGACTTGGATTTTGATGTTGTATTGAACTTGTTTCGGCTATTGTTGTCCATAGTTAACCTTTAAATATTTTCAGTAAATCGACTGTCTCTTTTCAAGACAACGAATGAACTGCCTCAACAACTTTTTTCCATACCGAGCCTCCATACATTTGTGTCGTAGATCGAGGGCTATGCCCTAGAAGCAAACCTATGACCTTTTCTGAATAGTCCAGCTCAACGAGCTGGGCAGTTACTCGATCCCTGAAATCCTTTGGTGATAGACCTGTTATTTGTTTGCATGGCTTTGAAAGATTATGCCCCCAACGAATTTCATTTGTTTTGCGATCAATCGTTTTTAGACTTGGCCATATCAGACCAGTAATTCTACGCAGTTCCTGCATTAATTCATAAATCTGTGGATGCAAAGGGATTTGACGTTGTGAATAATGGGTCTTTAAACTTCTCTCATCAGACCAAGTAACATTGAAGCGATCATCATTGATATCTTCTCCTTTTAAACCACATACTTCAGAAAGACGGCAACCACTGTAATAAAGGATTTGAAAGATCGGGAGATATTGACTGTTGCTTTGATCCCACTCATTAATGGGCCGACAAATAAACGAGCCTTTCTTTTGCAACTGCCTAGCAACCTCTCCAGGAGTCAATCGCACTGAAGCTGGCAAACCCTTAAAAATATGCGCTACACCTCGTGCTTCACTCAAGCTGGTCCATAGGCCTGAGAGATAAGCCAGCTGCACTTTTACAGTGTTCTTACTTAATCCCCTACCTAACAACTTTTGCTTGTAGGCCTCAGCCATTTCGCGCGTACACGAAAGAGGGCTCGCTACTTGGCAAAAACTCATGAACGCTTCTAGAGCCTTGACCCACTGCACGTAGGTTCTTGAGGCAGGTTCTTTTTGCTGACGTCGTAACTCAAGCAAGTCTTCTGGCATCAACAAGCTCTCAGACTTTTCGATGCCTTGGAGCAGATCAAAACCTCTTTTGGCCTGTTCACTAGTTAAGAGGCCTTGAACTCTCAACATTTCAAGGCCGACTGCCATATCACCCTTCTCAGCCTGAGGAGTCAGCCCAGGCAGAACCTCTAACAGCTCATCAGTAGTCAGGGCAGCTTGACCCCGTGCCTCCGCAATCAGCGCATCAGTTCTCTGCAAGAAAGCCTTCTGGCGGGCTCTTGCCTCATGCAAAGTCTTCCCACCTGGCTCTTTAAACACTGCTTTGCCGATCACGCTCCTCAAATCCATAGGAACTGCCCGTTGCAGCACGTAGCTTTGACGAGCCTTAGTGATGTAGTTCGGGACCTTTCTGAACGGCACCTATACCAACAGCTATACCAACGCTATTCTAGTGATGCTTAGAGATCTCTGCCCAGCACTCGCTAACAAGACCTACTTCAACTACGGCGGCCAAGGCCCCCTGCCAACGCCATCACTAGAAGCAATCACCGCAAGCTGGCAGAGAATTCAGGAACTAGGGCCGTTTACCAACGATGTGTGGCCCTATGTGGCCAAAGAAGTCCAAGCCACTCGTGCACACTTAGCAAAGCTCTGCGGCGTTACCCCCCATCGCATCGCGCTAACTGAAAATGTCACCAGTGGCTGTGTCTTGCCGCTCTGGGGCCTGCCTTTCTCAGAAGGCGATCGCTTGCTCATTAGCGACTGTGAACATCCAGGAGTTGTTGCTGCATGCATCGAACTTGCCCGCCGACAACACCTGGCAATAGACACGCTGCCTGTAAAAAACTTGCGTCATGGTGCTAACGATCAAGCGACTAGCGACAGCCTTGTACTGGAAAGACTTGAGCAACACCTCAAACCAAGCACAAGGCTGGTGGTGCTCTCCCACCTGCTTTGGAATACAGGCCAGGTGATGCCGATCTCAGCTGTTGCTAAAGCCCTCAGCCATCATCCACAACAACCTTTCTTGCTCGTGGATGCCGCACAAAGCTTCGCCCAAGTTCCGGTACAGGAAGCCGCTGTCGCTTCAGACATCTATGCCTTTACGGGGCACAAATGGGCCTGCGGGCCTGAAGGGCTTGGTGGAGTCGCCCTCTCAGAACGGGTGCTCATCGAAGCGAATCCCACCCTGATTGGCTGGCGCAGCTTGCAGAACGAAGGCCATCTTCAAAACAACCAGGCCGAACTCTTCCATCACGACAGTCGCCGCTTTGAGGTAGCAACCTCCTGCGTGCCGCTGATGGCAGGCCTGCGCTGTTCGTTGGAGCTGCTCGAAACCGCAGGCTCGCAGCAGGAACGACTGAGCCAGATTCGCCAAGGCAGCCAACAACTATGGAATCAACTACAACAGCTCACAGGCGTTGAAACTCTGCTCAACAGTGCCCCAGCCGCTGGTCTTGTCAGCTTTGAGTTACCCCAAGGCCCCCCAGCTCCTGATGTTGTTCAACAATTAGGCAACGATCAGCTCTGGATTCGGCATCTTGAAGATCCAATCTGCCTACGTGCCTGCGTGCACATCACCACTGAAGAGAAAGAACTCAACACACTTACAACCGCACTCAAGCCGCTAGCTAGCAAAGGAGAGCCAAGCAATTAACCGTTAGCTGCGTTATCTTATTTGCCAAAAGTAGATATATAATCGATCTCAAAAAATTGATCTCAAAAGTTCCATTATCGACAACAAAATAAGTCTACGAATCAGAAGCAAAGTCACATCCAGCTTATAAGAGCAGGCCTGATGTGCATCAAATCATAAAGCCCTTAATTAAATAGATTTAAAAGGAAAAATAGCCGATAACTAGACATTAGAGGTGGTTTTATTCAGCACTTAATTAGCACTTACCCAAGCCGTTAAAGCACTACATCGGCGATGACCTCATAAAATGGCTATACTTGAATCGTCAAGTCGGTTTCAGCAGGGATCAGCTGCTGAAGGGAACGGGGAAAGTTCGGTGAAAGTCCGGCGCTGTCCCGCAGCTGTAAAGCGCAACCGCCCTTCTTAGGGCACTTGCGCGAGTCAGAACACCCGCCGAATTTCCATCGACGAGGATCGAATCATTCCTGCCAAGCTTGCCCATCGGCACCCTTCCACACTATTGAGCAGCTACAGCTGGCTCATTGCAACCATCCTGGCCACTCCAGCATTACTAGCGATGCTGGTGAGGCCAGCTTTCGCCCATCACCCCTTCGCAATGCCAGAGGCGGGAAATCTCAATGCCCTGCAGGGTTTAATCAGTGGGGTTGGCCATCCACTACTGGGGCCAGACCACCTCTTGTTTCTGTTGGCGATTGGCTTCGTGAGCTTGAACAGACCACGCCAATGGCTGGCACCATTACTCGCAGCTGGTCTTCTCGGTAGTGCGATCTCCCTACTCATCCCCCTGCCAGAAACTCTCTCTGTTTATGCAGAAGCACTTGTCTCACTGAGCCTTGCCGTTGCTGGCCTTGTGGCTTTAGGCAAAGCATCTCCCTTGCTTTTGCTCCCTTTAATTTCCCTACATGGATATCTATTAGGTGGAGCAATCATAGGAGCCGAACCAACTCCACTAACAGCTTATTTCCTAGGCTTGTTCATTAGTCAGGGAAGTATTCTTTTAATAGTCACAACCTATTCAAAGCGACTTCTTGATAGCATCGGCAACGGCGGGCAACACATTGCCGCAGGTATTTGGATCGGCATTGGAGCCGCCTTTACCTGGTCACTATTAATTCCTTAAAAGACAATCTACTTGTAAATTAAGTCTTCCATTTTAAACAAAATAAACAGTTGGCCATATGATTCAAAATACAAGACTTCAGCCAACGATCACTAGACCCTTTAAGAGCCACAATAAGATCAACAACGTCAAGGCCTTATTTTGTTCTTAGTGTGAACTCTTTGTTAACACTAAGAACAAAGCCTCATCAAGCACCCTCTGTTCGATAGAGGGTGCATCAACTTTTCAGTCGCAATCTGAGCGCCCGTTCAGATTCCTCGCGATCATCAAAATGCACCTTGCTGGTTCCGAGGATCTGGTAATCCTCATGGCCCTTGCCTGCCACCAACACCACATCACCAGGGGCTGCCTCGGCAATCGCAAGCGCAATCGCCACCGCCCTATCGACCTCCACAGTGCAGGTTGTTCCTTCTGGAATTCCAGCCACCACATCAGCCAGTATTTGCCGGGGATCTTCTGTGCGGGGATTGTCTGAAGTCACCACCACTCGATCGGCCAACCGCGCTGCAATCGCAGCCATCTGAGAGCGCTTGCCACGGTCTCGGTCTCCTCCACAACCAAACACGCAACACAAGTTTTTACTAGTGAACGGCCTGGAAGCCTTCAAGGCATTCTCCAAACCATCAGGGGTGTGGGCGTAATCCACCAACACAGTGGGCACTTGAGTGGCATCAGCTGCAGGGATCAACACACGCTCCATCCGCCCAGGTACGCCGCGGAAGTCTGCGATCGCTTTCAACAACAACGGCAAGGGCAAGCCCTGTTGCAACAAGACCCCAACCGCCTGAAGCAGGTTCATCAAGTTGAAGCGGCCCAGTAATGGAGAGTCAAACCAGCCCTCACCACAAGGGCTGATCAGGCGACCTTGAACCCCAGCCGAGCTCATCGTCAGCTCGGTCATTGTCAGTTCAGCGTCAGCTTGCTGCAAAACACCCTCGGCAAGAGAGCTGCGCCAACAGGTATCGCCGAGACGCTGCGCCAATCTTGCGCCCCAGGGGCTATCAATATTCACCACCGCCTTGGCTGAGCCAGATTCCAGCAACGGTGGTGCAAACAGCTGCGCCTTGGCCTCGAAGTACGCCTCCATCGAAGAGTGATAGTCAAGATGATCTTGAGTGAGGTTGGTAAACACGGCACCAGCAAAACGACATCCCGCCACCCGTTGTTGTTCAAGGGCATGAGAGCTCACCTCCATCGCTCCCAACTCAGTACCGGCCTCAACCGCTTGCGCTAACTGAGCCTGAAGGCGATCAGCAAAGGCCGTGGTATGCGTTGCGGGAACGCTGTAGTTAGGCCAGCGATTCACGAGGGTGCCGAACAAGGCAGTTGATCTGCCCACAGCCACACTGAGATGCTCAATCAGATGGGTGGTGGTGGTTTTGCCATTCGTCCCCGTTACCCCGATCAGAGCAAATCTCGAGGAGGGCTGCTGCCAAAAGGCCGCTGCCAGCTGACCAACCCATTCTGCAACCGGCTCCGGTACCACCACTACCGCATCTGTAGGCCCAGGCGGCTGCAAAGCTGCTGCTGCGGGTCCAATCACCGCCGCCTCTGCACCAGCGGCCAAAGCCTGACGCCAAAAACTGCCGCCATCAACTTGTTCACCAGGTAAGCCCAGGAATAAATAGCCTCGAGCAACCGAACGGGAATCACAGCTAACCATTGCAAGAGAGGGATTCGCCAATCCCTCCGGCACAGGGAGTCCTACAGCCCGCAACAATGAATGGAGCATCTGGGTCATTCCAGGCCCGCCCATGAATGGAGCCGTTCTAGTCCGATCCAAGCGCCTTGGTGCAGGCCTGTTGCAACCAGCGGAACAGTCCTTCCCCCCCAAGCCTCGGCGACACCCGCGGCAGCTCTAGCGAAAACTGTTGCTCCAGTTCAACCAACACCAAAACAGGAACCTGCAAGTCGTAATGGTCGCGGATACTGGCGGGTGTCGCACCATCATCGATATCGATCACACGCAGCGTTAAAGGTGGTTGGAGTTGATCCAAAGCCAGCTCGCGCAGGCGTTGTTCAAGCCCCTCACAGAGACAGCAACCATTGCGGCTGTAAAGCAACAACTTCAAGGCCTGCATTAATCAGGCACTGGGTCGCAACCACAGGGGGTAAAAGGATGGCAACGAGACAGGCGCCGCAGGGTGAGCCAACCACCGCGCCATGGTCCATGACGCTGAATCGCTTCAAGCCCGTAAGCACTGCAACTTGGAATGAAGCGGCAATGGGGCCCAAGCAAAGGGGAAAGCCAGGTTCGATAAAAGCCAATCAAGGCCAGCAGCACTGAACCAATGGCTCGGTTGAGCAGTGCAAAGATGCCGCCAGATAGAGTATTGGATTCGTGCATGGCGAGCCGAAGGCTGGGCCTTGAGGTCCAGCATGACGTATCGGGAGCGCGAACTATTCTATCCAACCTGCCTTAACTCATGTCTCGATACCGCGGCCCTCGACTGAGGATCACGCGGCGCTTGGGAGATCTACCAGGTCTCACCCGGAAGGCCGCTAAGCGGTCCCATCCCCCCGGTCAGCACGGCCAAGCCCGTCGCAAGCGCTCCGAATACGCAATCCGCCTCGAAGAGAAACAGAAGCTCCGCTTCAACTACGGGATTTCCGAACGGCAGCTTGTGCGCTACGTGAAGAAAGCCCGTGCCCAAGATGGCTCTACAGGAACCAACCTGCTCAAGCTGTTGGAGAACAGACTCGATAACGTCTGCTTCCGCCTCGGTTTTGGGCCCACAGTTCCAGGTGCTCGTCAACTGGTGAACCATGGCCATGTGACCGTGAACGGCCGTGTTCTCGACATTGCTAGTTACCAATGCAAAGCCGGTGATGTGGTTGCCATTAGAGAGCGCAAAGGCAGCAAAAAGCTGGCCGAAGCGAACCTAGAGTTCCCCGGATTGGCAAATGTGCCGCCACACATTGAGCTCGATAAAGCAAAAATGAGCGCCAAGATCATTAGCAAGTGCGAACGCGAATGGGTCGCACTTGAGATCAACGAACTGCTGGTGGTGGAGTACTACTCCAGAAAGGTTTGAATCAAAATCAGCCAAGCGTTCTTCAACAGGCCCCTGCTTTGCAGGGGTTTTTTGTTGCTGTTGCCTACCCTGCTCAAAGCCCTCTCTAGGTCGTGGCCCCAGCTCAAAACGATCAACAGCAGGAGGTTGCAGGGATCAGTACCCGCGCCATCCACCACGGCGAGAGCTTTGCAGCAGAGACCGGTGCCGTAATGCCACCGATCTTTACCAGTTCAACCTTTGCCCACGGCAATCCTCAGGGCTTCGACTACACCCGTTCAGGCAATCCCAATTTCCGCATCCTCGAATCAGTTTTGGCAGCCGTAGAAAGCTGTCAATTCGCCACTGTCTTCGCTTCAGGGGTGAGCGCCATCACAGCCATCGCCTCAACACTGCAAGCCGGAGATCTGGTGCTCTGTGAGGAAAATCTTTACGGCTGCACCGTGCGCTTATTCGAGCAGGTTTTTAGTCGTTTTGGTGTACAAACAGCCTGGTTGGATTTCACCAATCCATCAGCGCTTGATGCCATTGCAGTTCAAAAACCCGCAATGATCTGGCTGGAGAGTCCAACCAATCCCCTGCTCAAAGTGATCGATCTGGCAGCCGTGTGTGATGCCGCTGCAGCAGAAAAAATCCCAGTCGTCGTCGACAACACGTTTGCCACAGCCCTACTGCAACAACCACTGCAGCTGGGCGCCACCCTCTCACTCACCAGCACCACCAAATACATCAACGGCCATTCCGATGCCCTTGGCGGTGTGGTCTGCAGCGACGACCCGCAATGGCAGCAAAAGATGGTGTTCGCACAAAAGGCCTTGGGATTACAACCCTCCCCATTTGACGCCTGGTTGATTACTCGGGGCATCAAAACCCTTCCACTCAGGCTGGAACGCCACATCGCTAATGCTGCCGCCATCGCTGATCAACTGGCCAGCCATCCACGCATGCACTGGGTGCGCTATCCATTGCGTTCAGACCATCCCCAGCAGGCTGTAGCCCGCAAGCAGATGAGTGGTGGTGGTGCCATTGTCACGGTCAGTCTCGACGCTGACCAAAGCCAGACTTACGCCTTCTGCAAGAGCCTGCGCTATTTCACGATGGCCGAAAGCCTGGGCGGTGTTGAAAGCCTCGTTTGTCATCCCGCCACCATGACCCATGCCTCAGTCGATCCAGATGTCAAGCAAAAACTTGGCATCGATGATGGTCTGGTGCGCTTCTCCGTGGGCTGCGAAGACCTCGCTGATCTCAGCAGAGATTTAGATCAAGCCCTCAAACAGCTGTAGTGAGCCCACGCGACCTACTGCAGGATCCCTGCTGGCACGCTGATGACCTCGGCAAAGCTCTACCAGATAGTCCCCATGCCGTTTCGGTAGCCCTACCCCGCTGGCAAGACGTGGTCGCCTATGAGGAGAAAGACCCTGCTTGTCTTAAGGCCCTGCAGGCCATCTACCCCCGTTTCGGCTTCCATCCACTGGTAGCAGAGATCGCCCAAAAAGCACGAAAAGAGCATGGCTGTGCAGATGATGGCAGTGCCTGGCCCTATCCCACTGCTGCTGCCGCTGAACGAGCCAAGTTTCATTGCCAACGCAGTGAGCCGATGGCAAAAACAAGCATCAAAACCGTAGTGGGCCTGCCATGTTTGCTCACCGACGCAAAAGGCTGCAACGCTGCCAAGGCCTTCTGGCAACACAGCGGCCTTGGTGCATCCTCACGTCAGGCTGCTAGCGCACTTGGGCAGGAACCATTCCCCTCACTGCAAGCCAGTGCAGCCGCCCAGAGGTTGCTAAAACAACGACTCGCAGAGATCTATGGCTGCGACTCAGAGCTCGTGCAGCTCCATCCCTCCGGGATGGCTGCTCTCACCAAAGCCCTGCAAGCGATTACGGCTCTACGCCCAGGCAAACCCTTTTTGCAGCTTGGCTTCCCCTATGTGGATGTGCTCAAGCTGCCTGAGGTGGTGTTTGAAGGTTGCGACCTTCTACTGACAACAGATCTGAACCGATTGGCCCTGGAACTTGATCGCAGACAACCAGCCGCTGTGATCGTTGAGCTCCCTAGCAACCCCATGCTGCAGTGCGTCGATCTGCCAGCGGTAGCCCGCCTAGCAAAGGCTCGAGGTATCCCCGTGATCGCTGATGACACCATCGGCTCACCACTCAATCTTGATGCGCTGCCCCATGCAGATCTGGTATTTAGCTCCCTCACCAAAAGCTTCGCCGGCCGTGGTGACATCCTGGCCGGTTCTCTTGTCGTCAGCCCTAGCTCCCCCTGGCGAGAGGAGCTGTCCAGAGAGTTCTCAACTGCCCTTGCTCCCCTGGGGGATGCTGATGCCATCGCCTTAGAACAAGCCAGCCGAGATGTGGCCCAGCGGCTGCCGCAGCTCAACAACGCCTGCCAAAGATTGGCAGACAAGCTGGCCTGTCATCCCTCTATTGCTCGAGTACACCACCCAGGCCAATGCACCAACTTCCAAGCCCTGATGCGCCCTGGCGCCGGCCACGGCTGCCTGCTCTCGTTTGAGCTATTGAGGGGGATAGAGCAAGCCAAGCGGGTGTATGACGCCCTACAGGTCTGCAAAGGTCCAAGCCTCGGCACAAGCTTCACGCTGGTGTGCCCCTATGTATTGCTCGCCCATTACAACGAACTGAGCTGGGCAGAATCCTGTGGAGTGCCCAGCCATCTGCTGCGCGTATCCGTAGGGCTTGAAGATCCCGATAATCTTTGGCGCCGCTTTGAGATGGCGTTGAAGGCCTAACCGTAAGCAACCCATCACATGGTCGTCACAACAGATCATCGTCCTCACCAATAGAGCCAAATTCCAGCTAATGATGTGGTCGATTCATATGCACGCATGTCCCGCATTTACGAAGACAACAGCCAGGCAATCGGCAACACTCCTCTGGTCAAACTGCACGCCGTCAGCAAAAACGCCAAGGCAACTGTTCTCGCAAAGATTGAAGGCCGCAATCCCGCCTACAGCGTGAAATGCCGCATTGGCGCCAACATGATCTGGGATGCCGAAAAGCGCGGTTTACTGAGCAAAGAGCGCACGATCATTGAGCCCACCTCTGGTAACACCGGCATCGCTCTGGCCTACACAGCAGCAGCCCGCGGCTACAAACTGATCCTCACCATGCCCGAATCAATGTCGCTAGAACGGCGGCGGGTGATGGCAGTGCTTGGTGCAGAACTCATTCTCACAGAAGCAGCCAAGGGAATGCCAGGCGCCATTGCCAAGGCAAAAGAGATCGCCGAAAGCGATCCCCAGAAATACTTCATGCCCGGTCAGTTTGAGAATCCGGCCAATCCCGACATCCACAGCAAAACAACCGGTCCAGAAATCTGGAACGACTGTGATGGCGCCATTGATGTGCTCGTGTCTGGCGTAGGCACCGGCGGCACGATCACAGGTGTCTCCCGTTACATCAAGCAGGAGAAAGGCAAAGCCATCATTTCTGTAGCCGTCGAACCAACCCATAGCCCGGTCATCAGCCAAACCCTCAACGGGGAAGAGGTCAAACCTGGTCCTCACAAAATCCAGGGCATTGGAGCCGGCTTCATTCCCAAAAACCTCGATCTTTCTTTAGTGGATCGTGTTGAGCAGGTCAGCAATGATGAATCCATCGCCATGGCCCTGCGCTTGGCAAATGAAGAAGGTCTACTGGTGGGCATCTCCAGTGGTGCGGCAGTTGCAGCGGCTATTCGTCTGGCAGAACAACCCGAATTTGCTGGCAAAACCATCGTGGTAGTGCTGCCAGACATGGCCGAGCGTTATCTCTCTTCAGTGATGTTTGAGAGTGTGCCCACAGGCATCATTCAGGCCCCTGTAGCTGCCTAAATCGCCTCCAGCTAGAAACTGATCAACAGGGGCGGGCCGCTGGCAACACCGCCTCTGGATCAATCCACATCGCATCGCCATAAGAGAAAAAGCGATATTGGTGCTCAATGGCCTCGGCATAGAGCGCCAGCAGCCGTTCACGACCAACCATGGCACTCACCAACAGCAATAGAGAGCTTTTGGGCAAATGGAAGTTGGTGAGCAGTCCATCCACCACAGCAAAGCGGTAACCCGGCTGAATCACCAAATCCACTGTTCCACAAAACGACTGCAGGAATCCGCCACCTGCCAAAGCAGCACCTTCAAGGGCCCTGACGCTGGTGGTTCCCACAGCAATCACCCGGCCTGCTCGTGCTCGACAAGCCATCACCGCCTCAACAACGTCGTCGCGCACCTCCACCCACTCGCTGTGAAGCTGCAAATGGCTCAGATCCTCAGTTTCAACAGGTCGAAACGTGCCTAAGCCCACATGCAAGGTGACACTGGTCAGCATCACTCCCCGCTGCTTGAGAGCCTCCAATAACTCATCACTGAGATGAAGCCCCGCCGTTGGCGCAGCAACGGCGCCGGGGCGAGATGCATAACGGGTCTGATAACGCTCGCTATCACTTGGATCATGACGTTGGATATAAGGCGGCAATGGCACTTCGCCGTAGCGCTCAAGCAGCAACTCAAGCTGCTCGGCATTGGCGTAATGGCTCGGGAACTGAACAACCCGTCCGCCACTAGCGCTGTCTTTGCTGATCACCTGCAAAGCAATGGGCTCCTCGCCTAGAGCCTCGAGCCAAAGCTGATCACCTGGGCGCAAACGTTTAGCAGGCCGGCCCAAACACAGCCAGCGACCCTCACCACGCGGCTCAAGCACCAACAACTCAGCCAATCCACCACCTGATCGCCGCACCCGCAGCCGAGCCTTAAGAACGCGAGTGTCATTGATGACAAGCAGATCACCAGCGCGCAATTCCTCCTGCCAATCCCAAACCTCGGCATGTCGAGCGATGGGAGGCTTCATCCCCAATGGCTGCACAATCAAAAGCCGCGCCGAATGTCTTGGCTCCACCGGCAGCTGAGCTATGCGCTCAGGATCAAGCGGATAGTCATAAGAACTGAGCAGAGAATCTCTTGGGTCTAGAACCATTCGTGAAGTCTTGCTTTATGAGTGACGTTCAAAAAACCGTTCAGAAAGTTCTGGGTTCACAAACCACCAATTTTTTGGTCCGCTGGCCATTCATATCTATTTTAATGCTCGAGCAGGGAAGAGCATCCACCAGAGCAGAGCGTCAGATCAGCAGCCCTTGCCAAAAGGGTGGGAGCAAACCAAAGCAAATCTCCTGGTAATCAGCATAGGTTTTCAATCTTCTCTGCTGAGGGCGTTCAACATGATCCTCATCGCACATTGCGGCACCATGCACTTGATGCTGCTCAGATTAAAGTGAATAGGGCGAAAGCTATTGATTCAAAGCTCGAAGGTTTCTCTCACAAAAATCATGCAAAAGCTTGCCTTTGTTGGGATTAAGTAAAAACTTGTGTGATCCAAGATGCAATTCATGGGTGTATTCAACTATTTCTGGAGGACTACATCTGAATATCAATTAAAAATCATGATCTTGATAAAACCGATCCTTACCTATCACTCTTAGAAGAAATAATATCTTGTTGTTTCTTGCATCAGATACCTTATAGAAACAAACCGCCAAGTTGAATATTAAACACTCAACTCTTTCCCATCTACGCTCACTATTGACAGGCAATAAAGAGTTTAAGATTTTACATAGACATGGGCATTGACAGGATCAATTGCATCGCCTGACCAGTTTCACCCTTTAATCCAGTATTTTTCAATAGCAAACGATTAAAAATGACTAAAGGCATAAATCTCTTCACTGCTTGTTTTCTTTTCATTCTCGCTACATCCTTGCCTCAATCAATTAAATCACAGCCAAACAAAGGCATCACCAATAACTATGATTACTACTCTCCATGGAGTCCTGGGGATGTTGGGGTTTATGTTGACAAAGATGACTATATATTTGATCCCTGCATGTCAAGATTTCCTGAAGATTGCGAGAAGAAACCCTACATCAATCTTGGCAAGTGGCAACGGATTAGTGATGAAGTCATGCAAACACCAAAGGGAACTTTTTTCTGCAGGAATGAATCTCTCAAGAGAGAAACATCAACCAATGGCCTATTCAGTTGCACAAAAGAGGGATGGGTGAAGAAGAGTTGTACGCAAGGGAGATGTGTAATGGGTGGAATGGGAGATCTTTAATGCTTGCTTGAGTGTGTTGCTCTACGTCAACTCAATTCTGACATTTAGAAAACCTCAGTCGCCCATCCAATCTCTAGTTCCCTTCTCATGATCCATGGATGGCAAGTGCAATTGTGGTGCCCTCATTTGAGCCTCAGGCCTACTACAGGAGCGAATAGATAGCAGCAATACAATGATATTTTGCCAAAAGAAAAGCCCTCTACGCCATCTTTCAAGCTGAAACGCCAAAGTGTGTAGAGAAAGGTTGTCAACCCAAACGACGTCGCTGATCAACTATCCCGCTAGGTAATAACGCACCACGCAAAAGACTCGGCTGTAGTCGCCAGACAGGGCCTTAAACAAATAGACAGCCCGCTGATTGAGAAGCGTCTGATCGAGCCAATCGCGAGTGATCACTAGCGCCATCACCACAGTGGTCGTGCGCTCCGGGTGAAGCTCTTCCTGCTCTACGACATAATCACAAAAAGGATCAATCACCGAACTAAAGCGACTCTCCAAAAGGCGGAGCTCGAGTTCACCGGGATGATCGCCAACAAGTCTGTCCCAGGCGGTACGAATTGCGTCTGGATCATCATCATCGCCGAGCACAAAGACAGCCGTCACGGAATCAGCAATGGAACATCCATAACGCAACGCTTCCATGGAGGCACGCCACAAACCCGGAATCCAAACGATGCAGTGATTACCCAAAGGAGGTTGGCGAGGCTCCACCTGCAATGGGCCAAAGTGGGGCTCCAAAGCGAGCGCTGCATAAGCCTTTCGATAGCGGCGACGAATCTGCGCCAGACCCCATACCAATGCAGGGATGGCAATCACCACAGTCCAGGCACCCTCCTGGAATTTGCTCACCACGATCACCACAAGCACCACAAAAGTGGTGACTGCACCAAGAGCATTCATCAACAGTCGGCCCTGCCAACCATTCCCCCGCAACCGCCACCAACGACGGACCAATCCCAACTGAGAAAGGGTGAAGGCAGTGAAGACCCCCAGGGCATAAAGGTTCACAGCAACAGTGGTATCGCCTTTGCAGATCACGATGATCAGCGCCGTGACCAGCAAAAGAACGCCAATACCGTTCTGGTAGACCAAGCGATCACCAATCCAGCTCAACTGCCGTGGCAGGCAATGATCTTCTGCCAACATCGCCGCTAAACGAGGGAAACCTGCAAAGGCGGTGTTGGCCGCCAAAACAAGGATCAAGAGAGTGGAAAGCTGCAGAGCCCAAAGCAGAACACTGCCCGAACCAAAAGCCCGCGAACCGATTTGAGCCAACACAGTGACCCGATCATTCGGAGCGATGCCATACATGTAACCCAGCCCACTAACCGCCAAAAACATGGCTGCGAGCAACACACCCATCACCAACAACGTGCGTCGGGCATTGACCACCGCAGGTTCCTGAAAAACTTTCACGCCATTGGCAATCGACTCAATACCAGTCATCGCTGAACAACCTGAGCTGAAGGCCCGCAGGATCAAAAACCACCCCAACGGCTGAACGGCTTGCATAGCTGGTGGCATATCCGGCACGAAGCCATGCTCAAAAATCAGATCCTTCAAACCGGCAAGGATCAACAAAGCCACCATCACCACAAAGGCATAGGTGGGCAAAGAAAACAGCCGTCCAGTCTCTTTGAGGCCCCGCAGATTGGCCCAGCCAATCAGCGCCAACAAAAGCAAAGCGAGCGAAACCTCGTGATCGAGCATCGATGGCACTAGGGAGGAGAGAGCCTGAGTGCCAGCCATGAGGCTCACCCCCGCGGTAAGCGTGTAATCGATCAGCAATGCCGCCGCTGCAATCAAACCAACGTTGCGGCCAAGGTTGTCGCGTGCCACGACGTAGGAGCCGCCCCCTTTCGGATAAGCCTCAATCGCCTGGCGGTAGGAGAGCACAACGATGGCAACCAGAGCAATAATCGCCAGGGTGATCGGCACAGAAAGGCCAAGGGCACCGCTGCCGCCAAGAATCAGAACACCAAGTGCAGCTTCAGTGGCATAAGCCACTGACGACAAGGCGTCCGAAGAAAGGATCGGCAAAGCCTGAACACTGGGCAGCCGCTCATCGTCAACCTTTTTGCGGAGGAGTGGATGCCCAAGAAGTTTCTGGAAAAAGCTCAAGTCGTCTTGGAATCGTTTTCTTCAGGATGCACGCAAGGAAGCAAACGGCACTTTTACAGGTCTATGACGTAACACCGAGAACTGAAGAGCTTGCACGACTTACGTACTACAACTAGAAGAATCAACAGAACGATTTGTAGCGATGAAACCCATTTCCTTTTCCATCCTTGGAGGTGCATTGCTGGGCTCGCTGTCGGTCTTGCTTGCCTCCTGCGATGTCTCCAGCATCACGGGTAATGCGTCAAGCTTCTCAGGGAGGGTTTCCGTATTAGGAAAGCCCGTCAGTGAAGCCAAGGTTTTGCTCTGGCAGTCTTCCGCCAAGGATGGAGCGAAGAAAATCGTTGAGACCAAAACTTCTAAAGATGGGGCGTTCAAATTGTCCATACCCAGCAATAAGGATAAGGTTAGTTATTTAATTTCTGAAGGAGGAAGTATCGATGGACAAGATACTGGCAACTTGAAAATGCTCAGTGTTCTTGACTCCAATTCCAACAAGTCTGTCGTCATCAACGAACTGACATCCGTGGGATCAGTGTGGCCCAATGCTCAACTGATCAACGGAAATAAGATCAGTGGTAGCAAAACAGCTTTAGCCATTGGTTCGGGGCATGTAAGGCACCTAGTCAATACAAGCAATGGCGAATATGGCGAAACACTTCTAAATGGCTTAAACCTACCCAACTCCGAGACGATGGTTCGTCTCAACGTTCTTTCCAACCTATTGGCCCTTTGTGGCAATAGCAATACAGCTGATGGCTGTAGTCAGTTCCTCAATCTAACCAATTCTGATAACAGCCTCAAAGCACTGATTTCTATCGCCAAACAGCCGTGGGCAAAAGCCAGTGAGCTCTACAAACTGTTCACTCAACAATATCCAATCAACAAGGCAGAACAAATTCGAGAAGGCGCAACCCTTCCCTACCTGTTATTTGAACCGGAGAGTTTTTCACTCTCGATCCGTCTAGAAGGTGGCGGCGCCATGGCACTCGGGAAAATGATGTTTGACGACAACGCCAATATGTGGAGTGGTGCCAACTGGATGCCTGGTTCCCAATCTGGTGTCATCAACTCTATTGGCGGAGGGCTCACCAGGTTCAACGCCAGCGGAGAAGCGCTCTCCCCATCACCTCAGGGATATAACGGACAGGGGCTGAATGGCGTGGGCTGGGGAACAGGAGTCTCGAAAAATTATGCCTGGGTAGGCACTTTTAACAACAAGATCGGGGTCTTTGATCTTGAAGATGGTAAACCACTTGGACCGGCGACTGTTGATGGCGAGATCGGCCAACTGCAAGCAGTAACAACCGCAGCGAATGGAGATGTATGGATTGCAGATAACACCAAGGATCACATGATTCGTTTCCCCGATGGTGACTATAAGAATGGCGAGCGATTAACAATCAAAGGATTACAAGCTCCTTTCGGTATTGCTGTTGACCAGCAAAATAGAGTCTGGGTAACCAGCAGCTACAACAATAAACTCACCATCTTCCCTGGAGAAAACCCTGAGGCGGTGAAAACAATTGATATCGCTTTAGGAGCAAGAGGTGTGGCAATCGATTCCAAAGGCAATGCTTGGGTCGCCCAGCAAACTAATTCAGCAACGCTAGTTTTACCTCCTGGGGTTAGCAAGGAACCTCCACGCCCAACAACAATCATGCAGGAATTCATGCAAGGGCTTGAATATGCAAAAGCAAATCCACAACAAACAAGCTCTGGAATGATTGCACTGATCTCACCTGATTTGAAGATGATTAAATCAGACATTGCAAAAGGAGATGTCTATATTCCCTGGGGTGTAAGCATCGATGGCAATGACAATGTATGGGTTGCAAATCTTTTTGGTAGCAGTTTGATGCATATCTGTGGAGCCAATACATCAAATTGCCCTGAAGGGAAAACGACAGGTGAAGTGATTCATGATTATCAGAGTGGTGTTATTCAAATGAACACCGATGTAATTATCGATGATGCCGGCAATATCTGGAGTGCGAACAACTGGTACGACGAAAATGCCGTCATCAACAAAAGCTATTTAGGTCGAACATCGACGTTTGCTGGTGGTCAAGGATTCGTGGTGACCTACGGGGTTGCCGGTCCAGTCAAGAACCCTCTACTTGGTGTGGTTAGGCGTCCTGAATGAGATAAAGACTTTTCATAAAATTAGTTCATAAGCGGATCAAAAGGCGATGCTATCCTGCGCTCATAGTGACTATCTATGCAGAAAATACCATCAAGCCAGCCACGAAAGTATCAAGAAGACGATTTGCGACCATTCCGCATCAAGACTGGAAGGATATGATTAAATTACTGCATAGTTTATTTTGATCCAAAAATGGCTCCAAAGCTGCTTCTTGATAGCACCGGGAGAGGCCTCAAAGGCCAGGTAGGCGCAATTAGGGCAGCAACCGAATCGATCGTTGATCTAGTAGCGCATGCCGCCGTACTGGATCAAAAAGGGCTAACAGGTAATCTTGCAGATTTAAAATATAGATATGGCAATAATTTCAATAAAAATATAGATCTCAGAGGTGGAAATTTTGGTATTGACACTGGAGTATCTGCTGACTACGGATTCAGCGCTGCAGTGACAAATGCCGACGAGGCCATATCTAATTTCATGTCAAATATAGAGCTTAAGAGCAATGAAATTGGGAGCCCAAATGAAGATGGGAAGGCTACCGAAAGAGTGGTTTTCAGTTTTTCTGGAGACATCAACATTGAAAACCTATCTGCCACCACAAATATAAATGTAAAAAATGCCAAGGCATGGAACAAGACGAGTATCCCAACTGTTTCTATTTCTTGGAAGACGCCATCATTTAATACTTCAAGCTTTTGGGGATTTTTCAGAGACCTATCCCCTATTGCAGTAAAGACAAAGTCTACGAAAATAATCGATAGTGAGATATCCAAGGAAACCCTTTTGGACTATACTTTTGATGTAGACTTGCCCTCAACATTACCTATAGAATTTGATTTCGGCTTTGACTTGCCTTCGTACAATGATCATACAACACTTTCAGCCCATGGAATTTCGTATGAGATACCTCCGACTGTCGACAATCTGTTCGTTGAGAATGTTGACGTAGAGAAAGCATACAAGATTACTGTGGACGAAGCTGTTAAAGGGTTTGTCGAGAAGCAAAGTTTATACGTCAAGGATTTCATTAGATCGGGTGGAATTCAAGGGCAGGTTTTGAACTTATTCACTTCTGGCGTAGACAAACTCGGTCAGATGGTTACAGATTCGATCTCAGATAAGCTCAAGCCATATGCAAATGGCATGAATAAAGCAATTGAGAATAAATTGAATGACTGGCTTGAAATTGAAAGCAATACTTCTCAGATCAAAAGTGGTCTTAAAGCAATGACATTCACAGCCTGGAATTTTGATGACTATCCCATTTGGGGTGGGTTAGATTTGACTGGCTTTGACCTAGACGATTCTCTTGAAGGCACTGACCATGTTGACACAATTGAAGGAAAGGAAGGTGACGATGATATTAACGGAGCCGATGGAGATGATTACCTCACCGGAGGTCATGGTGCTGACAAAATCAGAGGAGGAGACGGAGCCGACACCTTTATATACAACTCAATGGAAGATTCGAAAAGTGGTTACAATAAGCGGGATTTAATAACCGATTTCAATGCTAGTGAAGGCGACAAGATAGACCTATCTTCAATCAATGAGGAGCTTACCTTCATAGGGTCAGATAATTTTGGTGGCGATGAAGGTGAAATTAGATTTGAAGACAACATTCTACAAATAAACTCTGATCGCGACAAAGAGACTGATTTCGAGGTAAAACTTGCGGACGTTGATACATTGACCAGTGATTCGTTGATTTTATGAATTGTCATATGTCGTTCCCAAACCATCTACTAACGTGCGTAAATATAACACAATAATAATTCACATGTTTCTCGCCAACAGCCATCGCTATTATTAATTTTAAGCCTTAACAGTCATCATGACTTCAGCTGAAAGTAACCGATATATAGCTTTCTCAGGTGGAGGATGGCACACACATACAGCAAGTTCCGCATGGATGAGTGGGGCATTGGAAGCATTACAAAATCAAAGAGAATCAAGCGTAAATTTTAACGATTTACTTGGTGATTTAAATGGTGCTGCTGGCAACTCAGGAGGTAGCTGGTTCCTATCGATGCTTACATATTCGGAAAAATTCCAAAAAGATCTAGCAAATAATGCAGGCAATTGGTTCGAAACAGGTTATATGGGTCAACTGAAAGAAAAGTTCAATCGTGCCAGCACCCACGATGGAAGGGAGCAAATGGTCATGGGTATGACTCATGAGATAATTAATACCTTTCTGAATTATTATCCAGGGATTAATGAACTAGCTGCCGAGGGCCGTCTGCCGACGAGTATCAGAAACCAATTGATAGAAAAATTGGCTCCGTATGTTAAGCCTAAGATGAGTGATCTATTTACATTAATAGACAAAGATTATTTAATAAATTTTGCATCCTATGCAAATAAAGACTCAAAGCCAGATTGGGGTGAAGTAACTAGGCAACTAGTCTATAGCCCTTATGATATGTATAAAGACCTAAGTAGGTCATTTGGAGATAGTCCCAACGCATGGGCGTCAGATGGGCAAGATATTATTTTTGGTGCTGCGATTCCTACAAATGGGGCAATCGTTGATTCTGGTAAATTGGACAGTGGCAATTTTATATCCGCTAATTTATCAAATAAAAAGGTCGCCAATGAGAGTGACATAAGTCCTGTAACCATCCTATATGAGAAAGATGCATACAATAACGGGAACTCATTTGTTGAAATTCTAGGTAGTGATCTAGCGCTGTCCTACGTGCAAACCAATTCAGGCTCGGAAAGAAAAGAATCAATCGAAACATCCATAAATAATAGTCGACTGGATTCAGATTTATCCATAGTCGATGCCACAACGATCTCCTCAGCTGCAGCTGGGATGCTTGCCACATTAAGCACTGTACGCCAGGCCCTACCGATATACCTAGAACAGTTGAAAGCATCTAAACTGACTGATATCGTCCAAATAAGTCTTGACGGAGCTCCCCCTTCTACAGCCGATATATTAACTCCCTATGTAACAAGATATCTTAATTCACTCTCAATACCAGTAAGCCTTAAAGATGGTGCTTCTGTCAAAGTTCCAGCGGCAGAGGCAGATGTAAATCAACTTGCACGTGACAAAATTAATCGTCTAATTGATGGAGGATATGTTGACAACACTGCTGTGGCAAATATCGTCAATTCCCTACAGGAAAGATTCGCACCTGAAGAGGAATTCTCAATTACTTTATTCTCTAATTCAGCTGGAGGAAGCTCCAATATACCAACTTCAACAAGTGATATTAACGTGACCTCAGATGTTGCGAACCTATTTGGAGAGCCTAACTTTAATGGGTCAAAAACACGTGCAGCATCAGCATTAGGGATGGAAATCACCACAGTAACTCCACATATTTTCAACAAAAGGGCCTGGCTTGACAAAGTAAAGCCAGATTGGTCATTTGAATACGGAGGTGACAATAAAAAACTAGAGTACTATCAACTAGATGTAGAAACCATTGATAATGATGCTTTTGATGTTGTCGCTGGCTACAAAGGCAAACTTAATGTTTTTATAAACATAAATACAGATTCAGACAGCCTTCCCAGCAACCCAAATATTCTTGATGAATATGAAAATATGTTCAACAACACTCGCAAAGGCATTCTAGAGGGAGATGGCATCAATGGCCCTGGATCAAGTTTTTTACTTGATGCTCTTGGTTTAACTATGCTGGAAAGTACTGAAGGGCCTGACGAGCTTCTTGGCTTTGACAGTGATGATAAGCTAAAAGGGTTAGATGGTAATGACATTCTTGAAGGTAAATCAGGCAGCGATATCTTGTCTGGAGGAGATGGAGATGACATCATCATTGGAGGAAATCAAAATGACACCCTCAAAGGAGGGGACGGTAAAGATATCTTTAAATACCAAGACATAGCCGACTCTAAGATAGGGAAAAGTAACCGTGATGTGATCACAGATTTCTCAGGCAGCGAAGGAGACAAGATCGACTTGTCCGACGTTGACGATAATCTACGTTTTATAGGTTCAGATGAATTTAGTGAAGACGATGGTGAAGTGAGATTTCACGATAAGAAGCTTATTGCCAACATAAAAGGCAATCAAGATCCAGAAATGGAAATTAAGCTTGAAGGGGTAACTTCCTTCACAGGTGAATACCTAATCCTTTAAGCATGCAGCAATGCTTAAAGGATTAGGCTAACCACAATACTATTGCCTAGGCACTACCAATAATTAATACCTACAATTGAGCTTAGTCGCTTCCATCAAGCGTCTAACTGCCATGTCAACGTTGGTGCGTTGAAAAGACTGTGCAGCTTTCATTCAAGATTCTTATTTTATATCGACAACATCTCCGTATGCGTCTCAATCAGTTCTGCCAGATCCTTGAGGAAGGCGGCCCCATCGGCGCCATAAATCACGCGATGGTCGGCAGTGAGGTTCACCTGCATCTGGCGCTTGACCGCAATCGAGCCATCTTTGCCTGCCACAACCGAAGGTCGCGATGCTGCCACCGCCAAAATTGCTCCAGTGCCAGGGGGCAAGATTGCATCAAAGCGATCCACACCAAACATGCCCAGATTCGACAAGGTGAAAGTGCCGGTGCTGTATTCCTCGGGTTGCAACTGCTTGCTGCGTGACCGCTTCACAAGATCTGCCCACTGCCGCGACATCTCATAGAGATCGGTGCGATCAGCATTCTGCAAAACCGGTGTAATCAGACCGCCATCGTCCATCGCTACTGCAACAGCAACATTCACCTGCTCTGGATACACCATCCCAGCGGTGCTGTAAGCAGCATTCACCTGTGGATGCCGCACCAGCGTCAAAGCCACGGCTTTGGCAAGAAGGGCTGTCATCGTGACGCCCTTAGGCTTCACCTGCTTGTAAAAAGCATCCAACTGATCAGTCGTGATCGTGTAGCCAACCCTGAAGCAGGGGAAGGCCAAACTGGCCTCCATATTGCGGTTGACCGCTTGTTGGAGGTTGTTGAAGGCTGCGGTTTCTCCCGGGGCCCCAAAGCTCTGTCCTACAGGAGATGACACTGCATGATAAACGCCTGCAGAAGTCGCATGCGTCGTTGCGAAAGAAGCGTTTCCTTCAGCAACCTGAGGCACACTGATCGGCTGACCTGCAGCCAGCTGCACGTCTTCAGCCTGGATACGGCCATGGGGTCCGCTACCCCTCAACTTGGCCAGATCAACACCCATCTGCGCAGCAAGTTTTTTAGCCCGCGGTGAAGCAACGATGCGTTTGTCAGTGTCTACTGCTTGGCTGGCAACAGGCGGCGGAGCAGCAACAGTGGGACTCTCCACGACGGGCGCTGGAGTAGATGCTGGGGCAGGGTCATCGACAACTTTTGCAGCAGTCTTGAGAGGGGCAGGATCAGACGCTGGCGCAGCAGGGGCATTGGCCTGAACAGCCGCGATTTCGGCCTCACTTTCAACGATCAAACCAATCGTTTCGCCCACTGGAGCAGAACGACCAGCAGGCATCAAGACCGCGGCCAAGTAGCCATCTTGAAATGACTCAACATCCATATCCGCTTTATCTGACTCCACCACAAGCACCGACTCACCACGCCCAACCTTGTCGCCAGGTTGCTTAAGCCACTCAACGATCTTGCCCTCCGTCATCGTTGAGCTCAGAGCAGGCATGAAAATCTCGTGAGTTGCGATAGTCCTGTCCTCGACTTGAATTTTGAGGGGTGCTCAAACCTCGTTGCAACATTCCTAAGGCAAATATCAGGAGTTGGCTGAGGTTGATCAATCAAAATTTTAAAGCGAAGGATCCCTCGCGGCAGCCTCGCCAATACGAAAGAACCGCTATGTATAGGCAAACCTGTTAAATTTGCCCATACACAGTCAGTCGATCGTGAGAGCAGGGCAATTCTCGGCAAACTTTCATCCCGATTTGCTGGATGCTTTCAGATCACGCTGTAAGCAGAAGGGTGAAAAATACACAAAGGTTCTGGAACAATTGGCAACGTTATATCTGCAATCAGAGGGATCGATCCTTTTCAATCATGCTGTCTTAGAGCCTGAAGCCAAAAGTCATGGCACAACTGAAAGCATCAAGGCGCAAAACCCTCTGTATAAACTAGAGAAAAAAGTCAAGAAACTAGAAGAGCAGGGCGAGAAAACTGATTACGCAATCGGTGATGCATTCGACAGAATCATGGATTGCGAACGAGCATTAGGGATAGGCAAATACTCAAAAAACCATCCAAGTATGAACACATCATTCTCCAAAAGCTGACTGATTCAGAAAGGCTGAAGTGATTTCTAGGATTATATTAATGCTTAAGCTCCAACATTGGGGCTCGAAATATCTATTAGTCAAGCGAATAATCCCAAAGCCAATCAAACAGAAGCCAGACAATCAGCAAGCCTTTGCTGAACATTTCGATCAAAGTCGCATGAGTGTTATGAAGTAACCGAATAGAATTATGCTCCTGAATCGCCGAAGATGTACTGCATAAGTTGGCCTGCTGGAGATAGCCAACAATCATCATCTCAAGCCAATCCTGCAAGGAGCCATGCAACCAGATGTACAATTTATGATCATATCAGGGCTGACATAAATCAAATTTTTTTGCTCCTAGTTATCTTTTCAAGAGCTCTAATACCTGTTTGTGCAGTTAGATTAGACACTAGAATAAGTCGTTAATGCACAGCATGCTAGAAATGCTAGAGTGTAACGATTAGCATCGCAAGAGTCTAGCTTGCTAAGCTAAAAAAGAATCTACCATTCTTGCGAAAGTATAAATGCTGACAAGGCTGATTCGCCACCTAACCAGAAGGCACTCTTGGGCACTTAGCTTATGGGAGAACAAATATAGCTGGAACACAGTTTTCATCTCGGGTTTTCTCATTGCCGCAATATTAGTTACTTTATTTCTAAATTCAGAAGAACAAGCCGTATCCACTCGTGAAGTACTCAGGCTTACAAGTTCTCCACATATCGTCAACCTGTCAAAACCATCCTTGAATCGCGGCAGACCTCTGAGTGGCTTAGAAGTGATTAATGATGCTGAATTACTTACCAAAACCAAATATAAAATCAACACAGGAATATACGTCATAAATAACTATGACATCGATCTCACAACTCCAGGCTTCTCAAGCAAAGGCTATCTATTTATGAATTGGAATAAAGAGCTGCAAAGGTATTTAGAAGCCGAGGGGATGTCAATCTTAAATATAATTAAGTTTAAAAACGACATAAACCCGGAGATTACTGACATCGCCCCCAAAGGAGATGCCGCTCCAACAAGACTTAAAGATGGAAGCTATAGCCAAACCTTTGCTTATACAGGAGAATTCTATATCGATAACTTTAATATTTCTCGTTACCCTTTCGACGCCCTAAGCTTACCAATAGTACTTGAAACGGATGACCCAGACGGAAGACTTACTTATGATAGTTTGCGCATAATCCCTGATATAAGAGACAGTGGAATCGGAGGATATTCCAATGTCATCGGCTGGCACTTAGATGGCTGGTCAATTGGAGAATACCGTCATCATTTAGCTACAAGCTTCGGAAGTAGAAATAAGAGTAGCGCGGAATATAGCCAACTAATTTTTGATGTTACCTATGGAAAATCACCCTGGTCAGCCTTCTGGAAATTAATACAGCCATTACTAGTTGTTATGGCATCAATTATTTTAATTACTCGTGTCAAATCAGAATATAACCTGGAGATCCCCCTGGCAGTACTACTCACTCTTATTTTTTTGCAGGAAGGTTATCGCTCTGGCCTGCCTGAACTTCCCTACTTAACTTACTTAGATCAAATCTTTGTACTCTGCTATATTGCTTCACTTCTTAGCTTTGCACTTGTTCTATATACACAAGATTGCAGAGTTAGAATGAAGGAATCAAACCAGGAGACTAGTCTGAGGATTGCAAAAAGACTCACATTACTAGAAAAAAGCTGGCCTCCTGTCTCTCTATTAGTGCTATTAATATCCATGGCGATTTGTTGGATTGCCATCAATAACTAAATCTAGCTGTTGATCATGGTTGCCATGGGTCGGTGCCAAGAAAGACCAAGTCTACTTCTACACCCCCAGAAATAAGACCATCATTTTCCTCCAGTAATGCTTGTCTAAGGCTTGATCGGTTGATGACAGGTGAAGCTTTTCTTAGAGCCGATACAAGCTTCCTCGCGATCAGATAGCCTTCCAAGCTTACAAAATCAAACTCAGAATCTGGATCAACATCACGCAAATCACTTTGGTACTCACGCACTACGGAATTGCGAAGGTCCCATGGGAAAGGAACGACTTGTGTAACGCCTATTCCAAATGAAGTTTGTCGGGGCAGCTCTTTGATGAGTGACTTAGTACCTGTGAATGAAATCGTCATGACTTGGGGATAACTTCCTTGTGAATTTAGATTCTGAATAAGACTGGCGACTGTCTGGTAAGTTGAAATTGCAATAAGAGCATCTGGATTATAAGCTTTAATTTCTTTTGCTGCATTACCCGTATCTCTTGAATTTCTTACAAGAGGAACACTTATCACTGGCGATAGCTTATGAGTTTTATCCAATTCCTCTATAAGACTATTCAATACATCTTTGCCATAGGAATCATTTTGATATCCTATCGCGATGCGCACAAATCCATCATTAACCAAATAATCAACAATCCTTTTTGCCTCATCCGCATAACTAGCGCGATGATGAATTGTATAGGCCTTATTGGCTCCCCGCAATACACTTGCTCCAGTGAATGGTGAGATGATATCAATTCCAGCAGCCTTAGCTAGTGGAAGGGAAGCTTTTGTAGTTGGTGTCCCAATATAAGCAAATAATCCAAGAAGTTGCGAGTAACTAATAAATTGATTAGTCTTATTATAAGCATTATCTGGTTCATAGCCATCATCTAATCTCCAGATCATGATCGGGCGACCCTCTATACCGCCTTGATCATTTACCTTTTTAAGATAAAGATCAATGCCTTTTATAAAATTAATCCCCAAGTCACGTGCAGGTCCACTAAGAACAAGTGACTGGGCAAAAATCAAAGGAGTCGGCTTCATCCTAAGCAACTTATGAATATTACTATTTGAGACTTCTCCGTTTAAAGCACTGTCTATCTCTGATACACGATCTTTTTCTAATTGATATTTTCTAGACAATCTCCAGCTTCGGCCTCCTTCGAGGCTATTTGTTCTAGTTGTCACCCATGGAGCTATCGCCAAAATGCAGCATAAAAATAGCAAGGAAGCAATAGTTGCCTTCTGGTTTTTCAGGGGCATCAGTTTCCTGTCAAGACCAGGCCTACTCAATATAAGCTCTCCTATTTAAAAAAAGAGGCTTGATTAAGACAAGCAAAAAAGAACCTTTAAAGGCAATACTTAAGCGCCAGTAACCTTCCCTAAAAGGAAGCTTGGAATTTGATCATAAAGTGTCTTTAAAATACAGACGTTCAAGAAAGACCCCTATCATGCATCTGCTGGGCTCGAGGAGTACAGAATGCTTCATTGTGCAAACCAAATCACATAGCTGCATCGCAAATAAACCTGTTATTAGCTGTAGAGTCACAAACCTTCCCAAGCTTGTTTATTTTCAACTTTGAAGACAAGTCTCTTCTTTATGAATCTCCTTTTATCGCCATCACAGTTGTTCGCTCAGCAACAAAATTAGCGGTCTCTATATCCCCTAGAAAGAATAGTCAAGCTGTCAATCTTTACAAGCCAAAACAAGCTTATTTTCACAATAAATCCAATAATCTTGCGAGCATTAAGCAAAGAGACAAGGCATTAAAGGCTGGCAATGATTAAGTCATATGCAAGTAATTTATGCACATTCTTAGCATCATTGACCTGCGGAATCAACTAAATCCTCTTGCTGAACTGTCTGCTCATTCTCAATTCTCTTCTTCCTGAATGATTCGCTAAAACCCGCAGCAAGAATTCCTACTGGTATCGCGATGACACCGATACCCATCAATGCTGTTGCAGACGCAATCACCTTGCCAAACCCAGTCACAGGGATGGCATCTCCATAACCAACTGTTGTCACTGTCATTATCGCCCACCAGATGCATCGAGGTATTGATCCAAATAATTCAGGCTGTACCTTTGACTCAGTCAGATACATAAAGGTGCTACTTAATAGCACCAACATGAGGGTATAGGTTGCTGATATCTGTAGTTCTTGAGTCTTTGATTTGATTGCCTGATTAAAATAATACAAACCTTCTTTAAACCTCCTAGACCTCCCTATCTTGGCAATTCTTACAAGTCGAAAGACTCTTAAGGTATAGAGCTCTGGACTGATTATCCCTAGGAAAGTAGGCAATATAGCGATCACATCAATCATTGCCAATGGCGACAACACATAATTAACAATTCCCCTAACTCCTTTCCCATACCTGCCATCTAGAGGAGAAACCCATAGCCTAATGCAATATTCAATACAGAATAGAATTGCGATTATCCAGTCTAATCGGATCAAATGGTCTCCATACTTTGCCTGAATAGCCTCCTCAGTGGCAATAATGGAAAAGAAGATTGACATTATAATTGCAGAAGCTATAGTTCTATTAAACGCAGACATCCTTTGCTTAGGGCCAGTGCCGACAAGCTGTCTGTAAAGCATCTGGCGTATCCTTCTCATGGCATCAACAATCAACTGCTAGTTGCGAACAATAAACCACTCATGCATACATTGAGAACCTAGCCAAGCTGCCGAGCTTGTAAACCACATTAGCTAAGCATTAGCATGTTCCCCAGATCTCTGTCTGAGAGTCCTCAGTGTTTCCTGCAACATGCTTGCACTGTATCCAGACGCTAAATGATATGAAATGTGTAGCCAGCAAGGAGTAAAGTGCAACGCATTTACTAAAATATACTTCGCAAAAACAACATCCGCCCATCATCAGATATGCCCGAAGGCATCAATAACTTTGTCAGACTTTTAATCCTTAGATCAATATATTACCGATGCGCATTAGCAATTAATAAAAGCCTCTCAATTGTGAGGCGTTCATTGAAGTAGCTCTTAGGCATTAAATCATCAGAATTCAGACAAGACGTATCTAAAAAAATCAAATCCAAAGACCTATGGCCTAAGGCAAAGGGGGCTTGAGTTAACTCCAAAGTTTATATCTAACATTATTTTCAACACTTAAGCCCAGTTTCAAAGGAGGTCAGGCCCCCTCTATCTCCTCCACAACACCGTCGCGTACAACCACAGACACCTGCATCTTCTTCACCAGGTTGTCACCCACGCTCAGGTCACAAAAGCTTTCAATCTGACCCTGCTCAACAATCTGCTCCATCTCTAGTTCGCGCACCTGCGCCTGCTGCTGAAGCAGGTTGCGCTTCTGTTCCTCCAACTCACTGCGCTTGCCAGCCACCTGTTGCTGCACCTGGGCCACCTGCTCCTGCACGCGTGGGTCGAGGGGATTAGCACTCTGGCGACGCACCTCATCAACCACCTGCTGACCTTCCTGCTCCAACTGGGCCAACTGCTGATCGGTGGTGGCAATGGCGTTGCTGAGCTCACGCTCAGCCTCCTCCTTCCAATTTGGTGTAACTACCGCGCGAACGGTAATCGAGCGCTTAATCGACAGGGTCGTGCCTTCGGACATGAAAGTGATGAGTAAGGGCTAAGGGTCTCAGCCTGTGACCATGAGGTCAACTGCCGGCTGAAAACAAAATCAACTGCGACCATAAAGGGCCGCAATCAATGCCCCATCTCGGAGCGTGATCCGATCGCGCCGCTGCTTGAGAGTCTGAGTCAGCAAACCGTTCTCGATTGTGAACGCCTCCACCAGGGCGACACCCGCCAAGCGTTCATCCGCCCGAGACCCTGAGCGCTGAGCCAGCAATCGATTGAGTTCGCCGCGCAGCAAGCGCCGCAACGCCTCATCCCCAGGAGATCCACTCAGGCCAGTCTGCATCGACAATCCCTGATCCTCTGCCCAAGCCAGCATTTCCTCCTCCCTGGGCACCACCAGTGCAGCAAGCTGCCGCTCGTCCTGGCCCACAAGCATCACCTGTTCCAACAATGGACTCGCCACCAATGCCGCCTCCAACGGACCAGGCTCGATGTTCTCGCCACTACTGAGCACGATCGTGTCTTTAGCGCGACCAGTCAGCACCAAGGAGCCATCGGGCAACAGCATTCCCAAATCACCGGTATCGAACCAACCCTGCCCATCAAGCACCTTGGCTGTGGCCTCTGGTTTCCTCAAGTAACCCGCCATCACTTGAGGCCCCCGTACCAACACACGGCCACGTTGACGGAACATCAAGTCCACGCCGCTTTCAGGGTCCACGATCCGAAACTCAGTATCAGGAAGAGGCGGTCCTGAACTGCCACGAATGTTGCGCCAAGGCCTTCGGCAACTGACGACTGGGCTTGTCTCAGTGAGGCCGTAGCCCACCAGCAGCTCCAGCCCAACCGCCTCAAAGAAGGCATCCACATGGGGTGCAATCGCTCCACCACCATTAATGGGAAAACGTAGCCGCCCCCCACAGAGCTGATTCAGCACCTTGGGCCAGAGCAGAGCACCCGCCAGACCATGCAAAGGCCAGCGCAGCGTTGCCTCCAGCAAAGCCAGCGTGCGGATGGTCAAAGGCAGCGGCTCCAGCAGCAGATTTCGAGACCGACGCCAAGCCTTTCGTTGCGAACCACTGTTGGCAAGGGCCATCCGCAGCAAGCGTTGCCGTCCTGTTGGCATAGCCTTAACCGCTTCATCAAAGCCCGCCTGAATCGCCTCCCAAAGCCGCGGCACCGTCGCCATCACGATCGGTCTAACCCGCGGCAGATCCCGCTTCAATTGCTTGATCGTGGTGTAGCTCTGGGTACATGCACACGAAAAGAAGTAATACTCCGCGCTGCGTTCGTAGGCATGCCAAATCGGCAACACACTCAACACCGGCGCACCCGGAGAGGGGAAAGCGACACAAGCCAAGCACCTCATCTGATGGAGGAGGTTGGCGTGGCTAAGGGGCACACCCTTTGGCTGCCCTGTTGTTCCAGAGGTGTAGAGAATCGTGGCCGTCACTGTTGCCGCTGAGCCCGAATCGCGATCCTTCAACGGATCTGGTGCAGGCTGACCCGCTCCTGCAGCAAGCAGTTCCTGCCAACCCATCACGCCATCAGCGGGCTCACCTTCAAGCTGTAAAACCAAGCGCAAAGGCCTGCGCTGCTCATCGGTAAGGGCAAGCTTGTGCCACAACTCGGCGTTCTGTACCACCAAGGCAACAGCGCTTGAATCCGCGAGGATGTAGCGCAGCTCTTCCAATGGAGCAGTCGCTCCTCGCACAGCATTAGCAGCACCAGTGCGCATCAAACCTTGATCCGCAATCAACCAACGGGGGCTGTTTTCAGCAAAAAACGCCACCACATCTCCAGCGCCGATGCCGAGATGGCTGAACGCAGCAGCAGCCAAAGCGATCTGCTCAGCAAGCTCTCCATAGCGAAAGCGTTCAGGATGAGTCGCATGAGGAGCATCAACCGCCAGGGTTTGGCCATGCTTCTGCGCCAACCAAAGCCAGATCTGATCAACGCGGCCCATCTGGCCCACATGGCTCTGATGAGCAAGCGCACTCTCTTCCTGAGGCTCAGGACGCCAACTTGCATGAGCGTAATCGCCTTCGATAGTGCCTTTCAATGCCTTACTGCCTCTCGCAAAAACTGCTTAATGAGTCATCCCAGGGCTACCACCCCTGAAGGTCAGACGCAAACGACACAATCGGGGCAACAGGCTTATGGCGCTGAGAAGACAGCTCAAACCATATCCTGCTGGACATTGACACAGCCGCTTTCTCGAAAGGATGTTATTGATCTTGGGTTGATGAATTGCCTGCAACTAGAAAACCTTCAGATGAAGGTTGTATAAGCAACTATTTTTGGCTATTGTCATGAATATCCGCAGCTATATATAGAAAACACTCATGTGTCTTCTCTGTGAACTTAATCAGCAAATAAAATTGAACGCTGGTGGCTATGACTTCGCCAGGACAGCAATAAGGACAATCGCGACGAATGATCTAATCGCAGAAGACCTTGCCTCATTCACCCTAAATCAGGCTAATCGCGATGGATTCATTGATCTCTATCTCCACACATCTGGTGGCTCTGTTGAAGTAGGTGGTGGTGTCTTTGGCAGTCAAACGATTACAACCTTTCCGATCAGTTCGTCAGACCAACAATTTTTTAAAGACATTGTGTCTAATCTAGATGAGCTTTTGGATTTGGATTTTCGCTTCACCAGTAATCCGAACTCCAGCGATATCAATTTTTATTACGACACGGAAATCGATCTTGATGGTGGCCAGACGCTTGGGCTCGCATCTTCGAGCTCGAAAGGGGGTCGAAACTGGTGGGAACTATTCCTGAATACTCCGGCTTTTGAAAATGATCAGAACCATTTACGCTATGCCCTAATTCATGAGTTTGGCCATTCTTTGGGACTTGAACATCCCTTTGATGACAGCGATGGCGATGCGGTAGATGGGATTACAGATCCATGGCGCAGTGTGTATCCAGAAGACACGGTAATGGCTTATCGCGACCCTCTTGGGAAGAATTGGCCGAATGCATTTACATCGAATGATCTTGAAGCCCTGGTATCAATTTGGGGGCGAGAAAATAATGAAACTGCTATTGATATAAATGATTCCTTAGAAGGAACTCCTCAAAGGGATAGTCTCATTGCTTTCAGTGGAAACAATAAGATCTTTGGCTATCAAGGCAATGATGAAATATACGGGAAAGAAGGAAATGATGAAATCTATGGGAATCAAGGGAATGACACCCTCTATGGAAACCAAGGAGACGATATTAGCTATGGAGGCCAAGGAGATGATGTGATATTTGGTGGCAAAGATGCAGATTATGTTTACGGCAACAAGAGAGACGACACTTTATACGGGAACAAAGGGAAAGACTATTTATATGGTGGCCAAGGAGACGATACACTTTTTGGAGGCCAAAACGATGACGTCCTTGACGGCAACAAGGGCAATGACAATCTAAGCGGAAATTTAGGCGCCGATAAATTTATCGTTAGTTTTGGTTCTGATGTTGCTAAGGACTATACATACGACCAGGGAGACTCTATTCTCGCGCCCACTTCCTATAGCATTAGCACCCATGACCTGGGACTAAAAGTTGTCGGGACCAATGGAAGCCTGCTAATTCAAAATATATTTAATGAAAGCAATCTGAGAATCGAAATCGCATAGCATTTGATTTCCATAATTCAAGCTTCAAAACTTCAGAAGCCATGCAAAAAGCCGCATAAGTATTCACTTCACAATCATCTGATCTATCAAAAACAAGAGTTATTTAATCAGATCATGTGAATTTTAAGAGCATATTTTCACTTGTTTGGATGGTGTACTTACCATTTCCCACAACAGCTCCTAGCAACGAACGCACTGAAGAGCTTGGTTCGTCGATCTATGTGAGCAATACCAGAAAAGTAAAGACCAGGAAAACGAATCAAAGAGTGAAAGAAGATGCACTAATTGCAGGAATTTCTCAGCCCCATGAAGCAGCACAAGGCAACTTCATAACAGGTTTAAGACTCAGTATTTTCATTCATAGTCTTACATGACTGACTGTTGCTGCCACTGCAAACCGAATCGATGCGCCAGAGCCTGCCGCATCAGAGGTTGCACCTCCGCCACCGTGAGCCCAGGGATCCATTGATTCAGCCGACCCACCGGGTGACCCACCAGGCCGCAGGGGACAACGGCGGAAAAGCTCTCAAGATCACAATCCACGTTGAGAGCCAAACCATGTTGAGTAATCCAGCGACGACACCCCACGCCAATCGCAGCCACCTTGCGACCGTCCAGCCATAGCCCGGTGAGTCCCTGCAAGCACTCACCTGCCAATCCCAAAACAGCCAAAACATCAATCAATACTTGCTCAAGCTGACGCAGATACCAATGCAGATCCGTTTGATAGCGCCGAAGATCCAACACGGGATAGACCACCAACTGCCCAGGCAAATGGTGAGTCACCTCACCACCCCGATCAATGCGATGCAACGCAGCAGGCGGATTGTTGACATCAAAAAGCAGATTGGCCTCGCTTGCACCGCGACCGAGGGTGTAGCAAGCCTGATGCTGCAACAGCCAAACCGCCTGCGGAGCAAGGGGGTTGGCAAACAACTGTTGCTGCCACTGCTGCTGCCAAAGCCAAGCCATCTCGAAGGGCACTGGCTCACTGCACTCAAACAGAAAAGTCGATTGGGATTGTGCCGATGTAGAGGTAGTACCTAACTTGCCGATATCAATCGGCACCGGAGGGATGCCATGAAGCTGCTGATCCATGGTCGCAATCTTGAACTAACGCCTGCCCTACGCGAATACACACAATCGAAACTGGAACGGGCGATTCAACATTTCGAAGACATGGTGAAGGAAGCTGATGTGCACCTTTCAGTCGCCCGAAACCCGAGCGTGCCTCAACAAACTGCCGAGGTGACAGTTTTTGCTAACGGCACGGTGATCCGCGCTCAAGAACGCAGTGAAAACCTTTACGCCAGCATTGATCTGGTAGCCAGCAAACTCTGCCGTCAGCTACGCCGCTACAAGGAACGCCACAGCGATCACCACCACAGCCCCGGGCATCGAGCCTCGTCAACGCCAACCACTGAAGCGGTGATCGATGAAGCCCCGATCGACGGTTCACTACTCGATGGCAAAGAGGCCCACCTCCCCAGCCCAGGCGTTAGGCGCAAATACTTCGCCATGCCGCCAATGAGCGTCGAACAAGCCCGGCATCAACTAGACCTGATCGACCACGACTTCTACCTGTTCCGCGAACAAGAGAGTGGCCAATTGCAGGTGATCTACCGACGTAACCATGGCGGCTACGGGGTCATACAGGCCCGAGATTAAGCGTGGGTAATCTTGATGCCTGGTCCCTCCCAGCAGCGTGAATTACCGGATCTAGCACCACTGATCAATCAGGCACTGCTCGATCCTCACCTTGATCAAGACGTCCTGCAGCAGACCTGTGATGCAGCACGCCACTTCGGCTTTGCAGGTGTATGCACCAACCTCAATCGCCTGCAGGCGGCGCGCGAACGACTCGGTCCACCAGGTCCAACGCGGCTGATTGCCGTGATTGCTTTTCCCTTCGGTGCCATACCAAGCACGCTCAAACAAGCCGAAGCGGAATGGGCCGCCGAGCATGGAGCTGAAGAGCTGGATGTGGTTCCAGACTTCTGGGCCCTCAGCCAAGACAGAGCAGAACTCTTTGCCGAAGAACTCGCCGAGATCTGTGCACTAGGGCTGCCTGTCCACGTCATCCTCAACATTGCCCGCCTGCCGGCGGATCGCCTGAGCTTGGCCGTCGACGCCGCCATCGATGCTGATGTCAGCGGGCTGCAAAGTGGGAATGGTTTCGGCCCAGCAGTAACGGCAGCTGATATTCGTCTGCTAGCAAACCTGGCTCGTGGCCGTTGCGGAATCAAAGCGGCCGGGGGGTTACACACTCTCGATCAAGCCCTCGACATGGTGGAAGCAGGCGCAACCCGTCTTGGCACCAGCCAAGGCCCAGCTCTCATGCAGGCACTACGCCGTGGCCAAACGTGAGTGGAGAACGACGCCTCAACGGCCTCTCTTTGAAGGTGGGACCGCTCGGGGAACATGATCGACTTCTCACTCTGCTCAGCGATCAAGAAGGAGTGACCCGTCTTGCCGTACCTGGGGCGCGACGACCACGCAGCAGCCTTGCGGCAGCAGTGCCACTCAGCTTGCTGGAGCTGCAAGTCGCAGGACGCCGAGGTCTAGCAAGGGTGCGGCAACTCAAGGTATTGCGCAGCTTTAACAGTGTGGGGAAGCAGCTAGAGACACTGGCAGCGGCCCAGGCCCTTGCAGAGCTCAGCCTGATGTTGGTAGCAGGCAACGATCCTCTCCCTGGACTGCTCAACACACTGCTGATGCATCTCGAACGACTCGAGGCCCTCAGCCAAGCCCAGCCAGCGCAGCCAAACACAACCCTGGCCTGCAGCGTGCAAGCGTGCGTGCATTTACTTGCTCTAGGCGGCTATGGCCTGCCAGTACAGGAATGCTGTCGCAATGGCACAGAGCTGGAGCCACCCCTGGGCCAATGGGAATGGCGCTGCAGTTTGATGCCAGAAGAGGGTTTTGCAATCGGCGCCCTACCCGGCGCAGCACTGCAACTGAATCCCTCAGAGCTAGCCCTATTGCAGCGGCTGCTTCGCCCTGCCCTGCCCATGCGACGCGATGGCGAGTTAATGGGTCCGCCAGAGGTGTGGCTGCGGTTGCTCGCGGTAGTGGAGTGCTGGACCCGCACCCATCTGCCACATCACATGCGAGCTCTAGGGATGTTGCGCGAGGCCATCATCAGCTCAGGCGATGGGCGATCATAACCGCGGCACCACAAGCATCTTGAGCGGTCCAACTCTAAACAGCCCCGAACCGGCCCTCCCAACCGGCTCGAATCCAGAAGGACGCCGCGGATTGGCAGCGGTGATCAAGCTGGATGGCTTTCGCCGACTGTGGATCGGTCAGATCTTCTCCCAACTGGCCGACAAGTTCTACATCGTTTTGATGGTGTACCTGATTGCCCAGTACTGGGTGAGCAGTACCCCTCAAAGCAATGAGGCGCTTGCAGAGGTGGCGGCGGCGATTCGGATGGATTTCGAAACCCGCGCCCAAAAGATCACCCTGCTTGCTACAGGCATTTATGTCGCCAACACCATTCCAGCAATGATGCTGGGAACGGTGGCGGGTGTCTGGGCTGATCGCTGGCCGAAACGTCGCGTGATGGTGGCCTCCAACGCGCTGCGTGCTCTGCTGGTGCTCTTGGCCCCGGTTTGTCTCTTGCCAGGTCCCCATTGGCTGGGTCTGAGCTGGGGGTACTGGGCACTGCTGGTGATGACCTTTCTGGAGTCAGTTCTCACCCAATTCTTCGCGCCAGCCGAGCAAGCAACCATCCCTCAACTGGTGCCAAAGGAACATCTCCTGGCTGCCAATTCCCTGTATCAAGCAACCAGCATGGGCGCCACGATTGTGGGCTTTGCCCTTGGAGATCCAATCCTGCGTCTACTCAAACAAGCCTTCTTCTCCCTAGGACTGAATGGAGGGGAATTTCTGCTCCTACCGTTCTGCTACGGGATGGCAGCGATCAGCCTGAGCACGATCCAGATGCAGGCGCAGCCCCGCGAAAGCTCTAGAGAAAGTGTCTGGCAGGAAATCGGCGATGGTCTGCAGGTGCTTCGTCAACAGGCTGCTGTACGAGGGGCCATGCTCCACCTTGTTGTGATCTATAGCCTGCTAGCCGCCATGTACGTGCTGGCCATCACCTTGGCAGGTTCGATCAAAGGTTTGGGGCCAACTGGTTTCGGCATGATCTTGGCGATGAGTGGGATTGGGATGGCCCTGGGGGCTGTGGTGATGGCCCAAACCGGCCACCGCTTCAACCGCCGCAACTTGTGTGCAACCGGCCTGGGCACAATCGCCTGCACCCTGGTGCTGCTTGGGGGAGTGCTTGGTTCTCTGGGACCAACTCTTTTGCTATGCGGTTTGCTGGGCGTGGGAGCAGCCCTTGTGGCGATTCCAGCCCAGACCACCATCCAAGAAGACACGCCAGAAGCACAGCGCGGCAAGGTGTTTGGTCTACAAAACAACCTCATCAACATCACCCTGAGTCTGCCTCTTGTGCTGGCTGGCGCTCTGGTCAGCAGTTATGGGCTCGTGCCAGTGCTGTGGTTGCTTGCTGCACTGGCACTAATAGCAGCTTTATTAGAGCGCCCTTGGCAGCGCTGCTAGCTTTCACATTCGGCAGGAGGATTGCAGCAGGTGGCTCACATTGCCTGGCTAGGCAAAAAAACACCGTTCTGCGGCAACGTCACCTACGGTCTCAACACGACTGAGGCCCTAAGACAACGCGGCCATCAGACCAGTTTTATTCACTTCGACAATCCAGGCGGCCTTAGCAACGGCGAGAGCGCACTGTTGGCCAATGACCCAGAAGTGAGCCTGCCATACCTGGTGAAGTCACAGGTTTACACCATTCCCTTCCCAGGAGCGCAGCGAGAACTCAGAGAATCATTAGAAAGGCTGCAACCCGATCTCGTTCACGCCAGCCTCACCCTTTCCCCCCTCGACTTCCGGCTGCCAGAACTCTGCGAGCAAATCGGTGTGCCATTGGTGGCAACCTTCCACCCACCATTTGATAGCGGCATGCGCCACCTCACGGCTGGCACACAACAGCTCACGTATCAGCTCTACGCCCCTGCCCTGGCTCGCTATGACAAGGTAATCGTCTTCTCCGAGCTGCAAGCTGAGGTTCTTACCAAACTTGGAGTACAGGAACAACGACTCGCCGTGATCCCCAACGGAGTCGATCCTGAATGTTGGGCACCAACAAGTCCCCAATGCAGCAACCCAATGCAGCAAGAGGTGCTTGGACGTGTGGGGAATGAACGAATTTTCCTCTACATGGGACGCATCGCAGCAGAAAAAAATGTGGAGGCACTGCTGCGCGCTTGGCGGCTGGTAGAGACCAAGGGCTGCCGACTGGTCATCGTTGGCGATGGCCCTATGCGTTCGACCCTGCAAAACAACTCAACCCCAACAAAAGAAAACGACGTGCTCTGGTGGGGCTATGAGTCAGATCTCAATACCAAGGTGGCCCTACTGCAATGCGCTGAAGTCTTCCTCCTGCCAAGCCTGGTCGAAGGTCTATCTCTGGCACTACTAGAGGCGATGGCAACAGGTACAGCCTGCGTGGCCACAGACGCCGGGGCTGATGGGGAAGTGTTGGATGGCGGTGCGGGCATCGTCTTAAGCACACAGGGTGTCACCAGCCAATTACGCACCCTGCTGCCGGTGCTCCGCGATCAGCCCGTACTAACAGCCGAACTGGGCCGCCGCGCCCGTATGCGCGTGCTGGAGCGATACACCATCACCCGCAACATCGATGACCTGGAAACGCTCTACCGCGGCTTATTAGGGGCGACAAAGATGGCGGCCTAACTCAAGCCAGTTCACGGCTACGTTGAGCAGCTGCAACAACCGCCTCAATCAAAGCAGAACGAACCCCTGCCCGCTCAAGCTTGCGCAGTGCGGCAATCGTGGTGCCACCCGGAGAGGTCACCATGTCTTTAAGCTCCGCAGGATGCAGTTTCTGCTGCTTAAGCAAGGCTGCTGTGCCAGCAAGGGTGCGATGGGCAAGATGATGGGCCAAGGATCTCGGCAGGCCTGCCGCTACCGCACCATCAGCCATCGCCTCAGCCACCAGTGCCACATAGGCAGGGCCGGATGACGTCAACGCCAAAAAAGCATCCAGCTGCGACTCCGGCAATTCCAGCACCTCGCTCACCGGCAAAAACAATCGCTCAACTGCTAGGCGTTGCTCTGGCGTGACGCCCTCTCCCCAAGACAATCCTGTAAGCCCAGCGCCTACCAAGGCAGGGGTATTTGGAACGGCACGCACACAGGCATGAGCGGGGAAAGCCTGCTGCAAACGCGCCAAGCTCACGCCAGCAAGCACAGAAATCAACAGTTGCGGCCCATCTGCAGTTTGCTTAAGACGAGCTGCTGAAGCCGCTATCTGATCAAGCTGCTGCGGTTTCACCGCTAGCAATTGAATGGGCGCCATCCATGCCTCTACCGCAGTGGGATCATCTGCAGCTTTCAAACGCAGACCGATTGGCAACTGATCTGCGAGACGTTCAACACTTGCTCCACGGCCCACAACCGCAACAAGCTGCTGCGGCGCAAGCTCTCCCTGCTTCAACAGCGGCAAAACAAGAGCCTGAGCCATTCGACCCAGACCGATTACCCCCAAAGAGCAGGGCATGGAGTGATTAGAGGCCACCAGCGCTGGTGACCTCCCAGGCCGGAACAGGCGCCGCACCAGTTTGTTGAGACGATGACGGTACTGAATCGTGATCCTGGCTCACCATCGATGGTGCAGAAGCCTCGTCATAACTGGTATTGGAAACCGTGACACAACTAGGAGCAAAGAGAAAAATGCTCTCTCCTACCCGCTCTTGGTGACCATCAATGGCAAAGGTGCCACCAGCAACAAAATCCACCGCACGCTGCGCCTGATCAGGTTCCATCATCGTGAGATTGAGGATCACAGTCTTGCGTTCTCGCAGGGCCTGAATGGCACGAGGCATTTCATCAAAACTCCTTGGTTCCATCAGGTTCACCTCAGCAGAAGTCGAACCAACCCCTGGCATACCAATCACATTGGAACCGGAGAAACCCCCACCGAGATCAAAAGGGCTGGAGTCTGATGGCGTCGCCAAAGCACCGCCACTGGCATGATCACTTCTGTGATCAGCATCCATATGGTCATCGGTGTCGTAATCGAGGTCGTCGTAATCGCTGTCGAGATAGTCATCACCAGCGACGACAGCACGAAGACGGGAAATAAGCGACACCGGTGGAATCCTCTCGCGATGATGTGAACGTAAATCGGCTTAAAACCGACTGAAGGCAAGTTCCCCTTAGAGGAAGACTGCTTAACCTGACACCTAAATAGCGCTCTAATCAGGCCGGGGCAAGGGTTTAGACAGCATTAATGTCATCTACAGAAGAAGACTTAGCCATTGAACGCGCGCCAAAGAGAAGTGACCCCAACCGTAACCAGGTAGCCCCTGCATGCATAGCTTCAAGCCAATCACCGCTCATTCCCATCGAGCAATCAGGCAAGCCAAGCTGATCGGCAAGTTCACGACACTGCCCAAAAAGCTCCTGACGTTGCTCGAGTGAAAGCCCTATAGGAGCCATTGTCATCAGACCAATCAACTGCAAATGAGACAACTCGATCAGATCGGGCCAGGCCTGCTTGAGCTGCTCTTGAGAGAAACCACCCTTAGAGGGATCATCGCGAAATTTGACCTGCAACATCACCTGCGGGCAGCACTGCTCTTCAGCAGCAATTCTTGAAATGCGTTCTGCTAAAGCCAGAGAATCCACGGAATGGATCACGGCAAAGGATCTCACCACTCCCCGCACCTTGTTCGCCTGTAGACGTCCAATGAAATGCCAACGCAGACCTTTGAGATCAGCCAAGGCCTCCAACTTGGGCAAAGCCTCCTGCAAGCGACTCTCGCCAAAATCCTGCTGACCAAGCTCGGCAAGTTGACGGATCAAAGTTGCGGGATGCCCCTTACTCACAGCCAAAAGATGAACTCCATCAGCAAGCCGATCAACCAGATCGTGCCAACGAGCAGACAACGTCACATCAACCTCAGATAAAGGTCTGAGCAAACAACTGCTGCCAACTCTCGTACTCAGGGGAGCGATCACGCCGACAATGGGTCAGATGAAGTTCGGCGTAATGGCGCGCGTCTTGATAGGGAATCACCTCAAACTGTGCCCCTCGAGGTTGCAGGGTGACGAGAAAAAACATCCTCTGGGCATAGAGCGTGGCGTAAACGTCTCGACCATCGCCGGCGGGGGCCACGAGATAGAGCATTCCGAACGTGGGGTGATTGAGATAGCGCTCGGCGCTCACCTGCAACAGTTCATCATCTACAAAGCACCGTACTTCCCACGCAAGCCAAGCACAAATAGCAGCAACATTGCCGAAGCGATGTTGAGCCAAAGGGACGCTCCAGTCAATACCACCTGAGGGCGGAACTGATCGGGCGGCAACCAAAGGCCTCCACGAGCAAGCAAAGCTTCTGCTCCTTGTTCAGCTCGCAAGAGGATGTTGGCTAAAAGGCGTTCGCCCACTGCGAGAATCAAAGCAAAGGAGGCCTTGAAACCCAACTGCCGCAAGTTCACGGCTCGGCTGGCGAGAGACCGTAAGAGGTTCTGTAACTCCTCCTGCACCAGTGGTAGAAAGCGCAAGGCAAGCAGTAACTGAAAGCTAAGCCGATCGACAGGTACACCAATCAAGGCCAGCGGTGCCAGGCACCAGCTCAGAGCCCAAACCAAATCTTCCGGCTGGGTGGTGAGCAACATCAAGTTGACGCTATGCACCACAGTGAAGATGAGAGTGGAGGTGTTTAATCCCAACTCAGCAGAACGACGACTAACCACAAAGGGCCCCAATGCCAAAGGACCAAGGCGCAGGGGACCAAGCCGCAGCAACTCCCAAGACAGACTGGTCACACTCGCCTCAGGCAGTTCCTGCGGCGAGCGCACAGCAAGGGTGGCAGCGGTTTCCCCCGTCGGCAACATCATGGCGAACAAGCCCACAAGAGCGCCAAGAAACAGCAACAGCAGCAACGATCGCCACCAGATCCGCACCGGCAGACCACTGGCCAAGGTGATCAAGAGAAGCGCAACAACCAAACCAATCCGCCACAACGAGCCAGCCAGTACTGGCGTGAGCAGGAACATCAACACCCAGGCCAGCTTCAAACGGGGATCAAGACGACGCAACCAACCGGAGTTGCCAGCCACGTACTGCCCGATCGGAAGCTGACGCAACCAGTCCATGACCTATCCCAAACGGTTCTGCTGACGAGCTAGCTCGCGTTCGGCAGCCCGTTGCTGTTTACCGCGCCAAAACAGCTTCAAGGGAGTGCCATCAAAACCAAGCCCTTCTCGTAACTGCCGTTCCACATAGCGGCGGTACGTATCGCCAAACAACTTCGGGTCATTGACAAACAAGGTGAAACTAGGCGGCCTGCTCGCCACTTGAGTGCCGTAATAAAGGCGTCCCTGGCGACCCCCACGGGACGTGGGTGGACTACGCCAACTCAAGGCTTCCTTCAACACCTCATTCACCACCGAGGTGCTCACCCGACGACGGTGCTGCTCAACTGCCAAGGAGGCCAAAGCAAAGATACTTTCCACCCGCTGCCCAGTGAGTGCAGAGGTGAACAACATCGTGGCCCAATCGAGAAAGTAAAGCTTGGCGCGCAGCTCTTTTTCAACCATCGGCATGGTGTGACTATCTTTCTCAACCGCATCCCATTTGTTCACCACCAGCACGCATGCGCGGCCATCATCTTCAATCCTGCCGGCCAAGCGCTGATCCTGCTCTGTGACCCCATCAAGGGCATCAATCACCAACACACACACATCGCTGCGCTCAATCGCCTTAAAACTCCGGTTGATGCCAAAAAACTCAGGGCCGTAATTCACACTGCGCCGACGCCTGATGCCAGCTGTATCGATCAGTCTCCAAGGATGGCCTTCACGTTCAAGACGTGTATCGATGGTGTCGCGGGTGGTGCCACGAATCGGGCTAACAATCGCGCGTGGCTCACCACAAATGGCATTGAGCAGGCTTGATTTACCCACATTGGGCCTGCCAATGATGGCCATCTGAATCGGTTCATCCTCTTCTGCCTCCTCATGCTTTGGCGGCAGAAGAGAGAGCACACGATCGAGCAGATCACCTGTGCCAGCTCCATGGATTGCAGAAATCGGGAAAGGCTCTCCCAGGCCAAGACGCCAAAACTCGGCCGCCATCGCCAAACCCTGATCTGGCGATTCGCACTTATTTACTGCCACCAGCGTGTGGCATGGTTGCGTGCGTAACCATTCAGCGATCGACTCATCTGCAGCCGTAACACCCTGCTGACCATCAACAATCACCAGTGCTACAGAGGCTTCCGCCAGAGCCAAGTTGGCCTGTTCGCGAATCTCAGGCAAAAACTCACTGTCGTCATCAAAAACCAAGCCACCGGTGTCGACCACCTTGAACTCACGATCTCCCCAAAAACCATCCTGATAGGTGCGATCGCGGGTGACGCCAGGCTTGTCATCAACAATCGCCTCGCGACTGCGACAAAGTCGATTCACCAGCGTGGACTTGCCGACGTTGGGGCGACCGATGATGGCGACAATCGGACGCGCCACTTGGCTGAATCCTTGCAATCATTCTCGACCCTACAGAGGCATCAAACCGAGACGGGATGATGCAGCTCTGCAATCAGGGTTCACTCAACAATCGGATCGCCAGGATGCCCTTTAACGGGGTCAAGGGGAGGGTCAAGACGTTGCGGCAAGGGGCCTTCGGCGGGAAGAGCGCCTCCCCGTTGCACCAACCAGGCCAGCAACCAATTCACAGCCGCGGCACGACGGGTGCGACGAGGGTAGAGCTCATCAATGCGATAGCCAGCGAAATCAAGCTGCTGCTTTAAAAGCTGTTTGTGTTCTTTTGCGATCGAGCGGGTGAGCTGAACAGCTGCCGGCCGCTGCGCAATCACAGGCGGGGCAGTGGGGAAGGCATCACGCCAGGGCTGCGGCGTTTGGGGCCCGGCAGACCAAGCAGACGTTGAATCAGCGCCGGGTTGATAGCCAAGCCGCTCCCAGATCAATTCGGAAACAAACCGATCGCTCAGACGATCTTCGAGAATCTGGATTAATAGAGCCCGGCTAAGAGGCCAAGTCAGAGACGGATACTGCAAAGGAATTTCAGAGCAATTCAAGACCTAAATAAGAAGCAAAGCCAATTTCACCGCTCACAATGATTGTATGTGGAACCAGACCAAGGTTTCGTGAACTCAAATGCAGCAATAGAATCAGCAGCTAGGCATTCATCCCATCCACAATAAGACATGTGGATAAATGCCAACTGCCTTATCGATAGGCCACCAACAATTGATTTAAATAATTAGCCAAAGGCTTCATCAACGACATGCCAATGATTATATCTATTTTGCATTTCAGCCAACTTTAACCTAGCAACATTCTCGGAATATCTGCCTGCATGAATTCATCAAACGTGACACCATTGAAGATTGCGACTGGCGAAGAATCAAATACTAAGGCAGCACAATTCCCGATTTCAATAATATCCAAACTGCCTGCAAACTCATCGACATCATCAAGGGCCAATTGATCTTTTTTAGGATTAAAGTCTTCAACAAAAGTGTAGGAATCAGTTGCAAGAATACTTTCTGCAGTTATATATATCTTATCCCTGCCTTTACCAGTACTGATCAGATCAAAACCAGGGGTGAGGTATAATCTATCATTGCCACCATAAGAATAAATAACGTCATCAATTCCTGTGCCGCAAATATCTTCTTTTCCATTTATTCCGTGATAAGAGTAATCAAATTCATCAGACATGCTCGCTATATCATTAAAGACCATTCTCGCAGTGTACGCATCATCTCCACCTTCATACAACCAGTCCAAGCCCTCATCTCTATGCTTAATGTCGATAATCCCAGTCAAGCTCTCTGCACCCTGAAGAAATTCGGAAAAGTTTTCTTTTAAACTTGAGGCCTCAAGCTCATTATAATCTTCAGGTAGTGGCATATCAGATATAGATACTTGCTTAGGATCAATGCCTTCTTTTACTTGTGGGTCTATGTAAGACATTAGCGTATCTAATTTATTATAGTACTGATTGAAGCCAGTTTGATTAAAGCCAGGATGTGATAATCCAAAAGCATGCCCTAACTCGTGCATAATTGCTATTTGCTGATCCGCTTTCCGCATATCTTCAGAGGCATCCGGCCCACGACGAGCCCCTGCCCTTGTCCATAGTATTGTCCTCCAGTATTGTTCATGTGACTTACCAGGCAAACTAGTCCCTGCTGACCTAGCATCCACATCTCTTCTTCCAGCGTCAACCTCGTTCTGAAGATGAATATCGATGACTGCATTCTTTATTTCCAAAACCCTCCTCATCTCAAAACCAGTTATAGCTCCTAGTCTGTTGAAACAATCCATAATATAGTTCTCCTCTGCTAGGGTGCAATCTATAGTCCTAACTGATATATTATGTTTTTTGCTTAACATCAAATCTTCACCCTCTCCAATATAATAAGGCAAAATCTTATTACTAAAATTTTCTCCATAAACAGGCACACCAGTATCGTAGTAAGGCTGCCTCTGAATCTTTCTCATATGCTCAGCATGATTTCCGTAACCTATAGCTAATTCGACTAAGGTATCTCCAGGCACAGTTGTTGGATCAAAACCATGCTTTCGCCTAATATCATCATAATAAACCTCAAATCCTTCCTGCATTCTCGGTATTGCTTCAGGCGTCCATCCACCTATCTCTTGCCCCCTTAGCACTGGTCCTTCAAACTGATCTGACATTCTGGCTTTCAAGGCAGGCTTCTTAAGCGTAAGGGAAATAAAGCAAAAATCACATAATCTCATTTTTGCTTTATTTCCCTTATTTCTTTGGTTTATTTGACTCGGCCTAAAACCTTATTCTCTTCTGTTACAGAAAAAAGAAAGGATGACTTTCTGATATCACTATTTTAAACTGCTAATGACAAGTGTGAAAGAGTAATTCTAGCCAATCCAATCAAGATAATCTTCTACCGCTTTAATTGTGTTTCTTCCTGTGCTAAATAGATCTGTTGCTTCATCGGCTCGGCAGTGGAAGTGATGGTCTTCGATGTATTTCATGCTGGTGTCTATATTAGCTGCATGAACTGGAACTGGTACACCGGCTTGCAAGCGCATGCTGATGTGAGCATGGCGAGAGCTCTAGCAGCTGAGGTTCGTTCTTATCTGAATGGATGTTGATGCGCCTTTGGTTGCTCCTCTGATCGTCTGCCCATTCATCGAGATATGCCACGACTAACACCATACAAAGGCTATCAATAATGATATAAGCATCGAAAATTGTGGGCTGGAGCAACCACAGACCTTCATCACATCACCGGGTTGAAGATCGAAACCATACGATCGCAATCCTTATTAGCTCAAATCAAAGCGAGCGATGCTTGTTAAGGAGTGCGCTGGCGTATCTTAAACAGGATGAAACCGCCATAAAGCAACATCAAGGTTGCCATCCCACCAACGACAAGCAGGGTAGAAGCGTTCAGAGAACTAAGCATAAATTTTATTTTAGGTTTACTGTCAAGAGTAATCGAGATTGAGAGGCAAGCCATCGGCAAAATCGGGAAAACCTACGCGAGAAATAAGGGCTCATTAACCCAATCAATCGCTCGCCATAGCCAACATCAGTAAAGCCAAACACTCCACGATTGGCACTTGATCAATTTAAATTCGTCGATACGATGATGCAGCTTAACTACCAACAAACGGTATGTCTGAAGCACATCTCAAAGCATTCATGACCATGCTGCGTGCGTGCCCATCTTTAGAGCAGAAGCTAAAAACCGAAGGAACGGATGTATTGATGCTTGCCAAAGCTGCTGGTTATACGGTCACGATGGAAGATTTAGAAAAAGGCATCTTTGAATACTCAGGCACAGAGCTTTCACATGATGAGCGTGGGTATTTCAGCAGTGGCTATAGAAAAGAAATGAACGGATGAATAGCAAATCAAATTTTAGCAGCAGCAAAGAGAAAAGGGCAGTAATCACATATACAGAGTTCAGGAACGAGTTTGCTTGATTTTAAAGAAGATAAAAGCAATTAACAAAACAAAGCCCAGCAGCGTACCCGCCAATAGATAGTAAAAATACGAAACGGGCAGATCGAAAAAGAAGGGAAGAGGCATTACAAAAAACGTTTAGACAAATTATAATGGCTAATTCCTCTAATTTGCTAATCGTGCATCCCTTCTGTTGATCATGAAACGAAGGAATGTAATTCAATATCAGAACAAGTTCAATCCTTAATTTTAAAAAAGTCTAATGGGAAAGGGCCTAGGGTATCTGCTTCTTTTTCTTCATTGTTATGTTGGCAACTGAGCAAGACACCTTCACCTAAGCCATGCTCGATGCGTACATGGATATCACCGGTCTTTTGATTCGCCTTAAGAAAGACAGGCCCTTCGCCAGCAGGCTTATCAACGACATTCATGGCAGCCCAATTAAAACGAGATTCCATCTCTCGTAAAACAAAAATTGCCAAGCTAGAGGAAGGGGCCATGATTCCCACTGTGAACCAATCAGCATCGTCCATAGAGGCACAAAGCTGATCAAGCAAATGCTTCGATTGTGTCGCATCAAGATCAGGAGCCGAACGGAGACCATCGAGATCCTTTAATGACTTAATCACCAGCTCAGACATGTCACAAAGGCTACATATTCTTGTAATAATTATAGCATAGCCCCGCCATCAAGGATGCGGAGACATGATGGTCTTTGACAAGCAAAAATGACTTCCCAAAAAGCCAAAGTTATACTTGCAATCCAATTTTTGTCCCACGATAACAAGCGAAAGCTTCTCCAACTAACTCATTCTCACACCTCATTTAGCCCACCATCAATGATACGAAAACCAAAAATTCTTATTTTTAGAGAACGCTCCCTTGAATGAAGAGAGGCCATTCTCTCTAGGATATTGATCCGATCACTCTGATCATCAACATTGTGCCTGAACTCAGCCTGCCCGGCAGGGGAACAACAAGGGCACTGCGCTGCAGAGTGCTGCAATCGCCCCTTGCAGGCGTGAGTGATCAGATCTTCCGAAGCCTGGTTCGGCGCTGGGCGCCAGATGCATTGTTATTCACGGAAATGGTCAATGCCACCAGCCTGGAGCTGGGCCACGGCCTACAGAAAATCGACGAACTCGCCAATGAAGCCGGGCCCATTGGCGTGCAATTGTTCGATCACCGCCCAGAAGCGATGGCCGATGCTGCACAACGAGCAGAGGCTGCTGGTGCCTTCCTGATCGACATCAACATGGGCTGTCCTGTGCGCAAGATTGCACGCAAGGGCGGTGGCTCTGGTCTGATCCGTGACCCACAACTGGCGGCAAAAATCGTGAGCACTGTTGCTGCAGCAGTCAAAATCCCAGTCACCGTGAAGACAAGGCTGGGCTGGTGTGGCAGCGATGCAAAACCAATTGAATGGTGCCAATCACTCGAGCAGGCCGGCGCCCAGATGTTGACATTGCATGCTCGAACTCGAGAGCAAGGCTTCAAAGGCTCAGCTGATTGGCACGCCATCGCTGCCGTCAAAAGCGCACTGCAAATCCCCGTGATTGCCAATGGCGATGTCAAGAGCGACATGGATGCCAAACGCTGCCTGGCGATCACTGGAGCCGATGGCGTGATGGTGGGCAGAGGCTCGCTGGGAGCGCCATGGCTTGTGGGTCAAATCGATGCAGCACTATCCGGAATACCCGTGCCTGCAACGCCTGGAGCGGCAGAGCGACTCACCATTGCTCGTGAACAACTTGAAGCGCTGGTCCAAGCAAAGGGGGAACATGGCCTCTTGATTGCCCGTAAACACATGGGATGGACTTGTAGCGGCTTCCCCGGCGCATCAAAACTGCGCCATGCCCTGATGCGTGCACCAACGCCAACGGATGCCATATCACTGTTAGAGCAAGCCAGCGCAGAACTCATAACGGCATGGCCTGAAGCGACCAACGCCTAATCCAGCCTCAAGTTGCGATCAATCCGCTACCAAGCCACATCCAATCACCCAGCCAATATCACTAATCAATCGCCGTCATCAACTCAACGGCTCATCATCCAGTTGCGATCAATGGCCTGCTCAAGCTGCTAAGAGATTACGTGTGCCTGTGATCGCCTGCACTGCAAGCAATACAGCAACCAACACGTTGGCGTAAACATGCAGTCGTCGCATCGAGAGATGACGAGCAATCTCAGGCTTGGCTGCCACCGATGCGAGCAACAACCCGCTCAGCAACACACCGCTCCAGTAGTGGGAGCGCCAAAAATCTGCATCGAAAGGGTTGTCTGTGAGGCGATTGATCTCCGGTTGTGCTCCCAGCAGCAGCAATGCCAACCAGCAAGCGAGGCCCAACAGCGCACGCGCAGCAGGGCGCCTCACCTTGAGAAGACGGAGGTAGATCACCACAGTGCCCAACTCTGCAAAGGCCAAGACAACGAGTCGACCAACCCCAGCCAAACCCCCGGGCGACGCCTCAAACCAAGCGGCCAAATAGCTATGAAAAAAGGCGATTAACACTGCCACCAACACCCCTCCGGCAACCCAGCGGCCATGCTCGGCATGTTCAACAGGCACCGAGGCAGGCAGCGGATTGATCTGCAAGCGCCGCTCGCGAGCCAAAGTACCAAGCCGAATCGTGGCACCCACCACTGGATAGACAAACAAAATGATCAGCACGGGGTGCAACAAGCCAAGCCACTGCATGGCGGTCAAAGAGAGAGCACTAGACATCAGGGCATCACCTCCGGCCAGCCTTGTCGCACCAACAACAGCGAAAAATAGGGCCTAGCTATTGCGGGCACCTCGCAGGCCTGCATCACCTGCTCATCAGGCCAGCCCAAATTCTGGGCAAAGAGTGCTGATTGCAATAAATTCCGCTCTTCCAGCATGGGCCTTACCCAGGCCCAGCGATGCGCCAACTTGATCAACGCCAGCACACGCCCAGAACCAGCAGCATCCTCTAGTAGATCCTCGAGTTCGCTGGATTGATCTGGAGTCGGCAAAAGTAAAAGTTGTTCCTGCTGCATCGCCAAGGGCCACTTACCTGCAGCAGCGGCGGCTGCAACTGCCGTGACCCCTGGGATCAGCCGAACCAGGCAATCAGGATGATGCTTCTTAAGAGCCAGCAAGATGTAAGAGCTTGTGGCAAACAGGGAAACATCCCCCTGACAAAGCACCACCACTCGCTCTCCTTTAGCAACGGCAGTTGCCAGTTGATCACTGGCCTCTCGCCAAGCCTGCTGGCGCGGTTCAGCGGCAGCCACCATGGGAAAAAGCAATGGCAGTAGGCGTTGCTCAGCACGAATCCATCGCGAGGCAATGCTCGCCGCCATCCCTTTGCCCCCTTGCCGTGCCACGGGATAGGCCACAACAGTGGCCGCTTCAATCGCCTCAATGGCAGCCAGGGTCAACAGGGCAGGATCACCAGGGCCCACCCCGACCAGGATGAGAGCTGTAGTTGAAACAGCAGGGCTCGACAAAGCCGAACGAAACATTCAGCCGTCGTTCTAAGACGCCACGATCAAGATGGCTGCAAAGACCCCTTCAACCTCTGGGAATGAGTCGCCTCAGCATCCACCCCGAAGGCAGCACCAACGCCACAAGCCAGGCGGAACCCTTATTGGAGAGCGATGATCCTGCAGTGATCAAAGCCGAGCTGGCCAAACGGGGCATTGCATTCCAGCGTTGGCCAGCCAAAGTCAAGCTCCATCAGAACCCAAGCGAGTCAGACATCCTTGCGGCCTACGCCGTCGAGATCGCCCGAGTGCAGGCTGATGGCCGTTACCCCACGGTGGATGCAATCCGAATCACGCCAGACCACCCTGATCGTGAAGCGCTGCGCCAAAAATTCTTAGCCGAACACACGCATGCCGAAGACGAAGTTCGCTTCTTTGTAGAAGGGTGTGGCTTGTTCTGCTTACACATCGGCGCTGAAGTGCTGCAAGTGCTCTGCGAACAAAACGACTGCATCAACGTGCCTGCCGGAACTCGCCATTGGTTCGATATGGGCAGCAAGCCACAGTTTTGTGCTGTGCGCTTCTTCGATAACCCAGAAGGCTGGATTGCAAACTTCACAGGGGATGCGATCGCCGAGAGATTCGCCAAGCTGCCATGAGGCTGAAGTTGGCTTCAGCTATGCATGCGCGGCTGAGGATGCAAGTTGGCGAGGATCCCTGCCTCCACCTCTGCCAACTCCTGCAAACGAGCAATGATCAGCTCACGCTGAAAACGCTGCTCACAGAGCCTCCAATAGAGGCCGAAATGACGCGCCTCACTCGCCAGTAGATCTGCATAGAGCTGACGCAACTCCAGATCAGCTAGGTGGGTGGCAAGCAACGACATGCGTTCATGGCTACGGGCTTCGATCAGCCCTGCCACCAGAAAACTATCGAGCATGCGCTGCGGTTCATCCCTACGGATCTGTTTGGCCAACACTGCGCCATAAGGGGGTGCAGCCAGAGGCTCCAGATACCGCCCTCTGGCCTTAAGCAACGTGAGCACACGCTCAAAATGCTCCAGCTCCTCTCTTGCCAAGGGGCTGAGAACTTCTGCGAGCCCAGGCTCACACAAGTAGCGAAACATCAATTGCACGACGGCACCGGCCGCCTTGCGCTCGCAATGAGCGTGATCAATCAGCAGCTCGAGCGGATGAGCAATCGCCTGCTCCAACCAAGCATCACTGGTGGGAGCCGCCAGCCATTTGATCGTGGCGTTTGACGTCTTAGCAGCAGCAAAAGCACTCATAGAGCCTGCTGCGGCTGACGCAAATGAGCCAGCAAGCCTTCCAAAGCAAGGCGATAGCTCAATGCACCAAAACCGCTCACCACACCCACAGCGCGATCAGCGAGATAAGAGTGATGGCGGAAGCCCTCACGGGCATGGGTATTGCTGAGATGCAACTCCACGTATGGAATCGCTGCTCCGAGCAGAGCATCCCGTAAAGCAATCGAGGTATGGGTATAGGCCCCAGCATTGATCAGGATTCCTTGCACCTGGCCGATGGCTTGATGGATGCGATCCACCAAAGCACCTTCAAAGTTGCTCTGGAAACACTCAAGCTGAACCGCTTCTGCCTCCGCCTGAGCGAGCAGGTCTGCCTCAATCGCTTTCAACGTCATGACTCCATAAACACCAGGCTCTCGTTGACCGAGAAGGTTGAGATTGGGGCCGTTGAGCAGCAGCAGTCGCATGGCCCTGAAGCATGAAGGGGGTGAATGGATCGTATCGATCCCCACAAGACCTTCCCAGACATTCAGCCACAAAGGTGCGATCTGCTGGTAATGTCAGCAGGTGTGGTTCGGGTCGGTGCCCGAGTGGTTAATGGGGGCGGACTGTAAATCCGCTGGCTCTGCCTACGTTGGTTCAAATCCAACCCGGCCCACCTTCCACATGCCCTTGTAGCTCAGTGGTAGAGCACTCCCTTGGTAAGGGAGAGGTCCCGGGTTCAAATCCCGGCGAGGGCATTGAACCCGGGACCTACGCAAATCCAAGGGCCCTCAAGAGGCCTCAAAAGTTTCTTTTGGTGTGCCGATGAGGCGATTGAGAGAAATAAAACCCATCTCCTGTTTTCAAGATCTTTCAAGCAGTTAGCAGGTTTTTAGGACGAGTTGTTCAGATTTGTTCTTGATGTCTCAAGGGTCTAAGCCAAGCCCCCATTGCGGCTCCACACGGTGCCATCCATCTGCCCTCAACTTGTTCCAGATCTCAACGGCATCACGCTTCGGTAAATGCCTCCTGCTTTTGAGCAAGGCAGGAGACCCGTCAGGCATTGCTCGCCCTTTATCCATAAACACAAACAGATCGCTGCTCCAAGACTTTTGATCGCGATGAAAGCGAAGGGACCAGTGCTTGTTGGGATCAATCAACCAACCTTCTGGCTCACATGCTGAACTGCCACCCATAACGCCCCTCAGTAGTAAATATGTATTACTGCAGGGATAGGAAGTGCGTCAAGCCCTCTTCGCTAACTCCTTGTAAGCCCAATAGCCACCGGCGGCAATAATCGCCAAAGGCACAAGGGCTCTAAGAACCGAGAGAGCAACGAAGAGAAGCAGAGAGAACGCACCGAATTTCTTGACGATTGTCTTTGTTTCGTCGCTCATCGCATCCCAACGCTCGATCAAAGACATGGTTGCTGGACCGCATGCTGATCTGCTTTCTACCCAATACCTCTTGCGATGCAACCTCAAGGACAGCAATCAACAGGCGAGCCCAGTCTTGCTAGTTCGCTCAAAAGGCTCTTGATAATCAGCCAAGTCAAGTCAAAGCACTGTCTGGTTCACCCCAATGACATCCCAAATGCCTTGGGCTATGGCTAGGGAAAGCCACTAGATCTCTTCTTGCACAAATGGGATACGGGCACGATGGAGACCCGTTGTGGCTCAGGGGGCCTTTCCACAGGCCCCCGCAAAATCAAGTTGGCTGCACTTGATAAACCTTTGAGCGGCCATTGCACTTCCTCACACCCCAGGAAATAGGAGCCTTCGACTTCGTGATTTCTTGTTCAACACAGATGTTTTGATTATTTGCCCAGTGCGCCACAGGCGCCAAACTAAAGGCAATAAAAGCAAGAGACAAAGCAGCGATTAGCAGAGCAGCTGCCGTAACCACAGGAAGCACAACGCTTTTCAGTGTCTCCATGTCATTGGCTCCTGGGAAGTCAATGCCAGCTTAAGAAAGCAAGGAGGCCTTTTTAAGGCGCTGCCAACCCTATCGAACGCGATCAATATGTAAGCGTTGTCACATTGTTCAATGGTTCCTTTCTTTCATGGTTCCATTGTTCGATTGCTCAAACTGATCGGAGTTGGCAGTCATAGAAGAGGAAGCAAACAAGACCAGAGAAGCCCCCGATCAGAGTCTCCATAGGGAGTGAGAACACGGAAGCATCAAAGGGCCTCAACCGCTCTCGATGCTCAGCAAGCATCAGGTCAAGTCCTCACCTCAAGTTCAACGATGCGGTTCTCTGAGCTGAACAGGAAAAGCTCGAGGCCTACAAACCCTCTCCTCATCCCCTGAGTCATGGGCCCCAAAAACGTGCTGATCAATTTCACCATCACCAGAGCTCTCTCTTTGTTCGACTGATCTAGGCCATCAACAGATCCAGCGATGCCGTGATTCCACTGACTGCAATCCACATCAAAACGCTGCGCCAAAGGCCTACAGGGATCCCAAAGCTCTCCAGCCGAGAGAAGCAACCATGCACGCTCTTGTGCAGAGTTCGAATCAACGCCAAGCCCTAGATCGCTTGCAAGGCAAGCCTTTATGCCAATCTCTGCCTGCCTCGCTAAGACAAATCTCAGACTCTTTTTGCCAAATCTCAGCAACTCTTGGCCAAATCTCAGCAACTCCTCCCCAAATATGAGGTGTATTGAGCCGCCGAAATTGAGAGGGTGTGGTCACAGGGGACAACCCACCTCACCTCCTAGCCATGAAAGCCTTCAACGCTGCTCTTACCGCTGGACTCCTCGCCTTCTCAAGCGTTGCTTTGATCACACCAACTGCACAAGCTGGTACTAGCTGCAACACCATTGGCTCTTCTACCTACTGCAGCGGAACGGTGAATGGAAAGCAGGTTGATCTCACTAGCTATGTGATTGGTGATACCACCTACGTGAGCGGCTACAGAGGTGATGAGGCCATCAATGAAGAGTGCTACACCCTCGGCTCTTCCCGTTTCTGCAGCTGATCAACGCAAACGTTCAACTCTCAACTCTCTTCTCATCAGCATCGATCTGCGGCCTAGCTCAAAAGACAACAACAGATCAAGGCAACACATCTCCTCACAGGCAACTGAGCTGTGCAGCCATTGCCATGTCGTGAAGCGATCAAGGCTGAGACCCCAGGGCAAAGAGCTGTCCAGCAAGCACACAGCAGCTGCCAGCCAGCTCATGGAAGCGCTGATTCGGCACATCCCTGGATAGAAGGGGCTTCTACTCAACTAATCCGTGCGCGCAATCGACCCGCCCATCAGCCCGAAATGCTGCCATCAGCCCGCTTGCAAAGATCATTGTCATTCCCAGGGCTAGTCTTAATACTCAGTACTGGTCAAAGTTCCCAGGGTGTCACCTGCCACTGACACTTCAACAAACACCACGGCTTCGGCTCAACAGGCTGCTGTTGAGCCGCAAACCTCTGCTGTCTCACTCGAGCAGCAGGCTGCAGCAAGCTTTGCAAACCTGACCCGCAGCTTTTATAAAACCTATCTCGAGGGTCTGGCTGCCCTCAAAGCAGGCCCAACTGATGCTGCAAACAGGCAAACCACCAACGTTCAATCCGTTCAAGAGCCATTTGCGTCAAGCGTCTCGGAGGCAAATGTAGAAGCATTCGCCAGCCCTGATTTCAGCCCCAGATCACAGCAGCTGCAAAAGGACGCACCAAGTAAAGCCTTCATTAACTTTCAAGAGCAAAGTTGGCGTACCCATTCACATCTGCCAGGCATTGCATCCATCAGCTACAAGCAACATTTCATGCGTAGCGATATCAGCTTCGCACCACTAGCAATCAGCCCGGTCGCAATAGCCGACTTCACAACAAACCGCGACATTAACTTAGATATCACAACCAGCTCAATAGACATTGATCGTTTGATTAAAAATGAAATCACACCACTCACCCAATCGGCAAAGGCTGTAAGCAGCAACGACGTCGAAGCAACAGAGACAATAGAGATCACAGATACCATCGAGACAACAGAAACCACAACGACAACAGAAACCAGCCAGACCACCACAGACACAACAGAACCAACAACAGTCAGCAACGAAACCACCACAACCGCTGACTCAACAGAAACAACAGACACAACAGAAACAACAGTCAGCAACGAAACCGCCACAACCGCTGACTCAACAGAAACAACAGAAACAACAACTACTACCCCTGCCACTAGCACAAGTGGTGACGGTGGTGGCGGCGGTGGCGGCGGTGGCGGCGGTGGCGGTGGTGGTGGTGGTGGTGATGCCATTGCTCCCACCCTCAACAGTTCATCGCCCGCTGATAACGCAACTGCTATCGCTGTTGATAGCAATATCGTGCTCAACTTCTCAGAAGCTGTTGATGTTGAAAGTGGCAACATCACGATTAAAAAAACAGCTGATAATTCAACGATCGAAACCATTGCTGTTACCAGTGGGCAAGTCACAGGCACTGGCACCAACCAGATCACCATCAACCCAGGCAGTAATTTCTCTTCTGCTACTGAGTACTACCTTCAAGTTGCTGCAACAGCTTTTGATGATCCTGCAGGCAATTCCTATGCAGGCATCTCCGATACAACATCCCTAAGCTTCACCAGCGCTGACACCGTTAATCCCGCCCTCAACAGTTCATCGCCGGCTGATAACGCAACTGCTATCGCTCTTGATAGCAATATCGTGCTCAACTTCTCAGAAGCTGTTGATGCTGAAAGCGGCAACATCGTCATCAAGAAAACAGCTGATAACTCAACGATCGAAACCATTGCTGTCACCAGTGGCCAAGTCACAGGCACTGGCACCAACCAAATCACCATCAACCCAGGCAGTAATTTCTCCTCTGCTACTGAGTACTACCTTCAAGTTGCCGCAACAGCTTTCGATGATGCGGCAGGCAATTCCTATGCAGGCATCTCCGATACAACATCCCTGAGCTTCACCAGCGCTGACACCGTTAATCCCGCCCTCAACAGTTCATCGCCGGCTGATAACGCAACGGCCATCGCTCTTGATAGCAATATCGTGCTCAACTTCTCAGAAGCTGTTGATGCTGAAAGCGGCAACATCGTCATCAAGAAAACAGCTGATAACTCAACGATCGAAACCATTGCTGTGACCAGTGGCCAAGTCACAGGCACTGGCACCAACCAGATCACCATCAACCCAGGCAGTAATTTCTCCTCTGCTACTGAGTACTACCTTCAAGTTGCTGCAACAGCTTTTGATGATGCGGCAGGCAATTCCTATGCAGGCATCTCCGATACAACATCCCTGAGTTTCACCAGCGTTGCGCTACCAACCCTCTCCATTAATGATGTCACCACATCAAATGAAAATGCAGCCAATGCCACCTTTACGGTGACATTGTCGTCTGCTGCTGCTGCAGATGTCACGGTTAATTATGCAAGCTCCAATCAATCGCTGTCTTTTACTGCCGCCAATATCGCCACCAGTGCTGATGGTCCTAGGGATGTTCATGTTGCTGATATGGACGGCGATGGCGATTTAGATATTGTCTCAGCTTCTAATGTCGACAGCACCATCGCTTGGTATGAAAACGATGGAGCAGCCAATCCCTCTTGGGCTGCAGCTGACATTGCCACCAGTGCTCTAGCTGCCTGGGGTGTTCATGTCGCGGATCTAGACGGCGATGGCGATTTAGATATTGTTTCGGCGTCTCAAAACGACAGCACCATCGCTTGGTATGAAAACGATGGAGCAGCCAATCCCTCTTGGGCTGCTGGTGACGCAGGTACCGGTGCTGCTGGTGCCCACGATGTTCATGTCGCTGATATGGACGGCGACGGCGATTTAGATATTGTCTCCGCTTCTCAAGACGACAACACGATTGCTTGGTATGAAAACGATGGTGAGGCCAATCCCTCTTGGACAGCAGCTGATATCGCCACCAGTGCTGAGTATGCCCAGGATGTTCATGTCGCTGATATGGACGGCGATGGCGATCTAGATATCGTTTCTGCTTCTGGTCTTGACGACACGATTGCTTGGTATGAAAACGATGGAGCCGCTAATCCGTCTTGGGCTGCAGCTGATATCGCCACCAATGCTGATTTGGCTTTGAGTGTTCATGTTGGCGATCTCGATGGCGATGGCGATTTAGATATTGTCTCGGCTTCTACCCATGACGACAAGATTGCTTGGTATGAAAACGATGGGGCGGCTAATCCTTCTTGGAGCGCAGCTGATATCGCCACCAGTGCTGATGGACCGGCAGATGTTTATGTTGCTGACATAGACGGCGATGGCGACTTAGATATTGTCTCGGCTTCCCAAAATGACGACAAGATTGCTTGGTTTGAAAACGATGGTGCGGCCAATCCTTCTTGGACGGGAGCAGATATCGCCACCAGTGCTGATGGTGCCTACGATGTTCATGTCGCTGATCTAGACGGCGATGGCGATTTAGATATTGTCTCTGCTTCTATTTGGGACGACACGATTGCTTGGTATGAATCGAATGCTGCTGATATCAATGTCCAAAACCAAGCCATAGCAGGCACGGATTACACCTCATCGAGCGGAACTGTCACCATCAGCGCTGGCGATACAACAGCAACCTTCACGGTTCCAGTGCTTGCTGATAGTTCTCCCGAAAACAATGAAACCGTCACGCTCACTCTCTCCAATCCCTCTAATAACGCAACCATCAGTGATGCAACTGGAACGCTCACAATCACTGATGACGACAGCATTTCCTTCACAGCAAGCGATATCGCCACCAGTGCTGAAGGGGCATGGGATGCTCACTTGGCTGATCTTGATGGCGATGGTGACTTAGACATTCTTTCAGCCTCAAGAGATGACGACACCATCGCTTGGTATGAAAATGATGGCGCCGCCAATCCCACTTGGACTGCTGCTGACATTGATACCAACGCTGATGGTGCTTACGCAGTTTTCTCGGGTGACATCGATGGAGATGGCGATCTAGATATCGTTTCTGCCTCTTATATCGATGACACGATTGCTTGGTATGAAAACGATGGTGCTGCCAACCCCTCCTGGAGCGCAACCAATATCGCCACCAACATCAATGGAGCACAGGATGTTCATTTGGCAGATTTAGATCGTGATGGTGATTTAGATATCATCTCGGCTTCTTATGCCGACGACAAGATTCGTTGGTTCGAAAACAATGGTGCGGATGATCCAAGCTGGACAATCAGCACTATCACAACAAATGCAGACAGAGCCATGGCGGTTCATGTTGTTGACCTCGACAGCGATGGCGATCTAGATATCGTTTCTGCTTCTGCTAATGACGACACGATTGCTTGGTACGAGAACGACGGGGCTGCCAATCCCAGCTTCACTGAAGCCAATATTGATACAAATGCAGATTTCGCATACGAAGTACACGTTGGTGATCTTGATGGCGATGGTGATCTTGATATTGTTTCGGCCTCAAGAGATGACGACACCATCGCTTGGTATGAGAACAATGGCTCGACTGATCCAAGCTTTACAGCAAGTAATCTCTACACCAACGCTGACGGAGCAACTGGCATCCATCTTGCCGACATGGACGGTGATGGTGATCTAGACATCGTCTCCGCTAATTATGTCGCCGACCAAGTTTCATGGTATGAAAATGATGGCGCTGCTGATCCAAACTTTACCCACGCAAGCATTGCAACCAGTGCCAATGGTGCAAGAGGTCTTGATATTGGCGACATGGATGGTGACGGCGACCTCGATATCGTTTCTGCCTCTATAGAAGACGACACGATTGCTTGGTATGAAAACAATGGCGCTAGTGATACCAAAGCTTCTGCAGCCAGCTTAACGCTCACCACATCAGGATTCTCAGGTGCCACAAGTGCTTCAGTGCCAGCAGGTGCAAGTGGCTTAAATGCAATTATTGACAACTACCTCAATTCAAATGAAACAAAAAATGGCACCAATGCAGCCGACTATATAGAAATACAAGATTCAGCAAACTCCAATGTTGGCGCAATCAGTGGTAGCGGTGGTGACGACATTGTTTACATCAAGGGTTGGGGCAGTGGAACAAATTCATCGGTAAGCGGTGATGGCGGCACAAATACGTTGGTGATCAATTCTGATATTTACAGCTCACACACAATCAACAAAGTCAACTTCTCTACAGGCGGCAATATCACCTACAACAATTTCAATAGTGTTGTCGTTTCAAATTCAACAAATTTCGAGCGGAAGTTTTCAGCCACTGCAACGCTTGCTGATACTGATGGCAGTGAAAGCTTAAGCGATATCACCATCTCATCTCTTCCTAATAGCACGTCCGTGAAAGATAGTGGTGGCTCTGCTGTTACGGTCTCCAGCAATGCCTTTACCATTGACAATGTTGTCTCTGGCACTGCTCAAGTCTTCACACTCACTAAAACTGGGCCTTTCAACTTCACTGCCAATGCCTCAGTAACCGTCACCGAATCCAATGGCAGCGCGACGACAACAACAAGCGCTTCTGTCTTAATTGATGGCATCGTAGAAGGGGTTGAGTATTTAACAACATCTGGCATCACTGGCCTAACCACAAAGGATGGTTATTTCAACTATGTCAATGGTGATGAAATTAGTTTTACGATTGGCCGCGCCTCTCTTGGTATTGCCACTGCAGAGGATGTTGCTTCTGGCACAACCTTTTTGCAAGACATTGCCAATGTAGAACGAACAAACTTAAATGATGAATACGTCGAAAATATGGCCGTTTTCCTGCAATCTCTTGATCAGAACCATGATGCCAGTGATGGCATCGTGATCACGGCAGAAACGCGAGCAGCACTCTCTGATATTGAGCTTGATCTACAAACAGCGAGCGAGCAACAAGTTAAAGATGTAATCGAAGCAATCGGCGGAACTTACATCAATGAACAGCAAGCGATGACACACGTCAAAGAGATGCTCATCGAATATGGCGATCTCGAAGCAGATGAATTTGATGATCATCGGCAAGACCAAATGTCTGAGCAAAGCTCTGACCTATCTACAGCAACAATCTCTTTAAGCGATAGCGATACACTCAAAGCCGATCAAGCTGATCTCGAGCAAGGCAGCAAAGCATTAACAGCAGAGCTCGTTATCGGTGAATCCGCAGACACTGCAGAAGCAGAACTCAATTCAACAGAACCAACAACAGAACCAGCCATCAGCGAGCCCATCGATTCCGATATAGACGCATCAACCACCAACTCAGCAACAACGCCTACAGCAGCAGAGCCAACGGCTATCACGGCAACCACAGGCGCCTCCAGCCTTTTAGAGAGCAGCTCTGCTGCTAACAGCGATGGTTATGACGCAATTACCGGCACAAGCTCCATCGACGGCCTCATCCCAAGCAACACTCCTGATCACATCGTTCATTTCAACGCCAACCCGATCTCCAACAACGCAGAAGCTCTCGCTGTTCTCCAGCAAGTGGTGGCAACACACCAAGACTCCTCCTCCAGCATCACCGCAACCGATGGCGGAAACAGTGTCTATCAACCCTCAAGCTCGGCGCTATCTTTCGATGAGGTCTATTCCACCAGCAGCGCTGAGGCCAGCGATGAGGATTCTGGTGACTTCGTCGCTATCAACGAGGCTGTCTCCAGTGATCTTGTTGAGTCCGTGGCATAAGACAGGCTCTGATCCACTGCATTGATCAAACTCACAAGCCCATCAGTGATCAACGCTGCGCAAGAGTTGCGGGGATAAATACTCTATTCAGGATCAGGCGGCTGGCAACGTTGCAACTCAATCACAAAGATCGCTCCGCCATCCGCAGCATTCTCAACCCAAACGCGGCCTCCCATCCGTTTTACCAACGAACGCACAACTGCTAAGCCAATGCCGCTACCAGGTTGTTGTGCTGTGTTACTACCGCGCTGAAACTGCTCAAAAATCAATTCACGATCTGCTTCTGGTACGCCAGGGCCATGATCTCGAACCTGCAAGCTCACATGCTCATGCGTACTGCTGCAGCTCAATTCCACAGTCTTGTCTGCTGGGCTGTACTTAAAAGCATTCTCAATCAAATTGCCAAGACACTGCTTCACACGATCACGATCGCCAAGAGCCCAAAGCTGACGATCCGGTGCGATTGGTTGCAAAAGCAGGCGAGCATCATGCTCAAAACGATTCAAAGCAAAAACTTGCTCAAGAATTTGCCCAACCTCAAACGATTCAGAAGAAATCGCCAACGTGCCTGATTCCTCACGTGCAATATCCAAGAGATCAGTGATTAAACGTCCGAGACGACGAGTCTCATCATCAACAATCGTCAATTGATGCCGCTGAGCATCGCTGAGAGAGCCTGAGCGGCGTAACACCCTAGAGGTATAACCAATGATCAACGTGATCGGCGTACGTAGCTCATGGCTGAGGGCATTGGCAAACTTTCTTTGACGATTCCAAGAGTCAGCCAAACGATCCAAAAGCGCATTAAATGAAGCAGCAAGCGGCTTAAGTTCTAGAGGCTCCCGCTCTAGCTCACAACGATGATCATCCAACGAGCCAGATGTTACTGATTCAACCATCTCGCCAAAATCATCCAAAGGTTGAAGGCCTCTTTGAATGCCTGCACGTGTGAGCAAAATTGTGATCAAAGAAGCCAAAATTGCTGTTGGTGTAAGGACCCAAGCAAGGATTTGCTGATATTCAATTTCCTCAGTGATGTCATCAACAAGATACATTTGCCAAGCCTCTCCATGCAACTTAATCTCCCCACTTTCAACTGAATACTGACCCAAATCTGATCCATATAGTATTGGCGTCGATCCAGACTGAGAAAACCTCTCACAGGCTAGTCGTATCTCAGGGTTCTTATCGATGAAGTCATGACCAATCAACTCTCGCGTCACCAGTTCTCGATCTCCCCCTTTAGGGTGCAAACAAATTTCCGAACGATATGAAGACAGGTGACCAAGAACTTCTTGCAGCAATTTTGCGTCAATGCTTTGACCTGAAGATGAGTCACTGTCATCTCGAAGGATTGAAGATTCTGAGTCTCTTAGAATGGTTTTAGCGTGTTCAAATGCACGCTCTTGTCGCTGCTTCTGCTGCAAAGGCTGCAGCGTTAAATTGACATAGAGCAACAGACCATATCCCAGCAATACAGCCATCAGGCTGGTGCGTTCCAAGGAACGTCGCATCGAAAACGATGGTCTTCCCAAGACTGTCTTGAAAAAATCTTTCAGCACGACCTTGTTCAAACGAGCCAAATCAACTCAATCCAAGACTCCCTAAAAAATACTGTCCTTCAATCGGCATGAGAAAGGATTAAGTCACTCTTAAACTTGAAGCGACAAAGAAAAAGACTTCGAAATCGACCACAACACAATGCTGTGCTGCCATACAACCCTCCCAAGCAGCACCACAAATGGCCAATTTTGAAAAACCGCTGTCTACTACTGATGTAACAACCTCAAAGGCCAGCTGATAAGAACATTGCCCTCAGCAGGAGCCTCTGAGACCATCTTTGAGAGCCTTTGCAAAAATGGATGTGTTGCCAGTGCCGCTCTTGACGAATTTATCCTTACAACTCGGACAGTTCCCAAGCGGACTGGAAGACGCCGTCGAGGCCATCAATAATCCGATCAACGGCTTTGCCTGGGGTTGGCCCACAGTGATCTTGATTGCAGGCACCGGCATCTTGCTGATGGTTGGGCTGGGCTTTATGCCCTTACTGCGCATCCCCTATGGCGTGCGCATGCTGCTTCGCCAACCAACCTCCTCTGGCGAGGGCGAAATCAGTCCCTTCCAGGCACTGATGACCTCGATGGCTGCCACGATCGGCACAGGCAACATCGCCGGTGTGGCTGTTGCAATCGCCATGGGCGGCCCTGGGGCTGTGTTCTGGATGTGGCTGATTGCCATTTTTGGCATCGCCACCAAATACGCCGAAGCCTTACTTGCAGTTCACTTCCGCGAAGTAGACCCCCTCGGCAACCATGTCGGTGGTCCGATGTACTACATCCGCAATGGCCTAGGTCCAAACTGGGCTTGGCTGGGCGGATTCTTTGCCCTGTTTGGAATGCTGGCAGGCTTTGGCATCGGCAATGGCGTGCAATCGTTTGAAGTCTCCAGTGCTTTAGCCACGATCGGCATCCCTCGGCTGTTGACGGGTGCTGTGCTTGGAGTACTTGTCTTTGGAGTCATCATTGGCGGCATCAAACGCATCGCCCAGGCGGCATCCGCCATCGTTCCTTTGATGTCGTTGTTTTATGTGATTGCTTGCCTGGTGATCATTGTCAGCAACATCAGCGAAGTACCAGCAGCGTTCTCAACGATCTTCTCCAATGCCTTTACAGGCGAAGCCGCTGCCAGCGGCACGTTGACCCAAGTGGTCCTGATGGGCTTCAAGCGCGGCATCTTCTCCAATGAGGCTGGTCTCGGTAGTGCGCCAATCGCTCACGCTGCCGCAAGCACCAATGACCCAGTGCGGCAGGGCACTGTCGCCATGCTTGGAACCTTCATCGATACCTTGATCATCTGCACAATGACGGCGCTGGTGATTATTACCACCGGGGCCTATCAGAGTGGTGAGTCCGGCTCTGATCTATCAATTGCTGCCTTCAACAGCGGCCTTGCAGGCTCAGGGTGGGTCGTGACGGCTGGGCTCGTGGTGTTTGCGCTAACAACAGTTCTTGGCTGGGGCTTTTACAGCGAACGCTGCACCGAATATCTCTTTGGGGTGCAAGCCATTCTTCCCTTCCGCCTGGTGTGGGTCGCTGTGGTTGTGATCGGTGCTGTTGCGGGCAATCGCGGCGTGGTGTGGGACGTGGCTGACACACTCAATGGGCTGATGGCAATTCCTAACTTGATTGCACTGGTATTGCTCTCAGGCACTGTCTTCCGACTCTCCAAAAACTATCAATTTGAAGAGGGCTAGCCCACCAAAAGAAGCTGCTGCTGTCGTCCCCACCTGACAGCAGCATCAAGCGGGATCAGAAAGTGAAGGAATCCCGTTGAGCTTCTCATTGAGCTGATCTGAAAGCCTCTGGCGTCCAACGACTAACACCTTCAAAGTGTCATTATGCTTGCGCACCTGAGCATTAGCTTGCCTCAAGCTTTGTACTAAATCCTTAAGCTCTTGCGGCAAGGAATTCAAGTCATAGCGCTTACCTCGAAAGGTGAACACTGAATTTTTTGTGTTTGCTACAGGCTCACTCATCATTCAGCGTAGTGGCACTTCTAGAAAAGACAACCAACTATACGCTTAATAAGAAAAGTATAGGCAAATCATTACCATGATCATCAAGACATTTACGAATTAGCGATCAACCGATGCACCAATGCCAGATACAAAGAAAGGCTAGTGAGTATGAATTGAATTAAAGCTGTTTCAGAGAATCAGTCTTGTCTCTAAAACCACCAAGCAGCAACTGAAGCCAAGTTACCTTTCGAAGTTTGATATTCGCAGTCAAAGACATGCCAGCCTGTAATGGCAGTTGCTTGCCAGATCGGAGCTTAAGTTGCTGAGTGTTTAATTTAATCATCGCTGGATAACGATAAAAATTTTCACGCTGATTGGGAGGAAGTGCATCACTGCCAATCCTATCGATCGTCCCTTCTATAACGCCAAAGTCATTGGCAGGGAAAGAGTCGATACTGATATCCACCTGCTTACCAGCTCGCACAAAACCGATATCTGAACTATCGATATTGACCTTGGCCAAAAGGGCATCATAAGGAACGATCTTCATCACAGGCTCACTACTCTGCGCGACATAACCTAAGCCAGTAGGCTTGAGATCAAAGACAACTCCATCAACTGGAGAACGTATATCTTTATAGCGAATATTAACGGTAATCTCTGTCAACTTTCCTTTGAGATCAGCAAGCTCACCCTTGAGTTTCTCAACCGATTGATTCAGGATTGCAAGTTGCCGTTCCCGAACAATCACTGTTGTTTCAAGCTCACCCTCAACTTCGGCAACCTCATTGACCTGTTGCAAGTATTGAAGTTCAGGGGAAGCGCCAAGCTTGGTCAATCGCTCAAGCCTAGCAAGAATAGTTTTATATAAATCCAACTTACGTTTTAACACTCTCATTCTTGCATCATTAAGACTCAAATATCGCTCAAGCTCTATCTGCTTAAGCTTTAATTGAGCCTCCTTGGCCCTTATTTCTTCGCTAGTGCTCTTCGCACGTTCTAGCGTTGCTTCATTATCGAGGCGCAATAAAATCTGATCTTTTCGAACCCTTTCGCCATCCTTAACAAGCATTTCCTTAAGAACACCTCCAAGAGGCATCTGCACAACTTTCACATCATCAATCGGTTGGAGCTTGCCTTGCGCCTTAACCACTTCATCTGTGGTAGCGAAAGCCAGCCAAGCAAAGGCGGCCGCACTCATTGCCACCAAAGACGTCAACATGATTTTGGCAAGCGACTGAGATGGTTGCACGCCAATATTGTCGTCAACATCCTGATCCCAACGATCTAACGCAGCCTTTGGTTTTTGAACACTTTCGGTAGATTTTCTACGCAGCCAAGCAGAGACTTTCGTCAAGAAAACTCTTGCTGAAGAATGCGATCGCTTCAAACTCTTCTTCATCAGAGCCCAGCCTCTTGCTGGCAATTCAGAGCATAATAACGTCCACGCTTATCGATAAGCTGAGCGTGGGTTCCAGTTTCCACAACAACACCATCATCAAGCATGATGATCAAATCTGCTCCATGAACCGTAGACAACCTATGGGTAACAATAAACATTGTTGTGCCCTTAAAATGGTCAATTAGATTCTTAAACACACGGCGTTCAGTGTCATAATCTAAAGCACTGGTAGCTTCGTCTAAAATCAATAATTTAGGCCGCTCCAATAGAGTTCTCGCAAGAGCTAAACGTTGGCGCTGGCCTCCGGAAAGACTAGAGCCGCGTTCACCAACCTGGCTGCTATAGCCTGTCGGCAACTTCATGATGAAATCATTTGCACAGGCAAGTCGACAGGCCTTAACAATTTCCTCATTCGAAGCATCGCCATCTGCCAAGGCAACGTTCTCTGAAACTGTGCCAGCAAACAGCAATGGGTCCTGGGGAACAATGCCAATCTGACGTCTTAAAGAATACAGTTCAACCTTATCAATATCATAATCATCGATCAATATTCGGCCACTATTTGGCGTATAAAGCCTCGTAATCATCTTGGTAAATGTGCTTTTGCCACTTCCGCTTTGGCCAACAACAGCAACAAATGTGCCAGCAGGAATATGCATATTGATATTTCTAAGTACCTCTCGAGTTGAAGAGCTGAATGCAAAGTTGACGCCTTCAAACTTCACATCTCCAACAATGCCAGGCATTGGTATTTTCTGCCGATCGGCTTGATCAGATTCCTCTGGAGTATCGACAACATCTGCAATCCTGTCGAGCGACACTTTAATTTCCTGAATCTTCTGCCATGTACTTGAAAGCCTGAGCAGGGGCTGAGTTACATATCCAGAAATAATTCGAAAAGCGATCAGTTGGCCAAGACTCATTTGCCCCTTAAGCACAAGAGTTGCGCCAACCCAAAGAACAAGCAGCTGAGAAAGCTTCTGCAAAACCTTTGATATCTGGCTTAAAACAGTACCTGTGACATTATTTTTAAATGATCTTGAAATATATTTGCCATAAAGCCGCTGCCATTTTGATCGACCAATCATCTCTACATTCTGAGACTTAACCGTTTGTATGCCGGTAAGCAACTCATTCATATAACTTTGAGCCCTGGCATTCTCACGCGTTGCCTCGCGATATTGACGCCGAAACAAAGGCGCGCCAATCAAGGTAATACCAACCTGTATCGGCAAGACACTTAGTGCTAAAAGTGTTAATAGCCAGCTATAAATAAACATGACGATGATATAAATAATCGAAAAAAAAGTATCTAGCAATGTTGAGAGCGACTGGCCAGTAATGAAACTCCGTATTTTCTCCAGCTCGGCAATGCGAGTACCAAGTTCTCCAACAGGTCGTTTTTCAAAATAATTCAATGGCAGTCTTAAAAGGTGATCAGCAACTTCTGAGGCCAATCTCATGTCGATGCGGTTCGTAACCTCACTAAACAAAAATGTGCGCAATCCTCCAATAACTCCCTCCATCAAGGTAACAACCACAAGTGCAATTCCGAGAACCTGAAGTGTTTCCAAACTACGTTGATTGATCACCTTATCAATGATCACCTGAATCAATAATGGGTTTGCCAAAGTGAACAACTGAACAACAAACGAAGCCATCAAAACCTGGATCAACACATTTCGATGTCGGCGCAATACCGGCCAAAACCATGCAAAACCGAATCGCTGTTGAGGGCTTGTGTTCTTCCTCTCGAGCACAAGCATCTCGATGCCGTTCGGGAATGCTTGCCCCATAGCCTCAGCGTTGAAATCAACCCAACCCTCCCGAGGGCTGGCCAGCACTAGCCCATTGGCATTGGAACGTGCCACCACAGCAAAGCTGTCGTTCCATGACAGCAAGGCTGGCGTCTCAAGCCGATTTCCCAACGTCGCAGGCACATGCGTGCCACTGACATGTATCCCCATCATCGCAGCGATGTCTCCACACAACTGCAGATCAAGCCGCTTCTTGGAATGCAGAGCCTTCCTAAGGATCTTTTCGATCGCATCACGGCGAAACGGCAGATTCAGCTCTTTTGAGAGCATCTGAAAACAAGCCAATACCTCTTCAACAGACCCTTTCGCTCTTAAGAGTTGAATCTCATTGCGATCAGATTGTCCGAGATCAAGGCCACTCGCCAGAAGAGTTTCCCCACTGACGAAAACAGGCTGAGATGGCTCGGGCTGCTTCTCAAGCGAAGGGTCGTCAACTGTGTTGGGGTTAGCAGGCAGATTGGCAGCAATCAACGTGCTGCGGTCATCAGGCTTATGGGGGGCAACCAACTGCGGATCTGGAATAACAATCAACCGAGCTGGAAGTGGGGGTGTGGCATTGGGGAGTTCGTCTTGCGCTCTCAATGGAGTGCCAATTGGATGCGTCTTGATGTTTTGACTAGCAACGATCAGTAGTTCATCTTCATCAAGCTCAGCTGGTTGCTCTTGACCAACACAAAACAGCCGGGCTTGAGGTCTCATCCGTGCCAAAAGAGACTGCAAAGACACCCCAGCTTTGGGATGTTGACTGAGCATCAAACTCAGCAGCTCAATTAGTTCAGCCGCAAAGAGGGTGGTGGAGCACCAACGGCGAAAGTTCTCCTCCTGCGACAACAACTTGAGGATCAACGCGTCTGAGATAGAGATCACTTTCAGTTCAGATGCTGCACTCACTTCCTCGCAGGGGGCAGCGCGTAAAAAGGAAGCCAAACCAACAAAGCATCCTGAGCCGAGCTTTTCAAATGTGCGCAATTGACCCTGGTCACGGCCAAGCAACCTGGCCTCACCTTTGCGAATCAACAAGATCTGATTTGGGATCGTTTTTCTCTCACATAGCAACTGCCCTAATTTGTAAGTGCATATCGCAGCACCATCTGAAAGCTCAGCCATTGCTCGGCTACTTAACCCTTGAAAAGCAGGAAACTCAGATAGCTCTAATGCTCTGACACTCATGATCCCAGCAACTCCCCATTGGCTGGTGCATTGCTGGGAAGGTGTTCTTCGATCGAAGACAAGCGTTCGCTCACTTCAACCTCTAACCATTGATTGAAGAGTTCTTGGCTCATTTGATTGGCAATGGCTTCATCGAATGTCGCAGGGATAAAGCTCTCCAGTCTTACTAATAACCACCAATTCTCAACTTGGAATGGCTCGATCAACTCACCCTCATGACTAGCACGAAGACGTTGAGCAAGTAATGGGTGAGCCTGATTAATTGGCAACGGTCCAATCAATCCGGAAGTCTTGCGCTCACGCCCCTGGGAATGCTTGTTCGCCAACTCAGCAAAGCTTGCTTCCTCATCTAAAATTTGCAGGTAAAGCTCACGCGCCAGGCCACCATCCCTAACACGCAGAAGGCTATAAGTGACTTGATCAAGTGCATTCTTTCTCAACAAAAAATGAGCTTCTGCTTGAGAACCAAAAGATTCTTTATAGCAACACTTTAATTTTTCTGGCTGCTCAATTTGATACTTCAGGTCATCTATAGAAAGCAACTCATTCAGGCGATGTTGTTCAAGATCTTTCTGATCCTTGCAGCCATATTTACGCTTATAAGCCTGCAGCGCACGCTCTTGTTGATCAGCAGTCAAGCTGATGTCATGGGTTCTCTCATCACAAACAATCTGGCGAAGCAAAGGTCGCAGAAATCCATAGCGTGCCAACAACCCCGAACATTGCCCCCATACTTCAAACCCTGACCCTTTGAAGCCCATAAGATCAAGCGAGAAAAAATCATGGGCAAATAATTGATAAACCCAAAAATAGATTTTAACAAGTACAGCCTGATGCAATTTTATTAAAATCACTGTTTACCAAAACAAGCCCTAACTCAAGGCCAACAACTACAACTCATCACTGCAATAACATATTATTAATAACTCTATCTGACCAGCGTTTCACTTGAATCCCGCTTTAAGCGTGCGATAGAGACAGCATCTAGCAATATTGACCTCATGGCATGCATCCAATTCAAAAGATTTCGCATCGTTTGCAACTCATCCAAACTTCAGCCACCTAGGCGGCTTCAAACTCGTCAAGACACCACGAATCAGTTAAACAACACTGCTGATTGAGGGCCTAATCCCCGGCCATTGCATTCAAATGCTCCTTCCAGCCAAAGAGGGTCTGTCGATGAGCCTTTCGTCGGCAACCATGACCTGCGGCTGCGATTGACCCACACCTGAATCGACGTCTCCCTTTGCGTTGTGGTTGTCTCGGGCTGCATCCACCAAGCATGAAGTGCATCAGCTCCAATCGGTTGCCATTGCAAACCGCCATCACTCAACGCTGGGCAACGTTGGCGCAGATCACTCAACGACTGAATGAAATCGCGCAGGTCTGCAGGCCAAGGCGTATGCCAAGGGAACCCTTCGCGGCAACCTGGTTCAGGGCCACCCTGCAAACCCGCCTCTGTGCCGTAGTAGATGCAAGGCGCCCCTGGTTGCAAAAACAGCAACAGCAAGGCCAACTTCAACGCCGCAAGATCACCGTGAAGTGTGTGCAGAGCTCTCGGCACATCGTGGCTATCAAGCAGGTTCAATTGGCTGCGGTTCACCTCAGGTCGATACCATCCCAGCGTTGTTGCCAATAGCTCAACAAAAGCCTCCCCACTCAGAGGGTCAAGGGGATAGGCAGGATTGCGATACCGACGGCGTAATCGCTTACCAGCAACCCAGCAAAGGCTGCTCCAACCCATCCGATAATTCATCACCCCATCAAAGTGCTGCCCCTGTAGCCACGGTCTCGCATCACCCCAGATCTCAGCCAAGATCCAAGCGTCTGGATTCACTGCCTTAACCATGTGCCGAAACTCCAGCCAAAACTCAGCAGGCACCTCATCAGCAACGTCAAGTCGCCAACCATCGATTCCCTGCTCGAGCCAATAGCGGGCTACGGCAATCAAATACTCACGCACAGGGGCATGAGCATGATTGAACTTTGGCAAGGCTGGATCGTTCCACCAGCAGCTGTAACCACAATCCTGCCCACGCCGTGGATAGGGATGAAGCGGCCATTGCCGCACCTCAAACCAATCGCGATAGGGCGAAGCCTCACCATTTTCCAAAAGATGATGAAAAGCCCAGAACCCGCGACCACAGTGATTAAACACGCCATCCAAAATGATGCGCATCCCGCGGCGATGCACCGCCTCAATCAAAGCCTCTAGCGCTGCATTGCCACCGAGAAGCGGATCCACCTGCAAGTAGTCATAAGCGTGATAGCGATGATTAGCGGCAGAGCTAAAGACGGGTGTCAAGTAAAGGCAGCTGATACCAAGCGCCTGGAGATGATCAAGGGCCTCGATCACCCCGTAGAGATCTCCCCCCTGAAAACCCTGCTCAGAAGGGTCACTGCCCCAGCAGCGCAAAGCCAAATGCTGATGAGCTAAGACACGGCCACTACAACGAAAACGATCAGGGAAGATCTGATACACCACCGCCTTGGCCACCCAGCGGGGAGTGTTGGTCAGCCCATTGATCTGCTGCATGCCCCATTGCATACCAAGATCCCACCGCTAGCACTTGAACAAAAGAACAGCCATGGATGATCAGCTCCTAAGCCTGGCTCTCGCTCAGGGCACCAGTAGCTCCAGGGCCGCCGTCTTCAACCCCGCAGGTCAACTGATCGCCAACGCTTGTGCCCATCCGCCAACAGCGCCGGCACCACTGCTAGACACCTAGACACGAGTAACAATGGTGTCAGACCTTGCTTCCTGAGAACTTTCTGCTGAGTGAACTGCGCAAGCCAGTCATTTCGGGCCTCACAAGACCAGAAGCCTGGCGCAGAAAGCAACTCAAGCAAATTGAGGTCCTCATCGAAAAGCACCAAGACGAGGTGCTTGATGCCCTGGCAACGGATCTAGGCAAACCACCAACCGAGGCATTGTTTGAGCTGATCGCTCTGCGTGGGGAGCTCAAACTGGCTCAACGGCAGCTCAGCCGCTGGATGCAACCCAGGCACGTACAAGTGCCTTTAGCCCATCAGCCAGGTCAAGCCGAGGTGATCCTCGACCCCCTGGGTTGTGTTCTGATCATCGGCCCCTGGAATTACCCATTCTCTCTAACCCTCCAACCACTGATTAGTGCTCTGGCAGCAGGCAATACAGCAGTGCTCAAACCTTCCGAGCATGCCCCTGCCACCTCTCGACTGATCGCCCATTTGATCCCTCAACATTTCTCCAGCGAGGTCGTACAGGTGATCGAGGGGGATGGGGCCATTGCAGCGGCACTGATCAAGCAACCCTTTGATCACATCTTCTTTACCGGCAGCGGCGCCATCGGCCAGAAGGTGATGGCTGCTGCCGCCGAACATCTCACTCCGGTGACCCTGGAGCTAGGAGGGAAAAGCCCAGCCATCGTGATTGATGGCGCCGATCTCTCGGTCACGGCTAGGCGATTGGTATGGGGGAAGGGTCTCAATGCTGGTCAAACCTGCATCGCCCCAGACCATCTACTGATCCAAGAACAACTCAAACAGCCTCTACTGCAGGCGATGAAAGGAGCCATTACTGAGCTCTATGGAGGCGATCCGCTGCGATCACCCCACCTCGCCAAGATCATCAACGATCGTCATTTCCAGCGACTACAACACTTGCTTGATCAAGCAAAGCAGCGCGGCAAGGTGCTCTCAGGCGGACAAATTGACCCCGATCAAAGACGCATCGCTCCAACTCTGATTGACGTAGACAAGCGCGACGATCCGCTGATGGAGGAAGAGCTCTTCGGCCCACTGCTGCCTGTCATCAGCGTGCAAAACCTTCATGAGGCTCTCGCTGAGGTCCGACAACAACCAAAGCCCCTGGCCCTCTATCTCTTTGGCGGAACACATGCCGACCAACAACAGCTCCTCAACACAACCAGTTCAGGCGGAGTGTGTTTCAACGATGTGGTGATGCATGTAGGCATTCCTGAGCTGCCCTTTGGTGGAGTCGGGGCCAGTGGCATGGGGCGTTATCACGGCCTGGCTGGTTTCGAAACCTTTTCCCATCAAAAGTCTGTCTTACGTCGCCCCTTCTGGCTAGATCTCAAATTGCGCTACCCCCCCTACAAGGCCAATCTGGCGTTGCTCAAAAAGGTGCTGGGATAATCAAGCCGCTTTTTGCAAAGGCATCATTTCGGGATGCTTGAAAAGGGCTAGCGCATCTGTGGAGGCAGCTTATCTTTCACCAAACTGTAGAGAGATTGATGCGCCGGATCATTGTTAGCGCTCTAGCCCTGACAACACTTCTACCGCTGCCATCCTGGGGTGCCAGCGTCACAGTGAGACCCGGTGACACCCTTTCGGAAATCGCAGCGCGATATCAGGTATCCCTTCGGGCCTTGATGCAGCTGAACGGCCTAGCCAATGCAGACAACCTCTTCATCGGCCAGACCCTCAAACTGCCAGGTAGCGCATCAGGCACAGTCACGGCTGGAGCAAGCCGTCACACGGTACGAAGTGGCGAGACCCTCAGCACCATTGCTGTTCGCTACCGAGTGCGCCAGCAGGATCTCATCACCCTCAATGGTCTGAGCAATGCCGACAATTTATATATCGGCCAAACGTTGAAATTACCGGGAGGTGCTTCCGGGGCAATCAGAGCTGGCGCCACTCGTCACAAGGTTCGCAGTGGCGAAACCCTCAGCATCATTGCTGCCCGCTACCGAGTTCGCCAACAGGATCTCGTCGCCCTCAATGGCCTTGCCAATGCCGATACCTTATTCATCGGCCAGACCCTCAAACTGCCAGGCAGCTCATCAGGCACAGTAAGAGCTAGCGCCACTCGTCACACAGTACGCAGTGGCGAAACCCTCAGCACCATTGCGGCCCGCTACCGAGTTCGCCAACAGGATCTCGTCGCCCTCAATGGCCTTGCCAATGCCAACTATGTCGAACGTGGCCAAACCCTGAAACTACCCCAAGGGGCTGTTGTTCCCAAACCCAAAGCAACAGCAAAGCCCAAACCTGTAGCCATTCAGGCAAATCCAAATGCCACCTCCCATACCGTGGCTCGAGGGCAAACATTGAACCAAATCGCTGGGGCTTATCAAATCCCTGTAGCAACCCTAATCAAGATCAATGGCATCAACAACCCCAACAAGTTATTAGTCGGCAGCAAATTGTCTCTACGGGTCAAACCATCAACAACAACCAAGCCAAAATCCACCACGACAGTTGCCATCAAACCGACTGCAAAAACCACCGTTAAACCAGCTGTTAAACCAACCGTTAAATCCACCACCAAGCCTGCTGCAAAACCACAACCCAAGCCCAAGTCCACCACGACAGTTGCCATCAAACCGACTGCAAAAACCACCGTTAAACCAACTGTTAAACCAACCGTTAAGTCCACGAGCAAGCCTGCTGCAAAACCACAACCCAAGCCCAAATCCACCCAACAAGTTGCTGCCAAGCCTTCGCAAACGCAATGGCGCACTTACGGTTCACTTCAAGTGGACTGGGCCAATTGGAAGTTCATGGGAGGAAGCTACGTGGCCCCAACCCTCAACAAAGATGGCAAAGCCCTTTATCTGGCTGTGAACTGCCCAGCGCGCAAGATCAATACCACCGGCACGAATGGATCTTGGAAAACTTGGGGCGCTCCACAGCAGCGCTTTGAGCATGATCTCGTCAAGGATCTCTGCAAAGCCAAAGGCGGCTAAATGCATCGAGGGCTGCACTCAGGCCGCATAGTGCAGCGGCCAGGGTTGGCGTAAAAAGCGCCGACCGCTCTCACGTAAATAGAGCCGCTGGACACCATCATTGCTCTCCGTAATCAGCTCTTCCTGCACCAACCTGCGAGCCAACCAACCCCAACGCTCTTGCTTGCGGCCTGTAGTGGACGAAAGGCTTTCACTGAGACTGCGAAGATTCATACCCTTGCGATCTTCGAGCACCTCAAGCACAGCAAAGGCTTGCTCAGACCAATCACGGCGGCGGGCAGTCTGCTGACAGCGATCGCAGCGACCACAAGGCGGCACCAATTCACCAACGGCAAGCAAAAGCCCTTGCTCCAGGCAAAACTCCCCTTCTGCTACCGCCTCGATACGCCGCAACTGTTGCTGCGCCAGCTCCAACCGCATCTGAATCTCCTGCGTAGCGTTCTCATCAGCACAACGGCGAGCGGAAGCATGCATCGCCCAACCAAGGCTGGTGCGATCACCAGGAGAAAACAACACCAAGCAATCGGCCGGCAGTCCATCACGCCCGGCCCGGCCAGACTCCTGCAAATAGCCCTCCGGCGTTGCAGGCAGATTCAAATGCAGAACCAATCCCACATCGCTGCGATCTACACCCATGCCAAAGGCCACGGTGGCCACCAGCACAGGCTTCTCTTGATCTAGGAAATCAGCCAGCGCCTGCTGGCGCACCTCCGGGTCAAGCCCGGCGTGATAAGCAGTAGCCGCAACATCCTCAGCCTGCAACCGCTCTGCCCATTGCTCCACAGAGCGACGCGTTCTGGCATAGATCAGCGTGGCACCGCGTGATCCTTGCAAAGCCGAAAGCACATCAGGCAAGGGATCTCTCGATCGCCTACGCATGGCGTAGTGGAGATTATTGCGCCGGGCCGAGCAAACCTGCACCTGCGGCCTGCGAAGAGCCAAGAGGCGGATGATGTCGGCACGCACCCTTGGAGCCGCAGTAGCACTGAGAGCAACCACAGGCACACCTGGGCAGAGGCGGCGCACCTGCCCCAGGCGGCGGTAATCAGGCCGGAAATCATGGCCCCAAGCACTGATGCAATGGGCCTCATCAACAGCTAGTGCCACCAACTTTCCCTGCGCAGCTGTGTCCTCGATCAATTGCCGCGTGGCCTCACCTTGCAAGCGCTCGGGAGCCAGATAAAGCAAACGCAAGCGCTCATCTCGCAGGCGAACCAGTGCATCGCGACGGCGCTCCGGATCCAGGCCAGCATGCAAACAAGCGGCGGCAATCCCCCGCCGTTGCAGCTGCATGACCTGATCCTCCATCAAAGCCACCAAGGGAGAGATCACCACCACCAGACCATCACGCAACAGCGCTGGCAGCTGATAACAAAGCGATTTACCACCACCGGTGGGCAGCACCGCTAGAACATCCTGACCCGCAAGAATCGCTTCCACCACAGGACGTTGACCAGGCCTGAAACCATCCCAGCCATAGTGATGGTGCAGGGCCTCGATCAGTGGATCCACTTCACACCACCAATAGCGCCCTCAAGATAACGAGCGCCAAGCCTGATGGCACGATCTCGAACTCAAGACAGCGGCGGCGGCTCGAGCTGGTCAGGTGCCTCCTCCACCAGCTGCAAGCGAACCCGTTTCCCTCCCGCCAACTCCCCAAGCGACACCCTCAAGGTTGCCCCGCTAAGGCTCTGCAAAGCACCCAAAACATCACGGAGATAAGGGGTACTGCTGCCACTTTCCACCCAAAGGCGTTCCTGCAAGCCACCCAATCGTCTCCAGGCCGTATGCAGCTTCAGAACGGAGGCTTCTAAAGACTGAGCCTGAGAGACAGCATCAGCCAGCAAACCCAAAGCATCGAGACGCTGAGCCTCATGCATGGCCTTCTCCAGGTTGAGTTCACCTTGCTGGAAAGCCCTCACCGCCTCGCTGGCCTCTGTGGTCTTACTGATCCAACGTGCTGTGCTGGTGACATCCTTGATGCAATCCAGTTCTGGCTCCTCCCGCAAAGCTCGCCTGAGGTCTTCCTGCTGAAGCTCCGGCAGTTTTGCCAGCTCCCTTACCAGAGGAGCCACAACCTTGGGAGGCAAAAGATTCTCCTGCGTGCGCTGGCGGATCTCCTCCGGCAACAGGGGGCTTGTGGCAGACGTGAACTCATCTGTCAATCGGCGAACCTGCTTGCGAGTGATCTCTTGACCTTCATTGGCTGCCTCCGAAATCATCATCTGCACTTCTGGAACAGCCTGCGTCGTTTCCATGAAGGCCCTTTTAGAGAATTGATTCACGCTGCTCTCCTCCAGCATTCCTTCTGCCAGCAAGTTCTCAGCCGAATCAGCCAGCTGAATCAGGGCATAAGCACGGGTCTTACTGATCTCCCGTTCACGCAACCACTGCAAAAAGCCAGCACCACGCCCCTCACCACCCCGCTTCTCACGATCCCGCACTGCCCTAAGGATTCGCCCCCGCCAAATCTCAGTTTGCAAATCAAAGCGATCGCACAAAGCCCAGGCTTGCTCGAGTCGAGCAAGAAACTCCATGGTGCTGATGTCGTCCTGCTCCGGATCGGGCAGATCCAGCTCAATAGCAGGAGGATCAAGAGCAACGGACGAACTCACCAAAACACACCTGACTTAAGGCTGGATGCTGCCATGGCCTACACCCCAAGGGGCGACATTCTGTGACGCATGAGTCAACTCACACACTCACAGCGATAGTCTTGTGAGTGAATTCAATACCTGCGCAGCGATGGCGATCTCAAAAGGCGACAAAGTTCGCATCAGGCGCCAAGAGAGTTACTGGCACAATGAAGTGGGCACAGTGGCCTCTGTCGACACCACCGGCAAATATGGGGTACTGGTTCGCTTCGAGAAAACAAACTACTTCGGCATGCAAGGTACCGATAACGGCAACCTCACCAACAGCTTTGCTGAATCAGAGCTCGATCGCGCCTAAGGCGCTTGCCGGAATTACCTGAAGTTGAGACGGTCCGCCGCGGATTGGCAGACCGTCTTGTTGATTTTCAGATCGGCCAGGTTGAGGTTTGCCGAGAACGAGCCATAGCAAGCCCTGGCGGTTCTGCCCTATTTATCAAGATGCTCTGCGGCATGCACGTGGGCTCATGGTTAAGACGCGGCAAGTACTTAATGGCGTCTTTACATCATGATGTTGCCCAGCGATCAGCTGATTCAGAACAAGATCCTGATGGTGGATGGTGGGGCGTTCACCTGCGCATGACAGGACAATTTCAATGGCATGAGGCCATCAGTTCACCCTGCCCGCATACACGCGTACGCATCTGGAACAAAAAAAATGAGGAACTGCGCTTCGTTGACACGCGCAGCTTCGGACAAATGTGGTGGGTTCCACCTGGCAACGCCCCGGAAACAATCATCACAGGGCTGCAAAAACTTGGGCCAGAGCCATTCAGCAGCGCCTTCAATTCCTCATACCTAAGCAAACGCTTGAAGGGTTCGAAACGACCAATCAAGTCAGCACTTTTGGATCAATCCATCGTGGCAGGGGCAGGAAACATCTATACCGATGAAAGCCTTTTTGCAGCCAGAATCCGTCCCCACACTCCATCAGGTCAATTAAAAAAGATCGAGCTTGAACGCTTATGCAACTGCCTCACGGAGGTCCTCAGAGTGAGCATCGGTGCTGGAGGAACAACCTTCAGCGACTTCAGAGATCTTGAAGGCATTAACGGCAACTACGGTGGTCAAGCCTGGGTGTATCGCAGAGGAGGACAAGCCTGCCGGATATGCAGCACGCCCATCCGCCGTGAAAGCCTCTGCGGTCGTGGCACCCACTGGTGCCCCAATTGCCAAAGATGAATCCTGGCAAAAATGTTCGATTCACAGCAACAGCGGCAAGCTCTAAGCGACACCATTCGCGATCTCCATCAACGCGGTTGGTGTGATGGAACTGGCGGTAATTTCAGCCTTGTTCTACAAAAAACGCCATTGAGATTATTGATGGCACCTAGCGGCATTGAAAAAAGAAATATCGAGGCAGACGAACTCATTGAAGTCGACAGCTCGGGTAACGTGATTCAAGGGGAAGGTAGAGCTAGTGCTGAAACAGATATGCATTTAAAAATCATCGAGCAGACCAACGCCAAGGCCGTACTGCACACACACTCGATTACAGCAACATGGCTATCCAACCACTATAAAAATACGGGGAAAATAATTATTGAGGGCTGGGAGATGCTGAAAGGGCTGCAAGGGATTAATAGCCATTCCACATCAATCACTCTGCCAATCCTATTGAACAACCAAAACCTAGCCAAATTAAGCCAAGCAGCAGGCGAATTAGTCCATGATGCACCCTATGGAATACTGGTCGCAGGGCACGGTTTATACGCTTGGGGGGAGAGCCTCAACGAAGCAAGGCGTCATGTAGAGATCTTGGAGTTCCTACTAGAACTCTGCTGGCGTGAACAACTTATAGCCAGCCAAAAATCGTGATTACTCACATCTTGCTGGATATTGAAGGCACCACATGCCCTACAAGTTTTGTTAGCGATACTCTCTTTCCTTACGCTGATAGCCATCTAGAAGGATTCCTAAATGAACACAGAGATAACAATGAGATTCAATCTCTCATAGATGAAGCTTGGCATGAATGGCAAGCTGATCATGATCCGAGCAGCAAAGATCTCCTAAGCAAAGCATTAAGGGAGAACAGCAGCAAAATCGAGAACATCTGCGGTTACCTTCAGCATCTAATAACAATTGATCGCAAGTCTAGTGCTTTAAAAGATCTGCAAGGCAGAATCTGGCGAGAGGGTTATGAGAAAGGTGACATCTCCTCTTCACTCTACCCAGAAACGATCGAGGTACTAAGCAAACTAAAGCAACAAGGTTATATCCTTGCAGTATATTCATCAGGCAGCATATCAGCTCAAAAGCTCCTCTACAGACACACGACCAATGGAGATCAAACAGCGCTCTTTAGACACTGGTTTGATACTCGTACTGGCAACAAGAAAGAAAGCAAAAGCTATAGCGATATCTCCATAGTTATGAACATTCCCGTAGAAAAGGCGATGTTTGTTAGTGATAGCTACGCAGAATGTAATGCCGCAAAAAAAGCAGGCATGAGTGTTTTATACAGTCTTAGGGAAGGCAATCCAGAGCAAGATCCACAAGATCACAAAGCAATCAAAGACCTCAGGAATGTATTTGATTATCTTCTTTAAAAATCACACTGGCTTAGCCATCAAAAAAGCCACCCCTGCGGGTGGCTTTTTCTTGGTAAATCAACAACTCTTTCGCAAGATTGATGATCTACATGTGGAAATGTTTTTACCTGGCATTGAGCTATTTTCTCAGAGGGCTACCCCTAAAATATCGTCGCCGCTGATGCGTTTCACAACCGAGTTCGAGATGGATCGGAGTGGTTCCACATCGCCATGAACACCAGGATAAAATCATTCCCAAGGAGTGAACCTTGAGAACTGCATAGGTCATCATCCTTGTGAATGATGCTCTGAATTGAATAAAACTTGTTTCTCGGGCAAGAACCAAATGGATGGTCAAGCCCTCGGTCTATTAGTACTCCTCCGCTGCATCCATTACTGGACTTCCACGTAGAGCCTATCAACGGGTGTTCTTCCCGTGACCTTACTGGCTTATGCCATGGGAACACTCATCTTGAGGTGGGCTTCCCACTTAGATGCTTTCAGCGGTTATCCACTCCGCACATGGCTACCCAGCGTTTACCGTTGGCACGATAACTGGTACACCAGAGGTGCGTTCCTCCCGGTCCTCTCGTACTAGGGAGAAATCCTCTCAATGTTCCTGCGCGTACACCGGATATGGACCGAACTGTCTCACGACGTTCTGAACCCAGCTCGCGTACCGCTTTAATGGGCGAACAGCCCAACCCTTGGGACCGACTTCAGCCCCAGGTTGCGATGAGCCGACATCGAGGTGCCAAACCTCCCCGTCGATGTGAACTCTTGGGGGAGATCAGCCTGTTATCCCTAGAGTAACTTTTATCCGTTGAGCGACGGCCCTTCCACTCAGAACCGTCGGATCACTAAGGCCGACTTTCGTCCCTGTTCGACTTGTAGGTCTCACAGTCAAGCTCCCTTCTGCCTTTGCACTCGTCGACTGATTTCCAACCAGCCTGAGGGAACCTTTGCGCGCCTCCGTTACCTTTTAGGAGGCGACCGCCCCAGTCAAACTGCCCACCTGATACTGTCCGCTCCCCGGATAACGGGTGAACGTTAGAACCCTAGCTCTGAAAGAGTGGTATCTCACCATTGACTCAGTAGCACCCACAAGCACTACTTCAACGTCTCCCACCTATCCTGCGCATTCAGAGCCCGGGCACAATACCAAGCTACAGTAAAGCTTCATAGGGTCTTTCTGTCCGGGTGTACGTAGTCCGCATCTTCACAGACAATTCTATTTCGCCGAGCCTCTCTCCGAGACAGCGCCCAGATCGTTACGCCTTTCGTGCGGGTCGGAACTTACCCGACAAGGAATTTCGCTACCTTAGGACCGTTATAGTTACGGCCGCCGTTCACCGGGGCTTCAGTCGCCAGCTTCGCTTACGCTGACCGGCTTCCTTAACCTTCCGGCACTGGGCAGGCGTCAGCCCCCATACATCGTCTTGCGACTTAGCGGAGACCTGTGTTTTTGGTAAACAGTCGCCTGGGCCTCTTCACTGCGACCAGCTCTCGCTGGCACCCCTTCTCCCGAAGTTACGGGGCCATTTTGCCGAGTTCCTTAGAGAGAGTTATCTCGCGCCCCTCGGTATTCTCTACCACCCTACCTGTGTCGGTTTCGGGTACTGGCAGTTATGCCTTAACGGGTATAGGGCTTTTCTTGGAAGCATGACATCACCAACTTCGCTGCCGTAGCAGCTCGTATTCACGCCTTAGCTCAGAACGTTTTCGCCGCTCCTCAACGCCTCGAACGCTTAAACCAGTAACCAACATCTGGCTTGGCTAGCCTTCTCCGTCCCCCTTCCCAAAACATAACCGGTACAGGAATGTTGACCTGTTATCCATCGACTACGCCTTTCGGCCTCGCCTTAGGTCCAGACTAACCCTCCGCGGACGAGCCTGCCGGAGGAACCCTTAGGGTTTCGGGGCATGGGATTCTCACCCATGTTTTCGCTACTCAAGCCGACATTCTCACTTCTATGCAGTCCACGCCCGCTTACGCTAACGCTTCGCCCCACATAGAACGCTCCCCTACCATTTAACAAGTTAAATCCGCAGCTTCGGTACAACACTTAGCCCCGTTCATTTTCGGCGCAGGATCGCTCGACCAGTGAGCTATTACGCACTCCTTTGAGGATGGCTGCTTCTAGGCAAACCTCCTGGTTGTCTGGGCAATCCCACCTCCTTTATCACTTAGTGTTGATTTGGGGACCTTAGCTGGCGGTCTGGGCTGTTTCCCTTTCGACTATGGAGCTTATCCCCCACAGTCTGACTGCCTAGTTACACACAGGGTATTCAGAGTTCATCTCGATTAGGTACCGCTCTCGCAGCCCGCACCGAAATGGTGGCTTTACCCCCCTGCTGGAGCACTAGACGCTACGCCTCAACGTATTTCGGGGAGAACCAGCTAGCTCCGGGTTCGATTGGCATTTCACCCCTAACCACAGCTCATCCGCTGATTTTTCAACATCAGTCGGTTCGGACCTCCACTTGGTATCACCCAAGCTTCATCCTGGCCATGGTTAGATCACCCGGGTTCGGGTCTATAAACACTGACGATCGCCCTATTCAGACTCGCTTTCGCTATGGCTCCACCATTTCCGGTTTAACCTGCCAGTGCCTATAAGTCGCCGGCTCATTCTTCAACAGGCACACGGTCACCCGATTTAGTCGGGCTCCCATTGCTTGTAGGCTCATGGTTTCATGTTCTATTTCACTCCCCTCCCGGGGTTCTTTTCACCTTTCCCTCGCGGTACTGTTGCGCTATCGGTCACACAGTAGTACTTAGCCTTACGAGGTGGTCCTCGCGGATTCACACGGAATTTCACGTGCTCCGTGCTACTCGGGATACAGCTAGCTCAGTTCAGTTTTCGGTTACGGGACTTTCACCCTCTGTGGTGTGCCATTCAAACACTTCTCCTAACATCCCTGATACACATTGCTGTCCCACAACCCCGATGGTCGAAACCATCGGTTTAGGCTCTTCCCCGTTCGCTCGCCGCTACTTAGGGAGTCGTTTTTACTTTCCTTTCCTCCAGCTACTAAGATGTTTCAGTTCGCTGGGTTGGCTCGCACCAGCCTATGGATTCAGCTGGCCGTACTAGGGGTTGCCCCATTCGGAAATTCCCGGATCAAAGCGTGTGTCCAGCTCCCCGAGACTTATCGCAGGTAACTACGTCCTTCATCGCCTCTGTGTGCCAAGGTATCCACCATGAGCCCTTTGTAGCTTGACCAATTAATCTCTATAACGCTTCACGTAGTTGAATACGTATTCTTAGCAATTCACCTGGCTTCAATCTCAAACTTCTCCGGTTAAACTGAATTGTTTGTCATTGAAAATGGTTTGAATCACCAATCAAACTCTCGATGCCTCGATGACATCGAAAGAACGCTATAGAGTCTCGGCTCTTGACTCAAGAATCAAACATCATTCTCGTTCATCAACCTCAGCTCTCTGCTCGCGCAGATTGCATCAGCTGATTCACAAGAATCATGCATCCATGAGATGCTTTATTCTTTCCAGACTTACCTATGCAGTTGTCAAGGTTCTGCTGAACATCTCTGCAATTCTTGCGAATTACATTGAGCCCAGCATCCTATCAACCTCATCTCAATTGATTGAGTCCTGGAATGATAAGAAGCTAGGGTCTGCCAGCAAACTTAAATTCTAAATCACATCACACAACGATTCTCACCATTGGCTCGTTGTCAGAAGATTCGTCAGTGGAGGTTAGCGGACTCGAACCGCTGACATCCTGCTTGCAAAGCAGGCGCTCTACCAACTGAGCTAAACCCCCAACACCGAATGGGCCATCCTGGACTTGAACCAGGGACCTCACCCTTATCAGGGGTGCGCTCTAACCACCTGAGCTAATGGCCCAGGAGTAACCCTTGCGGGGTGTGACCTAGACAAGTTTAGGAACTAAAATCAATCATCAATCTCCAAGCTGATTACTCAGCTTTTCTTTGATTCTCAACTTGAGGTACCGATCGACCTAAGGTGACAGGATCATGGCCTAAGTATCAATAACTCAGACATCACGATCAGTTGTTGTCTCCCTGTTAGGAGGTGATCCATCCGCACCTTCCGGTACGGATACCTTGTTACGACTTCACCCCAGTCATCAGCCCCACCTTCGGCGTCCTCCTCCACAAGGGTTGGAGTAACGACTTCGGGCGTGGCCAACTTCCATGGTGTGACGGGCGGTGTGTACAAGGCCCGGGAACGTATTCACCGCAGTATGCTGACCTGCGATTACTAGCGATTCCTTCTTCACGTAGGCGAGTTGCAGCCTACGATCTGAACTGAGCCACGGTTTATGGGATTTGCTTGTCCTCGCGAACTTGCTGCCCTTTGTCCGTAGCATTGTAGTACGTGTGTAGCCCAGGATGTAAGGGGCATGATGACTTGACGTCATCCACACCTTCCTCCGGTTTATCACCGGCGGTCTCTCTAGAGTGCCCAACTAAATGCTGGCAACTAAAAACGTGGGTTGCGCTCGTTGCGGGACTTAACCCAACATCTCACGACACGAGCTGACGACAGCCATGCACCACCTGTCACTGCGTTCCCAAAGGCACTCTCTCGTTTCCAAGAGATTCGCAGGATGTCAAACCCTGGTAAGGTTCTTCGCGTTGCATCGAATTAAACCACATACTCCACCGCTTGTGCGGGCCCCCGTCAATTCCTTTGAGTTTCACACTTGCGTGCGTACTCCCCAGGCGGAACACTTAACGCGTTGGCTACGACACCGAGGGGGTCGATTCCCCCGACACCTAGTGTTCATCGTTTACGGCCAGGACTACAGGGGTATCTAATCCCTTTCGCTCCCCTGGCTTTCGTCCATGAGCGTCAGTTATGGCCCAGCAGAGCGCCTTCGCCACTGGTGTTCTTCCCGATATCTACGCATTTCACCGCTACACCGGGAATTCCCTCTGCCCCTACCACACTCAAGCCAATCAGTTTCCACTGCCTTGATGGAGTTAAGCTCCACGCTTTAACAGCAGACTTGAAAAGCCGCCTGCGGACGCTTTACGCCCAATAATTCCGGATAACGCTTGCCACTCCCGTATTACCGCGGCTGCTGGCACGGAATTAGCCGTGGCTTATTCCTCAAGTACCGTCAGATCTTCTTCCTTGAGAAAAGAGGTTTACAGCCCAGAGGCCTTCATCCCTCACGCGGCGTTGCTCCGTCAGGCTTGCGCCCATTGCGGAAAATTCCCCACTGCTGCCTCCCGTAGGAGTCTGGGCCGTGTCTCAGTCCCAGTGTGGCTGATCATCCTCTCAGACCAGCTACTGATCGATGCCTTGGTGAGCCATTACCTCACCAACTAGCTAATCAGACGCGGGCTCATCCTCAGGCGAAATTCATTTCACCTCTCGGCATATGGGGTATTAGCGGCCGTTTCCAACCGTTATCCCCCTCCTGAGGGCAGATTCCCACGCGTTACTCACCCGTCCGCCACTAACCCGAAGGTTCGTTCGACTTGCATGTGTTAAGCACGCCGCCAGCGTTCATCCTGAGCCAGGATCAAACTCTCCGTAGTAGATCAAACCCTCTCGCAATCAACCCTTACAGGCTCATCACTCAGTCTGATTTGCTTCACCCACTCATTCGCACTGGCGTACGACAAGCAGTTGTTGCCCCCTTCCTCTGACAGAAGGATTACAAGAGTGCACTTCAGAATCTCTTCCTTCTGTGACTTTCCAGGATCTCAGATCCGGTCGTTGCTTTCACCTGTCACACCTTTGACATCAATCCTCGCCCGTGAAAGCAAAAATTGATGCTGTAACAGGTTTCTGCAACTCATTTCTTTTGACGGGACCTCACACTCTCGTCGCATATCTGCTCAAACCTTTTGATCAGCTTTTGATCGCTGCTCATCGGGCCTAAACGCGACAAAAGCGTCAGTTCCTAAACTCTTAAGTTGTCCAGGTTCTGCTCCTCCACTCCCTTGTAAGGAGTGTCAGGCGCTGCGATCTTGCGATCGCTTCTAAAACCTACAACACCAGCGGATCGCTCCTCTGCTCTTGTAAGCGCCCACTGACGCCTCAAGCTTTCGCCATCAGCACCGCGTGGGTTGCGCTACAGGGCTCAGCCCTTCGCGCAGTCCAAAAACATAGCCCATTTCATACCCCTCTAGCAATCTTTTCTCAATAGCTCTCATCTCCATAGTTGCTTCCACTGTTGGTCAAGGCTGCCATCACTAGCGTTTGGCAAATGCATTGCATATCAGTCCATGGCCGGACGCTTAAACCAGCAAAACCAGAGGGTTCGTCCCAACTCCAATGAAGACCAGGTGGTGGAGCAGGTCAAGGAGCATTTCGAACGCACGCTGATCGAAGTCGGCGGCACTGTGGCCGGCAGCGTGGCGGCTCTTGAGCATCAGCCCCATAACAAAGCTCTCAATTACGGCGAGGTCTTCCTGCGCGACAACGTGCCCGTGATGATCTACCTGCTCACCCAAAAGCGTTACAAGGAGGTGAAGCAATTTCTCAGCGTTTGCCTAGATCTGCAAAGCACCACCTATCAGACACGCGGGGTGTTCCCCACCAGCTTCGTTGAGGAACAAGGCGAACTGATTGCTGACTATGGCCAGCGCTCAATCGGCAGGATCACCTCTGTAGACGCAAGCCTTTGGTGGCCCATTTTGTGCTGGCTTTATGTCAAGCGCAGCGGTGACAAAAACTTCGGCACCAACCAAAAGGTCCAACGAGGGGTGCAGCTGATGCTCGATCTCGTGCTGCATCCCACCTTCGAGGGAACTCCCGTTCTATTTGTGCAGGATTGCTCATTCATGATTGACCGCCCCATGGATGTTTGGGGGGCACCACTTGAAGTGGAAGTCCTGCTCTATGCCTGCCTGCGCAGCTGCATCGAGCTGATGGAACTGAGTCGCAAGAATCATGTCAGTCGGCTTCTCGACCAACGTCTCTTACTGACCCGCCAATGGGTGCATGACCTACGTCAATTCCTGCTCAAGCACTACTGGGTCACCAGCAAGACCATGCAGGTGCTGCGGAGAAGGCCCACAGAGCAATACGGCGACAACCAGCACCAAAACGAGTTCAACGTGCAGCCACAGGTCGTTCCCGACTGGCTTCAAGACTGGCTTGAAAACCGGGGTGGCTATCTCATCGGCAACATCCGCACCGGACGACCTGACTTTCGTTTTTACAGTCTCGGAAACTCCCTAGCCTGCTTGTTTGGGCTGCTCACCGCCCCGCAACAGCGCGCTCTGTTCCGACTGGTGCTTCACAACCGACAGCATCTGATGGCTCAGATGCCCATGCGCATCTGCCATCCACCCATGGAAGGGGCGGAATGGCAGAACAAGACAGGTTCAGACCCGAAAAACTGGCCATGGAGCTATCACAACGGCGGACACTGGCCCAGCCTGCTCTGGTTCTTCGGAGCCTCAATCTTGTTACATGAACGACGTCATCCTGAGGCCGACGTGCTGCTGATGGGTGAAATGCGCGCCCTGCTGGAGGAGTGCTACTGGAGCCAATTAAACCAACTGCCGCGTCAAAAATGGGCCGAATACTTTGATGGACCAACAGGCACCTGGGTCGGACAGCAGTCAAGGACCTACCAGACCTGGACCATGGTGGGCTTTCTACTTCTCCACCACCTTCTACGCGTCTGCCCCGACGACGTGTTGTGGCTGGATCTCGATGAACTGCTGCCAACTCATGAAGTGAACGCAACAAAAAACCCGGCGTGAAGCCGGGCCCATAGAAGCAAATCTTGACTTTTAAAACTATTCAGAACAAACCCAGAGTTAGCGACTTATCGATGGGAAGACACGCACCGATGCCGAGATAAATCGTAATCACAGTTCCAAATAGAAAGAAGGCCATCGCAATTGGCCTGCGGAATGGATTCTGATACTTATTAACGTTTTCGATAAAGGGAATCAGCATCAACCCGAGAGGAACAAGGGTTTGCAAAGCAATGCCAAGCAGCTTATTCGGAACAACCCGAAGAATCTGAAAAACCGGATAGAGATACCACTCAGGAAGAATCTCTAGAGGCGTTGCAAAAGGATCTGCTTTATCACCCAACATCGCGGGATCAAGAACAGCAAGACCAACAAGGCAAGCAAACGTGCCCAGAATCACGACTGGGAAGATGTAAAGGAGATCATTCGGCCAAGCCGGCTCACCGTAGTAGTTGTGCCCCATGCCCTTGGCCAGTTTCGCCCTCAATTTTGGATCAGAGAAATCGGGCTTCTTAAGAATGTGCATGGGATTTTGGCCGAATAGTTAGCGAATGAAGTAGGTGCTGAACTGAAATATAAAAACGTGAAGTGGGATTTGAATCTGAATGATTGACGCTTACAACGGACCTGAAATGCCCTGCTTCCTGATCATCAGGAAATGCATGAGCATGAACACTGCAAGCAGCCAGGGCAGCACAAAGGTGTGAAGGCTATAAAAACGAGTCAGGGTGGACTGCCCGACGCTCTCGCCACCGCGAAGCAATTCGACCATAAAGTCTCCAACCACGGGAATAGCAGCAGGCACCCCTGAAACGATCTTCACAGCCCAGTACCCGACTTGATCCCATGGGAGGGAATAGCCGGTTACCCCGAAAGAAACGGTGATCACAGCCATCACAACACCGGTAACCCAGGTGAGCTCTCGCGGACGCTTAAAGCCGCCAGTGAGGTAGACGCGAAAGACGTGCAAGATCAGCATCAACACCATCATCGAGGCGCTCCAGCGATGCACAGAACGAATCAACCAGCCGAAACTGACATCTGACATCAGATAGCTCACAGAGCTATAGGCCTCAGTCACAGTGGGCTTGTAGTAAAAGGTCATCGCGAAACCTGTCGCGAACTGAACCAGGAAGCACACCAGCGTGATTCCGCCTAAGCAGTAGAAAATATTGACGTGCGGAGGCACGTACTTGGAGCTGACATCGTCAGCTATGGCCTGAATCTCAAGACGTTCCTGAAACCAGTCGTAGACAGGTGAGGAGTTCGTCATGCAAATGAGGGTCCGGATTGCGAGAGTCTACTTAACGTCCTGCATGGACAGCACCCGGCATGAAGCCAATGTTGCCGACTACTAACTCCAGATCACATCCGCTGCGGCGCCTATGGCTTGCGTGGCTGAGCCTGGGTCTTGGCGTGCTGCTGATGGCGGCTCCAGCCATGGCATTGAATGATGCCCAACAACTGGTCGTTGAAAGCTGGCGGCTCGTCAACCAGGGATATCTAGACCCAGCCAAGTTCGATGAGGTGCACTGGCGAAGGCTAAGAGAGCAGGCATTAGAGAAAACAATCAACCGTAGTGACGAGGCCTATGAGGCCATCGAAGCGATGCTGCTTCCACTTGAAGATCCCTACACAAGACTATTGAGACCAGACGACTACACCGCCATAAAAGCCGCCAATTTGGGCAGCGAGATCAACGGCGTCGGCCTACAGCTGGGGGCCCGAGCTGAAGATGGCCAGGTCGTGGTTATCGCTCCGCTTGAAGGGTCCCCCGCGGCCGATGCAGGCGTCACAAGCGGCACGGCCTTACTCAGCGTCGATGGCCAGTCTCCACAATCCCTTGGCCTCGAAGCCACAGCTGCAAGGCTGCGGGGAGAAGTGGGCTCACAAGTTGTAGTAAAGCTGCAACCCCCAAATGGATCTAGCGAAGAACTCACCCTCGAGCGACGCAGTGTGGATCTCAGGCCAGTACGAACCCGCCGACTGAGGAGTGCTAAACACACCCTGGGCTACCTACGCATCACCCAGTTCAGCGAAGGAGTGCCCGAACAGGTCAAAGAAGCACTTCAGGAACTGTCAGAAAAAGAGATTGAAGGCCTAGTTCTAGATCTGCGCAATAACTCCGGTGGGTTAGTGAGCTCTGGACTAGCAGTAGCGGATGCCTTCCTGAGTGGCTCCCCAATCGTGGAGACACGCAACCGAGAGCGCATTAACGAAGCAATCCCTTCTGCAATTGAAACCCTTTATGACGGTCCGATGGTGACACTGGTCAACGGAGGGACTGCGAGCGCGAGCGAAATTCTGGCTGGTGCCCTGCAAGACAACAGCCGCTCACAGCTGCTTGGTAGCCGCACGTTTGGCAAGGGTCTGATCCAAACACTCACCAACCTGAGCGACGGCAGTGGCCTGGCCGTGACGGTAGCCGGATACATGACTCCAAGCGGCCGAGACATTCAAAACCAGGGCATCGCGCCGGATCGGACTCTGGATCCTCCTGAACCCCTCAATCCTGGCGGGGAAGAAGACCGTTGGTTGCATGATGCTGAACTCTGGATGGAGGCCCAACTCGACCGCGATCAGGATGCCCAGTTAGAGACCAAAGAAGATCTTCAGCTCGATAGTGCTGAAGATGTTGAATTCAAAACTCAGCAGAATCGTGATGATCCATGAGTCTGCGCACATATCACGACCCTCTCCATCGGGGCATCACCCTCAATGCCAGCGATGCAGCAGAGGCCATGGTGATGCAGTTAATCGATGCGGCGCCATTCCAGCGGCTGCGCCGCATCCGTCAGCTTGGGCCAGCCTTCCTCACCTTTCATGGAGCTGAGTCCAGTCGCTTCACCCATTCCCTTGGTGTGTTCCATCTCGCACGCCTTGCTCTGGAAAGGTTGCTGCAGTTCGACTCAGGCCTAGAGGAACATCGCGGGCTGCTCTATGGAGCGGCCCTACTGCATGACCTCGGCCATGCCCCCCTAAGCCATACCGGAGAGGAAATATTTGGTCTGGACCATGAGACCTGGTCGGCGCGTTTAGTCAGAGAACATCCCGCCGTGCGTGCGCCCCTTGAGGCCTACGCCCAGGGCACTGCAGATGGAGTAGCCAATCTTCTTGTACGGGGCAGTTCACCCCACAGCGTGATCAAGGCTCTGGTTAGTAGCCAACTGGACTGCGACCGACTCGACTATCTCTTGCGAGACAGCTACAGCACAGGAACCCATTACGGCCAGCTCGACCTCGAGCGAATCCTCTCCGCCCTCACCCTGGCGCCTGATGGAGCCATGGCCATTCATCCAAAAGGCCTCATGGCAGTTGAGCACTACCTAGTCGTACGCAACCTGATGTACCGCAGTGTCTACAACCACCGTCTCAATGTTGTTTGCAACTGGCTGCTTGAGCAGGTGGTGCGCACCGCTCGCCAATTCGGAGCTGCTCATGTTTGGGCCGACAAGATCATGGCCACCTGGCTCTGGAGCCTCAATCAACTCGACCTCGACACATTCCTGGCCAATGATGACCTGCGCACCGGCTATCACCTCCTGCGTTGGCAAGACGAGGGACCTGCACCTCTAGCCGAACTCTGCAAACGCTTCCTCAATCGCCACCTCCTGAAAGCCCTTGCAGTGGAAGATCTAAGCCATAGCAACCAGCTAGAGGTCCTCACTCTGGCTCGGCAACTAGCTGAACGCCAAGGCTTCGATCCAGCGCTCTGCTGTGGATTACGCCATCAGCAACAGCGCGGGTATCACCCCTACAAAGGAGGGCTACGTCTTTGGGATGGAAGGCAATTGCGAGCCCTCGAGCAAGCCTCTCCTCTGGTTGCCAGCTTGATTACCCCAGCCGACTCTTCATGGTTGATTTATCCCCGAGAGATTCATGGGGAGCTTCAAGCTGCGCTGGCAACCTAGACGGACTGGCCTAGCGTCCTCATCTGAAAAGGGTCTTGGAGATCGAGGTGAGCGAGCCTGAGGCACAACGACTCACACTCCCCTGGTGCCGAGAAGCACATTGGCGAGAAACATTGCCGGCCATGCTCAATGAACTTGATCCTGGGCCCACCGAACTCGATTGCCGCGACTGGCAACTGGGTTGCCGGGACCTGCATCAGCTGAGGGAGCTGCTGAACAAAGAAGGAGTGACGCTGACCAGAATTCACGCCAACTTGCGAGAAACCCTTGTCAGCGCTGCTGCTCTGGGTTATCCAACGCATATGGCCTCTCCACAGGGAAACAGCTCCAAAACACGCTCTGGCGATACACAACCCAAGCCCAAGACGCCCCAAAAACTGCTCTTCCACCAAGGCACTCTGCGATCAGGCGACCATCTGAGCGCAGAAGGAGACGTACTGCTACTCGGGGATGTCAACCCCGGCGCACGCATATCAGCTGGAGGCGACGTGATGGTTTGGGGGCGACTCCGCGGCATTGCTCACGCAGGACAGGACGGCGACACCAAAGCAAAAATTGTGGCCCTACAACTCAGACCACTTCAGCTGCGTATTGCCGATGCAGTTGCTCGAGGCCCTGAAGATCAACCCCAACCTGGCTTAGCCGAAGAGGCCCGACTTGAAGGAGACACAATCATGATCGAACCTGCTAGGGCTAACAGATTCAACGGTTAATTCTTCAGCCTCAAAAGGCAAACACACATCACGATTAAGCCTCCGGCTCATGCCCCGTTGAACAAAGCCCATTTGTTCCATTGCAAACCTTGGACCATTTCTCTTGGGCCTATTGCCTACGCCACTTAAGCTGACCGCACTTTTCAATGGCCCGTGGCGCCAACGACACGCACCATTCTGATCTGCTCCGGAAAAGGAGGTGTCGGCAAAACCACCCTCACCGCCAACCTGGGTATCGCTCTTGCCAAGCTTGGAGTTCAAACCGTTGTGTTGGATGCCGATTTCGGCTTGCGCAACCTCGATCTACTACTGGGCCTGGAGAACCGAATCGTCTACACCGCCCAGGAAGTGCTCTCAGAGAACTGCAGGCTTGATCAGGCCCTGGTGAAACACAAGCAGGAGCCAAACCTCTCCCTTCTGCCCGCCGGGAACCCCCGCATGCTCGAGTGGCTCAAACCCGAGGACATGCAACGCATTGCCGCGATGCTGGCCAAGCAATTCGACTATGTATTGATTGATTGCCCCGCGGGGATCGAAGACGGCTTCAAAAATGCTGTTGCTGCCGCCAAGGAAGCAATCGTGATCACAACGCCTGAGGTTTCGGCAGTGCGCGATGCCGACCGTGTCATCGGCTTACTGAACACCCATGGCGTAAGCCCTGTTCAGCTGGTGCTCAACAGGGTGCGTCCAAAGATGATGGCCAATCAAGAGATGCTGGCCGCAGACGATGTGACCGACATCCTGGCGCTGCCCTTGCTTGGTTTAGTTCTAGAGGACGAACAGGTGATTGTGAGCACCAACCGCGGAGAGCCGCTCACCCTCAGTGCCAACAACTCTCCAGCCTCTCGTGCCTACTCCAACATTGCGCGTCGCCTTCAAGGGGAAGATGTTCCTCTGATCGATCCGGCCAAGGAAGGACTGGGACTACGCGACAAGGTGTGGCGCTTGATGCAAACCAAGATCTTTTGAAGTAATGGCAACCACTCTGCGAGACATTCTTGACAAATTGCTGGGCCGCCAACCAGCCAGTGCCAAAACGGCAAGGGAGCGCCTTCAGCTTGTGCTTGCCCATGACCGCAGCGATCTAAGCCCTGAACTGCTCGATCAAATGCGGCGCGAAATCTTTGAGGTCGTTGCCAAGTACGTGGAGATTGACCTTGAGGAAGGCGAAGTAAGCCTTGAAACCGAAGATCGCATGACGGCCTTAGTGGCTAACTTGCCGATCAAACGTTCCCAAGCCAAGGCTGTCAGCAACCAAGCCAAGGCTGTCAGTAGCCAAGAGAATGGTGCCAGCAGCCAACAGGCTGTCAGCAGCCAAGAATCCGTGTCAACTCCTGGAGCAATGGAATAGGGCGGAGAAGAGGGGGAATCCTGAAAGAAATTGCTTTGCTGCTATGCAGCCACAAAATCAATCAAACTCTTTTCCATTGCCTCAATCAGCTGGATCGCAACGACTAAGCCCAGCGGAGCAATCCGTGGTGACATTGTTGTTTGAGGGTCTCAGTAACAAAGCCATCGCACAAAGACTGATCCTTAGTCCACGAACCGTGGAAGCTTCTGTTATACCAATGGGTTAGGAGATTTAAATCTGCTAGTCTATCGCTAGTTTATTCATCATCAGACAGCAGGATAGCCTGTAGGAAAAGTTGAACGAACAGATACAAAAGAGGCAGAAGCTAGCTAGGTATAAATACATGGTCAAGGCGCAGAAGGTAAACTGTCGAAAATAATGACAAGTCAGTTTATGGAGACAACTAATGACAACACATTTAAGTTAGTTATTTGTATATGTTCTGCAGTTTCTGCAGCAGCATTGTTCCAGATTTCGTCAATTCTTCAACCTATTGGTAAACATGCTGAGGAAACTAACCAGTGCATTGAAGAAAGGACTGCTTATTGGATGAAGAATGACAAGAAGCCTGGTCCGCACACAAGGTCACGCTTAGTTCATTGGTGTAACGGTGGTAAGTAAACAGATCGAATGAGGCGAAAAACCAAGTTGCTTATTAATGACCTAACAATGTATTAGCCTAAGGTTATCAGCGATGGTTATGCCTATAAATATGTGCTGTTCTCTTAAAACGTCAGAGTCTTAAGTTATTGCAAGCTATTTCACCTGTATGCTAGTTTGAATGGTGCTAGTTCAGCTTTTGAGAATTGATGCTGGCCTTACTGCCTTCATATTAATGGTGAATACTTAGACAGAGATAGTTATCTAGTCCTCTGCTAGATAAAACAGGATGATATAGTTGGATAAGAAGGCTTTAGAACTAGTAAAATAGTTTAGAAGAGGGGGCATATGGGGTAATCAGGTCCTTCTCATATCCATATACCGCTTCAGACATTTGTGTCATGAAAGCACGGCCCTTTCTGATTATATTTTTTCTGGAATTTTCTTCCAAGGATAGCTATAGTAGCTAGACATACATACTCCTAGTGAAAACACCGAGCATCTTCCTACTTCTAACATTCCTTGTATCACTGCCTTCAATAGCTGAAGAGGAACAAAAGAAACCAAAGAAGCAGCCAGAACTAACACCTGTTATACGGGCTATGTTCTCAAGTCCACGTAATAGAGATGTAAGGGTGCACGACTCAGAGAAAAGTGGTTTAACCCCAAACTGCATGGCGTGTTATCCAGGAGCGTTTGGGATGGTGGCACCTATCATCATCGAGGCAAAGTAATAGATGTAAGGTTTCCAGGTTGAGATTAGATTTGATAGTTTAATTTAGTTGATTTGTACGTTCTCTAGCCATTCCACCATCTCTTGCTTTCGCTTGGCTAGGGATGGTTCCTTTTCAGCTTCAAGTGTTAGCTGCTTAACTTGAGGTTTAACCTTCTTCTGTTGGGTTGACTTCTTAGATTTAGCTTGAGGTGTTTTATATGGAGCCTCTAAGCTATTAGTCTTTGCCTTTGGTTTAGCTGTTGGCTTAGACCTACGGTACTGTGACTTATTGATGCTGAGTGGTTGTTGTGCTTGAATCTCCTGTTGCTGTAGTAATAGTAAATCGTGCAGAGAAGGCTGAATAACTTTCAACTGCTGACCTACATTAGATCTAACTTGGTTACGTGCCATTGGTAAATATATTGTGAGTAATGAGCCGAAGATGAATTGCACATCATAAGTAGATCAGTCCACCCTTCTGAAGTACTTGTATCTATACCGGCTCTTTTAAGCTAAGTACGCTATTTATCAAGCTTAGGTTTGTGTTGTCGAATTAAAGCCTGTATATGTCACCAGGCGAGGGAAGTGAAAGAAAGGACTAAAAACCCTATGTAAGTTAAGTCTCAAATCAATAAGACGTCACCAAGGCATACAGCAAACAAATCAGGAACCCTAAAACCTGGAAAGAAAGCAGAATCAGAATCTTATAAATCCAAGACTTAACTTTAATTTCAACAGAAGCATGTCTGTCAGCACAGCTATTTTATTGAAGATAACTAAACTTACGCACTAATGATTGCTCAATAGCTATGTCATTACGTTTATAGTCCAACTTGACTTTGATTATCCCGTTATAGGGAAGTGGTCGTTCTTTCCCCTGTATACATCAGTGGTTGACCTTTCTCCTGTATACGTAAGTGGTTGAACTTTCCCCATTATAGGTTCTTTACCACCACATAACCATGTATAGGTCAGTCATGTGTATACCCCTCTATACATGTGTCATCTAAATCTCCCTCTTTACATCAGTATTTAGTTCTCCCTGTATAGGTGTGTCATGTAAAACTTCCTCTATACGTGTGTCATTGCTTCTCCCTGTATACATAACTGATGTGGCTTCTCCTTGTATATGTCAGTTATTGGTTCTCCCTGTAGAGGTAAGTGATGTGACTTCTCCCTGTATAGGAAAGTGGTCAGTTCTCTCTGTATACGTCAGTTACCAAACTTCCCCTGTATACGCAAGTCATCGCCAGAGCTTTCTACACGGTCCTCACACAGTCGAAAGCAGTTGCTAGGCGGTTAGCCTCCTGAGCAATGCCTAAGACCCCTTCCTGGCGATTCTAGATGCCTTATAGGCTAAATCAGAGCAGGTGTTACATCTAGAGAAAGCCTGCTCTTTAGATTTAGTTTGTTAATGCTCCAATAAGTAACAGAGTGACAAGACCTCCAAATATTGCTGCAGGTATTATTTCTTCCTTAGCTTGCTTGAGTTGACTCTGGGAAGCTTGATAGGCGTCCCAGATATCCTTCTTAAGGTCCTGCTTTGTGAGTGTGGAAGTTTGTGAATCAGGGTCTGTAAACAGAGCTGAGACATGTGGTAGGTTCATCGTAGGTGGTTGGTTTATAAACGTCCCGATTCAGCAAGAGATAGCGTTATGAATGAATGCTTCATATCAATAGATATTCAACACTCATTTGCTATTACGTTATCTCGTACAGTAGCTAGGTATCTTCGTTTACTCAGTGGATCAGCCCTGTTTGAGCTAGATCTTGTAGCAAATTCTGTGTCCCAAGCTTCGGGACTCACTCTTTATAGCCACGATCATTGCAGATGTCACTTCTCCTCAATAGTTATTGATGGGCCGATTGCGCGACATCTCACTCCACATACCATTTCTATCTGAGCCTCAAACTGATTGGCAACTCTTCCATTACCGAAAAGAAAAGTCCCGGACTTCTTCACTCCATCCTCCATGAAGAAAACAGTATAGGTGTAAAGCCAGTAAGAACCACCAATCTTATAGTTCCAGTTTGAAGCCTTTGAGAGGCCAACTATATCTTCGTAAGGAACACTATCGTTCCCATCAACAGTAATCTTTCCATTTTTAAACAACACAACACAATCGTTACCTTTCCTTGCGCACCAAGCATCAAACTTTTCTGTTTGTTTTCCCTGAGCTGACCCAAGACCAGAAAGTACAGGATTTGGAATCATTGTGAGCAGGGAAATAGCTGCGAATGGCAGAAATAGCTTCTTCATCGGTCGCTTGGCTTAACACTTTAAGTATCCTAATCCGTCTGTCAAGCAAGCTTCGCTTCCATATCCTCGTTATCCGCCTTTAGTTCGTCCACTGTTTCTCTATCGACTCTATTCAACCAACAACAATAGAGGTGGCTGCATTAAAACTGTTTTTAGAAATGTTGACCAGAAGAAGATCTCCTAAGGCTGCATCTACTAGAAGATCTGATCCCTTTTGAACAAGATTGTATGAGGTGCCAGCTTGCAAGGATATCCAATCACCTTCACTAGCATTGAAATCCATCACTTGATCTACACCCTTGGAGAGACAGAATTTATCGGCTCCATGATTCCCCCAAAGCTTGTCATTACCTTGTCCTCCATGTAACCAATCATTATCCCTGCCTCCGTAGATTTCATCTACACCCATATTCCCGTAAAGCTTGTCTTCTCCTTGGCCACCATGCAACCAGTCATTATCTTTGCCGCCGTATAAAGCATCATTATGGAAGTTTCCCAAAAGGTTGTCAGCACCCTGATTTCCATAAAGCGTATCACCATCTTTACCACCATAGAGCCAATCATCACCACTTCCTGCTGTGATTGTGTCAGCGCCCTGGTTCCCATAGACAGTATCATTACCAGCACCTGAATCAATAGTGTCATCACCCCAAAGACCGCTCATTGTATTGTTTTCAGTATCACCTGTTAAGTTGTCAGCTGAGCCAGTTGCGTATGTACTAGTTACTGTCGCAACTACAGGTTCTGTTGTTACTGTGCTTGTAGTTGTTGAAGTAGAAGTAGAAGTAGAAGTAGAAGTAGAAGTAGATGAGGATGATTCTGATGTTTCTGTCGTTTCTGTCGTTTCTGTTGACGGTGCTACATTGTTAACGTATACCGTTGCACTACTCTGAGCACCACCAGTTCCAGCTCCTTGAATGCCAAGACCGAAGTACTCCGGGCCTTCATCTAAGTCATCTGTATAAGTGTCAATATACCTGTAAACAGTAGAAACGCCTGGTCCAAAATATATATTCTCTCTTAGATCCCTGGCTATTCCACTTATGTCAGCATAATCACCCCATCCCATCACCCTTCCAGGCCCTGTCCGGTTATCGAGAGTAAGCTCCTCTAGATATGCTGCACTAGAAGTATCGCCGGAACGAGATAGCGTTATAACAACTCTTTCGCCTTCGTTTACTGGGCTATTAGTAGAAATTGAAAAACTCACACTAATAATCTACGTGAATCTATATCTTAAATAATTTCCTTCACATAATCCTGGTGTTATTTAATTCGTTACTCATTTGATAAACCATCTGACTCTAATTTCTCCTACAAGGTTTTCCTCTGCTTCACATCACATATGGAAGGTAATCTAACGAAATTAAAGGTTATCAATAGAAATACTAATTCATTAAGATCATGATATAGCATTAACTTCTAAAATAAGCTACTCTGAAAAATATTTAGCGAATTCATTAAATATTCTAGCCACTCATCCAACTACAAAAGCCTCTGATGAATCATTAAATTAAGTAGGTATGCTTTGAAAATGTACTCGGCTTACCTAGATCTCTATAAGCGCAGCTGCATAGCCCTTTACTTCCCAGCCGACTCGCCAACCAAAGACCTAAGCCTTTTATTCTCATCCAACAGCTCTTTATTCTTTTGCAGCAGCTGTTCGATTCGCTGGTTCAATACATTGATCTTTTCACTTTCAGGCAGAGCGGAGCTCTTTGGCCTTGATTTTGATCCTGGCTTAATAATACTCATTGCCATCTTTTCACTGAATCCCTTACCCTCTGTCCTCTTGATCTCATCGATGCACTTAGCCCTATTCTTGTAATCAGCATTGCCAATCTTCTTCAGGGTACGGGTTGAAACATTAGCCAGGAAAGCATCGGGGACATCAGTATCCCTAAGCCATGAGATATGGGCAGAGACAAGGTCAATAGCGGTATCCCTTGTAACGCTTAACGCGCCAGACTCAATCAGCGCGGTCCAGTTACCATGCTTCACATCGCATTTAATTGCATATAGCGCAGCAGCAGTAGCACGTACAGCGTTTCCCGCAGTACTCCATGCCTCATTAGCGGTTAGAACATTCTCCTTCATATTCCTGACTTGACTTGGCGAGAGCTTCTCCTCCGCCTTTGCGGGAAGATCTACCGACGAGATGTCCTGATTAGCGATAGCGAGTGCTCCGGATTCCATGGCTGCTAGTGATCGTCTCTAATGATTTCCTTCGAGCAGGCTACCTGAAAACTAGCGAGCTCGCTAGAAGTCAATGCGAACGCATTAGAGGCTTGTGTCACTGATGAGTGTGTCTACTTGCTTGGATGCCTGTCGTAGTTAAGCAGTGACTTCAATGCTTGAATCTCCTTCAATGGGTATATCAGAACGGCTCTGTCACCTTTGACAAGGCTTTTACATTTACTGTTCTTCAGTAATAACTGTTTGGCTTCTGTTAATGGTAGCTCTATCTTTGCGTGCAGATCGTTTATACGAATTTGAATCATCTCTGCTCCATGATTTAGCTATTTCTGTTGTTTGTTCTGGTTCATTGTTGCTGTATAGCTCTACTTTTACATCTTGCTTCTTCTTGCTGCCAAATGGAAGAGCCGTTAGTTCTTCTGCGCGTTCTCGTATGTCCATTCTTTCGTAATGCTTCAGCAATATCTTCGGATCGTGACCACATATCCTAGATAAAAGGAATAGATCGCAGCCTTCAAGCAACTTAGACTCGACAAAGGTGCTTCTTAAAGAATATAAGGTATAGTTCTGGTTGCTAAACTTATGGCCCTTCAATTTAGATCGTACTGCCGTTCGTATTAAAGCCCAACTCTGGTTAAAGTTAGACTTAACGTAGGCTCTTCCATTGTTATTGACATTACCAAATACCAAATCATTAGCAGCAACCTTCTTATTAAACTTATGCCGTTCATAGTATTGATTTAGGTAATCACGCCAGCGAATGAAGGCATAGCCAATACTTGTTGGGATCTCTCTGCTTTGCCCCGTCTTTCCTGACGTTACATTTACATAGGCGATCAATCGCTCTTCTCTACCTAATGCTTCTGGATTATTAGCCCAAGCTTTGTTGTCATCGTTTCCATCATCAACTACTTCAAAACCTTCAGCTTCTAGTTCTTCTATTTCTTCTTGCTTCTTACTTGCAGAGATGCGGCCGACATCCCTTATTTCAACATCTTTCCACCGTAGTTTCCTTAGCTCATCACATCTGGCACCTGTATTTTTAGAGATAAGAGTCCAGTGCCAAAATAAAGTCCTCCATAAATGAACACGATGATTAGGATGAGATGAACCGCTCGACACCCACGAGCGTATTTCTTTATTGATAACAGTCCAATCCTCCTCATTTATGGCTGGGTTAGCCATTAGGTCATCCTGACGTATCTTAATTGTTGGGAATAGATTCTTGTCTGCTACAACCTCAGGCTCAATCAGCCTACGCTTCAATAACCAGCCAGACAAGAACTCCTTAATAACAACTATCTCTGTCTTCCAAGTAAGTTTTGTCATTCCTTTACGATAAATTAAGTAGTTTTGAAAGGTCATCTCATTAATCTGTCGAGTCTTGCTTATTCCCTCTTCCTTTAAATACGGGAGCAAGTGCTTAATGAGAGTTAAATGTTTTCTATCATATGTTGTTTTCTTTATTATCTCAGCATCTAGTTTCTTATGTTCGTATTTAAGGTATTCATTTATAGCCTTTTCGACTAACTGAGTTCTTATCTTCTTATCTAGCATCTCCTGTTCCTTTTTACTAGCAGCTGTCTCTTTGCCAGCAAACTGAAATGCTACTTCTATTGCTAATGCCTTTGCATCGTTGATAGTTGCTGCTCCTTCAAGTCGTTTACTTCGATATGCACGTCTTTCCTTTACCCATTCTCTGTAAACAAAGATGTCTGGCTGATGTTTATACGACACCACTTCCCCGCGACCATCTAAAACTTTCTCCTTGATCAAGACGCTAGGCATAATTACTTAACAGGACTTCGTGGAACTGCTAGTTTGCTGCTAGTCTAGCACAAGTCAATTTTATACAATGCTAGTTATATCAATGCTTCTTACCAAGCTTAGCGATTAGTCCACGAACCGTGGAAAGTCACATCAGCCATGCCCTCGCCAAAACCGGCTATCAAAGCCGACTCGAACTCACCTTGTGGCTGATTGCCAACTGTCAGCCAGAAGCAGCCACCTCCGTCGTTACACTTCCAGGATTGCCGGCTTAGCTCAGTGGTAGAGCAGCGCTTTTGTAAAGCGAAGGCCATCGGTTCAAATCCGTTAGCCGGCATTTAAGAAAGATGAATGTCAACCAACTGCCAAGCTGCCAAACAAGAAGATCAAGGGAGCACAAGAGCCCTTCCTTTTGGACACACGTGTCGAACGTCCTGTCTTAAAGAACACTTCAAACCTCTCAACCATCAGCCTGATCCTTCACCTTCCCTGCGAGCAACCAAGCTCCAAGCAACAACAGCACCCAACCCAGACCCCGTAATTCAAAAATCGGTGTAGTAATCACAGTCACCTGCTCTAACAGCCAATGAAAGCTGGCCTGAAGAAGCAATACCAAGCCGATCAGCCAGAGCATGTGAAGGAAGACAATTTAGGCATCAAAGCCACTTTCACGTGACTGACAACATTTTGAAGAGTTGATGGTGACCATCTTTAAACAACTGTCTAATTTCTAGACGCCGCGATCAAAGGATCTGAAGCTTACAAAGAGGTTCTAACCCTAAGCTCAAAAAAATGCCACCAACCAAACAGAACCATCGACAACACTGAACACGGGGGCAACGACCAAGACAGTCGCAAGGAAACCTTGATCAGAGAATCAGATCCAATGGCAAAATATGAAAGCAAACAAAATACAAAATAGCCGCTCAAAAATCTCCAAGGACAATAAAGCTCCACTACTAATAGAGATTTCTCAATCCCATTTGATGAGAGGAAGGTGCATCAAAAGTGGGAAGCAAACACAACAAAAGGTAATGAAGGATTGATGCTAACAATCGTATTTAGGCTCAATAGGGAAGGTCTTGCTAGGATCCTGCGAAAATAAGAGCCAAGGCAATGAGGTTTATAGAATTCCTGGACCAGCGCTTCTGCAATTCACAGGAGATTAGAGAGATTAACCATCGAGGCATATCTGCAGGATTTGACGGCTTCAGAGAAGTGTGGGAACTCGATTATCTTTACGAGCATTTTGAAGCCGATATCCATGAGATCATAGAGGAGACAGGATATTTAGACTCTGACTTGAAAGACGAATTTGACAACGAAGAGACACTTAGGATGAAACTCGTATGGTTTGCAGTTAGCACATATTGCCTAAGCAGAACTGATGCACTTATCGAGGCAAAAGATTAAGGTGTTTAGCAATGAACCACTAAAGCAAGGTTGACAGCGAATCAATCACTTAGTCTAAGGGGCATGAGATCTCAATAACAAGTACAGAAACAACAGCCAGTCAGATTAATGAATGTTATTTCCATGAAATTATTGCCCCACTAGGCTGACTAATAAGATGGTCAAAACAAACAAATGACCAATGGGATGGCGTGGGGCAGTTCTTAGAGGCAGACTAGTTGCATCTTAAGCGATTAAGAGTTTCTCGGAAGAGGGCAGCCAAGAGAAGGCCTTGTGTCATATTTCAAATGTTTCAATGGACCATTTTCAAATACATAAAACAAGAAAGCTCCAATATATTCCCGGCCAGAATATGGAGCCCTGCCATGCTTAAGCGAGGGCCCATGATAAATAACTAGATCTCCTATTTCTAGGAATACGGATTCAATCTTATCGCTTTTATAAAAGTCAAGAGACCATTCAGAGTCTTTTGAAAAGCAGCATGAAACACCTATTTCAGAGCTAGGCTTCAAATCAAAGTGAGGGGGGAGAGCATGCTAATGACCATAAATTCGACCAAAGAAATAAGCAGGAAGCAATCTATCTTTGAAATTTTTCTGAATTAAAGGTTGCAAGCATAACAGTAACGAATCAAGGAAAAGAGGTGAGTATTTAGAAAACAATTCAGAGTCATCAGCAGGCTTGCTGCAAAAGCCTGAACCATAGTCAACTGACATTAAAATTCTGAACTGAAGTGATAAAAACTCACACAGCTCATTAGAGATTGCCTTTCTAAGCGTGGTAGCTTTATCAGACATTAATTCAAGAAAAGCAATATAACTATAATCGCCGAAAATCGGAAGAAAGAGTTATTGAAATACTTGTCAATGTAAAGCGATGATGGAGTGGTTGATAATGCGGCAAGAAAAATAAACTCTGTGATTTATTACCAAGCATGACTTTGCATTGTCTACGATGAAATTGCTCGAAGGCAATAATGAAAGCGAGTCATTAAGACTGCAAACAGGATATATCACAGGAACAAAATCACGCTTAGGTGTCAATGCTGCCAAGGTTAAATGAAGACGATCTAGTTTTAGACAAGAAAGCATTTGAACTTGACATCAAACACGAAGTAGTAAAGTTTTTAGCTGATTAGGAGATTCCTCAACAGGGAAATTTCCCTTGAAAAAAGCTTCAAGCAGGATTTTCTGTAGTTTTTACAAACTTTGGCCTTTGCAAAAAATAACGACTAGCACCAAAATTCGAATGGTCACTATCTGTTTGATCGAAACAATGCAAGTGCTGGGGAAGAGTGACAATATTGATCAAATCACCATCATCAATCTTCCTATTAGCAGTTCATAAGTCTCACAAAAGAGCAAATGCAACTATCCCCAGACAAATCAATCGGCAACTGTCACCTCTTGCTGCAGCGCCTAGGCCACATAGCATGACTTGCAGACGCAACGCAAATTCAACAGGGCTATTTTTTGCCAACCCATTCGCCCATCTAATACACAGCAATTCGCCTAATACTCAAACAAAAATATCAAAACGTCCCAAAAGCGCATCTATTGTTAAGGTCTTGGCACTTCGGCTCTGGTATTTCTATCTTTAAAAAGCACATCAAGGTGTTGGGTGAAGCTCACAAAACTCTCTCAATCAGAGTTCGATAGAGGCTGTGAGCTCAACAATGTCTTAAAAGAGTGCTGGAAAGCTTTTTACAGCCTGACAGCTCAAATGAATAATGTGGAGACAGATAGCACAAAATATCTTCAACTCGATAGGCTTCGCAAGACTTGTGAAAAAAACATCGACGAATTCAAGCAGGAGCTAGATGAACTCAACTGGCTGATACGAATAGGGATTCGTGACTAGGCCGCAGAGCAGCAAAAGCTTTAGCACCAATCAACAACAGCTCTTCTCTTTACAAGCAACAACCTCAACAAATCACCGCGTTGGAGAAGAGTTTCAGAGATCACTCAAGTGGTCTCTGAAATGCACCTCTTAACAAGTTCGGTACGACCATTTGAATCGTCAGGCTCTCTTGATCAGGCGATTCATTCAAAGCTCAAGCACCACTGCACCACGTCGTAACTCATGCCAACGCCCGGCCCCTTGCCAAGCCACCACCGTGCTGGCCAAACCAGAAGGCGTCGGCCATGGCAATGGCCCCAACAATGGCAATCCTGGGAAACAAGTATGAGCAGCATCTGCCGAGAAAGTGGGCGCAGATCCAGACAAATTCGCGCTCGTGGTAGCTAGTGGCCCGCTCTGCTTCAGCAAGTTCCTCAGCATTCCACAATCCGGCACTCGCAACCCAAGCGTGAAAGCTCCAGGATTAAGAGCCTCAACAAGCACACCCGAAGCCGGTACAACCAAGGTGAGGGCCCCTGGCCAATAGCGCCTGGCCATCGACCAGGCATCCTCCAAAGCAAGCGGCAAAACATGCGCAAGTAACTCTTCAGGAGTAGCTCCCATCAGGATCAGAGGTTTGTCGGCCGACCTCTGCTTGATCGTCCACAACTGTGCAGCGTGAACAGGAGCGGCCGCCAAAGCTGGCAAGGTGTCTGTGGGCAACAATGCCGCTGAACCAGCATGCAATCTGGATGCCAAAGCACTGGCGTCAAGAACAGCCGAGGGCAGAACTGCCATGGTTCAAAGAGTCTTGATGATCAGGATGCCGAGCAATGGCAAAGCGCCTTACCCCAAGTAAATCTGACTTGTAGTCCACATTCTCCAAACCCTGCTGACGCATCAAAGCCAGCACGGCATCGCTCTGGTCATGGTGGTGTTCCAAGAACAGCCAACCACCAGGCTCTAAGGCCTGCATGGCACCAGCAATGATTTGACGAGTGGCCACCAACCCATCGGCTCCCCCGTATAGAGCCAAATGCGGCTCATGATCACGGACCACGGGTTCAAGTTGAGCCATTACAACTTCTGGGATGTAGGGAGGATTGACCAGCACCAAGCTGAACTCTCCCCACCAAGGCCGCAAAGGCTCCCACCAACTGCCCTGATGCAGCTGCCATAAGGCATGGGGCGCAAGCCTTTGCAAGTTCCGTTTCGCCAAAGCCAAGGCCTCGATGCTGCAATCAACTGCATGTCCACGCCAAACAGGGAGAGCGCGAGCCAACGCCACAGCTAGTGCTCCTGACCCTGTCCCCAAATCGGCCCAGCGACCAAAAGGTTTCCGAACCAATGCTTGCAAAGCAAAATCCACCAACAGCTCCGTCTCCTGTCGGGGAATCAATGCCACCGCACTGACCTCCAGCTCAAAATCCCTCCAAGGGCAGCAACCGATCAAATGCTGAAGAGGAATGTGATGATCAAGATGTTGCTTCCAGATCATTGCGAGCTGATCAAGAGATCGCTCAAGCAGCACTGAACGGCGTGGGTCGAGATAAAGCTGCTGAAGATCGCTCCAGCGCAAACCTCCACCCAAATCAAGCAACCAGTCAAAATCAACAGCACGGCCTCCTTCAGCCAACTGCAAACGACGCCAGGCCAATAGCTCTGCTGCGGAAATCTCCAGCAATGCCATCGAAACAGGCTAGGCCAAACGCCAATACAACCCAGGCTCTGCCACCAAAACCCCCTGCAGCTCCAACTGAAGCAATTGTTCTGTCAATCGCGCCGAAGACAGATTCAGACAGGTCATCAAATCCTCCAGGGACGCCCCATCGCCAATGGCCTTTAACAGTGCTGTATTGCCATGCTGGCCGGCTGGTGCGCTAGAGCGAGAACCAGACAAATCAACAGCAACCGAAGGAGAATGAACCGCCAGCGGACCAGCACCAAGTTGTTTGACAAGAGCTTCAGGGCTTAGCAAAGGGGAAGCCTGATCCAACAACAAAGCATTGCTACCGAGAGCCGACCATCGCCTTGCATCTCCGGGCACGACCAACAGCTGACATTGCTGCTCTATTGCCCGCCGCGCTGTAATTAAGGCTCCACTTCTCTCGGGGCACTCGACGACGACCACAGCCTTTGCCAAGGCCACCAATAGGCGATTACGGGCAGCAAAACAACCGCGCTTGACCAAAGTCTCCCGGGGCTGCTCTGTGACTAGCAGCCCTTGAGCCGCTACCAGAGCTTGAAGGCCCTCATTCTGCCGGGGATAGACCTTATGCAACGGTGTGCCCAGCACGCCCACAGGCGCACCACCGCCTTCCAAACAGCCGCGATGGGCAGCCGCATCAATCCCTTCTGCAAGGCCACTAATCACAGGCCAACCCGCTAGTGCCAAAGCACGACCCAATGCTTCCGCCACACGCAAACCATGGTTCGAAGGCCGTCGTGTGCCAACAATTGCTATCGCCCTACGGGCCCCAAGACATCCCAAAAGCTCCTGCCGGCCCTGCCAAAAAAGCGCCAAAGGAGGGCGCTTCAAGGCACGAAACCCTTCCGGCCAAAGCACATCCACAGGCAACAAGACATCCTCCGGCACGTCGACACTTGGACAAATTCCCCACTTGCTGCGGTGGAGGCTCAAGTCTTTGAACAAGGCTGTCGGCCAGGAGAGCACCTTGCGCAACCTTTCCTCAGGCCAAGTCCATAGCTCAGCCAGACTGACCTCGTGAGCCTGGCCTAGCGCCTCGAGGTCCCCCATTCGAGCAGCTCCAATCCCTGGACAGCGACTCCAAAGCCACCACCAATGCCGAGATTCCACCAGCGAAATAGTACATATAAACTAATTATCTTACAGGCGAGGTTCGGCCCCCTGTTGTAGTTGCCGTAAAGCACTCGCAAGAGGCTCTGGGGGTTGACGTAGCACCCGCCGCCTCGAGCCCATGACATTGAGCAGCACAAGATCCACCTGAGCATCAGCGACCCGATCCCCTGCCTCCGATGCAAAAACTGTGAACCAGGGCCATCGCACCCCATCGCAGGGCAGAGACCAACTCTCCAGCTCTACCAGCTCACCATGGCGAAGCGCACGACGATAGTGAATCTCAAGACGCACCACAGGCATCTCCAATCCGGCTGCGGAGATGCGCGCATAGGGCAAACCTACCTGCGCCAAAGCCTCCACTCGAGCCTCCTCCAGCCATGCCACATAGGCCCCATGCCACATCACCCCAGCGTGATCTGTGTGCTGCGGTAACACCCGCCTACGCAACTTCCAAGGCTGAGTCTTCTCACTCTTCATCAGCATGCTGAACTCCTAACTCACTCGCCATAGGCTGCTGCAAAGCCTGGTAAAGCTTGCAAAAGAACCTACTGACCAAGAACTAGCTGGAAGCAATGCTGAAAATGCTCTACCCGAACTGACCTTCCCAAGTTCAAAACAGCTGATATCTGTCGGCTAAGTCTGGATTCCTGAAAGCTGTCCAGCTAGATCGTGGAACCCCACCAAAAGAGCTGCAACCCCTTCCCCGCCGAGACATTGGCAAGTTGATGAGAATCAGCCCCAACGCAATGGGTACACCCATCAAGCAAGGATGAATCAAAGCGAGGGTGGCCAAGATGGCGGTTGAAGCGAACGCAGATCTAGTTTCAATTGCTTGGGAGAGAGTCGCCAACAAGAACTGATCAAGGGCCTTTGGGACCTCGACACGCTGGTTGGGAGTTCCGGGGAGCAACTTCACCTGAGTTGATGAAACCGCTTTAGTCCTGATTGACCAGGACCAAGAACGCAGTTGAGACTGGCAAGCGGATGGCCTTCAAACCAGCAAGAAGTTGATCAGCTTTTGTTGCTGTTGGTCTGGATGTAAAGACCAATCAGAAACAACATCGGAACCGCTACGAACAGAAGGGTGGCTAGGAAGCCGAAGTTGTTTACAGGCATGGCCGCAGAGGATTACTCCGGGAAAGTATCACCCGCAAGCTACCCAAACTGCAATCTGCTCAAGCCTCGTCACCGGGCGTAGCAGCCCACGCCCTTTCAAAACCAGCTGAGATCAAACCATCAAACCCCTCTGATTCGAGGGGTTTGATGGCCTATTAAGACAGCTTTTGCGCACGCGCCGCCTCAAGTCGACTCTTGGCATTAAGCAGGGCTTCCTGTGGTCGAGTCACGACGATCACTGACGACATAACAATGGTCTGACAAGCAAGGCGCCAATTCTCAGGGCGGCGCTTGAGCTTGATTTCCTCAACCTCAGTTCGTGGTGAAAGCGCACCAACTTTGCTTTCCCCCTCAATTCCAACAAAACAAGTAATGCACTGACCACAACCTCCACAGTTCCCCAACTTTCCTTTCAGCCCATAGAGCTCCATCCCCTCGCGCAAAGCAACCTCCCTGAGATTTTCGCCTTGCTTGCACTCAACATCTTTGCCTTCCCGGACAAAGCGAATGATGGGCATGGATCTGGAACGCAAAAGACAACCCATTTTGTCTCAAGCGCGGCATTGCAGTTTGTAACCAAGCCTGAATATCAGCAAAACCTCAGCCTGAGGAAATCGATAGCCCTCCAAACCCACTCTTTTAAGAGCTATTCATGTATCACTGCACGTTGCAGCTAGCGACAACCTTCTCCACACTTAATGGTGCACGTCTTACGATCTGCGGGTCTGGCTGCATTAGCAGCTTCGTTTCGTTCCCCCGAACCTGACCCATGGGATTGCCCTGGTATCGGGTGCACACGGTCGTCATCAACGACCCCGGCCGACTTCTGGCCGTGCACCTCATGCACACAGCCCTGTTAGCCGGCTGGGCCGGCTCCATGGCCCTCTACGAATTAGCCATCTTCGATCCTTCGGATCCCGTCCTCAACCCCATGTGGCGGCAAGGCATGTATGTCATGCCGTTCATGACCCGCTGCGGAATTACTGGCAGCTGGGGGGGCTGGAGCATCACCGGTGAAACCGGTGTTGATCCAGGCCTCTGGAGCTTCGAAGGTGTTGCTGCCGCTCACATCATCTTCAGTGGCCTGTTAATGCTGGCCGCAATCTGGCACTGGACCTACTGGGATCTTGATCTTTGGCTAGATCCACGTACTCAAGAACCTGCTTTAGACCTTCCAAAAATCTTCGGCATCCACCTGACACTTGCAGGTGCTGTTTGCTTCGGCTTTGGAGCCTTCCATCTATCTGGACTTTATGGTCCTGGGATGTGGGTCTCTGATTCCTATGGACTAACAGGTCATATGGAGAATGTCGCGCCCGAATGGGGTGCTGCAGGATTTAACCCCTTCAGCCCAGGCGGCATTGTGGCGAACCACATTGCTGCAGGAATCTTTGGATTCCTTGGTGGCCATTTCCAAATGCTCAACCGCCCACCTGAAAGGCTTTACAAAGCCCTTCGCATGGGCAATATCGAAACAGTCTTAGCCAGTGGTTGTGCTGCTGTTTGCGCAATTGCCTTCATCGTTTCAGGAACGATGTGGTACGGATCTGCAGCCACACCTGTTGAACTGTTTGGACCTACCCGTTATCAGTGGGACCAAAATTTCTACAGAACTGAAATCAACCGTCGTGTCCAGTCAGCCATGGATGAAGGCGCTACTCAAGAGGCGGCATATGCCGCTATCCCTGAGAAGCTTGCCTTCTACGACTACGTAGGTAACAGCCCTGCAAAGGGTGGTCTATTTAGGGTTGGTGCCATGGTGAATGGCGACGGTCTTGCTACTGGCTGGCTCGGCCACATCACCTTCAAAGACAAGGCAGGCAATGATCTGCAGGTACGTCGCATCCCTAATTTCTTCGAGAACTTCCCTGTGTTACTTGAAGATCAGAATGGCGTCGTGCGTGCTGACATCCCCTTCCGCCGTGCTGAAGCAAAGAATTCCTTTGAGCAGCAAGGCGTAACGGCAACCATCTATGGCGGTTCCATGGATGGGAAAACCTTCACTGATACCGCTGATGTGAAGCGTCTGGCTCGCAAGGCTCAACTTGGTGAAGCCTTTACTTTCGACCGCGAGACCTATGCTTCGGATGGTGTTTTCCGAAGCTCACCTCGAGGCTGGTTCACCTTTGCTCACGTCAACTTTGCGCTCTTGTTCCTATTCGGCCACTGGTGGCATGCAGCTAGGACCTTGTACCGCGATGTGTTTGCCGGTATCGATCCTGACCTTGGCGACCAAGTTGAATTCGGTGTTTTCCAAAAGTTGGGCGACGCTTCTACTCGTCGCGTTCCAGGGCAAACTTAAGCCTTCCACAGGAACTACACCTTCAGCTGATCGACCTTACGGAGACTCTCAATGGATGCTTTTGCTTACACCCTCTTAATGACCCTGGTGGTTGCCACTCTGTTCTTCGCGGTTGCATTCCGTGATCCGCCGAAAATCGGCAAAGACAGTGGCAAATAAAACGCCAATCTCTTCAAAGCCCCGCCGAAGCGGGGCTTTTTTTGTCTTTAAGCACTTCTTCCTCCAATCTCGTTGATCCAAATAATCATGCAGTCTCATTGTCTCGCAAAGGATTTACAGCACTAAAGCCTGAGAATGCAGTTCAACAGGTCCTTCTCAAGGCTCGAATTACTGTCTAGACTTAGTTCACTAAGTTTGGAGTCTTACGGGCATGCAATGCCCCTCCTGCCAAAACACTGATAGTCGGGTACTTGAATCCCGCGCTGCTGATGCCGGGCGAAGTGTAAGAAGGCGCCGTGAATGCTTACATTGCGACTTTCGCTTCACGACCTACGAACGCGTCGAAACTGTTCCAATCACAGTTTTGAAGCGTAATGGCAATAGGGAGATTTTCAATCGCAGTAAAATCCTTAATGGCCTTACGCTGGCCTGTCAAAAAACCGGTCTCGAGCAAGACAGACTTGAGTCAATGGTGAACGAGCTTGAACTGCAACTTCAGCAAAGAAGTGGGCGTGAAGTGAATAGTGCTGAAATCGGCGAAATGGTTTTGGACCAACTATCGGAAATGAGCGAGGTCGCTTACGTACGCTTTGCGTCGGTATATCGTGATTTCCGTGGAGTTAATGATTTCGTAGCAGCACTTGAAGGCATTCATGCCAACAAGGAACAGCTCGCAGCCGTTCGCTGAGAATAAGGAGTCAATCTGTAGAGTGATCAATTAATTCCGAAAGGTCGGCGGGCCACTCGGATTTCCTTGCGCACTGCCATAGGGCAGACCGCCATCCAACAATGTCTGCGACTCCTACTGAACAAGTTCAGGACTCTGCTGCTGATAGCACTAGCAGCGAGCAGGTAATCAATACCACTTCTGAAACAGCCGAAGCTGCCAAGCAAGCCTTGGTTGAAGAAGACCTGAGCATTCCAGAGGATGTCCCAACAGCCGATGACCCGAGCAGCCGAGCAGCCAAAAACGACCTGAGTGGAGCTGGATTCACCCTCGATGAATTTGCATCACTACTGAGCAAGTATGACTACAACTTCAAGCCAGGTGACATTGTCAACGGCACGGTATTTGCCCTTGAATCAAAGGGCGCAATGATCGACATCGGGGCCAAGACCGCAGCCTTCATGCCCCTTCAGGAAGTGTCGATCAATCGGGTCGAAGGACTCAGCGACGTCTTACTTCCTGGAGAGATCCGCGAGTTCTTCATCATGAGTGAGGAGAACGAAGACGGACAACTCTCCCTTTCAATCCGCCGCATCGAATACCAACGTGCATGGGAACGGGTAAGACAGCTCCAAAAGGAAGATGCCACCATCTACTCCGAAGTGTTTGCGACCAATCGCGGTGGTGCCCTGGTCAGGGTGGAAGGCCTGAGAGGGTTCATCCCCGGATCACACATCAGCACCCGCAAGCCAAAGGAAGAGCTTGTCGCGGACTTCCTACCTTTGAAATTCCTCGAAGTCGACGAAGAACGCAATCGCTTGGTACTGAGCCATCGCCGTGCTCTGGTTGAAAGGAAGATGAATCGCCTCGAGGTTGGCGAAGTCGTCATCGGCGCCGTTCGCGGCATCAAGCCCTACGGAGCCTTCATCGACATCGGTGGCGTGAGTGGCCTACTTCACATCTCCGAAATTAGTCACGAGCATATCGAGACCCCCCACTCGGTTCTTAACGTGAATGATCAGATGAAGGTCATGATCATCGATCTCGATGCGGAGAGAGGTCGAATTTCACTATCTACCAAGGCCCTTGAGCCCGAACCCGGAGACATGCTTACCGATCCACAAAAGGTTTTTGACAAAGCTGAAGAAATGGCTGCCCGCTACAAGCAAATGCTGCTCGAGCAGGCCGAGGAAGGCGAAGATCCAGAAGTTGTCCCCCTCGACTAATCCTGATAGCTAGCCCATGCCTCAACTATTGCTGAGGGGGACGCCCATCGGCAAGATCCAAGGGGTGCTGTTCGACAAGGATGGCACCCTTTGCCATAGCGAACCCCATCTGCTCACTCTGGCAAAGGGAAGAATCGAACAAGCCATTCGTCGGTTTCACGGAGGGAATGCCAGCGAAAGTGTGGTTTGCAAAATTGAGGAGCTTCTCTCTGCTGCCTATGGCCTCAACGCTGAAGGACTCGATCCAGGCGGAACCATCGCCGTAGCGTCAAGGCATCACAACTTAATCTCCACAGCAACGGTGTTCTGTCTGCTCGGAGAAGGCTGGCCACAGGCTCTTGCTCTGGCCAATGAAGTGTTCGCAGCTGTGGATGCTCTTGAGAATGAAGTGCCCTGCCTAGTAACAACAAGGAGTCTGCTACCAGGTGCCCTTACGGTCTTGCAAGCGCTGCGACAACAAGGGGTGATCTGCGCCGTGATTAGCAATGACAGCGCCTCAGGGATTGAGACCTTCCTGAACCAAAACAATCTTCATGACACGGTGACCGAGCTCTGGAGCGCTGAGCATCGACCAGCTAAGCCCAGTCCAAATGCCGTCAAAAGACTCTGCCAGTTAATGGGATTAGCCCCCGCCCAGTGCGCCTTGATTGGTGATTCCGATTCCGATTTACAGATGGCTCGACAGGCTGGTATAGGTCTCAGCCTTGGTTACATGGCCGGCTGGAATCAACCACCAAAACTGACGAACTACCACCACCTTATCCACCACTGGAATGATCTAGCCGTCAAGTAGCCGTCAAGGCAGACCCTAAAATTACGCATAACTTCAGTTCTCCATGAGCCGTTACGTCTTCACCTCTGAGTCCGTCACAGAAGGGCATCCCGACAAGATCTGTGATCAAGTGAGTGATGCCGTTCTAGACGCCCTACTCGCTCAAGACCCCAGCAGCCGAGTTGCCTGTGAAACAGTTGTCAATACAGGGCTCTGCCTCATTACAGGCGAAGTGACCTCAAACGCCCAGGTTGATTTCATCCATCTTGTTAGGAACGTAATCCGCGAGATTGGCTATAGCGGTGCTCGTGCAGGTGGGTTTGATGCCACGAGTTGCGCCGTGCTCGTTGCCCTGGATCAACAATCACCAGACATCGCCCAAGGGGTTAATGAAGCCGACGACCATTCAGGTGACCCTCTTGACAAGGTGGGAGCCGGAGACCAAGGGATCATGTTTGGCTACGCCTGCGACGAGACCCCTGAGCTGATGCCCTTACCCATCAGCCTCGCCCATCGCCTTGCCCGTCAACTCGCTGCAGTCCGTCATGACGGGTCTCTGAGCTACTTGCTACCTGATGGGAAGACCCAAGTCAGTGTGGTCTACGAAAACGACCGTCCTGTCGCGATCGACACGATTTTGATCTCCACTCAACACACCTCGGAGGTAGAGGGCCTCTCGGATGAGAATGGAATCCGTGAGCGGATCACTCAAGACCTCTGGACCCATGTCGTAGAACCAGCGACTGCTGACCTCCCCCTCAAACCCAATCGAGAGGCGACCCGCTTTTTAGTCAATCCAACCGGTAAGTTTGTGGTAGGAGGCCCCCAGGGGGATGCTGGCCTTACTGGCCGAAAGATCATCGTAGATACCTACGGCGGCTATGCCCGCCATGGTGGTGGAGCCTTTTCCGGCAAAGACCCAACCAAAGTAGACCGCTCTGCCGCCTACGCCGCACGATTTGTGGCCAAGTGTCTTGTAGCAGCAGACCTCGCTCAACGTGCAGAGGTGCAACTGAGCTATGCCATTGGCGTGGCTAAACCCGTCTCGATCCTAGTGGAATCTTTTGGCACCGGAAAAGTGACGAATGACGAACTCACAGCCTTGGTGCAAGACCATTTTGACCTGCGACCTGGTGCCATCATTGAACAATTCAAGCTACGACAGCTGCCTCAACAACGCGGAGGACGGTTCTACCAAGACACTGCTGCCTATGGCCACTTCGGCCGCCCTGATCTAAAGCTTCCCTGGGAAGACGTTACTGACAAGGCCTCCACTCTGCTTCAAGCAGAGGCCCAACAACACAAACAGGGAAGCAGCCTCTAGAAACCCCATGCCTAACTCGTCCCTGGCGCTCGGCATCGACCTTGGCACCAGCGGCGTACGGCTTGCCGTGCTCAACGAGCACGGCAAGCTGATCCAAACAAGAAAAGCGGACTATCCAAAAGGGCTTGAGAGTCCTGAAGACTGGAAAACCTGCTGCTCAGAGCTGATTCGTGCTTTACCTAGCAGCCTGCGACAAAACCTGGGTGCAATCGCTATCGATGGAACATCAGGAACACTGCTGGCCTGCGACCGCTCTGGCAAACCACTCGACACAGCCCTGCCATATCACCTGAGCTGCCCGGAACAAAGGCCAACACTCATCTCCCTTGTATCCCATGAAGAACCAGCCTCAAGTGTGAGCAGCAGCCTGGCAAGAGCTCTACGACTCATCAGCACACATGGCCCCTCTGTTCTGCTTCGCCATCAAGCGGACTGGATCAGCGGCTGGTTGCTAGACAATTGGTGCTGGGGAGAAGAAGGCAACAACCTGCGCTTGGGCTGGAATTTGATTAATCAGGCCTGGCCTACCAGCTTTGCCGAGACAGCCTGGCGGGCAGCACTTCCTGAGATCGTAAGCAGCGGCAAAGTTCTGGGTACGGTGGCACCTGAGCAGTCCCAAAGCCTTGGCCTACCGAAACAACTCCTCGTAGTAGCAGGGACCACCGACGCCAATGCTGCTGTTTTAACTGCTAATGCAGGTCCCGACGACGGCATTACCGTGCTGGGCAGCACTCTTGTGCTGAAACGTTTTACGGAAGGTCCAATCCGTGGTGCTGGCATCACCAACCATCGCGTTGGCGGACGATGGCTCTGCGGCGGAGCCTCCAATGCCGGGGGCAGCGTCCTTCGACAACTGTTCAGTGATACTCAGCTCAAAGAGTTAAGCCGCCAGATCAATCCAGAGTTCAACAGTGGTCTAATGCTGCGCCCTCTTCCCGGCCCCGGCGAACGCTTCCCAATTGACGACCCCACACTCGAACCACAGCTAACTCCACGACCTGTGAGCGATTCCCTCTACCTCCATGGCCTGCTCGAAGGCCTCGCACACATCGAATTGCAAGGTTGGCAACGTCTCAAAGAACTTGGCGCACCCCCTCCCAAGCAAGTGATCAGCCTGGGAGGGGGTGCCCGCAATCCCCAATGGCGTCGATTAAGAGAGCGGATCCTTGGCATACCCGTCAAGACTTGCACCAACCCACCAGCTGCCGGAGTCGCCCGTCTGGCCTTGCAAGCGATCTCTCCTCAACACAACTTGGTTAGTACCAAGCAAGAAGCGGATCACCAGCTCTGAATGGTGCTAACCAAATGGCATAACCACATTTTGACTGGACTGGTTGTTATGAAGATAAGTTCAATGAGCTTCAATGTGATCAACTAGAGAGACTTCCTTCTTGATCAGCGCTTTGACTAACTCCTAGTGGGAAGAGCTCACTTCAGGCTCTCCAATCTCTAGTCTCAAAATTTCCAACATCACTGCTGATGAGCTCCGATCCCCTCACCCCTGATGTCAGTGCACGCATCTGTCGCCACATGAATGGCGACCATGCCGAAGCTGTTATGAATTATGCGCGTTACTACGGAGGAATTAAAGACCCCCAAACAGCCAAGATGATTTTAATTACCTCAGAAAAGATGGAACTTGAAGTGGATGGGGATGCCTTAGAGATCAAGTTCGACCACACTCTCACCGATAGTGAAGATGCCCATCACACTCTGGTGGCCATGCTGAAAGCCATGCCGAAATCATCTGGCTGATATTGCCTCATAAGGGAACCCTGCCAAAAGAACGAGGGGAATCCTTGCTTCAGAAGCTGAACTGCATTGCTTTCATCCCTGATGCGAGCAGGTCATGCCCTGCTCATGCAACCCCAGTGCCCCATCTGCCGAGCAGCGATTACCTCAGATGCCGAGTGTTCCAAGCCTTGCCTGAACTGTTGCATGAAACTCGATCTACCAGCCGATGGCTTAAGAGGCTTCAGTCCCCTGAACTGGCGGGCGCTGGGTTGGTACGAAGGTCATCTCCGCCGGCTGTTGTTGAATCTGCGTCGCAATCGGAAGCTCTCAGCGATCCACGCCTTAGCAAAACTGCTGACCCCGCTCGTCCCCATCAACGCTGTGCTGGTCCCGATTCCAAGCTGGAAAAGCCTAAGCCGAGCAAATCCTGTACCCCAACTTCTGGCCAGTGGCTTATGCCGTCCCTGCCATGGCCTCTTACGCCGCCGCCATGCAACCGTGGGACAACACCATCTCGACAGACAGCTACGCCAGCGAAATCAAATTCATTCATTCGAAGCGGTGCCAGGCCTTAGCAACAACGCAACTGACTGGTCCTTTCATCGGGTTTGGATTGTTGATGACATCCTCACCACTGGTGCCACAGCTCTGACAGCCAGAAATTGCTTGCAGAATCTTGGCATTACTGTAGGTGGTGCGATCTGCCTGGCAAAAACCCCAAAACAAAAGAGCAAATACAACCCCAAAACCATTCGCAATGGATGAGTCTGGCCAACAGGGCGACTGCCAGTCCAGAGGCAATGTTTAGCTTTAGCCGAAAAGATGCATGGTCAAGAATTAGGCCACGAGTCAAAAGAGCAAACGCCGTCAGAGATACCAACAGGGCATGGCCTTTACCTTCAATTAAAAAGCGCATAGGGCAGGGAATGGCAGAAAGCCAACAGAGCGACAAGATCAACTGCTCGAACACGACACCGAGCCACACCGGCAGCCTGAGTAACCATGAGAATTCCTCTAGCCAGATGGGCCAACCAGGAGGAAACACGCAGACTGATAGCGCTTTGTCCAAAAGACTGCCCCCAGCCCCCGAGCATCAAGTCATAGAAGGGAGGGTGTGAGTCGGTTTTCTGCTAATCGAAGATGGAAAGAACTGCGAGCTAAAACGCCTGAATCACAGTGCGTAGCTCATCACCGCAAAGACTAGAGCGATCGATCAGGCAGAAGGCTTTGATGGCAAAAAACAAGCTCACCATCAAAGCAGGAACGACAACGCCACTGCTGATCTACTGATGAGCTTTGGACTGCCCCCTGAAGCATCATGATCATCGCCGCCAAGACGCGATTGGGTTTGCGCCACAGCAAGGTTGCTGACCCAGCGGCCTAAGGCAATGATTTCATCACCACCCTGGCAAGGCTTTGCCTCACCCAGTGATTTAAGATTCCGAGGTCGCGAAGGCGACTAGCCGGGATAGCTCAGTTGGTAGAGCAGGCGACTGAAAATCGCCGTGTCCCCAGTTCAAATCTGGGTCCTGGCATCAATTTAAGATGCCCATTGCCGTGTCTTTCTCTGCGTCCAACGAAAAGAGCGACCGCCTGTTCAATAATGCAGACAATTTTGCGATGATATTTGATGAGGCCTGGAAGAACTATCAGTCTAAAAAAGAGGTAAATAAGCTTAGTCAGGAGACTAAACTAAATCTAGTCCTAGAAACGATCAAAGACCACCCATTCCTATTGGGATCTCCATCCATTGCCAAAGAAGTGGCTCAATTTCGCATCCGACTTCTTGATCTGATCTAAAAAATAGATCAGGCTAAAAGCAGATTTGTTTGCGCATCCTCCACGCATTGAGTATCGCCAACATCATCGTCAGAAGCCCCATCCCCATTCTCAAGACACTGATCAAAATTCCCCTCTGCCTGGAAATCTTCTGTCTTCAAATTAAAGGTTTGGTCTGATTCACTATTCTCAGGCTTAACCTCTTGAAGGGTCTGCCCTTCTGATGAAATAGCGTAAGCGAGGTTGAACGAGGTACATAGGTCTGGATCAACGTCTAAAAGCCCCTGAAGGTGCCTCACGCGCTCCTCACTATCAACAAGGAGCTTTTTAGTGGCTTCATGGCAGCCATCATCTTTCAAACATTGACTACTCTCAAGTGTCGCGACCCTTTCTTCAAGCTGAATCAGCCTCAAAATCAAGGCCTCACTCAACTGACTAAAACCATGCAGTTGCTTACTAAGCAACTTTTCAAAAGAGGCCTTGTTTTCACTGACCGTCATCAGTTATTTCCTCCCAGAAAGAATCTTGCCGATGGTATCGGTGCCACGCTGCCTGTCCATCTCAGAAGCTTCAACGAGTCAAAGTTGGTTTCATCACTATTCTCCAATTTCTACTCGAGACCAAGACAAGCTTGAGCAGATGAAGCAAGAAGCGATTGACTGGTGGCGTAATTTTCCAGAGATTAGATAGAGCTTGTTTTAGTTAGGGCAATCGCCTGGGTCAATGGCCGGGCAGAGAAAGCGAGCAAGGCGGCCCGCAAGTATTTATACCTAAGCGACCCCTGATTGCTCTTCTTCTCTCGCCTGCTAGCGACTGACAAGGATGAATCTATAGGTTGATGACCTTATATCCAAGCCAAAAAAATCATGAAGCCATGCAAACTGAAAACAATTAAAGATTTTGGCTTCCAGCTCACAGGAAGACACCTCTTGCTTGTTTATCATGGCCAAAGGGAGATGATTTCCCTGCAAACCATTGAGCTGTCGACAGGGCGACAAACTGAACTTTCCATCACCGACTTTCCCCATGCCTCTGTTTCGCCCCCCTTCAAGTGAACAACCGGGTGATCAATCTGCCCTAACCCCCTCAGGGAAAGAAATTCCCATGGCAATGTCGATGATGGTTGACTCCATGGTACGCATGATTCAAAAAGCCAGTGGCAATCAGCCAAGTGGTCAAAACGAAGACTCAAACGAATCTCTTGATGAACATTGAGCAGTTCGTTGCTCAAAGTGAAGGTACATGGCGGTCAATGCGAAGTAGCCATTCACTAGCCTTCCAACAATTTGAGGAAGTACTAAGCGAGATTCGCATCCAAAAGGTCAATAGCGAAGATCCGGAAGTTATCCAACTCCTCAAGTCCACGACAAGTCACAACAGCATGCCCGTATCGCCGTTCAAAATGGAATGGCAAGCTGAAAGTGACTGGGAGCCAAATGTAAAGTCAGAGGTCACATCGGGCTCATGCCTTTTAATACCTATCCCAAAAACCCATGAGAAAGGGGTGATCTTAAGAAGTAGGGGCTATGCAGAAGCTGAAAAAGCTGTCTCAAATTATGAATTCCTATCAGACGGGACTTTCCTGCTGATAACCAAATATGGTCAATCTATTGCTGAGGAGAGAATCTGGTTTGTTTCCAAACACATTCGGTGCCGATCATCAGTTCTACGAACATCAGAAGGCTCAGGGGTCCTGCAAACATCTTTTGCCTCGGAAGTACGCAGGCTAAAAAACTAAAGGATCAACAAAAAAAAGATGCGTCAGAGTTCATTACTGCGTTTCGCCAAAACATTAGCTGCTCACTACAGCAACAAGGAGCAAGCTCAGAAAGATCCAATCCACTTTGCCAGAATCAATATCTACTTTAGGCCACTATTATGGGATGTATTTAAAGGGCCTGGATATTATTCAGAGCAAAGTTACGACTATGATCCATGGCGTCCTTATCGTCAAGGCGTGCATAAATTACTAGCAAATAAAGAAGCATTCATATTGGAGAATTATAGCTTGCAAGAGCCTAAGCGCTTGGCTGGCGCAGGTTTTTACCCTGAACTTCTCAATCACCTATGCGCTGATACGCTCCTTCCGCGACGGGGCTGCTCTATGCACTTCAAGGAAGTAAAACCAAACCAATATCAAGGACAAGTTGAACCTGGTAACAACTGCCTAGTTCCTCGCAACAACACCATGACTTATCTGGTCAGCGAGGTGGAGTTTGATGAAAAAATTTGGATTAGTCGAGATCGCGGATTTGACCCAAAAACACATGAACAGCTCTGGGGCTCAAAGCAAGGTCCACTTCACTTCCAACGTATTGTCAATCTAGGCGATCATCTTAACGAAAGCTGGTTGCGCTCTACCTCACACTGAATTAACACATCAAAGAAACTATTAATGTGTCGCAAGAATGAAATAACAAGAGTGAGAAATCCCATGACAGTTCAATGCATCTATTAACTGTCCCATGAACTCACATCCTGCTTTCCAGGCCCACTAAGCCATTGCCGTTTTTACTTTGCAAAAGCCAGGTCCTCTCGAAAACTTCGAGATAAAAGCATGAAGGAATTAATAGGCTCAATATCTTGATAGTTGACCAGTAAAATAATAATAATAAATAAAGCACTAAATCTATAATTAATACTGCTATCCAAGATTCATGAGCAAGGGGAATCAGCGAACAAAGAAGAATGCCCTTAACTTACAGGAGGAGAAACCCCCATACGATTCATCTCAAGACTGTTAACCTTAGCCCGAACAAAGCGATGTGGGTCCTCCTTACTTCTAACCACATTCTCTACCAATGTGCCCCATTCTTCTACATGAAGCAAAGGCTCAATAGCCAATAATGCTGCATATCGACAGGCCCAGTAAGGAGACTTCTCTGGGTTCAACCATTGAGACAAATAGGAACAACCAATCTCGGGGCTATATTGCATCAGCGTAAGGATGGAAGCTGGCTTAAATTTAATAAAATCAGGCCAACGCCGATCAAGTGCAGAGAAGCATAAATCCTGAATTTTCTGTTGTGCTGTTTCCGGCCAATCGGTCATACATCTAAAAAGAAGCATAAAGAAATAAAGCGCACCATAATCCTTCTTTGCTCGTTCCCAGCATTTCAATAACAAAGGCCAAAGCTCTGTTGGATTGCGACTACGCAAGGTCTGAACAGCAAGATAACAGCGACTGAAATCAGTCCCGAATAGTTCCTCAATCAGGAAGGTATCTTTAGGAGATTCATCATAATGATGCACGAGATCAAGATCATCTGGGTCATCAAGCATCAGCCCATCCAAAATAACCAGCAAATCAAGGCCATTCTTCTTTACCAACTCTTCAGGCCAAAGAGCATTCAAGGCCCGCATGCGAAAGGTCGGAGATACAGGTGCCCTTAAAGTAGCCTTAAGTAAATCAAATTCACCTGCATCGATAACATCCTGAATTGCAAGATGTCGATCCATCTGAACAGGAAGGGCCAGATGCAACTCCAGCTCCATCAGTCGATCTTTTTTGCCGCAAAGCCTAAACACTGCAGCAAGAGCAGCACCACGAACACCAGGCGTGGCATCATCCTGCAAAGACTCAATTCTTGATGCCGCTGAAACCACCCCAAGACAAGCCAGGCTCTGAATCAACACGCGCCGATGCTGCTTGGGATTATCTAGCAAAGACAGCATGACTTGATGTAGATCAGGGTCCTGACAATCCAACTCTTGAAGGGCCCAAGCAGAAATCTCAACCAAATTTGGATCAGTGCTTATAAGGCAGCGACCAATAGCAGGAATTGCAGCGGTACAACGAAGACGAGCCAAGCCCTCAACGGCCTTTTTACGGGCAATCACAACAGGCAATTCAGAGGACTCTGACTCAACAAGGCGCAACAAGGCCTCTTCTGTCATGGGTCCAGGGAATTTGCTTAGGTGAAAGGCTGCCTTGTAGTAATCACTGGCCAACTCCAACTTATTGATAGGCGTACAAAGAATCTTGAGTGCCTCTTCCTGGCTGAGAGATGGAAGATGATCGAATGGGCTCTTCAGCTCTTTCACTAGATCAGAATATGAATGAGGAGCAAGGCAGAAAGGTTAACCAAGTCATTACTCTGGAACACTACATTCCCATCTGAGTCATCTTTTAAGAAATATTAGGCAATCGTGAACTCTACTGTTTTGCGAAAGGTACTAATCTCACGTTAGAGGCATGCCTACTGGAAGAAGCTGGAATAGACAAGTATCGCTACTAACTGATCATGAATTTGAGATTCAATAGAGGCAGCATTCACTGAAATATCTAATCACTAAATTGATCCTTGTCATCTTGCCAAGACCCTCAAAAACCTCTCAATCAATCATTCTCTCCCATAGCAAATAGCCTCAGTGTTGACTACGGAATGACTCTTTATGACTGAGGGGAATCGAAATGTCTGCCCCAATTCAACATAGAAAACACTAGCCAGATTTCAGCAGCCACAATGTGATACATGCTTCGAGCGAAGATGCTTTCATTAAAGAGGTGAAAAAATCATAATACAATGCATAGGTGAATTCATGAGTTGATATTGCCAGCTGTTCAGGGACAGGAGCTTCTGTTTCCAATAGAACGATAGCTTCAATAATGATTGACTGATTCAGCCAGACAAGTTTACTTCTATCTCTTGCAACCAATGCAGCAAATTAGAAAATAACAAAGAATGGCCAGGATTCCACAAATAGCCTCTAAAAGAAGCATCAGCTAAAGAGCAAAACATTAGGCTCAAAGCCATAGCTGCATGAAATCTATGTGCCAACTTAAGCCGCAAAGTATCATGACTCATCCATTACTTGTCGGCAAAGAAATCTACCACCATTAACTTAATGAGAATGCCGCGCTATTGCCCGCCCAATTGAGCTCAATTATGAATAGTTCACGTCGCTCAACCTCAACCAAAGAAGCTATTTCCACTTCCGTACTAAAACCTGTAGCTTTTGATTCATCCATATGAGTCATATTGATCAACAATAAAACATGTTTTGAGATAAAAAAGCTGTGGGAATAAGCAAGGGATTCCATTCTATGGAAATAGAGCGCAGGGCTAAAACTCTTAGTACATTGACTGACATACAATCTGTGAAGGAGTCGAGACTTGCGCAAGCATTGGTAATAGCCTTAAAAACAAGGCCAACTTTCAACCATCCAACAAGGGGGCTGGAGTGCCTCAAGAATCAATTTTGATTCTAAAAAACCAAGCTTCACTGAACAGCTTATCGTCGCTTTACTGACCACTATTATATCGACAAGTCAATCATCCCAAAAGGGGGAACTCTAATGGCTTCAGATCAATGAAATTAAAAACCCTTTTAGCTTCTATCACCATCCTGAAGCTGTTCTAGCTAATGGTAATTATCAAGCTGTTGGAGTCTACAATCTCAGGCATGCCCAAAATTAACTGCTTATCAAGCAAAGCAAACACAATCGCAGGATCCTTTCAAGGTCCAATAACTATCGCAATAACTCTGACCATCCCTTAAACAAATTTATAACAGCTAAGCTTCCAAAGGCAATCAGGATGGCAAAGGGTTTAACTATCTTCAAGGCTAAAAAAACGCAGCAAAACCTTCGATCAGGATCCTTACTAGTGAATTCCAAAAGAATGAAGGCAGAATTTCTAATTACAGCCAAAATCCTGCACAATTCACAAATAGCATCATGGTCTCATTGTTATCCCCTTAGCCTTCTATCAGGCAGGCTTGCATAAAGGCCTTAACCGTTAAAAAAGTGGATCCGTTGATCTCTCGACTCTAGTGATTACCTTGCTCACATCGATAATGCATGCATTCTCAAGTCGACAACATTGACACAGGACCACCCCTTCAGCATCAATACTGACGAGTCGTTGCTGAATGAAGACGAAGCCGCTGAACTGGCCGATGAATTAAAGGCCATGCTCAGACGTGGAGACACGCCGAAAGCCGATGCAGAGCAAATTCAGCGCATGGTGTCTGGTCTTGGCGATCATCGAGGATTGCTTCGACGTACCTTTGCAGAAAGTCTCGGCGTCGTAGGCAAGGCCGCGGTGCCAGCACTTTGTGTGGCCCTACACAAGCATTCCAGTGCCACGGTGAGGCGCGCCGCCGCAAAGACCCTCAAACTGGTGGGCGATCCAAGCACCTTGCCAAATCTCCTCGAAGCCCTTCTCAACGATCCAGACCCTGTCGTTCAGGGATCAGCGGCAGGAGCCATGGCGATTTTTGGTGCCGATGCAATAGAGCTCCTGCTAGAGGTCCTCATGAATCCCAACAGCACAGCAATGCAATGTGGATTCGCTAGCTGGGGGCTGGCCTTTGTGGGAGCTCAAGCACCTGATGCTCTTCGCAATGCAGCCCAATCCGACCATGCAGAAATTAGAGCGGCAGCCATCGCCGGCCTGGGAGAGCAAATACAAGCCTTGGGTGATACAGATGCTCGAGAGCTTCTCCTAGAAGCTTTAGTTGACCCTGCCAGCGATGTGCGTGCTGAAGCAACCATATTGCTTGGCAAGCTACACGAACCATCCTGGGCACAGCCAATGTTATTGGCCAGGCTCGATGATTTACACCCTCAAGTCCGAAAGAATGCAGCCTTGTCTCTAATGAAACTGAAGGCAACGGAAACACTCAATGAACTGCTTGCAAGAAAGTCTGCAGAACAAGATGAAAGCGTCAATAGGGTTTTGCAGCTCGCAATTGATCAGCTTTCGAACGAAGATCTAAAGAAACATAATGATGAAAGCTAGTCATTATTGAGTACTGGGCTTGCCTGCATTACGTTGCTCCAATGTATTGAGAGCATCAATCACGCTCCCTGCCAACAAATCATCAATTAAATCGTCCGCCTGAAGCTCTTTCAAGCAAGCTTCAGCTGCAGGATCATCAACTTCCCCAAGAGCAGTTACTGCAATAGCAGCCAGCAAGATATTCTTACTTTTGCAACTCTGTAGCAGAAGCGGAAGCCCCTGCTTGCCGAGAAGAGATAGAAGCGGAACCACTGTAAGGGTCAACTCAGGGATATCATCCTGTAGAGCCAATTCGACAACCTCCATGGCCTCTTTTGGGAAGGCTTCACCAGGGAACTTAGCTGCCACTTGCACAAAAGCCTTGAGACAACTTGTGCGAACTATTCTAGTCTCATTGGCATGAAATATCTGCGCCAAAGGGAGCAAGGAGCGTCCACCAAATACACCAAGGGCTTTTACAGATGCTCTTCTAAGTTCAATATCCGTCTGATCCAGATTGGCCAGCAGTCTAGGCATTGACTCCTCAGGCCAGTGGCGAGACATTTTCAAATAAGCTTCTTCTTTGATTTGTGGATTTGGATGAGCAAAGTCATCAAATAAATCCTCAAGATCAGGCTTACAGTTTTCATCCTTGCTCATGTATGTAGGCTTAGCACATCTCAAGTCACTAGCGATAAGAGTAATTCAGAAGAGCTTGGTGGAGATCTTTAAATCCAATAGATTCCCAATGCTGTTACAGACAAGGCCAACCAAGCTAAAAAACAAGCTGCGCAGACCTTGAGAGGTAGCCGCCTAAAGGCATTGAGGTTCAGGAGAGAGCATTAATCAGGTAGTTAAGAAGGTCCTTAAACTCGTTGGCAGCTTGCTGATCCATATCACGAGGAACACATACACGCTCACGGATGTAGCTAAAGGCCTCGATGTAGGCAGAAGTAGGGATACCGAGTGTGCGAAACACTTCTCGAACACCGGCAATACCCCACTCATCAAGGGGGCCAGTGCTACCTGCTATCAAGCAATAGTTAATCAGGCGCAAGTAATGGTTGATGTCTCTTGCACACTTGTCCCTAGTTGCAAGGTCATACTTACCATCGCTGTAAACAGCTTTAAGTGCATCAGCAGTCACATTGTCTATGCCAGAAGCCAGCTTCTCAGCAGCTTCCATGCGGGCAGCTGCACGATCGAAGGATGCCTTGACAGCTTTAAGGTCACTTATATCAGGGAAACGACCTGCTGCATCTGCTGCAGTGATCACTGTTGTGACAGCAGATTTCATCGTGTGATTCCTTTTATGGAAGTGTGATAATTAACTTGAATAAAATTACGAATGATTCAGCTCAGGGAGCTGATCACACGATCAAAATAGGAAGCAGCTTCTGCAGCAATACCCTGGCAGTCAGAACCCTTACCAGAGATCCCCTGGAAAGCAGAGGGACCAGAATTTGTATCCGTAATGATAGCGACAGTAGCGGCCTTCATGATCTCAACAGCACGAACTGCGTTCTTAATAGGAACGCCCAGAGCCTCGTAGGTCTCTTTGAGACCATTGAGGCAACGATCATCCAGAACAGATGCATCCCCTGCCAAGAGGGCGTAACTGACATAGCGGAGGATGATCTCTCCATCGCGCAAGCAAGCAGCCATGCGGCGAGTGGGATAGCAGTTACCGCCAGGCTGGGTCATGCCTGTGTTCTCGCAAACCATGCCACTCACTGCATCCGCTGCAATACAAGAAATGTGTTGCGCGATTGCATTGGTTGCATCGATTCGAATGTTGGCATCCGCAACGTGCTGACGAAGAGAAGCCAAATCGGCACTGCCGAGGCAAGCCCCTTTGGCATCAGCACCAACTACAGCGCGAGAGAATGCGTCAAGCATTGGCAAGCCGGACAGGACTGGGGGTTAGGGAGCTTCTGAACCATTAAGGGAAGACTCCAAAAGCTAGATGGACATTACCACTTGCAGATAAACCTCTTAATGCGGGTGACGCCTTAAGAAGCCTGCATTAAAGCGGCAAGACCTTTGCGCTAATGGGTTTTGCCCCCCTTGATTGGACTGAAGACGAACGCAATCGTAAGCCTCTATACCGAAACCCAGCCAATCAGCAAGCAATCACGCAACGGTTCGTCACTGAAGCATCCACGCAACCAAGACACACTGCTTGATCAAACTTTTGGGCTTCGGCACTCCAACAGACTCCAAACCAACCAGAGTAGAAGCAAGCCATGCAAGGCTTCATTGAGTTGCGTTGATCATTGCTCGAAAGGCTCGATGTTGAACTCCTCTAAAGGGGTTCTCTTGCTTGAAATGATGATTAAATATTCAAGTGTAGGCTTAAAGATGAGTGATTAAAGCCAATGCCTGAAGCCACACGAGAAGAGCTACAGGAAACCATTGGGGATCTAAACGCCTATCGCAAGCGATTACGAAATGAAATTATCTCGATTGGGCAAAAGCTAAGGATGCCTCAAAAAAAGATCGACGCCTCATTAGCCGAACATACCGAATTGCAGCGAATCGACTTGATTCTCACTGAGCTCGTCGCACAGCGTGATCAGAATTAATCCAGCCTCATTGCCGTTGCATCCTGTTCAAGTGCGAATCCTTCTTTTAAGGTCTTCCTGAAACTGCCATTTAGCCTCCTAGGGTCAATCAAGACATTCGACTTCAAGCACCTTGGCGGTAGCCCTTGCGAGCCAACTAAGAGAAGGCACCAAGGCCGCCCACACGATGGCCGAGAACACTGGTTTCGTGAGCTGTTTCCTTAAAGGGGTGGTTGATCAGTCCAGTTATCGCATGCTGGTGGCTGATCTCTATTTCGTCTACTCCGCACTGGAAGCAGAAATCGGCGAGCTGCGTGAGCAAAAGCATCCGGTGGTGGCACCTATTGGCTTCCCCGAGCTCAATCGCTGCGAGGCCTTAGAACAAGATTTGATTTTTTATTTCGGCAGCGACTGGCGCAATCTGGCCAAGGCGACGCTGGCGGCTCAGGAGTATGTGGCCCGTATTCATAAGTTGGCGCAGAAGTCGCCTGAGTTACTAGTGGCTCATCACTACACCCGCTATCTCGGGGACCTTTCAGGCGGTCAGATTCTCAAGACCATTGCCCAGAAGGCCATGAAGCTAGGGGGCAATGACGGCGTGCGTTTTTATATCTTTAATGACATTGAAGACACCAAAGCGTTCAAGACTCTATACAGCGCCACCCTTGATAGCCTGCCGATCAATCAGCAGACCGCCGAACGCATGGTCGAGGAGGCAAATATGGCCTTTCACTGCAATATGGCCATGTTCAAGGAGTTGGAAGGCAACCTAGTGGCTGCAATTGGAAAGGTCCTGTTTGGATTCCTCACGAGCCGCCAACGAGGCGGCAGCACTGAGGATGCGGTGGCCTAAGAGGAAAAAGCAAGAGGTTGGCGGAGAATTAACACCTTCAACTGTTCAACACTTTCAACCTGGCTGAGGATGAAATGCTTGCGATCACCAGTCCCTATCAGTCCACTCTTGAGATCGAACGATCTGGGCATGTGATTGGCCTATTCATCAGGCATGCCATGAAGCATCAAACCACTGATCTTGAGAAAATCTTCAACTCAGCCCAAAGAAGTGAGGGATCACATTTAGATGTTTGACCCATTACTTGAGGAACTGCACTCCAGCATCCGAATACAAGGCGGAGAAACTGCAGCAGTTCCTGATGGTCTTAGGGAATGTCGAAACGAGAAAAAAAACAGCTTGATTCGAAGTTGGCTCTGGCAGGTACCAGGGTTCCGTCGCTGGAGGGTCTCACGACTCGATGCAGGGGAAAGCCTTCAGGTCCTCAACTCAGTGGCTTATCCGAACTACAACATTGATCAGCCATTGATGGGATTGGACTTGTTGTGGTTTGGGAAGAGACAAAAGCTAGTAGCGATCCTTGACTTCCAACCCCTCATTCAAGATCAGTCCTACTTAGAGCGCCACTTCCAGGGACTCAAAACCCTCCAAAATCGTTTCCCTGAACTGAGTGGAGAGGAGACGATGCGATTGTTCGATCCCAATCAATACTTCTCCCCCTGGTTACTTTTCTGCAGAGGCGGCGCCGAAAAAGCAACCCACTCCTTACCTGAAGCGTTCAACGCTTTCCTGCACTGTTACTGGGAGCTTCACCAACAAAACAGCGACAAGGCCTCCCTAATACCGGCGGCCGAAGTCAAACAACTACAGATCGCTTATGACATTTACAGCGCTGAGCGGGATCCAGCCCACGGCTTGTTTACGAGTCATTTCGGCAAGGCATGGTCTGATCGCTTCCTACACGAATTCCTATTTCCTGCCAGCACTAAAGCCGATTCATCTCCGCCGGCAGACGCAGACGATGACCTACCTCGATGAAACCCTTACGCCTAAGCAGCCTTGATCCAGTCAGGATGCCCGAATGGCGATGGGCGCCGTTCCTAAGCCATGCCATCAACGCTTTAATACCACTGAAGCCTGAGCCATACCCAGTAGCTCCAGAGTTCCTGCAAAGAGAAGGGGAAACAGGCTCCAAATCTCAACCCATCACGGTGTCAACATGCACCTGGGCTTGCAGAACCAAAAAGTTCAGACAGGTGCGAGCCGCTTGCGTGGAGGCCGGCCGTTCTGCCTCGGTCTTGAATTTCGTGATAAACCCTTATCACACCTTCGATCTTCCCTTCTTCGGTGCAGACTTAGTAACACTTCCATCTGGGCACCTTTTAGCACTGGACTTACAACCAGCAATCAAAAGTGACGAACGCCATACCAAACAAGTCTGGGAACGACTGATGCCAATCTTTGAACACTGGAGAGTTCGCCTCCCTGAGGGAGGGCCGATACCAGAAGAAGCTAAACCTTACTTTTCACCAGGATTTCTCTGGACTCGCCTACCCCTAAGCATTGAAGGGAACCAACTGATCGATGAAGTCATCATGCCAGCATTTAGAGACTACTTAAACCTTTACTTAGATCTTGTCGAAATGGCAGAGGAGGTCTCCCCTCAACGTGCCTTCAAGCTGCTGGAAGGTCAGAAACGATACTTGAGCTACAGAGCGAAAAAGGATCCAGCAAGAGCCATGTTGGCCCGCTTCCATGGTCACCAATGGACCGAGTCTTATATCCATAACGTTCTTTTTGACCTCTAAGAATGCTCTGATCAAGACCCTACAAAGTCTCAAATGAACTCATTGAAAAACGAAATTCTTTTGTGCATTGTTGATTTCAACTCAACAAACCTGAGCCAAGGCAAGCCATCAATAGACTTAAAGCCCCTTGCAAGTGCAATCAAAGATGCCTCCGTGGTATGCAAAGCGATTCACGCTCAGCCTGCAACGCTTGGAGTCTGAATGAATCATCGGCTGCTGTTCGTTTGCCTCGGCAACATCTGTCGCTCCCCCGCTGCAGAAGGGGTTTTCCTGCATCAACTAAAAAGCCAAGGCATGGAACAGCACTTCGTGGTGGATTCCGCCGGCACCGGTGGATGGCACGTTGGCAGGCCAGCGGATTCGCGCATGCGTAGTGCTGCCCAGCAGCGAGGGATCCTTCTACCCAGCCGAGCGCGACAGATCACCCTGGAGGATCTACAGACTTTTGATCTAATCCTCACCATGGACGCAGATAATCTGGCAACTGTTCAGAGCCTCGCCACTGAAGTCGGCCCTATGGCAACTGCCAGGATCGAGCCCATGCTCAGTTATGCCACCAAAACATCACTTGAAGAGGTGCCAGACCCTTATTACGGAGGAGATGCAGGCTTCGAGAAAGTACTCGATCTACTTGAAGACGCCTGTGAAGGCCTGCTCATTGAACTCAGCTCCCAGCTGTAGGCCAAACCTCCTCGGGAACCTGCACTCGAAACAGTTCGATCAAAGTCTCAATCACCTCCTCAATCGTCATGCCGTCACTGATCAACTCAGTGGCATCTTCAGCTTGGCGTAAAGGAGCAACTTCGCGGGTGCTATCCATTCGATCACGTTCCTCGATTTGTGTTTCCAACTCAGCCAGATCAGGAACCGGGAGACCACGATTGTCCAGGTCCAGAGCGCGACGCCTGGCACGTTCAGCCGGGCTGGCGGTGAGGAACACCTTCAACTCTGCATCTGGGAAAACGGCCGTACCAATATCCCGTCCTTCAGCAACCAAACCGCCTCGTACACCCATCCTCTGTTGCTGAGCCGTCAAAGCCTTACGAACACAGCCGTGAGCAGCAACCACTGAAACCGAGGACGTCACTTCCGGCGATCTGATCGCCTCTGTTACGTCATGACCATTGATCCGAACCGTCTGTGCTCCTGATTGAGATGGCTCAAGCTCAAGCTCAAGATTCTCAAGGATGGTTTTCACTGCTACAGGGTCGTGCGGATCAACATCATGTTGTTGAGTCAACCAAGTGACAGCCCGATACATGGCCCCCGTATCGAGGTAGAGCAGGCCAAGCCGTTCAGCAAAGGCTCTTGTCACGGTGCTTTTACCAGCACCGGCAGGCCCATCTATAGCAACAATTGGCTGACGAGACATCAGAAAAGTGTGATCGATGAGACGAGTCTCCCCGCACCGCACAGCCGCCGCCAGAAGGCAAAGCTTGCGGCCAGCATGCAAAGGCTGCAGGTTAAAGGCATCTACCTTTTCTACATACTCAACCTCCAAGCCAAGTTGCTCCCATGCGCACCGGAGCCCTGCAAGATCAACTGCTCGTCCATCCTGAGACTCCCGAGCAGCTCGAGCAAGTAGCTGAGGCAAGGCCAACGCCTGCTGGCGCTGTTGAGTCATGAGGTAACGATTACGGGAACTACAAGCCAAGCCATCGTCATCGCGCACAGTGGCGACCCCATGCACCCGCACCGGCAACCCCAACTGGGCAACCAAATGGCGCAGGATCACCAATTGCTGCCAATCCTTTTCACCAAGCACAAGCACCTCTGGCCGAACTAGAGCCAAAAGGCGAGCCACCACCGTGACCACACCATCAAAGTGACCAGGCCTACTCGCCCCACACAAATGTGCCTGAAGATGAGAAGGAACCTGAATCCTGAAGTGGGAAGAAGCCCCCCCAGGAAAAACCTGATCAACTGAAGGAGCCCAGAGTGCAGAAGCACCTGATCTTGATGCCAACTCACAATCGGCCTCAAGATCACGAGGATAACTATCGAAATCCTCGGCAGGGGCAAACTGCAAAGGATTCACGAAAACACTCACCAACACAGCGGCTGGTTGAAGGCTGCCAAATCCATGAACTGACTTGATCAGCTGGCCATGACCGCGGTGCAAAGCGCCCATGGTGGGTACGAAATGAACCGAAGACTGCTGATGCTTACGCCATTGATGCAACTCAGCCGTTGAACTGAGAACAGAAAAACTCAGCGCAGCACCTCAAGACGCACTTGGGCAATACCACTCGATATCAAACCAAGCTCATGGGCAGCACCATGAGCAAGATCGATGACGCGATGAGCGATAAAAGGGCCGCGATCGTTGATTGTCACAACAGCAGAACGATCATTCCAAAGGTTGGTCACCCTTACCTTGGTACCAAAAGGCAAGCTGCGATGAGCAGCTGTCATTGTGCCTGGCCTGAAAACTTCACCACTTGCAGTTCGGTTTCCGAAGAAGCCCGGGCCGTACCAGCTTGCTTCACCAGTGCTCACTTGAACAACAGTGGGAGTTGGCTTGACAGGTCTGTTGAGCTTGGCAACCGGAACGATTGGTAACGCTGGTGGTGTCTCAACAACTGAATCAACAGTTAAACCAGTAGCGACATCAGCACTGCCTTGATCTGAGCTGCCTTGACTGGCAGACAAAGGAGTCGCAAAAAGCGAGATTCGTTCAAGCAGAGCTTTCTTGACCTGTTCCCTGGTGACCTTTTTGTCGAGGTCAAGATCAAGGGCAAAGGCTGGTAACAGTGCAGCACTGCTGGAGCAAACACCAGCAAGAACAAGAAGCGAAACGGAAAATTTCATTACTAGCAGACGACACTTGAATGAGGAGAAAAAATCATCCCCAGCAGAAAGACGTCCTTCAACCAACCAAAGTTCCCAGAACCGTACGAATTACATCCTCTCTTTAGGTGAGCTCGAGCAGCACCTCCTCGTCAGATTGATGCAACTTTAACCAGCTAAATAACAGATCCCCACTGGACTTGCAAGGCTCAGAGCCATGCCACCATGATCAGTCGAACTGATGCCATCTAGAGGCCCCGCTAATGCAAGACAGGACAATCGTGACATTGGCTGAATAGAGGGCGGCAGAGGAGGATCTAGAGAGGGCCAGTCGAAACCATGGACTACAAGACCGCGGGCGTTGACGTCCAAGCAGGTAGGGCATTCATCGAGCGGATCAGATCTAGCGTCGAAGCCACCCACCGCCCAGAGGTCATCGGTGGCCTGGGAGGGTTTGGAGGCTTGATACGCCTCCCCGCAGGGCTAAACAAGCCTCTGCTTGTCGCAGGAACTGATGGGGTCGGCACCAAGCTCGAACTAGCTCAGCAACATCAAGCCCACTACGGAGTAGGGCTGGACCTGGTTGGAATGTGTGTCAACGACGTCATCACCAGTGGAGCTGAACCCCTCTTTTTCCTCGACTACATCGCCACAGGAGCCCTCAGTCCAGAGGCCATGGCACAAGTTGTGGAGGGAATTGCAGAGGGATGTCGCCGCAGCGGCTGCGCCCTCCTAGGCGGAGAAACAGCCGAGATGCCTGGGTTTTACGACCCAGGTTGCTACGACCTAGCCGGCTTTTGCGTAGCAGTGGTAGAAGAAGACGAGATGATTGACGGTCGCAAGATCAAGCCTGGAGATCAGATTATCGGTGTGGCCAGCAGTGGCGTTCATAGCAACGGGTTCAGTTTGGTGCGCAAAGTGCTCGCCCTTACTGAGGCCAATAAGAACACTCTCTTCGGATGCGACAACAAACCTCTAATCGAGACCTTGCTAACCCCTACCACCCTTTACGGCCAGCTGGTAAAAAACCTCCTAGAAGCAAAAGTTCCACTCCACGGCATGGCACATATCACCGGTGGAGGCCTACCAGAGAATCTTCCCCGATGTTGCCCAAAAGACTTAGTTCCCGCTATAGATCCAAGCAGCTGGACCAGACCAGAACTTTTTCAATGGCTCCAAGATGCTGGCCAGATTCCAGAACATGACCTCTGGCACACATTCAATCTTGGAGTGGGTTTCTGCCTAGTGGTCGCAGAAGAAATAGTAAGTGATGTCCTGCAGGTTTGCAACGAACAAGCTCTGCAAGCTTGGCCTATTGGTCAAGTCGAAACTGCCTCTCCCTCAACCGGGGAGAGATTACGAGGGCTACCCAGCTAAAGCATTGCATCGCAAGGGCTCTTGAGTCGCAAGATCTCTCTAACTAATTACATCGGACTTGTACGAGCCTATTCTCGAGCCGATTTTCAGGCACGTCCTCAAGTAATATTTACCTATGCACGCCGAGAGAATATTTCGGCAACAGCGTCGTTAGATCTAACTTAAATCCAATGCCCTTTGATAGCCCCCAGCGCATCACGCGTCGCCGTAGCTCAGCAGGACCTGTACCTCCAAGACGGCAAATCAATAGTGATTACGACGATCGCAACGCCCCCCATCGCCAAGGTCAGGGTCCGAGGCCAACCTTTTTAGCCCTGAGGGACCACGGCAAGGTTTATGTGGCAGACCTCCCCAATCTCTCTGACGGGCAACTGGTACACATCTGCAAAGAAGCTGAGGAAGTTCTTGAAAGCCTGGAGCGTCGCATCAGCGATCTCGAACGAGAAGCACACAACGGTTTCGGTGATAGCGACACCTTCATCAAGGCATCCACCAAACGAGATGTGACGCGTCGCTTCATCCGAGCCATCCAAGGTGAGCAAGAACATCGTCTCAGCAATCCAGCCCTACGCAGGGCGGCCGCTGAATCTCTGCCTCGCACTTTCCTCGAGATCTCACGCCACCGCTTGCCTGGAGCAACTTTTGATTCACTGCTTCAAGAAGCTTTGGCAGCCTGCGAACTGAAGGAACTGGACTCCGACATTGCTCCAGAGGCACCCGTCAAGGTGGTCCCCATCCGCTCTACTGCAACCACTCTTCCGGTCGTAGTGACACCTGATCCAAATCTTCCCAGCTCAACCAGCGCCTAATAGGGGTTCATTACTCCAAATGGATTGCCGTCTCCTGGCTAAGTACTGCCAACCGAGCTAATCAAAAGACTCTAGAAATTGCAACGTCTAGGTTGAGATGCTTGGCCCACTCCTGTTTCACCAGCGCTCCCACCTGAAGGGGCATGATCACAAAATCGAATCAAATCGCCATCCTCGCGACCATGACGAGAACCGGCAAATCATCCAATCCATTTCACTCCAGAAAACCTCTAAGGGGAAAGGAGGCAAAAGCAAGTGAAACCCCAGAGGATGGGGATGTCCTTTGTAACCACTGTCGGCGAACCGCAATCAATGGCATACGTTGTCTGGGAATGTGTGTCGCTGATAGCGACTATTAACTAGATGCGCACTCCGATTGTTCCCCTCTTACTGATCAGCCTGTCCATGGTTGCTGGAACAAGTTCGATCGCCGATCCACTCCAAGCTATTGGTCGCTTTGAAAGGATTGCTAGCAAATGTAAATACAGATTGGGAAGCGGCTCTCTGCAGACTTGCAAGGTTGTTCAGATGGATCGCAAGACCGCGACAGTGACTGGGGTCCGCTTCATCGGCCGAGGCGTAGAACACGGGTCCAGTCGGCATCTCACCTTTGTCGCCAACGCACCGGATCAGACCATCCCATTACGCTGTATATCAGGCAGCTGCACCCTGAACGAGAAAAGATGGACAGCCACGGTGAGCAGCGTGGCAGAAAGCAAGTTTGATGGGCGAGGGATTGCAGAAGGACTGCCTCAAGCCTGGCCGGTAAAGGGTGATTGTGAGCTCTCTTTGAAACAACTCCGCTGCAGAGCACGGGCCATGAGTGGAGAGATCCTTACCGGAGAAGCCCAACTGTGAGAGACCAGCAAGAGCGGGCAACTTCAAGGCGAGGATCCTTATAACTGGCTAGCGAACCTACCTACAAGCTTGTCTATTCTGCGCACCACAAGAAGACCCAGGGCCAAATCCGGCTCGTTGTAGCTTTAGCGAAGGGAAAGATTTGCCCCCTTAACAGTCAGAAAACAGCAATGCTCCTTTCTAAGCAGTAAAGGAAGCGCTTACGATAGGTCAGCAGAACCTCAGTGAGCAGAAAGTCATTAAGCCTCTAAAACGGGTTAATTCAATCTGCACGAATCCTGAATTAACAACTTCATTTTACAAGAAAAAGTGAGGCAAGAGCATCCATGCAGCTTGGCCAAGCAAAGACCTGGAAAGCTTCAAGATTGATCAGCTAAAAAGTGAACCAAGCTTACTCCCAAACTGCATGGTGCAGACAGCCAGAACCCATTCTAGCGGCATGACTCTTTTACCCACTTAGCAGCTATTTCATCACCCAATGCGGATGCCTCTCTCCAATCAGCACAAGCACCTGTTAGGTTGCCATCATTCTCTTTTGAAATTCCACGATTTAGGTAAGCAACCGCAAGTTTAGAATCAATCTCTAGCGCCTTATTGTAATCAGCAATTGCCGCTCGATTGTCACCTGATTTCCTATTTGCAACACCGCGATTGTTGTATGCAATAGCATGATTGGCGTCAATTTCCAGAGCCTTGCTGTAATCATCAATCGCACCTTTATAATCCTCTAATTCATCCTTCGCATTACCACGATTATAATATGCAAGAGCATACTGAGGGTCAATGATTAATGCCTTGCTAAAATCTTCAATTGATCCTTGATAATCACCAATCCCATATTTAGCATTGCCGCTTTTAATATAAGCATTTACATCATTCTCTTCCCCCTCTCTTCTTGCTAAGACCGCCACCCCGGCAACTCCAGCAACAGCCGTAGAAACAATCAGCAGGGGTTTCCCTACCCGAAAGAACGACAAGCCAACAGCAGTGACAGCAGCTGTGGCAACACCTACGGCAATGGCAGCAGTACGGCGTGGCATCGAGGTCATTCTCCTATTGACTCAGCCTAGACAAAAGGTGCCCCTCTCCCAAGAGTGAAACCGTTTTTTGGCATCAAGATTAAAAAGGACACCCTCAGCCGAAGTTCTTAAACCCGAGACTAATTTCTGGGCATCTACGACCTCAGACTGATAAGCAATTTCAAGCCTGGCGAAATCCAAGCTTCAGCAAACAAAGCAACCCCTCCATCAGGTTCCACCATTGCAGAAACGAACTGCTGCAGAGACGCTCGTACCGCTGTTCCTTGTCTCTTCAATACAGGCATTAAAAAACTTTGCTTCCTGCTTAAGCGGATACAACTTGATCGCAATTGTCAAAAGAGCAAATGCCGCTATCCACCTTGCGGCTAAACCTCCAGCCCCAAATGCATACCAAAGGATCCGCCTACTACCGGAGGAGCTCGCACATTTCTTGGACTTCTTGGATTTCTTGCCCTTGCCGTTGTCCTTTGCCATTGAATCAGTGATGATTAAACAAACACTAGGCTGTTCCAGCTCCAAGCAGCTTTAGGTCTTCCAAAAGATCGCCAGGGTGGTAGAGCAAGACCAAATCAATAGTCCAAGCAGCACTTCATTCACTCCACAACAGCGTTGAATTTACCTTGCTGAAATTGGATTGCTTGGTCCAGACTGATCAGGTGTAAGTGGGCAGCTCACCAATCCCAACGAGAACCCAGGAAGGGTCTGATGCTTTGCAGGAATAAACAAAGATCATGGATCGAGCTCTACCACCCTTCAGATCACCATGAAATCAAAGACACGCCTGCAATCAAGAGTGTTGTAACGACAAAACCAAGGCCAAAGATAATTGCCCCTATTCCTGTATTCCAATAAATAGACATGCTTAGCAACTCATCTCCTTCCTTTAAAGATTGATCTGGCGATGAGCCCAGCTGAAAAGACACATAGTCATTGATCCATATCTGTGTGGCTGAGCGATAGGGTGATTCGGTTGTCACAAAATCGACAACCTCTATAACTCTCTCTTTAATTGTCGCTCGTTTCACTTATACAACCGCCCTTGCAATCAAGGTGATAGCAGCAAACAGAACTGCTGAAACGAGGAATCCAACCGCAAAAATACCTGCAACTATGCCTGTATTCAAATAAACGGAGACAGTCGCTAACTCCTGTCCTTTTTTTTCTGCCACTGATTTTTTCTCTGCCACTGGATGAAGCTGAAGGAATCAATATCCTATAGCCCCACCTCTTTGGATTACTTTTGACCTGCTCTGCAGAACCTTCGCTTGAGGACGGCAGGACTCGCAAGGTCTGTTCAGGCCCATCAAGAGCTCATCACCCTCCACCTGTATGTCCAATCCCCTCATATGGCAACAATCGCCCCATGAGCCAATGTTCTGACCCTCCAAAAAGCAAGCAGGCCCACAAAAGAAGAAACGACAAACAAGTCGCCAAGTTTTTTTACCTCAATGATCATGACCACCTCATTGGTGACAAGAGAGCTGAACCCGCGTTGAAGGCTGTCTCTTGCACCGCGACAGGTTCTCTCACCCATAAAGATAAAGAGCCTTAGGGTCAAGCCTGAAATAGAGCACCGCGTCGGATGCCCTCAAGTACAGGCCTTATTTTCTGAGTATCTGCGTCATAGGACTCCTAAATCAATCCTGAGCATTCGAAATCAAAGCATCAGCAGGTAAAGCCGGTCCCTTTGATTGACATTCAAGCGCTTAGGCAAAGGCCTCCAGTGAGCACTTCATGTCAGACCGCCGATCATCAAGCTGAGGCATTAAATGAAGCAGACTGCTCTCTTAACTGTCACCAGGCCATCAGCACTAGGCTGAAAGAAGTGGCAGACCACAACTGCAAATTGCTTTGGCAGTAATCGATGCAGGTGATGAATTGGTAGTCGTGAAGTTGAACCGACTAGAAAGAAAGCAAGTGGGAGCGATTGCAAGGCTACAAGATCTTCAGAAGAAAGGCATCCATATCAGAACAGCGGATGGTCTGATCAACACAAGAGCAATAGGTGAATTGATGCCAGTCCTTCTTGGATTTTTTCTGGTCTTGCTGCAGTAGAGCCTTCGCTGACCAATGAAAAAACAATTGAACACATAGCACCGCTTGAAAACAGGAGGAAAATTTGGAGGACGATCCAAGAGAAATGCTGCAAAGGAGAGTTTGGCGCTGTGGTTGAGGGATGAAGGTTGCTCTTGTCGATCCATTAGAAAACAAATAGGTCTTGCACTCTCAACAATCCTCAGGATTATCATGAAAAAGGAAGCATTAGCCGCATGAACCTGATCGAAGCACACAAAAGATCTATTGAACGTGAAAAAAAGAAGCTTGGGGTGTCTGACTATGGGTTGCTCTGGATTTCCTTCCTAAGAGGAGCATTTGTCGCCCTGATCATTGAGAGGTTAATCATCCATTAATGAAAACAGTCTTACTTGGCCTCATCGTTGCCCTTCTCTGGTCTTCACCTCAAGCAAGAACCACGACAGCTAATGGTCTCAGGGTGGCGGCAAACTGGTTGGATCCAAAGGAGGAACCTACGAAGAACCCCAAACACATAAAAATCCCCAACCCTTTATATGTTGAGCAAGAATAAAAATAGAGCTCATTTCTAATTAAGAGATCAAAACTATTCAATGGCCTCTATCATGAGAGATCAACAAGCTTCAAAAAAGGCGGCAGAGCAAAGAACACCCAGAACACCTTCCTCCTACGCTTTTGAAATGAGAGTTTTACTTCAACCATTTCCATATTTGCTCTTATTTTCTGCCCATTGAGTAAATAAGATCATGATCGATGTTAGCTTAAGTAAAGCTGGTTGATTTCCCTCATATGAAAGACGCTCATGAGCAAGTTTTAAGCGAAGACAGCAAAGAGGTATGGCGAGATCATGTTCTTCAAGAAATAGTTGATTTTCTTGGATCCCGCAAGGACGAAATTTATGAGAGCTATGCCAAACAGAGCGAAGGAAGACTCTCCAAAGAAGTCATTGAGGATGAAGGCTTGATGGACTTTGAACTCGCGATTACTTTCCTACGAGACAAGAAAAAATGGTTTGGACTTGGCTCCGGTTTCTTCAAGGCTAATCTCATTCGTTAAGTTCATGGAATCGTGACAACGTTGATTGAGAAGTAGCCCAACTCCCCTTCCGCTCCCCTTCCGCTTTTGCAGAGAACTAAGACGAGAACACGCCAGTTACTGCGACTTGTTTGGAGGACTTTGTCGAAGGCGGCACCCAGATTCGAACTGGGGATAAAGGATTTGCAATCCTCTGCCTTACCACTTGGCCATGCCGCCGCCAGGGAGACTCAATTCCCTGCAGCGGATCGTATCAGCCACTCTGCTAGCTCTCTGCTCGTGATTTGCAACGGGCATGGCGAGGATCTGATTGCACTACGGGTGTTGGAGGCACTACATCGCAAATGTCCGAATCTGCCCATTGAAGTGCTTCCCCTCGTAGGGATAGGACAAGCTTTTGAACATGCCTTAGCCGCTGGATGGCTTAAGCGCCTGGGCCCTTCAGCGCCCTTGCCAAGTGGTGGCTTCAGCAATCAAAGCTTGCGGGGCCTGATTGCTGATCTTGCCGCCGGACTCACTCTGCTCAGCTGGCGACAGTGGCGATGTGTGCGCCGCTCAGCCAAAGCTGGCAAAGCCATTCTGGCAGTAGGAGACCTGTTGCCACTGCTCATGGCATGGAGCAGTGGTGGAACCTATGGCTTCATCGGCACACCGAAAAGTGATTACACCTGGAGAAGTGGACCAGGCCGGGCCTTGAGCGACCACTACCACCGCCTCAAAGGCAGTGAATGGGATCCCTGGGAATGGGCCCTAATGCGATCTTCTCGATGCCGAGTGGTTGCCGTTCGTGATCATCTCACCGCCAGAGGACTACGACGCCACGGGGTAGCCGCAACGGCGCCTGGGAACCCAATGATGGATGGATTCAAGGTCGAATCAAGTCCTGCCGCCCTCAACCGATGCCGGCGCCTGTTATTGCTCTGTGGCAGTCGAATGCCCGAAGCAGGCACGAATTTCAAGCGACTCCTTGAAGGCCTAGGCCAGCTCGATAGCGATTTACCTCTAGCAGTACTTGTAGCCTTTGGCTCCCAACCCAGCCTCAACCAGCTCGAAGCCATTCTCAGAACCGATGGATACCTACCATCCACCCCCCCCATCGACACCCTGGGAGCCAAGGCCTGCTGGGTCAAAGGTACACAGCTCTTGCTACTCGGGCCTGGTCAATTCAACCGCTGGGCGGCCTGGACCGAAGTGGGCCTTGTCACCGCTGGAACCGCCACAGAACAACTTGTAGGGCTAGGCATTCCGGCCTTATCGATGCCTGGACCAGGACCACAATTCAAACGACAATTCGCCATACGGCAAAGTCGCCTCTTGGGAGGAGCCGTACTGCCCTGTCAAAGCAAAGAAGAACTGGCAGACAGGCTGCAAAGACTGTTAAAAGACGACTCCCTTCGACAACGATTAGGCAGGATTGGCAACAGACGAATGGGAACAGCTGGCGGCAGTGCTGCACTCGCAGCACTGATCTCACAGCTTTTATTAGGGCATAGGAGAGCACCTAGACAACGCTCTGTTTGACACGCCATAGCGGATACTGAACGCTTGCAGCACCACTGCCATGGCGGCCATGCAGGACCATGCCTTAGTGAAAATCTACGCCGAACTGGCCAGCTGCCTCAGCATTAGCCTTGCCTCGGCCCGAAGAAAGGTTGAACTGACAGCAAGTCGAGAGGAGGTTAGGGATCTTGAAGGCCGCAAGGCCATTGCCGAACGTCTACTTGAGGCGGCTCGCTCACGCCCAACAGAAGGAGAAAACACCTCAGGTTCTCAACTCGACCGACTTCTGGAAGCTGTGGCCAGTGAAGAGAACTTCATGGTTGAGGACTAAAGCCCACGACACTCGTCAATGTTCAAAGATCTGAGTAAATCGCAAACGATCCAGTTCCGCGATCACAGGAATACAACTGAAACAACGCTGCGCAATCTCCCAGCGCCCCTCACGTCGCAACATCATTTCTAGACGCTGCCTAGCCGGAAGCAGATATCGAGCATCGTTGGCGGCATAGGCCAACTGAACATCGCTGAGTTCCTCAACCCGTCCCCAATCACTGCTCTGGGCCTGCTTATCCAGTTCAACTCCAACCAACTCCATCACCACCTCCTTCAACCCATGGCGAGGGCTATAGGTTCGTGCAAGGCGACTGGCCACCTTCGTACAGAAAATGGGCAAAACGGAGATGCCCAATCCGCTAGCAAGTGCGGCCACATCAAAGCGAGCAAAGTGGAACACCTTTTCAACAGAAGGGGCCTCCATGAGCTTCTGCAAGCGAGGGGCAGACGTCTGACCCAAACCAATCCGCACGCATGCCACATTGTCGGCAGGGTCACAAATCTGCACGAGACAGAGGCGGTCACGGCCATGAATCAGTCCCATGGCCTCAGTGTCTACCGCAATCGCAGATGCTCTGAGATATCGATTCGCCCAGTCTGAGTCGAGATCCCCATCGAAAACGACAAAACTTGCAGGAGCTTGAGAAAAGTCGGCCATTAAGCAAATGGCGCAGGGCCAGGACAGATCCTCACCACTCTGAAGGGCCACAGCGCCGGCTTGCTCATTTTGCTGATTTGAAAACGGTGGCGAGACTGGGTTGAATCAGGCATGGTCACTCGCTCGCCTTGAGCATCCGACGCATGCCCTCGCTGAACTGTCTGGCCGATATCAAGCAAGATTTTTTCAACCACCGCAACAGTTTCTCGATCTGGAAGCAACCGTCTACAGGTTGCTGATCTCCTTGCTCAAAACAGTCAACTATCAAGCAAGAATCTTGCATCAATTAGCCCTGAGGCTGCCACGTCATCGGCTTTCGAAAAGCATGCTGCAAAAAGCCCTGAATTTTCTATAGAGCTAAGCAAGGCTCATACAGCAACACCAAGCAACGCTGCCCAAAACCTGATCCGACCGAATCACATGCTTCAGCTCCTCGCTACAGCAAAGGCTGATGCAAAGCGACTGATAGAGCCCTGCCATGGCATCGTAAAGACCTAGAACAGATGGGTACATCAGCACCCATGCACGAACGCGATGCCGGCGGTCTTCTCCTCGACCCTGCTACTCACAGTGCTACTGGCCATCGGCCTGGTGTTCTTTCTGCGGGCAGCAAGTAAAGACCGAACCACGGTTGTAGATGTTCACTCACCGCGTCCCCCACTAGAGGTCCTCAATGGAATGATCCACTGGCTGGAGGAACGAGGCTGGAAGCAAGATAGTGGCGATGCTGATAGACAAGTCCTTCGCTTCAGTGGAAGCGTTGCCTCCAGCCAATGGCTGGCAATCCTGTTATCCCTATACGCTGCCGTTGGTTCAGGCTGCCTTGGACTGGTTATCCGCCAGCTTTATCCCCTCCTGGACTGGTGGCCACTTCTGCTTATTGGTCTGGGCCCACTCGCAGGATTGATCTACAGCAATCGCGCCAACCGCATTGAAGCCGTTGAACTTCGCTTGATCAGCGCCAGCGACGACGAAGGCAGCACCCTGCGGCTGAGGGCCCATCGCGACGAACTGATTGCCATGGAATTGGAACTCTCCCAGCCCCTTGAGCTGGCTAGCGATGGCTCTCTTCTATCCTCTCCAATCTGAGTGATTTCAAATCTCAGCGGGAAAGGCAGGAGCCTATTGATTCTGAGCAAAGCTTTCAGCTTGGGGATCAGCTTGCTTTGCCCGGCCACTTCCGCAGAAGCACCATCTCCGCCACCTATTGAATCTCCTTCAAGAACAGCACCGTCTCAATCACCGATTGCAGAGCTAAACACCGGTCCCCGCACGCGCTTAAGGGGCAATTGGGTAGGTCGCCAACCTGTGTCTCCCTCTTTAAAGATTGTTGTCATGGCAGGACATGCAGACTCACAGGGGATGCATGGCTCAGGAACCCCAGGTGCTGCAGTTGATCAAAGGGGAGAAGCACCGATGGATCCCCGCATGCGGGATGAACTCTTTTGGAACCAGAAAGTACGCGATGCAGTCGTTGCCCTCAGTAAGCAAAAAGGGCTCAATATCATCGGCTACGACCCAGGAACACTCTCAATTGCTAAAGCGAGCGATCCACGTACCAACTGGTCAGTAGCCCACCGCCTTTCCAGGCAAGGCGACTACATCCTAGAGATTCACTTCGATGCATACAGCCCGCATGGATATGGATCTGGACTGATCCCTGCCCTCAATCGCAACCTCAACCGAGTGGATGAAAGTCTTGCTCAGAGCTTCGGTCGATTTCCCAGATTCTTTCGGGGAGGCCTTGGTGGACCACGACGAGGGATCAGCATCCTTGAGATCGGAATGCTGGAAGGGAGTCTGGAGGCAAATCTCCGCAACCCCAAAACCAGAGAAGCAACCATTCAAGCTATCGCCCTTAAAGTCACAGATGCTTTGATGCTGGGAGTACGTGGAAAGACGTCTTCTAATCCACCGCCTGGTGTGGTCGACAACGCTCCTCCAACGTCGAATCCTCAAACCAATTCTGAGGTCGAGTAAACAAATCAGTGAGCAAAGCCTCCCTTGAATCAGCTGGTGCGACATATCCATACTCCCAACGAGCCAGTGGTGGCAAAGACATCAAGATCGACTCAGTTCGACCATTGGTTTGCAATCCGAAAATCGTGCCCCGATCCCAGACCAGATTGAACTCCGCATATCGCCCACGGCGATACAACTGGAATTGACGTTCTCGATCGCCATAGGCCTGCTCCTGACGTTTCTCCACAATCGGCACATAAGCCGGCAAGAAAGCCTTCCCACAAGCCTTGGCCAGCTCAAACAACTGTTCCCAGCTCTTCGGATGAGGCCCTAACTCCCGTGAGACCTGTGCAGCGGACCCCTCAGAGTTTTGACCTTTGTAAAGCACTCCAGATCCATCCTGGTAGTCGTAAAAAATTCCACCCACACCACGTGTCTCGCCACGGTGCTTCAGATAGAAATATTCGTCACACCAAGGTTTAAAGACCTTATGGAGCTCAGGTCCAACCGTGTCACAAGCCTGCTTGTGAACGCGATGGAAATGGCGGGCATCTTCCAGGTAGGGATAAAACGGCGTGAGGTCAGCGCCACCACCAAACCACCACACCGGCCCCGCCTCGAAATAGCGGTAATTAAGGTGGATCGTCGGTACATAGGGATTGCGCGGGTGTAGCACCATCGAAGTGCCGGTAGCAAACCAGGGATGCCCCTTTGCCTCAGGCCGCTGATTCAAAATCGACGGAGGCAACTCCTCGCCGTGCACCTCAGAGAAATTAACGCCGCCCTGTTCGAAAACTCGGCCCTCACGCATCACCTTGGATCGCCCACCACCCCCTTCAGGCCGCTCCCAACTGTCAGTTCTAAAAGATTGGCCACCATCCAGACTCTCTAGTTCATTACAGATCTCATCTTGCAAGCCGAGTACCAATTCACGTGCACGTTTGCGCGAGTGAGGAGGAGGAGGACCTTGGCCAACATTCTCAGAAGCACCCATAAGCTTGCCAATTAAAGTAGGAACAATGCAGACAACACTAATAGAATTGCGTTGTATTTTGTGCCAGGACAGCTCTGTTTTTGTGTCTTTTCAGATATCGCCCTTGAGAACTGTCACGAGAGTCCACACATAGGATCCTCTCACCTGAAGGAAAGGCATGGCCACGGCCGAGCAGGCACACAATGCGCTTGATCAAGTCAAGGATTCAGGCAGCGGCCGCTCGGCTCTTGAAATGGGCTGGATTGACCAAGTCCGTGTCATTCCTCCTCGCGCCGTCATCCGCCTCACCTTGCCTGGATTTGCCCAAAGCCAAAGGGATCGATTGGCACAGGAAGCTCGACAAGTCTTACTAGAGCTCAACGGCATCAGTGAGGTGCAGATTGAAATTGGGGAGACTGCCAGCCAGGGGCCTATAGGCCAGGCTGGCCATGGACAATCTGCCCAGCCCCAGGCCATCCAAGGGGTTCAGCAGATTGTCGCCGTAAGCAGTGGTAAAGGAGGGGTTGGCAAAAGCACCGTGGCCGTCAATCTGGCCTGCGCACTAGCCCAGGAGGGCCTAAGCGTGGGACTGCTCGATGCCGATATCTATGGACCAAATACTCCAACCATGCTTGGAGTCGCTGATCGCACGCCAGAGGTGAGCGGCAACGGTGCTGAGCAATGCATCATCCCGATCGAAAGTCATGGGATAGCCATGGTGTCGATGGGTCTGCTAATCGAGGAGAACCAACCAGTGATCTGGCGCGGCCCGATGCTGAACGGGATTATCCGCCAATTCCTGTATCAGGCCTACTGGGGGGAGCGAGATGTTTTGGTGGTCGATCTACCTCCAGGCACTGGCGATGCACAGTTGTCACTAGCGCAGGCAGTTCCCATTGCGGGGGTGGTGATTGTCACCACCCCCCAGAAAGTTTCACTGCAGGATGCTCGCCGAGGACTGGCAATGTTCAAGCAAATGGGCATCAACGTGCTCGGCGTGGTCGAAAACATGACCGCCTTCGTACCTCCCGATCAACCAGAGCGTCGTTACGCCCTATTCGGCTCTGGAGGGGGAGAGCAGCTGGCGATGGAAAACAATGTCCCTCTGCTGGCACAAATCCCTATGGAAATGCCTGTGCAAGAAGGGGGTAATGAAGGGAGTCCCATCGTTCATAGCCGACCCGAATCAGTGAGTGCCAAAGCCTTCAAGCAATTAGCCAAACAAGTTCTGGATTGCGCCTCCAAGGCCAGCTGACCATGCTTTCAAGCCAGAGGCGGCGACGCAATGGTGGCAAGTCCTTCCGTTCTAAGGGGCATCTAGGCAGATGGTGGAAAGAACTAGATCTAGTGCTCTGGGGGGTGCCAGTGGCCATGGTGATCCTTGCGGGCGTTCTGATCGCCAGCACTCAAAGACAGGCTGATTACGCCGACTGGTATCACCACTGGATCACCGCTGGATTGGGATGCTTGGTCGCTCTGTTGCTGGCCCGATTGCCAGTCCAGAGACTGCGGCCGCTATTAATTCCCCTCTACGCACTCACTGTTCTGAGCCTGGTAGCCGTTCGCCTAATCGGCACCTCCGCCCTAGGCGCTCAGCGGTGGATCAGCATCGCTGGGGTGAATGTTCAGCCATCTGAATTCGCCAAACTGGCAGCAATACTCCTTTTGGCAGCAGTACTCGACCGCCACCCGATAGAACGCCCCATCGACCTGATGAGGCCTTTGGCCGTGATTTCTGTGCCCTGGACACTGGTCTTCCTGCAACCGGATCTCGGCAGTTCACTCGTGTTCGGCGCCCTGCTAGTGACAATGCTCTATTGGGCTGACATGCCCTGGGAATGGGTCCTGTTGCTCCTATCACCTCTAGCCACAGCACTCCTTGCAGGGCTATGGCCTTGGACTCTCTGCGCATGGCTCCCTCTGATGGGTTTGCTGGCCTATCGCTCACTGCCATGGAAACGCCTGGCCGCTTCGCTCACTTTGGCGCTGCAAGGAGTCGTGGCTGTTACCACCCCTTGGCTTTGGTTGCATGGCCTCAAGGACTATCAAAGAGAACGGCTGGTGCTGTTTCTCGATCCCACCAAAGACCCCCTAGGCGGTGGCTATCACCTCCTGCAAAGCACTGTGGGCATTGGCTCTGGCGGGCTATTTGGCACAGGGCTGCTGCAAGGTCAACTCACCAAGCTACGTTTCATCCCCGAGCAGCACACCGATTTCATCTTCAGTGCCCTAGGAGAAGAAACTGGCTTCATCGGGACCATCCTTGTCGTAACAGGCTTCGCGCTACTCATGGGACGCCTACTACAAGTTGCCAGAGAAGCCCGCACTGACTTCGAATCACTGGTTGTCATAGGCGTCGCCACGATGGTGATGTTCCAAGTGGTCGTGAACATCTTTATGACCATTGGCCTTGGCCCTGTCACTGGTATCCCCTTACCATTTATGAGCTATGGCCGCTCAGCAATGGTGGTGAACTTCGTAGCACTTGGACTCTGCCTTTCGGTGGCACGCCGAGGCCACACAAGACTCAACAACTGGTGAGCGATTCCATCTCGCTCTCCACGATCCAACAACGACTTGCAGAAGGTGTCACTCCTGGCCGGGTCGATGAAGCCACCGTTCGACGCCTGTGGTGGGCAGCTCTGGACACCTTGCAAGACGACATCCTGCTGCCCATGGATCCTGAAAAGGGACTTTGGCTGGCAGCACCACTACCTGCGCTCTATGAGCCAAGACTGCTCGAACGCTTAAAAGGATGGGTCTGGGCACCAGACGAGCTCGAAACCCTCCACTCTCCTCAAGGCGGCCTCTTGCCTCCCAGTCGCATGAGGTCATCAATCCATGAGAGAAGCAATTCAGCCGTCGGGGGCTATCAACGGTTACCACTGCGCCAAAACGATGGTCATGAGCCCCTTCTGCTGATCATTACCCCGGATGTTCAAATTGCCCTGGCCCTGCATGGCAAACCCGCAGAGCGCCATCTGTTAATGCGCAGTGATCCAGAAACTCTCAGTGATCTCTTGAAGATGCTGGACCTGAGACTGAACAGCGAAGACCCTGGCCATGCCATTGAGCTTCGTCAGGCTTTGGCAAACCTAGGACCTTTACAAAGCAACCCTGAACTAGAAAAAATCTTCTGGCCTCGACTTGCGGAACGGTTGGCCGGCATGGCCCCAAGTCTCACACTGCAACCGATTCCTGAAAGATCACACCCGGCCAAGTCCAGTGGAGAAGCCAATCAAGAAACGAGTGCTGAACTCATTCTGCTGGAGGCACTCACTCATGAGGTGCGAACCCCACTAGCGACCATCCGAACCCTGATCCACTCCCTGCTGCGGCGAAGTGACCTTCCTGGTGTCGTAGTCAACCGTCTCAAACAGATCGATGCTGAGTGCACTGAGCAAATTGATCGATTCGGCCTCATTTTTCATGCCGCAGAACTTCAGCGGCAGCCGCCAGAAGCGTCCATGCTCGCCCATACCGACCTCGGCGCCATGCTGGCCATGCTTCATCCAGCCTGGCGTCAGCAGCTCGAACGCCGCGGGGTAGGGCTCCAAATCGATATCACCCCTGATTTACCAGAAGTTCTTAGTGATCCAAGACGTCTTGAACCGATGCTGGGTGGATTAATTGACCGCACGAGCCGCGGCCTGCCAGCAGGTGGCAGCCTATCGCTCACGCTTCGCCCTGCGGGCCCCCGCCTAAAGCTTCAAATCCTCAGCCAAATACCCAATCATGAAGATCAAGGAGCCAGCAGTAGGGATCAAAAGGCTGCTCTAGGCCCAGTGCTGAGCTGGGACCCCAAAACCGGCAGCCTGCAACTCAGCCAAGCAGCAACCCAACGAATGCTGGCTAGCTTGGGTGGGTGGCTAACACAGCGTCGGGACAAAGGGCTCACAGTATTTTTTCCCATCGCTGAGGAAAAACTTTGAACTCCAAAACAAGCCACAATGTTGACGGGTGTGAAGCTTGCTGCCAAGCAGTGCCATAGGGCACAAAACGCAGTGCTACTTTTCACCAGTAACGGTATGCCGATTCTCGAGGTTACTCATGACAGCAACGGCGTTAACAGGTCAGTATCCCAAGTATCTAGGGAGCACCGGGGGCCTTCTAAATTCCGCTGAAACCGAAGAGAAGTACGCCATCACTTGGAGCAGCACAACAGCTCAGGCGTTCGAACTACCCACTGGCGGCGCAGCTGAAATGAATGAGGGCGAGAACCTCATGTATTTCGCTCGCAAAGAACAATGCCTCGCGTTAGGCACTCAACTGCGTACCTTCAAACCCAAGATTGAAGACTACAAAATTTATCGCGTCTTCCCAGGTGGTGACACCGAATTCCTGCATCCAAAAGACGGCGTATTCCCTGAGAAAGTCAATGAAGGGAGGGTTATGGTGAACGTCAACAATCGCCGGATCGGAGAAAACGCCAATCCAGCGAAATTAAAATTCAGCGGGCGCAACACCTACGACGCCTGAGTCCCTTTCGCCTGAAGGGTACGGGGATCTTCAACCACTCGGCACCAGCTGCGAAGATTCCCTCATGCTCAGCTCTGATCGTGACCATTTCTTTGAGATGGCTGCTAGTGGTGCCAATTTCATTCCTTTGGCCCGCAGTTGGCCAGCGGATCTGGAGACCCCTCTAACAACTTGGTTAAAAGTTGGGGCAGATCATCCCCCTGGGGTCTTACTCGAATCGGTCGAAGGGGGTGAAACTCTTGGGCGCTGGAGTGTGGTGGCCTGCAATCCACTTTGGACAGCCACATGCCGAGGGAAACACCTCACACGTCGTTGGCGAGAAGGACGAACCGATGAAGCCATCGGCAACCCTTTTGAAGGCCTCAGGCAATGGCTTGCTCCTTATCGCACCGCAACCCTGCCAGGCCTACCCCCCCTTGGCCAGCTCTATGGAATGTGGGGTTTTGAACTGATCAAGTGGGTTGAACCCACAGTGCCCGTCCACTTAAGGGACAACAACGATCCGCCTGATGGTATCTGGATGCTGATGGACAGCATCTTGATCATTGATCAAGTTAAACGCCTCATCACTGCCGTGGCATACGCAGACCTGAGTGTCGAGCAAACGGCTAACGAAGCTTGGGACAAGGCACAAGCACGCATTCAAGACCTAGAAAAGTGCATGGCGGAACCACTTGCGCCGATTCAGCCACTGCAATGGCAACCAAAAAGTCAATCTCCACCTTCCACCATCAGTAACTACAGCCAACAAGGCTTTGAGGAGGCAGTTCAAACCGCCAAGCAACACATCGCCGCAGGTGATGTGTTCCAGCTTGTAATCAGTCAACGGCTGGAGACCAGGGTTCCTCAACAGCCACTTGAGCTCTACCGAAGTCTGCGGATGGTGAATCCTTCTCCATATATGGCTTTCTTTGACTTCGGCGACTGGCAGCTGATTGGCTCAAGCCCGGAGGTCATGGTCAAGGCGGAGCCTGTCGCCGATGGCATTAAGGCCAGCCTTCGGCCTATTGCCGGCACGCGTCAGCGTGGCGGCAACGAACTTGAGGACCACAATCTTGAAGCAGAGTTGATGGCAGATCCCAAGGAACGTGCCGAGCATGTGATGTTGGTTGATCTTGGCCGCAATGACCTTGGACGCGTTTGCAGGCCGGGCAGTGTGATGGTGAAAGAGCTGATGGTGATCGAGAAATATTCCCACGTCATGCACATCGTCAGTGCAGTGGAAGGTGTGCTTGCCAAAGGCAAGGATGTTTGGGATCTACTCATGGCCTCATTCCCAGCAGGCACGGTCAGTGGCGCCCCAAAAATCAGAGCCATGCAGCTCATTCATGAGCTCGAACCCGACTCAAGAGGACCTTATTCAGGTGTGTATGGGTCCATCGATCTCAACGGTGCTCTGAATACAGCTATAACCATTCGCACAATGATTGTGCGGCCCCATCCTGAAGGCGGCTGGCAAGTCAAGGTTCAAGCAGGCGCTGGTGTGGTGGCCGATTCCATCCCCAGCAAGGAATACGAAGAGACCCTCAACAAGGCAAGGGGAATGCTCACAGCCCTGGCCTGCCTCGAGTCCCACAAGTCATGAGTACCCGGCTGCTACTTAAGGGGTTCGAAGTGGAGCTGTTCACAGGACGCTTCAGCGGTGAGCACGTCGGCGTAGCTACTGCCGTAGCAAGCGATCTTGCTGATTTCGTCACAGAACCAGACCACCGAAATCTGGAATACATCACTGAGCCAAATCAACGCTACGGCCCATTGAGGGAAGCCCTGCTGGCTCCTAGGCGAAGACTGCGCCAATGGTTGGTTCCACGGCAGCTCACATTGATTCCTGGTAGCACCCTCAGCCTGGGCGACAGTCATCACTTTGAACGATCTGATCCGCTCAACCCCTATCACGATTTGATTGAGGCCAACTACGGCACCAGGGTGGTCACCACCAGTGTTCACATCAACCTAGGGCTTGAAGATCTACCGCTGCTGTTTGCTGCGCTGCGCTTGGTGCGTTGTGAAGCAGCCCTCTTTCTTGCCCTGAGTGCAAGCTCCCCCTTCCTCGATGGCCAGCCCACGGGAAGCCACTCTCAGCGATGGCTGCAATTTCCACTCACTCCAGAGCGGGTACCACTCTTCCAAAACCATCCTGACTATGTCGCTTGGGTTGAAGCACAACTGGCCACTGGCACGATGCAAAATGAGCGTCATCTATGGACCTCAGTACGGCCAAACGGACCTCGCCGCCCCTATGAACTCAACCGTCTAGAGCTGCGCATCTGCGACTTAATCACCGATCCCGATGTTCTGCTTGCAGTGACTGCCCTAATCGAACTGCGCGTGCTCAGCCTTCTTCAGAACCCAAGCCAACTGGATCCACTCAAAGTGAGTCGACTAACCACAGATGAACTTGCTGATCTTTGTGATGCAAATGATTCTGCTGTCGCTCAAATGAGCCTGGACGCAACCCTGCACCACTGGCGAGATGGGAGCCCCATCCTGTGCCGCTCCTGGATCGAGACAATGCTCGAGGGAATCATTCCGATCAGTAGAGATCTAGGTCTGGAGAAACAACTTGCACCGCTGCATAGGGTCCTAAATAAGGGCAATCAAGCCATGCAATGGCTACAGAGCTATGCCGATGGCAAGTCTGTGGAGGCTGTCATTCAAGACAGCATTGCCGAAATGAACGCCGAAGAGCTCAACGCAAGCAAAGCCGAGGCCATTTTGGGATGATCATGGCCAAACCTGAGTCCACTAGCGCATCGATGCAGCAGTCTTCCGCCCAAAAAACTGATTGCGAACAGCCCAGAGCAATCGGGGAAGGGCAGCAGGCAGGACGCTTACTGCAGAACCGCCTTGAACTGGTGGAAGACCTTTGGCAAACGGTGCTACGCAGCGAATGTCCACCGGATCAGGCAGAACGACTACTGCGACTGAAGCAACTCAGTGAACCTTTGGCCCTTGAAGGTTCAGATGAGAACAGTGCCAGCAGAGCAATCGTGCTGTTGATCCAAGAGATGGACCTGGCAGAAGCGATCACCGCAGCACGCGCCTTCTCCCTCTATTTCCAACTGGTGAATATCCTCGAGCAACGGATCGAGGAAGACAGCTACCTCGCAAGTATGTCCTCTGGCAAAGAAAACAACCGCCAAGACAAACCCTATGACCCCTTTGCTCCACCGCTCGCCACGCAGACAGACCCAGCCACATTCAGGGAGCTGTTCGAACGACTTCGCCGTCTCAACGTGCCACCAGCTCAGCTGGAGACCCTTCTACAGGAGATGGATATCCGCCTAGTTTTCACTGCTCATCCCACTGAAATCGTCCGTCATACCGTTCGCCATAAGCAACGCAAGGTTGCAAGCCTGTTGCAGCAGTTTCAATCAGATCCAACAAAATCGACATCTGAGAAAGAAAGCCTGAGACTGCAGCTTGAGGAGGAAATCAGGCTCTGGTGGCGGACCGATGAGCTTCATCAGTTCAAGCCCTCCGTTCTGGATGAGGTGGATTACGCCCTCCACTATTTCCAACAGGTGCTTTTTGATGCCATGCCCCAGCTACGGCGTCGCCTGATCACTGCAATGGCCGAGAGCTATCCGGACGTACACATTCCACAAGCTGCCTTCTGCACGTTTGGATCTTGGGTTGGATCAGACAGAGACGGCAATCCTTCCGTTACGCCAGAAATCACCTGGCGCACCGCCTGTTATCAACGTCAGCTGATGCTGGAGCGCTATGTCAATGCCGTTCAAAAACTCCGTGATCAACTCAGCATCTCCATGCAATGGAGCCAGGTAAGCACTCCACTGTTGGAGTCACTGGAAATGGACCGGCTTCGATTCCCCGAGGTTTACGAGGAACGCGCAGCCCGCTATCGACTCGAGCCTTATCGCCTTAAACTCAGCTACACCCTGGAGAGGTTGAAACTCACTCAACAACGCAACCAGCAATTGGCCGAAGCAGGCTGGCAAACCCCACCAGAAGGCCTAAACCCCAGCCCCAATCGAATTAATGCGGGAGAAGCCCTTCACTACAAATCAGTAGCAGAATTCCGCAGCGACCTAGAACTGATCCGCAACAGCCTGGTCAGCACAGATCTGAGCTGTGAGCCTCTGGATACCCTCTTAAATCAGGTCCACATCTTCGCTTTCTCACTAGCCAGCCTTGACATCCGCCAGGAGAGCAATCGCCATAGCGATGCTCTCGACGAATTAACCCGCTACCTAAACCTCCCTAAGGCCTATGGCGACATGGCCGAAAATGAGCGAGTGCAATGGTTAATGGAGGAACTACAGACTCGCCGCCCCCTGATCCCCTCTGCCGTTATCTGGTCGCCCAGTACAGCAGAAACGGTGGCCGTGTTTCGCATGCTGCGCCGACTGCAGGAGGAATTCGGCAGCCGAATCTGCCGCACATATGTGATCTCAATGAGTCACACAGTTTCCGATCTACTCGAGGTGCTGCTGCTAGCCAAAGAAGCCGGCCTCGTGGATCCGGCTGCTGGCCATGCCGAACTGCTTGTGGTGCCCCTCTTCGAAACCGTAGAGGATCTCCAGCGGGCTCCAGCAGTAATGGAGGCACTTTTGAGTTCACCTGTCTACCGCAATTTGCTCCCTCGTGTCAGCGAACAGGTCCAACCTCTGCAGGAGCTGATGCTTGGCTATTCGGACAGCAACAAAGACTCCGGATTTCTATCCAGCAATTGGGAGATCCATCAAGCCCAAATTGCCCTGCAAGATCTAGCTAACCGCCAGGGTGTGGCTCTGCGCCTTTTCCATGGACGCGGTGGATCTGTTGGCAGAGGAGGTGGCCCTGCCTACCAAGCAATCCTTGCCCAACCAAGCGGAACCGTGCGCGGCCGAATCAAGATCACTGAGCAGGGAGAAGTACTGGCATCGAAATACAGCCTGCCCGAGCTAGCCCTCTACAACCTAGAAACATTCACAACGGCCGTCCTGCAAAACAGTCTGGTAACCAACCAGCTAGATGCCACCCCAAGTTGGAATCAACTGATGACCAGACTGGCTGGCCGTTCACGTGAGCACTATCGTGCCCTTGTCCACAACAACCCTGATCTGGTGGCCTTCTTCCAACAGGTCACGCCGATCGAAGAAATCAGCAAATTGCAAATCTCCAGCCGTCCTGCTCGACGCAAAAGCGGCGCCAAGGACCTCTCTAGCCTGAGAGCGATCCCCTGGGTATTTGGCTGGACGCAAAGTCGATTCCTGCTACCGAGCTGGTTTGGCGTTGGAACAGCCTTAGCCGCTGAAGTCGAATCAGATGCTGACCAGCTTGACCTTCTACGCAGACTGCACCAACGCTGGCCATTCTTCCGAATGCTGATTTCCAAGGTGGAGATGACCCTTTCAAAAGTAGACCTAGACCTGGCCCATCACTACATGACTAGCCTTGGCCGCGAAGATTACCGTGAAGCCTTTAAGCGTATCTTCGAGATCATCGAAACGGAGTACAGCCTCACCCGCCGGTTGGTCTTAAACATCACAGGACAACCCAGGTTGCTCGCGGCCGATCCCGCCCTACAGCTATCAGTCGATCTTCGCAATCGCACGATCGTGCCCCTTGGGTTTCTGCAAGTGGCCCTGCTTCGCAAGCTGCGTGATCAGAACCGGCAGCCACCCATGAACGATGCTGGCGATGGTCGCACTTACAGCCGCAGCGAACTGCTAAGAGGCGCACTGCTCACCATTAACGGCATTGCTGCAGGCATGCGCAACACCGGTTGAAACCACCTTGCTTGCCTTTCTTCAACAGCCCGAACTCCCCCCCGGCTTCCGGCTAGACCTTGAACAGCCACCCAATCCTCAAGCACTCAACAAACTTCTCGCTCGTTGCAGAGAAGCCACCCACACTTCAGAGCAATGGGCCCTGGCCTTTGAGCGAAGCGTTTGGCATCTAAGCATTATTGAACAAGAGAAAGGAACGCTGGTTGGTTTTGTGCGCGCCACCAGCGACCATGGCCTCAATGTCAACCTCTGGAATCTCGTCGCCCAACCCGGCTCATTACAAGCACAATTGCTTGCAGTTCTCGTACATCAAGCGCTTGACAATTTGCGCCGAATTCTGCCTGGTTGCAGCATCTCAATATTGGCACCTGCCATCTCCCTCAAAGCATTGAAGGATCAAGGCTTCATTATTGATCCAGATGGCATAAGAGCGATGAGTTATCGACTCCGCTAAGTCGTCGAGTCAACATCGTTATTGGATCCTTCCTGCAGCGATCTAAACCACGCTTGTGACCCAATCATGGCGAGAGAACTGCAACACTCTGGCCATCTTTGCTTGACCGACTACAACCTGAATTGAGATCAGCTCCTCAACTGAACGATGCCACTGAAAGCTCTAGAAGAGTATGGGAGCTAAAGCAAATACGAGCATGGAGGGACTCGAACCCCCGACCCTCAGAACCGGAATCTGATGCTCTATCCAACTGAGCTACATGCCCACAAATATCGGCTGGATGCCGCTATATGAGAGCAACTCTCAAGCCCCCTCAATCAAGGTACCTTAACCTCATGCCGCTCCAAGACCGATTCGGCTTCACCAGCTCGAACTGCAGGGGTATCGCAATTACAGCAGGCTTCAGCTGGAGTTGACGGAAAATCGGCTGCTGGTCATTGGCCCCAATGGCATCGGCAAATCCAACCTTCTCGAAGCCGTAGAGCTACTCGGCAGCCTGCGCTCGCATCGCGCCAGCAGCGATCAAGACTTGATCCACTGGGAAGAAGAGCGGGCCCTACTTCGCGCCATCGCTGATGACACTGAGAAGCTCGAACTGGAATTGCGGCGGCAAGGAGGTCGACAAGCCCGCCGCAACGGCAAAACGCTCACCCGCCAATTAGATCTAATCGGTCCACTGCGTTGCGTGGGGTTTAGCGCTCTCGATCTCAATCTCGTTCGAGGCGAGCCTGCCCTGCGGCGCCAATGGCTTGATCGCGTCGTACAACAACTTGAACCGATCTATTCAGATCTGATCAGTCGCTTCAACAAGCTGCTGCGTCAGCGAAGCCAGCTGTGGCGTCAGTGGCGCCACTTCCCGATTCAGGAGCGTGATTCCCTCTTGGATGCCTTCGATGTACAGATGGCTTTAGTCAGCACACGCATTCATCGACGTCGCAGTCGAGCTCTCGCCCGCCTTGAACCACTTGCAGCCCGATGGCAGGAAACCCTCAGCAAACACAAGGAACGGTTGCGACTCGACTATCAGCCAGGCAGCCAACTCGAAGGTGAGGAAGCGGAAGAACCTTGGCGGTTGGCGATCGAAACGCAACTCCTAGGCCAGCGCAGTGAGGAGGAACGGTTGGGAAGTTGCCGGATCGGTCCTCACCGCGACGAGGTGAGATTGCTACTCAACGATTCAGAAGCGCGCCGCTTTGGCTCAGCAGGACAACAACGAACCGTGGTGCTGGCGCTCAAGCTTGCCGAACTAGAACTCGTGGGCGAACTCTGCGGTGAACCCCCTCTGCTGTTATTGGATGACGTTCTTGCGGAACTGGATCCCGGCAGACAGTTGCTGCTGCTCGAGGCTGTAGGAGAGAAGCATCAGTGCCTCGTTAGCGCGACCCATTTGGAAGGCTTCCAGGATGAATGGCAACAACAATCACAGATCATCGAAGCAGGATCTTTAAATCGATCGGAAGAGGTCCGCTAAGGTGGCGAGCTGATTTTTATTGCCTTGATGGAGAGAACCCTGTCTTGCTTGCATCCCAATCCAGGATGGGAAGACACCAATTACCAAGACAACACAAGCTCCATCAATCACAGCGCCACCGACATGGTGGGCAAGCACTGCATCCTCGAGCTTTATGACTGCGATCACGCCAAGCTCAATGACGAAGCCTTTCTGAGAACCCTGATCACAACAGCAGCCAAGCGTGCTGGTGCCACTCTTCTCAATCTGATCACCCACCGATTTGAGCCTCAGGGGGTCACAGGGCTTGCCCTTCTAGCTGAATCGCATCTCTCCATCCACACATGGCCTGAGAATGGTTATGCGGCTATTGATGTCTTCACTTGCGGCGATCAAACGATGCCGGAACAAGCTTGTGAGCTCTTACGCCAGGAACTTGGCGCCAAAAGCCATGCATTAAAGAGCTTCCAACGGGAAACACCAGCAGCTCTAGCGACCGCAATACGCCATCCAAAGGCTTAATCAGCTAGCTACAGCGACCTTCTGAAGCCAATACTGAAGCATTTGATGATCGTTAGAGGTACTTCTAAAAGGCAAGGTGTATCTCAATACCTACTCACATTGCCCCATTCATCCACCTTCCGGTTCGTAGTGGCTTGAGATTCAGAGGCTGGTAACTAGTCAAGCCTCCTGTCATGCTCAAACTTATCCAAATGCTCTTCTTCTAACCTCAACCTTTGCTATTCCCTTTTGCGATAATCGTCTCTCTTTCTCTCTTCTAAAGTAAGAGCTTGCCCCAACCCAATCATCATTCCATTCAGTTCATCAAATCTTTTGTTCATTAGCCCTAGCATTTTTTCTAAGTCTTTGATAGCTAATTCTGCTTGACTGAGCTGTTCTTGAGACTCCTTCAGCAGTTCCGACGTAGGCTTCATCGCAAATCTTGAAAAGTATTTGAATACAGAGAAATTTCCTAGCGAAAGAGTGACCAAAACGTTCTAACCATTTGGCCAAGTCGTTCCAACCACTTATCTACAACCACAACAAACACTCGATATTTAGAGAAGGAAGACAAGAGCCTAGTCAATACAAATTCCGGAGCGAGAGAATGATTCAACATGAACACAGGTTCGGTTTACTCTCTATTTTTGAGCCATTAGCAATGTATAAATACAATCGGATTAAAGACCCTTAAGTCCAGGGGTAGTTGCCAGGGCATCTAAGACCTAGGTCTTCAAGTTCCGTTTTTCACCGAGAGGGGAAGGGCATTCAGCAGGAAAAAACTGTTAATTCTCCCTCCCATGTGGCTCCCAAGCAGCCTCTCTCTGGCTGCTGGAATTTGATGTGCAGAAATGCTCATGGTTGATTCTGCAAAAGTCTGTATTGTTTGCGAGCTGGAAGCGCAGCCGCAGGTTTGCCACCAGTACACCCCAACAGCATTGAGTACTTGGATAAGAACACAGCCATTCGTGAGGCAGAGGTGCTTCGGATTGAGGCATCCCTCGCCGCAAAGCCCCATAGCCAACCAACCTTGGCCAACCTCCCAGCTACCAAGAAGACGACTAGCAGTCTCTCTGCTCGCCCTGAATCAAGCTCAAAGCAAAACTGAAGCAGTCCTCCGTTTTTCCTGCGTTATCAAGATGCAGGCCTACAAGGAATAAGGCATATCAACAGCCACCATGTTAGCCCTCGCGTCCTAAGAGCCAGCAGAGCTAGCTCTAACGACCTGATTCCCTATAAAGCACCAGACAAGCTGTTGTTGCCCTACTCGCCCAGCTGTAAAAGCAGCGAGAACGACCTTTCAGGACTGTGGTCTATGGCGCATCAGCCACAGCCGCAAGTTCAATCATCCGCAGATAGCAACTCAGTCAAGCGGAGTCGCGAAAGGGATACAGCTGCAAGCCATTGCACGCCTTCAATGCTCTTGGCCAGTGCGATTGAGCTTGCCGCTGACCAAACCTTCCAGATCAAGGCTGATGGAGGTGAAACCCAGCGCAAGGAAATGCGCGACGACCTGCTCACGATCCAACTCAAGCAGCACATCCTCAATCCGATCAGCGGGAACTTCAATGCGTGCAGCCAAGCCCTGGCTGCGCACTCGCACCTCAGCAAAACCAAGCGTTCTTAACCAGGCTTCAGCCAGACCAACCTGACGCAATCGTTGAGCGTTGATGCTATTGCCATAGGGAAAACGTGATGCCAGGCAGGGCTGCGCAGGCTTATCCCACCAAGGGAATCCAAGAGCTCGTGACATCTGACGTACACCTGCCTTGCCAATCTCTAATTCAGCCAGCGGAGAACGCACACCCGCCTGACGGCCCGCCTCAATGCCAGGTCGATGCTCTCCCAAGTCGTCGTAATTCACGCCATCCACCACCTGAGCTCCACCGGCTGATTGCGCAATCGGGCCCAGATGCCGATGTAATTCACGCTTACAAGCAAAACAACGGTCTGTGGGATTGCTGCTATAGGCCGGATCATCCAATTCCTGAGTCATGCATTCCTGGTGACGAATCTCAAGCCAGGCAGCCTGCTGACGGGCCTCATCGAGAAGCTCAGGGGCAAGTGCAGGAGAAACCCCTGTCACAGCAAAGGCTTGAGGCCCAAGTTGTTCCCGCGCAATCGCTGCCACTAGTGCACTATCAACTCCACCGGAATAGGCCACACAAACACGTCCAAAACTGGCAAGACGCTTGCGCAACATCTGCAACTGGGCATACTCCCGCTCCGGCAGAGGTTCCAACTGCCGAAACACCGCTGCACCAGCCGTCCCAGCAACCACCTTCTCAGCCCATCGATCTCGTTAAGCTCCAACCGTAGAGGACCCGTCAATGGCTTCGCAGACGGCAGCATCCAAGACACCCAGAAATCGCCAAACATCAAGCGGCAGCAGAGGACGTGGAATTGGCATCGCGACCGCAGCCGAAAGCAATGAACGCAGTCATGGCCAACTGCACATCTATGACGGCGAGGGAAAAGGTAAAAGTCAGGCAGCTCTTGGTGTTGTCCTACGCACCATCGGGCTCGGGATCTGCGAGCAACGACGAACCAGGGTGCTGTTGCTTCGATTCCTCAAAGGCCCAGGCCGCGCCTACGACGAAGATGCTGCTATTGAGGCACTGCAACAGGGCTTCCCTCACCTAATCGACCAAGTGCGCACAGGTCGGGGTGAATTTTTCATCGCCGAGGACGCTACCCGTTTTGATCGCCAAGAAGCCCAACGCGGCTGGGATATCGCCAAGGGAGCCATCGCCAGCGCCCTCTATTCAGTCGTTGTGCTTGATGAACTCAATCCCGTGCTGGATCTAGGCCTGCTGGCTGTTGACGATGTAGTCAAAACACTCACCGACCGACCTGACGGCATGGAGATCATCGTCACCGGACGGGCCGCTCCACGAGCCCTGGTTCAGGTGGCCGATCTGCATTCCGAAATGCGCGCCCATCGTCGTCCGGAGCCTCAGGATGACAGCGTCATTCCCTTCCTTCCCACCGGTGGAATTGAGATCTACACCGGTGAGGGCAAAGGCAAATCCACCAGTGCCCTAGGCAAGGCTCTACAGGCCATTGGCCGTGGCATCAGCCAAGACAAAAGCCATCGCGTGTTGATCTTGCAGTGGCTTAAAGGTGGCAATGGCTACACCGAAGACGCTGCAATTGCGGCCTTAAGAGAAAGCTATCCCCACCTTGTTGATCATCTTCGCTCCGGCCGGGATGCCATCGTCTGGCGAGGTCAACAACAACCGATCGATTACGTCGAAGCAGAGCGCGCATGGGAAATTGCCAGAGCCGCCATCGCCAGTGGGCTCTATAAAACTGTCATCCTCGATGAACTCAATCCCAGCGTGGATCTTGAACTGATTCCTGTGGAGCCGATTGTTCAGACCCTTCTCCGCAAGCCGGCCGAAACCGAAGTCATCATCACCGGCCGTTGCAAAAACCAACCTGCCTACTTCGATCTGGCCGGCGTCCACTCAGAAATGGTGTGCCACAAGCACTATGCAGAACAGGGCGTAGACCTCAAGCGAGGCGTGGATTACTAAGGCAATCCTCAACAAAGAAGCTTTTTAGGTTGACTGACCTAAACGCCTACCGCAGCTGGTAATGATTGAAGCGGGCTGATTGAAATCCCTTCAACAATGAGACCCTAAATATGTCATCACCCACTCAGTAGCGGGGCAATGAGTTATCAACTTCCTTGGCCCAAGCATCAATACCACCAGTCACATTGACACCTTCAATGCCATGACGCTTGAGAATGGTCAAAGCCTTTACCGAGCGACCACCCAACTTGCAGTAGACATACAGTCGCCGGCCAGAGGCCAACTGCCGGACCTTCTCAATCGCCTCACCACTCTCAATCTTGTTCAACGGGATCAATTCTGAACCAGCAATGCAAGCAATCTCAGCCTCATTGGGATTACGCACATCCACCAGGGCAAAATCCTCAGCGCCAAGATCGAATAAAGACTTGAGATCCTGAACTGAAATACTCTCCAACCCAGCAGCCTTCTCTTGAGCTGGTTTATCAGCACCAGAAGCACAAAAGTCTTGATAATCAATGAGCTGATCAATCACAACTCGCGGTTGACTCGGGCGCAAAGCCATCTCCCGAAACGTCATCGCCAAGGCATCAACAACCAGCAGCCGACCACTCAACGTCGTGCCGATACCAGTAATGATTTTAATGACCTCCGCGGACTGAATTAAACCAATCAATCCCGGAAGGATCCCCATCACACCGCCTTCAACGCAAGAAGGCACCAAGCCAGCGGGTGGCGGTTCGGGCACCAGATCACGATAGTTGGGACTCTCAGCATCAAGATTAAACACCGTGGCCTGACCTTCAAAGCGATGAATCGATCCATAAATACTGGGCTTACCTAAAAGCACACAAGCGTCATTCACCAGGTAACGGCTAGGGAAATTATCAGTGCAGTCACAAACAATGTCGTACGGCTGAATGATCTCAAAAGCGTTATCTCGCGTCAGCGCTTTCTCGTAGACATCCACTTGACAATGGGGATTGATTTCAAGGATGCGAGCCCGAGCAGAATGCGTTTTTGCTTGACCTACCCAACTCGTGCCATGGATCACCTGGCGCTGCAAATTAGAGAGCTCAACAACATCGAAATCGACAATCCCGATGTGGCCTACACCAGCAGCAGCCAAATAAAGCAGCAACGGCGAACCGAGCCCGCCACTACCCACACACAACACAGAAGCCGCCTTGAGTCGTTTCTGACCATTCATCCCAACCTCTGGCAGGGTGAGATGACGAGAAAAACGCTCTAACTCATCGGGGCTCAGGTCAACATCAACGGTTTCGTGAAGACCCATAGGGGAAAGAGTGCCGCTAGCTATGCCCTTACCACTGTCCCAAATGCGCAACCTCATGCTGCTGGCCAGGTTGCACTCCTGTCATCCACCAAGCACGCACATTGCCTGAACCAGCCACGATCACCAGTAACGACGGCACAGTGGCCCAGCGATGATCCATAACGGACGGCACAGCCTCACCGCCAGGATGAGAATGGGCACTGCCCAACACCTGCCAATTGTGCTCTCTGGCAAAGCGTTGAGCCTGCAACTGTTCACGAGGATCCAAAGCAAAGCGACACTTGCGTGATGGCAGCAACTCAGCCCCAAGATTCGGATCATTCGAGCCTTCAGGGAGGCTCAACATTCCCGGCCCCCATACATTGCAGCAAGGCCAAATCAGCCGAACATTCCAGATCCTGCCGCCTTGATAACTATTAGAATCATCTTGATCACCCAATAAAAGAGCACATCCCTCAAATGGCGCCACAGCCAATAAGCTGCGACGAAGAACCATCAGGCAATTACGATCAAACTCCAGCAGCCCTGGCATAACAAAGATCCTTTCGATACGCTCGGCAAAGATTTGCCATCGGTTTCGTGTTCATGAGCGACATCAACACCGTGACAAACGAACAATCCAACACAGAAAAGACCACCACAAACAGCGTTGATAACGCAGATGAGGAGATTAAATTCTCAGAGCGTTACAGCGAAGCCGTTGGCAAGGTCAACGAAACCCTAAACAAGCTCGATTGGAGCCAGATGGGGCGCATCGGCAAGGTTTTAGGCATCTTTGCAGCTGTGATTGTTGCCCAGATCCTGATCAAGGGAGTGATGGACACAATCAATTTGCTACCAATCGTGCCTGGACTGCTCGAACTGCTTGGCGTGGTGATGGTGGGCCAATGGAGCTGGCAAAACCTCACCACCAGTGAGAAGCGCTCTGCCCTCTCTGAAAGGGTTCAGAACCTCCGCAAGGAATATTTAGGCTGAACATTGCAAATTCAAATGCAATTCAAGTCAGCAACCAACTTGCCAAACGATTCAGAATGGCTTGGCTCTGACTTCGATATGAGCCTCCAAAGAGATTGGCGTGATTGATGAGGTGATAAAGGTTATAAACCTCCACCCTTTTGCTTGCATCAGCTGGCAGTGGCCATACGTTTTCATATCCGATATAAAAATCCTGCGAAAAACCACCGAATAATTGAGTCATCGCCAAATCAACTTCTCTATCGGCCCACCAGGCAGCAGGATCCAGCAAGACTCCCCGCCCATCTGAGAGAACATTGGCATTGCCACTCCAAAGGTCCCCATGCACGAGGCTTGGAATGGGTTGATGGCGATCCAACCAAGGGATTAACGCCGAGAGGATTGGCTCAACATCAACCAGATCCAAGCCCCATCGAGCCGCCTCTCTGAGCTGAGGACGCAAGCGCAGCGTCACGAATGCGTCGCCCCACTCCTCCCTCCACCCCCCTGGCTGAGAGCCAGCACCGATAAAACCATCCACGGGCCAACCAAAGCGTCCAGGGTTTTCGGCGGCAGACGCCCGATGCAAAAGAGCCAGTCCACGGCCCAGGGAGGCCTGATTACCCGCCCGAAAATCCAACCAAGGCAGCAACAACACGGCTTCACCACAGACCTGATCAAACGCCAAAGGCTCCGGCACCTCCAACACTCCCGGATCAACCCATGCCTTAAGAGCCTTTAGCCCCTCAACTTCGACCTTGAGCATTGGCAAAGCATCTGCCCCTCCTGTTTTGGCAAACAGTTGCCGACCACCCTTCAACTGCAAACACCAGGCCTGATGAATGCATCCGCCTGCGACGCACTCAACATCCTTAATCACTTCACCACTCAAGGGTCCCTCGGCTGCTACCAAGCCCTGTCTCAGACGCTCGTTCATACCCACACCTCTCTAGACCTTGCCAGCATGACTGGATGGCTGAGGACTCAATCATCGTGATCGGGGGCGGCATTGCCGGCCTAACGGCAACAGCCCTCTTAGCCAAGCAAGGATTACCCGTCACCTTGGTGGAAGCGCACCATCAACCTGGAGGGTGTGCCGGCACCTTCAGACGAGGTCCCTATATCTTCGATGTAGGTGCCACCCAGGTTGCCGGTCTAGAACCCAGTGGCAGCCATGAACGCATCTATAGGCATCTCAACCTGCCCATGCCACAAGCGGAGCTACTCAACCCCGCTTGTGCAGTGGATCTCGCCGACGGATCCCAACCCATTCAGCTCTGGCATGATCCAAAGCGCTGGGAACAAGAATGGCGATATCACTTCCCTGGCAGTGACTCCTTCTGGGCTCTGACTGCCAAGCTCCACCAAAGCAACTGGGGCTTTGCGAGCCATGATCCGGTGGTCACACCTCGCAACGCTTGGGACTTAGGCCAACTGCTTCAGGCTCTGCGTCCAGCAACAATCACCTCAGGGCTATTGAGCAGCCTGACAGTGGCAGATCTCTTAAAGCTATGCGGCTGTGCGCAGGATCAGCGCCTTCGCAAATTCCTAGACCTCCAGATCAAGCTCTATTCGCAAGAACCGCTCGATCGCACAGCCGCCCTCTATGGAGCCACCGTGTTGCAAATGGCTCAAGCACCTCTTGGGCTCTGGCATCTGCAGGGATCGATGCAAAAACTCAGCGATGACCTAATGCATGCCCTGAAGCGGGATGGCGGCCAGGTATTGCTGCGCCATCGTGTGGTGGGCCTAGAAGTAGCTGCGCGGGGCATGGCTTGGACAGTCAGCATCAAAACCCCCAATGGCAAGGCTTTAGAACTGACCACACCAGATGTGGTATGCAGTCTGCCTCCTCAATGCCTGAGATCGCTGATGCCACAAGGAGCAGGCATGCCCAAGGCCTATCGCCAAAGGCTAATGAAATTACCTCAACCCAGTGGAGCTTTGGTGTTCTACGGGGCCATCGATCGCAGCGCCCTACCTAAGAACTGTCCTGTCCATCTGCAAAGAGCCTCCAAGACACCCGGCTCCCTGTTCGTATCAATCAGCCGTGAGGGAGATGGCCGTGCTCCCGTTGGACAAGCCACAGTGATTGCAAGTGTGTTCACCGCCACAGCGGAGTGGTGTGGCCTAACTGAATCCACCTATCAAGAACGCAAGCAAACGGCCCTGTTAGCCATCCGCCAAACACTTGAAAGTTGGTTAGATCTCGCACCTGAAGATTGGCAGCATCAAGAACTAGCCACACCCAGGAGCTTTGCACATTGGACTGGTCGGCCCAATGGAATTGTGGGTGGCCTTGGGCAGCACCCTTCACAATTTGGGCCCTTCGGACTAGCAAGCCGAACTCCCATGCGAGGGCTCTGGCTCTGTGGCGACTCAATTCACCCTGGTGAAGGTACTGCAGGGGTGAGCATCTCGGCACTCATGACCTGTCGCCAGCTCATGGCTCAGCGAGGTCATCAGTTGCGGGTGGCGAATTGAGGTCGTTGTTGGCAGCAACAAGAAAGCTGGGTCGCAATGCCTGGGAACGTTCCAATTCAGCCTTTAACTGCGACCAGTGCCCATTCAAAACGGCCTCCTCAAGCTGCTCCAAGCTCCAGCGATAAGCAGCCAAACCACGCAAGATCGCTGCGGTGTTGCTCTCAGCCATAGATGTTCCCAACTGGGGATTACCACCACCCACCCTGGTGGTATCAGCAAAACCACTAGAAGACAGCACTCTGGCGAGTTCGCGAACAGCAGGATCACGCTCCTCACCCACTGTTCGTAGCAACGCAGCACTCACCAGCACAGGCAGGTGGGAAATCAGCGCCACCGCTTGATCATGGTTAGCTGCATCCGCCGTAAACCATTGACTGCCCAAAGACACCGCAAATCGACGCACCAACTCGAGCGCCTCAAGGTCTGTTTGATTGTCAGGTGTCGCTACCCAAGGACGTTGCTGAAATAAGCCCCGCAGCCCTGCTTCCACTCCTGCTTCAGCGGTGCCTGCCATGGGATGGCTAGCCACAAAGCGGGGGTGTAGGTCGCGCCAGAGCTCTAAAACAGGCATCTTCACTGAACCCACATCAGTTACCACAGCAGCTGTAGGCAAAGCCTTTAGGAGATTCGGATCTGGATTGAGCAGCTGAGCCAAAGGCAACGCCAGGATCACCAAATCACAATCCGCGAGAATGCCCGGATCGGTGCTCACCAAGTGAGCCAAACCCCTAGCGCGAGCCCTATCAGCGGTACTGGAACGATGCACCAGACCATTGACCTTCCAACCAAGCGCCTGCAGATCCAATCCCAAGGAGCCACCAATCAGCCCAAGCCCTACGACTCCAGCGCAAAGTGATGTTTTTTTGTTCTGCTCCATCCCTACGGTTCTCGCACTGCAGTCCATGTTGATCGACCAATCAACATGGAGCTTTCTCGGGTTTACGGCTTCCTAGGCTCTCGCAATGCTCGAAGCCCGCAGCCATCAGCAGCTCAAGCACCTGCTCCTGCAGAACTCCTCCCCCTGGCCTCATCACCTCACTTTGAGCCGTCTTGTTGCCCGCAGTCTCAGGCGCAAAGATCACACCCTGATCCAGCTCGACCCTCGTAGCAAAGACCTCTGGTGGCTTGGTCTGCTGGTTCCCCTCTGCCTGGAGGCCAAGGATGCTGTGATGATCCTTTCCGATCAGCAGCGACGCCGACTCCTCAAAGTAGAACTGCCACAACTGCTGACGAAAGGCATCAAACTCCCCTGCTGGGAAGGGCACCTTCCGCCCTCAGGGAATCAACTGTGGTTGATGAACCACAGTGAGTTGATTGAGGCACACCACCAGGGGCATCTCAAATCAAGGCAGTTGATCATTCCAGAAGCAGACCAACTAAGCCAGCGACTCAGGGACAGCATGGCTTTGTCGATCACACCTCAAGACTGGGAGCGTTTGCGGCGGGCACATCCTTCTGCGGAGGCTTCCCTCATGCAACTGCACGAACGATTAAGCCGCAGCCTGTTTACTCACGCCACCCGAGCCAATGCCCAGGTTCGCCTTGATGGCAGCGAAATTCAGGCTCTCAAAGATCTCATGCGACTTCTAGGCCCCTCACCTTCCCCTTGGCCTGCAGTGCTGAAAGCCGATAGCCGTTTTTGGGCAAGCTGGGCCGAACTCGATCACCGACTACTGCAATGGCAATGGCATCTACAACCGCTCGAACCCCTTCAAAATCTTCCAGGTCTGTTACGAGACCAGCCGTCTGTCCTGCTGAGCGGATCAAGGGAGAACGATCTCGTCCGCACTGAGTTGGACGCTGCAGCATTTCCTGCCACCGTCATGGCCAGATTGAGTGAACCCAACCTGCAGGAACCAATACCTCTTTTTGCACCGCGCCGCCAACCACTACCGAATACCGAAATCTATGCAGAGCATCTGCTTGATCAATGCCGCCGTCTGATCCTGGGGCGTCCGGGCATCACTGTGGTGTTACTTGACGATCAACAACTGCGCCGCCAACTCACAAGTGAGTTGGCGGCGGAATTTGGACGCAGAGTCGTTCATGAAACCACCGCTCCGGAATCCAACGGTGTTGTCTGTTGCCGCTGGACTTGGTGGCTTCATCACCAGGATCAACTCCCTCTCCCAGAACAACTAATCGTGGCCTTGCTTCCCCTGGCGAGCGTAGAATCACCACTCACAGCAGCAAGAGTAGAATCCCTCAAGAATCAAGGTCGTGACTGGTTCCGAGACCTTCTCTTGCCTGAAGCTCTCAGCCTGCTTACACCAGCCATAGCTCCGCTCCGAAAAAATCACGGACGACTGGCCATCCTGGACGGACGTCTACGAGGACGGAGCTGGGGGAAGCAAGTGCTGAGAACACTCGAACCCTGGACACCCCTGCAACGCCTATTACCGGATTAAGCCAACTACTCTTTAACAACCAAACAGCAACGAGGAAGGCCATGGGAGAAGCCAGACGACGATCCGATCAGGGCCTAGCACCACGCCAGAAACAGTCCAAAAAAGATGACTCCCCCAGAATCGTCTCCTGGCTGCCCATTACCCAACGTGATAAAGAGCGTTTTTACGCCATCACAACCCGTGGCGCCTGGATTGGCATCGGCTTCATGGTGGCTTTGTGGGTCGTAGCGCGCTTCATAGGCCCAGCCGCTGGGTGGTGGACCCCCGCCGATGCCAGGTAAAACAAACTGCTGGGAAAAGAAAGCATCAATCACCCCAAATCTCTCTCTTCAGGAACAAACCCAAGACCCTCAAAGAGCTCTTGGGTTGTCTCGTTCTTTTAGCCAGTCTTAAGCAGCTTCAGATGCCAAGCTGACGACAGGTTTTTTAGCCGCAGTACGCGCCGCAGCCGCCAACGGACGCATGGAATTAGCGGTCACCTCAGACCCTTCAGTGAGTTTCTGACGCACAAGAACTTCAATCTGCTCCTGAGCTTCAGAATTCTGCTCAAGCCAAGTAATCGTGTTGTCACGTCCCTGACCGATATTGTCGCCCTCATAGCTGTACCAGGCACCCTTACGGATGACAACACCGGTTTCTTCAGCTAGGTCAAGCAAGCAACCCAAGGTACTGATGCCACGACCAAAAAGAATGTCGAACTCAGCAATACGAAACGGAGGGGCTACCTTGTTTTTAGCCACCTTCACCTTGGCACGAATTCCATACTCCTCCGTGCCGCGCTTGAGCGTTTGAATACGACGGATATCGAGACGTACGGAGGCGTAAAACTTGAGAGCATTACCACCAGTCGTCGTCTCCGGGTTGCCGTAAGTGACGCCTATCTTGAGACGCAACTGGTTGAGAAAAATGACCGTGCAGCCAGATTTGCCGATGTTGCCAGTGATCTTGCGCATCGCCTGACTCATCAGACGGGCCTGGCTACCCACAGCTAAATCGCCCATCTCACCTTCGATCTCAGACCGAGGAGTGAGCGCAGCAACGGAATCCACAACAACGATATCAACGGCGGCAGAGCGCACAAGCTGGTCGACTATCTCCAGAGCCATCTCCCCCGTGTCCGGCTGCGAGACCAGCAGGTTCTCAATATCCACTCCTAAAGAGGCTGCGTAGACCGGATCGAGCGCATGCTCGGCATCCACAAAAGCTGCGACGCCACCACGACGCTGTACCTCGGCGATGGCATGCAGGGTGAGGGTGGTTTTACCGGAACTCTCCGGGCCGTACACCTCCACGACTCGTCCTTTCGGGTACCCACCGCCAAGGGCAAGATCAAGGGTCAGCGCCCCTGTAGGGAAGGTCTCCACCCGCATCCGAGAGGCATCCCCCAAGCGCATGATCGAACCCTTGCCAAAATTGCGTTCAATCTGACCAAGCACCAAATTGAGAGCTTTGTCCCGCTCACCTGGACGGGGTTCAACCTGGAGGGAATCAGACTTAGAGGATTGGGCTGATTTCACGTCAACTGACATGGCAATGGTAAATAAAGGATTAAACGAGTACCGTCGATTGCTGACCTAGGCGAAGCAAAAAACACTGCGGCAAAGCTGACGGACACCGATCAAAGAGTCCAATACCACCACAACCGCGAACCGCCCCAGATAGTACAGACGTACCCTAACGGATCAGGGCCAACTCGCCAAGGGTGCCGCCAAAGCTTCTGGCTCCAACAGGCGAATACCCATGGGCAAGGTCCGAGAGTCTTCCGGCTTGAGGTAGCCCCAACTCGCCAGATAGCAAGGCAGAGAAGATAGTCCGGGCGTCACGAGCACCGTCTCGAGGGTGGCACGACGATCCTCCACGAAGCCCCGCAGTGGTCGCTCCGCCGCCAACCGCAGCAGCACCTCAGGCTTACTGCCCGACTCATGGCCGTACAACCCATGAGGAGCAAGTTGAAAGCACTTCAACAGTTCAGCGGTGAACTCGGCCCCCTTGGTGGTGAGCACCACCAAGTCGAAGCCTTCACCGTGGAGGCCACGAAGACGCTCAATCACACCAGGGAAAGGGCGGTGGCGAGCCAGCCAATTCAACCGATCGGCCTCCAGCGCACTCCGCCGCACCTGCTCCAAGGCCTCCTGCAACTGACCTGGCTGCCATCCCCAAGCCTCTAAAGCCTGCTGACATCGCAAGTGATAATCGACCGAAAAGGCCTTAGCTCCATGCCGCAGCAAGGGTCCATCAGAACGCAGCAGCTCTGCCGCCAAAAGCACCATCTCCCAACCCTGATGGATCCAGGGCCGGAGTAAACGAAAAGCTTCAGGAGCAGCATCGGGCAAAGGGTCTGGACCAAAGTCAAGACCCACTAACTGCAGACAAGCGTGCCGGGCACTCCACCAGTACTCGCCCATCCCATCAACAATGACACCGTCAAAGTCGAAAACCAACAGGGAGCGAGACGTCAACTGAGGATTGAGAAACTGGGCCGCTAGGATTCGAACCTAGGAATGGCGAGACCAAAACCCGCTGCCTTACCACTTGGCGACGGCCCAATGATCCAGATCATTAGCCGCGCAGAGGAGACTTCACTGGAATCCAGATAGTTACCCACATTGAAGCCACCTTCGTCAATGCATGCTGTTCAAGCAGAGCCATTTCAAGGGGGATAAACCCGCAATCGCTGTTGTTCCGCCTGGCCGAAAACATCACTACTGAGGCGATAGCGCGTCACCAAATCAACCTGCATCTGACGAACCTGCTCGCTACGGGGTAAGAGCTCCACCGGTCGTCCATAGGGCAGCACTACCTTTTCCACAGCCAATCTGCACTCTTCAAGTGCAGCCAGGGCATCTTCCTGATCACCATCCTGAGACTCTGAATGTGAGATCTGATCTTGCGGCCCAGCGCGACGTGCTAGCAGCCGCTCCAGCGCACGCTCTACCTGAGGCAAGGTGTCGGACTTAATCACAAGGACCGGCACACGTGATTCACGCGCCTGACGTCTCAGAGTTGGCTGATGGCCGAGTCCCTTACGGATGCTGAGCACAACGTCAGCCTCATGGAGGTCATCCACCCAACGAACAGGCCAGCCATGACGACGAATAGCCTCATCCACCAGTTGGGGCGTGATTCCACAACAGAGAACATGCAGTGCTCTGTGATCTGCACGATCAGCAGAGATCGCCTCAGCATGATCTTGGGCAGGTGGAGCCGCTCTAGGAGAAGGTGCTTTTGGATCCGGCAGAGGGACCGCTGCCAGAGCAGGACGTGGTGAAGATGATCGACTCGGCTGCGCATCCACGAGCCGCACCGATCCATCAGAGCCCAGCTCCCGCAACTGGGGGCGTGGCAACTGTCCGCGCAGCAACTGATCAACAGTGGCAGCCACGTCGGCATGAATCGACCAACGGTTGCGAGTATTCATTTCAACTGCCACAGGGAAAGTGGGCTCAGCAGCCCTCTCAAGCACAGTCTTCTGCGTGCGTCGCCGCCTTGCCTCTTCATCTCCAAGAGTGACAGCCTGAATCCCGCCAACAAGATCACTAAGGGTTGGATTCTTGATCAAATTCGCCAAAGCATTGCCATGGGCCGTAGCCACAAGCTGCACCCCCCGTTCAGCGATCGTGCGCGCAGCCTGGGCCTCTAGCTCCGTACCGATTTCATCAATCACGATGACTTCCGGCATGTGGTTCTCCACGGCCTCAATCATGACCTGATGCTGTTGTTCTGGCAGAGACACTTGCATGCGCCTGGCCCGACCAATAGCTGGATGTGGAATATCCCCGTCACCAGCAATCTCGTTACTGGTGTCAATCACCACAACCCTGCGCTGCAGATCATCAGCAAGAACCCTGGCAATCTCACGCAGCGCGGTGGTCTTCCCAACTCCTGGGCGCCCCATCAACAAGAGCGATTGACCACTATCCAGCAAATCTCTCACCATCGCCACGGTGCCAAAAACGGCCCTTCCCACACGGCAGGTGAGGCCCACCACCTCTCGCTGGCGATTACGAATAGCACTGATGCGATGCAGAGTTCGTTCAATGCCAGCACGGTTGTCAGCACCAAACTGGCCCAATCGATCAACAGTGGTTTGCAGGTCATCGCGCGTGAGGCACTGCTCTCCTAAAGCAAGCGCTCGTCCCGGATAGCGTGCTTCAGGCACTCTGCCGAGATCCAAGACCACCTCGAGTAACTGCTCCCGGCTATTGGGTGTCGCCAAAGCCTGCTGAACCGCAAGAGGCAACAAATCCAACAATCGGTCTAGATCATCAGTAATACGCTTTGGCTTCATGGCCCTCAGCCCCAGCCATGCAGAGATGGCTCCCCTAATGGCCTTCTAGCAGGCTTACGACCCAGATTGGCGGAACAGCCATGGACGAACAAGCTGCTCTGCCTGCGCAAGAGCAGCTTGCCAACCCTCAGGCCATTCTCTCAGGCTCACATGCCTGGCCTCTGCTTCAAGCAACCAGGGCTGAAGGAGACGACGAGCCATGCCGCCAAAGGCAATGCCTGCCGGCCCATGCTCAGTAGAGAGATAGGTGATCGTGTGGGCATTGGTGCCCCCCGCTAACTGGAGGGGGCCAGGCGGAGCCAATGGCCGCAGCTTCCGCCAGAGCGCTACAGCAACTCGAGCCGTTCCTGACCCGATATCGCCACTCATGGGTCGGCCATCAAGCTGCCAAAGAGGTCTTTGCCCAGAACGCCTTAAACAAACATATCTTTGCCACAACTCACTTGCTAAAGCCTCAACCGTGAGCCCATGCCCCTCAAGGCCACAGCTCACCCCAATCCGCTGCAGAGGCACCTGAGCCGACATCAGCTCTGCAACTGTGGATTCAAAGGCCTCAGCCCGCCCAGGTGCCGTGTGAATCTCGACTGCATCAGGATGCAATTCCACCAACATAGGTCCGAAATCTTTCAGTTCAAGTCGCCGGTCATGTTCATCGATCAAACCAAGCGGACAAGTCGGCAGACATCGTCCACAGCCATAACAACGGCTTAACTGAACCCCCCCTTGCTCACCAATAGCCTCAGCAGGACAAGCATGTTGACAAGGCCGCGAACAATCGCTTGGACAGCGAGCAGGATCAAACCAAGCTTTTCGAAAATGGGCATCCTTGCCATCGCTGATGCTCACCATCAACCAAGGACGAAAACCACTCCGCGCTTGCACCCAATCAAGCCCCTGACGAGCTGCCCTGACAACGGCAGCATCGGCCGCCACATCCACACAGTGAATACCAGCCGCAGCAAAAACCGCACAAAGGTCTGTTATGGAAAGCAAATCCTGATTACTGGCACCACAGATCAACTTCACCCAAGACCCACTGGCCAGGGCGAGCTCACCGCGAAGAGCACTCTGCTGGAAAGGGTTAGAAGGAATAGTGTTCAGTCCCCGAGCAAAGTGGACATCGGCTGCCAATTCAAACTGCGAGCACCCCCCATCTCAACAACGACCCGTAAACGCGACTCACGCTTACAAAGATCACAAAGCGCCAAGAGCTCAGATCTTGACAGCACCTGCCCCTCCAAAAGCCAGAGCACCACAGGAGCGTTGTCGACAAATAATTCAGCCAACTGGGGCATCACCTGCTGAACCTCACCGACAGCCCCATTGCGCCCAACGCTTTGATGCCCGAGATGAGGAGGCCGAATGCCGTGCAGCTCAAACAGAAACACCTCCGGATCGCCAAGCCCCCGAGCTGAGCTCAGCTGGGTGCGGTATCCAGCAGCCCGAAGCCTTCGCAGCAAACGGGTTTCACTGCCACCTTCAAGGGGAACATGCATGGCCAGACAGCCGCAAGCATCCAGGTCACGGCGAAACACCCGACCAGAAAGCAACAGCGGCATGACGACATCACTCAAGTAGCCATGAGTCTGCCAGCAGGTTCGGAAAATATTTAATTGGCGTAAGTAGTGGTGTAAGGTCTTATTTTGGTTCCTATTTCTGTGCCCGTCCGCTAGCCGGGCCTCCAGAAGACGAATCAGATCCGACGATTGCGCCGGATCCCTAGGCCAGAGCAGGAAAGGGATTTATCCCTATAACTGCCGGGAAACTGATTGACTCAAAAGGTCGACCAAGTCCCAGCCAGCTGATTTGCTCGCTAGCCCTATCCGAAATTGCCTCAGCCGCCGTTTCTTACGGCACAAGCTCTTTCGGCGACGACTGCGCTCCCTTGATCAGCACTGAATCACAACCCCCCGACCGGAAAACGGACGGCGGACATCCACGCTGGCGTTTTTACCTTCCATGTCAATCGGCATCCTTGGGAAGAAACTGGGCATGTCTCAGTTCTTCGACGATCAAGGCAGAGCCATCCCGGTCACCCTGATCGAGGCGGGGCCCTGCCGCATCACCCAACTCAAGACTTCTGACATCGACGGTTATGCCGCCGTTCAGATCGGTTTCGGTGATACCCGCGAAAAATTGATCAACAAGCCTTCCAAAGGGCACCTCACCAAATCTGGCGAGGTTCTCTTGAAGCATCTACGCGAATATCGCGTCGAGGGCCTTGAAGGCCTAGAGCTGGGAGCAGCGATCACCGTCGGCAGCTTTGAAGCTGGCCAGAAGGTAGACGTCAGCGGCGACACGATGGGGCGTGGTTTCGCTGGTTATCAAAAGCGCCACGGCTTCAGCCGTGGTCCGATGAGCCACGGTTCCAAAAACCATCGAGAGCCAGGCTCCACAGGTGCTGGAACCACGCCAGGAAGGATTTATCCAGGCAAACGCATGGCTGGCCGCTACGGCGGCAAAAAGCGCACCACCCGTGGACTCACCATCCTCAAAGTGGACAGCAACCGCAATCTCCTGGTGGTGAAGGGGTCGGTGCCTGGCAAGCCAGGCGCCCTGCTCAACATCAGACCCGCAAAACGCGTAGGCAACAAGCCTGCTCAAGGAGGTAAGTGATGGCTGAATGTGTTGTTCACGACTGGCAGGGCAAGGAAGCCGGCAAGGCAAGCCTTGAACTCAAAGTTTCTAAAGAAACCACGGCTGTTGATCTCATGCACCGTGCAGTGCTCAGGCAGCAGGCCCATAGCCGTCAGGGAACGGCAAGCACCCTCACTCGTGCCGAGGTTCGTGGTGGTGGACGCAAGCCCTATAAGCAAAAGGGCACCGGCCGTGCCCGCCAGGGAACGATCCGCACCCCCTTACGCCCAGGCGGCGGCATCATCTTCGGACCAAAGCCAAGGACCTACAACCTGGCGATGAACCGAAAGGAACGTCGTCTGGCCCTACGCACCGCGCTGATGGCCCGTATTGAGGACGTCATTGTGGTCAAAGACTTTGGCAACAGCCTGAAGGTCCCCAAGACCAGAGAGATCTCAGACGCCCTTGTAAGGCTCGGCCTTGCCGCAGATGCAAAGGTTTTGATCATTCTTTCCACACCCTCCGAGATCATCCGACGCTCCGTGCGCAATCTCGAAAAGGTGAAACTGATCGCCGCCGATCAACTCAACGTCTTCGATTTGCTCCACGCCAATTCTCTGGTGCTGAGCGAGGAGGCTCTCGCCAAGATCCAGGAGGTTTACGGAGATGACTGAACGTTTCAATGATCGGCTGGCGGATGTGATCCGCCGTCCACTAATCACGGAAAAGGCGACCAGCGCACTGGAACAAAACCAGTACACCTTTGAGGTTGACCATCGTGCCGCCAAGCCTGACATCAAGGCAGCCGTAGAACAACTCTTCGATGTCCGTGTGGTGGGCATCAGCACCATGAATCCTCCACGGCGCAGCCGTCGAGTGGGTCGTTTCACTGGCAAGCGAGCCCAGGTCAAAAAAGCAATCGTGCGGCTTGCCGAAGGCAACACGATCCAACTCTTCCCTGAGTCCTGAGGGGTCTGAAAACATCATGGCAATCCGTACCTTCCGCCCTTACACCCCAGGAACACGCACCAGGGTGGTCACAGACTTCAATGAGGTCACCGGCCGTAAACCCGAGCGTTCTCTTGTGGTGGCCAAACATCGCCGCAAGGGTCGCAACAACAGAGGTGTGATCACCTGCCGCCATCGCGGTGGCGGGCACAAGCGCCTATACCGCATCGTCGATTTCCGTCGCAATAAGCACGGCATTCCGGCCAAAGTGGCGGCGATCCATTACGACCCCCATCGCAAGGCCCACCTAGCACTGCTTTTCTATACTGATGGCGAGAAGCGCTATATCATTGCTCCCGCCGGGATCGCCATTGGTCAGCAGCTGATTTCAGGCCCGGAATCACCGATCGAGACAGGCAATGCTTTGCCACTCTCAGCCATCCCTCTTGGCTCCAGCGTCCACAACGTTGAGCTTTATGCCGGCCGGGGTGGCCAAATGGCACGTACGGCCGGCTCAAGTGCACAAGTGATGGCCAAGGAGGGTGACTACGTCGCTCTCAAGCTGCCCTCCACTGAAGTCCGCCTTGTGCGCAATGAGTGCTACGCCACTCTCGGCGAAGTAGGCAACTCGGAAGTGCGCAACACCAGCCTGGGCAAGGCTGGACGCCGGCGTTGGCTAGGGCGTCGCCCCCAAGTTCGCGGCAGTGTGATGAACCCCTGTGACCACCCTCATGGTGGTGGCGAAGGACGTGCACCGATCGGCCGCTCAGGCCCGGTGACACCCTGGGGCAAACCTGCCCTGGGTCTCAAGACGCGTAAGCGGAACAAGCCCAGCAATCGGTTCGTTCTTCGGAAACGTCGCCGCACCTCCAAACGCAGCCGAGGAGGACGCGATTCCTGATGCCAATCACTGTTCTGCCGTTCGCTTAACCCGCCATGGGACGTTCATTAAAAAAAGGCCCATTCATTGCTGACAGCCTGCTTCGCAAGCTGGAAAAGCAAAATGCTGACGATGACAAGTCGGTGATCAAAACCTGGTCTCGAGCCTCCACCATCCTGCCAATGATGATCGGCCATACCATTGCCGTTCACAACGGCAGGAGCCATGTGCCGGTGTTCATCACCGAGCAGATGGTTGGGCACAAGCTGGGTGAATTTGCTCCCACCCGCACCTTCAAAGGCCACATCAAAGACAAAAAAGGAGGCCGCTGAGACCATGACGACCTCATCCCCCACGACGACAACTATCGCCAAGGCCCACGGCCGCTTCATACGCGGATCCGTATCAAAAGTACGGCGAGTGCTCGATCAAATCCGCGGTCGCACCTATCGCGACGCGCTGATCATGCTCGAGTTCATGCCTTACCGCTCCACTGGCCCGATCACAAAAGTTCTGAGGTCAGCTGTGGCCAATGCAGAACACAACCTGGGTCTTGATCCAGCATCGCTTGTGATAGCCCAAGCCAGCGCCGACATGGGTCCATCCATGAAGCGCTATCGGCCCCGAGCTCAAGGTCGCGCTTTCGCGATCAAGAAGCAAACCTGCCACATCAGCATTGCTGTGGCAGCCCAGACCGACTCCTGACCCCCGAGGACACCGACCGATGGGACACAAAATCCATCCAACCGGCTTACGCCTGGGGATCACCCAGGAGCACCGATCTCGCTGGTACGCCACCAGCAAGATGTACCCAATCCTCCTTCAGGAGGACGACAGGATCCGTCGATTCATCCATAAGAAGTACGGCGCAGCAGGCATCAGCGATGTGTTGATTGCCCGCAAGGCTGACCAACTCGAAGTGGAGCTGAAGACTGCACGACCAGGTGTCCTCGTTGGCCGCCAGGGCAGTGGCATCGAAGAGCTGCGAACCGGCATCCAAAAAACCATCGGTGATCACAGCCGACAGGTTCGGATCAACGTCGTTGAAGTCGAGCGCGTCGATGCCGATGCCTTCCTGCTGGCCGAGTACATCGCCCAGCAGCTCGAGAAGCGAGTCGCCTTCCGCCGCACCATCCGCATGGCCGTACAACGGGCCCAGCGAGCGGGTGTACTGGGCTTAAAAATCCAGGTTGGTGGTCGGCTCAACGGCGCCGAAATCGCTCGCACCGAATGGACCCGCGAAGGCCGTGTGCCTCTACACACCCTTCGCGCCGAGATCGACTACGCCACAAAAGTGGCTAGCACTACCTACGGAGTCCTAGGCATCAAGGTCTGGATCTTCAAAGGCGAAGTACTGGGAGACGAGGCCCAGACAATGCCTGTGGGTGCAAGCCCACGGCGCAGGGGCAATCGTCGACCCCAACAATTCGAAGATCGCTCAAACGAGGGTTGATGAGGAGGCCTGAACCATGCTGAGTCCAAAACGCGTCAAATTCCGCAAACAGCAACGAGGCCGTATGCGCGGCGTCGCCACCAGGGGTAACAACATTGCCTTTGGAGAGTTTGCCTTGCAAGCCCAGGAATGCGGCTGGATTACCTCACGCCAAATCGAGGCCAGCCGCCGAGCCATGACCCGCTACGTCAAACGGGGTGGAAAGATCTGGATCCGGATCTTCCCAGACAAGCCAGTCACTATGCGTCCCGCTGAAACACGCATGGGCTCTGGCAAGGGCAACCCTGAATTTTGGGTTGCCGTCATTAAGCCAGGTCGGATTCTGTTCGAAATGGGCGGTGCAGAGATCACCGAAGACATTGCTAGGGAAGCCATGCGCCTTGCCCAGTACAAACTGCCCATCAAAACAAAGTTCATCGGCCTGGACGACCAAGAGAAGGTTGCTGGTAGCGACAAGCCTGCCAGTGTGCCCGCCATCACCGCGGAGTCCTGACCCATGGCCCATCCCAAAGCCGCCGAAGTGCGCAAACTCACCGACGCCGACATCACAGAGCAGATCGATGGCATCCGCCGAGAGCTGTTCGATCTCCGCTTTCAGCAAGCCACCCGGCAGCTGAGCAATACGCACCGCTTCAAAGAGGCCCGCATCAAGCTGGCGCAGCTCTTGACGGTGCAGAAGGAGCGCAGCCGCTCCGCCGCCTCCTCCTGATTTTCCCCTTAGAACCCATGGCACTCAAGGAAAGGCTCGGCACCGTCGTCAGCGACAAGATGGACAAAACAGTAGTGGTAGCGGTGGAAAACCGCTTCCCCCATCCCATCTATCAGAAGACGGTCAGCCGAACCACCCGATATAAAGCCCACGACGCTGGTAACACCTGCCGTGTCGGTGATCGCGTGCGCATCACTGAGACACGCCCTCTCAGCCGATCAAAGCGTTGGACGGTTGCTGAAGTCCTTAGCCACAGTCCCAAAGCTCAAGAGGTCTCCACATGATTCAGCAAGAATCCTTCCTCACTGTTGCCGATAACAGTGGCGCCAAGCGAATCCAATGCATCCGTGTTCTGGGCTCAAACCGTCGCTATGCCCATGTAGGCGACGTCATCGTGGCAGCCGTCAAAGACGCGATGCCAAATATGAGCGTCAAGAAATCCGAGGTCGTCAAAGCTGTGGTGGTGCGCACAAAAGCAACCCTGCGCCGAGATACTGGCAACTCGATTCGTTTCGACGACAACGCCGCAGTGCTCATTAACGAGGACAAAAACCCTAGAGGCACGCGTGTTTTTGGACCGGTGGCTCGGGAACTTCGCGAGCGCAACTTCACCAAAATCGTATCCCTCGCTCCGGAGGTGATCTGAAATGCCTATCGCAACCCCCAAACAAAAAGCCACTCAGCGCATCAAGATGCGCATCCATAAAGGGGACACCGTCCAAGTCATCACAGGCAAGGACAAAGGAAAAACTGGCGAAGTGTTACGCACTCTGCCCATAGAGAACCGCGTCATTGTGCAGGGCGTCAACATTCGCACCCGTCACGTCAAACCCACCCAAGAGGGAGAAAGCGGCAGGATTGTCACAGAGGAAGCGTCCGTACACGCCTCCAACGTGATGCTCTATTCCAATAAAAAAAAGATCGCCAGTCGTGTGGAGCTGGTTGTCGAAAAAGACGGCAGCAAAAAACGCCGCCTCAAAAAAACCGGAGAGTTGATCGACTAATCACAGCTCAAACCACAGAACCCTGGGCCATCTAAATCACAATTTCCAGCCCACCAACTTCCCTTTCTTCCCAATCCCCGATCTTCTGACCACGTCCAGAAGAACCCTTCCACCAAGCCATGTCACTCAAACAGCGCTACCGGGAGACCATTCAGCCCAAACTGCTGAAGGACCTAAGTCTCTCGAATATTCACGAAGTCCCCAAGGTGCTAAAAATCACCGTCAACCGAGGGCTCGGTGAGGCCGCCCAAAACGCAAAGTCCTTGGAGGCCTCAATTACTGAACTGGCTACTATCACTGGCCAGAAAGTTGTCGTAACTAGGGCGAAGAAGGCTATCGCTGGCTTCAAAATCAGGCAGGGAATGCCCATAGGTTGCGCCGTCACACTCCGCGGAGAGCGGATGTATGCCTTCCTGGAGCGCCTGATCAATCTTGCACTGCCCAGAATCCGGGACTTCCGCGGTGTCAGCCCAAAGAGTTTTGACGGCCGTGGAAACTACACCCTTGGAGTGAGGGAGCAACTCATCTTCCCTGAGATTTCCTTCGACAAGATCGATGCCATCAGGGGTATGGACATCACCATCGTGACCAGCGCCCGTACGGATGAAGAGGGCCAATCCCTCCTCCGAGAGATGGGAATGCCGTTCCGCAGCAATTAAGCCCTCTTCGGAGACGACTGAACTATGGCCAACCACGATCCAATCTCAGACATGCTCACACGCATCCGCAATGCGAGTGAAAAACGTCACCAAACCACCCGCGTTCCTGCCTCCCGCATGTCACGCAGTATTGCCAAAGTCCTACAGCAAGAGGGCTTCATCTCTGAAATCAGCGAAGAAGGTGAAGGTGTACGCACCCATCTAGTCCTCGAATTGAAGTACAGCGGCAAACACCGCCATCCCACCATCCGCTCAATGCAGCGGGTGAGCAAGCCAGGCCTGCGCATCTACAAGAACACCCGCGCCCTGCCCAAAGTCCTTGGTGGCCTTGGGATGGCAATCATCTCCACTTCCAAAGGCGTGATGAGCGACCGCGATGCCCGCAAACAGGGCGTTGGCGGAGAAGTGCTCTGTTACGTGTACTGACCCGGAACCTGAACCATGTCTCGTATCGGTAAGAATCCCATCCCCATCCCCGACAAGGTGGCTGTAACCCTTGATGGTCTTGCAGTCAGCGTCAAGGGCCCCAAAGGAGAACTGAGCCGCACCCTTCCCGAAGGCGTCAGCGTCAGTCAGGTGGAGAACACAATTGTGGTTACACCCACAAGTCAGAAACGTAAGTCGCGTGAGCGTCACGGTCTCTGTCGCTCGCTTGTCGCCAACATGGTTGAAGGGGTGAGCAAGGGCTACACGCGCAAACTAGAACTCATCGGTGTGGGCTCACGTGCACAAGTGAAAGGGAAAAAGCTTGTAGTGAGTGCCGGCTTCAGCCATCCGGTAGAAATGGACCCACCCGAAGGAGTCACCTTTGCAGTAGAGAACAACACCAACGTCACCGTCTCAGGTGCAGACAAGGAGCTGGTGGGCAACGAAGCTGCAAAGATCCGAGCCATTCGTCCTCCTGAGCCCTACAAGGGCAAGGGGATCAGATACGAGGGCGAACGGATCCTGCGCAAAGCCGGCAAATCCGGCAAGAAATAGAGGTCTGCCTGACTTCCCTCCGCATTACCCACCATGTCTAACCTCTCCCGAAAGCAGCAGACCCAAAAGCGCCATCGGCGCCTGCGGAGCCATCTCAAGGGCACCGCCCAGCGTCCGCGCCTGGCTGTATTCCGCTCCAACAACCACATTTATGCCCAGGTTATTGATGACGAGGCCCAAAACACCCTTTGCGCCGCCTCAACTCTCGACAAGGACTTACGCACCAGCCTTAAAGCCGATGGCAGCAGCTGTGACGCCTCCAATGCCGTCGGGGACTTAGTCGCAAAACGCGCCCTCGCCAAGGGCATCCAACAGGTGGTCTTCGATCGCGGCGGCAACCTGTACCACGGCCGAGTGAAATCCCTCGCCGATGCCGCCCGTGAGGCGGGCCTTCAGTTCTGATCCCTGCTCTCACCATGACCCAACCCAACACCCAGACCACCCCAAATGACGTCCCCGCAGCTGCGGAAGGCCAACAAGAACAACAACAACAGCAACGCCGTGGCGGGGGACGAGAGCGCAGAGGTGGCGGACGCCGTGGCGACCGCCGTGGCCAAGAGCGTGATTCCGAATGGCAAGAACGAGTCGTTCAGATTCGCCGCGTCTCCAAGACCGTAAAAGGTGGGAAAAAGATGAGTTTCCGGGCCATTGTGGTTGTCGGCAACGAGCGTGGCCAAGTGGGTGTTGGAGTCGGTAAAGCCGGCGATGTGATCGGTGCTGTTCGCAAGGGTGTTGCTGATGGCAAGAAGCACCTGGTCAAGGTTCCTCTCACTCGTCACAACTCCATCCCCACCCTGTCCAACGGACGCGATGGTGCTGCCAACGTGCTCATCCGCCCCGCTGCCCCAGGAACAGGGGTCATTGCGGGCGGTTCAATTCGCACAGTTCTGGAATTAGCCGGAATCAAAAACGTTCTAGCCAAGCGTCTTGGCAGCAAAACCCCTCTAAACAATGCCCGAGCTGCCATGGTGGCTCTGGCAAGTCTCCGCACCCATAAGGAGACCGCAAAGGAACGGGGGATCTCCCTCGAGCAGATCTACTCCTGATTCCCCTATGACTATGACTACTCTTCGACTCGACTCTCTCAAAGCCAACGTAGGTGCAAGGCGCCGCAAAATGCGTAAAGGTCGCGGTATTGCCGCTGGCCAAGGAGCAAGCTGTGGTTTCGGCATGCGTGGCCAAAAGTCCCGATCTGGTCGCCCTACCCGCCCGGGCTTCGAAGGCGGCCAGATGCCTCTCTATAGGCGCGTACCCAAACTCAAACACTTCACCACAGTGAACTCAAAAGAGTTCACTGTGGTGAACGTAGCGGCCCTCAATGAGCTCAAGGCGGGTAGCACCATCAATCTCGACACCCTTGTGAAAAATGGTGTTGTCACTAGTCCCAAATACCCTTTAAAGGTACTTGGCAATGGAGAACTCAAAGTCAAGCTGACCATTCAGGCCGCTGCATTCACAGCTACAGCCCGCAGCAAGATCGAAGCCGCTGGCGGCACATGCGAAATCCTTGACTGAAACGATGCCAAGTCAATACACCTGCATATCTATGGTCTGAGCAGTCAGACAAGTCTTCAGTCAACGGACTGCTCTATTGCTTCAAACCCACCCAATCCCTTCTCTCAATGTTCGTCAGTCGGGGTCGCAACCCCAGTGCCGCTGAAGTCATAAGCCAATTGGTGCGCAACCCAGAGCTGCGCGGCAGAGTGCTGACCACACTGGGATTACTGCTTTTTATTCGCCTCGGCATCTACATCCCAATGCCAGGTATTGATCGGGTGGCATTTCAGAGCTTCCTGCAACAGGGCGGACAACTGATCGGCTTTCTAGATATTTTCACCGGTGGAGGCATCTCCACCCTGGGGATTTTCGCTCTTGGGATCCTCCCATTCATCAACGCCTCAATCATTCTCCAGTTACTCACCGCAGCCTTACCCCAACTCGAGGACCTGCAAAAAAACGAAGGCGAGGCTGGTCGTCGCAAGATCGCACAGATCACCCGCTATGTAGCTCTTGGCTGGGGTCTAGTTCAAAGTGTGATTTTTGCCCTGATCCTCCGCCAGTACGCCGTTGAAGGGCTCAGCGAGGTCGTCTTTGTCGTGCAGACAGCCCTGGCATTAGTAACAGGCTCGATGATCGTGATGTGGATGAGCGAAATCATCACTGACCGAGGGATTGGTCAAGGGGCCTCCCTTGTGATCTTCCTGAACATCGTTGCCACCCTGCCAAAAGCACTGGCTTCAACAATTGAAAAAGCACAAACCGGCGATCGCGGCGATGTGGTCGGCATCATTGTGCTCGTGATGGTTTTCCTAATGACAATCGTTGGGATCATCTTCGTGCAGGAAGGATCACGCCGTCTGCCGATTGTGAGCGCAAAACGACAGATAGGTGGAACCAATTTGCTACCAAACCGCCAGAGCTATCTACCTCTGAAGCTGAATGCTGGTGGTGTGATGCCAATCATCTTTGCTTCTGCACTGATCTTTCTACCAATCACCATTGCAAACTTCACCAAAAACCCTTTACTCATCAGGGCTGCAAGCACTCTTAACCCAAGTGCCGCTAATCCATGGCCCTATGCCTTGGTGTTTTTCGCGCTGATTGTCGGCTTTTCTTACTTTTACGCCTCACTCACCATCAATCCAATAGACATCGCCACAAACCTCAAACGGGGAGGCGTGGCCATCCCAGGAGTGAGGCCAGGCAGTGCTACAGCGAACTACCTATCAGGGGTTCAGAACCGACTGACCCTGCTGGGCGGATTGTTCCTCGGTGCAGTTGCGATCATTCCCGCCGCGGTGGAACGCGCCACCAACGTTCAGACCTTTCAAGGCCTCGGAGCTACGTCACTGCTGATCCTTGTAGGTGTTGCCATCGACACCGCAAAACAAGTTCAGACCTATGTGATTTCTCAACGCTACGAAGGCCTTGTCCGCCAATGAACGATTCCCCACTTCACCTGAAAGCCCTTTTTTGCCATCCATGAAGCAACGTCTCCTATTCCTAGGGCCCCCTGGCGCAGGCAAAGGGACCCAGGCTGAACGTCTCTGCGCAGCCCATGAATTAATGCACCTATCTACTGGTGATTTACTGCGTAGTGAGGTCGGCGCCAAAACACCCCTTGGTCAGGAGGCGGCTGCTGTTATGAACCGAGGCGAGCTGGTCAGCGATGAGCTGGTGCTCGCCATCGTCGAAAATCAACTCAAGAACCAAAATGGTGGTTGGCTCTTGGATGGTTTTCCACGCACCTTGATCCAAGCCACAGCACTCGAACCCTTACTTGAGGAACTCAAGCAACCAATTGAGGCTGTTGTACTACTGGAACTCAACGATGCAGTGTTAATTGAACGGTTAATTTCCCGAGGCCGCAGTGATGACAACGAAAGCGTGATTCGTAATCGCCTTGAGGTCTACCGCGAGAAAACAGCCCCCCTCATCGACCATTACCGCCAACAAGGACTGCTGCAAACGGTGGAAGCCCACGGCAGTATCGAATCAATCGCTATCAGCATCGAAAAATCCTTATGTTGACCTACGTGGTATGGTTGCCGTTTGGAAATTTGGAGAGCCACACTCCATGAAGGTGCGTGCCTCGGTCAAGAAAATGTGTGACAAATGCCGGGTGATCCGCCGCCACGGCAGGGTCATGGTGATCTGCTCCACCCCTAAGCACAAGCAGCGTCAGGGATAACTCCCTGTTGCTCATTGTTGATTGAACACCCCTGAATTGGGCCTTCAATCATCAAGAACCTTTCTCGCCACCAATCGGCGACCCCTATCCCCCTCGATTAACTGCTAAGTGGCACGGATTGCTGGCGTAGACATACCCCGTGACAAGCGGGTTGAAGTTGCACTCACCTACATCTATGGAATTGGTCTAACCCGCGCCAAAACCATCCTGACCAAATCTGACGTCAATCCGGACATCCGAGTCAAGGATCTGGAAGATGGAGATGTGCAGAAGCTGCGGACGGCCTTAGAAGCCTTCACGATTGAAGGAGACCTTCGACGCCAAGAAGGCATGGCCCTCAAGCGACTTCAAGATATTGGTTGCCTTCGGGGACGGCGACACCGCATGAGCCTCCCAGTTCGCGGTCAACGCACCAGAACAAATGCACGTACCAGGCGCGGCGCACGCAAAACCGTGGCTGGCAAGAAAAAATAAGCAACATCTATTTGAGCTGCCCAGGCAGACCCTCCCAAAACCGTATCTACCAGGCCCCAGCCCATGGCCAAACCCACCAAAAAAACAGGTTCCAAAAAGACCAAGCGCAACGTCCCGAATGGCGTTGCACATATTCAGAGCACCTTCAACAACACGATCGTCTCAATCGCCGATACAGCTGGGGAAGTTATTGCCTGGTCATCTGCTGGAGCCAGTGGCTTCAAGGGTGCTCGTAAGGGCACCCCCTTTGCCGCTCAAACTGCAGCTGAAGCTGCAGCTCGTAGGGCACTCGAACAGGGCATGCGTCAGATCGAGGTACTAGTCCGTGGACCCGGCTCCGGCCGTGAAACAGCCATCCGCGCCCTGCAGGTGGCAGGCCTCGAAATCACTCTTATTAGAGACGTCACCCCACTCCCTCATAACGGTTGCCGTCGGCCCAAACGCCGGCGCGTCTGAACCACGTTTCACTCCCTAGCTCCTGCCCTCTCTCCCCGCTTCAGACCGTGCTGCAATACCAGATCGACCGGATCGAGCATCAAGTTGCCGATGATCGCGCCCAAACAGGCGTCTTCCTCATTGGACCCCTCGAACGCGGGCAAGCCACCACTCTTGGCAATTCCCTCCGCAGGGTGCTGATGGGGGGCCTTGAGGGCAGCGCCATCACCGCTGTGCGCATTGCCGGTGTCAACCACGAGTACGCGACCATCCCAGGAGTCCGAGAAGATGTGCTCGACATCCTGTTGAACTGCAAACAGCTGTCGGTAAACAGTCGAACGAGTGAACTAGAGATTGGGCGACTTGTGGTTACCGGCCCTGCCCAGGTCAAAGCTAAAGACCTGCAGTTCTCCTCACAAGTCCAAGTGGTGGATGGAGACCGCCAAATTGCCACTGTGCATGAGGGTCACAGCCTTGAGTTAGAAGTTCATGTTGAGCGGGGGATCGGTTACCGGCCTGTTGATCGCCACAACGAAGATATAAGCGCCATTGATCTACTACAGATCGATGCTGTGTTCATGCCCGTCCGTCGGGTGAACTTCACCATCGACGAGACTGCCGTCGCAGAAGGAGGATCGACCCGCGAGAGGCTGCGCATAGAAATTGTCACCGATGGTTCAACTACACCAGATGATGCCCTTGCAGAGTCAGCCAACCAACTGATCGAACTCTTTCAGCCCCTTGCCACCGTCACCATGGTGGAAGAACCAGGCCTGGAACCCGAGCCTTCCGCTGAATCACAGATCCCCCTTGAAGAGCTCAACCTCTCTGTAAGGGCTTACAACTGCCTCAAGCGAGCCCAGGTGAACTCAGTTTCTGATCTGATGGGCTTCAGCTACGAAGACCTGCTTGAGATCAAGAACTTCGGCTCCAAGTCTGCAGACGAGGTCATCGAAGCCCTAGAGCGCATCGGCATCTCAATTCCACAAAGCCGCACCAGCGCCTAGCCGTTTTTCCATTCCCGCCCCAGCGCACCACCGAGAACCATGCGTCACCAATGTCGAGTCCCAAAGCTTGGGCGCCCAACTGATCAACGCAAAGCCATGCTTCGCGGTCTGACCACTCAACTCATCCGTGAAGGCCGTGTCACAACAACAAAAGCCAGAGCCAAGGCCCTTCGGGACGAAGCTGAACGAATGATCACTCTTGCGAAGAACGGAAGCCTGGCATCAAGACGCCGCGCCATCGGATACATCTACGACAAGCAACTGGTTCATGCGCTTTTCGACAAGGCCCAAGACCGTTATGGCGATCGTCAAGGGGGCTATACACGCATCATCCGTACGGTGCCTCGCCGCGGTGACAATGCTGAGATGGCAATCATAGAGTTGGTCTAAAGCCTGGGAACAGTGACAACATGCTGGACTGATCAGCAATGTTCCCTAACTCCAAAGTCGAACTGCCAAAAAGTACGCCAGTTCGACGTATTGGCCTCAGCGTGCAATATGAAGGCTCAAACTTTTGCGGTTGGCAGCGTCAACCACAAGCGGTGAGCGTTCAACAAGTGCTTGAAGATGCCATCTCCCAGCTTGATCCTCAGAGGCCTATTCAAGCCGTTGCAGCAGGTCGCACAGATGCTGGCGTCCATGCTGCGGGCCAAGTTGTGCACTTCGACTGCTGTGGGCCCATCCCAGCCGAACGCTGGGCACCTGCTCTAAACGGACGACTACCTAGCACGATTCGTGTGCGGGAAGCAGTAGCACGCCCAGCCTCCTGGCATGCATGTCATTCAGCCATATACCGAAGATATCGCTACACGATCTACAACGGTCGACGACCCAATCTGTTCCTCACCCCCTGGAGCTGGCACCGCTACCACGTTCGTCTTGATGAAACGATGATGAAAATGGCTCTAGAGGGGCTCCTTGGGTTGCAAGACTTCAGCGCTTTTCAACGGACTGGTAGTCGACGAGCCCATGCCCGCACCACAATTCAGGAAGTAAAGATTGAGCGGCAGGGAGATTTAATAATGATTGAGATCCAAGCCAGCGGCTTCCTCTATGGCATGGTGCGCCTGTTGATGGGCCAATTGGTGGCCTTAGGCGAACACCGACTTAATCTTCAGACCTTTGAGCGGCGCTGGAAGGAGAAACGCCGTCAAGAAGTGAAAGAAGCGGCACCAGCTCAGGGTCTTTGCCTCCTGCGTGCAGGATACGAAGAAGACATTTTCTCTAAAGGCGGTTGGTATGACTGCCAACCGCGCTATTCCCTCGGAGCAAATGATCCTCCTTTGGATCCTCCATCTGCACCGGAGTCAAGCTGAACTCCCACTACAACGCCTCACCCCTAAGGCAAACACAAGGGCTTCGCGAACCATTCCATGAGTGATCTTTTTGGATTTGCTCCCATGAAAGGCTAAAGTTAAAGATCGAGTTTGATCAGGCTCAGTCCTAAATGTGCCTGATGCTCCCTGCCCAGCACTATCCCTTGCGATAAGTGCATCTCCGAACCGGCATGCCGGCGTGATGAACAAGACCTCCGTTCCCTCAATTGATTCGATCGAACGCCAGTGGTTTCTGGTGGATGCAGAGAATCAGACACTCGGCAGACTTGCTACTGAGGTGGCCTCCGTGCTGCGCGGCAAGAACAAGCCAAGCTTCACCCCTCACCTGGATACAGGTGACTTTGTTGTTGTGGTCAATGCGGACAAAATCAGAGTCAGCGGCAACAAGGCAAATCAAAAGCTCTACCGCCGTCACTCTGGTCGTCCCGGGGGGATGAAGGTTGAAACCTTCCAAGCGTTGCAGGATCGTCTACCTGAACGCATCGTCGAAAAAGCCATTAAAGGGATGCTTCCTCACAACGCCCTTGGCAGACAGTTGTTCCGCAAACTCAAGGTCTACCGCGGCCCGGAACATCCCCATTCCGCACAGAGACCCCAAACCCTTCAGCTCAATCCCGCCGCTTCATCGCAATGAGCAGTTCCAATAACAGCGTTGTCTACTGGGGCACTGGCCGCCGCAAGACCTCAGTTGCCCGCGTTCGCCTTGTCCCTGGCACTGGCACGATCACCATCAATGGACGCCCCGGTGACCACTATCTGAATTTCAATCCCGCCTATCTCGCGGCAGTGAAAGCACCCCTGCAAACCCTTGGTCTAAACGAGCAATACGACGTCCTCGTCAACGTTCACGGTGGTGGACTCACCGGCCAAGCCGACGCCATCAAACAGGGTGCGGCACGCGCCCTGTGTGAGTTATCAGCCGACAACCGTAAACCGCTCAAAACTGAAGGCCATCTCAGCAGAGACCCCCGCGCCAAGGAACGTCGCAAGTACGGCCTCAAGAAAGCTCGCAAAGCTCCTCAGTTCTCCAAGCGCTGATCCTTCACCCCTCCTACTTTTCCCGGACTGCCATCTCCTGATCCTGATATGCCTAAACCTGATATTCATCCCAACTGGTATCCCGACGCAAAGGTGATCTGCAATGGAGAGGTGGTGATGACCACCGGGTCCACCCAACCAGAACTCCACGTTGATGTATGGAGTGGTAATCACCCCTTCTTTACCGGTACCCAGAAAATTCTTGATACTGAAGGACGCGTGGATCGCTTCATGCGCAAGTACGGCATGGGCAGTGCCGATGCTGCTGCGGATGAAAAAAAACCAGACGCCAAAAATAACGACAAGGACAACACCTCTAAAGAAGACTGAGCTGTTGTCCTCAAAGACTTCGCCGGGTGCCAACAACATCCGCTGTTGATGGGTATGGACTCTTCAACCCTCATCACTCGGCTGGAAACAGCCAAGACCAGTTTTCAAAGTCTGGAGCGCCAGCTAGCTGATCCCGATGTGGCAGCTGATCCCAAACTTCTTGAAAGTATTGCGCGAGAAAGAGCACGACTAGAACCCCTCGTACTCGATTTTGCAGCCCTCCAGCATGTGGAGCAGGAATGGCAAGAGACCAAGCAGCTACTACGAGAAAGTAGGGGTGATGACGCCATGGAGTCTTTAGCCCAGGAAGAGTTGCAACAACTAGAGGCACGCAAAACAGTCTTGGTGAGACGCCTCACCCTGGCCCTACTCCCAAGTGATCCTCGTGATCAGCGCAGCGTCATGCTGGAGATCCGCGCCGGTGCAGGCGGAAACGAAGCCTGCCTATGGGCAGGTGATTTAGCCCGCATGTATGAGCGCTACGGTCAACGCATTGGCTGGTCAGTCCAACCGTTGAGTGCAACAGAGGCCGATTTGGGGGGATTCCGTGAGCTCATCCTCTCAATCAAAGGCGATGCCGTCTTCAGCCAACTGAAATTCGAAGCCGGCGTGCATCGAGTTCAACGAGTTCCTGCTACAGAATCCCAAGGTCGAGTGCACACTTCCACAGCAACAGTGGCTGTGATGCCAGAAGCTGATGCAGTGGAAGTGCAGATCGATCCCAGCGAACTAGAAATCAGCACTGCTCGCTCAGGCGGGGCTGGCGGACAAAATGTCAACAAGGTTGAAACGGCAGTGGACCTGCTCCACAAGCCCACCGGTATCAGGGTGTTCTGCACCCAGCAACGCTCCCAACTGCAGAACCGAGAACGTGCCATGGAAATCCTGAGAGCGAAGTTGCTGGAAAGACAAATTGCAGAAGCCAACGCGCGTGAAAGCTCAACGAGAAGAGCCCAAGTGGGAACTGGCGACCGCAGCGAAAAGATCCGCACCTACAACTACAAAGACAATCGCACCACTGACCACCGATTAGGACGCAATTTCTCCCTCGAGCCAGTGCTGACTGGCCAGCTGGAAGAGCTGATCGGCGCCTGCATTGCCGAAGAGCAACGCCATCAACTGGAAGAACTCAGTCATCAGGAGGAAGACTGACATTGAGGCTGGTATCACCAGAGCCCCAGCCGATTACATACTTTTCCCACTCGCTGTGTCGGCCCGAGTGAATATGTCGAGTCGCCTCAAAACTGAGACTGCTGAGTGGTCGCCGCGGCAACCGATGCAGAGGCATTTCAGCCTCCTGAGGAGTACGGCTGCCCTTACGGACATTGCAAATCAAGCAAGCCGTGGTGACGTTTTCCCAAGTATCGCTACCGCCACGGCTGCGAGGGATCACATGATCTATGGAGAGTTTCTCTCCTTGGTAACCGCAGTATTGGCAACAATGACCATCGCGAAAAAACACATTTCGACGCGTCAGGGGCAATTGCCGAAAAGGCACCCGAACAAAATGCCGCAACCGAATCACCGTAGGGAGCATGGTGTCCTCGCGAATCATGCGTGAGGAATCCTGTTCCAGGCTCTCCGCCTTGCCCTTGAACATCATCACCAGGGCGCGTCGCCAGGTGGTGATATTCAGAGGCTCATAGGACGCGTTGAGTACGAGAACCTGGCTCATGCCAGCCCCCTGATTAAGCGCCATGCTACCGACACCCCAAGGGTGAGGTCATTCCCTTGTTTACCCTGCCAGCATGCGAGACCTGATCGCCCCACACGGTGATCTGCCTAGGGGCAAAAACCCTGAGCAGATGGCAAAAGCCGATCCACGTCAGCGCGCCTGGGTGGAAGTTAATCCCGCAGCTGTGGAAGCCAATTGCCGCAGCCTTCGGAGACACCTTTGTGAAAGTTGTGCCCTGATGGCCGTGGTGAAAGCTGATGGCTATGGCCATGGCGCTTTAACCGTAGCCCGAGCCGCCTTGCAAGGAGGCGCAAAAAGCCTTGGAGTAGCAACCCTCCAAGAAGGGATTGAGCTTCGTCAAGCCGGCCACAATGCCCCAGTGCTTGTGCTAGGCAATCTCACCCATAGCGAAGACCTGAAAGCTTGCCTTCATTGGCAACTCATGCCCACCCTCAGCAGTATGCGAGAGGCTCTGCTCTGCCAAAACCTTGCAGATGGCAGCGGCCGGCAATTCAGGATTCAGCTCAAAATCGATACTGGTATGACCCGCCTCGGCTGCGAGCTAAAGGAAGCCCCCAGGCTGGTGGAGGCGATAGGCCACCTCAATCAACTGGAATTAAAGGGTATCTATAGCCATTTAGCCCTGGCAGATGGGGATCTCCAAGGGAAAGCCGCAATGGTGACGGATCAGCAGCAGCAACACTTTGAGACGGTGCTAAGAACGCTGCCAGAGCAACACAATGGATTTACGCGGCACCTTGCCAACTCCGCCGGCACCCTTCGCGATCGCGGACTCCACTACGACATGGTGCGCGTTGGTCTTGCTCTGTATGGCCACAGCCCCAACCTCCAACTACAAGGGAAAGTAGACCTTCAGCCAGCTCTCAGCGTCAAAGCAAGGGTGACATTGATAAGGGATGTGCCTGCAGGTGTGGGAGTGAGTTACGGCCATCGCTTCACCACACGACGCCCCAGTCGCCTAGCCGTCGTAGGAATCGGCTATGCCGACGGGGTTAGCCGATCCCTATCAGGCCAAATCTCTGCCATAGCCGATGGTCAGCTTCTCCCACAGGTTGGCGCCATCACCATGGATCAACTCGTGCTTGATGCCACAAATCATCCCGACCTAGAGGTGGGAAGCATCGTGACCCTCCTAGGCAAGGACGGCGACGCCTGTATTACACCACAACAATGGAGTGATCTGAGTGGATCAATCCCATGGGAGGTGCTCTGCAGCTTCAAACATCGACTACCCAGACTGGTGATTTGACACCAAACCCAGACAACTAAAACAAAGCACTAGAGGTGGGTATTGGTAGGGTATGTAGGCCGCTGGAGAGGTGGCCGAGTGGTTGAAGGCGGCTCCCTGCTAAGGAGTTACAGGAGGCAACTCTTGTCGAGGGTTCGAATCCCTCCCTCTCCGTTGAAAGTCAGTTTCCGAGAGTGCCAGGCACTCCTCAAACGGCTTTAATCGACTGCCCTCAAAAAGTTCCTGAGTGTCAAACGGATTTGCGCCGTTTAGACCAGCTGCAAGCTTGTGTTATCCAAGAAGCTATCCAATAATCGGCAAGAATTTTTCTTCGTTGCGTGGCAAATCTCTTTGACTGCAAAGGCATGCAAGGAATTTGTTGTCCAATTCTGCCTAACGTTCAGAGAAAGGCTCTCCAGCTCGACAAAAGCAGGCAATGAACACATCTAAAAAGCTTATTATTTTTTCTCAACTAACCAAGCTGGGGCTAAAAAGCATTAAGCATCTAACAAGCTCTCTACAATTTTACCCCTCTAAAGGCGATTTGTTAAACAGGGTATAACAGGAAGTTTTGCCTTCTCTCCTTAAGCAGAGAAGGCTCCAAAGCAGGCGTGAGCATTTGACTTCAAGCATAATACATGTAGCTTTTCTCCAAACCAATCCCGCTTTAACCGACTTGACTGAATCGATCCACTCAAGCCCCGCCAAACGAGAAAAGCGGGAGCACTTTCAAGAAGATAAAAGAATATAAATTCACTAGACCACTTGCTATTAAAGACTTTATCTATATAGACAAATACAATTTAGGCATGCACTACTTGCTTTGTACCGCTTTCACTCAAATTCAACTTTCTCTCGTTTGATTTACTTAGAGGCCTCAATTCTTTTAATCCTATAACTTGCTGAGTTCGCGAGCTATTGCCGGCAAGAGGGTTGTGTCATTAGCTCGCTCCCTTCCTTGAGTGAAGACCACCAAAAGCATCGGTCTGCCTCCTTGTAAAGACCACCAAGCCGCATCATGACGAGCCTGACTCATCCAGCCAGCCTTACTCCACAAACGGGATCCCACCGGCAAACCTTCTCCAAGAAATCCATCCACCTGATTCTCTGGATCAGCCTTGCGCTGCATGAGATCAATAGACCTTGAAAGAAGCTGACGCAAGCGCTTGCAGGCCAACGGAGACACCAAAGCATCAGTCATTACTGACTCAAGCAGGCGAGCTGTAGCTGCAGTGGTTAACGCATTGCGATTCCCGAGACCTACGCCATAAAAATCTCGCTCTCGACCATAAGGTCCATCACCCCAGGTCTTCTGGCAACAGTTCACCTTTTCCAACTCTTCCCAGCCCAACCCTTGCAGCCAGTCGTTCACCAGGTGCCGCTGCTGCTGCCAAGTCTGCCAGGATTCTCCCAGCAGCGATGGGCCGCTTGTCGTGCCGGTAAGCAAATCCAACACAAGGCTGGTGGCGTCATTACTCGAATCAGCAATCATGTCTCGCATCGCCCGACGAAGCTCATCGGCCTCTGGCAACAGGTCCCGCTGGAGCCATGCCTCAGCAGCAAGGGCATAGACAAGCTTGACCACACTGGCAGGGAAAAGAATGCGCTGATCCGACCAACCGGCCCCCGAGCCACTGCCGGGAGTTGGATCAGAACAGTCATAACGAACCCAACTGATCGCCACGCTGTTATGAAGGCCAGGGCGCCTCTCTGCCGCCAATCGATCTAACAGCCCCTTTAGCTGAGCCTGCATAGCACTATCGGGGCGGTAGAACGCCATTGCTAATCACTTCAGGCAATGCCGACCCTAGGCACCCCAATCACCACTGACCTTCTTGCTCCAGGCAGCTGCTGGCAACTGCAAAAGGGAGTCAACGGTTATGCCGGTGTCGAAGGAGCAGGACTGGCCACCCAGGCGGCCGCAGGCCGAAGCTTTGAAGTGCTCGATGCAGCGAAGCCCAACAAATATCAACAGCCAGTAACACGGCTACGGGTGCGGCTACTGGAAGACGGATACCCCTGCTGGATTGATCTGCGCGAAGTGAACGGCCAGATCATTCAACGGGGACGCTGGCGACCTCAACTGCTTGTCATCAAAGAGATCCGGCAACGACTAGCGGCTGTGATGACCTGGGTGGAGGCAGCAGCCAACCAGCCAAACACTTACCTATGGGGCGGCAGCATCGGGCCAGATTTTGACTGCTCTGGCCTTGTACAGACCGCCTTTGCTAGTCAAGGCATCTGGCTGCCGCGCGACGCCTATCAGCAGGAAAGGTTCTGTACGCCAATAACTGTGCAACCTGACAACACCAAACAACTCCGCCCTGGAGATCTGATTTTCTTCGGCAGTCGAAAACACTGCAGCCACGTTGGCGTATATGGAGGCAACGGAAGCTACTGGCATAGCTCCGGTAAAGAGCATGGACGCAACGGCATCGGTTGCGATCGGCTGCCTGCCAACGACACCCATCCAGTGGCCTGCTACTACCGAGCTGAGCTGCGCGGGGCGGGGCGAGTGGAACGCTGCCATGACGGAACCACCCTCCCCTGAAGGGCAGCGCCTAAGTTGCTCTCTACTGCGGAAGGCCTCCGGCATGCCCTCGCCCATGGACCTCTCAGTCGTAGTGCCCCTCTTCAACGAAGAGGAAAGCCTGCCAAAGTTGATCGATCAACTCCTTGCAGCCTTACGCCCTACTGGTGAAATCTTCGAGCTGGTGCTGGTGAATGATGGCTCCACCGACGGCACCGCCAAGGTGCTGGAGCAGCTAAGTATTAAAACGCCAGAACTGGTAGGCGTACTTCTACGCAAAAACTATGGCCAAACGGCTGCCATGGCTGCAGGGTTCGACGTATCCCAAGGTGAAGTGATTGTCAGCATCGATGGCGATCTCCAAAACGATCCCGCCGATATCCCGCTACTCCTATCGAAGTTGCGTGAGGGATACGACCTCGTGAGCGGCTGGCGTCATCAACGCCAGGATGCTGCCCTAAAGCGCAAACTGCCCTCAAAAATTGCCAATCGCCTGATCGGCCGAGTTACCGGTGTAAGGCTGCATGACTACGGCTGCTCACTGAAAGCCTATCGGAAAGAAATCCTGACGGATATGCGTCTCTATGGCGAGTTGCACCGCTTCCTGCCGGCTTTGGCCTTTATCGAAGGGGCTCTGATCACAGAAGTGAAAGTCAACCACCGTGCACGCCAATACGGCACTAGCAAGTACGGGATCGATCGCACCTTCCGCGTGTTGATGGACCTATTCACGGTGTGGTTTATGAAGCGATTTCTGACCAGACCGATGTACGTCTTCGGCTTCGGCGGGTTGCTCGCCATGGGCGGGAGCCTGCTGACGAGTATCTATTTACTGGCGATCAAACTGATGGGAGAAGACATTGGCAACCGCCCACTACTCACCATGGCTGTGGTACTCGGCCTGACTGGAGTCCAATTGTTCTGCTTTGGTCTACTAGGCGAGTTGGTCATGCGCACCTACCACGAAAGCCAAGGGCGACCGATCTACCGCATACGGGCGACGTTGCGCGGCGGCCGTACATCCTGAATTAGCTCTGCACGCGGTTTACCTCGATAGCCTTCAAGTGCTGCCGCTGCAGCAGCCACAACACGGCCATCGGAGTCGTGCAGCCCCTGCCGCAGCAATGACATAACTGAAACATGACCCCAGAGGCCTGCCAGGGTCACAGCCTTTAATCGTTGCTCAGGGCCGGCAGCCATGGCCTCACGTAACTGCCTTTGCAGAGAAATGCGTTCAAGAGATGTAGCCGGCGAATTCCATGTAACCGGACTCTCAAGGGCTAACGAAGTGGAATCCTCAGATCCCTGCGATTGAGGATTGGCTAGCGTTAGCTGAACACGATTCAAAGCAGCCACGCTGCTGGCGTCGGTACTGCTCAGCAGGAGCTTGCGAGGGCGTCTACCCAAACCCCAGAGCACCAGCGTGAGAGCTAAAACAGCAGCACCAGCAAAAAGTTGATTCATTGAAAGATGGCTCGTTGAAACGGCGGTAACCGATGATGAGCCCGATAGTGATGGATTGAACTTTTATGTCGCCAACAGGGCCTGAATAGGCCCTATTCAAAGGCGATCTATACAGTAGCTATGGAACCTTTGGCTGACGCCATGACAAGTGATTTTGCTGCCACCTGGCTGCCTGCGGTGTTTGTACCCCTGATCGTGCTAGTGACACCGGCAATTTTCATTGTCCTAGTGGGTCGCCATATCACAGCTACCGACTGAGCTGTAGACGCTTAACCCCAGCCAACCGACTCCCCTAATGCCGAATGACTGACGAGAACCTGCCTCTAGGCCCCAAGACGCTCAACGAAAAGTACCGTGACCGAGGGCACGTAGAAGAGTGGGCTGTGCAGCCTGCTGCTGACCCCTGCGTCGGAAACCTGGCCACTCCAGTCAATAGTGGCTACTTCGTGAAAGCCTTAGTCAACAATCTTCCCCTCTATCGCGAGGGTATTTCTGCAAACTTCCGCGGCTTGGAAACTGGTGCCGCGATCGGCTACTTCATTTACGGTCCCTTCCTTGTCATGGGTCCGTTAAGAACTACCGATTTTGCTACAACCGCAGCTTTATTGGCAACAGTTGGAGCAGTGCATATCCTTACTGCTCTTTTAGTGCTTTACAACGTCCCCGGCAAGGCACCCACCGTGCCACCCCCGGACGTCACTGTTGCCAACCCTCCTGCCGACCTGTTCACAAGGAAAGGCTGGGCCGACTTCACAAGTGGCTTTTGGCTGGGTGGCTGCGCGGGCGCAGCCTTTGCATGGTTCCTATGCAACACTTTGCACATGCAACCACTGCTGAATGTTCCCATGAATGTCTGGGCTTCTTAAGAATCAAGAAGCTTTACATATCATTAAATCGAAAAGTAAAAAATCTTCTCCTGGGGTGGCTATTGCTTCCCCAGGTTTTTTATTGCTTCAAGAATGCCAAGGCATGCTGAAAGGCCAATGATTAAAGGTGTTTCAAGGTTGAAATAAGAAACCTGCCTCTAGCCATCTTAAGCCAATCGCTTTAAGGATTTTCTGCCTCGCCAAGGAGAGGCGGAAAATCCCCACCCAACTTCAAAATCTCAGGACTTGGCAGGGGAGAAAAAGGCACTAAGAAGACTAAGGCGAGCCTAAAGACTCGAATGAGATCGATAGACAATTAGAGGCATTGGCGCCTCCTCAAAGCGAGCAGGCTTACAGAGCAAATGGGCCTACATTCGCATCTTGGTATTCGCCAATACAAAGAGAGACGAAAGTCTAATCTGAGCAAAACCACCTAACAAGATTCCCTGAGTCGACTTGTATAAACAGCACGGATTAACTCAGAGACAAGATAGTCCAGAGAAAGCAAATAAAAAGAAACCCTCTATCGGGCATGAACAAACTTTTGACGGCTTTCAATTGGCATCCTTTTTTTCAATTAATCCAATCAAAGCCAAACTCTTTGACTAGACAATTTCAAAGAATTTGACCAACCATTTCCATGGCATTAATTACCCAATAAGGCGCTTTACAAGCCAATACTCTAAGAGTAAATGCATACAACAAAGCAAGAAAAAACCCCGTCAAGTAAAACCTGACGGGGAATTCTCTTTCTGACGATGAATCGACTACCTAACTAGCGAGGGGATGTTATCCAAACTTGCTAGCTGTAGATGCAATCACAAAGGCACCGAAGGTAAAGATGTTCCCCACTGCAAAGTGAGTCACACCAACCAGACGGGCCTGCACGATCGAAAGAGCTACTGGCTTATCACGCCATCCAACCAGGTTGGCAATCGGAGAGCGCTGATGAGCCCAAACGAGAGTCTCGATCAGCTCCTGCCAATAACCCCTCCAAGAGATCAGGAACATGAATCCTGTTGCCCAGACCAAATGGCCTGCAAGGAACATGTATGCCCAAGGGGAGAGATTATTAATCCCGAATGGGTTGTAGCCATTGATGATCTGGGAACTATTGATCCAGAGATAATCCCTGAACCAACCCATTAAGTGGGTACTGGACTCATTGAACTGAGCCATGTTGCCCTGCCAAGCGGCAAGGTGCTTCCAGTGCCAGTAATAAGTTGCCCAAGCAATGGTATTCAGTGCCCAGAAAATAGCCATGTAAGTGGAGTCCCACGCAGAGATGTCGCAGGTGCCGCCACGTCCAGGGCCATCACAAGCAAAGGCATAGCCGAAGTCCTTTTTATCGGGCATCAGCTTGGAACCTCTTGCATCAAGTGCTCCCTTGATCAAGATCAATGCAGTGGTGTGAAGACCCAAGGCAATGCCATGGTGAACCAGGAAGTCTCCTGGGCCAATAGGCATGAAGTTGGAAACTTCTGGGCTGGCATTAATCAGATCCATCCAGTAGTGATCCCCAGGCATCCCAGCCGCAGCCAAGGATGGGGCACTATTTGCATTCGCAAGCAGCACATCAAGGCCATACATGACCTTGCCACTAGCGGCCTGAATGAACTGAGCAAAGATGGGCTCAACAAGGATCTGCTTTTCGGGGGTTCCGAAAGCAATCACCACATCGTTATGGAGATACAGCGCCAGGGTATGGAAACCGAGGAGCATGCAAACCCAGCTCAAGTGACTGATCAGTGCTTCTTTGGTTTCTAAGACCCTTGCAAGAACATTGTCCTTGTTGGCCTCAGGGTCATAGTCACGGACAAAGAAGATTGCTCCGTGGGAGAAGGCACCGCACATCAAGAAGATGGCGATGTACTGATGGTGGGTGTAAAGAGCTGCCTGAGTGGTGTAGTCCTGCGCAATGAAGGCATACGAGGGCAAGGCGCCCATGTGATGCGCAACAAGACTGGCTGCTGTACCTAGACAGGCAAGAGCAAGACCAAGTTGGAAGTGCAGGGAGTTGTTGATCGTGTCGGTGATCCCGTTGTGATTGAGACCGTAGTGACCGATTTTTTCTCGGAAACCATCCTTATGAGGATCATTGGGATGATTGGTGTTGTGACCGTCGGTGATTTCCTTAAAGGTATGGCCGATACCGAAACTATTCCGGTACATATGGCCACCGATGATCATGAAGACACCGATCGCAATGTGGTGGTGCGAGATGTCAGTCAGCCAAAGGGCACCACTCTGTGGATGAACACCACCTAGGAAAGTAAGGATGGCCGTGCCAGCGCCTTCAGAAGTACCAAAGGCATGATTCAAAGAATCAGGATTCTGTGCATAGGCTCCCCAGTTTCCTGTGAAGAATGGGGTCAACCCTTCAGGGTGTGGGAGAACTGTGAGGAAGTTGTCCCAACCGACGTGCTGACCACGTGATTCAGGAATGGCCACGTGAACGAGGTGACCAGTCCAGGCGATGTTGGTGAAACCGAACAACACTGCGAGGTGATGATTCATCATCGCCTCAGCGTTCTTGAACCACGCCAGCGAAGGACGGAACTTTGGCTGTAAATGCAGCCAACCACCGAACAAGAGCCAAGCAACCAGGATGTCAATAAAGATGGCGCCCTGGTAAAGCTCTGTATTGGTGCGCATTCCGATGGTGTACCACCAGTGGTACAAACCGGAATAGCAAATGTTTACTGGACGGGAAGCACCCGCTTGAGTCAAAGCATCACTGATGCCTTGACCGAAGTGAGGATCCCAAATTGCGTGGGCAATCGGTTGAACATTTTGTGGGTCGGCGACCCACTGTTCGAAGTTGCCCTGCCAGGCGATATGGAACAGGTTTCCTGCAACCCATAGGCCAATAACAGCCAGATGACCGAAATGGGTAGAGAACAGCTTTTGGTAAAGCCGTTCTTCGGTCATGCCGTCGTGGCTCTCGAAGTCGTGAGCCGTGGCTATGCCGTACCAAATACGGCGGGTTGTAGGGTCCTGTGCCAGACCCTGGCTGAACGAAGGAAATTTCGTTGCCATGTGGGGAAAGGTCAGGAAAGGTCAGCCGAGCCCAAGAAGGCGGGCATGGAAGAAGGCCCAGGTGGTCACAATGCCACCAAACAGGAAGTGGGTTACACCAACTGCGCGGCCCTGCGTAATCGAAAGTGCCCGGGGCTGGATGGTGGGAGCAAGCTTGAGCTTGTTATGAGCCCAGATAATGGATTCAAATAGCTCCTGCCAGTAGCCACGGCCGCTGAACAAGAACATCAAGCTAAAGGCCCACACGAAGTGGCCACCAAGGAATAGCAGGCCATAGCCGCTGAGGCCAGTGCCGTAGCTCGTGAGCACCTGTGAGGACTGAGCCCAGAGGAAGTCACGGAACCAACCATTCACAGTGATGGCGCTTTGAGCAAAGTTGCCAGAAACGAGATGGGTCACACTCCCGTCTGAATTAACAGTGCCCCATACATCGCTTTGCATCTTCCACGAGAAGTAGAAGATCACCATCGAGAGGGAGTTGTACATCCAGAACAGGCCTAGGAACACGTGGTCCCAAGAGGAAACCTGGCAGGTACCACCACGACCTGGGCCATCGCAAGAGAAGCGGAAGCCAAGATTTGCCTTGTCAGGAACAAGACGGGAACTACGGGCAAAAAGCACACCCTTAAGAAGGATGAGGCAAGTTACGTGAATGGTGAAGGCATGGATGTGGTGAATCATCAAGTCGGCTGTTCCCAAGGGAATAGCCATCAGAGCCACCTTGCCGCCTACTGCTACAACACTTCCGTTGAACACATCACTAACTGCACCTGGCAGACCTGTTGCCGTGCCAACCACAGATGAAGTGCCGATTGAAGAAGCCCAAAGGCTTTGGATCCACTGAGCCAAGACAGGCTGCAACTGGATTGCAGAGTCGCTGAACATGTCTTGGGAACGACCCAAAGCACGCATGCTGTCGTTGTGTATATAAAGTCCGAAGCTGTGGAAGCCAAGGAACATACACACCCAGTTGAGGTGACTGATAATGGCGTCCCGCGCTTTGAACATGCGGTCAAGCACATTATCGACGTGAACTGAGACGTCATAGTCACGAATGACTGCGATACCAGCGTGAGCGGCTGCTCCGCAAATCATCAAGCCACCAATCCACATGTGGTGTGTGAATAGCCCAAGAACCGTTGGGTAATCAGTCGCTAGGTATGGATATGGAGGCAGAGAATACATGTGGTGTGCAACCACGATGCTTCCTGAACCAATGCAGGCCAGGTTCACTGCCAGCTGAGCATGCCAGCTGTTGGAAAGGAACTCAAAGAGACCTTTGTGACCATTCGGAGCTGGGAACAACAGGGGGTCACCCTTTACGTTCCCCATGATCTCTTTCATGCTGTGGCCGATACCGAATCTTGAGCGGTATACGTGGCCTCCAAACATCAAAAAGACCGCCCATGCCAAATGGTGATGAGCAACATCAGTACTCCATAAAGCACCGGTTACAGGATTCACTCCTCCGTTGTTGGTGAGAAAATCACTAAAAGCCCACCAATTAGCCGAGAAGAAATTCCCGATGCCAGAAGCAAGACCTGGATAAATCTGGCCAACGAGATCAGCGTTGTAGAGCTCGTGTGGCAGAGGGATATCCGCTGCAGTGGCAATGGTCTTGCCATCAAGCACCATTGGAGTGCCTGCATCTATGGCATCCAAAAGGGCATTGGTGGGGTTGGCCACATGGATCAAGTGACCTGTCCAACCAAGAGAGCCCAAGCCAAACAGACCAATCTGATGGTGCTGAAGCATCGACTCAATCTTCTTAAACCACTCCAGCTTTGGAGCTGCTTTGTGGTAATGGAAGATTCCGCCATGGAGAACCAGGGCAGCCATGATTAGGGCACCAGTTGCAAGAGCCATGAGCTCCGTCTCACTGGTAATTCCCCAACCCCTCCAAATTTGGAAAATTCCGGAGGTGATCTGGATGCCGTTAAAACCGGCACCCACATCAGCATTCATGATTTCTTGACCGACAATTGGCCAAACGACCTGCGCACTGGGTTTCACGTGCGTGGGGTCGGCTAGCCAGCCGGAGTAGTTGGAGAAGCGGGCACCGTGGAAGAAGGCACCGCTTAACCAAATAAACACTATGGCCAAATGACCGAAGTGCGCCGAAAAGATCTTCCGGCTGGTTTCTTCCAGATCCCCAATGTGGGTATCGAAGTCGTGGGCGTCAGCGTGGAGGTTCCAAATCCAGGTTGTGGAGTTTGGTCCTTTAGCGAGGCTTTTCGAGAAAAATCCGGGTTGTTCGAATTTTTCGAAGTCGGCTGGGACGTGGTCCCGGTCGACTGGTTGATCGTAAATGGGCTTCGCTTTTTCCCCACGCTCTGGTGGGCTGATGGTCATCGAGAGGTTCCTCGAGGGACGGGATCGAGGTGGAGGTCCACCCCTTCGACAGGCCCATGGGCTTGCCGGGGCCCCGGAGACACCACCACCGAAGTGGTGCTGATACCGGGCGCCAGCACAAGTCCAAAGTCGAAACTCAGACTCACACTGGAGCTATGGGCCCCTACAAGGGGACCGCTTCAAGCAGCATAAAGCTGAGCACCACTCACTACGACAGCAAGTAACAAATGTTCTATCCGGTCGCTAATCAGTGGGGGCCTGGCGTCTGCAGAAGGGCCACTGACAGAAGCGGATCATTAATACACGTAAGTTTACAACTCCAAAAGAAGCAAATTTTCAACGCTAATTAACATAAATCAATCAACTAATCCAACACTGCCGCCTTGCAAGGAGTTGCCACGCTTTTACCCACGCCGGGTGGCTGCCCAGAATGACGAAATCTTGCCCCCCTCTAATGCCGCTTTCGAGCCGGCGTCAGCAATTCAATCTGTGGTTATGGCATGGGAAGGCCATGCGCCTATTGCAAGGCCTGGTGTTGGTTGTGCTGCTGAGCATCTCTGGGCTCTCTCCCGCACAAGCCCTGCCAGGTTGGCCCTTTAACAACCAAAACAGGGAAAGTTCATCAACGCAATCCTTACGCGTGCCAGCGCCAACTGGAACTCTGCAAGAGATTGCCCCACCAGGCGCAGTACAACAAATACGAGAGCAACTAGCGAAACATCACCCCCAGCTGAGTCTGGAAAGCCCAACAGACGGGACAGTGCTTAAGAAGAATGGGAGCTGGGAGCTCTTGCTCAATTTGAAGGACTGGCCACTGACCAACGATCCAGAACTAGGCCTCGGTGCCCATGTTGTGGTGCAACTTGATGAGAATCCACCACTCCGCATTAGCGAAGCAGATGGTGGCCAACTGCGTATTGCGATGGAAGGCCTGCAGCCTGGAAGTCACAGACTCAGCGCCTACGCCGCTTATCCATGGGGCGAAGCTGTAAAGGATCCCAAGGCCAGCCTGCAATGGCGGCTGCATCAGCTGCAACCTCTGCAACGAACTCAACCGACAGAAGATGAGCCTTGGTTCGTCACCGTTAGCCCCTCAGAACTCAGCAACAGTGAACCCCTTCTATTGGACTGGTTGATTTGGAATGCTCCCATTCAGAACCTTAAAGAAGGCGATGGCCGCTGGCGACTCCAAGTGAGTGTGAATGGTGAAAGTTTCCAAATCACTCACCAAGACGCCATTTGGATCAGGGGCCTGCCCTCAGGATCAGGCCCCATTAGCGTTCAAACAGAGATGCTCGACGGCTTTGGCAAGCCAATTAATCCAGTATTCAACAACCAACTGAGGATTGTTCAGACCAGCGAAGCAGACAAGCCAGCTTGGATGCAGGCAACGCTGACAAAGCAGCAAGTAGCAAGGCTCTTAGGCGAACCCCAGCCAGAAGAAGACCAGCCTTTGGCTGATCAAACCCCTCAAGACAAATCAGAAGCCCCGCAAATCTCGACACTTGACAACGCATCAGAACCAAAACCTATCCAAGACGAACTTTCTGATCCGTCTGCAAAACAAGAGTTGCCGCTCTCAAGTCAAGCCGAGACAGAGCTCGAGTCTGGAGCCGAACTAAAGCCAGAAGCCGAACCAGAATCTGATCTCAAGCCAACCCCTGATCTAGAACCAAACCCTGATCCAGACTCTGCTCTCAAGCCAACTCTTGATCTAGAACCAAACCCTGATCCAGACTCTGCTCTCAAGCCAACTCCTGATCTAGAACCAAACCCTGATCCAGACTCTGCTCTCAAGCCAACTCCTGATATAGAACCAAACCCTGACCCAGACTCTGCTCTCGAGCCAACTCCTGATATAGAACCAAACCCTGATCCAGACTCTGCTCTCGAGCCAACTCCTGATATAGAACCAAACGCCGAACTCGAGCCAAAACTCAAAGCAGACGCTGCCCAAGCCTCTCCAGCACCCAATTCCCAAACCCCTTGGCCAACCCTTGATTGATCCAAAAGCATGCTTTAACGCTCATGCCTAGATCAAATAAAAGGAAACAGCCTCCAACGTTCCCCTTGGCCAACCTGCCCTGACCCATCCCGACGCACCTAGCCCCGCTCTGCGCCTTGCTCTTGGTCTCTCTGTCAGCGCCTGGCCCCTTTTGCAAAGGCTTGCAAGACGCCACCAGGTGGATCAACTGGCCCTTACCCCGCGTGCAGCAAACACTCTCGAGGAAACACCTCAAAGCCTTGTAGTTGGCCCCGCCAGCGAAGTGCTGGGCAGAAACTGGCAGCCAAACGGGGTCTTGCTCATCGTGGGTGCTATCGGCGCCGTGACTCGCTTAATTGCTCCTTTACTGATTGGGAAGGACAAAGATCCCGCCGTGATCGTCCTTGATGCCCATGGCAAACACGTCGTGCCATTGCTGGGCGGTCACCAGGCGGGCGCAGAACAACTTGCCATGGAACTGGCCGCAGAGCTAGGCGGCCATGCTGTACTCACCGGAGACGCCAACAGCCAAAGCCGCTTGGCCCTCGATAGTTTTGGCAAAGGCTGGGGCTGGCGACGTAGCGGCAGCCGCGACAACTGGAATCAGTTGATGCTGACCCAAGCCCAAGGGGGGAAGCTTTTGCTTCTGCAGCATTCTGGTGCGACGTTTTGGCAAACAACTGCTGCTGCACAAGACGTTTTTGATGCCAATGCCAATGCTGATCAGGCTCGGCCAGCCCAGCTAACCATCGGCCCACAAAGCAGCATGTCTTGCAGCTGGCATCCCGCCAGTCTATGGATTGGAATTGGCTGCGAACGCGATACAAGCCTGAGCCTGCTTGAGCGCGCCGTGGCAGCTGCCCTGGCAGAAGCAGGCCTTGCCCCAGAGGCAGTAGCAGGCCTTGCCAGCATTGACCGAAAGGCCGATGAAACCGCTCTGCTCGCTCTCGCGCAAGCAAAGGACTGGCCTGTGCGCTTCTTCAAGGCTGATGCCCTCGCAGAAGTTGACGTACCCACACCTTCTGCTGTGGTAGCAAAAGCTATGGGCACCTCTTCCGTGGCCGAAGCAGCAGCACTACTCGCAGCTAGCAACAAAGGCACTTTGCTGCTAACCAAACAGATTCACCACGCCCAAAACGCTGAACATGGTGCTACCACCATCGCCATCAGCGAAGCCAATCAACCTTTTGCACCGCAAAGAGGCGAATTGCATCTGATCGGAAGCGGTCCTGGAGATTTGGCCTTTCTCACCCACGATGCCCGTGCAGCACTAGCCCGCAGTGCCATATGGATTGGATACGACCTCTACCTCGATCTACTGGAACCGTTGCGCCGCCCAGATCAAGCCCGTCTGGACGGGCAACTCACTCGCGAACGGGATCGCTGCCTTAAGGCCCTGGAGCTAGCCCAACAGGGAGCACGAGTCGCCTTGATCTCTTCAGGAGACAGTGGCATCTACGGCATGGCCGGCCTAGCCCTGGAACTATGGCTCACACAACCCCCTAGTGATCGGCCACAATTTCAGGTGCATCCAGGCCTCTCAGCCCTGCAATTAGCCGCCGCCAAGGTAGGTGCCCCTCTGATGCACGATTTCTGCAGCGTGAGTCTCAGCGATCGCCTCACTCCCTGGTCAAAGATTGAAACCCGCCTGAAAAGTGCAGCCAGCGGAGATTTCGTGGTAGCCCTTTACAACCCACGCTCTCAAGAACGCGACTGGCAGCTGACCCGTGCCATTGAACTCTTGCTGGAGCATCGAGCCCCCAGCACGCCAGTGGTCGTAGCACGTCAACTTGGACGAGCGCAGGAAGACATACAGCTGCACACACTGCAGACGCTGCCAGTCAAAGAGGTGGACATGCTCACGATTGTGCTAATCGGCAATAGCAGCAGTCGTTTGCAAGACAATCATGTGGTGACACCAAGGGGATACCCCGGAGCCGAACTGTCTTGAAAACAAGGCAGGTTCAGTCAAGCTGAACGTTGATTAAAGGCATCGCTGTTTCAAGGCATCTCTGAATTGATAGGGCACTTTTTAGCGAGGCGGAAAAAGAAAGCGTGAAAGCAACTTCAGCTCCCGCCCCTGCATACCCATTAGGCCCCAGCGAACACTCCAAGGGGCGCTAACAAACATGTTCACCATGGCAGCGACCAATTCCCGCAGGCTAAGAGTGTTGGTCAAAAAGCCGTACCATTCTTCGCTCGGCAAAGCAAAGAAACTGACAAAGAAATCACGCAGTTGGGGCTCTTTAAAACGCATCAGCTTCTCAAGGCCAAATTGATAAAGAGCATGCTTACGGCGCAACTCCTTGGGCCAAAGAGTCTCCCAACCTGCAGCCGCGAGCACCGCCGGCCCCGCCCCTGGATCGGCCATGGCTTCAGCCACAGCCTTTGCAACATAAGGTGCGCGGCGCAGCATGCTGCCCACCAAATAGCCCGAAGCAGGGTGCACCATCGCCGCCGAGCCGCCGAAACCAAGCAGCGGTTGCTGCAGGTCAGGCAGAGGCAAATTCATCGGCAGGAAATAACCAAGCTCCTCGTGCTGCAATTCAGTGATCGTTAAGCCTTGATGCGCCAATCGCCGCTCCAAGCGTGAACGCAGGGTTTCTAATGACACCGGAGGCGCGAGCCCTAGCGATGTTTCCTCTAAGAAGAAGCATCCCCCACCAAAGTCCATGGCATAAAGAAACGTGGGTGGCTCAGTTTTCTCCGCAGGGCTCAGATGATCACAGCGGTAGTCCATCAACACAAACTGGCCAGGCTCCACTGGGGGCTTATTGAAACGTCCCACCACGCCAAAGCATGTCTGAACCGCCACCGGCCCATGATCTACATGACGCAGAAATACCGGCTTATAGCCAGTTGCATCAACCACCAAACGAGCTTGCAGCTCAACACCGTCGGCGGTGGTCACAGTACTAACGGTGGCATCAACAGCAAAATCAGTTGCAAGACCTTGATGCCAAGTCAAACCAGCAGCTTCGCATTGCTGCAACCAATGCTCCTGGAGCTTGATCTTGTCGAATAGGCCGTAATCCCGATGATGAGGACTTGGCCGATTCTCGTCAGCATTGGGGTCAGAGGCGCCTGGGCCAAAAAAACTCACTGTGTTCGACCAGCGGTGCTCGAGCAGGTGCCCCATATCAAAGGCATCCACCTCGTCACCCCAAATGCCATAGGTATATGGCCATGGCTCGCGAGGATTGCCAACCGTCAGTGCTGAGACCTGTAAACCCTCCTTGCCCAGGGCTGCAGCAATGGCCAGGGCCGCCGGACCAGCACCAAGCACCAAGACATCCACCACTGCCTCTGTCACTGTCTCACCAGAACAATTGGGTGGGCATAAGCCATCAGCAAAGGCATTAGTAGACAGCGATAGACGTTGTTGCTTTCGTCAACCACCACTGCCAGGGATCGTCTCTTAAAAAGAGACTACCGCCCCTGGCGATAGTGATTTAAACGACATAGCTTTCTCGTGACTTTGCAACATCGTTTAAAGAGCAATCCTCTTGATACCGCAGGCGCTCAGCGACAAGGCTTCATAACATTGGTCATTGCGATAGCCATTTGCTCATCCTTTGAGACGTATTCAATAGGAGTGTCAGACACAACAGCTTGAGCAGCACGATCCAGTGGATAGAGCCCCAATAGGCCACCCTTCCTAAAGGCTCCCAACCAATGCACCGACCACTCCACACGACAAGAAACAAGATAAATCGGCCGACCGTGGTCTACAGCCATGCGTGGATTTAGAACAAAAAGAACAGCCGCAAATGCCACTACGGCAAGCAAAATGACTGGCTTCATCACTTCAAATTTCCCTTAAGCCTTGAACCTCCATTCCAAAAGTCAAGCAGCTGACGCAAGTTTTCCTTGACCTAGGCATTAATAATCCATCAATAGCCTTCCCAGGGTTTACTCATGCATCCCATTGGCAGGCCTTAAGAATGATCAGAGAACTGATTGATATCAATTGTCGAAGGGATTACCTCGGACTAAAGCAACGATCAATCGGGATGACAGGATTCGAACCTGCGGCCCCTTCGTCCCGAACGAAGTGCGCTACCAAGCTGCGCTACATCCCGATAGGCTCACTGTAGAAGGTGAAGTCGCCTGGAACTGCTGCTGCCAGTGGGTTCCTGAACTGCTCTCATGACTGGAAAAGCCTTACTGAAACCCCACTGGTTGCGCGTCAAGGCTCCACAACAGCAACGCATCGGCGAGGTAGCCGAGCTGCTGAAGGGCCTCAATCTCAACACGGTGTGTCAAGAAGCCAGCTGCCCGAATATCGGGGAGTGCTTCGCAGGAGGAACTGCCACCTTCTTGATCATGGGGCCGGGCTGCACCCGCGCTTGCCCTTACTGCGACATCGACTTTGACAAAAGCCCACGCTCCCTAGACCCCACTGAGCCAGAGCGCCTAAGCGAAGCGGTGGCTCAGATGAACCTTCGTCATGTTGTCATCACTTCAGTTAACCGTGATGACCTCAGCGACGGGGGAGCCAGTCAATTCGTCGCATGCATCGAGGCCATTCGCCAACGTTCTCCCCTAACCACAATTGAGCTGCTAATTCCAGATTTCAACGGCAATTGGGATGCCCTCGCCAAGGTCATGGGAGCATCTCCGGAGGTGCTCAACCACAACATTGAGACCGTCCCCCGGCTCTACAAACGGGCTCGTCCACAAGCTGACTACATGCGATCTCTTGAGCTGTTGTATCAAGTGCGGCAAGGCTGGCCGAAGGTCTATAGCAAGTCCGGCCTGATGGTGGGGCTAGGTGAAACAGATGCTGAGGTGATTGAGGTCCTAGAGGATCTACGCCGGCACCGAGTCGACATAGTGACCATCGGCCAATACCTATCGCCAAGCCCAAAGCATCTGCCAGTCGATCGCTTTGTGACACCAGAACAGTTCGAATATTTCCGCTCTATGGGGGAAACTGAGCTGGGGTTCCTTCAAGTGGTTAGTACCCCTCTCACACGCAGCAGCTACCACGCCGGCGAGGTCCAGCGGCTGATGGCCGCCCACCCACGCTGAACTCAAGCCATGAGCTCCCCACACACAGGGATCCACTGCTGCAGATCCCATTTAACTAAACCCTCAACAATCATCGGGTCCTGTTCGACTAAGCGTTTGGCTGCTTCAAAGGAGTCTGCCTGCAGCACCAACAACCCTCCACCTCCTGGTCGTTGTTCAGCATCAACCAAAAAACCACTCGAAACCTTGACACCTTCGGAGCGCAAAGCCTTGATCCATTCATGGTGGGCAGCTAAGTAAGTCTGCCGCTGCTCTGGCAAAAGGGTCAAAGTCTGCGCCGTAAACTTCTCGGTTTTGATAAACCAAGGCATTCATCAGGCTGCAACTTTCTCAAGCAAAGTTAAACCAACATTGACCTTTTCACTGGGTGGAACAAGCACCTTAAACAGTGCTTTCCAACTGATCCAGTTGGCCAAAATCGCCTTGGCTTTTGTACTGCCGGTCTGCGCGAGATGGGCTTCGAGCAGTGTTTTGAGAATGGCTTCCTGCTCAATAGTGGTTAGCGAGAAAATCTCAACAATCTCTTTGTTGACCCGATCGCTCACCATTCCCTGCTCATCCAGCAGGAACGTCACACCACCGGTCATCCCTGCCCCAACATTGCGGCCAGTTGATCCCAACACCACCACCACCCCACCGGTCATGTATTCACAGCAATGATCCCCCGCACCTTCAACAACAGCCTTCACACCGCTATTGCGCACACCAAAACGCTCGCCAGCCCTACCTAAAGCAAACAACTCTCCACCGGTCGCGCCATACAGGCAAGTGTTGCCCAAAATCACCTGGCTGCCGCTTTGATCTGCACTCGAAGCCGGTACGAGCGTGATCCGACCACCATTCATGCCTTTACCGACATAATCATTGGCCTCACCCTCCAAGCGCACATTCACCCCCTGCAGCAGAAATGCCGCAAAACTCTGACCGGCAGCCCCCTCAAAGGAGAGATCTAGCTGACCTCGAAAACCTTTGTTGCCATGGCGTTCAGCAATCTCACCAGAGATCCGTGCACAAACGCTGCGGTCCGTGTTGACGATCGCGAGATTGCGGGCGATATGACCATGGCTATCGATCGCTGCCATCAAATCGGCATCAGCAAGCAGCTGATCCTCGAGGATCGGGCCATTGTCATGGGCCTTGGCGTCATGAATCAACCAAGCCCGATCAACGGCCCCCGGAATCGGATCCAACAAGCAAGAAAGATCAAGGGTTTGGGTCTTCACCAGGTTGAGGCTGCGAGGCTCAAGCAGCTCTGTGCGACCAATGAGATCCTCAAGCCGAGCCACACCGAGCACACTCATCAGTTGGCGCACCTCCTCAGCTACAAACAGAAAAAAGTTGACAACATGCTCGGGGACACCTGGGAAGCGCTTGCGCAAGCCCTCCTGCTGGGTAGCAACCCCCACAGGACACTTGTTGGTATGACAGACGCGAGCCATGATGCAGCCCTCGGCAATCATCGCGACTGAGCCGAAACCATATTCCTCAGCACCAAGCAAGGCGGCGATCACCACGTCCCAACCAGTCTTCAGACCACCATCAGCGCGCAATAACACACGATCACGCAAGCCATTTTCAAGCAGTGAACGGTGTACCTCGGTGAGACCTAACTCCCAAGGGCTTCCAGCGTGCTTGATCGAACTCAGAGGCGATGCGCCTGTACCACCGTCATGACCAGAGATCTGAATCACATCTGCCTTGGCCTTCGCCACTCCAGCAGCAATCGTGCCAATGCCAATCTCAGCAACCAGCTTCACGCTCACCTTGGCAGCCGGGTGAACCTGATGCAGGTCGTGAATCAACTGGGCCAAATCCTCAATTGAATAGATGTCGTGATGGGGAGGTGGCGAGATCAGCGCCACACCAGCCTTGCTATTACGCAACTTGGCGATGTAGGGATCAACTTTTTGCCCAGGCAACTGACCTCCCTCACCAGGCTTTGCCCCTTGAGCCACCTTGATCTCAAGTTGCTTACCGCTCCGCAAATATTCCGGCGTCACACCAAAGCGACCAGAGGCGACCTGCTTAATCGCAGAGCAAGCCGTATCGCCATTGCGCAAACCCTTGATGCTGGGCAGGGTTTCTGAACGACTCTCAAGATCGACATCATCAAGGATCTTGAATCGAGCCGGATCTTCTCCTCCTTCGCCACTGTTGCTCTTCCCACCGATACGGTTCATCGCCACGGCAAGCACCTCGTGAGCCTCGCGCGATAGGGCGCCAAGACTCATTCCACCAGTACAAAAACGTGCGCAAATGGATTCAACACTTTCAACCTGATCTAACGGGAGGGGTGTAGGGGCTAAGCGAAACGTCAGCAGGTCGCGCAGGGCAGTAGCAGGCCGATTCTCCAGCAGGTTCTTGTAGGTAGAGAAGTGGTCGTAGCCCGGCCCAGCCCTCACGGCCGCATGCAGGGCCTTAGACATGTCCGGAGTGTTGAGATGAAATTCACCGCCACTGCGATATTGCACAAAGCCCATGAACTCGAGCTTGGTGCGATCCAATTCAGGAAATGCCTTGGCATGGAAGATGAGGGTCTCGCTAGCCAAGTCATTGAGACTGAGTCCAGCGACTCGACTGGTCGTGCCCTTAAAAGCCAGCTCAATTAAATCGGCACCGATACCAATCGCCTCAAAAATCTGAGCGCCGTGGTAACTAGCAAGTAAGGAAATACCGATCTTGGAGAGGATCTTGCGCAGGCCATCTTCCTGCGCCTTACGCACGTTGGCCTGGGCCTGATCAATGGTCAGCGCTGGCAATTTGCCGGTTTCAATCAGTTTCTGAGTACGAGGATGCTGCCACCAATGCCGCGTAGTCTCCCAAGTAAGCCAAGGGCACACAGCGCTAGCGCCATAGCCGATTAGACAGGCCAGATGATGGGTACTCCAGCACTGTGCCGTGTCGACCACCAAGGAAGCATTCAGCCGCAAACCCTGCTTCATCAAGTGGTGATGCACTGCACCAACCGCTAGCAGCGGTGGAATGTAGGTGGTGCTAGCAACAACCCCGCGGTCGGAAAGCACCACGATCTGGCTGCCATCGCGCACAGCATCCGCTGCTTCAACGCAGAGCCGTTTAAGAGAATCCCCCAAACCGCTAGGCCCATCATTAACGGGCAGCAAAGTGGAGAGTGTGGTCGTGGGAAACTCCAGCTGAGCACAAGCTGCAAGTTCCGCCTCATTGAGAATCGGAGTCTCAAGATGAATCAACGAAGCCGCCGCTGCCTCAGGCTTGAGGGGAGAACCGCGCTTTCCCAGATGCATCTCGAGACTCATCACCAACTTTTCCCGCAAGGGATCAATCGGCGGATTCGTGACCTGCGCAAAGCGCTGTTTGAAGTAGTCGTATAGGAGGTGGGGCTTATCGGAGAGCACCGCCAATGGGATGTCATCACCCATGCAAAAAGTGGGTTCTTTGGCCCCAGCCGCCATTGAATCGATGATTAACTCCAAATCCTCAGCAGTGAAACCGAAGGCTGTCTGCTGCTGAAGCAGTTCCAGATCTCCCAGTTGAGAATCCTGCTGCCAAGACTTTTGACCAAGCTTGCAACGATTTTGACTGAGCCATTCGCCATAGGGATATCGGCCAGCAACCTCCTGCTTGACATCCCAATTGCGCAGCAAACGACCCTTTTCAAGATCAACCGCCAACATCTGCCCAGGACCAAGGCGTCCCTTCTCGATGATGCGGCTTTCCTCAAGCTCAACCACACCAGTTTCTGAACCCATCACCACCAAGCCATCACTGGTGATGCAATAGCGGGCCGGGCGTAAGCCATTGCGATCGAGGCTGGCACCAACACTGCGACCATCTGAGAACACAAGCAAGGCTGGGCCATCCCAGGGCTCTTGCGTGCACGCGGAATACTCATAAAAAGCCTGAATTTCTGGCTTGTCAGCCAGCTCTGGCTGTTCCCGGAAGGCCTCAGGAACCAAGGTCAGCAAGCTGTCAACAATCGGGCGACCACTGCGTACAAGCAGCTCCAGAGTCGCGTCAAGGTTGGCGGAATCACTAAAAGCTGCATTAACAACCGGTTTGAGATCAGCCGCATCAACACCCCAAACGCTATCTAGGTTGACTTCAGTGGCCCTAGCCCAATTCAGGTTGCCCAACAACGTATTGATTTCACCGTTATGACCGAGCAAACGCATCGGCTGGGCGAGTGGCCAACGGGGCAACGTATTGGTGCTGAAGCGGCGGTGATAAACCGCAAAAGGAACCTCAAAGCGAGGGTCGCGAAGATCGGCATAAAACGCCGCAAGCACCTCGGAGCGCACCATGCCTTTGTAAACGACTGTGCGACTACTGAGTGACGCCACGTAGAGATCATTGGAGTGCTCTCCCCAGACCTGCCGAGCACGATCTCCGATACGCCGCCGCAATCGAAATAACAACGCCTCCAACGCATCACCTGGCTGAGATCCCTGCACCAGCCACTGCTCGATAACCGGCGCTGTATCACGGGCGAGGGGACCCAACACCGCCACATCCACAGGGACTTCTCGCCATCCTCTGGAGCTGAGACCAAGGGACTCGGCCTCCTGCTCGCAAAAGCAACGTGCTTCTGCGCGACGTGCAGCATCTCGAGGCATAAACAACATGCCCAGGCCACAACGATGGTTTGCAGCTTCCACTGCCGACCACACGGCCTCAAGATAGCTCCAGGGAATAGCGCAAAGCAGACCTGCCCCATCTCCGGAATCCGCATCACCTCCGCAACCACCACGATGTTCCATGCAGTTCAGGGCCCGAAGTGCCTGCTGCAAAATCCAATTGCTAGCTACCCCATCAATTTGAGCCAAGAAACCAACGCCACATGCATCCTTTTCGCCAACCACGGCCGTAGGCGCGCTGCTGTCGCAATAGGGCCAATTGGAACGACGGTGATCCTGAGACATAACCTTCAGCCAAACTATTTTCCTGCACCGCAGTGAACTGCGTTCACAGTGAAAAGCTCAATCAGTGATCCTAGGCAGGCGCCCTCCTCTAAGACTTAGCCGAATGAGAGGACTAGCGTCCAAACCATGGTTTCTCCTCCCCCCCCACCTCCCACTGTTGAGGTAAGAGCCGCGAACTTATTTGTTGGAGATCGCCTCAACATCGATGGTCAGTTAATCGAGGCCCCTTGGCGCTGGAGAGGCCATAGGGATGGCACTGCAAACCAGCTCTGGCTTCCCTTGGATCTACTGGTCGGACGTTTTGGCTTCCGCAGGTCCACCCAGCCAAACGGACAGCAACTGCAATGGTATGGAAGCAAAGCCTCTCTGAAATCCCTCCCACAAATCACGCTTCAAGATGAAGTGGCATTGAATGTGGCCGAATGGCTCACGACGACAGGAGTCAAGATCAAGCGAAAAAGCAAGACCCTTCACGTTGAACTGCCAACACCACGCCTCAAAGGTCTTCGGCAGGGCAAGGGCAGCAATTCAAATCGTCTGGTGCTTGACCTAAGCGGTCCGGCACTCGTGCAAAGCCTTGACAACAATCTCTTTCTTAATCTTCAGGCCACCGTCCAGCAGCGTAGGCAAATGAAGGCATTAGGCCTGATGCCCAAGCAGCAGCGCAATGGCCTCATGCTCATCGGGCAGGCAGAAGCCCTAAGCAGCCTCACCCTGGACAAACCCTGGCGCATTGTCTTGGACGGTATTGGCAAGCACAGCAACGCAACAAACCTGCCCTCACCACTGCTCAATCAATCCATCCAGGCCCTCATCCAGCGCGGCCTGATCTTCGAAACAAAAGTGGTGAACGTTGGGGTCAAACCATTGCAAATCACCAGGGTCGGTACAAATCTGTCAAAGCAAGGCCTGCTCCTCAGGCCTCTGCCGCAAATTAACCATCAACAAGGCCTGCGTTTTCTCAACCAGTTGGCCCAACCTGCAGACGCTCTGATCGCCATCAACGGGGGTTTCTTCAATCGAGTGCGCCAGTTGCCCCTAGGGGCCTTAAGACGAGATGGCACATGGTTTTCAGGCCCAATCCTCAATCGAGGGGCAATTGGCTGGGGCCCTACAGGGCATCTATCCTTCGGCCGCCTGCAACTTCAACAAGAACTTCAAGGTTCTAAAGGGCAAAGATGGAATCTTGAAACCTTGAATAGTGGCTATCTGCAGCGAGGCCTGAGTCGTTACACCAGAGCCTGGGGGCCTATCTACCAAGCCCTCAGCGGAGAAGAAAAAGCAATGATGATCATCAATGGGCGAGTCGTACAGAGCTTCCAACAAGTGCAGCTGGCCCGGGGGGTTCCTCTGAGGAAGGATGGGGATCTGGTCGTAGCCAGAGGAGGCTTCCCTTTACCGGCGGCAACTGGTGAAACAGTGAGCCTGCGGATGAAAGCATCACATCCTCTTGGCGAACTGCCTCAAGTGCTTGGTGGTGGTCCATTGCTGCTGCAAAACGGGCGGGTGGTTCTGTCTGGAAGACAAGAAGGCTTCAGCCCAAGCTTTCTATCCCTTGCTGCTCCTCGCAGTGTGGTGGGCCAAGGTGGTGGCAAGGTCTGGCTACTCACTCTCAAAGGGGCCAGGGGCAGCGATCCAACCCTGCTGGAGACAAGCCTAGCCCTGCAACAACTGGGGATCAGAGACGGCCTGAACTTAGATGGAGGCAGTTCAACGTCCCTATTGGTAGCGAATCAATTGGTTGTAACAGGTCGAGGCACACCCCCCAGAATCCACAATGGCCTTGGCCTCATTTTGCGCCACCACAAAGGCAATCCTAAAAAAGCTAATGAACCTCTTGAAAATGCCAGAGGTCAGGATCTAATCGCCAACAAATAATTAACGAGATCAAACTTGGCATCTCGCCCAACAAAACAGAAGCACTGCAAGGGCCCATGCCTCCCTTATCACCACATCCTCTATCGCTTTTAAGATTAAATTTCAAATAAGTATTTGATTGCAGAGCTGCTCTAATCGCAATCGATTCCGTCTGATCATCAATCAGGCAAGCCGAAACGGTATGGTGGTTGATTGTGGAATCAGGTCGGATCTCCGACCAAATGCCGACCTTCGATGCCAACCATCCAACAGCTGATCCGAACTGAGCGTCAGCACTTGACTCGCAAGACAAAATCTCCTGCGCTGCGCGCTTGTCCAGAGCGACGTGGTGTTTGCACACGGGTCTACACCTCCACACCTAAAAAGCCCAACTCAGCCCTACGCAAAGTTGCGCGCGTGCGCCTTACCTCAGGTTTTGAGGTCACGGCCTACATCCCAGGCATCGGCCACAACCTCCAGGAACACTCTGTGGTGCTCATCCGCGGCGGCAGAGTCAAAGATCTGCCTGGGGTGAGATATCACATCATCCGCGGAACTCTGGACACTGCAGGTGTCAAGGATCGCAGTCAATCCCGCTCAAAATACGGCGCCAAGGCGTCGAAGCAGGATTAAAGAGCCTCTTCATTAATCTCTCTCCTTATTAGCTCTACCTCCGCCTTCTCCACTCCTAACGGTCTATGTCCCGCCGCAACGCAGCCGAAAAACGCCCAGTACTGCCGGATCCCCAGTTCAACAACCGACTGGCCACGATGATGATCTCTCGGCTGATGAAGCACGGCAAGAAGTCCACTGCACAACGCATCCTTGCCCAAGCCTTTGGATTGATTAATGAGCGCACCGGTGGCGACCCGATAGAGCTCTTCGAAACAGCCGTAAAAAACGCCACGCCACTGGTGGAAGTAAGAGCCCGCCGTGTTGGTGGTGCCACATATCAGGTGCCGATGGAAGTACGCCAGGAGCGAGGCACAGCAATGGCCCTGCGCTGGCTGGTGAACTTCTCTCGCGCCCGTAATGGCCGCAGCATGTCCCAAAAACTGGCTGCTGAACTAATGGATGCCGCCAATGAAGCTGGCAGCGCCGTTCGCAAGCGAGAAGAAACCCACAAGATGGCAGAAGCGAACAAAGCTTTCGCCCACTATCGCTACTGAACATGGCCAAGCCCTGACGGCACTGAACCGTTCCAACGGCTGACCTGTAGAGTCGCACCCGCCTTTTAACGCCAAACCCCGGAGAGTTTCCTGTGGCTCGCGCCTTTCCCCTGGAACGCGTCAGAAATATCGGGATTGCCGCCCATATTGACGCCGGCAAAACTACCTGTACAGAACGCATCCTTTTCTATTCCGGTGTGGTTCACAAGATGGGCGAGGTGCATGACGGCGCCGCTGTCACCGACTGGATGGCTCAGGAGCGCGAGCGCGGAATCACGATTACAGCGGCTGCGATCTCGACAACCTGGAACGATCACCGCATCAATATCATTGACACCCCAGGGCACGTTGACTTCACCATTGAAGTGGAGCGCTCGATGCGAGTGCTCGATGGTGTAATCGCCGTGTTTTGTGCGGTAGGTGGCGTGCAACCTCAATCAGAAACCGTCTGGCGGCAAGCCGATCGCTATTCCGTTCCACGGATGGTTTTTGTCAACAAAATGGACCGCACCGGGGCCGACTTCCTCAAGGTTCACGGACAGATCAAGAATCGCCTCAAAGCCAACGCCATCCCAATCCAGCTGCCTATTGGTGCAGAGGGAGATCTCAGCGGAATTATTGACCTCGTTAAAAACAAAGCCTTTATTTATAAGGACGATCTCGGCAAGGACATCGAAGAAACAGAGATCCCAGACCATATGAAAGAGCTTGCAGCTGAATGGCGATCCAAGCTGATGGAATGTGTTGCTGAAACCGACGAAGAACTGATTGAAGTTTTTCTAGAGACGGAAGAACTAAGCGAAGCCCAACTTGCATCAGGCATTCGCGAAGGGGTTCTCAATCACGGCCTAGTACCTTTGCTGTGTGGATCTGCCTTCAAGAACAAGGGCGTTCAACTGCTATTGGATGCAGTGGTGGACTACCTACCCGCTCCTGTTGATGTCCCCCCGATTCAAGGTTTACTTCCCAATGGAAAGGAGGCAGTAAGGCCATCCGATGACAACGCACCATTTAGTGCTTTGGCCTTCAAGGTGATGTCGGACCCCTACGGCAAGCTCACCTTCGTGCGTATGTATTCAGGGGTGCTCGAGAAAGGCAGTTATGTGCTGAACTCCACGAAGAACGAGAAAGAACGAATTTCCCGACTGATCATTCTCAAGGCCGATGACCGTGAAGAGGTCGATGCACTACGCGCTGGAGATCTCGGTGCTGTTCTAGGCCTGAAGAACACCACGACAGGCGACACCCTTTGCACGACTGACGATCCAATTGTTCTAGAAACCCTCTACATCCCCGAGCCAGTGATATCGGTGGCTGTTGAGCCCAAAACCAAGGGTGATATGGAAAAACTTTCCAAAGCCCTGCTTTCATTAGCGGAAGAGGATCCCACCTTCCGCGTCAGCACAGACCCTGAGACCAGTCAAACCGTGATTGCTGGTATGGGCGAACTCCACCTTGAAATTCTCGTGGATCGCATGCTGCGAGAATTCAAGGTGGAGGCCAACATCGGCGCTCCTCAGGTCTCCTACAGGGAAACCATTCGTGCCAGCTCTAAAGGCGAGGGCAAGTTTGCCCGTCAAACAGGTGGTAAAGGCCAATATGGCCACGTGGTAATCGAAATGGAGCCAGGCGAACCTGGTTCTGGCTTTGAATTCGTCAACAAGATTGTCGGCGGCATCGTTCCCAAGGAATACATCAAGCCTGCCGAATCAGGCATGCGTGAAACATGCGAATCCGGCGTTATCGCTGGCTATCCGCTCATCGATGTGAAAGTCACCATGGTTGACGGGTCTTACCACGATGTGGACTCATCCGAGATGGCTTTCAAAATCGCCGGATCGATGGCTTTCAAAGACGGCGTCAAGAAGTGCAATCCTGTGCTGCTTGAACCGATGATGAAGGTTGAGGTCGAGATCCCCGAGGATTTCCTCGGTGCGATCATCGGCGATCTGTCCTCCCGGCGAGGTCAGGTTGAAGGCCAGTCCATTGACGATGGACTCTCTAAAGTGCAGTCCAAAGTGCCTCTAGCCGAAATGTTCGGTTACGCCACCCAGCTCCGATCTATGACTCAGGGTCGGGGTATCTTCTCGATGGAGTTCAGCCATTACGAGGAAGTTCCTCGCAACGTTGCTGAAGCCATCATCTCCAAGAATCAGGGCAATTCCTGATCTCTATAACACCCACTTTCCACCCCCCGATTCTTTTACACAATGGCTCGCGAGAAGTTTGAGAGGAACAAGCCTCACGTCAACATTGGCACCATCGGCCATGTCGACCACGGCAAAACAACCCTGACCGCAGCCATCACAAGTGTGCTTGCGAAAAAGGGTCAAGCCAAGGTGCAAGATTACGCCGAGATCGACGGCGCGCCTGAAGAGCGTGAGCGCGGTATCACGATCAACACCGCTCACGTGGAATACGAAACCGATGGGCGTCACTATGCACACGTGGACTGCCCCGGCCACGCGGATTATGTCAAGAACATGATTACCGGTGCGGCCCAGATGGACGGCGCAATCCTTGTTTGCGCAGCAACCGATGGTCCCATGGCTCAAACCAAGGAGCACATCCTTCTTGCCAAGCAGGTGGGCGTGCCTGCACTGGTTGTAGCTCTCAACAAATGCGACATGGTCGACGACGAGGAAATTATCGAGCTCGTTGAAATGGAGATCCGTGAACTCCTGAGCAGCTACGACTTCCCTGGTGATGACATCCCCATAGTCCAAGTCTCTGGTCTCAAAGCCATTGAAGGTGAAGCTGAATGGGAAGCAAAGATCGATGAGTTAATGGAGGCAGTTGATGCATCCATTCCAGAGCCCGAGCGAGAAATCGAAAAACCTTTCCTAATGGCCGTAGAGGACGTTTTCTCAATCACTGGTCGTGGCACGGTGGCCACCGGACGAATCGAACGCGGCAAGGTCAAAAAAGGCGAAGAAATTGAAATTGTCGGCATTAGAGACAGCCGCAAGACCACCGTGACCGGTGTGGAAATGTTCCGTAAAGATCTTGACGAAGGCTTGGCTGGAGACAATTGCGGGCTCCTACTTCGCGGCATCGAGAAGGAAGACATCGAGCGCGGCATGGTCCTCGTCAAGCCAGGCTCAATTACACCTCACACTAAATTCGAGGGTCAGGTTTACGTCCTCAAAAAAGAAGAAGGTGGACGCCACACCCCCTTCTTCGCCGGATACCGTCCACAGTTCTACATCCGAACCACTGACGTGACGGGCCAAATTACCGCCTTCACAGCCGAAGACGGCTCCAATGTGGAGATGGTGATGCCAGGCGACAACATCAAAATGACTGGTGAATTGATCTGCCCTGTGGCCATCGAACAGGGCATGCGCTTCGCCATTCGCGAAGGAGGCCGCACCATCGGTGCCGGAGTTGTCTCGAAGATCATCGAATGATCAAGAGGGGGATGATTGGGCCTTTGCCTGGTCATCCCTTAAATTCAAAGCTTCAGCCTGCATGAACGAACAACGTTCAATGCATCCCCAAAGAACCTCGACAATCCATCCCTAACCCCAATAGAGGGAAAATCTCCTAACATTTCATGTCCACGGCTATCGCTCAGCAGAAGATCCGCATCCGCCTTAAGGCTTTTGACCGTCGCATGTTGGATCTTTCCTGCGACAAAATCATTGAAACAGCCGACAACACTGCCGCGACGGCAATCGGCCCAATCCCTCTTCCCACCAAAAGGAAGATTTACTGTGTGCTTTGCTCCCCCCATGTGGACAAAGACTCACGGGAACACTTCGAAACTCGGACCCATCGGCGCATCATCGATATCTACAACCCGTCAGCAAAGACCATCGATGCCCTGATGAAACTCGACCTCCCAAGTGGTGTTGACATTGAAGTGAAACTCTGAAGGTCTTCCAAGATGTGTGCAGGCTAACTAGGCTTTTAATCTCTCTAGGACATTATCTGTGACCGACCTGTCCGTCAGGGAGTTGCCTCTCTTCCCTCTGCCGGATGTCGTCTTATTCCCCCAAGAAGTGCTTCCACTGCACATTTTTGAGTCTCGTTACCGAATGATGCTCCAGAGTGTGCTTGAAAGTGATCGGCGTTTTGGTGTGCTGCGCTGGGATCCTCAAACAAAAACAATGGCGAACGTGGGATGTTGCGCAGAGATCCTGCAACACCAAACATCCAAAGACGGACGCAGCAATATCGTCACCCTTGGACAGCAGCGCTTCCGAGTGCTCGATGTAATTCGAGACGCCCCTTTCCGCACTGCCATGGTGAGCTGGATCGAGGATGACCAAATGGATAACCACAGCCAGCTAGAGGAGCTATCCATCAGCGTTGCAAAAGCCCTACACGATGTGGTGATGCTTACAGGCAAGCTCACAGATTCAGACATCACCATGCCGGATGACCTGCCTGATCTTCCCAGGGAACTCTCTTTCTGGATCGGCGCCCATCTCGGGGGACCTGTGGCTGAAGAGCAACAGGCACTACTGGAGCTCACAAGAACCAGCCATCGCCTGCAGCGTGAATACGAGATGCTTGACCACACCCGCCGTCAGCTTGCGGCAAGGACTGCACTCAAAGAAAGCCTCACCAACGTCGATCAAGCCAACAATTAATGGACCTTTGGGTGTGGATATTGATCCTGGCAGGGACAACCCTTACTTGTGCTGTAGTGATCTGGACCCAACGGGATCGGCGATACAAATCAAGCGCCAGTGTTGCCTCTGCTTACGATGCCTGGACCAATGACCAGCTGCTCGAGCGGCTCTGGGGTGAACACGTCCACCTCGGCTATTACGGCAAACCTCCTAGCACCAGAGATTTCCGAGCCGCAAAGCAAGACTTCGTACATGAGCTCGTTCAATGGAGTGGACTGGCCCAACTCCCTCGAGGCTCCCGAGTACTTGACGTGGGCTGCGGTATTGGTGGTAGCGCAAGAATCCTGGCCCGGGATTACAACTTTGACGTGCTTGGCATCACCATCAGTCCAGCCCAGGTGAAACGAGCATCTCAACTCACTCCTGAGGGGATGACCTGCCAATTCAAGGTGATGGATGCCCTCGATTTAAAACTGGCCAACGGTAGCTTCGACGCTGTTTGGAGTGTGGAAGCAGGCCCCCACATGCCAGACAAGCAGCGCTATGCAGATGAACTGCTGCGTGTGCTGAGGCCAAAAGGTGTACTTGCAGTGGCCGATTGGAACCGCCGTGATTACGAAGATGGGGAGATGACCAGCCTTGAGCGATGGGTGATGCGTCAGCTACTCGACCAGTGGGCCCATCCGGAATTCGCCAGCATTAAAGGATTCCGCCGCAATTTGCTTCATAGCCCTTTTGCTTGCGGCACTGTCGAATCTGACGACTGGACAAGATCCATCCTGCCCTCCTGGAATGATTCGATTTTGGAGGGGTTTCGTCGTCCTGGAGCCGTGCTCGGGTTGGGTCCAGCCGCCGTGGTCAAGGGATTCAGAGAAATACCAACGATTTTGTTGATGCGCTGGGCTTTTGCCCATGGTCTGATGCAATTCGGTGTCTTCCGCAGCCGCGACTGATCTCAATCGAGCTCCAAGTCGCTGCTGAGATAAGAGCCGAAATGCAAAAGATGTTCACACAAAGGCTGCAAGGCATCGATGAGCTGCTCAGATGCACCAATGCCCCCATCCCTCAATTCCACATCCACAAAGAACACGTATTCTCCTAGTTCTCGCTTCGAGGGACGCGACTCAATCCGACTCATATTGAACCCCAGTCGAGCCACACAAGTGAGTGCTTCGAGCAGGCTGCCCGGGGCGTTGTCATGCAGAGAGAATGCGAAGCTGGCCACATCCCCACGTTGCAGCGGTGTTCCCTGCCGTAACAACAGGAATCTGGTGCGATTGCCCGCGACATCGTTGATAGGAAAAGCCAGTTCTTTAAGGCCTCTTCCCTGGCCCGTAGGCCGAGAAGCGATCGCTGCCCGAAATCGACTATCTATAACCATGCTGGCAGCCTCGGCCGTAGAACTTGTAGGCAACTGCAGGGCATCAGGAAGATGATCAGCCAACCAGCCACTGCACTGAGCCAGAGCTTGGGGATGAGACAGGACTTCAGAGATGTCTTTGAGTCCGCCACTGCTCAGTAGAGCATGACGAATCGGCAAAACCACTGCCCTAAGGATGCATAACTGCGGATGAGACCAAAGCGCATCCAAGCTGGCAGTTACACCACCCTCCACGGAATTCTCCACCGGAACCACCGCCATTTCAGAGCGTTTAGTGGCCACATGCTCAACGACGGAACGCAGACCTATACATGGCACCAGCTCAAAATCTGCTAATCCCTCAAGCTCCGCCAGAGCTTGAGCCGCTTGCTGACCATAGGTTCCCTCCGGTCCGAGGAAGGCCACGCGTATTGGCATCAGAAGCGCATCGCAAGTGAGGTCGATAGGATCATGACGCGTCAACCGCAAGCCATGCCTCTGGCTTTCCAAGCCTGCCAGAACCTCAATTTGCCGGTAAGGCAAAACACTGAGCGACTGCCTGCTTACCTGCTCGAGCAGGATAGGGTTCTGGCTGCTCTGCTGGAATGGGAAAAACTTACCCCACTAGGTGAGGGTCGCTTCAGCTACGCAGTGACCAGCCTGAACGTGTTTCAGCTGCAGATCAACCCAGTTGTCTCACTCAAAGTAGACAACTGTGACGGCAAACTCAGCATCCGCGCAACCGATAGCGAACTTAAGGGTCTAGATCTAGTGGATGACTTCGACCTCGGCCTGGAGGCCATCATGGAAGCCACCCCAAAGGGTCTTGAAGGGGAAGCTCTGCTATCTGTCAGCGTTACTCCACCAGCACTGCTAAAGCTGATCCCCAAAGGGGTGTTAAAAAGCACCGGTCAATCAATTCTCAGCGGCATCCTGCTTGGCATCAAAACCCGTGTTGGCCAACAACTTGTCAAGGATTTCAGCCAATGGTGCCAAGAGACACCCATACGCTCAAGTGAGACTGCCATTAACAGCAAACAGCTTGGTGAGGAATGAGCGACGATGAAGCGCTGTAGGGCCTAAATCCAACAAGGCACGCCGGTGGATCGCCGTTCCATAGCCAACATGTCGCTCCAAACCGTAGCCATAGAAGCGACTAGCCAACCGCTTGATCAGCCCATCACGAGCCTGCTTGGCCAACACACTGGCTGCAGCGATGGCCGCACATTTGCTATCACCGCGCACCACGGTACGTTGTGGCCCCATCCAGAGGCGCAATGGCAACACGCCATCAACCAAGACAAGCTCCAACGGTGTAGGTAGCCGCTGCAATGCCCTCAGCATGGCAAGTTCCGTCGCTGAGCGAATGCCTAGAGCATCAATTTCGCGAGCCGAGGCCTGTCCAAGAGCCCAAGCCGTCGCGGCATCCTCAATCAACGGCACTAAGCGAGCCCTGCGGCGAACAGTCAGTGCTTTGCTATCTGTTAACCCCTCAGCTAACAATTCGATTGCCGCAACTTCAGTCAGGACAACCGCTCCTGCAAACACAGGACCAAACCAGCAGCCCCGACCCACCTCATCAACTCCGGCGATGGATTCCGCCGAAGGGTCCATATCAGCCTGCAGCTGAGGAGCGGCGGCGGCGGCGGCGCGGATCCTCGGGTTCACTCTCCTGCTGCTCGGAAATTGAAGAAACGGTTTCTACAGAATCGCTACTCGATGAATGATCAACCTCAAGAGGAGTGATTTGAACACTTAGAGGCTCATTCTTTGCGACAACCTTGGCTTGCTGGACAACGACCTCTGTGCCATTGGATGAAGGGGTTTCGACACTGGCTTCGGGAGCGCCACGGCCGGCCCCTCGACCACCACCTCGTCCCCGACGCCGACGCCGATTGGAACTAGCTGAAAGCTGCTCACGAGCCTCCTCAAGGACAGACTCAGCATCTTCCCCAGGCCGAACCACGCGAACCAGAAAGTTGTCATTCTCTGGAGGTGGCTCAATCAAAAGCAAAGGGTTTAATCCAAGCCAAGCAAAAACCTCCTCCTGCCCTGAATTCATTGGAACAGCAACCAATTCAGGTTCCTGGCGACGAATAACACCCTCAGACGAGGCCGAAGGCTCTTGTCTCTCAGGTTCAACAGACGTGGTTGACTCAACTCCATTCGCCACACCAGAAGGAGGCGTATGTGCAGGCATCTCAACCGCACCAGAACGAATGCGCCCACCACGCCTACGGCGACCATTCCCGCCCTCCCCTGGCACCTGCGCTTCAGCTCGAGCAGAGGCTGCTGATCTCACCAATCCAGTCGCCATAGCAAGTGGCTGTAGCAGATCTTTGCCAGGTAGTACCGCCACATGGCCAAGACCACCACAGGCAGGACAAGCCCTGCCAAACAATTCATAAATGTTCTGCCCCTGACGCTTACGAGTGAGTTCCACCAGCCCCAGTTCAGTCAACTGGGCAATCTGAGGACGAGCAGCATCATCGCGAACTGCTGCTGTGAAATGCTCCAGCAACTGCAACTGATCACGGCGCGACTCCATGTCGATGAAGTCGATGATGATCACACCGCCAATATTGCGAAGCTTCAGCTGGCGGGCAATCTCAATAGCTGCCTCACAATTGGTCCAGAGCACCGTCTGACGAGCATTGGCCGAACGAGTGAACGAGCCTGAATTGACATCAATAACAGTGAGTGCCTCCGTCGGCTCAATGATCACGTAGCCACCGGATGGCAGATCTACCCTGGGCTTGAGAGCATCGCGGATGGCAGCATTTACTCGGTAATGCTCAAGAAGTTCGGTGGATTCGTTATGGGCCTCAACTAATACATTTGGCCCTTCCTGGCCAAGGAAACTGCTCACACGCTCAATGGCAGCGGCATCATTCACCACTACTCTCACAAGATCTGGACCGACGTGATCTCTCAAAACGCGATGAATGAAATCTTCATCGCGATTGAGCAGTACCGGTGGTAGAGCATTGTCTGCCGCCTGCTGGATCGCTTCCCATTGCCTGAGTAAAGCCTCCAGATCATCGATCAGCAGATCTTCACTAATGCCATCGGCCTCGGTGCGAATCAACAGGCCAGCACCCGGCGGCTTCACTAGTACGCCAAGTGCTCGCAAGCGATTGCGTTCCCCTTCGGAATTAATCCTGCGAGAGATGTTTACCCCCTGGCCATGGGGCTGCAGCACCAAGTAGCGACCAGGCAGCGCCAGGTTGCCAGTAAGCCTTGGCCCCTTAGACCCTGTGGGCTCCTTCATCACCTGAACCAACACCTGCTGACGGGGCTCCAGCAGCTCGGTGATCCCTGCAGCACCCTTCTTCAAACGCAGAGGGCCCAGATCAGTGACATGGATAAAACCATTTTTCTCACTTTCCCCAATATTCACAAACGCGGCATCAATTCCCGGGAGAACGTTCTCGACCGTGCCGAGGTAGACATCTCCGATCTGGTATCGACCCTGAGCAACAATCAACTCATCGACTCGCTCATCTGTGAGCAAGGCTGCGATGCGCAGCTGCTCAGAGATGACAATTTGCTGGGGCATAGAAAATAAATAGGGAGCCCTGCTGGACTCAGAACCGATCAATGGCCTGCCGGCTCAATGCATCGGGTGGAAAACGAATTAACAGCCAAAGGCCGTTGAAGAAGCAGACGGAGTCAAAAACTCCTATGGGTTATGTGTCTCACTGCTCCCGAACAGAGGGAACGGAATGAACGAGCAGCAAATAGCCTCGCTTTGCTCAGAATTGGAGTGAAGAAGGCCGGGACGGACCAGTGGCAAAAATTGCCCCTGCATTCACGTCATATTTTGACTCTAACACTGCAGCAACTTGAGTTCCTGCCTTTGCACAGCGCTCATGCGCAAGGGCTCACCCATCTGCTCTGCAAGCCAATGCTGCACCTGAACAGGTTTAAGGCTACGGCCCATCGAATCAATGCTTGCCTCCAGACGCAGTTGAACGGCGTCTAAGCAAAGAGACTCACCTCCCTCCTCGCATCTGTTGCACAGTTGAAGTTCACGCAATGCTGGCCGGCAGTCTCGTTGACGCGGCCGTCCCTTCTTATCAATGTCATGCCACAGCAGTTGATGAGCTTCCTTCAAGGACTCGACAGCTACTTGCCACTGATGCCACGTCGATGGCTTCTCAGACTCAATGGCCAAATCAAAGCGCCATGAGGCTGCCACCAGCAACTGAGAGAGGCTGCTACCGCCTACAGGCACAGATTCCGCACTAAGCAAAGAGAGTCCCTTCGGCAAGGTGGCCTGAAGCTGCTGACGCATGGTCTCGGCCTCCACCGGCTCTACAAACTCGAGATCCATCCATTCCCCAAAAGCCTCTACCCCCAAAGGCAAAGCCAGAGCTATTTGCAAACGCGGCAGGGAATGAAACCCACCGCTGTAACTCACTGGCAAACCACTGCGCCGCAGGGCTCTTTCAAGCAAACGCATGACATCCAGATGACTAAGAAGAGCCATCGAACCAGTTTTTGCGAATCGCAGACGGATGCGACAGGCTCGCTTCGTTAAAGGAGTTTTCTGAAGCTGCCGATCTGGCACAGGCGGCGGCGGCACCACCTCGTTGTGACCCATTTCAGAACCACAGACGCCACAACTACTACAGCCTTCGAAAGAACAGTCAGGCAACACCGTTGCCGTCAAGGCACGCTGCAGATCCTCTGCCAGCCAGCTCTTATCAATGCCCGTATCAATGTGATCCCACGGCAGAGACTGAGCGCAGAAGCTGCTCAGATCATCGCGATTGAGGGCTGAGGTCGCTCCCCAGCTCCCTAACTCCAGATCCCTATATCGGCCCTCCAGCCCTGCAGCTGCAATAGCCCAGACCCAGGCCTGATAAGTGCGATCAAGGGCCTCGAACCAAGCATCCATGCCTCCCCCCGCCCGCCAGGCTGCCTCGATCACCGACGAAAGACGACGATCACCGCGACCGACAAAGTCCTCCATGGCGGAGAGGCGCACATCAGTGAAATTGACCTTTACGCCTCTGAGCGCCCGAAATGCCTGTTGCAGCTTTTGCTGACGTCGCTGCAGTTCTTGCGTAGATACGCTGTGCCACTGAAAAGGCGTATGTGGCTTTGGAGTGAAGTTACTAACCGTGATCTTCAGGTTCAATCGCCCAAGATCCCTGCACTGCTCCTGCAACATCTGACAGGTATCGGCAATGCCAAGCACATCCTCATCCGTTTCGCTCGGCAATCCGATCATGAAGTAGAGCTTGACCTTGCGAAAGCCGTTCTGCATCGCCGTGCGGATCCCCTGCAGCAGGTCGGCGTTCGTAAGACCTTTATTGACAACGTTCCGCAAGCGCTGACTGCCAGCCTCCGGCGCGAAGGTGAGACCGGCCTGACGACCACCGCCAACGATGTGAGCGATATCATCGTCAAAGCGATCGACCCGTTGGCTGGGCAGCTGAAGGGTCACATTCTGATCAGCCAAACGATTTCGCAACTCCACACCAACCGCTGGCAGAGCCAAGTAATCGCTGCAACTGAGCGACAACAACGAAAAATCGCTATATCCCGTTCGCTTCATACCATTGTGCACTGCTTCAATCACCGCCTCCGGATCAACATCCCGAGCTGGACGTGTGAGCATGCCGGGTTGGCAAAAACGACAACCACGAGTACAACCGCGACGAATCTCCACCTTGAGTCGATCATGCACCGTTTCGATATGTGGGACCAAACCCATGGCGTAGTGAGGCATCGGCTTGGCCACCCGTCGCAGAATCTTGGCCGGCGCAGCAGGCTCCAAAGGAACGATGGAGGTGCCATCAGGGCCTTGACCGTAAAGCGACGGCACGTAAACGCCAGGCACCTGAGCTAAGTCCTGCAAAAGGCTTGAGCGACTCAGTCCATTAGCCTTAGCGTCAGCCACTACCAAACCAATCTCAGGCAGCAGCTCTTCACCATCGCCAAGGGCTACAAAATCAAAAAAAGCGGCATAGGGCTCAGGGTTACTGGTAGCCGTTGGTCCACCAGCAAAGATCAATGGTGGTGCTGCTAGATCATTCAGGGGCTGATCACCACGATCACTTGCCAACAAAGGAATCTCTGCCAGATCAAGCATCTCAAGGATGTTTGTGGCCCCAAGCTCATAACAGAGACTGAAGCCAAGGATGTCGAAGGCCTGGAGAGGACGGCGACTCTCCACCGCGAACAGAGGCTGCCGAAGATACCGCAAGCGCTGGGCCAGGTCCTGAGCGGGAAGGTAGGCCCTGTCACAAAGCTGACCTGGAACTGCGTTGAGAATCGAATAAAGAATGATGTGGCCCTGATTGCTCGCGCCCACCTCGTAGATCTCCGGGTAGGAGAGAGCCCAACGCACCCGAGAAGCCTGCCAATCACGAGGCTCCACCCCCAACTCATGGCCCATGTAACGGGCAGGGCGATTGATCCCGGCATTGACCAGGCTGTCGAAATCCACCGGCTCTAGACGGGGTGAGGCGACGGTCATGGCCAGCAGGGCACTAATCCCATCGTATGGACAACGCTGGCCAACCCCCCGACACAGCGCAAGGCCCCGTGACGTAGCAAGATGCCTGCCAAGACAGCCAGCTCATCAGTGGTTCAGGTCAACAGCAACTACCTCAAACTCAAGGCGGGATATCTATTCCCCGAAATCGCCAGGCGGATCAAAAGCTTCAGTGAAGCCAACCCGGATGCTGCGCTCATCCGCCTCGGCATCGGCGATGTAACCGAACCACTGCCACTGGCATGTAGAAACGCGATGAAGGTAGCCATCGACGAGATGGGGACCAACACTGGCTTCCATGGCTATGGCCCTGAGCAGGGCTACGACTGGCTGCGCGAAGCAATCGCCAAGCATGATTTCCAGACCAAAGGCTGTCAGATCAATGCCGAGGAGATCTTTGTCTCCGACGGATCGAAGTGCGACAGCAGCAACATCCTCGACATCCTTGGGAGCAGCAATCGCATCGCCGTTACAGATCCGGTTTATCCGGTCTATGTCGACAGCAACGTGATGGCGGGTCGCACCGGCGAAGCCAATCAAAGCGGCCGCTACGCAGGCCTGAGCTACCTGCCAATCAACGCCGAAAATGGGTTTGCAGCCAAGATCCCCTCCGAACCAGTCGATCTGATCTATCTGTGTTTCCCCAACAACCCCACTGGAGCGGTAGCCACAAAAGCCCAGCTCCAGGAGTGGGTGAACTATGCCCGCACCAACAGTGTCTTGATTTTGTTTGACGCTGCCTATGAGGCGTTCATCCAGAACCCCGACCTGCCGCATTCGATCTATGAGATCGAGGGCGCTCGCGAGTGTGCCATCGAATTCCGATCGTTCTCCAAGAATGCTGGATTCACCGGCACCCGTTGCGCCTTCACGGTGGTACCGAAAGGCTTGAAGGGCAAAAGCGACGATGGATCAGATGTGGAACTCTGGAATCTCTGGAACAGGCGCCAAAGCACCAAGTTCAACGGCGTCAGCTACATCATTCAGCGTGGCGCCGAAGCGGTTTACTCCGCCCAAGGCCAGGGGGAGATCAATGCGCTAGTGAGCTTCTACATGAGAAACGCCGCCATCATCCGCAAGGAACTTACCGCCGCCGGGATCGAAGTGCATGGTGGTGAGCATGCGCCCTATGTGTGGCTGAAGACACCAGACGACATGGATTCCTGGGGCTTCTTCGATCATCTGCTCCAAAACGCCCACGTGGTAGGCACCCCAGGCAGCGGTTTCGGTGCTGCAGGCGAAGGCTACTTCCGTCTCTCCGCCTTCAACAGTCGCGTCAATGTAGACGAAGCCATGCGTCGGATCCGTGCCCTCTGAGACCACAGAATCAAGCCCCCGCCATTGAAGCTGGGATTGCTCACCAACTGCACCATGGGTGAGCGGCCCACGTACATTGGAGCCGTCCCGATCGTCCTGGCCATGGCGGTGAATGCCCCCAGCCCCACTCCCGGTGGTGCCGCCGTCCTCGAAAAGCAAACCGAGCGGATCCGCAAGCAATCGCCTCATTACAAGGTGCTTCTGCACAACGATCCGGTTAACTCCATGGAATACGTGGTGGTCACCCTCCAGCAGGTCGTACCCCAGCTCAGCGAGCAGGACGCCATGGCCGTGATGCTGGAAGCCCATAACACCGGCGTCGGGCTGGTGATCGTCTGCGACCTCGAACCAGCCGAGTTCTACTGCGAAACACTGAAAGCCAAGGGGCTGACCAGCACACTGGAACAGGAAAGCTGAACAGGTCTGGCCTACATCCGCTCTGGTCAGCATGGTTAAACCAACGTTGGCGCTGGTTGCCGACAGTGACCCTGATCCCCCTGCTTTACGGGTTGGGCTGGCTGATCATGCAACCAACTGTCCTTTTCCTGCCAGAGCTGCCCCTCCAATGGCGCGGCCTGCTGGGAACCCTCTGCAGTGCACTGCTGTTTCTAGTGCTACTGCCTGGCTGGGTTAGGGCCCGCTGGATCAGCCAACATCCATGGCGCAGCTTGGGCATCACTGGTGCAGACGTTGGCAACACCCTTGTGAAACCCCTGCTCCTCGGATTGGCCGGGGCAGGGGCCCTGCTGCTGCTAATCAGCGTGATCACGATCAGCGGCCATTGGGGCTACTGGCTAGGGGATCTCAACGCCGAGAAACAGCTCAATGCCATTCTGCTCTGCCTCGTCGTGGGCTTGCTGGAAGAGCTGCTATTCCGCGGATGGCTCTGGGGAGAGCTCAAGCTACTGATCGGAGCACGGCTGGCACTGCCCATTCAAGCCCTGATTTTCAGCCTGGTGCACACACGCTTTAACATTGGAATCTGGCCAAGGCTCGGCCTGCTGAGCGGGCTGTTCCTACTGGGCCTGGTGCTGGCCATTCGCAGGCGCCTCGACCATGGCTCCCTCTGGGGATGTGTAGGACTGCACGGAGGTTTGGTGGGTGGCTGGTTTGCCCTCCAATCCGGCCTCATCCAATTTTCCCCTCAGTCGCCGCTTTGGCTCACCGGGCCAGCTGACAACCCCCTCGGTGGAGTGGTCGGCATCCTGGCGATGGCTTCCTTACTCGTCTATCAGCTCACGGCATTAGCCAAGGCCGCCCGCCCCATCACTGGAGCACGTAGAGCCTCCTCCAAAGGCGCCACCCCGTAATCCCGCTCAAGCAAGGCCATCACGGTACGTCCGAAATTGCCAGGCTCAGTCTCAAAAGCCTCGAGACAGATTCTTCCGAAAATGCTTCCCATCGGTTCAGGGTTCCAGAGCAGCTTCCTAGCCGTCCAGGGCATCATGCTCATGGGGTTGTAGCCGGGCTGAATCAAACCCTGTTCAAAGCCGTACTGCTCCAAATGGGTGTGAGGTTGGAGGCCAATGAAGAAGATGGCAGGCTCCACCTTGTCGGGCCCGAAAATCCGTTCCAGCTCGCGGTGATAGGCGATGGATTGACGAATCGTTTCCGGTCTTTCGTCAATCACGTTGAAGGAGTAGTTCACCGACACGTGTTGACGGAAGCCAGCGCGGACTAACAGCCGACAGTTCTCAAGCACAGTTCGCAGGTTGTACCCCATGCGCATCTTGCGCACGAGTTCCTGAGACCCTGAGGTAATGCCAATCTCGAAGTAACTCATGCCGGTTGCAACCATCAACTCCGCAAGCTCGGCATCAAGGTTGTCGGCTCGGATGTAGGCGGCCCAACGAATTCCATTGAGCCCTTCGGCCTGGATCGCCGTCAGAAGATTTTTAGCATCCTCAATGTATCGGCGGGCGGGGATGAACTGTGCATCAGTGAACCAAAAGCCACGTACGCCACGGTCATAAAGCTGGCGCATCTCCGCCACCACCTCTTTGACAGGATTGAGCCGTACCTGTTTCCCCTCCACAACGGTGTAAACGCAATAGCAACAATTGTGGGGACAGCCCCGCTTGGTCTGTACACCGACGTAGAAGTCACCACCCTCTAGGTACCAATTCAACTGAGGCCATATCGATGAGATGTAGTCGTAATCGCAGGCGGTTTTAGGACGACTTTCAGGCTGCTCATGAATCAGACCAGCTCGTACTGGCTCACCCACTACAAAACAGCGTTGATCATTCAGGGAAACGCCGCGCAGCAAATTCTCCAACAGGAGCTCCCCTTCCCCCACCGACACGATGGTGCCCTTCGGCAAAGAGCGACCAAGTTGCTCATAGAACACACTCACTGCACCACCACCCAAAACAGCCCGGGCATGGCTGACATAGCGACGAGCAGCTCGCAGCCCATGTCGCAAAAGTCGCTGATTGCGCCAGAGCTCCCCGTAATGGCTTTTCATCAACAACAATCCACCGAAGGCGCCCCGGAGGCGTCGCAAAGGATTGCTTGCATAAAACACCTCAAAGGAGTGCTGCAGTGGATTGCCAGTGCGGCCATCTACCGGTGCATAGATCTGGATATCTCTCCAAGAAAAAACCAGCAGGGTGGGGCGAAACTGATCAATCGTGGCCAACAACACCCGTTCAACATCCAGCACAGGCAAAGCAGCCAAATCCAAAATCCGTTGAGGAAGATCCGGGAAACACTTGTGCAGGTGATCGGCCAGGTAAATCGGCCCAATTGGAAAGATGGGATTGCAGGGCAACCTCACCAGCAGCACACGCTCCTCTACCTGCGAGGAAAATCCTCTAGAAACCTCAAAGGATGAAGCGGAACCCATTGGTCAAGAGCGCAGGATCTCAGCGATTGCTCAAGCTGAAAGCGACGCTAACAATGACTGCGCTTCTCCCAAGCGCTAATCAGTCAAGCCGTTGTCTCTGAAACTCCCGGCATCAATTGAAGATGAGCAAAGCAAGCTCCCCGCTGCGCAGCGACTAATTACTCTCTAATAAGAATGAGTTCTTGATGGGCAGCAGCTTTGGGGATCTATTCCGAATCAGCACCTTCGGTGAATCTCATGGAGGGGGCGTGGGAGTCATCGTGGAAGGCTGCCCACCAAGGCTTGAGCTTGACCTACAGAAGATTCAGGCCGAGCTAGATCGACGCAAACCTGGCCAAAGCAAGATCAGTACACCCCGCAAGGAAGAAGATCAAGTCGAAATCCTCAGCGGTCTGCTCAACAACACAACCCTTGGAACACCAATCGCCATGGTGGTGCGCAACAAGGATCACAAGCCTGGCGACTACAAGGAGATGAATGTTGCATTTCGGCCTTCCCATGCCGATGCCACCTATCAGGCGAAGTACGGCATCCAAGCTCGAAGCGGTGGAGGGCGAGCCTCCGCAAGAGAGACGATTGCGCGGGTAGCCGCTGGAGCGATTGCCAAGCAATTACTGACCAAAGCCCATAACACCGAAGTACTGGCATGGGTCAAACGCATTCACACCCTGGAGGCCGAAATCAATGCCCAAGACGTCAGCATTGATGACGTCGAAGCAAACATCGTGCGTTGCCCGAACCAAGTCATGGCAGCGCAAATGGTGGAGCGTATTGAAGCCATCAGCCGTGAAGGCGACTCATGCGGTGGTGTGATCGAGTGTGTTGTCCGCAATGCCCCAATGGGTCTGGGGATGCCTGTGTTCGACAAGCTTGAGGCAGACCTCGCCAAGGCCGTGATGTCACTACCTGCCAGCAAGGGCTTTGAGATCGGCTCGGGTTTTGGCGGCACCCTGCTAAAAGGCAGCGAGCACAACGACGCTTTCCTCCCCAGCAATGATGGTCGCCTACGAACAGCCACCAACAACTCTGGTGGCATCCAGGGAGGGATCACTAACGGTGAGTCCATCGTGATCCGAGTGGCGTTCAAGCCAACAGCCACCATCCGTAAAGATCAACAAACAATTGACGCTGATGGCAACACCACGACACTGTCTGCCAAAGGTCGTCATGATCCCTGCGTGCTACCTAGGGCCGTACCGATAGTTGAAGCCATGGTGTCCCTTGTACTCGCTGATCACCTCTTACGCCAACAAGGACAGTGCAGTCTCTGGTAAAGCAAATCTGCGCCTACCTAGACCAAGCAATGATTCCCCTTTCACAAGGTCCTACTACTCAATCATCATCGACAAATAGTTAAAGCATGCGCTGCCAATGGCGCTCTTCCCTCGTGATGCTGCCGATTCACGAGCCATGGAGCCATGAACGCCACAGCAGTATTGCCTTAATCACCAGCGGGATCGCTACTGCCAAACCACTGGCTCGACAATGAAAAAGGCCACTTAGTACGACTGGCAAAACCGTTGGTTTTCACCCATTCGCCCGAGGCCTTAAAAAACGAAACGGAGGCACTGGATCAGCCAGTGACCTCCAAGCATCAAGTGCTCATTTGAGCGCTAATGGAACGCTACCGTTGGCGCCAACCGCCGAGCTAACGACAGAGGTCCCGAGACGACCAGCGGCCTTCGCCATGCGTTTTGCTACAGACGTGGAGGCAACAAGACTTTTGCTCCCACTAGCTTTGCGTGCACGGCGAGCTGGTCGCGACGTGCCAACTGATGTGCTGGAAGACTTCTTCGCGGAGGCCTTGGCAGCAGAGGTTTTCTTCGCGGGGGCTTTAACAGCAGAGGCTTTCTTTGCAGGGGCTTTAGCAGCAGAGGCTTTCTTTGCAGGGGCTTTAGCAGCAGAGGCTTTCTTTGCAGGGGCTTTAGCAGCAGAGGCCTTCCTTGCGGGGGCTTTGGTCGTCGAAGCCTTCCTTGCGGGGGCTTTGGTCGTCGAAGCCTTCCTTGCGGGGGCTTTGGTCGTCGAAGCCTTCCTTGCGGGGGCTTTGGTCGTCGAAGCCTTAGTCGTACTGGATTTCTCTGCGGACTTTCCACTAGAGACCTTCTTTCCAGGAGTCTTACTCGTTGATTTACCTGGACCACGACTGCGATGAGTCAGCACCATGGCCCACTCATCAGCAGTAAGATTTGAAGGCTTGCTGCCATGGGTATTAGCGAGCTTGGCAGCCTTTTCGATGTCCTTGATCAAATTGGTCCAGGAAGTCGCAAAGCGCTTGTCCGACTGAGACTTGGCACCGCTTTCAACCAAGGTTTCCACCACTCCAGCTGCGCTGACCTTCTTACGGCGACGGTTAAAGATCTCCTTCTGAAGCTGTGCGATCAGAGCATCGGCTTTAACGCTGAGCTTGATAGTTAGCTGAGACATTCAAGAATAAATAGCTATCTTATATGTAGCATCTCAATCGAATGTCAACAAATAGTCGAAGTTAATCTGTCGTTGCCGGAGGCTTCAAACAAGCCTTCAATGCATGGTCAAGCTGCCCCTGTTGAACCAAATCACGCCCAAGAGCAACAGCGTCATACCCCGCATTAAGCCAGGGGACGAAGTCTTGAACCGTAAGCCCACCAGCGGCAATCACAAAGGGCAAAGAGTCCATCGGTCCAGCCAACTGACGCCAGTAGTCAAGCCCCAAAACTGATGCAGGGAACAACTTAACGAGCCGGCATCCAGAACGGTAAGCCTGCTGGATTTCAGTGGGAGTGAAAACCCCAGGCACAAGGACCTGATGCATTTCCCGCGCCTTCTGATGAAGGTCGGCATCCCAATATGCAGTCATGGCATAAGCAAGGCCTAGCTCTGCCACAGACTGCAAGGCTTCTGGACAGCTAATCGATGCTGCTCCCAGGCAGAGCCCTGCAAAGCACTCCTGCACCTCCCTCATCAAAGACATCCAACCAGGATGAGGAGACCAGGCCAGCTCCACATGCCGAACTCCGAGAAGATGCAGCTGCTCGAAAACCGCAAACAAAGAAGCTCTGTAGCTAGATCCCTCAAGATGGTCGTACTCGCTACGCAATACCACAACCAAAGGCTGTGCTCGTAGTGAGGCTATCAAGACCTCTTGCCTATCAAGCCAGAGGCAATCACCGGAGCACTTAGACGTATTCGGCAACCCTGACATCGCGTCGGATCAGCAAGTCCTGCAAATCCTGAGCATCAACAGTTTCCTTCTCGACAAGCAAATCAGCCAACTCATCAAGAACAGAACGATTCTCGATCAATACTTTGGTGGCACGCTTGTAAGCCACATCAACCAGATCAGAGACCTCTGCATCGATAATCGCGGCAGTTTCTTCAGAGAAATCGCGTTCAGAGGCGATGTCACGACCAAGAAACATGCCTCCCTGAGACCGCCCCAAGGCGACCGGACCAAGCTTGTCGCTCATCCCGAACCTCGTCACCATCTGCCTGGCGACCTGAGCGACCTGTTGAAGGTCATTGGATGCACCAGTGGTCACCTCGTCTTCTCCGTAGACGATTTCTTCTGCGACTCGACCACCCAGAGCAACAGCCATCTGGTTCTGCAAATAAGCCCTGGAATAGAGACCCGACTCCATCCGCTCCTCACTCGGGGTGAAGAATGTGAGACCACCAGCCTGACCACGAGGAATGATGGAAATCTTCTGCACTGAGTCGTAATCAGGCATAAGCGCTCCTACCAGGGCATGACCAGACTCGTGATAAGCAACCAGTTGCTTACGCCGTTCACTCATGACACGATCCTTCTTCTCAGGACCAACCATGACCCGCTCAATGGCGTCGCTAATCTCGTCATTGCTTACTTCTGTGAGCTCACGACGCGCTGCGAGGATTGCCGCTTCATTGAGCAAGTTGGCAAGATCAGCCCCTGTGAAGCCTGGTGTGCGCCGCGCCACTTTGTCGAGATCAACATCCTTGGACAGGGTCTTATCGCGGGCATGCACATTGAGGATCTGCAGGCGACCGGTGTAATCAGGGCGCTCCACAACAACCTGTCGGTCAAAGCGACCAGGGCGCATCAACGCCGAATCGAGCACATCAGGCCGATTGGTGGCCGCCACGATGATAATGCCGGTATTGCCCTCGAAACCATCCATTTCAGTAAGTAGCTGGTTAAGAGTCTGCTCACGCTCATCGTTGCCACCGCCAAGGCCAGCGCCCCGCTGCCGACCCACCGCATCAATTTCATCAATGAAAACAATGCAAGGAGCGTTCTTCTTGGCCTGCTCAAATAGGTCACGGACTCGACTGGCACCAACCCCAACAAACATCTCGACAAACTCCGAGCCTGAAATCGAGAAGAACGGCACAGCCGCTTCACCAGCCACTGCTTTGGCAAGCAGTGTTTTGCCAGTTCCGGGAGGGCCTACAAGCAGAACACCTTTGGGGATTTTTGCGCCTACAGCAGTAAATCGATCAGGGTTTTTGAGAAAGTCAACGACTTCGGTAAGTTCAAGCTTTGCCCCTTCGATCCCAGCAACATCACTAAAGGTGACCTGAGTGGAAGGCTCCATCTGAACTCTGGCCTTGCTCTTGCCAAAATTCATGGCAGGGTTACCACCTCCGCCACCACTCTGAGAACGTCTGAAGAGAAAGAAAAGTCCACCCAATAACAACAAGGGGAAAATCAAACTTCCGGCGGCCTGTTGCCAAGCACCTGCCTGACGGGTTGGTTGAACAGCAATATCAACGTTGTGATCCGTTAAGAGCTTCAAAAGGTCCTTGTCAGGGGCAAGGTTGACATCCGCGCGTCGACCATCGCTTTCAACAACCTGAGCGGTGGCCTGATCTGGGGAGATCAGCACACGACTCACTTGGTTGTCCTGAACTGCTTCAACAAATTCGCTGTAGCGGAGAGTCTCCCGCTCAGTCGTGCCAGGTTTGCCGAGGAAAGCCGTTCCGACCACGACCACCACGACCACCAGAAGAACGTAAAGGCCTACGTTGCGCCAGCGTTTATCCAAGATTCTCCTGCCTGTAATGAAAGAATGTTATTCGGGCTCAGGGAATCACGTGGCTCTCAGCACCTCAACCACGCTACGGAAGGCAAACCACTCAGGGATCTCCTCGCCACTTCTCAACATCTTGCGAAACTGCGTACCGCTGAGCTTCTTGACATGTAATCCACGAGCCTCGGCATGCTCGGCAGTGACGTAGCCCTCCTCTTCAGTGAAAACAAGATTCAACGAGGGGACCGTTTCCATTGCCAGCTCTACTGCACATTCCTGTGCAAAGTTCTGCGCGTCGTAAGGACCATAGAAGTCATCGCCGCTAAGGGAAGACTTACATCCGGCCATGTCACGACCGATAATGAAATGGGTACATCCATAATTGCGGCGAATAATCATGTGTTGCAGGGCTTCGCGCGGACCTGCCATATGCATGGCATAGGGAAGATAGGCCCAGCGAATGCGGGGATTATCTACCTCAGCAGCCAACCGCTCATAGGTCTGAAAACGTACACCGCCAGGGATATCATCCTGCTGAGTTGGTCCACAGGTGGGATGCACTAGCACAACAGCGTTCTCGCTCACATTGCTGGCATGCAAGGCTCGCGTAAACAACTCGTAGTGAGCACGATGAATGGGATTGCGACACTGAAAGGCAACAACGTCCTCCCCGGCAGGAAGTTCCGCCCGAACCTGAGCAGGGCTCTTGCAAGGGAAAATACGCTTGGGCAACTCCAAACCCTGCAAAGTGCCCCCGAGATAAAAGCGCTTGCGTTCAGTGGCAATCATGCGCACAGCGGGATGTTCTAGAGAGGTCGTGCCATAGCAACCTTTGGCTTCCACCACCTTGTCGGGCTCCCATTTGTCCTCGACTTGGAGAACTGCCAAATCCTGACCCTTGTAACTCAGCAACACCCGATCACCGATCGCTACATCCTCTCGATCGGTATCCATCACGATTGGCAAGCCGAAAAGATAGCCGGAAAGAGTTCGATGGCCTGCAACAACAGCGTCGTAATCACCCTGGTGCATAAAGCCCCGCTCAGGCGAAAAGCCTCCACCGACAAGTAACTCCAGATCGCAAGCATTGCGATCTGAACACTCCAACACATGGTTGGCGCTGGCCTTGACAACTTCCTGCTGATCAGGAGCCACCATCAAATCCACCAGTTTCCCCCCATAGGGGGCGATCACGCCTGGAGACTGGGCAGATGCAGAGGGACTGGCAATCATGACAAGCCTGGGGATGCCGGGAGATTCTCCCAGACGGCTGGTTTTGATCAGCTAAGACCAGACGCAACTAAAGCATGGTCAAAAAAAAGGGCCCATAGGCCCCCTTGAAAAATCTTCAGTTCATTGGGATTAGGAACGATGAGAAGTCTTCTAATCAGCCCTTACGGCCATAGAGGACTCCAGAGATCTTGAGATCACGAGCTTCCTTAGAACCCATGTCTGTATCAGCAGTCTGTAATGCGACGAAGGTGCCAGCAAATTCATTAGAACCAGCGTCAACACTATCGACAGAGAGGGTGATTTGACCCTTGCCATCGATATAGCGCTTCACGTTTTCAGTCTGGAGCTCCTTGTCATCACCCCCCAATGCAACGAGGCCTTGGGCATAGTCAACACCTGTAGTCAAAGCGCGACTTTTGGGATCAAGGAAGTTGCTGGTGCGATAGCTAGGTGTCCTTGTTGTGCCTTTGAACTCAGTACCAACAGAGATTGAAGAACTGTTGGAATCCACCTGCATGTCTTTAGCTGAGAAGACAAAAGGCACTTCCTCACCGTTAGGGGCGAGGACGGTAATTAATTGAAAGTCAATACCACCCTTTTCAGCGAAGGCACCAGAACCAGAAATGTCTCCGAAAACCTGCTCAATGGTGGTGTTATTGGATGGGCTGATGATCTTTGTTTTAGCGAAATCAGCTTTTTTGCGCTTTGTAGGAGCAACCTTCACAAGCACCTCAGTCGGTTGCAAGCAAATGTCGCTGAGAGTATCGCCAGAACCAATGCTGATGGATCCACTTGAACCCGCGGCGATGGTTGGGCAATCGTTTGCTCTACCGGTATTAACGATGTTGCCAAAACGTGCATTAGAGCGTTCATTGCCAACAACGAAATCGCTATCGCCCGCGCCATCTGTGATTGCGGCGGACACACTGCTTGGGGCAGCTACAAAGGTGAGACAGAAAGCCAGCACCAGGGCCAGCAAAGGACGAAACAGCATGGGAAGAAGCCGAAAGGCCAGATAACTGCGGGATGAACCGCCCAAAATGATCGTTTGGATCCTACAGGGCACAAATAGGCGTTACGGCTAGCCTTTTGCACCTCTCAACAACCCGTCGCTTACCGAGCTCAGTGAGCACCCACAGCGAACACTCCATAAAAGGCCGTATAGCCCCACTGATAGCTGAACTACGAGAGGTGGCCGATGAGCCCAAACAGGCAGAGACCCTGCTGCCATTACTGCGGGAGATTGAAACGATCCATCGCGATTCCAGGAAGGTCCCTTTCGCCAAAGCTTGCCGGAAGATCGTCAAGACCTTTACACCCTGCTTCAGACCATGGAGAAAAGCGGAGGCTGGCCATATATCTCAAGGCTGCAACTGCGCACTTTCATCGCTCTACCGGGTCAAGATGGCGTCGAAATCACGGCCTGAACCTCCAAAATGGCATCAAGCAACTGATGCGCCAATGCCAGCTTGGACGTAACAGGTAAAGAACGAACGCTGCCACCGGCAGAAAGCAACCAACCACCATTGAAATCCTCCTCAAAACCCTGACCAGGGCGATCAATCGGATTCGCCATCAGCAGATCACAGCCTTTGCGAAGACGTTTTTCCTCACCAAGCTGCTGAATCTGAGCTTCATTACCAGTTAGCGCAGCAAAACCAAGCAGAACCTGACCAACTGGTCGCCTTAAAACGAGCTCAGCGAGAAGGTCAGGGACTTGCTCCCAGCCCTGAGAAAAAGACTGAAGCAAGCAATCCTTCGAAAGCTTCTCAGTCTGAGCAGGATTAACCCGACGAACGTCCGCAACCGCCGCCGCCATTGCCACTGCATCTGCTTTGGACTGCAGCTGCGCCAGCATGTCCTGCATCTCATCTGCGCTTGTCACTGGATAGGCCGCCAACCCCTCCAACCAAGCAACAGGTAATTTCAAAGGACCATGCACCAAATCCACCTGGGCACCGCGTAGCCGCGCTGCCTGCGCCAGCAACACCCCCATACGGCCGCTGCTGCGATTGATCAACAGCCTGGCTGAATCCAAAACCTCCACTGTCGATCCAGCGGTCACCAACAACTTTCGCCCTTGCCAATCGCGTTGCAGCCTGCCTGTCTCATCAGCCTGCAAAAGCCCGCTCACGACAGCCAGCTCAATCAACTTCGGATCGGCCATGCGGCCATCCCCGATCCGATCACAGGCCAGCAGCCCAGATTCAGGTGCCAATAGCAGCACGCGTGGATCAGTCTGCAACTCTTGCCAGTTCCTCCTCACGGCAGGGTTGGACCACATGGCAGTGTTCATTGCTGCCGCTGCAAGCACCGGCCGTTCACAAGCCAGCAACAAACTTGCCAGAAGCCCCTCTGCAAGCCCCTGAGTCCAGCGGGCAAGACTCGTAGCACTTAAAGGAGCGACAATGACAAGCTCAGCCCATTCAGCCAGGGCCACATGTAAAGGACGAGGTTCGCTCGAATTCCATTGATCCTCATCCTGGTAGCAGCGATGCCTACTCAGACTGGCCAGAGCAACAGGGCTGACTAGACGAGCAGCACTAGGGGTCACAAGACAACGCACCTCAGCGCCGGCCTTGATCAGGGCACTCACCAGCAATGGTGTTTTAACAGCCGCGATACTGCCAGTGACTGCTACAAGCAGACGACGACCCATAAGAGGGCGTGCCGCCTCAATCTTCATCGAAGGGTTCCTGATCGATCAGATGCACGTATGGAGCTGTCAGCTCAGGGCGATGAATCGCCAAAGCCCTCAATAGATGCCAATCGCCCAACCCGGCAAAGGGCGTGGGGTAATCGTCATCTTCAAGACGCCTGGCAAGTACCGCAGTTGCCTCATCATCAAAGGCCTCAAGACGTTCTGGAGTAATCGCACCAGCAAGATCCATGGAAAGCACCTTGGAGTTCCGCATGGAGTTTGCTCAAACAAGGAGCAGCTCCATTCTGCCTGGACGCTAGGTTCCTGCCGCTGGGGAATTAGCTCAGTTGGTAGAGCGCTGTGATCGCACCGCAGAGGTCAGGGGTTCGAATCCCCTATTCTCCATTCAGGTCTCAATGAGATCGATTGCTATAGAGAGGCTTATCAGATGCAAATCCGCTTAGACAAGTCTTAAGGCCATGGAGTTTCCTCTTCGAAGTATCCGTAAGCACAAACATCAGATCCTGATTGGGCTGGCAGGTCTTGTCACGATGACCGTGATCACACGTCCTTCAGCCCTACTCACATTTGCCTTAATTGCCCTTGCAGGAAATCTGACATGCGGACACCAGCACTCTTTGACAGTCCATGCGTTAAAAGAGAGTGAAGAAGGATCTGGTCCTCAATGTCGCAATCAAAACGTGAACAGGTGGTGAGTCATCTTCGCTACATCCGCCAAGAGCTACGAGAAATGCATCAAGGAGTCATGGAAGATGGCCTTCTCCCCGAAGCAGGCGAGGTGCGTGGAGTGATGGCACAAATGGAAGCTCTGCTTGAGCTACTCGAAGGCAAGTCATCGCGTAAAGCCAAAGCCGAAGCTAGTTAATCGCCCAGATCACTTGCCAAACCCTGCCTAGCAAGCTTTTTATTCAAATCCACAAACTATTGGTGAGAATGAAGACACATACGCTTCAAGTGTTGCAAAAGGGTCTGGCAGGATTCCAGGCTGGTTGATGGGTGTTCAACTCAATCCCACCCTGCCAGTTTTTACTTATGCCCCAAAATCTTCAGTTCACTCGCTTTCAACGCAGTGTTGGTCAAGCAGGTGAGCGCCTGGAATTTTGGGCTGTGAACCCATGGCGGAGAAGCTCATTGTTTGTGATCGTTTTATTAATAACCTTTCTGTTAGGCAGCTCGGTTGGAACGATCAGTGGCGCGTTAGACCTCATGGACCCCATCGGAGCCCTTCTCACTGTGGTGATTTGGGAAGTGATGGTGCGATTACGGCGCCAGTGGCCTGCTCCCAAACGGGCCGTTCTGGCCCGTCAATTATTAGACATGGCAAGGATTGGTCTGCTTTACGGCCTGCTCCTAGAAGGCTTCAAGTTGTTGTGATCGAAGTGAGAAGAATGACCTCAAAGGAAATTGCAAACATGCTCCATATCCTTCAAGCAAAACCATCATCAGAGGGAGCATGGGCAAAGAGCACTTCTTCCTCGAATTAGAGCCACCAGAAGAACGCCTACGCCGTGCACCCCATGTTGTGATCATTGGTGGTGGGTTTGCAGGAGTGCGTGCTTGCAAAGCTCTCGCCAATACAGAGGTGCGCGTCACTCTGATCGACAAAAGAAATTTCAACCTCTTCCAACCCTCCTCTACCAAGTCGCTACAGGCCTTGTCTCCAAAGGAGATGTGGCCACCCCCTTACGCCAATTGGTTGGTAGGCAATTCAATGTGCAAGTTCTGCTCGGTGAAGTCACCCAGCTTAATCCGCAAGCCAAACAGATCGTTTTCAATAACAAAAGCTTGAGTTACGACTACCTCGTGCTCGCCACCGGCTCTGGCAGCACCTACTTCGGGCATGAGGAATGGCGCAGCTTTGCTCCACCGATGAAAATCCTTGAGCACGCCGAAGAAATCCGGCGTCGACTGCTGATAGCGATGGAGCAGGCCGAACAGACACCCGACCCCAACGCCCGTCAATTCCTACAGAGCGTCGTGATTGTGGGTGCAGGGCCCACTGGCTGCGAGATGGCAGGAGCCGTATCTGAGTTAATGCGCAATGCCATGCGCCGTGAATTCAAACAACTCAATCCTGACCAAACCAAGATCTACTTGGTTGATCCTGGCGAAAGGGTGCTGCGCGCCATGCCTGAAATGTTGTCGAAATCAGCCCGCACGACTCTCGAATCACTAGGTGTAGAAATGGTTTTCAAAGGCAGGGTGCAGTCCATGCAAGCCGGCGAGGTGATGGTTAGCACCCCGAATGGTGATCAGTGTCTTCAGGCCGCAACCGTGATCTGGACCGCTGGCGTGCGTCCTTCGCACCTCGGCCGCAATTTGGCCGACTCGATCGGTTGTGAACTCGACAAGGGCGGGCGAGTCGTTGTGGAACCAGACTTCTCCGTTGCCGGCCATCCCGAAATCCGAGTCGTTGGAGACCTCTGTTCCTATCGGCACACAACCAATCAGAACCCCCTACCTGGTATGGCCGGCCCAGCTACGCAAGCAGGCGGATTTGTGGGCCAAGACATCACTGCAGTAGTGAGTGGGTCATCCCGGCCAACATTCAACTGGTTTGATTTCGGCAGCATGGCGGTTCTTGATCGTGTGGCAGCGGTGGCAGATCTACGTGGCTTCAAATTCTCAGGAGGGATTGGCTGGATGTGCTGGGCTCTTGCCCACTTGGCCTTCATGCCCAACCCAGAGAACCGCATCACGCTGCTTTTTAAGTGGTTAGTCGCCGTGGTGTCTCAACAACGCTCATCGATGCTGCTCACGGGAATGCCCAGCCAGCACATCGACATTGATGCCCCAGATGCTCATTTCCCAATGCAGCCTGGTTTAGGCCCCTCAATCGCAGCACCGGACGCAGCACTACAAGCCGCCATGAAGTACTACAGCACTCAGATCGCAGGCATCGCTCCTCAGCCGATGGCTGCTAAGGAAGGATCTGGGGAAGACTCAACAGCTGCCATCAAATAAAGCAAGGCCATGCGGATAGGAATGCCATTGCGCACCTGCTCTTCGACAAGACTGATGGAGTGATCATCCAGTAATGATCCACCCAACTCAACCCCTCTGTTCACAGGCCCAGGATGGAGCAGAGGGACAGACTTCCCGCATAACTTGAGGCGCTCGTGGGTGAGCCCATAATCACGATGAAAGCGGTTTAGATCAGTAAGCAAATGCTGATGCATCCTTTCCTTCTGCAACCTCAAAGTCATCACTGCATCCGCACCAGGCAACGCCTGCTCCAGAGTTCGCACTACCTCGACACAACCACGATGTTGAACCGGGTCATGAGCCTGACCAGGAGGTGGCGCCTCGACAAAAGCGACAAAATCTTGAGGCACAAGGCTCGGCGGACCACACAACACAACATCAGCACCGCAAGCAGTGAGTGCCCAAAGATTGGATCGCGCCACACGTGAATGGAGAACGTCTCCAACAATCACAATCCGCTTGCCCTGAAGGGCTTCAGGCAGAGGGTGATCCGGATCAAAATGATGAGCGAGGGTGTAGAGATCAAGCAATCCCTGGCTGGGATGGCTATGCAGCCCATCGCCACCATTGAGCACGGCCGTGCGTTCGCCTGAACGATCTAAAGCACAAGCAAGTTGTTCGGGAACACTGGTCGAGCTATGACGCACCACCAGCACATCAGCCCCCATCGCCACATAGGTGCGAGCAGTATCAAGCACAGTCTCTCCTTTGCTGAGTGAACTGCTAGCTGGAGTGAAACTCTGCACATCAGCCGAAAGACGACGGGCCGCCAACTCAAAGCTGCTACGGGTGCGCGTACTGGGCTCAAAAAACAACGTTGCCACCAAACGCCCCTGCAACGCCGGCAACTTGCGCGCACCCGTGACAGGCATGGAACGGAAGCGATGCGCTAGCTCCAGAACAGAGGTGTAATCCTCACGAGAGAAGCTGGCCAGATCAAGGATGTGTCGATGGGTCCAGCCGCTCATGGACAATCACTTACGGAAGGAGCCCAGGCTTGTTGCAAAGGCGGCGTGCGATCTCCCTTGGCACGGCGACTAATGCTGCGACAGTTCTTGAGATACCAACGCCAAGGAATGTCTTGTCCTTGAGAGATACCGATCCTGGTTGTGCTCACAATCGTTGGCGTACCGAAAGCAGCTGGCCTAGGTGCCAGCCACACATCATTCTCTCCTGTGACGGCGGCTCTGTCATGGGAGCGATCCAAACCAAAACGACGCGCTAATAAAGCTGGCCCCGCCGCGACGCGTTCCGGTTCGTCCGGCAGTGCAATCGCCCTCAACAACACCCCATTGGCCCATTCAGCGCGATCGGTGACCACATTCACGCAGTGGTGAATTCCATAGCTCACATACACATAAAACCGCCCTGGCTCTCCAAAAAGCGTTTCGTTTTGCGGTGAGCGGCGCCGATAGCCGTGGCAGGCGGGCTCATCCTGCGAATACGCCTCCGTTTCCACAATCACACCCCACAACAGACTGGCGTCTTCTTGGCGTTTCACCAACCTGCAACCCACCAATTCAGGACCCACTACTTCTGCAGGGCGGCAGAAGAAGGATTGAGGGAGGGCTGGGAAAAGCTTGGTGATTGACTTGGTGGCTATGGGCGTGGCTCAACAACAGAAACTGCTGACTGGTGTATCCGCAGCAACAATGTCAGAAGAGCAACTCAAAGCCTTTCTAGAGAAGGTCAAAGCTGATACCAGCCTTCAAGAGAAGCTCAAAGCTGCTTCGGATGCTGATGCTGTGGTTTCTATTGCCAAAGAGGAGGGATTTAGTATCTCTGCTGATGACATCAAGGCTCAGCAATCAGAACTTTCAGACGAAGAACTGGAAGGCGTGGCTGGAGGAGCTGGTGCTGAGACTGTGTGTGGTGATTATTAGTTTTCTTGCTGCCCCATGCTTGGGATTCGTTGTAGTCATTTTTTGTACTTCTTTTGGCATGGCGTCTTAGTCGCATGCGCTTAAGATTCATCAATTGCCCTGGGTATCATTTTGCTTGATCTCGTTTGGAGAGTTCATCTGCTTGACGAGCATTTTGGTTTTGTTCTGAAGACTGCTAAAAAAAACCCGGGGGCTAAATTGAGCCTCCGGGATAATTACTCCGCCCTAACTGGGCATTTCGATTTGTGATTAATTAGACATAAGCTTTGCTTTTGATGTCAATTAGCCCGATCGAAAATTTCTATAGTGTACCAGTCCCCAAGTGCATGGTTGATATAACTGACTGAATTACCTCCTTGTACCCAGCCAGTTCGAACAGCTGCATATTTACGGTCCCATGCCAAATAATCCCAGCATCCCGTGCAACCCAACCAACCGCAGACTTTTCCCCACCTTTTTTTGTATCTGGTCCCAATTCCTGTCATCCAGTGTCGGTCCACATATTCATTACGACCCCCGCCATGCATCCATGTGCCTGGCCACAAAATTAAAATATCAAGGGGATTGTTGTTTCTTCTGGCGCTGTGCAAGTCACTCCACCATACCCATTGATCATCATCTCCTCCCCACCTATTTGCATTGCTCGTTCTTGATGTGGCCACGCTTTTAACGTCCTCCCAAAAGCTTGAAGTGGCCACGATGGTTGATAGATCCCACGTCCCGTATTCCCGATCGTAGGGAAGTTCTATCATGAGATCTCGGACGATTTCGTTAGGATCACCTCCTCTCCAGATCCCAGGTGTAGTTTTATCGTTTATATATTTTAGCTGCATCGCCATGGCCACGGGGCCACAGTCATTAGATCCTCCATAATTGGATTGACTATAGTTTGGTGCTAAGTGTGGTTGATCTATGAACTTATCATTGTTTCTGGTTCTGCAGACTCCTGCCTCCGCTCCTAGTGGAGCTGCGAGGCTTGCAATTGCAATTGTGGTTGATGCAAACAGTGTTGTTGCTGCGAGCTTTTTGAATGAAGATAGATTTTTCATGGATTGAAAGTGTTGTGGTTGCATTTAGAGGTATGAATGATTCTTTTATGACTTGCTGTCTTCTAATCTAATAGTGCCCAATTCATGCGAGTCTCCAGTTCTGAGCTTCTAGATGGTTTCGGGTACTTGAGCTTCGTGAGAGTTGAAGCGGGGAGAATTTTGCTGTTTGAGTACGAGAATCCAAATTTCTTACCCCTTGAGTCTTGGAGGAGTAGCGTTGGAGCAACAGGATTGCCTGAGATGCCTACGACTTTGAAAGTGCCTTTCTTGCCAAGTTTGGCCAAGGTTTTATGCATCCCTGGACCAAGCCCAACATAGGAAGGAATTGAGTTTCCCCCTGCATAGATATCCAAATGTGTTGGTGTTGATCCCGTTACCACATAAAAAGCTCTCCCGACCTTTTTATTCGACCTGGGTAGTGTGTTCGAGGCAAGCGCCTTGTCGCCAAACAGAATTAATGAGGGTGAGGAAGGGCTTGCTCCTCGGATAAAATTAACGGGATTTCCTGGATCTTGGCCAAAGTTTTCTTTGATAAACGCACGGGCTGCTTTGATCTGAAGCCCTTTTGTTACTTTGACTGTGCAGGCGCTTGCAAGAACAATTTCTTTGTCTCGCGCCTTAATGGATTCTTTTGTTTGGCTAGCAAGTTTATTTAGGTCTTTGCTAAGACGTCTCATGCATGCTTTTTGCTTTTGGGAAAGGCTTGGCCGGCTTCCTCGCCCGGTTCTGGTATCAACTGGGGTGCCTTGTAGTCCTGTATTCGGAGCACCCAAGTCGGGTCTCAGCTGAGCTTGTGCATTGTGACTGAGTCCTGCGCCAATCGCCAAGGTGCTTGCAGCACCTACCAGGGCAATCTGTGCCACCCTGATTTTTCCAGTTGTCATGTGACCTTGATGGGTTACCAAGATTGTCTAGACAGCGCACCTGCTTCGTTCGTCATTCTTTATCTTTCCTTTAATCTTTAAAGGTGCTGGATCGCGGCTGACACCAGGGCTACGGCTGCACTACTGATTTATCCAACACAGCCCATCAAGGTCGTAGCCACTCGTAGCCGTTGAGCATCTGCAAGCACGAAAAATCGCTCAAATCAGCTGCAGTGGCTTGAACCTTGGCTGGCTGCTCTGCTTCCCACCCTCAAACTTCAAGCCCAGCTTGTGCTCCTTGACCTCACGGCTCGCTTCACGCAGTGGTGGATGCCATAGCTCACATACACATAAAACCGCCCTGGCTCTCCAAAAAGCGTTTCGTTTTGCGGTGAGCGGCGCCGATAGCCGTGGCAGGCGGGCTCATCCTGCGAATACGCCTCCGTTTCCACAATCACACCCCACAACAGACTGGCGTCTTCTTGGCGTTTCACCAACCTGCAACCCACCAAATTCAGGACCCACTACTTCTGCAGGGCGGCAGAAGAAGGATTGAGGGAGGGCTGGGAAAAGCTTGGTGATTGACTTGGTGGCTATGGGCGTGGCTCAACAACAGAAACTGCTGACTGGTGTATCCGCAGCAACAATGTCAGAAGAGCAACTCAAAGCCTTTCTACAGAAGGTCAAAGCTGATACCAGCCTTCAAGAGAAGCTCAAAGCTGCTTCGGATGCAGCTGATTCTGATGCAGTAGTTTGTGCTATTGCAAAATAGACTGGGTTTAGTATTTCTGCTGACGATTTGAAGAAGGCTCAATTAACAGAATTATCAGACGAAGCAGACAGAGAATTATCAGACGAAGAACTGGAAGGCGTGGCTGGGGGAGCTTGGAGTAAAGGAGAGAGATTCCAGGTAACTTGCTAGCAACTCCGCTTTGGCTGCTAGCCATACTAAAAACTAAAAAGCTTAAAGCTTACACACTCAAAGCCCCTGCATTGACAGGGGCTTTTCATTTCTTCAATCACGCCAATAATCCCACAAATCAGCTTCTAATACCTGGCACCATTGCCAACAAAACAGTCATAGCTTTCGCCCATCCAGTCGCCTAATCCATCCACAAAAAATGCAAGGCAGAGCAAACAATGCCTCCGCATTCTTTAGCCCTACATCTACTCATATCCCCTCAACGCAACTGCTAAATAATTCGCTCCCTATCGCCATCACGGATGCCATTCGCCTTGCGAAATCTCACCGCAACTTGATGCCACTCCTCTGGGATTTGATTGAGCCGAACATCGAATGCAAATGGGAGTTGCTGTTGCCCTGGCGATACACGCTTTCTCTTGCTTCTATTTCTTCAAGAAGAGTTAAAACTCTGTGCCAAGCTTAAAGTTAAATGTATTGCTAATATCAGGTGATTGAAGAGCGCTATAAATTAGCCGAGCCACTAAAGACATATAAAATTTAGAATCTTTGGAAGGGAAAAACTTTAGCGTACCACTCAAATCATTTCCTGCCGCCATGCCATTAACGAATGATCCTGTCAATTGATCTTTAATTGACAGGCGAAACTTCTCATTCACATCCCATTCTATGGCAGCACCGATTGTTCCAGATGGAATGATCTCACCGCAGTATTTTCCCAATGCAATTCCATCCGAAACGTAATCGCCTGTGCTGCAACCAGAGCCACCATCAAACCAGATCAGAGAAGGGCCCAAAGAAACTCTTAAAGATAATTTCTTATGATCTAAAACCTTATAGCCAACACCAACTGAAAAAATATTCGTGTTAACACCAACATCATTGAGTGCATTATAAGTGTAATCCGTGGAGGCATATGCACTCCATTTGGGAGAAGATAAAATTCTGTCATAGCGAATAGAGAATGCGCCTTGATTGGTATCAATCGTTGACACACTTTCAGCATCTACACTCTTATCAAAGTCAAAGCTTGCCGAAGCATTCAACTCATGATCCGTGCCCTTGAAACGAGTGGAAGCTGAAATAGCATAACCAAATGACAAATCATCTCCCGTATTCGATCCATCAATGCCTACGTCAACCGAGCTGAGCCATCGCGATGGAATGGGCTCTGGTTTAATCAAAGAGGCATCAATCTCAATACGACCAAAATAAGGACTAAGCAGGACTTTGACCTTATTGCTACTTTCTTCTGGCAAGTACTCGCCACTGACCACATCTCCGTTAATCAGTTTCAATGTAAGATTTTCAGCTCGTGCATATTGAGGAGCAATCATTGCACCAATGGCAACAAAAGCATAAACCCTCTTAGCCAGCAAGGATGAAAGATAGGTCAAAGATAGGGCAAGAGCACGATTAATACTATAAACGAAAACATCTCTCTCGTAAGCCTTCTAAGCCCAGAGACTAGCCCTTATATAGTCAATTCATATGCTCACTGTCCGCCCATAATCTGAGTCCACTCCTGCAGCGATCTGAATTAGATTCAAAAGAATTGCTCCTAAACATTCAACTAAAACCACAAGCAACAGGCCCCAGCATGGCAAATAAGTCTGGAACAAACCATTCCAATCAAGAACTCATGCATCACCATTGCAAGAGAGGCCCCCTTGGTCAAAGTGAACCAATGAGGGCAAACGCTCTTGAGCCATCAACTACCGAAAGACTCCATGACTTCACAATCTGCGGTGAGAACTCTGATTCCCTCTCTTACCGTTGATTAACATCGCCAACACCTTCCTCTAAAGCTTGAATCTCTGATCGATCCGCTTCCTTGAACAACTGAACCAAGATTTTGACGCCCTACAGGCAGCTTGAAAAGCATCAGCAACTAAAGCCTCCTCTGATTGAGCTACACATTTTTTTGCGTGGCCGCCATGCTGTTGTTCAGAACCCAAGTTGTGCAACAACAAAGCCATTGGTTCAACAGCAGCAGCCAATAATCCCTCGCCAAAGCATCCCTCCCCATCATGTCTTCTACCCTGCCCGGCGCCGTCAGCAGCGTCGACTCCATTCGCCTAGCCCTGCGTAGCTGGCCAGAAGTGGACGACTATCTGAACCATTGCAAAGGCGTGATCCTGCCACTTGGCTCCACCGAACAACATGGACCCACTGGAGCAATTGGCACCGATGCACTCACCGCTGAAGCAGTAGCTCTTGAAGTCGGCCGTCGCACAGGGGTACTTGTCACACCGACCCAAGCATTCGGGATGGCTGAACACCATCTCGGTTTCGCCGGAACGATGAGCTTAAAACCGGCCACTTTGCTCGCATTGATCCACGATCTCGTGATATCCCTTGCCAACCATGGCTTCGAGAGGATCTTTGTGATCAACGGGCATGGCGGCAATATTGCCACCACTAAAGCCGCCTTTGCCCAGGCCTACAGCAGCGCCATCAGCAACGACCTACCCGTGGCATCCAAACTGCGATGCAAACTGGCCAACTGGTTTATGGCGGGCTCTGTCTTTCGAGCAGCCAGAGAGTTATATGGCGATCAAGAAGGCCAGCACGCCACTCCCAGCGAAATTGCTCTCACCTTGCACATAGAACCCAGTCTGCTCAGCAAACAACGGCCTCTACCGGAGCCAGCCCCTGCAGGACCGATCCACGGCCCGGAGGATTTCCGCCGACGGCATCCAGATGGCCGCATGGGTTCAAACCCCTATCTCGCTAAGCCAGAGCATGGTGCCTCATTGCTAGAGACAGCGGCTACCGCGTTGAGAGAAGATCTAACAAGCTTCCTTACCGCAGCATGAGCAAGATCACCGCCAAAGACGTACGCAAAGTGGCCCAGCTAGCTCGCCTAGACCTGCCAGATGATCAGATCGCGACCTATACAGAGCAGTTAGAGAAAATCCTTGCTTACGTGGCCCAGCTTGAAGAAATTGATACCACGAACGTAAAGCCCACCACTCGAGCAGTAGAAGTGGTGAATGTGACGCGTACTGACGAGGTGTCTGCGACACCAGTACGCGAAGAACTTCTAAACCTTGCCCCTCAACGCGAAGGCGACTTCTTCAGAGTGCCAAAAATTTTGGCCGAATAATCAACGTTTCTTGGGTTCTGGCAAGACAGCAGTGCGATGCAACAAACCAATCCAACGTCGCCGCCAGCGGCGGCTGGGTATCAATTTGGCTAGTGGACGCATCTTGCTACGACGTGCTGTGTGGCTACGGACGCCCAAAACGATGTCATAGAGAAAATTAAAGCCATCGGCTCGACTTTCAAAAAATCCGAGCCGCTGAGGTGATCCCCTAGCATCCAATAGAGGTTTTGTTGCTTCGTAGGCCGGCTTATACTCAAACCAGGGAATAGAAGGCCATAAATGATGAACAAGATGATAATTCTGACCCATAATTAACCAATTCATCATCCTGCTTGGATACACTCTGGCGTTATGCCAACGGTCCCGTGCAGTAAAGGGACGATGGGGCAAATAGTCAAAGAAAAGGCCCAGGGTGACCCCAACCATCAAGGCAGGGCCAAACCAACAATTATAAACAAAATTCATGAAGTCAAAATGAAGACCAGCGATCACAATTGAAACAAAAAAACCTCGCTCAAGTCCCCACTGCATCAGCTCAAAGCGACGCCATAAGCGTCGTTGAAAGAAGAAATATTCATGATAGAAAAACCGCGGCGCAATCAACCAAAGCGGGCCAAAAGTGCTGACAATGTGATCCGGATCATTGTTGGGATCATTCACATGTGAGTGATGCTGAAGGTGCACTCTTGTGAACACAGGAAAACTAAAGCCCAGCAAAATTGCTGAACCATGACCCATGGCCTGATTAATCCAAGGATTCGGATGAGCCGCCTTATGACAAGCGTCATGAATCACCGTGCCTTCCATATGCAAGGCGAAGAACGCCAATGCCACCAGAACTTGTAAAGGCCAATCACCAAAACACCACTGCCAAATCGTTAGCGCCGCTAAGCCATAACCGCCCAGGAACAATCCCACCGTGGGATTCCAAGGGGAAGGCGGATCGAGGTACTCCTTCGGCACCGTTAGCTGTTGAGAGGCCGACTTGGAGCTGGCTTCAGCCTCAACAGGATCCGGGTTGGAGAGTGCCTGAGTCATCAAATGGAAACATACCCCCTGATCAAACCAAGGGCTTTAAAAAGGATGCCCACCGGGGGACTTGAACCCCCACGACCTAAGCCACTGGTACCTAAAACCAGCGCGTCTACCAATTCCGCCAGATGGGCACGTACTGAACTCTAAACACCACTCCAGAATGGGCCTACACCGTTGTGCCAAAGATGCTGGCCACCCTCCTCGGGGAGTTCTCTCTCCTGCTCGGCCTGGCAGTACTCCTGCTACCGCTGCTTGCCACCGAACTCAGTCGCCCCCGTGACGGGCTGTGGGGAGCTGTGGTGCTCATGCTGGGGCTGGGGCTGATCACCAGCAGCGACCGCTTGCAGGGGACCCCAATGCTGGCAGTGATCTGTGGCGCACTACTCGTGAGCAGGCTCGGGGTAGAAGTCGCCCAAAACCGCTGGCAACAACTCAGTGCGGATGATCAGCAAGGGCTGATTTCTCGGGAGCGATGGACCACCAGCCTCAAGCAACTAGGAGCCTCTATCGCAAACCTGGGCAGCACCCTCCAGGGATTGATGGAACGGGTGCGGCCAAAACCCAACGCTGACCAAGACTCAGCTTTGGCCAACGAGATCACATCAGCGGAGGGATCTGAACCCAGCCCTAAATCAGAAGAAAAACCTGAGCCTCTCACCACTGAGAGCTTCAAAGAACTGTTTGCCTCACTGGCAAGCATCGGTGACAGGCTCAACGGGTTGATAGAACGGGTGCGGCCAAAAGCAAACGCAACCAATAAGAAATGGGTGCGTCCTGAACCAACCGCAGACCAAAACGCAGCACCAGCTGTTGAGCAACAGCCATCTACAAACCAACCTTCATCAGCAAATCAAAAAGCCGCCGACATTCCCCCAGCGGTGTCAACCGAGGCGGCACCAGCCGATCAAGCAAAAACCAACTCTGAACTTAAAGAAAGTTCTACGGCTCAAGCCAATACCAGCCTCAAGACATCGGTAGCCCCCAAGCAGACCGCTGAGCAACGATCAGAAGATCAGCAACCCGATGAGAGCAAACAAGCTGTTGACGTTGGCAGCACTGACTCCCCTAAAGACTCAACACACCCTGAAGCAAAGGTTCAAGAACGCCAAGAGCCGAAAGCAAGCCAGCAGCAGACTTCAACGCCACAGCAAACTGTTGACCAACAGCCAACTGAGACTCAACAGCCATCTCAAACTAAACAGCCCAAAGACATCCTCCAGGCGACTCCCACCAAGGCCCCAACAGATAGCGAGCCAAAAACAACTTCAGACACTGAAGACATTCAAGAGACACCAGCGGTAAAAACTGAATCAAAACAGCCTTCCATTGATAATCTCTCCTGCTGCAGTGACGCCGTGACCCAGGAAAAACACCCGGATGGTGTTGCACAAACCTCTTACAAGGCCACTCTCAACCTCCTGCAAACCAGCTTTGGCATGCGCGCCAATGCAAGCCAACGAGAACCAGAGTTACAAGAGTTCTGGAAGCAAAAAGGCATTGATTTACAGCTTGGCCTGAACAATCAGGGCCAAAACTTCACCCTTCATGACGGGCCGCCCTACGCCAATGGAGCCCTGCATATGGGCCATGCCCTCAACAAGGTGCTGAAAGACATCATCAACAAGCATCAAATCCTGCGTGGCCGTCAAGTGCGTTTCGTGCCCGGTTGGGACTGCCACGGCCTTCCGATCGAACTGAAGGTGTTGCAGAACCTCAATCAAGAGCAGCGCGAAGCACTCACACCACTGAAATTGCGCAAGAAAGCCGCAGCCTTTGCACGCAAGCAAGTGGAAAGCCAAATGGCAGGCTTCCGCCGCTGGGGCATCTGGGCCGACTGGGAGCATCCCTACCTAACGCTCCAGAAGGAATACGAAGCTGCCCAAATCCAAGTGTTCGGCACGATGTTTCAGAAGGGATACATCTATCGGGGACTCAAGCCGGTGCACTGGAGTCCCAGCTCCCGTACAGCCCTTGCTGAAGCGGAGTTGGAATATCCAGACGGTCACACCAGCCCAAGTGTCTACGCTGCTTTTCCAGCAGCGAAGCTGCCCGAGAGCTTGCGCACATCTCTTAGCAATCAGGGCCTGGAGCTGCCGAATAACGGCCTCGAACTCGGCCAGGCTCTGCAAATTGCAATCTGGACCACCACCCCCTGGACTCTTCCCGCCAACCTTGCGGTTTCGGTCAACGAGAAACTCGACTACTGCTTTGCATTTGACAACCAAGGTCGACTCCTACTAGTGGCCGCTGAATTGTTGCCATCGTTACGCGACACCCTCGAGCTGGAACTCACAGCTCGCGCCACGGTCAAGGGAGCCCTTCTTGCAGGTCTCATCTACAAACACCCACTACTGGATCGAGACAGTCCGATCGTGATCGGCGGTGAATACATCACCACCGAATCGGGAACTGGTCTTGTGCACACGGCCCCAGGCCATGGTGTCGACGACTTCAACACAGGCCAAAAGAACGACCTGGGCATGCTCTGCCCAGTAGACGAAAGCGGAACAATGACAAGCGAGGCGGGTCCATTCGCTGGTCTCAACGTGCTCAAAGACGCCAACCCCACCATCATTGCGGCACTTAAGGAAAAAGGTGCTCTGCTGAAGCACGAACCCTATGCCCACCGCTACCCCTATGACTGGCGAACAAAGAAACCCACCATTTTTCGTGCCACAGAGCAATGGTTTGCCTCTGTCGAAGGCTTCCGCAATGAAGCATTGACAGCCATCAACAGCGTTGAGTGGCTACCGGCCTCGGGCCGCAATCGCATGGAAGCGATGGTGCGAGAACGGGGCGACTGGTGTATTTCCAGGCAACGCACTTGGGGCGTGCCGATTCCAGTGTTCTACGAGCGAGAAGGCAATGAGGTGCTGTTGAACGACGAGACCCTTGCTCATGTCAAGGCCCTGATCACAGAACATGGTGCCGACGTGTGGTGGGAACGCAATGAAGACGAGCTGTTGCCACCGGCCTATGCCGCAGAAGCTGAACGATGGCGCAAAGGAACCGACACGATGGACGTATGGTTTGACTCGGGCTCGAGTTGGGCGGCTGTTGCCAGTCAACAAGATCGCCTCGCCTACCCTGCCGAGCTGTACCTAGAAGGCTCTGACCAACACAGGGGCTGGTTTCAGTCTTCTTTGCTGACCTCCGTAGCCATCAACAGCCAAGCTCCCTATCGGCAGGTGCTCACCCATGGCTTCGCCCTCGATGAGAAGGGCCGGAAAATGAGCAAATCGCTAGGGAATGTCGTCGATCCAGCGGTGATTATCGACGGTGGCAAAAACCAGAAACAAGAACCTCCCTACGGCGCCGACGTTCTGCGCCTATGGGTGAGCTCTGTGGATTACTCCGCCGATGTTCCGATCGGAGCCAGCATTCTGCGTCAGATCTCAGATGTGTATCGCAAGGTGCGTAACACGTCCCGCTATCTGCTGGGAAACCTGCACGACTTCGATCCCGAGCACGACGCGATTCCCGTACCAGAGCTACCCCTACTCGATCGCTGGATGCTGCAACGCACAGCTGAGGTCATGGATGAGATTTCAACGGCCTTTGATCGCTACGAGTTCTATCGCTTCTTCCAGTTACTCCAGAGCTACTGCGTGGTAGACCTATCGAACTTCTACCTCGATATTGCCAAGGACCGGCTCTATGTGAGCTCACCATCCGAACATCGCCGACGCAGCTGTCAAACGGTGATGGCTCTCATCATTGAGCGTCTAGCTGGGGCCATTTCCCCGGTGCTATGTCATATGGCCGAAGACATCTGGCAGAACCTGCCCTACTCTGTAGCGGAAGACTCTGTCTTTCGTAGGGGATGGCCCACGGTCCCAGAGACCTGGCGAGACCCCTCAATGATGGCGCCAATGCACCAGCTACGTGAACTGCGCAGCGCCGTGAACCGCGTTCTAGAAGACTGCCGAAGCCAAGGGGAGCTGGGTGCAGCACTTGAAGCAGCTGTCCGATTGGAAGCACACAGCGACGCCCTCCAGGAAGCACTCGACTGGCTCAGGCAACAAGGAGATCCCGATGTGGATGGATTGCGCGACTGGTTGCTGGTGTCTCACTTACAAGTAGGTGGTGAACCATGGGCAGAACTACTGGCAAGTCAGGACAACACCTTGGCGACGATCGAGGTTGCCAGAGCTCGCGGTAGCAAATGCGAACGTTGTTGGCACTACGAAACTGATGTCGGCCAGCACACGACACATCCCACCCTTTGCGGTCGCTGCGTGGGCGTGCTCGAACATCAATAAAAAGGGGTCTCAACTACATCCACCCCCATCCATCACAACCATGTCACGACCAATGTCATCAGCACTGAGCCTCTGCATAATCAGCGATATCCAGAGGCTTATCCAAGTCAGCGCGTTGATGACATCAGCTCACAACCAACACACACACATCCAGAACGGCAGTCATTAAACATTCTGCTTGAAAAAGTAAAACTAAGAACATCGCAAGGGAGCCCACAAATCATTCAATCGAGCAGTGGATTCAATGATCAAGCCTCCATCAAAAAGCTCCGGTAGCAGAATCCGGTAAAGGCATAGGGTCAACCTCAGGCAAACCAGATAGAAAAGATGTCTCTTCTTTGCTGGCCTGCTCTAAAAGGCCTGCATTCGAATTTGCATTAGCTTCTGCGGAAGGTGATCCACAGATAACCGCAGCAATACAAATTGCAGTAATCAGCGTAAAGAACTTGTCGGTAATCAGCTCGGCTTTGTCGAATATCATTGTCCTGATTTGGTTGTGAGGGCAACCTGTCCTCGATGCACATAGCTTCTCTGCAAGTTCTCTGTGTTGTGTTGACGCGCCGCAAGACCCGAGGTGATTTTGCTCACAACTCCTCTATCGCATCAAAGGCAATAGGGTCAGAATTCACCAGCAACCCGACCCTGACGGGGAAGTCGCACCAGAAGCCACTGCAGCAAGCCCACGACATAAGCCACCAAGGCCACAAAACCAATAAATGCGGCGACCGCTTCCGTCCACTGTCCACCGAAAACGAAATCGAACAGTCGCTCCGCAACCCGATGCAACCCCTGCGGAGCCTCAAGCCAGACGCGACAATTAGCCCCTGCAACGTCCTTGACGCAAGCAAGACTGGTTGACGCCATAGCCGCCGCCATTAGACCGAATCCGCTCAGAGCCCAGCGCCAAATACGCACCGTTAATGGCAGAGGCCGCCAGGGGGGTAAATCGGCAAGCTCCTCATTAAGGTCGACCCAAAACCAAACTGAAGCCACCATCAACAAGGGGGCAAGAAAGGTCGTCAGATAACCAATAGGCCTTTGATCGGTCAGCAACAGCACGCTGATGGCTAGCAAACTGGCAATCTTCCAATAGATGGTCAGTAAACGCACCATCGAAGCCTCCCGACGCACCGAAGCCCAGATCAACAAAACAAATGGCAGGCCCAGTGCAAACATTGCCGCAAGGCGGTAGGTCAGCCAGACCAGAGTGCGATAGGGGAGTTCAGGCACTTAGGAGGTTCGTGAAGGCGTCATTATCAATGCTGGCCTGAGTTCCGTCAGTGTTGTTAGGGTCCAATTCATGGAGCCCTTCTCTCCGCTCAATTGGTTCAGACGCAGCTCATCCCAGGCCAGCTGCCGAACGGCATTGTCCAGCCAACCTTCCCTTGAAGCTGCGGTCAACGAGGTGGCGGCAGCCCTGGCAGGGGGCAGCTCGGCCGATCTAGCACTCGTCTTTGCCTCCACCCACTACGCCAGCGATCTACAGCGATTGCTGCCTTTATTGCAGCGTCAACTGAAAGCAACCCACTGGTTGGGGTGTGCCGGTGGAGGCGTGATTGGCACCACACCCAAAGGGAATGCCTCAGAGCTCGAAAAAGAACCTGCTCTCAGCATCACCATGCTGCAGCTGCCAGGAGCCATTCTCAAGCCCTTCTGCCTTGAAACCCAGTCATTACCAGACCTAGATGGACCAGCTCAGCACTGGCAAGAATGGGTTGGCGCTGATCCTTTCAATGCCCGCAGCATGTTGCTGCTTGTGGATCCCAGCTCACGCTCCATCAATGATCTCATTAGCGGCCTGGATTACGCCTACCCAACCACGACCAAACTCGGTGGCATTGCCGGCCCTCATAATGCACCTCATGGCTCCCTGTTCTTTGACGACCGCGTTGTCACGGGCGCCGTTGGCTGCAGCTTTGGGGGCGACTGGAATCTGGAAGTCGTGGTCGCACAGGGTTGCAAACCGATTGGTCCTGTGTTCGCCATTGAACAGGTACAAAAAAATATTCTTTTGGAGCTCAGTCACGAAAACCAGCGGGCCAGTCCGATGGCCTGCCTACAACGCGTGTTAGATGATCTCTCAGAAGAAGAACGAGAGATGGTCAGGCATTCACTTTTTTTAGGAATAGAACGACGCGATCTGGTGTTAGCAGGAACCGGAGCACCTCAGCCTCAAGGAGCTTTTTTGGTGAGGAACCTGATCGGAGTAGATCCCAAGAATGGTGCCGTTGCCGTCGCCGAGCAAATAAGAGCTGGCCAAAACGTGCAATTTCAGCTGCGGGAAGCTGAGGCCTCACGGCAAGAATCTGAGCAACTGCTCGGTGCCGCAAGAGAGCGCAATACCAGCCCCCCTCTCTTCGGCCTATTAATGGCTTGCCTCGGGCGAGGACATGGCCTCTACGGCGTACCCAATGGTGATGTACACATCGCACGCAAACTGATGGCAGAACTACCTATCGCTGGAGTGTTCTGCAACGGTGAAATCGGCCCTGCCGGAGGCGTTGGCGCTACCCACATTCACGGTTACACGGCCTGCTGGGGTTTGCTTAGGCATGACCCCTCTGCCTCGGAACCAGCCAAATCGGTCTAAGTGTGCGCCAGCACGTCAATCCCCTCAGCCGTTTCTTCCAACTTCCAAGGCCACTGCCAAGCCCGGAAGAAATGTTTGCGCAATCCAGCCGCCCTCTCCATCTCGACATCGGTTGTGCTCGAGGTGGCTTCCTGTTAAGCCTGGCTCCACTTCAACCAGAGTGGAATCATGTGGGTGTTGAGATTCGCCACCCGCTTGTGCTTTCAGCGGAAAGGGATCGCCAAGAACTCGAACTCGACAACCTCCGCTTCTTGTTCTGCAACGTCAATGTGAGCCTTGAGGAATGGCTTGATGCCCTGCCTAGAGATCAGCTGCAATGGGTGTCCATCCAGTTCCCAGACCCCTGGTTTAAACGTCGTCATCAGAAGCGCAGGGTGCTGCAACCCTCCCTGTTAATCGCCTTAGCAACAGCCCTGCAACCAGGCCGTGAACTCTTTATCCAGAGTGATGTGCTGTCTGTTATCGAGCCGATGGTGATGCTGATTGAACAAAGCAACTGTTTCGAGCGTTCTAAAAATGATTCCCATGCCTGGCAAAAGGCCAACCCACTGCCCGTGCCGACGGAGCGAGAACGTTATGTGCTCGATCAGGGCCTACAGGTTTACCGCAGGCTCTACCAACGCAACGACCAACAAGCTCCTGAACTGTCCAACCTCGAAGCTTTATTGCAACAGGTCGATAATCCCAGTGAAGAAGAACATAGCGACTGCTGATGCCTAAGACTGCGGCCCCACAGCCCCTTCTACTGCGCTGGCAGGGACGCATTCCCTCCTCTGAGGCGATGCAAATGCGCTTGCAGTGGATTGCGGGGTTGCTGTTGATGATGCTCCTAGCAACCCTGCCCATGCTGACTCGAACCGGACTTGGACTAACAATCCTCGCGGCCGGAGCGTTATGGATCATCTGGGGCTGCGTGACACCAGCTGGCCGAATTGGAAGCATCAGTAGCTGTTTACTTGTGTTTTTCGCTATTGCATGTCTCGCCACAGGGTTCTCACCCGTTCCATTGGCAGCTGCCAAAGGATTGATCAAACTCATCAGCTACCTGGGGGTGTACGCACTGATGCGACAGCTACTAACCACCAGTAGCGACTGGTGGGATCGCCTGGTGGCTGCCCTCCTAACCGGCGAACTGATCTCTTCTGTGATCGCAATCAGGCAGCTCTATGCCCCTGCTGAGGAAATGGCCCACTGGGTAGATCCCAATTCAGTGGCTGCAGGGACAGTGCGAATTTATGGTCCGCTTGGTAACCCCAACCTGCTAGCCGGCTATCTCATACCCATCCTGCCGCTGGCCTTAGTAGCCCTACTGAGATGGCAAGGCTTGGGAGCAAAGCTTTACGCGATGGTCGCTCTAGGGCTTGGTATCACAGCAACCCTATTCAGCTTCAGCCGCGGTGGATGGCTAGGCATGCTTTCCGCTCTAGCTGTGATTTTGGTGCTGCTGCTGTTGCGCAGTACCAGCCACTGGCCTCTCGTCTGGCGTCGTCTGCTGCCCCTAATCGTGATTGTTTTAGGCACAGCCATGCTGGTGATAGCCGCAACCCAGATTGAGCCCATCCGCACCCGAATCACAAGCTTGATCGCAGGGCGAAGTGACAGCTCTAACAACTTCCGCATCAACGTTTGGCTATCAAGCCTTGAAATGATTCAGGCACGCCCGTGGCTGGGTATTGGCCCTGGCAACGCTGCCTTCAACAGGATCTATCCGCTCTTTCAACAGCCCAAATTCAACGCCCTAAGTGCCTACTCTGTTCCCCTGGAAATCCTTGTCGAAACCGGACTGGCTGGCCTCATTGCATGTCTCGCTCTAGTAATTACCGGCATGCGCAAGGGCCTCGCTGGCCTCAACTCAAATCATCCGCTGGCCCTCCCCGCTCTAGCAAGCCTGGCCGCCATCGCTGGGCTTGCGGTTCATGGCATCACAGATACCATTTTTTTTCGACCTGAGGTTCAACTCGTGGGCTGGTTCTGCCTCGCCACACTGGCCCAAACACAGCCAGAACAAAAGCAACTCCAACAGACAGAGTGAACCGCCTTTTCCTTGCAGGCTTTGATGCAGGCCAAACCCAAACCCGATGCCGCCTAAGCCGCTGGCATCAAAATCAATGGTTGCCGATTGCAGAGGGCCTCGGCAGCGGCGTCATTCACCTGCACGCCTCTGACGGTGAAGAACACTTTGAGAAAGCACTGCGAAGCAGCTTCAGCAAGGCTGTCGGCAATGCTGGATTGAGATCTGAAAAAGCTCTGATCTCTGCAGCGGCCGTCGGAGCAAGCGGAATAGAACATGACACCCCACTGCAAGAGCAAGCGCAGCACTTGCTCGCGCGTTGTCTAAACATCCCATCAAACCAATGCCTAGCAACTGGGGATGAACGCACTGCCCTGCATGGGGCCTTCCCCCAAGACGCAGGCATTGTGTTGATCAGTGGCACCGGCATGATCTGCATCGGGCGAAACGATCAAGGAAAAGAACAACGCTGTGGCGGCTGGGGTTGGCTACTTGATGAGGGTGGCTCAGCTCAAAACCTCGGACAAAAGGGGCTACAGCTCAGCCTGCGCATGGCCGATGGCCGCATCCCCGATCGACCTCTACGCGAGAAACTCTGGCGCGCTCTCAATTGCTCATCGGCAGCAGCTATCAAAGCCCTTGTTGTGCAACCCAGTTTCGGTGCTGCCGGGTTTGCTCAACTAGCGCCACTCGTCGTTGCAGAAGCTCAGGTAGGCGATAAGGATGCCATCGCAATCCTTGAACAATCAGCCCACTCCATCGCCGAAGCGATCGCAGGAGTTGCCCAAAGCCTTGAGTTATCGGCTCCCAAGATCTGTGGCAACGGCGGAGCCTTTGAACATCTACAACCCTTTCGCGAGCTGATCGAGCAAGCCATTGCCAAGCGACTGCCTACTGCAAGCTGGATCAAAGGCCAGGGGGATGCTCTGGATGGTGCTCTGCAGCTTGCACTCCGCCAACTCAAACGCAACCCCGATTGAGGTGTTGCTCGGCAAGGTCGGCCAACTGTGCTGTCCAGAACTCCACGGCAGCAGAATCCGCCGCTTCAATCATCACTCTTAACAACGGCTCCGTTCCACTCGCCCTTACCAAGACTCGGCCGTCTTCACCCATGGCTGCTTCTGCCGCCAAGACCGCCTCCTGCAGAGGCTCACAATGCTGCCAACCCATACGTCGTTCCAAATCAGGAACGCGCACATTGACCAACTTTTGTGGGAACGCCTGGAAACTCTGATCCAACCACTCACCAAGACTCAGCCCCCTGCCATGACAGAGAGTGGCAAGCTGCAAAGCAGTGAGCACACCATCACCACAAAGGCCATGAGCTGCTGAAAGGATATGGCCAGACTGTTCACCACCTAAAGCAGCATTGCTCTCCACCATGGCGGCATAGACATGCTGATCACCTACCGGCGTGCGTTCAAGAACCCCACCTCTTTGCTGCCAAGCCCTCTCAAATCCGAGATTCGACATCACCGTGGACACAAGCCTTTGTTGAGGTAAAGCCTGCCGATCCTGAAGGTCTGATCCCCAGAGGTAGAGCACATGGTCACCATCGACGACGCGACCGTGTCCATCCAAAGCCAGCATCCGATCAGCATCCCCATCAAAGGCAAAGCCCATGATCGCGCCGCGCTCAATCACAGCTCGACGCAACGGCTCGAGCTGGGTAGAACCACAACCGACATTGATGCGCCTGCCATCAGGTTCACCATGCAACACAGTGAGATCAGCCCCAAGGGCCGCAAACACCTCAGCACCACAGGCTGTTGCCGCTCCCCAGCAGAGATCAAGCACAATGGGCACGCCATCCAGGCGTTGATGCAGCACTGAGGCAAGCAGGGCATCGCGATAGTGGCTAAGAAGCTCGTTGCGCTGATAAGCAGGGCCGCAACCCGTGATCGTTGGTCGACCTTTGTCACCAATGGCCTCGCCGCGAAGCCCCGCTTCGATGAGACCCTGCTTTGCTGGGCTTAATTTGGCACCATCGGCCCCAAACACCTTGATGCCATTGTCTTCAGGTGGGTTATGACTTGCTGAAACCATCAAACCGCCTGCAGCACCAAGCTTGCGAATTAATCCAGGCACAGCTGGGGTGGGACATAAGCCCAAGGTCCACACTTCCCGACCTGCAGCGGTTAAACCAGCCGTTAATGCCGAGGCCACCATGGCCCCACTGCTACGGGAATCCATCCCGATCAACACCGGGCCTTGATCAGGCAACACCTGACCACACCAGTAGCCCACCTGCAAAATAAACGCAGGCGTCAGCAACGTTCCGACCCGACCGCGAATGCCATCTGTGCCGAAGCTGGCCTGGGCCGTCCCGAGGGGAACACCTAAGGGGTCAAGAGCAGCAAAGACCATCAGGTCTCAAAAGTGGACTGAAGGTTAAAGGGCATGCGCCTGAGACTCAAGCGAGAGGGGACATGATCGAAGACAGTCTCAACGCCAAAAGCATGAGAGCCCAGAGCAAAGTGACGGGTTCAGGCACGCTTCAAACCACAACCAAAGCCACAATCCATCAAGGCCGCAACGGCATGGGCCAAAACCAGCACAATCCCTCAACGAATCATGCCGCTTCCGCAACGGGTGCACACTCAGAGCGGTGAGCCTGAGCAAGCGGCATCAATCCTTACGAAGACTGCATCACACAACTGAACTTCATCACCACAGAATGCCAACAGTTTCTGCTCTGGCGTGATCGCGAGCCCCTTTCGCGGATTCCCTCTACTCGGAGGTACAGCCCTACTCAGCTTGGCGGCAAGCCTCGCTGGGCAAGCCCTTTTAAAACCACAGCTCAAGCGACTTACGCCAAGAATGTCGCAAACAGAGCTCTGGCAGGCCTATCGCTGGTCAATCGATCCCCAGCAACGCCGAGATGCCTCATTGCTGCTCGTGAGCAAGACAAAAGGATCAACCCTTAGGCATCAGAGGCTGTTGGCCGGCCAAGGCTGGGGGAACAGCCCCTTAGCAGCCGTTGCCATCAAGCTGCAAGCCCAAACAGCCGAGCGTCTTGGGGAAAAACCAAAGGCCACTCATCTTTGGCAAAGCCTGCTGAAACGTTTTCCAAACACGACGACGGCGGCTGATGCGTATTACAGCCTCGGGCGCCATAACCCTGAACTGCGTCAGCAACTCCTTCAGCAACATCCTGCTCATCCAGCGGCACTAGCCAGCGCAATTGAACTGGATACCAGCAACAGTCGCCATCAAAGAGCCATTCATCTCACGCGTTGGGGGGTCTTCTGGCCAGGTGCCGCAGAAGTCCTACGCAGCGCCTGCAGCGCTCCGGCAAGGAACGGACATTCAAACCAAGAGCGACAAGAACTAGCCCTTGGTCTTGCACAACTAGGCGACGGCAGAACAGCCCTGAGCTGCCTACAAGAACAACCTCCTGATCCTGCAGCAGCCCTAGCCATTGGCCAGACACTGCTCCGAGGCAATAAGGAGGAACAACTCCAGGGCGAATCTCTGCTCTTGAAGCTGGCTCAAGACAATCCAGAGGCTGCTGAAAGCCTTGAAGCGGTGAGCCTCCTCAGTGAACCTCTTCATCCGAAGGCGACTCTGCTGAAGTCCTTGCCGCCTGCCCTTGCTGATCGTTCCCCCAGCGTGGCGGCAGCCCGCGTACGCCTCGAAAATGGGATCCAAGCAGACGAGGTGTTTCAACGCTGGCCTGATAGTCCTGCTAGCTGGCAACTGCAATGGGATCTGAGCCGAGACGCTCTGCTGAAAGAGCAATGGAACAAGGCCCAATCGATTCTCGAAAGCATCCCAACCCAAAAATTGCCGGAGCCCCTCGCCGCTAGGCAACAGTTCTGGATCGGATTCACTGCCTCCAAACAGGGTCGCAATCGAGAGGCCACTCAGATCTGGGAAAAGCTGCTCCGATCCCATCCCAATGGGTACTACACCTGGCGCGCCCAGGCACGCCTTGGTCGAGCTGGCCTTCCTGCACTGCAAGGGCAACCCGTATCAATTTCGAACACTGAGCTCCCATCCTGGACCCCACTAGGCAGTGGAGAAAAGCTTGTAGAAGAACTCTGGCGACTTGGTCTCGCAATGGAGGCCTGGGAAACGTGGCGGACTCTGAGGGTTGAAGTCGATCGCGCACAACATGATCCCAACACCAGGATGGTGGAAGGGCGGCTCAGGATGGCCGTCGGCGATAACTGGACGGGGCTAAGTCAGCTCTGGCGAACAAGCCTGCGACTCGTAGGAGAGGACTGCCACACACGCCAACTGCTCCATCACAGCCAACATCCATATCGCTTTTGGCCTGAGATCAAAAAAGCGAGTCACCGCAGTGACGTCCGAGCTGAACTATTGCTGGCCATAGCAAAGCAAGAATCACGCTTCTCGCCAGGCGTGGAGTCTCCAGTAGGCGCAATAGGGCTGATGCAACTGATGCCGGAAACAGCGGCAGAACTCAGCGATAGCCCTCTGAACAAGCAAGTGCTGTCCACTCCTGAAACCAATATTGAACTTGGGGCCCGTTACCTAGCAATGCTGCTGAAGCAATGGCAAGGCAATCCATGGCTGGCAGTGGGCAGTTACAACGCAGGGCCCGCTGCAGTAGCCGACTGGCTAACCCCAGAACTGGCTGCGGACCCTGAGCTCTGGGTAGAACGAATCCCTTACCCAGAGACACGCCTGTATACAAAAAAGGTTCTCGGCAACCTCTGGAGCTATTTAGGCCTATCAAGCAAAAAGCTTTGCGAGACTGGGATGTAAAGGCATAGAGATCTGCTGGCCAATCCATATCCCGCCAAGCAAAATCAACCCCAGAGCAATCGCCATCACAACCGGTGGTGGAACCACACGAATGCGAGTGAGATCCAAGCGCGCAAGCAATATCGCAGAAGCAAGGATGAGAACATCCGCAAGCAGGCTCAAGTGCAGTAGGTACAGGCCAGCGGTGATCACCAACAACAAAACCACCAGCAAACTGATTGCACGACTGGCAGCCATCAGCAAGGAGACCTGACGCAAGATCAGATCCGGCATCGTGCAAATCACGACCAACACGACCGCCTGAAGGAGCTCAACAACCCAGAAGAGCTCAACATCAATACCGAGGCTGTCTATCTGCTCAGACTGAAGCAACGACCAATGGTTGCCCATAACGACCGCCACCCCAAAGAGCAATAGCAACGAGGGGGCACGAAAGGGCACAACGAGGAGACGCAGCATCAGCCTCAACGAATGGTGAAAAGACGCTTCACTTCTGAACAGTTAGCCCATTGAAGCGAGCAACAACAACAAAACAGACCTGCCAAAGTGCATCGAGAATCTTGCCCAATCATGACCGGAAGTTCCCCGTCTTCCACTCTCGGCCAAGGCCAAAGGTTGATCCTGCTATTCACAGCATTGGGATTAGCAGTCGTTCTTTTCCTGCTGCGGGGCGGCCTCAATGCTGAGGCACCGCTCGAGCAACTGGCACGGCGCTCCCTCGACCCAGATGTCGCACTCACCAATGGTCGACCGACCGTGATCGAATTTTATGCTGACTGGTGTCAAGCCTGTCGTGAAATGGCCCCAGCCATGCTCACAACGGAACGTGAAAGGGAAAACCAGCTCGACGTTGTGCTGGTAAACGTCGACAACCCCCGCTGGCAAGACCTTGTCGATCGCTACGACGTCAACGGCATTCCCCAGCTGAACTTCTTCGATAACAAAGGCAAACTGCAGGGTCTCTCACTGGGTGCACGCACTAAAGAACAACTACAGCAATTAACTGACGCTCTGATTCAAAACCAACCACTCCCCAAGTTCGCCGGTGTAGGCGCTATCAGCAACCTGAATGCATCACAAGAACGAACAGACAAGCAAAAAGATTTAGAGGCTATTGGGCCAATGAGCCATGGCTAATCAATCAATCAATTAATTAATCAATTACGATGAGCCATTACATAAGCCACCCTTTAATATGATTTTAGCTCAAATAGGTTAAGAAAAATATCCACACGGCCCGCCACGCACCACTCCTATCAACCTTGCCTGTGGCGACAATCGAGCCAAAAAGATATCAAAATTTCCTTACTAAACTCTAGTATTATTACTGCTTGCCCTTAGCTTCCTCGCTCACCATTTGAGCGATTAGCCACTCCAATCGGACCTCTTTTTACCCACAGCCTCTATTATTTTCTAAGGCCAGACAAAAGCAAAATCCCTATTGCAAGATGAATAAATACTCCTGGCCACAAAAGAACACCAATTAAATCTTGGCTCACACCAATAGACGCTAACAAAAGGCCAACAGCAATATTATAATAACAAAGAGATCTTCTCGGATTTTGCATCGGCGCATGGCTTGAAACTTCCCAGCACGCCCCGCCAAGAGCAATGATTGCCAATGCAAATAATCTTGCAATACCTACCAGTTCAGTGACTAGCGTATAACCAAAAAGTAGTGAACAAAATTTAACAGGCAGAACAAGAGCAAAAATCCCACCAAGAATTTCAAAGCCCGCAGAAAACCTGAACAGCAAAGAAGTCCGTCTCATGGAATTAAGTTGCAAAAAATCTCATCTTTAACCTTGAAGCAGGCTAATACTGAACGCCAAAACTCCTACACAAGCAGCGAGAACGACAGCACTAACCCAAAAGACAAAAGAGTTGCCAAACTGTCCCCATCCACCAAGATAATCACCTGAGGTATTAACTTCCACCTCAGGAGGTGCGGATTTTGGCTGCTTGTCTGACATACGTGGGGGATGAGATCAGTGGCTTCACTCTATCAATGTCTACAAAATCAAAAAGATCTGTTGAGAGCAGACATGCATTCAACAGATCTTTTTCTTTCAAATCCTGGCGAGAGTGACGCGTTCTGGCTGATGTTGATATTTACCCTGGCGATCGCTGTAGGTGGTATCGCAGGGATCACCCTCGAAGAAAAGAAGCTGACAAATGCCTTCATTGGCATAGATACGGCAATCAGCTCCAGAACTATTGCTGAATTCAAGCGTGAGATGCCCTTCCCAACTGGCTTCGGCGGGAGTCGTATTAACGATGATGCCAAGGCGGGCATAGGTACTCTTACCTAAGCAAATGACAGTGATATTTGATGGCACCTTCATCTTCTCCAGCGCCACACCGAGACCATAAGAATGAGCCGGCAGGATGAAATACTCGCCATCCTCGTCCTGATGCAAAGGGGTGGATTCGAGATTTGCAGGATTAAATCGCTTCGGATTCATCACCGTGCCTGGTACATGGCGAAAGATCAAAAACTCCTTCGCAGAGAGCCTTAGGTCATAACCAAAGGAAGAACAGCCAAAGCTCAGTACAGGCCGTTGATGCTGCTCAGGATCAAGATGTCGAATCAGTCCGGCTTGAAAGGGTTCAAGCATCCCTGCTGCGGCCTGTTCGGTGATCCAACGATCGTTTTTAAGCATTAGAAACCACGACGCAACTCAGTGACCTGATCAGCCATTGCCATCAGGATCGATGGCATGACTGAGCCAGTCAAGATGACATCCATCGACCCGGGGCGCTGTTCCAGAGTTGATAACACATCAGCCTCATCGAGATAACCAAGAGCAATCGCCAGACCAACCTCATCCAACACCATTTGATCCAAATCACTCGCCAAGATGCGATCCCGACATTCCTGCCAAATGGCCTCCACGGCCTCAGGCGCGCTGGAGTCAACGGCAAGCGTTGAAGCAGGCTCAGATAGACAGCCAGGAACCGCCGGGCGCAGCCACTCAAGTCGCCCACATAGGCGCACACGTCCATCTGGGCCTTGATCTACTCCTCCCTTGAGGAACTGAGCAACCAACACACGACTTCCCAGCCCAGCCGCTCTTAACGCCTGACTCAAGACAACAGAAAAACTGCCTCGATAGGGGGCTGTATAAACCTGAAGCTGCCCTTCAGGAGCTACCAGATGCAGCAAACGCCTATCAGCAACTACTGCCAAAGACCGACTCCCATCACTCTCCTGCGAGCGATGGTCCGTCATGCACGGATCCACGGAGCGATGACTAGGGCTCAGGCTGGCAGTCATAAAAGTCTCAATCGCCCCGACAAAACCAGCAGAAATCAAATGTAGCGGTGGGAAGCTGCTTAACAAGGCTCTTGACACTATCCATGGTGTAAAAGCACCTGTTTCTGCCAGGCTCAGTTCATCTCAACCACCAACAGCAAGATGCTCACATCCCCCCAGCCACGTGCTGACGGCCGCCTTGCTGACGTGCTGCGGCCCCTTCAGATCACATGGGACCCAATGGGCTTTGCCCTCAGTTCCTTAATCATCCGCACTGGTCGCACCGCAGTGCTCTGCAGTGTTTGCGTTGAAGAAGGTGTACCCCGCTGGCGCAAAGGCCAAGGCAAAGGCTGGCTCAGCGCCGAGTACCGCCTTCTGCCTGGGTCGACACCGCAAAGACAGAACCGTGAACTGCTCAAGCTTTCCGGACGCACTCAAGAAATTCAACGCCTCATTGGCCGCAGCCTGCGCGCCGTGATCGACATGGCCGCTCTTGGGGAAACCACCCTGCGAATTGATTGTGACGTCATTCAGGCCGATGCCGGCACACGTACAGCCTCCATCACCGGCGCTTGGATTGCCTTAAAACGAGGCTGCGATCGCTTGCTGGAACAAGGGCTGCTCACGCATCAACCCGTCATCGAGCAAGTTGCTGCAGTATCCGTTGGTTTAGTGGAGAGTTATCCCCTTCTCGACCTCGACTACAGCGAAGACTCCAGGGCTGATGTGGATCTAAACGTGGTAATGGGCTCCAATGGGCACCTATTGGAGCTGCAGGGCACCGCTGAAGGGGCTCCATTCAGCAGGAATCAACTCAACGACTTGCTGAATCTGGCAGAACCCGGCCTGCAACATCTACAAGCCTTCCAACGTTCGCAATTAATGCAAGAAGACTAAAAACCGTCACCATTGCTACATGGTGGTGGAGGTCCACTCCCTAACTTCATATTTCTGCCGTTTGCTGCGCAGCCATGGCCGGCGTCATCCGCGGCTTCAGCCGTTACGCCCAGCAACCCTATGTTCAAGGGTCAGGAAGTATGGCCAACTCGCCTGCTCCACCCCAGAAAACCCTGCTGGAAGTCATCCGTGAACTGGATGGCGCCAGCAACGAAATGGTGGAGCGCTCCAAAACCATCTTCTTTCCTGGCGATCCTGCCGAAAAGGTTTATCTCATTCGACGCGGCGCCGTTCGGCTATCTCGGGTCTATGAATCTGGTGAAGAGATCACCGTGGCATTGCTGCGTGAAAACAGCCTATTTGGAGTGCTCTCTCTACTCACAGGCCATCGCTCGGACCGTTTTTATCACTCCGTAGCCTTCACCCGAGTGGAAATGATCACAGCGCCAGCCACCTCAGTTCGCCAAGCGATCGAAAACGACACCAGCGTGGGGTTACTTCTGCTGCAGGGTCTCTCAAGTCGGATCTTGCAAACCGAGACCATGATCGAGACCCTCACTCACCGCGACATGTCATCAAGGCTTGTGAGTTTCCTGCTAGTCCTCTGCCGGGATTTCGGGGTTCCAGGGGAACAAGGAATCACCATTGACCTACGCCTCTCACATCAGTCCATCGCTGAAGCAATCGGCTCGACTCGCGTCACCATTACTCGCCTGTTGGGAGACCTGCGCAATTCAGGTCTAGTGCAAATCGATCGCAAGAAAATCACCGTTCTTGATCCGATTGCCCTTGCTAAAAAATTCAACTGATCCCCGTCCCAGTCCAGGATGGTGAAACGGGTTGACACTATTCCTGATCCCACCCGCCCATTTTCGTGACCGGCTGGCTGCTGATCCTCTCCCTACTCGTCCTCGGTGGTGTGCTCTCCACCCTCGGCGATCGACTTGGCAGCCGTGTAGGCAAAGCAAGGCTGAGCCTGTTCAATCTCAGACCGCGAAGGACAGCCGTCTTCATCACCGTTCTCACTGGCAGCCTGATTAGCGCCCTGTCCCTAGGACTGATGCTGCTGGTCAGTCGACAACTGCGAGTAGGACTTTTTGAACTGGATGACCTTCAGGCCAAACTCCAACAAAGTCGTGATGCCCTCAATTCAAGTCGGTTGGCCCAGTTCAATGCCGAGCTTGATCTCAAGCAGGCCAGGTCGGACAGCAATCAGGTTCAGAATGAACTGAAGGAAGCCAAAAAGCGAGCTACTGCCCTTCGCAACGAACTCGCACCACTACAAAAACAAAGACAACAGCTCGAGGCGGAACGAGCTCGTCTCAGTCGCGACATTTCCAAAAAAGATGCCGACATCCGCCGAACGGAAGTTGAACTAGCCAATGTTCGCAGCAGGATTAGCGCGGCTGAAAAAGAACTGAAGCAGCTCGAGACCAACCTCATTGCCTTACGTCGAGGGGATGTTGTGCTGAGTAGTGGGCAGCAACTTGCTGCAGCCACCCTGCGGCTCGATAACCCCAGCCAGGCGAAAGCCGTCATCGACCGCCTACTTCAGGAAGCAAACCTGGAGGCTTTTCGACGCGTACGTCCCGGTGAAGAAGCCAATCGACAGATCCTGCTCGTGCCACGCACCGACATCAACCGCATCGAACAGATCATCCGAAAGCCAGGCACCTGGGTGGTCTATGTGCGCTCTGCCGCAAACGTGTTGCGTGGGGAGAACGTGGTGTATGCCTTCCCGGATGCTCGCCCAAATATCAACATCGTCCGACAAGGCGAAGTCCTCGCACGAACGACTCTTGACCAAAACGAGAAGAGCAGCGAAACCGTGCGCAACCGACTTAGCCTCCTGCTTGCATCAACTCTGGCAGAGGTAAAAAGACGCGGATCCCTCAGTTCTGGACTGCAGTTCGATGGCAGTGAAATGAACCGGCTCGGCAAGGCATTACTGAACCGTTCTCAAGAGCGGATTGAGCTAGAAGCCGTGGCACTCCGCAACAGCGATACAGCCGATCCAGTAGCAGTTGTCCTGCAGCCCGTGGGTGGTCCTTGGACAAAGATTCCCGAAGACAAACCATGACAAAGCTTGTGGCCGTAGATCCTGGTCGCAATAAATGTGGATTAGTTCTTGCCGATACAACAACAAATGCTGTGCTGGAGGGAAAAGTGGTGGCCGCAGCCGCTGTGCTCGACCTCATCATGCATTGGCAAAACCAAGCACCCTTAGAAGGCATCTTGATCGGCAACGGCACCAGCAGTGAATACTGGCAAAACCTTCTGCTGCACATTGCCCCCTTGAATGTGGTCGAAGAACGTGGGAGCACACTGCGCGCCCGCCATCGCTATTGGGAGCTATGGCCCCCAAGCAACTGGCGCCGCTGGCTACCCCGAGGAATGATCCTGCCTCCCCATCATCTAGACGCCATAGCCGCAATGGTGTTGCTTGAAGACCACCTCGGGCAACAACTCCTTTGGCCCGGACCACCCAACTTCAGAATCGGGCCCTAACAGTGAACATATAATCCCCACCAGGCTCAAGGTGGTAGTCAGCCTTAACGAGGAAGCGCAGTAAAGCATCCTCAATCAGTGCTCGCCCAAGAGATGGTTCCACTTTCAGTTCACCCCGATCGAAAGCCCAGCTGAACTGCCACTGAAACCCCCCAGCGGAAACCTCCCCATCCAAGCGTTGGTCGGCAAAGCTTTGGCGGTGTACACAGAGGCGAGCCGTGGTGACAGGCAAATGACTCATCAGCAGGCAGAACAACCCTCCGGTTGAAAAGCATTGAGACGATTACCTGCCCGTTCCAACCCAAGGCACTGAATCAGATCCAAACCCATCAGCACCTCATCAAGCACTTGATCGACTAGGAGGCTCTCCTGCCGACTAAACACCCCGAGCACATGCGAGACGGTTCGAGCTCTTCGTTCCTCAGAAGTACGACCTGGAGCACCGATCCCGATCCGCAGACGACAAAAATCCTGAGTCCCCAGATGTTGAATCGCGCTGCGCAAACCATTGTGACCTCCTGCACTTCCCTGGGCGCGAAGCCGCAGTCGACCCAAAGACAAGTCCATGTCATCTACAAGCACCAGCAACTGATCAACCTCCAAGCCAAACCAATCGATGGCTGCACGAATCGCCCGACCGCTTTCATTCATATAAGTTTGAGGCATCAGCAATCGAACCCTCTCTGAGCCAACCGCCACTTCCGCCATCAGTCCATGGAACTTTGTTTGCGGCCTGAAACTGACTGACTTCTGAGCAGCCAACTTATCGAGGGCCATGAAGCCGATGTTGTGACGGGTACCGACATACTTTGAGCCTGGATTGCCTAGGCCTACCAATAGACGTAAACGACCCGGCCTCATACCGCTCTCAGCTGGCGGGAGGGTTTTTAACCTCCCGAGGGGTTTCACTTATTGCATTGGTGTCTTGCTGCATGGACTCTTCCGTCGCAGCCTGTTCGATGGACTCAGGTTCTGCCATCGTTTTGTGAATCTCACGCTCGAATTCCTTTGAGGCTGCCTGAAAACCTTTCAGGGTTTTACCAAGGGTGCGACCAAACTCTGGAAGTCGTTTAGGTCCAAAGACAAGCAGTGCTATGGCGCCGATAACCGCCATCTCGGGGAGACCGATGCCGAACACATTCATAGGCGAGCCTCAGCCCAGCAGAGCCGAGGACAATCTATTCAAAGCTGATGCTTTGGAGGAGAAGCGACTGGTTGTAGATCTGCAAGATGGTCACCAGGAAAATCAGCAACATGAAGCCGATCCCAGCCATCACTGGGGTAGTGCCCCAACCCGGCACTACCTTGCCAGGGGCGTAGCCGGGTAGAGATTTGATCAGATTTCCCAGACGGGTGCTTTGAGCCATAACGGAGCTTCGGTCTCGGATGGTGATTAAGCATGCCTACTGTAATGGTCATAGTCCGCATACGGACTAATCCTGTCGAGAGATGTGATGGAAAACTCCTCCTCCGAGACCTACTCCCTGCTCATTGCCATGGTCACCATCACCTTCGGGCTGACCGGATACGGGCTCTACACAGCTTTTGGCCCTCCCTCAAAAGAACTTGAAGACCCCTTTGAAGAACACGAAGACTGACGGTCACATCAATCGACACGCTCAAGCAATAGTTCAGCCAACTCTCCAGGCTTCAGCTCTACCGCTTCGCCGAGACAAGACTCGTGAGCGCTACCAACCCGCCAAGCCTTCCCTACGGCCCAAGACTGGCGTGTTGCACCGGCATTAAGCACGCTGAGCTTCAGCTGCCTTACTTCGGCATACGTCACAGCCAATGGAACCAGCTTTGAAGGCAGCGACGGCAATCCTGACCATGACACCTTGAGATCAGAAGGCCCCAGCCAGCCCGGCTCTCGAAAAGCCAACGCTGCCTGAGGGACAGCCTCCCGACTCCAACCATTGGGAACAGGCATCAGTGCTAATCGCTGACGATGCCAACCCTGATCAGCCGAGGGATCTGGCCAGGTAGCCCCTCTAATCAGAGAAACACCAAGCCTGTCTGGGCACACCTGAACGCCCTGAGGTCCATCCAACAACACCGCAAGGCCACCACCCGGCGCCGCCGACTCGCTCGCCAACCAGGAGATCACAGGGACCTCCCAACGTGCTTTTTCCCTAGCCGTCATAGCTTCAGCAGGCCGTTCAATGACTCCACCGCTGGTATCCGCCGCCCATCTCACCGCTGAGCAAGCCAGGGGAACCTCCAAACGCAGTAGCTCATGACTTTGACGCCAATCCACGCCTAGACGCAGCTCGAGCCAGGGGCAATCAGCTCTCAGCTGCACATCAAGGCGCAGAGCACTGCTCCCAGCCCAACCTCGCAAGACCAAGCGCGCTACAAGAGGTCCGCGCTCCACCAGCTCCATCGAACCATTCCAGTTCAAAGCCAATGGATGCTGGCGATAATCTGCCGCCAGATCCCAGGCGTCCCAAAATTCGCCACGATCGCGAAAAAGCCCCCAGATCAGAGGTCCTGCCAACTGAGGTGTCCCGTTCCGATCCCAAAGTTGCTGCAAGCCTTCGGCACCAAAATCAGCTTGCAAAAGGCCATTACCAATCCGCCAACCGCCTTGATCAAGGAGCTGAATCTGCACAGCCCCACGAACAGGTAAGCCATCAACAACATCTAAGGCCTTACTGAAACAACGCTGAAGCGGAACTGCTGTCACCCCTAGCTGCACAGGCAACTGCACCCAGGTTCCGCCTCCCTTGGCCTCTTGGCATGGAAGCTGCGTACCGGCGCTGCCCCATTGATCTCGTGGCAATCTCAGCACAGGCGACCAACGCTGTAGTGGCTGTAGACCCATCCAGACCCAGCCCCCCCCCGAAGACTCTGGATCGAATCGATCCGAGCAGGACACCCCAGACACCCCACTGCGAAAAAGCTGTTGCAGATGCTGATCGCGGCTCCGCCTTGATTCATGACATGACGATCGCCAGACCGGCTCAGCCTGCTCAAACACTTCAGGGATCGATGTGCCTGGAAGGATGTCGTGAAATTGCTGAAAGAGCAAAGGCCGCCAATCTGGCAATGAAGATGCAGAGGTTCCAGGAACTTCAGCCCTATCGCCAAGCTGGCAAGCCAGCAAAGCTATAGCCAGGTCTGCTTCCCTCAAAAGCCTTTCAAGGTGTCGGTTTTGACGCTTCTGATCGGGACGGGTCGTCGCACAACCGCGATGAAGCTCCAAATAGAGCTCATCACGCCACACCGGCAAAGTCTCAGCATGAGCTTCAAGCGTCGCAAGGTAAGCCCTTACTGTGCCCGGCCTCTGGGGCAAAGCCTGAGGATGATCCTCCCAAAGCTGCAGCTGCTCGAGCATTTCTGCAGTGGGGCCACCTCCATGGTCGCCAACTCCCGGAACCCACAAAGCCTCTTCAACAGCGGTAGACGCCTGCCAAGACCGCTGCTCGCGAAGCATGGCCATCGGATTCCCATCAGTGCCAATTGGCGGAAGCATCAGCGCTAGCACCTCAGCCTGGCCACGACTACACCAACGAAACAGTCGATGCGGGAAGGGATTACTGGCATTCCAGGCCAGTTTATGGGTGCAGAACCAACGGATTCCTGTCTGGGTAGCTACCGCTGGCAAACCAGCGGCAAAGCCAAAGCTGTCTGGAAGCCAGGCCAACTGATGGGACCACTCCGGAAATGCTGATCGGCTGTACTGCTGTCCAAGCGTGAACTGTCGCCAAAGCGAAGCAGTGCTCACCAGCACACAATCAGTCTCGACCCAAGGGCCATTGATCGGCTCCCAACGACCTGCCCGACTTGCATCCTGAAGAGCAGCAAAAAGAGTTGGACGGTGATGTTCAACCCACTGATAGAGAGCTGGCGAGGAGTGGCTGAAATGGAAATCAGGAAATCGCTGCATCAGCTTCAGCACAGAGCGGAACGTGCGCTCTGCCGCCTGCCAAGTGTCAGCCACTGACCACAGCCAGGCCAAATCAAGATGGGCATGGCCGATCCAATGGATCAGCCCCGGCGGCTGCGCTGCATTGCGTAGTTGCTGGTCGACAGCCACGGTTGCCTCCTGACTGTGCGGATCCAGCTCAAGCCAATCCTCCGGCAACACCTCTCCCACCTCTAAATAGAGCGCCAGCGCTTCAGGCAGCAGAACCTGATCTAGATCGACTGCACCGGCCCTGGGTTCCAGCACCAACTCACTGTTGATCAACGCGCCATCGTCATGGATAGGACTCCTCAACTCCAACAAGAGTGTTAGAGGTCGCTCCCAAGGGATCGATTCAGGAAGGCTCCACCGACAAGTGGTATCGAACAGATCCCCCTCATGCACCAACACACCATCCACCCACAGCCGCATCTGATCAGCCCACCAACCCAAGACCAGCCGCAAACAACTTGCTTGAGCTTGTCTCCAAGCTTCCGGACAAAGGATCTCCTGCTGCAATTGCAGCCATACTCCGCCTCGAGGCCAGACCAATAAACCCCTGGCAACCCAGTCGGGTCGATGGATTTGAGCCCAATCATCTTGAAGCAGAGACCGCCGATCACGATCCCCTACGCGATACCAACCTGGCTTGAGATCCCACTGAGAGCGACTTCGAAAAGTTTCAATCCACGCCAATCGTCGGGCTTGAAGCTGCTCCTCCATCCCTAAGTGTCCTCTATGCCCCATAAGATGTCATCGATGTACTAGAAGCTGAACGGTCTCTCCATGCTCGCCCTCAAGCTCTCCGTTTACTCGGTCGTCTTCTTCTTTATTGCGGTTTTCGTCTTCGGCTTCTTGGCCAGCGATCCTGCGAGGACACCAGCCCGTAAGGATCTCGAAGACTAAAAGCCTTTGCAAGCGAAACTTCTCGGGTCACGCAACACACTGGACTGAGGCCTGCTCAGATCTTCCATCAATTATGGGAAGATCAGCTGCCCCAGCTGAAGCCTATTGGCGGCGAACAGTCCCCCAACCCTTCTTGTTGGGCTCTTACTTGCTACAGGGTTAATCCCTGCTGAGGCAAATTCTCAGTCAAGCAACTCATACAAAGAAGGCACCTCCTCGCCCAGCCAAGCTGCTCCTATCGCAAGCTCAGGGGGGCAGTTGAGGCAATCAACAGGCCTTCAACGCCAGCCCAGCCTTCCAGAACAATCTCCCGAACCTCCCCGAGAGCTCAAACTTCGGGCTAACCGCCAACGCTATGACGCCCGACAAGAGCGTTTTATCGCTGAAGGTAACGTCAAGGCCGTTCTCAATGAAGGCGTCCTTCATGCAGACCGCATTGAGTTCGACAGCAACTTCAACACCCTTTATGCCAGGGGTAGCGTTAATTACCGCAAGGGATCTCAGTACTTCCAAGCCAGTTCCCTCCGCTACAGCCTGATTCAAAAAGAAGGGGAGCTTGAGGACGTCTATGGCGTTCTAGATCTCGACAGCGCAGCAATCGACCTTGGCCCCAATTCACTCGATGCAGCTCAGATCCAACAAAGCCCCTCAAAGCCACCACGGCGCCTAGCAATACAAGAAAGTGAAAGTCTCGGGTTCCCCACAGCTTTAGACGTTGAATTAAACAGCACCACCGCTGGAGCTATCAGCAACCAGACCGCTTCAACAACGATCTGGGATCAAAGTCTTGCCCAAAACAATCAATGGGTCCAGCTAGATCAGCCACCGCAATCGTCCGAGACATCTCGACAAGACGCAAATAATCAACCAGGCATGGCCTGTCCACCTGTGCTGCCTCCGATACCAGATTGGCATCCCCATCCCTGGGCCGTAACGGCTTGGGGTGGCCAGATGATTGATTCAAATTTTGGAGACACCTTTCTGTTCAATGGCCGAATGAGGGAGGAATATCTCCTGGGACTGGGTCTGCAGAAAAGAATCGCTCGTGCAGGCCCCTTCGCTCTTGAACTAGAAGCAGACCTCTTTGCTCACCATGCCAACCAACAAGCTGGAGGAGCATTCAATCAATCAGTACCACTTGCAGACACACCTGCCCAGAGCTTTGGTGAAGGTGTGCTGGGTATCGGAGCACGGCTATGGGTACAACCGTGGTTGAGTTTTGGCGTGATAGAGGGAATCAGCTTCAATACGGCCTATAGCAACTATGAGAAGACCTACCGCGAGAACTATGCAAAATTGCTGAACTATCTGAGCTTTGAGCTTGAAGCCGCAGTCTCACAACAACTCTCTCTTGTGGGACGCATTCACCATCGCTCAGGAGCCTTCGGCACCTATAGCGGTGTCAAGGAAGGAAGTAATGCTTACCTTGTTGGCTTGAGATACCGCTGGGGCCAAGACAAAACAGCACCGCAGCAAGTTGACGTTCCGCCACCACTGGGTTGTCCTGACCCCGATCGTGCTAATCGAACAACTCGCCAAGGGCTCCAACAGACCCTTGAGTCGATCACCCTTGGAGAGGGTGACCCTAAAGCCCAAGCAGAAGCTCTCCCTCTTGGCACCAGACCTCCCCAAGCTGTTGCCACACCACAAAGACTCGCCCAGACGAATTCATCGACGCTCTCTCCAGCAGAGCAAGAAGCATTGCGCGCCAAGGCAATTGCCAAGATCGATCAACGTATTAGCAGCATCCAGTTCCAACAAGCTCTCACCATTGAGAAGCGACAAGGAGTCTCTTCATTAACAAGAAATGTCGAAGAAGAAAATAAATACGGCGGAGTGCGCGCTTCTCAGCTCAAGCAACAGGGAGCGACCAAGCTGATCACTGGTTCTATCAGCCGCTGGAGGATTCAAGCTGCCAAGGTCACGATCAGCCCAGAGGGATGGAAAGCAGACCGCATGGGCTTCTCCAATGATCCCTATACACCTTCTCAAACGAGGATTGATGCCGAAGATGTGATTGCCACTGAAGAGCCTAATGGAGACATTGTGATCCAAACCCGCCGCAATCGACTCATTGTAGAAGAGCGTTTTCCGATACCAGTCTCCAGAACCCAAACCATCAAAAAGCAGGAAGAAGTTGAAAACCGTTGGGTATTTGGTATCGACAATGAAGATCGAGATGGTTTCTTTGTCGGCCGTGATCTAAAACCTTTCGAGCTAACAAAGAACTACACCCTCTCCCTCCAGCCTCAATTCCTTCTAGAGCGAGCCATCGACGGAGAGACAAAAAGCTACGTTGCTCCTGGCAGCTCGATTGACAGCAAAAAAATAACCCAGCCAATTACGGCCGCTGATTTATTCGGCCTAGAAGCAGAACTAACTGGGAACACTTGGGGGTGGGATATTGACATTAATGCTGATATAAGCACCTTCAATCCATCAAATTTTGCCGATGGAAGCCGTTACTGGGGTGATTTTAAAAGGAACTTTGAGATCCCCTGGATTGGATCTTTGCAGGCCAACCTTTTTGCGGCTTATCGCTACGAAGCCTGGAATGGATCCCTAGGAGAAACTGACATTTATTCAGCATATGGAGCTTTCCTGCAAAAGAAAGATGCTTGGTCATGGGGCAAACTTTCTAACAACTACCTCCTTAGAGCTGGTGTAGGCAACTATCAAGCAGAAGCATTCAAAAGTGAAAATCTGTCAGACCTCTGGCGCGCTAATTTCTACGGTTCACTAAACAGTAGCTATCCACTATGGATCGGCAAACATGCTGCTCTAACACCTGAAGCAGCTTACCGCTACTCACCTATAGCAATCGTACCTGGGCTTAGATTCAACACTAATCTGAGAACTACCTTTGATGCCTATGGCGATGGCGAGAGAAAAGCCACCATTGGTCTAACCGGAGGGCCAGCACTCACACTTGGGACATTCAGCAAGCCCTTCTTAGATTTTACTCGTTTATCTATTAGTGGTGGGGGCACTTTAATCCAAGGCTCTAGCCCATTTAAATTTGACCAAAATATTGATCTTGCCACCCTAGGGATCGGCCTAACGCAGCAAATCGCGGGGCCTTTAATTCTTAATACCGGTGTCGCTTACAACGTAGATCCTGATTCACCTTATTACGGAGACATCATTAACTCAAACATCGAACTGCGCTGGCAACGTCGTTCCTATGACTTCGGCTTCTACTTCAACCCCTACAAAGGCATCGGCGGCTTTCGTTTCCGTCTTAATGATTTCAACTTCACCGGCACCGGCGTACCTTTTGTTCCCTATACACCCATCAATCAATTCGATCAATTTGAAGAACACCTCTTCTAATTCACTTAATCAAGGAGCACCCCCATAAATCAAATGACTGCCTGTTAAATCAGCCCCGGCGAACTGCATTCCTTCCGTACGCACATCTGGCGAGTAAGCATTGATCACCACAGCCTCACGTAAGTCTGCACGCCGCAAGTCTGTCCCACTCAACTCAGTATTCGTAAGCATGGCCCCATTGAGCTGAGCATCATCCAAGCGAGCCCCACTTAGATCAGCGCCCTCAAGATTCGCGCCCTCAAGATTCGCGCCCCGCAGATCAGCATCGCGAAGGTCTACACCAATCAAATGAGCATCACGGAGGTCTGCCCCGCGCAAATCACAACTCCTACACGCTCCGAATTGGTGCAACTGCTCCATCTGTGTTGTAAATGGCTCAACATTGAGCGACACAACTGGCGCCGCAGATGCTGGAGGAGCTAACAGAACGAGCACCGCAGTGCAGATGTAACGGAGAGAAACCATGACCAGCGCGCTTTCTCTTTTCATAGACACGCTGCAAATGATCTGCCGCAGCGCATCACTAAAAATTCAATCTTCCGTTTCCTCAACAAACAACCTTCAATGCAGCGACGCCACAAAATCATTGAGGTATGGGAGGTCTGCCATCGTGCGCTTTAGGGCTGCGTCCTGAGCCACCAACTGCGATGTGGCATCCCAACGTCCGCTAAGCAGCATCTCGCGAGGGCCAGACTCAATCTGTAAATCCCATGAGCCTGCAGCACTCGTCAACTGCTGAGCCTGAAGATTGAAGCCCCAGCTCTGCGACGGATCCGCTGCCACCGCCTGCTGCAAGGCATCAATCTGAGCAAGGGCGGCAGTTGCACATGGAATTCCCAGCGCTAGGCAGTTGCCATAGAAGATTTCTGCAAAGCTCTGTCCGATCAGCGCACGGATACCCCAGCGCATCAAAGCTTGAGGTGCATGTTCACGACTAGAGCCACAGCCGAAATTATCATTAACGACCAAGATCGAAGCACCCTGATGAACCTTCAGGTCGAAGGGATGTAAACCACCCAGTTCCAAGCGATCATCCTCAAAAATCTGATCTCCCAGCGCCTCGAAACTCACACATTTAAGAAACCGGGCTGGGATGATCCGATCCGTGTCAATGTCGTCACCACGCAACATCAAGGCACGGCCCTGAACCTGGTCTATAGAGCCATGGGGGAACGGTATAGCCTCAATCGTCATTGGTGGAAGCTTTGAGAAGGAACAGTGTTGCTGATTAGCTTGCGCACATCGGTGACCTGGCCGGTAATGGCAGCAGCAGCCACCATTGCGGGACTCATCAACAAGGTGCGGCCTCGGGACGAACCCTGACGCCCCTTGAAATTCCTGTTACTGGAACTTGCACTGATCTGACGCCCCTCAAGACGATCAGGATTCATTGCCAGACACATGGAACAGCCTGGTTCACGCCATTCAAATCCAGCATTGCGAAAAACACCATCAAGCCCCTCTGCTTCCGCAGCCCTGGCAACTTGTTCCGAGCCTGGCACCACAAAGGCCTTGATCCCTTGTGCTACATGGCGGCCCTTGGCAATAGCGGCAGCAGCCTTTAAATCACTAAGACGACCATTGGTGCAACTGCCAATAAAACAAACATCAACTGGAACCCCTTCAATCGCCATTCCCGGCTCCAAATCCATATAGCGACAAGCTTCCTCGGCGATTGGACGTTCACTTGGCTCAAGCGAATCCGCAGTCGGTACCGATTCGTCTACAGCAATGCCCTGACCAGGAGTGATGCCCCAGGTCACCATGGGCGCAATACTGGCCGCATCAAACGTCACCTCATCATCAAAAACAGCATTGGGATCACTGGCCAAGCTCCTCCACCAGGCGACTGCCCGATGCCAAGCCTCCCCAGTAGGCGCATAAAGCCGTCCTTGCAAATAGTCAAAAGTGACCCCATCAGGATTGACATATCCGCAGCGGGCGCCTCCCTCAATCGCCATATTGCAGAGGGTCATGCGTTCTTCCATGGAGAGCACATCAATGGCTGGTCCGGCGAACTCATAGGCATAGCCCACGCCAGCTTTGACCCCAAGGCTTCGGATCACATGAAGGATCAAATCCTTGGCATGAACACCGCAACCAAGCTGACCGTCGACCCAGATCCGACGCACCTTGAGCTTGTTCATGGCAAGACTCTGACTAGCAAGCACATCCCGCACCTGACTGGTGCCGATCCCGAACGCAATGGCGCCAAACGCCCCATGGGTAGACGTGTGTGAGTCACCACAAGCCACAGTCATGCCCGGCTGGGTCAGCCCCAACTCAGGAGCTATCACATGCACGATGCCCTGGCGACCACTGCCAAGGCCGCAAAGAACAATCCCGTAGTTGGCACAGTTTCGTTCCAAGGTGCTGAGCATCTCCTCAGCCAAAGGGTCAGCAAACGGACGCTTCTGACTGATCGTCGGCACGATGTGATCAACAGTCGCCACGGTGCGCTCAGGGCACCGCACCGGCAAACCCTTGTCCTGCAAAGCAGCGAAAGCCTGCGGGCTGGTGACCTCATGGATCAAATGCAAACCCACAAATAACTGAGTGGATCCACCAGGCAGTTCAGCCACCCGATGGAGATCCCACACCTTGTCGTAGAGGGTGCCGGAGCTCAAGGTTCAGAGGCAGTAGCCGAAAACCTTAGCTCCCATCCAGCAGGAACCTGCGCAGCCGATCGAGACTGCGAACCACACTCAGCTCCTGAATTGCCAACCTTCCACGACGAACACCGAACTGCACATGGCTTGCATCACAGCCATGCGGTCCAGCTACTGCGATATGCACTAACCCCACAGGCTTGGCCTGCGTACCGCCGCCAGGGCCTGCCACACCGCTCACCGCAATGGACCAATCTGCCCCAAGCCGTTGACGCGCGCCTTCAGCCATAGCCCGCACCACAGGATCAGAAACTGCACCGTGCTGATGCAAAAGGTCTGTGGATATCCCCAGTAGGGCTTGCTTAATGGCATTGCTATAAGCAATAACCCCGCCAAGAAAAACCTCAGAAGCTCTCGGAACAGCAGCCAAAGCGGCACCAACTCCGCCACCCGTACAAGACTCTGCCACTACAATGGTCTCACCTCGTTGACGCAACAAATCCAGCACAACCGAAGCCAAGCTCTCATCATCCGAGCCATAACAGAACAAGCCGGTGCGATGACGGAGCTCTGCATCCACTGGATCCAATAGCTGCCTCGCTTGCTCCACCGTTGCCCCTCGGGCCGTGATCCGTAGTTTCACCTCTCCCAGGCCGGCATAAGGGGCCACTGTTGGATTGCCCTGCTCAAGCAAATCAGCCACCTCTTCAGCCAGCGTGGATTCAGCAATGCCTGTAAACCGCAACAGCCGACTCACAAAGATGTCAGCCACTCCTCCGTGCTGACGCAGCCATGGCACGGCTGTCTGAGACCACATCTGCTTCATTTCAGAAGGCACACCCGGAAAGGTGAGCACAGTGAACCCCGGCCGAGGACACCAGATCATCCCCGGCGCAGTGCCGGAAGGGTTTGGAAGGATTTCAGCTCCACGAGGAAACAACGCCTGTTTGCGATTACTGATTGCAGAAATGCTGCCGCCAGCAGTGAGCTTGGCCTGAATCTCGAACCAAAGTTCTGGACGTTCCTCAAGCGGCGTATCAAAAGCAGCCGCCAAAGTTTCAGTCGTCAGATCATCAGGCGTTGGTCCTAGGCCACCAGTGGTGATCAGAATCCGACTGCGATCAACAGCCTCCAAAACTGATTCTTTGAGACGATCAACGTTGTCTCCTACAACAGTTTGGCGGTAATGAGGGAGCCCCAGAGCAGCCAGCTCCTCAGCTAACCAACGAGCATTGCTGTTAAGGATGTTGCCAAGCAACAGCTCCGTGCCAATGCAAAGGATCTCAACACCATGCCTAGCCGAAGCTTCAGCCATGACCATCGCGATAGGCACGTGGATCACTAGGAGCTGCAAGGGGGCTAGAAGGGTCTACGAAGACACCTTCAGCACTACGTTGACGACGGCTGATCACGACTGTCGCCACGAGAATGGCTGTCGCTAAAGCCAGCCACAAAAAACGCATTTCAGCATTGGCCACCACGAGAGCCAATGCTGCTAGCCATTGTGTAAACACGTAGATCAACAACACCGTTCGGCGATGACTGAAGCCGGCGCGCAGCAGACGGTGATGAAGATGGCGACGATCAGGGTAAAAAGGAGAACGGCCTTCCCGCAACCGCCCCATAATCACTGCCGACATATCAGCCAAAGGCAGAGACAAAATCAACAGTGGCAGCAACAGACTGACGGTGGTGAGTCCCTTGGCTGGTCCCACGATGCTGATTGCTGCCAAGGTAAAGCCAAGGAAATAGGAGCCGCCATCACCCATAAAAATGCGGGCTGGATTGAAGTTATGGCGCAGAAAACCAAGACAACAGCCCGCCAAAGCAGCTGCCAGAAAACCTGCAGCCACTTGATGAAGTGAAAAACTGACCGACACAAGACCAACAGCGGCAATACCAGCCACTCCTGCCGCAAGACCATCAAGACCATCTAGCCAATTGATGGCATTGGTAATACCCACAAGCCACACCAGCGTGGCAGCAAGGCTAAGCAAATCCGGCAAGGCAATTAAAGAAGAAGAGCCTTCCCCCAACCAGGGGAACTCAATCGTTCCAATGCGTACCCCCTGAGTCCACATCGCAAACGCAACGGCCACCTGTCCTGCCAAACGAGGCCAAGGAGACAAAACGAACAAATCATCTGCCAGGCCAATCACAAAAAAGCAAAGAGCCCCCGCCAGAGTGGACCAGATCAGCTGATCCTTCGCAGGCGCAAGTAAACCAAACCCCCCCAGCCCCCATGTCACTGCCAGAGCCAAACCAAATCCCAGCACCATGGCGATGCCACCAAGACGCACCATCGGAGTGCTGTGCTGCTTGCGGGAATCAGGCTGATCAGTGAGACCAAGGTGAAGACCTAGCGCCCGCACGAGTGGGACAACCAAAGTGGTAAGCACAGCAGCTATCACAAAGCTCGCCGTAGCAAAAGCAAAGGGGCTGCTCGCGAGAGTCAAGTTCGCTCCTGTAGCAAGCGACCTAAAGAAGGGCCGATGGAATGAATCCTAGGCAGAGCAAACCTGTGATTCCAGAGCGAAGGGCCAGTCAAGCAAGCGCTGGCTGGAGGGCACCCCTGTAGAGAGGGAAACGGCCACAAAGTTGTCTCACCCGTTCCAAGCACTGCACCTTGATCGATTCATCTTGCGGTTTAAGCAAACGATCTGCAATCACATCAGCAACCTCACGGAATGCCTCCTCATCAAAGCCACGAGTTGTGAGCGCCGCCGTGCCCAAGCGCAGACCACTGGTCACAAAAGGCGACTCAGGATCAAAGGGCACTGTGTTCTTATTGGCGGTGATGTTCACGTCACTGACAAGCAAATCAGCAACCTTCCCGGTCATCCCAATGCTGCGCAGATCCAGCAAGACAAGATGATTATCTGTTCCTCCACTCACCACCGCAATCCCGCGCTCCTGAATGCGACCAGCAAGAACCTGGGCATTCGCAACCACCTGGCAGCTATAAGCCTGGAACTCTGGCTGAAGAGCTTCTCCTAAGGCCACAGCCTTGGCTGCGATCACATGTTCCAAAGGGCCGCCCTGACTGCCAGGAAACACTGCCTTGTCAAACTTACGGCCAAAGTCCGCATCACGACAAAGGATTAAGCCGCCTCTGGGGCCACGCAATGTCTTGTGGGTGGTCGTTGTCACCACATCACAGTGGGCGATAGGACTCGGATGGAACCCAGCCGCAACAAGGCCGGCAATGTGTGCCATGTCCGCCAACAAGTAAGCGCCCACCTCATCAGCGATGCTGCGAAAAGCAGCAAAATCGATCGTGCGGGGATAGGCCGAGTAGCCGCAGATGATCAGTTGAGGACGCTCTTTCAGGGCCAGCTGACGAACAGCCTCCATATCGAGCTGCTGACTATCACGCTCCACGCCGTAATGAACGACCTTGAACCACTTGCCGCTGACATTGACAGGAGAACCATGAGTGAGATGCCCCCCATGGGATAGATCCATCCCCATGATGGTGTCACCGGGCTGCAACAGCGCCAGGAAGACGGCGAAGTTGGCCTGCGCGCCACTATGAGGTTGCACGTTGGCCCAAGCCGCACCAAAGAGCCGCTGAGCACGCTCGATCGCCAACTCCTCAATCGCATCGACATGCTCACAACCGCCGTAATAGCGCTTATGGGGAAGACCTTCGGCGTACTTGTTGGTGAGCACAGAACCCTGAGCCTGCATCACAGCTTGAGAAGTGAAGTTCTCACTGGCTATCAGCTCTAGATGGGTCTCCTGACGTTGCCTCTCCTGATCGATCAAGCCTGCAATCGCCGGGTCGGAATCCGTCAGGGCAGCATTAATAGAAGCCAAGAAGCGATCCGTCATTTACAGAACCCAACAGTTTTCGGATCGTAGGCAATGGTTCTTCACGTCTTAAGCAAAGCCCTTAGCCCTAAGACCGCCGCCGGACCCAAGTGCAAAAAAAAACTGCCCGAAGGGCAGTTAATCAGCGCGCCTGGAGAGATTCGAACTCCCGACCCTCTGATCCGTAGTCAGATGCTCTAATCCGCTGAGCTACAGGCGCTTAGAAGGAAACATCAGACTTCATCATGGGGGCCTTCGTCAACCGAGTCTCATCCAAGCGCCACAATCGAGAGATCTACAAGGACACTGCTCATGCCAATTCGCTGGTACGGCAACGCCGACACAACCGACCCGACCTATCAACATTTCGCTCGAATCGTCAACTTCACCCTGCATGCCATGGCCTTTGCAGCTTTCAACAGTGGCCTTTGGTTCATTCAACAAATGCGCCACCCATGGCCACACTTGGATTGGTTCAGCGAAATCTGGCTTGCTGGACTCTTCATCCACCTTGCATTTGTAGTCGTCAAAAGACCCAAGGCCAAGACCACCGAAGAGCAAGCCTGATCCCAACATCAAGCCAGCATCCACCTAGCAAGACCATCACTTATGACAATCGATCCAGCAGATTTAAAAGAGCTACAACTATCCCTTGCCGATCGCATCTACCTTCAGATCGCCAGCTGGCACCTTTATCTGGGCGATGCAGGGCTTGCAGAAAACCTTGCCATCGAATGCAGCGTCAGGCTCAATGAAGGCGCCAATGTGGCAGCCCGCCAAGCCCTGGAATCAGTGCAAGTGCCCCTAGGTGGAGGGAGCACCCGCCTACCACTGGCGCGCCTAATCCCAGCCTCTCAACTTCGTGACCTTGAGGAGATCCTGGAGCCCTACTGCCGATAAGGTTGCTGCCATCCATGGAGGGCCAGTGCTGATCATCGAGGTCACCAACGCCCGGGAAGTGATGCGTCAACGCATCGGACCACTAGGGGAGCGACTCATCGGCAAAGTTGTCGATGCTGAGGACCAGGTGGAGAAAGCTCTGATTCAAGAGCTCGAAAACGCCTTCCAGGAATTCGGGATCGAAGCACGCATCGTTTCGGTACAGGGACCCCAGCTGGTGGGCCGAGACCATCTGGAGCTACCAATTCAAGTCCGTGAGGATCGCGAAGTTCGCCTCAGCGAGGAATAACTCTGTAACGCAGCTCCCGCGCTAGCTCACGCACCTCAGCGACACCAAGAGAGATGCTGATTAGAGCGAATACAGCAAGGCCGGTGATCACTGACAGACACACCTCAATCAAAAGTCCCAGCAGGTCCTGAGGCCATTGCATCAAGGTCGCGAGAGCCCAAGCCGCAAACCCTGCCGCCAGGCCAGCCCAAAGCACCTTGACGCCATCAAAAGCCCACCGTTGCAAAGGCAAGCCCCCTAGCCGCGAATGCAAGCCCACCAAGAGAGCTGCGCAGGTCAGCAGATTGATTGCAACCGTTGCCAGCACCAAACCGGTAGCCCCGAAATTGAATGGCAACTGAGGGCCCCAAGGGGTTGGGCCACCAACCAACAACCAATCAAACACCACATTCAAGCCAATCCCTGCCGTAGAAAGTCGGAAGGGGGTAGTGCCATCACCTAGGGCATAAAACACACGCACCAGCAGATCACGAGCTAGATAGGCAGGCATGCCCACGCCATAGGCCATCAGCAATCCACTCACCAAGCTGGCAGCCTGGGCATCAAAGGCCCCTCGCTCGTACACCAAAGCAACGATTGGGGTTCCAAGAGCCACGAACATGGCCCCAAGAGGAACCATGCTGGCCGTAGACAACATCAACCCCTGACGGATGCGAGTGACTAGTGCAGGCCGATCTTCCTGGGCAGTGAGCCTGGCAAACGTTGGCAGTAGTGGCACCAGCAATGCATTGGAGATCAGCCCCAAAGGCGTCTGTACCAAAAGATTGGCGTAGCCCAGACCAGCTGCCGCACCCAAAATGCCGGAAGCAAAAAACAGATCTGTAAAGACATTGATCTGCAACATGCCTGAAGAAAGGGTGGCCGGGCCCATGACCTGCCATACCTCCCGCACACCTGGATGATGCCAATCCCAAACCAACTTCATCTTGGTCAAGCCTTGCCTGATCAACGCCGGCAGTTGAATCAGCCACTGCAACAGGGCTCCCACCAAGGTGGCTAGTGCCAAAACAATGCCACCCCTAAGGGCGAACTGCATGGAGCCGATGTTCGTGCCGACCTGCCACCACAAAACTCCGACACCGACCACCAAAGCAAGACTTGACATGATTGGCGAAACCGCCGGAATCCAGAACTCATCAGCAGCATTAAGGGAGCCGAAGCCCAGGCCGATCAAACCTGCCAACAAAGCCATTGGTGCCATCACCTGAAGCTGAACCACAGCAATCCGATGCAGCTCAGGACTCAGACCTGGGCCCACCAAAGTGATCAACGGATTGGCTGCCAGCACTAATAGAGCCGTCAACAACAACAAAGCAGCACTAACCATGGTGTTGAGCGCCGCCAACACATGAGCGCTCTCCTGCCGCGGCCGTCTGCTAAGGACACTGACCATGGCGCTGTGGAAAGGACCGTTGATCCCACCCAGGAGAATCAACAGAAACCCCGGCAAGACGTAGGCGTAGTTGTAAGCGTCATAAGCCGCTCCTACCCCGAAGGCAGCCGCAATCACAAGCTGACGAACCAGCCCTCCCACCTTGCTAAGCAAGGTGCCGACTGTGACAACCAGAGCAATACGCTTTAAGGATCTCCCCATCCTTGGGCCTCAGACCATCTGATCATTTAGCAGCATTCTCAAGCCCTGCAAGCATCCCCATGACCGAGGCCATCCCGGAAGGATTGTTAGGGAGTCCACTGCTCACATTCCCACCACTCGAGGAAGGAATCTTGGTGAAGCGCTACAAGCGCTTCCTTGCCGATGTGGAGCTAGTCAGCGGCGAAATCGTGACAGCCCACTGCGCCAACACAGGCCCCATGACTGGTGTTCTTAATCCTGGAGGCAGAGTGCGACTCCGCCATGCGCCTTCTCCCAAGCGCAAGTTGGCCTGGACATGGGAGCAAGCGGAGGCACCCAGCGCCCAGGGCGGCCTCTGCTGGGTGGGTATCAACACAGCCTTGGCCAATAGCCTGATCAGAGCAGCGATTGAAGCCGGACACCTCAAGCAAGTCCTCGGTCCGATCGCAGCAATCCGTGCGGAAGTGACTTATGGAAGCAACCGACGCAGCCGCATTGACCTGTTTTTAACCCCTGATGCCAATTGCTCCGACACCAGACCCATTTACTTAGAAGTCAAGAACACCACCTGGATCGAAGACTCCTTAGCCCTCTTTCCCGACACGGTGACAGAACGAGGGCAAAAACATCTCAAAGAGCTAATCGGTGTGCTGCCAGAGTCCAGAGCAGTCTTGGTGCCCTGCCTCAGCCGCCACGATGTCCAAGCATTCGCCCCAGGGGATAGCGCAGACCCTCGCTATGGCGAACTCTTTCGTCAGGCTCTTACAGCTGGCGTGGAAGTCATTCCCTGTTGCTTCGGATTTCACCGCGACAAGATCACCTGGGAAGGCCTTAGGCCTACCAAGACGACACAGAGTTGACACAGCAAAAAGAGCTCCAGATGTAACAAAATGAACTTTCACCCCCGCAAATAGACCTAAAAGCGTCCATCAATCCCATATTTCGTATCAACATGAACATAAAAAAATCCCAAGTTGAGCAAGTTTCTCCTTTGAGCTATCACAAAGGCTTCCAGCTCGTTTTGCAGATCTGCTTCTTCCAATGACAACTGCTCCGCTTCCGCCCTCCAGGCGGCGCACGGTTCGCCTTCAGGAGGCCAGTCTCCTGGAGGGGCCAATGCTCCTCCTGCGCAGCATCCGTGGCTTCAGCTCCAATCGCTCAATCACATGGCTGACCTGTGTGCCCTTCGCCCTTTTCGGCCTAGGCGTTTTCAACCTTTCAGCCCATGCCGCCGACCTCCCTGAACTCACGCCAGGATTCCTAGCTAACAACCTCTGGTTGCTGATCGCAGCTGTGCTGGTGATCTTCATGAACGCCGGCTTCGCCATGGTGGAGGCAGGGATGTGCCGTCAGAAAAACGCCGTCAACATCCTCGCCAAAAACCTGTTTGTCTTCGCCCTTGCGGTGACGGCCTACTGGTTCATCGGCTTCCAGATCATGTACAAAGCAGACTGGCTGATCCCTGGTGTTTTGAAGTTTGGTGGGTTGTTCTTTGACCCCGCAGTAACTCCTGACATGGTCACCAATGGAGACTTGGTCCCAAGCGTTGACTTCCTCTTCCAGGCTGCCTTTGCAGGCACAGCAGCAACGATTGTCTCTGGCCTGGTAGCTGAGCGAATCAAGTTTGGCGAGTTTGTTGTTTTCTCGCTAATCCTTACTGCACTCATCTACCCAATCGCGGGTTCCTGGCAATGGAACTTCCCAGTCGAAGATGCAGCTGGTGTTGTCACTGATGCAGGTGGTTGGCTCAATCAACTTGGTTTTATTGACTTTGCCGGCTCAACATTGGTGCACTCCGTAGGTGCCTGGGCTGGGCTGGTAGGGGCCATCGCTCTTGGCCCTCGCATCGGCAAGTTTGTCGGTGGCAAGGCCCAAGCTCTACCAGGTCACAACATGGCCATAGCCACTCTCGGATGCTTGATCCTCTGGATCGGTTGGTATGGATTCAATGCTGGCTCCCAGCTGGCAATGGATGCAGCGGTGCCTTACATCGCAGTCACCACAACCCTTGCTGCAGCCGGTGGCGCCATCGGTGCAACGATCATTTCCACCCTCTATTCCGGCAAGCCTGATCTAACGATGATCATCAATGGCATTCTTGCCGGCTTGGTAAGCATTACCGCCGGTTGCGACGGTGTCGCCATGTGGGCGGCTTGGCTGATAGGCCTCATTGGCGGTGTGATCGTGGTCTTCTCTGTGGCCTTCATCGACGGCCTGCAGATTGACGACCCCGTTGGGGCTTTCTCTGTGCACGGCACATGCGGCATCTGGGGCACTCTGGCAGTGGGCCTGTTCAACACCGATGCAGGTCTATTGACTGGCCATGGGTTCAGCCAACTTGGCGTCCAAGCGCTCGGCTGCATCTCATACGCAGTGTTCATTGTTGTGACCTGTTGGATTGCCTGGTCTGTCATCGGAGCACTGTTTGGCGGTATCCGCGTAACAGAGGCTGAGGAAATCGAAGGTCTTGATATCGGTGAGCACGGTATGGAGGCTTATCCCGACTTCGCCTCAGCCGGCAACTAAAGCCTGATCAACAACCTGAATCCATTAAGCCCGACCCTGTGCCGGGCTTTTTTGTGCTTCAAAAGTGTTGAGCTGCCCATAGAGTCAGGAGATTGCTGCCGCCACGATGGATACACAAGCTTTCAAACGCTCGCTCCATCACTCTGAGCGTTACAACCGTAGGGGCTTCGGGCGAGCCAACGAAGTCGCCAGCAACCTTGAGAAGGCCTACCAAAGCAGCCTAATTGGCTCGATTCGAGACAACGGGTATGTGCTTCAACAAGGCCGGCTTCAGGTGAAATTGGCTGAGGCCTTTGGTTTCTGCTGGGGAGTAGAGAGAGCAGTTGCGATGGCCTATGAAACCCGTAGGCACTACCCAAGCGAGCGCATTTGGATTACTAACGAAATTATTCACAACCCTTCAGTGAATGAACACTTACGCGAAATGGACGTGCTGTTCATCCACGCTGAAGGAGGTGTCAAAGATTTTTCCTGCGTCAATGATGGCGATGTAGTGATCCTGCCCGCCTTCGGTGCCACTGTTCAGGAGATGGAGCTGCTTCATGAGCGTGGCTGTCACATCATCGACACCACTTGTCCATGGGTTTCCAAGGTGTGGCACACCGTGGAGAAACATAAGAAGCAAGAATTCACCTCAATTATTCATGGCAAGGTGAAGCATGAAGAAACCTTGGCCACAAGCTCCTTTGCAGGGACCTATCTAGTTGTTTTAGACCTTGATGAAGCCCAACTAGTCGCCGATTACATCCTGGGCCAAGGAGATCGTGCAGCGTTCATGAAACGCTTTGCTAAGGCATGCTCTGCAAACTTTGACCCAGATCAAGATCTCCAACGCCTTGGGGTAGCCAATCAGACCACCATGCTGAAAAGTGAAACCGAGGAAATCGGTCGTTTATTCGAGCGCACCATGCTCAGAAAATATGGCCCAATAGAGCTCAACAAACATTTCCTTTCCTTCAACACCATCTGTGACGCCACAGAGGAACGGCAACAAGCAATGTTCTCGCTAGTTGATGAACCTCTAGATCTACTGGTGGTGATTGGTGGCTTCAACTCATCCAACACCACTCACCTACAGGAAATCGCCATCAGCCGAGGAATCCGATCCTTCCACATCGATACCCCAGAACGTATTGGTGATAACAACAGCATCCAACACAAGCCACTGGGAGAAGATCTGTTCATCGAAAGTAATTTTCTACCTGCTGGAAGCGTGAGCGTCGGCATCACCTCCGGAGCCTCAACACCCGATCGAGTGGTTGAACATGTGATTCAGAAGCTGATCGACCTAACCTCCGACTGAACAACACCCTGGCTTTACATTTGTTAATATCCCAGGCCAACCCAGCCAGGGATGACCATCCGTGCCGCCCTTGTCGATACCTGCCGACCCATACCTGCGCCTCAGCGACAAATCCCAAGTCCGCTGCTATCGAAGTCATTTTTCCGATCGCATGGAGATGCTTGCGCCGCCAAAAAACGTGGCGGCATATCTTGACCACCATCAAGGCTGGTTTCAACGCTGTGCTGCACCCATGGAGGTCAAGGCCCTCGATGATCAGTCCTATCTCCTCACCCTTGGTCGATTCGGAAATTTTGGCTTTGAAGTCGAGCCTTGCATCGGCCTAAAGCTGCTTCCTCAGCAGCAAGAGCTCTACCAAATCATCAATGTGGACCTAACGCATCAAGATCTGCCCCTTTGTGATCACTACGATGTGGACTTCAAGGCTGGGCTGCAACTTGAGCCATCAGAAACAGAAGCCAGCAATACTGTCCAACAAACCACCATCGTGAACTGGGATTTGGATCTTTCGGTGTGGATCCAACTACCGAAAGTGATCACCCTGCTACCAGATGGTCTTGTACAGACAAGTGGTGACCAGCTGCTGAGGCAAATCGTGCGACAAATCTCGCGACGACTCACCTGGAAGGTTCAAGAAGACTTCCATGCCACCCATGGACTGACCTGCCCACCACGTCGCCATGCAGCTTTCTGAGCGAGTCAACCCTGTTATCGCCTTGATCTGCAAACCGATTCTCTAAAGTGCTCACCTGCAATCAATGGTGATGATGGCCGGCTCCGAAACCCCTAAAGCAAAGGGATCTGACTCTGACCTAGGACCTCAAGCCAGTACATCGTCAGAATCGATTAACTACTTCTCCGAATTTGGAATTCTCATACTCCGGCTCGGGATCAGCATTTTGATGGTCCACAACGGATTAGAGAAGCTCCAAAATCCAGAAGGCTTCTCGGAATTTGTCATCGGCCAACACCTTAACTTCTTACCAGGCGACCCTCTGCTGTGGACGTATGCAGCAGCTTTAACAGAAATCATTTGTCCAATTGGAATCGCGTTCGGTCTTGCTACTAGGCTCTGTGCGCTTGGCCTTCTATCGACAATGGCTTTTGCCATTACATACCACTTATTTGATACTGGCCTGCAAGGCTTCCCCTTCGCCGTGGTCGAAAACCATAGCTATGCCTTTGAATTGTCTGGTGTTTATGCAACTACTTTCTTTTACTTGCTTTGTGCAGGGCCAGGGCGCATTTCACTGGCAGCAAGGAACAAAGCCAAAGCAAATTCAGTCAGAATGAAACTCATCAAGGAAATCAATAAAGTCAAAATATAGGCAACCAAATTGGCTCGATGTTAGCTTTGACTATTACTAACTTAATGCAAGAAATGGCGCTTTCCCGTCAACACCATTGCCAGACCAAAATCATCGCAAACAGCGATTGAATCTGCATCACGCTTGCTCCCACCAGGCTGGATTACGGCACAGATGCCATGGTTAGCCGCCAAACGCACCGTGTCATCAAAGGGGAAGAAGCCATCACTAGCCAAAACAGCTCCCCTGGCTTGATCGCCAGCTGCCTCAAGGGCTAGACGCGCCGAGCCGACTCGGTTCATCTGGCCCGCTCCAACTCCGAGACTCTGGCCAGCACGAGCCACCACGATGGCGTTAGAGCGCACATGTCTCACCAGACGCCATGCAAAGGTGAGATCCTCGTTTTCTTCAGCATTAGGCGAGCGTTTGCTGGCCACAGTCCAACTGGTGGGATCAATCGATTGATCGTCTTGGTCCTGCACCAACACCCCGCCGAGGATGGTGCGAATGTGATCACGACCAGCCGCATCAATGGCACCTGGTGCAAGTTCCAACAAACGTAAGTTGGCCTTGCTGGCAAGGATTTCCCGAGCTTCTGGTTCAAAGCCTGGTGCCACAACACACTCCAAGAACAAACTGGTGAGCTCCCGAGCAGTCGTGGCATCCACCAATCCATTCAGAGCCACGATCCCTCCAAATGCACTCACCCGATCCGCATCCAAGGCACGGCTTAAGGCCGACGCCACGCCAGTGCCAATCGCGACGCCACAAGGGTTGGTGTGCTTAACCACAACGGCAGCATCTTGAACAGCTTGTTGATCGCCATCCGTGCCATATCCAAACTCCCGAACAGTGGCCAGGGCAGCTTCCAAATCAAGCAAATTGTTGGTACTGAGCTCCTTGCCCTGCAACTGAATGGCACCGCCCCAACCCTGCTTCGGAGCGCTGTACCAAGCCGCATGCTGATGGGGATTCTCGCCATAGCGCAGCCTCTGCCTAAGGGGAATAGCCTCAAGCCATTGGGAAGCTTGCTCAATCAGCCGCTCGCCCATCCAATGGCTGATGGCCACGTCATAGGCAGCGGTGTGCTCAAAGGCTTCAAGGGCAAGCTCACGACGGAGCTGGTCATCCACACCATCACTTAAAGCCACTAGGAATCTGTCGTACTGATCCGGCCTCGTGAGCACGGCCACATGCGCATGGTTTTTTGCCGCCGCTCGCACCATGGCGGGGCCACCGATATCAATATTCTCAATTGCAGTTTCCCAACTCACCTGCGGATTGGCCACTGTTTCCCGAAACGGGTAAAGGTTCACAACCACCACATCAATGGGAGGGATCTGATGCTGCTCCAGATCGACCTCATGATCAGGGTCGCCCCGCATCGCCAAGATGCCTCCATGGACACGAGGATGCAGAGTCTTCACCCGTCCTCCAAGAATTTCCGCAGCACCTGTGTGCTCAGCAACCCGCGTCACGGGCAGACCGGCATCCTCCAGCACTTTGGCTGTGCCACCACTGGAAAGCAGCTGAAACCCATGCATGCGATGCAAGGATTCCGCTAGAGGCACAATCCCATGTTTGTTTGAAACGCTCAACAAGGCGATGGGAGCCATGGCAGCAGAGACGAAAGCATTCCGTGGGCCAACCTACGCAGCAGCGATACAACCCCTGCCGTGAGCGACAACCTTCTCCGCGACATTCCCAAAGGTGCTTACTACAGGCTTGTGCTGCTGCATGGCTGGGGTGCAGATGCAGACGATCTGATGCCCCTTGGCCGAGAGCTCTGCCAAGCCATCGAGCCTCCCGTAGAACTAGTGGCTCTACGAGCACAACAACGTCATCCTCAAGGTCTGGGCCGGCAATGGTATGGACTCTTTCCAAGCGACTGGGCAGCCGTTCCTAATGCGATCTCTCAACTTCAGGCTCGCTTGAAAGCCCTGGAAACCCCAGAAATTCCTCTACAAAGAACGGCTTTGCTGGGTTTCTCTCAAGGGGGAGCAATGGCCCTGGCGAGTGGTTGTGATCTACCTCTAGCAGGCCTAATCGGCTGCAGTGCATACCCACATCCAAATTGGGTAGCGCCAAGCATTCGCCCCGCTGTGCTTCTCCTGCATGGGCGCCATGACGATGTAGTTCCCTACGCCGCCTCTGAACAACTCCTCAAAAGCCTAAAAACAAGCGGATTGGAGACAACATTAGTGAGCTTCGAAGGGGGCCACTGCATTCCGGGGGAAGTAATCCCCCGGATGCAACAGGCCTTGCACTCTTGGTTCAACTAAGGAATCGCTTTCTCGTCAAACGAAGGCGTACTCATACTCCTCGATCTCCTCCCAGTCGTCGGAAGTCAGTTCAAGGCCTTCAAACATGACCTCTTCCCCAACAGAGTCAACGATCAAGCGCAAAGAGGGGAAGAGAAAATGGTTCTCTTCAGCGTACTGAGCACTAAACAATCCTTTCTCGCCCCAGAAAAAGCGATCAGTGGTGTGTTCGTTACGACGAACGTTAAGGATCGCTGGTGAGACCAAACCAGATTCGGCGATGTAACGACGAGCTGCCGTCACAGGCTTGTATTCACCGGTTTCGAGATGGAAAGTAGGCACATGAGCCAACACCCGTTGACCAGCCAATCGTCTGCGGCTGATCCGCTTGCGCTTCTTAGACATAAACGGGAAACTCCTGTATAGGAGTGCGATGGAGAGAGGAACGGGGCGGCTTAGGACCGTCCTGCAAATAGCGCTCAAGCACGATGCAAGAGCATGAAGATGCCCAAATGTCAGCAAGCCTTACTCAGGGAATCGCAGCAGAGCTACAACACCCTGAGGGATCACTTTCAACATGATCGGCCGAGGCCGAGGATCCAACAGAGGACGCATCTACCTCTGCTGTAGCTTTGGCGACACGATTTGTGCAACCTCTGCTGTGGCTTTGGTGACACAATTTGTGCAACCTCTGCATTGTCCGACTTTGAGCTACAGCCTCTGGGCGAGGCTTTCAAGCCAATCGACGCTCAAATTTTAATACTTTTTTCAGAATTTACAAGGTGTCATTCGTATCAGCCTCTTGGTGTCGGTGTCCAGAGGCACATCGCTCGCCATGAAGCTGTCAAACCGCTTCCTCAATCTGGTGAAGCAACAACTCAGCAGCTTCGAAGCGGAGGCTCCACTAGAGAAGCTTGTGGTCTATATCGCTCAAGCAAGAGACGGGCGCGCCCCCAGCCTGGAAGCCGTAAGTCAGTGGCCCGCCACAGGGAACAAATCCCTGCCACCTGTAGAGGCAGACCCTGAGCTTCGTGCACCCTCACCTGATCGACGCTGGTACCCGCTTCAAGAAGGAACGATCTTGCTTGGAGTACTCAGAGCCGAAAAACGCCTCTCTTCGCCATCCTGGCCCACCCGCCTAGACCGACGGCTGCTTGCTACTGCGAGTGCCATCACCGATTGCCTCAGTCTTGAGCTTGAGCGAGCCAGGCTGCTTGATGAGCTGGCCGAGCAACGGGAACAAATCAGCCTGATGGTGCATCAACTGCGCAATCCGCTAGCCGCGCTTCGAACCTATGCCCAACTCTTGATGAAGCGCCTAGAGCCCGATAGTCGTCACCGCACCTTGATCAAGGGTCTGCTGAGCGAGCAAGCACAACTAGATCGCTATATCTCCAGCCTCGACCAGATCGGCCAGGACAATCTGCCCATCCAACCAAGCATCAAGGCCCCATTGCTGCTGCCTCCATTACTGCCACAATCCACTGATCTCACTATCAAATCCTTACTAACACCACTGATCGAACGCGCCATAGCCACATCAGCCTTGCAAAAACGCCCTTGGCATGGGCCCAGCCAATGGCCTGCCTGGACTGAAGAGCTACGTCCTTCAGCAGATGGAGTGGTCGCTGAAATCGTGGCCAACCTGCTGGAGAATGCTTTCCGCTATAGCCCTGCAGGCCGCCCTATCGGCCTTTGCCTGCAACAAAACGGAGTATGCGTCTGGGATGGAGGTGAACCCATCAACAAGCAAGAGCGTGAGCGCATCTTCAGCAGAGGCATTCGAGGCCAGAGCAGTGGCGATCGCCCCGGCAGCGGCCTTGGCCTCGCCCTGGGACGCCAACTGGCTGAAGATTTGGGAGGTTCGCTGCAACTGATCACCTCTCCAGCGAACCTTGATCCAGCCCTTCCCAGCGAAGGGAATGCCTTTCTGCTCAGCCTGCCGGCAGTAACACCGCCAGCAACAGAAGCGTGATTGTTTCCACTAGCACGACTGAAGCGCCATAAGAATCCCCGCTATGCCCACCAAGACGACGTCCAAGCAGTTCAGGCACTAAAAACGCCGGCAAGACACCCACACCAATTCCTGCCATCAAAACCATCTGACTGGGCCACCCCACGATCATGAGTGAAGGGACAACCGTTAATGCCAAAAGCAGCACTAAGCATGCTGGTAATGCTTCCTGCCATCCCTTGCGATAACGACGATGAAAGGATGCGGAGCCAGCCTGCCCCTCACGCAAGTAAAAGAAGCGCGCCATGGCCCAAAGCGGCGCACAACGCCCCCAAAAGGCAGCAATCAGCAAAGCCAAAGGGGCTAGAGAACCAAGCCGAAGTAGGGCTGCAATCTGAAGTAACACCACCACAAGCAGAGCCTGGACTCCACTCGCTCCAACACAACTGTCGTCCATAGCCTGCAGACAGCGCTCACGACCAGCCGCCAGACCATCGGCCGTGTCCATCAACCCATCAAGGTGAAGACCACCCGACAGCCAGGCACCCAGCCCGATGACCAAAAGTGCCACTGCCGAGGTCGGCCAATCGGCACGGATCAAGACAAGCCAAAGGAAAGACTGCAGTCCTCCCAGCACCAATCCGATCCAAGGAGCAAAGCGAGCAATCCGTTCAAAACGTGGCTTCAGCCCTGGCCAAGCAGGCAATACGGAGTAGAAGATCCATGCTCCAGCCAAATCCCGGAGCCAAAGGGGAGCGCGCAAGATCTCCAACCTCCAGCCAAAGGCAAAGCCCAACGTAGGGTCATGATCGGCCTGGTGCCCTGTGGCGCTGAAGTATCGCCGTAGCACTAGCCGTGTTTGATTTTCAGATCAACGCCCACTGTTCACACACACGTGCTCGCGTTGGCTGCTTCCGCACTCCTCATGGTTCTGTCAACACACCTCGTTTCATGCCTGTGGGCACGTTGGCAACGGTGAAAGGCATCACAGCCACTCAACTGGCCGACACCGGAGCTCAGATGGTGTTAGCCAACACCTATCACCTCCATCTTCAGCCAGGCGAGGGGATCGTGGCCGATGCCGGTGGCCTGCATCGCTTCATGGGCTGGGACCGCCCACTGCTTACCGACTCAGGTGGCTTTCAGATTTTCAGCCTGGCAGACCTGAATCGTATCGATGATCACGGGGTCGTTTTTCGCAACCCTCGTAATGGCAGCCAGATTGAACTCACGCCAGAACGAGCCATCGAAATTCAAATGGCCCTTGGCGCTGATGTCGCTATGGCCTTCGACCAATGCCCCCCATACCCAGCCAGCGAAAGCGATGTGGAGGCTGCCTGTAAGCGCACCCATGCATGGCTGGAACGCTGCTCGAACACCCATCAACACGCAAATCAAGCCCTATTCGGCATTGTTCAGGGAGGGTGTTTTTCCCACCTCAGAGAGCAAAGTGCTCAAATCGTGGCCAGCTTTGATTTGCCTGGCATCGCCATCGGTGGCGTCAGCGTGGGTGAACCGGTTGAAGACATTCATCGCATCGTGCGCCAGGTTTCTCCTCTGCTTCCCCAGGATCGCCCCCGCTATCTGATGGGGATTGGCACCCTGCGAGAAATAGCGATTGCAGTTGCCAGCGGTATCGATCTATTCGACTGTGTGCTGCCTACCCGCCTGGGAAGACATGGCACAGCACTTGTCGCTGGCGAGCGCTGGAATTTACGCAATGCCCGCTTTCGTGAAGATCACACACCCCTAGATCAAAGCTGTACCTGTACAGCCTGCCGCCATCACAGCCGGGCTTATCTGCATCACTTGATTCGCAACGAGGAGCTCCTAGGGCTCACGCTTCTAAGCCTGCACAACCTCACCCAGCTGATCAGATTCACCTCAGCTATTAGCCAGGCAATTCAAGATGACTGTTTTTCAGAGGATTTCGCTCCTTGGCAACCGGACTCAGCAGCACATCACACGTGGTAACGTCCATGAAACGCAGCTGAGCAACTAGGGATGGCAGCCTTCACTCTCGATCTGATGGCCCAACTGCCAGAGGCCTATCAGGCCTACGCTCCAGCAGTGGATGTTCTTCCACTCATCCCCATTTTCTTCTTCCTGCTTGTCTTTGTTTGGCAAGCATCTGTGGGCTTCCGCTGAAGCATTCATTTCAATCAACGCTTTTTTCCTCGACGCCATACCTCCCAGACGAAGGTAGGCAGACAAAGAATGCGATTCCATCGGCTGGGCTCTTGGCCCAACCGATAGAGCCATTCGAGCCCTAACTGACACATCCATTCGGGGGCTCGCTTTTTCATGCCAGCCCATACATCGAAACTTCCCCCAACACCCATCCAGAGGCCTGGACATGCCCGCCTTACGCGCGCTATCCATGTTTCTTGACGGGGAACTCCTAGAGCCACAAGCACAAGATCAGGATGCAAAACTCTCAACTTGGCTTCCAGGCCAGGCCAAGCATCTTGGGGTTGATAACCATGCGAAGACATCACAAGTCGCAAAGCAGGCAGGTCTTGCTTCAGGAGTTGCCTCAAACGATCCATGACCTGCGGGGTTGCTCCCACTAGGGCCACCTTCCAATCATGAGCCTCTGCATAGGCAAGTAACGAACGTGCCAGTTCAATGCCAGGACTGCGCGGCACCACAACTCCCTGACGCCTCAGCGCCCAAACCACGCCAATCCCATCTGGGATGACTAGATCTGCCGCGGCAATAGCATCACCTAGCCTGGGATTCTCTCTAGCCGCCATCGTCATCTCCGCATTAAGCGTGACGATCTGGCCACCACCACGAGCATGCAAACCAATCGCCGCAGCCTGAACATCGCGGCATGCATCCACTGGCACACCTAGAACACTTCGACGGTATTGATCGCTCGGTGCGGTGCTTGTTGATTCCATCAGCGAGAAAACTGAGGTTGAAAATTTAGTGCTCTAAACCTTGAACGCAATCGATGGAGTCCAAAGCCAAATCGCCATAAGCAAGCGAATGGAGCAATAGCCGATTTGCAAAGAAGCCCCTGAGAAAGTAGCGCTGTACGAGCCGAGAGGGTTGGAATGATGTGTTGCTAACGACTCAGATGGGCTCCTCCAAGGAAAGCCCCATGCCGGGATGTTCGACGGCATGTTCAATCAGGTCAGCCAAACGCAGCGCGCGCGAAGCCTGCTCCCCATCAACGGCTGGTGTCTCACGACCTCGCAAACACTGAAGAAAATGCTCCAACTCGGCATAGAGAGGCTCAATAGAAGTCGTGCTGACCTCTTCGATAAAACCGTCATTGCGATACAACAACTCACCGTGATCGGCTGAATACCACTCATGAGCACGACGATGTATATGCAGGGTGTGGTTAAGGAAATCAGTCTCAACAAGACTGCCCCGACAATGAGCACTGAGACTGCGAATTTTGCGGTGGCTCATCTTGCTAGCCGTGAGGCTAGCCACCACACCATTGCTGAAGCCAAGCGTGGCATTGACGTAATCGATCGGGCCCTCGGCAGTGCGGCCCCCTGCAGCAGCCAGACCTACCACCGGAGCACCCGCCAGCTCAAGAACCAAGTCGAGGTCATGAATCATCAGATCAAGCACCACCGACACATCATTCGCTCGGTCACCATGGGGGCTATGGCGACGAGCCTCAAGAACCACAACCTCCTCATTTTCCACCACCTTGATCAACTCTCGAAAGGCAGGGTTAAAGCGTTCAATATGGCCAACCTGCAAGAGCCGTCCAGCCTTATTAGCCGCCACAATCAATGCGGATGCCTCCTCCTGACTGGCCGCAATCGGTTTTTCGATTAACACATGCAGGCCTGCCTCCAAGCAGGCCTGCCCGACCTTGTGATGGAGCAATGTCGGCACAGCAATGCAGACGGCTTCGACCTCGCCTAGCAAGCTGTGGTAGTCAGGGAACCAATCGCATCCAAACTGTTCAGTTGCCAGCTGACCACGCTCAGGATCGGGATCAGCGACTGCCACCAGCTGCGCATCCTTAAGCAGACTGAGCACACGGGCATGATGCCAACCCATATTGCCAATCCCGATCACACCGACCTTCACCGGAACCATGGGATCGGTCATCGGGAGGCCATGGCGCATCGGGGAAATTATCAACGATCATTCCTCAGTGTGATCGTGACTGGGAAGAATCAGTCGCACACGCTCGATACGAGGACCCTTCATCGTGACGATCTCGAATTGCAAACCATCGCAGCGCAAGGCCTCTCCAGCAGAAGGGATGTGTTGCAACTTTTCAAGCAGAAAGCCAGCCAAGGTGTGATGTCCATCAGCTTCAGGCAAGTCCAGATTGAGCTGTCGATTGAGCTCAATGATCTCAAGATCTCCTGCAACCATCCATGTGTCTGACTGACCCTCAATCAGCTCAAGATCCGGCTCATCGTCGTCTGCATGGGGCTCATCGCCCACGATCTCACCAGTGAGATCGGCAGCTGTAACCAATCCTTCGGTACCGCCATGCTCATCAACGACAAGCAGTAGGGGCTGTCCACTTCGGATCATCGGCAACAATTCAGCCAAAGTGCTGGTCTCAAGAACCCTTACAGCTGGTTCTAAAAAAGGTTCAAGCGGAGATTCTGCCTGCAAAGCACCCCGGGAGATGGGTTCCGCCAACCGACGTAAATCAAGCACACCCCTGACATCATCTAGGGACTGACCGATCACTGGAAAGCGCGCATGGCGGGTGCTATGCACCACTCTCATCAGTTCAGCGAAGCAGACCCCAACAGGCAAGGTGACCATGCCAGAACGTGGCACCATCACCTCTCTAACTTGAGTGTCGCGCAAGGCGAAAACACCTTCAAGGATGTTGCGCTCATCAGGACGAAGGCCTGTTACACCACCAATTTCGATCAGAGACTCCAGCTCACCAGCAGAGAGAGCAGGAACGAGAGAATCCCAATTTGCATTCAAACCAACCAGCCGCAACATCATCGAAGCGACAGCTTCCAGAAGAGCCAAAAGGGGAGCAAGCACACGCATCACCATCTCCAACAATGGAGCGAGGTTTAGAGCTGAAGCCTCCGGACGGTTCAGCACCCAGGCCTTAGGAAGAAAACCAGCCAACAAGGTGGCCAGCACCACAAGCAGCAGAAAAAGGCCCCCGTCCAACCAGCGACTAGCAGGATCAGCTATAGGCCACCAGCGATGTCCAACACCACGGCCAACCCAGCCCAGGGCTACCAACGCCAGCATTCCACCCAGTTGAGACACCATCAACGCCCTCCTCAAACGGCGCTGAAGACGATGAACGGCGGAAGCTCCGGGCTGCTGCTCTTCCACTAAAACCTGTACTCGACTAGGCCGCAGCCGCAACAAGGCAACCTCTCCAGCCGCGAAAAAAGCCGGTAGAACCAGCAATACAGCCAGGAAAAGCAACCTCATTGAATGAAGAAAATATGGGGGTCGCGAGGATCGAACTCGCCTTAGGCGAATTATGAGTTCGCTGCATTCACCAGATTGCTAGACCCCCTCAATCACGGATCTACCACATGCCACGGATAGAAGTGAAGGCCTCAGGCGCCACATTCATCTCAGGACCATCCTCCACCATGACAATTTCTGAAGGAACATCCCCCGAAAGGCTGTTGTCAAAACCGCTGGAGATATCAACAGTTCGCCAAGGTAGGGAAGGGCTCTGCTCTTCTAGAAGCCCCTGATAGGTGTTCTGCACAGCAGAACCATCCCAGATGATCGTCTGATCAGGGAAACCAAATCCCATCAAGCGATTGCCCTCTTGACCGGCCACAGCGATGCCGAGCATATCCGTGAGCTGATGAAGCACATCCACACCACGGGCATAGGGAGCTGTCCAACTGTAAAAACGACGTTCGATTAAGGCACCAGTGGATTCCAGCGGTCCACATTGGCTCACCTCCACAGGGCCCTTCGACGACTGGTTGGCATCCGGTACTTCAAGAGTCGTGGTGCAAACCACAGGCCTCGCCCAGGCCAAACTGCCACCCCATCCAGTGACTGCCAATGGTGTCACCAGGGCCAAACCAAGCATCCTTAGCTTATGGAAGGACACCCAAGCCATAACTGCAAAAAACACGACTACGCGCAAACTAGGCAATGAATCCTTAACGCACCAGCCCAATGAGCCCTCTTCCCCCATCGGCGGAGGCCTGCCGCGATGAGCTGCTCAACCGGCTAGCGCGAGAGGCCTACCGCCATGGAGACTTCACCCTGGCCTCTGGTCGCCAAAGCAACCACTACGTGAACTGCAAGCCAGTCAGCCTCAGTGGATCTGGCCTGGCGTTGCTAGGCCTGGCATTACTCAAATATGTAGAGCCCGATGCTGTTTGTGTCGCGGGCCTCACCCTCGGCGCCGATCCCTTGGTAAGTGCAGTGGCGATGGCAGCAGCACAAGCGGAACGCACTCTCAATGCGCTAATCGTGAGAAAGCAAGCCAAAGGCCATGGCACCGCTGCTTGGCTTGAAGGTCCACTACCTCCCAGCGGTGCACGCATCACCGTTTTGGAAGACGTTGTCACCACAGGCGGATCGTCACTCAAAGCCGTGCAACAGCTGCGTGAGACGGGCTATCTGGTGACACGCGTCGTTACGATCGTCGATCGACAAGAAGGTGGTGAAGAAGCCTTGAATGCTGCTGAGTTAGAGCTTGTCAGTTTGTACCAGCTCAATCAGGTCGCTGAGCGGGCCAGACAGCTGGAGACGGAGACATGAGCAGCTCGAGCAAGCAACGCTGGGACGCCCTTAAACCCCTATTGAGGATGGAGGGTTCTGGTAGTCGAGACTTTCTTCACGGCCAGACCAGTGCCGATCTGCTGGCTGCCGAAACAGGCTCCCTGCTGCGCTGCTGCTGGCTCACCGCCACAGGAAGGGTGCGGGCGCTGTTGGAGATTCGTCTGGATGAAAGAGGTGCAGATGTGCTTGTTCTCGCCGGCGATCACAACGCAGTAGCGACGGGATTTGAACAGGTGATCTTCCCTGCAGACCAGGTTCGACTGAAGCCGAGCAAGCCAATTCGACGCCTGCAGATACTGGCCCAACTCAAACAGGAGCAAACTCCTGAGGTGACCTGGCTGCTGCCAGACGAACCACTGCCAAAGCAATGGGCTGCTATGCAGCAGGCCAGTGCAGATCAAATTGAAAGCTGGCGACTCAAGCAAGGCCTGCCCCTTGAACCTGGTGAAATCAATGGCGATACAAACCCGTTTGAACTGGGACTAACCGCATGGGTGAGTCTCAGCAAGGGTTGTTACTTAGGGCAGGAAACCTTGGCCAAGCTGGCCAACAGCGGTGGTATCAAACAACAACTGCGCTACTGGCAAGCCAACCGCCCGATTGCCGTAGGCCAAAAACTAATCAATCTTGAGCCAGAGGCAGGTGTCAACAATCGAGCAGGGGTCATTACTTCAGTGATGCAAGACCATGCCTCAACAGGCAGCTATGGCTTGGCCTTGGTGCGCCGCAAGTCTTTAACAGAGGCTGAACTATGCCTGGCGGAAGACTCAACAAGAGTGCGCCTCTCCATTCCTACGGGATTTGTGACTCCACCCATGAATGACTGAACATGGCTTGACGATGCCCAGCTACTCGTCTTGCTTTAACAGCTCGTCTTGCTTTAACAGCCATGCCGCCACGGCCCAAGTGGCGAGACAATCATCGTGGTTGTAATCAAAGATCCAACGCAGGGAATAGGAACTGCCGCGATCTTGAAGACCTGAACCACGCCACTGGCGCCACCAAAGCAGAGCTCGAGCCCCATCGACACCCACCTGACGCCAACAAAATCCCAGCCAACTCGCCACGCACTTCAACCCATAGCTGTTTAAAGGCAATCGCCAAGAACGCCGCACCCGATCGTGCACATCAATCATGCGCTTGCTCAGTGCAATCAACTCAGCCGCGTCAACTCCCTGCCGCTGAGCCATACGGCGAAGAGCTAGAGACTCCGTTTCGCCGTAATGCATCACTGGCCAGTCGGGATAACTCTTCAGCATGCGTTGCAACCGCTGCCAGCAACGTGCCTCGCCGTGCTCATAAAGCACCAAAAAGGGGTGATACTGCGCGCCCTCTAAATCCCAACTGCCATCTGGCCTGCGGCCCAGCCGGACAAAACCATGCAGAAAATCATCGCGAGCATCTGGATCAGATTCGATGTCGTACAACAGCACGCCAGGGGCAGTGGCCAATTCCGGTAAAGCTGATGCGGAGTCCAAGCGCTCATAACGACCATCCCGCTGAGCCCGGGCCTGAGCGACAAGCTCACAAGCCACTTCCCCGTGCTGCTCCCCGAAATGTTGCAAACGACTTCCGAGCTCATTCGGATCGGCTGCCGCTAAATCCTGCAAACCAAGGATCCCCAGTTCCTGAAGCATCTGCCGTCGACGAGTCCCGATACCGCTCACCTCACTGAGATGTCCCTCTACAGAAGCCACGGCATTGCAAACACCTCGCCAGGAACACAACTTGCACTTACGCCGATCAGCAACCAAAGGCGGAGGCTCACTCAGCTCGAGGTCTGCGGCCAACTTGACCAGGACATCATCAAGCTGCCGCTGCAGCCCGCCCAGCAATGAAACTCGTTCCATGTGAAGACTGCGACCAGCTCCGGCCAAAGCCAAGCCTTCAGGCACGGGAGCCGACTGCAGCGGTGCCAATAAACGACCAGCAAGGGCCAAAGCCAAGCGATGCTCTCTGGTCAAGCGTCGACCCTGACGTGCAAGCACCGGTCGGTAAGCAAATGCCCCCCAACGACTTTGCCCCTCGACCCTCTGCAGCAATGGCGGATGGGCCTCCAATAACTGCCCCGCAGGACCAACCCCCTTAAGCCTCAGCCCCACCACCCCTGGGCAGCCTTGACTGCAACCGTCTAGACCCCTGCATGGTTTGCGCGGCAACAAAGCAACAAAGTTGCGCTGCTGATCATCAAGTTGCAGAGTGCGGTGAGCAGTCCAGAGCCGTTGCTCTCCATCGCCATAACGATCTAGCCAAGCCCTACGACGACAGCGCAGCCAACTACGCAGCAAGCGATCAGTCAGAACGTTGGCAGCGAGAGGGGTGGCACCCATCAGCCGACGTTACGGCGGCTGCCTGCTAGATCCAGTCCATTAGTTGATCATTTATGGCATCGGCCCCCCTGCCGCTGGCCGCGGCCCCCATCCATTTCGGTACCGACGGTTGGCGCGGGGTCATCGGCGTGGATATCACAGTCGAAAGGTTGTTAACCGTTGCTGCTGCTGCTGCACAGGAGCTGGCCTATCGCGCACCCACAGAACTCAAAAGCCGCTCAGTGATCATCGGCTACGACCGCCGCTTTCTAGCTCCGGAAATGGCAGAGGCCATTGCTGCCGCCGTGCGCGGCTGTGAGCTGGAGCCCTTACTCACCGAAACGCCTGTGCCAACACCTGCCTGCAGCTGGGCAGTCGTTCAACATCAGGCCCTTGGCGCCTTAGTGGTGACAGCCAGTCACAATCCGCCGGAATGGTTAGGGCTAAAAATCAAGGGGGCCTTTGGCGGCTCAGTGGAAGACACTTTCACCGCAGCTGTGGAGCAGCGCCTTGCCGCCGGAGGGATCTCAGTACCCATCAATGGAATTACCAAGCGATTTGATGGGCGTGGGCAGCATCTCAAAGGATTGCGAGAGAAGCTCGATTTAACGTCCCTGATCAAGGGCCTGCAGAAGATGGGGCTCAAGGTCATCATCGATCCGATGCACGGTTCAGCATCGGGTTGTATTGCCGAGCTACTGGACCCGCACAACCAGGGCTTGGTTCAAGAAATTCGCGCCCAGCGCGACCCGTTGTTCGGCGGCCACCCTCCCGAACCCCTCGCTCCATATCTGAAGCAGCTGATCGCAGCTGTGCAGGCCTCCAGCGCTACCGGACAACCCGCCGTGGGTCTGGTTTTCGATGGCGATGGCGACCGCATTGCAGCCATAGATGAAGCTGGCAACTTCTGCAGCACTCAGCTGCTGATGCCCCTCCTCATTGACCACCTCGCCCGAACCAAACAACTGCCAGGCAAGGTTGTAAAAACCGTGAGTGGCTCTGACCTAATGCGTCTAGTTGCTGAGGATCTAGGCCGGGAGGTGCTGGAACTACCGGTTGGTTTCAAATACATCGCCGCTGAAATGCTCAGCGGCGATGTGCTGGTGGGAGGTGAGGAATCAGGAGGGCTGGGCTTCGGAATGCACCTACCTGAAAGGGATGCCCTCTTTGCAGCCCTGCTTGTACTGGAAGCACTTGTGGAGGGAGGGCAGCCCCTCGGCGCACGCATGAAAGCCCTGCAAGAGCGTTGTAGGGGGGACAGTTTTTACGAACGCTTCGATCTACGCCTTGCTGACATGGACTCGCGACAACGACTAGAAACGCTGCTTGAGCAAACCCCTCCAGCCACAGTTGCTGATCACCCCGTTCAGGACGTGATCCGTACAGATGGCGTGAAATTTCGACTTGGACCTAGCCACTGGTTGATGCTGCGTTTCTCCGGCACCGAACCCCTGCTGAGGATCTACTGCGAAGCTCCCAGCCAGACAGACGTCAAAGCAGCTCTGAACTGGGCAAAGCAGCTCGCAGAACGAACATGAGCAGCAATGAATTGACAGAGCGGGTGCTGGTGATCGCCAGCGGCAATGCTGGCAAAATCCGTGAGTTCCGTCAGTTGCTGGCTCACCTGCCGCTCAGCGTGCAAGCCCAACCCAAAGATCTTGCCGTGGAAGAAACAGGCCAGACCTTTGCAGAGAATGCACGCATCAAGGCCCTGACAGTTGCTCAAGCCACGGGCCAATGGGCCCTCGCAGACGACTCCGGACTCAGCGTAGAGGCACTGGCAGGGGCCCCTGGGGTGTATTCAGCCCGCTATGCCGCGAGTGATGCCCTAAGGATTGAGCGCCTACTACGAGAACTCAAAGGGATCGATGATCGCCGCGCTCACTTCAGCGCTGCTCTTTGCATCGCATCTGAGACGAATGAAGTTTTACTGGAGGTCGAAGGCCGCTGCGAAGGTTTGATCACCCATGCAGCACGAGGAGACAAGGGCTTCGGCTATGACCCGATCTTCGAAGTCGACGCAACCGGCACAACCTTTGCAGAGATGACTATTGAGCAAAAACGCCAATGGAGTCACAGAGGTTGCGCCTTTGCCCTGTTAGATCCAGCCCTGCAAGAACTGCTCCACAAACAAAACAAGCCCTAATCACGAGCCCACCGAATCGCTAAACAATCAATCCGCTCTCAGCTAAGGAATTGAGCAGATCGCTTGATGGTGTTGATCTGAAGCAAGGCAGCCAAAATGATCCCCAACAAAGCAAGGCTGCCGTAGGTCAACACCACCAGAGTTGTATTGCCGGGGGTCGATACCTGCAGCAATACCCCAGAGAGCATGATCATCAACGCTCCCATCAACGTGCCTGCTGTATTCACAAAGGCGACAACAAGAGCCGTTTGAGCTGGAGGAGCTGCAGCTTCTGCAAGAGGAAAAGCCAAAACACTCGTGCCAAGGCCCAGACCAAGAATGGCTCCAGCCAAAATCAAAACGATGACGGATTGAGGGTTGGTCGCCACCAAGACCAACAGAGCGGCGGCGGCGCTGCAGCTGCCCGCCAACAAGATGGGAGCACGCCTGGACTGATGACTGCCAAGCCAACCTGCCCCAAGCATTCCTACGGATGTAAAGAGGGAAAGAACCATGCCCACGCCCACCTTGAGGGAACCGCTCCACCCCTCAACCTCGGACAGCAAGCCATATTGACAAAAGCCAAAAAGAGTTCCAGCACCCCAGGCATAAATCAAGGCCGCATGGACAACCTTCTTGATGGCATCGGCACTCCAGCGCCCTGAATGATCAGTGACTTGGCGTTCGCGGATCGATTGGCTGGGCTTTGCACGACTCTGCTGCGAGCTGGCAACAACCACGACAACTAACGGTGTTGCCACCAGCAACGCCAGCACCATGATCTGCAACGTCACCTGCTGCCGCCAGGAGCCCAAATGGATCAACACAGGCATCACGGCTGCCAAGGCGGCGCCAAAACCAAGCAGGCTGTCGGTAGCACCCATCGCCAAAGCAAAACGCTGCGGCGGCAGGGTTCGCCTCGCAAGCAGCCCTGAGGCCGGGAAGGCAACAGCACAAGCAAGACCCATACCAGCGCGGCTGATGATCAAGCCATCAAGGGTTTCAGCTCGAGCGAAGGCCAGTGTCAGTGCGGTAGCCGTGATGGCACCGAGTAACAGCCAACGTTCGGCACGGCCACGATCCAACACCCAACCGACAGGAATCTGAACGAGGCCATAGGGCAGCAGGAAGGCTCCCCCCACAACGGCAACATCCGCAGAGGAGAGAACAAGCTCATCAGCGAGCGATTGATCGAAATATTGAAAGCTCGTTTCAGACCAAACCATCCAGGCCACGAAGAGCAGGCTGAGGATCCAAAGCAAGCGATCGCGCATCAAGTCATTGAAGACATCCAGGAAAATGTATTGGCTGCGAATCTGTTTGTCTTCAAGACAAGCAGTAATCGAGATTCAGCGTGAGCGATTGGCGTGGCTGCGGTGCTTCGTCGGGATTGAAGCGTGAGCTTGCTGCTTTTGCAAAACTGAGCGGGCGTATCGAGCCATCACCGCGCTGATCAATGCGCAGCAACCGCACCTGCTTGAGGCCAAGTGCATCAGAGGTGGTTTCAGCCTGATGCTTGCCCTGCTGTAGAGCCCTACGCAACAACTGATTCTTCAATTGCTGTTCGCTAGCAAGATCAGCACGTGAAGACATGCCTTGCAAATCAACGCCAGGCAACCTGCCTGCGATCTGAATCAACGCGTCGTAATTGGATCGGCCCACCTCACCACTGACGCTGGTAAAAGCACGCTGCAAGCGTGGTTTGTCGCTAGTGCCATCCATGGCATAACTGCGTGGAGCAGGAATCTTTAGATCGCCCAGGCTGAGTGGCCGCACGCGACTGCGAACTGTGGCTAAGCGCTGATTGAGCTGATCCATTGCTGCCGATGAAGTTTTCCCCTCGGCTTCAACTTGCAAGGAAAAACGAAAGCGATCTGAACGCAGCTCTCCACTTTCACGAACACTGAGCTGCAGCAAAGTGCCATCACAACGAAGCTCACCAGCATGAGCAGGCGAGCTTGCTAAGCCCATCAATCCACTAGAGCCAACAAGCAAGCCAAACATCAAGGGAGAGCACAACAACCGCATCGGAGCTGAAAACATTGAACATGTAGATTCCTAATTTATATCTAGCGCCCTTGAGCCATCAAAGTGTGAATGAATTACATAGCAAAAGCGCCAATTCACAACCAAACATGACTGGAGAGCAATGGAGTTTAGCTTTCCTTGACGCAAGTTTGTGATGATCTATTGCTCACAGCAGATGGCATTCACGCCACGCTTTTAAATATTAATAAGGATGAATTTCTCGCTGCTGATGTGATTGACTTTATCTAGTCAACCAACCAAATCCTTAAGCTCAGAGCGAACACATTCCAAATAAGCTTGGATTTTGTTCGCCAATCAACACCCTAAACTCAATCAATCAATCAGCAGCAACCCAACTGCCATGTAATCCGTATGGAATGGTAATAGGCATCTCAAGCACTGCCTGCTCGCTTAAATCGTTTGCATTCAGAATCAACAACTGACTGGCACGACGCTCTCCATTCCATACAAAAACCAACAGCCAACCATCATCCTCAGCTTCACTGCCAGGGCGTGGCACCATCAATGGCTCACTGACAAATCCACGCGGCGCTGCACTCCATAAGCATTGATCCCCATTGCTCAAGTCCAGTTTCTTAATCGCCTGTAAGGGGGCGTAGCCGGTTTCACGCTCTGCCACAGCCATCCATGCATAACGAGCAGACAACCCTTCTCGGCGTGGATTGACCATCGCAAATTCACAACAACGCTCACTAAAGCGCTTGGTTTCAATTCCTTTCCCCAAAAGATTGATGCGGCACTGCTCTAATCGACCCTCTGGGAAAAAGTCAAAGTCCATCGAGAGGAAGTCCTCGCCGGGATCAATCGAGGGGTAATCGCTGTAATAAATGCTCTCCAACACCAACTCATCCCCCTCCTCCCAAGCATTGAGATGGTGAAAAACAAAACCATCGGGAGCATCAAAGATGCGCGGCGGCTGCCCAGCAAAAGTGCCGCAATCACGAGGAATCAACCAAAACTTTGCCTGGCCTCCAGGCTTAGACGTTAAACATTGCGCCGCACCCTTCTGACCCAGCACAAACGGCAACGGATTGAAGTTGATCGCATTCTGCAAAAAGAGCGTCCAGTTGGGAGTAATCGCGAAGTCATGCAGAAAAGCAAAACCCTTAAAACTGTCTGTGCGATCACTGATGAGGCGTCCCGCATCTGGCCCCTGAGTGGCAAACTCCATCAGCCGGATCTTGCTAGTCGGCCCTGTGTTCACACCAAATGTGACCATGCGAGGTTCGCCATGGTGGCCAGGATCGAAGCGGGGATGAGCGCTAAAAGCCTCTCCAGGCTTCAGCACCCCATTCAGACTGGAAAGCCCATGAGTTTCCAAGCTGACAGGGTCAAGCGCGTGCGGACCAGCCGCCTCCCAAAGAGCCAGTAACTGATCGCCAAGTTGAACCACTTGGGTATTGGCAATGTTCTTGAAACGCACATCAAAAGCATTCGCCTTCGCCCCACCACGCTTCTGCGTGCCAAACACCCCCCGATAGAGGAAGCGACCGGCCTTTTCCTCTTCCTGCCAGTATTTCGTTCGCACAAAGCGATTACTCAGCGTGGCCTTGCTATCGCTGAATCGCACAGCAGTGATCATGCCGTCACCATCAAAGGGGTGATGCACCCATTGCCCATCGCGTTCAAACCTGCCTGGACCGTTGCGATAGTGGCTGCCTTGCAGCTCAGCTGGAATCTGTCCCCTCAGGGGGCGTAAAGACACAGCATTGAGCTCTTGCTCAACATTGCAATAACCACTTGCCCAGTCATCCCGATCAAACCCGCCGGGTACATCTATTGAGGCCGCGGACACTGTTGAAGGGCTATCGCTCACTGTGCTCACTGCAAGGCTGATCAAGATTGACCAATCCTTACGCAAAAGGGCTTGCAGCCGCGAGCGAGGAAATCCCCACTCCCAAAGCATTCAGCTCTTCTACCCGCCAGCCTGCTCCAGCACACCCTTGCTGCTAGGTACTGCACCGGCCCTTCGCGGGTCGATTTCAATTGCCATGCGCAGAGCCCTGGCAAAGGCCTTGAAACAGGCTTCAACGATGTGGTGGGAATTGGTGCCTGCCAACTGGCGAATATGCAGGGTGAGTCCGCTGTTGTTCACAACTGCCACGAAGAACTCCTTCACCAACTCGCTGTCGTAGCTACCAATTCGCTGAGAGGGAATTTGAAGGCCATAACTGAGATGAGGCCTACCAGAGCAATCCAGAACGACCTGAACCAACGCCTCATCGAGTGGTGCCACAAAATGACCGAAGCGGTGGATGCCACGTCGATCTCCAAGGGCCTGAGATAGGGCCTGACCAACAGCAATACCCACATCCTCATTGGTGTGATGGTCATCGATGTGGGTGTCACCAGTCGCGGTGATCTCTAAATCCAGCAGGCCATGACTGGAAAGCTGGTGAAGCATGTGATCGAGGAAGGCGACCCCAGTAGAAACGTTGCACTGACCACAGCCATCAAGCCCAACACGAACAAGCACGTCGGTTTCAGCGGTGACGCGATGAACATCCCCCTGCCTTAGCGACGTCATGATGCCCATCCAAATGAAGTCATGCTGCCAGTCAAATCACATTCCGTTAATGCAGTAACCAGCATCCACATAAAGCGTCTGACCGGAAATACCACTGGAAAGATCGCTCAGCAAGAACGCGGCTGTATTGCCAACTTCGATCTGGGTCACAGTGCGACGCAAGGGAGCCTTTTCTTCAACGTTATGAATCATCTCGAGGATGCCGCCGATCGCAGAACTAGCCAAGGTGCGAATTGGGCCAGCACTGATCGCGTTCACACGCACCTGCTTATCAGGGCCAAGTTCTGCAGAGAGATAACGCACTGAAGCCTCCAGAGCAGCCTTTGCAACACCCATCACGTTGTAATTAGGAATGGCACGATCTGCACCGAGATAGGTCAACGTCACAACCCCTGCACCATCACTAAACAAAGGCTTGGCATGATGACAAAGCGGGGCCAGCGAGTAGGCACTGATCTCCAAGGCGCGTGCGAATCCCTCTGCCGAGGTGGCGCTGTAATCACCCACCAATTCTTCCTTGCCTGCAAAGGCTAGACAATGGACCAGACCATCCAACTGGCCCCACTGCTTGGCAATCACAGCAAACACCTCCTCGATCTGATTGCTGTCCTGCACATTCAAAGGCAAAAACAAACTGGGTTCTAGAGGAGCAGTGAGATCGCGCACCTTGCCTTCCGAACGGCCCCTTTCATCCGCTAAATAGGTAATCCCCAACTCAGCGCCGGCGGCTTTCAACTGTTGTGCGATGCCCCAGGCAATGGAACGGTTGTTGGCGATACCTGTGACGAGGATCTTCTTACCGCTTAGATCGAGAAGCATCAGAGCGAACGAACTAGGGAACATTGGCAGCGATTCTCTCCCATGCCACGCCGAGTTTCACTGGATGCCCCGAATAAGGTCGCCAAGAGTTCTATTCGATCAGCTTCAGGACGAGTTGCCGTTTAACAACTCCTCCTGAAGCTTCCTCTCTTCTTCTGGATCCCTTAGCAGGTCCTCTTCCTCCAACGCAGGCAATCTCAAAGGCTTCACCTGATCAGCAGCGCGAGGCGGCTCCTGCCAGCGCCATCTCGCCCTAGGCGCCCGATCGACACAAAGAGCCTTCAGCTCACGCTTCAAGGCACGGCGCACATCCCCGCGGGCGACTACCACGAAAAATTCCTTACGAGACGCAAGGCCTGAGCTGAATGGGGCATTGCCATTGCCATTGAAAAGCCTTGCAGGGTCTGGCAACCAACGGGGCGTACAGATCCCTGGATCACTGGTGTCCGTTTCGAGAAAGAGATGCACGCCATAGCCATCAGGCTCACTCACCACCGCCAGGCCGTCATGAGCTTGATGCCGCTGCAAGGGATAAATAGCCCAGCTGGGTTTGGAAGACGACGTCATACAGCCGCTAAGCACTACGGCCAAAGCCACCAACAGGAAGGTCTTACCTTTTGCATTGACTTGCTTCAAGGCATTGATGCCGCCATGCAAAGTCATCCTGAACCAGCATTGAAGGGCTGCTTTCCCAAAATGGCCCTCACTCCCTCGACGATGCTGCCTCTCGGAACCCCCTTACCATCGTTTGCATTGAAGGTGGTACCCGGCACCAATCTTGAGATCGATGGCGGGCTGGGCGCCCTGAACACAATCAACACAAGCACCCTCCCAACCAAGCCCCTCCTGCTGATGGCGCTTTGCGCCCACTGCCCTTTCGTGAAACACATTGAAAAAGAACTGACCCATCTTGATCAGGACTACGGAGATTCCTTGCAGCTACTGGCTATCGCCAGCAATAGCCTGATCACTCATCCCCAAGACGGTCCTGAGCAGCTCGCCGCTCAGGCCAAGCAGCAAGGCTGGCGGTTCCCATATCTACTGGATACTGACCAAAGCCTCGCCAAGGCCCTACAAGCCGCCTGTACACCAGACTTCTTCCTCTTTGCCCCCTCTCCACAAGGACTGCAGCGACTCTGCTACCGCGGCCAACTGGATAACAGCCGCCCTGGGAACCATGAACCTGTGACTGGATCGGACCTACGTGCTGCCTTAGATGCCGTTTTGAACGGGCAAGATGTCTCTCCCAACCAGCAGGCCTCAATCGGCTGCAACATCAAGTGGCACCCAGGAGAAGAGCCCCCCTGGTTCGGCTGATCTGCCACTTCAAAAGCTGCTAAACCGTCTTCGGCTCGGCTTAAGGTGCATCTCATGCAGGTGCCCCCTTTTAGCCTTACGCAACAGCTAGCCGAACTGGGGCCTGACCTTGATGAGGCGGTCTTGCGTGTGCTGCGCAGTGGCCAATACATCGGCGGCGCCGAAATTGAATCTTTTGAACAAGCCTTTGCCAACTCCCTTGGCGTCCCTTATGTCGTTGGTTGCAACAGCGGCACCGATGCTTTGGTCCTGGCCCTGAGGGCACTGGATATCGGAGCAGGAGATGAGGTGATCAGCTGTTCTTTCAGCTTTTTTGCCACTGCCGAGGCAATCAGTTCGGTAGGCGCCACACCTGTCTTCGTGGACGTCGAAGCGGACACCTATCTCATCGACCTGGAACAAATCGAAGCAGCAATAACCCCAGCCACTCGTGCTCTTTTACCAGTTCATCTTTTCGGCCGCCCCGTCAACATGGAGCAGCTGATGGCCATCGCCAACAAACATGGGCTGAAAGTGATCGAAGATTGTGCCCAAGCCAGTGGTGCAGCGTGGAACGAACGATCTGTAGGCAGTTGGGGCGATGTGGGCTGCTTCAGCTTCTTTCCCACCAAAAACCTTGGCGGCGCTGGCGATGGTGGAGCCGTCAGCACACATGACGCAAAGCTTGCTCAGCGAATGCGAGAACTCGCTGTTCACGGAATGCCGCGTCGATATTTGCATACCGAACTTGGCTACAACAGCCGACTGGATGCCCTACAAGCCGCCGTTCTCAACGTGAAGCTATCAAAACTTCCGCAATGGGTTCAAAAACGACAAGCCATCGCGACCCGTTATCAAACGTTGCTCACAAACCTTCCTTGCCTCGAGCTTCCAGATCAAACAAAAGCAAGCCATCTGCAACATGCATGGAACCAATTCGTGGTGCGGGTAACGAGCTGCCCAATGAACCAAAGCAACTCTGAGAGCCTTCGCAAACCGTCAAAAAACAATGGCAGCAATACCCTGCCGGATAACAGTTGCCGTGATTGGCTCAAACAAAGTCTTTTAGAACATGGCATTAACACCATCATTTACTACCCAATCCCTATCCATCTCCAACCGGCCTATGAAGGCCTAAGCCAAGGCCCAGGCAGCCTGCCGGTCACTGAACAGCTTTGCAGTCAAGTGCTGAGCTTGCCGATCTTCCCAGAATTGAGCGAAGAGCAGCAGAAACAGGTTGTCTCTATATTGCACAAGCTGCTGAGTCCAGTAACCACAACGCAAGTGCGAGCGGTTGCTTAAAACGCCTTATAACATCGCTGCTGCGGCTTTTCGATCACCGATCGCTGCACGAGAACACGATCCGCGATCCGCCAATCACAACGGCAAGAATCTTTGCAATGATAATTTCACAGGTGTAGGAGTACCTTCATCCCACAGACAGGACCACAATTCTCATTAGAGATTTCATTCCAGCTCCGCTTAATTAGCGCAATCTACTCATCTCTAACAATCAGGCAGCCTTTGCATATAGACCAGCAAAAAGAAACAACTCACCTGAGCTGACTTACGAAGAATGAACAAGAAAAAGATTGTTCAGCCTGCGAATGCTACATATTCAGCGGCCCTAAAAATATCTTCCTCGCCATGGCCAAGAAGATGGAGAATATGCCTACTCATTATAGCCCTGACCTGCTTAGTAGCATTCATATTTAAAGCCTTAGCAGCGGTCAATCTCACCAGCCTTTGGAATGATGAACTGTCCACAGTAGACAAATCTTTCCAACCATCACTCCGCTTTCTAATTAACTATCTACGCACCGATGTTCACCCTCCCTTCTATTACGTCATTCTCTGGGTAACAGGAAAGTTGTTCGGGGAGACTGTCATGGTGCTCCGATCATTTTCTTGGGTCGCATATGTCGTTGGCTGCGCAGCAATAAGCGCTGCAGTTTGGAACTTTCAAAAGTCACCTGTGGCTGCAATCTGCGCAGCCTTACTTTCTTCCGCAATCCCGTTCACAGTGCGCTATTCGGTTGAAGGCAAGGCCTATGCCTTCTTGTTTGCTTTGATTGCCATCGCACTGGTCTTTCGTTTACGTATGCTGCGCAATAAAAGCAACTCTGGGCCTCTATATGCGCTTGCCTTTGCCGCAGCAGGAATGACTCATTACTATGGATTTGGCCTTTTATTAACCCAAACATTCCTCGATGGGATACGTCGTAAAAGCCGCCTTTTCGCATGGGATTCCTATGCACTTTTGCTGCCTATCTTATGGATATAAATCAATCTTGGCTTCCTAACAAGCCAAGGTGGGCGTGAATGGCTAGAACCAACTTCCCCTACCTCTCCACAATTACTCATCCAACTATTGCTAACTGCCTTAGGCCCTCACTGGCCTCAAGTGCTTTGGCTTGGGATTGGAACCTTTATCTTGCTTAAATGCACACAAGGAGCAGTCTCTTCCAGCTCAAACCCAGCCCCAATACCGGCTTGGGGACTAGATGCAGGATTTTTACTATTAGTGATCACACATACAATCTCCATCTGGAAGCCTTCGGCTTTACCTCGCTATTATTTTGTTCTAATGCCCGCTTGTATAGGTGTGATTAGTTGCTGGCTGGGTTCACATATTCAACCGAAAGATCTTTTGCGATGGCGTGGCGCTCTCTTGACAGGCCTAATGATAATCCTGCTATCACTTTTCTGGCAAGACTCCTTCCTGGGAATAGCCCCTGATCAACCATATGTTCAACGCAATGATTCCAATTATCGCACCCTCTCCCTTAACTCTGCAACGGACAACATTAAGCTCACACGCCAATGCAGAGAACTTAATGCCAGTGATTACATACTCAGACAAGGGAGGCTATTATCGCCAGGGCCAATCTGGACATGCATCCATGATGCAAGCCTTCCAAAACTCACCGCCGAACTCCAGCCAGGCGAAGAAATTGTCATGGCAATTAGCAAGACGAGTATGATCCGAAAACAACATTTGCAGCAAGATGCTCAAGCGCCAGAGACAATGGGCTTCAGCTGCTCACAACCAAAAATGATTCAGCCAGCGAGCCAACTCATCCGCTGCGGTAGATAAAAATAAATAAAAAAAGAATCGCCTTAAATCAGCCTTAAAGGCTAAATTCGCCAATTGAACATCTCAATAATTAAGATCGATTTATCGATCTTTCCCATGCAATCCTGGAAAAAAAGAAACCTATTGTCATTTTTTGGCAAAAGCTATTAGACCAAACAATAAAAACTCAAAGGCGAATGGTTGCATAAAACAACTTTGCAGTTGCCCAGCTGCAGTTTGTTATTAACAATCGCATGTAGAGATCATCGCCGCTTCGCAGTCATGCCAGAGCAGCCAGTCTAATGGTGAGATTCAGAGGCCCAACAACTGACGCGCCCGATACCAAGCTGTAATGCTCTTGCCGTCCAGTACTTCATCACCACTAGCCAAGCAAGCATCGAATTCAGCTGGGGTCATATGCAGCACCTCAAGATCCTCGTCTTCATCACCAGCAGGACATTCGCACAAGGCTTTAAGGTCGCGGGCAAGAAAAAGGTGAATGACTTCATCGGAGTAACCAGGGCAGGGCAGCATCTGCCCCAGAGAATCCCAGCGAGCTGCGCTGTAGCCAGCTTCCTCTGCCAGTTCCCGCTCCATCGAGCCCTGGGGATCTTCCCCCTCCTCAAGCGTGCCAGCAGGAAATTCCAGGATGCGGCGGGCTACCGCAAAGCGGTACTGACGAAGCACCACAACTCTGCCATCGGCAGTGATTGGCACCGCCAAGGAAGCACCGGGATGGCGAATCAGACCAAATAGACCCTGTACCCCAATCGGCAGCTCCAAACGGTTGATCTCAAAGCGAATCTTTCTTGCATCCAAAGATGCTGTGGTCTCCAAAACTCGAGACGGCTCAGGCGGCGACAAGGGCACCATGCTGAAAGTCAACAAAGAACTCCCAGCATGGTGGCTGATGCTCAGAAACGGAATTGAATTGCGTCACCCCTATTCAAGCCAGTCCAAATCAGGGGGAATACGGCGCGGCTCCTTACCCACTCCCGTTAGGGCCGCTGCAAGTGGCACCACGACAAAACTTCGCTCAATCAGACGGGGGTGAGGAAGGATTAGGGCCTCGTGCTGAACCTGTAGTGCGCCCCAGGCAAGCAAATCAAGATCCAGTGAGCGCGATTCCCAGCGCATCAACTCTGCCTGACGATCTCGTCCGAAGCGCTTCTCCAGGGCCAGAAGCCTGGCTAACAAGGACAGCGCAGCCGCTTCACAAGGCTGCAACAAAGCAAGCCGCGGCCCATCCACCACAACTACCGCATTGATGTAGACAGGCTGCTCGGGTGGACCGCCAACGGGGTCGGTCTCAAATAATGGCGACCAACGGCAACGCAAACCTGCAGGATTCACCCTTTCGCGTGGTGCCTCTCCAAGCGATGTTGAGAGCCACTCATGGATGGTCTGCTCTAACTCAGGCCGCACTGCCCTCAAGGTGGCACGCGGAGGTCCAAAAGCACTAGCCAAATTGGCTCCTAGTGCCACAGCCAACGTGCTTGGAGCAGAATAAGCAGTAGAAACTCCGAGTTGATCAGCGAGACTGGCGCACACGTCATCGAGCCGGGGGGACTCCATGGTTGCAAGCGGATCGGCCGCAACTGCCAACACAAGGTCCAGAGATGGAGCAGGCCAGGACATGGCCACTCGTGCTTTTCCTCTTGCCGCAATTACAGGCCATGGAACGCTCAAGCTTTCACTGCTCCTAGCAGCGGTTGATCCAGAACTGGGTGGGGTGGTAATCGCCGGCGGCCGCGGCACTGGCAAATCGGTCTTGGCACGGGGACTGCATGCACTGCTACCGCCAATCGATGTACTCGACCTGGAAGCCCTTAGCAAAGATCAGCAGACTTCACAAATTCATCGCCCCATTGGCCTCAACCTGGATCCACAGCTCCCTGAGGAATGGGACGAAGCGAGCCAACGCCTGATCACGAAACAGGGCGCCACCGATGAGGAGCACTCAAAGGAGCCACTGCCGAGCCGTGTGATCCCAGCACCCTTTGTGCAAGTTCCAATTGGCATCACTGAAGACAGACTTGTTGGCGCTGTAGACGTCACGGCCTCCCTAACCAGTGGAACCCCAGTCTTCCAACCTGGACTACTAGCAGAAGCCCATCGGGGAGTGCTCTATCTCGATGAGCTCAATCTGTTGGATGACGGCATCGTCAACCTCATGCTGGCGGCAGTGGGAGCCGGCGAAAACCGAGTAGAGCGAGAAGGCCTCAGCCTCAGCCATCCCTGCCGACCACTACTGATTGCTACTTACAACCCTGAAGAAGGGGCAATGCGCGATCACCTATTGGACCGTTTCGCCATCGCTCTCTCCGCCGACCAGCTGATCAGCAACGAGCAACGTGTTGAGATCACCGAGGCAGTACTGGCCCATGGCCAATGCAGTGTCAGCTTCGCTGCAAAGTGGGCCCAAGAGACCGAAGCACTAGCAACTCAGCTGCTACTGGCTCGTCAATGGCTGCCGGATGTACAAATCAGCCACGCACAGATCGAATATCTGGTCAATGAAGCCATTCGTGGAGGCGTGGAAGGGCATCGCTCTGAGCTTTATGCAGTACGCGTGGCACGGGCCCACGCGGCTCTCAGCGGCCGAGACCAGGTTGAAGCAGACGACCTCCAAGTCGCCGTGCGGCTGGTGATTGCACCGCGTGCATTGCAGTTGCCGCCTCAAGAAGAGCAAATGGAGCCCCCCCCGCCAGAGCAACAGCAAGCACCGCCACCACCAGATCAATCGCAAGAAGACACTTCTGAAGAGGATGAAGATGATGACGAAGACACCCCTGAAGAGCAGACATCACCACCGGTTCCAGAAGAGTTCATGCTTGATCCAGAAGCAATTGCAATCGATCCAGACCTTTTGCTGTTTTCTGCAGCCAAGTCAAAAAGTGGAAACAGTGGGAACCGATCGGCAGTACTCAGTGACAGCCGTGGCCGCTACGTCAGGCCCATCATCCCTCGTGGCCCTGTTCGACGTATCGCCGTCGACGCGACATTAAGAGCTGCGGCCCCATATCAAAAAGCTCGGCGATCCAGACAGCCGGATCGCACAGTGATTGTCGAAGAAGGAGATCTGAGAGCCAAGTTGCTGCAACGCAAGGCTGGTTCACTCGTCATTTTCCTTGTTGATGCAAGCGGTTCGATGGCTCTAAATCGCATGCAGGGCGCCAAGGGAGCTGTCATTCGCTTACTCACCGAGGCCTATGAGAACCGAGATGAGGTTTCACTCATCCCATTCCGAGGAGAACAAGCGGAGGTTTTACTCCCTCCAACCAAATCGATTACTGCAGCAAAAAGAAGGCTAGAAGTGATGCCCTGCGGCGGCGGCTCCCCTCTCGCCCATGGTCTTACCCAGGCTGCTCGTGTGGGTGCTAACGCATTGTCTAAAGGAGATCTCGCCCAAGTTGTCGTTGTTGCCATCACGGATGGACGCGGCAATGTACCTTTAGGGACATCACTAGGTCAGCCACAACTTGAAGGAGAAGAGCCACCAGATTTAAAGCAGGAATTACTTGATGTAGCGAGCCGCTACCGCAGTCTGGGGATCAAATTGCTAGTGATCGACACCGAGCGTAAGTTCATCGGCAGTGGCATGGGCAAGGACCTAGCAGAAGCCGCCGCCGGCAAATACGTCCAACTGCCAAAGGCAACTGATCAAGCGATTGCCGCCATCGCAATGGAAGCAATTGACCAGGTTAAATAATACTTAAGCCTATGAATTGATTACGCATATAGGCTCTATAGAGCCTCATAATTCAAGGTCTATCACCACCAGTTTGAGCCGGGTAAAGCTCATTAAAAAACTCACCAAGGCCAATCGTGACGCTACGCACAGCATTCATGAATTGCGGATCATTCGTAAGCTTTTCCACATCTCCACCCACTGCATCAAACTTTTTAGTAAGCGAGCGAGCGTAACTCACAGTCTGCTTGAGATCATTAACTGTTTTGGGGTTATCAAATTCTTCAACCACATTGTTGATATGGCCGGTTGCCAGATTGAGGTTGGTAATCATTGGTTCAGCTCGAGCTACCTCATCCTTGAGCTTACGCATTAATTTAGAGACATCTTCGGCAGTGCTCTCAATCTGCTTGGTGGTATCAACCAAATACGTGACCAACTTCTGCTTCTCTGCCTCTTGCAGAATGCGCTCAAGTCTCTCTGTCACTGAAGAGATGCTCACCGGAGCCTCACCCACAATCGTTGCCCCGTTACACAACACCTTGCTGCCAGAACAATCCATTGATCCAGGCAGGGGAGCATTAGCAGACAACGGCTTGCCAAGACTCACCAACGCCACCTGAGAATCACCCCCAAGCAATGAACTAGAGGCCACCTTGGCGACAACCGGCTTGGAAAGGCGCAGATCACCCTTATTGATTTCAAGGGTGGCCCACACAGCTTGGGAAGTCACATCGATTTTGACCACAGTGCCCACCAAGATGCCGCGATAAGTCACGGGGGAACGTTCAGCAAGACCAGTTGCATCGGGGAAGTTCACCTTGATGCTCCAAACATTGGCGCCAAGACGCACACCCCTTAACCAGAGCAAGGTTCCTGCAAAGGCAACCACTGCTCCAACGATGGAGAATCCGACAATCGCATCACGAACGCTGCGTCGCATAGACATCAATGCTCTTCAGGTTGCATTGGCCCGCGAAGACTACCGGTACGGAACTGTTCAACGTAAGGATTATCCGTCTTACCGAAGTCTTCTATAGAGCCAGCCCAGTGAAACTTGCCTCCATAAAGCATCACCACCCTTTCTGCAGAACGTTCAATCGTGCTGCGTACATGGCTCACCACTACAGAACAACCTCGGGCCACTGTGGTGGTCTTAACAATTAAATCTTCAATTCTTGTGCACGCCACAGGATCAAGGCCAGCAGTTGGCTCGTCATAAAGCAATAACGGCATCGGTCCACTCTCCCGATCAGGATCATCAATGAGGGCCCTAGCAAAACTGACTCGTTTCTGCATGCCACCACTGAGCTGGCCTGGCAGTAGATCAGCCACATCGTAGAGCCCTACAGCTTCTAGACAAGCTATGGCTCGCTCACGAATCTCCTTCTGCTTAATGCGCCCCCCCCGCATCAACAAAAACCCCACGTTCTCCTCAACCGTGAGGGAGGCCAGCAAGGCTGGGTTTTGAAAAACAAGGCGCACATCAGGGGGTTGCTCCTGATCAAGACGCAAATAAGCCTGCTGCTCACCAAAGAGACGAAGCTCTCCGCTCGTAGGCAACTCCAAACCTGCCAGCAACCGCAACACCGTTGACTTACCAGCACCAGAGGGCCCCACGACCGCCAAGCGTTCCCCAGGCTGCATGACCAAGTTGACCTGATCAAGCACTGGCCATTCTCCCCACTGCATGGTGAGATCACACATCTCGACCACGGGGGTGGCTTTTGACACAAATACCCTGTGCTTAGAACCGAGTCATTGTGCCCGGGATGTCGAAGAAGGAAAGCTTTCGTACAGTTGCGTTAAAGACCTATGGCCGGTTTGTCCCCGCGCATGTGACCTCGCCCAAACACCGCTTTAGCCAGCGCCGCTCTCATCAGCGCCGCGCCAATATCAAAGGGATAAAGGCTGCTAGCGAAAGGGGTCTAATGATCCGTTCTCGCAGAGCCGTGAGTTGGCTGCTACCTGGACTGGTCGTCAAGCGTTGGCTGCTCACTTCGGGCCTGGGCCTTCTCATGGCACTTCTAGGAGCAGCCATCTGGGCGGACCTCAAGCCCATCTACTGGATCATCGAGACCCTCATCTGGTTACTGGGAACAATCACAACTGTTCTGCCACGCAGCATTACAGGTCCTTTAGTGGTCTTAATCGGAGCCGCCCTAGTGCTGTGGGGACAAAGCCGCAGCTTTGGCTCGATACAACAAGCACTAGCGCCCGACAAGGACACCGTGCTCGTCGACGCCCTTCGTGCCAAAAGCAAACTCAACCGCGGCCCTAACATCGTCGCCATCGGAGGTGGAACAGGCCTCTCCACTCTGCTCAGTGGCCTGAAGCGCTACAGCAGCAACATCACAGCGATAGTCACAGTTGCTGACGATGGCGGCAGTAGCGGAGTCCTGCGTCGCGAACTTGGTGTTCAGCCCCCAGGCGACATTCGCAACTGCCTGGCTGCACTCTCAACAGAAGAACCCCTGCTCACAAGACTGTTTCAATATCGTTTCTCAGCAGGTAGTGGCCTAGAGGGCCACAGCTTCGGCAATCTCTTTCTCTCTGCACTATCAGCCATCACGGGCAATCTAGAGACAGCCATCACAGCGTCTAGTCGAGTCCTCGCAGTTCAGGGTCAGGTCGTTCCCGCGACCAATGCAGATGTACAGCTCTGGGCGGAACTGGAAAACGGCCAGCGCATTGAAGGGGAATCAGCGATCGGCAAGGCCCCAAGTCCAATCGTGAGGCTTGGCTGCTTGCCCGCACAACCACCAGCCCTGCCCAGCGCGCTAGAGGCAATCTCTAATGCAGACCTGATTCTTCTAGGGCCTGGCAGCCTCTACACATCCCTATTACCCAATTTGCTTGTACCGGCCTTAGTGCGAACCATCCAGCAGAGCCGAGCACCGAAGCTTTACATCTGCAACTTAATGACTCAACCCGGCGAAACAGATGGCCTGGATGTTGTTGGTCACCTAAGAGCAATCGAAGCCCAACTCGCCAGCCTGGGCATCAGCCAGAAACTATTCAATGCCGTATTGGCCCAGGATGACCTAGGAGAATCCCCATTAGTGAAGCAATATCAAGCACGAGGCGCTGAACCGGTCAACTGTGATGCTCAAGCGCTCATCGCCAAGGGCTATGAGTTGATGCAAGCTCCATTGCAAGGGAAAAGGCCTCGCGCAACACTGCGCCATGACCCACGCAGCCTTGCCCTAGCGGTGATGCGCTTCTATCGAAAGTATAAAAAGAATGCTCAATAAGCATCCTGCATCTCATAAAAGTCTGGCTGCACATAATCTTTCCGCAGTGGCCAGCCCTTCCAGTCTTCAGGCATTAGCAACCTTTTCGGATGGGGATGTCCCTCAAAGTTGATGCCGAACATGTCAAAGGTTTCCCGCTCCTGCCAGTCAGCTCCGCGAAACAAGCCGTAGATCGATGGGAGCGAAGGTGTGTCTTCACGGGATAAAAACACCTTGAGGCGTACCTCACGGACCTTGGCCGCTTCCGACGACGAATCTCCCACCCCCATCTTTGCAACCATTTCAGCCATGGCCACGAGATGGTAGAAGCAAACCAGCTGCTGGCCAGGGCCTTCGTCATAGCCACCCTGGCATTGAAGATAATCAAAACCATCAGCCTTGAGAGCTGCAACGATCACCTGCAGGAACATCGACTCCACACCAATCACCTCCACACCAAGATGATCAGGATCAAGCAACTGATGCTCAAAACCCTGCTGGTTGAGCCAGCGGCTTACAGGTCCCGGTTCCGGACCCGCCGGCACCGGGGGGGTGGAAGGGGTCTCGCTCATGAGTCGTAGGTTGATGAAGACTGAGAAGCTGGGCTGGCATCAATTTCAGAGGTGTTCAACTCCGCAGCCATTGGTAGCCCAGCACCAGGCATCAAGGCAGCTTTCTGGCTATCAGCACTCAAGTAGGCCCCGGTGACAATTGGCTCAACTCGCTTCATTTGATGGGGCACTGTGAAGTAGCGGTGGGTCTGGGCAATCTTGATCCGCTCAGCAACCGATTCATCACCCACTTTTTTACGTAACTTGATCACCGCATCAAAAATTGCTTCAGGGCGAGGTGGGCACCCTGGGAGATACAGGTCTACGGGGATGAGCTTGTCTACTCCACGCACAGCGGTAGTGGAGTCAGCACTGAACATGCCACCAGTGATCGTGCATGCACCCATAGCAATCACGTATTTAGGCTCAGGCATCTGCTCATAAAGCCTGACCAGGGCTGGAGCCATCTTCATGGTCACCGTGCCGGCAACGATCAAGAGGTCAGCCTGCCGAGGAGAGCTTCGGGGCACCAAGCCAAAACGGTCAAAATCAAAACGTGATCCAATCAGAGCCGCGAACTCGATAAAGCAACACGCGGTGCCATACAGCAACGGCCAGAGACTGCTAAGCCGAGCCCAATTGTGTAGATCGTCCAGGCTTGTGAGAATGATGTTCTCACTCAAGTCACTGGTCACACTGGGAGCGCCGACAGGGCCACAACTCGCTGCACGCAAGTCACGTACGGCATCGATGGAGGGGGGCACTGACATGAAATCAACTCCACTCGAGGGCACCCTTGCGCCAGGCATAAGCCAGTGCAACAAGAAGGATGGCAATAAAAATAAGGGCTTCGATGAAAGCCAATAGACCTAAGCGATGAAATGCCACAGCCCAGGGATAAAGGAAAACGGTTTCGACATCAAAGATGACGAAAACTAAAGCGAACATGTAGTAGCGAATGTTGAACTGAATCCAGGCACCACCAATGGGCTCCATCCCTGATTCATAGGTCAGCTCCCGCTCGCCGGTACGACTGCGAGGCGCCAAGAGCTTGTTGGTGACAAGCGCCAAGATCGGTACTGCTGCTGAGATCAGCAGAAAGCCGAGAAAAGCGTCATAACCCGGCAGCGCAAACATAGACAAGTACGACTTGCTTCTCAGTCTGGCATTCACTGCCTTGGGCTAACGCCGATAGAGTTATCCCACCTGACAGTGCAGCTGTGAGCGACAAAACCACACCTGCCGAAGACTCGACAGAAGCCGAATCAGTTGCTCAAACTGACGTTGATGGTATGGCCACAGACACCATCGCCTCAGCAGAGTCCGACACCGATCAGCTCACCCATCGCTTTGAGTGCCGCAGTTGCGGTTACGTCTATGACCCAGAAGAAGGAGTCAAGAAGCTTGGCATCACTTCCGGAACAGCTTTCAAGGATCTCGATCCAACCAACTTTCGTTGCCCCGTATGCCGTGCCCGCATCGACGCCTTCAAAAACATCGGTCCTCGCAGTGCACCTAGCGGCTTTGACCAAAACCTCAACTACGGCATTGGCGTCAACCGCTTAACACCAGGGCAAAAGAATGTCCTGATCTTTGGAGGCCTGGCACTGGCCTTCGCCTTCTTCCTCTCCCTCTACTCACTGCGTTAACGCATCCCTGCCATGAGCCGCCTGTTCTCGAACCTTTTCAACCTTCTGCTGATTGCGGCCATCGGGTTCGGCCTCAGTGGGTGCGTCACCAGCCGGCTTCCGGTCGCCAGCACCAGCCCATGGCAACCCTTGGAGTTGAACACTGAGTCAAATCCACTGGACATCAGTTTCTCTGACGCCAACCACGGCTTCGTTGTTGGTACCAACCGCTTAATCATGGAATCAAATGATGGCGGTATCAGCTGGAAGAAGCGCAGCTTGGATCTTGAAGAGGATGAAAACTTCCGGCTCATCAGTATCGATTTCAACGGCAATGAGGGTTGGATCGCTGGGCAGCCAGGGCTGGTGATGCACAGCACTGACGCAGGCAAGAACTGGTCACGCCTGAAGCTTGAAAACAAACTCCCAGGCGATCCATATCTGATTACCAACCTAGGTCCAAATAATGCTGAGCTTGCCACCAACGCAGGTGCCATCTATCGCACAAGCGATGGTGGCACCACCTGGAAAGCAACTGTGAGTGAAGCGGCAGGTGCAGTGCGCGACCTCAGGCGCAGTGCAGCTGGCAATTACGTGAGCGTGAGCAGTCTCGGTAATTTCTTCTCCACCTTGAATGTAGGCCAGGATGTTTGGCAAAACCATGAGAGGGTCAGCAGCAAGCGGGTGCAGAGCCTGGGTTATCAACCCAACGGTGAACTATGGATGGTGGCCAGGGGGGCCGAGATCCGCCTGAACGATCAACCCGGAAACGTCGACAGCTGGGGGAAAGCGATGATTCCAATCACCAATGGCTACAACTACCTAGATCTGTCCTGGGATCCCAACGGGGGCATCTGGGCAGCGGGCGGCAACGGAACTCTTATTAAGACTCTGGATGACGGAAAAAGCTGGCAGATCGATCCCATGGGCGACACACAGCCCTCGAACTTGATCAGGATCCTGTTCGACACCAGCTCTGAAAGCCAAGCCAAAGGGTTTGTTCTTGGGGAACGAGGCCACCTGCTGCGCTGGGTGGGCTAAGGCTTGACCGTCAGCCAAATGAGCAACGCTCTGTAACCATGCCGTTCACCAGACGCAGTGTTGAGGCTCAGCCTTATAGGATCTAAAGGCTGATACGCCTGAGGCCATGGCTGCTGGCTCCACCGGGGAACGCCCTTTTTTCGAGATCGTCACTAGCATCCGCTACTGGGTGATCCACGCCGTTACCCTGCCGTCGATCTTCCTCGCCGGCTACCTGTTTGTGTCCACGGGCCTTGCCTATGACACATTCGGCACACCTCGCCCTGATGCCTATTTCCAGGCAAGCGAAAGCAAGGCTCCTGTCGTTAGCCAACGCTACGAAGCCAAATCCCAACTCGACCTGCGCCTGCAATAAGCCATGGCTCAATCTTCTTCTGCACCTCTTCAAGCTCTTAACGTCCGTGTCTATCCGATTTTCACGGTGCGTTGGCTCGCTGTACACGTCCTGGGTGTACCCACAGTGTTTTTTCTTGGCGCCATAACCGCCATGCAGCTCATCCGTCGCTGATCCCACTCCCAAACCATGGAGCAAAACCCAAACCCGAACAACCTGCCGGCAGAACTGAACCGCACCAGCCTTTACCTAGGGCTTTTGCTAGTTTTTGTGACAGCCGTGCTGTTTACCAGCTACTTCTTCAACTAAGGGATCTGAAGCATGAGTACGAAACTTAAAGGCCCTGATGGACGCATACCTGACCGTCTTCCTGACGGCACTCCAGCCGTTTCATGGGAACGCCGCTGGACAGAAGGGTCCCTACCCCTATGGTTAGTTGCCACAGTTGGCGGCATGGCGGTCCTCTCAGTCCTAGGCCTCTTCTTCTTCGGCTCCTTCACTGGAGTCGGTTCCGCTTAATTTAGATTCAAGATTCTGTGTGTAAACCCTACCTAGCAGGGTGGGGATTTACATGCAGAGTTAGATCTTCTAAAAAACAAAAACTGACCATCAACTACCGCCAAACTCGCCCCAATAAGGCCTTGTAAAGAGGTCAAGTTTGCGGCGGGTTTTGTCAGTTACATGTTTTTTGGCGGTTAGCAAAGCATCTTCCAAAGCATTGTGAGCTGTGCTGACGGGACGAATATCTGCAACCATTTTGGCTGTTGCCCGAACGATCTTTGTGGCCAACTGTGCATTGGCCCTCAGATTTGCAAGCACCATCTCTACAGTCACGCTGTCATGGTGACCATGCCAACAATCGTAATCAGTAACCATTGATAAAGAAGCATAGGCAATCTCTGCTTCCCGAGCCAGACGAGCCTCAGTGTGATTGGTCATTCCGATCACCATGCAGCCCCAACTCCTATATAGCTTCGATTCAGCTCGAGTGGAAAAGGCCGGACCTTCCATCGCCAGATAGGTACCACTACGATGCAATTGGCGTCCATCCGGCATCAGGCTTTCGCCAACATCCGCTAACAAGCGAGAAAGCGTGAGGCAAAAAGGATCAGCCATTGCCACATGAGCCACCGCCCCATCTCCAAAAAAAGTCAGTGGTCGCTGATGAGTCCGATCAATGAATTGATCAGGTACCACCATGTCTAAAGGGCGCACCTGTTCCTGCAATGAACCAACTGCTGAAGGCGAAAGGATCCAACGCACACCAAGCGAACGCATCGCCCAAATATTCGCTCGATAGGGAACTTCCGTAGGCAAAAACGTGTGATTACGCCCATGGCGAGCAAGAAATACCACCTCCATACCGTCAAGGGTGCCGAGTCGAAAAGCGTCCGAAGGCTTTCCAAAGGGAGTATCAATCTCCAATTCTTGAATGTTCTCAAGGCCTTCGATGGCATAGAGACCACTGCCTCCCAAAACTCCCAAACGAGCGCCTTCGAGAGGAGAAGTTGTGAGGCGATTCAATTAACGTCTTTCAGCTTTAAATAGCATAGCCCGTCAATAACTCGATCAATACTTATAGCCTTCAAGGGCTTCAAGCATACAACTGATAGCCGAAGTATCACATCAAGTCATGTGTTTAATTAGCAAATATTTATTCAACCTTTAAAAGGTTAACTGGTCAAGGTCTCCAGCAGAAAGAATCCATCAATCCCTGAGATAACTTACAAAGTGTTTACGATCAAGATGCATGCACACACACGTGAAATAACAATTAAATAATTCCAGCGGGCAATCATCTAAAGAGCCACCTTGATCCACTGCATTGGGTTGAACAAGAGCAAATCCTAACTGGCTTAAAAAGCATTTTAAAACCTGAAGGCGAGGTTTATCTTGATAAGGTTAATTTAAAAAAGAGTTAACTCATCAACACAAGAGGCACTAAACCAGGCAAAGGTTAGACCAGGCCTAATGCTTTCATTCAGCCCAAAAGGTTACTGGGCCTAGCAATAATCAACAAGCCACACTTGAGCTAATCTTCAACCATGACATCAATGCAGAAGCCTTGCTCGCAGCAAGGCTCAATGTATTAGTAGCCAAATATCACAATGGGCGATTGCACCAGGATGAATTAGCCATGCAACCTGACCGCTTTAGAAATTAGGATCTGCCCAGGCATAACATCGACTCGATCAACACTGCCCAGGATCATCTAAATGGTGAAAGGTCATGAACATTGATGGCACAGCCTGGCGCACCATCTGGCTTGAAAAAGATGGGCATTCAGTCGGCGTGATCGATCAAACCCAACTGCCCCACAAGTTCAGCACCCTCAAGCTCAGCAACTGCCAAGAGGCCGCAACCGCAATTCGCACCATGGTGGTGCGTGGGGCTCCATTGATCGGAGTCACCGGGGCCTATGGATTAATGCTGGCCCTACAAGAAGACCCCAGCGATGACGCCCTAGAGGCGGCCTTTAAGCAACTCAATGCCACCCGGCCAACAGCAGTCAATCTGCGCTGGGCCCTCAAACGAATCCGAGACAAAGTAAAACCGCTTCAACCAGCTAAGCGGGCAGATGCCGCCAGAGCCGAGTCTGCCCTCATTGCCGAGGAGGACGTGGCCATGTGTGAGGCCATCGGCAACCATGGCTTAGCAATCATCCAAAAACTTGCGACAGGCAGACCAAGCGTGAGACAACAAGAGCCCATACAAGTGCTCACCCACTGCAATGCTGGATGGCTAGCCACCGTTGATTGGGGGACCGCGCTGGCACCGATTTACAAGGCCCACCGGGCCGGCCTAAACATTCATGTATGGGTTGACGAGACACGCCCCCGCAACCAGGGCGCGAGCCTCACTGCCTACGAACTAGGTCGTGAAGGCGTACCCCATACCGTGATCGTGGATAACGCGGGTGGGCACCTTATGCAGCAAGGATATGTTGACGCAGTCGTCGTAGGTAGCGACCGAACCACACGCAGCGGTGACGTTTGCAACAAAATCGGCACCTATCTCAAGGCCTTAGCGGCCCTAGACAACAGCGTGCCCTTTTATGTGGCCCTACCCGGCTCAACAATCGACTGGTCAATCTCGGATGGGATCGCAGAAATCCCTATCGAAACCCGCTCGGCGATGGAAGTGACCCACATCCAAGGACGAAACAACAACGCTTCTAGCAACAACCAACTCACCACCGTGCAACTCACTCCCAATCAAAGCGAAGGATTCAACCCTGCTTTTGATGTAACCCCTGCGCGCCTCGTAACGGCCCTAATCACCGAACGCGGAGTCGCGGCAGCAAGCGAGACGGGTCTCATGGAGCTTTACTGCGATGATTAGAAATCAAAACCAATGAATGCAAAAATATCACTACGGAAAGATTGATCAATGACTAATCAAACTCAAGGTCGTCTTTAATCATAGAAAAATCTTCACAGCAACACTCAATCCTCACTATCCATAGATGCTAAACATGAGATGAATTGAAATCACTAAGATCGACTCAACTTACACACTCAAATGCAAGGAAGATTCTTACATTTCTCACTCACAAGACTTGGCTGGAACCCATGCAAAAGGAACAAATCCTCATCGAGATTAAATGCTTTGCAAAAAGATATGGCATTACACATAGCAAGCTTTTATTCCTCAATTTTACATCTTTCCAACACCAGAGCTAAATAGCTCATCACATCTAGAGCTCGACAATGATCAACGGAAGGCTGCTCGACTTGACAGGAATAGCCAATATTACCCTCTGCTATATATGTCCCCATAATCATTCAAAGTCCCAAGCATCCGAGGCTTCAGAACTTTTATGTCAACATCTTTTTTCATCTACAAAGCCCACACGAAAAAGCATATACAAAATAACCAATCAGGAAAAGTTCAGCCATCTGGCTGAGAATTTCTTCAGTCAACACTTCATGCCAAGGAATTATGATTCTTGGCATGGCAACATCTCAACGAACTGCCTAATAAAGCTTTGACCCTTAAACATCAGCAAAGGAGAAAACAGAGGAACTTCAGCGCGACTGAAGTAACGTTCCCGTCGATACGCACCAATCAATGACGTGCCAAAACCGCTGGTCGGATGCCGAGGCACAAGCTGCCATCAAGTCTTACGCCGCGCAGGACGTCTCTGAAGATCTGGCTCTCCGCACTTACACAGCCCGTCTGCTCGGCTCCGATCCCCAGCTGGTGCTGCATGGCGGAGGCAACACCTCGGTTAAAACCAGCTGCACAGGATTGTTTGGCGATCACATACCAGTGTTGTGCGTGAAGGGCTCGGGCTGGGACCTATCAACCATCGAGCCGGCCGGCCATCCTGCTGTGCGATTGGAGAACCTGCAGGCCTTAAGAGATCTATCTGCACTTAGCGACGAAGACATGGTTGCAGCTCAACGCAGCAACCTGATCGATCCATCGTCACCCAACCCTTCGGTTGAAGCACTACTACACGCGTTCTTACCAAGCAAATTCGTCGATCACACCCACGCAGTAGCTGTTTTAGCCCTTGCAGATCAACCAGATGCCGAACAGATCTGCCGTGAACTCTACGGTCGACGTGTCGCGATTGTTCCCTATGTCATGCCAGGCTTCCAACTAGCGTTGGCCGCCATCAAAGCCTACGAACAAGCAGAAGTAGAAGCAGCTAAAGCGGGAGTTGAACTTGAAGGGATGGTGCTTCTCAAGCACGGCTTATTTTCGTTTGCTGCCACAGCACAACAAAGCTACGAGCGAATGATCAACTTGGTGCGTGAGGCGGAAGAGCGTCTTGGGGAAACCCCAACGCTTTGCCTACCACCACCAACCAATCCAGCTCCTAAAAAAAACATCGCTGCAATTCTGCTCCCACTGTTACGTGGTGCCCTGGCTCAATCCGCAGCTATGCATAACGCCCCCCAACGTTGGCTTATGGAGTTGCGCTCAACCCCACTGGCACTCCAACTAGTCAACGACATTCACCTCCAAGACTGGTCTCGCCGTGGAGTCGCTACCCCCGACCACGTAATCCGAACCAAACCCTGGCCGCTCATTCTCAAAAAGCCTCCACAACTCCAAGGAGATGAAGCGATTGAATCCTGCCCAGTGCTGGAAGAATGGCTCCACTCAGCAAAACTGGCATTAGAGAAATACATCCACTCATATCAGGATTACTTCGAGCGTCAGAATGCTCGCGTTGGAAGCCATAAACAACACCTCGATCCACTACCAAGGCTGATCGCAATCCCTGAACTTGGCCTCGTTGGCCTAGGCCGTTCAACAGCTGAAGCTAATGTCACCGCAGATATTGGTGAAGCCTGGGCCGCCACACTGATGGCAGCTGAATCAGTGGGACGTTTTCAACCAGTCAACGAGGCAGATACCTTCGAGATGGAGTACTGGAGTCTCGAACAAGCAAAGCTCGGCAAGGGCAAAGAAGCACCACTGGCACGCCATGTTGTCTTGGTCACTGGTGGTGGTGGTGGAATTGGTGCAGCGATCGCCCTTGCCTTCGCCAAGCAAGGTGCACAAGTTGTCGTACTTGACAAGAATGGTGAAGCAGCAACAACGACTGCCAAAAAATGTGGCTCAAGTGCTCTCGGACTGAAGTGCGACCTCACCAATGCTGCTGAGGTTCATGATGCATTCACGACAATTGCAGCTTGCTTCGGGGGTTTAGACATCGTGGTATCCAATGCTGGGGCGGCTTGGAGCGGAGACATTGCCACTCTTCCAGAATCCAAGTTGCGAGCAAGCTTCGAGCTCAACCTATTTGCTCACCAGCACGTTGCACAAGCTGCAGTTCGCCTGTTTCGAGCCCAGGGCAATAGAACGACAGAACCCAGCAAATCCTTAGGCGGACAGCTGCTCTTCAATATCAGCAAGCAAGCGCTAAACCCAGGCCCTGGTTTTGGAGCCTACGGAATTGCAAAAGCGGCATTGCTGGCACTTATGAAGCAATACGCCCTGGAAGAAGGGCCCTCAAGCATTCGCTGTAACGCCATCAATGCAGATCGGATTCGGTCCGGCCTGCTCGATCAGGCAATGATTCGAGAACGAGCGGAAGCTCGCGGCATCAGCGAAGCCAGCTACATGGGTGGGAACTTGCTCGGTGCAGAAGTCCGAGCAAGTGATGTGGCGAATGCTTTCGTAGCATTAGCCTTAATGCCGCGAACCACTGGTGCATTACTGACAGTAGACGGCGGCAATGTTGCGGCGATGGTGCGTTGACGCCTACATGCACATGCATGTCAAGCTATCAATCAAACCTCATAAAAGCTTCGATACCACTGAGAAAAGCACTCCACTCCCTCTGCGATTGGGGTCGACGGCCGAAAATCCACCCAGGCCTCAAGAGCAGATGTATCAGCAGCGGTGGCCATCACATCACCAGGTTGCATCGGCTGGAAGTCCTTCACCGCTTCCCTCCCGAGAGACTTCTCCAAGAGCTCAATAAAATGCATCAACTCAATGGGCTGACTATTACCAATATTGAAAAGACGGTGGGGTACAGCAGCGGTGGCTGGATCAGGGTTCCGCGGATCGAAGCCTAAATTTGCGGTAGCAGGCTTGTCGCAACAACGAAGCAACCCTTCAACGATATCGTCGATATAGGTGAAATCACGCTGCATCTTTCCGTAATTGAACACCTTGATGGGCTCGCCAGCAAGAATCGCCTTGGCGAAGAGCATCGGAGCCATATCCGGACGTCCCCAAGGTCCGTACACAGTAAAGAAGCGCAATCCTGTAGCAGGCAACCCATACAAATGGCTATAGGTATGAGCCATCAATTCGTTGGCCTTCTTGGTGGCCGCATAGAGACTCACCGGGTGATTCACAGGCTGTTGCTCGTGAAAAGGCAAGTTGCGATTGCCACCATATACCGAGCTACTCGAGGCATACACCAAGTGCTGCACTCCATGATGCCGACATCCCTCAAGGATGTGACCGAAGCCCACCAAATTGGCCTGAATGTAAGCCGCCGGATTCTCCAATGAGTAACGAACCCCCGCCTGTGCAGCCAAATTAACGACCACCTGAGGCTTCTCAAGCCTAAACAGTTCCTCTATGCCTCCACCATCTTCCAAGGCTATTGGATAAAAAGTCCAAGACGCTTTAAGGGAAGCCGCTTCAATCTGAGCAAGTCGTGCCCGCTTTAAAGACGGATCGTAGTAGTCATTCAGGTTGTCAATGCCAATGACACGTTCACCCTGGGCTAACAGCCTCTGCACGAGGGCAGCACCGATGAATCCTGCAGCACCGCTAACAACAACGCATCTACTCATATAGCACCATCTCCAACTCGCCAAAGCATCAAACCAGACGATTTCACCGCTTCTGAATCGACAACAGCACGGGCATCAAACACCCAGGCAGGTTTACGCATCAAAGGTGCCAAAGCGGCCCAATCGAGCTCTTTGAATTGCGGCCACTCCGTCAAGATCAACACAGCATCAGCTCCAGCGACTGCATCGGCAACGCTGCTGACAGACCACCAGGTCCCTTCACCGCTAAGTGCGGCACGGGTAGGGCCTGCCTGGACATCTGGCGGAGAACTAGCCGGCAACTGGAGATCACACGAAATCTGTTCTGGATCCACCTTCGGGTCATAGATAGCCAGCTGGGCGCCCTCCTCCAGCAGATCATTAGCAATGCAAATCGCCGGGGATTCTCGAGTGTCGTTGGTGTCTGCCTTAAAAGCAAAGCCAAGCAGTGCCAGTCTTTTACCTGTAACCGTTCCAAAAAGCTTTTGCACCACCAAACGAGAAATACGGTGTTGCTGCCAAGTATTGAGAGCTACCACGTTTTCCCAATAGTCCGCCACATCCGGCAGGCCGAAATGACGACAGAGATAAACCAGATTGAGGATGTCTTTCTGAAAACAACTTCCACCAAACCCAGGGCCAGCCTGAAGGAACTTGGAGCCAATGCGAGAATCGCTACCGATAGCGCGCGCTACTTCACGCACATCCGCACCGGTGCGTTCACAAAGAGCCGCCACTGAGTTAATTGAACTGATGCGCTGAGCCAAAAACGCATTAGCGGTGAGCTTGGAGAGCTCACTACTCCAAAGATTTGTGAGCAGAATTTTCTCAGCTGGCACCCACTGGCGATAAATCTCTGCCAAAGACTGAATGGCAACAGGGTTCTCCCCACCGATCAGCACACGGTCCGGTGACTCCAAATCACGGATCGCCGTGCCCTCGGCAAGGAACTCTGGATTCGACAAAACAGCAAAACTGATCGGTGGCTCTCCATCAACCGCCTGCCGCTGAGATGCCTCAAGAATCGAATGCACAGCTTCAGCGGTTCGCACTGGCAGCGTGCTCTTCTCAACCACAATCGTGTGCCCCTGCGCAGATTGAGCGACCTGACGAGCACAAGCTTCGACCCAACGCAGATCACTTGCCTGACCGGCCCCCAACCCTTTTGTTTTGGTTGGTGTATTCACTGAGATGAACACCATGTCAGCAGCAGCAATCGCAGCGTCCACCTGCGTAGAGAAAGTGAGGTTGCGCCCGCGAGCCCTATCGACGACCACATCCAATCCAGGCTCATACACAGGCAGTTTGCTGAGATCAAGATCATTCCAAGCAGCAATACGGGCCTCGTTGAGGTCCACCACGTTCACCTGTATCTGTGGACAACGATCGGCAATCACTGCCATCGTTGGACCACCTACGTAACCCGCACCAATGCAACAGATGTTGCGGATCTGAAAGGCAGTCATAGCGTTGTAAACGGCGGATTCAATAAAAGGTGAGGGGAGAGACCAGCCCAGTCATGACAAAGATTAAGTGGGACCTCAGTATGCAAAGAAAGCTATAGGAGTTCATTCTCGAACCAAACGCACAAGACCGGTGAGATCGTCTAATCGATGGAGTTGGTCGATGGGATTCGGATTGGCTTGAGTTGCTACCTCCTGTAAACGCTTGAGGCGAGCCTCACCCCGCTCCACCTCATCATCACCAATCACCAAGGCCCAGGTAGCCCTACTGCGACCGGCACGTTTGAACTGCTTAGTAAAGGCAGCTCCAGAACTATCCAGCTCCACCATGAGCCCCGCAGCCCGTAGCTGATGGGCAATGACCAGGGCGACTCGTTCCGCCTGCTCTCCCCGATTCACCACATAAAGATCCGGCCTCGTGGAAGCCGTTAAGCGAGCAGCTGATCCACTTGGATTAATACTCGCCGCAGCCTCCAGCAAAAGCATCAACCGCTCCATACCTAAAGCCCAACCAAAAGCGGGAGTGCCCCCCCCCCCTAACTGCTCAACCAACCCGTCATATCGTCCTCCTCCACAGACTGTGGCCTGGGCCCCAAGCTGATCGCTAGTGATCTCAAAAGCAGTATGACCGTAGTAGTCAAGGCCGCGCACAAGACGAGGATTGAGCTGGAAAGGGATCTGGAGAGCCTCCAAGTCGACCTGAACCTCCTCAAAGCGGGCCTTACTCTCCACGCTGAGCGCCTCAAAAAGCGTGGGAGCATCCTGCAACAATTCACTTATTGCAGGGTGTTTACTATCAAGGATACGCAGTGGGTTGGTATATAAACGCTTACGTGAATCGTCATCAAGCTGTTCACGGCGGGCTTCTAGCCACACCACAAGCTCCTCTCGATACTTCTGTCGATCCTGAAGGGTGCCGAGGCTATTGATCTCCAGGACAAGACCTTGCATGCCCAAGTCGACCAGAAGTGCCCAGGCCAATGCAATGACTTCAGCATCACTACGAGGACTGCCAACCCCGAGATATTCCACACCAATCTGATAAAACTGTCGTTGCCGACCAGCCTGAGGTCGCTCATAGCGAAACATTGGACCGCCATACCAAAGACGCTGTGGCCCCTGACTCAACAAGCCGTGCTGTAGAGCAGCACGCACAACAGAAGCTGTTCCCTCCGGCCGAAGGGTGCAGGATCGATCACCCCGATCAACAAAGGTATACATCTCCTTCCCAACAACATCCGTAGCTTCACCAATGCCACGTGCGAAGAGTTCAGTCACTTCCAGAAGAGGCGTGCGAATTTCCTGCAACCCTGCTCTGCGAAAGTGATCTCGCGCAACGCTTTCTACCGCCTGCCAGAACCTCGTCTGTTCTGGCAATAGATCGACCATTCCTCGCAGGCTCTGCAGCTGAGTCACTCTTCACCGACAACCAGTAGGCAGTCTGCCGGGCCAGTGATCACCAAGCTCGATAAACGAGGCAACCAAACAAGTTGCGCAATGCCCCTGAGCTGTTGGCGAGGCTGCCGGCCGCTGGCAACCACCACAACGAATCAAGCCACAAGCGATCTGCCCAAGCCCTGCAAGCCTTCAAATCAACAGGGAATAGCACCACCTTGAGCCCCTTACGCCCAAAAAGCCCTGAGCAGGAGGCCTATGGAAAGTACCGCTCACCAGAAGAATCCTGACAGACAATGATGCGTTAACTGATCTCAACAACTGACTGATGGTGGTGGCCTCTGCTGCTGTATTCACCACTGGCGGAGTCCTGGCCATTGCGCTTCGATTGTGGGACTAAAAAAACACCAGCGGAATACCACGCCAACAAGCAATTGAATGATGCTCAATCCCAGAAGCCAACGATTGATGCGCAAATAGCTGATCACGAGTCGAAAAGCTCTCGGAAGTAGACGATGGTGGGTTGAAGCCATTAATCTTGTTTATTTGATGCTGCCAACGAAATCCTGCAATACCAAATCAATAAGCGGCCGGCGCTGCAATTGAGCATCGCCAGGCAAGAGTTTGTTCATTCATGGCTAGAGAAGGATTGATTCGCTCGCACACCAGCTCAGCAAAGTTTCGGATCATAACTTCAGCGAGGTCCCTAAGCCTTCGAAGTCTTTGATGGAGTTCAGGGTTAAGCGGCTGCCTTGCCGACTAAGGTTCTGAACTTTGATGGATAGCTCACTATCACAATGAAAGGGGGAGCGACGATGCCCCGCAGACTCTGCAATCGCTCCTCTGGTCAGCTGATCATTTCAAGAGTCTTATGAAATTGAACAGATACAGCTCCTAGCCTGACTGCCTAAGTCATTTAATTTGCCATGGCCGAGTTGTTGATCACGGGTGGTGCCGGGTTCATTGGCAGTCACACCTGCCTGGTGCTTCTGGAAGCCGGCCACAGGCTGGTGATACTCGACAACTTTTCCAATAGTGCAGCTATTGCCTCAAAAAGGGTAGCCGAACTTGCTGGAGTGGCCGCTCAAGAGCGAATGCTCGTATTGGAAGGCGATATCCGCAATAGCAACGATCTAGATCGCGCTTTCAACTCAATGAAAAACGGCATCGCGGCTGTGGTGCACTTCGCCGGGCTCAAGGCAGTTCATGAATCAGTTCAGTTGCCACTGAAATACTGGGATGTGAACGTGGCTGGCAGCCGCTGCCTACTGGAAGCCATGCAACGGCATAACTGCCGCACGATCGTTTTCAGCAGCAGTGCAACGCTCTATGGCTATCCCGAGCAAATCCCAATCCCTGAAACAACTAGGGTGCAACCGATCAATCCATACGGACAAAGCAAGGCGGCGGTGGAGCAGTTGCTAGCTGACCTAGCCTGCAGCGAACCTGGTTGGCGAATTGCCCGATTGCGCTATTTCAATCCAGTAGGAGCCCACCCCAGCGGCTGCCTCGGCGAAGATCCCAAAGGAAAACCCAACAACCTTTTCCCTTTAGTGAGCCAGGTAGCAGTAGGCCGGCAAGCAGAACTCCAAATATTTGGAGCCGATTGGCCTACACCCGATGGGAGTGCTGTTCGTGACTATATCCACGTAATGGACTTAGCTGAGGGACACCGAGCTGCACTGGAGGTACTACAGCGAGAGGAGCCGCAACTCCTCACTCTTAATCTCGGCAGTGGCAAAGGCCACTCGGTATTGGAGGTTGTGCAGGCCTTTGAAAAGGCAAGCGGCCAACCCGTGCCATACAGCATTAACCAGCGCCGAGCTGGAGATGCCGCATGTAGCGTCGCAGATCCAAGACTGGCCGCCGAGCGGTTGGGCTGGTGCACGCAGCGCAGCCTGTCAGACATGTGCCGCGACAGCTGGACTTGGCAGAAGGCCAATCCACAGGGCTACAACCAGAAATAACAATGAAACAATTGTTGTTTCCCAACACCAACACACAGCCAGGCCAGCCGCCCTAGGTTCACCAAGTCGCTGTGATGCCCTTGTCCTGGCGCAATCCTCGCCGCAACTTGCTGACTTGTGCGGGTCTAGATCTGCTTGGCCTAGTAGGAGTGCTGGCTGGATTATCAAGCATCTGGTCACAGCCGCTAACTGGACAGCTTGGTTGGATGGTGACGACGATCACGGCCTATTTACTAATGGGCTGGCTGTTGGGCACATACACCCTGCTGAGCTGGCGCCGAGTACCCCGCTGGACACTGGTCCAACGCCTGGGACTTTGCCTGCTGACCACATTAATGCTGGTAGCGATCCTGCGCTGGGTGATCAATCCACCACTAGACATCTGGCTGGTGTACCGCAGCACCCAGATGTCATGGCTGCTACCAACAACACTGTGGTCACTATTGGTTCGAGTAAGTCTGCTCAAGGGGAGACTTCAGGATGAAGAGCCTAAGCTGATCCTTCTATCCTCCAAAACGGAAGCAGATCAGACCCTTCAGGCCTGGCGAAAAACACCCACACGACTCATGCCTAAATGGCTACCTGCTGCAGAGGTAGCAAAACAACGAGGGCCATTAGTGATAGCGGTATCACCCAACCTGAGGCAGCAAGCTGATTACAAAAAATTACTGGAAAGATTGGAGCAACGCGACCCCCGCGAATGCAACCTGACAACACCTCTTGCCCTTGCAGAGCGACAACTCGAACGACTGCCTCCAAAGCTGCTGCCCGAAGCCTGGCTGAGCTATTCCGAAATTCCCTGGAACATGTTGTTCAGCCCTCAACGCCAACTCAAGCGAGTAGCAGATGTGGTATTAGCAATGCTGCTGTTGGCGGTGACAACACCGCTATTGCTGCTGCCAGCAGCCCTGCTGATCTGGTTAGAAGATCGCGGTCCGATCTTGTACATCCAGGAACGCAGCGGCTGGTTAGGCCAGCCATTCATGGTTCTGAAACTCCGCACGATGAAAGTGCTACCACCTCATGCACCCATCAGCTGGACAATGCCGGGCGACCCACGCATCACCCGGATAGGCAACTGGCTGCGGCGCTCGCGCCTCGATGAACTCCCTCAGCTCATCAACGTGCTGCGTGGCGACATGAGCCTGATTGGACCGCGACCTGAACGTCCTGAAATAGAGCATGAACTGGAAGAAAGCATTCCCCACTACCGCAAGCGCCACTGGATGCGCCCGGGATTAAGCGGCTGGGCCCAGGTATGTGCCCCCTATGCCGCAAGTGTTGAGGAGTCAGAGCTCAAACTCTCTTACGACCTCTATTACCTCAAATACTTCAGTAGCTGGCTAGATCTCATGATCCTGCTACGCACAATTAAAACGGTGCTCAAGGTGGGTGGTCGTTGAACATCTCGTCACAGGCAACACGTTCAACTGCCAACGCAATGCCAAGCCTCAACTCCATGCTGCGCTGATAAACAATGACGGCTGATCACCTCATTCTGGCCGGGGGGGGACATAGCCATGCCCTGATGCTGCGTCGCTGGGCCATGCGTCCCCAACTCCGACCTGCAGGACTGATCACCCTGATCAACCGCCACAGCACCACCCTCTACTCCGGCATGGTGCCTGGTCTCATAGCCAGTCATTACAGACACAGTGAAATCGCGATCGACCTCCGTCGCCTCACCGACAGAGCTGGCGTAGCACTCATCATTGCCGAAATCACAGCAGTGGAGGCCCACCACAATCGCCTGCTCCTCGCCAAGCGTCCTCCCATACATTTCCAACGAATTAGTTTCGATGTGGGCGCCGAAACCTTCAACAAGGGCCCTTCCCTTGAACGAAGCCAGGCTGAACTGGCAATGCCAATCAAGCCTTTGGAGCCTGCCCTGGCATGGCTTGAACAGCAAGACAGTCAGGTGCTGGTCAATGATTCCACGCCACTGACGGTGATCGGGGCTGGCCTGGCGGGAGTAGAAGTGGCGCTCGCCCTTCGTCAACGCTGGCCCAAGCGCCCTTTAAATCTGCAAGCGCATCATGGGCAACCCAGACCAGCTCTAAAACAAGCCCTCTCCAAGGCCGCAATCGTAGTAGTGCCAAGCGGAACCCCCTTGAGTGGCCCCGCCCTGCTCTGCACTGGCAGCCAAGCCCCCGCTTGGCTTGCTACCAGTGGCTTTCCCGTGGATCCCTTTGGGCGTGTTCGCACCACTAAGACACTTCAAATCATCAACCATCCCCACTGCTTCGCCGTCGGCGACTGTGCGGTGATTGATAAGGCCCAGCGGCCAGCCGCAGGGGTATGGGCCGTGCAAGCCGCAAAGCCCCTTGCCCAAAACCTAGAGCGGCTCAGCCGTAGACAACCCACCCGTCCATGGCAGCCACAACAGCTTGCCTTGCAAATACTGGGAAGTCAGCTGACCTCAGGGAGGTTCACCGCCTGGGCTTTTTGGGGCGACCTGATCATCGGGCCCCATCCCTGGCTTTGGTACTGGAAAAAAGCTATCGATCGGCGCTTCATGGGTAACTTTAACGAACTCCCAAGCATGAGCGGAGTTCTCAAGCGACAGGAGAGCATGGCTTGCCGAGGTTGCGCAGCCAAATTGGCTAAGAAGCCGTTAAACGATGCCCTAAAGCAGGCAGGCCTAGGAGCTCTTGGGCAACAACCTGAGGACGCTGCCTTGATTGCCAGCACATCATCAGGCGACAGCTTGCTGCAAAGTGTCGATGGTTTCCCTGCACTGATCAGCGACCCCTGGCTTAATGGTCGCTTAACCACACTGCATGCCTGCTCAGATCTTTGGGCCAGTGGTGCGCATGTGATCTCTGCACAGGCTGTCATCACCCTGCCCAAGGTGTCCTCTGAACTTCAACAAGAGTTGTTAGTCCAAACGCTCAAAGGAATCCAATCAACCCTCGAACCGCAAGGCGCCAAATTAATTGGAGGGCATACCCTCGAAGCCCGCAGCATTCCGCCCCAACCAATCAATCTTGGGATCCAGCTCACCCTTAGCGTTAACGGCAAGGTGGCTTCTGGACGTGTGCCTTGGAGCAAAGGCAAGCTGCAATCGGGAGATGTCCTGCTGCTCAGCCGCCCCATAGGCAGCGGCGTGATCTTTGCTGCAGCCATGGCAGGAAAAGCTCACCCAGAGGATCTCGACGCTGCACTTGCGCAGATGACCATCAGCCAGCACAACCTCCTGACAGCGCTGCGCAGCCTTGAAGAAAGACATACAGGAATGCAAACCATTCATGCATGTACCGACATCACCGGCTTCGGATTACTGGGCCATCTCGGAGAAATGCTCAGTGCAAGCAATCACCAACGCCATAGAGCAGGGCTCCAACCTCTACGTCTCATCCTCGAAGCCGCCGCCATTCCCTCCCTGCAGGGTGCTCTACTGCTACTCAAAGCTGGCTATTCGAGCACCCTGGCCCCAGCCAATCGCCGCAACTGGCACTTGCTCAATCCAAGCATCAACGGCGAAGCCGCACCGATAGAAATCGCACTGAATGATGTAACACCAGGCAGTGAACACCACCAGGCACTGCTCGAACTCATGGTGGATCCACAAACCTGCGGCCCATTAGTCCTGGCCTGTTCAACCAAGATCGCCTCAGAACTTCTCAGGGATGGACCTTGGCAACGCATCGGCCAGGTTCAGCCGATGTAGTGGTTGCTGGTCATTCAATTGAAGTTGGCTACTGAGAGTCACCAACACTGGACTTCGTCAACGTGCAACGCAACACGCGCGTGTACTCAATCTCTAAGCCATCCTCCCGACATGTATACCCTCCTTGTTCAGCTCTCTTGATCAGAGGCTTGAGCCGACGACGCATTGATTGGTCAGGACCACTACTCGCAAGCCAGATAACCGATGGCAAAGGTGGTTGATCGAGTCGTTTCTGCAGCGCAGCACCATCACCCCAAGGCATTGGATTGCTAAGCATCCGACCAGCCGCAACTTCCATATGATCACTCAAATTAAGTAGCCTCGACCTCCGTCCATAGCGCTCCACTTGGCCGGCTAGTGATTGGCTAATCGCACGGAAATTGTCTTGCTCCCTACCACCGGCACTGCCGAGCCCAGGGTGAAGCCCTATATAGCTCTGTTGCCACCACAAAACAGTTAGGGCCGTCAAAGCGACAAGCGCTAAGGCACTACCTCGGAGATTGAGTCGAAGACCCCCCAACTTCACCGCAATCAAAGGCAGAGCCGCCGGCACCAGCACCACGAAGTAGCGGCTAAAAGCCAACGGCTTCACAAACGACACGGCCACTACTGCCAGAAGCATCAACGCGGATGGAATCAAACCGCTCTGATCAAACAGAGAACCAGCAACTACAGCTGGCTGTAAATCCCTTCTATGGCCTTCATCACCATCATGACCAGCAGACAGTCGACCCCATCGTCGCAAAGCCAGCATCAGCAAGACAAACAACCCAATTTTCGGGAAGGGCCAAGGACCAAGGGCCCTTGCCAAGGTCTCCTCAAGCAGAGCGAAACCTGGCTGAGCCAACCAGCCACCCGTGGAATCACGAAAAAGATAAGCAGCCGCGTAAGCAATCCAAACCAAAGCAGGAAGCAAAGCCAGTGTGGCTATGCCGCCCAGCCGCCAGCGCTGCTGCCATAGATCCCAAGCCGCCGCCGCCGCAAACAAAAAAAGACCATAGAAATGGGTGAGTGCTGCAAGGCAAACCGTGATGCCATACAACAGAAGATCTTTTGCAACAAAAGTGCTTGATCCCACTGACTGCAAAAGCCGACGCCGCCACCACCAAGCAAGTCCCACAAACAACACCAAAAGGGCATAACTCTTGCCTTCGATCGCAAAACGCACCGGATAAGGACTGCAAAAAGCCAGCAATGCCGCAAGGCACAAACTCCGACCCCGTGACACCCCTAGCGCCTGAGCCAAGGCGCCTGCCTGAAACACCATTACGATTCCACCAAGCCCATAGGCCAGCCAGGAAAGCAATCGCAACGTCAGAGCGTTCTGACCAACGCTCTGCCCCCAGAACCAGAGAAGGCTGTAATAAACAGGCGGATGAGTGTCATTGCGGAGCATTACCAACAGATCCCTGAAACTTGGCTGAAAACTCTTGCCAACGCTGTAAAGCTCATCACTCCACAAGCTGGTGACATCCACCAACAAAAGAGCCTTTAAGGCAAATGCCACACAGACCAAGATGACCACGACTCCCAGCCCAAAGCGCCGCCAGAACAACATCACCTCAACGCCACCTGCTGATCGATCAGCTCCAGCCTGAGCCGCTTTAATTCGGCCCCCAAAGCCGGACCGGGTCGCCAGCCCTGATCAATCAGGGCCTGTGCCGATACAGGAGACTTCACCTGGCGCCAACGCCCCCACCAACGCAGCAAGGGTCGCCACATCGGTACACCCAAGCAAACGCAAAGAGCAACCGCCTCTGGCTGCCAACCATTGCCCTCCAGGGTTTCGCACCAGCGAGCGGGCGACCACGTCGACAAACTCTCCGCAACCTCTAGCGAAGCCAACAAAATCTGCAATTCGGCCGCTTCCGCCAACAACCTTTGCTGCAATTGTGGCAACTGCAAGCGTTCTGCCATAGCCAGAGGATCCGCAGCTCCGGCCACCAATGCTGTCAGCAACGGCAGCTCCAAACGCCAGGCCCAGCGCATTCGACGATGCCAGTTTTGATCAGCCTGAAGGCCCTCATCAAGTAACACCAGAGCTCCCCAGTCCTGCAAATGAGCCACTGCCTTCTGCCAAGGCTCCCTTTCCAATAACAACTCCAGCTCCATCCGCAAGCGCGTGGAAAGGGCTGGCGGTGCCAGCTGCGGCGCTTCGCCAGGACGCCAAGCCCAAGGCCAGGATTGAAGAGTGGAGCGCACCTGAGCAAGAGCCTCAGGCGCCAATACAAAACCAAGCCGGGCCGCATAACGGGCCCCTCGCACGACTCGCGTCGGATCATCCGTGACACTGTTTGAGTGTAAAAAAAACAGCTGTCGCGTGGCTAAAGCCGCCCAGCCATCATGGGGATCCAACAAGGTCATCCCTGGCAACTCCAAAGCCATGGCATTCACCGTGAAGTCCCTTCGGGCTAAGTCTTCTTCGAGATGACCCTCCGTGACCTGCGGGTTTTGTCCAGGAGATGCATAGGTTTCTTGCCGAGCAGTGGCTAAATCAAGCAAGACCCCATTAACCACAAGTTCCACCGTTCCGTAAGCCCCATGCACACGCAGCTGCGGCAACTGCTCTGGCCCTAAATGACGGCGAAGCGCCTTAGCTAAAACCACTGCTGAACCCTCCACCACCAGATCAAGATCAGGCAAACCTCGCCAGGGATCAAAATGAACCCGATGCAACAGGCCATCTCGAACCGCACCACCCACCAAGGCAAGGCGTTTAATCCCAACCTCTGACGCAACTTGCTGCAGTAGCGCCAACAAACCGATTGGCAAACCTGGTCCATCGGATCCAGGCTCTGGCTTCACCAGACTCTCCATGGCGGTGGTATGCAGGAGAATTACCGCATCATCACGAACTTACAGTTTGTCTGCCCTCACCCGCTGCCTGAAGGAAGAGGCCGCCGCCATCGCCGCCGCTGCCGAACGACTGAGCAGCAGCCAGGTGGAAAAGGCATTGGTCTTGCTTGAACGCTGTGGTGATCAACACGCCAAATTGGTAATCACCGGCGTAGGCAAAAGCGGCATCGTTGCACGCAAAATCGCTGCCACCTTTTCCTCTATCGGCCTGATGGCCCTTTACCTAAACCCCCTCGATGCAATGCATGGCGATCTGGGAGTGGTCGCCCAAGAGGACGTCTGCCTACTGCTCTCCAACAGCGGTGAGACTGCTGAACTGTTAGAAGTGCTTCCCCACCTCAAACGACGTGGCACCGCTCGCATCGCTCTGGTTGGCAAGCCCGACTCATCGCTTGCTCGCGATAGTGACGTGGTGCTTGAAGCAAGTGTTGATCGCGAAGTGTGTCCATTGAATCTTGCCCCCACCGCCAGCACAGCGGTGGCCATGGCGATCGGTGATGCCCTTGCTGCCATATGGATGGAACGTCGCAACATCTCACCTGCAGACTTCGCGTTCAACCACCCAGCCGGTTCGCTCGGCAAACAGCTCACCCTCACCGCTTCGGACTTAATGGTGCCAGTTGAGAAGGTCCAGCCACTACAACCCAACACCAGTCTGCAAGAAGTGATCTGCAAGCTGACCCAAGATGGTATTGGTAGTGGCTGGGTGGAAGACCCCTCCACCGCCGGACTGCTGCTGGGCCTCATTACCGATGGTGATCTACGCCGCGCCCTGCGTGATCACAGTGCCGAGAATTGGGCCAGCCTCAGTGCTGCAGACCTGATGACAGCCGATCCAATCACCGTGGACGCTGATCTCCTCGCAGTCGAAGCGATCAAGCAGATGGAATGCAACCGCCGCAAACCCATCTCAGTACTGCCCGTCGTAGGCCCTGACAGCTCAGGCAATCTGTTGCTCGGACTCCTACGGCTTCATGATCTGATTCAAGCAGGGTTGACATGAGCGGCACCACCCTGATCTCTCGAACCCACCCCCTTTACTGGAACCGAGAGCTGCAATGGCGACTGCAGTGGAAGGCATTAGCTTCCATCGACCTACTGGTGATGGATGTTGATGGAGTCCTTACCGATGGTGGGCTATGGCTTGATGCTCACGGCGAACTGCAAAAGCGATTTGATGTGCGCGATGGGCTGGGACTACGACTGCTCCAACAAGAAGGCCTGACACTGGCCTTGCTGAGTGGTGGCAAAGGAGGAGCGACCGAGGCGCGCGCCAAGCAGCTCGGCATTCAGCACTATTTCGTTGGCATCAAAGACAAAACCGCCGCACTCGCAGAACTGCAGCAACAGCTCAACCTGTCGCAATTAAACACCGCATTTGTCGGCGACGACCTCAATGACCTCATCGTGCGCCCTCTGGTCAAGCTCTTGCTAGCCCCTGCGGATGCCTGTCGTCCCCTTCGATCCCAAGCCGATGCCGTACTCCAGCGCCGTGGGGGGCATGGTGCCGTGCGAGAACTCGCAGAACGCCTACTAAAAGCTCGTGGTCGATGGCATCAACTGCGTAAGAAAGGCTGGAAGGACCGCAATGACTAAAACAAACTCGACGACACAACAAGGGGTCTTCCTTCTCGGGGTTGGCGCACAAAAAGCCGGCACGTCGTGGCTCCATCTACAGCTACATAACAGAGCCGATGCAAATTTTGGCTTCTGCAAGGAATATCACATCCACGATGCATTAACTGTGCCAAAACTAGTCCGCTATAGACAACAACAAGGTTCATGGCTCAAACCACGCACTTGGCGTCGCCAACGCTTCTTCAAGGATACTGGGCGCTATTACGACTACTTTTACAATCTGCTAAGCCAACCTCATATCAACCTAACCGGAGACATTACCCCCTCCTATTCATGCCTAAGCGCCAATACCCTGATGACAATCAAACGTGAATTTACGCAACGCGGGATTCCTGTTCGACCGGTTTTTCTGATGCGTGACCCCATTGAACGAGTGATTTCCAGCCAACGCATGAAACTGCGTAAACGCGGACAAAAAGACCCATCGCAAGAGATAGAAGCCCTTCGGTCTCTTGTTAACAAACTGCCAAAACGAGTCTCAATTCGCAGTAATTACGCGCAGACTTTGGGCGCCCTAGACGAAGCCTTTGGTCACGAAAACTGCTTCATCAGCTTCTACGAAACATTGTTCACACAGAAAACTTACGCGAACCTATGCAAATTCCTAGACATTAACTACCAAGAGCCACGCTGGGGACAAAAGATCAATGCAAGTGCTACAGATACTCTCATACCAGAAGATATTTTAGAGCGGCTAGGGGTGTGGCAATCGCCTATCTACAACGCAGTCAAAAATCAATTACCGCATGTCAATATTGAATCAATATGGTCAACATCTGCAACTTGGTGCAGAGACCAATAAATGCCATTCACCTTGGCTTCACGATCAAGATTTCAAGGCACATTCCCTAGCTTCTTCCAACTGCTCAACGGTATCCACCGAAAGGGATGTCCCCTCAACTGCAAAGGTGGAAATCGTATGACCAGCTTCAATCAATCGCAATTGCTCTAGACGTTCAAGAGCTTCCAAAGGCGAAGGCGGCATACCTGACCAGCAAGCCAACACATCTCCACGAAAGCCATACATCCCCACATGCCCCCAGTAGGTGGTATGGCGATGCCAATCCAAAGGGTCCACACCGCGCACATGCGGAATCGCCGAACGAGAAAAATAAAGCGCTCGGCCGTCAATAGCCAATAAGGTCTTAACCACATTGGGGTTATGGATGGTCTCGGGCTTGAGTCGGTAAACCGGAGTTATCACAGCTGGAACAATCTCTCTTTGCTCAAACTCCATCGCCATTGTCGTCACCACCGCAGGGTCCAAGAACGGCTGATCCCCTTGCACATTGATCACTGCAGTCATAGCCAACCGCTGTTGCTGCTGCTGCTGATCCCAACCATCAGCTTGCTCATCCCAGGCCATGGCAACCAAATGATCGGCAACCGAAGCAATTCTTTCGCTACCTGAACTGCATGAAGCCGAAGTCATCAACACCGGGAAACCCCAGTCTTCCGCCATCTCTTTCAATCGATCACTATCCGTGCAAAGGACAACCGCCGTTGGCCCATGAGCCTGACTGCAGCGCTCAAGAACACGCTGCAGCATTGGCATCCCGCCGATATCTGCCAGAACCTTATTGGGTAATCGCGATGATTCAAGCCTTGCAGGCACGGCCACGACACTGCGTTGAACTCCCATCGGCATTAATCCCAAAGCTTCATCGCATCATCACGAGCACTAAACCATTCAGCCGCTAAGGCACCACCCATCGTGCGCTGTTCGCGGAACCATGGTCCACCCAAAGTCCAATGCAATAACTGGGGTCGTGACTGCCCAACTGAAAGCTCAGGATCCTCCTGAACAGCAACCAAGTGGTTCCAAAGCCCACCCTCAATGGCTCCAATCTCATGATCACCGGCAAGCCAGTGAAAACGATGCAAATCAAGCCCCGTGGCCGTACTCACATAATCGACGGTTAGAGCGGTACAACGACTGCAATTCAGCATCATTAGCGAGCTCCAGTTCTTTTTCGGATAGGGGCTCTGAACCTCACCCAAGAATTTCTTCGTTTCTCCTGGCTCATGCTCATGCTTAACGCACATCACGGCCATCTGTTCATCGCGCTGGGCCCATAGCTCCGCGATATCACCACGGCAGAGCATGTCGCAGTCCATAAAAATCGCCCAGCCTTGATAACCCATGAGCTTCGGCACAAGAAACCTCGTGAAGGAAAATGCCGTGCTTTGCTTCGGATCGCGCTCCCGCCGAAACAAGCCCTGGCCTTCCAACTGAGGAGTAACCAAAGGGGTTATTGCCAGCGGCATCGAGCTGTGCTGGTAAAGACTGTCGATCAAAACATTGGTCGCAGCTCTTTCACGCGGGTCATAACCGATATAAATCGGTATCGGCGTGGTCATGACTCAAGCTTCATCGGTAATTGAGAAGAAGCGTAGACCGACCTCATACCCCACCTGGCGATGGCAAACACCTGAACCAAATCAGAACTCGACAAAATACCAACGTCCGACAAGGCATACCCTTATTTTCCCAAGATTCCTGTACCTCCGGATCATCACTCACCTATCAACAAGGAAAGGCTAACCATGGAGGAGAAAGAGGTTTCATGCCAACATTCTCGTAGGTTTACATAGTTGAAACAGATTCATAGTTGGGCAGCGAATGCTGCTGCAACAATTGAAGTCGTATTTTATTTCAGAATCCCTTCGACGAAAAACTAAACACGTAATACTATAATGGGGAGAATCAGAATAGCAGCCCATGGGTAGTACACCAGAAAAAGATCACGGCCTAAGCCCTCTTGAATTCTTTACCCTATGCAAAGATAACGCAAACCTTATTGCGACAGCAATTACCTCTATGAGCCTTGTCGCATTAGCCTCAGCACAGGTATCTATCGCGCTTAACCAATCCAAAGCAGATTTACTAAAACTCACTTGTGCTCAGTGGATGGGTTCCAATATTGGCAGCAAGGAAAAAAAAGTGGCCTACAAAAAAATGATGGGACTTACTATGGCCGAAGAGACTCTTGGCAGTCGAGAAAACCGCGAGAAATTCTTGCAATTTCTATGCCAATAGCCATTATAAAAGCCATCAGATAAAATCAATAGGCCAGATTTATTATCAGACCAAATGCATGCATAACCCTACTCCCAAGTGACAAGAAAACTGTCAGCTGAATTTTAGATAACAACAAAGAAGGCTACGGTTTTTTACAGCTCCCAATGAAATGGATCAGATTATTTTTTTAGCGATCTGGTTTTCATTGGATAACTAACCTCGGCCAATCATATAAAAGATGCACCTGTTCCTAAAGTTAGTTAGGCTCAAGACAGCAAATTGAGCAGAGTCTTCAGAATGGCAAGCCCGAGGGTCTCACTGGACAACATCATTTTTGCTAACGACCAGCCCTTCGTCTTGATAGGCGGAGTGAATGTGCTTGAAAGTCTCAATTTTGCAATTGATGTAGCAGGCTATTACGTGGAAGTTTGCCGACGCCTAGGAATACCTTTTGTCTTCAAGGCCTCTTACGACAAGGCAAATCGCTCCTCAATTCATTCATACCGTGGCCCCGGCATCGCAATAGGGCTCAGTATATTAAAGGCCGTGAAAGAGACATACAAAATCCCGGTTTTAACTGATGTCCATACAACGGAAGAGGCCACTGAAGCTGCTGCTATTTGTGACGTGATTCAACTTCCTGCCTTCCTGGCACGCCAAACAGATCTTGTGCAGGCGATGGCAAAAACAAATGCCGTAATCAATATCAAGAAGCCACAATTCCTGAGCCCAGAGCAAATGAAAAATATTACTGAAAAATTCAGAGAATGTGGCAACACTAAATTGCTTCTTTGTGAACGTGGCTCCAACTTTGGCTACGACAATCTAGTGGTCGACATGTTGGGCTTTGGAGTCATGAAGAATACCTGCAATGATTTGCCCCTGATTTTCGATGTCACCCATGCATTGCAATGCCGCGATGCTGGCGGAGCCGCCTCGGGCGGCCGACGTTCACAAGTTCTTGAACTCGCCCGTGCTGGCATGGCCGTTGGGCTTGCGGGTTTATTCCTTGAATCGCATCCCGACCCCAACAAAGCTCTCTGCGATGGCCCCAGCGCACTGCCTCTAACATTGCTAGAAGCCTTCTTAAAGCAAGTTAAATCAGTTGACGATCTAGTCAAAAGTATGAACAAATTAACCATTATATAAATATTCAAAACATCAAAAGCCAGGTCATTCTATTCGCATTCTAAAGGCGATCTTAATCAACACCCAAAACCTTATTGGAGTAAACAAGGCGTCGATTCAAATGATCCACACTAGGCAACATCAACGCAGGTTGTGCTGGCCAAGCAGGCCCCTGCAGCCAAGACGTGTTGTAGCTAATCTCTCGACTCTTAAGAGGATCAAATCGCAGACGATTACCTGCCAGGATATGACTTTGTGTCTCAACTCCTGGAGTGAGCATGGCCTTTTCGAAGGGAAGTCCTAACCATTCACACAACAATGTGAGAGACCTCTCAGGTGAAAGGGCTAATTCCTCATAGCCAAGTAAAAAAATTGGCTTACCCGAACGGGTTAAATCCCTTTCAAAGCGTCGATTCACCCAACACCAGCGAGCCAACGACCTGACCCCAGGCAAGCTCTTGCCCTTCTTGCTGCCATCACGAGCACGGGAATGCACCCAAGAACGCACATCACGAACCAAAAAGATGATGCGTACATCAAGATCTGGCAGAACCTGAAGAGGGATCTGAAGATCATCCTGATAAGAGTCGACCACCCACTCGATCTCACCATTCTGCTGATTGACGTAATGGTCAACATTGCCAAGTAACTGGCGCAACTTGTCAGCTAAAGGCAAATGATCATGGACGGGCAGCCAATCAAGCAAGGGACCCCAAATAGGACAACTAGCCGCCGTGGTGCCACATGTACAAAGACGCTGATGGCGCAATTCAGCCCTAAGACGAGCAGGACCACGTTGCTCCTCACCTGGTGAAGGAGTCCGCAAAATGCGTAGAGCCTCACCCAAGCCGATCATGCTTGGGTGGCTCCCCAACGCCAAATCGAGAATGGTGGTTCCGCTATGGCCCAGGCCACGAATCAGGAGCAGTTTTTTACGTGCCATCACCTCAGGCCTACTCCAAAGGCTCAATCGGGGCCAAACGTGGATCAAGAATCTTTGGCCCCATACCGGCGAACTTGACAGCAATCGACACTTTTTCACCACTGCCGAAGGTATGGGTGATCTCGCCTTCGCCAAAGCTGGAATGCACGACACGGTCCCCTACGACCCATGCCTTGCCTGGAGCGGGCCCAGCCTGCCGCCGCCGCACTGCATTGCTAGGGGCTCCGCTCACACCACAGGCTTTGATCCGTTGATTGTCATCGCGATCAACCCGCGTCAAACGGTCAAGCCGTCGCTCACGCCGTAATGCCGCACCACCAATTTGAGGGAGATCACCCTGCACCAAAGCCTCGGGTAACTCAGCAAGAAATAGTGAGGGAACAGCAGGCTGTCGCATGCCACCCCAAAGCCTTCGCTCACTGGCATGAGACAAAAACAAGCGTTCTTTGGCACGCGTCATCCCCACATAGCAAAGGCGTCGTTCTTCCTCCAAAGAGGATGGATCATCAAGAGAGCGATAGCTAGGGAAAAGTCCCTGCTCCATCCCAACCAGAAAGACCAAGGGAAACTCAAGCCCCTTACTGCTATGCAAAGTCATTAACGTCACCCGATCAGCAGACGTGTCCTTGCTATCAGCATCGCTGGCCAACGCAGCAGAGGCTAAGAAGCCCTCAAGATTGCCCTCTTCATTTTCTTCCTGGTATTGCAAAGCAGCATTCACAAGTTCTTGCAAATTGCGTCGCCTCTCCTCTGCCTCATCGGTAGCTTCAGCGATCAGCTCACTGATATAGCCACTCTTCTCCATCACCTGCTGAATCATCTCCGAAGGAATCTGATCTTGAACCGAGCGTTGCAAATCATTGATCAATTCACAGAACTGCAACAACCCCTTCGCCGATCTGCCTCCTAGTGAGCGCACTGCTTCCGCATCACTCACCACATCCCACAAAGGAATCCCAAGTTGATTAGCAGCATCAGCAAGTCTCTGCAAGGTGGTCTTACCAATGCCTCGCTTGGGCACATTGATGACTCTGAGCAGGCTCACCGTATCGGCGGGGTTAACCAATAAGCGTAAATAGGCCAAAATATCCTTGATTTCACGCCTGTCATAAAAACGTAGTCCGCCCACGACAATGTAAGGAATACGCCAACGCACCAACGACTCCTCAATCGCCCTGGACTGGGCATTGGTGCGATACAGCACTGCCACATCTCCCCAGCGAAGTTCTGGATGAGCAGCTTCCAGCATGCGCATTCGATGCACTACAGCTTCAGCTTCTGCGATCTCATCGTCACAGCGGGTAAGGGTGATCAACTCCCCCTCGCCACGGGTAGCTCGCAATACCTTGTCAATCCGCTCTGTATTGTTAGCGATCAAGGCATTAGCTGCCTCCAGAATTGTTGAGGTAGAGCGATAATTCTCCTCCAACTTCACCATGGTGCGAGTGGCATCATCTGATGCTTTATCGCCAAAGTCGTCCTGAAAGCCCATTAAAATCGTGAAATCAGCCGCACGGAAGCTGTAGATGCTTTGATCTGCATCACCGACCACAAAAACTGAACGGCCCTGCCAATCATCAAAGGTCTCAGGTTCCCGACCATCAGTAACCAACAACTTGATCAAGTCGTACTGAGTGCGATTGGTGTCTTGGTATTCATCAACTAACACATGCCGAAAACGGTTGTGCCAATAACGTCGTATCTGCTCGTTCTGCTGAAGTAACTGGACGGGCAACAGCAGCAGGTCGTCGAAATCAAGTGCGTTGTTCGCCGCTAATGCCTTGCGATAACGCCGATACGTCTCAACCGTGAGCTTGCCTCGCTGACCATCGATCTGGGTTTCCATTTGATCAGGCAACCAGCCTTGATTTTTGGCGTTACTAATCGCCCAGCGCACCTTCTTAGGCTCAAAGCGCTTGGGATCAAGCTGTAGCTCCTGAGTCACAATCTCCTTCACCAAACTCTGAGCATCGGCCTCGTCGTAAATCGAAAACTGACGGGTCCAACTCAGCCCTTCTGCATCACGAAACTTGTCAATGTCAAAGCGAAGCAAGCGAGCAAATAAGGAGTGAAATGTGCCAATCCACAACTCTTTGGTCACCTCTCGAAAAATTCGACCACGCAACTGGCGTTGGTCCACCGGCGGTAAAGTGATCCATGGTTGGCCGTATTGACTCTCAGCAAGCCGCTGGGCCAATAACAGCTCCAAACGATCCTTCATCTCGCGCGCGGCCTTGTTGGTAAAGGTCACAGCCAAAATCTGAGCCGGATCGGCACCATGCGCTCCAATCAAGTGAGCGATGCGATGCGTCAGTGCACGCGTCTTACCACTACCAGCTCCTGCAACCACCAACAAAGGTCCCTGATGATGGTCGACAGCCTTGCGCTGAGCATCATTAAGGCCAGCAAGAAAACTCAAGTTTTAAACCTCAAAATTGGCGAGAGTTTCACCTTCAACCTCTGGCTCAGGTAGCAGAACTGATTCCCCAGCTTGTAGTAACAGCTATCCAACTCAATCACCATCAACCACAGAGCTCACAATCGCAGACTGAAGGCTGTGCTCATTTCTCCTGATCGGACTTGGCCAAGCCACTGCAAGTAAATATCCACTCAGAACCTGTTGCAAGGAAGTAGTGATCAAAGTGGATTCAACCAAAGCCGAGCCAAACATGAACAATCCGAGGCTTAAAGCCATGCTTCCCTGCAGCGCGTCTCCTGCCGCAATCATTCGCAGGGAATTTCGCAGACTGAGGCCAACAACAGTCACAAGCATCAAGGCTGCTGGCAAACCATAATCAGCCAAAGTTTGCAAAAAAGCATTGTGAGCATGTGAAGGACCAAGCTTTTTCCCAGGATTAGGTAGGGTTAATCGTTGACATGCCAAGGAGACCCGGTCTCCTCCCTGCCCAGTCAAAAGAGTGCTCCAGGAGCTAATTGATTGAGAGAAAAAGCATTGTGCCACGTTGGCCCGGCCAATATCGCTTGGATTGTTTTTAGAGAAAGGACTGCTTGGTAAATACATCGAAAGATTGATCATCAGACCAAGCATTAACACCATGATTACGACAGGGGTCGCCAATCGCCTTAGCTGGCCTCGGAAGCACCAAACAAGCTCTGCAAACAAAAGCACCAACACGGGAAACCCAGCGGCAGCACGAGAGCCTGTACAGAAGGCAAAGCCATAGGCGATCAGGCCGAGGGTGAAGGCAAAATATCTAGGCCAATTCCTATTACTATGGCGTGCCAAAGTGAAGCCTAATATACCGACAATTCCAAGAATATAGCCAGATCTATTAATCGTTATCCGCTGAAGACGCACCGCCTCGGCCGGCAAAAGTTCACGCAAATATTGGAATGGAATAATCTTTAAATTATCATTAAATCGCGTATAATCACGATCATAGTTATCTAGTTCAAAAGTGAACAAAGCCGCTAGAGCAATAAATAGTAGAATCCAAAATGAAGCTCGCCACTCCTCACGTTTACGGCCTACACCAACACTAAAAGCAAGCAGGACAAGTAACAGATCAGATGGAGAAGAGTTCGAAACCTGATGAGTAAGCATCGCCAAACCAATGGAGAGCACCCCCAACAAGTACCAGTAAATCGGTGAAATATTAGTGCGCAACACAAGCTTCAATCCCAGCCAGATCACCATCAGCAGCACCATGCCCATAGGATCACTGCTGCGCTGCAGGAGCAACGTGAACAGCGAAAGCGGCAGCAGCACATCTAGGAGAGCGTCCCATGTCAGGGACTCCAGCCAGGATGGAGTTGACAAGCTTATTCAAATAAATACCTATCCATCCTCTCACGACCCGCTTCCAGCAAAGTCCTTAACCCTGCCAATCAAAAGGTTGCCATTGCCACGCCAACATGAATCGAGCGGGGAGCCATGAGCAAATGCAGATGCCCTACTTGTAAATTTCTAAAATCCAATCAAAAAGACTCCCATTAACCAAGACGGCATGGTGAGATGAACTACATCAATACCGCCATACCAAAGACAAAAGCCCCACATCCCTTTCCCAAGAGGCCATAACCTTGCAAACATCGATGCAATGGCAAAAGATCATCAGCGACCGAGCATGATGAACAACCTCCCAGAGAGTCTTGACAACCCAAGAAAATCCATGACTGCCAGAAATTAACACAAGCTTGAAGCTATCTTAGCACCCAAAGACAAAACATCACCCCCAATCCTTTCCCAATCGGCCGACAAAGATGAACCTTAATTTAATCAAAATATTCAACAGATGGCTCATTGAAATCCAGCCCGTCGACGTGCTGCTACCCATCAGTATTGTTCTGCACACAGTTCAAGACAAACCTTTAAAGACAACAAGCCTGGGGCTATTGGTGATCTGGATGGCTTGGAGGCTGCTTGTTCCTTTACTGCAAGGAGTCATCAACGGCGATCGAAACTTCGAGGAAAAATTTCAGACTCCATTGATCCTTCTCCTGGGATTGCTTCTCATCAACACCCGCATGATTACGTTGCGCACTGATCTGCAAGGGGCAGTGCAATTCCTCCTCATTGCACTTGGACTCTTGGTCGGCTCGCTGCTCAGCCAGCGACAATGGAAGCACACGCTCACTTGGCTCGGCATCGCAGCCCTTCCAATCAGCTTCCTGTTCCTTCACGAAGCCATTACCTCTGGATTTCCACTCGTCATTAGCTCCGTAAAGCCGATCTTCAATAGAAGTTTGGATGGTTACGGAAGCCTGAATCGCTTTGCCACTCTGCTGGTGATGGTCACTATGGCCTCTTGGTACTCGTTTATCCTTAACCGTGGATTACTTATCAAGGGAATAACACTAGCAGGAGCAATCAGCGGATACCTACTTTGTCTCGGCAGTGGATCGAGAATGGCGACATGGGCCGTACCAATTAGTGCATTGATGGCCTGGTTGGTGATGCGCCTAAAAGGTCGTAGTAAAAAATTCTGGACTCTCGCAATCTCTCTCATTGCTCTGCTTGCAATCGCCCTCATTCTTTGGTGGTATTTAGGACCTAATGTGAGAGATAACGTTTATTCAGATAGCCACCGCCTGGCAGCAGCTGTGTGCTGGCTATCAGGGATGCTCTCAGGAAATAACCGATTCATATACGGTGTTGGCTGGTCAAGCGAAAGACTCAATAATTTGTGTTATCACATTCCAAATCACGACCATAAGTTAGGACATCTTGGCCATGCCCATAACACCTTAGCCCAGATGGGTGGTCATCACGGCCTGCTCGGAATCATTGCATTAATGATGCTGGTAATATTGATCGTGAGAGGACTTTTAAGACAACAATCCTCTATTCGCGAAGTTCTGCCTCTTGGGTTTCGTGGCACCACGTGGCCAGAAATGGCTCTAGGAATTAACTTTGCTCTCGCATTCAATGCCTTATCAACAACAATCCACCATCGCAGTCAAGTCAACCAAATATTAATTGGCCTTCTAGCAGCCACTGCTCTCTGCGTAATCAAACCGGCTAGCGACGAATCAAGTCAAGAACGTTTCTGACTCGCCTTCTCAAGCAACGCAGCAACCGCCGCCAAATGGTGGCTTACCGTGAAACGTGATGCCACGCGTTGCTGTCCAGCCAAGCCCATGCGACTGGCTAAACCTGGATCGCGAGCCAAGCGCGCCATAGCAGAGGCCATCCTCTGCAAATCCCCCTCATCAACCAAAAAACCACTGATGCCTTCCTGCACAACCTCAGGAATTCCTCCATGAAGTGTCGCTACTACGGGTAGGCCGCTCAACTGAGCTTCCATCACCGCTACAGGGCTACCTTCACTATCTCCATCAGGAGCTACACGAGAATGCTGTACAAAGCAACGCGCTTGCCTTAGAAGTTGTGCCACCGTGTCTCGACCAGCGACACCAGGCAAGCTCACAACTTTGCCAAGACCTAACTGGTGCACTAACTGCTTGGCCTGATTCAACAGCGGTCCATCGCCAAGGATTACCAAGCTAGTTTTTGCAACCTCAGATTCAGTCAATAGTTGTCGCATAGCGGCGAAGGCGTGGATTGTTTCCAGCGGACCTTTTTTGGCAACAAAACGGCCTATGGCTACAAATAAAGGTGCGGAACTGCCAGGGTCGGCACCATGGAATAGTCGTTGATCAGCTCCCGAAGGGCTGACAATCATGTGCTCATCTGCTGCGCCCAAATCCAGCAAGGTACGGCGCATCGGTTGGCTTTTAACGATGACCCCAGAGACAATCACCATCAATCGGCGATAGCGTTCTTTTAGGAGTCCCAGCCTATTCCGTGCCGAAGCATCAGAACCGCGAAAATGTACCACCAATGGAGTATCACTCCAAGTGGCCGCCTCCATGATGCGTACCGCATGAAAACCGAACTCCGCCATCAACACATCGGGCTGGTGACGACGGATCAAGAGCAAGGCAACCAAAGAACCTGGCAGCGAGGCCAACCGCAAAAAGCCAAATCTTGTAAGCGCCTTACTCACAAGAATGGCGAGTCCATAGGCCAAGCGACCTGGATCAGATAGCGGCTGCTCATCACCGAAATAGGCCGTGATCTCAAAAGGCAGTCCCTGAAGATTGGCTCTTACAAAAGTTTCCGTTGGCGCTCGCTGTGTTGGCGCGAACACAAGCAAGCGAATGCTCATGGCAGAGCAAGAACTGAACGCCACTGTGTTTCCACCTGCGGCCAATCAAGGGCTGTAAGGCGTTCACGTGCGGCGCATCCCAAACGAGCTCGAAGAGCAGCATCTCCAGCAAGCTCCAACATCGCATTGGCCAGCGCATGATGATCATCGCTGGGAACCACAATGCCGGAACGGCGATGTTCGACCACCTCTAGTGGCCCTGGTGAAGCGTCAGTAACAATCACAGCAAGTCCGGCAGCCATCGCCTCCAAAAGAGCATTGGGCATGCCTTCAAATCTTGACGGCAACACGAATACAGACGCTGCGGCGAGATACGTCTCTGGGTCCCTGCGAAAGCCCTTGAAATGCACACGTTGGGCGACACCCTCGACTGCCGCCTGATTCTCCAGTGCCGACCGTTCCGGGCCATCGCCTACCAAAAGAACTGGCCATTGACTGGCTGGTCCAGTGACTAATGCAAGCGCACGAATCAAAACATCAATGCCCTTCTGAGGAACCAGCCTTGCCACGGTCACAAACGCCTCTGGCCGTATCCCATAACCTGCATCGGAAACATGGAGGGATTCACCCTTTCCCGGCAGGGGATTGGGCAATAGTTCTAGGCGTTGCAAGTTGGGCAAACACTCAAGAGATTGCCGAACGCCTTCGGTATTGGCGGTGACCACATCGGCACGACGATAGAGAACCTCACGAAGCCGCTGCCAAGGGAAAGGCAACGACTGACGCGATAAATCATTGCGCTCAGAAATCACCAGGTGGGTCGACGAATCCCATAGGGCCTGGCACACCAACATGTTGGTAATACTTAAAAACGCCAGGACCCGCTGAGGTTGATGCTGGCGAAACAAATCCTTAAGCAGCACTGCCTGAGGCCCACCAACCCCGTGTACACACCAACAGAGCAATCCTGATGCAAGGCCATTCCTGCCAGGCTTAGCCTCGCTACTCAACCAAGGCCAAACCAGCAGCAGCAAAAGTTTTGCGGAGATGCGATGTAGTCGTCTCCGCTGTGCAAAAACGAATCGTCGCCCACGAGCTAGCAAAGATCGATTCCAATGATCCCTGCGCCAAGCGGCATCGACAGCAGGCCCGAGATCAAAATGATCAAGTCCATCAGGGAGGCAATGGGCAATGGAATGACCTGGCAGCAAAGTCACAACACGCAGGCTTAGCCCCTGAGCCGCGAAGTGATCAGCAGCGAGAAGAGCAACCTTTTGGGCACCGCCCGGTCCCAAATGAGGCAACACCAGCCAAAGATCATCCATCTTTGCCATGCCGAATGCCCTGATGATCTGCTATTTGCAAGCCTGCCAGAGCTTTACAGAAACTCTGACGCAAAGCCTTTTGAGCAAATCGTTCGTGAACACCTAATGCTTGTTTGGCTAATGAACGGCGCCGCGTTGTATCGGCCAAAAGCTCAGCCAAAGCCTCAGCCCAATCCATGGGAGAAGCCTCCATAGGCATTAACAGCCCATTACGACCATTCTCAATCAAATCGGCTGGGCCAGTGAGGCAATCAGAGGCAACACAAGCACAGCCTGCCGCCATGGCCTCCAGTAACACGTTAGGGAAACCCTCATAACGCGAGGGAAGAACATAAATCCCAGCACGTTGATACCAATCCATCATGTTGCCAACGCGCCCCGGGAAGTGAAGTCGAGCCTGAAAGTCGCCATGTTGAGCAAGCAGAGCTCGCAAATTGGCCTGCTGATCCATGCCGTGATAGGTCGTCGACGCAAGGCCCAAAATCACGAGTTGCACCCTTGGCGAGCGAGCTGCCAATAAGGCAAAGGTCTGCACCAAGCGATCGAAACCCTTTTGATAGGCCTTGGTGCCAGCAGCCAAAATGAGAGGGTCATCTGCAACCACCCCGGCAGCCGCAAGCCAAGACTCTGGGTCAGGGGCAGGATCAAAACATGGCAGTGGCCACTGCACGGGATTCGGAAACAGCAGCTGATGCTTGGCTCCAACATTGTTCGCAAGCCACTTGCCCGTGGATCGGGTCTGCACTAGATGGAGATCTGCCCATGGATAGGTCAAACGTCTTAACAACCGCCAAGGCAGAGCAAGTCGCTTAGCCGGTGGATAGTTCCGCTCAGAAACAACGCATGGCACAGCCAGAGGACGTGTGGCTAGAAGCAGCTTGATGGCTGGCAACGTTGTCATACCAATAGCCACGGCAACCCGCTCACGCCGAATCCAACACCGCAAACGCTGTACCCGCCATGGGAAACCAAACCAACGCAGCCTCTTGAGCCAATCTGGATCAACAGGCTCAGCTGCCCTCTCAACTCCAGCCGGAATGGGGTAAAAATCCCTTCCCAAAGGCTGACGGGTTAAAACAACTGGAGTCCAACCTTCCTGATACAACCACTGTGCAAGGGTGAGAGTGATCCTCTCCGCACCCCCAATTTTCAAAGAGTCAACATACAAAAGCACTCGTGGCGATGAGGCATCAACCACATCCTTCATTGACAGACCTCAGCAAGTTTAGTATCTAGATAATCAGGGAATAAGGGCAACACTCCATCAAGTGACAATCCCTTATTCTTAACCATTAATCGCAATAATTCGTGAATCCTTTGCGGATCATGGCTGGGACCAGTGATCATTAGCTCCAGGCTATCAACCTCTTCAAGAAGAGCCTTGGCAAAACCTCGATGATCCTCTTGCGCATTGCTTTCATCATGGATGGATTGATGACAATGATCCACAACCAGAACAAGCCTTTGCCTCGCCCTCTGATAAAGGGATTGATCCCCCAAACGCCAAGCTTCAAGGACATCGATCGTGAGGCATCGCATCAGATTGCGAGTCAAGCGGAAGGAAGTATCTCTATCTATCGCATTCAGATCGAACCCATCCATAAACTCCGCTGCTTTTCGTCCAATAGCCGCCACTGACTTTCGATCGCCAAGCGCTAAATACAAGCGCGTGAGTGTTGAATAGCAAGAAATCAATAACTTTGCTCGATTCGAGCGATTTGCTCGCCGACATAGTCTTGTGCCTGGATCACTTTCAAGTTGAACAACAAACCACTGCAAAGCAAGCGCTGATTCACGCATTCTGACTTGATCCCCACTCTCAACCATCCGATAGGCCAGCACGACTCGGGAATAACATCGGTAGGTCAATGGCAGCCGAACACTTCTGGCTAAAGTTTCGAACAAAGCAATCTGCTGTTGTAGATCTTCAGGACGCGAACCCCGACGAAAAAGTAATTTGCGTAAGTAAGAAATCTGGCCGTAATTAATCCAAAGATCTTCCATGACTTCAAGCGCATAATTGAAATCACCTGCTTGCACTGAACGTGGAATCAAGGCACGTAGCACAGGCAGATTGAGTGGCCAACGGTGTCTAAAAACTTGCAACATCTCCAAGGCATTCTGATGGGCACCAATTCGATCCAGCCCAGCAGCCAAGGAAGTCGCGAGCTGCGACAGGAGCCATTCATGCCAATAGTGACGAAGACGACGCACTCTGACTCTGGCTCGTCCAGAGGAAACACCACTGACTCGAGCGTCAGGCAAAATTCCCAGCTCGTTCAGCACCGACAACATGGCTGCTGTTCGCACCTCATAGGTGTGTGCTGCCGCTATAGCGAGTCGCTCCGTCAAAGCCGGTCCTTCAGAAGCAAGCGCATTGGCAATTGCCACTTCAAAGGAGTCCGCTTCAGACTCACAAAGATGTGCCGCTACAGCGTGGGGACGAAGAGCAGGAATCGCAGTGGCAACGACTGGTTTCCCAGACGCCAAATACTCGAAGAACTTCATCGGGAACATATGACGGGTGTAGCTGTTTTGCCGCAATGGCAGCAAGGCGACATCACAGTGAGCAAGCCAAGAAGGCAAATCGCTATAGGGCTGCGCGCCAACGAAGTGAACATTGGAGAACGTGAGCAAATTGGAAACATCCGTTTCGGGATCTGCCTCCCCCACAGGACCAACAAAGACATAGGTCCACTCAGGGTGGCGCGCCGCCAAGATCTCAAGCATCGGCAAATTCAGCTTGTAGGCATCAATGGCGCCGATGAATAGCAAGCGAGGCCTAGGGAGATCATTGAGAGAAGGAGGACACGGCAATGTTCCACTCAATGCCTGTCCAAAATGTTGCTGATCAGCGACGTTGCCGAAAAAATGAGTATGAGGATGAATCTTTTCCAGGTCAGCCTGTAGATCCGGGGAAGTGGTAAAGACAACATCCACAGCTCGGCAAAGCTGCCGCTCGCTTGCGCTGATCCTTTCCGCCGGCATACCTGGTTGAGCCTGGATGCGATCAACGCAGTGATAAATGCTTCCACCAAAACTACCCAACGCCAAATAGCGACATGTCAGTGGGTTATAAGTCCAAAGGATTGGTTGCCAGAAGCGCAGCCAAAGCAAGGCAAAACGCAGCCCCAAAGTGAATAATTGCCGATTCAGAATCAAAGCAAAGCCAGCCGTCCCGCCGGGCAGCACAAGAGGTGACCACACCCAAAGGGCCTCGCCCACTTGCCGAGGCGGACGCAACACTCGACCAAGACGCCGCAGGATACGGCCTCGATCAGCCGCCCCTGCACGAGGAGGACGCAGACCGAGCGAATCCACATACAACACTCTGTGGCCGGCAGCCGCCAGGGACACAGCAACATGTTGCTTATTGGTCCATAACGGATGATCCCAGTCAGCAGTTGAAAGAACCACAAAGTCAGCCATGGTCAGTTCAGGCGCTCTCGAAACGAGTCATCTCTCGAAAAGATGAAGACGAGGAGCAAAGTGTCTCGTAATCACCGGATGCCTTGATGCAACCATCCTGCAATTCATAAATACGATCACACTTCTTGACTGTAGTAAGTCTGTGGGCAATCACAATCGTGGTACAGCGTCTACCTATCAACTCAAGTGCCTGTAAAACATCATGCTCGGTTTTGTTGTCGAGAGCACTTGTTGCCTCATCCAACACCAACACCTTGGCATTGCGAAAGAAAGCTCTAGCCAGAGACAATCTTTGACGCTGACCGCCAGAAAGTTTCACCCCGTTCTCACCAACCATGGTGAATAATCCATAGGGCATCTGACTCACATAGTCGTCAAACTGGGCCGCCTCCAGCGCGGCCCAAATATCATCATCATTGATTGATTCTAAATCCTGGCCGAAAGCAATATTCTCGCGCACACTTGCATCAAGAAGGCGAATATCCTGTGGAACAAGAGCACAATTGGCCTGCCAAGCTGGCACCTCCTCTTCATTAAGAGGAACTCCATCAAGGGAGAGTTCTCCTCGAGTGGGACGAAATAGCCCCAACAACAAATGAGCCAGAGTGCTCTTGCCACTGCCAGTACGCCCAACTAAAGCGATCCTGGAACCCACCGGAATGGTGAGGTTGACATCTCTAAGCACCTCGCGATCGCTGCCGCCATAGCAAAAACCCACTCCCTCGAGCTCAATAAATCTACGCGGCATCACCCCATCAGGCGTGGGCACACCTGGCGAAGAAAGCACAAGGCGATCAGGGGTCATACTCAACAACTGCAGGGCATCCTTAATTTCAGGCAGCCCACCCCGCAGCTTGTTAATGCTGCGAAACATAGACTGCAGGGGAGAGGAAATACGCAACAAAGTAACAAGGACTGCTGCCAAAGTCGGCACAGCCTCCCTGATGCGATCTGTATCCCCAGCCAATAATGCCGGAGCCAGACCAACTAAAAATAGAATCGTGATCCCTGCAGGCTCAATGATGAAGCGAGGCACATCAGGCAATAACTTAGAGAGACGGTCATAACGCTTGGCGACGACACCATCACGTGAGAAACGGCGGACAAAAAATTCATCGGCCGAATAAATCTGCACATCTCTCATCGACCTAAGCGACTCCATCAGCAACAAATTGATCCGGCGCGAATAACGAACCTTTTGCTTCGTTGCCAAGCGTAAATAGGGGGTAATAATCCTTGAGGCAAGCGAATATGCAGCCAACATCAAGACAAAAATCAACAACGCATTCCAGCCGAGCACAAAAACAACTCCGACCAGAAGAACCAAAACCGAAAGAGTGTTACCAACAATTGTGATCAGAGGTGTAACAACTGTGGTTGAAACACGGTTCAGAATTCTGTTGAAGCGCTCGGAAAGATGTGCAGTTCGGTTGTGAGTGAAAAACTCATAGCGTTGCAACATCAAATTGGCATAGACCTTATTAACTAAATCTGTCCAGATCTCCGCACTGAGCATGCTTTGCATCAGCGAAACACCAAAACGGATCGCCGAAGTAAACCAGAATGATGCGATTAGGAGTCCTAACAACCATCCGGTTTGATCAAGAATTCCGCCACCAAAAAAGCGAATACCCGGAATACGATCATGCAACGTCGCTCCCGACATCACCCCTACCAACCTGGCCAGCAGACCAACCAGAAGCATGTCAAGCAAGCCCTGAAAAAAGGAGGCCAGCAAAACAAGAATCAGAAGGTTGATGCGCTTAGAAGGAAGTTGACGCAGCAGCTGTCTTAGTTCATTCCAGGTCTGGCTTTGCAAGAGCATGGACACGCCGCACAATTCTTCTCGGAGGCAGACGAAACGCAAGCATCCTTAAAGTTCAAGTTACTGGTTGCCAACCTCCACAATCAGCAACAGGTCGGCCAGCCAGGTAACCGATTGACCATCCCCAAGTCCCCTAGTCGATGCAGCAGCTCATCAGAAAGACAGAAGCCACAATTAGCGGCGAGAGATCAGCCGTCTCAAAAGCCTCAATATTCGGCCAACCTTTCGATTGAATCGCATCAGAAAGGTTGGAGACCTCCTGAGGGGCACTTCATCTGACGGCATGGTCTCAATAGCAGCCAACGCCGATCTCCAACGCGACATCAAAGCCGTTTCCGTATGTTCACTTAACAGCTGATTGAGCCGCTCCTGCGTTGGATGCCAAGCCGCCGGCTCTCGCACAGATTCGCAAATCCGTCGCACATCCCAGGCAAGACTGCCGCAACCAATCTGATGGCCCACCACACTCGGATCAAGTGTATCGGCGAGCGCATGGTTGAAACTGCTGAAGACCACGCAGCCGCAAGCCATCGCCTCTAGAGGGGGCAAGCCAAAGCCCTCACTCAGGCCATTACTCCGCCAATACTCAGCCGAATCGTAGATATAAACCTTAGAAGCGTTGAACAGAGCGACCAGATCCTCCACCCAGCCACTCTGAACCACAACCTTCAGCCCTAGCTTTCTCAAGGCAGGAACTAATTGCCCCAACACATAACGGCTACTCTTTCGCTCCTGCACCAAGACATCGATTGGGCGATCTCCAGCTTCAGCCACAGCTGCTCCAAGCCGAGCACCTCGCTCCAACCAATACGGCTCTAAAGCATTAGGTACTAAAAAAAGAGGATTGCGAGGTGCTCGGTCACCCCAGTAGCCAAGGGTATTCCTGCTCACAGCGAAGACAGGAACCCCTGATGGAAGATCAAATCCATAGCCGCTGCTATGGGCGTGATAAACCACATGCCGCCCCCTTAGACGCCGCAATAACTTCGGCACTTCAAACCCCCAGCTCACCACCCAAAGTGTTTCTCCTGGAGCTGGTTCTTGCTGCAAAAGATCATCCAAAAACAGATAATCGTCCTGACGGTTCCGATAAGTCACCAAATCAGTAGGCATAAGCCTGTTCACCAACCTTGCGGTATGGAGCGCCACTGAGAGACCACCGCAGCGATAGCGATCAGTAGTCCCCGGAACCAGAAAAAAGACGCGACGCACAGGGGCGAGGGGACTAACCGATGCAGAACTATGCCGCAGTTTGATCAAATCTGACGATTACAAAGCCCCTCAGGCCACCACAGCCTCGGTGCTGCCACCTCGTTGGCGGCACGTGAACCATCCACAAACAGGACCTTCCCAATCGCAGCCACTAGGTTGCGAAAACTGGAGAGATCAACCACGCCTTGGAGGAAAGAGCTCACGAAACCAGTGTTCTCGGCCATCGTGTGGGCTGCCTTAATACCTTCTCTCAGTGCGCTCGAAAGGGCTACCGCCATTGGGGAAACAAAGCATTTACAGGTGAAAGGACATTAAAAATAACTGGCTGCTTCATGAAGTCATCGATTGCAGAGGGTTAAGAGAACAACCTCGCCGCTGAACTGATTTGCATCAACAAGGCGGCACTAAAACCACTAGCTCCAAAGGTGTATTTATTAGAGCAAGATCAAGGGGCTCACCCTCAAACCTATTGCAAATCTCTGGATCATCCCATCAACAAATGAAGCTGGATTGAGCGGCTGGTATATGCAGACTCAAGACATGCCCATTGAATCTGGCCCTGAGCAAACTCCAAGTGATGCATCGTGTAGCGACTTCATCCAGTCTTCTGAAGCGGACCAATCTTGCAGGATCAATCAGTGCCATGCCATTACGGTTGCGGCACTTTGATGTTGTCCCTGATGAGGAATCGCTCTGCCATGTCATGTTTATTGCTACTCGATCATCTCAAGGCGATGAATGCAGTCCTTGAGACTGGGCTGTCATGAGTTTGCAGCCATTGGCTGCACGAGTAGGGCGTTATGGACTAGTCGGACTAGCAGCTGCAGCCATACACGCAACGCTGCTGGTGCTCATGGCAAAGCTCATACCGTTCTGGCTGAGCAACCTCAGTGGCTTCTTAGCCGCCTCATTGGTCAGCTATCTAGGCCATGCCCTGTACACCTTCCGTTCAGAAACAACTGGACAGCGCTTCGCACGTCGCTGGTTGCTTCTGCAGTTCAGTGTCAATGTCAGCGTGAGTGCACTGTTGCCATTGGCGCTCAACCCTTGGGCTTCACTACCCATCACCACAGTGATGCTGGTTTTTACACCGACATTGCTCAATGCTTTGATCTGGTCAAGGGCTGCCCGATTCAGCATGCGCCGGCAGCAACGATCGAACAAGACGAAGCCTCAACTGCATGCCGATGACCTAGGTCTCACCAATGCGACCAACACCGCCATCCTTGCTCTTGCTGCGGCCAAGCAGTTGGACAGCGCCAGCCTGCTGGTCAATGGCAATGCTGTTGAGTCCGCTATTGAAAAATGTAAAAACTGCCCCAGCCTTCAACTGTGCTTGCACCTCTGCCTAAGCGAAGGTCGAGCAGTAGCGCCCCCTCAACAAGTGTCTGGACTCATTGATGATGCAGGGCGGCTCAAATGCTCTTTTGGGACGTTAATGCTGGCATCATGCCTACCTAAAAAGGCGCCAAGACGACGACGACTTGAAAGACAACTTCGCTGTGAACTGAATTCTCAAATCCAGCGATTTCGAGAACTCACTGGACTCACCATCATCGCCATTGATGGCCATCAGCATGTGCATCTGGTGCCAATCGTGCTCGATGTAATCCTCGAACTAGCACCTGAGCAAGGCATCAGCTGGTTACGCACCACTGCTGAGCCCTTGCCCACTGGGCTCTCATCACGCTACTGGCTAACAGCTCTAATGAATGGTGGCTGGTTGAAGTGGCTTGTGCTGCAGAGCCTCACTCGCATGGCTTTACCACGACTGCGCAAAGCGTTAGTCGCGACCAACGTCCGATTTGCCGGCGTGCTTTTCACAGGGCGAATGGTGGATGCTCCGCTCAAAGCCGCTTGGCAAGACCTCAAATCTGTTTCATTCTCACCACCGCAAACACAACCTTTGCTGCTATCGCATCCAGCTGCACCGCTAAAGCCAGAAGAGATTCATAAGGGCCTAACAGATTTCCCTTTATCTCGTACATTTTTCTCATCCTCATGGCGTCAACTGGAGTGGCAAGCAGTCAAAAAACTACAAGCCAGTTCCTCCACTCAAAGTGAACCGTAAATGGCCCTAATGAAATAGTGTGGTCTCGCTTTGGTATCCACATAGATCCGACCGATGTACTCGCCAAGTACACCGATACCAATCAATTGAATGCCCCCCAAAAACAGAACCGCCACAATCAGTGAGGCATAGCCAGGAAGATCAACCCCATTAAAAATCGTGATCAAAACGATAACTGCGGCGTAAAGCAAACTAATTAAGGAAACTACAAGGCCCAAAAAACTCCAAACCTTAAGAGGAATCACTGAGAAGGAAAAGATGCCATCAAGGGCATAGCTCCATAACTTCAGGGGGCTCCAGGAGCTACGACCTCCCATTCGTTTCACCCTGCTGTAACTCAGCTCGACACTGCGATATCCAGTCCAAGGCAGCAAACCTTTGGAGAAACGGCTGAATTCACGCATTTGAGTGAGGGCTTGCACAACTGGTGCACTGAGCAAACGAAAATCTCCTGCTCCATCAATCAGTTGAATGGAATCCACTACCCGGTTGAAAACCCTGTAGAACCAGGAGGAAGTTGTTACTTTCAATCTTGATTCCTGATCACGATCGTCACGGACTGCAGTGACAACCTCAGCACCATCACGCCAAGCCTGAGCCATCTGCGTAATCAACTCTGGCGGATGCTGAAGATCTGAATCAATTAGCACCACAGCATCGCAGTGGCCCTGGGCATAATCCAAGCCGGCCAGCATTGCCGATTCTTTACCAAAGTTCCTTGTGAGCTCCAACAAAGTGACTGGAGTAGAAGCCTTAGAACCAACAAATCGTTGCTGCCATGAGCGGATCTGAGCCACCGTGCCGTCACGTGAGCCATCATCCACCAGCAACAAATGACTAACTTCCGGCAAGACAAGCACTCGTTCGATGAACTGACAGATCACAGCCTCTTCATTGAAACAGGCAGCTACTACCCAGATCTGACCAGGCAAACGCTCTGAGATTGATGACCTCTCCATCATTCACTATGAACGTAGAACAGCACTACTGAATTCGAGAAGAATTTGGCAAGCTCAAGCTACGTCGCTTAAGTCTGGTCGTCAGGTCCACCACCAAGGCATAGGCTCGCCTGAGCACGCGTCACCGTCGCGCACGTTTCCCATGGCTCAGTTCGAGAAGCTCTCCGCCCCAAGCCAGGGCACGGCAATCCGCTTCGTGAACGGTCAGCCAGTCGTACCCAACGAGCCAATCATTCCCTTCATCCGCGGTGATGGCACAGGTGTGGACATCTGGCCGGCGACCCAACGAGTGCTGGATGCAGCTGTAACAAAGGCCTATCAAGGCGTGCGTCGTATCGAATGGTTCAAGGTCTATGCAGGTGACGAGGCCTGCGATCTCTACGGCACCTACCAGTACCTACCAGAGGACACCCTTGAAGCGATCCGCACCTATGGGGTCGCCATCAAAGGTCCCCTCACGACTCCAGTCGGTGGCGGCATCCGTTCCCTCAATGTGGCCCTACGTCAAATCTTCGATTTGTATTCCTGCGTCCGCCCCTGTCGCTACTACAAGGGCACACCCAGCCCCCACAAACGGCCTCAGGATCTTGATGTCATCGTCTACCGAGAAAACACGGAAGATATCTACATGGGGGTGGAATGGGAAGCCGATGATCCAGTCGGCCAGACATTGCGCGAACATCTCAACACTGTCGTCATTCCCGCCAACGGCAAGCTCGGCAAACGCCAGATTCCTCAAGGCTCAGGCATCGGCATCAAGCCGGTAAGCAAGCACGGCAGCCAGCGTCATATCCGCAAAGCGATTCAACATGCTCTTCGGCTGAAGGGCGACAAGCGCCACGTCACCTTGGTGCACAAAGGCAACATCATGAAGTTCACCGAAGGAGCCTTCCGTGACTGGGGCTATGAACTCGCCACAAGCGAGTTCCGCGACGTGTGCATCACCGAAAGGGAGAGCTGGATTCTCGGCAATCTTGAAAACGATCCACAACTAAGCATCCAAGCCAATGCCCGCATGATCGAGCCTGGCTATGACAGCCTCACGCCTGAGAGAAAGGCCAGCATCGATGCCGAAGTGCACGGCGTGCTGGATGCCATCGGCACCAGTCATGGCAACGGCCAATGGAAAGGGATGGTGCTTGTCGATGACCGCATCGCCGACAGCATCTTCCAACAAATCCAAACGCGGCCGCAGGAATACTCAATCCTGGCAACACTCAACCTCAATGGCGACTACATCTCTGACGCAGCCGCAGCGATGGTGGGCGGATTAGGCATGGCCCCGGGAGCCAACATCGGCGAGAACGCTGCCATCTTCGAAGCGACCCATGGAACAGCACCCAAGCATGCCGGCCTTGATCGCATCAACCCAGGATCGGTGATCCTCAGCGGCGTGATGATGCTGGAGTTTCTGGGCTGGCAAGAAGCTGCAGACTTGATCACAAAAGGGCTCAGTGCTGCGATTGCCAATCAAGAGGTCACTTATGACCTGGCTCGCCTCATGGACCCACCCGTAGAACCTGTGAGCTGCAGTGGCTTCTCTGAGGCCGTCATCAGCCACTTCTAAGGCTAATGCTAAATCACTTCACAGCACAAATAAATGATTATTAGCAATAGCCAACGGTTCATTTTTATCGCCAACCGCAAAACTGCCTCGACTGCTATAGGGATTACTTTTTCAAGTGCCTGCAATCAAAAAGATATCATTACTCCCTTGGGCAAAGATGAGGAAATAAGAAGAAGATTACGCTATCCAGGGCCACGACATTTCATGCCTTGGCAAAACAAAGCAGCCTATCTATCACTTCTCGCTCAGCGAAAGCTAACTGGCCTTTGTATATCTGAAAAGGTTAAAGAGATTGGCTACTACACTCATATTACACCCAAGAAAATTCTGAACTATTTACAACCCGATCTCTGGGAATCTTATTTTCGCTTCTGCTTCGTTCGCAATCCATGGGATCTCGTGATTTCTCAATATTTCTGGTCGATCAGGAATAAGCCTGATCCGATCAGCCTAGACTCATTCCTCAACAGCTCAAAAATCAAAGGAATTGCTAGACGCAGTCAAGAGATGTACACTTTGAACGGCAAGCTCGTTGTTAATCGGCTTTGTCGTTATGAAAATATTCAGGCAGAAGTGAATCGAATTTTCGAGGAGTTAAATCTTCCTGGCAACCCAAAATTACCCGATGCTAAGCGACATTTTCGCAGCGATAAGCGTCATTATCGAGACGTTCTCAATGAGGAGCAAGCCGCAAGAATTGGGTTAATTTTCGAACGCGAAATCGAGCTATCTGGATACAGCTACTGACACATAGAGCACAGAGCCATTAGGCCTCCGCTGACTCGCATGCTCCCTCAATCAATGCTGAAAAAGAAAGGTAGTTTTCCTACAAAAAGGCTCAGCACCATATAACCACTGCCGTCCTACATGAATCACTGGTGCAACTAGCAAAGGCTTCAGGAGAAACCCAACGCTTATGCAAAGGCATGGCGAATAATTCGACGATGCAACAGAGCGACATGGAAGTCGCCAGACTTAAAGCATGACTTCTGTTGACGTCACGCCAAACCAAACTGACAAGGTCCTGAGCAGCCTCCCAGCAGACGCCGCCGACCCCTGCGTTCACTGCGGTTTCTGCCTGCCAACCTGCGCCAGTTACCGAGTGTTGGGCACTGAAATGGATTCACCGCGAGGGCGAATCCATACCCTCAAGGCGATCGACAACGGTGAGCTGGAGCTTGATGCCACCGTCGCTAGCCACTTCGACTCCTGCCTAGGTTGCTTTGCCTGTGTGAGTGCCTGCCCCTCAGGAGTTCGCTACGACCAGCTCATCGAGGCCACGCGCCCTTTACTGAACCAAGCAGAACTTCGCAGCCCCTGCCAGAACCACTTTCGCCAAGTTCTGCTGAAGTTGCTCCCCTACCCCGGCCGACTGCGCGCCCTTCTGCAACCTTTGCGTGCCTACGCGGGTACACCAATACAAGCGCTCAGCCGCCGCCTCGGTATCAACAAAATTCTTGGGCCCCAACTGGAAGCGATGGAGGCCTTGTTGCCTGCTCTTGCAGCAGAAAATTTTCAGGATGATCTGCAGGTTCTCCACCCCGCAACAGGTCAACGCCGCAGCAGAGTGGGGCTTGTTCTTGGCTGTGTGCAACGTTGCTTCGATCCCAACGTGAACCAAGCCACTATTGCCGTGCTGCAAGCCAATGGCTTTGAAGTCGTTGTGCCAAAAGATCAAGGCTGCTGCGGCGCCGTCTCCCACCACCAGGGACAACTCAAACAAACCCGAGAGCTAGCCGAGAAGCTTGTCAAAAGCTTTGCCAATGTTGTCGGCCCAGGGCGACCTGCTGGAGCCGAGCACTTAGAGGCTGTGCTGGTGGCCGCCTCGGGCTGTGGCCACACGATGAAGGCCTACGGCGAACTCCTCAACGCAACAGCAAGCTTCAACATTCCCGTCTTCGATGTGCATGAATTCCTGGCGGAACAAGGCCTCGACAGCAACTTTCAGCAAAACCTTCAGCCTCTTGCCCATCACAATGGGCAGCCTGCCAGCCCCCAAACTCCTCTGAAAGTTGCTTACCACGATGCCTGCCACATGATTCATGGCCAAGGAATCCAAGCCCAACCAAGACAATTATTGAAGGCCATTCCCCATCTAGTTTTGAGTGAAGCCACAGAAGCCGGAGTTTGCTGTGGGAGCGCCGGAATTTATAACTTGGTCAACCCGCAAGAAGCTGCCGAGCTGGGGAGAATCAAGGTTGCTGACCTCAGCAACACTGGAGCTGAACTGATTGCCAGCGCCAACATTGGCTGCACCTTGCAACTCCGCCGCCATCTGAATGGTGATGTAGCAGTTGCCCATCCAATGGAACTACTGGCCTGTGCCGCCGGCCTCCATCAATCGCCAGGCGGTCAACAGCGTGGTTTCATTGCCAAGATTTCCGGGGAAGGTAAGGATCGGCAGATCAACCAAGCCATCTCCAGCTAAAGGCCGCACCAACGACAAGCCTGGCAAGATTTGCCCCTCAAGCTGCACCATCTCCAAGCCCAGCCCTTCTGCCAAGACAGTGTGGGTTGTAATTCCACCCTTACTGATCAAATAGCCCAACCTCGGCGCAAGAGCAGCCGCCAGACGAGCCATCAATTGAGCCAAAGCAACGCCAAAGCTCAGCCTTGCAGCTGATGTCGAACAATCCAATTCACCGCGACTCGTAAACAACACCGGTGTACGACCGATGGCAAGCGCCTCGCCAAGCTGATTGAAGCAATGCTGCTCCAATTCAGCCAAGCGCCCATCAGAAAAGCCTCTCTGCAAGATCTGCGCAAAGCGGGGAACTGGCAATTCCACCCCCATGCACTCTGGCTCCTCGAGTAAACATTCCAACTGAGCATCAGCCAAAGGAACGTGGGAACCAACCATCACCAACCCAGGCCATCGTTGACCTGAGTGATCGCTCCGTCGCATGCCAGCCAAGCCATCAGCACCAAGAGGTTGGGGTGCAAGATCTGCCAACGCATTGAGCAAGCTTGCTGCAGAGCGAAACAGAAAACGCTTATGACCAGCCAACTTCCTTACCGCTTCTGCTAAGGCCAGCAATTGCTCAGAACGCTCCGCATCCACCACCACAGACTGATTGTGATGAAGCCGAGCCAACCAACGACGCAACTCTGTGCGGCCTGTCTGCAATGGCGTCGCAGCATCTTGATTTTCAACAGCCGCATCCAACTGCGCAAGGCAGAGGCGCTGAACAGTTTGAGCTCGGATCTGCCCACCACTTTTCTCCTCTAGCCAAGCAGGGAGATCACTGGTGCTGTAACCAAACAAGCGATCTTTGGCAAAAGCACTGGAATGCACTGGCTTGCCATCAAGCAAATGCACGCCATTCACCGTGGTGCGCCCTCCTTCGAGGAAGGCAGGAACATGCAGCGTCGCATCGAAGGGGCCAAGCTCCTCAGCGATCACCTCAGGCTCCAAAACGCCATGACCGCGCAGCGTGGAGTCACCGCGACTGACCACAACAACTTCAGCTGGTGACATGCCTTCCGCCGCGAATGCTTGCCGCAAAGCAGAACAAATCTCACGATTGCGGGATGCCGCCTGATCAGGGGCTAACGCACGTGTGTTGGCCAGCACAAACAAGAGTGGCGAAGGGTGGCGCAACCCATGCCGCAGCACATCAACATCCCAGTGCAGCAGCAGCAGACAGCCATGCACAGTCTGGGAGCCGGTGGGGTCGTCATCAAGCACCACAATCTTCATGGCACCATCGTGACGTGAACACGTTCTTCGCCGATACCGCCAACGTGCCAGCACCTGCTACGGCAAAGGAGCTGGCCGATCTTGTTGCAGAGCTGCATGCAGCAGCAACCCCCTGGCTGCCCTGTGGTCTTGGCAGCCGTCTGCAATGGGGGCCGCCTGTGGAGATACCTTCACAACCAATCAGCGTGAGTGGTCTCAATCGCATCCTTGATCACGCTGTCGACGACCTCACGATCACTGTTGAAGCCGGCCTGCCGCTGGCAGAGCTACAAATGGTTTTGAAAGAACACCATCAATGGCTAGCCGTCAACTGGCCCAGGGGAAGCCAAGCCAATACAGATCCCAACAGTGCTGGAAGTTTGGGTGGGTTGGTGGCTCGTGGCCTCGCCGGCGGCTTGCGACAGCGTCATCTGGGTATCCGCGACCAACTGATCGGAATCGGACTCCTGCGGAGCGATGGCATTGCTGCGCATGCTGGAGGCCGGGTAGTCAAAAACGTGGCTGGCTATGACCTCATGCGCCTGCTGTGCGGCAGTTGGGGCAGCTTGGCTCTGATCACGGAACTCACTCTGCGCTGCCAACCAATCCGCCCAGCACACATCGGCCTTCGCCTTGATGGTTCTCTGGAAGCGCTGGAAGCATGGCGAGCTGCACTATTGCGCACCAGCTTCACACCGGAATACTGCGATTGGATCAAAACAGATTTAGAAGACTGGCATCTCAACATCGGCGTGGCCAGCGTGAGCGATCAAGCAGTCAACGACCAAATAGGCCACCTCAAAGCCCTCGCCAATCAACATCAACTGGGCACAAAACAGCTTGACTGGCTCGGCCCCCATCAAGAGCCACACCCATCTGAAGGATCTTTCGATAGCAGCCACTGGCTGGTACGGGTAGCGCTGCAACCAAGCAACATTCACCGGCTGATCGCCAGCCAAGAACTGCAAGCCCTCAACGGCTGGCATTGGCAGCTTGCCGCTGGTGCTGGCATCGGCGACGGCTGGCAAATATCACCAGCCAACGCAAAAGGGATCAGTCAAAGCGAGGATCTCAACGCGCTGCGCCACGAGATTGCTCGCCTCGGTGGCCAGCTCACGCTCCTGCAGCAACCCAGCCAAGCTGGCGCTCGCCTGCCTGCTTGGCTGGATGCACCCTCAAGGCCACTGATTGAAGCTGTGAAGCAACAATTCGATCCAAAACAACAACTAGCAAGAGGGAGATTGCCAGGGGTTTGCGGTCAATCAACGGCCAAGTAGGCATGGCAGAATGCCTCAATAGAGCATCAAAAAGCGCAGGATCTTCTCAGACTTAATCCATGACATGATCAATAGCATATAGACAACTATCAGGCATGAAATCTCAACAGTCAGACCTCTTCCCAAGTCTTTAATCGCACCCAAGCATATCAATCAATTCACTGAAACCCTAAAAGATTATATACAAGCCATGGTCACTGCAGAGATCAACATATGCCATATTAAACTTTTAGAAAATGATTAGGCCATCAAGACCAAGACTCCAAGTCCTTTGCGCAAGGATGCATGCAAGGCAAGTCCAATCAAGGTAGATTAATTTAAATCTTATGACATGGCCGAATACGAGCCAAAAGGCAGAAGCTTGACCAGCCAATATCAATTCAGACTATGCATACTCAATCTGAAAATGAAGATATTTTCACTGGGGGTTAAAGTTACATCAACAGGAAAAATTGATCAACAGTTAACCAAGGAACATCTCAGCCTCTGCTGGCCACCAGCTTCGATCTCCAACTTGCGATCACCACTAATCAATGCCTCCCGCGGCCCAGTCCAAGGCTCAAGGCATAGCATCTGCCGCGGCGGATCAGTCCACACCACAGTGAGATCCATGGGATTCTCATGCTGAAGCTGCAGAGATCTCCCAGAGGCTTCATCCACAAGGGTGACTGGGCCCGCAGGGCGAGTTAAAAAGTCCACCCCCTCAGTTAAAGCTGCCAATTGGATAGCAGTTTCAGCTTCTGCCATCTGCAAATGATTGAGACATGAATTTGGTAAGCCTTCGAGGCGAACCTTGTTCAAATCAGTCACCTTGAAATAAGGGTGTAAACCAAAACTGAAGGGCATCGCAATTTGACTACGGTTATGCACATCTACCTCGATCTCTAAAGCATTGCGAATCGGGCGCACCACCATCTCAAGCAAAAAAGCAAATGGATAAGCAGCACGCGTCTCTTCACTATCAACAAGGCTAATCTTCACGCCACTGTGATCTTCCAATAACTGTAATTCCCAAGGCTGATCCCTAGCGAAACCATGCTGTTTAAGAATGAAATCACCACTTGGCAAGGGTAATAAATCACCTGGCAGGTTTCCGCAGATGGGAAACAACACTGGAATGCCTCCGCGAATACTTTTCTCTGGATCTGCAAAACGCTCCTGATTCAAATAGAGCAGCTCCTGGCCGTTACAACACCACTCAGTGACTAAACCACCTCGCTCAGGCACAATCCGCAAACGATCACCACTTTCTGGATGCAGGTACTGCCAATGAGGATAGGGACTCTGCTTGCGTAGAAGAGGAGAACTATGGCCGTCAATCATTCCAAATTCAAGCAATACTCAAACCATTTAGCCACTCCAGCAATTCAGAATTCACCAAGTCAGGCACCTCATCATGAGGGCAATGTCCAGCATTTAAAAGCACCTCTTTCACTTCCAAAGAAGCTTCTTTGGCATATGTGCGAAACTTATCTTGCTTGGCTTTTGCATTCCTCAACCAAGGATCACCATCACCCCAGAGCAATAACAGAGGAGCTTGCAAATCATTGAACAATTCATCAATAGCCTTGCCCCTAAGCCCACGTGCCTGAAAAACATTGCGAAACACTTGGAATGCGCCTGGATCCAGAGAAGGCCTACGAATCGACTCAATTAGATCATCATCAACATTGGCAGGGTCTATATAAACCTGCTCGAGAGTCCTGCGAATGACACCAGGCCTGCGCAGATTCTCAAAGATCATTCTCTGGATCAAGGGATATATCAACCACTTCACCACAAGATCCCTTGAAAGACCTTGCCCAATCATCTGGCGAAGCCTCGAACTCATGTCTTTTGGTTTTGGAGAAAACTTCTCATCGCTGAAATAACCAGCAGCATTCAGTAAAACCACTCCGGCCGATTGCGATTCAAGAGCAGCAGCTGCAGCCAAGGCGGCATAACCTCCCAGCGAATTGCCAACAATCACAGTGGGCCTTCCAATGCGCTCATTGACATATGCAACCAACTGGTCTTTCCAAAGGTCCCCGCCATAATCGAGCCCACCAGGTTTGGCACTACGACCAAAGCCAAGTAGGTCTATGGCATGCACCTCATGGGTGAGAGAAAGCTTTGGAATGTTGTGGCGCCAGTGATCGGTAGAAGCCCCGAAGCCATGCACCAACAACAATGCCGGCCGTTTGCGTCCCCCATGCTCAACATCCTGATCTGGGATGCGATGTAGACAATGAACATCGTGCCCCAGATGGCTCCAGGAAGGATTAAGAACGGCAGATGGAGCTGACGTCACAACGGCGACGGTGGCGAAAGTTGATGGTAGGCAATTCTTTTACTTATCAGGGCTATGCAATCAAAAAAGCTGCACTAAACCAGGCCAACAGGATTGGCAGCAACGTCATCAGGGATGGAGTTGCCGCCTCCAGGCGTTTTGTCTTTAAGCACCAAACGCAAAAGCAACGGTGCAAGGAAGGTGGTGCTAATCACCATCAATAGAACGGCAGCTTCTAAAGAAGGAGAAAGCAGTCCGGCGCTTGTACCAAGCCCAAGAAAAATCAAACCAACTTCACCGCGCGGCATCATGCCAAGACCAACAACCAAACGATTGGTGGGTTTGTCAATCCAGAAAGCCCAACCAGCAGCAATCTTGCCCACAATCGCTACAACAACCAGGAAGCCAGCCACAACGAGTGCAGAGCGGCTCGCAGGATCCAGAGGATTGATCACTGAAAGATCCATGCCAGCGCCAACCAAAACAAAGAAAATCGTGGCGAAGAGGGTCACGATCGGCAAAACCGACTGCTGAATCGCGTGATTGTTCTTCGAGCTGCTGAGGATCAATCCAGCGGCAAAGGCCCCCAAAGCGGCTTCCAAACCAATCGCCGTAGCGATAAAGCAACACAGCACAAGAATCACAAACGAGGCCACAACAACCGCTCCAGGCGCTTTAAGTCGGTCGATCACCCAATCAAAGGCTGGAGCGGCAGTACGGCTAAGCACGATTGCTAAGACCACAAACACTGTCGCTGCTACGACAAGTTTCACAATCGGGGCAATCTCGAGGTTGCCTCCTGTGGCCAAGGCCACAACAACAGCCAGGATCACAATGCCAAGGATGTCATCAAGCACAGCCGCACCAATCACGATCTGGCCCTCTCGCGTTTTGAGATAACCGAGTTCGCCAAACACACTGGCAGTGATGCCGATGCTGGTAGCCGTCATCGAAGCACCAGCAAAAATTGCCGGGATCAATTCCACCTGAAACAGAGCCATCAAACCAAAGGTGCCTAAGGCAAAAGGCAGCACCACGCCAGCCATGGCCACTGTGAAGGCCTGGACTCCTACAGCGACCAACTCTTCCAACTCACTTTCCAACCCGGTGAGGAAAAGCAGGGCATACAAGCCGAGCGTGGCAACCGCTTGCAGAGAGGGGAAGGTTTCGTAATAGAGGTCTGGTACGGCCTCAGGAGGAATCGAGGCCAAAGCGCTGATCAGGCTGACCAAACCCTCATTCAAATGAGAATGAGTACTCGGCGGCACCAATAGATGCAAACCTGAGGCCCCGATCAGAACCCCTGCCAGCAGTTCGCCGACGATCGTAGGTAGATGCAAACGCACCAAAAGCTCAGCCAGAGTGCGTGCTGCAACAAAAATCAGCAGGAAATTCAGCACACCGATCAAAGTTTCAGCCACCTCCACGTCGTGGCTGCTCAGCACGGACAACACTGAATGCAAAACCATGGAGCCGGATTTCAGTCTTTGTGAGCGAGATTAAAGGAAAGGCAAATCCTGCTTTGGTGTGCTCAAAACGAAGCGTGAGGAGAACCTGCAGGTGTTGATGTGCGGTTGCTAGGGCAAACAAGCCGCACATCGCAGCTAACTTCCAGAGATTCCCCAGCTGGGTTCGATGGCCTAAACCCTTCGCCTCAAGAGAATGAGCATCCTCAACACACGTGACGAGGATGAACCAATCAATCACCTTGACACCTTTTGAGCTGCCGATTGGCCACTGACTCCTGCTACGCCTGATTACTCGTTCCCTTAATACCCCTTACAAGGAGAGCCTCCAGCCCTCCAACATTATTTTCTCTCCGCCGTCATGAGCAGCTCCCACCCCCTAGATCTACGCCTGCCCACTCCGGGGTGCTTCGCCGACCCTGAACGAGCCGGGCTGGATGCCGATGCTGTATTCGACGGGATGACAGAACATCTGTTCTTTACCCTCGGAAAACTTGCTCCCACAGCAAGTAACCATGACCTCTACATGGCCCTGAGTTATGCCGTGCGGGATCGGCTGATGACTCGCTACCTGGCAAGTCTTGAGGCGATTCGAGCCCGACCCCACAAGACGGTGGCCTATCTATCTGCTGAATTCCTCATCGGTCCGCAGCTCAACAGCAACCTGCTCAACCTTGGCATCTCGAAAGAAATCGCAGAGCAAGCTTTACGCCGCTTCCGGATCGAATCACTCGATCAGATCCTTGAGGTCGAGGAAGAGCCCGGTCTCGGCAATGGAGGTCTAGGCCGTCTTGCCGCCTGCTACATGGAATCACTGGCCAGCCTGCAGGTGCCAGCTATCGGCTATGGAATCCGCTACGAATTCGGCATCTTCAACCAGTTGATCCGAGATGGCTGGCAGGTAGAGGTCACAGACAAATGGCTCAAGGGTGGTTGGCCATGGGAACTCCCCCAACCCGAGGAGGCCTGCTTCGTAGGCTTTGGTGGTCGCACCGAGAGCTACACCGACGGCAAGGGCAACTACCGCTCACGCTGGATCCCCTCCGAGCATGCCATCGGCATTCCCCACGATGTGCCAGTCCTTGGCTATCGGGTCAACACCTGTAACCGCCTACGCCTCTGGCGAGCAGACGCGACTGAAAGCTTTGATTTCTACGCCTTCAACATCGGTGACTACTACGGCGCTGTGGAAGAAAAGGTTGGTTCAGAAACCCTTTCCAAGGTGCTCTATCCCAATGACGGCACCGATGAAGGACGCCGCCTGCGCCTCAAGCAGCAACACTTCTTTGTGAGCTGCTCCCTCCAGGACATGCTGCGCAGTCTTGGAAACCGAGGCATTCCCATTGAAGAGTTCCCTAATCACTGGACCGTTCAGCTCAACGACACCCACCCGGCGATTGCGGTAGCAGAGCTGATGCGACTGCTCATTGATGAGCACTATCTGGATTGGGACACCGCCTGGGACATCACGACCCGCTCAGTCGCATACACCAACCACACGTTGTTGCCAGAAGCCCTAGAGAAGTGGGATCTCACTCGCTTTGCCAGCCTGCTGCCCCGCCACCTTGAGCTGATCTATGAGATCAACCGCCGCTTCCTACAACAGGTACGCCTGCGTTACCCAGGCAATGATGCGATCCAGAGAAAATTGTCGATCATCGATGAGGATGGTGGCAAGGCCGTGCGCATGGCGAACTTGGCCACCATTGCAGCCCATCATGTGAACGGTGTTGCGGCGTTGCACTCTGATCTGTTGAAGCGACAGCTGATGCCGGAATTCGCTGAGATCTGGCCGGAGAAATTCACCAATGTCACCAATGGCGTCACTCCGCGGCGCTGGGTAGCCCTTGCCAACCCAGCCCTCTCACGATTACTCGATGAACACGTTGGTCCTGAATGGATCACCAACATGGAATTACTCACCAAGCTGGAGGAGCGGCAACATGACACCGCCTTCCTAGAGCAATGGGGAGCAACCAAACTTTCGGTGAAGCGCAAACTTGCCGGTTACATCCATCGACAAACCGGTGTTCTGGTGGATCCTTCGAGCCTCTTCGATGTGCAGGTCAAACGAATCCATGAATACAAACGCCAACACCTCAATGCCCTGCAGGTGATCACCCACTACCTGCGCATCAAGAACGGCCAGGCCAAGGGAATGGCTCCGCGCACCGTGATCTTTGGAGGCAAGGCAGCACCTGGCTACTACATGGCCAAACTGATCATCCGCTTCATCAATGGCATTGCCGAAACAATCAACGCTGATCCCGATATGGAGGGCCGCCTTCGGGTCGTTTTCCTACCTGACTACAACGTAAAACTCGCTGAGCAGATTTATCCCGCCTCAGACCTCTCCGAACAGGTCTCAACCGCAGGCAAGGAAGCTTCAGGCACCGGCAACATGAAGTTCGCGATGAACGGAGCTCTCACCATCGGCACCCTTGATGGTGCCAACGTTGAAATCCGTGAGCGAGTCGGCCCTGAGAACTTCTTCCTGTTTGGCAAAACCGAGACGGAAATCATGGAACTCCAAACCAAGGGCTATCGACCCAGGCAAATTGTTGAAACCTTGCCCGAGCTAGCGGAAGCCTTAAGGCTGATCGGCCTTGGCCATTTCAGCAACGGCGATGGAGAACTGTTCCGCCCCCTGCTCGACAACCTAACTGGCTTCGATCCATTCTTCGTATTAGCCGATTTCGCCGATTATCTGCGCGCCCAGGACGAGGTCAACCAAGCCTGGACCAACCGGAAACAATGGAACCGGATGTCACTGTTAAACACCGCAAGGACTGGCTTCTTCTCCTCAGACCGCTCAATCCAAGACTACTGTCAGACAATCTGGAAAGCTGAGCCCTTCCCCGTAGAAATTACCTGCGATGTGCCCTGAAAAATCAATAAACGATGGATTAGGAAAGCTAATTGCGATCAGGCAAATCAGGGGTCTGATGCAGAAGACGGTTGAGGCGAAGCCGATCTGCATTGAGAGGATCTGGAGCTAGTTCACCTGCAAGTTCTCGGAATTTCTGCTCAACAGCTTCTGGCACCTTCACATCAAAGATGCGTTCCATCAGGGCTTCGATGGAAAACAGGTGCGCATTGATGTTCTCCAAATCAGCGATCGATTGCTGGATTGCATCAGCTGGCTCTTCTCCCCCACTAACAGGAGTGGCGTGAGTATTAGCAGCCTCATTGGCTTGGGAGCCATATTGCTTCTGCAGATCTTCAAGAACACGACCAGAAAGTGTTCGAAAAGACTGCAAAGCAGCCCAATTGAGCTCCTGCTGATGACGCAAGGTAGGGCACTCACGAATCAGCCGATCATGCTCCCGGTAAAACCTTTGACAGTCCGGGCATTGACAGGGCTCTTCAGGCACCGCACTCCGTCTAGCTCAGATCCCATCATGCCATCTACTAAGCCGCAAGAGGAGGCTCGCTTGAAAAACTGCCCTCCCCCGAATCTGTATCGCCTGGAGCCGGCAAGGGAATCTCAATGGTGGACACCACCTGGATCACGTCGCGCAGTCGCATCGAATCAGCAAACCAACCCATCGCCTGCTCTGTATCACCTCGACGTTCAGCATCACTGGCCTGATCTTCATGAGCCTCAGCCAATAAAGCCAACCAACAGAGGCAGCGTGCCTGAACCACAGAGAGGTCCAGGTCCATGGGCTGTGAATTTGCAATGCTCTCGCTTTCCTGCTGCACAAGTAGCCGTAGCCGCAGATCGTGAAGCTGGGTCATGACGCCTGATCCACCGAATCAACACTAGCGAGAGCGTGGCATTTGCCTAGCCCACCAGATGTAGTACCGGCTACCGCGAACAGTTGGCAAAAAACGGGGCTGGCGGGACTCGAACCCACGACCTACGGTTTAGGAAACCGTCGCTCTATCCGGCTGAGCTACAGCCCCATCACAGGGAATTATGCCCTCAATGCATGATGGAAGCTGAAAGCAGGTGAGGTGTTCGCGATCAAGTTGTCATTGCCCTTGGCAAGACGAGCTTGGTTGAGGAAAGTCCGGGCTCCCCGATGGCCAGACTTGCTGGGTAATGCCCAGTGCGGGTGACCGTGAGGAGAGTGCCACAGAAAAACACCGCCGATGGCCTCATGGGGTTCTACTCCGGGCACAGGCAAGGGTGCAAAGGTGCGGTAAGAGCGCACCAGCAGCATCGAGAGGTGCTGGCTAGGTAAACCCCGGTTGGGAGCAAGGCCAAGGGGCGATGGCTGGCCATCTGCCACGTTCCACATAAATGCGCCGCTTGAGGCCGTCGGTAACGGCGGTCGTAGATAGATGAGCACCCACTGCTCTTGAGCAGTGAACAGAACCCGGCTTACGACCTGCTTTCACTAACTTCTGAAAAGAGAGTCTTATCTTAGTTTCTAAGTAATCCCTTTAATACCTTCTTGCCATTCCTCTTCAATGACTGAATGTATTCTTCTACAGTAGTCATTAACAAAGGGCGCTCTTCGTCAATCATCAATGATGAAGGGTATTCCGAGAAAGGTTCGATTGCTTTATTTAAACGGTCCAAAACCAATTGGTCAACTCTATCTCTCTCCTTAACAGAAAGCAATGACATCCCTCTACCTGGCACTCCTTTATTAAATTGCGTAAACGCCCTATCAGCAATCTTTTTAACACATTCTACGGAAGCTGGTTCTTTACCTAGAGCGTTGCCAACATAAGCAAGAAGGTCTCCAGGATCTTTGATCAAATCCTCGTAGACAACCAAGAATGCACGACCTTCCACTAGCAACGGTCTCCATGATTCCAATTGACTCACCTGCCCCTCCAATACTGATAAAGCGTCTTCAAAGTTGCAAATAGGGCTGAAATCCTTTTGGCCTTCTTTCCTACTCTTTTCAGCAACTTCTATTAGAGAAATTAAAACATCCCTAGGGTCTCTAACCGATATAGTAACGGGGCAATCGTTAACCCTGATGAATTCGAGCAGGTCCTCACTTGTATGCCCATGAGTCTTTATGGCTACAGGCTTATCTCCAGAAGCGTGCTGAATATCATAAAGGAAGCTTCCTTTCAAATCAGAGGTAGGAATATAGTTATCGTTACGATTTCTCATATTTTTCAAACAAAGTTTCGACTGAGGCATTCGATAAAGCTCTAGGGCTGCCCTTACATACTCAAAACAAAGTGTTGAGCCCGACCTTGTCATCCCAAAGCAATAAAAAATACTCATGGTGCACGTCAATTCAAGTTAATACAATATCAGATATGTCCATTTAAATTATTCGACAGCCAAACGGTTAGAGCAAGCCTAAGCCAACCAGTGAGCATAGTAATAAATGCCTGCAGATTCTTCAAAAACGGCAATCATCTGCATCTAGATTCAAGATGGGAAACCCAAAATGGAGGGAAGAAACCAAAAACAAAGGCCCCGCCCTTGAAACACTTGCAAATAAATGCAAGGGCACATTGTTCGTCGCCAATATCGTCAAAAGTTACGGCAATCATGTCTTCATATATCGAGCCTACTGTAAATTAGTTGGAGAGTAACCACAAAAGGACCACTGTGATAGAAATCCAGCCCAATGTTTTGCCAGCTACTCAGCAGAACCTTATTTGAGGCAAGACCATGCTGAGGAAGTTAATCAAAAAACTTCAAAGAACCTCTTAAAAAGATCATTCAACAACCTCCTCTAATCTAGAAACCTAAATAGCTAAATATGTCCTTCAAATCACTAATATCACAATCATAAACCTCAAGCTTTCAATTAACCTGCACCCGGAAGATGCAACATCATTCCGTATCGTAATAGTTCTCCTAGAGACTGCGTGACATCACGATCATCCCGATTGCTCTCCCAAAAGCGGACAACGCAACTACTGGAACTGCTGACTCGCATCGGACTAAGCCCAACTAATGCTGACAACGGTCCAGGTGCAGATCCGAGCAGTCTCATCATCCTTGACGAGGCACTTACTCACACCTCTGCCCAAAAAAGGGTCAACCACGAGCGCCTTGAATTCCTTGGTGACGCAGTTCTAAGGCTAGCCGCCTCGGAATACATCGAGCTCAACTTCCCTCACATGGACGTAGGCGAGCGGTCTGCGTTGAGGGCTCAGCTTGTAAGTGATCGCTGGCTAACGAAAGTCGGTCAAAGTATCGGCATCGAAACAGTACTCATCCTCGGAGCCAAGGCTGCAGGGGATGCATCGGCTAAAGCCACTCTTCAGGCTGAAGCAACCGAAGCGTTCATTGGAGCACTCTATGAGTACTGGAAAAGCCTTGAGCCAATCCACCACTGGCTCACACCCCACTGGCAAGAGGCAACCTGTGCATTTCTAGCCGATCCTCATCGACTCAACAGCAAATCTGCGCTTCAGGAATGGAGTCAGGCACGGGGGCTCGGCCTACCACGCTACAAGTGTGAAGAACGAAGCACGCAACATGGCGATCCTCAACGTTACTTTTGCAAAGTTCACCTCGATGATCGGCCAATTGGAGAGGGTTGGGGAGGCTCCCGCCGCAATGCCGAGCAAAAGGCGGCCCGCCAATCACTTCAAGCACTCAACAAATCAGCCACCGACAACTAAAGCCACACTGATCAGAAAATCATGCACTTAAAAGATGGATCTCCTTGCTGACTCATCAACTTCAGTGGCAGCAGGGAAGGGACTGCTAAAGACCTCAAGCCAGCAAAAGATATTTCAGCGGAATCGTGACTAACTTGTCCCAGTTACCTCCCTCAAACAACACCGCAGCTCGATCTCCACTGATACGTTGCACACATCCGCTATAGCCGTTGTAGATCGAGCGAATCTCGTTCACAACCACATTGGAACCAGGCAAGATCGGTACTTCAACAGAGGCCATGAGATCAGCTTTTGGCAGTCGTAGCGCCATTATCAGCAAACATGCTTTCTCCGCCCATGAACGGTGCCGAAGACTGGCTCACCGTGGGAAAACTGGTAGCCGCGCAAGGAATGCAAGGTGAACTACGTATCAACCCCAGCAGTGACTTCCCTGAACGATTCACACTTCCTGGTCAACGCTGGCTAAAAAAACGCAATGGTGAGCCACGACCTATTGAATTGCTGACTGGACGTCAATTACCTGGGAGGTCGCTCTATGTCGTGAAATTTGCTGGGGTAAACAATCGCAATGAGGCTGAAGCGCTTGTAGGCCAAAACCTGCTGGTGCCATCAAGCGATCGCCCCAGCCTTACCGAAGGCGAGTTTCACCTTCTTGATTTGGTTGGCCTCGAAGCCCGTTTGGAAGCGGAAGGCCCTGCAATCGGTCATGTCACGGACCTCACCACCGCCGGAAACGACCTCCTCGAGATCGAATTACTTGCAGGGAGGCGGGTTCTGGTTCCGTTCGTAGAAGCCATCGTTCCAGAAGTGCAGCTCAATCAAGGCTGGCTCCGACTCACCCCACCTCCTGGACTTCTAGATCTCTAAGCAATCGACAGAAGCGTGACCTCTAAGCGATTCTGGGAACACTGAAGTACAAAACCGTGACCGTCACCCCGCTTATTCCGGTGATTCTCTGTGGCGGAACAGGCACCCGCCTTTGGCCGCTGTCGCGCGCGAGCTACCCCAAGCAGTACTGGGCTCTAAGCGGCTCTAGTGAAGAAACGCTGCTTCAGCAAACCCAGCAAAGACTTAAAGGCATCGAGGGACTTAGTTCGCCTTTGCTGATCTGCAACGAAGATCATCGCTTCATCGTGGCCGAGCAAATGCGCCAAATCGATGTAGAGCCAAATGCAATCTTGCTAGAGCCCATGGGCCGCAATACAGCTCCAGCAGTAACAGTGGCGGCACTGCAAGCCACAGAACGAGGCGAAGATCCGCTCCTGCTAATCCTGGCTGCAGACCATGTCATCCGCGATGAAACCCAGTTCCGTCATGTCATCGAAGCCGGTCGCATCCCCGCAGAAGCCGGGCGACTGGTGACCTTCGGCATCGTGCCCACCGCCCCTGAAACAGGCTACGGATATATCGAAGCAGCAGAATCATTCGGATACGGTGAACCCAAAGCCGTACCGATTGCCAGGTTTGTCGAAAAACCTGATCGAAACACCGCTGAGCAGTTCCTCGCAAATGGACGCTTCACCTGGAACAGTGGCATGTTTATGTTCAAAGCGAGCGCCATCCTGAGCGAGCTGGAGCGACTATCTCCCGAGGTGGTGAGCTGTTGCCGTGCTGCCCTTGAGCAGGATGTGCCCGACCTCAACTTCTTGCGGCTGGAACGAGAGGCCTTCGCCCAATGCCCCAACGTTGCTATCGATGTGGCCGTCATGGAGCAAACTCAGCTAGGCACTGTGCTGCCTCTCGATGCCGGCTGGAGTGACGTGGGCAGCTGGAGTGCCCTATGGGAGACCACCGATCAAGATCTCAACGGCAACGTGCTACGTGGTCATGTCATCGCTGAAAGCAGTCGAAATTGTTATCTACGTAGCGAACATCGCCTCGTGGTAGGCCTAGGAGTAGAAAACCTTGTAGTGGTTGAGACGGACGACGCTGTGCTGATTGCCAACCGTAATCAAGCCCAGAAAGTCAAAAAGATTGTGAAGCAATTGGAGGCGGATGGAAGCCCCGAAGCCAAAGCGCACCTCAAGATCTATCGACCCTGGGGGCATTACACCTCTGTCGTGGAAGACAGCCGCTGGCAGGTTAAACGCATCGAGGTCAAACCTGGCGCAAGCCTCTCACTGCAAATGCACCATCACCGTTCTGAGCACTGGATCGTCGTCAAGGGAACCGCCTTAGTCGAAAGGGACGGAGAACAGCAATTGATAGGAGAAAACCAGAGCACCTACATCCCTTTGGGCTGCCAACACAGACTCACCAATCCAGGACGGATGCCCATGGAATTGATTGAGGTGCAAAGTGGTCCATACCTCGGTGAAGATGACATCGTGCGCTTTGAGGACCGCTACGGACGTAGTGAGAGCGTGATCGTCAATTAAGCTTGAGCTATTCCACTGTCACGCTTTTGGCCAGGTTGCGAGGCTGATCCACATCAAGACCCCTATGAGCTGCAATGTGATAGCTCAGTAGCTGTATCGGAAGAACCGTGAGCAGAGGACTGATCCACTCGCTCACCTCAGGAACAGGAAGTAAAGCATCAAACAAGACCGTATCCGGACACTCCGGCGCAACACCGATCAGCTTTGCATCACGAGCTTTCGCCTCCTGTGCATTGCTGAGCACCTTCTCAAAAACCACTCCCGGCATCGCAATCGAGACGACCGGCACACGCGCGTCGAGCAAAGCAATCGGCCCATGCTTCATTTCCCCAGCTGGATAGCCCTCAGCATGGATATAGCTGATCTCCTTAAGCTTGAGAGCTCCCTCAAGGGCAATCGGATAGTTGATGCCACGACCCAAAAAGATCACATCTTGGGTATCTGCAAAGCTGTGGGCCAAAATTTCAGAACGCTGATCATGGAGCTCCAGCAACGAGCTCAACTGATTTGGAACAGCCCTTAGTTCTTCTTTTAATTTGATGAGCTCCGCAGATGAACGGCTGCCACGACGAGCCGCAAATGCCAAAGCGAGCGCATAAAAAGCCAACAACTGCCCCAAAAAGGTTTTAGTAGCTGCAACACCCACTTCAATCCCCGCGCCGATATCAAGAATGTGTGGAACCTGACGAGCTAGAGAGCTCTCTGGCCGATTCGTCACCCCTAACTGACGAGGAGCAAAGGCAAGGTCCCCATGAGCCTTGCGACGCTGAGCATCCATAGCTAAAGCCGCGAGAGTATCGGCCGTCTCTCCCGACTGAGTCACCCCAATAGTGAGTGTGTGGGGTGCTAGTGGAGGCGGTGCATAGCGAAACTCACTTGCGTAAAAGACAGCAGTCGGAATCCCCGCGAACTGCTCCAACAAATAGGCCCCTACAAGGGCCGCATGACGACTCGTGCCACAGGCCAAAATCTGAATACGCTCTAGATCGGCATAAAAAGAATGATCGAAGGGCAAAGCCACAGGATCATCAGACGCAAGATCTGGAGGCAGATGACGTGCTACCCACAGCTCCGCAGTCACAGGCTGCTCGTGGATTTCCTTGAGCATGAAATGACGGAAGTGACGTTTATCGGCCACTTGATCACCGCCAATGAGCAGTGAAGGGCTTCGCTGCTGCCGTTCGCCTTGCGCGTCGTAAAGCTCAATCCCCAAGGGCGTGAGCAAGGCCACCTCACCATCCTCCATCGGAAGAATCGTGCGCGTAAAGCCCGCCAAAGCCGGGGTATCGCTTGCACAAAGAAACTCGCCTTCGCCAAGACCAATCAACAGCGGCGCCTGCTTTCTTGCAACAACTAAAGCCCCAGGTGTCTCCGCCCAAACCACTGCCAGGGCATAGGCACCCTTCAACTGGGGCAACACCCGTTGCACAGCTTCTAACAACATCCTTCCATTCACGACACGGCCCTGAACCTGCAGAGCACGAAGTTCAAGCGAGATGAGATGAGGAATGACTTCCGTATCTGTCTCTGAAACAAACCTCACCCCTTCAGCCTCAAGTGCCTCGCGGAGAGAACGGTGATTCTCGATAATGCCGTTCTGCACCACCGCCACAAGACCAGAGCCATCCCTATGGGGATGAGCATTGCGCTCTTCAGGTTTGCCATGGGTGGCCCAACGGGTGTGGCCGATGCCGCAATACCCTGGCGCACCCTTCTCTTCCACACATGCTGTGAGGTTTACCAGCTTTCCTTGAGCCCGCTGGCAAGTGAGCCGACTGGAACCATCCTCAGCTAACAGTTCAACAGTGGCAAGACCAGCAGAGTCGTAACCGCGGTATTCGAGCTGCCTAAGCCCTTCTAACAGCAACGGGGCCGCCTCACGAGAGCCAATAACCGCAACGATTCCGCACATAAAAAAAAGCCCGGCACCTGCCGGGCTGAGCTTATGGGGTAGATGCGCAAAACAGGGACAACTGAGACTGAGACGTTGAACTCAAATCAGTAAGCCAGGCCCATACTTCGCGTGGTCTCGTCACCTAAATAAACCCGAATGCTGAGGAAATCAGTGGGGCAGGCGGTTTCGCATCGCTTGCATCCCACACAATCTTCAGTGCGAGGAGATGCAGCGATCTGGCCGGATTTATGGCCATCCCAGGGAACCATCTCGAGAACATCGAGAGGGCAGGCACGAACGCATTGAGTGCAACCAATGCATGTGTCGTAAATCTTGACAGCGTGAGACATGAGCCTGGTCCGGAACAAAAGGCTTGAAGTAACGGTAACTGGCAAGACTCCTAGTGAGACAAGTTCGACGTGTTGCCGTCACCGTTGTTAACCCCACTACCGCCAGCTCGTAGGATGCATCGTCCCGTCTTCACGGCTATGTCCCAGGAAGCGATCCTTGAGAAAGTCCGTTCAATCGTTACGGAGCAACTGAGTGTTGAAGCCGGCGAAGTGAAGCCAGAATCGAGTTTTCAGAACGACCTTGGTGCCGACTCCCTCGACACCGTGGAACTCGTGATGGCCCTCGAAGAGGCCTTTGATATCGAGATCCCCGACGAGGCGGCTGAGGGCATCACGACCGTCGGTGATGCCGTCAAGTACATCGAAGACAAGCAAGCCTGAGGATCGGCATGATGGAGGATCTCCATCGGGTTGTGATCACCGGTCTCGGAGCGGTCACACCGATTGGCAACACGGTCGCGGACTATTTAGAAGGGTTGAAGACAGCCAACAATGGCGTAGGCGCCATCAGCCTGTTTGACGCGTCAGCCCATGCATGTCGCTTTGCCGCAGAGGTCAAAGACTTTGACCCAACCGGTTTCCTCGAACCTAAGGAATCAAAAAGATGGGATCGATTCAGCAAATTCGGTGTAGTAGCAGCCAAGCAGGCAGTTGCTGATGCCGGTCTAAGCATCGAAGAGGAAAATTCCTCCCGCATCGGGGTGATTATTGGTTCAGGTGTCGGTGGACTGCTCACCATGGAGACCCAAGCCCACGTTTTGAATGAGAAAGGTCCCGGTCGGGTCAGCCCATTCACAGTGCCGATGATGATCCCCAACATGGCTACTGGGCTTGCCGCAATTGCGTTGGGGGCCAAAGGACCCAGCTCAGCAGTGGCCACAGCCTGTGCAGCTGGATCCAATGCCATCGGCGATGCCTTCCGGCTACTGCAACTCGGCAAAGCGGATGTCATGGTGTGTGGTGGTGCAGAAGCAAGCATCACACCACTAGGTGTGGCTGGCTTCGCCAGTGCCAAGGCCCTCTCCTTCCGCAATGACGACCCCACCACGGCTAGCCGTCCGTTCGATGCAGAACGAGATGGATTCGTCATCGGTGAAGGCTCTGGCGTCCTGGTCCTTGAAACCCTTGAGCACGCCAAAAATCGCGATGCCACGATCCATGCTGAGATTGTGGGCTATGGCATGACCTGCGATGCCCACCACATCACTGCCCCAACCCCTGGCGGCGTTGGTGGTGCAGAAGCAATCCGCCTGGCCCTAAAAGACGGACAGCTGGAGCCCACCAGCGTGGATTACATCAATGCCCATGGCACCAGCACTCCTGCCAATGACAGCAACGAAACAGCAGCCATCAAAGATGCTCTCGGCGAGAGGGCTTATCAGATTCCTGTGAGCTCCACAAAATCCATGACGGGTCACCTTCTTGGTGGATCGGGCGGCATTGAAGCTGTGGCGTGCGTGCTTGCCCTTCAGCATGGCATGGTGCCTCCCACCATTAATTACCTCAACCCAGATCCACAGTGTGATCTGGACTATGTCCCCAACATGGCCAGAGAACACAGATTAAGCGTTGTGCTCTCCAATTCCTTCGGCTTCGGCGGCCACAACGTCTGCCTCGCCTTCCGCCAAATCGCCTAAGCGGCTCTGCCGCCTCCATCCTTCAGACTCCCTGCTATCCCATCTCAACACCATGGTCGCTGCGACTGCTTCCCTAGACACGCTCTGCATCAACAGCATTCGCATGCTGGCCGTCGATGCGGTCAACAAGGCCAACAGCGGCCACCCTGGCCTGCCGATGGGCTGCGCTCCCATGGGTTATGCGTTGTGGGACAAGTTTCTGAATCACAACCCAAAGAACCCCAAGTGGTTCAACCGCGACCGCTTCGTGCTGTCCGCCGGACACGGCTGCATGCTGCTGTACGCCCTGCTGCACCTCACCGGCTACGACTCGGTAAGCATCGACGACATCAAGCAGTTCCGGCAGTGGGGCTCGAAGACACCCGGCCACCCCGAAACCTTTGAGACCCCCGGCGTTGAAGTGACCGCCGGCCCCCTGGGTGCCGGAATCGCCAACGCTGTGGGCCTGGCCATCGCTGAATCTCACCTGGCCGCCAAGTTCAACAAGCCAGGGGCCACCCTCGTCGACCACTACACCTATGTGGTGATGGGCGACGGTTGCAACCAAGAAGGTATTTCCTCTGAAGCCTGCTCGCTCGCAGGACACCTGAAGTTAGGCAAATTGATCGCCCTCTATGACGACAACCACATCACGATTGACGGCCGCACCGACGTGTCCTTCACCGAGGACGTGCTCAAGCGCTACGAGGCCTATGGCTGGCATGTACAACATGTCGCCAATGGCGACACCGACGTGAATGCCATCGCCAAGGCGATCGCTGCCGCCAAGGCCGTGACCGATAAGCCGTCGATTATCAAGGTGACCACCACCATTGGTTACGGCTCCCCTAACAAAAGTGACACTGCGGGCGTGCATGGGGCGCCCCTTGGCGAAGAAGAAGCCACTCTCACTCGCCAACAACTGGGATGGAACTATGGCCCTTTTGAAATTCCGCAAGAGGCCTACGACCAATACCGCAAGGCCATCGATCAAGGCGCTCGCCTTGAATCTGAGTGGAATCAAGCACTCGCCAACTACAGAAGTCAATACCCAAATGAAGCAGCTGAATTCGAGCGGATGTTGCGCGGTGAGCTTCCCAAGGGGTGGGACAAAGATCTACCGACCTATACCCCTGAAGACAGCGGCCTCGCAACGCGTAAGCACTCCCAGATCTGCCTGGGCGCTCTCGGCCCAAACCTACCGGAACTCATCGGCGGCTCTGCCGACCTCACTCACTCCAATTACACCGATATCAAAGGTGAAACCGGCTCCTTCCAACCGGAAACACCCGAAAAGCGTTATCTACATTTCGGTGTGCGCGAGCACGCCATGGCCGCCATCCTCAACGGCATCGTCTACCACGACAGTGGCCTAATTCCCTACGGCGGAACCTTCCTGGTGTTTGCTGACTACATGCGCGGCTCAATGCGCCTCTCGGCCTTGAACATGCTGGGTGTGATCTACGTGCTCACCCATGACTCAATCGGTGTTGGAGAAGACGGCCCGACCCACCAACCCATCGAAACCATCCCATCACTGCGGGCGATGCCCGGCATGCTTGTTTTCCGCCCCGGCGACGGCAACGAAACCAGTGGTGCATACAAGGTGGCCATCCAAAACCGCAACCGCCCCAGTTCCTTATGCCTCAGCCGCCAGAACATGGCCAACCAAGCCAACTCGTCGATCGACAAAGTGGCACTCGGTGGCTACGTACTGGAAGATTGCGAAGGGGAAGCTGATCTCATCCTGATCGGTACAGGCACCGAGCTCGACCTTTGCGTGCAAGCCGCCAAACAACTCACCGCTGATGGCAAGAAAGTGCGCGTGGTCTCGATGCCATGCGTCGAACTTTTCGAGGAGCAGAGTGATGCTTACAAGGAAGAAGTGCTGCCAAATGCCGTGCGTAAGCGCATCGTGGCGGAAGCCGCGGAATCATTTGGCTGGCATAAGTACATCGGCCTTGATGGCGACAGTGTGACTATGAACCGCTTCGGCGCCTCTGCACCGGGTGGCACATGCATGGAGAAGTTTGGCTTCACCGTAGAGAATGTGGTAGCGAAGTCAAAAGCGTTGCTGAATTGATCTCCAAGTTACTCAATAGCTCTAGCAAGCCTCTTTTCTGCTCCGCATCTCTACTGGTGCGGAGCTTTGTTATTGCTATCGAGTGAGCGGACATCTCCCCTAGACTCAGGTCTAAATATCTAACACTGACGCCTTGCAAACGACTCGCAATCTTGTTACCGGAGGCGCAGGTTTTCTTGGCTCTCATCTAGCCGACAGGCTCATGGAGGCGGGTGAGGAAGTCATTTGCCTCGACAACTATTTCACTGGTCGCAAAGTCAATGTTGCGCAATGGATCGAGCATCCACGCTTCGAATTAATCAGACACGATGTCACCGAACCAATCAAGCTCGAAGTTGATCGGATCTGGCATCTGGCATGCCCTGCATCACCGGTTCACTATCAGTTTAATCCGATTAAAACAGCCAAAACCAGTTTTCTTGGTACCTACAACATGCTGGGCCTCGCTCGCAGGGTAGGCGCACGCCTACTACTCGCAAGCACAAGCGAGGTTTACGGCGACCCAGAAATTCATCCCCAACCAGAAAGCTATCGCGGTTGCGTTAACACAATCGGCATTCGCAGCTGTTACGACGAGGGAAAGCGCATCGCCGAAACACTCTGCTTCGACTATCAGCGAATGCACGGCACTGAGATCAGAGTAATGCGCATCTTCAACACCTATGGTCCCCGAATGTTGCCAGATGACGGCAGGGTGGTGAGCAACTTCATCATGCAGGCACTTCGTGGTGAACCACTAACCCTCTACGGAGATGGCCTACAAACACGTTCATTCTGTTATGTGGATGATCTCATCGAAGGCATGTTGCGCCTCATGAGCAGTGATACAACTGGACCCATTAACATCGGCAATCCCAGTGAATTCACGATTCGCCAACTGGCAGAGTTAGTTCGCAATAGTATCCAACCCAATCTGCCTTTGATCTCAAAACCCTTGCCTCAAGACGATCCAATGCAACGCCAGCCAATAATCGACTTAGCCCAAAAGCAACTGGACTGGAAGCCACTCATTCCGCTTGAAGATGGACTAACAAGAACGATCGACTGGTTTCGCAAGCAACTATGAAACAATTGAGCAATAGAATCTATCCTGACCTAGTTAAATTCAAATATTAGCCATCAACTAGACAACTCCATCTATCAAAATAAAAAATCAAGGCTAACTCTAAGATACTAACAGACAAGTACTAAAAAAATATTAATTCGATGCTCGACAGGGGCTTGCCTTGCCGAGCATCTAACAATGTTAAAATAGCAAGTGGTCAACCAATGCTTCTAAATGGCAGAGACTGCCAGCCTATCAATAATACTACCTGCTTTCAATGAAAGGGATAACATTTACACCATCATCGAATCAATCATTGATCTATCCTTGCAATACAAGCTAGAGATTATCGTTGTAGATGATGATTCTCCAGATGGCACCTCTGAGGTGGTATTGGAATTAGCTCGTCAATATTCATTCATCCGATTAGTTAGGCGTGTAGGCAGAAGTGGGCTTTCCAGTGCCATCAAAGAAGGGCTCTTAAACGCTTGCCATGAATATGCTCTTGTCATGGATTGCGATGGTCAACATCCTACCTCAGTCATCCAACAGTCAATAAGTCATCTAAGAGACAAAGGCTTAGATCTTGTTGTTGGCAGCAGGTTTCTTCAAGGATCTATAATCAATGGTCTCACCAATGATCGAGAAAGTGCTTCAACTTTTGCAAACTTTCTTGCCAAAAAAAGTCTCTCAAAAAGATATCGCCATCTAACTGATTACATGAGTGGATTTTTTGCAGTCGGCTTGAAGCAGACCATGCCAATCATTCGCTCTGTTGATGTCAATGGCTTTAAGTTCTTATATGAATTACTAGCCAAAAGCAATGGAGCCTTATTAGTTGGCGAGGTACCCCTGATCTTCGAGAAAAGGCTTCATGGTAGCTCTAAACTGGATATCGCAGTCGCATGGGATTTCTTATTATCATTTCTACATTCAATCAGCCTAAAGCTTATTCCTCGTCGCGCAATAAGCTTTGCACTCGTTGGCCTAAGTGGTGTTTTTGTACAGCTATTTAGTGTTTTAATTCTTACCAATATGCTTGCTTATTCTTTTCAATCCTCTCTACCTATTGCCGTCATATTGGCAGCAACATCCAATTACTTAATCAACAATATTTTGACTTTTAGGTTTGCACGTCTTAATGGCTTAAAATTAATAAAGGGCCTTACAAAGTTTTTACTTGTTTCCTCTTTACCATTCGTGGCCAATATTGGATTGGCATCTGCTTATTACGAGCACATCTCTTCCAACGAGCTGATCGCACAACTGATTGGAATCATCTTTGCCTTTACTTGGAACTATGTGGCAAGCAGCAAATTTGTTTGGAATACTCCATAGCCATATAACTTCTACTCTTCATTGGTGACACACAAATATTTTAGGGCAATGCCATTTCAGACTTTCGATTAATGTGATGCATCTATCTAGTATGACTGAACAAAGCCTCCAACCATTCTATATACTCTCGAGAAAGATTTTCATTTATAGAATACTTACTTCAGTCGAAAGATCGAGAAATGATCAATTTGCTAATATGCATTCAACTCTAAATCAACATCGTAGTACCCCTTTAAAAAATCGCGAAATACAACAATTATAAGTGGTAATTTCAAGGCTCATGATGTTAAAAGGAGCTTGGATTGAGTTTGTCTTCTAGATACGTAATGCCTGCACAATTGCATCGGAGTTCAGCAACAGTCTTGTCAAAGCACACTAAACCTATCCAAATGAACTCAACCTTGAACAGATCCAGGAGGTTCCAGGCGTACCGCAAACCACTGCAGGCAGAGACCTTGACCCACCTCCAGCTCACAAGCAGTGTCAAGCAACCGCTGGGCCGCTGCAACGAGTGAGTTCTGACTCTGCAAATCCTCTGGCAAGACATCCAAACTCTGGAGCCAAGTCTGCAACCAAACAAGTGTGTCAGCAGCGCTCAGAAGCCGCTCAGACTGGCCAGGCTCCAAAACGACGTAGTGATCAGAATCACGAATCAAGGGATCAGACATTAGACAGCCATTTCTGGATCGATGTTCAAGCAAGGCTCATCGGGCTGAGTCATCCTTCTCAAGCAATGACAACTCAAGCTGATCCCTCCAGTGGAATAAGGGCTGCAGCCGCGGGTGATCACTCAGGCCGAACACACCTTTACCGGCAAGTGCTGCCCCAGCCGAGGCTGGAAAACGCATTAAAGAAATCTGAGCCGCTACAGCTAAATCAGCCAAGCTCATCGCATCTCCTACTAGCCAGGACCTTTTCTGCATCAAATCAGCCAATTGTTCGAGGCTCGTTAATAACTCAACCCTCTCTGCCTGGCCAATGATCTCAGAAGCACCGTTCAACACCCCCCCCGGGAGATCTCCCATGACCTGACGCAAGGGAGTTGGCAGATCTTCTGGAAGAAGAGCTAAACGCAACTCAGAGTCCAAGGCTGCAGCCTGCAACAAAGCTGACCGGCCTGCCCGCGCCAATGTCGTATCAGCCCAATCTTCAATCAAGTACACCTGCGCGGCCTGCTGTGGATCAACCGGAATGAGGGGTGGTTCAGGCTGCTTAGCCTCGAGATGTCGAGCAATAGTGCTGGAATCTGCCAAAACAACATCGCCATCGACAAGTACCGGGACCTGACGCTGACCTGACAAGCGAAACACGTTGAGCTGTCCTAACCCGGGGGTAACTTCCACCACCTGGTAAGTCAAACCCTTGGCCTGCAAGACCATCCGCACCTTGAGACAGAAGGCGGAATGGCGGAATTGATGCAGTTCCATCATCGTTTGCTCTGCCAAAAGAACGGCAGAGTAGCTAACAGCCTCAAAAGCCAGCTAAGGCAAAGAGGGCAATAATCGCATTTCACTTTCGGCTGAGAGTAGAAAATGAAAAGAGGTCTTGTATACAGATTCAATCAAGCCAAGTCAATACAATCGGCTTTGAAAGTTAGCCAAATAGCTGTATTTCAAGACACCAATCATACAGTTTCTTCTAGGAAAAGAATTCAATTTAGCAACCGCAAATGGTGCATGCTGAGCAATAAATCAATAGAAATTTACTGCGCGCCGAAGAGAAGTTTTCCCGATTTCTTCCCCTTTAAAGGCTTCGCCAATTGCCTTTTCTTGAGCAACACTGGCTGCGGCTATCGCCAGGATGACCGCACGAACTGAGCTGAGATCTGAGCCCCCCGCTCACCGCTCTAAGCAATAGAGGCAACAGCAAGCCCTAAGGCGCTGCTCTGCGGTCTCTCAAAGGAACTGCCGCAGTGCCTTCTGCCTCACTAAACTAACGTCGTATAACTGGTAACACTGAGGATGCACGATACAGGCAAGCTTCGCTCTCAGCTGATCTGTGACTTCAAAAGTAGCTTCATCCTCACTTTGGGCTAACCCCTTTCCCAAAAACCCTCTGCAATAACTGAAGATGAGAGAGTTATTTCTCAACTTGTCACGCTATCCGCGATACCTCATCGCCTTCTGTCTTGGTTTGCTCAACAACTACATCGAGCCACTCGCCAAGCGACGCAGTAATCCCGTGACTGCAATAGCCATCATTGGAGCCCTAATAAGTGGATTGATCAGCATTGTCTTAATCATGCATGCCATGGTGTATCCAACATCACTGACATAGATATGGCACCTGGGCGACGAGTGGAGCGGGTCGCTGCCCTAATCCGCCGAGAAACAAGCGAATTACTCATCCATGGCATCCGCGACGAACGGGTGCATCAGGGCATGGTGAGTATTACGAATGTGGAAGTCTCCGGCGATCTACAGCACTGCAAGATTTTTGTGAGCATTTACGGCGAAGAGATCCAACGCTCTGAAGTGCTAGAGGGTCTAGAAGCCGCCAGTGGTTTCCTCAGAGGCGAGCTTGGCCGCAGATTGCAGATGCGACGTGCACCTGAAGTGCACTTTCATTTGGATCGCGGAATCGAGAAGGGAACTTCGGTATTGAACCTTCTTGAGCAATTGGAACAACAGCGAGAAACCCTTGAAGAAGTGCAATCAGAGAGTGATCAACCAACGACTTACGAGACAACAACTGTCAACAAAACGTGAACCCGCCGATCCAGAGCCCCCTTCGACGTCAAGTCGCTGAGTTGCTGGTGGTGCGAGCAAGTGGTCATGCCAGCGATGACCAACGCCGTTATCCAAAATGGGAACTAAGCAATGCTGAGCTAAAACGTCTGCTCGCTGAAGGTGTGGGCGGTGTAATTTTGCTGGGCGGCACATGCACCGAAATAAGGCATCGCTGCAAGAGACTTAGACAATGGGCGAAAGCACCCCTCCTGTTATGTGCCGATGTGGAAGAGGGTGTCGGTCAACGCTTTGAAGGCGGCACTTGGCTCGTACCGCCCATGGCCCTTGGACGGCTCTATCAAGAAGACCAACGTCGTGCTATCAATCTGGCCGAGCGCTACGGCCGCTGCACAGGACACCAAGCTCGACGCTGCGGACTCAACTGGGTGTTAGCACCCGTCTGCGATGTCAACAACAACCCAGCCAACCCTGTCATCAATGTGCGGGCATGGGGAGAAGACACTGCCACCGTCTCTGCTTTGGCCTGTGCTTTCCAACAAGGCCTTGCAGCAGAAGGTGTGCTGGGATGCGCCAAACACTTCCCAGGTCATGGCAATACGGGAATGGATTCCCATCTGCAGTTGCCTGTACTGAATGACAACCTCCGCCAGCTTGTGGAGCTTGAACTGGTGCCTTTCCAGGCCGTCATGAAAGCCGGCATCGACAGCATCATGACAGCCCATCTATTGATGCGAAACCTCGACGCCTCCTGTCCGGCGACCCTGTCTCCAGCTGTTCTCCAAGACCTTTTACGCCGCCAACTCAACTTCGAGGGCTTGGTCGTGACCGATGCACTGGTCATGCGAGCAATCACTCAGTCCTATAGCGCTGGCGAAGCCGCCGTTATGGCCTTTGCCGCCGGTGCTGACCTGATTTTAATGCCCGAGAACGCAGATGACGCTATCGAGGCCCTATGCGAGGCCCTCCAGTCGGGCCAAATTCCAATGCAACGTTTGCACGCCGCCCTAGAACGCCGGCGAGAAGCCTTACAAAAGGTTGGCACCTCCACTGCAAAGCTTGCCCTCAAAGACAGCACAAGCATTGACAAACCCCTGGAACGAGATGAAGACCGTGCTCTCGCCAGAGAACTGGTGACTGCATCGCTAAAAATCCACCATCCAGGACCGGTCACCACAACTGAGTCAGGCATCAATCTCCTGCGGGTGGATGGAGTCTTGCCCTGCTCGGTACTCGCAGCCACGGCCCCAGCACTCGTACTGCCCTCTGAAGCTGGATTTCAAAGTTTGCTCTATCACCCCCTAGGGATCTCTCCCTGGCAAGACGACCCAGATCAGCCTTTAGCTCTAGAACGATTGGGCATCGGCCCAATAATGCTGCAACTTTTCTTACGCGGGAACCCCTTCCGAGGAGACCAGGATCGCCACGAGCCATGGGTGGCAACCGTCAAACAACTCCAACAGCAAAAACGCCTCGCAGCCCTAGTTGTCTACGGCAGTCCTTACATCTGGAATGAGCTGATTGAAGTGTTAAATATCGGCATCCCTGCGGCTTACAGCCCTGGTCAGATGCCTGAAGCGCAACGCCAGGTTCTTACCTGCCTGCTACAACCTGCGGAGGTGCAATCAAGTGCCCAAACGCCGCTGTTCCAAGACTTCACGGACTGACGTCTATATCCTCGAGCCAACCTACGAACCAGCTCCAATGCTCAGCCTCTCGATGGTCGTACGCAACGAAGAGAGGCGCCTGGGAGCCTGCCTGGCGTCCGTGAAAGGGTTCGTAGACGAAATCGTGCTAGTCGACACGGGGTCCACGGATGCAACAGTGGCCATAGCTGAAGCCGCCGGTGCACGAATAGAGCACCTGCCGTGGCCAGGGGACTTTGCCCCAGCCCGTAATGCCGCCCTGAACCTGATCACGGGGGATTGGGTCCTTGTTCTTGATGCCGATGAACAACTACGCGCTGAGGCCATCTCAGGCCTACAAAACTTGATGGCTCAGCCAGATGTTCTGGTGATAAACCTGCTGCGCTTTGAGCAGGGAGCAACGATGGCCCCTTATTCAAACGTCAGCCGTCTGTTCCGCCGACACCCGCGAATCCACTGGAGCCGCCCATACCACTCCATGATTGACGACAGCGTGAGGGATCTGCTCAGCGAAGAACCCCATTGGCGCATCGTCAATTACCTTGAGCCGACTTTGCTCCACGAAGGCTACCGGCCAGATCTACTCCAAAGCAGCAACAAATCCCAACGGTTGAGGACAGCAATGGAGGCCTGGCTGGCTGAGCATCCAGGCGATCCGTATACCTGTGCAAAGCTCGGCGCTCTCGAGGTGGACGAAGGGCAAAAAGAGCGCGGCATCCAGCTCTTGCGGCAAGGCCTAAAGCAGAACGAAAACACGAATGCCAATCCGATCGAACGCTACGAACTTCTTCTGCACCTAGGCATTGCCCTTGCCCAAGACGATCCCCAAGGAGCTATCACGGCCTACCGCGAAGCCGTGGCTTTACCCATGGACATCAGAGTGAGCCTGGGAGCTCGCCTCAACCTGGCAGCCCTGCTCATGCAACAAGAGCAACTGGATGAAGCCATCGCACTCACTACCACCGCTACCCAACAAGCCCCGGAAGTCGCTCTAGCGTGGTACAACCTCGGATTAATGCAGCGTCGCCAAGGCAATCTTGTAGAAGCCTTATACGCCTACGAACAAGCGAAGCAACTTAATCCTGAACATGCTGAGACCCACCAAAATCATGCGGTCGCGATGCTCGTCGCTGGGGACATCAATGGTGCCCGCAACAGCTTTAACAAGGCGATTACGCTGCTGCACCGTCAAGGACGAAGCAAGGAAAGCGAAGGGCTGCGCCATCAGGTAGCAGGCATTGTGAAACTAAATGAGGAAGAGAAATGAGCAGCAAACCCATAGCTCCCCTTCATGGCCGCACAATCATCATGACCCGTGCCCAGGAGCAACAGAGTGAGGCTCGGAGTCGGCTTCATGCCCTTGGATCGAACGTTCTGGATCTGCCCGCTCTTGTGATTGGCCCACCCGACGATTGGCAACCCCTCGATGATGCCTTAGCCGACATCAAGACATTCCACTGGTTGGTGTTCTCCAGTGCCAATGGAGTACGGGCCGTTGAAGAACGGCTGCAGCGGATCGGCCAATCTCTTGCCAATCGTCCCAAGGGACTAAAACTTGCAGCAGTAGGCCGCAAAACAGCCCAATATCTTGAACACCTAGGAGCTGCGGTTGATTTTGTTCCCCCAAACTTTGTGGCTGACAGCCTGATCAATCATTTCCCAGTTTCAGGCTTTGGACTGAAGATGCTGCTGCCAAGAGTCCAGAGCGGTGGCCGCACCATTCTGGGAGAAGCCTTCCGGGAAAGCGGAGCACACGTGATTGAAGTGGCAGCTTATGAATCCCGTTGCCCAGAAGCAATCCCGGATGACACGGCCACAGCCCTCGCAAACAGCAGTGTGGATGCAATTGCTTTCAGCAGCGGCAAGACCGCTGCACACACAGCAAGCTTGCTCAGCCATCGTTTTGGCAGCGACTGGCTACAGCAGCTTGAAACAGTCAAAGTTATCTCCATTGGCCCCCAGACAAGCCTCAGCTGTGAGCAGCATTTTGGAAGGGTGGATCAAGAAGCCGATCCCCACGACCTTGAGGGGCTTGTCATTGCTTGTGTTAAAGCATGCAGGTCGGAGGCTGAGACTTGCCCCCCTGGCTCAGGGTGATGCACCCGCGCTGAACGTCGATCGATAGCAGCGACCAGCTTGGAGGTAACAGCTGGTCCGCCTCAACTTGACCGGGGCAACGACCTCCAGGCCCCACGCACAATGCTCCCGATCCATCTGATGTTTGAACCAATGCCCGCTGCTGCCCGCCAACAACCAGGACACCTTTCAGGATGAAGCCATTTGAAGTCGTTGAGCCAACAAGCGGTTGAAAAGGATCCCTTCGACCTGCAACCACTCGATCCTGAACCTCTGTGGCCGAAGGCAGTGGCGTGAGCCGATCAGAAAGATCAATCGGCATCACAAACTGCTCAGCACTATCCGTAGCCGATCGCGGTGTTGCAGCCAACTTCTCGGTAGAAGTGCGATCGGTACTGCATCCCGTTAGCGCAACCGTGAGCAGGATCAATCCACTCCTCAACCGCCAGGCGGCTGTCCTCGAGCACTCAGGAGGAAACGCAGTAACCGCTTTCCACAAGATCCCTAAATCTGTCAAGATTGGCCTGGAGTTCACGAGTAACAATCCCTCCCAGGATGCTCGGTTCCATCAAGGGTGCCAAGGGCCTCGGTAACTCGTAAGTAACGCTCAATTTCACAGCTGTACGGTTCTCGCTCTCCGGATAGAAACGCACAGCTCCTTTCGTAGGTAGCCCTCCGATGGATTCCCATTGCAACTGCTGGCCTTCAACCTGCTTGCTGATCCTTGCCTGCCAATGGAAACGAAAGCCCTGAGCAGCCAAGGTCCAATCCGTGAGGCTTGGATCCTCCAGGGTTTTGACAGATTCAATCCAGTTCATCCAGCGAGGCATGGCCTCTAGATCCATCCAGACAGCCCATACCTGCTCAACGGGAGCATTGATATCGCGAGTCACTGTGTGTTCAAGCCAGCGTCCCATCGTTAAGCCACCGCCTCATTGGTGGCCAACTTGGCTGGTTGATGAAGGATCGCCGCCGCCGCCAAATGGCCACTCATCGTGGCACCCTCCATTGAGTCGATGTAATCCTGGCGGGTATAACTCCCCGCCAAAAAGAAATTACTGACAGGTGTGCACTGATCTGGTCTATAAGGCTCCATCCCTGGGGCTTCTCGATAAAGAGACTGAGCAAGTTTGACGACGTTGCTCCACACCAGCTTGAGAGAAAGAGACGAAGGGAACAATTCACGCACTTGAGCATCGGTGTGCGAAACGATCGTCTCTACGGATTTAGAAATCCAGGGGTCACCAGGAGTGAGTACACATTGGAGTAAAGAGCCCAGACCCTCCCGGCGATAGTCCTCAGGACTCGCCAAAGCCAGATCCGCAAAGCAGCTGAAATCTGCATCAGCTGTATACAAAAGATTATCCAAGCCAACAGGACTCCGGAGATCCCTGCGTGCAGCCTCGTGAATGGGGTCATTACCCAACTCAGTCACCCAGCCGTCGTAACGCAGCTGCACGGTGGCGACTGGCACGGCTTGGAGCTTGTAGATGTCATCAAATTGGGGGAACTTACGCCATGCTTCAGGAAGCAAGCGCTGAATGCCTGGCACATCGCAAGCGGCCAAATAGCAATCAGCTTCAACCATGACATCCCCTTCTGGTGTGCCAAGGCTGAGCCCGGTAACAACGGGAGCGTCGTCATCGCGAAAGTGCACCTCACGAACACGATGGCGGAGATGAAGACGACCACTCCTTGCCTGGATGTAATCAAGAATCGGCGCGGTAAGCCAACGATGAGGGGAACCTTTAAGCAAATTCAGCTTGGATGCTTCCGTACGAGCTGCAAACATCATGAAAATGGTGAGCATGCAACGGGCAGAGATCGCCTCACAGTCAATAAAGCCAAGGGCATAGGCAACCGGGTTCCACATGCGCTGAATGCTCTGCAGGCTGCCGCCATGACTGAGAAACCACTGTTGAAAACTCACTGCATCGAGAGCACGGATTGTGCTCATGGCCCCCTCGTAATCCACCAGGCCCCTAACAATGGGACTCGTTCCCAGAGCAAGGGCATTGCGCAATTTATCGATCCAGTTCAGCTGAGGAGTCGTAAAAAAAGCCTTGAGACCGTTAAAAGGAGCCCCTAGCGCAAAACGAAAATCAAGAGATCGAAGATCACCACCACGATTGACGAACAAATGGGTGTGGTCCTTTGGCAGCAGATTGTCAATGGCACCCACCTTGCGCATCAGCGCAAAAAGATTGGCGTAATTGAAAAAGAAAACATGCAACCCCATTTCGACATGGTTGCCATCTGGATCTTCCCAACTACCAACCTTGCCACCAATGAACGGCCGAGCTTCGTAGAGATCCACGGTATGACCGGCATCAACGAGATCAACAGCTGCAGCCAGTCCGGCAAGCCCAGCGCCCACAATGGCGACCCGCACGCGCTTCCTACAAAAATCCTTCTGACTCTATAAATATGGCGGATAGGTTGACTGCATTGGATAGTGCAACGAGAGACATCCCTCCATAAAATGAATTGAGGTCTGTGCCAGCACTGAATGACCAGCACCACTAATCCTGCAACCCACCACACCGCTACTGACGGCAAAGGCATCCAAATCACCAACACAGCTATGCAGCAGTTGGCCAGGCTCTGCCTTGAGAAGGGGAATGATCAGGTGCTGCGAGTAGGCGTGCGCTCGGGCGGCTGCAGCGGCATGAGCTACACCATGGATTTTGTACCCTCAGCCGATATCCAAGAGGGTGATGAGATCTATGAGTACACCGCAACCGATGGCGCAAGTTTCCGTGTGATCTGTGATCCCAAGAGCCTGCTATACATCTATGGGATGCAATTGGATTTCAGCACTGAAATGATTGGCGGCGGCTTCAATTTCACCAATCCCAACGCCAGCCAAACCTGCGGTTGCGGCAGCTCATTCGCTGTCTGAAGTCAATAGCCACCGCTCCGTGGGAATCTGAAGAGACCTAAGCAGTTCTGCTGCATCCGATGGCGTCCACCAACGAGAACCTCTTCGAAACAGCCATGGCCCGGTATCAGTCCGGAGCTGAAGCCAGTGAGCTGATCGAAGACTTCAAAGCCATCACAGCAACGACGCCCAATCAAGCGGCTGGCTGGACATGCCTCGCCTGGCTACAGCTTCTCAATGCTCAACCCGATGAGGCCCTGCGCAGCGCGCGCACTGCGGTAAAGCTCAACGCCCAGGATCCCCAAGCTCGTATCAACCTCAGCCTGGCCCTGCTGGAAACCAACTCCAAGGGTGTAAGAGATCAAATCGACATGGTGCAAAAAATTCTTGCTGTTGCACCGGAGTTTGCAAAAGGCCTCAAGGACTCAATCGCCGATGGGTTACTTCGCAGACCAAATTGGCATGCTTTGAAGAAAGTAAAGACTTGGCTGGAGCTCTGATTTGGCGAAGCTGCTGCTATTGAGTAATGGACACGGGGAAGACCTTTCAGGTGCCCTACTAGGCAAAACCCTGCTCAACCTCGGCCATCAACTAGAGGCCCTGCCTTTGGTCGGTCATGGTCATGCCTATACCGAGGCAGGAATCAAAATCCTTGGACAGGCCAAAGCATTCAGCACAGGCGGGCTTGGATACACCAGTCTTCGAGGCAGGCTGACTGAACTGCTACAAGGCCAAGTGTTCTATCTCCTAAGGCGCCTGGGACGTTTGTTGCAGGTGGCAGACCACTACGACCTGCTGGTGGTGATTGGCGATGTGATCCCTGTGATGGCAGCTTGGCTTAGCTGCCGTCCCGTCGCGATCTACCTAGTGGCTTATTCCAGTCACTATGAAGGTCGACTGCGATTGCCTTGGCCTTGTGGCAGCTGTCTGAAAAGTAAGCGGTTTTTGGGTGTTTACAGCCGCGACGAGCTCACCGCAACAGACCTCACGGCTCAACTTCAACGCCCAGTGAGCTTTCTGGGCAATCCCTTTATGGATCCAGTCCTCACACCTCAACCACGCTTACCAAGCTGCCGTTATCGCCTAGGACTTCTGCCTGGCAGCCGCCTCCCAGAACTAGAACACAACCTGCTGTTGCTGTTGGCGATGGTGGAATATCTTCCAGAACAACTACTAGCCCGCGATGAAATAAGCCTAGATCTTGCACTGGTCCCAGCTCTAGACGACAGCAGCCTGGCTCAATTAGTCGCTCAAAAAGGCTGGCAAATGCAACCTGGTTTTGGCAACGCAACACGCACCAAGCTTGTGCTCGGTCAACGACACATCACCTTGCAACGCAACTGTTTCATTGCGGTCCTTCAGAGCAGCGACCTCCTGATCAGCATGGCGGGCACGGCGACTGAACAAGCGGTAGGACTCGCTAAGCCAGTGCTACAACTTCCAGGAATGGGGCCCCAGTTCACCGCCGCATTCGCAGAAGCTCAGCGCCGACTACTCGGGCCCACTGTGTTTTGTGCTGGTGGGAAGCCTGGCGAAGCGCTCAACCTGCAGAACACTGCCAAACTGACTCTGGAGCTATTGAAACGCAGCCAAGCGGACCCTGACCTGCAACAACAATGCCAGAAGCAGGCCTTGCAAAGACTCGGGGTGGCAGGTGGCGGGCAACGATTAGCCCAAGCCATTACAAACATGCTCACTGAAAGACATCAATGACAACTCCTTCTGCCGATCCCCAATGGAAACAGTGGTTGGACCGACTGCTGATCATCGATGTGTTCCTAGTGATTGCCGGAGCACTCTGGTTTGTCACAGCGATCCTGGCCGCAAGCCAGGGAGTGGAGAAACCAATAGGACTGTTTCAGCAACTCTGGATGCCCCTATTTTTGCCCGCCATCAGCCTGTTAATGACCGCTGCCCTCATCAATGGGGTGTGGGCATGGTGGCTGCGGATAAGGCCTGGCATAGATCGGGATACTTAAACCTGAAACCCAACCCTGCAAGTCGTTCTGAGACCACCTGTTGACCCTCAAGGACGACACGAGCGCCATCCCCAAGCAAGATCTTGAGGAGCGGACCTGGAACCGGCAAGAGGCTTGGACGACCAAGAGTCTTGCCGAGAACCTCCGCGAACGAAGCCATAGGGACAGGCTCAGGAGCAACCCCATTCACCACACCGGACCAAGCCCGGTCCTTAAGAGCCTTTTCAATCAACTGACACAGATCAGTGCGATGAATCCAACTCATCCACTGAAGGCCACTGCCCACCGGACCACCAATGCCAAGCCTGAACACTGGCAGCATCTTGCCTAGAGCCCCTCCGTCGGGCCCTAGAACGATGCCGATACGCACTACTACCAATCTGGTAGCAGACGGTTTAGCAGCAGCTGCAGCCTCCCACCGCTCACAAAGGTGAGCGAGGAAATCTTGTCCACAAGGACTCTTTTCCGTGAAGTAGCCATCTGGACTGGTGCCGTAATAGCCCACCGCAGAGGCATTCAAGAGCACTCTTGGTGGTGTCTTGAGTTGACTCATGGCTTTCACCAATGCCCTGGTTGTGTCCAAACGACTCGACTCCAGCTTCTGACAATGAGCAGCTGTCCAGCGCTGCTCAGCGATCGGTTCTCCGGCCAGGTTCACCACTCCTTCTACTTGGGCCAAGGCAGTCAGTAGTGGGCCATCGAGCCAACTGTTTGGATCCGCCGGATTGATCTGCAGCCACTCCAACTGCCCTGCCTGGCGCTCTTGATCGAACCCAGAGGCAGCCTTGCGACTGACCAAGATCAACTGATGCTTGGCTGCCAACAACTGGGGGACCAGCTCACGGCCGACAAAACCTGTGCAACCAACAAGTAGAAGGCGCATAAAAGAACTGACGGCATTGGCCGCGAGACTAAGGGGCTGAGAGCGGAGCCTCGAGTGGACTAGCTAGCCCAAGGCGATTTGCAATAGGCACTAAAGCAAACCCCTGGAACAACAATCCGAACAAAACCACCGCCAGGGCTAGGGGAGGCATGATTTTTCCCCAACTCACCGACGACGAAGCCCAGACCTGAATCGCTAAAGCAATAGGCACCGCACCACGCAGGCCAGCGCAGCACACAAACGTCCGCTGCCCTAACGAAAATGAGCTGCGTAAGAGCAGAAAGTGAACAATCAACCAACGCACCACCTGCATCAAGACAAACAGTAGGAATGCTCCGCCAGCTGCTCGAACAACGTCCTCAGGGGAAACCACCAGCCCCATACAAAGAAACAAAAGCAGTTCAGCCATTTTTGCAAAACTGGAATGGGCCTCCGCAAGCACCAACTGATCGGTGCTTGAACCATTGCCGAGCACAAGCCCCGCCACATAAGCAGCCAACAAGGCACTGCCACCCATCAAGGTGGTTCCACCTGCAAGCACCATCAACAAAGCAAGACTCACAACTGGCAACATGGAATTGGTATTCAGAGACCTACGACTACCGAGCACCTGAGTGGTGAGACTCCCCCCGAGAAAGCCAAGCAAGATGCCCAACAGAAACTGACGTAACACCACAGTCACCAAAGCTGCCGGAGCAACACCCTCCCCGCCTGCTAAAGCCATTGCCACCCCTGCCAAAACCACAGCGACAGGGTCGTTGAAGCCCGACTCCGTCTCAATCAGGTCCAAAACAGGCTTAGGTAGGCGTCCAGCGAGAGGCCGCAAGAGAGCAAAGGTCGCAGATGCATCCGTACTGGACAACATCGCGCCCACGAACAAAGCCTGCGGGAACAACACCACCCAACCAGCACTCCCTTCGGCCAAGCCAAATCCAAGCATCGCCAAGGTGATCAGAAGGGCTGTGAATAAAGCACCAAAAGTTGCCAGCCTTAGGGCCGATGGGATCACAGAGCGCATCTCTGCCCAATTCGTCGTGAGCCCCCCGAAGAAAAGCACTAAAACAAGTGCTGCCTGCGTGATTTGATCTGCGTGGACCAAGGAAAGCAAGGGAGGGAGCGCATCAGCCGCATCCGAAGCCACAGTCAAATGGTTATCAACCAACAAACCAAGAATCAGCACCATCAGGATCCCCGGAACCCTCACGCGAGCCGCCAGGTCATCGAGAAGCACGGCTACAAGCAACAGAGCTCCGAAGGCCAAAAAATAGAGGGCGAGTGAATGACCCAAATCAGAATGTTGGTGTTCCTGAGGAGGTTCTAGCCTGAGTCTTAGAGAAAACAACGTCATGGCCGAAACATCTGCACCAGCAAAGGCCACGGCAGCCCTCAAGAAAGGATCCCTTGTTCGGGTCAATAGGCACGCCTTTAGCAGCAGCACTGAAGCAGCGGCCAGTGACCCTTCTCCCCCCGACTACATTTTCGAAGGTCCAGGTGAACTGCTGGCCGTCAAAGAGGGCTATGGGCAAGTGCGCTGGCGCATGCCTGTTCCGGACGTGTGGCTACGGATCGATCAGCTGGAACCCTTCTCATGAGAAGAGGGCTTTAGCGCTTCCTCAACCTGTTGCACAGCCTTAGGGATCGAGCCTGAGGCCGCAGGCAAACGCCACAAAGCTCCTGCCAAAACCCCACTGAGATCACCAAGACCGGCCAATAGATCATTGGGATGCTTGCGCTGGGCCCGATCAGCCACAGCTGATGCCTGCCAGGGATTCAAGCCCGCCAGGATCACCACACTGCGATAAACACTTGGCCAAGGACTCTCTGGTAGTCGTTTCTCCAAGACGGCGAATTGAGTCGCTGCCTCAACAGGGCGATTCGCCAACACTGCCAAAAGCGCCAATGTCCAGCGGGCATCGCTATCAACAGGATTATCAAGCAAACGCCGCATTGCGGCTTCTCGCACTTCAGTTCGATAACTGAAATGACCATCCAACATATGTTCGACAGAGACCGCATCAAAGACTGGCTCAAGCCCTTGAGGTCCCTTCGCCAACCCCTGGGCCAGAGAGGGAAAACGCTCAGCAAAGCTTGCTGCCCTAGGAACCCCAGAACTGCGTGCCCAAAGGGAATAGCTGCCGCCAGATTGCCGTGAAAAACGGCGCAGCTCAACAAATACACCACTGCTGCGAACAGCCTGATCAAGGCGTGCCGCAGTGTCTCGAACTGAGCCCTGATCTCCCTCTGCAAGCACAACCCACTCAGCCTGCTGCAGCACCGGCTCCACATCACCTGCACTACTACCAAGCTGGCGACCTACCAATCGACCACCCCGTCTGCGCCCGAAATAACTGACATTGTGCTGATTGAGATCCGGAGTACTGGGCACCACGATGATTGTGGTGGGCAAGCCATTGGGATCAGCGCCTCCAGCCGCCCGAACAATGGCCTCCACAGGCCCCTTGTGGCGCTCTGACAAACGAGTGATCTGAGCCGACAAAGCTGAAGGAAGGATGGCCAACAACCCCGCCAAGAGGGTCGTAGGCAAAATCAACCAGGAGCCCTTCAGCCAGCGGCGGTTCGCCCACAGCCCCCATTGCCACCAACCCCTAGCAAGCAACAAAAGCAATGGTGGGAGCAGTGGAGTGATATATCGATCACCCTTATTCGGACTGAGGCTGGTGAACAACCAACCAGCCAGCAGAGTCACGATCAGCCAACGCCAAGCCAATGGCTCATCAGAAGACACTGCTGTCTGTGTTGAAGATCCAAGGCTGCGGCAGTGAATGACCAACCAGAGCACACAACCACTGAGGCCAACGATGAGCAGAACAGGGCCTAACTGCGCCGGCAACAAACGTGGATACCAAAGCCAGTTTTCAAGGGTCCATAGAGAAGGGTCCCCTTCCCTAGCCGCCGATTCGATCACGGCCCTATTCGTTCCTCCAAGCGTTGTGATCCAGTTGTGACGTAACCAAGGACCCAGGCCGAACAAAAACACACCCACACCTGCCAGCAGCTGAAATCGGGTGCGATTGGTACGACATAAGGCACACCAACTGGTCCATAACAGCGCCGGAAGCAAAACCAACAACGCGCTTTGCTTTACCAGAAGTGCCGCCGTACAAGCAGCCGCAGCAAACAGGGCCTGTACCCAACGTCCACCTCGCTGTGGATCCCACCAACACCCCAGCCGCCATAACGCCAAGGTGACTGCAGCAGTGAGCGGCATCTCCAACACATAATCCGCGCGCAACTCCAACAAGGCTGGGGCCATGGCAACAAAGACAACGGCAAGCAATGCCATCCCCTGCCCACGCAAACGCAACCCCCATGCCGCAACAGCAACAAGGAGCAGCCCATGCCAAAAGCTAAGGCTCCAAGCTGCCTGCTCCGGAGCATCACCAGCCACTGCCATCACAGTGCCATTCACTAGCGAAGCCAAGGGCGGAATCTTTGGGGAGAGATCCAGCAACGCGTTCCAACCTTGCCATTGGCCTCCTGGTAACAGGCCTAATGCGCGTCCATGATCAAGAGCGCTATTGAGGTAATCGGCCTGATCCCAAGAGGGGATACCGCCGTAGTGATGCCACCAGATCCGATCGATGCCCGTAGACAGCAACCAGATCAGAGCAATAAACGACCAAAAGCGCCAGGCAGCTTTCACGAAATCTCCAGCCGACGGCGTTCCTCCTTTAAGCGTAAACGCCGCTTTTTGGCTTCCCGCAACATCTCTCGACCATCGTGGAGGTAACTATCGACATAGCCCATCGTGTAGCGCTCCAACTCAGCCAAAGCGTCTTCCACCTGCGAGAGGCAGTGATACAAACTCAACCCAAAACCTTGGGCTAAAGCCGGTATCGGCAAAGCACGATAAAGGCTATTCACCTTTTCAATCCGATTGCAACTGTCTTTCAGGTAAGTGCAAAAGACTTCCATCAACGAATCGTCGTAAGGGTCAGCCGAAAGAGAACGAAACTGAGCAGGAAAAGGATTGATCACTTGCCCCAGCAATCGATCGATCGGGACATAAACCTGCTTAATCCAACACTCCAGAGCCTCATCTGCTGCTGCTGCCTGGCCTTTGGTCGCTCGAGCAGCAGCACTAGCACGAGCATTGCGAGCCCCTCGCTGATGCGCTTCGTCAGCAACTGAAACGCCATGTTTTCTTGTGCGGTCATAGGCGCGTCGATGCTCTGAATCCCCCAAAACCTCCCAAGCTGCATTAAGCGCAAGGATCCTCTGCTCATCCCCACCAGCGTCAGGGTGATGCCTTTTCACCAACTGGCGATAGGCAGCCTTGATCTCAGCCGAGCTAGCGGTGGAGGTTACTCCCAACACCTGGTAAGGATCTGCAGCCATAGAAACCAGTCATTAGGAAGACATCAAAGGTATCCATCACGCTGCGCCGGCACCGCCGAAGCAGCGCTAAACATCGGCGTTGATAGATAACGCTCACCAAAACTTGCCAAGACAACAACAAGACGCTTGCCCACCATCTCAGCCCTACTACCCACTTGCAGTGCAGCCGCAACAGCAGCGCCACTGCTTACCCCACTGAGCAAGCCCTCCTCCCTCGCCAAGCGCCGACCCATCTCCATCGCGTCGTCATCAGAGACCGGCAGGATCTCATCGATCAAAGAGAGATCAAGAACGCTAGGGATGAAGCCAGCACCAATCCCCTGAATGCGATGGGGAGCAGGGCTCCCGCCTGCCAAAACAGGGCTTAACGCTGGCTCTACCGCAAACACTTGCAGGCTTGGATTGCGATGCTTGAGCAAACGCGCACAACCTGTGAGTGTGCCCCCCGTTCCTACTCCAGTAATCAGACCATCCAACCGCCCCTCGCAATCATTCCAGATCTCCTCTGCGGTTGTACGCTCATGCACCTGCGGATTCGCAGGATTATCAAACTGCTGCAGCAGATAAGCCTCAGGGATGGTTGCCACCAACTCCTTTGCCAACTCAATGGAACCAGTCATTCCATCGCTGCCTGGGGTGAGTTGCAGTTCAGCGCCATAGGCCCTAAGCATGGCGCGACGCTCTGTACTCATCGTGTCCGGCATGGTGAGAATGAGGCGATAGCCTCGGGCGGCAGCAACCATGGCCAAGGCGATCCCAGTGTTGCCACTGGTGGGTTCCACCAGCACAGTGCGCCCCGGAGCAATAGTTCCAGCTTCCTCCGCTGCTTGAATCATTGCCCCCGCGATGCGGTCTTTAACCGAGGCAGTGGGGTTGAAGCTTTCCAACTTGGCCAGCACCTCCGCATGGCAACCACTGACCTGTGGCAAGCGATTCAGCCGCACTATTGGGGTTCGGCCAACCAGGGCCGTGATGTCCGCAGCAATGGGCATAAATGATAGTGAAGGGAGAGCCACTGACCCATCCAAACAAAGCGATGAAGATCAGAGCATGAAAAAGCCCCCCGTTTCCGGAGGGCGGTAGTTGATCGAGATTGTGAGGAGTAGGTTCTGGGGCCCAACAAGATGTTGGGCCATTTCGATCAGAACTTAAATGTGGTTCTGACGAGACCACCAAAGTTGTTGAAGGTGTCGTCATCACGACCGCCACCGAACACAGGGCCACCACCATCGGTGAGATCACCCAAAGGACGACTGAGGTAGAAGACCGCAGGAGTCACAGAAATGTTATCGGTGACCTGGAACTTGTACCAGAGTTCAAAGGCGTAGTTGCCATCAGCAACGAAATCGGAGGCATCGACATCGTCGTCATAGTCGACGTCAGTGACGAAGGTGGGCTGACCCCCAGCAACGCCAAGGACATTGCCCTCGATAAATGCATCTTGCCACTGAAGACCGACATACCAGGACTGGGATGTCGCATTGTCAATCAGACCGGAGTCATCGTTGTCGCTGACGTCGTTGTAACCCCAGCCAGCGCTGATGCTTGGGAACCAACCAGTCTCTTCTGGAGCCCACCAGGCACTCAAGCCATAGGAATTGGTCGTACCTGTTCCGGCCAATGAAACCGCCAAAGGTGTGCCATTACCCGCGTAAAGGCCAGCGCCATTGTCTCCAGAGGTGTAGGAGTAAGCAGCTGCAACACCCCAGCGCTCAGCGGCATATGCGATTTGAGCAGTGCCGTTCGAAGCAGCAGCATCAGTGCCGATACCACCTCTTACACGAGCGTCAACATCGCGGCGGTTGGGGTTGCCGTTATCAGCGTTAGCGGAGACATAGCTAGCACTAATGCTCCAGCCGCTGTCACTGTCATCCCACCAGATGCCACCACCACCACCTTTGGTGAGGCTGTAGGCGCCAGGAGCACCGGCGTAGGTGAAGAAATCAATGATGGTTTCAGCAGGATAGTTGCTAGGCCATACGGCAAGCATGTTGTCCTGGCGAACCATGCCACCAATGGTCGCAGTGAACTCTTCGCCGAGTGGGAACTGATACCAGAGGCGATCAACGGTGACTTGATTCTCTTTATTAGATTCTCCAAAAGCCACTTCCATGGCTGAGAGGCCAACATAACCATTGCCGCCGAAGGGGGATTCGGCAAAGTTGCCAGCGCGCAGGCGAGTCTTCAACAGATCCTTACCCGTGAAGCTGGTATTGAGCTCAAGGCGCATGTCGTAGTTGAAGACAGTCGCACCACTTGCATTGGCAGCTTCGTCATCACGATCATTGCCAAAAGCATCTTCGGCATCACCGCCGTAGCTGTTGGCGCCAATCACGAAGGATGTCTGACCAACAAGCTTGGTGGTGGTGGAGAACTGAGTGGCTTCGAGTTCACCAACGCGGGCTTCTAGGCCATCAACACGGCCCTTGAGGATGGCGAGCTCCTGCTCGAATTCGTTGAGAAGACGACGCAGTTCGTCGGTGACTTCAGTAATGCGATCGAGGCAGGCATTCAATAGAGCAGCCGCTTCAAAGCGGGTCATTGCTCTGTTGCCCAGGTAGCTACCACTTGGATAGCCAGCTACACAGCCGTAACGCTCAATCAGGTTGCTCAGAGCCTGATAAGCCCAGTCGGTTGGGTAAACATCTTGGAATTGGGAGATGCTGGTGACCTGCTCGCTGGAGGCCGAATAATCGGACACACCTTTGATATCTAGGTCTGCGGCATTAGCAGCCATAGGGGCCATCAGGCCCAAGGCAGCAGGTGCCACCAGCAATTGCTGGAAGAGTTTCATTTGGTTCCTCACACAGATAGGCGCAATGCGCCGATTCAATGTTGGTCATTAACTTCTGTTTAAACACCTCATGGTGTGACAGATGTATCAATGGTTGCAATGGCCGGTATCGGAAACACCAAGTCAAACTATGCCGGTAAACATCCCATCTCGGCTTATTAAGCGCTGACTTGACTGCTGAAGTCAGCGCTGGCGAGCTGAAGAAGGAAAAAAGATGTAAATAACCAACCAATAGGAACATTTGATCGATAGCGCTCATCACCTATCCCCATTCCATGTTCGCCTAACAGCGCTAACCATTGCCCTTGATATCAGCTGATCACAGGCCATCCCTTCGTAGAGCTCCTCTTATGGGGTTGCTACTGCTGTGGTTCGTGGCATGCCTGCTTGCACTCGTGGGGCTAGGAGATCTACCCCTGCGTGATTTTGATGAAGGCATCGTTGCCAGAGTGGCCTTTGAGTTAAGCCAAAAGCAGGGCCCAGAAGCTCTACTGCCCACCCTGTGGGATTCGCCCTACCTCAACAAACCACCAGGTTTGCATTGGCTGATTGCTACCGCCATCCAACTCAACAACAACGGCGAAGCCTCTTTAACTCGGCTCCCCTCAAACACTCTGGTGAGACTGGCTCCTGCAGTGCTATCGACGCTGATTGTTCCGCTAGGGGGGCTCGTGCAATGGCATCTAAGACCAAATGATCGAACGAGCTGCCTTGCTACAGCTGCAATTTTGCTAACGCTGATGCCAGTGTTACGACATGGTCGGCTAGCCATGCTCGATGGTCCACAACTCAGTGCCATGGCCTTGTTGTGGGTACTCGTTTTAAGCCTCGACCGCAGCCCAATGGACCACTGGAGAGCGCTGGGGGCAGGACTCATCAGCAGTGGCATGCTTTTGCTCAAAGCCCCTCTGCTGCTTCCAGCAGCAGCAGCAGCATTGATTCCTATGCTCTTGGGTGGCGAATTCAGGCGATGGTGGCGATGGCCACTGGCAGGCTGGTTTGGAGTGGGGCTGATCCCTGGCCTCGCCTGGCACCTCTGGCATGGCTTACATCGAGGCACTGGAGCGCTGTGGCTCTGGGGAGGCGATGGTGCAGGCCGCGTTCTATTTGATGCTGGAGAAGGCAGTGACCTCGGCTGGAGAGTCCCGGCCATTGAGATGCTGGAGGGTGGTTGGCCCTGGCTGTTGCTATGGCCCTTCGCAATGGCCTGGGCCTGGAGTCAACGACACAGCCGTTGGGGCAAATGGGCACTGGGCACGCAGGTCATTTTGGCCCTTGCAATCCTGCCACTGAAGACCCAACTCCCCTGGTACAGCCACCCCCTCTGGCTTCCATTTGCACTGCTCTGTGGCGCACCACTGGCCTGGCTGATTCACAGGAAGGGTCTAACAAATCCTCCTGGTGCAGCAGTTTTAAAACATGTTCCGTTCCTCTGGCTGGCCCTAGGAGTCACCCTTGTTCTATTCGGGCTAATCGGCGCATCAGGGCGAGTTCTCACGTTTTATCCCTATAGCGGTATTGCACTCGCTGCTGGGGTTGGCTGGAGTATCGGCAGCTGGCTGATGCTGCGCCCAACCCATGCCAAACGCAAATTGGGCGCAATCAGCATGGTGGCTGGAAGCGTCGCAGCTCTATACCTATTAATGAGCTCCTCACTCTGGCTCTGGGAACTCAATGAGAACTGGCCCGTTGAACCTGTCGCCCAGCTCGCCGCACAAGCAAAGGGAGCGAAGGTGGTGCTCGAGGGGAATGATGAAAGGCCCAGCCTCAACTGGTATGCAGGCCAGCGCATCAGCTCCTTAGATGCTGTTCCAGACGCTCAATGGATCTTGACGCGCAATCCCCAGCGAATCAGCAACATGGCTCAGGAGCGGCAGTGCAAGGTTGCGCAAAACAAGCAAGACTGGGCCCTACTTTTTTGTGACCCGCAAACCCAATAACTTGCCTCGATCTAGGGCAGCCGAAGCCTGTCACGCATTCTGCCGAATACACCAAACAGAACGCCTATAGGCGATTCGGCAAAACCACAAAGAACGCGACAACAGCTTTGCTACTCAGCTCAAGGAACTGCTTGCTCTGGCGAAGCCCTATCAGCTCAAACGACCCTTGGTGGCTGACGCTTCAAACCACGGCATCGAAGCACTCTTCATGGCGCTGACCCACCAAGATCACCGCATCCAACTCATTCATCGTTTCAGCAGCGCAGGCTTAACGAAGACAAAGAAAGAAAGACTGCTCGATGCCACAGTTGGCCTGGTAGCCATCATCGCCAACATGACCAAGCTGCCATTCTTCAGTGAAGTGCAGCGACTCAGAAAAAACAAGCGGAATTTGCTTGCCAGAAGCCACTACCTAGGCATAGCCAAGCAAGATCCGTTGACGAAGCCAAACTCAAAAATGCAGCTCATCTTTGGCAAATTGCCTCGCGAGTTGCAGCTTGCCGCGTCTCTAATAAGAACCTCACCGATGCAATGAACAACTGTTTGGTCATCGATCTAAAAACCTGTGTTTAGGTCATCAGCAAGTTGGATCTCAACGGCTTCACATTCCTCTATGACCTGCTGGCGTTCACTCCTGTTCAGCTTGGAGAAAGAGACTTGCCAATCAAATTCCAGCCACAGACAAAGGGCAGTTCAAAGCTCGATAGCAACTGCAGTGACTTCAAATGATCTGGTCAATCATCGCCTCAAACTCTGCCTAGACACCTCTCTTGGAATAATCACCAACATCGCAGTAGCAACCTGCGACTACAAAACTGTTGTAGCAAATACCTTTTGAGCTCAAATAGCAGTGCTCCTGATGATGTTTATCTGGAACGATGTCACCTAATCCAGTTGCATCTGGAATCCCCCTTGATTGAAAACAGTTGCTGATGGCGAAGTCTGTTGCCCGCTGGGCTCAACAAATCTGGTTTCCCTTGGGCTTAGGGGTAATCCTGCGACTGATCCAACTACAGGCTCCCATCCTCGGCATCCATAGCTGGCGCCAGGCGGATACAGCAGCCATGGCAAGGCATTTTGCCCTGCAAGGCACACCGATCTGGTTGCCGCAAATTGATTGGAGTGGAGCCAGCCCAGGATATGTGGAATGCGAGTTCCCTTTATATCCCTATCTACTTGGCCAGCTTTACAAGCTTGCGGGCCTACACGAATGGTTGGGGCGTGGCCTTTCGGTTTTATTTAGCGCACTAACCATCGTGCTCATCATCCGCATCGGGCGTCGCCTGCTTGATCCGATTAGCGCTTGGTGGGGCGGGGTCTTCTTCGCTGTACTGCCACTAGGGGTTTACTACGGCCGCACTTTGCAGGCAGAAGCGCTTCTACTGCTACTGGCCGCACTGAGTATCGAGCGTCTGCTTGTCTGGAAACAGCGGCGCTCTCGCTGGGCTCTACTCACCAGCTGGCTGGCATTTTGCCTTGCCTGCTTGATCAAAGTGCTGCCCTTGATCTGGCTCGGCATACCCCTTTTGGTGGTGCAAATGCAACCTCAGCCACTTGGACCAGCACTACCCCTTGCAACGTTCATTCGAAACTTAAAAAAACTTGCACGTTCGCCTGGTGCTTGGCTGTATGCGGGTAGCTCAATACTGATTGGAGCCCTTTGGTATGGCCATGCTTATCAACTTGGCCAAACCAGTGACTTGAGCTTCGGATTCTGGGGCAACAACTCTGATCGCAGCAGCCTGAGCATGCTGCTGGATATCGATCTCTGGCTAAACCTATTGTTGAGAATCAGCGTACGCAACCTAGCTGTGCTGGGTGTACCGATCGTGATCTTTGGCCTGTGGGAATGCCGCCGAAATGCAGGTGGTCAAATTCTGGCAGCAGGCCTACTCAGCATGGGAGCCTGCACAGCAGTCTTCTTACGAGCAAGCTCCATTCATGAGTACTATCAACTACCCCTATTGATTTTTCTCTGCCCATTAATGGGGCGGGGCTGGCAATCTTTAACGAAGTTAATCGTATCCAAAGGGCTACATCACCAATGGTTGATCAACATCAACCTTGCACTGATTGTTGCCATCAGCCTCGCTGTACTCAATTTTGATTATTGGGCTCTCGAGCGCCAACAAATAGAAATCTGGATGCCATTAGCCCAAAGCATCCGAGAAGAGATACCAAGCAAGGCCCGGATCGTAAGCGTGACTGGCAATGATCCCAGCTTGTTGAACCTTGCACGGCGTCAAGGCTGGCTAACCACTGCCAAAAGTATTAATCAGAAACAGCTACAAGCCTGGTCTGCACAAGGTGCCACCCATCTCGTTGGCAGCCTTAACTGGGAAGAAAGCTTTAAACCTCTCACTCAAGGACATGCAAGAAAGAACCTGCAGGTTCTTTTGTGTGAGCAGCCAAACTCCACTTACTGCCCACAGATACCGCATCAAACCTATCTAGTACCAATCAAAGAACTGATCCGATAGCTCATCTACACCGCCAACATGCTGTCTGACCAGAGTCGAAAGCTTATGGGAAGCTCAACAAACTCGAGCATTGCCGCTTGAACACCAAGGCCTGCCCACCCCGCCGCCTGAGCCTCACCTGCCTGGCAATCTTCCTGCTGCTTTGGGCCGCCGCCGCAACACGTCATGCTCTGCTGCAGAGCAATGCTTACGATCTTGGCCTGTTCGACCAGTGGATCTGGTTGGCCAGTCAAGGATTGCCACCCTATTCATCGATGGAAGGGGTGCATCTGCTAGCTGATCACGGCGCCTGGGCTCTCTATCTGGCAGCCATTCCATATCACTTCCATGCCAGCGTTCAATGGCTACTCGCCAGCCAGGCGGCTGGACTAAGCCTGACAGCACTACCCCTTTGGTGGGTGGGCCGCCAAGCAGGCCTTACTCCAAAACTGTGCTGGCTGATCTGCACACTTTGGTGGCTGCAGCCAGTGGTGTTCAACGCCAATCTGTTCGACTTCCACCCAGAGGTATGGGTGATGCCGGCCCTGGCAGCTTGTTACTGGGCCAGTCGAGCCAAAAAAGCCTGGCTCTGGTTTGGCTTACTGCTCTTATTGCTTGGCTGCCGTGATGGACTTGTGCTTGTAGTGGTAGGCCTGGGGTTAGAGCAGGCTTTGCGTAAGCGATGGATCTGGGCCTTTGCAGCCATTGGATTGGCCTTGGGCTGGTTGGCCATGCTCAATCACTGGCTTTACCCCTGGCTGAAAGGCAGTACTGGAGGCCCTAAGGCAGCCGGAGCCCTTTTCTCTTATCTAGGCGACAGTTTCGATGAGGTTCTCTTCAATCTGATCACAAAGCCTCAGTTGTTAATCGAGCATGTGGATTGGATCGGCGGACTGATCTATCTGCTGTTAATCAGTATTGCCGTCGCTCCATTCTGGCGCCGAAACTCCCTACCCGTTCTGATGGGAGGTTTACCCCTAATTCTGGTGAATCTGCTATCGGAAGAGTCACCGCAACGAACACTGATCCATCACTACAGCCTGCCAATTGCGGTCATAGCTGTTGTAGCTGCCATCGATGGACTGGCTGTACGCCCAAAACAAGCTGTTCCTTGGCGGCTACTGACCTGGAGCACCATCTGCTGGGTAGCCCTTGCTAAGCCCTGGTTTTTTAGTGGGCCTTATCTGGAAAGACTCAATGCATTGACCCCATCCCATGAAGCCATCGCAAACATTCCTAGCAGTAGCCGCCTTGCCACTACCAGCTATCTCGCCCCCCATCTCAGCCAACGCATTGCAATTGACTTCCCCCGCCGCAAAGGAAAGTCTTTAGATCTAGAAAGCTTTGATGTACTGCTTCTCAACCCAAAAGATCCAGGTTGGGGATCCAGCCGAAAACATCAACAGAAGCTGTTGAGCAAAGCCAAACAAGCTGGCTGGTGGTGCGAAAGCTGGGACAACGGCTTGGAACTTTGTCAGCGGTCCGAGCACAAATCGATCAAACAACCTTAAGACCGCCTTACTCGATTAAAAGCCTGCAAAACGATGCCCCCTCCATGAATACATGGAGGGGGCTCTCGTCGGGTCCACTCTGGCGCGGAACCATTTGATCAGGGAACAGGTGTAAAAATCAGCCGGCGTTCTCCGCGATCAGCAGACCCTGCATCGAACAACTGGAACTCATGAGCACCTCCTCCTTTGGGGATAACGACAATTCACGAAGCATGCGACGAATGCCTATTTCAGGCAAAGTCACTTCGCTATTGCCAAAGCAAATCAACAGTAACCGGAATCGAGCAGAAGGCACGTTCTTAACCCTTCTATTTCATCCAGGCTCAAGTGCTAGCAATGCATCAAGGCAACGTCTTGCATCAGGAGAGGAATCAACGCTATTGCGCAAAACCACCAACCCATCCGCGCAGCTCACCACCCCGTAACGCCCCTCTTCCATGAGTTCCTGCAAGGCCTTATTGATAGATCGCCAACGAGACGTTTCCTGGCGAAACAGTGGCATCAACGAACGGTAATAGCCAGGGAAAGCCAAGACCCATTGAACCGATTCAATTTGATCCTGACGGTTGTAGTACTCGATATGTTTCGGGAAGCGCAAGGCAACTTCCCGTTCCGCCAGCAGCGGCAACAAAGGAGTATCAGCAGCGACCGAGGCGTTATCTGGCACAAGCCCAACGGCATGACGGGCCGTTGCAGCTCGCTGCAGCATGGCGACCGGCGAGACATGAACGAATGGACTAAAGCTATCCGGTACCAGAGCGGAGAACGTGCGATGGGGATTGCTTGCCAAAGTCAAAACAAGCCCTAGGGCAAGACATCCTGTCCAGAAATGCCGGAACCAAAGATGAGACCAGAAACCTGGATGGGCCTGCCACCAAAGCATTGCGCCCATAAATAATCCTGGGACCAAAGCAAGCACATACCTGAGCGTTACCGACAACGCACTCATGCCCTGGGACACCAAGGCGATGAATAAAGGCACAGCCACCATCAGGGCCACATCCAGCGAGACAAAGGGGATAAAGGCCAAAGGCAACGCTGGCGCCAGCAGAAAAGCCAAGGTGGTTCCAGGGGGAGACACCAAGGCCGCCAGCAAACGAAGCGGATGGGTCACCATCGTCCATAGAACGGTGAAGGTCCCACCAGTGCGGCCTTGCAAAAGATGCCCAAACTTTTCCTGCAGGAAGCGATCAGACAGGGAGGAATCAAACTGGGGCTGAATCCAGCCAGTCATCACTGCCACATAAACCAACGACATCGCCATGACCATGAGGCCGATAGCGCGTGCACCAGGTCGACGAAGCGATGCCCACAATCCAAGTGAAAACAGGGTGAGACCCGCATCTTCACGCACCAACAGCATCAGGAAACTGCAAGCCATAACCTGGCGCCACCCCTGCTTGAGGAGACCATCAACAACCAAAAAGCCCAGTAATGGCAACCAACAAAGGTCGTGAAAGTTTTCAACAAGTGGGCCAATCACGGTTCCACTGAGGTAGTAGGACGCGGTCAAGCGAATCGCCAAGGGTCGCGACAATCGGGCCGACGCCATCCGCCACAACAGCAAACCTGCTAGAGCCAACAGGCCCACTTGAATCAACGGCAAGGCCCAGCGACCAAAGAGTGCTACTAAGGGCGCGGCCAACACAGTCAGCACATTGGCGTGCTGGCCAAGATGGAGATAGTCGATGCTTGGCAAAGCATCTTGATTGGCAACAGCTGCCGACAACTCCGACGAAAGGCTGCTTTCAAAAAAATGACCCCTAGCAGTAGACCAAAGCTCCTGCAAAAAAAGAGCTTGGTCGTAAGTAGCAGTCAGGCTTTCAAGACGCCAAAACTGAAGCAGCAGTCCGACCAGCCAAAAGCCGCCAGCCATCCCAAGAACCACCCAAGGGAAGTTGTCTCTGCGATAAGACCTCAACCCACTGACAAGAGATGACATTCGCATCATTCCTCAGCTGCCGAAATGAATACTAGAGAGCCGCCAAATACCATCCTAAGGAAGGATAAAGACCAGGAGAAAAGGGCAGAGACAGTCTGGTTAGAGACTTTCCCAAATCCAGTCATCAATGGAATAATAGGCGAAAAAAAATTGTACTTAATACCAAAAGACAACCTTCACTCATAACATCACTGACTCAGGCGGTAACTTGCTCAATACCGGCAGATATCTATCAACCATTTTAGCGCCCTGACGGATTTGCTAGCAAGACATAGGTTCGCAGCAACCCTAGGCCGAAGGAGAGATAAAGCATCAACTCTGCCCACTCCTGATCAATATTCAGAACCAAAGCTGTCGCTGACCTGGTAGCAACAAAATAAGACAAAAACGCAGCACAAAAGAATAGAGGCCAAAAATACCTGGGCAGAAAAAATGTTCCGGCAGGAATTACACCCTCTCGAGATGATCTTGCTTTAAACAATCCAAAAGATGGCCGCCAAAACACCAAAACCAGAATCAATACTGACACCAGAAAAAGATTAATATCTAGATAATCTTGAAAAAACTCGAGGTTATGAATTGTTGTCTGATTTTGAGCATTAAGAGCAGCTATGTTATCAGGTGTTCTCCAGCCGAACAAAACCTGACCCCAAGCAAGCTCCTCTAAGCCAACAAAAAGCATTCCCAAAGCAATCATCCCATAAATGGCTCCATGCAAGCGCATAAACAGACGCCTCCATAAGTCCCTAGAAATCAGCCAAGAGACCCAAGCAGAAGTGAACAGAATTAGAGCCTGCAAGTACTCAAGAATTCCTCCTTCTCCAAGCAGCCGTTTGTAACGCAAAACATCCTGAACGGACAGCTTGAATAGAGCTACAGATCCCATAATAAATAATGCAAGGATCAACATCAATAGAGAGCGACTTGCTCTAGCCGAAGGACTAAACTCCGAAAGCAAAGACTTTAAGAAGGTTGAGCGTCGCAGAAAATTACCTAAAAAAACTAACAACAGACCAGCGACTCCAAGCTGCAGCTCAGGCCAAGGAGAGACATCTAACGAGAAAGCCCTGACAAATTTATACAGCGAAACTGCAACAATAAATGCCCCAAAATAGATAACAGCCTGGCCGCAAATACGTTGCACAAGCTTTTGTCTAACCACGCTCTCGCGAAGAGAATCACCAGCATCTCGCTGAACCTGGGAATTCGACGGAAGGGGAGTACTCATTAGGCACTGCTCTGTGTCTTAAGGGAAGATTAATACAATCTTAATTGGCCGCGTGATAGTCAAGAGAAGAAGCCCATCACAGCCACCTAGGCCATTGGCCTCGCCAAAAGACTCATAGCAAAGGACTTCAATCAATAAATTCACTGCTCACTAGGGATTGATTTAAAATTAAAATCCAGCCCTTGATGCCATAAATCGCACAGCATTGCCTGCAGCAAGCAGATCATAATGGGGAAGACAATTTTAAAAATACTTGCCCACAAAGGGCTTCCAGGCTCTAATTACTGCAATCAAAAATCAATACTCAAGCGAGAAGCTGTCGAGCTCTAACTCCTCAGGGGGCGCAGATTTCCTGTGAGACGAAATCGGTGAGCTGCAGATCGGCACCCAAACAAACAATGCCGACACGACAAGATCAAAGCCTAAAGGGGCACACATCACCCATCCGAGCAAAAGATCCTTGACTGTCCACATCACTCCAACTGGACACTGACCCCATAAAAAGGGGGCATGAAGGCCGCTCGAGCAAACGATTGATTGCTAAGTGTAAATACTTATCCACTTTGGCCTGCATGGCAAATGCTGGAGCTTGATTCGCAAGAATGATGCAATCCTGTCAACGTTGTCCGTGTACGTCATTGAGCTGGCCCTCAAATTGAGCCCCTTGCCGGTATCTGTGCAGCGCAAAGCATTGACAGATGCGGAAGCCGTTTACCAGCAAGTGCGCAAATGCCTGGAGAGGGGTCAGCCTCACCTTCTGGAGCTCAGTTGCGAAAAAGTCGAAGACAAGAAAGTCACTGTTTTGGTCAGTGAAATAGTTGCTGTTCAGCTTTATGAGAAAACAGCAGCAACTGGAGGCAGTAAGCGGCCTGGCTTTTCCTTTGAAACCTGAGGCCATGGTGGACGAGAACGCTGATCAAAGCATCTTGAGAGATGGCCCCCCTCCTAAGTTTTGAGCAGGTGAGCTTCATTTGGCCCTCCGGCACAAAAGCCTTGGACCAATGCAGTTTTGCAATTCCAGAACCAGGCCTTTGGATGCTCGTAGGCAGCAATGGCAGCGGCAAAAGCACCCTTGCCAAGCTAATCAGCGGTTTATTACAGCCACAGCATGGTCAGGTGACTTGCATGCTCAAACCTGCTCTGGTGTTTCAAAACCCTGACCATCAACTGCTGTTGCCAAGTTGCGGCAGCGACTTGCTGCTGAATTTACCTAGCGACATCCCAATCAAACAACGCCAACAGCGCATTGGCGATTCCCTAGAGCAGGTTGGTTTGGCCGCCATGGAATCGCGCCCGATTCATACCCTTAGCGGAGGCCAAAAACAACGCCTAGCAATTGCCGGCGCCCTGGCCAGTGAAGCCACACTGCTGCTGCTGGATGAACCAACAGCACTCCTAGACCCAGCAAGCCAACAAAGAATTTTGGCAACAGTTCAACAGCTTTGCCATCGCTCCCACGCACCCCTAACGGCCCTTTGGGTCACCCATCGCCTCGAAGAGCTCGACCATGCTGATGGGGCTGCCAGGATGGAACACGGCCGAGTAGGAGCCTGGCAATCTGGCCATCAGCTAAGACAAAACCTCCAACCCCTTGCAGGTCGGCGGGGATGAAGGGTAGGTTCTTCGGGTTGCAATCCTCGGTAGCTCAGCGGTAGAGCGGTCGACTGTTAATCGATTGGTCGCAGGTTCGAATCCCGCCCGGGGAGTTTTCAGATCCACAGCCGGTGGCTGTGGTTTTTGATTGCCTGTTAGAGGGCATCCACAACAGTGCATGGACAGATTCGGAAGACTTCCTAAAAAGAGGACGCCTTTAAGGAATTCGTCAGCCAGTCAAAAGTTCAGTCTGCATGGGAGTTTCAGTGATTGGGCTCTATGCCCCCACAGAGATGCCAATGATGCACCTCAAAGCAAATCTTGAGAGAATCTGACAAGCGCTGACTTCACAGCACCCCGATGATTTCAAATTCCTCCTGGACTCCGATCTAAATGAAGCCTTGCATCCTGCTGATCGAAGACGACCAGGACATGCGTGAACTGGTAAGCAGCCATTTAGAGCACAATGGTTTTGACGTACAGAAGGCTGAAGACGGCATCAAAGGTCAGGCTCTTGCCCTTCAGTACACCCCAGACCTGATTTTGCTCGACTTGATGCTTCCTAACGTAGATGGGCTAACTCTCTGCCAGAGGTTGCGTCGAGACGAGCGCACCGCGGGGATTCCGATCTTGATGATCACCGCCTTGGGAGGCACAAAAGATAAGGTCACCGGCTTCAATTCAGGCGCGGATGATTACCTAACAAAGCCTTTTGATCTTGAAGAATTGCAAGTGAGGGTGAAAGCCCTACTACGTCGCACCGATCGAGCGCCGGTGGGCACCAACGCTCATCACGAGATCCTCAGCTACGGCCCTCTCACACTCGTGCCTGAACGATTTGAAGCGATTTGGTTTGAGCGTCCCGTACGGCTCACGCACCTGGAATTTGAGCTGCTCCACTGCCTACTTCAGCGCCATGGACAGACCGTGGCACCTTCTCTAATCCTTAAGGAGGTGTGGGGCTATGAACCTGATGATGACATCGAAACCATCCGAGTACACGTTCGCCACCTGCGCACCAAACTGGAACCCGATCCACGTAAACCCCGCTTCATTAAAACCGTTTACGGGGCTGGTTACTGCCTTGAATTGCCTACAGGAGGACAACTCGAAGGGTTCCAAGACCTACTAATCCAGGCACGCCAAGAGAGGGAAGCCAGAGAAGCACAAAACAAGCAAGGAGAGCGCGCCAGCGCTTAAGCGCCAGGAATCAGTTCCAGCAAAGCCACTTCCCACGCCAGCCTGGGTTGCACAAACCCCAGCAAGTGTGAACGCAGCCTTTCCAAACGTTTCAGTGGTGTTGGATCAGGCCGTTGGATCCAAAAATGTTGTTGCCACCAATCAATCAGCCAAAGCTGCTGCTCCCCATTAAGAGCCTCCGTAAGGTCCCTCGCCAGAGCTAAGGCTTCCATTGGCTTTTGGGGACGCTCTTCAAGCCGTAGCCAAAACTCCTCTGGGACTGCCTGCCAGAGCCCAAAATTCTGCAACAGCGCCCCAGGAGAACCAGCGGCCATCGCAAACAGTTCCGGCTGATCCAATGCCAACAAGGACGACCCCATCTCAGTTGTGCTCGTTCTGGCCAAAGCAGCCTGCATGTCAGCTGCTTCAAGACGAGCAAAAAGAATCTGTTGGCATCGAGAACGAATTGTCTTGAGCAAGCGCTCAGAAGCGGTCGAAAGCAGAATCAACAAGCCATGACCTGGTTCTTCCAGCGTTTTAAGCAAAGCATTGGCAGCAGCTTCGGGCATAGACTCTGCCGCTTCAATCACCACCATGCCCCTTGGGGCCTCAACAGGTCGTCGTCCTAGGAATCTTGTCACCCCGCGAATCTGTTCGAGGCGCACCTGTGGGGGGGAACGGCGATTGACACCTTCTTCCTCTGCCTGGGACTTAGGGACCAAGCGGCCTTGATGCTGATAAGTCGGTTCGACCCAAAGCAGATCAGGATGGTTGAACGCCTCTAGACGACGGCGTTCACGCAGGGCCGGCTTACCACTGCTGATGACGCCCTCGAGAAAACGCAAAGCCGCCAAACTGCGACCCACTCCATCTGGACCAGAAAAGAGATATGCGGGAGCCAGTCGACCCTGACTCAACGCTGCCTCCAGCAATGCAACTGCCAACGGCTGAGCGATCAAATCTTCAAACAGCCCACGCGACTCAATCTCAAGGCTCATCGCATGCTCTCTTGCAAAGGCCCAAAATGGTGCTTCAGCTGGCTCTCCAAAGCAGAACTAACTGACTCAACTTGTTGATCCGCCTGCAACGGCACCCAAGATCGTTCCCTAGCCAAAAAAGCAAATCCAGTTGCCACCCTGGTTAAAAAATCAACTCCTTCCGCTTCGATTCGATCGTTAGATCTTGCATCACGCCGAAGCAGACTTTCTTCTACAGGCAACTCCAACCAAAAAGTTAGGTCCGGGACAAGTCCAGCCGTGGCGATCTGCTCGAGTTGCTGAATCAAATCCAGATCCAACTCTCTTCCATAACCCTGATAAGCAAGGGTAGAGCCACTAAAACGATCACTGAGAACCCAGTGCCCCTGCTCAAGCGCCGGTCGGATCAACTGAGCCACGTGCTGGGCTCGATCAGCCGCATACAACAACAGTTCCGCAAGGGGTTCTGGGGAAGCATCCCCAGGCGGGTGAAGAACCAACTTGCGCAAGGCAATACCCAAAGCCGTACCACCGGGCTCACGGGTGAGATGCAACCTTGCACCCTCAGGCATCAAACCGCTGCGTGGCAGCCAGTTGGCAAGGTGACGAAGCTGAGTGGTCTTGCCACAGCCGTCAATACCCTCCAGAACAAGAAAGCGACCACTCATGTAGTACGCAGTGCCAAAGCGTTCACGACCACCGTGATTGAACTAAGGGCCATCAATAGAGCTGCGATGGGTGGGGAGAGCAATAAGCCAAAGCCCGGCAACAACAATCCTGCAGCAATTGGCAAAGCAATGAGGTTGTAGCCAAAGGCCCAAGTCAGGTTTTGACGCACTTTTGCCATGGTGCGGCGAGCCAAAAACAGGGCTTCCGGCAAACCCTCCAGGCGATCCCCAAGCAACACCAGATCAGCAGAATCCTGGGCTATCTGCGTGCCGGTACCCACAGCGATACCAAGATCTGCTGCCGCCAGAGCTGGGGCATCATTAATGCCATCGCCAACCATTGCCAACAGTCCAGCCTTGCGAAGACGTTGCAAGCGCTCCAGCTTCTGATCAGGCAACAACTGCCAGCCCAGTTGATGGGGTTGAAAACCCAACTGCTGCCCCAGGCGTTCCACCGCCTGACGTCTATCTCCACTAAGCATGGCCAGAGTCATCCCCTGCTCTCGTAATCGATCCAAAGCAACAGACACATCAGGTCGAAGCCGATCATCAATGGCCACAAGGCCCAAAGGCTCTTCCCCCAGAGCCACGGCTACCACCGATTGCCCCTGAAGAGACGACAGCTCAACATCAGCCTGAAGTTCAGCTGTCCAATGAACCCCTTCAGCCTGAAGCCATTCAGGTGTACCTACTCGAACCGTTCCTTCTACACCTTCAAGCTCACCGGCCAGGCCGGAGCCTGGATAGGTACGGGTTGCCAAAGTGGACAGTAGCGAAAGCCGATGCCGTTGAGCCTCTTGCAAAACAGCATGGGCCAAAGGATGGCGACTGTTTTGCTCAAGACTTGCAGCTAGCTGCAACAATTGATCAGGTTTTTTTGTGCCAACAACCCCTGCCACCAAAGGGCGGCCAAGGGTAAGAGTGCCAGTTTTGTCGAAAACAACTTGCCTCAGCGAGGCTGCCATTTCAATCACATCCCCACCGCGAAATAACCACCCCCGGCGGGCCGCCTGACCAGAGGCCACTGTGATCACTGTGGGCGTTGCCAATCCCAATGCACAGGGACAGGCCACGACTAGAACAGCGATGGCGAGCTGTAAAGCCAATCCTAAGGAGGTTTCAGCGACGCCTCCAAGCGGGACATGATGACCATATCCATGCACCAACCCCTGACCCGAAGCGTGCAACACCTCTGGCCAAAGACGTGCACCCAGTTGCCACCAAAACAGAAAAGTCAGCAGTGCCAGGCTGACAACGCCATAGCAAAAGCGACCTGCAACCCGATCAGCCAGGCCTTGAATAGGAGCCTTACGCGCCTGGGCCTGTTCCACCAAACTAATGATTCTTGCCAGAGCTGTCTCAGCTCCCACATGTCGTACTTCTAGCAACAAGGTGGCTTCAAGATTGAGGCTGCCTGAAGTCAGCTCGATTCCTGGAGCTGCCTCCAACGGCAATGGCTCACCAGTAATGCTGGACACGTCGACAGCGGAATGTCCCTCCAGCACCATGCCATCAACAGGAATGCGATCCCCTGCTAACAACTGAACCCTCTCCCCAGGTCTGAGAGCACCGACTCTTACCTCACGGATAGTCCCATCACTTGCCAGCAACCTGGCAGTATCTGGTTGCAATTGAGCCAGCTGTTGGAGGGCCCGCCCAGTGCGGAAACGAGCACGCTCCTCAAGGAACCTTCCCAACAAGACAAAGCCGAGCAACATCACGGGTTCATTGAAGAAGCAAGGCCAACCCACCTGAGGCCAAAGCAGAGCAACCAGGCTCGCCAGATAGGCACTGCTAACGCCCAATCCCACCAAGGTGTCCATCGTGGGGGTTAAGGCAAGAGCCGCCCGCGCTCCGCCAACAAGAATCGGCCGACCAGGGCCCAACAAAGCCACCGTGGCCAATCCGGCATGGAAGGGCAAGGCCCCTACAATCAACAGCTCAAGATGTCCACCGGCAGCAAGGTGGCCAAGAACAGACAGCAACAGCAACACCAAGGCCACCATTAACTGACGCCACTGACTCCACCAAGCCCCGAGGGAATCACGCGTTGAAGGCGTTAGCTGTTCTAATGAGCCCGTATTTCTTGGCTGAGCAGAGAAACCCCGGGCTGCCAGAGCAGCAAGGATCGGCTCAAGAGACTGGCCTGGATCGTTGAGATCCAGCCACGCAGTGCGGGCTACCAAGTTGACACTGGCACGAGCAACACTGGGCTGCTCAAGCAAAATACGCTCTACCGATTGAACGCAGCCGCCGCATTTCATCCCCTCGATATCGAGTGCGACGGATGGATGAGCCAATGGACGGTCGTTGCGGCTCACGGATCGGTGAAATGTTCCCGCACGCTAATGACAATCGTTACGCATAGCCCATCCCATAACAGCAGCCCAAAGATCTCACCAGAGACTCAAAACAGTCTTTTCAGAATAAGGCGAGGATAATGGTGTGATTCCTTTATTCACGCCGTGCCACGCACCCAAAACAAAGACAACTTCATTGACAAGACCTTCACGGTGATGGCCGATCTAATCGTGAAGATGATGCCAATCAACGATAAGGCGAAAAGAGCCTATGTGTATTACCGCGATGGCCTATCAGCCCAGAACGCAGGCGACTATGCAGAGGCACTGGAAAACTATGAAGAGAGTCTCAAGCTTGAGGAAAGCCCCTTCGACCGCAGTGAAACCCTCAAGAACATGGCGATCATCTATATGAGCAACGGGGACGAGGACCTCGCTCTTGATACCTATCAGAGGGCCCTTGACCAAAACTCAAATCAGCCCTCCTGCCTAAAGAACATGGGCTTGATTTACGAAAAACGCGGCCGCACAGCACAAGAAGCTGGTCTGCAAGACGAAGCTGATCGATTGTTCGACAGAGCTGCAGACGTGTGGACCCAAGCGGTAAGGCTCTATCCCGGCGGCTACCTAGATATTGAGAACTGGCTGAAGACAACAGGCCGAAGCAACATAGACGTCTATTTCTAAAGCGAAAACATCCTTCAGCAGCCATCATCAGCTGGATTCACACCTAGGGCCATGACCAAAGCCTCAGTCACACTCGCAGCCTCAAGTAGTTCCAACTCCAGCTCCTTGCCGATGGGTCCTAGGCCACTGCCCTGCGGCACTACTGCACGATGAAAACCTAAGCGAACTGCTTCCTTAAGACGCTGCCCAAGCTGCCCCACTGGCCTCAATTGCCCCCCTAAGCCCAACTCCCCAAGCAAAACTGTGCCTTTTGGCAGCATGAGATCTCGATAACTGGAAACAACGGCAGCGGCGACACCCAAATCAGCAGCAGGCTCTTCGACTTCTAATCCGCCAGCAACAGCCAGATAACAGTCATAGCGTGACAATGGCAAGCCCATGTGCTTCTCCAATACGGCCAGAATTTGGTGCAAGCGGTTGGTGCCTAATCCTGTAGCGGTACGGCGTGGACTGGCATAGCTGGTTACACCCACCAAAGCCTGCAGATCCACAACCAATGAACGGGTGCCTTCAAAGGCCACGATGGTGGCCACCCCAGAAGCAGACTCACCCTTGAGAAAGAGCTCGCTGGGATTCCCGACTTCAGCTAAGCCCTTCCCCTGCATCTCGAACACCCCAAGCTCATGGGTGGCTCCAAAGCGATTTTTTACAGCCCTCAGAAGGCGATGACTGGCAAACCGATCGCCCTCAAAAGTGAGTACTGCATCGACCAAATGCTCAAGCACCTTGGGGCCCGCCAGCATCCCCTCCTTGGTGACATGGCCCACCAAAACCAAGGCTGTGTCCTGACGCTTAGCCAAACGCTGTAAAGCTGCTGCACACTCGCGCACCTGAGCGACAGAGCCAGGCGCACTGGAAAGCGACCCATCATGCAAAGCCTGAATGCTGTCGATAATTGCCACCGCAGGCCGCAGTGCTTCCAATTCCTCAAGCACCAATTCCAAGTCCGTTTCCGCCAAAAGCTGCAGGTCCGCCGTAACCCCCTCAAGGCGCAGCCAACGCAACTTCACCTGCTGGGCAGACTCCTCAGCACTCACGTAAAGCACAGAGTGTTGCAGTGCCATAGCCGTGGCGCTCTGCAACAGCAACGTGCTCTTGCCAATCCCAGGATCACCTCCAACTAACACCATTGATCCAGGCACCAGCCCGCCGCCCAGGACTCGATCCAATTCGTCGTAGCCACTGGCAAGACGGCGAACGGGTTGATCCCCGAGAGAAGCCATCGCCATCGAGCGCCGCGCCGCTGGTTCCACGGCCGGATCAAAACTGTTACTGCGGCGGCGACCATCAGTTGAATGAGCGACCTGTTCGACCAAAGAATTCCAAGTGCCGCAACTGGCGCAGCGACCAAAAAACTGGCTGGTCTTAGCGCCACAGCTCTGACAGACGTAGACGGAAGCAGTGCGCACTTACTAAGATAGGTAAAGAAAGTTGGCTTTAAATGAACCAAAAGGCCGGTAAGCCTTAACAGCTCTTATCTAAGATTCATTGATTGCAGCCGCCAAAGAAAAAAATGACGGCCACCAGCCCATCTAAAGAGACGATCCTCGTGGTCGACGATGAGGCCAGCATTCGTCGGATCCTCGAAACCCGTCTCTCGATGATCGGCTATCAAGTGGTCACGGCATGTGACGGCAACGAAGCTCTCGATATCTTCCACAACTGTGATCCTGATCTTGTTGTGCTCGACGTGATGATGCCAAAGCTTGATGGCTATGGCGTTTGTCAAGAGCTTCGCAAAGAATCGGATGTCCCGATCGTGATGCTCACGGCCCTTGGAGATGTCGCTGACAGAATCACGGGGCTTGAGCTGGGTGCAGACGACTACGTCGTCAAACCCTTCAGCCCTAAGGAACTTGAAGCGCGCATACGCTGCGTGCTTCGAAGAGTTGAGAAAGAGCACGTTGCCGGCATCCCTAACTCAGGGGTGATTCAAGTGGCTGAACTAAGAGTCGACACCAACAAGCGACAGGTTTTCCGAGGAGATGAGCGGATTCGCCTTACCGGTATGGAATTCAGCCTGCTTGAGCTACTGGTCAGCCGCTCAGGGGAACCTTTCAGTCGCGGCGAAATCCTCAAGGAGGTATGGGGTTATACACCTGAACGACATGTAGACACCAGAGTCGTGGATGTTCATATTTCACGTCTTCGCTCCAAACTCGAAGACGATCCCGCCAATCCCGAGCTGATCCTCACCGCTCGAGGTACCGGCTACCTGTTCCAGCGCATCATCGACTCCCTTGCCCCCGAAGGACTCTGATTCCTCCACGGCCTCCGGGCCCCGGAGCAAGACCACCCGCCCCAGAGCCATTAGGCGTCTGGTGATCTGGTATCGCCGCAATGCTGCCGTTACCAGCCTGGTAGGAAGTGCCACAAACTCAGCTTCCGCCGCTGGAAACGTAGCCGGAACAGTTGTTTCCAGTGCTGGATCCGTCGTGTCGAATGCTGGATCAATGGCAGGAAGCATGCTTCAGCCACTCGTTTTTGATCCCCTGCGGCGACTACAAAGCAGCGAAAACAACCCAGAAGCAGAGGACATCAAAAATAGCGATCGGCTCTGGGTTGCCGTCGATGGCATGGGTGGAGACGAGGCTCCTGGCCCCATTCTTGATGGCTGTCTAAAAGCGATTCAAAGACTTCCCCTCCGCATCAAGTTCGTCGGAGAGACCGAAAAAGTGTTAGGCGCTGTCCAAGCCATGGGTCTCACCGAACTCTTCAACCAAGCCACAGCCGCTGGTCATCTGGAGCTTGTCGCAAGCGGTCCCTCTGTGGGCATGGATGAAGAGGCCACTGTGGTGCGCCGCAAACGCGACGCCAGCATCAACCTGACCATGGACCTGGTCAAAAAGGGCGAAGCTCTAGCAATGTATTCAGCTGGAAATTCCGGAGCCATGATGGCCTCAGCCATCTTCCGACTGGGGCGTCTAGCAGGGATAGACCGTCCCGCCATCGGTGCTCTATTCCCAACAAAAGATCCAACACAACCAGTGCTAGTGCTGGATGTGGGCGCCAACATGGATTGCAAGCCCATCTACCTCCACCAATTTGCCCTACTTGGCAATATCTATTCCCGCGACGTTCTCCAGGTGGCTCGCCCACGCATCGGGCTTCTGAATATTGGCGAAGAGGAGTGCAAGGGCAACGATCTAGCCATTCGCACTCATGAGCTACTCAGCGAAGAGCATCGGCTTCAATTCGCGGGCAACTGCGAAGGTCGTGATGTTCTTTCAGGGGCTTTCGACGTGGTGGTATGCGATGGCTTCACCGGCAATGTGCTCCTCAAATTCCTGGAGTCTGTCGGCAGCGTGCTGCTTGATGTATTACGAGCCGAACTGCCACGAGGCAGACGCGGCAAGGTGGGTTCTGCGTTCCTACGCAGCAACCTCAAACGAATTAAGAAACGCCTCGACCATGCAGAACATGGTGGGGCACTATTGCTAGGTGTGAATGGCATCTGTGTGATCGGCCATGGCAGCAGCAAGGCGCTATCGGTGGTCAGTGCACTACGACTAGCCCACTCCGCAGCGAGCCATGGTGTCATGGACGATTTAGCCGAACTGCAAAAGGCACCTGTTGAAAGCGCCTAAAGGCGCTCTGCCGAAACGCTGTGATTGACTGACGCCACCTTGGACCACTTGCCCCTTGGCTGAAACGTCCACAATCGGTAGTGGAGTAGCTCTGGTGGGCTGCGGCAGTGCCACACCATCCCAACGGATTAGCAACGACCAACTCGGCCAAAGGGTTGACACCAGCGATGCATGGATCCGTAGCCGCACTGGAATCAGTGCCCGACGTGTTATCGGACCGGATGAAACGCTGACAGGCCTAAGCCATCAAGCTGCAGCCAACGCCCTAACAATGGCTGGCTGGGAACCCGAAAGTGTTGATCTGATCATCCTGGCCACATCAACCCCTGATGATCTCTTTGGTTCAGCCCCGCAACTGCAAGCCATTTTGGGAGCTCGCCAAGCAGTGGCTTTTGATCTCACAGCCGCTTGTAGTGGTTTTCTATTCGCCCTGATCACTGCCGCCCAGTTCCTTCGCACTGGTGCAATGCGGCGAGCACTCGTGATCGGTGCGGACCAACTAAGCCGCTGGGTCGACTGGGACGATCGTCGCAGTTGTGTGCTGTTTGGCGATGGAGCCGGAGCTGTTGCTCTGGAAGCAACGAGTGCTGCTCAGAACGGGCTGCTGGGCTTTCAGCTGAAATCTGACGGCAGCCGCGGCGACTGCCTCAACCTGCCGCAAGTTCAAAACCATCTATCCCTGGTAGCGGGTAATAGCCATCAGCAAGGCGGTTTTAAGCCAATTCAGATGAACGGACAGGAGGTCTACAAATTCGCTGTCCGAGAGGTACCTGCCATCCTCCAAACCCTTCTCAAAGCCACCAACACAGCCCCGGAGTCACTGGACTGGCTCCTGCTTCATCAAGCCAATCAACGCATCCTCGATGCAGTAGCAAATCGCTTCGCCATTCCGCAGGCCAAGGTGCTCAGCAACCTGGCTGAATACGGCAACACATCGGCAGCAACCATCCCACTCATGCTTGATGAAGCCGTACAAGACGGGAGAATTAAGCCTGGTCAACTGATCGCAACCAGCGGTTTTGGAGCTGGTCTCAGTTGGGGTGCAGCGTTAATCCGCTGGCATGGGCCCATCTAGGCTCGCGCTAAATCGCTAGACCATTCTGATGTCGATCGCTTGGGTGTTCCCTGGTCAGGGCTCACAAAAGCTGGGCATGGCTGACCCGATCATCAGCTTGCCCGATGCCGAAGAGCGCTTTGCCCTCGCCTCTCGACTACTGGGACGTGATCTCCTTGCGATTTGCCGTGGTAGCGACCAAAGCAATCATGACCCGGCCGACCTTAATGACACCCGCAATACCCAACCCGCACTTTTTGTCGTTGAATCATTACTGGTGGATGAACTGCGCAGGCAGGGTCGTGAGGCATCTCTCATCGCAGGGCACAGCCTGGGTGAACTTGTAGCCCTCTATGCGGCTGAGGTTTTTGACGTAAACACCGCCCTGCTGCTTCTGCGACGCCGCTCAGAACTGATGGCCTCAACCGGTGGTGGGGCCATGACAGCCATCTTGGGCTTTGACCGCACACAGCTAAAAGCTCTGGTAGCAGACACAGAAGGAGTCGTGATCGCCAATGACAACAGTGCTTCCCAGGTGGTTTTATCCGGCACCCCAGAGGCTGTTAGCAAGGTCAGCAGCCAGCTGACATGCAAGCGAGCGATTCCGTTGCCAGTCTCGGGAGCCTTCCATTCGCCTTTCATGGCCACAGCGGCCACAGAATTTGCAGCTGAACTGGATCAAGTGACTTTCAAAGACGCCCGTGTCCCCGTTCTCTGCAATGCCGATCCAATCCCAACCTGCGATGCCAACTTGCTGAAGCAACGGCTAAAAGATCAAATGACAACAGGCGTCCGTTGGCGCGAAACGATGGATACCATGGCCAGCCAAGGGGTCAACACAGTGGTCGAAATCGGCCCTGGCAATGTGCTGAGTGGTCTAGTCAAGCGATCTCTTCCAGGAGTTGCGACCATCCAGCTGAGCTGTGCTGCAGACCTGGGGAATTGAACTTTGACCCAAACCAAACCCCGCCTGAGCTCAAGCATGCCGGTGCTAATGACACCGCAGCCAAGTCTCACCTATCGACTCGTGAGCTATCTACTGGTGTTTCCCATCTTCCGGGTTCTCTTTAGGGGATGCACCTTTGGCAACGACAATGTTCCGCGTCAAGGTGCTGTTGTGGTCGTCGCCAACCACGGCTCTCACCTTGACCCGCCCCTCCTTGGCCATGCTCTTGGGCGGCCTGTGGCCTTCATGGCCAAAGCAGAACTGTTTCGGATCCCCTTCTTAGGAGCAATCATCCGTGCCTGTGGTGCTTACCCGGTGAAACGCGGCGCCAGTGACAGGGAAGCCATTCGCATGGCCACTGCCCGCCTGGACGCAGGCTGGGCCATAGGGGTCTTCCTTGATGGCACTCGCCAAGCCAACGGCCGCGTCAATGCCCCCATGCCTGGGGCCGCACTGCTAGCGGCTCGCAGCGATGCGCCCCTACTTCCAGTAGCAATCATCAATAGCCACCGTGCCCTTGGTAAACGTGGACAATTACCCCGACTCATACCAATACAACTTCGAATCGGCAAACCGATCCCTCCACCTTCCAGCCGTCGTAAACACGACTTGGAAGCCACCAGCGCAGAACTCCAAAAAAGAATCAATGCGCTGCTGGATCAAGGACTTTTGAGTTCGGCAGAAGAGCGTCTCCGCCGCCAGCGCTGAGGGCCTCTGGCCAGCGCCGCTGCGCCCACTCCTTAAGGTCTCGGCCTGTAGCCACCCAAGCCCAAGCCCTTAACCAATCGCTGATCCGCTTGCGCAACCCCTCCTCCCGACATTGATTAGCGCAAGAGACAGAGATGCCTGTCAGGCGGATCCCTCTGCTACCAGCCACAACATGACCGACGGCCATGGAACGGGGCAAATGATCCTCACTAGTCACCAATAAGACATGTTGGATGCCCTTTAACCGCAGTTCATCCACAAGAGACGTGAAGTTACCCAGGGTGTCCTTAGCGCGGTAGTCGAGCTGAACCTGACTCAGAGGAATCCCCACCTCACGAACCAACCATTGGGCATATTCCAGGTTGCTACCACCGCTAATCACCAGAGGCAAATTCAAATCCCTCGCTAATCGGATACCAAGATGCTCACGATCAACATCACCTCCTAGTACCAAGATCAACTGAGGAGGCTTCCCATTCGTTAGCGCTTGCCGATAAGGACGCAAAGGTCCGGCAGCAATCAGCCAGAACAAGAGGCCTCCTACAACAATCGGCCCAGGACGACACCAACTCCTCAAGACGAGACCACCACCGGGGATGTGGGATAAACAGGCAGCACATCAGTCCAGGCGACCTCCTCGCCCAAACTGTGCGCCGTGGCGCACAGCTCAAGCAAATGCTCCACATCCTTAGCCACATCATCTTGGGCATCAAGGGCAGGGAAGGCCTTGAAATCCTCTGCTAACAAATGGGGCGATTCCAACTCCACAACAGCCTTTGCAGCGCCAACGTCTGCAGCCATTTGCAACTGATAACGACCGGCCACAGTTCCTCGCCGCGGCAGGGGTTTCACGATCCAAAATGGCTGCTCCATTTGCTCATGGCTTAACGCAACCGCCAAGCGAGGAGCCATCAAAGCAAAACTGCTCACCCCATCGAGGGAACAACCAAGCTGCTGGGCCAGAGTTCTTGCCATCACGACGGTTAAACGAGTCCCGGTAAATCCGCCAGGACCAATGGCCACGGCCAAGCGAGCCAACTGAGGCCAAGAGGCTGCTGGCAAAAGCTCCTCTACACAATTGAGCAAACTATTTGAGAGCCCGCGGCCCAGTGGGAAAGTTGCAGTTCGCCGACTGGTCTTGGGATCGCGGCAATCTTGAACAGCGACACCAAGCGTTTCTGAAGAACTGTGGAGTGCCAAAAGCAAAAAAGCCTTATCTTCTTCCAAGGATGAACCGGGCTGACAGCTCATCGAGGCAGCTCCTGGCCAGGGCACAATCGCTTCCAGCGCCCATGATCTAAAAGAAAACTACCGCAGTTCCGTACATCCCATTCCACGCCTGTCACTCCTTCAGGCAAATCAATCACACTGATATGGATGCGTGGGTTCTGAGGCTCCAGATCCGGTGCCGCATTGAGATGGGCAACCCCGTGCTGCCGCTCCACCGCGTGATAGGCCTGGCAACGATCAACCCAGCGGCAGTCGACACAAATACACATGCCCTCCCTTCGCTCGGCTGCACCCATTCTGGAGGGTGATCCCACCATCCGGGTCCAGGCCCTTTGGGAACAATTACATCCTGATCACTGGCCACTATCGATTCAAGACCTTCCTGCTGGAACGGTCTTAGTAGGAGGAGCCGTTCGTGATGGCCTCCTTGGCCGACTTCAGCAGCTACCAGATCTCGACTTCATTGTGCCAAGCAAGGCGCTAGAGATCACCCGCAGTCTGGCCAAGACACTGGGAGGCACATGTGTGGTGCTGGACGCCGAAAGGGACATGGCGCGATTGGTCATCAAAGGCTGGACCATCGACATCGCCGCACAAGAGGGATCCAACCTTGACGAGGACCTTTGGCGGCGGGACTTCCGTCTCAACGCCATTGCCCTCACCCTCGAGGCCACCCCTCAGCTCGTGGACCCAACGGGAGGGCTAAGTGATCTGGAGCAAAAAAAACTTGTTGCGGTACGTGAGCAAAACCTGCTCGACGATCCCCTGAGGTTGCTGCGCGGTCTGCGACTGATAGCCGAACTGCAGCTCAGCCTGGGAAAGCAAACCTTGGCGTGGATCAATTGCCACCACAGACTTCTGCCCCAAGCAGCTCCTGAACGAATTCAGGCAGAACTACAACGGATCGTGGCTGCGCCTTGGGCCGATGACGTGCTGCCGCTACTGCTGCGCACTGGCCTACTGGATTGTTGGCAAAACACCATTGAAAGAATCAGCCGACCAGCACCATGTTTAAAGGTTGCCAAATCCCTCAAACCTGAAGAGCAAGCCGTTGCCCTTCCCTTGGCTCGCCTCACTCATCTGCTCAGCAATGAGGGGCTGAGCGCATTGCGCTTCAGCCGACGGCAATGTCAACGCTGCCAACTCCTTCGTTACTGGGAAGAACGCAACGACGGTATGGCGTTTGCAAGCCTCAGCGAATTGGATCGGCTGCAATTGCACCTCGATCTAGAAACAGACCTTCCAGCCCTCATCCTGCAGCTCCCGCACATCAGCCAGGTGCAGTGGCTAGAGCGTTGGCGGAACGCGGATGATCCTCTGTTCCACCCCTCACCTCCTGTGGACGGCTATGCACTGCAAAAGACCCTCAAACTCCCCAAAGGTCAAGCTCTAGGTGAGCTGCTTCGCCATCTCTGCCAAGAAAAAGCCTTTGGTCGGGTACAGAATCGAAAGCAAGCTTTTAAGGCGGCAACTTACTGGTGGGAACAAAAACAAACCTTGCTGTGATTAACTGCACTGGCAATAAGGACATCGATCGGCCTGATCCACATCCTTTTCTCATTCCCCTCTCTTTTTCATGAGCGTTCGCCTTTACATCGGCAACCTGCCGCAAACTTTTGAAAGCAAAGAGCTGGAAACGCAGCTGGCCAGCGTTGGAGATGGGATTCGCTTCAAGGCAGTTCTCGACCGAGAAACTGGAGGTTGTCGTGGATTCGGCTTCGCCAATGTCAATGATGAGAAAATTGCCAATGCGGTAATTGAACAGTTCAACGGCCGAGAATTCAACGGAAACAACTTGCGGGTTGAGCGTTCTGAACGCCGCAATACAAACGAAGGATCCGGTGGTGGTTCACGCCGCAACGGTACAAATTCAAGCGGCAATGCCCCAGGATCAGCCAGAAAATCGGCCAACAAAGTTGTACACAGTGATGCGCCTGCTGAAGAAGCACCCGACCCACGCTGGGCTGGAGAACTTTCCAAACTGAAGGATCTCCTCGCCAATCAAAAGACAACTGTTTGAACTGAACCGGTACTGCTCTTTCAAAATCTGTTTGTCTAGCCTCAGCGTGCTTGGGCCATCAGATATGACAGAGGAAGATCAACCAACTTCATCCAGCGACTCACATAAGCCCGATTATTAAAAACGTCATAGTCCAAGCGTTCGATGGAATCGAGGATCCCTCTATAAAGCCGCAAGGAAGCCCATACTGGCCAACGGGCATCTTGAGATAGCCAGCGCACTCCAGCTTCCGACCGGGCAAACCACTCGCGAGCACGCTCCAATTGGAAAGCCATCAAATCCTTCCAAGCACTATTCAAACGTCCAGCCATCAAATCAGCTTCTGAATAACCAAATCGGTCGAGATCTTCCTGGGGAATGTAAATACGGCCACGACCACGGTCCTCTCCGACATCACGAAGAATGTTGGTCAGTTGATTGGCAATTCCCAGAGCGATAGCAGCATCTGATGTCTCTGGAGAAGAACTCCAAGGGGCTGTTGTGTATGCAGGGTCAAGACCCATGACGTGCTGGGTCATCAAACCCACAGTGCCTGCCACTCGATAGCAATAGAGCTCTAGCTGCTGAAAGGTGGCGTATCGATGCTGATTCAGATCCATGCGCTGCCCCTCAATCATGTCCAGATAAGGCTGTATGGACTGAGGGAAACGTTCAAGAGTGTCTGCCATGACCGCATCGAGGCCATCCAGCACCTGGCCAGCGAACATGGCTCGAGTGCGTTCTTCCCATTGATCAAGCCGCTTCGCTAATTCTGAAACAGGACGCGTCTGAGCCTCTGCGCTATCCATCAGCTCATCAGTTCGCCGACACCACACATAGATGGCCCAAATCGCTCTGCGTTTGATCGAAGGAAGCAACATGGTGCCGAGATAGAAGGTTTTCGCCCACTGAGCTGTTTCCTTCCGACAAGCCTCATAAGCCTCATCAAGACTCAAGCAAGCCTGAGCATTGATAATCGACGAATCCGGCGCTAGCTGAGTCATTCTTCAGGCCTGGAGAGGCTTGCTAACAGACTGGGCCGTGGATAACTTCTCCCCACAGCTATCCACGGCATTTGCACACAACTTGCCGCTGAGCACCGCACCCTCCATCGACGCAAGGTATCGCTGCATTGTGAAGTCACCAGCGAGAAAAAAGTTGGCAATCGGAGTCTCCTGGCTCGGGCGAAGCTTCTGACACCCAGGGGTGGTCTTATAAACCGACAGTGGTGTCTTAATGACCTTGTACTTGCGCAGTTTGGCCTGTTTTTCGCCTGTGAAGTGCATCGGGAAAAGCTTCTTGAGCTCAGCCAATGTGGCTTCGATGATGTCCTCATCGCTACGGCCGATCCAATCTTTGGCTGGAGCAAAGACCAGTTCCAACATAGAGCGATCTGGATCTTCGTACTCCTTGCAGGTAATGCTCATATCGGCGTAGACACTCAAAAGAGGGGAACGACTGAAGAGCAGGTGATCGATATCCGTGAGCTTGCGGTCGAACCAGAGATGAATGTTGATCACTGGAACACCGCGCAGTCCATCGAGTTTGCGAAACACCTCCATCTGCTTCCAAGGGGCCGGCAAAAGCAATTTGAGCGGATCCACAGGAAGAGCACTGACATAAGCATCGGCTTGAACATTCCTAGGTTCACTGCCCGGCTCACCTCCAATCAGAAAGCTCTCCACACTGCTGTCTTCACTGAGCTTGATCTCCCGCAAGGGGCTGTTGAGATAAACCTCGCCACCATGAGACTGAATATGCTCCACCATCGGTTGACAAAGCCGCTCAGGAGGGGCCCCATCAAGGAAGGCCATCTTGGAACCATTCTTTTCCTGAAGAAATCGATTGAGCGCCGTGAGGATGACAGTGGCTGAAATCTCATCAGGGTCAATAAAGTTCAATGCCTTACTCATGGCGATGAAAACCTCCTCATTCACCCGCTCAGGGATGTTGTGGAGCCTCAGCCATTCAGTCCAAGAATATTGATCACACTCCTCCACGTAATCCTGGCCTCGCAACATTGCCGGTACGAGACCCAAGCCGAAGGCAACCTTCTCTGGCCAGCTGAGCAAATCGTTATTCCCTAAAATTGCAGCAACTCCATTGAATGGAGCTGGAAGATCAGGAAAGTCAAAGCGGCTGTAGGTTCCAGGCTCCTCAAGCTGGTTGAAGATCATCGAGTGACTTTTCCACTGCAAACGCTCCTCGATGCCCAATTCTTTGAACAACTGGAGCATATTTGGATAAGCCCCAAAAAAGATATGTAAACCAGTCTCATACCAGTCACCATCCTCATCCTTCCAAGCCGCAACTTTGCCGCCAAGCACATCGCGGGACTCATAAACAACTGGAATGTGTCCAGCATCAACTAGATATTTGGCACATGAGAGTCCAGCCAGACCTGCTCCTGCGATGGCAACGCGCATGCTTCTCACGACAAGTAAACATCAACCCTAAAAGGAGCCCTCCCCCATTCTCTTCCTAGAGTCCCTTCACTTGCTCTAGCGGGCCCCATTGCGGGACCGGTCCATGCCATGAACGAGACCCTATTGAAGTGCACGACCCGTCACGTCAGGATCTTCACGGCCAGGGTTGAAAACAATGATCTCGTTCCAGACCCCAACCAGCTCACGCTTGATCTCGATCCTGACAACGAGTTTCTTTGGACAGAATCCGTCACAAAAGAGATCCAGCAACGCTTCGCAGAGTTGGTGGCCTCGCATGCCGGAGGCGAACTTAGCGACTACAACCTGCGCAGAATTGGCTCAGAACTCGAAGGAACAATCCGAAAGCTGCTTCAGGCTGGAAAATTAAGCTACAACCCAGAGTGCCGCGTGCTGAATTACTCCATGGGGCTCCCGCGTACCCCTGAGCTGTTGTGAATCGCTCCCGTTACAACCGCCAATCGCCTCCTGAGAGCTATGGCCAAGAGGGAGGCCGCGGGGACCGCTACTCGCGCCGCAACCGCTATGAAAGCGAGGACTACAGCTATGACCGTTCCCCTTCAAGTCGTTCTGGCCCTCCCACCCCACCAGGAGGCAATGGCATCCGCTTGAGTACAGCCAGCCTGGCTGTACTCGCAGGAGTTCTGATCGTTGGAATCGGGATCGGAAGTGCTGTCACTAGCACCACCCAAGGCGACCAAGGCAACATTGCCAGCAGTCAGCAGCTGGACATGGCTGTGCCTGATCCTGAATTCTGTCGACAGTGGGGGGCCAGCGCCTTCGTCATCGACGTTGAGATGTACACCACGCTTAACCCTTCAAGCAGTTTTGTCACACAGCCAAGTCTGCAACCTGGCTGTGTCATTCGTAGGGAAAACTGGACGGTGCTGGAAAAACAAGGTGCAGTCACCAATAGCCAGGTGAGAGAGTGCAAGCAACGCATGAACACCTTCGCTTATATCGGTTCAATCCGCGATAAACCCATCGTCCGCTGCGTCTACCAAACCGATATTAGAGAGAATAAATTTATTACTAAAGGAGTTGCTGACGATTCCGTGGGCGTAACACCGGAAGCGGATCAATTCTGAGTCGACTCTTAACCATTGCCATCTGCAAGAACGGCCCTGTTCTGACGAATGGGGCTATCGGCACTAGCAAAGACTGGCAGCACATCACGCCTAAAGGCTTCTGCTGCGCGTGAACAGTAACGCGCAGGATGGCTGATCAACTTCAGCTGACGACGCACCTGCAGATCAACCACCAACGGTTTGTGCACTGTGCCGGCGGTGAGTTCACGTTCAATCGATACCACAGGCAAAAAAGCTGCCCCAAGACCAGATTGAACTGCATTCTTGATCGCCTCAAGAGAATTGAGCTCCATCTCTATGCGCAAACGCTGCACATCCAAGCCAGATCGAGCCAGCAGCTGGTCCAGCATCTTGCGAGTGGTGGACTGGGAATCAAGACTGATAAAACCCAAGCGATAGAGATCTTCCTTGGTGAGTTCAACAAGCCTCGACAAAGGATGTTTCACCGGAAGAACCAGGGCAAGTTCATCGCTGGCGTAAGGCACAACCTGAAGAAGTTCGTTGAGCTCCGATGGCAGCTCGCCTCCAATGATCGCTAGATCAATTTGACCATTGGCAATGCTCCAACCGGTGCGTCGGGTGCTGTGCACTTGCAATTGCACAGCCACGTCCGGGTACTTTTGGCGAAATAAGCCAATCATGCGCGGCATCAAATAGGTGCCAGTCGTCTGGCTAGCCCCAATCACTAACGATCCACCTTTGAGGTCATGCAGATCATCAAGGGCTCGGCAGGCTTCCTGACACTGACTAAGAATCCGCTCGCAATAGCTCAACAGAAGTCGGCCCGCTTCGGTTAGCTGAGCCTTGCGGCCCCCACGATCAAACAAGGAGACCTCTAACTGCTTCTCCAGGTTCTGAATCTGCAGGCTCACCGCCGGCTGAGTGACATAAAGGCTATCGGCTGCTTTCTTAAAGCTGCCCTCACTCACGATGGCGTGGAGGATGCGCAACTGATCGAGTGTGAACGGCAGATCGGCCATGGAGGACCTGCCAACCCGGCAGTAACAACAGAAAAACTGTAAGCGGAAAAGCCTGGACGCCAGAATCGATAATCATTGCCACTGCCGCTTGGCACAATTGTCATCCACTGGGCTCCATCACAGCACCCTTGTGATGCTTGTTCTGTTGTTTCTCTTCGCTGTAATCCACAGCGGCGGAGCAGCCCTACGTAGCCATGCCGAAACCAAAATCGGGGCTAGGGCATGGCGATTGATTTTTGCCGCAACAAGCATTCCCTCCGCTGTGGTGGTGATCGGTTACTTCCTCGCACATCGCTATGACGGGGTGCGGCTCTGGAATCTGCAAGGGGTGCCAGGCATGGTGCCAATGATCTGGGCCCTCACGGCCATCAGTTTCCTCTTCCTCTATCCCGCCACCTACAACCTGCTGGAAATCCCAGCCTTGCTCAAGCCGAAAGTACGGCTTTATGCCACGGGGATCATCCGCATCAGTAGACATCCCCAAGCCATTGGCCAAATCCTCTGGTGTTTCTCCCATGCGCTCTGGATTGGCAGCAGCTTCATGCTGGTGACTTGTTTAGGCCTGATCGGCCATCACTTATTTGCTGTTTGGCATGGCGACCGCAGATTGCGAGCCCGCTTCGGCGATGCTTTTGAGGAACTGCGTCAAAACACCTCCGTAATCCCCTTCAGGGCGGTGATCGATGGACGACAACAATTGCTATGGCAAGAAGCTTTGAAGCCTTCCCAGCTCGGCATCGCTATCGCTGTGGGAGTGTTCTGGTATGCCCATCGCTTCATCCCCATCGGCAGCGCGGCCTTCCTCTCCTCCAAGCTGGAAGGCCTGCTGAGCTGAATTGCCTACACTCCCATGATCCTGCCTGGACCGGATGACCTCGGCCGCCGACCTCGCCTGGTTAATCCCGGTGTTCCCCCTACTAGGAGCGATCGCCACAGGCCTGGGACTAATCAGTTTCAACCGCACCATTAACCGCCTGCGTAAGCCGGTAGCTGTGCTGCTGCTCACCTCTCTAGGTGCTGCCGCCGTCTTGAGCTATGCAGTCCTCGCCGAGCAGCTGAGCGGTGCTGCACCTGTCGAACATCTCTTCGTCTGGGCCAGCGCCGGCAGTTTCATTCTGCCAATGGGTTATGTGATTGATCCCCTTGGGGCCGTGATGCTTGCCCTGGTCACCACCATCGCTCTGCTGGTGATGGTCTACTCCCACGGCTACATGGCCCACGACAAGGGCTACGTGCGTTTCTTTACCTATCTAGCCCTATTCAGCAGCTCGATGCTGGGCTTGATTATCAGCCCCAACCTTCTCGAAATCTACGTGTTTTGGGAGCTTGTAGGGATGTGCTCCTATCTCCTGGTGGGCTTCTGGTACGACCGAGATGGTGCCGCCCATGCAGCTCAAAAGGCTTTTGTCGTCAACCGTGTGGGTGATTTTGGCTTGCTCCTTGGCATTCTCGGACTCTTCTGGGCAACGGGCAGTTTTGATTTCCATGGCATTGCGAATGGCTTGTCAGATGCCATCGCGAACGGCACCGTTCCAGGCTGGGCGGCCTTGACCTTATGCCTATTGGTCTTCATGGGGCCGATGGCCAAGTCAGCTCAATTCCCCCTTCATGTTTGGCTTCCCGATGCCATGGAAGGGCCCACACCAATTTCAGCTCTCATCCATGCGGCAACCATGGTGGCAGCCGGTGTCTTCCTCGTTGCCAGGCTCGAACCTCTCTACAGCCAGTTCCCCATGGTGGGTTTGGTGATCGCCGTGATCGGCACAATCACCTGTTTTCTGGGAGCGTCGATCGCGCTCACCCAGATGGACCTCAAGAAGGGACTGGCTTACAGCACGGTGTCTCAACTTGGCTACATGATGCTGGCGATGGGCTGCGGCGCTCCCGTAGCAGGAATGTTCCACCTGGTGACCCATGCCTTTTTCAAGGCCATGCTTTTCCTTGGCTCAGGTTCAGTGATCCACGCCATGGAAGACGTTGTTGGTCACGAGCCCATCCTGGCCCAAGACATGAGGCTGATGGGCGGCCTGCGCCAAAAAATGCCGATCACAGCCATCACCTTCCTGATCGGCTGCATTGCCATCAGCGGCATTCCCCCTTTAGCAGGCTTCTGGAGCAAGGACGAAATTCTTGGACAAGCATTCACAACCTTCCCATTGCTCTGGGTTGTGGGCTTTCTGACAGCAGGGATGACGGCCTTCTACATGTTCCGCCTCTACTTCCTCACATTTGAAGGGCCATTCCGCGGAGACGACAAAACCCTTCAGGCAAACCTGCTTGCTGCTGCGGGCAAAGGCAGTGAAGACGAGCATCCTCATCATGGTGGGGTCCTGCATGAGTCGCCCTGGTCCATGACTCTGCCATTAGCAGTCTTGGCAGTGCCCTCGATGCTGATTGGTCTACTCGGCACCCCCTGGAACAGCCGCTTTGCAGGCCTGCTCAACCCAGAGGAGGCCCTTGAAATGGCCACAACATTCAACTGGAGTGAATTCCTGCCACTCGCAGGTGCTTCAGTGGCGATCTCAACAGCAGGCATCAGCTTGGCTGTCTTGACTTATGCATTGCACCGCCTCGATCTCGAAGAACTATTTGCCAATCGTTTCCCTGTCATCAATACCTTCCTGGCCAACAAGTGGTATTTGGATGACATCAATGAAAAGATCTTCGTACGCGGCAGCCGCAAACTGGCTCGTGAAGTGCTTGAAGTGGATGCCAAGGTGGTTGACGGCGTGGTGAATCTCACCGGCCTACTCACGCTTGGAAGTGGCGAAGGTCTTAAGTACTTTGAAACAGGCCGCGCTCAGTTTTACGCCCTCATCGTTTTCGGTGGTGTCATCGCCTTAGTCGTGCTTTTCGGCGTCCTAGGCAATCCTGTGAGCTGATAAACCAAATTGTGTGTTATCGCCTATCGATGCAGTGTCAGAACGCCAAGCATTTCTACACTCCGACCAGTGCTGAAAAGGCCTGTCCGTGCTGGAGTTTGCCATAAGCGCACCCTTGGACACAGGTGCCGAGCTGCTGAGTGATCAAGTGAGCGCTAACTTCCCATGGCTGAGCCTCTCAATTCTGTTCCCGATTGTGGGGGCCTTTCTGGTGCCGTTCATCCCTGATGAAGGGGAGGGTAAGCAGGTTCGTTGGTTTGCACTCGGCATCGCCCTGGTGACCTTTCTGATCACCGTGGCTGCCTACCTATACGGCTATGACCCCAGCCTGAGCGGCTTACAACTATCCGAACGGGTGAGCTGGCTACCTGATCTGGGCCTCACCTGGGCCGTCGGAGCAGATGGCATCTCGATGCCACTCATTCTGCTCACCAGTTTCATCACAGCACTGGCAGTCCTGGCAGCCTGGCCAGTGACGTTCAAACCCAAGCTGTTCTTTTTCCTGATACTGGCAATGGATGGCGGCCAGATCGCAGTTTTTGCCGTTCAAGACATGCTGCTGTTCTTCCTGGCCTGGGAACTGGAATTGTTGCCGGTCTACCTGCTGCTAGCGATCTGGGGTGGCAAAAAAAGGCAATATGCAGCCACAAAATTCATCATTTATACCGCTGGCAGTTCGCTGTTCATCCTGCTGGTGGCCCTAGCCATGGGGTTCTTTGGCGGAGGCACACCCAACTTCGAATACACCAACCTCGCCCAACAAAGCTTTGGGACAGGTTTCCAGTTGCTCTGTTACGCCGGACTGCTCATTGCCTTCGGCGTCAAGCTGCCAATTGTGCCTCTACACACCTGGCTACCAGACGCCCATGGAGAAGCAACGGCGCCAGTTCACATGCTGCTTGCAGGCATCCTGCTGAAGATGGGCGGCTATGCCTTGATGCGCTTTAACGCTCAACTGCTACCTGAAGCCCATGCCCAGTTCGCCCCACTTCTCATCGTGCTTGGGGTGGTCAACATCATCTATGCCGCTCTCACCTCCTTCGCCCAGCGCAACCTCAAACGCAAGATCGCCTATAGCTCAATTAGCCACATGGGCTTTGTACTGATCGGGATTGGCAGCTTCAGTGCCCTAGGAACGAGTGGCGCCATGCTGCAGATGATCAGTCATGGTCTAATCGGCGCCAGTCTGTTCTTCCTTGTAGGAGCCACCTACGACCGCACCCACACCTTGCAACTTGATGAGATGGGAGGAGTGGGTCAAAAGATGCGAATCATGTTCGCCCTATGGACTGTCTGTGCACTCGCCTCCCTCGCTCTGCCTGGCATGAGTGGTTTTGTTTCTGAATTAATGGTGTTCGTGGGCTTTGCTACCGATGAGGCCTACACGCTGACTTTCCGGATTGTGATTGCAGGGCTTGCGGCAATCGGCGTTATCCTTACCCCAATCTATCTACTCTCAATGCTGAGAGAAATCTTCTTCGGCAAAGAGAATGCCCAACTGGTCTCCCATACCAACCTGGTTGATGCCGAACCAAGAGAGGTCTACATCATTAGCTGCTTACTCGTGCCGATCATCGGCATTGGCCTCTACCCCCGACTCATGACCGATAGCTATACCGCATCCATCCAAGAATTAGTAAAGCGAGATGAATTAGCCCTGCAAAGCATCAAAAAACCCTCAGCATTGATGATTCGAAACACCACCATGACGCCTGCTTTGGTCTCATCCCCAAGGCTGCCGATCACTCAAACGCGATAGGAGCAGCTCACTAGGAAATAAGAGCTTCAGCCTTTCTTTGCACAGCGACACACCCTGAAGTCTGCAGCAGTAATGATGAGCTAGTTGCTGTTTTAAGGAATTTGCCAGATCAGTTTCATCTTGATCTTGTGCCTCGACCTCAACAAAGCGATTCAGAATTCTCTCGAGCCCTTTTGGATGTTATTGCAAGTCTAAGGGCTAGCAATAGATGCTTATTCACTGCCGGGAGTGCCTGATGTAGAACCATGCCAAGCAATCCCTACCTCAGCCTCTAAGCCACCAACTCAACCGACCAAGACCAAGCAAAATGATCAAACTTTGAGACGAAAGCTGACTAGAAACCACCTCATCAGCTTCCTGTTAACACAATTCATATAACTCTTTAAAAGCATGATGGTCTATAGGGTCCCCCTAGCGCGCGCCTAACAAGATCGATAACTTATTTCAAGCGTGATCTTTACCTTGCAGGATGAGGGACTGAACAGGGGGGCTGATTCAGGCGCACGCCTTGCAATCCGCCTGCTGCAAGATGCCGCAGAGCGAGGTGAATTAGATCCCTGGGATGTCGATGTGATCGCTGTGGTTGATGGTTTCCTCGATCAACTACGCCAGCGGATTGAGGTGCCCCGGCAAGTGGCCGCACAAGTTCAACGGCAAGGCGGCAGTTATGAACAGGATTTAGCAGACAGCAGCGAAGCCTTTTTGGCCGCATCAGTCCTGGTTGGTCTCAAAGCAGAGGTTCTCGAAGCCCAAACCTTTCCGCCGGAACCTCTGTTTGAAGAAGGCTTCGAAGCAGAGCTGGGAGAGCAAGGCTGGCTAGATCCAAGTTTTGCGCTTCCCAGGCGCCCAGAGCGCCACCTCTTACGTCGTCCGGCAGCACCACCACCCCTTCGCAGGCCAGTGACTCTTGGCGAGCTCATCGAACAACTGGAATCCATCGCCGAACAACTCGAATCCGACGAACTGCAACAGCGACGCCGCAAACGCAATAAACGTTTGAGCGAGCGTGAGGCCATTGCCCAAGTCACAGCTCTAGCGCACCGGGAAAAACTTCCTGAAACGACTGCAGCCTTAGGAGTTTTCCTCAACGATTGGGAGCAGGCCCTACACTGGGTTGATTTCGAGCAGTTGGTTGGTCAGTGGGAACAGGTCTCAACAGCAGACCTGGACACGGATCGGGTGGGCGTGTTCTGGGCTCTGTTATTTCTATGCTCACAGGGAAAAGTGGAGCTGGCACAGGAAGGATCCCTCTATGCCCCCCTACGACTGAAGCGACTGCTGGCCCCAGGAACCATTGCTCAGCTCCCACTTACCAGCCTTAACGTGCCAGCTGCCACTCCGGCCGAAGTCGTGAATGCCGCTTGAATGGAGGTCTATGTTGTTTAAACGAGCTGAGGCCTAACAACGCCAATGAAGGCGATGATTTTGGCGGCCGGCAAAGGGACGCGCGTCCAGCCGATCACCCACGTGATCCCCAAGCCGATGATTCCCATCCTTCAGAAACCCGTGATGGAGTTTCTGCTCGAACTGCTGAAGGAGCACGGATTCAAAGAAGTAATGGTGAATGTGTCTCACCTAGCTGAGGAAATTGAAAACTACTTCCGCGATGGCCAGCGCTTTGGCGTAGAAATCGCCTACAGCTTCGAGGGACGCATCGAAGAGGGAGAACTGATTGGTGATGCCCTTGGTTCCGCTGGCGGCCTCAAAAAAATCCAGGATTTTCAACAATTCTTTGATGACACCTTTGTGGTGCTCTGTGGCGACGCCCTAATTGATCTCGACCTCTCAGAAGCCGTAAAACGCCATCGAGCCAAAGGCGCTCTGGCGAGCTTGGTGACCAAACGAGTCCCCAAAGATCAAGTCAGCAGCTATGGCGTGGTGGTCACAGACGAGAATGATTGTGTTCAGGCATTCCAAGAAAAACCCTCCACTGATGCAGCGCTGAGCGACACAATCAACACAGGCATCTATCTCTTTGAACCAGAGATTTTCGAGCACATTCCTTCCGACCAACCCTTCGATATCGGCTCTGACCTATTCCCCAAGCTGGTGGAGATGGGCTTACCATTCTTCGCCCTACCCATGGATTTCGAATGGGTGGACATTGGCAAGGTTCCGGATTATTGGAGGGCCATTCGCAGCGTGCTGCAAGGAGAGGTTCGCCAAGTAGGCATCCCTGGCAAGGAAGTCCGTCCTGGGATCTACACAGGCTTGAACGTTGCCGCGAACTGGGACAAGATCAATGTGCAAGGGCCAATTTATGTGGGTGGCATGACCCGCATTGAAGATGGTGCAACAATTATTGGGCCATCAATGATCGGCCCTAGCTGTTGCATCTGCGAAGGGGCAACCGTGGACAACTCGATCATCTTTGACTATTCCCGTATTGGAGCTGGTGTGCAGCTGGTGGAAAAGCTGGTGTTTGGCCGTTACTGCGTTGGCAAAAACGGCGATCACTTTGACCTTCAAGAAGCAGCCCTTGATTGGCTGATCACCGATGCAAGGCGCCAAGACCTGGTGGAACCATCTCCTCAGCAGAAGGCCATGGCCGAACTCCTTGGCACAGACCTCACACCGGCACCCAGCTGATTCCAGCCTGATCAATGAACCATACAAACAAGCTGTGATAGCAAGGGATTAGAAGGGCCTAAGGTTGCCAGGGACGAATCAGGGATGACATGACGTGAACTGTTTGCAACAAAATTAAGCAGAAACTCCATCGCAATAAGTGCAGCAAAATCGCAGCGAAGAATGAGAAGAATTATATATAAGTATTTACACCTAGCAAGCCAGCGAACAGATAAGCAGATGAGTGTGAGTAAGTATAAATACCTATAGCATGCCAGACGAGAGAAATGCGCTTGCGCCAATAGTACGCTCGTATCCCTTTGGACATCTCGTCCACAGCAACTATATTCAGCCCATTCATCGCCGAGACCCCGTGACCTCATCTGGCATAGCGGAATACGACCAGAACCTTGATAGCGCTATCGACAGCCTGCAGCTCTCAAGGGCGTGCATCAACAAGCTCTCGCCTAGCCAGGTAGAGAACATGAAGACGAACGTTGTACTTGCCAACGAAGCAATAGCGACTGCTGGCAATGCCGTAAGGGCGAGCGCAAGCGCTCTATATGAAATCAAGAAAGATGTTAAAAACAAAAACTGGACAGCATTGACCGAGAGCGGAGCATTGCAAATGTCCGGCCGGATGGCTCGTGATCTAGTTAAAGCTTATGAGAGTTGGATAAGAGATAGTGACGTGCCCGACGAAGCCTTAGCGAGAGTCTCAGCAAGAGTTCTGGCGAGAATAGGCTCAGTAGATGCAGGCAAGAGGACTCATGCAATCAATAAAATAAAAAGGGGCGAAGGCTACACGGAACAGGACCTGACGAAGATCATCGGCAATACCAAGTCCCAAGTGCGTCGTCAAATCGATGACCTTGTCGCACAAGCAGAGAAACAAATCAAATCAGCTACTAATGAGGAAAAAATCAATCAGTTTGAAAAGCTGAAGATGGAGAGTGTCAACCTAGAAGCAAAGCTAGAGAAGCAGAAAGCTCTGAATGTTGAATTGCATAATCAAATCAAGAAGCTCACGGAAGAGAATAAAGATCTAAGGAAGCTGCTAGCAAGTTCACCTACTGAAGCGGCCGCAACCTTCTAGATAATCTCCCAGCGAGTCAATCTACAACTGCATTGTTATCCAATGCAGCTTAAGTGAGTGTGAGTAGTGTGTATAAATAAGGCATTCCTTCAGGCAGCCCTGCATGGCCTTCTGAGCCGCCTTTGCTTATGAAGATAAGACCACGTTAGTTGCGTGGTCGTTGTTCGCTTGAGGTTCGTAGAGAGGTCTTAGAATGGCGTGTATGGCTCCATGCAATAGGGCGAAAACCTAAATGCAGAAGATTGAAGCGAAGTAGGAAGCGAGCGGCCACTGCGAGCGATTCAGTAGGTGACCTCTAATCGAAGCATGTAAGCGACCGAAGCGGCCACAGCGAGGGAGCGTTCCTACTTAACCCCTAAGCGGAGCAGATAAGCGCCAGCCGGCCACAGGCTGGTGCGTTCTATGACGCATTAAACGAAGCAGATAAACGACCGAGCGGCCACAGCGAGGGAGTGTGTCAATGGCCGCGACGATAAAGACTATCGCCGTGAGTTGAGCTTTACATCTCTGTTTTCTTTAGCCACTTATCAAGCTCCTTGATCCTTAGTTGAACCTACTTTTCCTTTGGAGCTACGTCCTTCTTGTTTGTTTTAGATAGTGAGTTAGTTTTATTCATTGTATTGTTTTAGAGATGGGGTATGGGGGTTATTCGGTCCTTGGCTTATTAAGATAAGCCTTCGGACATTTGTGTCATAAAAGCTTAGTCCGATCTGAGAATTATTTTTTCTTGTAATTCCTTCAGAGTCTTGCTATACCTAAGCAAGTTAAATATAAACTATGGATGAACAACAAGAAAGAGATTTCTATGAGCAGCAAAAGAACATGCCAAGGTATAATCCTAATCTTGGCTATATAAAATATCTTGGCTTAGCCTCCTTATCTACTTCTCCAAGCAAAACCAGGAAGTGGTTTGCCAGGGTAAGTCTGCTAATGATATTTACAGTATTGATAGGTGGAATTGTGATGAGTGCATGGGACTTATTTAACATGCAGTCCATTGAAGAAAAGGAATATTCAGCCCCTAGATAATTATTTAGTCTAAAGAGGAAGGATGAGAAAGACTAAATAGGATCCGGTAGATTCCTTTAATATTTTAGTTCTGGTAATTCCGTCAAGAAGCGCTACTATTGATAAAATTAAAGCATTGCATAAAGGAGATGTTTTGCAACTGGAGAGCAGAGTAAAAAAGGTAATGCTTCCGCTTATGGCATTTGCTATCAATATGACTGGCTGTGGAAATCAAATGTCAGAAGAAGAGATAACTCGCTATTATTGTGAACAATGGAGGAAAGGAGAAATGACATCGGAGTTTGCCTACTACGCCATACCACAAGGCTTTGTCGTTAACAAAGGTGCTTATGGGAGAGGGTTCGCAGACCCAAAAGATTATGAAAAGATGCTCAATAAAAAATGCTATAAATACCGGAGAAGAAATGTAGATAAGCCAAGGTGATCTAATTACGTAATCTCCGCTAGATTCCTCTAATATTCCAGTCCTGGTAATTTCCAAGAGGTTGGCTATACTAATACGAGAGGATAGACACTATGAATAACCCAGAAGACACAAACAAAGATATCAACTTATCCGAATGTTGGGACAAATCAAAGCAACCATTAAACGATATTAACTTGGATGGAATTAATGCTAATTTCAAGTTACCACAACATAAAGCAAAGCCAACTGAAGATCCGGAAAACGATGATTAAACCACTTAGTCTAATAATTACAGCGTCTGCTGTTGTTATTAGTCCATTTTCTGCTGTAGCTGAGATTGATGCTGAACTTCATAAGCTGTGTATAGATGCCAAAGATTACAAAGGATGTATCGAGGCAAGAACTGAACCATCGTCTGAGGTTGAGTCGAATGAAAATGAAGTAGAAGTATCGACACCTTCTACCTACAACTATGAAAAGGATTCAGTAAGACAACTAAAGATTAGAGGGAAGTATGGACGATACTTAACTTTTATAGGTCGAACAGCAAACACCTATAGCGGGACTAGTGGTTCATATAGTCCAGGTAGTGGTGGAACTTTAAATTGTTCTACTTACGGTTCATCCACTTCAACTACAACTAATTGCTATCGCACTGGCTATGTGGCACCTTCTTATACACCAGGTAGACCAGGTGGTACACAACATCAAAGGTTCAGGTATGAACTTGATTGCCAGGACCAAACATATAATATTAAAGGTGACTTAAGTACAGCAGGAGGGTTTAAGAAGGGTTGGATGCATGTAAGTAATGATCCTGTGGCTAGTGCTGTAGCTAGAAAGTATTGTCCTGTTATTGATACGTTGGCGGTTGATCAATACAATGCACTTGATCCTAAAGATGCAGGGCATTCAATATGGAAAAGACGTTGGGGAGAAGAACCCAAAGAATCTATTAGTGAGCAGCGATATGCTTTAGTTAAAAACTATTTCAAGCAGCAACAATATAATAAGGTTTTGAAATTATCCAATCAATTGGTTATTGATTTTCCTGATGATCCCCGCTCATGGAATGTCCGTGGGCTCGCATATAAAATGCTAAGGAATTATTCAGCTGCAATAGAAAACTATAGTAAAGCCATATATGTCAATCCGCTTTATGAAGCAGCTTATGATAATCGTGCTAGCTCATATGCAGCCTTGGGTTTATTCGATAAAGCAATAGCTGGTCATAGTAAGGCTATTAGTCTTAATCCGGATTATCGTATTTATTGGAAGAATAGAGGTAGTAGTTATTGGGCCAAAGGAGACAAGAGGAATTCATGTAGAGATAGAAGTAAGGCGATTGAGTTAGGAGCGAAAGATTCTAAATTTTTAAAAGTTTTCAAAAAGAATTGCAAGTAACTAAAACTACTAACCACCTCCAACTATCAACGTTCTTCTTACCATCTACTAGTTGTGGATTCCGTTCCTACTAGTATTTTGATAAGTGGTAGATCCAGCTCCACCCTAACCAGATCTACCGACTGAATAGCTACAAAAATGGAACTATTAGGTAAAGCTTTTAGCGACATTCATACCATTGGTCGTTAACTTATGGATAGCTACTTGGCATTAGATCAAGGTAAGCAATCTGAAAGAAGACCTGTCCATCAGGTCCATCCTTGAAGAAGCCTTTAATCTCGAAGACGTCATCAGATAATCTTCCTTTATATTTATGGATATACTCCTCTTCTGATATCTCTAGATGTGGACTAAACAGTTGTGAAGCATAAGCTACACCTTGGCTATCTATATAACTGTTAGATGCAACCTTACTTGAATAAGGAGACTTCATCATGTCTACTTGTCTCTGACATTCCTCTCCCATCTCATTAAATATCTGAGCATCCCAAGGTGTATATGGTTGAAACTTAACTATGTACTCTCCGAATCTATTAGGCTGGTAAAGATGTTGTTCATCAGTTAGCCATCCTTCAATTCCTATCTGTGTAGAAGTTGGAGTCAGAAGTGTATCTTCCTTTATAAACTCATTTGAATACTTCATTTGGTTAGGTGGTAGTTAGTTGTTTATTTATTCAGATGCAGAGCAGTAGTAATAGTATTATCATTATGGTAATTGTTACTTCGTAACCAGTACCATCTGGATAATCTGCTTACACTTCCTTTGCATCTGATTTATTAGATAGGGAAGACTCCCATTTGCTCACGCAAATGCTCGCCTTACTACTACTACTAGGTTTGTGTCGTTATTATCTTAGTTATGCTCTAGTTAGATGTCACCAGGTAAGGCAAGTGAAAGAAAGGAAAAAAACCCCCCTACCCCCCATTGTTAAGTCTTGAATAAAGACGTCACCAAGGCATACAGCAAAGAAATCAGGACCCCAAACCTGGAAAGAAAGCAGAGTTAGAAACTTTAGATCTAAGACTTAACTTTATATTCAACAGTAGCATGACTGTCAGCACAGTTATTTTATAGAAGATAACTAAACTTACTCACTAATGGTTCTTCATTAGCTATGTCATTTCGTTTAAAGTCCAACTTGACTTTGTTTATTCCTATATACGGGGGTGGTTAACGTTTCTCCCTGTATACATCAGTGATCGCTCTTTATCCCTCTATACATGACTGATCGGCCTTTCCCCTGTATAGGGAAGTGATCTGTCTTTTCCCGTGTATATGTCACTCATTAACCTTTCCCGTCTATACATCAGTGATCTGTCTTTCTCCTGTATAGGGAAGTGATGTGTCTTTCTCCTCTATACGGGGGTGATGTGTCTTTATCCCTGTATACGTAAGTGATGTGAGTTTCCCCTGTATAGGTGTGTCATTGGTTCTCCCTCTATACGGTGGTGGTCGAGCTTATACCTGTATAGGTGCGTTACCGCCACATAACCCTGTATAGGTCAGTCATGTGTATCCCCCTCTATACATGTGTCATCTAAATCTCCCTCTATACATCAGTCATTGGTTTTCCCTGTATACGTTTGTCATTAGTTCTCCCTGTATACGTAACTGATGTGGCTTCTCCCTATATACGTCCGTTAGCGCTATTCATGACTGTATAGGGTGGTGCTAAATCTTTTCCTTTATAGCTAGGTTACCAGTACATCCTGTGTATTAGTTGTTATTCAAGAACTCATAGCTCTAAGGCGCTGTGAGGCATCAAAAATTCGCCTAGGTTGAATCCTAAGCAAAGAAGTCTTTAAAGCTGCACAGGCTCTGCTGGGCAACGAATCAGTTTATAATATTAGATAAATAAGTAATCCATCTTTCCAGTAAGTTATTAGTTATTAGAGATAGACAATTATAATTGCTAATAATTTATGACATCTATGCATTAAGCAAAAATATCAAAAATGTCAACTGGTGTAGTCTCAGGTGCATTATAGCTGTACAATTTACCGCCAGTAATTGGTATAGTATCACCAGTGCCGCTGTAATTCAATTTGTAATAGTCAACTATTATAAGATCCCTTGAATAACTGCCAGAATACCAACCACCTACCTGAAGATTGTTTCCAGATCTAATTAGCTGATACCGATACAAACGGTCGGTTGGTATAGAAATATAATCACCTTCGCTCTCACGGAAATCATATATATAGTCCATCCCTTTGGAATAAACAAAGCAATCAGCACCTGCACCGCCATAAAGAAAATCATCACCCGAACCTCCATGAAGCCAGTCATCACCTATATTGCCATATAGTTTATCTCTAGCCATATTACCATAGATCTTATCATTACCCTTGCCACCATATATGACATCATAATCTTTTCCTCCGTAGAGGGTGTCATTGCCGCTGTTACCGTAGATAGTGTCATTACCCTGATTTCCATATAATTGGTCATCTCCTCCCAAACCAGTAATTACATCATTCCCCGATAGACCATAATAAATATCTTTTCCATTCCCACCAGTATAATGATCTTCTCCATATGTACCATAGTATGTTTCTATCCTTCTCGACATCATTGAGTCTTCACCATTGATATCTACAAGTTTTTGGATGGAAAACTCAGATTCCTTTGAATAAGCCACAAATAACTTATAGCAAAATCACATGGTAAATAATACAACTGATTAATTGGGTTTTTTGACTTTAATTAACCTTCGATCCTCTCTTGCAAAATGTTATCGCTTATTGTCCTTTATGAGTAATTAATATTTATTTCTCGATGTATATGGTGATTCTTGAGCTTATGCCTGTATACGTAAGTCATGTCAACTCTGCCCTAAGAGGCCCTGAGAGCTGCGAAAGCACACCCTTGCGATGAATCCCACCTGGATTATCTTTAGAACCGCCACAGGAGCTTCTGGATGTCTATCGTGAGCATGTAGATCATCTGAACAGGGCCCATAGTCAGCTATGGCTCTTGGAATAGTAATGTATTCACTGCTGGCACCCTTCTCGAAGGCCCTCTAACCACGTCCTTGAGCTTGTCTTGACACTTTGTACCCTGAAGTGATTTAGGAGTGATTCTAGACGCCTCTAGAGATCTGTGGTGAACATAACATATAGCTTATCGCGACATGAACAGTTATAGTTGTCATCATTCATTAATGACAAATGACAGAGGACAAGAAACCAGGTTTTCGACGATACAGTGATTATTCGTACCAGTTTAAATATATGGACGATTGGGTAATTGAAAAGCTATCAACGTTAGGAATAAATAAAGATAACCATATGGATTATCGTGTTGATAATTATGATGATAAACCAGGTTTCCTTCGAGAGATGTCTTGGGCTGAACGAGAGAATGAGGTTGTCAACGACATTTATCCAGATAATGATGAACTATTTATGAATGACCAACTCATTGGAGTCTTTTGGATAAACATACGTAAGAATGAGAGCTATCATTTCCAGTTACCTTTTGTTGTTTATCAACTTCCACAAAAAAATACCAGCCTTACGAATGGTAAGTAATATCAGAATAGGAATCCGAATGAAGAAGTAGCAATCAAGACGTATGTCAATGCCTTTTTCTCCTCCTGTAGAGCTTGAATCAACTTAGCTTTACTAGAGAGCTGATCATCTTGCAGCGAGATAAATTCTTTAGCTGCTTCGATAATGGCTGCTTTAGTAGATGCTTCGTTAATTACTTGCTTAGGTGAATCGGTCTGTGTTGATGACATGTTGTGTTTAAACGGCTTCCTCAGTAGAAGCCAACGCCATTAGTTGGTGGTGAACCAATAGACGAGCTGACTCCTAATGGCAGTTATTGATTAATTTGAAATGCTTTAGTGAAGGCTAGAGGGTCTCGATAGCCTGACCACGCACATAATAGCACAAGAGAACGCTCGGGGCGCCTATAATGATGCAAATCTTCATGGTAAACACCAGAAAACCTGCATTTCTGCGTGCCATTAGGTGTATTAGCTGGGAGTTGCAGTTGTGAGTGTGATTTAATTGCTAAACAGTTCAACCTTTATATCTTGTTTCTTAGTTTTACCAAATGGTAGAGCCGTCAGTTCTTCTGCTCTTTCCCTGACGTCCAGCATTTCATAATATTTAAGTAAAACATTGGCATCATGGCCACAAAACTCCATCTATAATTGCCTGCTGCTAAATTAAAGACAAATTACCTACTTGAGCTCAGGGTCTTCATAAGCATCCTCGCAGGCAGCAATTCTCCTTACACAAGCTATATTCTTTTTTTTACATGCTTTGTAAGCCTTCTTGTTGGCTTCTGCCCGGCTGTTGCCCCAGCTTGCTCCCCATCCATATTTACCACTTCTAGGTGAGACATACAGTGAGCTACAGCGAGTTGACCAAATAGCGTATTTACATCCTATTCCCCATCTCGACCTACATTGTTTCCGAGCTTTTTTTAACGCCTCTTCCTTTGTCTCTTGTCCATATGATGCACCTACTACATTGTTCTTGGGTGCAAAGTAGATTGCATTGTAACCAGCAAGTGCAGAGCCGTGACTCGATGCAAGGATAACTAACAATAGCAGAGCTTTCATTATCAAAAATATATTATATCTATTTTAATTGAATTATCAAATTCATGCAACATCGATACCTAGAGCGTGTTGGCTGGGAAGATCTAGCAAGCTATAATTCGGCAATTGAATCGATTATCGCCGAAGGCAACCCACACAAAAAGGTTAAAATTATTCCAAGAAAAATTGATATTAAGATTGGAATCTCTTTAATATCTTTTTTGTTCGCAAGATAACGAAGATAAGGATAATAAAAGCCGTACATTACTCCAATCCCAACTTGTGATCCTGTATAAACATCTGACGAAAGATTAAGTTTTAATGAAACAAGAGAAATTGCGGTAAGGAGAATACCATTAATGTAGAAATAACTCCATTCCCGTATTTGAGTGCAAACAGCGAATGGAAAGAAGAATCCTATCCATGAAAATCCTGTAGGAGAATTAAATCCACCTACAGGTTTGGACTTGCCTTCTGATGTTTTTAAAAGAGGAAAGCCAAATTTTTTCTCAAGAGTATAGCCTTCATCTATCAGCCCTTGAATTTTGTCTAAACGCTTCTGCATCTGCAGGCTAGTTGACATGAATTGAATTATTAAACATCTTCCTAATTTTCACATTCTCAAACGCATATTACATTCTTACTTAATATATATTATTCCGCCGGATAGAAAATAATCAATCTTTCGCTTTAATATTTGCCCGTAAATCTCAAGAGAGCCAATATTATAAATATTGAGGATATCTGTAGAGCTCAAGATGTGCTTAATAGCCAAGAGTTGGAATGAGTCCTGATTCTATTTTGTTGTTTTGTCCATTGAGATTCTATCTTAATACTTTTCCTGCCATGTAATTAATATCCTCTTCCTCTATAACCTCAGGCTTATTTAGGATAAATCCAGCTTTCTTGATATGGTCTTGCGCTTTGGTGATCAAATCTGCTTGTTGCTCAACCTCGATATGTCCATAGGTTTGTTCAATCTTCTGAATTGATGTGCCCATTTGTTTGGCCAATAAGTGTATTGGTACATCTCCGTATCTCAACCGCCAACAAGCGTACTGATGGCGAAAGCTATATAAAGTTATTGATTTACCTTCTCGATCTAACTCCTCCTGTAGACCACTAGCCTTGAGTACTTCATTCAGTCTGCAAGCAAATACCTCTCTTGAATAAGGTTTGCGTTCTTCTACTTCACCTCTAATCCTTTGATAGCTAATGAAAAGAACATCAGTTGGTTCATGAGTAATTCCCAACTTTCTATATGAATCAAGTACTCTTTCAATTCTTTTCTTCACTGGCGCTACGCAAACTCTTGCTCTACCTGTCTTTGAATTCTCCTTACATACCTTCATCAGCAAGTCTGTTTCTCTTCTCTTTGTATCCCAATTTGGATTATCAGTTATCTCATGCATCCTGATTCCGAGAAGTTCCTTTGGCCGAAATCCAACATTGGACAAAATAAATATGAACTCCTTCCAAATCTTTCTTATCTCAAGTTGTTCTGCTGTACGCTCAGGATTGTGCTTCTTAGTGACATATGTAAATTGTATATATCTCCATAGCCTTTCGTACTGTTCTTCTGTGAAGATATCACGTTTATAGCCCTCCTCCTTCTGTGTTTTTATAAAATCTATTTCTGGCACCTGAGATGCACTGATATATTTATCTCTTACAGCTAATTCTTTATACATTCGCTTAATTTCACTGATATTGCTATTAATTAGCTGAAGGTTCCTTGGTTTATTCTTGTATGCACGCTTGGGTTTGTTCTTTAGATAAGTTCCAAAATCTCTTGTTCTATGCGGTTCTATCCTGTCAATAGCTGTATTTAACAGGCCAAGAGAATCAATATACTCTTTCCAATGCCTTACATGCTGGAAGATTACCTTGTATCTACCCTCCGTAATGCCTTCATGCGGGATATTAGTAATTTGTGCTTTGACTTTCTCATCCCACAGCTGAATAAGCTCAATAGTATTAATTGATTTTAGCCTTTCTCCTCTATCAATCTTACCTTTAATCTCAACATAGAGCAGTCTGGCTCTTGTGATGGCTTGGGTCTTATCAGTAGTTTTTAAAGCTCTTCGGACAGGTTTATGTGACTTACTGTCCCAGAGACTGAAATACCAATTCTTTCGTACGTGATCTGCTCGTGTATAGATGAAAGCCTCATGATCTTCGTAGATCAAAGTTTTATCAATATAATAAGAGTCCGATATCGTCTCTTTTTTCTTATTACTCCTAATTTTTTTGGCATGATCAATTGCTTCTAATGCAATTTGCAGGTCACCAGCGTCATATCCAGCGTTTTGTAGAACGGCCTCCAGCAAGTGGAGTGCATCCTCTTTTCGGGGAAGCTCTAGGGATTTTGATCCATGAATTACTTGGTCAGGACTCATTCGGGGATGAATCAGGGACGTCCCCAAATCTTAGCGCAGTTCTCAAGATTAGTTGGTATGACTGAATTTAATACTACGGATCCATCAATTTCTTTATCCCAGCCTGATCCAGAATCTCGGGGATGCACTCTTCTGCTTTCACGGCCATCAGATGGACGCCCTGGGCAAGAGACAAGTAACTCCTGACCTGCTCAGCAGCAATAGCGATCCCCTCAGCCATTGGATCAGATGCTTGCTCCAGCCGAGCCACAAGTGATTCAGGAATGCATGCTCCAGGCACAACCCTATTAATGAAGCTTGCATTACGAGCTGATTTCAGCAAAAACACCCCAGCAAGCACAGGCAACCCAAGGGGATTGGCCACCTCATTGCAAAAGTGTTCAAGCACAGCGGGTTTCATCACCATCTGAGTCTGAAGAAAGCGAGCGCCGGCCTCCTTCTTTCGTTCGAGGCGACGCCGCAGACCACTCAAGCTCTGGCAATTGGGATCGGCAGCGGCCCCAGCAAACAAAGCAGTCGCTCCATCAGGGAGTAATCCCGAAACAGGGTCATCAGCACGGTTGAAGGCAGCGACCTGATGCAGCAATTTCACCGACTCGTAGTCATGAACAGGTCTCGCCTCAGGTTGATCACCAACCCGAACCGGATCACCTGTAAGGCAGAGCACGTTGCGAATACCCAGAGCATGAGCTCCAAGTAAATCTGATTGAAGGGCGATCCGATTGCGATCACGGCAAGCGAGCTGCAAAATCGGTTCAAGCCCCTCATCTAACAGCAACCGGCAGAGAGCAAGGCTGCTCATCCGCATCACTGCTCGGCTGCCATCAGTCACATTGATGGCATGAACAAAACCTTTCAAACCTTGAGCCATCATCAAGGAATGAACAGGATCTGCACCACGAGGAGGCATGACCTCAGCAGTGATCGTCACCGCTCCGGCCTCGATGGAGCGCTGCAAGGCTGAACTCAAATCACGATGTCCTTCACTTACTCACCAACTATGAGGGATCGCTTGCCCAAAGTCTGCGTAAGATGAACGGAGATAATCAATGGGGAGGAAATGGCCACAGGCAAAATCCCCAGTTCCGTTCATATCTCACTCTCTTCAAGGGAAATGGAAATCATTGACCTTGTCGCCGACGGGCTAACCAACCAAGAAATCGCTGAAAAGCTAACCATCAGCAAGCGAACTGTCGACAATCATGTCAGCAACATGTTCACCAAAACAGGCTCAAAAAATCGTGTAGCCCTTCTGAACTGGGCCATGGATCACGGCAAGATCTGCCGCGATGGTTTCAATTGTTGCTCCTTGCCAGACGACTCCGACTCTGACTCCTAAACCCAAGCACAGCGGGCTCTGGGATGGGCATCAAAGAACATCCTTCGGACTCGAGATCAAACAACTCAACATAGGCCATACAAGCCTCACGATCCCGGCATGTAAAGCGGAGGATGCCATCGGTATCGTACAAACCAAACACAAGTTGCCTTCCCGCAGCCTCTGCTGCCCGAACAACCAGCTCCCTCGACCGGAACTGTTAAGAGATTATAAAGGCCCTTGGGGCGCTTTGGTCAAGCCAGGCCGTAATCTCGGCGCCTCTGATCGGACCATTGCTGAATAGGAGTGCGGGCCAAAGCGGCATTGTTCCACTCAGATTCACCAGTCACCTCCTGCCAACACCACGCGGGAATCTCTAGCCGATCCTCCGCAGAGACAAGCTCCACCTCCGCTAGCACAAGAGGAGCATTCGCTCCTTCAAAGCAATCGACCACCCAATCACCACCTTTAAGGCTTAGTTCATAACGTGTCTTGATCAGACGATCAGGCGCCAAACCCCAGAGAGCCTCTGCATCAACTAGAGGGATCCGGTATTCGAACTCATGGCGAGCAATACCCTCAGCAGGAGCCTTGAGGGTGAGCCAAGCCTGCTCCATCGCCATGATTCTCATCCTGACAGTGAACCCTTGAGAAGACCCGGCCAGGTAACCCTGACGCAAAGGCAAGGCCGGTCCTGCGAAAGCTCGCCACTCTTCTCCCACAACCAAAAACCTCCGTTCGATCTCGAGGCCCATGAGCTTCAGCTGGGAGATGGTTGATTGTTGAGCAGACTTCCCGCCCAATGCAGCTTGTGCGTGAGAGTTCTGTAATAAGAGGGGCTCTGTTCAAGAACCACCATCAATGCATGGTGCCGAGCCCTCTGAACAACACAACACTCGCCTGGTTCAAGCAGGGCACCACTCGCCCCATCTTTCCAGAGCTTCACCCGGCGAGTGTTTTCTCCCAGAAGCCCAATCACGAGCCGTGAAGCTGGAGGCACGATGACAGGACGACTAGAGAGACTCATCGGACAAATTGGACTCACGATGATGGCATCAATGCCAGGGTGAAGAATCGGCCCTCCAGACGCCATCGAGTAGCCGGTAGACCCTGTGGGTGTCGCCAAGATCAAACCATCGCCACGGTAATGATCCACCACCTCACCATCGATCTCTAGTTCAAGGGTGCAGGTAGGCGACACATCATCGCGATAAGGACGCATATAAAAATCATTCAGGGCCCAGTGCGGTGCCTTAGTCCCATTCAAATCCTGGAGCGAAGCAGTAGGTCGAGCAGTTCGTTCAGCAGGGGAGCGGCTGTCCACTGCAGCCTGCAACATCATCCTGCGCTCCAAAGCAAAGTTGTCCTGCAACAATCGCTGCCATAGCTGACCGCCATCAAGTAAACAGCGTTCATGCGTCAGAAAACCTAGATGCCCGCCGACGTTGAAACTAAGGATTGGTACATCATGAACGGCAAGATGACGAGCCGCACCGAGCACCGTGCCATCGCCCCCAAGCACAACAGCCAAATCAGGCAGGCCGGCTTCTGAGGCCAATAAATCGGGGAAAGGGTTGGCCGTCACTCCACTCTTGGCCATCACCACTTTCACTCCAAGCGCTTGGAGCTCGTCAACACAACAACAGGCTTCACGATGCGCAGAATGACTTCCCGCCCGATAGATCACCCAGACCAAATCGAGACGCATGCCTGGGTCTCCTTACCAGCGCAGCAGATTGAAGCGCTCCATATCCACAGTGGCGCGATTGCGATACAAGGAAAGGAGGATCGCAAGACCCACAGCTGCCTCTGCAGCAGCAACAGTAATCACAAACACCGCAAAGACCTGACCGCGGATCAGATCACCATCAATATATGAAGAGAATGCCATCAGATTGATATTCACCGCATTGAGCATCAGCTCAATGCTCATCAAAACCCGAACAGCATTGCGGCTATTGATCAGCCCCCACACGCCGATACAGAAAAGCATCGCTGCAAGCAAGAGATAGGCCTGAAGAGGAACAAGACCGGACGAGGACTCGAGCATGGGTTCAATCAGGGGAAAAAACAAAGTGTCCTGAACTGATCAGGGCGTGGACTTATCTACAAGCAACGGGGTTTGAGCCTTCTCGATCAGACCCTGATTGACAGCATCACCTGTACCAACATCAGTCTCCAGCACATCTCTGCGGGCCAACACAATTGCACCGATCATGGCCATCAGTAGAAGCACAGACGCCAGCTCAAAAGGCAAAAGGTAGTCAGTAAATAGGTGTTCACCAATTCGCTCAGTAGCCCCTACTCCAATCGCTGCGGGGCCTGGCACTGCCCAAGGGGTGGTGATCACCACACGAAAGAAAAGAACAAACAACCCTGCAGAAACTCCACCAGAGAGCAGCCTTCGAATAGGCAATCCCTCGATCGGCTTCAAATCTTCTCGCTTGTTGACCAGCATGATCGCGAAGAGAATCAGCACGTTGACTGCACCCACATAAACCAGCACCTGTGCTGCTGCAACAAAACTGGCATTGAGGAGCAGATAGAGACCAGCCACAGCCATAAATACGCCACCAAGCAAAAAGGCGGAGTAGACGATATTGCCCAGCAAGACGACACCAAGACTGCCGAGAACCACCACGGCGCCTAGAACCAGGAAACAGATTAATTCTGTGGAAGTAGCAATCGTCATCCGCTGGGCTGTTCTTGATCAGAAGCATCCTGCAACGATTCTCCCTCATCCCCTTGAACAGACTCTTGTTGCAAGCTCAGACTCTTGAGCGCCTCTGCCGGGAGCTGTCCGGCTCGAGGTTGATTGGCAGGGACATCATGGGGATCCATCACCCCTTTAGGCAGATAGGCCAGCTCTCGTAAAGGCTGCACAGATGGGTCTGTCGTCACACTGGTTGGCAAACGACCCAATGCAACATTGTCGTAGTTGAGGCTATGTCGATCGTACGCAGCCAGCTCATATTCCTCTGTCATCGATAAGCAATTGGTAGGGCAGTACTCCACACAGTTGCCACAAAAGATACAGACACCGAAATCAATAGAATAATTGCGCAGCTCCTTTTTCTTCGTCTCCTTATTCATCACCCAGTCCACAACAGGCAGGTTGATGGGACAAACCCTGACGCAAACCTCACAAGCAATGCATTTATCAAACTCGTAGTGGATACGACCGCGATAACGCTCTGAGGGGATGAGCTTCTCGTATGGATACTGCACCGTGATCGGACGCCGGCGCAGGTGATCGAATGTGACCGCAAGGCCCTGGATCAGATAGTTCGCTGCATCCGCAGCGTCGCGGGTGTAGTCAGCAACTTTTTTGAGGAACCCGAACATGCGAAAGGAACCTCTAAGAGGCCCACTAGGAGCATTCCAGAAATCCTACAAGCTTTTTAACCAGGATAAGTAAAAGTGCTTAGTCCTCCCGGAACGAGATCCAGCGCCTTCAAGCGCTTTGGCTGCATCAACCACCAAAGGCAACAGGAAAAGCCAACTTAAGAGCAGCGGTAATCAGCAGATTTCCAAGCGCGATCGGCAAAAGAAACTTCCAGCCCAAATCAAGCAATTGATCAATACGTACTCGTGGAGTAGTCCAGCGCAACAAGATGGCTAAGAACACCAGTAGATAAGCCTTCAGCACTGTCATCACAATGCCAACGGAGCCAGTGATCACCTGCACCAAGGGAGCATCAACCGACTGACCAAGCCAACCAGCGAGCCATTCCACCGGGATGGGGAAGCCCCATCCGCCTAGGTAGAGCACTGCGACCAACAAGGACGAAAGCACAAGGTTGATGTAACTACCGAGATAAAACAGGGCAAACTTCATCCCTGCGTACTCGGTCTGATAACCCGCCACCAGCTCTTCCTCCGCTTCAGGGAGATCGAAAGGAAGTCGTTCGCACTCGGCCAGCGCACAGATCCAAAAGATCAAAAAGCCCACAGGCTGCCGCCACACATTCCAGCTCAGCAAGCCAGCACCATTTTGTTGGGCAACAATGTCGACCGTGCTGAGCGAATTGCTCATCATCACCACTGCCAGAACAGCCAAGGCAAGAGGGATTTCGTAACTGATCGATTGAGCTGCAGCCCTCAGCCCACCCAAGAGTGAGTACTTGTTATTGGAGGCATAGCCACTCATCAATAGGCCAATGGGCTGAATGCTGCTGAGAGAGATCCAGAGGAAAATCCCTATCCCCACATTGCTGATCAGCAGATTTTGACCAAAGGGCACGATCAACCAGGAGAGGATCACAGGCACAAGCACCAGGACCGGACCAAGAGTGAACAGCAGGCCATCCGCCCTGACAGGGATCACGTCTTCCTTCACCAGCAACTTCAAGCCATCGGCCATCGGCTGCAACACGCCGAGAGCTCCTGCGTATTCCGGTCCGATCCGCTGCTGAACAGCCGCCGAAATCTTCCGCTCCAGCCACACGGTGACCAAAACGCCCACCATCGCCGCGGTCAACACCAACAGCATCGGCAGCGGCAGCCAAATGAGATGGGCCATCTGAGGGGAAAGCCCCAGCCCTTGTAATGACTGACTAAAGCTCAACTCCAGATCAAGGCCAGAACTCACCAAGCCTGAGGTTGCAGTGGCAAAGGTGGTCACCATGGTGATGGCTGAGCTGGCTGCAACTTAGGCGCCCGTAGAAGAGACACGCTCATCACTAGGGATCCAAGTTCTGTTCTGGGCACCGGTGTAAATCTGCGAAGGCCTGAAAATCCGATTCGCGCCAAGTTGCTCTCGCCAATGAGCTAGCCAACCAGCCACCCTTGAGATAGCAAACACAGGAGTAAAAAGATCACGTGGAATTCCAAGCTTGCGATACACAAGACCGGAATAGAAGTCCACATTCGGATAGATCCCTTTAGGCCCTAAACGGGTTGCAGCCGCCTGCTCCAACGCCTTGGCCACGTCGTACATCTCATCGGTACCGAATCGGGCAAACAACTCCTCTGCAAGACCCTGAAGGATCACAGCGCGAGGATCCTTGACCCGATATTCCCGATGACCAAAGCCCATCACCTTGCGCTTAGAAGCAATCGCTTCATCCAAGTAATCACCAGCATGCTCTGGGCTGCCGATCTCTTCGAGCATTGCCAAAACATCCTCATTGGCACCACCATGTAGAGGTCCTGCAAGGGTGCCCACTGCGGAGGCCACCACTGCATAAGGATCTGTGAGCGTACTGGCGGTCACGCGAGCACTAAAAGTACTGGCATTCAGACTATGTTCCGCATGCAGGATCAAGCAGCGATCAAGAACCCTGGCCGCCAAAGGGTCCGGTTCACGCTCGGTGAGCATGTAGAGGAAATTGGCTGAGTAGGCCAGGTTGTCACGAGGCTGAATGGGATCTTGCCCTTTGCGAATCAACTTGAAGGCCGCCACCATCGTGGGAATCTTGGCGATCAGCCTCACCACGGCGTTATAGACGTACTTCGGGTCATCGATGGCTCGACGGGAATAGAACAGCCCCAGGGATGCCGCACTCGACTGAAGTGCATCCATCGGATGCCCCGAAGCTGGGAAGCACTTCATCATGTCGCGTACCCGGAAACTCACGCGACGGTGCATCTGCACCTCAGCTTCAAAATCACGAAGTTGCTGTGGGCTGGGCAGATCGCCCCAGATCAACAGATAGGTGGTTTCCAAAAAGCTGCTATGCGCTGAGAGCTCCGCAATTGGATAACCCCGATAAGCAAGCCGCCCCTGCAGTCCATCGATATCACAGATGGCGGATTGGGTTACTGGCACTCCCTCCAGCCCCGGACGAAAGCTGATGCCACTGCGATCGTGGCGAATCTCCCCAACCTGCTCCTGCCCCACCGCATCTCAACAACTGCTTGGCAACCTAAGCGGAACAGGGCAACAACACCGACGGCCTCAACAACACCTGCAGCGTTGCCCTGCCAGCAGGGCTTCGTTTTTGCTGCGGCCATCTGAGATGTGCAAAACCAGCCTTCTTCAACACCAGGCAGCCCATAGGCATGCCAAGCAACCTTGCTGCTAGGTGGGTCAAATCAGGTTCATGACCCACCAAAAGACAGCGCCCAACCAATCCTTCAAGCAAAGGCCAAGGATCCCTGCCAGGCAGCAAACCACTCTCGAATTCCACCCGCCCCGCCAGACCTGCCTGCTGCGCAAGTTCGGCCGTCTGAGCCGCACGCAGATAAGGACTACTCAGCAGACGGTCAGCAGCAAAGCCAAGGCTTTGCAAGCGACGAGCGACCTCCATCGTGCGCAGAATTCCTTGCTCTGTAAGTGGGCGTCGCGAATCATCAACGCCATAGCAACGCTGCTCAGCGATGCCATGGCGCAATAAGAAAAGATCAACCGAGGTTGAGGCGGGCACGCATGCGAAGAGAAGAGCTTTGCTCATCTTGATCAGGCCCCACAGCCATGGCCAACCCCTGCACACTGGGCTGCAATGAACCATCAGCAAGCGTTTGCATCAACGTCCAGGGACGCCAATGCTGAAGCTGCACGCGACCAGGACTTGCACCAAGAACCAGCTGTTGAGTAAGCGGACGATCATCTCGATTGAGATTGTTCAGCTGACGAAGACGAGGCTGCAACGCCTTGCCCTGCTTGCGCTGCTGTAGAGCCGCAAGGGTCTGCCCCCACCAGGCCTGGTCTGGCTCTTCGGCCAAAGCAACGCCCAACTGAGCCTCAAGCAAGTTCTTAGTGGAGCTTTGTTGACGTGCCAAGCGCGTCCACACCTGCAGAGATTCGTCATCAGACGGCAAATCCGAACGAATAAAACCCTGCTCAGTCAGCGCATCATCCACTACCGAGACAGCTGGATGGTCCTGCTTGGTGGCAACCAGCCAGCCTTCGGGCTGCTGAAGCCATAACAACGGTCCATCGTCCAAACCAGCAATAGTGGCAGCCGAAGACAGTTCATTTGCCTTCAACTGCTGACGCATTAAGGGACCTAACCACTGCACCAGAGGATCTTGATCTGAGAGATCCAGTAATCGAGAAGGTGAACTCAGCAAAGCGAGTGCCTCCGCCTGACCACCAGCTGAGGCAGTGAGTTGAGCAAGTCCATCAGCTGCTCCAGCCTCACTTGCAACAGCTTCCAGGGGTTGATGGAAACGCAACAGCCCTTCCATCGCCAAATCGGACCCTTCAGGCTTCAAGGCAGCCACCAAACCCAACAGATCCTCACGCTGGCTGAGCGGCTTAGGCAGCCCTAACCAAGAGTGAAGAGCGGACGGCGAGGCAACCATCAGCGCCACACCATCACCAAGCTGGCGCACGATCTCGACAAGCTCCTGATCGCCAAGTTGATGCTGATCAGACAACTGGGAAACATCAAGAGCCTGTTCCAATACCCCCCGGCCGGAGGCAAGCAACAACAGGTCATCGTCGATCAATGCTGTTGCCAAAGGCTGTGGATTGCGTCCGCTCAAAGCCCCTTTGCCACTAATCACTCCCATCCCCCGATAGCGGCTGATCTGCAGATCTGTGCCAGCCAAGCTGCGGGCTTGCCAAAAGCGCTGCAAAAACCGCCTCGCACCATCCTGATCTCGACTCTCTAGAACCAAAAGCCAACCCATGGATCCTTCTGACCCATTGGGTTCCAACAGAGCCATACTCACTTGCGGACCAAGCCAGTCGACCAACTCCGACTCAAAATCCAAACCAGCGAGTGCGAAGGCACCATCACGAATCTGCTGAGCACCATCGCGAGCCTTGCGACGGTTGCGTGCCGGCGCTACAGCCTGGGCATAGGCCGGCACACGCACTGGATCCATCAACCAATGAACGGCAAGAGCAGCATCTCGAGGCACAAACCTTGCAGCACGTGGCAACTCCAGTGGCTGATCAACCAAACGAAGAGGGTTTTGGCGGGCCATAGCCCATCCAAGCCCCGCCACCAATGAGAACAGGACAAACACCGTGGCTAGCACGGCAATCAAAAACGGGCGGGCCTTCATGGGCCGGCAATGGGACTCTTTAGATCATCTTTATCCATTAATAATCTGATCGTCTTGCGCCCAGTATGAAGCGCTCACAAAGGCAACATCAATGAGTCGATTGACAGGTCTCTTTGTGCAAGCCAACTGAATCGCGAACAGCCACACAATTTCCGCCACAAAATCTTGTCGAGCTACACGACGAGAAACACAACAGCTGCAATCTGGGAAGAAGCATCGAGACTTGGTGATGCTGGGTTGCAAGCAAACTGCGCCAACACTGAGGCCCGCTTAGTGAGTTCGTGACAGAGCACAAAAGCAGGGCGACCCCCCCGTACCATCAAGATCCCGACGTCACCGCTTTGGAGTCGCTACCGGCACGACAAGAGCAGGTGCTTCAAGCAACGGTGCACCACTACGTGGACACGATTGAGCCCGTCGGCAGCAAAACCCTGGTGCAACGCTTTGGCCTCAAAGCCAGCGCCGCAACGGTTCGTTCGGCAATGGGGGCCCTTGAACAGCGTGGCCTGCTCACCCAACCTCACACCTCGGCGGGAAGAGTGCCGAGCCCGCAGGGCTATCGCCACTATGTGGACTGCTTGCTGCCGCCTCCAGGATCGGCGGCGCAACACCTGGAACGGGAACTGACAAACCTCAGTCTGCGCTGGGCAGCTCTCGATGACTTGATGTGGCAATTGGCCCGTCGCCTCACCGATTTCACTGGCCTGATGAGCTTGATCACAAGGCCCGCACGGCCAAAGCCAACGCTTCAAGCCGTACGCCTGGTGCGCAGTGGCGACCGGCTGCTGGTGATGCTGGTTGAAAGCTCCAACCAAGCCAGTCATCTCAATCTGCGGCTGCCCCATGAAGCCAGCAACGAACTCGAAGCCATCGAGGAGTGGACCCGCGATCAACTGGCCACAACGGGCAACGGCAGCCTCGACTGGTCGAGCCTGCCACCGCAGCTCAATCTGAGCGGATCTTTACTGCGAGAGGCGATTCACAGCCACAGCCAAGCTCAAACACCGGCTGAATCAGATGCAGTGTTCCATGGGATGTCAAGGCTGCTTGCGCAGCCAGAATTCAGCAGTAGCGCCAGCCTCCAACCTTTACTGGAACTGATGGATACGCAGCCAGCTGCAGTGGTGCCAGTTGGCAGTGAGCAACTTGGAGGCGTGTGGATCGGAGCTGAACACCCCAAGAGCGCCCTAGAAGCCTGTTCCGTGGTGCAAGCGACCTATCACAGCTCCGGGGAAGGCATCGGACAGGTTGCTCTCGTTGGCCCGATGCGCATGGCTTATGCCACAGCCAAGGCAGCCGTGAGCAGCGTGGCGAATCACCTTGAAAGGCTGCTCTGCTAAGCGAGGCAGCTAGCGATGAGTTGCAAACTTTTTTGCTACGACTACCGATGTTCGGCGACTTGGTTGTCGGCGGAGTAAACGATTCAACAAAAGCTGAACAATGGAGCCCATGCACTGATTGATCCTTGCGTTATTCGTTCTCGTGATCAGTTACTCGGCAACCCCTTGTTGATGATTTAGAGCTGATGCCATCAGCTCATCATATTTTTTTGAAGTTGCAGAGCTGGACTTAAGGCAGTGGTTTGGTTGGCAGCGAAACATCTGCAGCAGCTCATCACCATGCAGCAGCGAGTGCCTTAAGACTGCCAACGGCCATCATTCAAAGCTGATGACCAAGTTTCTCTGCCACGGTGTTGACATCTTTATCGCCACGGCCAGAGCAATTGATCACCACTTCTGTTCCAGCGGCGAGAGTGGGGCAAAGCGTCTCTAACCAAGCAAAGGCATGGGCCGTCTCTAAGGCAGGAATAATTCCCTCTAGTTCACTCACCAAGCGCAAGGCATCCAAAGCCTGCTGATCGCTAACCGCGGCATACTCCGCCCGACCAATCTCACACAAGTAGCTGTGCTCTGGTCCAACGCCGGGGTAGTCGAGGCCGGCACTAATCGAATGGGCTTCTTGCACCTGACCTTCATCATCCTGAAGCAACAAACTCATCGCTCCATGCAAGACGCCTACTCGACCCTCGGTGATTGTTGCTGCATGACGACCAGTTTCAACACCATCACCAGCAGCTTCAACTCCAATCATGCGCACAGAGCGGTCCTGCACGAAGGGATGAAACAAACCCATGGCATTGGACCCTCCGCCAACGCACGCCAAAAGAACATCAGGCAAGCGACCGAAAGCCTCAGCACACTGCTGCCTGGCCTCCTGACCGATCACGGCATGAAAGTCGCGAACAAGCATCGGATAGGGATGGGGACCAGCCACCGAACCAAGGATGTAATGGGTGGTTTCCACATTGGTGACCCAATCACGAATCGCCTCACTCGTCGCGTCCTTCAGCGTGGCCGTGCCCGCAGTGACAGGCTGCACTGTGGCTCCCAGCAGACGCATGCGGAACACATTCAACGCCTGACGGCGCATGTCCTCAGCGCCCATGTAGACGACACACTCAAGACCAAAGCGGGCACACACCGTGGCCGTGGCCACACCGTGTTGACCCGCACCTGTTTCGGCAATGATCCGCTTTTTACCCATGCGTAAGGCCAACAGAGCCTGACCCAAAGCGTTATTGATTTTGTGGGCGCCTGTGTGATTGAGATCCTCACGCTTGAGCCAGATCCTGGGGCCTCCGTCTGCACGGCGGTAATGCGCTGTGAGTCGCTCAGCCTCATAAAGCGGCGTCGCCCGACCCACATAGCTACGCAGCAACCGATCCAACTCAGCAGTGAAGGCAGGATCTTTCCATGCCAGCGCAGCTGCTTGCTCCAGTTCAGCCAAGGCAGGCATCAAGGTTTCGGGCACGTACTGGCCCCCATATCTGCCGAAACGCCCCTGGGCAGAAGGTCGCGCACTCACAGCGAGGTCCGCATCTTTGGGCTGAGAGGGCAGAGTGCTGGTCACCGGTACGCCAGGCAAGAACAACCCCAGCCTAGGAATCGAAAGAATCACCCCAAGCAGCAAAGATTGCTTTCGTTTGAAGCCGCAAAGTTAGAGGGAGTTTTTACTAGCCAAATGAACGGCGCCAAACGCACGAGGCATTGAGAATTGCCATCAAGACAACGCCTACATCAGCAAAGACAGCCGACCAAAGAGTCGCCGCACCAAAGGCAGCCAAGGCGATGAACAGACGCTTCACGCTCAGCGCCATAGCGATGTTTTGCCAAACAATCCGCCTGGTGCGCTTGCCGATATCAATCGCCTTGGCGACCTGAGACGGGTCATCGGTCTTGATCACCACATCAATGGTTTCAATAGCGGCATCAGAGCCGAGTGCTCCCATCGCCATGCCTACATCAGCGCGAGCAATCAGCGGTGCATCGTTCATGCCATCGCCCACAGACGCCACGGTGCCCCCAGCTTGATGGCATCTGCAATCAGGATGCGGCCGCTGAAATGGGAATCAGCTCTCTACTCAAGCTCAATTCATTCGCGTTCGCGCTGCAATCGTTGTTGCAGCAACCATCCAGCAGAGCATCACCAGCAGCCATCGGATTGCGGAGTTGCATCTGATCACCTCGAAGATGGCATGAAAAAACACCAACCCCCGTACATTCACAACATTGGCGATCAGACAATGCCCCGAGGTGGCTGGCAGGAATTCACAGGCCCAGGTGGTTTTTCAGGGCAATCCAGCGCGCTGGAACGCCCCGATATCAGCCAAGCCAATCCCAAGGAGCAGCAAGCTGTGCGGGTGCAACGCACACGCGGAGGCAAGCGTGGCAAAACAGTGACCCAGATCACTGGGCTGGCACTCACCGCGACAGAAGCCAAGGCTTTGCTCAAGCGCCTTAAGGCCCGCGCTGGCACCGGCGGAACAGTCAAAGACGATCTACTCGAGCTACAGGGCGACCAGGTGACCCTGGTGATGGACTTCCTGCAAAGCGAGGGCTTCCGTCCCAAACAAGCTGGTGGCTGAAAGGAGCTGACAGATCAGCTAGGCGGAATGGAGAATGGCAGCCCAATCAACATCAAGACCATGAGCTCTGCCCCGCAAGGAGACACAAACCCCAAGGGCACGAACATTGTCTGGCATGAAGCCTCCGTAGACCGTCAATCGCGAGCACAACAACGCGGCCACCGCAGTGCAATCCTCTGGTTCACTGGCCTATCCGGTTCTGGCAAGAGCACCCTTGCCAATGCAGTGAATGCGGCACTTTTTGAGCAAGGTCTTGCCACCTATGTCTTAGATGGCGACAACATTCGCCATAGCCTTTGCAAAGACCTCGGCTTCTCCGACTCAGATCGAGAGGAGAACATTCGCCGCATCGGCGAGGTCGCCAAGCTCTTCCTCGATGCCGGTGTCATCGTGCTCACCGCTTTCGTCTCCCCCTTTCGAGCCGACCGTGACAAAGCCCGCAAGCTTGTAGATGTTGATGATTTCATCGAAATCCACTGTGCAGCGGACCTAAGCATTTGCGAAGAGCGCGACACCAAAGGGCTTTATGCCAAAGCCAGGGCAGGCGAAATCAAAGATTTCACCGGTATTTCCAGCCCCTATGAAGACCCTGCGTCACCCGAACTAAAGATCAATACCGGTGAGCAAAGTCTGGACAGTTGCGTTGAGATCGTGCTCAAGACTCTGCTGGATCGAAAGGTGATTCCCGCCAAGCATCAACCAGTGTCTTAATACAACTCGCCACAGGTACAGCCAGCAATAACCCCAAGAGCTGCCCAAAACCAAATAATGCTCCTGTTCTGGCACCAATCGGCAAGGCAATCAGCAACCAAGCAGGCTGCAAGCCAACGATACTTCCCATCAGGCGCGGTTGGATCACTTGATCCACAATCTGACCAACAGCGATCGCAGCGGCAAGAATCTCTAGACCCATGCGAGGGTCCTGTAATGCGAGCAGTGCACTAACACCAACAATCGTGAGCGCACTGGCGTAAGGAATCAACGTCGTAAAACCAATTAAGACCGCAAATAACACTCCAAAGGGAATATCTAGCAGCGTAAAAACAGCAATTTGGCCGCCGCTGAGAATCAGTGCAAGCAAGACCTGCCCGGCAAAATAACCACGGAATGTGCCCGTGATCGTATCGACCACAAGCTCCCTCCATTGATCTGGCAGCCAACGAGCCAGCCCAGCAGTAATTGGATCGCCCCCCAGCAAAAGAAACACTGCCAAGACAAGCACCAACAACGTGTTGATGGTGATGCCAAGAGTGGCTCCAAGAATGCCGAGTAATTGCTGACTCAACTGAGTCGCCACGCCGCTCAGTCGTGTCAGTAGATCACTGCTGAAGTCTCCGAATTCACTTGGCAATCCCCGCCCCGAAGCCCATTCCTGCAGCCGACTCACCCAACCTTCTGCAGCCACAAGCCAACCGGGTAATTCATTGATCAGCTGGCCAAGCTGATCAATCAGACGAGGCACCAAAGCAACGCCCGCCAACACCAACAAGCCAACCGCCAAAACTGCCACCACACCGATGGCCAGCCAACGGGGCAACCCCAGACGCTGATTAATCCAGCGACTCGGAATATCTAGCAAAAATGCAATGAGCGCTGCAGTGACAAACAGCCCAGGGAAAGGAGCCAAAGGCACTAGTAACTGACGCAGCACCCAAAGATTGAGGGCAAACAGAGGCAAAACCAGACTGAGCCGCAACCAGATCGGGAATACCAATGGCCCAAGCATCAGAGAACTCTCATTGAGATCCTCAGCAGATCAGTCGCTAGCCTGAAGCTTGGCTCCTCGCCAAGAAGCCTGCCACCAAAAGGCAAGCCAGCAGGCAATCCCAACAAACTTAAAGCCCTCTTCAAACAACTGCACTGTGGCGTAGCCAATGGGTAAAGACTCCTGGAAGCGATCACTCAACACCGAGAGGCCCAACAGCAAGGCCGCCGCCAGGAAAGCCACACCATCAGCCTGGAGCACAAGCTGACGAAAGCGCAACAAAATGATCACGGCAAGAACGGCATAGAGGATGTAGTAAGAGCCCTCGTGCCCTAACACGTGGCGATCATGCAGCAAGAAGAGATCGTCGAGGCAAAGCGTGGTGGAGAAGATTCCTCCTACGAGCAGCAGCTGACACCAACCACGCTGAACAACCAACCCCGAAAAACAAGCAAAAAAACTAATCGCCGCAGCCGCAGCCCAAAGCAGAATGCCCAAATTGGAAAGCATTCCCACGCCAATTGGGTACTTGCAGGTCTGCATCAGGTCACGCACAACCAAGCCTGGCTCAATGCCAGCGGCAACCGCAAGGGCGAGAACAACGACATAAACGATTAGAGCCGGAACAACGGCAAAAGCCAGAAGACGGGCCACTGGATGACTGAGCATCAAACCTCAATACGCAATGATCAAGCCGGGACCATACCCATGGCTTCATCAGAGTTGATCAGTTCCAACAGGACCGTCACATCTGCCCCAAATAAGCCTCACTGCCAAGCTCCAACAAGCGAGCATCCTTGGCTACCACAGCATCGTGAAGATCCTGGCGGTAGGCCCTCAACCGCTCTGCAAGCTGTGGATCACAGATCGCCAGGATCTGAGCCGCCAGCAAGCCAGCATTAAGCCCTCCACCAATCGCCACTGTTGCCACAGGGATTCCCCCAGGCATCTGCACAATCGAATGCAGGGAATCCACCCCGGAAAGAGCTCTACTCTGCACAGGTACTCCAATCACTGGCAGCGTGGTGAGTGACGCCACCATGCCCGGCAAATGAGCAGCACCGCCGGCACCTGCCACGATCACCTTCAAACCTCTCTGATGGGCCTCCTTTGCAAAGGCCACCATCTCAAGGGGCGTACGGTGCGCGGAAAGCACACGCACCTCCACCTTCACACCGAACTCCTCTAAGACGGTGACGGCCGGTTGCAGGGTTGGCAAATCAGAATCACTACCCATCACCACAGCCACCTGCGGCGGCGATTCAGCAGCTGCCAAAGGCACAGGCAGAGAAGCAGAGGTCACGATGAATAATGACGACAATGCCATGGTCCCGCACTAGCACCGCCTGGCCACCTCCCATGCATCGGATCACCCACATCCGCCTGCCCGAACCTCTCAACAAAGCCGTGGACACCAAGCTGTGGTGGATGGCCGTAGATGAACACGAGCGGGTGCTCAGTGTTCAACCCATGGCAGATGGCTCTGCCATGGACGGGGAGAGCTGGCAGGGCGACTGGCTCAGCCCCATGGGCATCGATCTACAAATCAATGGAGGGCTTGGATTGGCCTTCCCCGAGCTCACCGCCAAAGACATTCCCCAGCTCCTGAAGCTGCTCGACAGACTCTGGCAAGACGGTGTACAGGCAATCTGCCCCACGCTTGTGAGCTGCGGGGTAGCAGCCCTGCGTCAATCTTTAACGGTGCTGCATGCAGCCCGAGCACAACACTGCCCGCAACGCTGTGAACTACTGGGTGCCCACCTTGAAGGCCCTTTTCTGGCAACAGCACGCCACGGCGCCCATCCCCTGGAGCATCTCTGTGCTCCGAGCCTAAGCGCACTGGATGAACGCATTCGCGGCTTTGAGCAAGACATCACTTTGATGACCCTGGCTCCAGAACTGCCCGGATCATCTGAAGTGATTGAACGACTCAGGACCCTAGACATCGTGATATGCCTAGGGCACTCGAACGCAGATGGGGAAGCATCTGCCGATGCCTTCTCCCAGGGAGTGGGAATGCTGACCCACTCCTTCAATGCTATGCCCGGTCTTCACCATCGTGCAGCTGGCCCGGTGGGGGAAGCCTGCATGCATGGAGAGATCGCTATGGGACTAATCGCCGATGGAGTTCATGTTGAACCCACCATGGCGGTGCTATTGCAAAGACTGGCACCACAACAGCTGGTACTTGTGAGCGATAGTCTCGCTCCCTACGGCCTCAAAGATGGCAAATATCGCTGGGATGAAAGAGTTCTGCTGGTCGAAAAAGGAACCTGTCGTTTGGAAGATGGCACTTTGGCAGGAGTCACACTGCCCCTCCTGGAAGGGAGTCGACGTTTAGCCACTTGGAGTGGTGAACCTGCCGCGGCCATCTGGGCTGCCACCATGGCCCCTCGTCAGGTAATGGGCAATGGCCGCACACTGGATGAGCTACTTGTGAATCAGCCCTTAACAGACTTACTGCGCTGGCAGTGGAAACCGGATACTGAAGAGCTGATCTGGAAGCATGCTGCTTAAGATCCCGATCGTCTGAACCCAACTCAATGGCCATGGAACAGCGCCAAGAGCTCAAACAGGCCGAAAAAACTGAAGTAGCCAACTACTTCAACGGAACAGGGTTTGATCGCTGGAATCGCATCTACAGCGAAAGTGATGACGTCAATAAAGTGCAGCGCAACATCCGCATCGGCCATCAAAAAACGGTGGATGATGTGCTCGCCTGGCTTCAGGAACGCGGTGATCTGAGTGGCATGAGTTTCTGCGACGCCGGCTGCGGGGTAGGAAGCCTCAGCCTTCCTCTGGCCGCAATGGGGGCTGGATCGATTGCCGCAAGTGACATTTCCGCCGCCATGGTGGCCGAAACCAAACGACGCGCTGCAGATGCAGAGCTGGATCTAAGCCGACTAACTTTCACGACCTCCGACCTCGAAAGCCTGCAGGGTTGCTTTCACACCGTGATTTGCCTGGATGTCTTCATCCACTACCCCCAACAAGCAGCTGAAGAGATGGTCCGTCACCTATGCGGACTCACACAAGAAAGTTTGGTAGTGAGCTTTGCCCCTTACACCCCTCTACTAGCGCTACTCAAACGCATTGGCCAGCTGTTCCCAGGGCCTAGTAAAACAACTCGCGCGTATACCCTTCGCGAAGACGGCATCATCAAAGCCGCAATGGGCTGCGGATTCGAACCCATCCGCAGCAAACTCAATCAGGCTCCATTCTACTTTTCACGACTAATTGAGTTCAAGAAAATTTAAAATCACAGCCAAATCTTCTTGCAAAAACAATAGGGGAAGACCATATCCATCAAACTCAATCAAGCTTGAATTGGCTAAACAAGTTAATATCAACTGCCACTACATCTCCAGGCTTAAAAAATGCAGTGCCCACCAGCCCAGCATAAGAGTCACCCTCGCCAATAACTGAAAGCCTATGGCTCTCAGGAAAGATGTTGGCAAGAACAAGATCAATAGAACCGGGTTGATTAATAGCTTTCCACTTGCTAGCGCTTAAACCAAGAGAACCCAGGCCTCGCAACTGAAGATTGCCTTTCTTCAACCTAAAAGTTCCCTGAAAATGGGTCACAAAAGCCTGCTGCCGATCATGCCCCAAAGCCTGCCTCATCACAATCTGCTCAACGCCATAAAAGGTTGATTGCGACTGAGCACAAGCAGCATCCTCAGAAACATTAAAAACATAGGTCATATGATCTCCACTGAAATTTGTCCGTCCTGGTTTGCATCAGAGAAAAACGTGGATTTTATTTTGCAGACTAATAATTGCAGGTCCAATCTTTCAGGCTGCAACACTTCATGCTGACGCACAGAATTAAAAGAGCAACCGGCAATTCCCATCAAAGAGCATGCAATCAGCAACCCACGCTTCAACATCAAAAAGTCACGAGCTCTTGGGGATTCAACGAGCACCCTAACTGGTGAAATAGGCGCCGCTCATCTTTCCGTCTTCATCTGGAGGCGCCGCGGCGAGCAGGCTGTGAAGCCATGCAGACGGTTGCGGTAAGGCACATCCAGAAGCCTGTGAGCATGAAGACAATAACCACCATCACCTGGTGTTGCTGCTGATGAAATCTGCCCATCAAAACCGTAGAGAGGGTCGCCAATCAAAGGCGAACCAATCGCTGCCAGATGGATTCGGATTTGATGCGGACGCCCAGTTTGAATTACGACCTCCAGCAAATCTGCATCCTGACGTCGCTCCAGCAATCGCACAGTTGACAAGGCTGTAAGAACACGAGATTCAGACTGCTTTGAATCATGTTGCCGAGATGAATCAGCAGCAACCCAAACCTTGCCCACCATGGGGTGAGCCGTCTGCACAATCGGGACCCTGATCGTGGCAACCTCATCGCAATGGACATTCAGATTGCGGTGCGCCAAAGCGCGATAAATCTTCTTGCAGCCTTGATCACCGGCAGTGGCACGACGAAACATCGCTGAGAGTTTCGCTCGAGTCTCCCTTTGCCTAGCGCAGATCAACAGTCCCGATGTAAACCGTCCCAGGCGATGCACCGGCCTTGGCAGCCGAGACTCCCCATCCAGCTGACAACGACGTTGCAGCAGCCCCGTCAGCGTGTGATCAAGGAACCCCCCACCTGGGATCACCGGCAACCCTGAAGGCTTATTGACGACCAGCAGATCGCCATCATCAAAAATCACCTCCCAGCTCGCCGGAACCGCAGCTTCCAGCCATGGAGGCCGCTGCCAACACACCTGATCACCTGAGGCGAGCAGCTGATCCAATACCACCAGCTTGCCATTCAGCCGAATCTGCCCCGCCTGCAAACGCTGTTGCCATACATCGCGACTCGAGTGGGTGTAATGCACCGCAAGCAACTCCACCAACCCTCGACCAGCATCCACAGCAGCAATGCGTTGGCTGTAGGTCCAGCCATGGTTGAAGCTGGCTGAGAGCCAATCCGCATCAGACACGCCATTGCAGCCTGCCAATGGTCATGTCACCAACTGGTTTTCCAAGGCATAACGAACCAACTCAGTGCGACTTGACGTGCCCGTTTTGATGAACAGACGACTCACGTACTTCTCAACATTGCGAATTGATGTCTCCAACTTCCGAGCGATCTCCTTATTCATCAACCCCTCAGCCACCAATTGCAGAACACTCGCCTCCCGCGGCGTGAAATTGTGAAGCGCTACATCCTTGGATGAACTGCCATCACCATGGGCAAGCATGGTGCGAATCTCTGTGATCTGCCGGGCCATCTGACCCACATCAGTATCCGCGAAACGAGCTGCTTCCCGAAGAAGGCGATCTTGCCGACGAACCACGTTGCGGACACGAGCCACCAACTCCTCAGGGTCAAAGGGTTTAGGGATGTAGTCATCCACCCCAGCCAGATAACCCTCGGTGCGATCGGCCGTCATCCCCTTAGCAGTGAGAAAAATCACAGGAGTGCCACCCAAGCGCTCGTCCTCCCGCATCCGCTTAAGCAGTCCATAGCCATCACAACGCGGCATCATCACATCGCTGATGACCAAATCAGGCAGCATCTCTTGAGCCTTCTGCCAGCCATCGTCTCCATCGACAGCAGTGGTGACCTCAAATCCTTCATCCTCCAGATAAGCCTGCACCGCAGTGCGCAGTCCGGGTTCATCATCAACCAGTAGTAACCGCGGAGACGGGGCAGCCTCCACATTCTGGGGAAGGGTCTCACTCATGGGCCAACAGGATTGCAAGCTGCAAAAATCTAGAAGCGATAGCGCCAACAGTCCTGAAGCGATAGGGACCTCAACGGACTGGTCCGACCAAGACTTCTTGGGATTCAACTAACACGGTTGAATAACCGAGTGATAGAGCCTTATCTTTCAGATTGGTTGGATCTGTGCCGCCCAGCTCTGGGACACAAGCCGCCCACCACACAAGATGGTCCTCCCGATTCGCTGGGTTCACAATCCCCCCTGGATTAAGACGACGCACATACACCGCTCTGCTATCTCGGGTGATCCGGAGAGGTTCTTCGGTGCTGCAGCTCACTGACTCCGTGTAAACGTTGAGGTCATATGACCACTCCTGCCAAAGTTTGAAGCGGCGCAGATCCTGATCAAACTTGTCCGTCTTGAGCGCATACATCCCCAAGAGATAGTCGCCACCAACATCAGGGCGCTTAATTAACACCACCAAATTGGCAGGCCTACTCTTCTTCATCTGCTCAATAACCTCCTGAGGCTCAATAGCCTGTGAAGGGCGCAGGCATAACAAAAACAAGGCCGTGAGGCTCAGACCAACGATCCTGAAAGAACGACGCATGCGCGACAGAGCAACGGAACTTTCCACCATGCTGCCAAGCCTTTCCAGTGGATCCCTAAAACAATCCCCCCTTTGCTTGGATTATCAGGCAACCACACCCTGTGCTGCCGAGGTTGTCAAGGCCATGGCCGCCTACTGGAGCGAGGACTGGGGAAATGCCTCAAGCCGCCAACATCGCTCTGGATTGAAGGTCGCAGCCGCAGTGAGCCTCGCTCGAGAGCAACTGGCCTGCCATCTGCGCGTCACACCTCAACGAGTGATCTTTACGAGCGGTGCCACAGAAGCTAATAACCTGGCGCTAGTGGGCCATGCCAGGGCAAGAGCAGAACAACGCGGAGCACCAGGCCACCTGATCACGCTGGTTACTGAACACCATGCCGTACTCGATCCGCTGCGCCAACTGCAAAAGGAAGGCTTCCGACTAACCGAACTACAACCACGGGCTGATGGTCTACTGCGACCGGAGCAACTGGCTGAGGCATTTGAAAACGACACGCTGCTCGTGAGCGTGATGGTCGCCAACAATGAAACGGGTGTCATCCAACCCCTAGCAGAGCTGTCAGAGCTTTGCCGTAAGCGTGATGTGGTTCTGCATAGCGATGCCGCACAAGCCTTGGGTCACGTCCATCTCGATGCAGATGCTCTCGGGCTCGATCTGGTCAGCATCAGCGGCCACAAGCTTTACGGCCCTAAAGGGATCGGCGCACTCGTCGTACGTCCTGAAGTGCCAATCAAACCCTTGCAGTGGGGTGGGGGCCAAGAGCAGGGCCTAAGGCCTGGGACACTACCCGTGCCATTAATTGTGGGCCTCGCTAAAGCCGTAGAACTCGCCATGGAGGACATCACGAGCCGCCAAGACAAGCTCTGCACACTGCGTAATCAACTCTGGGATGGTTTACGAGAACGCCTCCCCGATCTCATCCTCAATGGATCTCTAGAGCACAGGCTGCCTCACAATCTCAACATCACAATTCCAGGAGTGCGTGGCAGCAGCCTGCATCAACAATTGCGACCGCTCATTGCTTGCAGCAGCGGCTCTGCCTGCAGCCAAGGAGCCCCATCCCATGTGCTGATGGCCTTAGGACGCACATCAGCTGAGGCGGAAGCCTCGCTTCGACTGAGCTTGGGTCGCAACACCTCAAGCGAAGAGATCACCCAGGCCGTGGAGTCGATTAGCAATGTCGTGACCGACCTGAAAGCTAGATAGCAACAAATGCCTCACAATCGATGTCGCAGTTTCAAAAAATCCTGAGCAAAACTGTTACTGCGGCTAGTTTTCAACAACATCTGTGTATTAGACGGTGGCAACTACTCCAACCGGCTCCAACCTTCAGGTGCTCAAAGCCGTCGAGGACGGCTGGAACGCCTTCTGTAAAGCTCCCTGGAGTTTTTTGCTTTTCCAAATCCTGGTGGGGGTGGTCACGCTCCCCTTCATCGGCATTGCTGCTCTTGGCGGTACTCGCATCGCCGCTGTCAAAGAAGTTGCATGGTTACATCCAGTCCTGGGTTATCTACTGCTGGTCGTTGGCCTGCTCGGTTACATCATCGTGGTGCTATGGGGAATTGTGGGACTAATCCGAGGCGCTTGGACAGCACTCGATGGTCAAAAGCCTGACTTCGCCGTCTTTACACGTTGGGATCAAAGCTCCAGCTGGCGGCTACTGGGCTCATTGATTCTTTATATCGTCGTGATCGCTGTTGCCTCGGTGATTGCCTACCTGATAGGCCTGGGGCTAGGCCAGATCAATCAAGCCCTAATCGTGATTCCAAGCATTGCCCTAGCAATCTTTGCAATCTGGTTCCTGGTCACCCAACAGTTCCTCGTTCAAAACAGCCTGCTTGGCAGCAAGAACTCAGCCAATGCATTGAGTTCTGGTATCGATGTGATCAACCCTTCCTGGTGGATCGTGCTCTGGCTGCTGATTGTGGAGGCTGTGATCCATGCCATCGCCGCCACCTTCCACTATGGAGGTCTGTTCGTGATGGTTCCTGCCATGGTTTGCATCTCAACTGCGGCCTACCGTCAGTTGTTCGGCAGCACAGACAACACTGGCCTGCTTAAGCCCAACTGAGCAGCAAAAAACCAGCGATGCCGAGTAGCGCCAAAACGAATTGGGCTACTCGGCTCACCAATAAGCCAGCAACCACTGCAAGCCCGACCAGCGCACCACGACGAGCAGCAAACAACCATCCAAGTGCTAAAGGAGGTTGACTAGCCGTCAACGTTTCCACCAAAGCAGCACCCAGCCAAGGTCCAAAGAGAGCCCCTAGCAATGGGCCTCCAAAAGGCAAAGCCGGCAATAGACCCACCAAGCCAAGCAGCAGCCCCAATCCAGCACCCAAAACTGCCCAGCGGCTTGCTCGTAAACGAGCAGAAGCAAGAGCTACCGCTAACAGATCAGCAATAAGGCCAAGTAAAAAAACCATGCAGGCCAAACCAAGGCTGAGCCAACCTGCACTCCAGCCCACATGCCAAACCCATAAACCAGCACCGAGTGGCAACCACAACAAACTCGGTAACACCGGCAAAAATGCTCCAGGGAGAGCTAGCAGTTGCACTCCAAAAGCCCACCACCAGATTGGATCAGAGGGCATCGGCAGTGGTCGCTTGAGGCAAGCGGCGAGCGAATCGACACTTTGCACTACGGCTGCGTGGATTGGCAGCGATCTCCATCTCGCTGGCCACCAAAGGCTTACGGGTTAGCCGCTCCAGGCGCTGATCACGCAAGAAAGCAGTCTTGACGCGACGGTCTTCAAGAGAATGAAAGCTGATCACTGCGAGCAAACCACCTGGGACTAACCAGTCAGGGGCCTTTTGCAAGAAGCGATCTAAGGCATCCAATTCATTATTCACAGCAATGCGCAGGGCCTGAAAAGTGCGAGTGGCTGGATGGATACGACCATGACGGGCCTTCGGCGGATAGCAACCAGCCACCGCATAAGCCAAAGCGGCGGTGCCGGCATAGGGTCCTTGCTCTGCCAGATCGTGCTTAATGCGCCGGGCGATGCGACGGGACAAGCGCTCCTCGCCATAGGCATAGATGAGATCTGCCAGCTCTGTTTCTTCGAGACGCCCAATCAGCTCAGCCGCCGTTTCGCCCACCTGGGGGTTCATGCGCATGTCGAGCGGACCATCGAGGCGAAAGCTAAAACCTCTTTGCGCCACATCCAGTTGGGGACTGCTCACTCCCAAGTCAGCCATCACCACCACTGCCGGCTCGGCAGGGCTGAAATCGACAAAATTAGTCGCCACGATCGTGACGCGATCTCCAAATAGCGCCAGTCGCTCAGCCGCCGCCGCACGAGCCGTGGGGTCTTGGTCCAAACCGATCAGGCGGAGATCTGGATGACGTTCCAGCAACAGAGCACTATGGCCGCCGCCGCCCAGGGTGGCATCAATGATCAACCCGCCATCGAGCAGCTCTGCAGGCAAAGCAGCGACAGGCTGCGACACGGCATCTTCCATTACGGACAGATGCTTGAAACCTGAATCCGAGTTAATGGACGAATCGGGCATGGGTTCCTTCCTAAGATCCCGCTAACGCTCTGCAACTCAAGGCCCCATGTCGCAGCTGGAAACGCGTACGGAGCCAATGGTCGTCAACTTCGGCCCCCATCATCCCTCGATGCATGGAGTGCTGAGGCTGGTGGTCACCCTCGACGGTGAAGACGTGGTGGACTGCGAACCGGTGATCGGTTATCTCCATCGGGGCATGGAAAAAATTGCCGAAAACCGCACGAGTGTGATGTTCGTGCCCTACGTGAGCCGCATGGACTATGCAGCCGGAATGTTCTACGAGGCAATCGTCGTGAACGCTCCGGAGCGCTTGGCCAACATCTCTGTGCCGAAGCGGGCCAGCTACATCCGCGTATTGATGCTCGAGCTCAATCGCATTGCCAACCACCTGCTCTGGCTGGGCCCCTTCCTCGCTGATGTGGGTGCCCAAACACCCTTTTTCTATATCTTCCGAGAAAGAGAAATGATCTACGACCTGTGGGAAGCAGCCACAGGGCAACGTTTGATCAACAACAACTATTTCCGCATCGGTGGCGTCGCCTGTGATTTGCCCTGGGGTTGGCTGGAGAAATGCCAAGACTTCTGCGACTGGTTTGGTCCCAAGATCGATGAGTACGAAAAACTCATTACCAACAACCCAATCTTCCGTCGCCGCATCGAAGGTTTGGGCGCCATTGGGCGAGATGAGGCGATCAACTGGAGCCTTTCAGGGCCAATGCTGCGGGCATCAGGAGTGCCATGGGATCTACGCAAAGTGGATCACTACGAGTGCTATGACGACTTCGATTGGGATGTCGCCTGGGAAAAAGAAGGCGATTGCTATGCGCGCTATCGCGTTCGGATCGAAGAAATGCGCCAATCGCTGAAGATCCTGCGCCAGGCCTGCGAGATGATCCCAGGCGGACCAACAGAAAACCTCGAAGCTCAGCGGATGGCGGAGGGTAAGACAAGCACCTTTATGGGATTTGACTATCAATACGTCGCCAAGAAAGTTGCACCCACCTTCAAGATCCCTAATGGTGAGCTTTACACCAGGCTTGAGTCAGGCAAGGGAGAAATAGGCGTTTTCCTACAGGGCAACAATGACGTCACACCATGGCGTTTCAAAATCCGCGCTGCTGACCTCAATAACCTGCAAATCCTTCCCCATATCCTCAAGGGAGCAAAAGTCGCAGACATCATGGCGATCCTTGGCTCCATCGACGTGATCATGGGTTCTGTGGATCGCTAAGGCACAAGGCACTGAACCGTTTTCTGCGACGGATCCAACGGGCTGGTTATCTACTGCCGGCAACACTCACTGGCTCCCTGTGGATCAAGGGTCTGCATCCATCGCTGCCAGGCTGGCCCTGCCCACTCAGAGCTCTCACCGGCATTCCCTGCCCAACCTGCTTCCTTACTAGGGCCACGACTGAAGCACTGCAGGGCAATCTCAGCAGCTCAATGCAATGGCATGCTTTTGGGCCAGTGGTGGCAGCAATGTTGATCATCTGGTCGGTGCTGGCCATCCAGCAGCGCCGATTGAGGCCCTTTGCCATCCACGCTTGGCATTTGATCGTGGGAGCCGTTGCGTTGATCAGCTACTGGCTCGTGAGACTTGGCATAAACTTTGGCCTAGGAATGCAAGCATTCCCATTGCACTGAACAAGCCAATCAGATTAAGGGACAAGAACAGTTTAGCGCTAATGCGAAGCCTTTTACTTAGGTCAAAATAGATACTAACTAGCTCACTCTTGTCCAAATTAGCCAAGCGACTATCACCAATCCATTAAGCCCTAATGCCAGGCCAATTGTGATATACGAGAAGACATTACCTGCTGCATTTTTCTCCCCATTTAGATTGACTCTCATGATCAGATATGTGGGCTCACATGTAGTCAATCACATCAGCCGCCAGGGACTTATCCTGCTCAACATCAAGCAATGTGGCGCGAATGCCAACTCCTTCATCAATCGAGTATCGCCAACTTGCTTAAACGACAGGTCAACATGTTCTCCAACCACAAGCTGATCATTCTCATCGATTGAGAAGGGCTCATGGCATCATTACCTTTACACAGAATGCAATCATCAGCTCCTCGATAAGATTGAAGGGTGTCATTTCCCAAGTCACCATCTAGCGTATCGACAACGCTAGCTCCATTGACCTGATCATCTCCAATGCCACCAAGAAGAACATCATCACCATTGCCATCAAAAATCACTTCATCTGCAGAAGTTCTAACAAATAAATCATCATCAGAACCGGCATCCGTGGATCACTTAGGTGATTAGAAAGAACCCAAAGGATAATTTCGTATAGAGCTCGACATCATTCCCATCGCCGCCTTGAGAAGTCACACAAAGATCAAGCTTCCGCCAATCTCACTTTTGAAACGGGCTACAGAATCATATTCACAAGGCAGATCAGCATCCACTTTCTTGATCACAAAGGAAGCCCCAAAAGACAGCTTGAAACCATCGATTAGGGGGACATCAAATTATCCGTCTAGCTCTCAGTCACCTGTATTTGCCATCTAATCGCGCTCTACTTCTTCTCGATTGCCATCGCCGTGACATGTACCACTTCATTCTATTTCTTTAGTGCTGCTGTGGTGGTCAGTCACTACCATTCGGCAAAGTCGCTCAATATCCCCTCGCTTGCGTAACTGGGTCATTTCATAAACAGCATGGGCATTTCTTAGTTAATGGGTTCCAAGAATCGCGCTCAGCTTTGTGTTGGGCATAGCAGGTCGCCCCACTTTTCCCAGAAGCTAAATGAATCAAACAATCATAAACAGCCGCTCAACACTAACTACCAAAAAGCAAATACGGGCAAGGACTGGAGGCGATTTTTGGCTCCAGTCAACTAGCATATCAATATAATTTAACTGAAAAATACGTTCTCAATACCAACCTTACAATTAAGGCAAGGCAGAATCTAAACCAAGAAATCAGAAGAAAATGATGTTACACCTGAAAGCTCAATAACCATATCAGGATCAAGGCCTTGATTAAGATTCAATTGCAAGAGACCATCCTCAAACCGCACTTCATCTTGAGAAACACTGAAAGTGTCTGAACCTATATAAACAAGATTCTCCTCAATATTTGAGAGGTGAACAACATCCCCTTCCTCACCATTGAAATCTGTAATCACATCACGTCTATGGTCTGTTTGAGATTCACCCTTGGTATTAAACTGAAAGGTGTCCGCACCCTCACCACCAACCAAAAAATCACTTCCCGAACCGCCAATCAATATATCGTCAAGCATGAGGCCCATTAGAGTTTGGCTACCATTCCCTGCATTTAAAGTATCTTCCACATCATTAGATCCTTCAATAACTTCTGCGTCCCAACTATTGGGTACTTTCTGATCTATCCATGACATCGGCAAAAAGGGTGCTTCATAGATTGAAAGGGTGACAGATTCAGGATCAAAAGGATTAATCTCCTTGGCTGCCGCATTAAGGAAGTCAATAAACTTGTGGTAGTCCAGAGCACTCAAGCCATCAAAAGTTCCACCAAAACTATTCAGGTCTTTCATCGAATCGACTGTTGTACCCGGCTTACTAATATTTTGATCAAGCTCTTTAATCGCCTTCGCGATCAAACTAAACTGTCAGCAGGGACACCTTGGATATCTTGGAGGCGATTAGTCGTACCAACCCTGGCTTGATTGGTACTTGAAAGGTTCTCGATAGAGAATAACGGAACACCACCTTGAGGCGTATCAGGATCACCATTTCTTTGTGTTAAATCTAAAGGTTGATAATAAATCTCGTCTAAATGTGGAGGGCCCCAACCCTTCGTATCTGGATGGAGTTTTGAAGGTGCCCCCCCAGAGGGGTAATCGTGGTCAGAGAACATCCCAGCGAGCAGCTCTGGGAAGTCGCGAAAATAACGATACGGCGTATCAACATTATGAGATGCTAAAACATGTACTGACTTATTATCAAGATCAGGAATTGCAAACCAATTCAAGCTTGTTCCTCCACCCTTGATTAGGCCATTCGGATAATCATTATCAATATTCCCTTTAATGATCTTCCCGGGGTTGTCACCGAGAGCTTCAGTCATAGTGTCTGTAGATAAGAATTGATGCAAGCGAGTATCTCTATCGACGCTAGAATCCATCGCAAAGTCAAACTCATTTGGCTCATATTCCAACTCACCAAACCAGTAATTTTCTGCAAAGGCTTCCATAGACCCACCGCTTGACTCAGCCCAAGCTTCGGTTCGATAATTAACAAAGCCATAGCTATAATGGCCTGCAAACCCTTGTTGACTTGCGTCTTGATCAGTGAATCTTACACTTTCTGGCATATATCGATTCCATAGCCACTTCGTGTAGCCAATTCCAACTGGCTGGCCATTCACTCCCCCATATGGCGTGTCATCTTGATAGGCACCACCACCCTCATGATCAAATTCCATATGAGTAATCTTATTTGCACCGGCAGCATTGTTGATTGCTTGGATGAGTTCAAAACTTTGGCGCATATTATCCTTAGGATGACCAGCTGTTCCATCGCCAATACTTACATTACCAGTTGTATTGCTTGGATCGCTTTTCCAGGGATCCGTAGGATTCACAGTGGTTACAACACCAGCTTCACCCTCACTAGGCAGCTTATCCAACCAATAAGTAACAATCCAAGGAGTGATCTCACCTGTCCCTTTATCTTTTCTCATGCCCGAAGGCGGATTTGGGTTTAAATAGTTATACGTTCCATTACCAGCTGCGTCATCCGTATAATCGTTGATATGAAAATACGAGGTCTTGATCTTACTATTGTTCACGAAATTGAGCAGGTTATTGCAATAGTCTTCAAAGGTCTTCTCGTCAACATTATACCAAGGGAAGCCAAAATTAGTCAGTGAAAGCTTCGGTAAAATTACTGTTGCTTGAGTGGTATCAGTCGAGGTCGACATTTGCAGAATTGTGTTCTTTGCAGGTTTTAGCCTTATGAGCCTTTCTTTGCAGTATTTGTTACGTCTCATTCATTAATACTCTTCAGGACTACCTCTATGGTTAAAAGTTTTGGAATGCTTAAGTAAGACCTAAATTCGCACGAGTTCTTATTAGCAGATTCAAGACCAATTCATTACCAAAGAGGCTTCCCTTCGCGAAGGAACCAACAACACTCAAACTGTTGCATCCGCTACCAATACAATCTTTCGCCATCAACCCATCACAATCCAAATCAAAATCATTGTGGTGGTCTTGCCTAGCAACCACAATCACAGTCATGAATCCAGAAAACTGGTTGTTGATGCGCCGCGTGGTGCGCTTTGGCGATACTGATGCCGCCGGCGTGATGCATTTCCATCAGCTATTCCGCTGGTGTCATGAGTCATGGGAAGAAAGCCTTGAAAGCTACGGACTAAATCCCGCAGAGATCTTTCCTGGCAGCCGCAAGTCTGAAGTCACACCGGAAGTGGCCTTGCCGATCATCCATTGTCAAGCAGATTTCCGCAGGCCGATCCACACCGGAGACGCATTGGCTATGGAGCTACGCCCAGAGAGACTCAATCCAAACAGCTTCCAAGTTCACTTCGAATTCCGCTGCGAAGAGCAAATCGCTGCCCACGCTCTCATCCGCCATCTAGCGATCAACGCCCAGACACGTCATCGCTGTGCACTACCAGAAGGCATTGATCGCTGGCTGGAGGCTTCCGGTGTGGGGAAGATTGGCTCAATCTGACCCACGCCAACGCCCCCAACTGCAGCGGTAAAAAACTTGCCATCAATGCAAAAGGATGAAAGGCATCCTGTGGCATAGACGCGAAGATACTACAACTCATCAGAGCGGACCCTGCAAGCATCAGCCGTTGCAATATGCGCATTGAACTAATACTCATCAGAACCACTCCTTGTCACCATCAAGATAAATATCTTTAAATTCTTGCGGTGTTTGTGTTAAATAAATAATGCCCTCAATTAAACCTATAACTTGCATGACTGCATATGCAATCCCACAAGTAATAGAGCCTCCCGCAAGCGAAACCACCAACATAATCATCGCCGGATTATTCTTGCCTAAGACAAATTTATGAATCCCTAAAGCGCCAAGAAAGATCCCTAGCAAACCCGCGGCTAATTTCTTATTACTAAGCTCAGCATCAGAAAGACTGGCCATAGTCAAAACTCTGTACTTTCCGCTTCTAGCAACCGCAACCATTGCTGCCAATAGCCCCGTTGCCATTTTCCATTGGCCATCGGAGCAAGCATTGGACAAAGCCGCCAATGCATCGGCCGATCGGCAGGCGGCCAATCGGCACAGAGATGGCGTAGTTGCTTGATCAAATCCTCTCCATTCGCCCCAGCAGCAGGACGCACAAGCGCCACCAAGCGTTGCCCCCATTCCCTGTCTTCAACAGCAAGCAGCAACACAGCCTCAACAGGCAAACCAAACGCCGCCACTTGTAAACGGGCCTCCAACTGTTCAGGGAACACCGTTTCACCACCAGAGTGAATCGCTCCATCCAAGCGGCCAGCAATGCTGAGACAAACCCGGTTGCTCTCAGTGATCAAGCAACCAGCATCTCCAGAGGTCCACCAGCCTTGCTGATCGCGAACATCCTCCAAGCCCTCACCCAACCAGCGCGCCAACGCCAACCGCGCTGTTCGAACTTGCAACGCGCCTGCTTGCGTCAACTGCAGCTCCACATCTTCAAGCGGTGATCCACAGCCCGTCGCACCCGCCAGGAAATCCTCAGGAGCAAGCGCTGTCACCATCGCCGCTGTCTCAGTTGCTCCATAGCAGGGTGCCAAGCGCAAGCCTTCGGCACGTGCCGCTTTCATCAACCCTGGCGAAAGCACTGCTCCACCAACCCAAATCACAGCACAAGCCTTCAACACACGCACACCAGCGTTATGCGTCAACAACCGCTGCAGTTGTGTTGGCACCAAAGACATCAAGACCGGTTGCTCTCCCCATCCCGGCAACGAGCCACACAACTGCTCTAAAGCGTCTGGATCCCTCATCAAGCCAGGCTGTAGCCATGCATGCCCAATACGCCAACAACGACTACGCCACCAAGGCATCAAGCCACTAACGTGATGCAACGGCAAAGGATTAAGCACCATGCATTGCTGCAGGTCGTAACCCTGCTGCTGAAGCCATTGACCTGTAGCCGAAGCTGATAAGTCGAGATGGCTACAAGGCTGCAAACAGTGCTGCTGTCCGCCGGAGGTGCCTCCACTTGCGACCACCACACCAGGACCATCAGGCAAAAGAGCCCTAGGGATCAAACCACTCGTACCCACAGGCGGCAGCAGTTGCACCCAATCGCCTTGCTCCAAGGCCTGAGCGAGCTGCAAGGCCCTTTGCTCAACCTGAGCGGGATTGCAACGCAGGGCAACCAACTCCCTCATGCCGCCGCCCAGACCACTTCGGGATCAGCGCTAAATAAAGCCCCCTCAGGGCACCAACCCGGAGCCAGGCCAGGAGCCACTGGTGTAGGGCCCTGATGCTGCAAAGCAGCGAGATGGTGCAGCCAACGCCGACCAATGCCGGTTTCAAAGGCCGTGCTCAACATCCTGTAGCCCACACCCTCCTGCAGCCCCCTCAGCAGAGGTCTGGGATCACCGTCTAAAAGCGGACGCCGCACCTGCCAGCCAGACCATGACTCTCGCAGTGATGGCTCAAGCACAAGCGACTCATCAAGAGCCACGGGAACCTGTTGAGCCAAAGCTCTTAACCCCTCAAGATCACTGGCAGGCAAAGGTTGTTCCAACCATTCCAGCCTCGGATCCTGCAGACATCGCTCCACCCACCAGCTGACCACACTGCGATCCCAACCGCCATTGCCATCAAGCCTGAAGCGCGCATGCTCTGGCAGCCGCTCCAACAATTGCAACAAGAGGCGCCGCTCCAGTGCATCTGGAGCGACCGCCACCTTCCACTTCACAGTGAAGGGATCAGCTGCTGAGGGAACCCTCTCAAGCATGGAATCCAAAGCCTTCAAAAGTGGCTGCCCCGCCGGCAACAACACAGCCGAGGCAGGCGCCGCAAGCCAACCGCCTGTTGCCACAGACCCCACGAGGCCATCCAATTCCGCCAAAGCTGCACCCACACCAAAAGCCAAAGGCGCAGGCCAAAACGCAATTCCATCCTCCAACTCCAAACGCGTTGGGGCCAAGCGCAGCTTGACCAAAAAATCTCCGCAGGCCTTTAAACCAGCCACATCCATCGGAGCCACCTCCCCCCAACCACAACGACCCGCGCAATCCTCCAATCTCAGCAACCAACCCTGACGTTCTTCAACAACCCCCTGAGCCGTCTGCAACACCCGACTCAAACGAAATGAAAACGGTTTGCACTGAAACTTGAGAGCCATCAACTCAACCTGCGCTAGATAGCGCAAAGCCCAAGCAAGGCGCTAGCGCTAGGCCCAAGCTCAACCCCAAGCCATTGAGCGCCTGAAAGCGCAATGCCAAAAACTTGCTGCCACGAATCTTCTCTGGCTGACCATGGTGATGGCGAAGCAAACGGACCAGCGCTGCTCCTGCAGGCAATCCCAAACCACCAAGCAGAGCTGTCAGCGGCCAATCTCCCTGCAGCACAGGGATCCACTCCAGAGCAAACACAAGCGAAAGAATCCAGGGCACCAAAGCCGCCGCACGAGCTGTGCCCAAGCGCACCACAGGCGATCGTTTGCCAAAAGCCGCATCCTCAGCGACTTGATGAAAATGAGAGCAAAAGAGCACCAAGGTTGTCGCCAAGGCCGGACCACTCCCCAGGGTGAACGCCGTTGCCCATGGAATAACTGATCCATCACCGTTGAGCGGTGCTAACGCCAACAAGGCAGCGGCAGTAGCGAAAGGGCCAAAAGCCAACCAACACAGCGGCTCACCGAGGCCTATGTAGCCCCAGCGAAAGGGCGGCCCCTGGTAGAGGTATCCCAAACCACAACTCACCAGCACCAAAAAGAGCACAGCAGCACTACTGCGCAAAGCCAACAGCAACATCAACAACAAACCCAGCACGAGCGCTAAGTGAGCAAAGCGGCGCACAGGTCTCCGCTGACCCAGCAGCGCAACCACCGAATGCAACTTGGTGAAGCTGTCCACGCCGGTATCTGCATCAAAGAGGTCGTTGCTGAGGTTTTCCCAAAGCAAAAGCAGCACAGCCGCAACCAAAAAGCCAAGCAGTTGATCAAGACGCACTGCTTCGCCGGCCCCCACCCGCCAACCAGCCGCCAGCAACGCCGGCATCACTGCCACGGAGTACATCGGCCACTTGATCGCGGCTTTCCAAAGAGCTCGCCTTGTGGAGGCCTTGGCGTAAAGGGATGCAACATCCTGCTGGTCTGGCATGGGAAAGAAGCCTGGAAACCAGGGAAAGGCCCATACATTTGAGCAGCACCCGCGCTCAACTCCGATCCCGGATGAAAGCTGACCGTAGTTTCAGCAACCTTTTAACTGCCGCATCCCGGGGCTGGTGCGAGCGCAAGGGCGATGAAGGTGTCCTCAGCCTGGCCCTGCCTCTCGACGAGGTGGATCCCCTGTACCACCTGCCCTTACTAGCCGATGAGCATCCCTTCCAGTTTCTCTGGGATAGTGCACCAGGCCTTTGCTTTGCAGCAGCTGGTCAGTGCCAAAGCCTTGATCTTGCAGGCCCCAGACGCTTTGAGCTAGCCCAACGATTCAGCGATACAACCCTGGCACGCCTCACAGACGCGACGCCCAACGCCCCTGCCCAGGCTCGAGCCAAAATCCTGCTGGCCTTTTCCTTTTTCGACCATCCCGCAGAACGACAACGCAGCCAGATCCACAACAGTGCTGTTCAAGCAGTGCTGCCGCGCTGGCAACTCAGCCGTCAGGGTCGACACGGTTGGCTGCGTCTCAATGGCGTAATCACCCAGCAAGCAGAAGCGCGGGATCTAGCAGAACAGCTTTGGCTGATGGCGGAAAACCTGCTCGACCCCAATCACAATTCAAAAGATTTCTGGCCCAGCAGCGTCCGCGGCACCACGGAACTCCAGCCCTGGCAGGAGTGTTACAGACCAGCTCTCAAACGCGGACTCGATTTAGTGAGCAGCGGTGAGCTCAACAAATTGGTGCTGGCTGTGCGCCAATCCATTCAGCTCCAAGCACCCTTAAACCCACTGCCAGTACTGGCCAAGCTACGTCAACAACAATCAGGTAGCTGCCGCTTCTTATGGCGAAGAACTCACGAGGATGCCTTCTTTGGAGCTTCGCCTGAACGGCTACTCAGCCTGCAAGGGAATCAGCTACGCACCGACGCTCTGGCCGGCACTGCTGATCGCAATGACAATGGACAGGGCCTACTCCGCTCGGAAAAGGACCGTCGCGAGCATGAACTTGTCGTTGCCTCAATTACCAGTCAGCTGTGCAATCAAGGACTGACACCAAGGCGACCACGGAACCCCCAGCTCGCTCGTCATGGCCAACTGGTGCATCTGCATACACCGATCACAGCCAATGCCATGGGTCATACATCCCTCAATCTCGCCAAAATTCTCCATCCAACACCGGCGGTCGCGGGTCTGCCTTGCCGAGAGGCGATGGCCTGGCTGCGCACATTGGAACCTTTTGAACGTGGCAGCTATGCGGCGCCGATTGGCTGGATCGACAGCCAAGGCGACACGGAACTGCGCGTGGCCATCCGTTGTGGCCACGCCAGAGGTTCAGTGCTTGATCTCACTGCTGGAGCTGGTTTGGTCCGAGGGTCTGTGGTCGAACGCGAATTACAAGAAGTTGGCATGAAGCTGTCTGTACTGGCCGACCAACTCGATCTGAATGCCAAGGATCAACCAAGACTGACCAGCAAACGCGCAATCACTTGATCAGCCAGGGGAACCCCCTTGAGGCGCTCAACCTCTCTAATGCCAGTAGGACTGGTGACATTGATCTCACTCAGCAGGCCATCAATCACATCAATTCCCACAAAAAACAAACCCTGCTCTCTCAAAACGGGTGCCAATTCTGCACAGATCTGCAATTCACGACTGTCTAGCTCTGTGGGTTCAGGGCGACCACCCATGGCAAGGTTGCTACGAAAATCTCCAGCCTTAGGACGACGGTTCACTGCACCAAGAGGCTCTCCATCCACCAACAGGATGCGCTTGTCTCCTTCAATGACAGCCGGCAAAAACCGCTGAACCATCACCGGTAGCTGCTCCTGATCCGTGACCAACTCCAGCAAGGCCTCAAGTCCGGGAGCGGCCCCAGCGACTCGCACCAGCCCCTGACCAGCTCGACCCCCTAAAGGTTTGAGCACCACCTCTTCTTGCTCACGGGCAAAGGCAGCAAGCTCACTGACCCGACTGGCCACAAGCGTGGGAGCCATCAGGTTGTTGAAGCGCAGCGCACCGATCTTTTCATTCCAAGCCCGCAGCGCCGCTGGCCTATTGAGCACGCACACACCAGCCCGCTCTGCCAGCTCGAGCAAATGGGTGGCATAGAGATAGCCCTCATCGACCGGGGGATCCTTACGCATCCAGATGCAGGCGAAGTCCGTTAGAGGAAGGCTGCGGGGCTCACCGGTGCTAATCCAAGGCTCAGCCACCACAGGGATGGCAATCGCAGAGAGCTGATCTCCACGAGCCTGAAGATCAGCGGGTGTACAAGCCCAAACCTCAATTGATGCCCGTTGGGCCGCCTGCATCAACGCAGCTGAGGAATCCTTGGCAGGTTGAATGCACTGCAGGGGATCCAAGACGAACAGCTGTCGCATGGCGTCAGACCTTGCCTTGGAGCAAACCATCAAGTTTTTGAGCCCCCTCAAGGGCATGCAACTCATCGCAGCCACCAATGCTCAGATCATCGATAAAGATCTGGGGCAACGTGTTTTTCCCCCCAGCCCGGCTCGCCATCGCTGCGCGGGCTTGCTGGTCGCCATCGATGGCGTGCTCCTGGTAACTCACCCCTTTGCGATCCAAGAGAGCCTTGGCACGCAGGCAGAATGGGCATGACTGCCAGGTATAGATCTCAACCTTGGCCATGGCACTGTGATGACGTCACTGAGATCCTATGCAAGCTGGCCCCGCTGATAGCGTCAGATCTCTGGACTCAAGCACCAACGTTGCTGGACCTCACCGACTTCAAACGCGATCTTTCTGAGCTCACCGACCGCCTGGGCCAAGCCCAGGACTGTCTTTGACGTTCCTGCTCTAAACGCTCGCCAACAAGATCTCGAGCAACTCGCTGCTCAACCAGATTTCTGGAACGACCAGCAAAACGCCCAGAAGCAGATGCGTCAGCTGGACGAAGTTAAAGCCCAGCTGACGCAAATCACGCTCTGGCGTAGTGCCGTCAATGATGCCCAGGCAACCTTAGAGCTCTACGACCTCGAGCCCGACGACGAGATGCTCAGCGAAGCCCAATCGGGGCTGAAACAGCTGCGCCAAGGGCTTGATCGCTGGGAGCTCGAACGACTACTTAGCGGCGAGTACGACAAGGAAGGCGCCGTGCTCTCAATTAACGCTGGAGCTGGTGGCACAGATGCTCAAGACTGGGCTCAGATGCTGCTCAGGATGTACACCCGCTGGGCAGAGGATCACGACATGAGCGTGACCGTAGACGAGCTTTCCGAAGGGGAAGAGGCAGGAATTAAAAGCGCCACGGTAGAGATTGAAGGCCGCTATGCCTACGGCTACCTGCGTAATGAAAAGGGCACCCACCGCTTGGTGAGAATCTCTCCTTTCAACGCCAATGGCAAGCGCCAAACAAGCTTTGCAGGCGTGGAGATCATGCCAAAAATCGATCAGGAAGTAGAGCTCGATATCCCCGAGAAAGATCTAGAAGTCACCACCAGCCGCTCCGGTGGCGCCGGGGGCCAAAACGTCAACAAGGTGGAGACAGCCGTACGCATTCTGCATATCCCAACAGGCTTAGCGGTGCGCTGTACGCAAGAGCGCTCACAACTACAAAACAAAGAAAAGGCATTGGCTCTACTGAAAGCCAAGCTGATGGTGATCGCACAGGAGCAGCGTGCTGCCGAGATCGCTGACATCCGCGGCGATATCGTTGAAGCTGCCTGGGGCAATCAGATCCGCAACTATGTCTTCCATCCCTACCAAATGGTGAAAGACCTGCGCACAGCAGAAGAAACCACAGACGTGCAAGCGGTGATGAATGGTGATTTAGACCGATTCATTCAGACCCTGCTGCGTCAGGGTGTCGATCGTCCAGGCAGTGATATGGATCACTAAATCAGACATGCAATGACGACAGATCCAAGCTCCAAGGAGCCTCCATCACAAGCAACACCACCGCCAAGCTTCGTGAAACTGGCGATGCGCAACATGGTGCGCAAAGGTGGACAGAGCCTGTGGCACTTCGGCCTCACCGCCTTTGGCGTTGTGGGGTTCATCCTGATGATCGCCTGGCTCGGCAGGCCCACACTTCCCCATTGATGCGCGCATGAGCGCACTGCAAACCTCTCCGATCGATCTCGATCTGGCCTTTCATCCCGCCAACGATGATGCTTTGACGAGCTTGGTTGATGCAGACACAAAGCGCCGCCTCACTAACGCAAGTCCCTGGCAGCAAGACCTCACGGCCTGGATTGAAAGCGTCCGTCGTGACCCAAGCCTGACCTGTCCTGAGATTGTGCGCCTCAGCCCGATGCTCAGCCTGGGCCTTCAACTCACGGATGACGCCACCATCACTGAACTGAATCACGCTTGGCGTCAACGATCTGAAACGACTGACGTCCTCTCCTTCCCAGCACTGGATAACAACCTCGTCCTACCAACAGACACTTGCGTCGAACTGGGCGACATTGTCGTCTCAGTGCAAACAGCACAACGCCAAGCCAAACAACACAGCCATGAACTTGGCCTAGAACTCCGCTGGCTGGTAAGCCATGGCCTCCTGCATCTACTGGGCTGGGACCACCCAACAGATCAGAGCCTGAAAACGATGCTGAACTACCAGGAGCAACTTCTCAGCATCAACGGTAAGGTTCATCACCACTAGTGATGCAAACCAAGAGATCACTACATGCTCCCTCAGACCAACAATTTGTTGTCCGAAGAGATCACACCACTATCCAGCCAAGGGCATCAAGCTGCCCGGCGGGGCGCCTGGCGAATTGCCGCAGACCTACCAAGCAGTTTTCGCTACGCAGCCCAAGGTCTGGCCTATGGCATCGTCAGTCAGCGCAACTTCCGCATCCATGTCGTGATCGGCGCCGTCGTTTTCGGTCTGGGGCTCTGGCTGCAACTGAATCTCAACGATCTAGCCGTCTTGGTTCTCACTGTGGCGGCAGTGCTTGTCTTGGAGTTGCTCAATACATCCATCGAAGCTGTGGTGGACCTAGCAATCGGTCGCCGCTTTCACCCCCTTGCCCGCATCGCCAAAGACACTGCTGCTGCTGCTGTGATGGTTGCCGCCATTAGCTCTCTACTGATTGCCCTGCTGCTGCTGCTCCCTCCTCTACTGATCCGCCTTGGGCTCTGACGCCCTGCAGCCCCATGCTCCTGATTATCGACAACTACGACAGCTTCACCTTCAATCTGGTGCAGTATTTAGGGGAACTGGCCGCAAAGCATCCTGTCGCTGCTGATCTACGGGTTGAGCGCAACGATGCTCTCTGCCTCAGCCAAATCAGGGAGCTACGCCCCGCCGCCATCCTGCTCTCACCTGGTCCGGGCAATCCTGATCAATCCGGAGTTTGCCTGAAGGTGCTGACCGAGCTGGCTCCCACAATCCCCACCCTCGGGGTGTGCTTGGGGCATCAAGCCCTAGCTCAAGCCTACGGAGGGAAGGTGGTGCAAGCTGATGAACTAATGCATGGCAAAACCTCGCCTGTGCTGCACAACGGCGAAGGGCTGTTTAAAGGCTTACCCCTACCACTCACTGCCACCAGATATCACAGCCTGATTGCAGAGCGAGAGAGCCTGCCGGACTGCCTAGAAGTCACAGCATGGCTAGAGGACGGCACAATCATGGGCCTACGTCATCGAACACACCCCCATCTACAAGGAGTGCAGTTCCATCCCGAAAGTGTGCTCACGGAGGCAGGCCATCAACTGCTTACCAACTTTTTGCGTCTGACTGAAGCCAGCGAAAAGCACTGCTAACTTCCAAAACACTCCCGCTTCCACTCATGCCTTCCCTCCTAAAGGTTCTGAGCACCCGTAGCCTTTCTGCAGCTTCAGCTGTGGGTTTAGTCCTGTCCTCAGCCTCCTCGGCCATTGCCGGCGGAGTCACAATTACGAGTTACGGCCACAGTGCTCTACTGATCCAAGGCGGCGGGCAATCGGTGTTGCTCAACCCATTCAAGGCCGTGGGCTGCGCTGCAGGCCTGCGCGAGCCCCGGGTGAATGCCACTGTGATCCTTGCCAGCTCTGAGCTCGCTGATGAAGGAGCTCAAGTCGCTAGTGGTCGCTTTCTCGTGCAACCAGGTTCATACCGCATTGGCGGCTTAAACCTAGAGGGATTTGCGGCTCCCCATGACCGCCTGGGCGGTCGCCGTTTCGGCCAAGCCACCCTCTGGCGCTGGCAACAAGGCGGCCTGCAATTTGCTCACCTTGGCGGCAGCGCTGCCTCGTTATCGGGAGAAGACAAAGTTCTGCTTGGACGTCCCGACGTCTTGATCATCGGCGTAGGGGGTGGCGCCAAGGTCTATGACGGCGCTGAAGCAGCACAAGTCGTCAATGCACTCAATCCACGCCGAGTCATCCCAGTGCAATACGTGAGTGGTGCAGCGCCAAGCAACTGTGATCAAACAGGGGTGCAACCATTCCTTGATGCGATGGCAGGTACACCGGTCAGGCAGACAGGAACGACCATCAGCCTGCCGAGCGATCTGGGTGATGGCCCCGTCATTGAGGTGATGCGCTGAGAGATCAGCAAAAAACCAGCTCAATCATCTTGGAGCTAAAAGATCCTTTGGGCTAGGCATGCATTGAAGCCCGTAATTATGACTCCAAAAGCAATTCAAATGCTGCATCAGGCATTTGCTGCTGCTGATCATGGGCGGGACTAAACAGACTCGATCACCGCAAAGTTCTCCCAGAATTGCTGCATTTGCTCAATCGAGCCGATGCTGACCCGCAAGGATCCATCAATCAGCGGTTTGCCAGTCATCAGCCGAACCAAGATGCCCCGCTTGCGTAAAGCTGCTTCCACCTCTGCTGGTTGCTGCTGCGGCCAGATCAACAGGTAATTCCCTCCATCGAGGTGGTAAGTCAAACCAGAGGCTTCAAGACGAGCGCTAATCCAATCACGCGCCTTCAACACATCAGCCACGTAGGCATCCACGTAAGCCTGATCATCAAGAGCCGCGAAAGCTGCTGTTACCGCAAAGCTATTGATGTCATAAGGCCCAGTCACACGACTGACGCGATCGATCACATCAGCAGAGCCGATCGCAAACCCCATACGAAGACCAGCCAAACCTGCGGTTTTGGCCAGCGAACGCAACACCAACAGATTCGGGGTAACACTGAAATCTGCTTGCGGCAAAACGCTATCACCCGTGAACGCCTCATAAAGCTCATCAACAACCACCAAACTTTCAGGCGCTGCAACAGCCAGCTCCAGGATCTGCTCAGGCGCCAGGCGAGTACCAGTGGGGTTGTTGGGATTGCAAAGCAACAGCAATCTCGGCCGCTTCTCTTGCAAAAGCGTGCCGATCACCTGCAGAGGGAAGCGAAAATCGCTGCCTTCATAGGGAATAGCCAGAATCTCCATCCCCTGCATCTGGGCGCAGGGCGTGTAGTAGCCAAAGGTAGGGCTCGTTGTCAGTAAGCGATCACCACGATCGCCATAGGCATGAAAGATGGCGTGAATCGCTGCATCAACGCCGTTAAATAAGCCAATCTGGCTAGGACTAAGTGGCTGGGTCAGCCCTGGTCGGCCCCGATCACGATTGCTCAAATTGGCCGCCACCGCTTCTCGCAACCCGTCGTACTCCGGATAAACGGCGATCTGATCAGCAGGAATCGCTCGCAACGCCTCAAGTACACGAGGGCTAGGGCCGATCGTATTTTCATTGAAATCAAGGCGCAGCAATCCACGCCGACCCTCAAGCGGAGCGCTATAGGCCTTCAGACACTCCACTTCCAACCGAGGAGCGGGGGCACCAGAACTCATTCGTGCAGGTGAAGACCCCATCACATCCGCTCCAGCGTGGGAATACCCAACAACGACAGCCCTAGTTTTAGGGTATCTGCCGTGAGCCGGCAGAGCGCTAGGCGACAGCTACGAGATGGTTGCTCAGCTTTCAACACCGGCACCTGATCGTAAAAGCGATTAAACACCTGGCTAAGCTCAAACAGATAGGTGCAGAGACGATTGGGTAACAACTCCTCCTCAACTTCGGCGATCACTGCATCAAACTTGAGTAACTCCCGCACTAAAGCCCATTCCTGAGTTTCACTGAACTGAAGCTCAGCCGTAGTGACATCAAGATCGCCCCCCTTGCGCGCAATACCGGCGATACGAACAACGGCATAAAGCAGATAGGGAGCTGTATTGCCCTGCAGAGCAAGCATGCGATCAAAACTGAACTGGTAGTTGGTGATTCGGTTCTGGCTGAGATCGGCATACTTCACTGCTGCCAGCCCCACCGTGATGGCCACCTGCTCAATAAAAGATTCATCTTCATCCCGACCCTCCTCCTGCAGCCGGCGGCGCAGATCAGACTCAGCGCGCTCGACAGCCTCATCGAGTAACTCGCGCAGACGAACAGTGTCTCCAGCACGCGTTTTGAGCTTCTTGCCATCTTCCCCCTGAACCAACCCAAAAGGCACGTGCTGTAGACGACCAGCATCAGGGATCCAACCTGCGCGATTCGCCACCTGGAACACGCCAGCGAAATGATTGGCCTGGCCAGCATCGGTCACGTAAATCACACGCCGAGCGCCATCACCTTGGGGAGGAGCCGCAAAGCGATAGCGCATGGCTGCCAGATCGGTGGTGGCGTAATTGAAGCCACCATCACTCTTCTGAACAATCACAGGCAGAGGTTTGCCGTCCTTACCCGTAACACCCTCAAGGAAGACACACTGAGCGCCGTCATCGCTAACGAGCAAACTGGAGACATTTAGATCCTCAACGACGCTCTCGAGATAGGGGTTATAAAACGATTCACCGCGCTCGTTGAGACGAACATCAAGCCGATCGTAGATCTTTTGAAATTCACGGCGCGACTGATCACATAGCAAACTCCAAGCCTTCAAGGCAAGAGGATCACCCCCTTGCAATTTCACCACCTCCTCACGGGAGGTGGTCTGAAAAGCCTCGTCGTCATCAAAGCGTTGCTTCGCCTGGCGATAAAACACCACAAGATCGCCAAGATCAACAGCATCAGCTGTGTCAAGAGCCTCTGGTGCCACTTGCTTCAAGTGGGTAATCAACATCCCAAACTGCGTACCCCAATCGCCTACATGGTTAAGACGCAGCACGGGGTGTCCACGAAACTCCAACACCCGAGCAAGGGAATCGCCAATGATCGTGGAACGCAAGTGACCCACATGCATCTCCTTGGCGATGTTGGGGCTGGAGAAATCCACCACCACTGGAGTGGGCTGTTGCCCATCGTTATCGGCCTCCACCAGCGGCACGCCCAGACGAGCATCAGCCAGCCTTGCCTGCACTTCAGCAGCCAGGCATTCGGGCCGGACGGTGAGATTAATGAAACCTGGCCCAGCAATTTCTGGTGCCAAGCAAATGGCATTGAATGCCGTATCAACCATCAGCTGGTCGACAATCGCTGCAGCAATTTGACGCGGAGGCTGCTTGAGCGGCTTAGCGAGGGGCAATGCAGCATTGGCCTGAAAATCACCAAATTCAGGCTTGCTGGCTGGGGCCAATTGTGGATCCAAGCCAGTGCCACTCACACGTGCTGAGGCTGCGGCTTCAGGGAAGGCACGGTCGATCGCCGCACGCAGTTGACTCTCCAGAGCGTGGGCAAGGCTGAGCATGAACTCCGAGGCGAAATGGGCCTGCAATCACCCTGATCATCACTGACCACGATGCCGGGAACCAGCAAGCCTGCTTCAGCACTGTTCTCAAGCGACCACCATTAACAATGGGGGCTGATCTTTTAACGGTGAAAGGGCAGCAGGAATAGCTTGTATAGCTATTCCGGAGAGCATTCTTCTCCGTCTAGGTTCTCGACTAAATAGGCGGCTCAATAAAAGCTGGATAGCTAGATGCAGTGCACTGATCATTTCGTTCTCCTGATCCGCTCTCAGATTCTCGTTTATTCACTTGTTTTCCCTTGCTGATGATTGTGTACTGATGCCATCAGCTCATGGCTCGAGCAAAACGCTTACTACCATCTGGCTGCAGTTTTCATATCACGCTGCGCTGCACTTGAAGCAGTCGTTTGATTGGCATGAAGGTTGGCTTAAAGCCGAACAACCTCAATAACAATTAAGCAGGCTTCGTTGGTTCAAACCGCATGCTGATATCAAGCCAGGAACTGCGTGTCACCGGAGAACTCGTCGAGATCAAATCAATCCCCGTTGCCGCGTAGGCATGCAACTGGCCAGGGTCCACACCAGACGCCTCCAAAACCACAGCCCCTTCGGCTCTCTGCTCTGCCAATAAACGCAAACGAGGCACCAAGTCTTGCAACTGAGCAGGGGAAAATTCATCCAACAGCACACCATTGGCTCCAGCCCGAATCGCCTCATCAGCCTGTTCGGCAGTTTCAGCTTCAACGATCACTTGAGCTGGCCATGGTGCGTTTGTACGAACAGCGGCGACAGCTGCAGCCATGCCGCCAGCCCAAGCCAAATGGTTCTCCTTGAGCATGGCGGCATCATCCAAACCACAACGGTGATTGACTCCCCCGCCACAGCGAACGGCATACTTCTCCAACACGCGTAGCCCAGGAGTGGTCTTACGGGTGTCAGCCAAGCGCACAGACGACCCACGCAACTGATCCACGAGCGCGGCAGTTGCGGTTGCCACGCCAGACAATCGCATCGCCAAATTCAGTGCTGTGCGCTCAACAGCCGCCAACGCTGAGGCCTGCCCCACAAGCCGCAGTAAGTCTTGGCCAACTGAAACTGAAGCCCCTTCACTGACGAGAAGCTGCACCCTGGCCTTTGGATCAAGCGCATGCAGGAATGGCTCAACGAACACTCCACCACAAAACAGACCATCGGCTTTCGCTCGCCAACACGCACGACCATGACAACCACGCAAAGCAGGAGCGGTGAGATCACCACGACCAAGATCTTCTGACAACCAGCTCTCAAGCCTGCTGCGCAGTTCTGGAGTCAAGGTCAGCGAAGGTGCCGGCGATGCCATGGGCAATACAAATAGCCAAGAGCGGCCAACAGAATGGAATTAATCCATGATCGCGTCTGACCATTGAGATTGACAGCCAGCAAACAAAACCTTGATGCAAAGAAAAGGCTAGTCAAAAGATTCCCTGACATCATTCAAGAAATCGACAACCAAAACGCCTACTTGACAATATCGTTACCACATAAATCTCTACCAAACCAATCAACGTATAGGGAGAGGAAGGAAGCATCAATTAGAATCGGAATCTACAGCCCCTCCACCAATGGTCGACAAGGCTCTCCGCTTGGCAAGCCAATGGGCCTAGGCACAACTGCCCTGCAAGGCAACAACTGTGAAGTCACTCCGCCACAAACCCTCATCCAGCAAAGCATCAAATAGGCGATTAAGAGAAGGAGCGACCAGGTCCACCACAACTGATAATTGATTAAAAAGACTTAGCTTTAAATAAAGATCCTTGGCTGTATAGAGTTAACCTTAAATCTAATCAAGAGTAGCCTGCCAATAAAAACGAATAACCATGTCATCACAAGTGTGGATGGAACCATTAAATAACTGGTTTCATGTAAGTCAGATAATCGCAATCCCATGAACATTACAATTGCTCCAACTACTGCTATTTCCTCATAAACTTCACCTTTAAATGTTCGCGGCTCTTTGCCTGTGACAATATCAAGAAGAGTGCCACCTCCTGCACATGTCAAGGCAGCACAAATTGCCATCCACCACCACTCCAAGCCTGCCTGAATAGCGACACCGCATCCAATAATAGTAAAGGTTGCCAAGCCTATCGAGTCAAATACATTCAGGATATTTCTAAATAATGGTGATTGCGTTGCAAGCTTGTTTCCAGCAAGAGAAAAGCACAAAACCCCAATCAGCATAACAAAAAATACTATTAGTATGTAAGAACCATCTTTAAAGATGAACGGAGGTGATCGCATTCCACCAATCAACAAATCTCGTAATGTCCCCCCGCCAACAGCAGGAAGAAAGCAAAGAATGAAACAACCCCATATGTCATAACGACGTTTAAATGCTTGTAATAAGCCAGAGAGAGCAAATGATGCTGTTCCGATAAAATCAAGACAGACAAATGCACGTGATTTAACGATTTCATTAAAACGATGTCTACTAGCAGGACCTAGCGGTCCGAATTTCCCTTGAGATATCCGTGAATTAAGCCATACCTTAAAGGTCCAAGCTCCTTTGCCTGAATTTGTAATACCATTAATGTCTCCAATACCATTACCAACAATATGAATACTTTTATCGAACTCACTAAGGCTTAACATGCCAAAACTATGGTCTGTCTCAATTAGCTTAAGTACCTCTGTCAACATCTGCCTTTGATGAATAGTATCACTTGAACCCATATATCGTCTTGTTATTGCGACTGCCTCATTTGGGAAATGCTCTGCATAAGACCAACCTTTCTGCATTGAGGCAAGGAGCAATGCAAATTTCTTACACTTCACGGGATCCTTCAGGTCATTCGCACGTACATACAATCCATCCTCCAAAAAACCATCTGCACGACTGCTCCCAAAGCGAAGAGCAAAGAAATCCTTCTGGCCATGTTTTGATCTTAAGATGGTCAAAAACTCGTTATATGTCATAGCTGTAGCGCAATCGACGTTTCCAGCCAGCAAATCCTCTGCATTTGGTCGTTGATCAACTAATTGAATATCAGAAAGGTCTAAACCATTACTACTGAGCCAGTAGCCCACATCAAATTGATCTCCTAGAAACCATGTTCCAATTTTTTTTCCAGCAATATCACTGACGCTTCCAACTCCAGAATCCTCACGACAAACCAACATTGTGCCTGGCTTTTTTAATATCTGAGCAATATTCACAATCTCAGCACCATTTCTCCTCATTTCCAATGCATGCGATAGCCATCCATAGGCAACATCACTTTGTTTATCCAATAAGCTAGAAAGGGGATTTATACCTGGGCCGCCAGGCTTGATTGTCACATTGATATCATTGTCTTTGAAGAATCCTAATTCTTCTGCTACATATATTCCAGCAAATTGCGCCTGGTGAGACCACTCCAACTGAAGACGAATTGGATCATCATCTATGTTATGATCCCTTACAATTAGGCCATGCCTTGAGAAAGGCAATATGGCCAATAAAGCGCAGGCAAAAGCAGCCAGCAAAAGTACTGCACTTCGCTTAAAACGTGTTGAAGTTAAAATTTTCAACTTGCCTAAGTACAAACATAATCACCTCCGCAGAATAAACAATAAAATATCGCCTCACATTTCATCCGCATGACTGCCCTACTTGCCAATACAAAAACGCGAAAAGATTCGATCAAGCACAGCTTCTGTGATCTCCTCGCCAGTAATTTCCCCCAAACTGCTGATCGCTTGCCGCAGATCAATGGTCCAGAAATCCCAGGGCAACTTGTGCTCTGCAGCTTCCTGACTACGGTCCAAGGCCATAGCCGCGGCGAGGGCTAAGTCACGCTGACGTTGATTGAGAGCAACCACCAACCCTTGCGCTTCGCTGGCCCCACAAGTCTTCAAAACAGCCTCAATCAAGGCCTCTTCTCCTTGCCCAGTGAGTGCGCTCAACATCACATCCGGGGTCTTGGCATCAACCTCATTGCTCAGCGAATCAACCATCAGCGAAGCAGCCATCGAGGCAGGCTGAAGATCAGCTTTATTACCCACAAGAAGCGTTGGCAGATCATCTGGGATCTGAGCGAGCAACGCCGCATCATCGTGTGTCCATCCCAGGCTGAGATCAAACACCAACACCGCCACATCAGCTGCAGCGAGAGCCTGATGACTACGATCTATCCCAAGTTGCTCCAGCGCATCTTTGGTGGCGCGAATGCCTGCGGTGTCAACCAAGGTGATCGGCACACCCTCCAGCACAATCTCGCTCTCCAAGACATCCCTGGTCGTACCAGGAAGATCTGTCACGATCGCCCGTTCCCGGCGGCTGAGGCGATTCAACAGGGAGCTCTTACCAACATTGGGGCGGCCAACCAGAGCCACCTGTAGCCCCTGGCGCAGCACATCACCACGCTTGGCATCTTCAACAAGCTGTTCGAGCTCTCGCCGCACGCACTGCAACTCAATCAACAGCTCAGCACCATCGAGCGGGGGAAGATCCTCCTCAAAATCAACCCTGGCCTCCAGCTCACTGAGCTGATCCAACAACCTTTCCCGCAGGGAGGTGATGCGGCGCTGAATGCCTCCATCGACTCCCGTCATCGCCAACTGGGCTGCTCGACGACTACGCGCCGCCACAAGTTCACTGATCGCCTCAGCCTGGGTGAGGTCAAGCCGGCCGTTGAGCACCGCCCGCTGGCTGAACTCTCCAGGCAATGCCCGGCTCACATGCGGCTGAGCCAACACACGCTCAAGCACCCGCTGAACAGCCATCAATCCACCATGACAGTGGATCTCCACAACATCCTCGCCAGTGAAACTGCGTGGCCCCTTCATCAGCAACACAAGAACTTCATCGATCCGTTCCTTGCCGCTCTCATCCATCACATGGCCATACAACACACGATGACTAACCCAAAGTTGTTGCCCCGGGATCGACACCACAGATCGCCCAACAACCTCAGCCGCTGGCCCAGAAAGCCGCACCACAGCAATACCCCCTTGCCCTGGTGCGACCGCCGTTGCCACTGCGGCAATCGTTTGTTGATGGGGGATAGGAGAAGACATCATCACTGGCACCTTCAGCCCTTCCTACGATCAAAGCCACCCTGCAGCACCATTGCTTCGGTCTGGCCATGATCCAGCAAACCCTCCAGGGCATCAGCAGGCGACTGCGCCGCTGGCTTGTTTGGCTCTGGCAGCAAGAAGGAACGCCAGGGCAACGGGCGCGAGGGATCGCAGCAGGAGTGTTCAGTGGCTGCTTCCCTTTCTTCGGTTTACAGACACTGCTCGGCATCGCCTTGGCCAGTGTGGTGCGCGGCAACCATGTACTTGCTGCCATAGGCACCTGGATCAGTAACCCGATCACCTATTTGCCGCTCTATTGGTTCAACTATCAAGTTGGCTGTTCCCTACTTGGCCAAGGGCAAAATGCCTTTGACCTCACTCAACTCAATGGCCAAGACATGTGGGCCCAAGGCTGGGCCTTCAGCACTCGCCTTTTACTGGGATCAAGCTTGGTAGGAGCACTCGCAGCTCTATTAACAAGCTTTGTTGTCTATGGATTGGTCAAAGGGCCAGCAAAAGCAAAATCGCGACAGCGGTTTTATCGCAGGCGAAACCAAAGTAAACATGACTAAATAGAAATTAGCCTACTGAAATTAAAGACTGCTTAACCATACATCCATCGCCGCAAAATCTTGGCAGCATGCCCATTCTTCGTTGCTCTTTGGTGTTATTAATTGCATCACTTGCAGGGAATGGAGAAAATATTGACGCCATAGGAGTTATTCTCATAGCCATGAAAGTATAGTCCATGAATATCAACCCTTACAAGCCTAAGGTATATACCCCTGACTGCCAAATCGCGGGCAGCAAAAAGTCTTTAGTGTTACTCATAGCCAAACTTTAAATAACTCAAAATTCTTTTTCTTTATGAATTTTGTCAATGGTCTGCAGCGTTCTAGGGCTAGCTTATCGTCTTGCTAATCACTTCATTGAAACGAAAGCCTTCACTACCCCCGAGACTGATACGCCGTGCACTTCTTCTCGATGTGGTGCTGGCGTTGGTCTTCCTCAGCCTCTCTTTATTTGCCGAAGAACAGGTCTGGCGTTTGATCTGGGGTTGCGGCGCCTTGCTCGCAGTAGTCGACGCCCTTGTGGCCAATCGATTCCTTGATGAAGAAGACCTGGACTGAGGAAAATAACTACAATTTTCTGCATTTAAGCTCTTCCTTTATAATATCTCTATCGAGACAAGCTTATTTTTTATAAAATCTGGACTTTAATAGAAAAGTCACAAGTGTGCAAAAAATCAGTTCGATGATAACCTCAACTCCTGGACCAGTAAAAGGCAACAGAATTGATGCTAATTCGAGCATTAACGCAATTATGGCAATACAACTTACAACGATATAGACACTAAAAAAATCAACCCCCAGGAGATAGGCCTGGAAGGCGAAAGAGTCAATCCCTTCAATACTTGCATTAGTCGGGCATAGATAAATTTGGCCAAAGACCTTAGGCCATCGATTAGGTGTAGGTATTTTCTTTGTAGTCGTTGCTTGATTTTCATCCTAGCAAAGACAAACTTCTCTAATGCTAGCGATCTATCAACAGTGATGCAGTATTGAATTCATTGTATTCACCATCAGTCCAGCTGTATGCGACATCCGAATCCACCTGCTTCACCTTCATGCTCTTACGATCTGTCTTGAGCACCTGTCCCCTAGCCCTGAAATTTCCTTTCATTCCATCCTTATTGACCTGAACATATATTGCTCCTACTTCAAAGCCTCTATCACTGCAAAATATTTCATCAAAACAAGTATGTACAGTAACTGCATACTCATCAGATACAAAGCCAGCCCCAGCAGCATAAGTATTTGAACATCTCCAACTGCCACCCGTGATCAAACCTGACTTTGCACCAGAGGCTAAATTTTCATTCCATCCAATAGCCTCAAAGGCTGCACAACCAGTTTCAGCCCTTACGGGAAGCGTCAAGCCGGCACAGCAGAGCGACACCACTGCTCCGAACATAGCCCGGGGTAAGAGTTGAAATGTGTTCAGATGTAGGGGCAAGAGCAGTATTGGCTACCTATAGAGGCTCCGATAACCAAGATAAGCCAAACCTGTGGACGAAGGTTACCGTTACCCAAATCAAGAAATATGGCAGGCATACCATACCCTGCGATCAATCGTTCAAAACCTTTAACCGGGCTAATCACCTCTTTATTAGCAGATAACACAGTTCTATTGACTGCTGATCGCGCATGACGGAAGAAATTGGTTTAAGAATTATCGTTTTGAAAGTAATCAAATCATTTTGACTGTATACAGGTGATTTGATCACTTTAGTGCCTCAGCAGTGATCAGTCATCAAGATCACAGCTGAGGACTCTCGCTTCACTCAGGTTACTTAGGAGGTCATCAAGGATCGAATTGATTGAATAAAAGTAGCAAGTGTCGTAATAATCCCAGAGCTTTTTGGAGGTTGGTATTAAAACGACACCTACAAGGTAAAGCAAATGATTTAACTCGTGATTGTGCGACGCTTGACCGCAAGAAAGCCACCAAATGCAATAGGGATAAGAGCTACCAGTGCTGCAATTGCCAGGATAGTAGGAAGTGAAAGGTCTGGGATCGTCTTAGTACAAATGACAGAACTATTTTAATCGAATGTCAAGGTCAAAACAGGAGAATCTGCGTCATGTTGCATCAACAAAATCCATTCTTCCTTGTCGACATTGCGTGAATGTATATATTATTATAAATCATTCTATGGTCAAGTGAAACAAATACTCACAGCCCTATGCTCTGTCATTGTATTAACCATATCTGCAGAGGCTCAATCCAGATCCTCCTGCTTTCGGCAGGCTTGCTCAATGATTGTTGGCGGTTAACCAACGATTCCTATGCTTTGCCGGTGGATGTCAGACGCTGACACTGGCAACACCATTTTTGTGGGCAACGCAAGCACTGGCGAAATCTACGAGCTCAACGGACTCTCTCCGGAGTGGCGTGTTGATCCTAAGGTCATCAACAAATTCAAGACAAATATCAGTCAACTGTGATTCAAGCTTTGATTCTTTCGATTCTATCCAAGAGGCCTGCTTCAATTTAGATATTTATAATATTTCTGATGGGAAGCCCTAAAGAAGGGATAGAATTTAAGCTGCGAAGGCCTTAAGTCTGCCCCTAATGGATCGGAAGCCAACATGAGTAGCAGTGAGAAAGAGCTTGATCTGCGCATTGATCATCTTCAGAAAGAATTAGCATTAGCAGAGCAAGAAAGAGATATTCTACGTGCGGACAAGATGCAGCAAAAGATTCTCATGAAACTCCTTAAAGAGAATCCCTAGAGGCAGGATTAAAGCCAAATCGCATAGGGAATTATTTATATTTCCCCCATAGAAGCTAACTCTCATTTACATGTAAACTGAAGAGGAGATTCATTTGGGCTACTTAAAGCTTAAGCAGTGAAATAGGCAAATATTAATCTAGGCAACAAGCAATTAGGAAAGGCTGGATAGCTACAACATTATTTCACAGATCTACATCAACCTGCTTTCAAGGGTAGGCCTCAAATAACGCTGACTAAAATCAGATTGCTTTCATTAAAAGTAGCAACCAAATCGCACCTTCACCACTACTTGGGATCGGGTGAAAATCCTTGACGCGCTCGTTTTGCTTTTATTCCTATTAAGCTAGATACCACAAAAGAGCAATCTCCTATGGCCGTCAAGTTCACCTTTGAATCTCAGACGGAGATTTATTACATGTTGAAGGCCTTAAACCAGACTCAATGGTGTGTTGAGAATGGATTGCTTGAAATGGACAGGAAGTCGCTCAAAGGTTTTCAGACATTACGCAAGAAGTTTGCTGACTTCGCATTAGCGAATCCATAGCTTAGACCTTCATGAGTAGATTTGCTTGTCTTGCTTGTACCGACAAGGCTTCTTTGACTTAAATTAAGCAGGCTTACGATGATGGGACCTAATCTCAGACTTAACCTGACTGGCTCATTCTTGGTTACTAGTGATCCAACTAGGATTGAGCCATTTGCATCAACAGGTGATCGTCTGGGTGCCAATGAGATTTTTTTGGATTGATTAAGGGTGCACTCAGTCATCTCAGACAAGAAACTGATCCTTCTCTAAATCAAGTCATTTTTGGGGAAAGCGATCAGCTCTAATCAAAAGAGCATCGTAAACTTGCTGAAAGAAATGCTGACTCCATAACCAAAAGCAATCTGATCATCTTCAGCAGATGAGCAAGAATCAATAAATTTTTTGGCACAACTAAAGAGATCGGCATCAGCGACACGGTCAACTTCAGACTGGAACCAGCATTGCCACCAGTGATTTTTAGCCTGCTTGCTCTCATTGATCTAGCTTGTCTGGCTCTAGATGTTTGCAATGGTCTGGAAGATGGCATCGTCTGATTCACTGAGAGACAGTGCATCTATTTCTTGTAAATCAACTGGTAGACACACCACTTCTTGATCAGACCACTTCTGAATCAGACCACTTTCTTGAGAGAGGCTAATTTTGCTCTTGATTAATTGTGTCTGCTTTGATAAAGGCAGTTTTATCTCTACCCTGATTCAACTTTCCTCAGTAAGATTTGCTCAAACCAGATCAAGCCGCATGCCCGATACGCAACAAGAGCTGCTCAACAAGATCGATTTTTTTCAGAGTCAAGAAGGGATCCTGGTCGGGACTGTCTTCTTAGCTGTTCTTTGGTTGATACTCGTTCTTCTGGATAAGTACGGAAGGCGAATTGGCCCTCTGGTAGCGAGATCCATCCGAAGGCCCTTATTGCTTGGATTTAGTTCAGCTCTTTACTTGGGTTGGCTTTTACACCTCTTGGAACTGCAAGCTAAGGCCTTGTTGCCTATTAAAAGTTCAGCAGTCTCAACTGCTCTGGTGGTGATCGCTCTCGGCTGGGCCACGATCAATCTCGGCCGGGCACTGCTCCTGCAATCGAATCGAATTCAACGCTGGCTGAAGGTAGAAGATCCCAGAGATGAGGCGATGTTGACCGCCTTATTGGATCGAGTTTTCACCATTGGAGTCATTGTTTTAACTATCGCGGCCCTGATGGTGACTTTTGGAGTGTCTACCGCAGCAGTAGGCGCTTTGCTTGGTGGAGCAGGCATTGGCCTCGGCTTTGGGACACAGCAGATTTCTCAGAATTTCCTTTCAGGGTTCATGCTCTTTTTCACTCGTCCATTCTCAGAAGGTGACTGGATTAGCGTCTCAAGCTTTGATGATGGAACAGTTGAGAAAATTGGCTGGTATCACACCCGCATTCGCACCTTTGATCGTCGACCACTCTATATCCCAAATTCGATCTTTGCGACTACTCCGATCGAGAATCCTGGACGAATGTATAACAGAAGAATCAAGGCCAGCATTAGTCTTCGCTACGAAGATCTGCCCCGTATCGAGACAATTACCAATCGTGTTAGAAGTCTGCTAGTAAACCATCCAGAGATAGATCAAAAACAGAGCATCTTAGTGAATTTCAACGAATGGGATAGCTCCTCGATCAACATGATGGTGTATTGCTTTACTAAAACAACTGTTTGGAAAGACTGGCTAGATATTCAACAGGAGATCTTCCTCCAGATTGCAGACATTGTTCAGAAAGCTGGTGGTGATTTTGCGTTCAATTGCACCACCCTCTATCCAGCGCCAAACCTGAACGATGACAATCCAATTAGTCGCTTGGGTGACGATCTGAAATCGAACTGATCGCTGCAGTAAAAAAGGCTCGAATGTATAATGAATTTGTAGAGATAAACCTAACGGGTCTTAGCAATTGATGTGCGCCTGAAAAAGAGTCTGCAATTCTATTTCATTTAGAAGAATATTTTTTCATCTAAATTTTCTATGTTGCCTACAAGGCATGCAGAAGTCGAATAAACATGACATGATCCACATCTATCAATGACGTAGGCTAAGTTTGAGTTTTATAGTTTATTTTCTTTTGCATAGGGTGAGTTGTCATATGCTTTGGTTAATAACTGACGATATTCTGGATGCCATTTAAGGTTAGGACGGCTGCGACGTGCATTAAGTAGCATAATAACTCCAAAAATGAGCACCAATGACGCCTGACAAGAGGCTAAAAGTGGAGAATCACTGAACAGATTAAGCATCGGGCTTCATTGACCATCAATACCATTATATTGGCTAGTCAAGAGGAGATAAAAATCAATCAAGTTTTTGCTTTATCGACTTATTGGCTTGATCAAGCCATGTGATAGATAGTGCCCTAATTAGAGATTCAAAATCAGTGTTTAAAAAGCGGTGAGAATACGAATAAGAAAACTTACCGCATTCTTTTTCTTCCTCATATTTCTACATGCCCATTAAGAAGATGCTATGCAAGATTTAATCTCAGCGTGTGGCTATCACCTAAAGGTACTCATCCATAGACTCGATCGAGCAATCACCTCAATTGCTTCATAGTTTAATATCCTTATGTCTAAAGCTGCCTAGCCGAATGAGACAGTGGCGCACATAATAGATCCTGAGCAAAATACATTCTAAATGCCTCAAGCAATACTTAGCCTGATAAATTCTAAGGCAATGATTTTATTAAATACAGCAAGCACAAGGATAGCAATGAATTACAAGAAGATAGGCCTGCAAGCAAATGAAGGTTTTCTGCAACACATCTCTCATCAACAAGTCTTGGATGTTTCATATTCAATTATGTAGGCTGGCAAGCTGCTCTTAAGGCTTGCGGGCAAAATTAATTCCGTTTTTTTGATCTGCTTCCAAGCACTGGCAGAGAACTCAGCCCTAAGTCACATCTTCTAAGAGTTGATGCCGACAAGCCAATAAATCCTAATAATCATCATCTATATTGATAGGCCTCTTGGCTATTGAGAATTGCCAGGTTTCTTAGTTTAAGATCTATTTGAGTCTTGTTAGCAGATTCAAGGCTTTGGTGGTTTCATCCCAGCATCTACTTTTGAAGTCAAAGCATGGTTAATTTGAGATCGCAGAATCAATTACATGCTTTGAATTTTCCTTTTCCTACTTTACATTGTGGACATTTCCAATCTCTGGGCAAATCAGCAAAACTCGTGCCAGGTGGGATCCCATTTTTCGGGTCACCAACCCTTGGGTCATAGACATAGGTGCAAACCTTGCAGGCGTACCTTTTCATTGTTCGATTTGAGCTTGTGCTTAAGCTACTATAGATGCTATTAAGCTATTACTGTGAGGATTGAAAAGTAGATTATGGATTCCATTCCTTGGGACATAATTGGCGCAATCATTCTATTGCTAGTTGGTGTAGGATGGTTTTTGTACTACATCTTCACGATGGATAATCAAGAGTAATTCCTTCTTCTCAACCTATTGCACTCTTAAAGCATTTGCGGATGCGTATAGATAGATAGTGCAAATCCACTACCATCAAGATATCATGCCCACATGTTATTTCATCGGCATCTTGTTCTAGGTATTGCAACGATAGTCTTTGTATATCCTTTAAGGGTGATTTGCTCTTGGCTGCTTAATCTGATACAGCATAATTTTGCAGAGCTTATTCTTTGCAGAATTCATCACTCTAGAAGGTCTCATACAGAGCGTTTCCCCAATGGACAACAAAATTTACTGCGAGTATCAACGCTAAGATATTCTTTGGCTAATGATCCCTTTGTTGATTTAAGTGAGCAAAGGGACCCAGCAAGATTAATACTCTCCTGCAAATCATAAAAAGTGCTTCTTCATAGTCAGAGAACTTCATCAGGAGAATAAACCGTATCTTTAAGACGATTTGAAACTCGATTGAACCGGCACAAGATGTCTACTGTGTGGCCGTAAAATATTAATCTCTTTTAATGAATGAAAACCATGCCGGTCTGCTAAGTATTAGAAATAACAACTATTTTTTGGGTTGACTTTATGATGCCTAGATCTCTTTTTCTTAGCTCTAGTTTCTGGCAACATCTGAGAAATATAACAGTCGCCAAAGAGTGCACAACAGGGCAATGGCAATGATCAACGCGATAGGATGGCCCATATAGGCTTAGCAGCATATAATCACTATTATAGAACTAAGTCAAGGCCTGAGTCTATATCTTGATTCTCAACAGTATGGTAGAGGCTTGTTTTCGATCATTTCAATTTTAAACTGGTAATCATATTACCTTTTAGGTAAAGCCACCTTGAATAAGGTTAATACTCATTCGGCTTGCCCAGTAAAGCTTAGCCTGTAATCTTTTGCGCGAGACAGTTTCTTGATCCTTCCCTTTACCTCCCTAACCATTTTCATTTTCCCTTTACATTTACATTTACAACCTGCCAATTCCCTCTATAGACATGTGCACTATTTAAATTTATGAGTGTTTATACAGATTGCCCCGTCCCACTTCTCGGCGATACTTTAATAATATTAATATCTTTTACCATGAAATTTACTTTTGAATCCCAATCAGAAATTTATTACATGCTAAAAGCATTGAATGAAACCCACACTGCCATAGAAAATGGGCATGTGGGCCTAATCAATGATCAAACTCGCAAAGAGTTTGATTCATTGAGAGATAAATTTCAAGACTTTGTCCTTTCCAATCTCTAGCTGTTAAAGCGCCTACTGGTCCGCATAATTGATTGGGCATTAAAGATAGAGCTCCCTTACCTAGCTTTTACTGCAAAGGTCATTTCAGCGGATCACTTATCCCACTGCCTCAAAGTGTGTCATAAGTGACCTTACGCTCCAGGGAAATGCCTTCCCTTTTTTTGCAAGTGAAGCTTTTTGCCTTTTTTAGATGATTAAAAGCACACTACTGCTTATATTTCTATAAGAAGTGTTGGGCATTATTCCTATAGCCTCGGATTCAAAGTATGCTGCTATTGGCAACATATTGATTGAATTCACAACGACCTATTTCTTTATAGAAAAGATCGTAAGTTCGCAAATTATCTTCTATCAAGAAAACTGTCTCTAATCTTTCTTGCTTGAGGGGAGAAGCCAGCTCATCTATAAAAGACGCATTGGCTCGACTGACAACTTTCAAATATCACATATAAATAATCGCAAAGTCTATCGACTTATTTTTCAAGCTAGCCCATAGATGATGATTCAATTGATCATCACCAGAATGATATTTAAGAATAGAGCCAATTAAATTAAAAGCTTACCTTTTCGCGTTAGAGACTGTTATTATACAATCAATCAAGTGCTAGACAGTTGAGAACATTATCAAGGCTCCCGATTTTAATGACAACACTGCTTTCATTTCTATTCTCTGGTCCAACTAGTGCTCAGGCTCAATCACAACAAGACTTCGGCATCAAAATCAATAGTGACAATGGAAATACTTATTTTTTCCGTCAAGCTAATGTTGCGTGTGAAGATAAAGTTGGTGCTTATCAATTCCCTACATCAACTTGGTGTCAAGCGAATGGTTTTTCAGAAGACCTTACGGGGGAACGAAAACCTTACACTGGTTGGAAACTTTGTGCCATTACATCTCGATATCTTGCCCCCCCAGAATATACTAATATCAATTCAGTGACCTGTACAGCTGCGCGCAAGGCCGGAAAACTTCCTGAGCTGATTGAGTAGTGTTGCAGTTGTTTGTTTTCTGCTTATCTAAGAAGCCACCAGGCTTCATGTTTCCAACTTCTTCTTTTGGCTATCAACTTTTTGCTTAGGATTGAATTGTTAGAAGCTTTTCTATCATCAAAAGTTTTTCCTTTATGAACCCTTGCAAAAGCGATAACGCCAATCATGATTGACAACTATGGCTAGATGCCCGTTCCTTGCTTTCAGTTTTTCTATTATGCCGCGAAGCAGATGAAAGCAATTCGTTTCGCAATATTCTTATTGTATAAGTGCATGCATCAACGCAAAGGTAATCCTATAAAGTGGAAATTATATGTTAATAAAGCCAACTTAAATCTCTCTTGAATGCTGCTTTCGTCAATACCAGCGGGCGCAATGTTTTCAGAGTGATTGAGAGGAGCATCCATGATCATCACGAGTTCATTTACTTATCCATTCGTCAATGCGCCTGGATTGGCCATATTGTCAACAGTGTTTGTACGACTAATGGACATTGATCTACATTTCAAGGGAAATGTCTGCTGAACTTGGTTCAAGCACACTGGAGCTCCCCGAAGCTCCAGTAATCTCTATCTCATAGTCTCTTGCCATGCAGCAACGGATTTTCCAGTTCATTGACTTGGCAGCCATGAAATGGCTCATTTCTTTTTTGAACAAAGAATTTGAGTGTGCTTGCTGAAGCGAATGGTGATGCAGGCATCCAAACTAGTTAGTCGTGTTTTACACACCTATCAGGCTTCTGTTTGCTTACTTTCTATCTCAGGCTATCGACAAGGCCATGTCATGAATGGTTGGGATCGGGAGCCAGTTTGCCTTTCTGTCTATAAACCTAGGATCGCAATTAGTGGGAAGCCAGCAGTTGGAAGCTTTTAGCAACACTTAGATCATCCTGCTCTACGTCTATAAATTCTTCAAAGCTTCTAGTTTCAATCTTTTGTGCTTGCATCTACTTTGACCCATCTAAATACGGATGATTGATCAGTCTTGATCGAGTTAGCACTGATTGGCATCAGGGATTGTTTTGCCCTTGTTTGAACTTTAAAGCTGATCAAGACGACTGGATATGCTTGATCACGTGGACAAACCATCACCAACTGAGCAGAAGAACCGCAAGCGCCCACGCTTTTGGCTTGGACCTTTGTTGGTGGGTGGGTGTTTTGCTCTGGGCTATGGCATGACCCAGAGGATCATGATTCTGCGTGGCAACACGCAGCAGCCTCAGCAACAGTCTTTTGGACCAACTCCTTTTCCATTTCCAGGAGAGCGCCTAGAAGGACTGCGTCGTCGGCATGGTGGCAGCAGTGCAGATCTACAGGCGGATGTCGCTGCCAAGGAGGCCAAAATTTCAGCCAAACGTAAGGCCAAAGAGCAGGCTGAGAAGCAGGCAAAGCAGCAAGCAGAGAAGTTGGCTGCGGCGGCTGCTCTTCGTCGTGAACAGGAACTTCAAGCGATTCGCCAAGCCACAGAAGCTAACTCTGCAAACCCCGCTCTAGCTGCTCCAGAACTGGCTGCTCCAATCAACCCTCAGGGAACAAGACCTGCTCAACCAGTAGCGCCAAAACCCAAGCCTTCCAGCACACCAGAATCAAACTCTTTTGGCAGGCCAACGCCGCCTCAGCCAGTAGCACCAAAACCAAAGCCTTCCAACACACCAGCATCAGATTTCCTTCGCAGGGGAGACTCCCCTCAACGGCCGCACTCGCCAGTATCAGACTTTCTTAGGAGGAACTATCCCTAAAAGCCCTTGAAAGTAATCACCCCATTTCCAAGCGACCCACCTCATACTTTGACAAGGCCTCCCAACGCTCCTTCAGTGCTTTGATTGCGAGTTGGATCTGCCACAGTTTCAGACATCCGTGCTGTGGTCATGAGTTCTCCTGATTCCCTACTCAGAGCGACCTTGAACCGCTTAGCCGCACGATTGGGTCATGGGCTTGCTGACGCTGCTGCTGGCTTGGCCGTGCTGGCGAAGGATGCTCCAGAGCGCATTAGCAAGGAATGGGATCTTTTTCAGCAAGAGGTGATTGCAGAGGCCGATCGTCTGGAGCAGGAATCTGACGAGGTCAGTGAGACAAAGGCAACCTCATCGCCAGTTTCTAATCAAGAACAGGCTCAGGATCAGATCGATCGTCTTAGGGCAAAGGTGGCAGACCTCAATCGCCAAGTTGAGATCAACCAGTAATGGCGTGTCCGTCCCTGCTGGTAGCGATTCGGCGTGGGCTGCGTGCGCTGCGTATTTGGCGTGCAGTTTTGACGTTAATCATCTTTGTTTGGTGGGATGCCCGTGAATGGACTTATCCAGGTGGTTGTACCAGTGAGCGGCGGCAGGCCCGCCAAACGGTTCGAGCTCGTTGGCTCACTACAGAATTGCTCCAACTTGGTTCCGCTTTTATCAAGCTTGGCCAGTTGCTCTCGGCACGTCCTGATGTTTTGCCAGTTCAATGGGTATCTGAACTGGCTGATCTTCAGGACAAGGTCCCTGCATTTAGTTTTGAGCAAGCTCAAATTCTGCTGGAGCAGGAATTGGGGGACCGCTGTGCAGAGATCATTGATCTTGATGATCAGCCCCTTGCAGCCGCCTCCCTAGCTCAGGTTCATCGCGCCAGTCTGCGCAGCGGTCGGCAAGTTGTCCTGAAGATTCAACGGCCTCGCCTGGAGCGATTGTTTCGCCTGGATTTGCAAATCATGCAGCAGGTCGCTGCTGTACTGCAACGTCACCCCAAATGGGGACGTGGACGCGACTGGGTGGGGATTGCTCAGGAATGCCGTCGGGTCTTGTTAAGGGAGCTCGACTTTCGTGTAGAGGCTCAGTACGCAGCTCGGTTTCGTCAACAATTTCTTGATGATTCTCGTATTCGCGTGCCTGCAGTGGTCTGGGAGCTCAGCACCCGGCGTGTTCTTTGTCTCGATTATTTGCCAGGCATCAAGGTGAATGATCTTGAGGCTTTATTGAAGGCCGGCATTGATCCCTCGGCCGTAGCGGAGCTTGGAGCCGCCAGTTATCTGCAGCAGCTCGTGCGATTCGGTTTTTTTCATGCCGATCCCCATCCAGGCAACCTTGCCGTGGCCCCTGATGGAGCTCTCATTTACTACGACTTCGGCATGATGGGGCTGCTCTCCGATTCTTTACGACGTCGGCTCGGTTCGATGATTCGTGCGGCGGCGGCTAGAGATGCGGCAGCCCTGGTTGAGGAGTTGCAGGCTGCGGGTTTGATTGCTTATGGCATCGACGTTGGGCCTGTGCGGCGGTTGGTGCGAGTGATGTTTCAAGACGCTTTGACGCCCCCCTTCAGCGCCAATGTGATCGAGAAACTTTCCGGTGATCTGTACGAGTTGGTTTATGGCCAACCCTTTCGGCTGCCAGTTGAGCTGATTTTTGTGATGCGTGCTCTCTCCACCTTTGAAGGTGTGGGGCGAAGCCTCGACTCAGGCTTTAGTTTGATGGCTATAGCCAAGCCATATTTACTGCCACTGATGACTTCAAGCGGTTCTGGTCCAAACGATTTGCTCAATGAGCTCGGACGTCAGGTCGGTGCTATTGGCAGCCGGGCGGCAGCCTTGCCAAGGCGTCTGGACGAAAGCCTTGAACGACTGGAACAAGGAGATCTGCAATTGCAGATCCGGATGGGTGAATCCGATCGACAGTTGCGGCGCATGATCAGCGTTCAGAAGGCCCTTGGTCAATCGGTGTTATTGGGCTCTCTAGGCATTGCAGCTGCTCTTTTGGGGGCAAGTAGTCGGCCAATTTGGGCTGTCTTGCCGTTGGTCGCGGCTCTCCCGGTGGGCTTCGGTTGGTTCAAATTGCAGATCAAGCTGGGACGTGAGTCGCGCATGGATCATGTGTCGAGTCAGAGTCGCTGAAAGTCTTCCAAAGTGATCCCCGTCCAGCCCCTTTGAGGCCTTTGCTTAGCTTCGCCCCCGTGGCCCTTGTCCTGTGGCACCGGCATAGACCGCTTGGCTACCGAGTTCGTCTTCGATTCGCAGCAGTTGGTTGTATTTCGCTACCCGTTCACTGCGACTTAGGGAGCCCGTTTTGATCTGCCCAGCACGGGTGGCAACGGCAAGATCTGCAATTGTGGTGTCTTCCGTTTCGCCGCTGCGGTGGCTGATCACGCTGGTGTAACCAGAGCGCCCAGCAAGATCAATGGCCTGAAGCGTTTCCGTTAGCGAACCGATCTGATTCACTTTAATTAGGATGGAATTGGCTACGTTTTGATCAATTCCCTGCTGTAAGCGCTTAGTACTAGTTACAAAAATATCGTCACCTATCAGTTGGATACGCTTCCCCAATTTTTTTGTGAGTAGAGCCCAACCTTGCCAATCATCTTCTGCTAGTCCATCTTCGATCGAAATAATTGGGTAGCGATCAACAAGTTTTTCGAGCTCATTGACCATTTCGGTACTGGTGTAACGACCACCCCCGAAGGCATAGCAGCCGTCTTGATAGAACTCTGTGCTGGCTACATCTAGTGCCAAGGAAATATCCTTACCTGGCGAATAGCCTGCTTTTTCGATTGCTTGAATGAGCAGATCTCCTGCTGCATCATTGTTGGCCAGATTGGGTGCAAAGCCGCCTTCATCTCCAACTGCCGTTGAGAGCCCCTGAGCACTGAGCAGGCCCTTGAGTGTATGGAATACTTCTGCGCCCATGCGCAGCGATTCTCGGAAGCTGCTTGCTCCATGGGGCACCAGCATGAATTCCTGAAAATCGAGATTGTTAGCAGCATGCGCACCACCGTTGATCACATTCATCAGCGGTACGGGCAGCAATGAGGCCATGGGGCCACCCAGGTAGCGGTAGAGGGGCAAACCCAAGCCATTGGCGGCCGCGCGGGCAGTGGCCATGCTCACGGCCAGGATCGCGTTTGCGCCCAGGCTTGATTTGTTGTCGCTGCCATCAAGCTCTTGCATGGTGCCATCAACACTGGCCTGATCTAGGGAAGAGATCCCACAGAGCGCTGGGGCAATCCGATCCTCGATATGGTTCACAGCCTTAGTCACCCCTTTGCCCAGGTAGCGGCTGTCGCCATCTCTTAATTCATGCGCTTCATGGGCACCGGTGCTTGCTCCGCTGGGCACGATGGCCCGACCGATGGCACCTGCTTCGAGCAACACTTCTGCTTCAACTGTGGGGTTGCCGCGAGAGTCGAGAACCTCTCTGGCCACGATGGTGTCAATGACGAAGTCGAGGGAATCGATCACCTGTGACGAATTGAAGTTGCGTGGATCCTATGGTTTGCCATCCCTCGGACTGTGTACCGCCTAGCCCTTTTACTGATGCTGAGGCTGTTGTCAGTCGTAGAACGACGCAGAATGAACTGAGTCTTAAAGGTCAGGATCGCTCGAGATGCGGATGTTGCACACGATGCTGAGGGTCGGGGATTTGGATCGTTCTCTGCGCTTCTACACCGAGGTTCTAGGCATGCATCTGTTGCGGCGAAAGGACTACCCCTCAGGTCGCTTCACCTTGGCGTTTGTCGGTTATGGCAAGGAGAGTGACACCACTGTGCTGGAGCTCACACACAACTGGGACCAAGATCACTACGAGTTGGGAGAGGGCTATGGCCATATCGCCTTGGGCGTGGAGGATATTCAATCCACCTGCTTGGCCATCTCAAAGCGAGGCGGGCGTGTGGTGCGAGAACCCGGGCCTATGCAACATGGCAGCACCGTGATTGCCTTTGTGGAAGATCCCGATGGCTACAAGGTGGAGCTGATTCAACTGGCCTCTCGTGAGGCCGCGAGCTGAACCCTATGCATCCTGAGACCAGTCAAGCGGCTTCCGCCCAGGGAAGTCTCACAAGTGATCCTGATCGATTCAGTGATGACACTTGGGATTTGTTGCTTGTCGGTCAGGATGTCGCCCGCCGTTGGCGACATGGTCAGCTGGATGTGGAGCACTTGATCCAGGTGCTTTTCAGTGATCGGCGTTACAGCGATTGGGTGTTGGCTCTGCCCATTGATTCAACTGCGCTGCTGGATCGCTTGGAAGGTTTTTTGGCCGAGCAGCCTATGGCTCGAGGTGATGAGTTGTTCATCGGCGATGACCTTGAAGACCTCCTTGAAGAAGCAGACCGTTCCAGAGTTCGCTGGGGATCTCGGCTGATTGACGTGTCTCATTTGCTGATTGCGTTGGGGCGCGATCCGCGCATTGGAGCCGAGCTATTTGAAGAGCTAGGAATGCCCAGTGAACGCTTGGAAGCGGAGTTGAGACGCTTGCCCAAAGGCAGGCGCCAGTTGCGTACATCAACGCAGACTTCTCCTCCTGCGCCCGATTCTGCGCCACCTGCATCGGTGGCCTCACAAACGAGACCTGTCTCCTCTCCTACCCCGCCGATTATCCAAGAACCTGCCGTCGCTACTGGGGAGCCAACTCCATTACAACTCCAGCAAGAACCTCAGGCTCTTGAGGCCTATGGTCGTGACCTTACCGCTGCAGCTCAGGCAGGACAGCTAGATCCTGTGATCGGTAGAGATCCAGAGATTCGCCGTTTGATCAAGGTTTTATCGCGTCGCAGCAAGAACAATCCGGTGTTAATTGGAGCTCCTGGCGTTGGTAAAACGGCCATCGCCGAGCTGTTGGCTCAACGCATTGTGGCTGGGGAGGTTCCCGATTCCCTGAAGGGTTTGCGCTTGGTCTCCCTTGATCTTGGTGCACTGATCGCTGGTGCCAAGTTTCGTGGTCAATTTGAGGAACGGCTTCGGTCTGTGTTGAAAGAGGTGAGCGATCCAGATGCAGGTGTGGTGTTGTTCATCGATGAACTGCACACGGTGGTGAGCAGCGATCGTTCCAGTGCGGATGCTGGAAGTTTGCTCAAGCCCGCTTTAGCAAGGGGAGACCTCCGCTGCATTGGGGCCACGACCCCTGAGAATTATCGCCGCACAGTGGAGAAGGATCAGGCACTCAATCGGCGTTTTCAGCAGGTTTTAATCAAGGAGCCGAGTCTTGAATTGAGCGTTGAAATCTTGCGAGGCCTGAAAGAGCGCTACGAACTTCACCACGGCGTCACGATCACCGATGGTGCGGTGACTGCTGCAAATCGCTTGGCTGATCGCTACATCAGTGACCGCTGCTTACCTGATAAGGCCATCGATCTCATCGATGAGGCTGCAGCCCAGCTCAAGATGGATGTCACCTCGAAGCCTCAGGTGGTTGAAGAGGCGGAGGCGGAGCTGCGTCGTGTCGAGCTTGCTTTGCTGGCGGCTGAGCAGGCTCCAGAGGTTGAACGGGTGCAGTTGCAGGCTGCTCGGATTGCTGCGGCATCTCAGCTCACAGATTTACAAGAGCGCTGGCAGATCGAACGGGATCATCTGGCCGAGCTGCGAGATTTGTTGCAACAAGACGAGGATCTCCGCAATGCCATTGCTGAAGCAGAGCGACTCGGTGATCTAGAGGCGGCTGCACGTCTTCAATACGACCAATTGCATAGGGTTCAGCAACGGCGGGCCGACCTTGAAGAAACATTGGCTTTTGCCCAGGCATCTGGTTCGGCGCTCCTGCGAGAGCAAGTGGAGGCTGAAGACATTGCCGATGTCGTTGCACGCTGGACTGGGATTCCTGTTCAGCGGTTGCTGGCGGCTGAACGGCAAAAGTTGCTAGATCTTGAAGCCCATTTAGGCGAGCGGGTGATTGGTCAGCCCGAAGCGGTTCAGGCGGTGGCGGCAGCGATTCGTCGAGCTCGAGCGGGCATGAAGGATCCGCGCCGTCCTGTTGGTTCGTTTTTGTTTCTAGGACCCACTGGCGTGGGCAAGACAGAACTGGCAAAAGCGCTTGCGGCCTCCTTGTTCGATGAGGAAGAGGCGCTGGTGCGACTCGATATGAGTGAATTCATGGAACGCAATGCCGTGGCGCGCCTTTTGGGGGCTCCTCCCGGCTATGTCGGCTATGAGGAGGGTGGACAGCTCACCGAAGCGGTGTGTCGCCGTCCTTATGCGGTGTTGCTCCTGGATGAAATTGAGAAGGCTCATCCTGATGTGTTCAATGTGCTCCTGCAGGTTTTGGACGATGGCCGTCTCACTGACTCGCAGGGCCGCACCGTGGACTTCCGTCACACCGTGGTTGTGATGACTAGCAACTTGGCTAGTCGCGCCATCCTTGATGCGTCTCGCTTGGCGCAGCAGGAGGGGACAGATGGGGATTGTCTTGATCAGAGCCTGACTCAAAAGGTGGATCAGGCCCTCAATAAGCAATTTCGGCCTGAATTTTTGAATCGCATCGATGAAGTGATCCGTTTTCGGCCGCTCAAGGCTGATGACCTTCAGCGAATTGTGCAGCTGCAATTGGCCGATCTCTCCAGCCTGCTTGCTGAGCAAGGTCTTGAATTGCGTGTGGAGGCAGACGCGGTTGAGGCTTTGGCTTTGCAAGGTTATGAACCGGAATATGGCGCTCGCCCTTTACGGCGCGTACTGCGTCGTCGGGTTGAGAACCCGTTGGCCACGGAATTGCTGGAAGAGCGTTTCAGCGGTGCCCGCGCCGTGCGCGTGATACCCGGTGCTCAGGCCTCCGAACCATTTCAGTTCCTTCCTGAGGATTGAAACAGGTATCCGGTAAAGTATTCGTTTGCCGGCGTGTGCTTCAGCACCGGCGATAGCCACCGGCCTAAGCTCCGTGACCAGCCCTATTTCCGAGGACACCACAGACTCCAGCGAATCTCCTGCCGAGGACACCACAGACTCCAGCGATTTTCCTGAGGCAGAACCGACCCGTCAGAGTGGGTTTCTTGCAGCAACATATGAGGAGTTGAGCCTGGTGGTATGGCCCAGTCGCCAGCAGCTGTTCAGCGAATCCATCGCCGTGATCCTGATGGTCAGTCTCTCGGCTGCATTCATCGCTGCCGTGAGTCGGTTTTATAGCTGGGCGTCGTCCCAGATTTTCGTTTGATTTTGTAGGGCGGTTTTGCTGTCTTGCCTCAACCGTCTTTCCCAAACCATTAGCTTCTTATCAGCGCAAGTGTCAGAACTCGAGCTCACACCACAAGAACCATCTGAGGTTCTGGAACTGCCGGCTCCTAATGATGGAGAGGAGGGCACCAAGGCCCCAACTCCTGCAGCCAGAACAACCGTAGCCCGCTGGTATGCCATTCAGGTGGCCTCGAGCTGTGAGAAGAAGGTGAAGGCAACTCTTGAGCAGCGAGCTGTCACCCTTGGTGTTAGCAACAGGATTCTGGAGATCGAAATTCCCCAGACCCCAGCGGTGAAATTGAAAAAGGATGGCAGTCGTCAGTCCACTGAGGAGAAAGTCTTTCCGGGGTACGTGTTGGTACGAATGGTTCTTGATGAAGACACAATGATGGCGGTACGCAGCACCCCCAACGTGATCAACTTCGTAGGGGCTGAGGACCGGCGCGCCACAGGTAAAGCTCGTGGTCACATCAAACCCCGACCGCTCAGTCGTCAGGAGGTGGATCGCATCTTCAAGCGTGCTGCTGAGAAAAAGACACTCGTCAAGGTCGATCTCGCGGAGGGCGATCAGATCCTTGTGACCTCGGGTCCTTTCAAGGACTTCCAGGGAGAGGTGATCGAAGTCTCTGGAGAGCGCAGCAAGCTGAAAGCTCTTCTTTCAATCTTTGGCAGAGAAACACCTGTGGAACTCGAGTTTTCTCAAATCAATAAACAGAATTGAGCTAACGGCGGCCGTCTCCCTGCGGAGGGCGGCCAAAGAGGTGGGCCACCATCTTGCCGCACTTGTCCCAAGGGCCAGGTCATCCGCAATCGTTCAATCCCGCTCGTCCATGGCCAAGAAAGTTGTATCTGTGATCAAGCTGGCCCTTCATGCTGGCAAAGCTAATCCTGCTCCGCCTGTGGGTCCTGCCCTTGGCCAGCATGGAGTCAACATCATGGCGTTTTGCAAGGAGTACAACGCTCGCACGCAGGACAAGGCCGGATTAGTGATTCCGGTAGAGATCTCGGTTTTTGAAGACCGTAGTTTCACATTCATTACCAAGACTCCCCCAGCATCAGTGCTGATCACGAAGGCTGCCGGGATCGAAAAAGGTTCTGGTGAGTCCGCCCATGGCAAGGTCGGCTCCCTAAGCCGTTCTCAGCTTGAAGAGATCGCCAAGACCAAGCTGCCTGATCTCAATTGCACCAGTATTGAGTCAGCCATGCGCATCATTGAAGGTACTGCTCGCAACATGGGCGTTTCCATCAGCGACTGACACTGATGTAGCGTCCATCTTCAAGATTCATCTATTCACCATTTTCGGGGGAGACACGTTGTGTCGCCTGCACCCCACATCTGCCATGCCAAAACTGTCTAAACGTATTACTGGTCTTCTCGCCAAAGTTGAAGACCGTGTTTATCAGCCTATTGAGGCCATTCAGCTCGTCAAAGAGAACGCCACAGCAAAGTTCGACGAAACCATCGAAGCCCACGTGCGACTTGGGATTGATCCCAAATACACCGATCAACAGTTGCGAACCACTGTTGCTCTGCCTCAAGGTACGGGTCAGAGCGTGCGCATTGCTGTAATCAGCAGGGGTGAGAAATTAGCTGAGGCAAAGACAGCTGGGGCTGAGTTGGCTGGGGATGATGATTTGGTGGAAAGCATCGGCAAAGGCCAGATGGATTTCGATCTTTTGATCGCTACCCCTGACATGATGCCGAAGGTGGCCAAGCTGGGCAGAGTCCTAGGTCCCCGTGGCCTGATGCCAAACCCTAAGGCTGGAACAGTAACCACGGATTTAGCGGCTGCGATCAAGGAGTTCAAGGCCGGCAAGCTGGAATTCAGGGCTGATCGTGCTGGCATCGTGCATGTGCGTTTCGGCAAGGCAAGTTTTTCCGCAGACGCCCTGCTCGAGAATCTGAAGACCTTGCAGGAGACCATCGATCGCAATAAGCCAAGTGGTGCCAAGGGTCGCTATTGGAAGAGTCTGTACATCACCTCCACCATGGGCCCTTCAGTGGAAGTGGACGTAACTGCTCTTCAGGACCTCGAAGAAGACGCTTGACCTTCTTGCTGTAGGGTTGCTCCTTGGCGAAAGCCAACGGGCACGCGCCCGACCCAAGACAACAGGTTGCCATCTTTCAGTGATGCTTCATGCATCCTTTGAGGTTGTTTAAGTCCTGTCGAGGTAGATGCGAAGGTTTTTCCCTGTTGGGATTGGATCGACACGCGGCCTCCGCTCTTTTTTGAGCACTTGGCAAGTGCGTGTCTAGCTTGTTCACCCGATCCGATCCAATTCCTATGGGCCGCACTCTGGAGAGCAAGCAACAGATTGTCGAAGAGCTCAAGGAGCTTCTCGGCGAGGCCGAAATGGCACTGGTCCTGGATTATCAGGGCCTCTCCATTAAGGAAATGTCTGATCTGCGCACGCGTTTGCAGGCCAGCAACGGGGTGTGCAAGGTGACCAAAAACACCTTGATGCGCCACGCCATTAATGGGAATGGTGCCTGGTCGAATCTCGAATCCTTACTGACTGGTACCAACGCCTTCGTTCTGATCAAGGGCGATGTTGGTGGTGCTGTTAAGGCCGTACAGGCTTTTCAGAAGGACACTAAAAAATCCGAGACGAAGGGTGGTCTTTTCGAAGGCAAGCTCCTCTCACAGGGTGAGATCAAGGCTATTGGTGATCTTCCGACCAAGGAGGTTCTGATGGCGCAGATCGCAGGTTCCCTCAATGCCTTGGCTACCAAGGTTGCTGTGGGTATCAACGAGGTTCCTTCCGGCCTTGCCCGGGCACTTCATCAGCACGCCGAGAGTGGCGAGAGCTGAACGTCTTCGATTCGACTGTTTCTCCCTGATCTGTTGCTTAATCCAAACCATGTCTAAAAAAACCGACGACATTCTTGACTCGCTAAAAACCCTTTCTTTGCTTGAGGCGTCTGAGCTGGTTAAGCAGATTGAGGATGCTTTTGGCGTCTCTGCCGCTGCTTCTGCAGGCGTTGTGATGGCTGCTGGTGGTGCTGCTGCTGGTGCTGCTGCTGAAGCTGCCGAAGAGCAAACCGAATTTGATGTTGTGCTTGAGAGTTTCGACGCTTCAGCCAAGATCAAGGTCCTTAAGGCCGTTCGTGAAGCCACCGGCCTCGGCCTGGGCGACGCTAAAGCCATGGTCGAAGCAGCTCCTAAGACCATCAAGGAAGGCATTGCTAAGAATGATGCTGAGGCCCTCAAGAAGGCCATCGAAGAGGTTGGCGGTAAGGTCAGTCTCAAGTGATGGCCAGCGGATAGCGGCCTTCAGCTTGGTTGCTATGCATCCGTTTTTTTAACTCTTAACCGGTCCTTCGGGGCCGGTGTTTTTTTGCGTGGCAAATATGCAAAAAAAAACCCCGCCAAAGGCAGGGATTTTTAGGTGGAACAGAATCAGGAGTCTTTCCTTGTTTCGACCCTGAACTGTTGTTTCGCACCCCTCACGATGTTAATGATATGAGCCAATTTTTAGCATTACTAGTATTAAGGGGCGCTACTTCAACTGTCCTCTCTGCAGTGGGCCTGCGTCAGGGACGATAAGGAATCACAAGGAGTCGAATCGGGCCTTTACCATGGATGACGCTGTTGTTGGCTATTGAAATTGGGGGAGGGAGTGGTGCCTTGGGAGCGCCTAGTTGCTTGAAGACGGCAGGTCCTTGATGAGCTGATGCTTTGGCAATTAAGAGGTTCACAGGATCTGGATGAGCAAAGTAGACGTGGCTGAGCTTGCGTCCTTGGTATATGCGACGCTCCAGCTTCCAGCCGGGTTCCAAGTTTAATTTCACAAACGCATCACGATTGCGTTGAGGAAGTATTGCGCTGGCAACGGTAATTGGAAGCGACCGCGCAGGATCGAGGGCTTTTAGTTCCAGACGATCTCGGTTTTGTTTGATGCGCAGCCGAAAGCTGTGAGCCACGTCTTCGCCGCTACTTCGCAAGGAATAGCCGTTGCTGTCTAAGTAACGATTGCAGATTCCTGCAAAATTGAAGTTATTAAGGGTTGGGTTAACCAATCCGTCTGGACGGGTTTCCCAGCACAGTGGCAGAGGCTTGATTTGTTCGAGTACGAGCAGTTTCCAGCGATTTCCTCCCACTGCCTGAGCCAATACGACCAAACGTTCTTGGTTGAGAGGCTGACTGTTGAAAATCGTTTTGGAGATTGCTGGCAAGGTCGTCAGCAAAGTGAAGAAACCAAGACCTAAAACCAACAGCCTGTTGCCTGGCTTTCTCAATGCCATGAGGAGCTCGGGGTAGGTTCGCGACATAGCGTCTAATTACTAAGAACCAAGCGAACCGTGTTGTACCAAACAACAACAGACTTCTCAAATGGCTGATAGTCGTGGACGGGTTGTGGCTGCTGCCACTGATGGGGCTTGTAGTGGAAATCCTGGCCCTGGGGGCTGGGGGGCACTGCTGCGCTTTGAGGATGGGAGCGTGGAGGAGTTCGGAGGCTATGCGCCGGCCACGACCAACAACCGCATGGAACTTCAGGCGGCCCTTCATGTGCTGGAGCAGCTCAAAGAGCTTCCTTGTCACCCCGATTTAAAGATCCGTACCGACAGCAAATATTTAATTGATGGTTTGAGCAAATGGATGGCGGGATGGAAACGTAAGGGTTGGCGTACGGCGGCTGGCAAGCCTGTGCTGAATCAAGATCTCTGGCGAGCTCTAGACCGTGCTCGCTTGGATGATGTGCCCCTGGCTTATGTGAAAGGTCACAGCGGTGACCCAGACAATGAAAGGGTTGATCAAATCGCAGTGAGCTTTTCCAAAGGTGGTGGTGCTCCAGCGTTGATGTCTGGACAGGGGTCAGCCTCTATTGCACTCGGTCTTTTTGAGCCGATCAAAGAAGCTGGAGATGGCGAAGATTTTGCCCCTTCTGATTTGCAGCGGCTGCTAACAAGACTGGAGCTGGCTGATCGTTTTGCTGTGCGTGGCTATGGCCTCAGCCTCGTTGAGTTGGCCCAATTGGTGGAGCAACCAATCGAGCAGCTTGCGAGTAAGACTGCCCCCTGGCGTTGGCGCGATTGGCTATTGGAGCCTGTGGGGGAAAACCGCTGGCGATTGCACCGCTGCGCGGCAGGATCGGATCAGATCTGAGGAGGCCCAGGATGGCTGAGCCATCACCTGCAAAGGTGTACTCCACCGGTGAGTTGTATCGCCGTTGGCTGGGAGCAATACTCGCGAATGATCAGGGCTTAGATCCGGAACAGTTGACTCAAGCAGCATTGAGTGCCCTTAGCCAGACGTCCCTACGTAGAGATTGGCCAGGCGTATCAGCTGTCCTGGCAGCTATAGCCTTGGATTTGCAACGCCATGATCTGCGGCTTGAGCAAGTGTTGTTCGGCTGCCGATTTCTTAATCCAGTTGGACTGGCAGCTGGCTTTGACAAAAACGGAGTGGCGGCCAGTATCTGGGATCGCTTTGGATTTGGATTCGCCGAACTCGGCACTGTGACTTGGCATGGGCAGACCGGTAACCCTCGGCCCCGACTCTTTCGCCTTGCTGCTGAGCAGGCCGCTTTGAACCGGATGGGTTTCAACAACAACGGTGCTGAGGTAATGCGTCGCACTTTGGAGAAACAGGCTTTGCCTTCACCTGGCCAGCGTCCAGCTGTGCTGGGTCTCAACTTGGGCAAATCCAGGATCACGCCATTGGAGCAGGCCCCAGACGACTACGCCTTATCGCTTGAGTTGCTCGCACCATTGGCGGATTACGCCGTGATCAATGTCAGCTCTCCTAATACACCAGGCTTGCGTGATCTCCAGGATGCCAGCCAGTTAAGGCGTCTGGTGGAGCGATTGCGACGATTGCCAGGATGCCCGCCACTACTGGTGAAGATCGCTCCGGATCTCGAGGATGATGCCATTGATGGCCTGGCTCGCTTGGCTTATGAGGAGGGTTTGGCAGGTGTCATTGCTGTGAATACCAGCCTCGACAGATTCGGCCTCGACGGGCGGGTCCTTCCCAAAACGGGTCGCACCCTCGCGGAGGAGGCTGGTGGGCTCAGTGGAGCGCCTCTGCGTCAACGGGCCTTGGAGGTGCTGCGTCGGCTGCGGGCCACGGCAGGTCCAGCGTTGCCCTTGATCGGCGTGGGAGGCATCGACTCGCCAGAGGCTGCATGGGAGCGAATCAGTGCCGGGGCTTCACTTGTGCAGCTTTACACCGGTTGGATCTTTAAGGGTCCAGATTTGGTACCAAATATTTTGGATGGGCTGATCGGCCAGCTTGACCGCCATGGCTTCCGGCATGTGTCGGAGGCTGTCGGGAGCGGCGTGCCCTGGCAGTAGCCGATACCCTTCATCCAGAGCGGGGTTGCCTTTCCTTGGTGTTGGCTGGTCTACGCGAACGTTTTCCGCAGCTGGAACAGTTGCAGGCCATGGCGGAGCGGTGGCTTTTACAACAACGGGTGCTGCTTGTTGTTGATGAGTCTGCTCTCGTGATGCTCTGGGAACAGGGGGAGAGATTGACTCTTCGACATGTACCCCTACCTCAGGGCCTTTGTCGTTCAGGCATGCCGACCCAGCGTCAAGCTTTGGGTGAGTTGTTAGGGGACCTACTTCTTGATATCGGTCTTCTCGGAGGCCAGCTGGAGATGTTGTTGCCGATGGAGACCTGTCAATGGCGCTTGCTCTGCTGGCCCGATGGTGAACCAGAGGTGGATCAGGTAAAGGCCCTGCGAGAACTCAACCCTGAGCTGAATTGGCCATTGTCCTTACCGGAGTCTTATTGCGCTGTTTCATCAGTGCAGCTTGCTGGATCTTTGTCGACTCCAACGCCGCTGTCTTTAGCGGTTGTGACTGATCGGTTGATGGTGCATGCCTGGATTGATGTCGTCGAGGCGGCGGATCTGCCGCTCCTCAACCTTGAGTGGATGCTGACAGCTGCCTGGCGAGCTGTACGTGCGGCCAGCCAACACTTTGAAGGAGATCTAGCTTGGTTGTTGAAGCATCATGGACACTGGCGTTTGGTGCTATTACGCGGCGGTTTACCTGAGCTCGACCATGCTCTTTCGGCTTCGTTTGATGGTGACGATCTGTCGCAGGATTTTTTGCAAGAGCTTAATGAGGTTTTGCAAGCTTGGCGTTTGCACAGCGGCGGGGCGTCACCCCCTTTGGCATGGTGGATTACAGCCGCTGCTGTTGATCAGCAGCAACTTTGTTTAGCGTTGGAGTCTCTAGGCCAAGGTGAGTGCCTAAGCAAGCAAAAGCTTTGGGTGGTTGGTGAAGAGCAACCCGCCCTTGAAGGGCCAGATCCTGATTTTTGGCAGGGTGACTGCGCAACTTTGGCTTGTTTAGCCCTAGCGGGCGCTTGGGAGCAGCGCTGATGGCTTCATTAACTAAGGCTGAGTTGAATCTGTTGCAAGAGCGTCGCCAAGAGTTGGGTCTGACGGCTCAGCCTGCTCTTATGCCTCAGGTGCGTTCCTTGCTTGCCAAGGGCCTGGGACTCGGTGGTCTGCTGGTGCTCGCTGTAGGGGCAGTGGCCGCTTGGTTGGCCTGGCAAGAAAGTCAGCAACAGGTTGAGCTTGATCGCTTGCAGCCACTAGAGCAACAATTGCGGCTGGATCAGAAGCAACTGCAGCAGCTAAAGGCACGTACAGCAGTCATACGTAAGGAAAACACCCAGATCGCTGAACAGTTGGTCGCGGTTCAAGCCAGCTCTGCACTGATGGAACAATTGCGCCGGCTGACGCCTCAAGGCATACAGCTAAAGGAGGTTGCGGTAAGAACTCAGCAGATCAAAATTGTCGGTCAATCCTTGGGCGGTGGTTCTCCGGGGCCCTTTGAACGCATCAATGCATTGGTTCTGCAACTTTCGGCCCTGCCGATGGTGAAACCTGATGGGGTGAAGGTCTTGAAAGTGGTGAGGGAGGGGGCTGATGAGGATGGGGAATTCGTGCAATTCAGCGTCGATGTGACTTTGGATCCCAAGGCGAAGCCTTCTCTACAGGAGTTGAGTGAGTTGGGTGCAAGCGGTTTGGTAGAGCGCTATCGGCTGCTTGAGGAGCAGGGGGTAGCACCATGACCAATCTCAGCCAAGAGCGACCGAGCTGGCAACGCAAACTCACACGTGAGCGTGTCTTGGTGGGAGTGCCGCTCGTGGTAGGCGGCATAGTGGCTTGCTCATTGGTCTTCACGGTTGTATCGCCTAGCTTGGTTCGCTTGGGAGACCAGCAGCAACGCCTGGAACAACTGCTCAACCAAGAGGCCTCATTACCCTTCCTGCCTGGCCAGTTGAAGACAGCCACTGAACAGCTAGCAAAGGTTCAACAACAGCAAGATGTGTTGCTGAATCTGGTGGCAGGTAAGAACAAAATCCAAACCTTTTTGGCTCAATTGAGCCGCGAAGCCATGACGGCAGGGGTGGTTCTGGAGCTCTATGAACCTATTTTAGTCGCCCCGTCACCATCGGCAGCTACCAGCCAAGAGCCTCCGGGAACGAAGTCGAATCCAGATGGCGAGGAGATCAGCCCTGAAAACCCACTGGCAGGCCGTGGTTACGAGAAAACAGCCGTGCTCCTTCAGGCCCGTGGACCTTTTATCGCCCTGCAAGGCTTTCTTAGAGGAATAGAAGCTTTGCAGCTCGTGGTCCAACCCAGTGATCTTGAGCTCACAGCACTCGACCCTCAGCAGGGGCCAGAAGATGACGTCATAACAGGACCAGCACTCACGCAGCTCAAGCTGAAACTAACCTTCTATGACAAAACATCCGTTCCTGCCAAGCAAGGCAATCGAAGGATTCTTGATTCTGAGGAAGGATTCTCTCCTGAAGCCTGAAGCGCCCCTGGCTGGCAAGGAAATCGATCGATACCATCCGTGAAGATTGTGTGCCAGATCGACCCTGGGTCGCCGTATGTCTCGTTCCCAGCGACTGGTTCCTTTGCTTGCAGCTCTTGGTTTGTATGGCGCGTCTATCAGCGGTGGCTTGATGCTGCCAGCTCCGGTGAAGGCACAGAAGCAGGGGGCGATGGAGCTGAAGTTGCGACGCTCGCAGGACAGCGTTGAAGTCATCATTGAAGGTGTGGGCCCACAGCCCGTTGTGCGGCAGCGACAGACTGGTCAGAACTGGGAAGGTCGATTGACTACCCAGGGCAAACCTGGTCTACGACGCGGTCCACAGCAAGTGTCGATGCCGCAACTGGGGCTGCAATCTGTGAGCCTTGCAGGATCAGGCGAGAGCTATCAATTAAATGTTGAAGGGGTGGCCGGCAGGCCGTTAATGGAACCATTGGTTAGTGCCGACGGCCGCAATTTGATCCTTAGCTTTCCTGGGTTGACTGCTCAGGCTAAGCAAACTGGACGATTGGATCTACGCACACCAGGGCGGGTGCCTCAGGCGTCTTATGTACCGCCTTTGCGACAACGTGCTGTAGCGCCTGCACTAGGAGATATGGCCGTGGGCACCATGGTGCTGAGTAACCGCAGTTTTGTGCAGGTGAGTGGTCCTTCAGTGACTCTGACCTTGAACAATGCTCCTGCGAAAGATGCCTTGATGTCTCTTGCTCGATTGGGAGGCTATGGATTCATTTTTGTAGGGGATGATTCAGAAAGTGGAAACACCACTGGAGTGGGCACATCAGCAGATGCTCCAGTCAATGGTGGGAATAAGAAGGTGTCGATGGCATTTCAAAATGAGAGCTATGCCCGTGCCCTCAATGGGGTGCTGTTGGCATCAGGGTTACAGGGAAAGCTTGATGGCCGCACGTTGCTTGTTGGCAGTGCCGTTGCGAGTAAAACATTTGGGCCTCAGGTTTCAAAGATTTATCGCTTAAATCAAGCAACTGCCTTCTCTGCTGCCAAATACTTGGCCAGCCTTGGGGCATCGATTAAACGTGTGAACACCACCACTATCACTTCAGGAGATGCGAAATCTGCAGGGACATCCGAGCTGAGCAATCAGACTTCTCAAACTACATCTACTACAACCGAAATTGAATCCTACGGGGCTTCTGATGGTCCGCTATTAGGGTTAACGGGCACAACTGATTCTCGCTTGCAGACAATCACATTGGTAGGGGATTCGCAATTGGTTGCTGTGGCGGAGAGCTATCTCAAGCAGATCGATCTGCGCTCGAGGCAAGTGGCGTTGTCAGTGAAGATATTAGATGTTAATTTAAACAATAATAGCGAAATGGATAATAGCTTTTCGGTGCGGTTTGGAGATAACTTAATTGTCAACGATAATGGTGAATTATTGGCAGCATTCGGTAGCAATATACCAGCCAATGAAGAGACTTTTAGCTCTGCACCAGTGGAAACTGAAAGTGGAGTTAGCACTACTAAAACTCAGGCTGTTGACTATGGTTTAATGTATCTTGTTGATGCTCAAGGTTTTTCTACAGGAATCATTGAGACTGATGATGAAGGAAGAGCTGTAAGGGCAGAGGGAATGCAGTTCAATCCTGATGGTTCAATCGCTACTAATGAAGGCAGAGGGCCAATTTATTATGACGTTACTACGGCCGAGTCTTCAACAACTCCCGCTGCCGCAACAAGGACACCAAACCCAGCTTTAAATTACCCAGACCAAGCCTTTTATGATTTCCTGAGAGCACAAATTATATCGTCCAATACCAAAGTTATGGCCTCGCCAACCTTGATACTCTCGGAGAGTCCTGAATCTATTTCTAGCGAGATTGGACGTTCAAAAGCGAATGAGGCCCAGGTTACAATTGGCGATAAAATTATTACATCATACAAAATAGTCCAAGACGGCAATGGCAATGCTTATTGCGAGGCTGGTTTTGATAATGCCGGTTTAACTTTAGGGGCCATGGTTAGCAAAATAGATGACAATGGCTTCGTTACCTTTACGCTTGAGCCTGATCTTTCAGCAGTTGTGGGCCAGCCAATCAGCACTGGAGGCAAATGTGGGGACGTTCGAACTGTTAACTCAAGGCGCCTGGAAACGGGTGCCGTTCGCGTTCGTGATGGTCAAACATTGATTCTTACTGGTGTGATTAGCGATTCGGATACGGAGGTGGTCACAAAATGGCCGATTTTGGGAGATATACCTTTAATTGGTCAGTTCTTCAGGTCGTCGTCTGGATCGAGAAAGAAGAATGAGCTGGTGATCATGGTTACGCCTCGTATTATTAATGACGAGCGGGGGGGGGCTTACGGCTATGGTTATCAACCTTCTACCAAAGCAACACGCAATTTAATTTATTCCCAGTAGTTCAACATAATTAATCGTCTTTCATTTTGTGCTTTTAAAAGGCGAGGGGTGATAAAAACTTAACTGCTATGGGTAGCAACTGTTGAAACAAACCAGTTGCACTGTTAAGTATCGAGCTACCAACTCCATTGCCTCCTCGTTGGGCTGGATCTTGTTTCACTTGTTCTGCACCGTCTCGTAGTTGCTTGGCAATTTCAGGTTGTTCTTGTTGTTCGTAGAGCTCAGCGGCGAAGGCAAAATCTCTTGAGGCCAATTCTCGTTTCGCTTGTTCGGCTCGAGTGATGCCGCGGGCAACCCATGTGATTGCTGCATCCGGTCGACGCATTAGCGCTTTATTGAAGTAGTCCTCTGCTTCTGGATAGCGACCTTGCAAAACTTCCTCCACACCAGCGTTATGGAGGGAGGCATAGTCGCTAGCCACTGCTTGCACTCCTTTGGCATCCTTCCAGTGACTACTAGACAATCCGTTTTCGTCCAGTTTTGCGCCACTGAGATCGGCTCCGATCAGATCAGTGCCTGTGAGCGTGGCGCCTCTGAGATCAGCCCCACGTAATGAGGCATGGCGAAGGGTGGCAAAGCTCAGATCAGCCCCGTTTAGGTTGGCTCCATCAAGCTGAGCGCGACCGAGATCGGCTCTCTGCAACTTGGCCTTTTCAAGGTTGGCAGCACGCAGATCGGCATGCATCAGATCGGCATCCTCAAGACTGCAACTCATGCAGGTGCCTGTCTCCAGCAGTTGAACGAGATGCTTGAAGTTGTTGTCAGCTCCACTGCGTTGAGCAATGCCAAGGATTGCAGTACTGCCAACCAGGATCACCATGAAAGCGGTGAGACGACGGCGCATCGTTTGAGCGATTAGAAATTTGCTATGCCATTGCTTTCTATCGGCTTTTTTGAGCAAGTCGACTCCCTCCCACTCGGCAGGATGGATTGTTGTTATGGGTCGCCATTGACTTGAGCTCCGCTCCCTCCCTTCACGGTGGCAATCGCATTGATGAGGCGCAACGGCTGGGTTGTCGACCGGAGCAGCTTTTGGATGCCAGTGCCTCTTTGGTGCCTTTCCCTCCATCGCGAGCTTTACAAGGGTGTTTAAGAAGGGCTCTAACTGACAACACGCTGAGGGATTATCCGGATCGCAGCCATCAGCGCTTGCGAGAAGTGATCAGCAACTGGCATGGGGTTGATCCCCTGATGGTGTTGCCGGGAAATGGCGCGGCGGAACTGTTCACCTGGGCCGCTCGTGATGCGGCGACTGAGGGCGTGAGTGGCCTGCCTAGTCCAGGCTTTGCTGATTACGGCAGGGCTCTGAGGTGCTGGCAAGCCTGCCAGCAAGCTTTGCCACTGCCCCTCTCCTGGTCTGGTGAGATGCCTCAACCTTTTCCGCTGCTATCGAATAGCGATGTTCTTTGGATTACCAATCCCCATAACCCTACTGGTCAGTTGTGGAGCAGAGCATCGCTTGAACCGTTGCTAGCGCGTTATCAGCTGGTCATCTGTGATGAAGCGTTTTTGCCATTGGTGCCCGATGGGGAGCGCCAGTCTCTTGTTTCGCTGGTGGTCAACCACCCCAATCTTGTGGTAATTCGCAGTTTGACAAAGTTGTTTGCTGTGGCCGGATTGCGTTTGGGTTATGCCATTGGCACGCCTGAGCGTTTACAACGTTGGCAGCAATGGCGAGATCCATGGCCTCTTAATGGGTTAGCGATTGCTGCAGGGATTGCATTGATGGCGGATCGTCCTGCCTTCGAGCGCTGGATAGCGCGGGTCCAGGGATGGGTTGCTCAGGAAGGTCTTTGGATGCAAACTCAACTGCGTTGCCTACCAGGGATCCGGTCTTATCCATCTGCCGCCAACTTCTTGTTGATTCGTGGCGATGTCTCCCTTGTGCCATTACGAGAGAGAATGGCTCATCGGCGCGTGCTGTTACGTGACTGCCGCTCCTTTGCAGAACTTGGGGAGCGCTGGTTGCGCATTGGTTTGCAGCAGAGGTCAGGCAATCGCCGCATCCTTGCTGCGTTCAAAGCCCTGCTCCGATGAGTTGCTTCAGCAATGTCACCAGCAGCTGGTCTGCCTCACGCACTGCCAACTTCATCATGCCTTGCTTCATGGGAATTAAAGGGTTGCTGGCAGCAGCGTTGCCGCGTAGGCGAGGTCCCATGAGTTGTTCCAGAGCATGACCAAGAGCCCGATGTTCGGCTGCATGTTGATGCACGATCACGGCAGCCCCAAGCGCAGCGGCGCAGGCTGCGTTGGCCTCTTGATGCTGGTCTGCCGCTTGGGGGAAGGGCACCAAGATGGCTGGGGTGCCACAGACGGCCAATTCACTCAGGCTGCCGGCGCCCGCACGGCTGATGGCGAGATCGGCATGTTGCAGCAAACCAGGCATCTCATGGCTGAAAGGCTGTTCCACCAGGTTGGGGTGATCGAGTTCTCCTACATCTGAATCGTTGTTGCCGGTGAGATGCACCACGCGACAACCGGCCTCCAGCAGCGATGGCAGTGCGCCTCGCACCATGCGGTTGAGTCCGACGGCCCCTTGACTACCACCAATCACCACCAGCAATGGGCCATCACCGCAAGGAACCCAACGCGGCAAGGGCTGTGGCGAAAGGAATGCCGAGCGCACCGGTGTTCCTGTGACCACAGCTTTGCTGCCTGGGATGCGCTTAGCAGCAACAGAGAGGCCTACAGCCACGACCTGGCAGAAGCGGCCCAATAAGCGCGTCACTCGTCCGGGGATGGCATTGGATTCGTGCAGCACCACAGGGATTCCGCACCAGCGAGCCGCCAAGATTGCTGGTGCGGCGATGTAGCCCCCAGTGGTGAAAACAGTCTGGATGCCTTGCTTTCGCAGTAGCTTTCTGACCCGGCCAGTGGCAGCGAGTAATTGCAACAACTGCACCAACTTGCGCAGGCCGCGACCTTGTAGACCGCCGGCGCGCACAGTGGTCAGCTCATAGCGTTCTGGCACCAGTTGGGTTTCTAGGCGATCTGGCACTCCCAGCCAGCACACACTCCAGGAGCCGGGCAAGGCTTCCGCAACAGCCAGTGCTGGAAAAAGATGGCCACCGGTGCCGCTTGCAGCAATCAGAAGCCTGGGCATGGCAGTGGGCAGAGCATGAAGGTGCGGCCTAACTTATCGGCAGTGCCCTCAAGCCTCCAGTGCGTCATCTCAAGCCAATCGCTTTGGCCTCCAGTCTGCTGGCATTGTGTTCAGGGTTGATGCCATTGATTGGCAGGGCTGCAGATGCTGTGCATCTCAGTAGCCGATTGCAACAGGCTCTCAATACACCTGGAGATGAAGCCCTCAGAGGTCTGCTCGCAGACGAATATGCATCTGATCTGGAAAATCGTTTTCGCATTTTCTCTGCCAAGTTTCCTGATGCCCGTTGGTCTGTTCGTCCTGCCAAACCTTTAAAGAATGGACAGCCGACCTTTGCAGTTGAAGTGCGTGGTCGTCGTGAAGCGGAAAGCCTTAGCTATGCCCTTGAGGCCAACCAACGCTTGGCATTGCTCACTGAAGGCAAACTGATCACTGGTGAAGAAGTGATCAGCGAGCAATCGATCCTGCGTAGCGCCAGCAAACCTTTGCCGATCAGCCTGTTGATTCCTGATGCTGTGCTCACAGGTAGTCGTTATGACGTTGACGTGATCTTTGATCAGCCCTTGGGCCATGCGATGGTTGCCGGTGGCTTGATTGCTCTTACGCCTGCACAGGTGAGTCTCCAAAGCACTCCTGATATCCAGCTGGCACCGATGCATGGTGGTGGAATCTTTAAATCAGTGCAGGCCCCATTCACGCCCGGCAGCCAAACATGGGCAGCGATGTTGGTGCATCCTGATGGCGTGATCACAGTGACCAAGCGTGTGCGGGTGGTAAGCCATGAAGACGAACTGATCCCTTGAGTTTTGGTTGGCGTAAATCTTCTTCATTGCCGTCAGCGGTAGAGATGGGATCTCTTGATTGGCGTGATCCAGTCATGATTGCCTAGGCGTGAAGATCAAGGAGAGGTTGTTGGCAGGCATTTCAATCACCTCATTCAACAAGAGGCCTGCAGTGACACCAAGACGTTCTACATCTTCGAGTTCACGCACTCCCCAACTTGGATCTTGCGTGCGCAGATAATCATCAAATCTGGCATTACTTTCACTCGTGTGAAGACCATTGCGCTTGTATGGTCCATAGAGAATTAGTGGCGCAGAGCTGCCCAGTAATTGAGCAGCTTCTTGGACTAAAGATTCACAACAATTCCAAGGAGAGATATGAATCATATTGATGCAAACAACCCCAGAAAGATGGTCAGTTAATCCATCAGGCAATTGCCAGGGGCGTGCGTTGACATCGATCTTGAGGGGTGGGGGCATGGTCTGTTCAAGCTGCTCAAAGTGGATCCAAGCATTGATGCTGCGAAGATGTATTGGATCAATGTCGCTGGTATGCCAAATGAGCTTGGGGAACAGTTTTTGAAAAGCAACGGCATGTTCGCCACTGCCACTTGCAAGTTCCAACACTCTCCCATCGCTCGGCAGCACTTTGCTCAGAACAGCAGCAATTGCATCACGGTTCCTCTCTGTCGCGGCAAAGTGAAGACGATCTTGACAGGCATCAACGCGTTCATTCATGGATAAGTTTCCACAAGTTCTACAGCACTCAAAGGCAGGACTCCAAAAAGATGAGGGAAAAGCTCCCCTGCTGATGAGGGTTCGGCTCGAAGCGGCATTGACAGTTGCTCTGCATTTAATTTCAAGCTAAGCACTTGGCCTCGATCACGATAAAATTGATGATAAGTAGACTCAAGTTGATGCTGATAGCTCAAATGAATGAATCCAATCTCTTTGAGTTTTAATCCGCGAGTAGAGAATTGATAAACCCCTTGATTGCATGCGTCTTGCCAGTCTTCAATCAAAGCCAGATGAAACAATGGTTGATCTGTTTTAACTAAACTTGAATCAGCAGGGAAAGTCCGCGGTTGATGTTCTGGCAACCAAGGCTTGACTGGTGGCATCAATCTTGCAAACAGTGGATGTTGCAGAAAAGCTTGCAACCATCTTTTGATGGCTTGAAGATCTTGATCGCAATCAAAGCTTGATGGATCAGCGAGACGATATTGACGCACAAAAGGCCATAGAGCCCAGTCTGCCAAGCTCTGAGATTCTCCAATTAAGCAACCATAGCAATCACTTGATTCTTGTTGTGCTAGTCGCGCATTCCATTCCAAAAGAATGTCTCTAGCCATGTTGCGATGTTCTTCGGCATCTTCTCCTTTGAACCTGCAGGCATATTTAAAACGATCTAAATGATATTTAAACGGGCCATCATTCTGTTCGATAAGCTGCTGAATGGTTTGTTGTTCTCCGACTTTTCCGCTGCGTAGCCCATCGAAGGGGTCAGCTTGCTGAAGCGCCCAGTACATGATATCCATGCTTTCGTCAATCACTGTCCCGTCTGCAGTAATCAAAACTGGCACGGTTCCTTTTTGAGAAGCCTGCAGCAGCTCTGGCGGCTTATTTTTTAGGGCCACTTCTCGCAAGTTCACCAAAAGACCAGAAACCAAAAGAGCCCATCGAGCTCTCATTGCATAAGGGCAGCGACGGAAGCTATACAACAACGGATTCGACATCAAGCCAAAGGCACTGGACAACTTGATTGGTTATGCAGGCTGTCATTTTTTACCATGGTGATCAGTGAGATTTCAGGTGCATCTTGCGTGCCTTTAGTCGTTGCAGTGAATTGATTTGTGTAGCCTAACTGATCAATCAAATAGTGCTGATACCATCACTAGTCCCCTCTACACGAATCAGTTAAAATTGGTGCAATAGTAGGCCATGAATAAGCATTCGGGCTGAATATATTGGCTTTTATTTGAATGAAATACTAACTTTCAATTGAAGTGGTATCAACAACTGATTCAGACTATCGAAGGCTCGATCAGAATGGCTGAGCTTCTGCCTGTTGGTGATCAAACCACCGCCTCAGCACTGATAAATCTTCCTCGCTATGGCCGTGTTCAATCAAGCTCTCCTCCATGGATTTCACTTGGCTTGTAATTGGCAGTTGTAGTCCCGCGCGTTCTGCCGTTTCCAGGGCAATGCCGAGATCCTTGTGATGTAAAGCCAGCTTGAAGCCGAGCGGATAGTGATCTTCCAACATCGCTGTTGATCGGTGCTTGAGGGCCCATGAGCCTGCAGCACCATGCTGTAAGGCTGTGATCACCTCCTGCATCGGTAGACCCAACTGCTGCCCTAGCGCGATTGCTTCTGCTAACGCGGCATAACTGCCAGCCACCAGCACTTGGTTGAGCGCCTTCACCTGCTGGCCCCGTCCCACCGAACCGAAGTGATGAATGCTCTCGCCGATCACTTCCAGCAGTGGCTGCACCCTTACCAGAACTTGTGTGTTGCCACCCACTAGAACGGTAAGAGTTCCTGCTCTGGCCCCTTCAGTGCCTCCAGTTACCGGTGCATCCAAATAAGCCACACCTTGATCAGCAAGTCGCTCAGCCATGGTGATCGACGTTGCTGGGGCGATCGTCGAAAAATCCACCACAACGGCGCCGGAGCTGAGCATAGAAGCTGCTCCCTGAGAACCAAAAAGAACCTCTTCTACTGCTTCATCATCGCTAACGCAAATCAGTAGAGCCTGGCTGTCTGCTGCAGCTTCTGCTGGTGAGCTACAGGAACGGCTACCTTGCAAAGCCAAATTCTGTTCAGCCGCACGACTGCGGCTGTGAACCTTCAGCTCATAGCCCGCAGCCAGCAGATTGGCAGCCATTGGTAAACCCAATGCGCCGAGGCCAACAAAGGCAAGGCTCGACCTTGGGCTTAGCTGCGCTTTGCTCATGTTTGTCAGTAGAGCTGCTTCGATTTTTACTGCTTCAGCTCAACATTGGTAGTTACTTCAAACCTGCAACCTGAGGATCTTGCCTCGTGATGCTCGACGAGTTTGACCTACAAGAATTTGCAGGTTTGCACTCGGGCAGCTCAAAGCTCGCAAGGCGCTGAATCGTCTAGCCAATTGCAATCTCCTTCGCTGTTAATGCGCCTTGCGATTGCTGGGATGAAAGTTCGCTGATAGATCGGTATTCCGCCGGAAGTTTGCTCGAGAGCTCTTATCAGAGCTAATGAATGCCGGGGCCATTGCAGTGATGCAAGCAATGGCCCGATAAGACAAGCGAGGTCTTTGCTTAGGCGTCGTCGAGAGCGGCGACACCTGGCAACACCTTGCCTTCCAGCAGCTCAAGGCTGGCGCCACCACCGGTGGAGATGTGAGACATCTTCTCGGCGAGGCCGGCCTTCTCAACAGCAGCTACGGAGTCACCACCACCAATGATTGTGCAGCAACCCTTGCCACTGAGGTCCGCCAAGGTTGTGGCGATTGCGTTGGTGCCGGCGGCAAACTTATCGAACTCGAACACGCCCATGGGGCCGTTCCAGATCACGGTTTGGCAGTCAGCCAGTGCGTCTTGGAAGAGATTGATTGAGTCGGGGCCAATGTCCAGTCCCATCCAACCATCGGGAATGGCGTCGATGGATACGGTCTGGCTATTGGCGGCGGGGGCGAAGTCATCGGCTAGCACAACGTCAGTGGGCAGAAGCAGTTGAACCCCCTTGGCCTTCGCCTTGGCCTCTAGCTCCTTGGCCAGCTCTAACTTGTCTTCTTCCACCAGGCTCTTGCCGACTGAAAGGCCACGCGCTTTGTAGAACGTGAAGATCATGCCGCCGCCGATCAGCACCTTGTCGCACTTGTCGATCAAGGCTTCCAACACGCCGATCTTGCTGCTGACCTTGGACCCACCCACGATCGCTGCAAGGGGTCGCTTGGGGTCGTCGATGGCACCTTGCAGGTATTGCAGTTCCTTCTCCATCAGGTGGCCTGCCACACTGGGGTTGAGGAATTTGGTGACCCCTTCTGTAGAGGCGTGGGCGCGGTGTGCAGCACCGAAGGCGTCATTGACATAAGCGTCAGCAAGTGCTGCGAGCTTTTGGGCGAAGTTGGCGTCGTTTTTTTCTTCTTCTGAGAAAAAGCGCACATTCTCGAGCAGTACGACATCTCCATCGGCCATGGCATTAACCTTTGCTTCGGCGTCGCTACCAACGCAGCTTTCGGTTTTTGTCACGTTTTTACCCAGTAATTCGCTGAGGCGTTTTGCTACTGGTGTGAGCCGCATTCCTTCGTTGATTTGACCCTTTGGTCGGCCAAAGTGGGCTGAGAGGATCACCCGAGCACCTTTGTCGATCAGGTCATTGATGGTGGGCAGGGCGGCGCGGATGCGGGTGTCATCGGTAATGGCGCCGTTCTCGTTGAGAGGCACGTTGAAATCAACCCGAACCAGCACACGCTTACTGCGTAGGTCCGCTGCGCTGAGATTGGACAGTGAACGCTTCGCCATGGGGGTTGTGCCGTACGGTAAGAAAAACCCGCTGACATTAACCCGTGTTTTGTTTGGCTGGTTGGCTTGATGGGCCGGCGCACTGATCTGGTTGGCGCTAAGACAAGATTGAAGCAAGCATTTAGTTCAAACACATGTTTGAAACCGTTCTCTTCCCGATTGATCAGAGCCGGGAAGCGATGGAAACAGCCAGCAAGGCTTTGGAACTCGCTAGAAGCCATAACAGCCGTTTGATCATCCTGTCTGTGGTCCAGGCTGAGCGGCCTGAAATGCATGATCCTGAGGCTGTAGCAGTTCTGTTGAAACGGGCTCGAGAGCAAGTCGAGCAGGCTGGGATTGCTTGTGAAATGTTGGAGAGAGAAGGTAAGCCTGCGTTCGTGATCTGCGATGTGGCTGATGAATTAAATGTGGATGTGATCGTGATGGGCACACGCGGTGTCAATTTGGATGGCGATAGCGAGAGCACAGCAGCCCGGGTGATCCAGTTGGCCCCTTGTCCGGTGCTGGTAGTGCCGTGAGCACTCCAACAATTCAGTGGTATCCAGGCCACATCGCTAAAGCGGAACAACAACTCAGCAAGAATCTCGACAAAATTGACCTTGTCATTGAGGTGCGGGATGCTCGCATCCCGATAGCCACTGCTCATCCGCAGCTGCAGCGATGGATTAAGGGCAAGCAGCATTTGCTAGTGATCAACCGCCGCGACATGATTTCCTCTGCGGCTCGACAATCTTGGGATCGTTGGTTCCGTGACCAAGCCCAAACCCCCTGGTGGTGCGATGCCAAGGCTGGCACAGGTGTTAAGCAGGTTCAGCAAGCAGCCATACGAGCTGGAGATCAGCTCAATCAACGCCGCCGCTCCCGTGGTATGCGACCACGCCCTGTAAGGGCCCTCACTTTGGGGTTTCCCAATGTGGGCAAGTCCGCCCTGATCAATCGTTTGGTCCGTCAGAAAGTTGTGGAGAGTGCTCGTCGCGCTGGCGTGACCCGCACCCTGCGCTGGGTGCGCTTGGGTCAAGACCTTGACTTACTTGATGCCCCCGGCGTTTTGCCACCCCGCCTCGATGACCAACAGGCGGCTTTGCATCTCGCCCTTTGCGATGACATCGGCCAAGCCGCCTATGACGTTGAGTTGGTGGCCCTCGCGTTGCTGGAGACACTGACTGTGTTGGAGAAGCAGGCGGCGGCTGGGGTGGTTGCAGGGATCCTTAAGCAGCGTTACGGCATCAACTTGGCCGGTGATCAAGCTGATGCCCATGCTTGGTTGATGACTGTTGCCGAACGCCACACCTCAGGTGATACAGGGCGAATGGCCCAAAGGCTTTTGGATGACTTTCGCAGAGCACTGTTAGGGCCGATCGCACTGGAGTTGCCGTTGCCATGACATTGGACGAACGGACATTGGCATTCGGGGAAGGTGAGGGTGAATTGCTGAAGCTGCACTACCCCAAGCCCTTGCCGATGCGACTGGATCGTTGGCTTGTGAGCCAGCGATCGGAGCAGAGCCGTTCACACATCCAAAAATTTATTGAGGCTGGTCTTGTACGTGTGAACGGCATCACCGGGCGAGCTAAGACTCCTTTGCGTCAAGGCGATGAGGTGCAGTTGTGGATGCCACCGCCGGAACCGCTGCCCTATCTGCAGCCGGAGGAGATGCCGCTGGATGTGCTGTTTGAAGATAGACATCTGATCGTGATCAACAAACCTGCGGGCCTCACAGTGCATCCAGCTCCAGGCAATCGCAACGGCACGTTAGTGAATGGTCTTTTGCATCATTGCTCGGACCTGCCTGGCATCAGTGGCAAGTTGCGACCAGGCATTGTGCATCGTCTCGATAAAGACACCACTGGCTGCATCGTGATTGCCAAGAGTCAGGAGGCATTGGTGAAACTGCAGGAACAGATTCAGAAACGCATTGCATCGCGCAACTATTTGGCTGTCGTGCATGGTGCTCCTTCTGGAGACCAAGGCACGATCGTGGCAGCGATTGGTCGCCATCCGGTGGATCGCAAAAAATATGCCGTGGTCACTGAAGAAGGAGGCCGTCATGCTTGCACCCATTGGACGTTGGTTGAACGATTAGCTGACTATTCCTTGCTGCGTTTCAAGCTTGATACGGGGCGCACCCATCAGATTCGTGTTCATTGTGCACACATTGGTCATCCAATAGTTGGTGATCCCATTTACAGCCGCTGCCGCAAATTGCCGATGGATTTACCTGGCCAGATCCTTCACGCAGTGCAGCTTGGCTTAGATCATCCACTCACCTGTGAGCGGATGATCTTTGAGGCACCTTTACCAGATCTATTTGAGAAGCTTTTGACTGTGTTGCGTCGACGAACAGGCACAAACTAAGTCTTGAATGGTGCGAGATAATTGCATCGGAAATGGACATCCATGATTTGCAAAGAAGATGCTTCATGAAAATATCTCCAGCTGAAACTTTTCATGTCTAACGAGACCAGGTTCGAATTGAGATTCAGCCTTTTCTTTCTACCTATAACACTCAAGTAATTGCCTGATCTATGATGTCAGGCCAGCTATCGCCTGGATCACTTTTTGAAGTCGTCATTGTTTGCTGTCACATGAAATCAATAATTTGATGATACGAGCTAGATTCAAGACATAGCTTCCACCATTTAATGGTTTGGCTTGAAAAGGCAGGGACTTAAATCATTGACTATTGGCTTAGGATTGAATTCTATTCATCGGCAATGGGCTATATATACAATTCAATGCAGCAAAATTGACCGGCAAAAACTCGTAAATTTTAGCGTGAGTATTTTGATTGAACAAGTCAAGCTTTCTAATGCCTCAAGATCAAGTTAGCAGAAAAAAATTTTACCGTCGACTCAAACTTGATTTGAGACGTGCTCAGGCCTCATCTCTCTATAAGCAAAATCGTGAGATTGAGAGGCTCATCTAGCAGTGGCTAGATAAGAGATTATCGATAGAAGGAACATAAGCATTGATTTTTTCATGACAATGCAGCTCCTAGCCTCGAAAGCAGGCCACTGGCGCTGGCCCCCATCGCTGCGCTAATGGTGATGCTGTTTAGTGAGCTGAGGCTATGCAACCGTTAGAGCAGTACAGGCTCGCTGCCCTCAGCAAATAGGCTCTCGGCGGTGAGAGAACCGCTACGCTCCAGCTCCATACCCGTTAGCGCGTTGAAGCCCACAGTCATCGATTGACCAGCGCCGATCGACTGACCCCAGTCAGCTCCATAGATTTTATAACTATAGAGATCATCAGCGACCTCTTCGGTAATGACATCAACACCCCAGGACTCGCCGTAAAAGTGATGGGTACTGTTGAAGCCTACCGCCCAATTCTCCAGACGCTGATCACTGCTATTGGTGATGGTGATCTCCGCGGTGAAGCCACCCCACCAAAGATCACCAGACACCTCAACATCCACCGCGCTACCGGTGATTGGATCAATCTTTGAAACCTGGCTTTGCTCAACGAGAACAACTGGTTGCTGTTGAGGTTTCTCATCCTCCGCATTAATCGGTGTATCTAGAGCCTCCAAGTTTGATCCCAGTGGGTCCCCTAGGCTCACCATGCTTTGGAAGTAGTCGATGACGACCTGATCGGAGACCTCTAAGGCAGGCCATTGCGGCCAATCAAAGGTGTCATTCATGAACGGCTCACTTTGATCCCAGCCCAGTACCGTCAGATGGTTAATGTCGTGGGCAATTGCCCCAGCCTCGATATCAAGAAATCCATGGGTTCGCCCATGCATCCAGCCGCCGTAATGCGCCTCCATTTTCAGCGTGTTGATGAAGGTCTCCACAAGCTGATTGCTCTGCAAATACTCAGCAAATCCCTGATGACCGAACTCCTCCACCATTGCCATTACCTCAGCAGGATCACCTAGCCGCGCTGTCCTCTGAATATCAGCGAGGATCTGAGGGTCATAAGCCTCATCAGCGATCCAGCCCACCTTCGCCCCCTGCATCGCGTACCACAGGCCCACACCTTGCTCGTCATTACCCCAGGCTTGGCTGTTGTTGGTCAGACCATTCGCAAACGCCCATTCCCCTACTGCTTCAATAGGCACAGCTTCAAGGCCGCTGAACATGCGCAGAGCGTTGTAAGCCTCAAGCGCTTCTGTGGTGATTGCCGTGCGGCCACCCACCAATTCATTGTGCTCGGAATTATGGTTCGATCCATGGAAGCTTCCCCAACTGGTGATATCGATATAGTCGCTGCTGATCTCCGTTATATGCATATGCTCGTGATCGCCATGGTTCATGGCGATGTCGATATCGTCAGAAGAGTAGTTGTAGGTCTGTTCATGTGCTTGCATTTCAACTTCTGTTGAATCGCTCACCGGGCTCGATGATTCGACGCTAGTAGCCGTCTCTGAGGCAGTGCTTATCAACAGTTCAGCGGTCAGTGCTCCTGCGTTACCCACTGGTTTACCTTGTTGTGCATTGAATCCGGCTGTGACGAAGCCTCCAGCAGGAATTAACTGCGCCCAGTCGCTTCCTATCAATGTGTACTTTGTTTGTCCGTTAGCGAATTGTTCGGCTGATGTGGTGACACCCCATGGCACCCCTGAGATGGTGTGGGGTGTCGTAAAGCTATAACTCCAGGATACGAGAGATTCACTTGAATTATTAGTGATTTTCAGTTCAGCGGTAAAGCCGTTCCACCAGAGTTGGCCTCCAATTGAGACATGTAATGGTGATGTCATGACCTCATTGATCTGTTGGTTCAGGTCTACGAGTGATGCTTGTATTTCTCAACCCTTCAGATGAAGGGTTTTTGCTCTCGAGCTCAGATTTTGTCTATTGAAGAAGTCCATGCCTTAACCTTCCATAAAAGGAGTTAAGCTTTTTCTCCAACGTGTTACAGGGTGCATTACATGTGATCACCGCCTATTTTCATGGAGACCTATGGACGATTGGAAATGATTTAGCTGCTACATCTCTAGGCTTTTAAATTTTAAACTTCAATTCAAGGAGGTGAAAGCCTCGACAGAGACTCTGCATTAATAACTCGCGGAAAAGCTATATCCACGAGTTAAGACAAGAGCTCATTTTGAGAAGGATTGAGGAGCAGATGCAAGGCAAGATTCTCTTCCCAAGTCTTATCACATAATGGATGCATCTGCTCAAGATTCGAAGGCTAGCCTCTTGCTTGTTTGATAGTTTTGCGTCAATATAAGCTAAATCTTTGATGACTTTATTTTGACTTTTGCTGTTTTATTCCGCTGAGAGCCTACCTCCTCTTGAGTAAGCGCGATTATCATGACCAGGAAATGTTCCAAGGGTCGGTTAGGCATTTCATCTCATGCCCGTCAGAGTCTTAGACTTAAAGAAACACCTCCTTTTAACATCCATTCCTGCAATTTTGGCCATGCTTTTAATGGCAAATGATCAAAGATAAATACATTCTGAGGCATGTTGACTTCGCAATAGATGTTCAATTTTTAAGATTTCACTAGAGTTCTTAAAGGCTCAAGCGTGTCGTCTTGTGGTCTTTTACATACCTCTAAGCCTTTTCGGTTGGCAGTCTCGGACAGGCTTCTACGAGTGTGCGGGTAATCGCTGCTTGGGGGTCCTGAAGGAGCTGATCGCCGGGTCCTTCCTCAACGATTTGCCCACGATCAAGCACGATCACTCTGTGGCAGAAACCACTGGCAACCGAGAGGTCGTGGGTAATGAACAGCATCGCTAGCCCCAATTCTTTCTGAAGCTGACGCAAGAGAGCCAACACCTCGGCTTGGATTTCCGCATCCAGCATGCTGACACTCTCATCGCAAATCAGCACCTTCGGTTTTAAGGCGAGGGCTCGGGCAATGGCGACGCGTTGTTGCTGACCGCCAGAGAGCTGGCGAGGCAGTCGGTTTTGATAATCCTCCGCTGGGCTGAGGCCCACCTGCTCAAGTAACTTCCGCGCGTTTTGCCTTGCTTCGGCTCGACTTGTCATTCCATGGATGAGCAGTGGGTCGGCGATGGCTTCTGCGATCGTCATTTTTGGATTGAGGCAGGCGAGGGGGTCTTGAAAAACCATCTGCAAGGCCTGACGAGCTTGCCTTAATGGCTGTCCTTGCAAGCTGAGCAGGTTGTGGCCTTGGAGATGCACCTGACCACCCCGGATCGTCGCAAGACCCATGAGAGCCCGGCAGAGTGTGCTTTTGCCGCAGCCAGATGCTCCAACCACACCAAGGCTCTCGCCAGCACGGATGTTGAAGCTCACTCCATCAACAGCTTTGAGCCAGGTCGGTGCCCAGGGCCAGCCTCCCAGAGCATGCCAACAGCGCAAAGCATTGACTTCTAGAACGATGGCAGCGGTATGCGAGCAAGTTGGAGTGCTTCCGCCTTCACGCTCCCTGGCGGCACCCACGAGCCGAGTGCCGATGGCTGAGCGGGGATGAGAAAGCAGCTCTTCGCTCCGTCCCTCTTCCACCATGCGTCCCCCATCGAGAATGGCCATGCGCTCGCACCAGCGAGCTGCCATCGCCAAGTCATGGCTGATCAGCATGAGGGCACTGCCGAGCTCCTCGCAGAGGTTGCTGAGTTCGGCCATAACCTGACCAGCCACGGCGACATCAAGGCTGGTGGTGGGCTCATCGGCGATGACCAGAGGGGGATTAAGGGCGATTGCTAGAGCAATGGACAGCCGCTGACGCATGCCACCACTGAATTCATGGGGGTAAGCGCGGAACCGGTTCGCCCCGATTCCCACTCGCTCCAGGAGTTCCTCTGCCCGCTGCTCTCGCCAGCTGGGGGTAGCTTCTGGTTGGTGGGCGTTGAGAGTGTCGAGCAAATGCTTTCCCACCGTCATCAACGGATTGAGGCGGGTCATTGGATCCTGAAAAACCAGACCTACCGCTTCACCACGCAGTTGCCGCAATCGCTTCTGTTGCAATGGTCTTGGATCTTGGCCGGTCAGTAGCAACCCCCCCTGGCAAATGCTGCCAGGGGGAAGTAGATGCAGTACGGCTTTGGCCACGGTGCTCTTGCCGCAGCCTGAAGGCCCCACCAGGGCGAGCCTCTCTCCTGACTTGATGCTTAGGCTGAGTCCATCCAGTGTCCAATCAGCGCTGCGGGGATAGCGCATGCGCAGTTGGCTGAGCTCGAGTACCTGCTCTGAAGAGCTGGGCATCGTTAGTAGCACGGAGTCTTGAGACTGAATACCATGGATTGATCCGCTGGGTCGGATGCTCAACGTCACCACTGCCCCAAAGTCAACACAGGCCAATGCTGACTGTGGTTCAGAGGTGTGTGGTTTGCCTGAGATCAGGCCACATCCGTTCAGCAGTGTTGATGACTACGGCATTGCCTTGCCGGAATGGTTGAAAGACTGTATTAAGCACATTCCTCCTGGGCTTGGGCAGAGTTGCCCAATCGATTCAGAAGCCCTGCTTGCAGCAGCTTTTGATTTGGCCTTTCAGCTGCATGAGGGGCAATTTCGAGCCAGTGGTGACCCATATATCGTTCACCCCGTGGCAGTGGCTGATCTGTTGCGAGATATCGGCGCTAGCGCCAGCGTGATCGCTGCAGGTTTCCTTCACGATGTGGTGGAAGACACCGATTTAACCCCGGAGCAACTGGAAGATTATTTCGGCGCTGAGGTACGGGAACTGGTGGAAGGCGTCACCAAACTGGGGGGGATTAATTTCACGAACCACACTGAGGCCCAAGCTGAGAACTTGCGCAAAATGTTTCTGGCAATGGCCAGCGACATCCGCGTGGTGCTGGTGAAATTGGCCGATAGGCTTCACAACATGCGCACGCTTGGCTCATTGCAGGCTGATAAGCAGCAGCGCATTGCTCGTGAAACCCGCGAGATTTATGCACCTCTAGCCAATCGCCTCGGCATTGGTCGCTTCAAATGGGAACTCGAGGATTTGGCCTTCAAGCTTCTTGAACCTGAGGCTTTCCGAGAGATTCAGCAAGAGGTGGCTACCAAGCGCAGTGAACGGGAGAACCGTCTGGCGACCACGGTTGAACTGTTAACGGAACGACTGGCGGCTGCGGGTCTTGATGCTTGTGAAGTCAGTGGGCGACCGAAGCATCTCTATGGCATCTGGAACAAGATGCAACGCCAGCAAAAGGCATTCCATGAGATCTTCGATGTGGCGGCTTTGCGGATTATCGCTCCCAGTGTGGAGACTTGCTACCGCGCCTTGGCTGTCGTGCATGACACCTTCCGGCCTATTCCCGGACGCTTCAAGGATTACATCGGTTTAGCCAAGCCCAATGGCTATCAATCGCTACATACGGCGGTCATCGGCAAGCATCGGCCCATTGAGGTGCAGATTCGTACTCCAGGGATGCATCGTGTGTCTGAATTCGGCATTGCGGCTCATTGGGAGTACAAAGAAGGTGGTTCACCAGCTGCCGCCAATAAGGAGCGGTTTAATTGGCTTCGTCAGCTGGTCGAGTGGCAACAGGAAGGAGGCAATGATGACCACAACGACTACCTTGCTTCGATCAAAGAAGACTTGTTTGATGAGGAGGTGTTTGTATTCACTCCTAAAGGCGATGTAGTGGGCTTGCGCAAAGACTCAACAGTTGTTGATTTCGCCTATCGGATTCATTCAGAGGTTGGCAACCATTGCCATGGTGCGCGCATTAATGATCGGCTTTGTCCATTGTCCACCTCATTACAGAACGGTGATTTCGTGCAAGTTCTCACCAGCAAAACAGCGCATCCAAGCCTCGATTGGCTGAACTTTGTGGCTACTCCCACAGCCCGTAATCGCATCCGTCAGTGGTATAAGCGAAGCCATCGTGATGAAACGATCCAACGGGGGAAAGACCTGTTGGAGCGTGAACTCGGTCGCAATGGTTTTGATGCGCTACTCAATAGCGAAGCGATGACTCGCGTGGCAGAACGCTGCAATTTACCGGTTACAGAGGATTTGCTTGCGGCGCTTGGTTTTGGAGCTTTGACCTTGCAGCAAGTGCTGAATCGTTTGCGAGAAGAAATCCGTCTTCAGACTGTCGAGCCTGAGCAACCACTCAGCAATATCAATGTTGCGAAACGGCTTGTGGCTCAAGTGGAGTCAAGCCCAGCCAGGCTGCCTACGTCTGATCGCGTACCGATCCTTGGCGTGGAGGGCCTTGATTACCGCCTGGGCGGCTGTTGTAGCCCGCTACCAGGAGAAGCGATCCTTGGCACGGTTGCTCTTGGTAATCACGGCATCACGATTCACCGGCAGGATTGCGTCAATGTTGGCTCGATCCCCAGTGAAAGACGATTGCCGGTGCGCTGGAATCAAGGTGCCTTCATCGAAGGCGAGAGATTCCCCGTGCAGTTGCGTATTGAAGTGATTGACCGAGTGGGAATTCTGAAAGACATCCTGATGCGTCTTTCAGATAACCACATCAATGTGAGCGATGCCAGGGTTAAAACATCGTATGGCAAACCCGCCTGCATTGATTTGCGGGTTGAGCTCAACAGTGCTGCTCAGCTGGTCTCAATGATGGATCAGATTCGCTCGATGGCCGATGTTCTCGATATCGCCCGCACTGGCTTGAGCTAGGGGAGAACGATATAAGCAGGCAAAAGTCGACTGGGATGTCTCTTAGTGGCTGTGCCTTTATTGAGTGAGTTTTGTCTATACGTCTACTACCGTGAGGCATCTCTGTTGTATCAGCAACTGTTTCGTATCGTGCCATTCCTTTATGGGTCTAGCTCCATGCCCTTTCTACATAGCCGTTCCCCTGTGTTGCTGTTTCAGACCCTCAAGCGTCTTGGCTAATCTATTGCTTGCCTAATGGCTTAGAGGTGGTCTCTACGTGCTGTTTCCTAAAACATGACTGCATGTAATACAGCGCGCATGAAGAAGCCTGGGGATTGTTATCTCTACGGCGATTGCTCTGATATCTAAATGAGATCAGAGCAATGGAGTCGTAAGCGATGCTTTTGATCGGTCCACTTAATCTTAGATCTTCTTGCAATCGCTCACGTCAACCCTGCTTGCCAGGGGTACAGGTTCTGATGGCCAATGTCAATATTATCTTACTGAATATATGCACGCTTAATGAATAGAACTCTACGGCCGCTAAGCGATCTTGCGTTGTTCGCAATTTTAGTCACTGACTCTACCAATGATGATCACAAGATAACGATGCTAGCCAACGATTAGAGCAACCCTAAGCACAGGGGGGAATTGCAAGGCTTTGCCGATGAGCTACTGGCCAATTCTTTAGTGCTGGAGTCATATTTAAGATCAATTGATTGATAGCAAGTTTTCCGCGATCCCTGTCAACGAAGACTGTCTTAGCACCCTCTATATCAGCAGAGCTTGTGAATTAGATTTTAGAATCATGCTCTACAATCTATCAGGCAAAAGCCTTGAGTTAGCATCAAGACTGCCAAGGCTACACTGCCTTGCTGTGGCAGGTATTTTTAGCGATACAACGATGGGGTCTCATTCAACCGCTGCTATGGGGCTAAACAGGGGAATAAAATATTGGCCATGAATGCAAGAGGGCTGTCTATGAATTTGAGAAAAAGCTTTAACGACAGCTTTGTGTTGGCTTGACTAACTTGCTACTCGCATTGAACTTTGAGCCGCAGATTGAAAGTCTGGGCTCTGAATATTGGGATGTGGTCGATGCCGCACGATTTCCGCGCACTGAATTGCGTTTCCGTAATGATGCCTTGCTTAGGCAGCTTGGGATTGAGCCTGACGCCGTAGAGGATCATCATCTGGAGCAGGCTTATGGTTGTTTTGAGGCTCGTACTCCGTTATTAGCTCTGCGATATCACGGCTATCAATTCGGTACATACAATCCATTGCTTGGGGATGGACGTGGCTTCCTTTATGGTCAACTGCGTGATCGATTTGGACAGCTTCAGGATCTTGGCACTAAGGGATCTGGTACAACTCCCTGGAGCCGTGGAGGGGATGGTCGGCTGACCCTCAAAGGGGGTGTACGGGAGATCATCGCCAGTGAGGCGCTGCACCGTTTAGGCGTCACCACGAGCCGAACTCTTTGCTTGGTGGAAACCGGTGAAAAGCTTTGGCGTGGTGATGAGCCTTCTCCTACTCGCAGTTCAGTGATGATGCGTATGGCACGCACGCATCTGCGCTTTGGCACTTGTGAGCGGCTGCTGCATTTGCGGGATGCTCAGAGCCTAGAGCGTTTGTTGCGTCATGTGGTTGATGTCTATTATCCGCAGATTGCCGCTGCCTATCCTGTTCAAGAAGGCAATGCTGCTGGCGCGATCGAAGCTCAGTTGCTGGCTTTCTACGCAGAACTCGTTGAACGGGTGGCCAGGTTAACGGCGGAGTGGATGGCAGCAGGTTTTACCCATGGTGTTCTCAATACCGACAACATGTCTCTGCTGGGAGAAAGTTTCGATTACGGACCATTCGCCTTTTTGGATCAATGGGAGCCTGGATTTACTGCTGCTTATTTTGATCAAACAGGCCTCTATGCCTATGGCCGACAACCTGGGATATGCCACAACAACTTGCGCCTGCTGCAAGAACCATTGGCAATGCTGCTGCCACGGCAGCCAATGGAACAGTCTTTAGAGACGTTCGCTCCAATTTACCAATCTCAGTATAGAGCTTGCATGCAGCGTCGTCTCGGTCTTCCGCGTAGTTCTGGTCGCAATGACCATGATGATGGTGGTGATGACGCCGTGCGTAAAACTCTTGCACTCCTCGCCGCTTGGCCTGTTGGTTATGGCGCCTTCTTTGCAGGCCTTGCTGCTCAAATATCGACCAAGGGGTTACCGGAAGAGCCAGAAGCTTTGTTGCCAGTGGTCTTAGATGGTGCTGAACCTGCAAGGGATGCCTGGCTGGATTGGAGAGATCGTTGGTGGACACAGCAACGGGAAGCTGTCTCTGCTGAGCCGACTGAGGCACAAGCCATCAATGCGCGATTGCAGCGCTGGAATCTTGTCAAAACACCAATTCGATCTGTGATTGAGGAGTTTTGGCAAGCGATCGATCAACATGATGATTGGCAGCCCTTGCAGGCTTGGTTGAAAGCAATCTGTGTGGATTAACACTAATTTCACAGGGGTATTTTCTTGTAGGAGTGGTTCTTTGTTTCATGCTTGCCTGGTCGCTTCCAAAGAAGCCTTGATGTGATCAAACATGAGTTTCTAGCTGCTGATTGCAGTTAGCTACATCTGAGTCATCTAGAAACGCATACTGCCTACCTTAACGCGAAGGAAGGAATAAGCACTCAAAAATAATTCAAGCCCGCGGGGAGAAGCGTGCCAAGACAAGGTTATTGGCAAAAAAGTAAAAAGGTATACTTTAAACGCATAATTATTTGGCCTTTCATTCAAGAAATGAAAAAATTTGCCATCTACCAAGCAGGTATTCTCCTAATCAGCGCAATTTCTTCGTCTTCACCGGCTGTCGGACAAGAGCTGCAAAGATGGAGGTTTTTTCATACTCCTTCCAAAAACATCTGGTGTGTATATAGCAACCCAGGAGAGTCTCTAAGATGCGACGTCATGAATCATGCATGGAAATCATGGGGGCGTGACAATGGTGGTTGCTTCGGACATAGCTTCTACCTTGACAATCCTGGCAAATCGTACGCTGGGTACACTTCCGATTCGTTGAAAGGGAGCTCAGAAAGCACGGTGCTTAAATATGGCCAAAGGATCAAACTCGATTCAACCATTTGCGAATCGGAAACAACGGGTCTTACCTGTAAAAATACCAGCGGAGGAAGCCTTCACTTGAATAGAGAATTCTACAGTCTGAACAAATAGAAAAACATAAGTTGTAAGAAGCAATCCGAAATAGGATCACCACATGAGCTCTATAAAGCCAGCAGATATCTCCACGGACGCATGTAAGACTTCAAAGACTCTTTCGCGTGCATCCCCCCCATCCTTGAGCCGTTCTTGCACGTCTCTCAGCGTCATCCAGAATAGGGTTTTCATGACTCCCGCATACAGGCAAAAGACACGTCAGCCATTGAAACTGGAGAAAGATCAACCAGCGATACACAAAAGAGAAAAGACACTATTTCCCAACATCATAGAACGATCATGAGTCAATAATGCGAATAACTCCCTTGATGAGATGACAATAGCGCGCTCCACATCCAACGAAAGATATACTAATCTTTTTCTTTGGGTGACTGCCTCAGGATCCAGAGCCAAGCAACTGTAGCCAACACGACTGCCGCCTCTGTAAGTATTGTGGCATTACCTGAAAAGAAATCGTTCCAGCTATAGGTGTTGTACAAGCATTTGTCTGTTAAGCTCCAATAGTCTAACCATACACAATGGCAAAAAGACACCAGTATATAGTTAGCGGACAAACGCTATTGAAAGTGTATCAAGGTTCGGCCCAGAGAAAATATTTTTAAATTGACTCAAGATCTTATCGCAAGCATCTCTAAAGTATTATCTAAACAGAGCTCTCTGAGCTAGGCACCATACATGCCCACATGCAACATTAAGCCAATAACAAACTCAGCAGCACTACGAACACAACTACAACAGATACTGAGACTCAACGTAGAGAAGAAGAGCGACCTGTTTCTCTGCAATCAACGTACAGACAAACCATTCACTTCTCGGGCCTGACGTGATGGACTTCTTGAAAGGTTAGTGGAATCTGGACTCGCTACCTGGTCAGCCGAAGACTCCAACAACTGCCGCAAAGCAGCTTTACACACTGCTAAAACCTTGACTTGATAGTTGCTTTCGGCACACCTGGATCACGCTTGCCTGATAGCGAGGTGTATCCATTGCCACGGCCTGCAATAACTGCGACACCTCATCCAATACATCCAAGAGCATGACGTCCATTACGACGCCAAGCATTCAACAGAAGCACCCTCAACAGGCCGAAAGCGACTTAAAAGTGCATTGGGCAAGGAGTGGATGCGTGATCCCTATACCGATGACCACGAAGTAACTCATCCCATCCCAACCTTCTTAACTGCTCTTCGCCAACCACCGATATGCCCAGTAACCGCAGATCGCGACGATCACCCACGGAATCAATGCTCTGACAAGCCAAAAAGCAAGCAGCAGCACCAAGGCAGAAACAGCCATCCGCTTGGTGATTGCCTTTGCCTCATCAGTCATGACTTCCCAGCGAGGTACCAGAGACATGGTTGGTGCTTGATTCAATGCATCTGATCATCTACCGATCCCTCCTGCTATGCAACTTCAGGTGCCCATCCAACCTCCAGCTCCCTTCTGATGATCCATTGATGGCATTTGCTGTTGAGGTGCTCTCCTTGAGGAATCAAGCGTTGATGAATGGGACAGGTCAATAAGGTCTGGCACTGCTTCCCGACCGCATAGCGGAAGTGATTACAAGTCATGCACACTGCTCCTGATCGCGAGGATTGGAGCGTGCCCTCATCCATGCACTGCCACTCCTCTGGGTCAGGAGAAGGGATGGGTGATAGCTGCCTGCCTGAGAACCGTGCCATCTAAGCCTTCACTTTAATACGCCTGTACTAGCTCAAGAGGGTTGCTTGGGTCAAGCGGCTGATGGCGACTGTTCTGGTCTCCAGTACTCGGCAGGATCCGGCAGTGCAATGATGACTGTTAAGCAAGGGCGGTCTGGCGGATGGTCCTTGATGCACGCAACTTAGGTATACTCTCAAAACTTTTCCTAAAACCTAAACTGACCTTTTTCGCCCTGCGCCTAGAGGGTATTTTGATTATTTACACACTATCAGAAAGAATCAGTTATAGTTAGTTTGAACTTTAACCATTAATTGACCAATGCTTCGCAAGCAAGAAAAAAACGCAATCACAAGAGGTGTCTTACTCGGCATTGGCTGGGGATGGGGTTTAGATAGGTTTTATGAGGGGGATAAAAAAGGAGGAATTCTTTCAATCCTTGGATGGGGGATCATTTTCATGAGTCTCTTCTATCTAAAATGTTCTGGAATTGAATACGTCGATGGCGTCAAGGATTATTCCAACTACAGTCCTAATCCATTCATTATTCTTCCCTTAATCGCTGGATTATACGGCGCATATTTGATTATCAGAAAGGCATTCAAATTGGCAAAGCAATTTGAAAACGCAGAAGATTAATTGGTTATCGATTAAACAAAGACACGACACCCCTCAAGTAGATTTTGTGGTATGGGCGCTGACCGACGTTAGCGCCCTTTTTCATTCTTCTTCACCACTGCGTTACCAGCCATATACAATCAGCTTCAATCCATTCCAGAACAATCAATCTCGGTCTAGGTGGTGTAATCGGCGTTAGTACTAGTCCTACTCCGAAGAAGGATCTAAAGAAACAGCTGATGGAGATGAGAGTGTTTAGAAGGAGTTCTGATTCATGAATCCTATCAATCCTCATCAATGTTGCGGTTGTTATACAGGTAGAGCCATAAAACTATCGTCCCTACAAGTATCGCGGCTACAACAGTTGTATTACCCGAGAGAACAGTAAACATAGATCACTCAGGTCTCTTGTCGTTAAAGGTTTCAACCTCTCCTTCAATTGAATCATAATATCGGACTTCATCATATTCTTCTGTTATCAACTCCATATCGAAACCTTTATAATCGTCATCGTTAACATATTTATTAAACACACGGATACCATCCTGCAGGTTTTCAATCTTCTCGTGATTTGTAGGAGGGTGTCCAGGAGTATCGTAGATATTGAGTAGGTAACTCATAAGTTAGTTAGGGGCGTAATGAAGAATGACTCTATTTGTTCCATCCTTAACCAACTCTATAACCTCATCATTGAAATCATCATCATCCACATAGAAGTGAAACATCTCCTCTCCCTTCTCTAAAGACAACTCAGTTTTTAGTTTCTTAGGAAGGTCGTCTATGTAATACAACAAATGGTAAGTCATATAAGGTGGCCGTTTATCAGTCCCATAATTTATCCTACTTTTCGACGCTAGGGCTGACAATCAACCTCAACCTCAAAACTTCTTTGTGCTTCTCTTTTCCTCTTTCAACAGACCAACTAAAACTACAACCTAGCAGAAAGTAGACAATCGGAGCAATTCCCAACGCCTCCCATTTATAACCAAAAAAGAATAACGCAAGGAGCAGAATAAGCCACATCAATAACTTATTAAACCTAAGTTCAAATTCTAAATCTCTCAACTTCTTCATTTGTTCAGTCGGAACTAAACGTAGAGGCGGTTCTGTCATCAGTCATCTCCTGATCGTGGAACTTCATTAGTCCAATCTACTGCCTGAATAAGTCTTTGCCTCACCTTCTCTATCTTTTCTTTCTCCTCATTAAACCTCCTCCATTCCTTATCCATCAACTCAACCAATCCAAATGACTTCAACCAGTCATAAGTAATCCAATCTTCCTCTCCGTCTGGTTGTTTGAGACATTCATCAGTTTCGAGATAGGGGTTGATGACAAAATTGTAATCAGGAATAGTTACAGTTACCGTCATCAGCTTATCTCTTATCTTGATGTTGATGTAACTACACTCATCAAGAACACTGAACAAGAAACGAATATTACCAATCAGGCTTCTTACACCAACAGAGACTGATCCCTCATCGAATTCCATCCTTTTACTACTTTCAATAATCCTGTCTCGTTTGTCAGCCATCCAATCGTCTCTATGATTCATTTCTCTGATTCCAATCTTTGACTGTTGTGTCTTTAGGGTCAGTCATAGGTGTAAATATTCTTATGTAAGCATAGTTAACTTTGGAGGAATTACTACAACTGTAGCATTGTAAGAATCTACCTGAGATTGCCTAGCTTCTATTCTTTGAGATCATGCCAGGTATCGGATATCGTTTTAAGCCATTAGTGAGGTGGTTGAAAAAATAAAAAGCACTTACAGAAGCATTTACTTTGAGTGAGTGGGTAGGGGCCAGGGTACGCGCACTATTTTGGTGCAAAACGCTGCCACCAGCCATTCCTTCGCAGAACTCCTTGGACCATTGCCACCTGCCAGCTATCAGAGAGGTTTTGACGATGTGCATTTAAGTCTTCTATTGTAATCGTGAACCCAGCAGCTTTAGCAATAGCAACAGGATCGGCACCTTCTGCCTTTAGCTGCTCTTGAAGAGAGGTGTCTGCTTGAACTTTAGCGATGAATGCCCTGAGTTGTTCTTCTGACATTGATTATATTTAACTCTTGTTAGCATAGCTATCCTTCAAAGGAATTACAAGAAAAGATAATTTCAGAAAGGGGTCAAGCTTTTATGACAAATATGCCTGAAGCGATATAACGCTATGACAACGCCCTGACTGCAACGCATGCACCCCCTTTCAAACATAGTTTCTCTGGAATTAAGGCTTGTTAGTCCAACTACATCCTTAAGTTAATCCAGCCAGGCTATTAAATCGCTGTCCAGCAGCTGGGTCTATCTGGTTTTGAGACAGATAAATAGTCATTAAAGCCTGGAAAAACAGCGATATTGGCAACTTCTTTGCACTTGACGTTGAGCGTTATAGAGTGTTGATATCCATAGTTTTCTACTGATTAGGACAAATGATCAAAAATCAAAACGATTTAAGAAGTGAGGCAGATTTAAAATTTGTATTGTTGATGACTCTAATATTTTTCATCATCCCTTTAATAATAATTTTTATACCTGGCATTGATATTATTGGAGATTCGATTGTTAAATTTATGATGAATGCTATAGACACTTTTGACCTCTCACAGCCAAAATAATTATTTTTTGACGTAAAGTCCTTGGCCTCCAGAATGCATCGGATTCAGTAGCCTCAAGAGAATGCCAGGTATCGGATAGCGTTTAAGCCAATAGCAAGGTGATTAAAGAAATAAAAACCCTGCAATAGCAGGGGGGTTTGAGTGTGTAAGCTTCACATCTCCTTCCTTCGACCACCTCACTCTTTCCTCCAACATCTCTCACTTTTCACTTACTCTGGCGCCAGTGTTGCTAGTCAAAACTCACATCCTCTAAATCTCTCCGTCCGTCCCGTCCGCAGTATACTGCCGCCAAGGAAGCGATCGCTGCAATCTGCTGCTAACACTAGCTTTTTGCATTACGTAGTGTAATCGGCGTTGATGCGCACATATTGATCCGAAAGGTCGCAGCCCCAAGCTATGCCATCGCCCGATCCATCACCCACAACCAAACGAATCTGAACTGTGTCATCGCTTAAATAACTCCCGTCAACACGCTCTTGCATATAGCGAGATGCAGCTAGCCGATAAAAAGGCAAGGGTTCGCCGAATTCCATTAACTGATGAGGGCCCAACCAAAGGGCTACTGATGCAGGATCAAAAGGCACACCAGCACGCCCTGCAGCTGCAACGATTCGTCCCCAATTGGGATCACACCCATGCACGGCCGTTTTTACCAAAGAAGAGCCACAAATCGTGCGTGCGATGCAGCAGGCCTCAACATCGCTCGCAACACCCTCCACATGAACCTCCAACAAACAGGTTGCACCTTCACCATCACGTGCGATGGCCTTGGCTAGGTGCTGAGCCACCGCCATAAGCCCAACCTCTAATGCCTCCAGGTATTCAAGCTCAAGAGGCTCGCCGGCTGCAAAGGCCAACAACGAATCATTCGTACTGGTATCACCATCAACCGTGATCGCATTAAAGGAGCGATCAACAACCCGCTTCACCATCCCCTGCCAAACATCTACCGAAACACCGGCATCACAACTGAGGTAGCCCAGCATCGTTGCCATCTCGGGATGAATCATTCCTGATCCCTTCGCCATGCCTCCAATTCGTACACGTCGACCACCTACTTCAGCTTCAAGCGCAAACTGCTTCTCTACTAAATCGGTCGTAAGGATTGCGCCGGCCGCCTCAGCACCACCCTCATCGTTCAGTGCTTCCACAAGGGGATCCAAGCCTGCAAGCAAGGTATCCATGGGGATAGGTACACCAATTACACCGGTTGAACAAATCAAAACCTGGTCAACTGGTAGCACAAGTCGGTCGGCCAGAGCCTGAGTGGCTCGAACACTGTCGAGCAAGCCACGGTTGCCGGTGCAGGCATTCGCCTGACCAGAATTGATCAACACCGCCCGTGCCTTGCCAGCAGAAGCCTTCAAACGGTCCGCGCAAAGATCGACGCAGGCAGCCCGCACCAATGAAGTAGTAAACGTACCTGCACAAACAGCACCTTCTGGAGCTAACAGCAAAGCAAGATCAGGCTTGCCAGAGTCCTTCAATCCAGCCGTGATCCCTGAAGCCTGAAAGCCCAAAGGTGCCGTTAAACCACCTTGGATGGGGCGCCAAAGGGAATCCAGCGTAGAGCTCACGGCCCTAGGAGACAAACTAAATACATCCTCCACCAACGCCATGACCACCGAGCCCTCCAGCAGGGTGCCACTGCCACGCTGGCATGGCCCGCAACGTCGCATCGGCCTCACTGGCGGAATTGCGACTGGCAAAAGCAGCGTTGGGCACTACCTCGCGGAGCAACACGCCCTGCCTGTGCTGGATGCAGATGTGTACGCCCGAGAGGCCCTAGCCCCTGGCAGCGCAGCCACCATAGCCGTGCTGGCACGCTATGGAAGCGCAGTAGGTGAAGCAGGCCAACGCAGTCGAGCCAGCCTCGATCGCTCAGCCCTAGGGCGAATCGTATTTAGCGATACCAGCGAACGCCGCTGGCTGGAGCAGCTCGTTCATCCCATCGTTGCAAAGCGCTTTGATGTGGCTCTGGGGGATCTCTCAGCAGAGCCGGTAGTGGTGCTGATGGTGCCGCTGCTATTCGAAGCCAAGCTCACAGACCTCTGCAGTGAAGTGTGGTTGGTGGATTGCAGTCCAGCCCAGCAATATCAACGGCTGATGGCCCGGGATGAGATAACGCTCAAAGAAGCAGAGCAACGCATCGCTACTCAATGGCCACTAGACCGCAAGCGTCCACTAGCAGATGTCGTTATCGACAACCGAGGCACACTGCAGCAGCTAGCTGAGCAGCTCAGCCGTTACGCCCCATCTGAGCTCGGAACCACTTGGTAATGACCCACTTGCTCCCGACCTCAACCGGCATCGCCTCATGCAGGGTGAAAGGATTGGGCGTTCCATCTGCCTGCAGGTTATTCCAAGCCAGCCCCAATCCCGGCACCGGCGTAAAGCAGCGCCCAAGGCGTTTGAAACAAGTCTCACCGCCCCGATCCACCGCATTGAGATAAATCATCAGCGTCCAGGTGCGCTGACCACCGTTTCGGGTGTGTTCGTCGAACTCCTTGGTGCCTGGTGTGAACCAATCGGTATGTTCCTTGAAGTACTCGCCAGGGTCATAACGCTGCCCTTGAATCGGCTCGGATAAGCTCGGATGGACACCAAGCAAATCTGCGAACCGCTGATCCAGAAGCGCAGAGATATCAGAGTGGTTCTCGCACAGATGGCAGGTACGGCTGGTGCGGTAGGAGCTGCTACCAACCGTCACCGTGGAAGGCACCAGGGTGTCGTTAATCGCCTCGATCACCTCCCTGCATTCGTCCTGAGACAGCAGTTCAGGAATTTCATAGACCTGTGCCAATGGGGTATCAAGCCGCCAAGCCCGTGGCTGAGACGTCGGCTGAGTCAAAGGTGCCTGAAACCATTGCAGCCAGGATCCCGCCAGCGGGGGTCGATCACTAATCGAACCAGCGCTGACTTCCGATGACGAAAGCACCGCCTTGATCGCATCCAGCTGATAACCCTGCTCCATGGCCTGCTCAATCAACTCCTTCCAAGCACAACCTCGGTCGCGGTTGTGGAGCAACCACTCGCGCCAGATCTCAGGGATAGCGTCGGTCGTAGTCATCCTCCCTTCAACTGCTTGCTGAGGATCTGATTGGCGAGCTTGGGATCGGCTTTGCCGCCAGTCTTCTTCATGAGCTGCCCAACAAAGAAACCCTGCAGCTTGGTCTTACCGCCGCGGAAGGCCTCTACTTCCTGAGGGTGAGCCGCCAACAGTTCCTCCACAATCGTTGTGATAGCCGCCGGATCACTGATCATCCCCAGACCGCGCTGATCAACAATCGCCTTCGCTGAGCCGCCCTTCTCCAGCAACTCAGGCAAGATTTCCTTAGCGATCTTGCCGCTGATCTTGCCGCCATCGATCAGTTGCACCATCTCTGCCAACTGCTCCGGTCGAAATGGCAACGTGGAATAAGAAAGACGATTGGCATTCACGTAAGCAGCAATATCGCCCTGGATCCAATTCGCCACTCCCTTGGCCTCGGCACCTGCCGCCACGGCCGCCTCGAAGTATTCCGCCATCACATACTCATCAGTGAGCACCCTGGCGTCATACACCGACAAACCAAACTCTTCGGCATAGCGATGACGCTTCGCCGACGGCAACTCTGGCAACTCAGTACGCCAACCCTCACGTACAGATGCAATCACCTCAATCGGACCTAGATCAGGATCCGGGAAATAGCGGTAATCGCTGCTGCCTTCCTTCGAGCGCATGCTCTTGGTGAGTTGCTTGCCCTCATCCCAAAGGCGGGTTTCCTGCACCACTGCTTCACCGGCCTCATAGGCCTTGATCTGGCGCTGAATCTCGTACTCACAAGCTTTCTGGATGGCCGAAAACGAATTCATGTTTTTGATCTCAACCTTGGTGCCAAAAGGAGCGTCGGCCCCTTGGCGCACAGAGATATTGACGTCACAACGCAAAGAGCCTTCCTGCATATTTCCATCAGAGACCCCTAAATAACGCATGATCCTGCGAATCTCCGAGGCATATTCCGCCGCCTCACGACCAGTGCGCAGATCAGGCTTACTGACAATCTCAGCTAACGCCACGCCGGCCCGGTTGTAGTCCACCAGGGAATGGGTGGAGCCAGCGAGTCGATCGCTGCCAGCATGAACGAGCTTGCCGGCGTCCTCCTCCATATGGAGACGCTCGATGCCAATACGCTTGAGGTAAGTGTCCTTCCCCTTCTCCGCAACTTCCACCTCAATCCAGCCTTCTTCTGCAATCGGCTCATCAAATTGAGAGATCTGATAGTTCTTCGGTAGATCGGGATAGAAATACTGTTTGCGATCAAACTTGCTGTGCTCGGCAATATTGAGGTTGAGTGCCATTGCCGCCTTGACCGCGTATTCCAACACCATCTGATTAAGCACCGGTAACGTGCCGGGAAGACCACACACAACAGGGTCGATGTGGGTGTTGGGGTCATCGCCAAAGGTCGTTGAAGCGCATGTGAAGATCTTGCTATTGGTGCCTAGCTGCACGTGTGTCTCCAGACCGATCACGGCTTCCCATGCGCCGTTAGCCGAGCTGGTGGCCGCTTTCATTACCGATCTCCAATGACTGGGTACATGTCCTTGATCCTATGGAAAGGTTCCCTCACATGGCCGAAGTTGGGTCAACAGGCTGAAACACTGAACTGATCTGGACTGTTCATTCAGTTGACCATGGCAGCAATGCGTACTGAATCAGTTCTGATCCTGGGAGGCGGCTTGATGGGCCTAGCTGTGGCACATAAATTGGCTCGCCGCGGCCGCTCTGTAGAAGTACTAAGCCGCCGCCGCAATGAGGCTGCCGGTTTCGTGGCAGCGGGCATGCTCGCTCCCCACGCAGAAGGACTCTGCAAAGAGCAGCTGCAACTAGGACAACTGAGCCTGAAGAGCATTCCCTCCTGGGTAGAGCAAATCGAAGCCGACAGCGGCCTCTGTTGCGGTTTACGACCCTGCGGGATCGTAGTGCCCTTCGCCACGGCAACGCAGCGAGATCTCTATCCCACCGCCTACTTAGGTGAGACCCTCGATCGTTCGGGCCTGGAGCGAGAAGTACCAGGCATTGGACCTAACTGGCAGGCCGGCTTGCTCTTCAGCCAAGACGGACAAATCGACAACCGAAGGCAATTAATGCGGGCCCTGGAAACGGCCTGCGTGAACCTTGGAGTTCGCTTCCAGGAAGGGGTGAACGTGCAAGAACTCCTTCAAGATGGCAATACCTTTAAGGGAGTGCGAGTACGCAACGCTGAAGGAGAGCTACACACACTTACTAGTAAAGAAGCTGTGCTCTGCTGCGGTGCCTGGAGCGTCCAACTGCTCCCAGAGCTATCTATTTACCCTGTAAAAGGCCAAATGCTTTCGCTACAAGGGCCACGCAATGCCTTAACGCGAATTGTGTTTGGCCCAGGTACTTACTTAGTGCCACGAGAAGATGGCCTACTCGTGGTGGGAGCCACCAGCGAACCAGATGCAGGCTTTACAGAAGGCCTCACCCCTTTTGGCCAACGACAACTGCAAGCAGGCATTGCTTCACTGCTACCGCAGGCAAACCAATGGCCACCGATGGAGCGCTGGTGGGGCTTCCGACCTTGCACACCTGACGAGGGTCCCCTACTTGGTCGCTCTTCCGTGGATGGACTCTGGCTAGCGACCGGACATCATCGCAACGGCGTTCTGCTAGCAGCAATCACAGCCGAGATGTTGGAGAACTGCCTAAGTAATGAACCGCTCAGCACTAAACAACAGCAACTACTTCACGCCTTTCGCTGGGACCGGTTTTAGGCGGAACACTGACATCTATAGAGCGATGAGCATCACTCAACTGAGCGCCTGGAGATCGCAAACAAGTTCACACCCGCTGGCTCAAAGCGCAAATGGGTCTGATCAGGAACGAAACCAGCCTTCTTGGCAAGCGATTCCATAGCGACCTCATCTCGATGGATCAGGCGCCAGTCGAGCAAATGATCCATCAGCCCGCGGGTGGGGTTGCTGGTATGGAAATTGCCAAGAATCGACCGACCGCCTGGGGCCAGGGCATCATGGATCCAACGCTGCAAACGGGTGACAATCCGATCGTCGAAGTAATCAATAAGACCGATCGAATAGATCAGATGTTGAGGAGGTAAATCCAAAGTCTGGCGGCCGACACAAAGATGCAGCAAATTGCGGCGCGCCAATCTGATTGGCTGCGAGAAGTATTGATCCACCCCTTGCTGCGCCAAGCGAGACTGCACATGGTCAAGAGCCTCCTGATCAACATCAACCAGGGTCAACTCCAGCTGCCTTGCAAGCTCGGGATTTATCAAAAGATCAAAGACTTCAGCAGCAGGTCCACAAGCCAAGCTGGTGACTCGCAAAGGCCGCTCCTCGGTGAGCCGCAGTGCTGTCTCCAACTCCTCCTGTAGCAGGCCACGGCGGTTTCTAACTGCCTGCGCAGCCGGTTCATCTAGAAAGCAGCGATCCAGAAACCGCCCTAGCTCCCCAGCACCACCAGGCTGGTCGGCATACATCCACTCAATAGTCAAGAAATCTCCGGCATACCCGCGAGGTTTGCGATACATCCGCTCCGCGGAGCGAGTGAGCAGCAAATAAGGGAGCAGCTCCGTTCTCAAAAGCTGCAGAGAAGCGCACTCAGTAGCAGGCTCCGCACCTGAGCGCGCCGGGAAAGCCTCATGGACCGTCTGCACTACAGCACTAAACGCGGCTGCTAGATCCTGCTGAACCTTAGTGTCAGGGCTAGTGCGACGTAAGTTCACCTCAAAAGCAGCTGCTGCATGCTTGAAACGGTCAATCACCTGGCTGATAGTTGGATCCAACCGTTGAGCCTTGCCATAGAGCACAACCTCAAGCAAACCCTGCTGATGAGTCTGGCCAATCAACCGCTGAGCATTGATCGCAGCAAGGGCGCGATAGATCCGGGCCGCCAGCGCTGGAGACTCCTCCGCCACGCGCTCCAACGCATCACGAGATAACTCGAGACATTCCACCGGCTCAAGTGCCACCACCTGAGCTCTAGCGGTACCGCCCAATAAAAAAGACACATCCCCCAGCAAGCTGCCGGGACCCACTCGAGGTTCTTGCTCTTCTGGAAGGCCTTGCCAACGCAGCTGACACACGCCGGAAGACAGCAGCAACAAACTCGACAGCGGAGCACCTTCAGCAACAATCTCCTCCCCAGCCAAGAAACGGCGAGGCCGAAGCTCCTCGAACACTTGGTCCATGCCATCGTCGATGGCTTGCAGCAACATCAGCGACTCAGAGTTCATGCCGCTACGGATATCGCACTAACCAACACCCTATTAATGATGAATGAACCTGGCAGCAAAAAAGCTGTCATCGCCTTGATCAAGACAGAGCTGATGCCTTCTAGCTTGACCCCTATAGCCAAGCCGAATCCATCTAAAGCCCTGCGATGAAAACCTTTATGGATCACATAACTTCAAATCAAGATGAAAATATTTCTATAACACTATAGTCAAACACCCTCAAAGTGCCAGTTCACCACCAGCGCTCAACCATTCCAACAGAACGCCGACTAGTAGCCGACGGAATCGTAACCACCGAATATTGACCATTACGGCGGTAGTCGTAGCAACAAAATCCCATTCCGGTAGCCGAACAAGATCTAAAACTTGGCAGATTTAAACCAGAAAGCTTTATATCGAAATTCTGGGGAACCTGCTCAGAATAAGGTCGCAAACTCCCCCTACCAGAAGCTCTTGGCGGGAGTGGCCTACTCAACGTTTAACAGCCCATCACCCTCCAACAAAGAAACCTCAGTAGCCCCGTCGGCCGAAACCTCCAGAAGGTAATTGGTGCCACGAACACTCAGGCGGGCTGAACGGGTACATCCATCTTACTTGCCGAACTCCAAAATCTGCCCCTGGCTAAGTTAATAACAACAACTTCCTAATTGCATCCTAGAAAAACGGTTAAGGCGACCAGATGATCCGGAATTGAACAGCAGCTGGCCACGACTATCTCGCGTGCTGACTTGCTGAGGCTCAGTAGCCTTTTGATTCACTTTCGCCTGTTGGGAATCGATGTACAACTAATTGCCATGGAGGATCGATCTCCTGAACCATTGCAGTCTCTGCAGCTTGAACCGAGCTCGAAAGCGTCATGGCGATCAAACTGAAGCCAGTGAATAGACCCACTGACGGCAAGAGCATGATGTCAGTCCCAACCATCACCAAAGCCTGATCAAAAGCACAATCATTTTGCTCCAAATCAGGCACTCAAAATCTTGCAACCTCAGCTTTCAATGCGCCAGCTTTGATCTGAAGGAGTCCATGCGTTGAGCTCTTCAGAAGAGAACCAAAGGTTGATCTCAAACTGAGCCGTGTCTGGACCATCCGAACCGTGGATCACATTGCGACCGATGTTCACAGCTAAATCTCCGCGGATGGTACCTGGCTCAGCCTCCAGAGGCTTAGTGGCACCGATCAACTTGCGAGCGCTCGCAATCACACCATCACCTTCCCAGACCATTGCAACCACTGGACCGGAGGTAATGAAATCAACAAGCCCAGCGAAGAAAGGGCGCTCACGATGCACACCGTAATGCTCACCAGCCAACTCACGACTGGGGGTGACCTGCTTGAGCCCCACGAGCTTGAAGCCCTTGCGCTCAAAACGACCGAGAATTTCTCCCACCAAACCACGCTGAACGCCATCGGGCTTGATTGCAACAAAGGTGCGTTCCATGGCCATGCTGATCAGTCCGTTATTGCCGCCATCGTCCTTGTTGGAGTTACCGCTTGGCAAGCCAACCAATGGCCCAAGATATGAATCAGACACGCAGCAATGCCCTAACCCTCAACTGAACTGCTCTCTATCGAGGCCTTTCAACAGACCAATCCACCAGGAGTAAAGGTGCTTCACCTGCACAGCAGTGCATTGGGCTCTTGATATCTCAGGAAAGCCTATTGCCGAGAGGATAACTAAATCATCAAGCCTAAAAATTTTCCACGCTGCTGCAATCCCAGGCAAGCGCCATGGCTACAAAACTGACAATGGCCTAATGATGCACTGGAGCGGAAGCCTTATTCCATAAGCAATTATTCTATTCAGCACTAACACTTTTTGGCCGATCAAGTTAATCCAATCATTCGACCTAATCATCTATGACCTTGTGAGTGAGGCAGGTCCAAGCCGCTCTAAAGAGGAGGGTCCAATCACAATGATCTTTATCAATGCATCGAACAGCGATTAACTTGGCTGGCCAATTGACGACCGACAGCTCTTTAATACCATCAATCCCTTGACGACCACTGGCCTCAGCAGCATTGGCTTAGACCCTTATTCGGAAGCAAAGCCAAAGCACACCTAGATTTCCTTGGCATCCCCTGCAGTAATCCTTCTGCGTGCGTTATGTCGGCAGCCGACCCAAGCCAGGGCAACAAGTCATGGACCGTTGCAGATAGCGCAGCCCTCTATGGCCTCGATCGCTGGGGTGAGCCCTACTTCACAGCCAACGCCAACGGCCACGTACAGGTCAAGCCACGCGGCGATCAAGGCAGCTGCCTCGATCTGGTGGAACTGGTAGAGGAGCTCAAAAGCCGTAACCTCAACTTGCCTCTGCTGATCCGCTTTGATGACATCCTCGAAGACCGGCTAGAGAGGCTGCACAGCGCCTTCGAACAGGCCATTACCCAATACGGATACGCCGGTCGATATCAAGGCGTATTCCCGGTGAAGTGCAACCAACAGCGCCACGTCGTAGAACAACTGGTGGAAAGTGGTCACCACTGGCACTTTGGCCTAGAGGCTGGCAGCAAGGCTGAGCTATTGATTGCTCTTTCACTCGTCAACGACCCAGAGGCACTACTGATCTGTAACGGCTACAAAGATCAGCGCTACATCGAAACCGCGATCCTGGCCCGCAGGCTTGGTCGCCAACCTGTGGTAGTGATTGAACAACCCGATGAAGTGGAACGGATTATCCGCTCCAGCCAAACACTTGGCGCAGCACCCTTCATCGGTGTACGAGCAAAGCTAACGACACGCAGCACGGGTCATTGGAGTAGCTCAGTAGGCGAGAAAGCCAAGTTCGGTCTCTCAGTGCCGGATCTGCTAGCCACAGTGGAAGCCTTAAGACAAGCTGATCTCCTCAGCGATCTGCGCCTACTGCACTTCCACATCGGCAGCCAAATCAACGACATCGCCGTACTCAAAGACGCGCTTCAAGAGGCAGCGCAAATTTACGTAGAGCTGACCAAGCTGGGAGCCCCCATGGGGTATTTGGATGTTGGGGGTGGTCTGGGTGTCGACTACGACGGCAGCCGCAGCACAAGCGCAGCATCGACCAACTACTCCCTACAAAATTACGCCAATGATGTGGTCGCAACGGTGCGCGAATGCTGTGAACCCCATGGCATCACTTTGCCTATCCTGGTGAGCGAGAGCGGACGCGCGATCGCCAGTCATTTCTCAATACTCGTGTTCGATGTCCTTGGTACAGGAACTGTCCCAGGAGCTGTACCCAATCAAATAGGAGCGGAGCCCATCACCATTCACAACCTTAGGGAGACGCTCGCAGGAGTTATGGCAACTCACAAGGGTGATGTGTCTGAGACATCGCGCCTACAGGAAGCATGGAACGACGCAATTAAATTCAAAGACGATGCCCTCGCTGCCTTCCGCTTGGGTTACATCAGTCTGCCAGAGCGAGCTCTGGCAGAACAACTCACATGGGCTTGCGCCGAAGCAATTATGGGCCAATTGCCTTGCAACGAAACAATTCCCGACGACTTACAAAGTTTAAGAGCTGTTCTCGCTGGCACCTACTACGCCAACCTTTCAATATTCCGTTCAGCCCCAGACACCTGGGCCATCGAACAACTCTTCCCGCTCATGCCGATTCATCGATTGAATGAAGAACCAACTCAGCTAGGGCACTTCGCTGACCTCACATGCGACTCCGACGGCAAACTGGACCGCTTCATCGGGAATGGGCAAAGCAAAACTCTGTTGGAGCTTCACAACCTGCGCCAAAACGAGGCTTACATGATTGGCATGTTTCTCACCGGTGCTTACCAGGAAGTGATGGGCAATCTGCACAACCTGTTCGGCAGTACCAATGCAGTGCACATCCGGCTGACAACTGGTGGTGGCTACCAAATAGACCACGTTGTGCGAGGCAACACCAATTCCGAAGTGCTCGAAGCAATGGAGCACAACCCTGAGCTCCTGCTAGAGAGGCTGCGCTTGGCTAGTGAACTTGCGATTCAACGAGGTGAGCTAAAGATCAACGATGTGCGCCGGCTGATGGACCATCTAGAAGCGAGCCTGCGTCAGACCACGTACCTTCAAGGCTAGGACTTGACATCATTCCTATATCGGAGACATGAGCAACTGTGATCTCAGCAACTCATTGAGTTCTGAAGAGTCGCATCCATGGAGATCAGCAACTTGTTTTTCTGAAAGCTTTCCAAAGGCTCCTAAATTAAAGACGGTTCTGGCTGGTCAATTCAACCCGTCACCGTACTCAAAAGCTCTAAGAGCCAATCGGCAACAGACCTCGTTTGACCAGCGGCTGCAGATCCAGCAAACGCAGGCAGCCTTCGATCTCCTCAAGTGTTCCACGACTGCGCAGCTTGCTCAATGTCCGGGAGGTAGTCTCCCTGGACAAACCTGCCATGAGCCCCAACTCCCTTTGGGCTAAAGGTGGAATCGCTGATTTGGGATCATCGGCAGAAGAACTCTTGCGAGCCAAGTAAGCCAATGCATTGAGCAAGCGCGTCGTGGCATCACTGGTCTGGATTGCAAAACGCTGATTGAGATCCCGCAAGCGAGATGCCTCAAGCTGAGCAAGGGCAAGTGCAAAGCCCACTTCCTTGTGCAGCAAAGCCACAAAAGGCGACGCTCTCATCTTCAAAAGTTTCACTGGCGTTAAGGCCACAACATCAGCAGACCTGGGTGCTTCATCAAGAGCAGCCATCTCACCAAACAGATCTCCCTCCCCCAGCACTGACATCACAACTTCATCGCCATCAGTCGTATAACTGCGGACTTTGGCCATGCCTGAGCACAACAGAAAAACCGACTCCCCCCAGTCTTGCTCCATCACGAACACCTGTTCAGCACCATGACTGGACTCAAGATGGCGATCCAATAATTGCTCACAATCATCCGTTGTTAAAGCCGAAAAAAATTGCACAGCCTGCAACTGCTCAACGCTGAAAACAGCCATGTTTCATTATTTTTAGTTATTGAACAGTAATGCAGCCACTAAATCACTCTTCAATATGAATCAATTATTTGCACATTAGTCAACCTTCACTCACACACTAAGCATGCACTATTCCTGATAAAAACTGTCGATCTCAAGACAAAGCCGTTCCTGCCTAATGCAACAAGAGCTGGCTGTTCAGAACGACTGGCATCACCATGGTTATTAGCAGTCTTGAGCATGGATGGGGACAAAGGGCAAGTGGATCCAGCGCCAAGCGGCTGTCTTAAGCCTTGGAGTGGTGATTGCCGGCATTGGCTTGCTCTATCCCAACCAAATAGAGCTTCTTGAACTGGCATTTGTCGATGCTGCCCAAGAGCTTCGTGGCCCACGTCGGGTTCCTGATGGCATCACGATCGTGGCCATTGACGACTTCAGCCTGCAACAAGCATCCAATACAGATCTAAGTGAGAGAAGCGATTTACGTAGTTTGCAGTATTGGCCATGGCCGCGAAAAATCTACGCAACGGTGTTGGATCGCCTCTTTGCCTGTGGAGTGAAGGCTGTTGGTGTTGACCTGCTCTTCGATAGTCCAAGTATCTATGGCCCAAACGACGATCAGGTCTTAGCCGTCACCTTGAAGCGCTTCAAACCCAAAGTCGTATTGGCAGCACAAGTGCTCGAAAGCCGTGGTGCTGTAGGAGGCCTAAGCCTTCTGCGTGCCACCCCTGCACTTAGCGCTGCATTGGGAACAAACCAACACGGACTACTCAATGGATTCCAAGATGCTGATGGTGTGATCCGCCAACGCCCGAATACCTACGCCACCACGGTCAGCAAGAGTCTTGGCAAAAACACTCCTCTTAGCCTTGGGGTTGCGCTCTTACAAGCTGCAGAACTACCAGTGGATCATCATGTGAAATGGGATGGTTGGTTGCCACTCCTGGATCCCTACGGCCCACCGCGCACGATTCCGACCCTTTCCATCTGGCAGCTGCTAGAGCCAAACAGCTATGCAGCATTGAAAGAGTCTGGGCAACTGCGCAATCAACTCGTCCTACTCGGTCCAACGGCTCCATCACTACAAGACTTACACCAAACGGCATTTGCAAGAGGTGCAGGCATGCCTGGCGTGGAAGTCCACGCGACGGAAATCGCCAATCAAATAGAAGGCCGCACCCTGCTGTTCCCCCACAAATCGCCTGGATGGTCGCTGTTGCTAGGAGTAATGGTGGTACTGATGGCCTTGGCCTCTCAGCGCTGGGAACGTCCTCTCACCCGCCTGGGAATGCTGACGGCGATTGCTTCAGGGCTACTGCTACTAAGCCTCCTATTCATCGCCCAACTTGGCCTTGAGGTTGGTTTGGTGAGCCTGTCTGCTGGAGCACTCGCGGCAGGAGTCATCAGTAGTGCTGGTGCCACATTGAAACTCCAATGGCAAAAACGACGCCTACGTCAAAGCCTAGGGCGCTACTTATCACCAGCCGTAGCCGCAGAGATCGCCAATCAACCTGAGGAAGCAGATGACATCCTGGGTGGACGACTCACGGAAGTCGTGGTGTTAATGACCGATATTCGCAGCTTCACCAGCTTCACCCAATCCATGTCAGCAAGTGGTCAAGTACCCCGACTTGTGGAAAGGCTAAACCTCTATTTCTCCGAAGTTGTAGAAGCAATCCATCAACGTGGAGGCACGGTGGATAAATTCATTGGCGATGCCGCCTTGGCTGTTTTTGGAGCACCAATCAAGCGAAGCAGTCAGATGGATGCAAAAGCCGCCATCGAAGCAGCTTTAGATATCGAGAAACGGCTAGCAAAGCTCAATCAACACTGGAACCATCAAGGTGAAGAATCCTGGGAACAGGTGATTGTGCTTAGTTATGGCACTGTGATCAGCGGCAACATTGGCTCCCGCAGCCGCATGGATTACACGGTGATCGGCGATGCTGTCAACACTGCTAGCCGGCTCGAAAAAATAGCCAAACAAAGCAATCAAACAGTGGTTATGAGCGAGGAAGTAGCTCAACTCCTCGGCGACCAATGGACCCTAAAAAACTTGGGACTTTATGAGATACGAGGCCAAAAAGCACAGCACGTGTACGCGATTAAAAGCGTCCATAGCAAAGCCAAATCCCTGAATGAATCAAGTAGAGAATTAAAATAATAAAAGAGTTGACGATGAAGCTAGGCAAACGTTTCTTGTGGCTGATCCTATTACAAGGGTTCATTAGCCCTGCTTTCTCTGCATCCCTTAAACAAGCAACCATTCAACGCATTGTTGATGGCAACGAAGTTTATATCGATAAAAATCAAGCACGAGTAAAGCAATCGGCCAAAGAGGGACAACAAATAAGCACAGGCAACAGCAGAACTGAATTACTTTTTGATCGTCGAGCTCTTGGATATCTCGGCAAAAACAGCTTGATCAACCTCGGTGAAGACTGCTTCAGTTTAAGCAATGGGTCTGTCCTGATCAACGGCACCCAGCGTAGCTGCATCGGTAGCAAAGTTCTTGGAATTCGTGGTACGACCTATGTCTTAAGCATCAACGAAGTAGGTAGTTATGACCTCGCTGTACTCACTGGAGAAGCTCAAATCAGCGGCAAATCTAAAGCAGGCTTGCTCAACGAGCCAGACGCGGACATTCTCACCCTCTATCCTCGACTCAATCCGGTGATTGGAATTGGTGGAACCATCTGGGGAAATAATGCCAATAACAGTGATTTTGAGGGGCTTATTTTAGGTGACTTAGCATACTTTCAACCTCTCAGTCAAAACAGCGGAAGTTCAGTTCTCTATAGCCTTACATCGTCATCCTCTAACTTCGACACGGCATGGGGAGTCAGCCAAGAATTCGGATATCGCTGGTTTGATCCCAATAACCAAAGAAGCAATGGAGTTATGGCGGGGTACACCCATTGGCAGGGTCAAATTAAAGATAGTTGTTCTCGCTCACAGCTTTCATTAGGAGTAGAGACAGAACGAAATCGTTGGAAGCTTGCAGCTGCTGGTGGTGTGCCCGTAGACAACTGCGAGAGCCAATTCTCCTTTGCCAGTGCGACGGTAGGAATGCCTATTGCTGAAATTGATCAAGAGCCCATCACCCTATCCTTATCGCCATATCTACTTGCAGGGATCGGCAAAAACTATGCTGGTGGGCGCGTAGGATTGAATATACCAATCGGTCCAAGATTTAATTTATTTACCTATGGTTCCTACGATGGGATTTCGGAGACAACCATAGGAGGCAAGATATCCTATCGATTCCCCACTGGCGGAAGCTTTGTCGAAGCCCCAGCCATTTTTAAAGATGATGAAACCTTAAGAACTGAAGTCGCCCAGAGCAAGCAATCTAAAAATACAAAATTGCGATTTGCATCTATCGGAAAAATCTCAACTCCTTGCGACTCAGGGCCAGTCAAGTCGCTGATTAATGATGCCTATGTCATCAAAGCTGGCGAGCAAGTGAGAATAGATCCAAACGGAACTATCCTAAGTTGCATGAAAATGACTCCTAAGTATTACACCCAACTCATTATTAAACATATCAAAGGGCAAACCCCCCCTCCAGAAAGCACTGTCATAGCAAAAACATTTAATGAACTGCTGAGCAATACACCAGCTCCTATTGCTCCTCCCCCTAAAAAACAAACATATGGTAGAGGCATCTACTTAACCTTAGGAACCAACGAAAACGGCACGCCAATTATCAATAGCAATAGTATTTTAAGCTCTAAAGACGAACAACCATTTGGCGATATAAATCAACTCATTGAAACGAGTGATACAATACAAACTGAGTTAAATCAGTCCAAAGAAAGCAAAAACAAGAACACCAATAAGGATCAGTCTAGCAAAAATAACGAAAATGAAGATTCAGATAAAGATTCAGATAAAGCATCTAAAAATAGCTCTAGCGATAATTCAGACAAGACTTCAAAAGATAATTTTAAGGATGACTCAGACGATACCTCTACCAATAATTCAGACGATACCTCTACCAATAATTCAGACGATACCTCTACCAATAATTCAGACGATACCTCTACCAATGACTCAGACGATACCTCTACCAATAATTCAGATTATAGCTCTACCAATGACTCAGACGATACCTCTACCAATGACTCAGACGATACCTCTACCAATAATTCAGATTATAGCTCCAGAAATGCATCGAGTGACGATACAAGCAATCAAGCCACAAATACACGCACATCTACCAATACCAATACACGCACCATTACATCTAATACGCCTGCAATTAACACACGCACGACTACAAACATTCGATAAGCTCTGCCATCAATAAGCATCAATAAATCATTAACGCATTAGCCCTCTTCAATGAGCTGAAGCGTTAATCGTTTCGCCAAAATATGAACTCAAACTTAAAATTTCCTATCGCTTTAACAAAAAATATTCTATAAAATGCACAAAATTGACGAGAAGATAAATCAAGCCTTGATCAAAAGGACTGATCAAAGGCCAATCATCTTGAAAAGAGATGTCCAGTTGCCAACATTACTCATTTATCTAAAACAGTGTTCACCCATCAAGCAACAATTTGCATTTATTTTGCGCGATGTTGCCAGTCATACCAAGATAATGAAAGCCATCCATAGCAGCCATGTGGGGACAAGAGCCTCAACTTCAGCGAGTCCGCGAGCGCCTGAAGTTATTGCTGGCGACCCACGCCAATGCACTCCATCCCAAACCCTTGTATGCAAAGCCAGGAGAGCTGCTCCTCAAGCAAGACGCAGCAGCCAAGCACCTGCTTCTGCTGACTCAAGGGAAGGTGGCGATTGAGATCCAACAACAAGGTCAATCTCCTCACACGCTGACAGTGATAGAAGCCGAAGCATTATTGGGGGAGATGGGCCTATTCGGCGATGGCACCCACTCTGCTGATGTCCGGGTGGTTGATGGGCCTGCGGAACTACTCCAAATCAACGGTAACGATCTACTCAAAGCACTGATCTATGACTCCGAACTGCTGATCGAACTGCTTACTCTGATGAGTGAGCGTGTCCGCAATACCAATAAGGTAATCACATTGCTACTTGATGGAATTAACGGAGCCTGTAAAGGGGATGATGTTTTATTGGACAAAGCACTCCAAGACTTAAAAAGTCTGAACCAGTTCGTTTCACAAACGGCCGAACAACTTAAACACCGCTATAGGGTGAATGAATAACCAAAGAAATCATTCATTAACCAATGATATCTTGTTCATCGTGGATTTCAAGTATTAATAGAGCATCTCGCCAAGTCTACTCAAAACCAGCAAAAGAGATCCCATCTTGATAAATAGCGACTTGAATCCCAAGGGAAACATTTCGCTGCGCCGTCTTCACAGCCCGCGGACAATGGAGGTCGAAACGCAGTCGCTCGAAGTTGACCAGTGAGCCGAGCTGGCGGATGCAGGCATCCGCCAGATACTCCAATGCCGCTTACAGATGGAGAGGCCTAGGCCATGGGTAGCGAGTCATTCCTACAAGACAGTGCTCTGAAAATGAGAACAAAATGCTACATAGATTGAGCCGAGCCGCGACAAAAATCCAGACACCACGGTCTCAACCTACAAAGATAATTTTAAGAAGTGAAACAGATTCCAATCTCGGCTCTCATCATTGCTATTAAAGATCATCGACACAGAGCGATCGGTGACCAAAATCATTCACTCATTGAAGATTGCCTTAGTAGCGGCTGTAGCAGTTCATTGTGCTGCAGGAACGAGCTCAACTAACAAAGTAAAAGCACAATCTATTGAATACTGGAATACCAGCGAAGGAGAACTGCAACTTCAATCAAAAGGGCGAAACAATTACACAGGCAATTTCAAGGGCAATATACTCCTAGGCGCAAGAAGTACAACAGGGAATTTCACTGGGCACTGGATTAACAACAAGCGCAACACCCCACGTTGTGATTACCCCGTAAATGGTTCGTACTATTGGGGACCTGCCATCCTGAAATTCACCTCCGACAGTTTTCGCGGAAAATTTGGAGTGTGCGATTATCCGCCCGGTGTGCAGTGGACAGGAACAATCAAAATGACTGGATCCGGGAACAGCGGAATAAACTTGTCAGGATTTTTCAACCCCGCCTACAAAAAAAAGTTTACGACAACGTTTGGTCCACTCATATTCAAAAGGAGCAATGGTCAATATCGAACTGGTGTCTACGGTAATCGTTATGGGACTATTGCGATCACACGTACATACTGGAGAGAAAGACCACGCGAAGAAGCAGAGGTACATGGCACATTCAGCAACCAAGAGGGTAAGCAAGGGGGATTTACCTTTAACTTTGAATCAGAATGCGTCTTCAGTGGCGAATATTGGTATGACAACCAGACCAATAAAAAATATCCATGGCACGGTATCTGCAGCAGTGGTAAACAACGGCCAAAAGGTGGCTGGGGATGCAAAGCGGCAACGGCAGGTTGCTATGCGGAATCAGCAGGAATGCTTGTGGAAGAGTATTGTGTTAAAAACCCCAATACTTATGGCTGCCCATTCAAGAGAAAGCCTTGACCACTAAGGCAGGAGGGCAAATGGTTGGATTACCAAGAGAAGCCTTAGCTCATCGAGATAAAACACAAAAGACCAATCAAAAGGCATAAGCTGATAGCAATGCTATCTAGATAGGCCCATGGAGAAAACTCAACATCGCCCAAACTCTCAAAGGCATCAACTAAAAGCCTCAACGCCAATGGTTGACGTCCAAGGGAAAATATATTATGCCGCTATTTGGGACAAGATTAATCTAGGTAATCGCCGAAAGATTGCAAAGCATGGAGAATGGAATCGGCTCACCAAGCGCGAAAAACCCAAGAAGAATTGGGCACTCAAATAATGCCAAAGACTGAAAGGCGTAAAAGCAAGAAGCACATCATTAAGGCATTTAGCGTGCTAGAAAAACTTGCTTGAAGGCTTTTAATTGTGTAATAAACCATCACCATTCAAAGCTACATTACTCCTATTTCTTTTCACTAATGGGCCTTGTCCGAGTTTTTCAGAGGTGCATTAATAGCAGTTGTTTACATCCTGATTACACATGCTAGACCTCCTGCTGTAATTGCTGTTGAGTAGCTAATGAAGGCGGATAGATCAATAGCCTTTCATATACTTAGCAGTGATATGGATTATTTCTAAAGCAAATCGTGATTTATTGCCTTCTTATTGGTGTCTAACCTATTAATCAAAGCTACGTTTAAAATTAGCCGAGAGAATAAATGCTAAGATTTTGTTTCGTTATCTCCAAAAGCGCATAGTATGTTGAGGTAGATGCTTTCAACGCCTTGGCCGCACATACCTTTATTGGTTTTTTAGGCTTACTTTCTTCTGCTGTTATACCTCCAGTTACACACTCGCCTGTATTGCTATCCTCGCAGAGTACTTTTCTGTCTGAGACTAAGCTTTTAACTACGCCAGCATTGATTCAACCACCAAGGAATATTGCTCAATCTAACAATATCAACGAAAAGCAAAAATCAAAAACTTATTTAAGAACTCAGCCATATCAATCTAAGCCAACACCCAAGATTTATCTGCCACCATCTAAGAAAACACCTAAGCCAACACCCAAGATTTATCTGCCACCATCTAAGAAAACACCTAATACAACACCCAAGATTTATCTGCCACCATCTAAGAAAACACCTAAGCCAACACCCAAGATTTATCTGCCACCATCTAAGAAAACACCTAATACAACACCCAAGATTTATCTGCCGCCAACTAAGAAAACACCTAATACAACACCCAAGATTTATTTGCCGCCAACTAAGAAAACACCTAATACAACACCCAAGATTTATCTGCCGCCAACTAAGAAAACACCTAATACAACACCCAAGATTTATTTGCCGCCAACTAAGAAAACACCTAATACAACACCCAAGATTTATTTGCCGCCAACTAAGAAAACACCTAATACAACACCCAAGATTTATCTGCCCTCTGATTTGGATTCAACTAATGTAAGACCCAAGTCCAAGGGGAACAAGAAGAAATTTAGATATCTCACAATGCAAAAGCCAATCTTGCGTTGTCGCGGCTTTAAAAATAAAAAGACAAATAGGCAAGTGTCTGGATTTAGGTTTAGGCTTTATGGTAGGAATATTAATGCTGTAGCGGCAAAATTACGTAGTCGTCTGTCTTCCTATCAGGCTTCAGGTGGAAATTTATCAAGGTGTCAGTACAGTGCTTTTCTCAAGCCATCTTTATTCGATAAGTATATGGGAGGAAGGCTGCCTAACTCTGCGATCCGTAGTCGTGATAAATACTCGTTAAGCATTTATCCAGGATACAGGTCTTTTCTGAAGGCAAATAAAGGTAGGGCCGCAAAGTTTGGTCTGTTCGCAACCAGCCTGCCCCTTAAGTCTTCAAAAGGAAGCAATTCGTTGCTAAGGGTAACTGCTAATAATGCACTAATACTTTTTGTAGATGCTCGAAATTCTAGCACCTTCAAGTTTATGCCAGCAAATATTCTTGTTCGCTATGTGAATGTTGCAAGACCAATTAGGGAGGTTCTCTCTGAATCGGCGAAACCATCTCTTAAGCGAATAATACGTTATAAGAAACTTAGGAGACTTCGGCTTGAGAAGTTAACAAGATCTTTTTCTGAGAGATTTATGCTTGGCCAAAGTCAAAATTATTTGATTGCAAGTAGAAGCAATCACACTACTCCTTTGACCACATCTTTTACGAATAGCATAGTTGATAAAGAGAGACTAGAGCATCCACAGGTGAATCCTGCTTATTTCCCCGGAGAGATTCTCATTTCCCAAATAAGCCCTGCTAATTATTGTCAGTTTCACTCTGAATTTTATGGCGCTATTTGTGATGATTTAAGCAGCCAGGATGTGAGTCAATTAGAAGATTGTGACTCTATCTACTCAGGGCAAAGTCGAAAACTAGGCCTTTGCCAGACGCTCTTCAATGAGATTGGAGAGATTCAGGGTGGAAATGTTGATGATAATACTACGGCTAATGATAATGAGGAGACTACAGACGAATGGTGTGCTGATGATCCTGACCTATGTGAAGAAGGCTCAAACGATGATAATGAGGAGACTACAGACGAATGGTGTGCTGATGATCCTGACCTATGTGAAGAAGGCTCAAACGATGATAATGAGGAGACAGCAGACGAATGGTGTGCTGATGATCCTGACCTATGTGAAGAGGACTCAAGCGATGATAATGAGGAGACAACAGATGAATTGTGTGTTGACGACCCTGAATTATGCGAGGGTGAATCAGAGGGTGAATTCTGTGATGAGGACGATTGTTATGATGATAATGACAACCCAAATATGTTTGATGATGATATGGGAGCCCCTACAGCATCTACATGTCAAGGCTCAACCTTTGGCGAACAGCTTTTGTGTGCATTACTCAATGCGCTGACAACATTATTGCAAGATGCCTTTTCTTCAAACTAGTATTACCACTTCGAACTTGGCTTGTATTTTTTCACTGGAATAATACTATTAAGTTTGTTGATAAGTGTTTGTTGCTTTTCAAGCCCCAATACCTGCCTATAGGTGGAATAGCGGAGAATTAAAGCCGTATATTAATTCAGCTAGAATAATATTTCATATACATGAGTACATGATGATTTGGATATTTGTAGATGTTTATCTCACCAGAATGTCGACTGATTCACTCTGCGTTTAAGCTTGCCAGCAAAACGATTCTAGATATAAATGGATTAAGATCCTGTAGCTATGCATTCAACTTCTTGATGGACTGATTATTGCCAGCATGGAAAGGGATAGCTTTTAATTTTCTGCAAGACAAATATTATTTAGACTCATTATTCATAGAGCAACTCGTAAGGTCTAAGCAAAATCAGCTAAAGAGAACCCATCTTGATAAATAGCAAATTGACTCCCAAGGAAAACGATTTTCTAGATTAAGCTAGAAAAATCCTCGTCAACGAACTAGAGAGCCATTATCAAGACATTCATCCTATCCTGAAAAGCTAGCGCCATCAGACGGATCGATCAATGTTTACCTGTTAACCGATCGATGACAGTCTAGTCCTAAAGAAACCTATCCAAGCAATATTGCTTTACTTATTGCCACTAGCAATCATCAATCAACTATAAGTAATTTCCATGAAAAACATTTCAGTCCGCAGTCTTCTTCTAAGTTTTGCTTTCACTGGCTTAGTGTCACCATCTGTTTATGCCGAATCAGGCAATCCAGCGAAGGGATTAGTTCTAGATATCTCTGCCCTGCGCAAAGTAATCGGTGATCCTCCAGAAATAGGTAGCAAGTCATTACAACGTGATCTCGATATTCTCTTCTGGCTTCAAAACAGCAGAAACCCTAGCGGAGTTAGGAATGCTTGGACCTATCTGGACAAAGTTTTGACAGTTTTCGAACCTGCCTTGGGTTCTGATTTCTCCAAAACAGCTCCAAAGATCAAAAAAAAGCTTCCGCAATTCATCAAGCTAGTCAACAACGTGAAAGACACTTTCAAGAAAGAAATCAGTCGCGATAGGCCCTTCGTCGCCTATTCCACCATCAAACCCTGCCTACCATTGGAAGATAGCAAGAGTTATCCCAGTGGCCATGCAAGCTGGTACACCACAGCGAGTTACCTGCTAGCCGATCTGTTCCCGCAACGGCGTGAGCCCCTGTTGCTAACAGGGCGCCAGGGGATCTATGTCCGTCCGTTTTGCGGCTTGCACTACCCCAGCGACGTAGAAGCAGGTCACCGACTCGGCAAGGCCGCTGCTCAACAGATTATCCGCAGTCCCCAGTGGTCAAAATTTAAATTATCAGTGCAACAGGAAGTCAAAAGAGCTCTAAATCCGCCACCTGCAGGCCTACCATTAATTAACTACTAAGCTGATTAAATCAACAAGCTTAGGCGGTGATTGCAATCCAGAGCCTTGTGAAATTTCTTTTTTTGATTAAACCTAAGCTATTAGAATATATTAGCCCAATAAATATCATCTGATTTTGCTGCATATACTAGAGATCTTAACTGAAACGATTGACCATAAGTAAGCGCCTAGAAGCATATCTTTCAAAACTCCCGCCCTAAAGACGTAGCAAATATCGTTGAATGAGCTCAATAAGAAAACTAATGCAGCAAGGTCATACAATTACTTGATATCTCGACAATCAAGCTTTTAGTTAAGACGTCTCCCTGCAATTAAAAACTCAGACCAAGACTTGCTTCAGCTCAACCTTTGCCGCTTCCAGAGCAGCATCCAGAGCCGCGCCATCGCGTCCGCCCGCCTGAGCCAGATTCGGGCGACCGCCGCCGCCGCCGCCGCAACGCTTAGCGATCGAGCCAATGAACTTGCCCGCTTGCTGACCCTGAGCGATCACGGCTTTGGCAAAAGCTGCCACCAAAATCACCTTGCCTTCGTCGCTCGGATCAGGCAAACCTCCCAACACAACAGCAGCACCATCCCCCAATTGATCCAATAAACCCTGAGCTGCGTTTTGTAAGCCCGCACCCTCCACACCATCAAGACGGGCCACCAACAACTGGTACTCACCAACAGCTACTGCCTGGGTTGCCAAGGCCGCTGACTTCGCGACCGCTAATTCAGCCCGTGCTGCAGTCAACGCTTTTTGGCTGCTCTTCAGCTCCTCCTGCAGCGATGTCACCCGTTCGACGATTTCGCTGGGCTGCACCTTCAAGCGCTCCAAAAGTTTCTTCACCACCTCATCGCGCTCATTGAGATAGGCCAGCACCGCCGGACCAGCCACCGCCTCAATCCGCCGAATTCCTGCAGCAACACTGCTCTCAGCAACGATCTTGAACAAGCCGATCTCAGCTGTATTGGCCACATGGGTGCCGCCGCAAAGTTCCATCGACACACCTGGCACATCCACCACGCGCACCACATCGGCGTACTTCTCTCCGAACATCGCTACAGCGCCGGCAGCCTTGGCCTCTTGGATCGACATCTCCTCAACAATCAGATCATGAGATTCCATGATCCAACCGTTAATCAAAGCCTCAATCTGCTCGAGTTCCTTGGCCGTAACAGCTCGCGAACAGTGGAAGTCGAAGCGCAAGCGATCGAAGTCCACCAGAGAACCTGCCTGACCGATCCCCGAATCAACGACCTGCTTGAGCGCCGCCTGCAAGAGGTGAGTTGCAGTGTGATTGGCCTGGGCACGGCGACGACAGGCCCGATCCACCTGAGCGTTAACCAGGTCGCCCAGAGCCAACGTGCCGCGCTCAATACGACCAAAATGCACAAATACGTTGCGATGACGACTCACATCGTCAACAGTCACGATCACACCATTGCCGCCGGATCCTTCACCCGAAAGCACACCGTGATCACCCACCTGGCCGCCACTTTCACCGTAGAAGGGCGTGGTATCGAGCACGATCTGCACACTGTCACCAGCGCTGGCTCGTTCGGCCGACTCCCCATTCACGACTAGGGCCAAGACACAGCAAGGCTGCTCCAAGACCTCATAACCCTTGAAGCGAGTGGCCTCCAACTCAGCTGCCATTTGCTCGATAGCCCCTTGCAGCGTGAGATCAATGCTCACTGCAGCGGCCTTGGCCCGCTGACGTTGCTGATCCATCGCTTGCTCAAATCCTTGGAGATCCACAGTCAAACCATGCTCTTCAGCAATCTCCTGGGTGAGTTCCAAAGGAAAGCCATAGGTGTCGTACAACTCAAAGGCCTGGCCCCCTGAAATCATCTGGGGATTAGCAACCAACACATCAGCCAGCACCTTCTCACCACGCTCCAACGTTTCCAAGAAGCGGGCCTCCTCGCGATTGAGTTCCGCCAGAATCAGCTTGCGGCGCTCCTCAAGCTGGGGGTAAGCCTCCACCATTAAGGCAATCGCCGCTTCCCCCATGGCCTGCAAGAAAGGCTTCTCGATCCCGACCAGTCGCCCATGACGCACCACCCTGCGTAGCAAACGCCGCATGATGTAGCCGCGACCAAGGTTGCTAGCAGTAACCCCATCACAGATCAAATGCGTAATCGCGCGGCAGTGATCGCCGATCACCTTGAAGCTGGTCTTCCCCTTTTCATCAAGCTTTTGATAATCGAGACCCGCCAGCCCAGCAGCCGTCTCGATCAATGGGTAAATAATGTCAGTTTCATAGTTATTAGGGACGCCCTGCAAAATCTGAGCCATCCGCTCCAAGCCCATGCCGGTATCAATATTGCGGTTCGCGAGTGGGGTGAGATTGCCCTCCCCATCTCGGTTGTATTGCATAAAAACCAGGTTGTAGAACTCAACAAAACGACCATCGTCTTCCAGATCAATGTCGTCGTTGCCCAGATCAGGCTTGAAGTCGTAATAGATCTCCGAACAAGGTCCACAGGGGCCAGTCGGCCCTGAAGCCCAAAAATTATCAGCCTCATCCATACGAATGATGCGCTTGGGATTCACCCCCACCACATCTCGCCAGATGGTCTCAGCCTCATCGTCCTCACGAAAGACGCTCACCACCAAATTCTTCGGATCAAGTCCAAACACCTCTGTCGTGAGCTCCCAGGCCCACTCAATCGCTTGTTGCTTGAAGTAATCGCCAAAAGAGAAGTTGCCAAGCATCTCAAAAAACGTGTGATGCCGCGCTGTGCGACCCACGTTCTCGATGTCATTCGTGCGAATACATTTCTGGCTACTGGTGGCCCGCGGCGCAGGGCGTTCAGCCTGACCCATGAAAACGGGCTTAAACGGCAGCATGCCAGCAATGGTTAGTAGCACCGTGGGGTCTTCAGGAACCAACGAAGCACTAGGAATCACCTGATGCGCACGCTCAGCAAAAAATGTCAGAAAAGCAGTGCGGATCTCTGACCCAGTGCGAGGTCGCGAATCACCAGAACGCAATGATCTTGCAACGGCCATGAAGAATTCGGACGTGGAACAAGGATCCACCAGCCATGATCGCCTTTGGACCTCCCTATGACGTTGCCCGCCACCGCAACCAACCCAATGGTTGGGGCCCAGATGTATTTGCATTCGCTTGGGCAATGCCAACTTCAGGCATGCGTGCAGCCCTGTTAAACCTGCCCTTCAAACTGGCAATGGACTTGCGCTCCTAAGGCTTGGGCTTGCTCTATGGCAGCTGTAGCTTGCGCAATCCACAGCTGCACCCCCTCGAAAGCAGCTGGGCATAGCTAGGGGACCGGCGCCCTGGCATGATTGGTTGTGGAACTCCTGCGTGGATGGTTGCCGTTGATCGGCAGTGCACTCCTGCTCCAAGAAACCCAACACATACTTTTTGCGTCGCGGCCATGAGCCTGCTGCACGCCACCTGGCTTCCAGCCATCCGTACTCCGACCAGCTCCGGTCGCCCTGCGCTCCTTGTGTGGGCAGATACCTGGCGAGTCGCCACCCCAGCAGGACCAGCAGCAACTCCCGCACTCCACCCCTTCACCCTCAGCCCAGACGATCTACGTGCCTGGCTCATTGAGCGCGATCTACTGCCTGATGAAATCATCGACGCCACAGCATGCCTGACCCTGCCTAGCCGAACAGTCAAACCGCGCAGCAAAACCAAGAACGTATCCACTGAATCCGACGAAGCCAAAGACCACACAACAACTTGGACAGGACTGCCCTTACAAGCAGGCGAACCCATTCCCAAACAAACGGAATGGTGGCCCTGGCAGGTGCAAGGCCTGGCAGTGGAACCTGCTGCCGCAACGGCCTGGCTTTCGAAACTGCCTCTTTCAGGAAATCATCCTGATCTGGCCGATGAATTGCGCTGGTGGAGCCATCTACAGCGCTGGGCCCTGAGCATGATTGCTCGCGGACGTTGGCTACCCCAGGTGGAACTCAGCAAGGGAGAGGGCTATCCCCACCGAGCACGCTGGACACCGCTACTCAACCGTGAAGATGATCGCCGCCGCCTCGAAGACCTTGCCGCTCAGCTTCCCTTAGTGGCCACCTGCGCCCTCCCCTGGCGGGAGCCCACCGGAAGGCGTAGCAACCGAATGACCCGCCTAAGACCAGAGGCGATGCGAGCCGCTAACCCTGTGGCTTCGTGCAGACCCCGCAGCGGTCGCCTTCGCGTAGCCAGCTTGCTGGAAGAACTCTTGGATGCCCAACTGCGCTCCGGATTTGAAGCGAGTGAGCAAGGCCTAGACCCATTGCTCACAGCCTGGCAGGAAGCACTGGGGTCGGACAGCGGCGTGATCAACCTCCCCGATGAGGAAGCCGAACGTCTAGCTACAGCAAGCAACCATTGGCGTGAAGGCGTGGCTGGCAACGTCGCACCAGCCAGGGCCTGCTTAGAACTCTTCACTCCCGGAGAAGGGGAAGACCTCTGGGAGCTGCGCTTCTCCTTACAAGCTGAGGCTGATCCCACGATCAAAGTACCGGCCGCAGCAGCCTGGGCAGCTGGTCCCAAGGTCCTGCAACTAGGCGAAATCCGTGTGGAACATCCAGGCGAGGTGCTACTGGAAGGCATGGGGCGAGCCCTCACGGTGTTTGCACCGATCGAACGAGGCCTCGACAGCGCCACACCAGAAGCAATGCAGCTCACCCCTGCTGAAGCCTTTGTATTAGTGCGCACTGCAGCGACCCAACTGCGTGATGTTGGCGTTGGCGTGGAATTGCCTGCCAGCCTCTCGGGAGGGCTGGCTAGTCGCCTAGGCCTAGCGATCAAGGCGGAGCTATCGGAGAGATCTAGAGGTTTCACTTTGGGCGAAACCCTCGACTGGAGTTGGGAGCTCATGATCGGTGGCGTCACCCTGACGCTTCGCGAACTGGAGCGACTAGCAAGCAAGCGCAGCCCGCTTGTCAACCACAAGGGCGCCTGGATCGAATTACGCCCCAACGATCTCAAACATGCGGAACACTTCTGCAGCGTCAATCCAGGCATCAGCCTCGACGATGCCTTGCGCCTTACCGCAACCGATGGCGACACGCTGATGAGACTGCCCGTTCACCGCTTTGAGGCCGGTCCACGACTACAGGCGGTGTTGGAGCAGTACCACCAGCAAAAAGCACCAGACCCCCTACCTGCTCCCGAAGGCTTCTGCGGTCAGCTAAGGCCTTATCAGGAAAGGGGTCTGGGTTGGCTGGCCTTCCTGCATCGCTTCGATCAAGGGGCATGCCTGGCCGACGACATGGGCCTGGGCAAAACGATCCAGCTACTGGCATTCCTGCAACACCTCAAGGCGGAACAGGAACTCAAACGGCCGGTATTGCTGATCGCTCCCACGTCCGTACTCACCAACTGGAAGAGAGAGGCATTGGCCTTCACACCAGAGTTAAACGTCCGCGAACACTATGGGCCGCGTCGGCCATCTACCCCCGCCGCCTTAAAGAAAGCACTCAAAGGCTTAGACCTCGTTCTCACCAGTTATGGGCTCCTGCAGCGAGATAGTGAGCTCCTGGAAACGGTCGACTGGCAAGGCGTGGTCATCGATGAAGCCCAAGCCATTAAGAACCCCAACGCCAAACAGAGCCAAGCAGCACGCGATATGGGTCGCCCAGACAAAAACAATCGCTTCAGGATTGCTCTTACCGGCACACCCGTCGAAAACCGAGTCAGTGAACTTTGGGCACTGATGGACTTCCTTAACCCAAGGGTTCTCGGTGAAGAAGACTTCTTCCGCCAGCGCTACCGGCTGCCGATTGAGCGCTATGGCGACATGTCTTCCCTCCGAGACCTCAAGGGCCGTGTTGGTCCCTTCATCCTGAGACGACTAAAAACCGACAAGGCAATCATCTCCGACCTACCCGAAAAGGTAGAGCTGAGCGAATGGGTGGGTCTGAGCAAAGAACAGGCAGCCCTGTATCGCAACACAGTGGATGAAACACTGGAGGCCATTGCCCGCGCACCCAGAGGTCAACGCCATGGCAAGGTGCTCGGATTGCTTACCCGACTGAAGCAAATCTGCAACCATCCCGCCCTAGCCCTCAAAGAACAAACCGTTGCAAAAGGCTTCATGGACCGTTCCGCCAAGCTGCTGCGTTTGGAAGAAATTCTCGAGGAAGTGATCGAGGCAGGAGATCGCGCTCTGTTATTCACCCAATTCGCAGAATGGGGGCATCTCCTTAAGGCCTACCTGCAACAACGCTGGCGCTTTGAAGTTCCCTTCCTGCACGGCAGCACAAGCAAAACTGAACGTCAGGCCATGGTTGATCGCTTCCAGGAGGATCCACGTGGACCCCAACTGTTCCTGCTGTCACTCAAAGCCGGTGGTGTAGGCCTCAACCTGACGCGAGCCAGCCATGTGTTTCATGTTGATCGCTGGTGGAATCCTGCCGTAGAAAACCAGGCCACTGATCGCGCTTACAGGATCGGGCAAATCAATCGGGTGATGGTGCACAAATTCATCACCAGCGGCTCAGTTGAAGAGAAAATTGATCGCATGATTCGCGAAAAATCTCGACTTGCCGAAGACATCATTGGCTCTGGAGAAGACTGGTTAGGTGGCTTGGGCGTCAGTCAATTGCGCGAACTAGTGGCCCTAGAAGACAGCTGATTCAAAGATGACGTCATGACAAGCAGCACCAACAACACCAGCATCACAACCGCCCTAGGGGAAGAGGGGCTAGGGCAACAGCCTTGGTGGGTGGAGCAATGGATGGAATTGATTAATTCCTACCGCTTCAAAAAGCGACTTGAGCGTGCCTGGACCTACGCCAGAGAAGGCAATGTCACCTCAATACGCTTCGAGGGTCGCCGAGTACACGCCCGCGTCCAGGGCACCGGGGAAGACCCCTACAAGGTGAAACTCTGGCTTGATGTCCTCAACGACGAAGACTGGGGGTATGTACTGGAAGCCCTTACCCAGAAAGCGCGCTGGTCTGCCCAGTTGCTGGCAGGGATCATGCCGGCAGACATCGAGCGGGCATTTGCCGCCAGTGGTCGACGTCTTTTTCCCTTCAAGCTGCAGGAAGTCCGCAGTGAATGCAGCTGCCCAGATAAAGCCAATCCCTGCAAACACATCAGCGCCATCTATTTCCTGATGGGGGATCGCTTCAGCGAAGATCCCTTTGTACTGTTTCAGCTACGCGGTCGCACCCGCAACAAATTGCTTGCGGATCTAGCCGAACAACGGCGTGATGCACTCGCAAAACTGGCAGAAACAGCTGCCGCAAAGAATGAGGTTCCTGCTGAGCCATCCAGCAGCGAAGACCTACCTGTACCACCCCATCCCGCCGTTGTGGACCCGAGCTTATGGTGGCGCTACGACTCCAGCCTCGATGCCGATCTGGTGGTGATTACTCCAGCCATGGAAGGCGACACAGGGCTCGATGCAGCAGGTGATCTACCCCTGGCAGAAGAACCCCGCTTCCCAAAAGCCCGTCAGACTTTTCTGAATCATCTCAGGGAGCAGGGACAAGCCCTATCCCAGCAAGCCATGCTTCAAGCAATGGCGACCGGTGGCTGAAGCCCCCTGGCTATCTTCGGAGAAGCAGGAGCTAGTCAACCTGCTTTTAATCTCTCACCAACAAGCTTTCAATCACACACTTCTGGCATGTGAGCGGCGGCAGCCTTCACAACGTCTTGCCAGCCAGGAACTGTTTGCCTCAAGACAGCCCGTACTGGCCCATAGTGACGGGCAAGATCCCAATCTCAGCTATGCCAATGCTGCAGCACTTCAGCTGTGGGGACGGCGCTGGGCAGAGATGGTCGGCATGCCTTCCCGCTTGACAGCACCAACCAGCGAACAAGATGCACGCGCCAATGCCTTAGACAAAGCGCTCCAACAGGATGCAATCAAGGACTATCAAGGGATCCGTATTAACCATGAAGGGCGAAGGTTTCTAATCAAGAACGCACGCATATGGACCCTATGGAATCAAGAAGGTCTACGCATCGGCCAAGCTGCTGCGATCGGCAGCTGGTATTGGTTGTGAGTGCACACCAGCCCATTAACAATCAAAAATTGACGCTGCCTTGCAACCAAGTTCATGCAAAAAATTAAGGAGATCATCAGCCAATAGGCATAGTCCATTTCTTTGATACATGAACTTTGATACATGAAATTTAGGCAAAATATGCATATTAACTTTGCCTTAATCACTTAAGCCTTGAATATTTTCTATTTTGAGTGTCCAAGAATTCTGATCAAAAGCAATCTTCCTTTGATTCTTTTAAACGCCTGGGTCAGCAACTAGTAACTCGACACATTCCAGCCCATCGCCACAACTGAAATCGTGCAAACAGAAATGAAAGTTACACAATTTCAGTTAACCGATCGGATTTAGGCCAAGCCGCCATGAGTTAAAAACACTACCAAACTGACCCTAATATTAAATACTTAAGGGCGCAACAAAGACAAAATACTTCGCTGACAAATAACAACAAAGAGTCTCTGATCCTGCTGTCAAAGTTTTGGATCATGAACTACTCAAAACATTCAGCCATGGGGTCTTGCATAATCACTTCCACTGGCCCTAAGGGGGAGAGCGCGAACAGACAAAAGCCGCCTAGCGCGGTGCGATTCTCGAGATCAGCGTCGCCAAAAACCAAGCATCACATCGCCAACACGATTCAGCTGAAGAACGACGTGAGATACCAACAAGACCCTGTAAGCATGGCTCAATGTTGTGGAGGAGTGCTATTTGGGACCAGCCCTAGCCCGAAAAGCAACTTCAAACTTCATTCTTCAACTGACATCGTTGCTCCGAACTTGTAGATGCGCCGTAAAATCGCAGCGACCCAGAGAACTGTATGCAACGTCGAAAACTACTCGGGTCTGGTGCTACGGCTGTCTCAGCAGCCGTCGGTGCAGGCATTCTCAGTGCCTGCACAATCCGTAGAGAGGAAGAAAACAGCAGTAGCAGCAGCCAGGCGAAGGTGCGCTGGCGAATGGCCACCAGCTGGCCCCCCTCACTAGACACGATTTACGGCGGGGCCGAAACAATCAGCAGAAGGGTGAATGAACTAAGCGGAGGCAACTTCCAAATCAAGCCCTATGCGGCCGGCGAGCTCGTACCAGGTTTAGAAGTCCTTGATGCGGTTCAGGCGGGCTCCGTCGAGTGCGGTCATACCGCCAGTTACTACTACATTGGCAAAAATCCCGGCTTTGCCTTCGGCACTTCCGTACCGTTTGGCCTTACCGCACAACAACAGAACGCTTGGCTCTACGAAGCAGGCGGTAACGACGCCATCAACAACCTCTATGCCGATTTCGGAGTGATCAGCTTCCCCGCTGGCAACACCGGTGCACAAATGGGCGGATGGTTCAAGCGCAAACTCGAGGGCCTCAGTTCTCTACAGGGACTCAAAATGCGTATCCCTGGCCTGGGCGGCAAGGTGCTTGCCCAGCTGGGTGTGAACGTCCAGGTTTTGCCTGGTGGAGAGATCTACCTGGCTCTAGAGCGTGGCGCGATCGACGCCGCTGAATGGACCGGCCCATACGATGACGAAAAGCTTGGCCTAGCCAAAGCCGCACGCTTCTACTACTACCCAGGTTGGTGGGAACCCGGCCCCACCCTTGCCGCTCTGGTCAACCAACAAGCCTGGAGCAAGCTGCCGAGCGAATATCAAGCGATGTTCAACACCGCCTGTTACGAAGCCAACCTCACCATGCTCAGCCGATACGACAACCTCAACGGGGCTGCTCTGCAAAGGCTTTTAAAGGGCAACACCGAGCTGGTTCCCTATGACCAAAGCATCCTTAAAGCTGCCCAGGAAGCAGCCTTCCAGCTCTATAGCGATACCGCCGCAAAAGATGCCAGCTTCCGCAGCCTGCTGCAGCAATGGCAAGGCTTCCGCAAAGAGGTTTACGCCTGGAACAACGTCAATGAGTTCTCATTCGCTCGCTTCAGTTACAACCAGCTGCAAGGAACTTGATGAGACGCTGGTTAGACCTAGCAGAACGCCTTGACGCCTTAAACAAGGCCTTTGCAGTCATTGCGCGCTGGTCGGTGTTGATGATGTTGGGATTAGGGCTCTGGAACGTTGTGGGGCGCTATCTCGGTGTATCCATCGGCCACAATCTCAGCTCCAACGGTCTTATCGAAGGGCAGTGGTACCTCTTTGATCTGGTGTTCCTACTAGGACTGGGCTGGACCCTCCAACGCCATGGGCATGTGCGGGTTGATGTACTTCAAAGCCGCTGGGGAGAAAAGCACCAAACACGTATGGAGCTGCTTGGCACCCTGGTCTTCCTGTTGCCATTTGCCCTGGGAGTAATGCTGATCTCGCTCGAACCCGCCCTGCAGTCTTGGAGGATCGGCGAAGCCTCACCCGACCCCAACGGCCTGCCGCGCTACTGGGTTAAATCCCTCATCCCCTTGGGCTTCCTACTCTTGGCCCTACAAGGCGTCGCCGAAGCCATTCGAGCCTGGGCAAAGCTAAAAGCCCAAACATTGATGTCATTCAATTCTGAAGGTGAACAGGGCGGAGATCGCCTTGATTGAGATTGAACTACTCGACCATGTGATCAGTTTCGATCCCGCCACCACACTTGGGCCTGGGATGTTTATAGCCCTGGTCTTCGCCCTATTGAGCGGCTATCCAGTGGCCTTCTGCCTCGGTGGCATTGCCGTGATCTTCGCGTTGCTGGGCATGGCTCTTGGTGTGATCGATCCACTGTTCGTTACCGCTCTGCCGCAGCGAATCCTGGGGATCATGGCCAACTTCACCTTGTTGGCCATTCCGGCGTTTGTGTTCATGGGCGCCATGCTCGAGACATCAGGTATTGCAGAGCGACTGCTCGAGAGCATGGGACGTCTACTCGGCAAACTGCGCGGTGGCCTGGCCCTGGCGGTCGTGCTAGTCGGCTCACTGCTCGCTGCCACCACCGGAGTCGTAGCAGCGACAGTCACCACTATGGGGCTGATCTCTCTACCGGCCATGCTGAGAGCGGGCTACGACCGCTCACTTGCCACGGGGGTCATTGCTGCCTCAGGCACCCTTGGCCAGATCATCCCACCCAGCATTGTCTTGGTGGTTCTCGGCGACCAGTTGGGTGTCTCAGTAGGAGATCTGTTCCTTGGCTCACTGATTCCAGGGGTGCTCATGGCTGGTGCATTTGCCACTTATGTGCTCGTGATCAGCCACCTCAAACCTCATCTCGCCCCCCAACTGAATCCAGCAGACCTGATCCCCATGCAACCTGGCCAACTGCTGCGTGTGATCATCCCGCCCCTAGGCCTGATCCTCTTGGTGCTAGGCAGCATCTTCTTTGGAATCGCAACACCCACCGAAGCTGGCGTTCTTGGTGCCACTGGCGCCATGGTCCTAGCATCGCTCAATGGAGGGTTCAGCCGCAGCAGCCTCTCAAAAGTATGCGATGAAACCCTACGAACCACCGCCATGGTGATGGCGATTTTACTGGGCTCAACAGCTTTTAGCCTTGTCTTTCGCGGAGTAGGCGGCGATCAACTCATTGCCGATCTTTTGCTGAACCTGCCCGGCGGCAAGGTTGGTTTTATGGCCGTGAGCATGCTCACGATCTTCGGCCTCGGCTTTTTCATCGACTTCTTTGAAATCGCCTTTATTGCCGTTCCGCTCTTACTGCCCGCAGCTCGCCAAATCCTTGGACCCGAGGCCTTGATCTGGCTAGGTGTGGTCATCGGCGCCAATTTGCAAACCTCCTTCCTCACTCCACCTTTCGGCTTCGCACTCTTTTATCTACGCGGAGTAGCCCCTAAAACCATTACCACACAAGAAATCTATAAGGGTGCACTGCCCTTCGTGGGCCTGCAAATCGCTGTCTTGGTGCTGATCATTGCAGCCCCACCCCTAGTGGATTGGCTGCCCAACCTTGCCGCCTCCTGAAAGAAAGCACAGTTCTCCGAAAACCCTCCGTAGAGTTTTGGCATTGGTGTAAAGGGTCCATGAACGTTGCGAGCAAAGACACCACGGTGACAGCGACCAGCACTGCTCCAAGGTTGTCACTGCAATGCGCAGCTATCGCTAGCGACACCACCACGATCCGTGCCCTCGATTGGGACCGCAGCCGCTTTGATATCGAGTTCGGCCTCCGTAACGGCACCACCTACAACAGCTTCCTGGTGAGAGGTGCCCAGACAGCACTGATCGATACCAACCACCTCAAGTTTGAGGACACCTGGCTACCGATGCTTAAGGAGCAAATCGATCCAAAAGCGATCGACTATCTCATCATCAGCCACACCGAACCCGACCATTCCGGTCTAGTGGGCCAGATCATCGATCTCAATCCCGAGATCGAAATCGTTGCTTCGAAGGTCGCCATCAAGTTCCTAGAAGATCAGGTGCATCGCCCCTTCCGCTCACGAGAAGTCAAAAGCGGCGAAGAACTGGATCTAGGCACTAACCCAACAAGCGGTATCGCTCACCGCTTCGAATTTCTGAGTGCGCCCAACCTGCACTGGCCAGACACAATCTTCTCTTTCGACCACGCCACAGGGATTCTTTACACCTGTGATGCATTTGGTCTGCACTATTGCTCAGAAGAACTCTTCGACCAAGACCCCTCCGCACTGGCCCCTGACTTCCGCTTCTATTACGACTGCTTGATGGGGCCCAATGCGCGCAGTGTTGTCCAAGCTTTGAAGCGCATGGATCAGCTGCCAGAGATCAGCACAATTGCCGTTGGTCACGGCCCACTACTGCGCCACCATCTCAAACTTTGGGTCGACGACTATCGCGACTGGAGCAGCCAACGAAGCCAAGGAGAAAGCTATGCAGCCATCTGTTATCTCAGTTATTACGGCTTTTGCGACCGGCTCAGCCAAGCCATTGCCCACGGCATCGGCAAAGCCAAAGGAGAGGTACAACTAGTCGATCTTCGAGGCACTGATGCGCAAGAACTGAGCGCATTAATTGGTGAAGCAAAGGCAGTAGTAGTACCAACCTGGCCATCCCAACCAGATGCAGAACTGCAGAGTTCAATTGGCACCCTATTGGCAGCTTTGAATCAAAAACAATGGGTTGCCGTTTACGATGCCTATGGCGGCAATGATGAGCCAATTGATGCAATAGCAGCGCAGCTGCGTAGCCTTGGGCAAAAAGAAGCTTTCGAACCTTTAAGAGTGCGGCAAGCTCCTGATGGCAATCTCTACCAACGCTTCGAAGAAGCTGGTACCGACCTTGGACAACTACTCAACCAAAAGCAAAATATTGCGGCCATGAAAAGCCTAGATACTGAACTTGACAAGGCCATGGGTACCCTGAGTGGCGGCCTTTATGTCGTCACCGCCAGCCAAGATGAAGAGTCCAGCCAACGACGTGGCGCCATGATCGCAAGTTGGGTGAGTCAAGCAAGTTTCACACCGCCAGGGCTAACCGTCGCAGTAGCCAAAGACAGAGCCATAGAAACCCTGATGCAAGTAGGGGATCGCTTCGTGATCAACGTATTAAGAGAAGACAACTATCAACCTTTACTAAGGCAATTCCTCAAACGCTTCCCCCCCGGAGCCGATCGTTTCGAAGGAGTGAATATACTCAACAACGTTGCTAAAGGAGGCCCCGTCCTCGTGGATGCGCTGGCCTTCTTGGATTGCCTCGTCAAACAGCGACTAGAAACCCCCGATCACTGGATCGTCTACGCCCTGGTGGAACAAGGCAATGTGGCGGATGCTGAAGCCAAAACAGCAGTACATCACCGCAAAGTAGGGAACCACTATTAGCCCTACTTTGCGGTGATGCAACAGAGATCCCTGTCTTCAATTTAAATCAATTTCTGCAAGGAAGCTCCGCCTAATAGCGGAGCAAGCAGCTGTTATACCTGCACGGCAACAATACAAGAGTAGGGATGCTGAAAAGCATTTCCATTGATATTATTATGCCATATTCTCAGGTCAGAGTTACAATTCAAGAATTGATTTTAAAAATATAGGTCAGGTACTTATAACTCTCTTCCAATAATGCAGAAAGACCATCATTCTTCAGGTAAAGTCAAAAGCCAGCGTGATTGATTTTATCAATTATCGAAGCTTATAACTAGCTAAAATATGAAATCAGTTGCAGCAAGAGTATCTACATCTAAGAGCTGAATCTCAAGCTCAGGCCTAGAGTCACTATCTGTACTAACTTGAACCAACCCATTAGAAAATCTAACTTGACTATCACCGTTAAAGTCATTACTTGCAATGAAGGTCAATTCATCATCCACAGAGGATAGATCAATCTTATCTTCACCTCGCCTAAAATCAATAATCACATCTCTATGAGATTTACCGCTTCTAGAGTCTTGAGCGGTTTGGAAAGCGAATAAATCTGAACCGTCACCACCAACCAAAACATCACTTCCTTTACCTCCTATTAATTTATCATCTCCTCCCCCTCCATGCATATATTGCTTTCCATCTCCTCCATTTAAAGTCTCTGACGATTTCGTGCCTTGGGTGTCATCACCATTTTTGATGGCATAGAGGGATATGTCATTGCCATCACCTGATTTATATGTTATGCGAAGATCATGGGCTTCACCATATTGATCTACATAAGTTTCAACTAAACTCCCTTCGCTGAGATTGTAGAAAGTTCCGCTTAGATCACCTCCTACTTCAAGAAAAGTAAATTGTTCTCCTACAGATAGATTGACTTCATCCAAATCCAGTTTTAAGCCTCCTGCCAACTCTACATCACCTTTGACATTAATAGTGTTGCCACCAGGCCGAAGAATGATATTGCCGTCCGATTTGATATAATTTCCTTCAATATCTAAACTGCTCGAAAGATCAGACTCAAGACGTATTGTCTGCCTATCATTAAGTTCGCCTAGGATTTCAGCCCCCTCATTAACTACAATATTCCCATAATTAATAAAAACGCCTTCGTCTTGATTGTCAATCTTACCCCAAAGATTAATCAAGCCATTATTCTCGAAGTCCCCCCGGTTTATCAAGGTGCTTAGTTTGCCGATAGACATTATTCCTTCGTCTTGATTGTCGATTACAGCATTAGCATGGTTAACCATTACCACCCCTTCTGTGTAAAGATCTATTTTGCCATTATTCTCAAAAATCCCATTGGTAGGATAATTTGCGTCAGAGCCTAGATTCCTAAACTTACCAAAGCTTATTGCAATATAACCATCTTCTCCATTTTCAAAAGAGTTGGCATTTTTGATGTCGTCTTTACTCTTTAATTCTCCATTATTTATTAGCCTACCCAAGTTCGTGAGCGGAGCCCAGTCTGAGGCTCCGAAGGCATTAAAGAGCCCACCGTTGACAAAGGTCGCCCCCGCGTTATTTACAAATTTCCCCTTATCACTCCATATTTTCGAACCATCTTTGGTTGTCATTCTCTTATTATTTACAATTGTTGCGCCTGAATAATTCTTGATAAATCCATCTTCGCGATTAACAAGCATCACTCCTGAAACATCGATCAAAGCGTCTTCTCCGGAATTCGTTACTTCGGCAAAGTTATGCAACGCAAAAATATCCTTCAACTCTCCATAGTTAACAAAGTCCTCTTCGAGGTAAACCTTGTCAGACAATGAAATTACTCCTGAGTTTGGGTTTGGAGAGATGCTTGTAGGTACAGGCATGAGAGTGAATACAAAGTCTTTATTTATAGCATAATAGCAGAAACTAACCCAAAAAGGCAATCCATACTTTAGCTAGGTCCTATAAACTATATCTTTTCCCCAAAGGAGCGCCCTTATTCAGGTAATTGCCCTACTAATATTTTAATCATTAAATTGAAAACCCAAGCCTCAAGCTTGGCACCAGTTAGCAAAGCATCGACAGAAATTTAATGAGGCCCTCTTGACAGGCAGGCATCGAAGAAAATAATACCTATGAACATTCCATTATATCTTAGTCGAATTTTTTTCTTGAGGTTAACAATGAATGCATCTGGCTAAAGAAATTTGCCTCCCCTCTAGCAATCCAATCTAAATAGATCATGGGTCAAAAAAGGTCCAAAGCGCCTCTCCAAAAAATCTTCTATCCATTTGGGCAAGCTCCAGATGGATAGAACTACTATCTAGGCTCCCGTCACTACCCAAAATAAAATGATCACTCAGTCAGTAAATATCGACACCTGATATAGATGGCCTTCATGCAACGCTCTAAGACAACATCTCAGCGAACGGTAATTACGATACCAATCGAAACGGGCCTGATCAGCCTGCGTGGCCTTAGTCCTCAACGCCTGCGCTTTGAGCTGGAATATGCCCTGGAGCGAGGCAGTACAGCCAATGGCTTTCTTTTCTCTGCCGGGGATGACTCACATGGGCAACCTCAATCGGCTCTCCTGGTACACCCTCCTGGCGACGCCTATGCCGAGGTTTTCATGCCAGCACTCGCCAAGGCCCTCCCTTCAGGCACCACAACGTTGAAGGTGGTCGTTGGTCACATCAACCCCAACCGAGTCGCGCTACTCAAAAAGCTGGCCAACACCTACACCGAGCTGGAGTTAATCAGTTCCAATCCCGGCGCCAAATTGCTCCGAGAGCTTTGGGAGCAACGCAAACCAGCAACACCCAACAGCAACGAACAGGAAGAGCCATCCCTTCCCTCTCTTCCATCCATTGAGATTGTTCGACAAGAGCAAAAACTCTCCCTCAGCAATGAACACGAATTGTGGCTGCTACCAGCGCCAACAGCTCGCTGGCCAGGCGGTCTGCTGGCCTTCGAGGCAAGCCTTGGCTTGTTGATGAGCGACAAACTATTCGCCGCCCACCTCTGCACGAGCCAATGGGCAGAAGCCAATCGCATCAGCACCGAAGAGGAGCGCAGGCACTTCTACGACTGCCTGATGGCTCCCATGGCCAGCCAGGTAGATACCTTAGTAGAGCGGCTTGAAGAGCTAGACATCCGCACGATCGCCCCATGCCATGGGCCAGCCATAGAAACGAGCTGGCGGAGCCTGCTGAATGACTACCGCCGCTGGGGTGAAAGCCAACAACAAGCCCCTTTAAAGGTCGTTCTTCTTTTCGCCAGCGCCTACGGCAACACAGCGGCGATTGCTGACGCACTCGCAAAAGGAGTCTCCAGTACTGGTATTCAAGTAGAAAGCCTCAACTGCGAATTCACACCTGCGAATGAATTGGTGAATGCAATCCAACAAGCCGATGCCTACTTGATTGGATCCCCAACCCTTGGAGGGCATGCACCAACACCAATCGTATCGGCCCTAGGAACCTTGCTGGCCGAAGGTGACCGCAACAAAAAGGTAGGCATATTCGGCAGCTATGGCTGGAGTGGAGAGGCATTGGAACTTCTCGAAAAGAAGCTACGTGATGGTGGTTTCTCCTTTGGATTCGAGCCAATCAAAGTGAAGTTCAGTCCCGATGCTGCCATGGTGAAAACCCTGGAAGAGACAGGAACACTGTTTGGGCGAAACCTGCTCAAAGAACAGCGGCGTCAGCAGCCACGAGCAAGCAGTGGCATGAGTGCAAGCCGTAGCGATCCAGCCGTGCTTGCCCTGGGTCGGGTAGTGGGCTCACTATGCATCTTGACGGCTCGTAAAGGGGAAGGGAATACAGCGCTTAGCGGCGCAATGGTCGCAAGCTGGGTCAGCCAAGCCAGCTTTTCACCGCCAGGGCTGAGCGTGGCCGTCGCCAAAGACCGAGCCGTTGAAGCTTTGCTGCATCGGGGCGACCACTTTGCTCTCAATGTGTTGGCAGCAGGAAGGCAACACGAACTGATGAAACATTTCCTGCAACCATTCCCAGCTGGTTCAGACCGATTCGCAGGGCTAGACCTTGACGCCAGTCCCGCAGGTCAACCGCTGCTTAAAAATGCTCTGGCATGGCTTGAAGGATGCGTACAGCAACGCATGGAATGTGGAGACCACTGGCTGCTATATGCCGAGATCAGCCATGGTGCCCTACTTGAGCGAGAAGGCACGACGGCTGTGCATCAGCGCCGCAGCGGGGCGTACTACTGAAGAAGCAGCCTTGCGAGAGACTCGCGCAGACAGGCCCCATACGCTCCTTCTAACTCATACTGATTATGAGTTAGGCTGCCAATTGTTGCGGATCCCTCCATTCATGAATCTCACCACCAACGCCAATCTTGAAGCGGCCTTTGGCGGCGAGAGCATGGCCAACGTAAATACCTCTTCTTTGCCGACGTTGCCAAAAAACTTGGCAACAATGAATTAGCCAAGCTTTTCCGCGACACTGCGGCCCAGGAAACCGAACACGCCTTCGCTCACTTCCGCTTGCTCCATCCTGAGCTATTAATCGAAGATCCTGCCGCACTCAACGCTGCTGACAAGCAGAAGATGCTCACCCGCTGCCTCGAGCTGGCCATTGAAGGTGAAACCTATGAGTACACCACCATGTACCCAGAGTTCGCTACTCAGGCCCGCCAGGACAGAGACAGCACTGCAGAAGCAGAATTCAACGAACAGATCGAAGAGTCTCAGCAACACGCGAACCTTTTTCGTCGTGCAGCCAGCAACTTCGGCTTTTTGGTGCCAATCGAGCAACATCATGCTGAGCGTTACGGCGTTGCCCTCAAAGCACTGGAAGGCAAGGGCGTCGTAAGCGAAGCGGATCAACCCGTAACTAGTAAATGGATCTGCAAAGTGTGCTCGATGATCTATGACCCGGCCATCGGCGATCCCGAGTCAGGCATCTCAGCAGGAACCGCATTTGAAGCAATCCCAGAAGATTGGGTCTGCCCCATCTGCGGCACCCGAAAAGCCAACTTCGTGCCTTACCGAGAAGCCGAACTCAAAGAAGCGGACTGAGATTGGCTGAGGTGCTGCAAAGCCGTGTACAAATTTGTTGCGTGAGCACAGCATCTGTTGAGTTAGACCAGGTTTATGGCTTTATCACCCCCCCCTGATCTGCTTGTCATCGCCGCTAGCAATGGCGAGAACCTAAAGCTAGCTCGTCGCATCGCCGCTCAAGCTGAACACCAGGGCCACAGAGCCAAGATTCTCGATCTCACAAGCTTGGGCCTGCCACTGTTCACGCCTGTGGCAAAGGAAGCTGGAATGCCAAACGGTGTCACCCCACTCCATCAACAGCTGATGGCGGCCTCGCACTGGGTGATCTGCGCGCCTGAATACAACGGCTCGATTCCACCTGCGTTCACAAGTGCCGTCGCCTGGCTCTCCGTAGAAGGAGATGACTTCCGCAGTTTGTTCAACGGCAGGCCAATCGCAATGGCAAGCTTTTCCGGCGGGGGCGGCATGGGCATGTCGATGAGCCTGCGCAGTCAACTCAGCCACCTCGGCGCTCAAGTGCTTGGACGGCAGCTGATGAGTAACCACGCCAAACCCGCCAAAGACGAATCCATTCGAGACTTAGTGCACCTGCTGATGCAGATGCAACCTCTCAAGCTTTGATCCATCCGAACCAATCACCTTGTTGCTCAAGCCTCGATCAGGATCTTCTCGCAGACCGCTCGAAGGCCTAGAACTGCGAAACAAACTAAATCTAGTGAACACTAGATATGGATTCATACAAAAGAAACTCTCTACAACTTTAAACGCAAAAAATCTGGTTTTGCTAACTTAAGAATGAGAGCAAAAGCCTGATCTGCCAGAAGCCTTGCCCTGTCTAGAAGCAACAAAAGCCAGACACAATCCCAATCATAAAGACAATCTAAAAAAGATTGGCACGCTAGATATTGTGGCTTGAAATGCACAAGTCATTGCATTCAGCCCTCGGCGCGATGGGATCTCAGCCTGGCCAAAACGCTGCTGTTCGATACCGCGGTTTTCTGCTCCTGCCACAGAGCAACCAAACATGGTTAGTTAGGCCTGAACGCAGTCCAATGCTTTTGTTGCCGTTCCGCACCCCAATCTGTTCCTTGACAGATGTCAAGTCGATGCTGGATTGGCGTCTCTCTCAACAATCAAAGTTGCTTGATGCTGCCTGATCAATTAGGCAGCATGAGGAGGAGGTGTGGGGTGTCCTTGAGATTGAAATGGCAGCACCAATGTTGCCCATCGCTCTGGACGCTCAGGTCGTTGACGGAGTGGCTGACGGACACCAAAAGGGACACGCACCACATTGGTTCCATCAACCGCCAAGGTATGTCCCTGCAGCAGAGCTGATTCCAATCCATCTGGAAGGGTAGGAAGAGTTACCCCAGCCCCCCTAGAGGACTGATCTACTTGGTTCAATGAAGTGTCGCTATCCATGCTGTCCCCCCAGCGATGGTGCAGATGCGGGACAGTATGGTCAAAACACTGCCACATGTGCTGAATTAAAAACCAAAAATTCGGTTTTCAGTGAAAAGTTACTGCCTTTAATCTGTTCACACCAGGGGAGGTTGAAGAACAGCGTTATCAGCAAGCTCCTCAACTGATGGGCAACTACACAGCAAATTGCGATCGCCATAGGCATTATCAATTCGCGAAACCGCAGGCCAAAACTTGCTTTGGCGCTGCTCAGCCAATGGGAAAGCAGCTTCGGCGCGGGAGTATGGACGATCCCAAACCTCTGCTGTGACAGCCGCCAAGGTGTGAGGTGCCCGTCGCAGCGGGTTGTTCTGAGGATCGATCTGGCCTGACTCAATCGCTGCCGTTTCTTCGCGTATAGCAATCATGGCGTCGCAGAAGCGGTTGAGCTCCTCCAAGCTCTCGCTCTCAGTGGGTTCCACCATCACAGTCCCTGCCACCGGCCAGCTCACGGTTGGGGCATGAAAGCCGTAGTCCATCAACCGCTTTGCAATGTCATCCACCTCCAAGCCTGCACTTCGCTTAAGTGGGCGCAGGTCGAGGATGCATTCATGGGCAACCAACCCTGCTTGACCCCGAAACAGCACCGGGTAATGAGGATGCAACCGATGGGCTAGGTAATTAGCAGATAACAGTGCAACGGCACTGGCCTGCCGCAATCCCTCCGCACCCATCATGCGCAGGTACATCCAGCTGATCGGCAGGATGCCTGCACTGCCCCATGGCGCAGCCGAAATTGCGCCGATTCCCTGCTCGCCGCCGCAGGCAGCGAGGGGATGACCTGGAAGGAAGGGCATCAAATGAGCAGACACCGCGATCGGACCAACCCCTGGTCCACCACCGCCATGGGGGATACAAAATGTTTTGTGCAGATTGATATGACAAACATCAGCGCCATAAGTCCCAGGACGACAAAAACCGATCTGCGCATTGAGATTGGCGCCATCGAGATACACCTGGCCACCGTGACCATGAACGAGCTCACAGATTTCACGAATCTGCGGTTCAAAGACACCATGGGTTGAGGGATAGGTGACCATCAGGGCTGCCAGCTGAGGAGCATGGGCCTCTGCCTTGCTAGCCAAATCATTGAGATCCACGTTCCCCTCTGCATCACAAGCCACAGGCACCACCCGCAAACCGGCCATCACGCACGTGGCTGGATTGGTGCCATGGGCACTGGTCGGAATCAGACAAACATCTCTCTGCTGCTCTCCGCGGGAATGATGCCAAGCGCGAATCACCAACAAGCCAGCTAATTCCCCCTGAGAGCCGGCATTCGGCTGCAAAGACACCCCGGCAAAGCCAGTAATTTCTGCAAACCAATGTTCCAGGTCCTGAACCAATCTCTGATAACCATCACACTGATCCTGAGGAGCAAAAGGATGCAGCGCCGCAAACTCCCTCCAACTAATGGGGATCAGTTCAGCTGCAGCATTGAGCTTCATCGTGCAACTGCCCAGGGGGATCATCCCGTGCACCAATGAAAGATCGCGGCCCACCAGTCGCTGGAGGTAACGAAGCAACTCGGTTTCGCTGCGATAGCGATGGAACACCTGCTGCTGCAGCCAAGGTCGCTGGCGCAACGGCAAGCCAACAAGCTCCTCAAGGTGAGGGTTTCCAGGGTCTTCGAGAACTGGCACAGGCTGACCTGCAGCCTCAGCCAAAATCTGGAGGATCGACTTCAGCTCCTGATCGGTGCTGAGCTCATCAAAACTAATTCCAAATCCATGGGCTGCCTCTGGAGCAACACCCAAAGGCAACACCCGCAGGTTGAATCCCGCCAAAGCGGCTGCCTGATGAACAGCAGGAGCTTCACGACAGATCACCTCAATCGTGTCAAAGCGAGCTATCGACTGGACTGGATAGCCCAACTGGTGCAATCCCCTCTCCAGTTGAGCCCGTAAAAGCAGGACTCGTCTAGCGATTGCAGCGAGCCCATCGGGTCCATGGTGCACTGCATAGAACGACGCCATCACAGCCAATAAGACCTGCGCCGTGCAGATATTGCTGGTGGCCTTGTCTCGGCGGATGTGTTGCTCCCGGGTCTGCAACGCCAATCGCAAAGCCGGTTGGCCCTCCGCATCCACAGACTGGCCGACTAGACGTCCGGGGACCTGGCGCTTGAAGATCTCAAGGGTGGCAAAAAAGGCGGCGTGAGGTCCCCCAAAGCCCATTGGCACCCCAAACCGTTGAACACTGCCAACAGCAATATCAGCTCCAAATTCAGCCACTGGAGCAAGCAAAACCTGAGCAAGAGGATCAATGGCAACAGTTGCCAGAGCCCCTACCTCATGAGCAGCCTGAATGGAGGTCGTGGGGTCCCAGAGCCTGCCGCTACGTCCAGGCAACTGAAGCAAAACACCAAAGACCTCAGCATCAAACTGAAAGGTCATCGGCTCGGCCACCTCGAGATCAATGCCCAGAGGTTCAGCCCGAGTTCTCAACACGGCAAGAGTCTGGGGAAGAACCTCCGCATCCACGAGAAAACGATGAGCCTCAGGGCGCTTGCAAATCGCAAAGCTGAGGCTCATCGCCTCAGCAGCTGCCGTTCCCTCATCAAGCAAGGAAGCATTGGCGATCGGCAACCCCGTGAGCTCACTGATCAGCGTCTGAAAGTTGAACAGAGCCTCAAGCCGTCCTTGAGAGATCTCAGCCTGATAAGGGGTGTAAGCGGTATACCAAGCAGGATTTTCAAGCACCTGTCGCTGAATCAACGCAGGCGTTGCTGTGCCGTAATAGCCAAGCCCAATTAAAGAACGCCTCACCCGATTGGCCGCCGCGATGAGACGCAGTTCCTCCATAGCCTGAACTTCACCACAGCCCTCAGGAAGGGAACTGCTGGGTGCAGTTGTCTCGAGAATGTCTGGAGGAACTACAGCAGCAACAAAGCTCTGAAGATCACGATGACCAAGCTCCAGCAGCATTTGCTGCTGGTCTTCAAAGCTGGGCCCAATGTGCCTCACCAAAAAAGGTGAAGACTGAATGCTTGAAGCCTCAACTGCACGCTGTTCAAGCAGGGTCAAGGGACATTCATCAACAAGATGGAAAGAAGTTTAGAAAATTTGGCCCAGAACCATCGCACTTCATCGGGTGATTAGTTGCTGGATTCGACAGCAACCTTGTTGGCATAGGTGGCTGCGTCCATCAGATCCTGCAATTCAGCTGGGTCCGACGGGCGAACCACGAGCAACCACCCCTCACCATGAGGATCATTTTGAAGTTCATCCGGGCTGGAAAGCACCGACTCATTAATCCGCACCAACTCACCGCTGATCGGAGCATGCAAATCCTCGACAGCTTTCACCGACTCAACGGACCCGAAAGTGGTGCCGCGATTCAGCCGATCGCCCACCTCCGGCAAATCCACAAACACAATGTCACCCAACTGATCAACAGCAAAGGCACTGATACCTATCCGCACCAATTCACCATCCAAACTGGCGTATTCATGGGTATCGGCAAACCGAAAGTGGTCGGGGAATTGGAAAGCCATCGAGCCTGGCGAGGCAAAGCTCACCCAGTCTGGGGTACATCCAGCAAACCGGCGCGAACCAAAGCCACCAAAGCTCGAATCAGTGCCAATTCCACATGAGTGCGATGGGTACCTCCCTGCACATAGAGGTTGTAAGGGGGGCGCAAGGGAGCATCTGCAGAAAACTCACTGGTGCTGCCGTCAATAAATGTTCCGCCCGCCATCACCAAATCGCTTGCATACCCAGGCATCGCTGCCGGCACAGGATCGAGATAGGCCCCAATAGGTGAACATGCCTGAAAGGCCCTGCAAACAACTTTCAAAACCTCAGGGTCTCCAAGTTGCACCGCCTGAATTAAATCGCTACGAAAGGCTCCCATCGAGGGCTTCACTGCAAAGCCCAAAGTGTCGAACACACCCGCGACCAAATCAGCTCCGATCAATGCCTCTGCCACCATTTGTGGAGCCAAGAACAGCCCCTGCAACACCAACCGATAAAGATCAAAGCCAGTGCCCCCCTGACTACCAATTCCTGGGGCAGTGAGCCGGCAGCAAGCCTGCTCGACCAAATCAGCCCGACCGGCGACATATCCACCAGTTGGAGCAATCGTGCCACCGAGATTTTTGATCAAAGAGCCCGCAATCAGATCAGCACCAACTGCTGGGGGCTCCAAATCCTCAACAAGCTCGCCATAGCAATTGTCGACAAAACAGACACATCCAGGCTGAGAGTTATGGATGCGATGACACAACTCGCCAATGGCTTTGATCGAAAGAGATGACCGCGAGCTGTAGCCACAGCTGCGCTGTATCAACACCATCCTTGTTGGCACCTCCAAGGCACGTTCCAAGGCTGAAATATCCACACATCCCTCGGCCGTGAGGGGCAGCTGGTCATAAGAGATCCCTAATTCGGTTAAAGACCCCTGGCCGGATCCACGCAGACCAATCACTTCTTCAAGTGTGTCGTAAGGCTCTCCGGTCACTGACACGAGTCGGTCACCAGGCCGAAGAACGCCAAACAACGCAGTCGCAATTGCATGGGTACCACTCACAAACTGGAGTCGAACAGCTGCTTTCTCAGCACCAAGTACCCTTGCAAATACACGATCAACCACCTCCCGAGCCTGATCTCCATGGCCATAACCGGTGATGGAAGCAAAGTGTTGCGTGGCGACTCGTTCGCTGCTGAAAGCCTCCAACACCTTCGCAAGGCGAACCGCTACGGCAGCCGTCCGCTCGCATGCGATCCCCTCAAGGCGCTTAGAGACAAAACCGACGTGCCGCCTGGCCCACGCCTGCACCAGCAGTTCATCAAAGCCAGCTGCGGGGAATGTCTTCAAAACAACCCGGGATCAGAATCAATCATCCCCATGCTGAATGCTCGTTGAACGTCAAACGAAATCGAAAGTGAAGAGCAAGAGCAGAACATTGCCAAAATCACAGTTCACCGAACCAAGTCAGCGCAAATCATTGGCAAAACTGCCATAGCTCAGCACGCATCAAGAAGATGCACAGCTGAGCTATGGCCCCTGGAAACAGTTCCATAGTTCCTTTAGATTTGAACATGTCTCGGCCCTTTCCGCTCCACTCGCCTTACAAGCCAAGCGGCCGACCCATCCAAAGGAGTACCTCTTGGTTTCCCCTCTTCCGGTCTCTTCAGCCACAAACCGTCAGCAACGTTTGTGGGCTGCTGTAAAGGCTCATCGTGAGCCACTACCAGCAAAACAACGTCGATTCAAATGGGGCACCACCAGTTTCATGCTGGCCATGCATGTAGCAGCAACCTTCGCACTGCTACCTCGCTTTTGGAGCTGGCAAGGGTTGGTCGCTTTTGCCGTTCTTTATTGGACCACTGTGCTCGGGGTGACCTTGGGATTACATCGACTGGTCGCTCATCGCAGCTTTGTCGTACCCGTTTGGCTGGAGAGGATTCTGGTGATCATGGCCACGCTTGCCTGCCAGAGTGGCCCCATCGAATGGGTGGCTCTGCATCGCCACCATCACCGCTACTCCGACCAAACCAATGACCACCACGACGCCGGCCGTGGCCTCTGGTGGGCCCACAGTGAATGGATGCTGCATGAGATTCCAGCGCTGGCTCACATGGACCGCTTTGCAGGAGATCTGCTAGCCGACCCTTTCTTCCGATGGCTTGATCGCTGGTTCCTGCTGCTACAGATCCCTCTCGGTCTTGGGCTCTACTGGTATGGAGAAGTCGCCCAGGTGCACGGTGGAGGACTTGGCCTAGTGCTCTGGGCCATCCCCCTGCGACTGGTGGTTGTGTACCACGTGACCTGGTTTGTGAACTCGGCGACCCATGCATTTGGCTACCGCAACTTCGACAGCCCAGACCTCTCTCGCAACTGCTGGTGGGTGGCGGTGCTGTCCTTCGGCGAGGGTTGGCACAACAATCACCATGCTTATCCCTCCAGCGCCCGTCATGGCCTGCGATGGTTTGAATTCGACATCACCTGGCAACACGTGAAGGCGTTGCGGCGTCTTGGCCTGGCTCGTCGAGTCCAGCAAGCCCGCTATGTTTCCGGGGCTTCCTGAGCAACCAACAACTCTGAGCGGGCCCTGAGATCATCCAAAAACCCCTCTGCTCCCTGTCTGTTTACTCCACCCAAGGCCACCTGAGTTGCGTGCAGATCAAGCAATTCGCCATCGAGCTCCTCAGAGTTGTAATCCCTCAAACCAGCCATCACCTCCGCAAAACGTTCTCTGCGCTGCGCCTTAGTGACTGGATAAGCCTCCATCACCTTGTCCCGGCATTGACGCCACGATTTTCCATTGCATAGACAATCAGCCAAAGCAGCACTAAGAGCTGCGGCCTCATCTTCTTCAATTCGCCAATCAAAGCCAGCAGGTAAGGCAGCAAGACCTACAAAAATCTCAAACAGAGCGCCAGCGCCGAGTGGCTCACCATCTGCTCCTTCCAGAGGAAGAGAACTTTCCGAAAGCACCTTGAGTAAGTCGGGATGCCCCTCAACCAAGCGATCACGAATCGGCTCTAGACCGGCATGGAGGATGGCGTTGGCTTGACCCAATGCCAGAAACACTTCGGGGCCTGGTGAAGCGAGTTTGCCGTTGCGCAGATTAGAGATCTGCGAATTGTGCACCCGGCCGAGATCAAGGCATTCAGCCAGAGCCGGCAAGACCTTATGTGACCAACCATTGCGCTCATGCCAGACATGAATGAGATGAGCCATGGCCCGCCGCCCATCATCCAAGCGCTCGCGATAGCCCCTGGTCGCCGAATCAGATTCAACATCAGGCTTAGTCACTGGATAAGGATCCGTATCATGTATAGTTTATGCACATTCGATAGATCGCTCATGGCCTCCAGAGTGATACCTACGCCTTCAACGATAAGCAGGCCTGCAGCTTCGCATAAGGCCTCAAGCCTTTCTACAAAACTTCAGCGCTCCTACACAAGCCAGGCCATTTGCCCACCTAAAGAATCAAGACGCTGGGGAACGATCGGATTCATGATCGCCATTCATGCCCTATCCATCCTGGCCCTGTTGCCCCGTTTCTGGAGCTGGCAAGCGATCACAACCCTTCTCGTCCTCTACTGGGTCACGGCCTGCCTCGGCGTGACGATCGGCTACCACCGTCTGCTCTCACACCGATCGTTCCGAGTACCCCACTGGCTGGAGCGCTTCTTTGCCACCTGCGGAACCTTGAGCTGCCAACACGGTCCAATCGACTGGGTAGGACTCCATCGCCACCATCACAAGTTTTCCGATACTGATCCCGACCACCACAACAGTCATAAGGGCTTCTGGTGGAGCCACATGGGCTGGATGTTTGAACCCATTCCAGCCATGCGGGTCGTGCCACGCCTCACTGTTGACCTGGCAGCGGATCCCTATTACCGCTGGCTTAACAAGTACTTTCTACTGTTGCAGCTCCCTCTAGCCGGTTTGCTCTTCTGGATCGGCAGCGTCAGTGGAGCCGGTGGGTGGGCCCTCGTGCTGTGGGGTATCCCCTTGCGCCTAACGATCGTGTATCACATCACCTGGCTGGTCAATTCCGCCAGTCACTGCTGGGGGACTGTGGCCTTCGACAGCGGTGACAACTCCCGCAACAACCCTTGGGTAGCAGCTCTTACTTTTGGCGAAGGTTGGCACAACAACCACCACGCCTTCCCGCACTCCGCCATTCATGGACTCCAGCGCGGTCAGATCGACCTCACCTGGCAGCACATCCGCCTCATGCGAGCCCTAGGCTTGGCTCGCAAGATCCGGCTACCGATCACATCGTAAGGTTGTCGATCGCTCAACAGTCGTCGTCCGTCTTCTTATCGCCATGGCCAAGCGCGTACAAGTCGTCCTGAACGAAGACGTCCTCAGCCTCGGCAAGGACGGCGACCTAGTTGAGGTTGCTCCTGGTTATGCCCGCAACTTCCTGCTTCCCTTCGGCAAGGCTGTCCCTGTGACCCCAGCCGTGATGAAACAAGTCGGTCACCGACGTGCCAAGCAGGCCGAACATCAGGCGGCAATCAAGCAGGAAGCCCTGGACTTCCAAACCGCGCTGGTCACAATCGGGCGTTTCACCGTTAAAAAGCAAACCGGCGAAGACGACGTCTTGTTCGGCACAGTCACCAATGGTGATGTCGCTGAAGCAATCGAAACAGCCACAAAGAAGGAGATCGACCGACGCAATATCATCGTTCCGGAAATTCACCGAACCGGTAGCTACAAGGTGCAAGTGAAACTGCACAATGAAGTCAACGCCGAAATCAACCTCGAAGTCGTCAGCTACTGATTGCTGGCAAGGCTTACAAAACAAGCCAAAGTAGGTCTCCTTATAACGTCAGCTCCTCATCCATGGTGAGCGCCCCCCTGCCAAACAACGGCGATACCGCCGCAGAGGGGTCCCGTCCCTTCAGGAAAGCCTCTTCTACATCTCGAGAACCGAGCTTTGAAGCCCTGCCAGACTCCGTGCCTCCTCAAAATCTGGAGGCAGAGGAAGCTGTTCTAGGAGGCATCCTTCTTGATCCTGATGCCATCGGCAGAGTGGTCGATGTGCTCCAACCTGAGGCTTTTTATCTCAACGCCCATCGAGAGATCTTCCGCACAGCCCTGATGCTTCACAGCCAGGGCAAACCCACCGACCTCACAGCAATGAGCGCCTGGTTGGCCGACACAGGGTCCCTGGAGAAGGTAGGTGGCAGCAACCGTCTGATCGAACTTGTAGAGCGCGTCGCCTCCACTGCATCAATCGAGCAAGTGGCCCGTTTGGTGATGGACAAATTCCTACGGCGACAGTTGATTCGCTCAGGCAACGAAGTGATTCAACTCGGCTTTGACCAGGGCCTACCGATGGAACAGGTTCTCGACAAAGCAGAACAAACAATTTTTGCGATCAGCCAGGAAAAGCCATCCAAAGGTCTCACCCCCACAGCAGAAATCCTTACCAGCACCTTCAACGAGATCGAAAGCCGCTCACTAGGTACGTCCGTCGCAGGCATCCCTGTGAACTTCTACGACCTCGATGCCATGACCCAGGGTCTGCAGCGCAGTGACCTGATCATCGTGGCTGGCCGCCCAGCCATGGGCAAAACCTCCATGGTGCTCAATCTGACCAAAAACGTTGCTCAACTCCACAACCTGCCTGTGTGCTTGTTCAGCCTGGAGATGAGCAAGGAACAACTCACCTATCGCCTCCTTTCAATGGAGGTTGGCATTGAGAGCAGTCGACTGAGAACAGGCCGTTTACGACAGGAGGAGTGGCCTCTTCTGGGCCAGGGCATCAACACCCTTGGCCAGCTGCCGATCTACATCGATGACAAACCCAATTCAGGCGTCCTGGAGATGCGTTCTCTCTCCAGGCGGCTCATGGCCGAACAAGGCAAAGAACTCGGACTCATCGTGATCGACTACCTACAACTGATGGAGGGCTCCACGCCTGATAACCGTGTTCAGGAACTCTCCCGGATTACCCGCGGCCTTAAGGGCATGGCCAGGGAACTGAACGTACCTGTGATTGCCTTATCACAGCTCAGCCGTGGGGTGGAATCCCGCACCAACAAACGCCCAATGCTCAGCGACCTGCGCGAGTCAGGCTCAATCGAACAGGACGCTGACCTGGTGCTGATGATCTACCGCGACGAGTACTACAACCCAGAAACCCCCGACCGCGGCATCACCGAAGTCATCGTGACCAAGCACCGCAACGGCCCTGTCGGCACAGTAAAACTACTGTTCGAGCCCCAATTCACACGGTTCCGCAACCTGGCGGCCTAAAGCAGCAATACATTGATGATTTCTACTGTTCTCTAGAACGTCACGGGCCCCATGCCCTTCAGTGCTCCCCCAACCGAACACTTCGACGTCATCATCGTCGGCGGTGGGCACGCCGGTTGTGAAGCCGCTATTACGGCAGCGCGCTTAGGCCTAAGTACAGCTTTATTCACCCTCAACCTCGATCGGATTGCCTGGCAACCGTGTAATCCCGCAGTGGGAGGGCCAGCCAAGAGTCAACTCGTGCATGAAGTCGATGCCCTTGGGGGGGTCATCGGACGCCTTGCCGATGCGACGGCGCTGCAAAAACGTGTGCTGAATGCAAGCCGCGGCCCTGCGGTCTGGGCCTTACGCGCCCAGACCGACAAACGCCTCTATTCACGCCAAATGCTGCAGTTGCTTCAACAAACAGCCAACCTCTCTCTAAGAGAAGCAATGGTGACTGGCCTCGAAGTCAAAGGTGATCCATCGGGTGGCGGGGAGCACTGGGAGCCAGCTCAAGGACATGCAGCACAAATCACAGGCGTACGGACCTATTTCGGCAGTATTTATCGGGCCCAAGCCGTCGTGCTAACCACCGGCACGTTCCTTGGTGGTCAGATCTGGATTGGCAATCAATCCATGCCGGCAGGTCGTGCCGGCGAGCAAGCCGCAGAAGGGCTCACCGAAGCCCTCGAGTCACTTGGCTTCCAAACCAATCGCCTCAAGACAGGCACTCCGGCCAGAGTCGATCGACGCAGCATTGCTCTCGATCAACTGGAAGAGCAACCCAGCGATGCCGCTGATCGCTTCTTCTCCTTCGACCCAACCGCCTGGGTTAGCGGTGAACAGATGAGCTGCCACATCACCCGCACCACCGCATCAACCCATCAACTGATCAAAGAGAACCTCGAACTAACGCCTATCTATGGAGGCTTTCTCGACAGCAAAGGGCCGCGTTACTGCCCATCAATCGAAGACAAGATCGTCCGTTTTGCTGACAAAGACTCTCACCAGATTTTTCTCGAACCGGAAGGTCGCGACACGCCAGAAATTTATGTGCAGGGATTCTCCACCGGACTACCTGAGCGGTTGCAACTCGACTTGCTACGCACCCTGCCAGGACTTGAACAATGCGTCATGCTGCGGCCTGCCTATGCAGTCGATTACGACTACCTTCCCGCCACACAGCTCAGTCCTTCATTGCAAACCAAACGCGTCAAAGGGCTTTTCACTGCTGGGCAACTGAATGGCACAACCGGCTATGAAGAAGCCGCCGCCCAAGGGCTGGTTGCCGGTCTCAATGCAGCCCGTCTCGTCCAAGGCCAAGAGCAAGTGCAATTTCCGCGCGAGGGCAGCTATATCGGCACAATGATCGACGATCTTGTCAGCAAGGATCTACACGAGCCGTACCGGGTGCTCACCAGTCGAAGCGAATACCGCCTGATTTTGCGGGGCGACAACGCAGACCGACGCCTCACGCCTCTGGGCTATCAGCTAGGCCTGATTGATGCACGCCGTTGGCAGCTGTTTCAACACAAACAAACCGCTCTAGAGGATGAAAAACAACGACTCGAAAAGCAGCGACTCAAAGCTAGCGATCCAGCCGCACCGGCCCTCGAGGCCAAAACAGGCGCAACAATCAAAGGGTCCATAACTCTGGCCGATCTGCTCCGACGTCCTGGCGTGCGTAGTGCTGATCTGATCGAGCATGGCCTAGTCGATCCAGAGCTTGCCCTAGGCGTAAGAGAAGGAGCAGAAATTGATATCAAGTACAGCGGTTACCTACAACGGCAGCAACAACAAATTGATCAATTGAAGCGGCAGAGCCAAAGACGCCTACCTGCAAATCTCGACTACGCCAACATCAGCACCCTCTCTAAGGAAGCCCGCGAAAAACTAACCGCTGTAGGGCCACTCAATTTCGCTCAGGCCAGCCAGATTCCCGGTGTTAGCAAGGCAGATCTCACCGCCCTGTTGGTCTGGCTGGAACTGCAGAAGCGTCGAACCCTCGCCGCCTCTGGTCACGATCGATAACGTTGGATGTCATTGGAAACGAACGGTGCCCTCTCAGCTCACCACCTCGCGGGCCTACTGGAACCTACGAGCTGAACAGGTGATGGACCGCATCTTCCGCGCGCAAGACAATCATCTGACCTCTGCCAGGGTGCATGTCCACGAATCACTCAGGGCGAAGCCACCTCAGTGGCAAACTCTTACTCTTACTCTTACTGGTCTTGCCACTGCGGGGCTAATCAGCAGTGTCTGGCTAGCTCACAATTGGCAGGCCTCCCAAGCCCAGCTTGACCGAGAACGAAATTTGCTAGTCATGGAGCGGCTCAGAAAGTTACCCGCCGCATCTCGAACGACCAGCGAAGAACCCAGCAACAGCTCAAGCATTAACGCCCAAAACACAAACGCTGAGCTGGCAGTCCTTCCCCAAACCCCGCTTGATCCTGATTGGGTCCAAAGCTTGGAGCCTGTCATCGTTCCCATCCGCGAAGAAACGTTCTCCAGCCACTCAAGTCACTTGCAGGACAATGCAAGCGAAGTCCCCGTACTTGTAGGTGTCGTACATGGCCCTAAAGGCAGCAGCTCAGCAATCTTTCAGCTGAAGCAAACCTCCACCTCCGCAAAACCCGGAGAGAGCATCGGTAGCAGCAACTGGCGCTTGGACTCTGTCAACGCCAATGGTGCCGTCATCAAAAATCAAGGTCAGCAACGTCAGCTCAACATTGGAGGCGCCTTCTGAACCAGACACCCTCAGGACTGATCTCACCAGCACGGGTCTGGGACGCCCCTAGCAAGGCAGTGCTCTCTGGTGAAGGCCCCTGGCAACTGCCCGGACCCTGGCGATTGATGCTGCTTGGGGATGGCAGCCCAACCCGCCACCTGAGACTGCTCACAGGCCATGAAGTGCAAGTCAACCTCATTGCCATGCAACCGGAACCCAATCCTGATGCAACAGCCCCGCAGGAAGTTCGCGAACTCAAACCACCTTTACTAAGGCGCCAGGTGTGGTTGATCTGCGACTCCCATACCCTGGCCTGGGCAGAAAGCTGGTGGAATTTCGATGAAGCCGAAAAGCATCTCCACAATCGCAATCAACCCATCTGGGACAGTCTCACAAAAGGCCGTTCCGAACTGTTTCGTGAAGTCGACGGACTAGGCCTTGTCGCTGCCGATTGGCTCGAATCCGCATTCGGCCAAACAGGGCCATTTTGGAGCCGTCATTATCGCTTCTTTCGCCAAGAGCGTGAACTAACAGTGATCCGAGAAGTTTTCAGCCCTGAGCTCGAGAAATGGCTCGGACCCACTCCACGACAAGAGCTTCAACTCTGTTCATGACCAGAGCTCTCGATTTGTCGATTTTTAACTTGACAACTTGCCAACTCTTGTGCTTTCGGGAAGATTATTCAAGCGGTTCCCCTCTCCATGGCACCCTCCCCAAGCTGGCTGAGCCTCACTGATCTGGGACGCATCTACGGCATCTCAGCAATCAATTGCGGCCGAGCTCTACAACTGCAAGGCTTGCGCGATCGACATGGACGACCAACTCCAGGAGCCCTTGAGACTGGTGCAGCCCATAAGCACGGTCCACAAACCCCTCCACGCACAGCTCTCTGGAACGCCAAAATCTGCAAAGGCTTGCTTGAGAAAAGCGGCTACCAACCCATCAACCGAACACTTCAGGTGGAGCAATGGGCCGAACTACTTGAGGCCCTTGAAGAGGGATCGCCCTCCATCAATGCAACAGCAGAGCAAATGGCTGAAGACCTACCTGAAGAAATGGTAGGTGACGTCAATGATCAACTCGCACTGCGAGGCTGCCATTTTCGCGTAGCGCACAAACCACATCAGGCATCTTTGAGCGCTGCAGCCTGATTGAATCGCGCAGGCTCAATCTCGCCGACGACTGGAACGCGGCAAAGGTCTCCGCTCCAGCGGTCGCTTCAATGATTCTGATGCGCTTCGGTTTGAAACGGCCTCAGGATTAAGCCGCTCTGATGGGCGACGCTGCCAACGATCAACCTGGAAGGTGGACTCATCGGGCCAGTCATCCTCATGAGGCACAACCTCACTGCGAGAAGACGCAGGTTGAATCAAAGGGGGAACACGGCGAGAGATCGCTTCCAGTGGTCGCTTCACTCGCATTTCAGTGGACTGAGGCTCAGACTGCCAAGGCTCCAACCAACCATCGTCCTCTTCCTCTTCCAACAACCATTCAAGCTTGTCACCCACCCAGCGACCAACCGTTCCCAAGCTCGCAGCGGAACGACGGTCTGTACGACCAGATCCACGCTGTCCAGGGCGGGTGCCGGCCACACCATCAACCAACTGACGACCTGTCTCAAGCCACTGATCCAAACGTCGATCCAAGGGATCCCTGGACCTTTGGCGACGTTGACGACGTGTATCCATGAATCGACGTTACCGGCGCCGCCGGTGCAACCACTGCTCCCGTTGCCAACCGATTAGGGCAATCGAGACCCCACTGACCTGAAGCACCCAGAAAAACATGTCCACTCAGGCCTCCGGTAACGCAGGTTCATAGACGAACACACAGCTGGCATGCCAGCTACCCCCATAGTGACGGTCGCAACATTGCCGACAAGCAGCGCGATGAACACGTCGCTGATAAGGAGAACGAAGACCACAGCGAGGGCAAACCGCCCACCAGCGCGGCGGCGTTTGAGGCACGGGAAACTGATGGCGCACACTCACCTGAAACTGGTTCTGGGCAGCGTTAATGGCGGCCATCCGGGCATGAAAGTTGGGGCCATGACTCTCCTTAACCTGCAGTACAAGATCAATCCAGGCATGGATCATTTCGTGGCAAAGAGTGCTTTCAGTGGCGGTCTGAGGCAGAAGCTCCAGCAACGGACGAGAAAGAACAATCTCGCAGCTGTTGCGGCCGTCAACCCTTAAGCCACGACGATAAAAACCTGCTGTCTTGCGCAATCGACCATCACTCCACCGCACAGACAGAAGAGGCTGAGATCCAATCGCTAGGGCGCCATTGAAATATTCCCTATTGAAGCGATGAAACAGCGGCAGCAGAGGCACCAGAGGCATTAATGCGCGTGGGGTAGGCCCTTAAATCAAGCTTTGACAGTCTGCCCACTTCACACAATCGCTGAAGAGCCATATTTCTGAAGTCGGTCAGTCAGACTCTCTTGTCAATTGCATCAAGATGATGGATCTAGCCCTGGCACGGGACATTGGGACCAAAGCCCTACTAGCTGGCGCTGGAGCCCTACTGCTCTACTGGACCATCACGGCCGTCAGGCTGGTCTTCAGTGCAAGGGGCATCAACCCCTTGGTCAAGCAGTTCTTCACTCAGGTCGCGGCAGGTCGGATTGATGCTGCCTACCTACTCACCACCAAGACCTATCGGCAGCACGTCAACAGACAACAATTCATCCGCTTCCTGGCCAGTCTGAAACTCAACCGATATCGCAACCTCAAATCCGGTCGACCTAGGCTCCAAGAAGGTCAGGTCATCCTCACTATCAAACTCAAATCTGATGGCAAAGATGAATTAAAAATGGATTTCACATTCAGCAAGATTGACGATTCATGGCGAGTCGATCGCATTGTGCCCCTCAATTCATGACCAATCGTTCTTAAGACAGCTGCGGTGACCCCGACGTCGATAACACCCCCAGAGCGGGCAGCCGAACTACGCCAACTACTCAATCAGGCCGCCCACTCTTACTACGTACTTGATACACCAACGATGGAGGATGCCGTCTACGACCGCCTCTATCGCGAGCTACTGAACCTAGAAGCTAAAGATTCATCGCTACTCACCCCAGACAGCCCCACCCAAAGGATTGGTGGAGCCCCTGCTCAAGGCTTTGCAAGTGTTCAGCATCGCATCCCATTACTCAGCCTCGACAATGCTTTCAATGTTGACGAACTAACGGGCTGGTACGTCCGACTCGCCAAGCTGCTTGGTCATCAAACCAACCCTAAAACGCCTCAACCTGATCTATCGATGGTGGGCGAACTGAAAATCGATGGCAACGCGCTAGCCCTCAGCTACGAACACGGCGTACTCATACGCGCAGCCACCCGCGGTGATGGCGCTAATGGAGAGGAGATCACAGCCAACGTCCGCACCATTGCCTCCATTCCGCTGCGATTACAACTCGTGCATCCTCCAGCCTGGCTGGAAGTGCGAGGAGAAGCGTTTATCCCGAATAGCACCTTTGCAGACATCAACACTGCCCGAGGAAAACGGGGCGACGTAGCCTTTGCCAACCCCCGCAATGCCTGTGCCGGCACGTTGCGTCAACTAGATCCCAAGGTGGTGGCCTCACGTCAGCTGGACTTCTTTGCCTACACCCTGCATCTACCAGACAACTGGCAAGCGAAAGCTCATGATCCAGCCAGACCCATGAACCAATGGGCAGCATTGCAATGGCTCCAGGCCATCGGCTTCAAAGTGAATCCAAACACCGCGTTGCTTGCGGATTTAACTGCGGTAGAAAACTTCTTCAAGCTCTGGGATGAGGATCGCCATCAACTTCCATACGCCACCGACGGAGTAGTCGTAAAGCTCAACGACTTACAACTACAAGAAACCGCAGGCTTTACTCAAAAGGCCCCACGTTGGGCGATTGCACTCAAATACGCCGCTGAAGAAGCCCCAAGCAAATTGCTAAGACTCACCTGCCAGGTGGGACGCACAGGCGCCGTAACACCTGTGGCTGAATTCGAAGCAATACCACTAGCGGGTACAAGTGTGAGCCGCGCCACACTGCACAACGCCAATCGGGTCAGCGAGCTCGATCTCCATAGCGGCGACACCATCGTGGTGCGCAAGGCCGGCGAAATCATCCCGGAAGTGATAGGTGTGTTGAGAGAACTACGACCTGCAGGAGCACAGACACTCAAGCTGCCTCATATCTGTCCGGAATGCCGATCAGACCTAGTGCGGGAAGAAGACGAAGCAGTAACACGCTGTGTCAACAGCAGCTGCCCAGCGATCCTGCGCGGAACACTACGTCACTGGGTCAGCAAAGGAGCTCTGGATGTAGATGGCCTCGGCAGCAAGCTGATCGAACAGCTGGTAAATCGCGGTCTAGTGCAATCGATTGCTGACCTCTATGCCCTCGAGGCAAGCCTTCTGGCAAGCATGGATCGTATGGGCAGTAAATCAACAGCAAACCTGATAACCGCCCTGCAAGCCTCCAAAAGCAAGCCCTGGCATAAGCAGCTCTACGGCCTAGGCATCCACCACGTCGGCGAAGTCAACGCTAAAGCCCTAGCTAAAAAGTTCCCCAGCGCCGCCACACTGGCCAACGCCGCCTGCAAGGCACCCGAACAAATCACGTCAGTGTTCGGAGTCGGCAACGAAATTGCGCAGTCACTACAACAATGGTTTGCCACCCCCGCCAATCAACAGCTTCTGGCCAAGTTGAAACAGCTAGGCATCTCCCTGGAAGCCAATGAAGACGAGCTCGCTCACGACACAGATCAAAACCAAAGAACGGTCAGCTTGGAGGGCCAAACCTTTGTATTAACAGGCACTCTGCCAACCCTGAGCCGCAGCGAAGCCCAAGCCCTGATCGAAGCCGCCGGTGGCAAAGTCAATAGCTCTGTCAGCAAAAACACCAGTTATGTGGTGGCTGGAGTTGAAGCGGGCAGCAAGCTGAACAAGGCCGAGAAACTTGAAGTCACGGTCCTTAACCAGGAGGAGCTGCTCAAACTTTTGGCCAGCTGAAGTTCTCCATCCCTAGGCTTTGAATCACTGCATAAGAGCATGAGCCAAGCCAACATCAACACCTGGATCAAAACAGCCTGCGGACGTGCCAAATATGCAGATCTGGCTCAACGCACTGGGGTGCTTGCACGCCTCCGGCTGAGCTGGTTCGTGTTCTTTGCCGCCCTAAAAGACTGGCAGCTAGACAACCCAGATCAACTGGATGGCTCGGAATCCTGAAGAGCTCGCTTGGCTGCAAGGCCTACCAGCCATACCACCACAACCGTGGCCAACACCCCAACAATCCTGAGAGTCCAGGTGGCCGGGTCAGCCTGGCCAGAGAGGACATCGCCAAATCGCGCCACATCTCCAGCCAGTGCACCAAAACCACAAAACAAAACAGTGCCGGGAAGAATGCCGATCAAACCGATCGAATAGTCCCGCAGGCTCACCTCACTGAGGCCATATGCCAGGTTGAGCACACTAAAAGGGAACGCCGGAGACAGGCGGGTTAAGAGCACCAACTTGAGCCCCTCACGACTCACGGCCTTCTCAACAGCCTGCAGTTTTGGCACAACTGCCAAGCGACGTCGAGCCCAATTCCTTAGCCAGTAACGTCCAAGCAGAAAGGATGCCTCTGCACCCAGGCAGGCGCCGACAAACACCAGCAAACTTCCTAACCCAGTCCCGAAGAGCGCACCTGCAAGCATCGAGGCCCAGACCCCTGGCAGCAACAAGGTGACCCAAACTGCATAGAGAGGCACAAATAGAACTGCACCAATAGGTGTCTGCAAGAAAGGCAGCCAAGACTCCAACCAAGTCCCTGGATCAATCAACACAAGCAATCTGCATGCAACACCAATACCTCTCATACTCAAGATTCATGCTGAGTTGGCGATGCGTCGGCGCAAACTTCTGCAGCAAGCCTCGTTGGCCACTCTCTCCGCCCTAGGCCTACCAGCACTTTGGCGACAAGCCAAAGCTACAAACACAACAGCAGCCATCAAGGAGTTACAACGACGCCTCGGCACTCGTCTGATCAGGCCCAAACTTCCCTGGGCAAACCTACTAGCGAAAACCCCAGTCCCCGTGGAACTCAAAAATCCCTGGGCACTGAGCAGCCAAGCTGGTGGCACTCAATCAACCGGCATGGTGGGCGCCTGGACTGCCCAAGCCAGTCATAACGCTGTGCGTGTTGGCAGCAAAGCAGACGTTGCCACTGCTGTAGATGTGGCCCGACTCCACAACTTGCGCTTAGTGATTAAAGGCATGGGTGGCGATTACTTCGGACGCTCGAGCGGACCGCCAAACTCCCTGCTGATCTGGACCCATGACCTCAACGCAATCACAACACATCAAAGCTTCACCCCAGAAGGTGCTCCTGCTTCTCAGCCACCAGTCACTGCCCTCACCGTCAGCGCTGGCAATGCCTGGCTCCACGCCTATCAAGCAGCAACTGCCGCCGGGCTCTATGTGCAGGGCGGAGGGTGCACAACCGTAGGAGCATGTGGAGGCTTTAGCCAAGGAGGTGGCTTTGGTAGCTACTCCAAACGCTTTGGCAGTGGAGCCGCCGGTGTGCTGCAAATGGAGGTCGTAACCGCCGATGGTCAGTTGCGTAACGTCAACGCCTTCCAAGAACCAGACCTCTGCTGGGCCCTAAAAGGTGGAGGTGGTGGCACCTACGGAGTCGTAGTCAGCCAAACTTTGCTCGCCCATCCGATACCTCGACTCGATGGCTGGATCTCCGGCTAGATAGAAGCAAGCGACGATGGCGCCCTTGAAGAGTTGCTGACGAATTACCTAGAACTGGTTCAAAAGGTCCTGATCAATCCCAACTGGGGAGAAGGTGTCGTGATTGAGCCAGGCCAAAGACGTCTACAGATCATGACGTCATTTATCGACCTCGAGGCCAACGAAGCTGAAGCCATCTGGACACCCTTACTAAAGCAATTGAAAAGCAAACCACATGCCTTCGACGTTCAAGTCAATTTCCATGCCGTGCCGTTTGAGAACAAATGGCGACCTCAAGCAGATACTGTGCATTGGAATCGCCTAGATGGGGCACCATCAGGACAATTCTGGTGGAAAGGAAACCAAAATGAAGTAGGTGCTTACTGGGGTGGCGACCAGGGCCGAGGTGTACCCATGAGTGCTCTAGAAGGCGAATCACTACACCGATTAGCGAAAGCATTCGTAAGCGCAAGCCGCACCAGTTTCTTACTGTTCCAGACCAGCAAAGGCCTAGCTGGAATCTCTCCGGAAGCTGAATCCCGTCAGCGACAAACGTCAATGAACCCGGCTGTACTCAATGATGCCGGCTACGTCACACTCGCAAATAGGACGCAATACCGCTACCCGAGCATCAGCGGCCATCAGCCAAACCCAAGAGAAAGCCTCAAGCAACAACAGGATGTGGATCGTGCCATGGCCTTCATTCGCGCCGCCACCCCTGGCGGCGCGAATGAAGGGAATTTCTTCGAACCAAACTGGAAGCAGGAGTTCTGGGGCCCGAACTACGAGCGCCTTCTGCGTATCAAGCGACGTTACGACCCAACCAATCTTTTCCGAGTACACCATGGGGTCGGAAGCGACACCTAAATCCAAGCCTCAAACCAATGCCCACCGGCAAGACACATCAACTCGAAGCAGATGTGTAATAGCGCAAAGCGAACAACCAAAAAGCCCGGCTTCCAACAAAAAAAATCACAGCCAAAAACATTCCCAAAGCCAACATCGGCATGGCCGCACGACCAAGAATGACCTCTGCTGGAACCGTGGTCAAAAAAGCAACCGGTAACACCAACGTGAACACCAAGCGCAGAGTCGGTGGATAAGCACTCACTGGGAACCGACCGGAAGCCAGCACGGCCCGTAGCACTTCAGTGGCATTCCAGGTCTTCACGAACCAGATGCTCGTGGCAGCAATCACAAACCACAGGGCATAGAGAATCACACCGCCTACACAAAGCATCAAAACAGCGCCCAATACTGTGCCAAGGCTGAAAGATGCGCCTGCCCGGGATGCAGCCCAGACGATCAAAACCAACCCCAACCCCATTTCCGGAAGGCCCGCCGGCGCCATGATGCGTAGCGAGACCCAAAACTGGCTGTCGATCGGCTTCAACAGCACAAAATCCAAAGTGCCCTCACGCACGTGGGTGACAATCTCACCGAGGTTTGGTCGTAGCCAGGTGCTGGAAACACCATCCAAAAAGGTGTAAATGCCCTGAACCACAAGGGCAGCTTCCCAACTCCAACCACCCAGATCTCGCCCCTGTCCAAAGAACACAGACAGCACAAAGATGCTGCCAGCCAAACTGCCGACCATGGCCAGCAAATCGATCAGCATGTTGGCCTGATACTCCAACTGCCCAGCCAATGCCGTGCCCCAAAAACGCTTCAAGCTGAGCAAGTAGCGCCCCATCTCAAGCTCCCATCGCTGTATAGCGACGCACCCCAGCGCGCCAAGCAATTACCACCAACGGCAGCAACAGAATCAACCAAAACAACTGAGCCGCAAAGCCAGCAACAAAATCAACAGGCAAACCCGCCAGAACCCGTGCCGGAAAATCAATCAGATAGGGAAACGGTGTCCAGAAACAAACCGTTCGCGCCGCATCTGGGAAGGCAGCAATAGGGACCAACCAACCAGAGCAATAGAGATATGGAATCAACAGCAAGCGCTCTAAAGCACTAGCCTTCTCACTCCAAAAACAGAGTGCGGCAATCAAACTCTGTAGCAAAAAATTGATACTAAAAGCCAGCAAGATGGCCAGACAAGCCAACAAAAACTGGCCAAGCGACGGTAACCAAAAAGACGTTGGATAAAGCAAGAAAAAAATGGCTGCAATGCCAATAGAAAAAGGAAAACGAGTGACTCGTTCAGCCACATGAGCAGCCACATAACGCCAAAGTGGATGCAGAGGCTGGAGCAAAAAGGGAGATAAACGCCCGAGCAAGGCATCCTCCTCAAAGGCAAAAACCACCCAGACCACTGAAAACTGACGCACCATGAAGACGCTGAGGTAATAACGGGCCAAGCCCACCCCCTTGAAGCCAAATGACGCTCCAGCGTCACTTTGACTCCAAAGGCTCAACATGATGAAAGGCAGCACACCCGAGAGAGCCCAAAGAGCAATCTCAGCGCGATACTGAACCATGTTGGCGTGCTGAGAAGCCAACAAGGCCCTCACCACCGGCCAAGAGAGGCCAGCAATCTTCATACAACCCTCCCCTTACGGAACAGGCTGCCAATCAATTCATCGATCGGTGGATCATTAACTTCAAGATCCAAAACATCAAAATTGGCCAGCAGACGTGCCACAACCTCAGTGAGCTCACTGCGTGAAACCAGAAGACGCACGGCTCGATCATCCAGTGCTTCCAACTCGCCATAACCGACGAAGTCTTCCGGGGAAGCTGACCGATTGAGCTCAAGACGAACCTGACGGAAGGGAGACAGGCTCGTGGCTAATGCATCAAGGCCACCATCGTGAATGAGCTCTCCTTGATGAATCAATAACACCCTCGAACACAAAGCAGTGATGTCGGCCATGTAGTGACTTGTCAGCAACACCGTTGCGCCCGTTTGACGGTTGTACTCGGCCAGGAAACTACGCACCCTCGCCTGAGCATTCACATCCAAGCCAAGGGTCGGTTCATCAAGAAAAAGCACCGAGGGACGATGCAATAGGGCCGCTAATAACTCAGCCTTCATGCGCTGTCCAAGGGACAACTTACGCACCGGGCGGGTGAGCTCTTCTGCGATCTCCAACATCTCCGCCAACTCATTAATGCGGTATCGGGCCTCCTTCTCTCCAATGCCATAGACCGCAGCATTGACCGAGAGCGAATCGAGTGGCGGCAAGTCCCAGATCAGCTGCTGCTTCTGACCCATCACCAAAGTGATCTGCTTGAGAAAAGCAGCCTGACGTCGCTGAGGTACATAACCAGCGACATGCACCCTTCCTGCGCTGGGATGAATTAAGCCGCAAAGCATTTTCAAGGTGGTGGTTTTTCCCGCACCGTTGGCACCAAGGAAGCCCACCATTTCCCCTGGCTGGATGCTGAAGCTCACATCACGAACCGCTTGAACATCATGAGTCTTGCGGCGAAAAAAATGGTTGAGCGTGCCAACAAAACCAGGACTCTTATCCGCGACTTGATAGGTCTTACTGAGCTGCTCTACCTCAATCACCACATCAGCCCAAATCGGACAACCGCTGACGCGCAAGCTCAGCCTGAGCCTCAGCCTCAGCAAGGTTGGATTGGCATTCCTCAACGACGTTCGGCGGAGCTTTGATTGCGAAATTCGGATTGGCCAAGCGACCCGCCAGACCAGCAATCTCTTTCTCTGCCTTAGCTAAATCCTTCTCCAAGCGACCCCTAAGGGCATCCAGATCCACCAATCCATCGATGGGCAACAGCACTTGCAACTCCCCACTAACACCGGCTAAGCAGCGCTGCGTCAGATCAGCACTGGTCGCCACCACCACGCTCTCAGCACGCGTGAGAGCTGTGATATCCGCAGTCGCCTGCTCTAACAAAGCCGCCAGCTCAGGGCGGCCTGTAATGAATTGAACCGGCACTGTTTGAGCTGGCTTCAGACCAGCAACTGCACGCAAGTTACGCACCACCCGGATGGCCTCAATCAGCTCAGTAAACGACAGCTCAAGAGCGTCATCAAGAGATGATTTGTTGCTTGCTGGCCAGCTTTGCAAAGCCAGAAAAGTATCTTTGGGCGCACCAGTTAACCCATGCCAAAGTTCCTCGCTCAAGTGAGGCATTAATGGGTGAAGCATCACCAATAGATCAGCAAGCACCTTGGCCAAAACCTGACGAGCTGTGCACTGATCGGCCAGAACTTCACCACTGGCATCTTCACCCGGATGTAGCCGTCGTTTACTCAGCTCTAAATACCAGTCGCAAATATCGTTCCAAGCGAACTCATAAAGGCATTTAGCCGCCTCACCAAGGCGATAACTGTCGTAGCGCTCAGCAACATCGCGATTCATGCGAGCTAGGCGAGAAAGAATCCAACGATCCGCGAGCTGCAAGCTCGCAGGATCAGGCTCACCAAGCGACGCCGGCGTCTCTCCACCCAGATTCATCAGGGCAAAACGAGTGGCATTCCAGAGCTTATTAGCGAAGTTCCGGGCCGCCTCCACTGTCGCGGAGGTGTCGCTCTTACGGTCGTAATCCAAGCGGATGTCTTGACCAGCTCCGGCAACTTCACGCACCAGAGCAAAGCGCAAAGCATCGGTGCCATAACGCTCGATTAGCAACAACGGGTCAATACCATTGCCGGCGCTTTTGCTCATCTTGCGATTCTGCTCATCCCGCACCAAGCCATGGATATAGACGTCTGCGAACGGCATGTGACCGGTGAAAGCACCAGCCATCATCGTCATCCTCGCCACCCAGAAAAAGATGATGTCGAACCCTGTGACCAAAGTGCTGGTGGGATACCAACATTCAAGGTCTGCACTCTCTTGATCAGGCCAGCCCATGGTGGAGAAGGGCCAAAGACCACTGGAAAACCAGGTATCAAGAACATCTTCATCCTGCTGGATGACCACAGCCTCTCCAAACTGATCACGAGCCTGCTGCCATGCCTCCTCCTCCGAGCGAGCCACCAGATAAGGAGTGGCATCGGTCAACTGATCGTCAGTCTCACTGACAACAAACCAGGCAGGAATGCGATGGCCCCACCACAGCTGCCGGCTGATGCACCAATCACGAATCTCAGTGAGCCAATCGCGATAGACCTTTTGCCAACGATTGGGTACGAAGCGAGGTGCTCCATGATCCAAACACTCATGGCAACGGGCCGCTAGAGGTTCCATACGCACGAACCACTGAGTGGAAAGCAAAGGCTCCACCGGCACCTTGCCCCGGTCGGAATAAGGAACGCTATGGCGATGGGGCTCCACTTTCACCAATAGGCCCTCCTCCTGCAAGGCCGCCACCACTGCCTTGCGGGCCTCAAAGCGATCCAGCCCCTCAAAACGGCCGGCATGACCATTCATGCTTCCGTTTTTGTTCATCACCGTGATCTGAGGCAAGTCGTGCCGCCGTCCAATCGCAAAATCGTTGGGGTCATGGGCGGGTGTCACCTTGACGCAACCAGTCCCAAAATCCTGATCCACATGATCATCAGCAATCACGGGAATCTCTCGCCCCAGCAGGGGCAATGTGAGGGTTTGACCCACCAAATGGCGATAACGCTCGTCGGCCGGATTCACCGCAACAGCCACATCGCCAAGCATGGTTTCAGGGCGAGTTGTGGCCACTTCAAGATGAGTAGTGCCATCAGCGGCTGGGCCACCCGTTAGGGGATAGCGCAAGTGCCACAAATGACCATCGACTTCCTTCATCTCAACCTCCAAATCGCTCACTGCCGATCCGGAAGCCGGGCACCAATTCACGAGGTACTCACCTCGATAGATCAAGCCCTGCTCATGTAACCGAACAAAAGCTTCACGAACAGCCGCACTGAGACCTTCATCCAAAGTGAAGCGCTGACGCTGCCAGTCAACCGAGTAACCCAAGCGGCGAAGCTGATCAACAATCCGCCCACCGCTTTCCTCCTTCCAGGCCCAGGCACGTTCAAGAAAGGCCTCCCGGCCTAAGTCATAACGACTGATCGCTTCAGCCTTGAGCTGCTTTTCAAGAATGGTCTGCACAGCAATCGATGCGTGATCGGTCCCAGGCAGACAGAGCACATTTTTTCCTTGCAAGCGCTGAAAACGCACGATTGTGTCGATCAGAGCCGTATTGAAGGCATGCCCCATATGCAAACTGCCGGTCACGTTTGGGGGGGGGATCACCACCGAAAAAGGCTCGCCTGCAGCCTGTGGGTCAGGGTGAAAAGCACCACTCTCCTCCCATGCGCACTGCCAGCGACTCTCCGTACCAGCTGGGTCATAGGTCTTAGCAAGGGCATCAGCCGCCTGAACAAAGGCTGGGTCTGCGGCGCTCAGCTCAGTCACGATGGAAGTGGACGGCATTCGAACCATGCTCGCAAAAGGCCGCGGCGCATCCATGACGGCTCGAAACCATCACCCGCATCACTGAGAAACTTTCCAAGGAATAGCGACTAGCGCATCAAGCCTTTGCCAGCGACTGCGGTCGGAATCAACCCTTTCCAGCAACCCCACCTGATCCAATGCCCTGGAAGCCTGCTGGGGTGTCACTACGGCCCCAGGTGCTATAGGCATCACCAGCACTTGGGGCTCAGCTGGATCAGCCATCAGCTGCAATTCGAGATCCTCCAAGGTTCGTTCGTAAAACAACCCGCGCAAGCGACCCGTCAACCTTGGGCCCAGAGCCTCGGCAAATAACTCAAGGCTCTCGCGCTCTCCCGACAACCCACAGTTGAGCGCCATCCAGATCAGCAACTTGGCCCAACTATCCACCGTCCAGAGGGGCTGAAAGCTATCCCGGTGCTGCCGCACCAGCTCAGCCAAAGCAAAATCAACCAATTTGCCCTGAAACAGAACTGCTTGGGAATCGTCCATGGCAGACATCCTCTCCTCCAGCAGGCAGACTGATGAGGTGTCTAATCCGGCAGGGCCCATGACCCTGGATCTGAACGATCCCGAACTCGAATTTTCGAATTTGGTGGATGCCTACATCACGTGGGTATTGGCCGTGATCAATGATGAAAAGCTCGAATCTGAGGATCAGCTGCTCACTGATGAGATCTCTGAAGATGCGCTCAATGCGATGCGCTTTCTTCCAGGAGACGTGACCAGCGCCATTGAAACCAGCCTGGCGCGCGTCTATGACGTTGATGCAGAAGAACTCGCCAACCTGCTTTTCCCAGAAGACTAAACTTGATCGCTGATCCCCTGAGCTGCTCATGAGCTTCCTAGGAAGCATTCGTTAGATCTTCTTCACTGATCGATGAGGCATGGTTCCGCTGGATGCCAGATCCCCCAAGCAGACATGGCACTTGCTGGCACCTCCATAGAGCAGATGATGAGATGGGCAAAGTTAAGGCAACGAAGCTAGCAAGGTCAGCACATTCGATCAGGACCATTCAGGTATGGCAGCATCGGCTGGCTGAACACACTGGACGCACTCGATTGAGAGCAAAGGGGACATCTCAGGAGAAGCTTTTCAAAAACCAGATCTCAAAACTTGAGCTCTAGGAATAGTGTCCAGCAACGAAGCAGGCCCAATCAAGACTGATACAACGGCCTGGTCGCAAGCAATCGCAAGGATCGTTGGGAGGTGTTCGCTCAGTGATCACAGCTCATCTACAAAACTCAGAGCGATTTCCAAGATTGGCAAACCCGCCACAATCACCCACGTTTAGGCAAGAACTAAAACAACTCTTGCAAAAAGGAACAATGGCCCAACAACAAACCGCATCAATCCTCAATATTTTGAGCGAAAAAGTAGGCAGCGTGAAGACATTGCCTGGCGGTGCTGCTCTTAGCAAGTAGAGCTAACGGGGTCGACTAACAAACTGAAAACAGTGTGATTGATGGCTTCAGATTCCGTTCAAGCGCAATATCAGTGCAATCGTCTTGAACAATCAGCCACGTAGAGCACACAACCAAACTGGAGAAGGCAAAGGCGCAAACCTATAAAACAATCAAAGCACCGCCCTAGCATTGCCACTAAAGGCTGAGCTCCATCCTGCAAAGACAAAACAACTTGGCGTATAAGATTGATTTAAAGGATTTCTCTAAGCACTTTTCACCATGTCAGAGACCCAAGCTCTCTACGTACTCTTGGCCCCTACCGGCCAACTGACCGGCAATGGGCAATTACGAGAAACAATTCGCGAACGTCGGAAGCGCAATGGCGACGATGTAGCTTTTTGGTATCTTTCTCCTGAACTGGTTCAGAAATTCAATCTGCCTGGAACAGGAGTGGAAGCAGTGGTTGCCAACGAACTCACAGCAATCAATTGGCTGAAAATGCGCTTTGGTGGTGAGAGTTGCAGCATTCAACTAGATGTTGATCAATTACATGAATATGCAAGTTCATTACCACCGGCACCAACAAATAGGGATCTTAGTATTCAATAAATAATTGCACTGGCAGTCAATACGGGTGATCAATCAACACCAAGCCAACACTACAAACACATCTACTAGCGAAGAATTAAAAAAATACCTATCCTTACTATATTGAAAAAACACTTTCACATTCTTGCTACTCATATGACATCCCTTCACAAGATCACAATCCACCACCGCCAAGCAGGCCGCACAATTACTTTTGATGTGCCAGATGGGGAATATATTCTGCGCTCTTTCGAGTCACGTGGAGAGCAGCTGCCTTTTTCATGCAGAAATGGCTGTTGCACAACATGCGCCGTAAGAATTTTATCTGGCGAGATGGATCAAACGGCTGGTATTGGCCTTTCAAAAGAAATGCGCGGCAAAGGATATGGGCTGCTTTGCGTGGCAAGAGCAACTGGAGATCTAGAAGTTGAGACTCAGGATGAGGATGAGGTCTACGAAATGCAGTTCGGCAAAGATTTGGGCAGCATTAAATCTAAAGCAGGCAGCCCTTTTGATCTATAAACAAACTCAAGCAACAAAGCCTGCAGAAATATAACTTGTGTTGTACGCTGAAGAAAACTCTAAGGATTTCATCAAGTCTTCTTCAGCACAAGATCAGCAGAAGAATTTATCCATAGCGAACTGCATTTGTTTTCTGCATTGGCAATGCGAACTGCCTAAGAATCAATGAAACAAACTTACTAAGAGCTACCGGCTTAGCTAAGCCAGAGCTTTCCCTCCAATGACGAAATGCCTTCAAGATCTGCACACGCATCTCAAGGAATTTGCCATCATCGAAGTTGTAAACCCAAGGGAATGCATTGCGAGAGGTGTTATTGGTTTGAATGATCACCTCCTCATCAAAAAGAACAGGGTCGATACCTAAAAGCCCATAGAAATCACCCCGCTCGCAAACAGTGAGTGTGTGAGTAAGAAAAACACTCCAAAGGAAAAAGCGGCTTAGCAGTTTGCCTCGGAAGCCTTTGGTCATTCCTGGCCAGCAACGCATCATCAGATTGATGCAATCACCATGACGATTTTCGTCCTGACACCATGGCTCAAAAAAGTCAAACAAAGGCGCACATGCCTTATCTGGATTATCATTTAAGTGACGGTTAATCAAGATATAGCGCCAATAGCCAATCTTCTCAGAAAGATATAAGGAGTAGAGCACCCAGCTGAGCGGAAAAAATGTGGCCGCTCTTTTGTTGCCTAAGTTTGGCAAATCAACATTAATTCCTTCTGCCTTTAAAGCCCTACCAAGAAAACCTGCATGACGAGCTTCATCCCTTGCTAAAAATGTAAAAAACTGCCCCAATTCCTGACGACCTGCTTTCTTGAATCTATTTGAGATCTCCTTAAAGAGTAAAAATCCAGAAAACTCTGAGACAACAGAGCGAACCAAATAGCTCTCATAAATAGCCTTGTCCTCAGGAGAGAGTTCAGAAAGGCGCTCTAGAGAAGCCTTGCGATCAAAATGTTTCAGGTTGTAGTCTGCTTCCATCTCTTTAAACATCGCCTCAAAATCTTTGCGGGCGATGTCAAGATCAGTTTTGGCTGCCTTATCGAATTCTGTGGTGTAAAAACGCGGAGTCAGGAGGTTGTCATCAAGGTGTGGCGGTAGTTCATTCCTCCCTTCTCCTCTCATGGTAGGGGCAGTAGCAGTAGTGGCCGTCATCACCTTGCTCTAACTGGCACGTGATCATAAGGCCTTTGCTTTAAAAATCGCACTTTTCCTTAAGTAATCGAAAAGCCCACCACGCATCCAAATCACAGAACAGGAACAAAAAACAGCCTCGATACAGCCAATCGCGCCCAAGAACCCGCAAGATCTAGAGGCCTCAAGGCTGATCAGCAATCCTGTAACTACAAGCCTGCAGGGCTTCGGCCCAGACAGCAATCCAGCAAGGACGCTAAAACTAATATATCGCTATCATGTTAATATACCTTATCAAGGCTCAGTAGGTGACGCTAAGTTGATTCTGTTTTATACAAGTTGTTGATATGGAGCTCCTCGCCGAATACTTCAAAGTGTTCTCAGAGCCCAATCGCCTGGCAGTTCTTGAGGCACTCAGGAGCGGGCCTCTCAACGTAACCGCCGTAGTTGAAAAAACTGACCTAAGCCAGGCCCTGGTATCGAAACACCTGAAGCTGCTGACCATCGCTGGAGTGGTGCATCGCCGCCCCGAAGGATCCCTTGTGTACTACGAGGTAATGGACAAGGCTGTGTTCAAACTGATTAGCCAGGCGCAAAAACTGATCATGACCGCCCGCCGCCAACAGCTCGACGAGCTCTCCTCCATCATCTGATCGAGGAGCTTCCTTCTCTGGGCCCACAAAACCTCGGCCAATTACGACAAGCCCTTGCTGATGGCACGCGTTTTTTTCCAGGGCTTCAGCTCAGTCAGGTGAATGGTCTTGATCTTGATCTCGATCTCTCAAGCTGCGAACTGACCGGCAGCTGTTTCAAAGAAGCCCGCTTTGGTCATGCCCAGCTAAGCAATGCCAACGTCCAGGGCTGCTGCTTTCAAGAAGCCTTGCTATGGGGGCAGATCTTTCCAATCTTCAAGCTCAGCAATCGTTTTGGCACGAAGCTGACCTCTCCGGATCCCGTATGCAAAAAGCAGACTTCAGCGAGGCTGTCATGCATCGCTGTTGCTTAAGAGGCGTGATTGCTGCCAGCAGCAGATGGCATCACACCCGGCTAGTCGAGGCAGATTTCCGTTCAGGACTCGATCAACTCACTGACCTAGGCAAAGCAGATTTCAACAACGCAGACCTTAGTTATGCCCTGCTACAAAGAGCCAATCTGCACGGAGCCAACCTGCTTGGCTGCTGCCTCTACGGCACATCCTTTAGCGAGGCCGATCTACGCGAAGCGGACCTACGTGGATGCGATCTGAGAAACAGCAAGCTAGAAGGAGCCCAGCTGGAGGGCGCCCGCCTTGAGGGAGCCCTGCTACCCAAAGGCCTAAAACCTTAAAACTCAAAACCAATCAATCCATTGCTAAGCCCATGGCAAGGCGCTGATGCTGATCTTCATTAGGCCTGCCAATGCAGATCTTTCAAAACCGCTACTGAAAGGACTAAGCCTCAGCAGTAATACACCCTGCTAAACAGATAGAACATCAAGCGGCGGGCCCAAGCGGCATTGGCTAAGAATCCTCTTAACCCCATCGCTCCCATGGGTGCACCCTCCCCTGATCAAGACATTGCAGCGATTAGGCGGAATTACCAAAGAGCAAGCCTGCGCAGTGTCGACCTAGATGCCGATCCAGTCGAGCAATTCCGTCGCTGGCTTCAGCAAGCCATCGCAGCTAATCTGCAAGAGTCCACAGCCATGGTGCTCAGCACCTTTGATGGCAAGCGCCCCAGTAGCCGCACAGTGCTGCTCAAAGCCTTTGACAAGCGCGGATTTGTGTTCTTCACCAATTACGGCAGCCGAAAAGCCCAAGACATTTCTGCGCATCCGAATGTGAGCCTGCTCTTTCCCTGGTATGACCTTGAGCGGCAAGTCGCAATCATGGGCCCTGCTGAGCGCATCAGCAGAGCTGAATCTCAGGCCTATTTCAACTCAAGGCCCTTCGGGAGTCGCCTTGGGGTCTGGGTATCGCAGCAAAGCCAAGTGATCAGCTCGCGCCAGATCCTGGAAATGAAATGGCAAGAAATGAATCGTCGCTTCGCCAATGGTGAAGTACCCCTCCCTGAGTTCTGGGGTGGCTTTCGGGTGGCTCCGACTGAATTCGAATTCTGGCAGGGACGCGAGAACCGGCTAAACGATCGATTTCGCTACCGACCCCAACAAGACAGCAACCATGCGCAAACCTGGCGCATCGAGCGCTTAGCCCCATGAATTAATTGGTCAAGATGAGCTTGAGCCGCAATGGCTTGCTGTCAGCTTGGATGAGTTGGATGCCCGTCGTGTCTGATCGGTATGGAGTCCACCACCCCCAGCCATCAATGCATGATGCGGATGGCTCCCTACCTAATCGGTCGCCCACGCCGCGGCGTCGTGGGAGGCAGCCGTTATGCCTGCAAGTTACGGGAATCCATTCGCCAAGCAGCCAATGATCCAGAGCGCAAGCCAGTCTTAATCAGTGGTGAACCAGGCTTAGAAAAAGACAACATCGCCAGACTGGTGCACTTCGGCTATGCCGATCGACGCCTTCTTTTGATGCGCTTCGATGCCAGCAACATACGAGGCCAAGGCGTTGAACTTTTTAGCAGAGAAGGCTCTCATGAACTGTCTCTGCTCGATTGCCTAGGGAATGGCAACCTTCTGATCGACTGCATTGATCTTGCAGAGCCTCAACTGCAAGCACGTCTGATTGCCCTTGCCACTGAAGTCCACCCTGCCTTCTCGGGGCGGATCTTGTTGACTGCCGAATCAAGCCTCAAAGAGCTAGAGGGGATAGCAACTCAGATCAGAGTGCCACCCTTAAGAGTGCGACGATCCGATCTGGGCGATTGGCTCCGTTACAGCCTGCGCCAGCGCAGACCCAGTCTGGGCTGGAGTCGCCCTCCCGAGTTGCCCGAAGCAATTGTCAGGCGACTGCAAAGCCACGATTTCCCGAACAACATCCGCGAATTGGACAGCGTGGTGGAACGGGCCCTGCAACAAGCCCGCAGCCAGGCCGCGGCTGAGCAAGCAAGCGCTGCAATCACCATGGTCCTACCCGCAGCTTTGCCGGAAGACGTGTTCTGGGTGAACAGCCGGGAACCCAACCTGCGCTTTGAGATCTGGCGCTGGAAACCTCAACTACGTCAGTTGATGCGCTCACCCCAACTCTGGAACGGCTTGCTTTTTGGGCTGGTGAGCTGGATCTTCGTGCTCGTGAACCTGTGGCTGTGGTTTGGCCCACAAGACAGGGCACATAACAACATGCTCAAATTTTTCTGGGCCTGGTGGTGGCCTCTGATCCTGCTGACTTACACGCTAGTTGGGCGACTTTGGTGTGCAGTCTGTCCATTCATGGTCTGGGGCGAAATTGCTCTGAACAGCAAAAAGGCTCTCGCAACATTGATCTCAACCTTGGGTTTACCTACTGGTTGGTTGCAACCAAGACTCTGGCCCCATGGCGATCACGACAGTTGGGGCGCACCAGTTTTGGCGATAGGGTTCGCAGCGATCCTGATCTGGGAAGAGGTCTGGAACCTAGAAGAAACCGCCCGACTCAGCAGTTACCTCTTGCTACTGATTACCTCAGGAGCTGTGCTGTGTTCACTGGTCTTCGAAAAGCGATTCTGGTGCCGCTATCTCTGCCCAGTTGGCGGCATGAATGGCCTATTCGCAAAGCTTTCGATCCTCGAATTACGTGCGCAATCGGGCACGTGCTCAGGGAGTTGCACGTCCTACGCCTGTTTCAAAGGAGGTCCTGCTGAAGGCGAAGGTATGGCGAGCGAAGGTTGCCCCCTGGGCACCCATCCAGCCCATCTCAGCGACAACCGCAACTGTGTCCTTTGTCTGACCTGCGCCCAAGCATGCCCGCACCACTCCGTGCAATTGCGACTGCGGCCTCCAGCCGCAGATCTGCAACGCAGCATGCATGGTCCAAAAGGCGAGAAGGGATTGATCTTGGTATTGGCAGGTGGAATCACCCTGCATCATTGGCAACGACTACTGGGCTGGTTGCCCCTGGCTCCAGAGTCTCTCCAGGAGGGGCCCCTTTTAGCGCGGCTGGTGTTTGCTGCACTAGCGCTAAGCCTGCCAGCAGCTGCAGGTCTGTGGGTGGAGCGTCGCTGGCTGTATACCGCCTTGCCACTGTTTTGGAGCGTGCTCTTGGCGCGTCATCTACCGATTGGCATGGCAGAGGCCGGCACTGTGTTGCCGATTGGTTGGCCTCAATGGAGCGCCGATCCCAACGTGATTGGCTTCTGCCAAAGCTTGGCAATTGCGGTTGGTTGGCTTGGTTGTGTGGTGTTACTTCGGCGTCTAATCAGCCGCCAGCGACAACCCTGGCTAACAGCTAGCGGAGCATTGTTGGTCTTGGCGCTGGCTAGCCGTTGGGTCGTGCACATCTAGAAAGGAGAATCCCTCTTAGCGAGGGGATGGCAGCTCAGAAAAACTTTTGCCATCAGTACCGATGTCAATCTGAACCTTGGTCAACGGCGCCAAAAACACAACAACACCAGACAAAGCACCCCAATCAAAGGCCCCGGCGGCAGATCCAGCAAAATCGCCAGCATTAATCCGCCACTACTCAGCAGCACACCAGTGCCAGCAGAGCGCAGCATCAAGACGCGCAGACTCTCGCTGCGATCAAGATTCACCAGCACAGGAGCGCAAAGCAGGGCAATCACAAGCACAACACCAACGGCAGTGATTGCGCTGATCACGACCAAAGCGGTGATCAGAATCGTGATGAAACGGATCTGCATGACCGGTCGTCGCGCCGCGATCGCTCCCTCCTGATCCACACCGAGAAACACAAGATCCTGATAACGACTGAGCAACAGCAGCAGCAAGGCAGCGGCAGCGATCAGCGTCCGGATCACATCGCTACCGTTGCCAGCAAGCATGTCTCCAAAAAGAAGGGCTTCCAGATCGATTCGCGCTTGCAACAGGGGCACCAGCAGCACCCCCAGGGCAGTGAAACCCGCCAGCACGGTGTTCATTGCGCCCTCCTCCCGGCCTTTGAAGCGATGGTTGAGCTGTTCTGCCAGCAACGCACCCAGCAGACCGCTCAGCAAACCACCGATTAGGGGATCCAGCTCGAATGCCAGCGCAAGCACCAGCCCTGGCAAGACCGAATGGGCCATCAGATTGGCTAAAAGGATGCGTCGCTGAGTAATCAGCAGAGCACCAGTCGTCGGGCAGATCAGCCCAACCATCAGAGCCAGGATCAGTGGCGTTAGCCACCAAACGCCAAAGTCATCCACAGCAGTGACTGCCCATCATGCAAGTCATGTCGGTGAGGTTCTGGCGAACTTCCTCGGGTGTGCCAAAGGCAAGCACCGTGCCGTCGAGCACCACCACTCGGTCATAACTGTCGAGGGCACTGCCCCAATCATGGCTACTCACGAGTAGGGTTTGTCCCGATTCTGCTTGCTGGCGCATCACTGTGAGTAGGTGTTCACGCGTCGGCGGGTCGATGGCGCTGCAAGGTTCATCGAGCAGCAAGATGCTGGTCTGCTGCATCAGTGCCCGTGCCAGCAGCACCCGCTGCTGCTGGCCTCCTGACAGCCGGTCGAGCCGTCGAGCACCGAGACCATTCAGCCCAACCTGATTGAGTAGCTGCTGCGCAGAAAGCTGCTGCCCTCGATTGCGCGTACGCAATCTTCCCAACTCCACCATCTGCGTCACCGTGATCGGAAACGACCAGTCGATCGACGCCCGTTGTGGCATCAAAGCAATACTGCCGTTGCTTTCAATCGTGCCCTGATTCGCTCTAAGGCAACCCTGAATCAAATGAAGCAGGGTGGACTTACCAGCACCATTAGGACCGACGAGGGCTGTGAGCGTCCCAGGGTGAAGGTCGAGATCAACACTCTTAATGGCAGGGCAGTTGTCGTAGTCATAGGAGACACCTCGAACACTGAGGCTCGGCATCGCCGATGCAATGCCAACACCCAACTGATGAAGACCTTGGTCCTGTCTTGGAACTGAAACAAGAGAACGCACAGAACCCCGCCTGGTCATAAAAATGGGAATCATTCTCATTTTAGAACGTTTTGGCTTCAGCTCGCCGTATCACACCTTCAGCAATAAACGCTCTACTTGTTCTAGCCACAGTCTCTACTACTCCAGTTTCTGCACAGACAAGTCAGCCAACCGTGGTCGCCATTGATGGTGTGCTCTGTGATCTCACTCGCACCCTTGTGGCCTCAGATGCCAAGGTAGTTTGCCTGATTCAACCGGGTAGCGATCCCCACAACTACCGGCTCAAGCCAAGCGACAGACAGGCTCTGAGCAGTGCGAGTTTGGTGTTGCACAACGGCTACAACCTCACCCCGAGTGCAAACAAAATCAGCGGTTCAGCCAAGGTGGTTGCCGTGGCGGAGAAAGCAATACCCATTAATGAGGATTTAGACCCCCATGTCTGGCACGATCCTGCCAATTCAGCAGCGATGGTGACCGTTATTGCTGAGCGTCTCGCTCCTGTCCTGCCTGCAACGCAACAGGCTGCATTGACTGCTCGGGCCGCAGAAGCGATCAACGTCCTTAATGCCGTTGGTGATTGGGGAGGCAACCAGTTCGCCACGATTCCTGAGAATCAGCGCGTTCTCGTGAGTGAACACAAAGCTTATAGCTACCTCACGAATCGCTATGGGCTACGACAAATCACCATGCTCGATTCCTTTACCACCGGAGGCGTTTTGCGCCCCTCTAGCCTTCGAACGATCACAGCTGAAGTGCAAGGCTCCGGCGCCCAAACCCTTTTTCCTGAATCTCTGCCTGTCAGCAAGACCCTGCGCCGCATCAGCCGCAGCACTGGTCTGCCTGTGAATGGCGCCCCTCTGTTCGCCGATGGCCTCGCTCCCGATCGCTCCACAGTTGGCACGGCAACGCTAAACATTTGCACTGTGGTCCAAGGCCAAGGAGGCCAGTGTGATCAGGCCGCTGCCGATGAACTTATGGCGCGTTGGTCCGCGATTCGTTGAACAATCAATTTCACCTTTGTTGAATCCCTTTCAATTCATTCCTACACAAACCAATGTCTCATCGTCTCTTCAATCGGCCCAAGTTTTTACTTCTAGCGCTCCTACTTGCTCCAGCAACGCTTGATGCCACCGTCGGCCGCCCCAGCGTTGCAGGTGGCAACCATGGCGGCGGTGGCGCAGAAGCGCTAGAGGCAGGGGAATTTCGTACATCACCCGTTCTCACCATCGAAGGTCATGGAGGGTTCGAAACCAACCTCGAGGGCAGCCCTGAGCACTACGCCATCGATGGTTTGTTTGGCGTAGTGATGGAGTGGGGTCTTGGCAATAACGGTAGCTTCGCGATTGAAGCCGCCATTGGTCCAGCCCTGGTGTGGGGTGAAGCGGAACACTTTTACGGAAAGGTTCATGTGGATGAGCATGGCGAGGAGACGGATAGCCATAGCGACGATGAGCATGACGACCATGCCGAGCATGCCGAGCATGATGATCATGACGACGACCATGACGACGACCATGACGACGACCATGACGACGACCATGACGACGACCATGACGACGACCATGACGACGACCATGATGACGATGAACATGCTGGCCATGACGACCATGCTGGCCATGGGACCCATGACACCGACTACAAACGCTCCGATGTACGCGGTTTCCTACAGGCGCGCTATTCCCCTAACGATCGCCTAAGCCTGTCGGTCTCATGGAATCCCTACTACGTCACCAAGGATCAAGGCGAAGACATTAAGGGTCTGAAGAATGAACTAGGCGCGAAAATAGTTTGGGCACTGGGTGATGGAGATGTCAATTTTGCTCTCGGCGATCGCCTCGAAGATCTGATCGATGGCGTTTATCTCTCTATCGAGCATCGGCAGGGATGGGAATCGGATGGCACATGGATGGGCAACTACACCGATCCCCGAGTTGGAGTCGGTTTCAATATCGACCTGTTGAACATCAGCCTCAACGCTGGACCACGCTTCTACGTACCGGGCAGCTACTCCGGACTAGAACAGCGCACCGATTTCGCAGGCGAACTGGAAGTTGCATATCCTGTCGGCAACAACACTGTTCTGTTCGCCCACTGGCAGCCCACCTACAGTTCAGAAGGAGGCTCAGGCTGGGGTGAAGGCTGGCAGCACCACGTCGGCACCGGCGTCACATTCAGCTTCTAAGCCAACAGCGATAGATCACCCTGCGGACAACCAAAGTGCCTCCTTAATTCGTATTGGCAATACCTTGAGCCATTCAAGCGTGGTGGCATCCATTAGAGCCGCTCGACCTGCATCCCATCCTGGCTTGGTGACGGTCATCAACAACTGTTCGCCCACAGGGTCAAACTGCAGCATTGAACGTGGCTTAAAAGTCCATGGTGCTAGTTGGCGGCGGCCCAGTACCAAGCCGTCGCCATCCAGTAGAACAAGCTCATGTTGCATGCGGCGATCCTGCCTGCGACCAAGAACCGCCCAAACACGCTCGCCCCTGTTATCACAACTCAAGGCCAGCACTGACTCTTCGCCAAGCCAGAGCTGCTTAGGGGGCAATCCTGGAATCACCAACTCGATGGAACGGCGATAGTCCGGCCAATGGCGGATGAGCACTGCCCTGCCCGTGGCTTGGCAGAAATCTCCGAGATCCCTTGCCCCGGGGAGGAGTTGGGGGGTCTTGTAGTTTTCAATCAATGGACGCAGTGTCAGCCCGTTGAAGGTGGGCACAACCGCTCCACCACCGGCCGGCAGCAGCTGGATCGGACCGGAGGCTTTGATCTCAAGGGTTCTTCTCTGGCCATCCGCTTTGATCAGTTCAGTGCGTCCACTTCCTGGAGAGAATCCTCCTGTTTGCGCAAGCAGGTCACCGTTCAGGTTGCTGCTGAGATCAGCAAAAAGATATTGCCCTGGCACTAATGGCATCAATTTCCCTGCCTTTGGAGCAGCGAGCTGATCGCGATGAGCCGTGATATTGCGTGGCAACAAAGGCAGCAAAAAGAGTCGTTGCTTCCAGTCCTTATCCCTTTCGATCAAGGCGGCTCCCTTGCCATTGCCAAGGGGAACAACTCTCTGAATCTGATTCAGCGTGGGGCTCAGGGGTATCCAACGCCCATCGCGGCTCTGGACTTGCAGTTGGTCTCCGCCATCCACCTGGCGATTCACTAACAGCCAGGGTCTCGGATCCCACCACCAGTATTGGGGAGGTAGAGCCTGGGCTCGATGATCCTGTCCAGCAACCGTCAGCTGAATTGAAGCCTTGATTCTCTGATTGGCATCAATCAACAAACGCAGAAGATTGTTCTCCCCCTGCCAACGGTGAAGTAAGGCCGGTTGTAGTTGACTATCTGCCGCCACGCTCCCCAGTTGCATCGGCCGACTGAAGCGAAGGTCAAGGGCAGCACTACCTGACTGAAGGGGCTGCGGTGTGCGTGACAGCAATCGGGGTGGACGGCTCAGCAGCAATTGCTGTTGCACCAGTACCAGAGCCGCGAAACTTGTTAACAGCACCCACATCTTTTGCTTCATGGTTCCAGCGGTCGTTCCGGCCTTGGAATCGGGGTGATTATCTCGGGAACCACAACGGCGACTCTCTGGCCCTGACGTGTTTCCACCTTCATATGCCCTTCAATCTTGAGCCACTGATTGACCTTTGGTTTAGCGTCCACTGGCCAGGTCACCGGTAGACCTGCAGGGGTGGCATCCGCCAGACAGCAGCGCACCGTAAGGCGTGCGATCTGGGCTGGCTGGTCGCCTCTATTGAGCACAAATCCACTGATGTTGACAGGATTGCCATCCACCAGATCCGGGTCAGGCTGGCTGCGCAATAGCCTTACCCAGTCCGTAAGCGTGCGCTGTTGAGGCGGCAACACGAAAGCAAGATCCGGCGGTTCAAGTAGGCCTTGCGGGCGCGAGGCTGCCAGGTCGCTGAAGGAAGGTTGCGGAGGCACTGCTAACACAAGGACTGCCATCCCAGCACTGGCCAGCCAGGGCCATGAGACTGATTCTTTCCGCTTGCGGCTTTTAAGTCCCACCATCACACCCGCAATCAGCAGCGCCACTCCTGAAGCACTGACAAGTTTGTGGAAGCCACCAGCGAGAAGGAGGTCGAGGCGACCTGAATGAACACTCCAGACCACCATCCATCCCCACAGCTGCAGAAGCAGGGCACGCATCATCGTTTTCTCCTGTTCAAAGTTGCCATAAATTGACCCACTGGCCGATGAGCAGCACGCCTAAACAGGCCACGATTGCCGTGATGCCAATCGCTTTTGGCCTGAGCAACACCGTGAACAAACCTGCAAGTTTCAGATCCACAACCGGACCCAGTAACAGGAACGCCAGCAGGGCTCCAGGTGTCACCTGGGCAGCAAAGCCAAGGGCCAGAAAAGCATCCACGCTTGAGCACACCGAAACCACAATCGCCAGCAGCATTAACGCCACAATCGAGAGTGTCGGCGCGCTGCCTACCGCCAATAGCCAACTGCGTGGCAGCCAGCTCTGCACAAGGGCGGCGATCACACAACCGAGTACGAGTAGAGCAAGCAGGTCAAGAAATTCCCGGCTGCTTTGTTCCAGCACCTCACTGAGTTGAGGTCGCTTGATCCTCGTTGGTTGTGGATCGGGTAGCGCGGCTCCGATCAGCCCAGCTCCTCTTTCTAATAGGCCGATGCTGCTCAAGGGCTGGCTAAGACGCCGTTCTGCCAGTAAGGACGATTCAATCAATTGCGCTTCTGGTAGCTGCACCAAAAGAGCACTGAGTAACAAAGCGATGAGAAAGGCTCCCAGTGGTCTAGCAATCAGCAACCAAGACTGATCAGGAAAAGCGGCCCAGGTGCTGGCGAGAACAATCGGATTCAGGACTGGCGCTGCAAACAAAAAGCCGAAGGCTGTGCCCAAAGGAGCACCGCTGGCCAGCAAACGGCGGGCGACAGGAACATTGCCACATTCACAAGCAGGTAGGGCAAAACCCATTAAGGCACCCGTGATCGGCGCTAGCAGTGGATGCCGGGGGAGACGTCCGATCCAGGCACCCTGGGGTACAAGCCAGCGGGCCAGGCCAGCAATGGTGACACCCAGCAACAGAAAGGGAATCGCTTCAAGCAGAAGGCCCTGAAATATCGCCCAGGCTGTGGCGAGCCTATCCATCTAGCTCAACTGTGCATGTGGCTGATTCTGCAGCAATGGAATTCTTTTGCAGAATTTTTCATGATATTGGATGGATCAAGTTGAAAACTTGTGCCCAGTGATCGCTGCTCATCATGTAATGACATGAGCGCCCAAAACAACCTTAAAAACTACTTATAACCCACAGCAGAGGCAGACTCGCTTTGAGAATCAGACTAAGCTAATTGCCCTTTTGAGTTCAAAAACTTGGCGGATATTCTTCCACTTGACTCTCATGGGAGCGCTGCAAAAGCAAGTGCGAGAACTCTAATCAAGATGCTTCCAGATCCTATTGTCATGCGAAAAACAAAAGAACTTCCCTGGTCTGATAAATATTGTATGTTCTGATTAATCAGTGACAATTTGAACAATCACGCATTTGTTTTCACCTCCAGCCCTTGTAGGATGCTAACTTGATTAGCGATCGACGTAAGGGTCACTGGATTTACTACCACTTGAGAATAACGACCTTACATATTTTGCAGGGCTGGCTTGATTTTCAGCAAAAATATAAAAATTAGCCATTGATTCTGAATCATCGCGATGAATGACACATCAGTGAGTTAACTGCTGAAACTGAATCACAAACCAAAGCTCTGGCGAATGTCATTTCAAAATGAGGCAAAGAGTTTGTCAATCAAAGGTTCTATATTCTCTTGAGATCGGCTTAAACATCTGCTGTTTGCATGAAATTGAATACATGCAATGGTCTTGCTCGTTGATTCTCTAGAATCATTTACGCAAAAAATTTGTCAAAAGCAATCCTCTTGGCAGCTCCTCTGAGCTAAAAGAGCAAGTGAACGAGCTCATCCATGCCTGTCGATCAAAGTCAGCCCACACTGCGGCAGAACCAACTTTTGAAAGAACTACGTGGCTGTTGCGATGAAATGAGCGGTCAGCAGCTGTATCGCGCCTTGCAGGACAGCCCCTATGCCATGGGACTTGCGACCGTATACAGAAACTTGCGCCAGCTTCAACAACGAGGCCTGGTGAGATGCCGACACCTACCTACAGGTGAAGCCCTCTATGCGCCCGTGGAAAGGGACCTTCATCACCTCACATGCGTGGACTGCGGCAAAACGCTGCCGATCGAGCATTGCCCTTTGCACAACCTCAACATCCCGCAAGAGCAAAGTCATAATTTTCAGCTGATCTTCCACACACTTGAGTTCTTTGGTCACTGTGAGAGCTGCCAAAAGGATCAAACCCTGCCCTGAAATCTCACTGAAGAAACGCTTAGGCAGCGGCCCAACCTCCTGCAAAGCTCATACATCAAAGCAATAAAAATGATCAACAAAAAAAGCTATCACCAGCAAATCAAATCACAGTTGAACAATTTAGCCATGCCACTATTCACATGGCATGTTAAATAGACCAGAGCACTTGCTACAAATAACTACTGTTCTTTTTCTATAAAACGAAAACCTCCACCACAAGCAGATGCTTCAGCTCCCTGAGGCAAACTAATCAAGAAACCGCCACCACTCAAATCTCCATAATAATTGAGGGTGAGACCGGAAAGTAAATGGAACTGGCCAACCGGTGCAAAAAGAGTGATGCCATCTGCTCGAGCGACAGGCACACCACCACATTCACCAGGCTGGAGTCGAATGTACAGCCAACCCTCATCGTAGGTGGCCTTAATCAAATCAAGGTGCATCAAGCCTGGCTTGCCGGCCAAAGCAGCCTGTCGAACCAACTCAGCTGCGGCCGTTGGCGTAATCCCTAGGCGCGGACCATTTTCCATCTCGAAAAATTAAGAGGGTAGAACTATTGCATGCTCCCAGCTTGGCGCAATGCACAAGAACAAAACAATGAACCGTAAACAAATGCTGAAAGAAGCTATTGATGCAGCATCTCGGTTGCAAGCTGGCAATTCAGAGCAGCAATGACAATTACCAAGCGTGGTGCACAACAAACAAGCATCAAGGTACCGCCTGGGCTTTAAGCATACAAACAGCACCATTAAATTCCAACATTAACTGAACTTCTACAGGCTGATCAGGTTGCAAACTTAAAAGCAACTGTTGAGTATGTTTGAAACGATTTAAAGGACTTAAATCTGGCTGTAGATTCCAGGTGAAGTGATCTGAAACATCAGCCTGGCGCCAGCTTGCACTAAGCACACGTGCTATATGCCGTTGAAGGGATGGATTAATAAGGCTCAATTCCACACTCAAAACATGAGTATTATTGCTCTGAATCTGAGACATAGCCTCCGATTGATCTGATCGTAAACCGCCCTCTTGATTCTGAAGAGGGTCGAGCCAAGCACGTAAACTAAACTCTTGAATAGGATCAAAGCAATTTTCTTGAGAATCCGTAGCCACAACCTTGATTGGGAAAAGAGTTGTGTGAAAAAATGATGCGAACGTCATGATAGGAACCAATAAGTAAAACCAGGCAGAGACACAAGCAAGCATGAAGTTTAAATTCATTGTCAAATGAAAAGTGGGAAATACCGGAAGAGCTTTTGCAAGCTCTTCCGGTTAATTAAATGACAAAACTCAAAAGTACGTACAACAGATATTTGCTCAAGTAGTTGAATTATAAACCCAGCCCCCCCAATTTCTTAATTGGGTGTAATTGCGTAAAAGGATTTGTCCATAAGGATCTTTAATCGTAAAGTTGCCAGTGGCATTATTGTAATTAACTATGGAGCGTGCGTGACCGCCTACTCCGTAAGAAACTACCTTGTTGCTATTAACAAGTGCAGACAAGCTGGCTTGATTAAAACTTCCTATAGTATTTGAACTAGTGTTCAATCCTGTAACGTGTCTGATACCTGCTGCTGTCGAGCCCCAACTGATACCGCTATTTTTTTGATTGCCGATGCCGTAATAATTGGTAGCCGTGGCTTGACCAATGTTGCCTGATTCATTGACCTGTGCATAAGCCTTTTCAGCTAAAGCAACCCAAAGCTCATTATTACCAGCAACTAATTGTTTCCCATTAGTACCACAATCTGCATGGATGTATCGACCTGCTGCATTAGTGGGCATCCAACGATCAACAGTCACATAATCGACCTTGCCATTAGTATGGAAGCGGGCACTCCATGTGCCATCCCCATTACTTTTAAACATGTTGCTAATCATTCCAGGTTTATCATTGGCTGTTCCAGCCAGCGCTGAAAGGAAGTAACAAGTTCCTGTGGAACCTTGATCAACATCATTCGCACTAACACCAGACTTAAATAATGTGCCGCCTGCTCGTGTATATGTAGCCCCAGCCATGCCAATCGCTGGTCGATCTGTGCCTAAAAAATGTTTGCCAATCAGCAGATTTAAATCTGTTTTATTAGTGCCAGCTGACAAGTTGCCAAGATTATCGCGTATGCTGTCTGATCCTGTGTACCATTGATTGCTAGTGTCAGAGAAGATAACCTTTTCAGAGAGAACCTTAACATCTTGAGCTACATTAGTTGTGTTAATAGCTTTGTTCCAAAACTTCTTGAGGTCTATATGCTCAGTTGCGGAAACACTGCCATAGTCTCCAGCACTCTTAATAATGCCGATAACATCATTTCTTGAAAGATAGCTATTGGTTTTAATTGCATTGAGAGCAGCATTTTCAACACTTGAGTCAGTCAGCATATTCTGCCAAAATTTCTCAAGTTTATCTGCTTTACGAGAAATATTCAATTTGTAAGCGGTCTGCCCATGCCCCCAAGGCTGTTGCTTGTAGCTATAAACCCTTGCATAGTAATTACCCTTGCTGAGATTTTCCAAAATGGATTCACTCTGACTTCCAGACTTGTCAGACCAATCAATTAGATTACCGCTGGAACCGTAAAGCGCAACTCCAATATTTTTCTTCAGGCCAGTTAATGAGATGTCAATATCTCCAGACTTGCCCACAGTGAATTTATACCAATCATTCTTGTCTCTTACACCTTGAGTTGTAAACCCAGCAAAGCCATTCACGATTGCATCGCTTCTGTAAACCACCTCACCAACATCAATTGCATTCCAACGTGCATCACCTCTATCAAACCTCCAATGCTCATCAGCCGAGTTAGTCGTATAGTAATTTTTACAGTTATTTGAATAGTATCTATCCCCAGTCACCTCATCCCGATCATACCGCGAATGGGCAAGTCGGCTATTAACCTCGTTAATCTCAAAAGCAGTGGTATTGCCATTCGCAAAAGTACCTGCACCATCCTCTCCAGATCCATTATCCCCTGCCTGAAAACCAGTAATAAGGTCACTTCCTAAAGCATCTTGCTTTTTGGATTGACCGGTGGCAAGAGCATCAGAACAGCTCATATCACCCAACCAAGGGTCATCCATTAAAGAGGAGCCTAATTGCTGAGCAGAAGCAGAGCCTGAGAGTTCTTCTACTCTCCCATCAAACCCATAAGCAGACTTGCCAGAATTGGCAAAATCTTGTCCCTTACGGTTTGGATCAGTTGATAGGCCAAGAAACTCAGCCGAAGAATCAGTTTCAAACATTTGTCTAAATGAGTAATGTGTTGCAAGGACTTGTCGCCCTCACTTCACACAATCACTCAGAATTTGCGTGAGATAGATGACTTAACTCACAGAGCACTGTGAAGTTACTCACACCATCAATCCCGATATTTTCAAAAGCGATTAATGGGACAGGTATAAATCCTTAGGCTCCTAAAAATTGTCAGGGCTAATCACTGACAAGTGCTGGCTCCTTATATGCAAGCCTTGATTAAGCTCATATAAAAGTGTGATCAGGATCACACGCATGGATATCACTTTGCCGCCTGCCTATTCGACACGGCCTATACACAGGCTTCTGGACCACTTCAACATCCTTTTGCTTCAACCAAAAGCAGTAAAGCGCAGGCTTTGAAAGGAATAAAAAAACAATCCTTAGATCAATGCATGAGGGCAAAACAAGAGCAGTCAGCTCCACGACGCAACTGCTTCAACCCACTGCTCTTCAGCTACTCCTGAGCCATCAAAATGAACCAGAAGCCCCTAATAAGCTACTAGTCGCTCTGCACAAAATCACGATTTAAACGATGAATAGAAAATGAATGATAGAAGGCCTATAGAAAAAAAATGATTCCATAGCTCATGTAAAATAATAAGAGCATGCAGCCCTTCAAAGATGCTTTTGCACAACGATCAGCTACCTGAATCACGGTCGTCGTTTCTCAGTCACAACAATCGGATCAAGCCACCAGTGAACTAAACAAATAGCCACACCAATGCCCAATGCAACGTCAAGAAAACCTACCAAGGCCGTAAACCAGAGCTGATCAAGATTGCTGGCATTAACCACAATCGTTACATCTATACCACCGAATCTATATGCACTTGGATGAAGTTGTAAAGCACTACACAAGAGCCCCAACAGCAGCATACTTATCTCGAAACCAAAGAGATTATTGGATAAACATATGATTTGTATGGCACCGAGGATCACTTCGAGCAAGGTGCCCAACAACCGGCGACGAGAAGTCTGCCAAAAATCCTTAATCCCAGATTGGGTGACAATAATGGTCGTAATCACTGCCAAGTAAGGGTCAGGAGGCCTTAAAGTACTAGCCAGGGCTATGGAGAGAACTAAAGCAAAAGCAGTTCGCAGAGCATGCCAAAACCAAGCTGCGACCTCTTGAATATTAGGCCTCTATAAAACCAGCCAACAAAAGATAAGAAGCATCTTAAGTCCTGCGCCATTTTCAATACTTGCTTTACTGCTGTTCCCAGTTCCCTATCTCAACCTTACCCAGCTGAACTCCGCAGAATTGAAAAGCAAAAGTGCTACTTCCTCTCATACCCTCTTCACCAGCTATGCATACACCCTTATATCTAAGAGACTTAGTCACGGAAAAGCCGAGTGAGCATTAGCAAGAGTTGGTGAGAGCAAAATTCAGCTCATTGCCTTCCCACCCTCGACTAGGAAAGCAATCCTATCGGCTAGCAATCACATTTAAGGCACATTGAATTGAGTGAAAAGCTTTTTATGAGTATTAGGCAAACCAAAAAGTCATTGAGGCCAAGGAATGGGCGATGCTGGGATCGAACCAGCGACATCCTGCTTGTAAGGCAGGCGCTCTACCGCTGAGCTAATCGCCCCTAGAGACAATTGTGCCCCAAGAGGTGAAGGTGGACTTGATCACCATAGAAGAGCCATGGCCTCAGGCGAGGACCACGACAAAGCTACCTGCTTCTGGAGCCTGCCATTTGGCTTCGGCCTGAGCTTTGTGATGGGCTTAGCCAGTGGTCTGATTGGTGGGCTGGCCTTTGTCGTCGGCGGACTGTGGCTGTCTCCAGACCTCGACACTTATTCAAAACCATTGAAGCGCTGGGGTCTCTTGCAAGGTCTTTGGTGGCCCTACCGCAAACTGATTCCCCATCGCTCCCTCTTCTCCCACGGCCCACTAATTGGTACCGGTCTAAGGCTCGCCTACCTGATGAGTTGGACTGGCCTACTACTGATGCTCTTACAGCCGCTGGGTTCTCCTGCACCGCTCAGCCTTGCCAAAGCATTGAATGAGCAACTAAGACTTAATCCCCAGCCAATCCTTGCAGTGCTGCTCGGGCTGGAAGCCAGTGTTTGGCTACACCTGATTCTCGATGGCGATCCCCTACCCGCCGAATGGCATCGCTGGCGTCATCGATGAGAAGGTAGGCCAATACAAACCAATGGCCATGGACGCCGAACAACATCTGGCTCCAACAGAAGCCATCGCGGAGCTGGTCAGCATCGTGGCCCAGCTCAGGGATCCAAAGGGAGGTTGCCCCTGGGATCTGGAGCAGACCCATGCCTCCTTGATTCCATGCATGTTGGAAGAAGCCCACGAAGTGGCCGACGCCATCCGCAACGGCGATGACAACCACCTCAGCGAAGAACTAGGGGATCTTCTGCTGCAGGTCGTGCTACATGCTCAGATCGCTAAGGAAGAAGGACGCTTCAATCTCGAAGACATCGCCCGAGGCATCAGCAAAAAGCTCATTCGCCGACACCCACATGTGTTCGCAGAGGCAGTCGCAATCGACAGCGAAGCAGTTCGGCAAAGTTGGGAATCGATTAAAGCCAGTGAGCAGACCGGCCCAACCTCAAACAGTCCACTAAGCGATCGTCTACGTAGCAAGGTGAGGGGTCAGCCAGCTCTGGCTGGAGCGATGGCCATCTCCAAAAAGGTCGCAAACGTTGGCTTCGAATGGAACACCATCCATGGAGTATGGGGAAAAGTGCAAGAAGAGTTCGAGGAACTCAAAGAGGCGGTAGAGCATGAAGACCAAGCCCATGCACAAACAGAACTTGGTGATGTGCTGTTCACTCTTGTGAATGTTGCTCGCTGGTGCGGCCTAAACCCAGAAGAAGGCCTTGCAGGTACAAACCAACGCTTTCTTGATCGCTTTTCTCGCGTTGAAGCAGCACTCGAGGGCCAGCTAAGCGGCCAAGCACTAACGGAGCTAGAACAACTTTGGCAAGAAGCCAAAGCAGCAATTCGAGAAGAGGCTGACGACAAAAAGATATCGAATTAACACACATTGAAGGCTTATGAGAACAAGTTCTATAGCCTAAATTTACAACCTCAAACTCAAGCCATCTACTTCAGGTAAAGCCAGAGATGATTTATCCAATGTTCGCTGTATCAATTACCGATTTTCCCCTAACGATTACAGCCGTATTAATTGCAATCGCATTTTGGACAGGCGAGAGGGCATTCCGAAATCGTAATAATCAAAAAAAAGAAGAATGATCACCTGCTTATTAATTTAGCCCTTGGACGCCAATTATTCATTGAATGGATCATTAGGAGAGTTTGGCTTTGAAAGCATCCAAAAAGCGATGCGACCTCAAAACCCAGTCATTAGCTTAGGAGAAGATTCTAAGCTTGTCTTGCGAAGTTTCCATAAGCAGAAGTATGAACAATCTCAACCTTCAAGAAAGAAGGGTTAGCGCCAATGCCATGGCCAGTTACATCTGGCCTAACCAAATCTTGACCTGCAACAATCATGTGTTTCAATCATTAACATGCGCCATGCTACTAAGCCCACTTTAATAGAGTCACACTCCTAAAAAATACTTCCAAGATCTGCGACTAAAGTCAATGGACGATCTAAGAGTTAATTCACAATTAGTCATCCCATCAGCTGAATTACAATGGCGATTCTCCAAAGCTTCAGGTCCTGGTGGGCAAAACGTCAATAAGACCAATAGTCGAGTTGAACTGATCTTTGATCTCAACGCAACCTCTGCACTAGGACCTTTTCGAAAAAAACGCTTATTAAATCAACTTCAACATCGCTTGGTGGCTGGTTGTATACGTGTGGTTGCAGCGGAAGAACGTTCGCAATATCAAAACCGTCAGTTAGCCCTTTCGAGACTGGCTTATTTTTTACGAATGGGCTTAGAAGCAGTTCCCAAGACACGCAAACCAACCAAACCCAGTCAAGCAGCAAAGAAACGTCGTCTTCAAGCCAAAAAACTACGCGGCGAATTAAAACGCACCCGACAATCCAAACCTTCACTCGATGCCTAATTAGCATTCAGTCAGCATGAATTGCGTTAATTTTTCATGCAAAGATGCACTTCTAAGTACAAAACAATATCCTTCGGGCAGAACAACCAAAAAGGGCTAAAAACATTGAATTCGGTCTATTCCTTTGCTCGCCGGCCCTCTAGGCCCACAAGCCCTTGAAAACACCACTGCAGTTCAGCAGCAGAAATCTGCAAGCGATTCGTGATCAGAAGGTCTTGCACCATGGGTCCACGCTGGCAACCAAGCCCTACGGGGGCTTAGCTGGAAGACAGTTTTAGGCCTCCTTGCCATGGACAGCCCTTCAACTCCAGAAGAAGGCTGGATCGATGAACATCACCATGGTGTTCGCTATGGCCTTCAAGGCCGTGTATTGGTTGATGAAAAAAGCCCATACCAGCGAATCACGGTGATCGACAGCAGCCGCTATGGCAAAGGGCTGTTGCTCGACGGCTGCTGGATGACCGCAGAACACCAGGAACGCCACTATCACGAATCCTTAGTTCACCCAGCTCTGTGTAGCGCGGCCCAACTTGAACAGGTGTTGGTGATTGGGGGCGGCGATGGCGGCACAGCAAGGGAGTGCCTGCGCTACCAAGACGTCAAACACCTCGACATGGTGGAAATTGATGGCCGAGTTGTGGAACTGAGCCAAAAGCATCTGCCCAGCCTTGGAAGCCATGCTTGGAGCGATCCCCGCTTACAGCTCAACCTGGAAGACGGCATTGCCTGGGTCGCCAATGCAACTGAATCCTCCTACGACGTGATTCTTATCGACGGATCAGATCCTGCAGGGCCTGCAGAAGGTCTCTTCAATCAAACCTTCTTTGAGCATTGCCGACGCATCCTGCGGCCCGGAGGAGTTTTTGCTACTCAAAGCGAGTCCCCAGAAGCGTTCCGTCAGGTTCACATCGACACTGTTCGTCTGATCCGTCAAATTTTCGGCTACGCAGACCCCCTTTACGGCTGGGTGCCGATGTATCCAAGCGGCTGGTGGAGCTGGACCTTCGCCGCCATCGATGGTCCTCGTTATCGCAACCCACTCCCAGCAAGAGCAGCCGCCATCTCCGCAAGCTGTGAAATCTGGAGCCCCCGCTGGCAACAGGGTGCCTTTGAAGCCATCCCAGCTTTCATTGAAAGGGAACTGACTTGATGCCCCAAAACACAACAACCACTGCAGCAAGATTCGACAGCGAAGGTGCCATCTTCATGGCTGCAAGACGCGACCCTACCGGATGCAACGTCGGACTTTTTGGCGTGCCTTACGACGGCACCTCTTCATTCCGCCCAGGCAGCCGCTTCGGTCCGACAGCCATCCGCGACGTCAGCAATGGCCTAGAAACCTACTGCCCGCAACTTGATCTGGATCTAGAAGATCTTGCCTTCACTGACCTTGGCGCCCTTGAGATTCCCTGCGGCGACCCCAAGCCCGTTGTAGAAGCAGTCAAAAAAGCCACCCAAAACGTGCTGCAGATGGATCTCAGGCCGCTGATGCTAGGCGGCGAGCACTCGATCAGCTCCGGAGCAGTGGCTGCAATCACTGAATTGCATTCAGATCTCGTGCTGTTGCAACTCGATGCCCATGCAGACCTCCGCCAAGAGTATCTAGGTGCGCGACACAGCCATGCCTGTGCCATGCGCCGTTGCCTCGAGGTCCTGCCCAGCGCTCAGCTGCTGCAGTTCGCAATCCGCAGTGGCACACGCGCAGAATTTCAAGAACTACACGATCAGCAACGGCTGGTGAACCACAACCCCGGCCAAGCAGCGACTGAGCTCGCTAAAGCCCTTGCACCCCATCAAGGCAAACCTCTCTATCTCACCGTGGATTTGGATTGGTTCGACCCATCCGTTCTGCCGGGGACGGGCACACCTGAACCAGGCGGCTTTCTATGGCGCGATTTTGCCGCCGTCGTGGATGTACTACGACACCATCAACTGGTAGGCGCAGACGTGGTGGAACTCGCCCCCCAACTTGATCCTTCAGGGATGAGTAGTGTGCTCGGCGCCAAGGTGAGCCGCAGCCTGCTCATGCTGCTCAGCCTGTCTGCAAGATCTGAGCAAAAGTGAGCAGCATCACTCCATTGCTTCAGCAGAGTTTCACGCTAGATCTTCGAACACTCAAAACAGCTCAGAAAACATCCAGGTCTGAAAACAGCTCCTGTATCCCTTGATTAAAGATCCTCACTAAGACAACCAACCAAAGTACGACCAAACTCAAGCTGCCGGTCCATCTGAGTTTCAGTCGCTTTCTCCTTCAACAATGGCAGTGATGGAGCTTGTTCTGTCCAGTGATGACACAGAGCAACGTGCGCCAACTCAGGATGCACGCTGATTTGCCTAAGACGACACCAACCTGCAGCAGCCAACTGACTGGTACCACAGTGTTCACAGGTTTTGCAGCTGGCTCTCGTGGACATTTTTCAATCCCCGAATGACGCTCAGGGTAAGGACTGTTGACGGATTGGACGACTGAAATCGTCAAATCTGCGACTTTCCTTCCGCTTCTGCAAACCCGATAGCACCCTCCATAGGATTTCGGCACTGCAACGTCCAGCCCGTGAATCTGCAACACACACCTCTCCATGACCTCTGCCGAGATGCAGGCGGCCGGATGGTGCCCTTTGCCGGCTGGGACATGCCAGTGCAGTTCTCTGGCCTACTCCAAGAACATCAGGCAGTGCGTCAGCAGGTGGGAATGTTCGATATCTCTCATATGGGAGTGCTGCGTCTCGAAGGAACCAACCCCAAAGACACCTTGCAGGCACTAGTTCCAACCGACCTCAATCGCATCGGGCCAGGTGAGGCTTGCTACACGGTGCTACTAAACGAAACAGGCGGAATTCTCGATGACCTAGTCATTTATGACCTTGGCACCAATAAGCAAGACAGCCAAAGCCTGCTGATTGTGATTAATGCAGCCTGCAGCGAAACCGACACCATCTGGTTAAAGCAACATTTGCAGCCCGCAGGCATCGCACTCTCGGATGCCAAGAACAATGGCGTCTTACTGGCACTACAAGGACCCCAAGCGACCAAGGTGTTGGAACGCTTAAGTGGCGAATCACTAGCGAGCCTTCCCCGCTTCGGCCATCGCCAAGTGCAGTTTTACGGCCTGGGAGCGGAAGATCCCTCTTCAGTCTTCGTTGCACGAACTGGCTACACCGGCGAAGACGGCTTTGAACTGCTCCTGGAGGCAGAAGCCGGCCGAGCCCTCTGGCTCAAATTGCTCGCCGAAGGAGTCATCCCATGCGGACTCGGTTCCCGTGACACCCTGCGTCTAGAGGCAGCAATGCACCTCTATGGACAAGACATGGACATCAATACAACACCCTTCGAGGCTGGTCTCAGCTGGTTGGTACACCTGGAAATGCCTGCTCCATTCATGGGTCGAACTGCCTTAGAGCAACAAGCAGAGCAAGGCCCCATTCGCCGCTTGGTCGGTCTAAAGCTGTTTGGACGAGCCATAGCCCGTCATGGATACCCACTGCTTCACAACAACAACAAAGTGGGAGAAATCACAAGCGGCACCTGGTCGCCCAGTCTGGGAGAAGCGATAGCCCTGGGCTATCTACCCACAGCTCTAGCCCGCATCGGTAACGAAGTGGAGGTAGAGATCCGCGGCAAGCACCACCGGGCAACGGTGGTGAAGCGCCCCTTTTATCGCCGTCCTTCCCTTAGCTGAAGGCCATCGCCAAAACGGGTCGTTCTAATAAGCGGCAACAAGCCCCTGTGGGAAACTCGCTTTTCATCCTGAAGCCTTCCCCATGCGCAGCAACGGTTGCGGCGAACTGCGCAGTAAGCACATCGCCTCCAACGTGAAACTGTGTGGCTGGGTTGACCGCTGTCGAGACCATGGCGGAGTGATCTTCATCGATCTGCGAGACCGCAGTGGAACCATACAAATCACCGTGGATCCCGATCAAGGTGCTGAGCTCTTCGCAAGCGCAGAGAGCCTGCGTAATGAAACCGTCCTGCAGATCACGGGTCTGGTCAGACCCAGGCCGGCCGATGCAATCAACAGCAAACTCAGCACCGGCGAGATTGAGGTACTAGCCAATGGTCTCGAGGTACTCAACCCCGTCACAGGCAACCTGCCCTTTACGGTCTCGATTCACGACGAAGAACCCGTCAAAGAAGAGCTACGTCTGCGTCACCGCCACCTGGATCTGCGCCGGGAGCGAATGAGCCGCAATCTCCAGCTACGCCACACAACCATTAAAACGGCTCGTCGTTTTTTAGAAGACGAGGGATTCATCGAAGTGGAAACTCCTGTTCTCACACGCTCCACTCCCGAAGGAGCCCGCGACTACCTAGTGCCTTCAAGGGTATGCAGCGGTGAATGGTTTGCTCTGCCTCAATCCCCCCAGCTGTTCAAACAATTACTCATGGTGGGCGGCTTGGAGCGCTACTACCAAGTCGCTCGCTGCTTCCGCGATGAAGACCTACGCGCCGACAGGCAGCCGGAATTCACCCAGCTGGACATCGAAATGAGTTTCATGGATCAAGAACAGATCCTCAAGCTCAATGAACGACTGATCGCCACCATCTGGAAAGCAGTGAAGGGCATTGACCTACCACTTCCCTTCCCAAGATTGACCTGGCATGAGGCCATGGACCGATACGGCACCGACCGGCCCGATACCCGCTATGGAATGGAGCTCAATGATGTCAGCGACATCCTCAAAGACATGGGCTTCAAAGTCTTCTCCGGGGCCATAGCCGCTGGAGGCTCCGTGAAGTGCATCACTGTGCCAAACGGGAATGACCTGATCAGCAACGTGCGCATCAAACCCGGCGGAGACATTTTCAACGAAGCCCAAAAAGCTGGGGCCGGTGGCCTGGCTTTCATCCGTGTACGCGATTCCGATGAGATCGACAGCATCGGTGCGATCAAAGACAACCTCAACAGCAAACAAAAGGCAGCCCTGCTGAAACAGACTGGAGCCAAAGCGGGTGACCTGATTTTGTTTGGAGCGGGCAAGACCGCCACCGTCAACAGCGCCCTTGACCGGGTGCGGCAATTCCTGGGCCGCGAGCTGGGCCTGATCCCCACAGACCAAGACAACAAGCTATGGCAGTTCCTCTGGGTCGTGGACTTCCCGATGTTCGAGTTGAACGCAGAAGAAAACCGCCTTGAGGCTCTCCATCATCCCTTCTGTGCACCAAATAAAGACGATCTTGGCGACGATCCCGACGCCTGGATGGAGCTCCTACCTCAAGCCCGTGCTCAGGCCTATGACCTTGTCTTGAATGGGCTGGAGCTTGGCGGCGGATCACTGCGCATCCACAACGCCGAACTGCAACGACAAGTGCTGCAAACCATCGGTCTGCCCCTAGAAGAAGCAAATCAACAATTCGGCTTCCTCATCGATGCCCTTGAGATGGGAGCCCCACCTCATGGCGGCTTGGCATTCGGGATGGATCGGATCGTCATGCTGCTCACAGGAGAAGACTCGATCCGCGACACGATTGCCTTCCCAAAAACCCAACAAGCTCGCTGCCTGATGACCCAAGCCCCCGCAGGTGTCTCCAACCATCAATTAGAGGAACTGCATGTAGAAAGCACCTGGGTCGATCCCGAATAGATTCAGCGCATTCCAGACAACAAGGGGCGTCTTCATTAACCCTGAAGGCATATCTTCGCGGGCAACCCTTGAAGAGCAGCCCCCAGCAAACCAAGACTTCCCGAGTCCGCAGAAGCGGCAGCACAGATCCTGTGCGTCTCTACTTGCAGGACATTGGACGCGTAGAGCTACTAACCAATGAAGAGGAAGTGACCCTGGCGAGACTTGTACAGCGCAGGGAAGCCCTACTCAAACAGGAAAGGCAACTGGCCTCCAACCAAGAAGCGATCAAAGAATTACAAAGACTGGAGGAGCTGCAGCAACGAGAAGCAAACCATTCATGCCACTGGCCCACCAAACAGGAATGGGCGATGGCTGCTGGGCTCAGCCTGGCCGAGCTGCAAGAGAAAATCGAGACTGGTTACAAAACCTGGGGAGCCCTGACTGGTCTTGATCCCTTGGAACTCAAGCGAAGTTTGCGAGCTGGTCGGCGTGCCAAGGATCAGATGATCCAGGCCAATCTTCGACTTGTGGTGGCTGTAGCCAAGAAATATCAACAACGGGGCATAGAGCTGCTGGATCTGGTGCAAGAAGGCACCCTGGGCTTGGAACGCGCAGTAGAGAAGTTCGACCCCACTAGAGGTTTCCGCTTCAGCACCTACGCCTACTGGTGGATCCGTCAGGGCATCACCAGGGCCATTGCGACGCAAAGTCGGACGATCCGACTGCCGATGCACATCACCGAAAAACTCAACCGCATCAAACGGGTTCAACAGGAGATTGCTAGCAACCAAGGACGATTAGCTTCGATTGCCGATCTCGCCAAGGCACTTGGCCTTAGTGAAGAAACAGTGCGCCTAACCCTAATGAGGGTTCCACGTTCGATCTCCCTGGACACTCGAATAGGCCAAGAACAAGACAGCCAACTCGGCGATCTGCTGGAAGACAGCAACGCGACCCCAGAGGAGAAACTCACCCGCGATCAATTGCACAACGACCTTGAAATCTTGCTGGATGAACTAAGCAACCGCGAAGCGACAGTCATCAGACGACGTTTTGGACTTGAAGACGACACTCCGCAAACCCTGACGCAAATTGGCGAGGCAATGCATCTATCGCGAGAACGAGTGCGTCAGATTGAAACCCATGCCCTCTTGAAATTGCGTCAACCGCAACGTCGCTGCAAGGTACGGGACTACATTCAAAATCTCGATTCCTGATTAACACTTCACAAACGCACTGAATTTCAATACCTCAGACCTCCTTCCTTGAAATCGGCATCCCAGCAGACAAACGACAGGCAATCTCTGACGGACTTGGAAGGGTTCTCGCCGATACCTATGTGCTCTACGGCAAAACCCACGGATTCCACTGCAACGTAACCGGCCCGATGTTCAACACGCTCCACCTGATGTTTATGGAGCAATACACCGAGCTCTGGAATGCCCTCGATGTGATCGCCGAACGCATTCGTGCCCTTGGTTTTCTGGCACCCTTCGGCGGCAATACCCTCGGACAACTCACTTCGATCAAGGAAGCGGAGCACCATCCCGCCACCCTCGAGATGGTGCGCGAGCTGGTCGATGGTCATAAAGAAGTGGCATGCACCGCTCGGGAAATTTTCAAACTGGCTGAAGCCGCCAATGACCAACCCAGCGCCGATCTATTAACGCAGCGGCTTGAGATTCACGAAAAAACCGCCTGGATGCTGCGTAGCCTGCTGGAACCATGAGAAAGCCGAGCTAACTTAAAGAATCAGCCTGAAATTCATGGCCAAGTTCGTCTTTGTTACCGGTGGAGTCGTATCAAGCATCGGCAAGGGAATTGTGGCCGCAAGCCTTGGTCGCTTACTCAAGTCGCGTGGCTACAGCGTCTCGATCCTGAAGCTGGATCCCTACCTCAATGTGGACCCAGGCACCATGAGTCCATTTCAACATGGTGAAGTATTCGTCACCGAAGACGGCGCCGAAACCGACTTGGATCTTGGGCACTACGAGCGCTTTACTGACACAGCCATGTCACGCCTCAATAGCGTAACCACTGGCTCGATCTATCAAGCAGTCATCAATAAGGAACGCCGCGGCGACTACAACGGCGGCACTGTGCAAGTGATCCCCCACATCACTGGCGAGATTCGCGAACGCATCCACCGAGTAGCATCCAATAGTGGTGCAGATGTCGTGATCACAGAAATCGGCGGCACTGTCGGAGACATCGAATCTCTGCCCTTCCTCGAAGCAATCCGTGAATTCCGTGGTGACGTAGGACGCAACGACCTCGCCTACATCCATGTGACCCTACTCCCGTTCATCGGCACATCCGGTGAACTCAAAACCAAGCCCACACAGCATTCCGTCAAGGAGCTGCGCGCAATCGGCATCCAACCAGATGTACTGGTTTGCCGCAGCGACCGCCCAATCAATGAAGACCTAAAAAGCAAAATTGGAGGCTTCTGCGGGGTACCAAACCGGGCCGTCATCCCTGCCCTTGATGCCGACAGCATTTATGCCGTACCCATCTCACTAGAGGAAGAGGGCCTCTGTCTAGAAATGCTGGATGTACTCAACCTGACTGACCATGACAGCGACATGAAAAGCTGGGTTCAGCTGGTTCATAAGCTGCGCAACCCAGGTCCCGCTGTGAAGGTGGCCCTAGTCGGAAAATATGTGCAACTCAACGACGCCTACCTTTCAGTAGTAGAAGCCCTGCGCCATGCCTGCCTCACCCAAGATGCCTCCCTCGAGCTGTCTTGGGTCTGCGCCGAGCAGATCGAAACGAATGGTCCTGAAAGCCTACTCAAAGGAATGGATGCTGTTGTAGTTCCTGGAGGCTTCGGTAACCGCGGCGTCGATGGCAAAGTTGCTGCCATTCGCTGGGCGAGAGAACAACGAGTGCCATTCCTAGGGCTTTGTCTAGGCATGCAATGCGCTGTGATCGAGTGGGCACGCAACCAGGCAGGACTCACTGGAGCCAGCAGTTCCGAGCTGGAGCCCAACACCAGCCATCCTGTTATACACCTCCTGCCAGAGCAACAAGACGTCGTAGATCTAGGCGGCACAATGAGGCTTGGAGTCTATCCATGCCGCATCGCACCAGACACGTTGGCTCAGAAGCTTTATGGCGAACAGGTTGTCTACGAGCGCCACCGCCATCGCTATGAATTCAACAACTCCTACCGCAACCTATTTATTGAATCCGGCTACACCATCAGCGGTAGCTCACCCGATGGACGCCTCGTAGAACTGATCGAGCTGAAAGGTCATCCCTTCTTCACAGCCTGCCAATACCACCCTGAGTTTCTATCCCGACCCGGAAAACCCCATCCCCTCTTCCGGGGATTAATCGAGGCAGCTCAACTACGACTACCAGCCTCACCTGACGAAGCCCTACGCCGACAAAGCCAAACCAACATCTCCGCTCAGGAGCAACCCAGCCGGATTGGATGACCGGCAATCTGCCGGTAGTAGAAACCTTCCATTCCCTACAAGGAGAAGGAGCCCATGTCGGTCGCAGCGCCTTCTTCATCAGGCTCGCCGGCTGTGATGTCGGCTGTTCATGGTGCGATACCAAGCACTCTTGGAACTCGAGGAACCATCCGCAAATCGCGCTTGAAGAACTAGCAGTGGAAGCAGCAACAGCAGCAAAAAATGGCGCGGCCTTTGTGGTGTTGACCGGGGGTGAGCCATTGCAACACAACATCGCTCCCCTATGTGAAGCCCTACACAGGGCCACAGAAACAAGCCCCGACGGGCCATTGCCAATCCATCTAGAAACCAGCGGAGTGAATCGGCTCAGCGGTGTTCCCACATGGATCACCCTCTCACCAAAACGCCATGCGCCACCTCGCACAGACTTATTAGCAGCTTGTCATGAGCTTAAAGTTGTAGTTCATGAAACAGACGATCTGAACTTCGCCGAAGAGATGGCCAAAGCTGCCTTAGAAGCGAGAAAGAACGACAACGCCTCACAATCACACCTCAGCAACACATCAAAGGAACCACTACTCTTCCTTCAACCTGGCTGGGAGACAACAACAGGTCAACAACTAGCTTTCGAGCACATACAAAGTCATCCCCACTGGAGACTCAGCATGCAAACCCACAAGTGGCTTGGTATACGTTGAAACTCAAAGCTTGGTTGCCTCCCGCTGAGTGATCTCAGCCTTCCACAACCGCCAACGCACCTCTAAGCCACCAGGTACATCAACCACTATCGGGAAGGAGGCGTTATAGGGCACCAAATAGGGGTTACTGCCAAGAATAAGAAAGCTCTCACGCATCGGCTCATCAAGAGGACAAACCATGCGGGTGGACATCACCTTGACTGCACCTGCAACGCTATAGAGCATCCGCTGCTCAGCTCCTTGAAGCCGCTCCATCCTCAGCCCTTGACCAGCCAAGTGATACTGATTGCAGTCCAATTGGATCGTTCGACCCACAATCAACTGGACCCGCCAATCCACAGCATTAGTGGACAGGCCAGGATCAGAACTTTTTGCTAGCAACCCTGGGAGCTGAATCACCCAGCGTTGCTGTCCAGCAATCGGCTGCGGGTAATCATTCAAATCAAGCCGTGGTATTGCCCGCAGGGGTTCCAACACTGTCGTCGACCACAAAACAACCAGCCCGAAAAAGATTCTGTTCTGAATTGATGCCTGCATACCAACAAGCGCTAGAGAATGTCCAGCATGATCCACTCAACAACCATTGCCCTGCTATCAGGAGGTCTTGATTCCGCCACTGCCGCTGCCTTGGCAGTGGAAGCAGGTCAAAAGGTCATCGGACTTTCGTTCGATTACGGGCAACGACATCGCAAAGAACTGCAAGCCGCTGACGCGCTAGCGGCCCACATGGGTCTAAGCGAACACCATGTAATCAGTGTCAACCTTGGCAGTTGGGGAGGCTCCTCCCTCACCGATCTAACGCAAACAGTACCCAGTGAAGGAGTCGTTGACGGAGTGATCCCCAACACTTACGTACCTGGACGCAACACGGTCTTCATTGCCATTGGCCTCAGTCTTGCCGAAGCCCGTAATGCCAATCAGCTGGTGTTAGGGATAAATGCCATGGACTACTCCGGCTACCCAGACTGCAGACCTGACTATCTCAGGGCCTATCAGAGCTTGGCTGATCTGGCGAATAAAGCTGGCCGTGAAGGACATGGAATCAAACTCTGGGCTCCTTTAATTGATTGGAACAAGAAACAGATTGTGCAAGAAGCACTTCGACTCGGAGTACCGATCGATAAAACCTGGAGCTGCTATAGCGGAGGCGATCATGCCTGCGGCATATGCGACAGCTGCCGCATCCGCGATGCAGCTTTGAGCGAGGCTGGCAGATCAGATCTCTGCAGCAAGCCAACACCATGACTTCTCTGGAGCGGCGATTTTGCCGCTGGCAAGAACCAGCGATGTTGGCAAAACAACTCACCAAAACTTGGGGAGAAGCTGGGCTTGTCTGGCTGGATGGAGACGGCAGTGGTCTAGGTCGTTGGGCGACTCTGGCAGTCGATCCCATTAATCAGATTTGTTGCCGAGGCATCCCTGGCGAAAAAGACGCCAGCAACCCATTCGAAGCCCTACGTGATCTAGAACCAGGCCACTGGACAGGCTGGCTCAGCTACGAAGCAGCAGCCTGGATAGAACCCAAAAATCCCTGGAAAGCAGATTCCATGGCGACTCTGTGGATGGCGCAACATGACCCTGTACTGCGATTCGACCTTCAAAAGCATCAGCTCTGGATCGAAGGGTGTGATCCCAAACGACTGCAAGAACTAGCTAACTGGCTAGAAGCCAACCCACCTGAAGATGCACCTAAAAGCAGCAAAGATGAGTCGTTACTTGCAACAACAGACCTCAACATTCCCGTCAATGCATGGCAATGGCTCACCACTAGAGCTGACTATGCACGTGATGTGCAGCAGATCAGACATTGGATTGCCAGCGGCGATATTTTCCAGGCCAATCTCAGCGCTTGCTGTACCACCACGATCCCTTCAGGAAGCTTCGCCGTAGACCTTTTCCTAAAACTTCGCCACCACAACCCAGCTCCCTTTGCCGGCCTAGTGATAGCTGCAGGCCTTGCAAACGGTGAAGCCGTGATCTCCGCCTCTCCAGAGCGTTTCCTAAAAGCACTCCCCACAGGAGAAGTTGAAACGCGACCAATCAAAGGAACCCGACCTCGCCACCACAACCAAAGCCAAGACGCTGATCTGGCAGCTGATCTTGTTTGCAGCAGCAAAGACCGAGCTGAAAACGTGATGATCGTCGATCTCTTACGCAACGATCTAGGGCGAGTCTGTCAACCCGGCTCCATCACAGTGCCTGAATTGGTAGGCCTTGAGAGTTTTCCCCATGTGCATCACCTCACCTCAGTAGTGCAAGGACGGCTTCGATCAGACCAATCTTGGGTAGACCTACTACAAGCCTGTTGGCCGGGAGGCTCCATCAGCGGTGCCCCCAAGCTGCGCGCCTGTCAGCGCCTGAACGAACTGGAACCAACAGCACGCGGGCCCTATTGCGGTTCGTTGTTGCATCTCAACTGGGATGGGCAGCTCGACAGCAGCATTCTGATTCGCTCGATGTTGCTCGAGAGAAACACGTTACGAGCCCATGCCGGCTGCGGCATCGTGACCGGTTCCGACCCCTATTGCGAAGCTGATGAGCTGAACTGGAAACTGCTGCCACTACTGGAGGCACTGCAATGAAAAACCAGATTGCCTGGATCGATGGCAGCTGGGGGAGCACTGCGGAGCTCGCTCTTCCTCTAGGAGATCGAGGCCTGCAGCTTGCCGATGGCATCTTTGAGACAATTCTGATCCTTGATGGACATCCACAACTCCTCAATGCTCATCTCAGCCGCTGGCAGACCAGCGCATGCCTACTAGAGATGGCCCCCCCGCCTACAGCGAAATGGTTGACACCTCTGATCAAAGAGGGCCTGAAACAATGCAACTTGGACAATGGCAATGGGGCCCTGCGCCTAAACTGGAGCCGTGGCGATAGGTCAAGCCGAGGCATCAGTCTGCCCCAGAGCAACCCGAGTTCAACAACCCATCGCTTCTGGCTAGAGCTGAATGCAATGCAGCCCTGCTTTACTCCACTTACGACGATCATCAGTTGCCATGAGCGTCGCAACGCCAATAGTTGCTTGAGTCTTTGCAAAACCTTCGCCTACGGTCAAGCGATACAGGCCCGCCACGAAGCACAGAAAGCGAATTGCGATGAGGCCATCCTGCTCAGCACAAGCGGTGAACTTTGTTGTGGCAGTACCGCCAACCTCATCGTGCGACGAAACAATCATTGGCTCACACCTCGGCTTGCTAGTGGCTGTCTACCAGGTGTCATGCGACAACAGGGCCTCGAACAAGGATGGCTGCAAGAAACTCAACTAGAAGCCACACCAGAAAAAGATGATCAATGGCTACTGATTAATAGCCTCAGCTGCCAACCCATCGTGAAGCTCGATGATCATCTGCTCAGAGCATGGTCGGATCCTGAAGGCCTTTGGTACTCCCTCTTAAAAGCCAACAACACTGACACTTCTCCCAGACATACAGATTAATGCCCCAGCCCTAAACATCTCCATACGCACTCATACACTTAGGAATTGATCCACCACTGCCTGACTAAGATCGCTGGTCGGACCACTGGCCACAATGCCACCTCGTTGCATGGCGTAGTAGCGATCAGCTTGACGAACAAAGTGAAGATGCTGCTCTACCAAAAGAACGCCAATCCCTGTCTCGGCAATGATGCGTCGAACAGCCCTTTCAATGTCTTGAACGATATTGGGCTGAATACCCTCCGTCGGTTCATCTAGCAGGAGCAATTTCGGCTTACCAAGCAGAGCCCGAGCAATCGCAAGCTGCTGCTGTTGCCCACCGCTTAGGTCTCCGCCTTTACGCGGCAAAAACTCCTGCAAGATCGGGAACAACTCATAAACAAGCGGGTCAATGCTGTGGTTTCGCGCCAAGCCGCCGGGCAATGCCTCCATCCCTAGCATCAGGTTCTCCTCCACCGTCAGATGGGGAATAATTTCTCGCCCCTGAGGCACATAACCAATGCCCGCACGGGCCCGCTGATGCGGAGGATGGCGATCCAAGCCTTCACCATTAAACAGAATCTCTCCACTCCGAGGACGCAACAGACCGATCAATGATTTCAACAAGGTGGTCTTGCCCACACCGTTGCGACCAATCAAGCAGACCATCTCACCAGCTTTCACAGTGAGGTCGACATCCCTAAGGATATGGCTCTCACCGTAGTAGGTGTTTAGACCACGGATCTCAAGAATGGTCATCGGCTGCAGAGAATCATGAACTGCATAGGTAGAAAGCGCTGCATCAGGCAACCTCCTCATTACGACCTAGATACACCTCGATCACGCGTGGATCAGACTGAATCTGATCCATCGTGCCCTCGCAGAGAACGTGGCCCTGATGAAGAACAGAAACCTGACTCTCCAGGCGCCGGATGAACTCCATGTCATGGTCAATCACCAAAACAGTGTGATCACCAACGAGAGACTTGAGCAGATCCGCAGTGAGATCTGTTTCCTCATCCGTCAAACCAGCAACTGGCTCATCAACCAATAACAGGTCAGGTGACTGACCCACAAGCATGGCGATCTCCAACCACTGCTTCTGCCCATGAGACAACGATCCAGCAACTTGATGCGCACGTGTCTGCAGCGAAACGATACCCATCAAATGGGCTATGCGATCGCGCTCAACAGCATTAAGACCTGCGCTTAAAAGTGGCCAAGGGCGCTTTGGATCACTGACCGCCAAGGCGAGGTTTTCCTCAACAGTGAGGTTTTCGAAGACTCTCGGGCTCTGAAACTTCCTACCAATCCCAAGCCGCGCAATCCTGTGTTCCGGCTTGTTTAAAAGAGATTGGCCCTTAAACAAAACATCACCAGCCGTTGGTCGAAGCTTGCCAGTAATCACATCCAGGAAGGTGGTCTTGCCTGCACCGTTGGGACCAATCACGGCACGTAATTCTCCTGGCTGCAGGCTGAGATTGAGATCACGCAGTGCCATAAAGCCATCAAAGCTGACACTGATTTGACGCAGCTCAAGCAAAGCAGTTGTCATGACTTCGCCTCCTCCTTGCCATCCATTTCCAAGCGTGGATAGGTGCCGATCCTGCGCGCGACACCCAAGCGAGTAAGCAGGTTTCGTGGCCCACCCGCCTGCCACCAGCCCACAACACCTTCTGGTAGTGCCGTAACGACGAGAATAAACAAGCCTCCCAGGATAAATAGCCAGCCTTCTGGCCAAACCGTGCTGATTTGGCTCCTCGCCAAATTAATGACTAGAGCGCCAAGAATGGCACCAATCAAAGTTCCGCGTCCGCCCACTGCCACCCAAATCACCATGTCGATTGAGAAGGGAACCGTCATGTATTGAGGCGAGACGATGCCGGACTGCACGGTGTAAAGAGCACCACCGATGCCGGCCAAGCCACCAGCCATCGCAAACACGATGGTTTTAAACAAGGTGGGGTTGTAACCAGCAAAACGCAAACGCGGCTCATCATCGCGAATGGCGATCAACACTTCACCAAAACGGCCACGCACCACCCAGCGCACAGCCAACCAGGCCAGGATCACCATCACGGCCGTTAACCAGAAGAAGCCTCGCTGCATGAATGCAGAGCCCACCTGCTGTCCAAAAAGCTCTGTGACATCGGTCTTAAGACCGTTGGTGCCATTGATCAGTTTCTGCTGTCCGTTGAAGAAATTAAAGAAAACCAGCAAGGCGGCCTGGGTAAGAATCGAAAAATAAACTCCCTTGATCCGGTTGCGGAACACCAAGTTGCCTAACAGCGCGGCAAGCAGTGCAGGGATCAACCAGATGGCAATCAGCGTGAACCAAGGCGAATGAAACGGCTGCCAAAATCCAGGCAATTGATCCACCCCATAAAGGCCGAAGAACTCTGGAATCCCGTTGGGTTGTTCGCTCGAGCTGTTGAGCTGAAGGTACATTGCGGCTGCGTAACCACCGAGCGCAAAGAAAATGCCCTGACCCAAACTCAATAAGCCTGTAAAACCCCAAATCAAATCGATGCCGAGGGCCACGATCGAGAGAGAGAGAAAACGACCGAGCAGGTTGAGCCCAAATACCGACACCACTGCAGGCGCCGCCACAATCGCAGCAATGATCAAGACCCAGACAATCACTAGGGGCCAACGGCGTTGTTGAAACGCTTGCAACATCGATTTAAGCCTCCACCATGCGTCCCCTCTGGGGAAACAGACCAGCAGGTCGGAACTGCAGGAACACCACAATCAGCGCAAACACCATCACCTGGGCCATGCTCGTGGTAGCAAAAAAATCAACCACGCTCGCCAAAGGCGCAGGCATCGAAGGCCAGATACTAAGCAAACGGCCAGCCCCGATCAGGTCTGTTAGCACCCCAATAGCAAAGGAGGCCAACACGGTGCCGAACAGATTTCCCACACCTCCAAGCACTACCACCATGAAGCAACCAACGATATAAGAAGTGCCGACGTTGGGTCCCACGGATCCCAACAAAGACACCGCTACCCCAGCGATGCCAGCCAAACCGGAGCCGATACCAAAGGTAAGCACATCCACAGTATCGGTTGAGATGCCAAGGCAATCACTCATGGAACGATTCTGAGTCACTGCCCTGATGCGCATCCCCCACACACTGCGATTCAAGAACCAGGTGATACCGAGTACAGCGAGGATCGTGATCACAATGATCACCAAGCGTGGTACGGGGAAGGTCATGCCCGACAGTTCAATCCCCCCACGCATCCACTTAGGTGCCGTGACATCGACATTGCGAGAGGTCGCACGAGCGATGCGACTGATCTGAGAGGCCAAACCACCCGCAAGTAACACCCCAGCCAGAGCCGACACAAGCCAGCTTCCAGCACGCACCAGGCGGGCCCGCGGCCCCTGCAAAAGCTTGTCAGGAAGAATGATCGGCAGACTGAAGCCAAGCACTAACGCCAGCACCAAGCCAGCCGCATAAGCCAATGGAAAACTGCGCACAAACTGCTGCAGAATCAGGCTAACGCCCCATGTCGCCAACAATGTCTCCAACGGGTTGCCGTAGAGACGACGAATCACGGTGCGTTCTAGCAAGATACCAACCACACCACTAACGATGAAGGCCAGAGGAATCGCCACCAACACATAAGCGTTGTAGAAAGGCTGCAGAGCAGGCAGCTTGAAGATCAGCTGTACCACATAAGTGGTGTAGGCCCCGAGCATGATCAACTCGCCATGGGCGAGGTTAATGACACCCATCAGGCCGAAGACTATCGCCAGTCCGAGGGCAGCAACCAGCAGCACCGAGCCGATGGCCACACCATTGAAAAGACTTTCAAGAAGCAGTTGCACGGGCGAAGATCAGAGACCGGAAAAACGACGAAAGGAGGAGCCCGTTTCCGGACTCCTCCCAAACAATGCCAAAGCGGAGAAACGCCTTGGCGAGGCAATCAAAGCTTGTACTTCTCGCCTTTGTTGGCATCAGTCCAGTCGCAAGCATAGCCCTTAGAACTGGGCTCGAACTGGTTCCAAGCCTGTGGAGCCACAGGGCCGTCGGTCTCTTCGAGAATCTCGAACTGACCATCTTTGGTGATCTTGCCAATACGTACAGTCTGGGACAGGTGATGGTTTGGCATCACTTTCACAGGACCCTGAGGCGCATCAAACTCAATTCCGATCAAAGCTTCACGTACCTTGTCGTCATCAAAGCTATTGGCCTTCTCTACCGCAGCTTTCCACAGATACACCATGTTGTAAGCCGACTCCTGAGGGTCAGCAACCTGACGATCATTGCCATATTTGGCCTTGAAGTCAGATGCAAACTTCTTCGAAGCAGGCGTATCAATCGACATCATGTAATTCCAAGCCCCATAGTGTCCCTCAAGGAACTCAGGCCCGATCGTGCTGATCTCTTCTTCCGCGATGGAATAGCTCATCACGTAGTAGCCATTGTCAGGAGTAAGTCCGGCATCCTGAATTTGCTTAAAGAAAGCGACATTCTGGTCACCATTGAGGGTGTTGATGATCACACCACCATCAGGCAATGCCTTCTTGATCTTGGCAATGATCGGCGCCACTTCAGTGTTGCCGAGTGGCAAATAATCCTCTCCAACCACTTTCCCACCAAGAGCTTTGACCTGCTCCTTAGTGATGGTATTGGAGGTGCGAGGGAAAACGTAATCAGAACCTACAAGGAAGAAGGGCTTGCCAGCAGCGGGCGACTTCTCGAACATGAACTTGGTTGCAGGCTCCGACTGCTGATTCGGAGTCGCACCTGTGTAGAAGATGTTATTGGAACACTCCTGGCCCTCGTACTGAATCGGGTAATAGAGGAATGCATTCTTCGATTCGTAAACCGGCAGCATCGCCTTACGGCTTGCGGAAGTCCAACCACCAAAGACAACAGGAACACTATCTTGATCGATCAACTTCTTGGACTTCTCAGCGAAGGTTGGCCAATCAGAAGCGCCATCTTCAACGATGTAGTCGATCTTGTATTTCTTGCCATCAACTTCAACACCACCGGCAGCGTTGATCTCTTCAATCGCCATTTTCTCGGTGTCCACAAGGGTGGACTCCGAGATGGCCATGGTGCCACTTAAGGAATGGAGGATACCAACCGTGACCGTGTCGTCGAAATCGGTATTAGCGGTTTTATCACTACCACCACCGCAAGCCGTAATGCTGACACCAACGGCGGTTGCGGCGAAGCCAGCCACAAGGCGCTTTGAGAATGAAACGTTCATTGAAACCGTAGATAGGCAGAATATGGAGCACGCCTATTCGGGCGGCCTGGGGAACGTAAAGATCAGCCAGGCATGATTCTGTAGTGAATGATACAAAGCCCTTTGCGCTGATCATTGCTAAGGGCGATTTGGTAGCTGTTGCAACAAAAATTGCAGCACGCTCTCCAAGCCATCTCCGCTCCGCAAGTTGGTGAAGCACCAAGGACGCTCTCCCCGCATCCGCGTCGTATCGCGCTTCATCACTTCCAAATCGGCCCCGACATGGACAGCGAGATCAATCTTGTTGATCACCAATAAATCCGAGCGTGTAATCCCAGGGCCCCCCTTGCGAGGGATCTTGTCGCCAGCCGCCACATCAATCACATAGATGCAAAGGTCCACCAATTCTGGACTGAAGCTGGCGGCAAGATTATCGCCACCACTCTCAACAAGCACAACATCAAGATCTGGAAAATTTCGCTCCAGATCTTCTACGGCCGCGCGATTAATCGAACAATCCTCACGAATAGCAGTATGAGGACAACCGCCTGTTTCCACTCCGCGAATACGCTCTGGCTCAAGAGCTCCAACACGCGTCAAGAACTCTGCATCTTCCTGGGTATAGATGTCGTTGGTGACAACTGCCAATTGCAACTGATCTCGTAGACGGCGACACATTGCCTCCACTAGTGCTGTCTTACCCGAACCCACCGGGCCAGCCACACCTAAACGCAGTTTGCTACTCATCAGCTCCGGAATAATCGGGAATACAGCTCAGCATGTGAGAGCTGTGCAATAGCAGAACCCACTCCTCCGCACCAAAGCTGCTTTGGATCCACATCAAGCAAGCTACGGGCCTGCATTTCAATCAGCGGCTGAAGCTGACGCTGCAACCGTTGTGCCTCAGTTGGCCCAAGCGGAACAAGACGCACGGCCGCACTGAGCTGATTAGCCACCCAGCCAAACAAGTAACCCTGCACAACCTCCAAAGGCGTTATCTCCCAAGACAAACCAGCCCAAGCCCAAGCCACTGGCCAACCAAAATCCACTCCTCCATCAGGGAGAGGATGACCCAGGTCAGCTAATAACTGCAAAAGAGAGCGACCCATCTGCTGTTGCTGCGCTCTTACTTCAGCCGCATCTCGCAGTGCAATCAACCATTGAGCCCAATCGCGCACGTCAGTGCCATGCTCAACTTTGCCCTTCTCAGCACTCACCTTCCATTGGCTGAGGGAATGACGCAGCGGGCGCAAAGCAGCAGCTTCGATCATGACTTGCCCGCGACTGAGCTCCGCCTCCAACCAACTTGCCAAAGTTGCTCGATCCTGAAGCTGATCTCGCTGCACCAGCAGTTCCAAACCCTCCGAATAACTGAACGCACCCACCGGCAAAGCCGGGCTAACAAGCTGAAGCAAAGCGAGACTGCTCATCAGTGATGACGTTGTTGCTGCCCATCAATGGGCTGGTGATCATGGCTATGGACGCCTTGATAGGCCCCAGGCTCCGGATAAAAAGGCTCCATCAGAGACTCCAAAGCCAAGCCACGCACCCGCAGCAGATCGGCTAAGACAGGATCATCTAGCAAACGCAGCTGCTGCGTGCGTAGCTCTAGTGCCACGTGACGATTACCCAAGTGATAAGCCGCCTCAAGCAAAGCCAGTTCTGAAGGAGCCCTAACCACCAACAGTTTCTCAGGAGCAGCGACCACCCTCACCAAAACAGGACCTTCCGCCGCAGCCAAACTTTCTCCAGGCTGCAATGGGCCCTGCCGCGGCAATTGCAATAAGACGGACTGACCACAAGCCGTGCATCGCAGCCCTCGCAAACGTGTGCGTTCTTCAGCAGTAAGAGGCAATTCCATACAAGCCTCAACCCCAACAGCACCAAGCCTGCGGGTGAGCACCGGAACAGTATCGAGAGAAGGAAAATCGACCAAGCTCATGACCATAAGCCTGCCAAACGGCAACTGCTCCATCCGTGAGTGTTGCTAAAGAGTTAAACCGTGCTCGATCACAGCGTGCTCCGATGACTGGCGATAGACCCTGGCACGGCCAATGTTCCCTGCAACTGATCAGCAAAACTGCGACAGACGATCTTCAATCCCGGCTCACCGTGCATCAGAGCCAATGCACGGCTCCATTCAAGATTCAGCGTGCCAATCTTGATCACGACGGCCGCTGTCAACTGCCCTTACTTCACACCGCAGGGGGTTTAGTCGGAGGAGATCAGCTCAGTGTGAATGTCAAAGCTGGAGCAGACAGCCGCGGCCTGGTCACGAGTGTGGCTGCCCAGAAGGTCTATGGCTCCGTGGGCCGCTCCAAACAACACCCCAAAGGCCGCTGGGCAAGTCAAGAGTGTCACTTCGAACTAGAAACCAATGCTGATCTGGAATGGTTACCCCAAGAGCTCGTGGTTTTTCAAGGAGGCCTCTATAAGCAACGGATGCAAGTCGAACTGCAACCAAAAGCCAGTTTTCTCTGCGCCGAAGTGGTGCGCCTAGGTCGCACAGCTGCTGGAGAAACACTGAACGAAGGCGCCTGGAGGTCAAGCCTGGAGATCTGCCGACAAACCCCGATTGGCCGTCAATGGGAACTAGTCGATCAACTCGAGCTCAACAGCGAAGTGCTGCAGAGTGTGCACGGCATGGGGACACAGCCCGTGTTCGGATCTTTTGTTTGGGCCGCACCGCATCCTCTGACTGCCGACGTGATGGAGATACTTCTGCGGAACTGTCGAACAGATCGCGCAAACCTAGAAGGTTCCATGGCTTGTGGTGGTCTCGATCAAGGCTTAGTGGCCCGATATATAGGGCCATCAAGCCAAGCCGCGCGCCAATGGTTTTCCCGCCTCTGGGCCCGCACACGCCAGCTACGGCGGCTCAGCACTCCTCAACCTCCACGAGAATGGCCCCTGCAAGAAGAGGGAACGTTCTCAAACGAAAGGTTCACAAAGGACCATCAATCGCCTTCTGCCTCGCCACACTGAAATGAAATCCTGGCTTCCATGCACCTCAGCCCCCAGGAAAAAGACAAACTCCTGATCGTCACCGCTGCCCTGCTTGCAGAACGACGCCTCAACCGCGGCCTGCGGCTCAACCACCCCGAAGCCGTGGCCTGGCTCAGCTTCCTTGTCATCGAAGGCGCTCGTGACGGCCAATCCGTCGCGGAGCTGATGTCCGAAGGCAGCACCTGGCTGCGTCGCGATCAGGTGATGGATGGTGTTCCCGAACTGATCCCGGAGGTGCAAATCGAAGCCGTCTTTAAGGACGGCACCAAATTGGTCACCCTCCACGACCCCATCCGCTAAAAAATCCCCATGCCTCCGCTAATCCCCGGTGAACTGATTCCTGAACCGGGCACGCTTGAACTCAACAGCAACCGGCCAACCCTCACCCTGCGCGTGGCCAATAGTGGCGATCGACCGATCCAAGTTGGCTCCCACTTTCACTTTTTCGAGACCAATACAGCTCTGCACTTCGATCGTGATGCTGCACGGGGGCACCGATTGGACATCCCTGCTGGAACAGCGATCCGCTTCGAACCCGGCGACGAACGTGACGTGCGCCTGGTTGCCCTTGCTGGTCACCGCAAGGTTTTTGGTTTCAACGGTCTGGTCAACGGACCACTCGACTGAACTGCTTCTACACCTCGTCCCTTTCGCTGCATTGCTATGGCCTACCGGATGGATCGCCAGGCCTACGCCGAAACCTACGGCCCCACCACAGGTGATCGCATACGCCTAGCAGACACCGAGTTGATCCTGGAGGTGGAACGCGATTTCACCACCTACGGCGAAGAAGTCAAATTCGGTGGAGGGAAAGTGATCCGCGACGGCATGGGGCAATCCCAGCAATCCCGCGCCAATGGTGCTGTTGACACCGTGATCACCAATGCCCTGATCCTCGACTGGTGGGGGATCGTCAAAGCAGATATCGGCCTACGAGACGGACGGATCGTTGCCATCGGCAAGGCTGGCAATCCCGACATCACTGACGGGATTGACATTGTGATCGGCCCAGGCACTGAAGCCATTGCTGGAGAGGGTCACATCGTGACCGCCGGCGCCATCGATAGCCACATCCATTTCATCTGCCCACAGCAAATCGAGACTGCCCTAGCTAGCGGCGTTACCACCATGCTCGGTGGTGGTACAGGTCCGGCAACAGGCACCAATGCCACTACCTGTACACCTGGCGCCTTTCACATCAGCCGCATGCTGCAAGCAGCCGAAGGCTTGCCGATGAATCTTGGCTTCTTTGGTAAAGGCAATGCCAGTACAGCTGAAGCTCTCGAGGAGCAAGTACTAGCCGGTGCCTGCGGCCTCAAACTCCACGAAGACTGGGGTACCACTCCAGCAGCTATTGACTGCTGTCTTTCGGTAGCCGATCGCTTTGATGTCCAGGTCTGCATCCACACAGACACGCTCAATGAAGCAGGTTTTGTAGAAGACACAATCCGAGCAATCGGCGGACGCACCATCCACACCTTCCATACCGAAGGGGCCGGTGGAGGCCATGCACCAGACATCATCCGTATCTGTGGTGAAAGCAACGTGCTGCCCAGCTCCACAAATCCAACCCGGCCTTACACCCGCAACACCCTGGAAGAGCACCTCGACATGCTCATGGTTTGCCACCACCTAGATCCAGCGATTCCTGAAGATGTGGCCTTTGCCGAATCGCGCATCCGTCGCGAAACGATCGCCGCGGAAGATATTCTCCACGACCTCGGTGCCTTCAGCATCATTGCCAGTGATTCCCAAGCGATGGGACGAGTCGGAGAGGTGATTACCAGAACATTCCAGACCGCTCACAAGATGAAAGTTCAGAGAGGCCCTCTGCCAGAAGATGCTGGCAATCCACGTGGCACTCGTAACGACAACAACCGCCTAAAGCGCTACATCGCCAAGGTAACGATCAACCCCGCCATTGCCCACGGCATTGACAACCATGTTGGCTCAGTAGAGGTAGGCAAACTGGCAGACCTGGTGCTCTGGAAGCCAGGCTTCTTCGGCGTGCGGCCAGAACTTGTCATCAAGGGCGGGTCAATCATCTGGGCGCAAATGGGCGATGCTAATGCCTCGATTCCAACACCTGGACCAGTCCATGGCAGACCAATGTTTGCAGCATTCGGCAAAGCCCTTGCCCCCAGCTGCCTCACCTTCCTGAGCCAAGCGGCCATCGAAACAGATCTTCCCAACAAGCTGGGGCTGCAACGTGCCTGCATTCCCGTTCTGAACACCCGCACGATCGGCAAAGCAGAAATGCACAACAACAATTCACTACCAAAAGTAGAGGTAGATCCACAAACTTACGAGGTGTTCGCCGACGGCGATTTACTCACATGCGACCCCGCAGAAGAACTACCAATGGCCCAGCGATATCTCCTACTTTAAACGCTAAATCCAACATCTACCTTTAGGTTGCTAAGTCATAGATCAAGACTTGATCGGCATCACAACCTCAGCCGGCTGAGGAGCACACGCTGCAACCTGTTCATCAACTACTGTACCCACAATCACAATCGACGGCGCTGCAAACCCTTCGCTCTGCACCCTTTGAACCAACTGTTCCAAGGGTGCTTTGAGGTAGCGCTGACCTACGACAGTGCCCTGTTGAATGATTGCTGCGGACGTAGCTGGATCGAGGCCACCGGCAATCAACTCTTCGACGATATAAGCAAGGTTATGCAAACCCATATAAATAACCAGGCTGTCACTTGCGCTAGCAAGATCCTTCCAATTTACAGAAGGACGCTGTTTGTCGATCTTCTCGTGACCTGTCACAAAGGTGACAGAACTACCACCACAACGATGGGTCAGAGGAATACCCACATAGGCCGGCGCAGCCATCCCCGCTGTAATCCCAGGGACCACCTCCACCGATACCCCATGACTCTGCAAATAGGCGGCCTCCTCACCACCCCGCCCAAACAGAAAAGGATCACCACCTTTTAGGCGTACTACACAGGAATGACGCTGAGCCAATTCAACAAGCAACTCATTTGTCTTGGACTGTGGGACCCAATGACGTTCTCGACGTTTACCAACAAAATGCCGTTCACAAGACTCGGGTACTAACTCGAGTACTTCCTTAGGCACCAGAGCATCGTGAACCAAGGCTCCGCACTGGCGAAGCAGACGATAAGCCTTCAGTGTGAGCAAATCAGGATCACCAGGGCCTGCACCCACCAAATACACAGTGCCAAAGTCCAAGCAGCTCATGGCAATGCAGCCAGCAAATCAATCAAACCCAATCGAAATAACTCAATCTCAAGTAGGGAAGTCATCACCCCAGAATCGCGCAGCGTCTGCGTAATCTGGATTGGCGCCAAGGCAAGAAAAAGAGGCGTGGATGCCTCCTTCGCTGAAGCGACATCAGCATGCCAGTCGTCCCAGGAAAGCATGGGCAACGCCAGCCGCTGCTGCAGCAAACTCAAATAGCGATGAGCAACACCCTGGCGAAGGGGATGGTGAACCAAAACAAGAGAGCCATCACGACAATCCTGACGCTGCACCCACTGCTGTAACAATCGCCACCAAGAGGGCCAGGCACCCAAGAAAGGCACCAACCTGGTGTTCACACCCTGTTGCTGAAGTCGCTGACGAATCAACGGCACATCCTCTCGAACATGAGAACCAGGCAGCAACAACAAAGGAACCAGCCAAATAGGATCTGCACTCTGCTCATGGCGATCAGTAGCCGTTAAGGCCTCTACCAGCACAGGTGTGCCTCGACGTTGCGCGACCTCCAGAGCAAAAGAACGCACACAAGAAGGAACATACCCACCAGCACGGCCATGCACGATCAAACGCAAAGCGCGCTTACAACCAACCTGCTCATGCTTTCGTAACAACGGCCACGGATCTAAGACATCCGAAACTGGTGAAGTCATTCCAGTCTTAATAGTCAACTGCAACCATGGCATCCCGTCGCTATCGAACACAGTCGCAAACTCGGTTGAGGACGAGTGGTCGCCAAGGCAGACAGGATGCAACCCGCTCAAAACGCTTTAACAGTGACTTCGAAAGGGATTTAGCTGCCATGAACCGTGTGTGGAAAATGCTCAGACAAGGCACAATCCGTTGGCTGGGAGAGATAGGCCGCCAATACTGAAATCACTTAAAATTTATACACAGCAACCATAAAGAAGGAAACTTGTGCACCTAGATGTATCGATAAACACCAAACCTTGAATTTCACACAAATGCTCAGTTTTGTTCAATCTGATACCGCCAATACCCTCTTCATTGAGGCTTAATGACTCCATTCGCAGCGTGACCTGAATCCTCAACACCCCTGGCTCAGTCAAATCAGCCGGGCTCAGAATGTATACAAAGACACCAAATCTTGAATTTCACACAAATGCTCAGTTTTGTTCAATCTGATACCGCCAATGCCCTCTTCCATCAGGCTTAATGACTCCATTCGCAACTTACCCTTACTTCAATAATGGCAGAGTCTAAAAACCATGGGCATCCAATAAGCGAATAAAGTTTAAAAAACATGATCACTTCTTTTCAAGTTTAATTTCAACAAAATGTCATGGTTATTAGCTCTCCTGCTAAACAATTTCTCCAAGGGAAGAAGCTCAACAAAATTGAGCAAAATAAAGCTTTTAAAGATGGCTTAGATGTTGGTGATGAACTTGAAACCTTTGCTCAGGTTGGTTGGGAACAGGTCGATAAAACAGACCTCGAACTGCGCCTGAAATGGTATGGAATGTTCTGGCGACCCAAAACTCCTGGCAAGTTCATGCTACGGCTAAGGATACCCAATGGTGTTCTCAATAGCCACCAAATAAAAGTAGTGGCCTCAATTGTGGGTCGCTACGGAGAAGACGGCAGTTGCGACATCACAACACGCCAAAACCTACAGCTTCGTGGTGTTTTACTGAGTGATCTTCCCGAAATACTCAGACGTCTTGAAGAGGCAGGTCTCAACACAATCCAATCAGGTTTTGATAACCCACGCAATGTCACAGGAAATCCACTGGCTGGGATTGATCCTCTTGAAATTGTTGATACTCGCCCTTACACAACTGAACTACAAAATTTCCTCACGAATCAAGGAAAAGGAAACCATGAATTCTCCAACCTTCCCCGCAAATGGAATACGGCAGTTGCAGGGGCCCGCGATAATTTCCTGCTCCATAACGACATCATCTTCCATCCAGTGGAACACGATGGGGTGATGGGTTTCGGCGTCTGGCTCGGAGGGATCCTCTCCTCGCAGATGAATGACTATGCGCTGCCTTTAAATGCCTGGGTTAAACCCAATGAAATCTGTCGGCTCACCGGCACTATTCTAACGCTATGGCGAGATAACGGTGAGCGTAACAATCGCCCTAAGGGCAGGTTTCGCATGTACCTCGACAGCGTGGGCATCGAAGCGTTTCGCACCATGGTGGCGGAAAAATTTGGACCGCTAACTCCTGATCCCGGTTCTGTATTTGACGACAAGCCTCGCTCTTTTTACGGAATCCACCCTCAGAAACAAACAGGGCTTCACTACGCCGGCATGCATGTACCCGTTGGACGATTACGCGCAGAAGATCTTCAGGATCTTGCTAGCGCCAGTCTTAACTATGGCAGTGGTGAAATTCGTCTTACTGAAGACCAGAACATCATTTTGGTGGGGCTATCAACTACCAACCTCGACAAATTTCAAGCTGATCCACTGCTACAGCGTTTTCCACTTGAACCCGGTTCCTTTGCCGCCGGCACTGTCTCCTGCACAGGAAATACGTACTGCAGCTTCGCCCTTACAAACACCAAAGATCAGGCCATGGCAATGGCCCATGAACTGGATGCAGAACTCATCCTCCCTGAGGAAATAAAAGTCCATTGGACTGGCTGTCCCAACAGCTGTGGCCAGGCCTACATGGGCGCAATCGGCCTCACAGGAACCAAAGCCCGTGCACCGAACGGGGGCCAAGGCATGGTTGAGGCCTATGACCTCAGCCTTGAAGGCCGGCAAGGGCCGGATGCCCGAATCGGGACACTGCATCGCAAAGGCATTCCTGGCAGCGAACTGAAAGACGTGCTGCGGGAATTACTGATCGAACGCTTCGGTGCTCAACCTCGTAGCCAACCGAAGCAGAACAGCGACCCTTTCTCCAACTTCATGAACTGGTTCAGCAATTTAGGCGAAAACAGCAGCCCATCCCCTTGAGCTGCGATCGCTAAACCACCGTTCTTAAATCAATCACCTATCAAGCCCCACCATGCAATCGACTTCCCAAGCACGTGATCTTTTCTCTCGCTTTGTCAACTGGTTAAGCAACAGCGGTAGCGACAAGCCTGCAATCAATCAAAAAGAAGGTGGCCGAGATGTCTTCTCACGCCTGATGAACACCATCAGTGGCTAAAAATCCTCCTCTCGTTAAACCTACGCATCTACCAACATGAGCGCCACGGCGTCACAAATGGACTACGTCCTACCTAACGAACTTGTCGACGGCATGATTACCGCCGGCGGCAAAAAAGCCACTGTCAGCGTCAAGAACTTGCTGGTGCGTGGCTTCTATTCCGGGGCCATTCTCGGCCTTGCTGTGATCCTTGCACTCACAGTTGGTCTCAAGAGTGGTCAACCATGGTTGGGATCCCTGCTCTTCCCCTTCGGCTTTGCCAGCATCGTGCTATTCGGCATGGAACTGGTCACCGGTAACTTCGCTCTGCTGCCTATGGCCACATGGGCCGGCAAGAGCACCTGGGGAGCCACCTTCCGCAACTGGGGTTGGGTCTGGCTCGGCAACTGGATCGGCACTGCTGTGGTTGCCCTATTGATGGCAATCAGCCTGACCAGCGGTGGCACCGTGGATCCCGCCTCCGCTGCCGATGGTGGCGGCATGTGGCAACAGGTAGCAGCGAAGATCATTGCCCTCAACAAAACCAACGTTGTTACCAAATACGAGAACCTTCAATCCCTTGGCTTCTTCTTGGCCTTCCTGCGCGGATTGATCGCGAACTGGTTGGTTTGTCTGGGTGTGACCATGGCCCTAGTTAGTAAGAGCGTACCTGGCAAAATTTTGGCCTGCTGGCTGCCGATCACAGCATTCCAAACCATGGGAATGGAGCACATCGTGGTGAACATGTTCCTGCACACCGCCGGACCCATGCTTGGTTCAGGCGTTTCCTTTGGCCAGGTAATCGTTTGGAACTTCATTCCAGTCACCCTCGGCAACATCATTGGCGGGATGGTGTTTATCGGCATGCTCTTCTACAGCACCCATCGCACCCAAATGAGCAACGTACTGCCTACGGTTCACGATGAGAAGCTGGAACGTGAACTCGCCGCCGAACTAGGGGCACGCTGATCTAGAACATTCATGAGCTTCGATGAAGCCGTTCTCTGGGAACGTCTCAATAAAGTAGGTAAGGCTCCTCTAGAACCAGACTGGCTGGGGAATGTTTACTGCCCCAGCCTTTCTGCTGATCTACGTAAAGCCTTAGCCGAAAGACTGGGCTTGCTTGGTGATGATGGCTGGGGAATATTAAAAACCCTGCTTAAGCAACATGGTAAGCAGTCTGAACTCATCCATGCAGCTGGCCTCTGCCATCAACCTGAGGCTCGAGACTGGCTCATCCAACAACTTGGTGATCAAGAAGAACTGGAGCTCGAGGTACTGCAAGCAATGGCCTGCTGGGGAGCAATCGTGCCAACTTTGCTGATAAAAAGGATTTTCAGAGAACCTTCCCAAGCAATGCGCATGGCTGGTCTGGAGTTGTTGAACTTCAAGGCATACCAACTCAGCGATGACGAGCTGCTGAACCTCCTTGACGACCTCCTCAACGACATACGCGATCCAGTGGTGTTAAGCACCATTCGAATTCTGCAGCGACGCGATGGTGTCGACATCAGCAACCGCATTGCCGAAGTGGCAAGAAAAGGTTCCGAAGCGACAACACGAGCAGCATTACTAGCCCTGGGCTGCATCGGCACATCCAGCAGTCAATCAAACCTGTTCAAGCTCAGCCAAAGTCTGCCGACTGATCTCCATCGAGACCTAGCCAAAAAACAACTTGCTCAGCAATACAGATCATGGCAATGAATCCATAGCCAACGGATACGCAAAAATGGGTTATTGAATCAAAAAGAGGATGATGGCAATAAAGGAAAACTGCAATCCAAGCAAAAGCAATCGTATCTGATGATTCATTTCATTGACACCAATCAACTACTGAAAAGCAGAACTACGGTGCCAAAAAACTCTTACTCTTAGATGAATCTTCTATGCAAGATGCATGTCAAACCCTTGCAATCAAAAGCCCGCTAATCAAATAAAAAATAGCATAAAACCAGTCTCGACGTTGATCAATACCCCAGCGCAAAAACTTTGAAGATTCGAACATTGCACTTAGAAAATATAACTACGCTGAAATGCAAACAGCCTCGCTTTATCGTTGCAGTGATTCCTAAAGCCCAACGGAGCCAATTAAACCTATGCCAAGCAGGCATGTCACAAGGATGTCTTAATCGCTACTCCACGCAGCTACATGACTACAGAAAGATCCAATGAGTTCCGGCAATCAATCGTGACCACATGCCCCGAATTATCCGGCCGTGAACGCTTCAAAGCCCACCTCAGGAAGGTGGGAAGTGGAGAGCAAACCAGTCGTGGCATGAGCCGTGAAGAATCGGCTGATGCCTTGCATCTCATCCTTACAGCCCAAGCCAGCCCTGCTCAAATTGGCGCCTTCCTCATCGCCCATCGCATTCGTCGACCCGAGCCCCAGGAACTCGCCGGCATGCTCGATACATACAGAGTGCTTGGACCCAAACTGAAATCAGCCAATGGCCAGAAAAGACCCATTTGCTTTGGCATGCCATTCGACGGCCGCAAGCGAACAGCCCCGATTTATCCGCTCACAGCACTGGTCCTACTCAACGCTGGTCAACCCGTCGTCTTGCAAGGGGGGCAGCGTATGCCAATCAAATATGGCGTCACCACAGAAGAGTTATTCAAAGCCTTAGGGCTACAACTCCAAGGCCTATCAATAGCAAACCTAGAAGCTGGCTTTCAACAACATGGTCTGGCACTGATTTACCAGCCAGATCACTTCCCGCTAGCCGAAAGCTTGATCAGTTATCGCGACGACATCGGCAAGCGACCGCCTGTGGCCAGTTTGGAGCTGCTTTGGACAGCACATCAAGAAAAGCATTTGCTCGTCAGCGGCTTCGTGCATCCCCCCACCGAAGAGCGGGCCTGGAAAGCCCTTGCGCTAGCAGGTGAAACAAATCTCGTGACTGTGAAAGGGCTCGAAGGAAGCACAGACCTTCCCATCAGTCGAGCTTGCATCACATCACGAGTTCAAAATGGCAAGCCAGAACGACTCATCCTCCACCCCCGTAACCATGGCTGCTTTAGCAAAGACGTTGAGTGGAGCAACCTGACAGAGTGGAGCGGACAGGCAATGGAAGCTCTGCACAATCGCGGGCCATTAAGTCAGCCCCTCCTCTGGAATGCTGGTACCTACCTATGGTTAGCTGGCCTGGCCGACAACCTCGATGAAGGTATCGCTCATGCTGAAAAGTGTCTGCAATCAGGCTTAGCCCAAACCACGCTTGAGCAGCTCATTGCTTGGAGAGAAACCATCATTTGAAGCGAGCCTGTAGGTTTTTCGCCATGCGATAACGATCGAAACTCACACCTCCGATCTGAATCACTTCCTTAGCCATTTCAATCCAGCCCCACTTCAACAGCAAAGGGTGACTACACAAACTGGCTTCCGTCACCAAGATTAGCTCTCCTTCCTGCAAGGCTTCAGCTTCTACCTGTTCAAGCAACGCAGTGGCATGGCCACAACGAGCAGACCGGCCCCGGCAATACAGCAACGCCAAACGATCAGAGGGATAACGAAGAGCAAAAGCCTCAACCTCGTCGTTCTCAAGACTCAACCAACCTCGTCCTTCAATCAGTGGCCGATCCAGAACTCCTGGCAACCAAGCCAAGGCTGCCCAAGCACTGATCTGAACAGGGGAATACAAGCCTCCCCCTTGAGATTCAATCGCATCGGCATAAATCTCCCTGACAACAAAATGATCAGTTTTTGTAAGGGGTCTTAAGCGGCGACAAGTCACAAGAGCCTGCCATTTAGATCAATGGCGTCAAGTCTCTATGGGATCGTGACATTCATCCTGACTCATTCCCAATTGCGCCGACCACAGATTCCCATCTTTCTCTGTGCCTTTGTCACTCTGTTGAACGATCGCCTAGGTGAAACCCTCTTACTGCCATTACTTCCATACCTCCCAGGACGCTTCACAGACAGCGGCACAATCCTGGGGCTACTTGGAGGTACTTATGCATTGGCTCAATTCGTCGTGGCTCCCCTAATTGGAGCTCTCAGTGATCGTTTTGGCCGCAAACCAATTTTAACCGCTTGCGTTGCTGGCTCAGTAGTAGGCCTTGGCTTATTCGCTATCACAGTATGGATTGACTGGAACATACTTCCAGCCGCTTGGATCGGCATTGTTCCCCTGATCCTTCTCTTCTCAGCAAGAATCATCGATGGCGTTAGCGGTGGAACAGCAAGTAGCGCCACAGCAGTGCTTGCCGACATCTCAACACCTGAGAGCCGAGCAAAGGCATTCGGCCTGATTGGCGTTGCATTCGGCCTCGGGTTCATCTTGGGCCCTTATATCGGTGGCCGCTTAGCAGAGATCAATATTGCTCTACCCGGGATAGCCGCCACAGCCTTCGCAGTCGCGAACCTGCTTCTTGTGATCTATATCCTTCCCGAAACACACCCGCCAGCAGCTCGCAATTCCCTACCAAGCAAAAGACAACTCAACCCGATCACCCAACTAGCACAGATCTTTGCCAATCCATTAGTAAGCCGCCTTTGTTTCGCCTTCTTCCTGTTCTTCATGGCATTCAACGGTTTCACAGCTGTGCTGGTGCTTTACCTGAAGCAAGCCTTTTCATGGACAGTCAGTTTAGCGGGCCTGACCTTTGCAGTTGTAGGCGTGATCGCAATGGTGGTTCAAGGGCTGCTCATCGGTCCACTGGTTAAATCCTTCGGCGAATGGCGGCTCACCATTGCTGGCGTTGGCTTCGTCATTGCAGGCTGTCTGCTATTGCCCATGGCCAGTCAGCAGAATTCGATTTCTGTTGTATTCACTGCCGTATCGGTACTAGCCCTTGGCACAGGTCTAGTAGTGCCATGCTTGAGAGCCCTCGTCTCGAGACGCCTCGACAACGCAGGCCAAGGGGCAGTACTCGGTAGCCTTCAAGGCCTGCAGAGTCTAGGGACCTTCCTTGGGGCAGCGGCTGCAGGATTCGCCTACGACCAAATAGGCCCTCGCAGTCCCTTCTGGCTGGCCATCCTCGTACTAACGGGAGTTGTTGCCCTTGTTGCAGGAGGCCCACCTGCAAGCACAAGTAACACAACAATCAAACAATCATGATTGCTACTTTGCCTGGATAGTGGATCAACAAACTGGCATTCAATGAGTAATCCAGCAGTAGCTTCGGAGCACTACATCAACCGAGAGCTCAGCTGGATCTCCTTCAACGAAAGGGTCCTTGCTCAGGCACTGGATACGCGTACCCCGCTGCTGGAACAAGCCAAGTTCAGTGCCATCTTCAGCAACAACCTCGACGAATTCTTCATGGTTCGCGTGGCCTCCCTCAAAGCACAAGTGGAAGCCGGAATTACCAAAACCAGCGCAGACGGTCTAACCCCTCTTCAGCAGCTCCTCACGATCCGAGATCACCTTGTTCCGCTCATCGAGCAACAACAAGATCACTACCGTAAACACCTCAAAAACCAGCTAGTCGAGCATGGTGTTCACCTACTCGACTATGAGCAACTCAATCCAAAAGAACGCCTCTGGATTGACAATTATTTCCAGACAGCCATTTTCCCGGTGCTGACACCACTAGCCGTGGATCAAGCCCATCCCTTCCCTTTCGTTAGCAATCTCAGCCTCAACATTGCGACCCTGATCCTCGATCCGGAAACAGGCCAACAACAATTCGCCCGGGTCAAGATTCCACAAAAAACGATCCCTCGGTTTGTAGAGATACCTCCTGATCTAAGTGGCATCAATCCCAAACCAGTTCACACAGCAGTTCCATTGGAGCAAGTGGTGGCCTTCAACCTCAAATTGCTCTTCCCCGGGATGAAGATTGAAGAGCACTACTTCTTCCGAGTCACCCGCGATGCCGACCTTGAACTCAGGGACCTAGAAGCCGACGATCTCATGAGCGCCATGGAACAAGGCCTGCATAAGCGGCGGATGGGCGGAGAAGTGGTGAGACTCGAAGTGACAAACGAAATGCCCAAGAGAGTCGTTGAGATGCTGATTGAAGGTATGGCTGTTGAAGAAAAAGACCTTTATCGCATCGAGGGACTACTAGGCCTCGATGATCTATTCGGTCTCATGCGTTTACCTCTGGAACAACTCAAAGACCAACCCCACATTGGCCTGACCGCCAAAGTTCTCTCCCGCAGCCAGCGCAGAATGCTTGAAGACGAATCAATCAAAGAAGAAGAATTCAAAAGCATCTTCTCGGTGATTCGCCGCAAAGACATTCTCCTTCACCACCCATACGAACTGTTCGCGACCTCTGTAGAGGAATTCATCAATCAGGCAGCAGACGATCCCCTAGTCATGGGAATCAAGATCACGCTCTATCGGACATCTAAGGATTCCCCAATCATTGCGGCCCTGATCCGTGCAGCCGAACACGGAAAGCAGGTCATGGCTCTGGTTGAACTCAAGGCACGCTTCGATGAAGGCAACAATATTCAATGGGCCCGTCATCTAGAACGATCTGGCGTTCACGTTGTCTATGGCGTTTTAGGACTCAAAACCCACACAAAAACCATCTTGGTCGTTCGCAAAGAAAAAGAGCGGCTACGCAGCTACGTGCACATCGGCACAGGGAACTACAACTCGAAGACATCACGTCTCTATACCGATCTTGGTCTGCTCTCTGCAAGACCGGAACTCAGCCAAGATCTAGTCGAGCTATTCAATTATCTCACTGGCTTTTCAAAGCAACAAAGCTTCCGTCGACTGCTGGTGGCACCTGTCACCCTACGCAAGGGAATGGAATCACTCATCCTCCGCGAAATCGAACACGCCCGCGAAGGTAGAGGCGGACACATCCGCGCCAAGATGAATGCTCTGGTGGATCCAGCCATCATTAGCCTGCTCTACGAAGCTTCCCAAGTTGGAGTTCGCATCGAACTGATCATCCGCGGTATGTGCTGTCTCTACCCAGGGCGAAAAGGATTCAGCGAAAACATCAGCGTGATCAGCATCATCGGCCGGTTCCTGGAACACTCCCGTATCTTCTGGTTTGCCAATGACAACAACCCAGAGGTTTATATCGGCAGCGCAGACTTGATGCCTCGAAACCTAGACAGACGCGTGGAAGCCATTACTCCAATTGAAGAACCAGAGCAAAAGGAACACCTAGAGCGACTGCTGAACCTCTACCTAAACGACAACCGCGAAGCATGGGATATGCAGAGCGATGGCAGCTTTTTACAGCGCCAACCCAATCCCAATAGTGAAGAACATCGTGCACAGCAACAGCTGATCAACCTTTGGCAACAAGGCATCCCAGCAGCGTGAAACTCGATGCCTCACGAGACCATAACTGTGAGAAAGTGCTCTTTGCTACCTAAAAAGGAATAATCAGCATGCAAAACAGTTTTTTTACTTAGAAGCAGAAGCAACCAATCAACTGATCGCTCTCATGGGCTAACAAAAACTTTTTGCTTCAACCAAGTTTCTAAGCTCTATGAGTGCTACATTCCGCGCAAATCTAATTTAGGAGGCCAGGGTGATGGGGATCCCTCTGGAATCTGCGAAGGGTGCTTCACTCACGCCTTCGTCAGAAGTTGTATTACCGTCTACATCTAAGCAACGTTCAGAAACAGCGAATCGATCTGGCCGTAACGGGCAAGCATCCCGTAATCAAAATCGCCAAGGTGGTCGTTTGGGTACTGATGCGATCGGGTTCTACCTGAGCAGCATTGGACGCGTGCCTTTGCTGACCGCAGCTGAGGAAATTGAGCTTGCCCACCATGTGCAAGCGATGAAGGAATTGCTGGAGTTACCAGAGCAAGACCAAACGCCACGACAACGCCACAAAATTCGCATGGGCAAACGCGCCCGTGACCGCATGATGTCAGCCAACCTCCGGCTCGTGGTAAGCGTTGCCAAAAAATATCAAAATCAGGGCCTTGAACTCCTTGACCTAGTCCAAGAAGGAGCCATTGGTCTCGAACGTGCTGTCGACAAGTTCGATCCAGCCATGGGTTATAAGTTCTCCACCTACGCCTATTGGTGGATTCGTCAAGGGATGACCAGGGCCATCGACAACAGTGCCCGCACCATCCGTCTACCCATCCACATCAGCGAAAAACTCTCCAAGATGCGACGCATCTCAAGAGAACTTTCCCATCGCTTCGGCCGTCAACCAAATCGATTGGAGTTAGCCCATGCCATGGGTATTCAACCCCAAGACCTTGAGGATCTCATCGCTCAAAGCGCTCCTTGCGCATCCCTCGATGCCCATGCCCGCGGAGAAGAAGACCGCAGCACCCTAGGTGAACTGATCCCCGACCCCGATGGGGCCGAACCAATGGAAGGCCTAGATCGCAGCATCCAAAAGGAACACCTAGGAGGTTGGCTATCTCAGCTCAATGAACGTGAACAGAAAATCCTGCGCTTGCGCTTCGGTCTAGATGGTGAAGAACCACTGACCCTCGCTGAAATCGGGCGGCAAATCAGCGTCTCACGAGAACGCGTACGACAGTTGGAGGCCAAAGCCATTCTCAAGCTACGGATGATGACCAACCATCAACAAGCTGCATGAAATAAGTCTTGGGGTATATCAACTCTCTGGTTGCCATTGCATGCTGGATAGCTTTTGTGCTTTCAGCTGCTGTGGTTTGCAGGGTCCGCTGGCCTAACCAACGAGAACTAAGTCGCAAGATCGTTCACATCGGTACTGGCCCAGTGATCCCTTTGGCCTGGTGGCTCGGGATCCCATCGGATTGGGCGATTCCAATGGCAATTCTCATTACCATTGTGATCCTCATCAACCACCGCTGGCGCTTACTACCAGCTATTGAAGACGTCAATCGACATAGCTACGGCACAGTCGCATACGCTCTAACAATCACCCTGTTGCTAATTTTCTTCTGGCCAGAAAATGCTGCAGCGGTCTGCTCCGGAGTGCTTGTGATGGCTTTCGGCGATGGGTTAGCTGGCCTCATCGGTCGCAAAGTACGCTCACCCAATTGGTTGATATGGGGTCAACGCAAATCAATCGCAGGCACTCTTACCATGGCTGTGATAACCCTCATCATTCTGTTCACTCTAAGCCTGCTCATTGACGCTAACTTCCATCCCCTACGCATCTTCGCCGTCACAGGCCTTGCCGTTGGACTAGAGCAACTAAGTCGCTGGGGTATCGACAACCTCACTGTGCCGATGGGAGTTGCAGTCGCCTGGTCATGGATGACAGCAATCTAAAGGCTGATCAAGTTATTGGTGACAACGTCACTGAAGCCACTGCAGCCGCCAAATCCTCAAGGAGAGTTGCCGTTGTCTCTATATCGATACAAGCATCCGTAATGCTTTGACCATAGACAAGAGTAGAGAGGTCTTCAGGCAACTTCTGATTGCCCTCGACAAGATGACTTTCCAACATCACACCCATGAGATGGGTTGATCCTTGGCGTACCTGAGTAGCAACAGCCTGAAGCACCTCTGACTGTCGCCGAAAATCTTTCTTCGAATTGTCATGGCTGCAATCCACCATCAACCGATCAACCAAGCCAGCCTTCACTAATTCTTTTGCAACCTCTTCCACCGCTTCGGGATGGTAATTGGTACAGCCATTACCTCCCCGCAACACGAGATGGCCATCAGGGTTTCCAGTGGTATGCACAATCGAAGCCTGACCCTGCCGATTGATCCCAAGAAAATGATGCGGTCTAGATGCTGCCTGCATCGCATGGATCGCAATCTTGGCACTGCCATCGGTACCGTTTTTGTAACCGACGGGCATTGACAATCCAGAAGCCATCTCCCGATGGGTCTGACTCTCAGTGGTTCTGGCTCCAATCGCCGTCCAACTGATCAAATCAGCGATGTATTGAGGCACAACCGGATCCAGCAATTCAGTGGCCGTCGGCATACCCTCGCGAGCAAGGTCGAGCAACAACGACCGCGCACGCCTCAAGCCAGTGTTGATGTCATAGGAACCATCGAGATGGGGATCATTGATGAGACCTTTCCAGCCAACTGTGGTGCGAGGTTTTTCGAAATAGACCCGCAAAACCACCTCCAACTGGGCGGCATATCGCTGTCGCAATGGCTCCAACTGACGGGCATAGTCCCTTGCAGAGGCAATGTCATGAACCGAGCAGGGACCAACAATCACCAGCAAGCGGGGATCCTCACCACGCAGAATTGCCTGGATGCGCTTACGAGTATCTGCAACGGTTTTGAGAGCCACTAGATCGAGGGGCAGCTCCTGATGAAGCAAGAGGGGCGACACCAACGGCCGCGTATCCACCACATGCAAGTCGGAGGTGGTGGTCATTTCGCCAGAATTCATGACAACCCAGGCTAGGAAACCAGCAAGGTGGCAGCATCCGGTAATTGCATTTCAATATCGATCTCCTGCCAGGATGGATCGACGGCAAATAACAATAGAAGGGCCATAACCGCTGCCGAGGAATCACCCCAATGCTGAGTGCTTATCGCCAGCTCGCCGCCGAACGTGACGCCCAGGGCATCCCCCCCCTGCCCCTCACTGCCGAGCAAACCCAAGCACTCACCTTACTTTTACAGAATCCACCAGCAGGAGACACCTCTGAACTGCTTTACCTGCTGCGTGAGCGCATCCCCCCAGGAGTAGATGAAGCTGCCTACGTGAAAGCAACCTGGCTGAGTGCTATCGCCCAGGGAAACAGCAAGAGCCCACTCATTACTCCCTTAGAAGCCACAAAACTGCTAGGCACGATGATTGGGGGGTACAACGTTGCAGCTCTGATTGAGCTGCTTCAACACAATGACCACGAGCTAGCTGAATGCGCCGCTACAGGTCTGAGTCGCACCCTGCTCGTCTACGACGCTATCCATGACGTTATCGAGCTAGCTGAAACCAATCGCTTCGCCAAACAAGTTGTAGACAGCTGGGCCGCCGCTGAATGGTTCACCTCAAAACCAGTCTTAGCCAAAGAGATCACAGTCACAGTCTTCAAAGTTGATGGTGAAACCAATACCGACGATCTATCCCCCGCCACCCATGCCACCACCCGACCAGACATCCCCCTGCATGCTCTGGCCATGCTGGAAACACGGGATCCCAATGCCCTTGCCACGATCATCAGCCTGAAGGCAAAAGGCCATCCCATTGCCTACGTGGGCGATGTGGTGGGTACGGGCAGTTCTCGTAAATCAGCAATCAATTCGGTGCTTTGGCACATAGGAGCCGATATCCCTTACGTACCCAACAAGCGATCCGGCGGCGTCATCCTTGGCGGCAAAATCGCTCCCATTTTCTTCAACACAGCGGAAGACTCCGGCGCCCTACCAATCGAATGTGATGTCAGTCAGCTGCAAAGTGGCGATGTGATCACCATCCGTCCACATGCCGGCACCATCGAACGGGCCTTCGGAGAAGACAAAGCAGGCGAAATCGTGGCTCACTTCAAGCTCAAACCAATCACCATCAGAGACGAAGTGCGCGCGGGTGGGCGTATCTCCCTACTGATCGGCAGAGCACTAACCGACAAAGTGCGTTCTCAATTTGGACTGTCAACATCCGATCTATTCGTGCGCCCAGGAGACACTCCTGAAACGGGCAAGGGGTATACCCAGGCCCAAAAAATCGTTGGTCTTGCTTGTGGTCTCGAAGGAATACGACCAGGGACCAGTTGCGAACCGCTGATGACAACTGTAGGCAGCCAAGACACAACTGGACCAATGACTCGGGACGAAATGAAGGAGCTCGCCTGCCTTGGATTTGCAGCAGATCTGGTCATGCAAAGCTTCTGCCACACCGCTGCCTACCCGAAGCCTGTAGATCTACAAACCCAGAAAGAACTTCCCGATTTCTTCGCCCAGCGTGGTGGAGTAGCACTTCATCCAGGCGATGGGATCATCCACAGCTGGCTGAACCGCATGCTTCTGCCAGACACAGTGGGAACAGGCGGCGATAGCCACACTCGTTTCCCCTTAGGCATTTCTTTCCCCGGAGGTTCTGGCGTGGTGGCTTTTGCTGCAGCCATCGGTGCCATGCCCCTAGACATGCCGGAATCTGTACTGGTTCGTTTCAGCGGCTCACTACAGAGCGGCATCACACTGCGTGACGTCGTCAATGCGATCCCCTTGATCGCGATTCAAGAAGGTCTACTCAGCGTGGAAAAAGCGAAAAAGCTCAATGTCTTTAGCGGCAAAATCATGGAAATCGAAGGATTACCTGATCTGAAGCTGGAGCAAGCCTTTGAACTAACCGATTCCACTGCTGAACGTTCCTGCGCTGGCTGCACGATCAAACTGTCTGAATCAACGGTTGCTGAATACCTTCGCAGCAATATTGCATTGCTAAAAAACATGATTGCCCGCGGTTATCAGGATGCTCGCACCCTGGCAAGACGTATCAAAGCCATGGAAGCTTGGCTAGCAAAGCCAGAATTAATTAGCGCTGATCAAAACGCAGAGTATGCCGAAATCATCAATATCAATCTCGACGAACTCAAAGAACCCGTACTGGCCTGTCCCAACGATCCCGACAATGTAAAACTACTCAGTGAGGTTGCAAACAATCCAGTGCAGGAAGTCTTTATCGGCTCCTGTATGACCAACATCGGCCACTACAGAGCTGCGGCAAAAATTCTTGAAGGGTCTGGAACCAGCAAAGCTCGCCTATGGGTTTGCCCACCAACAAGAATGGATGAAGCCATGCTTCAAGAAGAGGGTTACTACAAAATCTTCGAAGGGGCAGGGAGCCGAATGGAAATGCCTGGTTGTTCATTATGTATGGGCAATCAAGCACGCGTGGAAGACAACACAACCGTTTTCTCCACAAGCACTCGAAACTTCAACAATCGACTAGGCCAAGGAGCCCAGGTCTATTTAGGCAGTGCTGAGTTGGCAGCAGTATGTGCATTATTAGGCAGAATCCCTACACCAAAAGAATATCTTTCGATCGCAACAGAAAAAATCGATCCCCTCTCATCTAAGCTTTATCGCTATCTAAATTTCAACCAGATTGATGGCTTTGCAGATCAAGGGCGCGTCGTAAGTAAAGACATACAAGCAGAAGTTCTTGCAGAGTTTTCACCCACCAATGGCCATGCCGAATGATCTAAACCGGCAACAAAATCTGATCCAGTCCAGTCGCAGCATCCGCAAACTCTTAGAGCAGCGCTGGTTTGTGGTTGTGCTGGCTCTGATGCTTACGGGCCTTGGAGCTGCCCTCACAGGAGTGCTTTTCAAAGCTGGTATCTATAGCCTCGCCAAGTGGCGATTCCAGCTTCTTGAACTTCTTCCGCCATGGATCGTTCTACCAGCCCTAGGTGCCACAGGAGGCTTGGTTTCTGGGTTGCTTGTTTCCCGTCTAGCCCCCTCTGCGAGCGGTTCAGGGGTGAGCCACATCATGGCGTTTTTACGCCATCGATCCGTACCAATGGGCTTGAGGGTTGGGATGGTCAAGCTAGTCGCAGGAGTTATCGCCATCGGCAGTGGTTTTCCACTTGGTCCAGAAGGACCAGCAGTGCAAATGGGAGGCTCTGTCGCTTGGAAATTTGCTCAATGGTTAAAGGCACCAATCGCCTTTCGCCGAGTCATTGTCGCTGCTGGAGGTGGAGCAGGTCTAGCCGCTATTTTCAGTGCGCCAATTGGAGGCTTTGTTTATGTAATTGAAGAGCTACTTCATTCTGCAAAACCTGCAGTCTTGCTGCTGGTGGTTGTCACCACCTTCTGGGCTGATACTTGGGCAGATGTGTTCGGATTTCTAGGACTAAGTCCATCCGCTGGAAGTCTTAGCAAAGGCGTGGGCTTTCAACTGGAACGTGAATACACACCCCTAGTGCACTTTCTACCAATCGACCTGGGCTACCTAATCGCCCTTGGTTTGGTCACTGGAGTCTTGGCGGAGTTTTACTGCCGCTACGTCCTAGCGATGCAACGCAAAGGTAAAACCTGGTTCGGCAATCGACTCGTTTTAAGGATGGTCCTCAGTGGTGGAGTACTCGGAGGGGTTTATGCAGCTCTTCCTGAGAGCTTTAGGAATTTGGACAACCTCCAAGATCTGGTCGGTGGAGGAGAAGCTGGTCCTCTGATGGCTCTCAGCACCTTCGTCGTGCTGTTTTTCACTACCGGGCTAGCAGCTGCCTCAGGAGCACCAGGAGGCTTATTTGTTCCGATGCTGACCCTAGGAGGAGCAATCGGCCTGGCCTGTGGAGACTGGGCAGAAATGCTCACTGGCCATGCACCCAGTACCTTCATTTTTGCAGGCATGGGAGCGTTCGTAGCCAGCTGCTCACGCACACCGATCACGGCCATGTTTTTGGCCTTCGCACTAACAAAAGATTTGCTAATCCTTAAACCAATACTAGTGGCATGCCTATCGAGCTTTCTCGTCGCTCGCCTCTTTAATGAACACTCAATTTATGAGCGCCAAATCAACTTAGAGCATTTAGAAGAAGATAAATCATTCCAACAATCTAGTTGAGACAATAACAATTTATGCTTCTACATGGGTACAGTGAATCCCACTCCTACAAACGAACAAAATAAAGTGCCATCGACTCTTACTCAGCGGTAATTAAAGCGGCATGGATATCACTTTTTAAGCACTTAAGCAAAGAGAAGGATCCGTCGATTTTGCCCGTTACTTTAATGAGAGCACCTGGGCCTATGGATTCTCAACTGCCAAAGGCGATGAACAGTTATTTGCCTTACATCGCTATAGCGCAGATGGCTTTGCCTGGAGCATATAAGTTCTGACTAAATTCTCCAAGTAGCAATATAGAGTCTCGCCCACCTGAACCACTCTGACAGAGCAAATCTAGCTCTTCAAGCATTCCAGAATGCTAAACGCCGAAATGAGCTTATTTTATTTATAGCCTAATCATTGTGAACAGGCTAAAACATTCTATAACTCCATCCAATTCTCTAATGCTCAATCTGGTGTTAACAGGATGAACGAAATAGCAAAAATAAAGCAAACCTCATCCTAAGTAGAAATATCAGATTTGTATCATCACAAGAACTGCTCAAAAGCAGCGAATACATAATCATAAGGGTCCTGAAAAACAAAGCTTAATTTGGTGAGTCTGCCATCGCTCTCAGGATAATTGGCAAACCCTACAGTCGCATCACCATAGAGCGAATTACCTGTAGTCAAAACACTTTCAGTGCCATCACTACTGCGGGTTATATCAAGATCTTGCCAAAGGGCTTCTGTGTTGAAATCACCTCTCCTATTCCGTTTGACAGTAACAACAGAAGCAATTGTCTCATCACCCTTATCGTTAAGGGCAACACTTGTAGCAGGCAGTTGGTAATCGCCCGCCCTAGTGCGATAGATACCCTCAAAATGACTAACAAGCTCTCCCTTATCGCCATTTCGATACGGGAAGCTAGTGTAATTAGCAAACTCACCTGTAATGCTGTCGTAGTCAATAAGATAAGCCTCGCCTACCTCCACTCTTCCACTATCTTCTGATGTATGTGGATCTACCTCACCAGAGCCGCCCGCGATTGTGTAAGTATTGTCGCCATTGTGCAGATGCCATAAGCCGTATGAGTCACGAATGGGTTGCGATCACCTGGAAAACGAATAGGTATTTGCTCGCCTGAATCAACATCAACAATGAAAGCCGTAGAACTCAAGCTGAAATAACTCGTGAGGTCATCCACCTCTGCATTATCCGTATTGCCAACCGCCAAGCCACCATCCACCTAATGCACAAATGTGTACGTGCCCGGCGTTCCTAACTGTATTATACCTTGTACAGAGCGCCAACCACGATCGATCGAACCATCAACCTTACCTGAATATGTAAAGCCAACAATGGATGGTTCTGTAGCGGAAGGACTTTGACCATCAAGATCACGTGTATAAGCCCCAACAAAATTCACTTTTTTACCAGACAAATTGTCAGGTCCATACACACTGATGCCAGCTGCATCAAAGCGCTTAGGAACAGCAACCGTGCTCCATGTACCAGATCCACTAATACCGTTGTTTTCAACCTTGTCTAAAGGTCCTTGATAAACAAGCCCCACAGGCGTAGGGCCTGGTGAATTATTCGCACCAACTAACAGGTATTGGCCTGGCTTATCACCACCTTTAAGCCCCTGCAAATAAGTAACTACGCCTGATTTGTTCCCCGGATTATACTGAAAAGGTGAGATAGTTCTGACTTGAGGCATGATCAATCAAAATGCATGATCACTTGTTATTCTAGACATGTAAATGCTCCTCTTTAACTAAATACTTATTGAAGCAATCAGTTGCTTTACCTCACAGCTGATACCGATCACCTCTGCATGATGAACTGATGTTGCCAAGGTTGACCTCCTGAACAAGGAAACGCTCCTATTCACCCCCGCCGTTCCCGAACCTGGAGCGCTCCGAGCCGTGCTGGCGTTCCCAAGCACATACAGCATTGGGATTACCAGCCTGGGATATCAAGTTATCTGGGCCACCCTCGCTAAACGTGAAGACATCGATGTAAGGCGGTTATTTACCGATCAAGGGGACATCCCCCATCGCACATGTGACCTGTTCGGACTCTCCCTGAGCTGGGAACTGGATGGTCCGGTATTACTGGATCTACTTGAGCAACAACGCATCCCGCTATGGAGTCATCAACGCGGAGAAAACAACCCGATTGTTTTTGGTGGTGGTCCTGTACTCACAGCTAACCCCGAACCCCTAGCTCCATTTTTCGATGTGGTGTTGTTGGGAGACGGGGAAGAACTTTTGCCAGCCTTCATCGATACGCTCCAACAAGTGAAACAGTTGCCACGAACTGATCGCCTGCGAGCGCTCGCAAAGGTTCCAGGTGTCTATGTACCAAGGTTCTATGAACCCATCTACGACGCTGACGACACCCTGCTGACAGTAAAGCCCGTCGAATCCGACTTACCCCCCTCAATCGCGAAGCAAACCTGGCGCGGCAACACCCTCACTCATTCCACAGTGATCACGCCAGATGCTGCCTGGCCAAACATCCATATGGTTGAGGTGGTGCGCAGCTGCCCAGAACTTTGCCGATTCTGTCTTGCCAGCTATCTCACTCTGCCCTTCCGCAGTCCATCCTTAGACGATGGACTCATCCCTGCCATTGAGAAAGGACTCACAGCCACCAAGAGACTTGGACTACTAGGCGCCTCTGTTACCCAACACCCTCAATTTGGTGAGCTACTGCAATGGTTAGACAAAGATCGCTTCAACGACATCCGCCTCAGCGTTAGCTCTGTACGGGCAGCCACAGTAAACTCAGAATTGACCAGGATCCTGAACCGCCGCGGCAGTAAATCACTCACAATTGCCATCGAAAGCGGCAGCGAGCGCATTCGCGCAATAATCAATAAAAAGCTCGCTAAAGAAGAAATTTTTGCGGCTGCCAAATATGCGTTTGAAGGCGGCCTCCGTGGTCTGAAGCTCTACGGCATGGTTGGACTGCCTACCGAAGAAGACTCCGATATAGACGACACGAGCAATCTGTTACTGAATCTCAAAAAAACAACCCCAGGCTTACGCCTCACTCTGGGAGTCAGCACCTTTGTCCCTAAGGCTCATACTCCCTTTCAATGGCACGGGATCAACCGTAAAGCGGAGAAACGACTCAAACAACTAGCAAAACAACTGAAACCAAAAGGCATTGAGGTGCGACCAGAAAGCTTCGGATGGAGCACGATCCAGGCTCTGCTGTCACGCAGTGACCGACGCCTCGCCCCTGTGATTGCATCTGTCCGGGGCTCACACAACAAACTAGGCAGCTGGAAAAAGGCTTACAAAGCAGCACGCGAAGGGGATCTCAGTACAACGACTGAACAAGCCAGACCACTGCCCCGCCCACCAGCCTGGGAAGAAGTGGTGCATGAATCATGGGAGCCATCACGAACACTGCCCTGGACCCATCTAGAAGGGCCCCTCAACCAAAAGCAACTCATCCAACATCATCATCAAGCCCTAAACGAGCATGTTGGAGTGCCTGCTGGGGAAGAATGATGCAACGCAATCCAGCCAAAAGAATCCAGCCGGCAATGTTGAGCCGACTGTCAAAGAAAGGCATATCAGTAGCGTGCATCACCACGAGGATCAAACTTGCCGTCCACCAAGCACGGTCAAAAACCGTGCTACTCAAACCTCGGCTTATCAAGACTCCACCAGTCAACACACCACGTCGCAAGACTGTGATTAAGAGAGCTAACACAGTCCCCACCACTAGCAGAGCCGCAGGCATCCCATGGCTCACAGCAAGTTCAAGAGGAAGGTTATGGGCATGGCCATGCCACTGACCAGTCCGCAGCGGATAGAGCACTGAAAAAGCAGCAGCCCCCCAACCCAGCCAAGGACGAGAATCAATGAACTGCAGAGCCACTCCCCACTGGCTCATACGAGTTGACATCAACTCACGATCCTGGATATAGCGCATGTCATTAAGACGCGCCCAAATACCCTCAGGCACAAACGTGCGTGCCCACTGCTGCAAACCTGAAGGACTGCCTGGTAATGCTGCAAGGGTCACTGGCAACAGCGCTAACACCATCAACGGCAACAACCAGGGCCACCTGGCGGGCCCAAAAACAAAGGGAATCGCCAACATCAACCCTCCCCAAGCATTTCGTGAGTCGGTGAGAACCAATGCAGCCACAACAGCAATAGCGACCCCCAAAGCCACACTGCGTTGAAAACGACTGAGGGCAGGCTGAAGCAGAGCTGCCAAACAGAATGGCCAAACCAAGGCCAACCAGGCTCCAGCAATATTTGCGTAATCAAATAGACCAGATAAACGGCCAGTAGGCTCCCCCCCTGGAGCCATGAACCAGACAATTAAGCCACCGAACAATTGCCATGGCCCCTGCCATCCCCACCAGAGCTGCCCGAGACCGGTAATCACCACAGGCAAAGTGCCAGCGACAAGCCAAAGGGCACAACGTCGTCGGGCTTCATCACTAACTAAATAAGGCTGAAAACCCCAAAAAGCCCAAAAGAAAGGCAACCAATTCCCCAGACCAACCCAAGCACGTCCACCCGAATAGGCCTGAACGCAACCAACCAGCATCAATAGGGCGGCAATCAGCAAAGGCCAATTCCAGGGATCGCGCCAAAACGGTTGCTGTCGCTGATAACTACCAAGCACCAGGGCCGTAAGCAGCAACAGGCCTGCCAACAATGCACTGGAAGGCAACAAAAAAAGCCCCAACTGGAAAACCAACCAACCCATGGAGGTCGCAGCAGCAGGGCGACATCGAGCCATCCAAGCCAACAGCGTCATGCAAAAACAGCGGTTCTACCGCGATAGACCATCACCTGGCGACAAAGATGCAATCTCAAGGCCCTTGCCAAAGCGAGACGTTCTGTATCACGTCCTTTACGAATCAAATCTTCCACCTCATCACGATGGTTTACATGCTCGATGGTCTGCTGAATAATCGGCCCGTCATCCAGATCTTCAGTGACGTAATGGGCGGTAGCACCAATCACTTTCACCCCTCGATCCCAGGCCCTGTGATAGGGCTGTGCCCCCTTAAAAGCCGGCAGGAAAGAATGGTGAATATTAATCACGGTGGGGAAACGCTCTAGAAAAGCACCACTAAGGACCTGCATGTACTTGGCCAACACAACCAGCTCAATCCGATGCTCAGCCAACAAATCCAGCATGGTTTGTTCCGCCTCAGGCTTGCTGGCAGGCGTCATAGGAACACACTCAAAACAAACACCAAACTCCCTGCATAAAGGCTCCAATTGAGAGTGGTTAGCAATCACAAGCGGCACCTGCATCGGCAACTCCCCACTGCGAGTGCGCCAAAGCAGATCCAACAGACAATGACTCTGCTTGCTGGCGAAGATCGCCACCCGAGGGATCTCATCGGAAAAATGCAATTGCGCCTGACCCCCGAGGCGATCTGCCAGAGCATTCACAGCCGGTGCTATCGCCTCTCGAGGCAATCCGAAGCCCTCAATTCCAAATTCGATCCTGCTCAGAAACAGTCCAGCCCCAACATCCGTATGGTGATCAGCATGAAGAATATTGCCTCCATTAACAGCCACCCATCCCGACAACTCACTCACCAAAGCAGGCCGATCTGGACAGATGAGCTGCAGAATCACACGAAGCTTGTAACCGTAAGGATTCCATACAGCACCAAGAGGGGAGCTCACTCAACCTGATTGCAAAAACTCATTCTGTCTTGACGAACGTCAGCACCAAGAACACCTCAAAGTGAGATGCATTGCTCGTCAATATCAAGAATGACTGCTTCCACGGTTGCAATCATTGGCGCCGGTGCGGTTGGCGCTGGCACAGCCTGGTATTTAGCCAAGCATGGCCACCAAGTGATGCTGATTGATCCAAAACTGGATCAACCGATTAAGCGATCAGGGGCCCTACCGGGAACAACTGCTTCGCTAGGGGTACTCATGGGGCATGTTTTCAGGCGCAGCAGTGGACGAGCCTGGCGACTCCGACAACACAGCATGAGCCTCTGGCCAGAGTGGGTTGCAGAACTTAGCAGTCAAGAGCATCAGCTCAAGCTCAACACCCCTCTGATTCAACTTGCGAGTAGCGAAGCAGAAGCCACCCTGATGAAGCAACTCGCAGAACAACGGCAACATCTCGGCCTTGAGCTGATCTCACCAAACTCGAATCCCTGCATCGGACGATCATGGCCAAACACACAACATGGGGGGCTGATCTCTCATCAAGACGGTTATCTAGACCCGCTACTCCTACAAAAATGCCTACGGGCCGCCCTACAAGAGCAAGGCGTACAACAAATCCAAGAGCCAGTCATCTCGCTGGAACGAAATTCATCTGCCGAAGAAAAACAGTGGCGCCTTCAACTTGCGGGAGGAACAAATTTGAACCAAGACGCTGTCGTGATCTGTGCAGCACTGGGCAGCAAAGCCCTGCTGGAATCTCTAGGCCACAGTCTTCCCATGGCCCCTGTGCTTGGACAAGTGCTGGATCTAGAGGTGATCTCAGATCAGCACAATTGGAGCGGCTGGCCTGCAGTACTCGTGAGCCATGGCATCAACTTGATCCCCCACGGAACCAATCAGATCTGGATAGGTGCCACTCTCGAGCCAGGCGTTCAACCAATATCTAGCCACCTCAAGGCCATGCAAAACCTCGCGGGAGATGCCCCGGATTGGCTAGAGAGCGCGACTGTGAAAAACCAATGGCATGGATTGCGCGCTCGACCTGTCGAACGTCCAGCGCCTCTTTTAGAAAAACTAGAGCCCGGGCTAATCGTGGCTACGGGCCATTACCGAAATGGCGTCTTACTGGCCCCAGCCAGCGCTGCATGGGTAAAAGAGCAACTCGCTAACGAGACAAGATCTTGACTTGACTCTTGATCAATTTTTCAATCATCCAACAGCAAGGCATTCGAAGATCACCAGTTTGCTGCGTCAAAGGAATCTCGATGAGCCGATAGACGCACACTTGGATTGCCTTAATTCCTCGAAAAGCCAGTACCCATCTAAATTGATCAAGCCCCTAAAACGCTATTAAAATTACTCAATGCGTAAGAAGCTGATCCTTGATAGATGGTGAGACTCGATGATGTTGAAGAAATAAAGCAAGAAGCGTTAGTTCAGAGTTATCTCTTTGTCTCGGTGCCTGGCATAAAAATGTAACAACAGGCCAACAGGAACTACTGCCAGCAGACAAGCGAAAATGGTTCCAAGGGTTTCCATAAACTTTAGCGAATGGGATTTTCTATCCCGCAAGCTATAACACAGATCACTGCCTATAGACAGTGGATGCAACATTAACACGTTAAAAAGTTCATTAGAAGTTGCCATACAACAGGCTTTACCCACAAGTCATTGACTCAGAGCATTCAGACTTACGGAGCAAACTACTCTAAGAGAAAAACATAAGCAATTTAATCTCATCCTAATTTTTAAGACATTGCTGCCTACATCGATAACAACTCATTATTTAACGAATGAACCCTAAATCCAATCGTGATGAGGTTGCAAATACTAGAATTGAAGTTTCTAATTTCTGCAACTATATTCTCATAATACTTTGAAATATTCACAGCCTCCTCACGATCTAATGCCAAACATAAAATGATGACTCATTTAAGATTCTCTGACAATCCTCGCACATCAAACGATTCGGAATTCGATTAAGGTTAACATTTACTAAAAAGACCTGAGCCTCCTTTGCATCATTAATTCCTAGATCAATAAGCTTTGTTTATTGATCGTTATGAGACAAAAGATGAAATCCCAAAGGTTTTAAGGGAATTTAAAATTCTACGGTATCAAGCATTATCACCTTGCAAAAAGTGTGAGTAGATAGGTGCAAAATAAGAGCAAAGAGTTACTCCACTCTTCAAGCACTGGTCACAAGATTCAAGCACTACCAGGCAATCATGCATATGCTGAAGAACAAGCAGCAAAAAGATTAAATCAAGCAAATCTAGCGGCACATGAGTAGAAATATCCTCAGCATTTCATAGAATTATCCTCTTACTGCCATCAGGCATGTATTTGTCAGAGTATGCATATCTATCATTTTCGTCAAAATAATCGGGTGTCTCAATGTTAATACAGTTAGGCATATTAAGTCAATCAAACAAAAGATCAGTGGGCAGCAGACCTGCAACCTCCAACAAGCTCTTTACGCATAGATCAACTCTTGGATGAAAGCAAAGCCGCTCTCTCAATTGATCATTCAATCCATATGGTCCGATAACAAGGCCCTCAATCAAATCGACTTTTTTACAACTATTGGATTTTCAGTCTCTCCAGAGAATATTTTGTCATGCCAGCCCATCCATAATTAGCATCTGTTGACCAGTGCCAGTCAAGCTACAACGTAAACGAGATCTCCCTATTCTCAAAGGAAGGCTAATGGTTTTAAGCAACACTGCCAAGCATTCGGATTAATTTCAGCAGAGCAGAATCTCTGATCAAAAAAATCCAAGAAATCCCTTATTTCTTGACGCAAACTTGACCAATTAAAGAATAAAAACAGTTAAAAACTATATGGTATTCACATAACCATAGAAAATAAATGTTAGCAAGAAGAACTTAAAGCTTCTTGCTAACTATAGGGACACATGCATATCAGTCTTGATGACATCAGCAATCAAACTATCCCATCACTTCGACTCAGTAAATTCTGCGTCGATCACATCATCACCACTACTGGGATCACCAGCACCAGCCGCGCCAGCATCAGCGCCGGATTCTGCTGCGGCAGCACCCGCCTGCTGATAAACAGAAGCGCCCAAGGTATAAAGCTCCTGCTGCAGTTCCTCCAATAGCGACTTCATCGCATCAAAGTCATCTTTCTCAATGGCAGCCTTAAGCTTGACGCGCTTATCTTCCACCTTTGCCTTTGAATCAGCATCAACCTTGTCAGCCAACTCTCCAAGCTGCTTTTCCGCCTGATAAACAAGAGTCTCAGCCTGGTTCTTAATGTCAATGCGCTCACGCTTTTCTTTATCAGCTGAGGCATTGGTCTCAGCATCCTTAACCATCTTATCAACTTCATTTTCAGAGAGGGTTGAAGCACCAGTAATTGAAATACTTTGCTCCTTACCACTACCCTTATCCTTGGCATTAACACTAAGAATACCGTTAGCATCGATATCAAAGGTCACCTCAATCTGAGGAACACCACGAGGGGCAGGAGGAATTCCATCAAGACGGAATGTTCCCAAGCTCTTATTATCAGAGGCCATCTCACGTTCACCCTGAAGCACGTGAATCTCCACATTGGTTTGTCCATCAACCGCTGTGGAATAGGTTTCCGACTTCTTAGTAGGAACAGTCGTATTACGCGTAATCATCTTGGTCATCACACCACCAAGAGTCTCCACACCCAAGGAGAGAGGTGTGACGTCAAGCAGCAAGATGTCCTTAACTTCACCAGCCAATACCCCGCCCTGTATGGCAGCGCCTACTGCAACAACCTCATCAGGATTGACAGTCTGATTGGGATCTTTACCCGTAACCCTCTTCACAAGTTCCTGAACTGCAGGCATGCGGCTGGAGCCGCCCACCATCACGATTTCGTCAAGTTCACCAGAAGAGAGTTTGGCGTCCTTAAGAGCCTGCTCCACAGGTACGCGACAACGATCAATCAGCTTTGAAGCCAATTCCTCAAATTTGGCACGTGTCAGGGTTAGATCGAGATGCTTAGGCCCCTCAGAGGTAGCAGTAATAAATGGCAGGTTGATCTCACTTTGCGTAGCACTGGAAAGCTCGATCTTGGCTTTCTCTGCCGCCTCAGTGAGGCGCTGAAGAGCCTGCTTATCCTGACGCAGATCAATACCTTCATTGGCCTTAAAAGTTGCAGCCAGATGATCAACAATCACTTTATCGAAATCATCTCCGCCTAGATGAGTGTCACCAGAGGTAGATAGAACCTCAAAAACACCATCACCTACCTCGAGCACAGAAACATCAAAGGTTCCACCACCCAGGTCAAACACCAGAATGCGCTCATTGCTCTTCTTATCAAGGCCATATGCCAACGCAGCCGCGGTTGGCTCGTTAATGATGCGTAGCACCTCTAAGCCAGCTATCTTGCCGGCGTCTTTGGTGGCCTGTCTCTGTGAGTCATTAAAATACGCAGGCACTGTGATCACGGCCTGGGTTACGTTCTCACCGAGATACTTACCAGCGTCCTCAGCTAACTTGCGCAACACCTGAGCACTCACTTCCTCAGGAGAAAACTGCTTATCAAGAACCGGGCACTTCAACCTCACATTAGAGCCAGACTTCTCAACCTCATAGCTCACTTCCTTCGACTCTTCGTTCACCTCATCAACCCGACGACCAACGAAGCGCTTCGCTGAATAAAAGGTGTTATCAGTGTTCATCACCGCTTGGCGCTTGGCGATCTGGCCAACCAACTGATCCTGATTTTTGGTATAAGCGACCACGGAGGGAGTTGTTCTAAACCCTTCAGCGTTAGCAATCACGACGGGCTTGCCACCCTCCATTACAGCGACACAACTGTTCGTGGTTCCAAGGTCAATGCCAACAACCTTTCCCATTCGTGCCGACCTCCTAAAGATCTCTGTCTTGAACAGGTGCATCCTCGGCAGTGAGACCACTTAGAGGCGAGGTGTGGTTCCCGAACAGCTCGCCCGGCAGGCTGGGCATAGAACCGATCAAGCAATGGGAATGATTAGCGGCACAACCTCCCTAATAGGCCTGCTCGGCCAACCAGTGCACCATTCCCTCTCACCGGTGATGCAAAACGCAGCCCTCGCTGCAATGAATCTCGACTGGTGCTACATGGCCATGCCATGCGAAACCAACGATCTGGCCAATGTGCTCTGCGCTCTGCGTTCGATCAACTGCCTTGGACTGAACATCACCATCCCCCACAAACAAGACGTGGCCAAAACCTGTCGAGAGCTCAGCCCATTAGCAAAACGACTTAAAGCCGTCAACACTCTGATCCCTCATGCCGACGGCGGTTGGACAGGCACCAACACAGACGTGGCCGGTTTTATTGCACCCCTTCAAGAAAGCAAGTGCGAGTGGCATGGGCGTCGTGCAGTCGTGCTCGGTTGCGGTGGTAGCGCCCGAGCAGTCGTTGCAGGTCTGCAAGATTTAAAATTGGCTCAAATCATGGTGGTTGGCCGCCGATCTGATGCGCTGAAGAGATTTCTCGATGATCTCCAGCCCAACCCAGCCAGCTCCGAATCTGATTGCCAAGTGCTCTTGCAAGGGATTCTCCAACAGGACCCTGCTCTGATTGAACAGCTAACCAAAGCCGATCTGGTGGTCAACACCACACCAGTAGGCATGTCCCAAAACCGTGCGGAAACATCAACTCCTAGAGCGCCAATGCCCCTGGGGAAGAAGATTTGGCAAAACTTAAGCCCAAAGACAACTCTCTATGACCTGATTTACACACCAAAACCAACCGCCTGGCTGACCTTAGGAACTGAACATGGCTGCCATTGCATAGATGGCCTCGAAATGCTTGTTCAACAAGGCGCTGCCTCTCTAAGGCTCTGGAGCGGCAACAACCAGGTGCCTGTCGAAGAGATGAGAAAAGCTGCTCTGAACTGGCTCACGGTTTAGCGTCATAGCAGTGATCTGACCCCCATGCTGATCCCTATCTGGCAACGGTTGCTGGGAGTGCTGATTTACATGCTCCCTTGGAGCGACACCATTCCATTTGGGCGAAGTTTATTTGTGCAATTTCCATTGCTTGAATTGCTTGCACTTCCAGCCCTACCTTTAATAATCCTGGAACAAGGGATCCCGTTCGGAAGTCTTCTAATATTTTTCTTGCTATTTCTTGCCGTTGTAAGGAACCCTAAAGTTCCCTATTTTCTTCGCTTCAACACACTGCAAGCACTACTCGTAGATATTGTTGTCGTACTGCTGGGCTATGCCTTCCAAATCCTTCTACAACCTCTTAGTGGTGCTTTCATGCTGCGAACGCTAACCAGCACTGTGCTCGTGGCAATGCTTGCCATCGTGATTTTCGCCCTCATCGAATGCCTAAGAGGACGTGAACCAGACCTGCCAGGTATCAGCCAAGCCGTTCGCATGCAACTCTCCTAAACACTGACCACAAAGAGATAGGCTGGTCGTTCCGTCGCTCACTGCTGTGAGCCTTTAAGTCCCTGTCGGAACACCTGATGAGTCAACAACCTTATTACGAAACCATGTACATCCTCCGGCCGGACATCCCGGAAGAGGAAGTAGAAACCCATGTCACCAAGTACCGCGAGATGGTGACTGAAGCTGGGGCAGAGGTCCTCGACAATCAAATGCGTGGCAAGCGTCGCCTGGCCTATCCAATCTCAAATCACAAGGAAGGCATCTATGTGCAGCTAAGCCACAACGGCAATGGACAACAAGTGGCCGTGCTGGAAAAAGCCATGCGTCTCAGTGAAGACGTAATTCGCTACCTAACTGTGAAGCAAGAAGGCCCTCTACCCGCGCCCAGAATCGTCCCTGGGAGTGAGCCTGAACCAGTACAACAGCAGGAAGCCGCAGCAGTAGAAGCCTGATCAACACCATTGTTGAAAAAGCTGCTTGGCGTTAGCTTTCTGCCATGCGCACTGCCCATCAGGACCATCAGACCCCTCTTCCAATTTGGAAGAAACAGGAAACACAACAAGAAAATAAAACAATAACCAGACGTGATGCCATCCAAAAATGGCGGCAATCAACAGGCAAGTTGCTGCTAACCAAGGCTGAGATCAGATCTAACTACAAAGAAAATCCTTATGACCAACAAGATCTACTTAAAAGTCAAATCAAAGACCTTAAGGAGCAAGTCCAGGAATACGAAGCACTCCTAAAAGAACTACCTGACATTTTCGAACGAAAATTTCAACAACGACTCATCCCCCTACTAGAGCGCTATCGCCTAATCACGCATACTCAAAACGCTGCTATTCAAACTGAGTCAATCATGCTTGAGGAGCCTCACCCATTAAAAGTACCTTCCCTGCTTCGCTCAAGATGGCTTGGAGGCAGAGGACAATCTCCACAATAAAACTAATCAAAAGATCACAACTTAACCTCGCCGAGCTGCTGCCCAAAGGCGACTTGGAAGTCCCCAGATGTAGATAAATCCTTCAGCAGCCCTGTGGTCAAAGTTGTCCTCGCTGCCATAGGTTGCCATCTCAGATATATACAAGCTGTTGGTGTCAGAGCTCCGGCCAATCACCATGGCATTGCCTTTTTGGAGACGAATCCGCACCAAGCCATTCACATAAGTCTGAGTGCGATCCATGAATCCATCCAGAGCATCCTTCAAAGGGGAAAACCAAAGACCCTGATAGACCAGCTCAGCCCATTGCATCTCCAATTGACGCTTCATGCGCAACACATCCGCAGCAAGTGTCAAACTCTCCAATTCCTGATGAGCACGAATCAATAAAAGTAACCCTGGAGTTTCATAAATCTCCCGACTCTTGATACCAACGACCCGATTCTCAATGATGTCAAGGCGACCGAAACCATGCCGTCCAGCAAGACGATTCGCCTCCTTGATCAAACCCACCGAATCAAGTCGCACCCCATCAATAGCCACAGGATTACCAGCTTCAAAACTGATCTCAATGTCCTGAGCCTGAGAAGGTGCAGCGTCAATCGAGGAGGTCATGGCAAAGACCTCCTCGGGCGGAGCCACCATCAGATCTTCAAGAGGACCGGCTTCAATACTCCGACCCAACAGATTCAGATCAATCGAATAAGGCGATTTCTTACTCACGGGGGCAGGGATCCCACAGCGTTCGCCATAGGCGATCGCCTCCTCTCTGCTCATGCTCCATTCCCGAGCGGGAGTTAGCACCTTGAGATCAGGTGCTAGTGCTGCAATGGCTAAATCAAAACGCACCTGATCGTTGCCTTTACCCGTACAGCCATGAGCCACCGCATCGGCCCCGACCTCCCTGGCAACCTCTACCAACTGACGAGCAATCAGGGGGCGAGCTAAAGCCGTAGACAGTGGATAACGACCTTCGTAAAGAGCATTGGCACGAATCGCCGGCAAAGCAAACTGTTCTACAAAAGGCTCTATCAAATCTCCCACCAGAGACTGACTAGCACCAGCATCAAGAGCCTTAAGGCGGATGGGATCAAGCTCATCGCCCTGACCTAAATCGGCAGCAAAGGTGATCACCTCCTCTACCCCCCATTCATGCTTGAGGTATGGGATGCAAACGCTGGTATCAACACCACCGGAATAAGCAAGCACTACCTTCTTCGCACGCCCCATCAACTGGACTCCGAATCACAATTCAAAGATTCTCCCTTCCCGTTGACCAAAGACCCGGAATCAGCCGAAGAAAATCCCACCCGCATGACCCAAATACCGAGGCCAACCGCAGGAGCAAAAAGCAACAACGCCACCAGGAGGGGCCGAATTACAAAAGGCTCAGGATGCAACAGACCCCAAAACCGCAAGCCAAGGCTGAGTAGTAAGGCCAAGCCCCAGGCAAGAACCATCAAGATCAGCTTGGAAGAAAAAAACACCTGATCAAAGGAAGTCAATGAACTATGTTGGCTGATTGGTTTATGTCCTCACAAATGAGCGCCCTCGATACGATCAACCTGAGCGCACTCGACGGCATCAACCCTGCTCTTACGCGCTATAGAAGAACAGAACCTGCCCCAGTTTTGCCCCTACGCGAAGAGCCAGACCTTCTGAGTTGGCTCGAAGGAAGTGGAAGGCTAGTCGCCGATGAAGAATCCACCTCACCAGAGGTCAGCACAGTAGAGGAAGAGGAGCTTTCGGCCTTGATGGGAGAAAAAGAAGATTACAAAGCCGACGACGAGCAAACAGAAGAAAACTGGGAAGAATAGCCATTTTCTCAAACCGAAGAAGCCTGCTCACTTCATTACGCACCGCCAATCAAGCCCTGACGTGAGCAACTCTCCGAAGCCATTGACTGATACGGATACACAAAGGTGGTGGACTAAAGGGACAACGTCCGCAAGCTTGCTCGGGATCGTTATCTTTGCTGCAAGCTTCACATCGGACCGCTTCATAGCCAACAGTCTGCTCAGCTTGCCGTTGATGATTTCAACACTGATTTCAGTGCTGATCGCAAGCTGGGGCATCCCAAAGTTAAGGGCCCTAAAGATGGGGCAAGTGATTCGAGAAGACGGACCACAGACTCATCAGCGCAAATCTGGCACACCAACCATGGGTGGGCTGTTAGTCGTGCCAGTGGGGCTCATCATCGGAAGTTTCGTCAGTGTGAATGGCGAAAGCAGCGAGCAACTACTAGCTCTGTCATGCATCACCCTGGCTTACATGGTGATCGGTGGCTTCGACGACTGGCGCAGTCTCACGCGCGGAACCAACACTGGTCTTACCCCTCGGGGAAAACTTCTACTTCAAACCGCAGCCGGCCTGATCTTTCTCGCTTGGGCGGGCTGGCAACACTGGATCGACTCCAGCATCGCCCTGCCCCTTGGCATGTCCATCCAGATGGGATTCATGATCTGGCCACTAGCACTGTTCGTGTTCGTAGCGGAAAGCAACGCCACCAATCTCACCGACGGACTCGATGGGCTAGCCAGTGGCTGCGGGGCGCTTGTCTTCACTGGACTAGCCGTGCAACTGATGCTCAGAGGTAATGATGGCAATCCTGTACTAGCAGGCTTCTGCATAGCAATGGCAGGGGCCTGGCTCGGTTTCCTGATGCACAACCGCAACCCAGCCCAAGTATTCATGGGCGACACGGGCTCACTAGCAATGGGGGCCGCCTTGAGTGGAGTCGCAATCCTCTCCAACAGCCTCTGGCCGCTATTGATCATGGGTGGTGTGTTCTTGGCTGAATCCCTTTCTGTGATTATTCAGGTATGGGTTTTCAAAGCCACCAAAGGACCTGACGGAGTTGGACGACGCGTATTCCGCATGGCCCCGCTTCACCACCACTATGAACTCGGAGGTACCGACGAGCAAATGGTGGTGCGAAGATTTTGGTTGAGCACTGGAGGCTTAGTTCTGCTGGGTCTGCTATTACGCCCCACTGCATAAGTGCTGGCATGAGTTACTTCTATAAGAAATAAAGATGCACTTTTAAACTCACTTCTTGCAAGCAACTCGTATCAGTTCCAGAATATCAATACCGAAATGAAGCTCATGAAACTACAGGGCTGGAATATCACTACTTGGGTCGCTGGCATGATCCTTCTGATGCTTACCATCTTTTTCGTTTTAAGCGGATGGAGTGCCGAAACGATCAAAGCAGGAATTGATTACACCGGTAGAAGCTCTCTATTTCTCTTCTCCATTGCCTTTACCGCATCGAGTGTCTATTCCCTCTGGAAAACACCTTTTACAACCTGGACTCTTCGCAACAGGCGCTACATCGGACTGAGCTTTGCAGCCTCACACTTCATTCACCTCAGCCTGATTGTGTTGATCTCGTTTCTCTTCCCAGAACCTTTTCTCGAAGATCAATCAATGGGCCAGTGGATTTTCGGTGGTCTTGGTTATATTTTTGTTTTCCTGATGGCCTTAACTTCCACTGATCGAGCCCAGCAATGGATGGGTATGAAACATTGGAAGAGACTTCATTTGATTGGCAGCCACTGGCTTTGGACCGTCTTTCTGCTCACCTACGTTGAACACACTCGTGAAGACCCAAAGTTCTACATCCCGTTCCTGGTGTACACATTGGCCTTGCTTCCTTTGAGACTTATCAAGCACACACCCACGAAGGCAGCTCATGGTGCAGCACCCTGAAATCACTAAACTCCAAGTCTTATCAAGCAAAGTGAGCGTTTTAGTGGTGCAAACAAAGCCAATCGGGGCAAAGGCCAGAAACTCTCAATTGTGTCGTACTTATTAAGAACAGCCTCTCTCCGTCGGGCAGTTTTGTCCGCCGATAATGGTTGAACTGTTAACACAGAGCAACTGCCAACGAGAAAGATCCATACCAACCCAATAGCAAATGTGGTCTATGGAACCTCGAAGCTTCACACACCCAGTCGTTATCACCATCAATCTGGTGTATTAAAAAATGAGTTACTTCACTTGGAAAGAGGCTGGTCTCACAAGCGACTGCGCAAGCCTTGAAGCCATGGCTTCCCGTTTCGAAGAGGCTGCAAGTCTAATGCGACGCATGGCCCGAGAAGGCTTTCGGCTGGAACAGAACATGAAAAAACAACGCATCACTCATCCTGATCCCGGTGTATTCGAAGCCTGGGGGTTCATCAGCGAAGAACCAGCCTTTCGACAGCTCACGCTGATCCCTGATCTCAAAGTGTAAAGGGATCTCAAATACCACTTTTAAGGCAATTCCCCTAACCAGCCGAGCGCGAAGATCAACTCATCATCAACACCTTCATGATGACTGTCTTACCAAAAACCTTGCTGTTACTTGGCAGCGGAGAACTCGGCAAAGAAATAACAATCGCCGCTCAAAGGTTGGGCTGCCATGTCATCGCCTGTGATCGATACTCCGGGGCCCCGGCCATGCAAGTAGCAGACCAAGCAGAGGTTCTGGACATGAACAATTCAGAAGCCCTCACAGCCATCATCAGGCATCACCAACCGGATGTAGTCATTCCAGAGATCGAAGCATTGGCAGTCAATGCACTAGCAGAGCTTGAAAACGAAGGAATCACAGTGATCCCTACGGCCCGAGCCACAGCAATAACGATGAATCGCGATCGAATCAGAGATCTCGCCAGCGCTGAATTGGCTCTACTGACCCCAAAATTTGCTTATGCCGGCAGTGCCGAAGAACTCAAACATGCAGCTGAGCCCCTGGGCTGGCCAGTGGTGGTCAAACCAGTCATGAGCTCCTCCGGCAAAGGCCAAAGTGTGGTTAGCAATCCTGAAGGCCTACGGCAAGCCTGGCAAGCCGCTATGGCAGGGTCCCGGGGTAACTCACCGCGAGTCATCGTGGAAGAGTTCCTTCACTTTGATCTCGAAATTACCTTGCTCACAATTCGCCAAGAGGATGGCTCCACCCTCTTCTGCGAACCAATCGGCCATGAACAAATTGGAGGAGATTATCAATGCAGCTGGCAACCAGCAGAACTCTCTACTGAACAACTCAAGCAAGCCCAATCAATGGCTCTGACTATTACCAAAAATCTTGGTGGTGTGGGATTGTTCGGGGTGGAGTTCTTTCTTTGTGGCAATGAAGTGATTTTCTCGGAACTATCACCAAGACCACATGACACCGGACTTGTCACCCTTATCAGCCAAAACCTTAGTGAATTCGAACTACACCTGCGCGCAGTGCTGAACTTACCTATTCCTACTATTCAAACTGCAGATGCAGCAGCAAGCAGGGTAATCCTGGCAAAAGACAATCTCTCATCCATTTCCTACAAAGGAGTGGAGAAAGCCCTCTCAGAAATTGACACCCAGATATTGCTGTTCGGCAAACCCAATGCTCGACCAGGGCGTCGCATGGGGGTTGCTTTAGCCAAAGGCAAGTCTATGGAAGCAGTTCGCTCTAAAGCTGATCGAGCCGCCGCATCCATCCAGGTAATAAAGGGTAAGGGTGTCAGTTAAGACTTTAAGAAAAATCGATAGTGATTTAAGCCATCTAAAAGTCCAAACAAATGCGGGTTGTTAGCAAAAAACACTCGTTGCTGATGTCGCAAACCCTCCAGACAAGGATCATGCTCTGCAAGGACTACTGAAGCAGTCAATCCCCTTACCAATTCAGCATCACCTTGTTGACTGGCAACAACCAAAATCTGCTCAAGAGGTAATCCCCAACGAAGAGAGAGATAGCGAATGGCTTCGCTTCGGGAAGCTCGCAAAGGCACCACATCCAAAAACCAATGACAACGCAAATGAGGACGTGCCGCCTGACTCCTTTGCCTTAAACGCTGACGGACGAGTGGCAAAATCGCCTCACCATGCTCTTTCAATAGATAACTCACCTTGTGAGGACCCTGCTCCTGATCGTCCTGAAGCGTCAAATGGTCCTTGAGATCAGCTAAAGCAGACACCACTGCCTTTCGCCGCCAATCAACGTCGATATGGGCCTGCCAAAAGCGATCCGACTGATCCTCCAATCCGTAATGGATTTCAGTACCCGCGCGACTAATCCAAACCCGAGGAGAAGGAAGATTCAGCTCTGCATAACGCTTTTTTGCAGCCTGCACAGAACGACCCGTCAATACTCCCAGACCATGCGCATCGCCAGAGCCAATGGATTCCAATCCCTCCCGCAGCGAAGCCAAACCCTCTGCCTCGGGTTCTTCGAGAGAACTATCAAGATCAAGCAACAACAAACTCTGCCCCAGTGGACTGCCCAGACACTCTTTATCTGTGGCCCAGATTCGTGGCTGAGACAATTCAAGACGTTGCTTCATCAATGCCAAGTAATGGCAAACATGAGCATCCCAACTGAAATGCCGACTGACCGCCTCAATCCCGTTATCACTCCAAAGACGCCACTGATCTGCGTCTGAACCAGCCTGCTCCATTACATCCTGAAGTGCCTCCAGATCAGTAACGTCAACCAACAAGCCGTTGTCACAACGAGCAAGGATGTCGCGTGGACCACCGTCATCAGTCGCCACCATCGGCAAACCACAGGCCGCCGCTTCAAGCAAAGTGAGCCCAAAGGGCTCGGTAAGCGCTGGATTCACAAACAAACCACGATGCAAGGCTGCCCATCGGTAAATCGCTGGGATCTGATCACGACGGTGCTGTTTGGGATAAGCCACCCGGCCATAGAGGTCGTAACGATCCACGAGATCAAAAACCTGCTGGAACACCTCCCGCTGTTGCTTCTCCAACTGACGAGGATCATCCCGACAGCCGAGTACAAGCACAAGATTATGCCGTTGACGCAACACAGGCGAGCGGCCGTAAGCCTCAACCAAAAAAGGAATATTCTTACGACGCACTGCTCTGGAAATGGCCAAAAGAGGAGGTAAAGAAGGTTTCCTCAAAAAGGGCGCGAGCAATCCATCAACAACATCCGTTTCACTAGAAGATTGGAGTGGATTGAAGCGAATGGAATCAACGCCGGGAGGCACCACCTCCGCTTGCTCCGGAACAAAACGCCCATAGCGAGCGTATTGATGATCAATTTCCTGGCGAGTACTCGTAATCACCAAACTGCAATGAGCAAGAGTGAACTCTTCAGCATCAATGCGTTGACCAATGGCATATGTTTGCTCGATCTGTTCATGGTCTCCACCAACTCCCAACAGACGCCGCAACTTTTCCCTCCCCAAGGAATGACCTGTAAACACCAAGGGAACACCCAGCCTGCGACTCACAAGGGCTCCCACATAGCCTGCATCGGCGTAATGAGCATGAATCCAATCAGGAAGATGTTCTTGCTGCTGGAGATGGCTAACGGTCTGATCCGCTAAATCATCCAAATAGGGCCAAAACAACTCCTTGCGCAAATATCGTCTTGGTCCAAAAGGCAGCCTGATGATCTTGGCCCCAGGAGCAATATCCTCAATGGGATTGGCATAGTCAGTAGAAACACGACGATCATGAATTAAGCGGGTAACCACCTCAACCTGCTCAATTTCCGAACGCGCAGCCAGGCCCCTGACAAGCTCGAGCACATAAAGAGCCTGGCCTCCTGTATCAGCATCGCGACCCAATTCCAAGTCGTGAGATCGAAACAGTCCATGAAGATGCAGATGAAGCAATCTCAAACCCATCTGATGCCTCCAAGGCGATCAACGAACCCATCCAGATGCGGATGGCCATCAAGAAATAATCAATGAACTTCCAACCTCATAAGCCTAAAGAAAGGATGAGAACCAAACCTCCCAGCTCACTAGAAACGACAACAATATATTCCCTCTATGTATTTTCTCTTTTAAACAGAAAAATCCTAGACCGAATCATTGAGAAATACAAACCCCAAAGACAGAATAATGAAGCCTCTTGCTCGCAACAAGCCAGGCCAAAAAAGCCTCAGCGATACAGGTTCAAAGCCGCATCAGTCACATCCACTAAAGGATGCACGGCATCACCCCAACCGCCGCCACTAAAGGTGACTACACCAGGATTTGCAAGCTGTTCATTAATCCAAGCAAGAATGAGGGGCGCCAAAGTGGCCGGCTGAAGCTGATTTGCAGGTGCCATCAAGTTGAAGTGACCACCATCTTGGGCAAGCACCAAGCGATGGCCAAACTCCAAAGCACCACTATCACGCATGGGCATCAGAGCCTCAGGCACCGGAGGCACGACCCAATCACGAGTGCCGCTAACCAACAAAACCTTGGCTGTCAAAACTGAAGTTCTACTTGGATCAAATAGAAGACGTAACGGCGGACTCACCGCCACAACTGCCTTGACCCGTGAGTCTTCAACAGAAGACTCATTCATTTTGGAAAGCCAACTGCACTGCAGTATCCAGCTGATATTGCGCTCAGGGTCATCCTGGTTATGACAACGAGCAGAGAGCTTCACATCCGTTGAGCGTGCCCCAGCCAATTGAATCGCCGTAGTCGCCCCCCATGAATGACCAACAACAGCGACCTCATCTGTATTGAGGGAAAGTGTTGACAACAAACCACCTGACTCCACAGCAGAGAGCATCGCAGTCACATCCATCGCACGAAGACGCAACTCTTGAGGTCCCGGCGGAGGTTGATCACCCGCCAACATCGCCTTCTGCTGATCAGCATCACTGCCCTGATGCTCCGGGAGCAACACCGTATAACCGTTAGCAGAAAGATATTCAGCCCAACCCTGAAGATCTCTCGGAGACTCCCAAAGCCCATGTGAAATGACCACCAAGCGACCGTTTGAGCGAGACTTCGGTTGTATCACCACCACCCGTATCGGTTTCGAGCGATGGGAAGCCTGAAAATCAACTTGCTGACTTAACCACAACCCGGTAAGCGGCATGCGTAATCCAGTTTTAATCTGAACAGGAACCTCTTTCTCCACAAGCAGATTTGCTGCTAGCTGATTACGTTGAAGCCGTGAGACATAGCTGGCCAATTTCGACAAGTTGATGGATGCAGCTTGACCAGGGATTTGTCGCAACAAACCAAGCACAGTTGGCTGACCACTCTTGGAAGCACGCGAAAGCGCCTCAAGCAACATCCTTCCACTGGTGTCTTGGGGCAACCCCTCAACTTGAACCAACTTGGTTACTACGATCAGAGCCTGCTCCAAAAGAGGCTGCCCGACAGACTTCTCAATCACCTTCTCAATCTGCACTGGCAGGGGAGCGTTAAAGACCTGATTGAGAAGTCGCACAAAAGCACCATCCGTAGCCCGATCCAACTCCACAAAATCGGGATTGGCATCAATTAGATCGCCTGCGCTGTGAGCAGCGCCAAGCTCAAAATCAATCTGACTTTCCAGTACCGGCAGATCAAACACCAAGCGTTCAAGTGCAGGAGCAGAGCTTGGAACAAGTCCCAGCCCCGCTCCAAAACTGATTGCAAACAGCCAAAAACGGGAACGAAAAAACATCATCAAGCTGCAACAGACACAGTCTCAGGAGGATGCTTCGCTAACACCTTCTTGAGATAATGCCCCGTATGGCTAGTGGGATGGGATGCAACCTGTTCTGGAGTCCCCGTGACCAGAAGATCGCCACCACAATCTCCTCCTTCAGGGCCAAGATCAATAATCCAATCAGAACAACGAATTACATCCAAGTTGTGTTCTATCACGATAATTGAATTGCCTTTATCAACAAGACGCTGCATAACATCCATCAACTTATGCACGTCGTAAAAACTGAGGCCAGTGGTTGGTTCATCAATCAAATAAAGGGTTTTACCAGTAGCGCGCTTTGAGAGCTCGGTAGCAAGCTTCACACGTTGAGCTTCACCACCAGAAAGCGTGGGCGCAGGCTGACCTAACTTCACATATCCCAGTCCCACATCAACCAACGTGCGCAATCGATCAGCCGCCTGGGGAATAGCAGAAAAAACCTCAGCAGCCTGCTCAACCGTCATCTGCAAAACATCTGCAATGGTGTGGCCCTTGTAAGTGACCTGTAAGGTCTCCCGATTAAACCGAGCACCTTTGCAGACATCGCACTGAACATAAACATCTGGCAAAAAGTTCATTTCAATCACATTCACCCCTTGACCACGACAAGCCTCACAGCGACCACCTTTCACATTGAAACTAAACTGACCAACCTGATAACCACGAGCCTTTGCCTCAACGGAAGCAGCAAATACCTGACGAATCGGATCAAACGCACCGGTGTAGGTGGCTGGATTAGAGCGCGGTGTACGGCCGATTGGAGACTGGTCAATCACGATCACCTTGTCGATCGCATTGACACCTCGCAACTCGCCCAAGCCTTGAGGGAAAGGCACCTTCAAACCCAAACTGTGATCTAAGGCAGGATGAAGCAACTCATTCACCAAAGTGCTCTTACCACTACCACTGACTCCTGTAACCGCAACAAGGCGCCCTAAAGGAAAATCTACGGTGAGATTTTTAAGATTATTGCGATCACAATCAATCAAACGAAGCCTGCGACTACTTCCTTCTCTCCTCTCTCTAGGTGTAGGAATAGAGCGGCGGCCACTGAGATATGTACCTGTCAAAGATTCTTCAGCCATCAACAGATGATCCAAAGATCCTTCAACAACAATATGACCCCCATGCACCCCTGCCCCTGGACCAATATCGACAAGATGGTCAGCGGCGCGAATGGTGTCCTCATCGTGTTCTACCACCAATAAAGTGTTACCCAGATCCCTTAAACGTCTGAGAGTGGCTAACAGACGATCATTGTCCCGCTGATGCAAACCAATGCTTGGTTCATCAAGCACATAAAGCACACCCGTAAGACCAGCGCCGATCTGTGTCGCCAAACGAATCCTCTGAGCCTCACCGCCAGATAAGGTCATCGCGGGTCGATCCAAACTGAGATATTCGAGCCCAACATCAAGAAGAAAGCGAAGACGCATATGAATCTCACGCAAAACCAAATCACCGATCTGGATCTGACGTGAATTGAGCAAAGGCTCAGATCCATTAGCTGCTCCAACGCCCATCAGCTTTTCGATGCGTTCAAGAGTCAGCGCCACGCTTATAGAAGTGAGTTCAGTAATCCGATAAGGACCCACCTTCACCGCCAGGGCTTCGGGTCGGAGCCGCTGACCGCCACAGGCTTCACAAGGAACCAGCTCGAGGTACTTCTCCAACTTCTGGCGCTGAGCTTCTCCGCTGGCATCACGGAGCTGCCGCTCAAGGATTGGAAGAATGCCCTCAAACGGGCGGGTGTACCCCCCTTTCCCCTTGCGATAACGGCTGTCGACCTGAATCAGAATCGGTTCGCGGCTTCCATTAAGCAGCACATCCCGCTGTTCGTCCGTGAGCTCATTCCATGGGGTCTTGATCTCAAAGCCAAAGGCTTCACCCACTGAATAGAGCAGTGAGAAGTAATAGCTGTTGTCTTTTTCCGCCCAGGGAGCAACAGCGGCGTACACCGGCTGGGATGAATCCGGAATCACCCGGTCCACGGTGAATTTGCGCAGATGGCCAATGCCATGGCAAGCCTCACAGGCACCATAGGGGCTATTGAAGGAAAACAGCCGTGGCGACAGTTCCTCCATCACAGCGCCGTGCACCGGGCAGGCGAAGTTCTCGGAATAGAGACGCTCCCGCTCAACGCCGTCGGGAAGTTCCTCACCCTTCTTGGGCACCACCTCCACCAACGCCAAACCATCGCCGCGTTTGAGGGCCGTGCGGAGGGAATCAGTCAGCCGTTCCTGGATCCCCTCACGGGCAACAAGACGATCGACCACCACTTCGATGTTGTGGCTGTGGTTCTTGTCCAGCTCAATGTTGTCGGCCAGCTCGCGCACCTCACCGTTGATGCGCACCCGGGCGAAACCCTCTGCTGCCAGGCCACTGATCAGCTTGGTGTGGGTGCCCTTCTTGCCGCGCACCACCGGCGCCAACAACTGATAGCGGGTCCCCTCCGGCAAAAGAAGGATCTGATCGACCATCTCGTCGATGCTCTGCGGCTTAATCGAGCGGCCACATTTGGGGCAGTGGGGTTCGCCAGCGCGACCGAACAGCAAACGGAGGTAATCCTGAATCTCCGTGACGGTGCCCACCGTCGACCGCGGGTTGTGACTGGTGGATTTCTGGTCGATCGAGATCGCCGGCGAGAGACCCTCGATCGCATCGACATCGGGCTTGTCCACCTGCCCCAAGAACTGCCGGGCATAGGCCGACAGACTTTCGACATAGCGTCGTTGTCCCTCCGCAAAGATCGTGTCGAAGGCCAGCGAACTCTTGCCGCTGCCACTGACTCCGGTGAACACCACCAGCTTGTTGCGGGGGATGGTGACGTCGACGTTCTTGAGGTTGTGCTGCCGGGCACCCCTCACGCGAATCACGTCGTCCTGAGTCGCCAGCGAGCCAGCTGAATCAGCGATCTTGGCAGCAGCTCGCGCCATCAGGACCCGTTGGAAAGCTCAAGAGCTTAGGAAGAACCGAAGCCTTCAAGCTGTGCGCTGGTCCAGCAGGCTCGCTGCATAGGCATCAGCCTGATTGCCACCAGCGAGGTCAGCTAGCTCCTGGCAGCGTTCCTGAGTGTCCCGCAGTCGGGACACTCGCGAGTGGGTCACGCCGTCCTCCACATGCTTACTTACCCGGAAATGGTGATCGGCCACGGCCGCCACGAGCGGTTGGTGGGTGACGCAAAACACCTGGCGTTGACGCGCCAGGGTCTGAAGAAGATCCGCCATCGCTCCACTAACGCGTCCACTGACGCCGGCATCAATCTCGTCAAACAACAGCGTGCTGGACCCATCCACTGCGGCAAGGGTGGTCTTAAGCGCCAGCAGAAAACGGGACATCTCACCACCGGACGCCACCTCCGTCAACGGTGCCATCGGTTGGCCAGGATTGGCGGAAAACAGAAATTGCACAGCATCCGCACCATGGTCAGCGGGATCACAGGGGGTGAGATCCACCTTGAAACGCACGTTGGCCAGGCCCATTGGGGGCAACAGCTCAAGCAACGACGCCTCCAGAGCCTCCGCTGCATAGGAACGCTCGCGATGCAACGCCGCATTGGCTTGATCACGGCTCTGGCGTCGGTCGTTCTCGTCCTGATGCAGGCAGGCGAGATCAGCCGCGAATCCTTCAGCACCCAGACGGTGAAGCAGGTCATCGCGACGCAGAATCAAACCGGCCAGATCAAGGCCATAGCGGCGCTGCAGGCGTTTTAGTACCGAAAGGCGGTCTTGGATCCGCTCCAGATGATCTGGATCGCTCTCGAGCGCCAGACCATATTGATCGAGGGAGCGCAGCAAGGCGTCAACACCGGCCCCGAGATCCAGAGCCTGATCCCGCAGCGGCTCCAGGGAACCATCCAGCTGGGCCATGGCCTGAAGCTCCTGGATGGACGCCGAGAAGTGATCCTGCAGAGAGGGCCCCTGATCCGCACCATCGCGGAGACGCCCAAACAACAAGGCCAGACCCTCGAGAAGCCTCACGCCATGAACGAGGCGATCCTGATCCTGCTCCAGCCGCTGCTGCTCGTCTGGATCCTCGAGATCAGCAGCTTGAAGCTGCTCCAACTGCTGCTCCTGTTCAGCCCGCTCCTGTTCGAAACGCTGCTGTTCCTGCTCGAGAGCCATCAGGGCATCTGCAGCAACGCGCCAGTCCGTCCAGGCATCAGCAACCTGTGCCTTGACCTCTGCCAGCGAAGAACCACCGAGACGGTCCAGCCATAACCGTTGCTGCCCCGCACGCGACAACAGATCGATCTGGCCCTGAACAGTGAGCTCAATCAGCAGCGGTCTGAGCTCAAGCAACTGCTGACGATTCACCGTGCTGCCGTTCAGCCGGCAGCGACTGGAGAAGCGATCACCCTCCTGCCGTTTCCATTCACGACTGATCAGGAGCTCCTCTTCAGGGTCAAACTCCGCCCCGATCAACCACTGTTCAAGCGCAGGGCTGAGTTGAAACGCAGCTTCGATCCTGGCTCGATCAGAACCAGCGCGTAGCAAACGAACGCCGCTGGCCCCCTGCGCTCCACCCAGCACCGCATCGAGGGCATCGAGAAGTATCGACTTGCCTGCGCCGGTCTCGCCGGTGAGCACCGTAAAGCCGGAGCTGAACTCCAGTTCAAGACTCTCGATCAGAGCTATGTTCTGCAGCAGAAGACCGGTGAGCACGTCCAGCCCTGTGATGATTCCGACCGTAGCGGCAGCACGGTTCGTTTAGAAGGGGTGAATAATCAAGACCCCACTCAGGATGGAAACAGAACTCGGGGATTTCATCGAGGCGGCAGGCCTACTTGAATACGACCCTGCTGCAATTACCAGAATTTATGCCGGCCATCCACAGCGCCTTTTGCGCCGACTATGGCAAACACTTCTACCAATAGGTCTCTTCCTGATTGGCTTAGCAGGGGACAAAGTTTTTGGCTTACTGAACGATGCAAATCGTGCTCGGGAACGAGCACGAGAATTCGCGAAACTCTTAGTAGAGCTTGGCCCTGCTTTCATTAAGGCTGGACAAGCCCTTTCCAGTCGACCAGACCTAGTACCACCAGTTCTACTGGAAGAACTTTCACAACTACAAGACCAATTGCCAGGCTTCGACAGTGCCATGGCTATGGCCTGCATAGAAGAAGACCTTGAAACACCAATCGAAGAGATCTACGAACAACTCGACAAAGAACCCATCTCTGCCGCCTCTTTAGGACAGGTCCACCGGGGCGTACTCAAAGGAGGTCAACAGGTGGCCGTCAAGGTACAACGACCAGGACTTCGTGAACAAATCACCCTTGATCTTTACATCGTACGGAACATTGCCGCATGGCTCAAAAGCAATGTGAGGTTGATACGTAGTGATCTTGTGGCGCTGATTGATGAGCTAGGCCGAAGAGTATTTGAAGAGATGGATTACCTTAATGAAGCTGCCAATGCAGAGCGTTTCCGCACGCTTCACAGCCATAATCAACGCATCGCTGTACCAATAATCTATCGACAAGCTACTAGCCGTAGAGTACTTACAATGGAATGGATTGATGGAGTAAAACTCACTAATCTAAAGGCAGTGAGAGAGCTAGGAATCGATCCCAATAATATGGTTGAAGTCGGAGTTAACTGCAGCTTGCAACAGTTGTTGGAACACGGGTTTTTCCACGCTGATCCACATCCTGGCAACCTTCTGGCTATGGCCGATGGACGGCTCTGCTACCTCGATTTCGGAATGATGAGTGAGGTGAGCCGAGAATCACGTACAGGCTTAATTGAAGCAGTAGTACATCTGGTAAACCGTAATTTCAACAACCTTTCACGAGACTTTGTAAAACTCGGTTTTCTAGCAGAAGATGTCAATCTAGAACCAATTGTACCTGCGTTTGAAAGTGTCTTCAGCCAAGCTCTAGAGATGGGTGTAAGTCGCCTTGATTTCAAAAGCGTAACTGATGACCTCTCTGGCGTAATGTACAAGTTCCCTTTCAAGGTACCTCCATACTACGCATTAATTATTCGTTCACTGATAACCCTTGAAGGCATCGCATTAAGCGTAGATTCAGAATTCAAAATTCTTGGTGCCGCTTATCCTTACTTCGCTCGGCGACTCATGGAAGATCCCGACCCTCAATTACGCCAAAGCCTCAAAGAAATGCTATTTGACGGAGAAATCTTCCGCTGGACTCGACTAGAAAACCTGGTAGCAAGTGCTGCAACCCAAGCCCAGCTCGACTTGGACAGCTTAATTGATCAGGTCATCGATTTCCTCTTCTCAATCAACGGTGGTCTCTTGAGAGAACAACTTGTTGAAGCACTAATCAACCGCCTTGACGCCTTTGGCTGGCAAACATTTCAACGTCTGGGTCGTAACCTACCGCGATCCTTGCAACCTCCACTTATAGCCATTGGTTCGGAGTCTGAAAATTCTGACAATGACTCACTGCTTGATTTAGAACCAATTCGGCAACTGATCGTTATCTTGCAAAACCTGCCAGGCTTCACTCCTGAACTAGTCCTCAGCCGCCTACCAAGACTGATCCGCGAACCTGATACCCACAAAATGGGTATAAAAGTTGCGCAGGGTCTCGCCGAACGTGGTGTTGTCCGTCTTGTCAAGGTAGCAGCAGGAGTTTCACCCTAAATTCTGTGACTAAAGGGTTCACTAATGAATCAATCCAAAAAACATTCTTATCGATCTCTGATGGCTCTCTGCCTAGGTTTGGGATTAAGTCTGTTTTCAACGATGCCGAAAGCAGAAGCAGCCAAAGAAGTGGCCTTAGTGAGTGGTGCCTTCCGCCGCTCAATCTCAGTGTCAGATTTGGAATATCTAGCAAAAACAGGAAAAGCCAGAGGCCTATTAAAAGATGCCCTGAAATTCAGTCGACAAAACCCAGAAACTGTTTCCAAGCTCCTCAATAAAAAGCTAGAACTTCCTATAGGGCTTACCAGTCGATTAATGACCACCCGCATTGGCAACGTAATCATCAACCGCATATCCAAAATCATCTACCCTCTCAACGTGCCAAACCCTTCGGTAAGCGTTCCAGCATTGAGAGCTGGAGTCATCAATGGCATGCAAATAGGTAAGGGCGGTCTTAATGCCATCCACTTTCTAAAAGCCTATCCCAACGAAACAATGACAGTAAACCTACCGGCTCTGTTTGGAATCATGCAAAAAGCTGAGTCAATCGCTGGTCTAGTGAAATTCTTTTCCGATTCGCCACTAGACGGCCTTAAGGAATCTAAGCCTTAAGGCTTAGATTCCAACTAAACACTGCTCTCTTGCTCTCTATTGGTGTCCCTCAGCCAAAACCTACCTGAAGCTATCTCCACAACCCCTGTGATGCAAGATTGGCCTGGCCTAATAGAAGCATATAGATCCTGGTTACCGGTAAGCGATACCACACCCGTCGTGACCCTCAAAGAAGGAGCGACGCCATTGATCCCTGTCAGCTCCATAGCTGAACAGATTGGCAGGGGAGTCAAGGTCTACGTGAAATACGACGGCCTCAACCCCACAGGGTCCTTTAAGGACAGAGGCATGACGATGGCAATCAGCAAGGCCAAAGAAGCTAATTGTGAAGGAGTCATATGTGCCAGTACAGGCAACACATCTGCTGCTGCTGCTGCATATGCAAGACGCGCTGGTATGCGTGCTTTTGTATTAATTCCAGACGGTTATGTAGCGCAAGGAAAGTTAGCTCAAGCTTTAGTTTATGGCGCTGAAGTGCTAGCAATTCGAGGCAATTTTGATCGTGCTCTCGACATTGTTCAAGAAATGGCCTTGAAATACCCAGTAACTCTGGTGAATTCCGTTAACCCCTACCGGCTTCAAGGTCAAAAAACTGCAGCCTTTGAAATTGTTGATGCTCTCGGAGAAGCGCCAGAATGGCTGTGCATCCCAATGGGTAATGCAGGTAACATCACTGCTTATTGGATGGGTTTTCAAGAATACAAACAAGCCGGAAAATGTCAACTTCTACCACAAATGATGGGATTCCAAGCCAGTGGGTCTGCACCATTAGTTTTCAACAAGACCGTAAACAATCCAAATACAATTGCAACGGCAATTAGAATAGGCAACCCAGTCAACAAAGAAAAGGCCATTGCCGCAAAGTCAAGCAGCAATGGAGCCTTTCTTGATGTTTCAGATGAAAAAATTCTAGAAGCTTACAAATTGCTTGGTCGCGAGGAAGGGATTTTCTGTGAACCTGCAAGTGCTGCTTCTGTAGCAGGATTATTAAAACGTGCGTCTGAAGTCCCTTCAGGGGCAACAGTTGTATGTGTCCTTACTGGCAACGGTTTAAAAGATCCAGATTGTGCCATCAATAACAACGATGCAACATTTCATACAGATGTAAATCCAGATCTAACCACTGTGGCTCATGTCATGGGTTTTTAAGGATCAAGGAAACACCAGCATCTCGAATAGACCATCTAAAATCTGACTGTGGAAATCATGCTCAAATTATTATTGAAATTGGGGAAAAGGCCACAAAACCCAACCATTTAAAAACCTCAGCCTTTTCCCCAATTGATTAAAATGTGGAAAGAACGTCATCTCTCCACATGTCCAACTATCCTTTCCACAAGTCTATAACCATTAGAGCCCAGTCACCATAAAGGATTTGTACAATTTTCCACGATTTCCTCAAGCCCTACTACTACGGTTCTTTTAATTTCTTTTAATAATTTAATTAATAGAGACGGGAGGTTATGAATGAGAATGATCTGCCATTGCACTTCTTGCTGGCTTGTGAAATTCTGGGAGACCTCTTCAGCGTTCTTGTTCTAGTCGTGACATTGATTCAATGAAACTGGTTTGTTCACAGGCTGAACTCAATACAGCACTACAGCTCGTTAGCAGAGCCGTGGCTTCACGACCCACTCATCCAGTGCTAGCCAACGTCCTTCTCACTGCTGATGCTGGCACTGATCGTCTCAGCCTCACGGGTTTTGACCTGAGCCTTGGTATTCAAACGGTATTGACTGCCTCGGTGGAATCGAGTGGCGCGATTACTTTGCCTGCGCGCCTATTAGGGGAAATTGTTTCAAGGCTTTCAAGTGATTCACCTATCACTTTGGCCACTGATGAGGCTGGTGAACAGGTTGAACTCAAAAGTTCAAGCGGGAGTTATCAGATGCGTGGGATGTCTGCTGATGATTTTCCTGAATTACCTCTTGTTGAAAGTGGTAAGGCTGTCAAGGTTAATGCGATGGCTCTTTTGAAAGCTCTTCGAGGAACTCTTTTTGCTAGCAGTTCAGATGAAGCCAAACAGTTACTAACAGGAGTTCATCTGCATTTTGATGGTAAAGCGATGGAAGCAGCGGCAACTGATGGTCACCGCCTTGCCGTTTTAAGCTTGGCAGATGCCTTAGCTGTTGAGACTACGGTCTCATCTGAGATGGATGATGAAGGTGAGAATTTTTCCGTAACGCTTCCTTCTCGCTCTCTGCGGGAAGTAGAGCGTTTGATCGCTGGATGGCGTGGTGATGATCAAGTGAGTTTGTTTTGTGATAAAGGTCAGGTGGTGTTTTTAGCTGCTGATCAAGTCGTAACTAGTCGAACATTAGACGGTACCTATCCTAACTATCGTCAGTTAATTCCTGATGGTTTTGCTCGGAGTTTCGATGTTGATCGGCGTGCTTTTATTGCAGCTTTAGAACGAATAGCTGTATTAGCTGATCAACATAACAATGTTGTAAAGGTTAGTGGTGACAATACTTCTGAGCTTCTAGAAATTAGTGCTGATGCTCAGGATGTAGGCAGTGGTTCTGAATCGCTATCGGCTGAATTTACTGGGGATGCTGTTCAGATTGCTTTTAATGTTCGTTATGTACTAGATGGTTTGAAGGTGATGGATAGTGACCGTATTGTACTGCGCTGTAATGCTCCAACTACACCTGCAATTATTTCGCCAAAGGATGATGATATTGGTTTTACATATTTGGTGATGCCAGTACAAATTCGTTCTTGAACTTTGAATCTTCCTGATCAGATTTTATTGAGTGATTTGTTGCATCATCGTGTACGTTGTGATCAGGGGTTAGATCACGGCCCTGGTGTAATGCCTTGGATGCATCCTCCTGTTCATCGTTTACTTGGTTGGGTTAGTCGTCCATCAGCACTTCGAGTGTCGAGGGATGTTTGGCGTTTGGATCAGTCGCGTGGGATTAATGAGCAAGAGGTTTTTGTTAAAGGGCAACCGGCTGTTTCTGATCAGATCACGCTTGAGCGTCTTCCGACTTTGTTAGATGCTGATTTGTTGGATCGCGATGGGCACCGCCTCGGTTTGGTGGCTGATTTTGTTTTTATTCCCACAACAGGGAAAATCCTTCATTATTTGGTCTCTCGCAGTGATCCTCGGCTTCCAGGCAGTAGTCGATGGCGATTAACCACTGATCGCATTGTTGATCAGCAACCAGGAATGGTTGCTACTGCTTTGCGTGGTTTAGATGATCTTCCCTTGGTTCATTCCAGTGTTCGTCAGGGTTTAATTAAGCGTTCCCGTCATTGGCGCGATCAACTTCACAAGATGGGTGATCGGGCCAGTGATCGTTTGGAAGGCTGGTTGGAGGATCCTCCCTGGGATGAACCAGTTGAGCGTTCTTGGAAGTCTTCTGATATGGCTGAAATGGATCCCTTAGAAGGTTGGGATGATCAACAGACTGACAATTTTTCCCAATCAACTGAAGAGTTACGTCGCCGTGGCCGTCCGGACGGTAGAGGCGATGGTCAGGATGATCCTTGGGTTTGAGCTTTATAAGCAAAACTGGGAAGAGATGAGTTAGATCTCGTGTGTCAGGGCCCCGATTTGAGAGTTGACTATGACGTGGCTGCGGCTTTACGTCATGAAGGTCTTAAACCACATGATTACGACGAGATTTGTCGTCGTCTCCAACGTGCACCTAACCGAGTTGAGCTGGGAATGTTTGGTGTGATGTGGTCTGAACACTGTTGTTATCGCAATTCAAGGCCTTTGCTCAGCAGCTTTCCTACAAGTGGTCATCGGATTTTGGTTGGTCCTGGAGAAAATGCTGGTGTCGTGGATTTAGGAGATGGGCAGAGCTTGGCTTTCAAAATCGAAAGCCACAATCATCCTTCTGCATTGGAACCTTTTCAAGGAGCTGCTACAGGTGTTGGTGGAATCTTGAGAGATATTTTTACTATGGGTGCAAGGCCTATTGCGCTTCTTAATGCTTTACGTTTTGGACCTCTTGAAGATGAACGTAATGTTGGTCTTATGGAGGGGGTCGTTGAAGGTATAGCTCATTACGGCAATTGCGTGGGAGTTCCTACCGTTGGTGGTGAGGTGGCGTTTGATTCCAGTTATTCCGGCAATCCGTTAGTTAATGCAATGGCTCTTGGGCTGATGGAAACAGATGAGATTGTTTGTTCTGGGGCTCATGGTGTTGGTTATCCGGTGATTTATGTCGGTAGTACAACTGGTCGTGATGGTATGGGTGGTGCCAGTTTTGCTAGTGCAGAGCTCACAAAAGCTTCTTTGGATGATCGTCCTGCGGTTCAGGTTGGTGATCCATTTTTGGAAAAAGGTTTAATTGAAGCTTGTCTTGAAGCTTTTAAGAGTGGCGATGTTGTTGCTGCTCAGGATATGGGTGCGGCTGGTCTTACTTGTAGCTGTTCGGAGATGGCTGCTAAGGGTGGTCTTGGTATTGAACTCGATCTTGATCGAGTTCCTGCTCGTGAGCTTGGGATGACTCCATATGAGTTTTTACTTTCGGAATCTCAAGAGAGAATGCTTTTTGTGGTGAAGCCTGGACAAGAGCAATCTTTGATGGAGAGATTTATCCGTTGGGGGTTGCAAGCAGCAATTGTTGGTTGCGTTCTTGAAGAGAAGGTGGTTCGTGTTTTGCAAAAAGGAGAAGTTGTTGCTGAGGTGCCTGCTAATGCATTAGCTGATGACACTCCAATTGATCGACATGAATTAGTGAGTGATCCTCCGCTAGAGATTCAGGCTAAATGGGACTGGCAGGAGAATCTATTACCAGTTGTTGGTTTAAAAGGGATCAATTTAAATTCACAATCTCATTTTGGTAGTAATCTTTCATGGGATGAAATTCTTCTAAAGTTACTTGATGACCCTACGATTGCTTCAAAACGTTGGGTTTATCGTCAATATGACCATCAGGTTCAAGCCAATACAGTTTCAGCCCCAGGAGTTTCTGATGCTGCTGTTGTGAGATTACGTCCACAGCAAGGTAAAGGCTCTGTAGATGAGGTAAAGCGGGGAGTTGCGGCAGTTGTTGATTGTCCTAATCGATGGGTTTTTCTTGATCCAGAACGTGGTGCTATGGCCGCTGTAGCAGAAGCGGCCAGAAATCTTAGTTGTGTTGGTGCGGAGCCTTTGGCTGTCACAGATAATCTCAATTTTCCTTCTCCGGAAACGCCTACTGGGTATTGGCAATTGGCTTTAGCTTGTCGTGGTCTTTCTAAGGCTTGCAAGACTTTTTCAACACCAGTAACTGGAGGAAATGTTTCTCTATATAATGAGACTCGCTTAGCTGATGGAAAAATACAACCTATTCACCCAACACCAGTTGTTGGAATGGTTGGCTTAGTTCATAATCTTGTAAATGTGTGTGGTCAGGCTTGGTTTGAGCCTGGTGATTTTATTTGGCTTTTAGGGGTGCCTATCGATACAACAGTTGCTGTTGATCCTCGCGTTAGCCTTGCGGGTAGTAGTTATCTTGAATGTATTCATGGTTTAGTTACGGGTAGGCCTCCGGAGATTGATCTGAAACTTGAGTGTTTAGTTCAATCTTTCCTACGCAATTCTATTACTGAAGGATTTGTTCGCTCTGCTCATGATTTAAGTGATGGAGGTCTTGCAGTTGCAGTTGCTGAGTGTTGTATCGCTGCAAATTTGGGTGCACATATTGAGTTACCATCCAGCGATGCTCGATTGGATCGCTTGTTATTTGCTGAAGGTGGTTCACGCATCTTGGTGAGTGTTCCATCCACGCAGGCTGTTGCCTGGCAAAAGGTTTTAAATCAGGCAAAGACCACATCCCCTGGCTCAGTGTTTGATCAGTACCTTGGTGTTGTTACGGCTGATGAGGAGTTGTTGATCACTCAGGCTGGCAATCGCTTGGTTCAGCTTCCTTTGAATCAGCTGAGGGAGTGCTTTGAGCAGGCAATCCCTCGTCGTATGGGCTTGGATCTCTCTTCAAGCGTCTGAGTTGAGCTTTGGTGCAAAATGTCTTCCTTGGCTTATGCATTTGAGGAGTTGAGCTTCACATGTGTGGCATTGTTGGCATTGTTTCTACTGCGCTGGTCAATCAGCAGATCTATGACAGCTTGCTGCTTCTACAGCACCGGGGTCAGGACTCTACTGGCATAGCCACCATGGATGGCAGTGTTTTTCACTTGCATAAGGCAAGGGGGCAAGTGCGGGAGGCCTATCGCACACGTGATATGCGTTCCTTAATCGGTAATATTGGTCTTGGTCATGTTAGATATGCAACAAAGGGTGCAGCTGAGCGGGAAGAAGAAGCACAACCATTTTATGTGAATGCTCCTTACGGAATCATTCTTATTCATAACGGTAACCTTACTAATACTCGAGAGCTTGATCGCGACTTGTTCAATATTGATCGTCGCCACACAAATTCAAAGAGTGATACGGAGATGTTGCTTAATGTTCTAGCTACTGAATTGCAATTAAAAATTTATGGCAGTGATCTTACTCCAGATCAGGTATTTGATGCTGTTACATCTGTACATCAACGAGTAGAAGGTTCTTATACATCTATTGCTTTGATTGCAGGGCACGGTCTTCTTGCCTTTCGTGATCCGTTTGGCATTAGGCCATTGGTACTTGGTAAACGTAAGTCTTTAGAAGGTGCTGATGAGTGGATTGTCGCTAGTGAGTCATTGGTATTAGAGAATGGTGATTATGAGATTGTTAGGGATGTTGATCCTGGTGAGGCGATTTTCATTACTCAAAATGGCGAGCTTTATTCACGTCAGTGTGCGAAGAATCCGCGTCTTGTGCCATGTTCATTTGAGTATGTTTATCTTGCTCGACCTGATTCAGTGATGAGTGGAATCTCGGTTTACGAGGCTCGATTAAGGATGGGGGATCGACTTGCAGAAACTATTGCAAAGTACACGCCATCTGGAGATATAGATGTTGTGATGCCAATTCCTGACTCTTCACGGCCTGCTGCTATGCAAGTGGCTAGACAGCTGGGGATTGAATATCGTGAGGGCTTTTTTAAAAATCGTTATGTAGGCCGTACATTTATCATGCCTGGACAAGCTCAACGTAAGAAATCTGTTAGACAAAAGTTAAATGCTATGGGAACAGAATTTAAGGGTAAGAATGTTTTAATTGTGGATGATTCAATTGTACGTGGTACGACTTCGAAGGAGATAGTACAAATGGCTCGAGTTGCTGGTGCGAATAAAGTCACGTTTACCTCTGCAGCACCACCAGTGCGGTATTCACATGTTTATGGTATAAATATGCCAAATCGTCATGAGCTGATTGCTTATAATCGCACTATTCCTGAAATCTCTTCTGAACTTTCAACTGATCACATGGTCTATCAAGAGGTTGCTGATCTACAAGCAGCAATTGTTGAAGGTTCAGGTGTTTCTGAACTTGAGCTTTCTTGTTTTACCGGAGAGTATATTACAGGGACAGTTACTTCTGAATATCTCGATTGGATAGAACGCACACAATTGTCTTAATAAAGGTGATCATCAAGGACTTAAGTGTTAAATGTTTAATCTATAATATTATTAGTTGTGATTAGTGGCACCAGTTTTTGAATTTCTTCGTTGTCTTTTAATTCCACGATATTTAGACTCGGTTTGATCGGTATGGTCAGTTCCAGCTTTCCAGCTTCAATACGGCCATGGCGACCTTGGCTACTGACTAGGCCGACCAACCTATTGCCATTACAGATGTCAACGACTCGATCTTGATCTTGGCTTGAATCTTTTATTGTTAATCCAATTTCCCCTAAATCTCCTCTCTGGCAGACTCTTATCGAAGAGACCAATATTTTGGCGAATTTACCTAGGCGTGTGGCAAGTAATACAGTGCTTTCACAGTTTGGTGGACAAGAAACTGCTCCAACGACCATTTCTTCTGGTAATAGTCGCATTGTCATAGGCCCCTGAGCTAATTTTCCCATCAATGGCATGCTGTCGTTATTAACATTAATTCTGATTACTCTCCCTATATTACTTGCTAGAATAACATCATCATTTGCTTTGCAAATGAATGCTGATTTTAAGATAACACCATCTTTCAATTTAACAATGGTTGCTGCTCTTCCGGAAAGTTCCATTACTTCTTCTATGGGTAATCGCTTGAAGCGTCCATCGCTGCTAAGTAGGCCTAGGCTTAGGTTTTGATCTACGGGCAAGGGGAATATGTTGATCAATGTTTCTTTTTCTAATCCTCCTGGTAGGAAGCGTTCCAGCGACCCGGGTTGTTGCCCTGCAAATTCCCAGCGGACTAGAGCTACTCGACCATTGTTTGTCACCGCAAGTAGACGTGGGGCTGGTTCAATTGGCAAGATCAATCTGGCTGGCGAAGGTCCATCGCTGAGTTTGCAGGCTTCGTTGAGGTGAAGTCGACCGAGGATTTGAGGGCTCATTACCTTGACCTGGCTGTCTTGCTGGATGAGTATTCGTCCATCACTTGGCAGGGCGGATAGTGCTTGTTGTCGTTGAACTTCCGCATTCGGTCTTTGGTTTGCCGCTCGCTCAGCGACCAGATCATCGCCACCCTCCACAAGGCGAGTTCGGCGGGGGTTGTTAAAGCGTTTTTTGAGCTGTCGAAGTTCTTGAATGAGTACTTCCAGCATGCTTTCTCGATTTTCGAGAAGGAATTGAAGTTGTTCTTGTTTTCCTTGTAGTTCTTTGGCTTCTTGCCTCAAACTGCTTTGTTCCAGACTCGTAAGTCGTCTTAGTGGCATTGCCAGAACAGCGTCGGCTTGTTTTTCGTTGAGATCTAATTGCACCATCAGACGGGCTCTTGCAGCAGCAGCATCGGCAGCCTCTTGGATCATTGCAATGACAGCTTGTAGTGCGTTCAATGCTGTGATTAATCCTTTCACCACTTCCAGGCGAGCTTTTGTTTTTCCTAGGGCATGGTTGGTTCTTCGGATAACTGTGAGTTCTCGGTATTCGAGAAAAGTTTGTAATAATTTTCTCAGTGAAAGTTGTTGGGGCTGGCCGTTAACAAGAGCCAGAAGAATTGCACCGAAATTGCTTTGTAAGGAGGTGCGTCGATGCAGATCGCCGAGAACATTCTCTGGGTTGGCATCTCGGCGAAGTTCCACCACTATCCTCATTCCTTCTCTGTCGCTTTCGTCGCGAATATCGGCAATGCCACCGATTTTTCCATTGTTAACAAGATCTGCCAGTTTTTCGATCCAACCAGCTTTGCTGAGTTGATAGGGCAATTCAGTGACGACAACAGCACTTCGGCGGTGCCGACCCTTACCAGGTTGTATTTCTTCGACATGGGCCACGCCACGCATTGGGATGCTGCCGCGTCCTTTGAGGTAGGTTTCATGGATGCCAGTGCCCAGCAGGATCTCTCCACCAGTTGGAAAGTCTGGGCCAGGAATTAGGTCAAGTAATTTGTCGTCACTGAGATCGGGTTTGCGTATCAGGGCAATCAATCCATCGACCACTTCGCCAAGGTTGTGGGGTGGAATGCTGGTCGCCATACCTACGGCGATTCCCGAACAACCATTTAGTAGCAGGAAGGGAAGTTGGGCTGGCAGTACTGAGGGTTCCTGTTGGGAGCCATCAAAATTCGCAGTAAAATCAACTGTTTCCTCTCCGATTTCATCCAACAACGCCATATGGGCGATTGAAGCCAGACGCGTTTCTGTGTAACGCATGGCCGCAGGCGGATCGTCATCAACGGAGCCGAAGTTGCCGTGTCCATCCAATACTGGGAAACGGCTTGAAAAGTTCTGAACGAGTCGAACGAGTGCGTCGTAAACGGCTTGATCGCCATGAGGGTGATATTTCCCTAGGACATCTCCAACAACACGGGCGCATTTTCTATAGGGACGATCTGGCGTCAGGCCTAGCTCGTGCATTGCAAATAGGATGCGCCGCTGAACTGGCTTGAGGCCATCTCGGGCATCGGGCAATGCTCTTCCTACGATTACGCTCATCGCGTATTCGAGATAGGAGCGTTGCATCTCTTGATGCAATGCGATTGGTTGAAGGCGCTCCTCGGCCATCCAGATTTGGGATTAGAGGGCTTAAAGCGCTCAGCCTACAGATCTACTTAGCGGATACCCGCATTGTTGATCAGTGCCTATTGGTTTGTATCAGCGTTGGCTTCAGCTCGTTCCACAGCTGATCGTAGATTTGGGTTTGTCAGTAAATGACTAGTGGCTTGGCGAAGGCGTTCTCCCCAGAGCTGCTCTTTCTGGTGTCTTGGTAAGACGTAATTTGGATTTTCTGAAAGGGCTTGGTTGGCAAGTGCGAGTGCTTCTGTGCTGTCAGGGTTGATTTGATTCAATGCAGCCGCAAGGGCAAGCATTGGTTCAGCATTGCGTTTGATTTGTAGTACACGCCGCCAGCGGTTGATGGCAGCTTTGATTTTGCCCATTTCAAACAACACGATTCCTTGGTTGTTAACGGCTTCCCAGAATGTTGGCTGCAAGCCGGATGCCTTTTCAAAGGCCTCGAGAGCGATTTGAAGATTGGCTTGCATCACTCTTGCGTTGCCTAGGTCAAAGTAAGCACCAGCATTATTTGGGTCGAGTTCTAGACCTTGGATGAGGAGGCTCACGGCGTCTGCAGGCCGGTTATCGCGCAGGGCAAGGGAAGCTTCAGCGAACCAAAGGCCTGCTTTCTTGGGGTTGAGTTGTTTTGCTCGCGCTAGAGAATGGCTTGCAGCATCAAGTTGATCGCTGCGTAGTTGGGCTTCTGCAAAAATTGACCAGAGACGCTCATCTTCTGGTTGCAGTCGGACAGCAAGTGCTGCCAAGAGCGCGGCCTCTTTTGGTTGACCCAGTTGCAGCAATTGGGCGGCTGTGCGTCCAATGCCGAGGCTGGCTCCTTTTAATTCAAGAGGACTTGGCTCGTAGACGTAGGGAATGAGGGCATGAGTCGGAGGTGTTGCCACAATTGTGGTGATGAGCCCTAGAACAGCTCCTCTGAGCCAGCCGTTAAGCGGTTTATATCGCAGCTGGTTCAGTTTCATTCCATGGATTTAGTGCTTTTGCAGCGTAGGAGGTTTGTTGGTTTGCGTTGAGGCTGCATTTCGACGCCACATCCATGGTTTGATTCTTTTCAGAGCAGATCCGCGTAATTGTTCACTCCAAGTTGTATCGCTCCATGAGAGGGCTTGATTGCGCGTCAGCTTGAGTAACCAATCACGAGGCTGTACATCAGGATCATTGCTATGGGGAAGAGATTGTTGATTCCATGGGCAGACGTCTTGACAGATGTCACATCCGGCGACCCAATCCCCCAAGGACCTCACAATGTTTTCTGGTAAGTCAGGGTTGCGGTTTTCGATTGTGTGGTAGGCCAGGCATCGACGTGAATCGATCACAAAAGGTTCGGTAATGGCTTGGGTGGGACATATCTCCACACAGGATTGGCATTTGCCGCACAGGGACTGGGCGGGTTGGTCTGGGGTGAGTGGTTCGGTGCAAAGAAGATGACCCAGCACCATCCATGAACCTCGCTGGGTATTGATCAGGTTGCTGTGCTTGCCGATCCAACCGAGACCGGCCTCTTCTGCCCAGGCTTTGTCGAGTAATGGAGCGGTATCTACGCAGATTTTCCAGCGGCAGTTAGGTCGCTGTTGTTCAAGCCAGCGACCTACTCTTCGGAGCCTTTGCTTGATTACTCGGTGATAGTCCCGTCCCCACGCATAGCGAGCAACAAATAATTTGCCTGGAGCTCTTTGTACATTGACGAAGTAGTTCAGACCTACCGCCAGCAGGCTTGTCATCCCTTCGAGTAGTTGGTCCGCCTGTTGCCTTTGCGATGAGGCCATCCATGCCATGTCGGCCTGATGACCAGCTTTTAGCCAGCGCTGTAGAGCAGCGGAGCGAAGTTGGAGTCGGTCACTACCAGGGAACCTGGCAATTCCTACAGGATCAAAACCTTGTTTTTTTGCTTGCTCTTTGAGCTCATGGCTGAGTTGATCTTGTTTGGCGCAGATTTTCACAACCATCAACCGTACACTTGATTACCTTTTGGCATCGTGCCTTGCCTGCTTCTGAGTTGGGATCAAGTTCAGCCGGTCGTTTAACTCCTTTGATGCGCTGGCTTGGACTCACCCTCGTGATTTTGCTGCTGTTGCAGATGGTTGTCTTGCTTGGTGCAAGCGATTGGGCTTCGGTGGAGTTTCAGCAAGTGATGGTTCAGCGTTTGGTTACGCTTTCTCCGATGGGATTTATAGGTCTGTTGCTGATGTTGATCAGTTCCAGGCTGGATCATCCAGGCAAAGCAAAACTGCCGATTCGCTGGCTGATTTGTGCTTTTTCTAGTCTTTTTGCTATTGCCATGATCGCAGTGATTCCCATGGCGATCTCCGGTAATCAGACCCTCGCTGGTCAGGCAAATCAAACTTTGAAGCAAAGGCGAGATCAGCTTGAGGAAGCCCGTAGACAGGCTCAGAACCCTGAAGCTCTCAAGGTCCTTGGTAATCAGCTTGCACAAGCTGGTCAGTTGCCTGCTACTGCAACAGATGAAGATCAGCAAAAGGCAGCCAATGATTTCGTCTCTGGTCAATTGACTCAGATGGATCAGCAGATCCAGCAAATGGAGCGGCAGCGCAATCTTGCAGTGAATCAGCGTCGTTTTGGTGGCACCCTTAGTGCTGTTGTGCTTGCAGTGGCTTTTGTGTTGCTGGCGCTCACAGCCGTGCTTTAAAACTCGGCAGAAGTCAGACAGCTGGTTAGGTTGGTTCAATCAAGTCCGCTTTTGGCCTCAGACTTTCCTTGGTGCAGTCCAATCCCAGAACAGATCTTCCGCTGACCTCAAGGCTTCAGCAGGATCTCAAGAACGATCTCATTGCAGGGTTGTTGGTAGTCATACCTTTGGCGACAACGATCTGGTTGGCTACCACTGTAAGCAGATTTGTACTGGCATTTCTTACGTCGATCCCCAAACAGGTCAATCCGTTCATCACCCTTAATCCACTTCTTCAGGATCTGATTAATTTGAGCCTGGGCCTTACGGTGCCGTTGCTTGGCATCCTTTTGATTGGCTTGATGGCTCGCAATATTGTTGGACGTTGGCTGCTTGAGTTTGGTGAGGGAACTCTTTCTCGGATACCTCTTGCTGGTTCGGTTTATAAGACCCTTAAGCAGCTTTTGGAAACGTTCCTAAGAGATAATTCGAAGCGTTTTCGTCGAGTGGTGTTGGTGGAATATCCCCGTGAGGGCTTGTTTAGTGTTGGGTTTGTGACCGGTTTGGTAGGTCCCTCACTACAAGCTGAGCTTGATCAGCCCTTGCTGAGTGTGTTTATTCCCACGGCTCCTAACCCCACCACAGGTTGGTATACCTTGGTGCCGGAATCTTCGGTTCGCAATTTAAATATTTCCGTGGAGGATGCTTTCCGCACAATTATTTCAGCAGGAATTGTGAACCCTGATGAACAAGAGCCTCCTATGAATCGTAGTTTCTCAAGTTTGATGACTCAATTGCGTTCTAATACTGCCCCGTCTTCTACGACTACGACCCAGGTTTGAGTTCGTCTCCTCCAGTTCTTGTGTCGATCATGCATTCTAGATCACTTGCTCGAGAACTGGCTCTTTTGGTGCTTGGTCAGATTCCCGAACGTGAAAGTTCGAGGTTGAAAACAATATCTTTGGAGAGTCTTCTTCAGAAGGCCTTTGATACCCTGAGTCAGCATTGGAGAGAGGGTCTTGATACTTGTGCTGTTGAGCTTGAGAATGCTCAACAGCATTTACTCGATAGTGAGTTTCAAGATCGTGATGCGAGCTCTACGAGTCAGGTTCGTGAGCATTTACAGGCTTGTCTTATTGGTGCAGAACAGGTGATTAATGGTGTTTCAACAAGTTTGGAAATCCCACGTTTGCTGGCTTTAGGAAACCAGGAGCAGATTCGGCTTGGGGCTCTAGAGCGTGTGAGGTTGGTGATAGAACAACGCAACAGCATTGATGCAAGTATTGATGCTGTTATGGAGGGCTGGCGCTTGAGTCGTTTGCCTCGTATTGATCGGGATATCTTGAGGTTGGCCGTGGTGGACTTGACTGCTCTTCAGACTCCATCTGCTGTGGCTTGCAATGAAGCTGTTGAATTGGCCCATCGCTACAGCGATGATCAAGGTCGTCGCATGATTAATGGTGTGTTGAGACGCTTGAATGATGCCTCTACTGTGACGTTGGCCTAATGGTTTACGACTGGTTTAATCGTCAAGCCAGTGACGATGTTTCTACTGAGAAAGTTTTAGAGGAGAAGGCAGAAGGCTCTGAGGATGTCAGCTCCGATTCGTTTAATAATCAAGAGGAATCTTCTCCAATGAACCAGGAGGAATCCTCTTTGGAGTGGGCTCGCAGTGCTTATGCCCGCTTAAAAGCACAGCAAGAGCAGCAGAAAACGTCACAGGCTTCAGTTGAGATTGACTCTGCTAGCGAAACAGTCCTTACTGCGAATGTTCAACCTGAATTGATTGCTCAGTCTTCAAGTCCTGAGGCTGGGGGTTCTTTATTGGAGCAAGCTGCGCTCCAGAGGCAGTCTCGTGAACAAGAGCTTGAAGCAAGGGTTGAGGAGGTTTCGCCTCAACTAGCTCAGCAATCTCAATTTTCGGAAACGTCGCCTGAACCCAAGCTTGGTGAGTTTGACGAAACCTTTGCGTGGTCTGCAGAAGTGCTTGCCGCACAGGGGCGTAAGCCGGAAAAAATTTCTTTAGAGGAGATTGATTGGTTGGGTCGACTCAGGCGTGGTCTTGAAAAGACCCGTCAAGGTTTTGTCAAAGGCCTTTTGGAAAACCTCGGGGATGACCCCCTTACTCCTGAGGTTCTTGATGACCTTGAAACATTACTTTTGAGAGCTGATGCGGGAGTTGAAGCTACGGATCAAGTTCTCGATGCGCTTCGTCGCCGAATGAACGAAGAAGTTGTGGATCCTGCTGAAGGACTTCGCTTTCTTAAACAACAACTTTGCAATCTTTTGGAGGCTCCGGTTCAGGACACTGGCACTGATCTTTTAGCGCCAGAACGGGGTCGTCTCAATATCTGGTTATTTGTGGGAGTCAATGGTGTTGGCAAGACCACCACTCTTGGCAAGTTGGCAAACTTGGCAGTACGCAGTGGTTATACCGCTTTGATTGCTGCTGCTGACACCTTTCGGGCCGCTGCTGTTGAACAGGTCAAGGTGTGGGGTGCTCGCAGTGGTGTTCCGGTCATAGCCAATTCCACTGCCAATGCTGATCCTGCTGCTGTTGTGTTTGATGCAATTGGTGCGGCCCGATCTAAATCAACAGACCTTGTGCTTGTTGACACAGCTGGTCGTTTGCAGACAAAGCACAATTTGATGGAGGAGCTACAAAAGGTTCGACGAATTATTGATCGTTTAGCACCTGAAGCCAGGGTTGAATCTCTTTTGATACTTGATGCCAGTCAAGGTCAGAACGGATTGCGACAAGCCATGGCTTTTGCCCAGGCGGCCGCTCTTACAGGGGTAGTGATTACCAAGTTGGATGGCACATCTCGTGGTGGCGTGGCCTTAGCGGTGGCTTCAGAAGCGAGGTTGCCGATTCGTTTTATCGGCGCTGGTGAAGGGATCCGTGATTTACGACCGTTCAACAGTTTTGAATTTGTTGAGGCACTCTTGGCTAACTATTGATGTTCTGGCGGCTGCCTGAAGCAGTTGATCTTGCTAACTTTCTAACCCTGCTGTGCCGTTGCTGTGAGCAGTAAGTCGCCACGGCGACATCCGACGCCTTCTTTTCGTAGCGCTTCTCAGCAGGTGTCAGCCTCTACGTCGTTGCGGCAATTGCTTGATAGCTTGTCGAGGGAGCAGCGCCGCAATCAGGACTTGTTGGTTTCGTTGGGTTTTGCCCTGCGCAGTTTCACCAATCTGCATCGTTTTCTCGAATTGGTCCCTGTGGTGGCCTCCCGCCTGGTGGGCGTACAAGGAGCATTGCTCGTGCCTTTTCAGGCTGATGGTCGTTTGTGGAGGGAGCAGCTTCAGGCAGTTCCATTTGATCAGAGTCAGGAATTAGTGAGGCAGTTGGCTTCATTTGAAGCAGGTTTTGCCACAGGTTTCGGTACTGATGAGGCACAGGTTCTTGCTATGGATCAGCTGGTTCAGCGCCATTTGGCTAGGGCCGGGATGTTTGCCACCTCATTAGTTGCTCGCGGGCAGCAGCGTGGCAGGCTTTATGTTTTTGATCCTCAAGCAGCTCTGATTTGGAGTGATGTTCACCGTCGCCATGTGCAGTTGGTGGCAGACCTGACTGGGGTGGCTATTGAGAACGATCTGATGCTTCAGGAGGCCCGTCTTCACGAGCGGGTTGATCGTCAACTCAGTATCGGGGCAGAGATTCAGGCTCAGCTTTTGCCGGATCGTTGTCCTGTGATTGAAGGTGTCGAGCTTGCAGCTCGTTGCCGTCCCGCCTTTCAGGTTGGCGGCGATTATTACGATTTCATTCCTACCCGTCCAGAACTGATCGGTCGACGCAAGGAACGAGGTCGTTGGGGTCTTGTGATGGGAGATGTGATGGGTAAGGGCGTACCTGCTGGTTTATTAATGACCATGCTCAGGGGCATGTTGCGTGCAGAGGTGTTAAGTGGTCTGCCGCCAAATCGGATTCTCCATGATCTCAATCAGCTAGCTCAAGAGGACTTGGCTCAGTCCCATAGGTTTGTGACTCTTTTTTATTCTGACTACGATCCGCGCACGCGTCGTCTTCGCTATGCAAATGCTGCTCATAATCCTCCTCTGATCTGGCGAGCTGAGCAACGCAGTGTGAGCCGGCTTGATGTGCCTGGTTTGTTGATTGGACTTCAGCCAGAGGCGGATTACAGCTGTGGTGAAATTTTGCTCAAGCCTGGTGACGTGATTATTTACTACACAGACGGTGTTACCGAAGCTCCTGGCATCACCGGAGATCGTTTTGATGAAGCTCGCTTGATTCGCACAATGGAGGGATCTTGTCGAAGTGGTTTAGGCGCACAGGGGATTCTTGATCAGTTATTTGCCCGTTTGGATCGGTTTGTCGGTGTGGACCATCAACTGGAAGATGATGCCTCAATGGTGGTTTTGAAAGTGCCAGAGGAGGTAACGCTGCCGTCTGTGTCCCTGGCCTGACAAGCTGTTGACTCGCTGCTCATGAAGGGATGGCAGGTGGAGTAACCGGTGGTTCTGCAGAAGGCTGGAGCAAAAGGTTTGAAGAGGGATTGCATCCGGTTATTGAGCGGTTCAATGCTTCCATCAGCTTTGACATCACTCTGCTTCAAGAAGATTTGGATGGGTCTATCGCTCATGCACGCATGCTTGGCGAATGTGGAGTGATCAGTCTTGAAGAGGCGGCTCAGCTTGAGGGCGGCCTTGAGAAAATCCGCTCAGAGGCAGCGGCAGGAGAGTTTCAGCCAGGACTTGTTGATGAAGATGTTCATTTCGCTGTTGAAAGGCGGCTGATCGCTTTATTGGGGCCTGTCGGTAAGAAACTTCATACCGGCCGAAGTCGCAATGATCAGGTAGGCACGGATCTGCGCTTGTGGTTACGGCGTCGCTTGGATGATTTGGATTGTGAACTGGAGCGGTTTCAGCATGCTCTTTTGACACAGGCAGAATCCCATCGTCAAACTTTGATTCCCGGCTACACCCACTTACAGCGTGCCCAGCCGCTTTGCTTGGCCCATCATCTTTTGGCTTATATCGAGATGATCCAAAGGGATAGAGATCGGCTTAAAGATGTTCGCGGAAGAGTCAATATTTCGCCGCTTGGCGCGGCTGCCCTTGCAGGAACATCAGTGCCTATTGATCGCCAAAATACAGCAACAGCACTTGGCTTTGAGTGTATTTACGCGAATAGCCTGGATGCGGTAAGTGATCGCGATTTTGCTGTTGAGTACACAGCGGCGGCTTCGTTGGTCATGGTCCATCTCAGTCGCCTGGCGGAGGAGGTGATTTTCTGGGCGTCTGAGGAATTTGCATTTGTGCGTCTCAGCGACCGTTGTGCCACTGGCAGCAGCTTGATGCCTCAGAAGAAGAATCCTGATGTGCCTGAATTGGTACGAGGCAAATGTGGTCGTGTGTTTGGTCACCTTCAGGGTCTCCTGACCATGATTAAGGGATTGCCATTGGCTTACAACAAGGATTTTCAGGAGGATAAGGAAGCTCTCTTTGACACCGTTCGCACTACTAAAGATTGTGTAGAAGCCATGTCGATTTTGATGGAGCAAGGGTTGGAGTTTTGTTCGGAACGCTTGGCAGCTGCCGTTGAATCCGATTTTTCCAATGCCACTGATGTGGCTGACTACTTGGTTGCTAAAGGAGTGCCCTTTCGGGAGGCCTACCAATTGGTGGGTGCGGTTGTGAAGCGTTGTTTAGACGAAGGGATTTTGCTTTGTGATCTAAGCCTTGAACAATGGCAGGAATTTCACTCTGCTATTGCTGAGGATTTGCATGAAGCATTGGCTCCAAAGCGGGTTGTGGCTGTGCGGATTAGTGAAGGTGGCACTGGTTTTGATCGAGTTGAGGAGCAACTGCGCCACTGGCGTAGCCGCCTTGATTCCGTTCTGTCATGATCGAAATGCCTCGGCGGGTCTACGCTGATAGCGCCAAAGGTGGATTGATTCATTCTCGAATCATGAACTAATGGCTATACCTGGCCAATTGGTCCACTACTTTTTTTACGGTCCACAAGGAAAGTGAGTATTTTCGTCGGCAATCTCCCCTTCCGCGCTGAGCAGGAAGACGTTATTGAATTGTTTGCACCTTTTGGTGAGGTTGCGAATTGTGCTTTGCCCTTGGAACGCGACACAGGACGCAAAAGGGGCTTTGCTTTTGTTGAGATGGCTGATGAGTCAGCTGAGCCTGCGGCTATCGAAGCTCTTCAAGGGGCGGAAATGATGGGTCGCCCTTTGAGGATCAATAAGGCAGAGCCACGTGGCAGTGCGCCCCGTCGCGGCGGTGGCGGATATGGCGGTGGTGGTGGCGGATATGGCGGTGGTGGCGGCGGATATGGCGGTGGTGGTGGCGGATATGGCGGTGGTGGTGGCGGATATGGCGGTGGTGGTGGCGGATATGGCGGTGGTGGCGGCGGATATGGCGGTGGTGGCGGTGGTGGAGATCGTGGTTCCGGAGCTCGTGGTTGGGAAGATCGCAGTTATGGCGGAGCCCCTCCTGAAACAAGTTCCTATGACGAGGGTCGCACTCGTCGTCGTAGGGGAGGAGCTGCACCTGAGGGTGAAGGTGGTGACAGCTACAGCGGATATGGGGGAGCGGAGGGCTGAGTGAAGTCCTTATAGCCCGGCATCTTCAAGTTGCTGGGCTGCTTTTTGCAGCACTGTTAGATCGGCATCGGCTTTTTGAGCCTTAATGCCAAGGTCTCGTCTCCAGGATTTGGCGCCCGGTACCCCTTCAACGAGTTGTAAAAGATGTCGGCAAAGATCCCATAGCCGGCCACCTCGGCTCAGGTGGGTTTCGGCATGAGGGAGTAATCCTCCTATGACTTGAGAAGCATTGATTGAGCGTGGTTCTTCTCCATAGACCAGCTCATCCATGCTCTGCCAGCGGAGCGGATGCGCATACGCTGCTCGCCCCACCATTGCCCCATCACAGGTTTGCAGCGCTGTTAGGCAGTCGGCAGGGTGTTCTAGTCCTCCATTGATTTCAATAGTGAGCTGCGGGCGTTGTTGCTTGAGATGGGTGACTCGTTGATGTTGAAGTGGTGGAATCGTGCGGTTTTGTTTGGGGTCAAGCCCTTCTAGCCAGGCTTTTCGTGCATGCACAGTAAAGCGAGTGGCTCCTGCGATGGACACTCGGTCGACAAAGGTCATGAGTAGAGCGTCGCTATCGAAATTATCAATTCCTAGACGGTGTTTCACGGTGACTGGAAGAGGGCTCGCCATCGCCATCGCTTCAACACAACGTGCGACTTGATCAGGTTTAGCCATTAGGCAGGCACCGAAGTTGCCTGCTTTTGCTCTTGAGCTGGGACATCCCACGTTGAGGTTGATTTCGTCGTAGCCCCAGGCATCGGCCAGACGCGCTGCTTCTGCAAGCATTTTTGGATCATCGCCTCCTACTTGTAGAGACAGGGGATGCTCGATGATGTCGAAATCGAGCAGATGATCAAGACGGTTGCTGTGATGCAGAGCTTGGGCCACCAACATTTCCGTGTAAAGCAACGCCCGGCGACTGATTTGTCGCATTAGTACCCTGAAGTGTCGATCTGTGCAGTCGAGCATTGGAGCCACGCTGAACCGATAAGCACCATCAACCTGTGGCGTGAAACGAGCAATCATTGATTCATGCTGCCTTCATAGTTGTGTTGCGCTTTCCTAGAAAGAAGGTCATTGATTTTGGCTGCGCTTATGCCCATTACTGCTTTGCTATTGAGTCGTCGTTCTCTGCTGATCGCCACTATTGCAGGAGCCTTTGGTGTTTATAGGAGACCTGCAGCAGCCTTTGCTGCTACGAGGGCTGAGGATCTTGATTGGTCGCTTAGTAATGAGCAGTGGGCAAAGCGTCTTTCTCCTGAGGCTTATCGGGTGCTTCGAGAGGAGGGAACCGAGCGCCCTTTTACGAGTTCTCTCGACAAGGAGAAGCGTGTGGGCATCTATCACTGTGCAGGTTGCGATCTGCCGTTGTTTTCTTCTGCGGCGAAATTCGATAGTGGTACTGGCTGGCCAAGTTTCTGGGAGCCCCTTGCTGGAGCTATTCAAACGAAAGTAGATTTCAAATTGATTATTCCTCGCAGCGAATATCATTGCCGGCGCTGTGGCGGTCATCAGGGACATGTCTTCAATGATGGTCCCAGGCCAACCGGCAAGCGCTATTGCAATAACGGAGTTGCCCTTACTTTCCGACCCGCCAGTTGATTTGATCGTTGTTGGTGGTGGTGCCTCAGGTTTTTTTGGGGCAATCACTGCGGCTGAGGAGGGTTTGGCTTTTGTGCATGTGTTGGAGGCCACCTCTGAGCCATTGACGAAGGTGAAGATCAGTGGTGGCGGCCGTTGCAACGTGACTCATGCCTGCTGGGAGCCAGGTGATTTGGTGACCAATTACCCCCGAGGTGGCCGCCCATTGCGGGGCCTCTTTAGCCGTTTTGCTACCGGTGATGCGGTGGCTTGGTTTGCCGATCGGGGCCTGGAGCTTGTGGCAGAGCCGGATGGGCGAATGTTCCCTGTGGCTAATTGCTCCTCTGCAGTGGTGGCGTGTCTGAAGCAGGCAGCAGTGTTGGCTGGAGTCAGCTTGCGCAGTCAGAAGGTTGTACAGAGCTTGGAGCGTAGGCGTGCTGCAGGGTTCTTAGTTCAATGTCGGGATGGGTCTTCTTTTCAGGCTCAAAGGGTTTTATTGGCTACGGGTGGGCATCCCAGTGGTCGTCGCTTGGCGGCAGCGATGGGTCATCAGCTTGTGCCGTCAGTTCCTTCTCTGTTCAGTCTTGCTCTGGAGGCACCTGCGTTAATCGCCTGTTCTGGTGTGGCTCTCGATGGCGTTCATCTAAGTCTTAAGGCTGGAGGTCAAAACTTTCAGCAGACCGGCAGGGTATTGATTACTCATTGGGGATTAAGTGGGCCCGCGATTTTGCGGCTTACTGCTTTTGCTGCAAGGGCTTTGCAAGGCGATCACTATCGGGGAAAGCTTTTTGTCAATTGGCTTGGCATGAGTAGTCACAATCTGGTGAAGCAGTCAATGCGTGACCTACGTCATCACCAAGGTCGACGCACTCTGGGATCAGCTCGTCCTCTGCCCAACTTGCCCCGTCGTCTTTGGTTGTCCTTGTTGGCTCAAGTGGGTGCTACTCGGGATTTGCGTTGGGCGGATTGTCCTGCCCGTTTGGAACGTCTTTTGTTTGAAGCTTTGGTTGCTAGCTGTTACTCAATCGGTGGCAAGGGGCCATTTGGAGAAGAGTTCGTTACGGCTGGGGGAGTGCAGTTGGGCGAGGTGAATCTCGCGACGATGGAGAGTCGGGTTTGTCCAGGTCTGTATTTTGCTGGGGAACTTCTCGATGTGGATGGGCTGACGGGGGGGTTCAACTTCCAGCATTGTTGGACCAGTGGTTGGCTTGCTGGTCAGGCCATTGCAAAGAGTTTGCAGTTCGCTACTGGATCTGATCAAACACGGTGAACATCGGGAGATACATCGCTAGCAGGATGGAGCCCACGATGACACCCACTACAACGATCATCGCGGGTTCAAGCATTGAGGTCAGAGCCTTCACCGAGGAAGAGACCTCATCCTCGTAAAAATCAGCCACCTTGCTGAGCATTTGATCCATCTCTCCGGTTTCCTCGCCAATGGCCAGCATGTTTAAGGCCATGTCTGGAAGCACTTTTTGGCGAATTAAGGCAGCACTAAGGAGCACTCCTTCTTGAACAAGGGTGCGTGATTCAAGAATGGCGTCGGAAATGATCGCATTGCCAGCGGTTTCGCTGGCAATTTCTAGTGACATCAGGATTGGTACGCCTGCTTTGATCAATGAGCTGAAGATTCTGCAGAATTGAGCGGTGGCAGTTTTGATGATCAGAGTGCCGAATAGGGGGATTCTCAGTTTCAGTCGATCGATCTGACGGCGTCCTTGGTGAGTGGAGTAGTAGCGGTTGAAAATCCAAGCGCACGCCAGTAGGACACCTGTTAATAGCAGGGAAAAGGAGGAACGCAATAATTTGCTTAGGTCGACCATGAACTGAGTGAACAGGGGCAGCTCGGCGCCTAAATCTTCAAAGATTTCTGCAAAGGTCGGGATCAAGAAGATTGTCATGCCTAGGAAGACGAGGATGGCTATCACCAGCACAGTGATTGGGTAACCAAGGGCCCCTTTGATTTGGTTCTTGAGTCGGGCATTGTCTTCTAATAACTTGGCGAGTCTCTTGAGAGATTCATCCAAAACACCACCAGCTTCTCCGGCTTCCACCATTGCGATACTGAGTTGGTCGAATACCTTTGGCCACTTGCTCATAGCAGTGCCCATGGCACTGCCTTCATTTACATCAAGACTCACCTTCATCAGTGCACGTTTGAACATAGGCAAGCGCTGCTGACTAGCCATTAGGTCGAGACTGCGCACGATCGGAACGCCTGCATCCACCAGAGTTGCCAATTTGCTTGCGAAAACTGCTTTGTCTTTTACACCTGGGGACTTTTCGAAAGCGGCACTTAGATCGATGGAAAATAGTCCAAGATTTGATGATTTTGTATTCTTTTGGCGGTCAATTTTTTTGCTACTTTCTTGTCCTTTATTGCTGAGCGCTGCTTTCAGGTCAGTTGCTCGTATTCCACGACGACGTAGTAATTTTTTTGCGGTTGTTAGGTCGGCCGCTTTGATGGTTATTGTGCGTGTTTGACCACTTGCGGATTCGTAGGTGGCGACGAATGATGTCATCGCTTAGGCCTGTCTCTTAGCCATCGTTGAGGAGTTGCTCCAGTTCGCTGGGTTTACTGGCTTTGGCGATGGCTTCAGAGCGGCTAATTTCACCCTGTTTAGTTAGATTCGCAAGGGCTTTTTCTAGTGTTTGCATCCCTAGTTCTCCTCCGGTTTGAATTTGGGAGTAGAGCTGTGCGGTTTTGCCTTCTCTGATCAGGTTTGCTGTGGCTGGCGTGTTGATCAAGATTTCTTGAGCCATGACCCGCCCAAATTGTTCTGGTTGTGGATTTAGGCGCCGGCAGAGGGTTTGAGAAAAAATGGCTAGCAGGCTTCCTGAGAGTTGAACTCTGATTTGGGTTTGCTGGTTTGGGGGGAAAACATCAACCATGCGATCGACCGTTTGTGCCGCCGAGTTGGTGTGCAGGGTGCCGAATACGAGGTGACCTGTTTCGGCGGCGCTGATGGCCAGTTGAATGGTTTCCAGGTCGCGCATTTCGCCCACGAGGATCACATCTGGATCTTCGCGTAGTGCCGCACGCAGGGCATTGCCAAAACTGCGTGTGTCTTCATTGAGCTGTCGCTGGTGCACAAGGCTGAGATCGCTTTTGTATACAAATTCGATTGGATCTTCGATTGTGAGGATGTGTTCGCTTCTGGTGTGATTGATGTGGTCCAGCAGGGAAGCAAGGGTTGTTGTTTTGCCTGATCCGGTTGGTCCTGTTACTAGCACTAATCCCCTTGGTCGTTTGCTGGTTTCTATGACTACTGATGGCAGGTTGAGACTTTCAATACTCGGGATAGTGCTGCCAAGAGCACGTAGACAGGCGGCGTAACTTCCCTTCTGTCGATAGACATTCACACGAAAGCGCGCCACACCCTTTAGCCCATAGGCACAGTCAAGCTCCCAGATTTGTTCCAGAGTCTTTCTCTGACTGTTGTTGAGCATTGAGAAAATCAGCTTGTTGCATGTTTCTTCGGATAGGGGGGTATTGGTCATTGGCCTCAATTCACCGCTGAATCGTCCATACGGGGGTTGGCCGGTAGCAATGTGCAGATCACTGCCGCCACCTTGCACCAGCTGTTCCATCAGGTCCTCGATCATTAGATCCATGACGGGTCCTTCATTGGCGAGCGGTTAGACAGTAGGGACATTCCAGCCAGCCGTCTTGGAGGCCTGCCCCGCAGACGTTGCAGGTAAGAGTGCTAAGGGCTCTGGCGCGGCGCTCTGATTCCAATCCGGAATCGGTGAGGATCATTCGGCCTACTTCCTCAAGGGTGGTGTGGCCTTCTCGCACCAGGTCAAGGCTGTAGCCCAATAGAGTTTTCATACCAGCCTCGAGCGCCAGACGTCTTACTAAATCAGTAGTGGCACCTTTGGCGACGGCTGAAGCGAGCTCTTCGTTCATGCGTAGTACTTCATAGACACCAACTCGGCCCTTGTAGCCGCTGCCTTGACAGTTGGGGCACGGCTGTTTTTCTTGACCGTGATGGTGGGCCTTGAAAAAGGTCACCCCAGTTTCTGTATGGGCCATCAAGCCGAATCGCCCCAGCTCTTTTTCAGTTGGGTGATATGACTTACGACAAGAACGGCACACTCTTCGTAGAAGTCGTTGAGAGACGATGCCAATCAACGAGGCGCTCACCATGAATGGTTCCACGCCCATCTCGTTGAGGCGGGCGATCGCACTTGATGCGTCATTGCAATGCAGTGTGGTTAGTACCAGATGACCAGTCAGTGCGGCTTCGATGGCGGTTTTTGCGGTTTCTAGGTCACGGGTTTCACCGACCAGCAGAACGTCTGGGTCTTGACGCATGAAGGCTCTCAGTGCAGTACTGAAATCGAAGCCTTTTTCCCTATTCACTTGACATTGGGTAATCCCAGGGAGGGTGTATTCGATGGGATCTTCTACGGTGGAAATGTTGATACCAGGCTCGTTGCGTTCTGCCAGGAGGGAGTAAAGGGTTGTTGACTTGCCTGACCCTGTTGGACCTGTCACAAGGATCATGCCGAAGGGCTTAGAGCCCAAGTTGCGTACGAGAGAGAGAGCACTTGGGTTGCTGATCAGTTTGTCTAACCCGAGTTGTGGAGCACTGCTGTCGAGGAGTCGCAGACAGATTTTTTCCCCGTAACGGCTTGGCAGGCTATTAACCCTGAAATCGACCATACGATTGCGATATGTGCGACGAATGCGACCGTCCTGAGCCATGCGCCGTTCTGCGATGTCTAGGTCGGCCATGATCTTGAAGCGTGAGGTAACAGCAGGGATCAATCGGCTCGGGAGGGGTTCGATATAGCGTTGCAGGACACCGTCTTGACGGAAGCGGATCTGTAGTCCGTCTTGTTGCGGCTCAACGTGTACATCGCTGGCTTCTGTTTGCAGTGCCTCTAGCAATATGCGGTCCACCAGGTTGATGACTGGTGAACTGTCTGAGTCCATCAAGCTGGACTCCAAATCCTCTACGGAACTAGCAAGTCTGGCTTGTTCTTCAGGATCTTCTTCGAGCACGCCTTCGGCACTAAATCCTGCCAGCAGGGAGGTTGGTGTTTGTGCAATTGGCTTTGTTGTTTTTGACTTGGATGCAGATTCAACGTGCTGCTCAGATCTCATTGGTGCAAGCAGCTGGCTGATGTCGGCTGCAAGCGCGAGACGGAATTCTGTGCTGAAGCCTTGGGACTGCAGCACTGAGATCAGTTGATTTTTGGTTTGCTCATTGCATTGGTCCGAGATGGCTAAAACCAAATGTTGGTTGTGCATGTTGATTGGCAGGGCCTGGAATTGTTGCCACGTTGAGATGTCAAGAGTGGTGTGGTTGGCCATTAGCTCCACTCCGACAACAAGTTCTTCGTGGCTAAGCACATTGACTTGTAGGAGCAGTTCCAGTTCCAGTCGCTGCTGGATGCTGTTGGTTGCTTTGGGGATTGGTCGGCCCTGGGTCACGAAGAAGAAATGAAATTGGAGGTGCGGGCTTCCGCCGCTTGTGGGAGGTGTGCTATTCCCATCAACATGTCTAGACGTGAATTTGCAAACGGTCAGCATGAGTGGCGACGCCCCTACCCCAGCTCACGATCCTGCTGCTGAGGGTTTAGAGGCTTCCGTGCCTCTGGAATCAGTGGCATCGATGAATTCCGACGAGGGTCAGTCTTCAGCTCAATCTGCACCATTAGCGGATAATGAAGCTCGCTTACAGCAGTTGGAGCAGGAGCACAGCAGCCTGCGGGAAGAGCACGAAACTCTTCGTAGTCAGTACATGCGGATTGCTGCAGATTTCGATAATTTCCGCAAACGTCAGAGTCGCGATCAGGACGATCTTCGATTGCAGCTCATTTGTACTACTTTGAGTGAAATTCTGCCGGTGGTGGACAATTTTGAGCGAGCTCGTCAGCAATTAGAGCCTCAGGGAGAGGAGGCTCAGGCTCTTCATCGCAGTTATCAGGGTCTTTATAAACAGCTTGTTGATGTGCTCAAGCAATTGGGCGTTGCTTCAATGCGGGTTGTTGGGCAGGCGTTTGATCCCACGCTCCATGAGGCTGTTTCACGAGAGCCCAGTGAGGAGCATCCAGAGGATGTAGTCACAGAGGAACTTCAGCGCGGATATCACCTCAATGGCAGGGTGCTTCGCCATGCTCTTGTGAAGGTGTCTATGGGACCAGGCCCGCAGAGTGGCGCCTCTCCTTCTTCAGCTCAACCCAATGATGACTCCACTGCAACTTTTCAAGGTGAGGCAGATCCTGCCCAACCAGGGGTCTGATTGCATGCTGTTGCCCTTTAGGGTGAAGGAGTGTTGACGAGCTGATGGCTGATTATTACGACCTGCTAGGGGTCAGCAAAGATGCTGATGGCGATACCCTGAAGCGGGCTTATCGCCGTCTTGCACGTCAGTATCACCCAGATATCAATAAGGATCCTGGTGCAGAGGATCGTTTCAAGGAGATCGGTCGTGCCTATGAGGTGCTTAGCGATCCTCAGACTCGTGGTCGTTATGACCAATTTGGCGAGGCTGGGCTTGGGGGTGCAGCGGGCATGCCCGATGTGGGAGATATGGGTGGCTTCGCTGATCTCTTTGAGACCTTTTTTAGTGGTTTTGGAGGGGCTGGTGGATCTGGTGGTGCTCGTCCACGACGACGGGGACCGCAGCAAGGAGATGATCTTCGCTACGACTTGAAGATTGACTTTGAGCAAGCTGTTTTCGGCCAAGAACGAGAGATCAAAATTCCCCATCTTGAAACTTGCGACACCTGTAACGGCACTGGAGCCAAGGTGGGTAGTGGACCAACGACCTGTTCCACTTGTGGTGGTGTTGGTCAGGTTCGACGAGCGACCAGAACACCTTTCGGGAGCTTCACTCAGGTGGCGGAATGTCCCAGTTGTGAAGGGACTGGACAGGTGATTGCAGATCCTTGCCCTGCATGTGCTGGACAGGGTGTTCGTCAGGTTCGCAAGAAATTGCGCATCAATATTCCCGCTGGGGTTGATACAGGAACTCGTCTGAGAGTTGCCGGTGAGGGAAATGCTGGTTTGCGGGGTGGACCTTCTGGAGACCTTTACGTATTTTTGACGGTGAAATCCCATCCCCAATTGCGACGTGATGGGATCACGGTGCTTTCAGAAGTCAACGTGAGTTATCTCCAGGCAATCCTTGGAGACATCATTGAGGTTGATACGGTTGATGGCAACACCAGTCTTGAGATTCCTGCTGGAACTCAGCCCAATGCTGTACTCACCCTTGAAAACAAGGGTATTCCTAAGCTAGGAAACCCAGTAGCAAGAGGTAATCAGCGTATTTCTATCAATGTGAAGTTGCCCATTCGTCTTTCTGATGAGGAGCGGGGCTTGCTTGAAGATCTTGCTGGCCATCATTCCGCTAAAGGCAGGCAGCATCACCATCACAACAGTGGTTTGTTTGCTCGTTTGTTTGGCCAGAAAGGATGACCGCCCAGCTTGTTCCTGATCAGCAGATTGATTTGCGCGGTACTCCTTGCCCAATCAATTTTATTCGCTGTCGCTTGGCTCTTGAGGGTCTTAAGGACAAGGAACTTCTACAGGTGGATCTTGATCGTGGGGAACCTGAGGCGATGGTGGTTCCAGGGTTATTAGAGGCAGGCCATCGCGTTGAGATTATTGCTCAGGAACACACTTGGTTGAGGTTGATGGTGACTTGTGGCGGCGGCTGAGGCGCCGCGGCTTGCAGGGATGGTGGTGGCCTTACAAGCCAATTTTCTCGAGGTAGAACTCGAGACTTTTAATCCATCTTCATTGGTGAGCTGGACAGGATCAACGGATGATGAACCATTGCGTTTGCTTTGTACTCGTCGAACGCGCCTGGACCATCGCGGGGCTGCCGTGCATGTGGGGGATCGAGTTTGGGTGGAAGCAATCGATTGGCAGGAGCGTCGAGCTGTGGTTGGTGATGTGGAACCTAGGCAGAGTTGGATCAACCGCCCGCCAGTCGCCAACGTTACGGCTGTTGTTGTTGCCTTGGCAGTCAAGCAGCCTTGCTTTGACGCTGACCAAGCGAGTCGTTTTCTACTGTCCGCTGAGCAGACTGGTGTTGATGTTCACCTCATCCTTACCAAACGCGATCTGATCACTTCGGAGCAGCTCGAACAGCAGCTTGTGCGGCTAAGGGGTTGGGGGTATCGGCCGATGGCGGTTTCTGTGCAGACCGGAGAGGGGTTAGGTGCCCTAAAAAACAAACTCAGCAGTACACGACTTGCTGTCTTTTGTGGTCCTTCAGGTGTGGGTAAGACCAGTTTGCTCAATCAGCTCTTGCCCCAGCTATCCCTGCGCGTAGGCGCTGTTTCTGGACGGTTGAAACGTGGCAGGCATACCACTCGTCATGTTGAACTCTTTCGACTGTGCGAAGGATCTCTTGTTGCTGATACACCAGGGTTTAATCGACCTGAACTTCCTGCTGATCCGCGCAAGCTTGCGGTGTTGTTCCCTGAACTTGATGGACAGATTGAAGATTATCCCTGCAGATTTAGGGATTGTTTCCATCGTGATGAGCCCGGTTGTGGGGTCGACAAAAGTTGGGAACGATATCCAATCTATAAGCGTTTTTTGGAGGAGATGGAGTGCCTCAGTCGCTCATCCCGGGGAGGTTCAGGTTCAGGCCTCCTGTAAGTTCTTCCATTTGCTCTTTCATAGTGGTGGTGGAGTGCTCATAGGCCGATTGAAGAGCGGCCAAGATCGCGGTTTCGCTGGCATCTTGTCCTTCGGCAAGCAGTGAGGGTTCAAGGCGCACACGCAGTGGTTGCTGGTTGCCAGATAGCCAGATACTTGCTCTGCCGTCTGGGCTGCTGCCCTCAATTTCCATGGCATCTAGCTCTTCCTGCAGTTTTTGGGCGTTTTGTTGGATTTGTTGGGCCTTGCGGAAGGCTTCGGTGAGTTGGCCGAAATTGGGAAGTCCGAACCCTGCCATTGCGTTGCTGGAGGAATGGGCAGATTAAGCGGTCGCTTCGAAACCAAGTCGTTTCACTTCAGGATGAAGCATCATTCCATGGGCAATCTGTACCCGTTGCTGAATGAGGGTGATCATTTGATTGATGTCGGCAGCCGTGGCTCCACCAATATTGACGATGAAGTTGGCGTGAATGGGTGAGACTTCAGCTCCTCCAATGCGGTGACCTTTCAGACCCAGCGCTTCGATTAGACGACCAGCTTTGAGGGGTTCTGGGTTGCGAAAGACACTTCCGCAACTAGGCAATTGATAAGGCTGTGTCGTCGTGCGATGAGTGAGGTTTTGCTGTGTGATTTGATTGAGCTCCTTGTGATCATGCCCGGGGTCTAGGCGGAATCTGGCTGAGAGCACGACGAGTGTTTTTTCCTGCAAGAGACTTTGTCGGTAGGCGTAGTCAAGTTCTTGGCGGCTCAGTTCAAAAGGGCCCTCGCCATTGAGGTCGAGGACTTGTACAGATTCCAGCCAGTCGGCTGTGCAGCCGCCCTGGGCTCCAGCATTCATGACGGCTGCACCACCAACTGTTCCAGGAATCCCAACAGCCCATTCCAGGCCATGTAGGCCAGCCTTTGCGGCGCGTTTGGAAAGGTTGGGGATTGGTTCACCGGCCAAGGCTTCGACAATGCCAGTCTTTGGATCTAGGTCGCTCCCTTGGAGTTTGCGCATGCAAAGGCTCAGGCCCGGCAAGCCAGCGTCGTTGATCAGTAGGTTTGATCCTGCTCCGATGACTCGACAGGGCATCTTTTGTTCATAAGCCCAAGCAATCAGTGTCTGTAGTTCCTCCACGCTGCTGGGTGATGCAAACCATTCCGCAGGTCCTCCGACGCGCCAGCTCGTGAAGTTGGCAAGAGAAACCAGTGGTTGGGGCTTGATCCCCTTCACTAGGGTCAGGCTGCCAGGGAGGGTGGGCATCTCTTTGCGTTGTCAAGACATGTCAGTTGTCGCCATAGATTGTTGATATTGCCTGCACCCATGGCGAGGACTAGGTCACCTTTGAGGCTGTGTTTTTGCACCAATAGGATTAGCTGATTAAAGTTTTCTGCTACGGCGACTGGCAGGTTGGGGTGTTGGATTCTGATCGCTTTAGCCAGGCTCTCACTCGTTGCTCCCTGAATAGGGTTCTCTCCGGCGCTGTAAACGGGTGCTAGCAGAACAGCATCCGCTTCACCGAGTGCCCTTGCGAAGTCGTAGAGAAATTCGTTTGTACGGCTGTATCGATGAGGCTGGAACACGGCCAAAATGCGTTTGGGTGGGTTCGGTAGTTGGCTACGACCACTAGTTACTATCAAGCGCGCCATTGTGAGTGTGGCGCTGACTTCGCTTGGATGGTGGGCGTAATCATCAACGATTTGGCGACCCTCCCAGGTGCCTCGGAAGTCGAAACGGCGCCTAGGAGGCTGCAGGTCAGCAAGACCTTGTTGCACGTCCTCAAAGGACAGTCCTTCGAGTCTGCAGGCTGCGATAGCTGCCATAGCGTTGCTGAGGTTGTGAAGTCCGGGCATTGGCAGTGTGATTTGCCCCATCCGTTTGCCCTGCTCGTAAATGTCCGCAATTGTTTGATCGCCATTGAGGCAAATTGGTAAAGCTGCAAAATCAACACCCGCTGAGGTTTTGACTGACCACCAAGCTGTGGCATCGAAATGCTCCTTGAGGATTGGGCAGTCGAAGTTGGCCAGCAGTCGTCGGCAACCTTGGCCGAACCGCTTCATGGTGTTGATCAGTTCATCAAGATTGGCGTAGTGGTCGGTGTGATCTAACTCCAAGTTGGTGATCACGCCGAGCGTTGCCTGAAACTTGACGAGAGATCCATCAGATTCATCAGCTTCTGCTACTAGCAGTCGTCCTTTGCCCGCATGGCCATTGCTGTCGTAGTAAGGCACGACACCACCAATCACAGCTGTTGGGTCTTGATCGGTTGTGGCCAGCAGTGTTGTGAGCAGGGTGCTGGTGGTGGTTTTGCCATGGCTTCCGGCTACTGCAATAGATGGTTGTGCCTGAATCAAGGCAGCAAGGAGGTCTGAGCGATGCAAGATTTTCAATTGAGACAGCTTGGCTGCCTTGAGCTCAGGATTGCTCTTGGGAATGGCTGTGCTGATCACAACCAAAGGAAGGAGATCTACGTTGCTACAAATGGCATCGATGTTTGCGGCGCTCTGATCGCGGAAGACCCTTACTCCTTGAGCTCTCAGGTGCTCAACGGTAGTGTTTTCTCGTGAGTCGGAGCCGGAGACGATATGACCTCGATTCACCAGAATTAGAGCTAGTGCAGACATGCCGATGCCGCCAACACCTATGAAGTGGATGGGTTGCTGGCGGTTGAGCGTGCTGGTCAATGGGCAAAACCATAGGCTCAAAAGATAAGCCAGTCTTGGGCTAAAAGCCCGTCATTCTTATGTTTTGGAGAGGTCCGGCCGGGGTTGACCTTGTGCCAGGTATGGGCCGCCTCCTCATCCGGAACAGCGGAAAGTGCAACCTATTTCTGTATGATCGGCGGCCACTTCCCTTGCGGTTTCCCCGTTTTTGTTATGACTCTGCGTGTTGCGATCAATGGATTCGGCCGAATCGGTCGCAACTTCATGCGTTGTTGGCTAAGCCGTGGTGAGAACACGGGTATTGATGTGGTTGGCATCAATGTCACTTCTGACCCTAAGACCAATGCTCATCTGCTTAAGTACGATTCAATTCTTGGACAGATCAAGGATGCGGAGATCGGTTATACCGATGACACTTTTGTTATCAACGGCAAAACCATTAAGTGTTTTTCAGATCGCAACCCCTTGAATCTTCCTTGGAAGGAGTGGGGTATCGATCTTGTGATCGAGTCCACCGGGGTTTTCAATACTGATGTGGGGGCTAGTAAACACATCGAGGCTGGTGCGAAGAAAGTGATCCTCACGGCTCCAGGTAAAGGAGATGGTGTTGGCACATATGTCGTGGGCGTCAATGCTGATCAGTACCGTCACGGTGATTTCAATGTTCTTAGTAATGCCAGCTGCACAACCAATTGCCTGGCACCAATCGTGAAGGTGCTTGATCAGACCTTTGGGATCAATAAGGGCCTGATGACGACTATTCATAGCTACACCGGTGATCAGCGGATCCTCGATAACAGCCATCGTGATCTTCGCCGTGCTCGTGCGGCAGCCATGAATATTGTTCCGACCTCAACTGGCGCTGCCAAGGCTGTGGCTTTGGTTTATCCACAGATGAAGGGCAAGCTCACGGGTATTGCCATGCGTGTACCAACCCCAAACGTTTCAGCGGTAGATCTAGTTTTTGAGTCTGGTCGTTCCACGACTGCTGAAGAAGTGAATGCTGCACTCAAATCGGCTTCTCAGGGTGCCATGAAGGGAATCATTAAATATGGTGATCTTCCTTTGGTTTCTAGTGACTACGCCGGTACTAATGAATCCACCATCGTTGACGAGGATCTCACGATGACTATTGGCGACAATTTGGTGAAAGTGGTTGCTTGGTATGACAACGAGTGGGGATATAGCCAGAGGGTTGTCGATCTCGCTGAGATTGTGGCCAAGAATTGGAAGTGATCTTTCAGAGGATTACTACTTTCTGAGCTTCTATCTTCTTTTTGAGTTATAAACCCCTCCTATTAGCGAGGGGTTTGTTCTCTTTCTTTATTGGAAATGTTTGAAGCTTGAGAAGTTGCTCACTTCTCCTTTGCCATGCGCCCATTCCACCCGAGGTGGGCCTTGTTCCATGACACCAATGACTTGGCTTGATGGAAGAACTTGCAGCCAAGCTGTGGCCCATTTCGGTGGCAGGCTGAGAATAAGTTCAAAGTCTTCTCCGCCGTTTAGGCACCAGCTATCCCAGTGTTGGCCTAGTGGCCAGTCAGGGTCTTTGGGTAGGCCTGTTGGATCAAGAATCGCCCGGCAACCGCTGCTTCTGCAAAGGCCTTGAACCGCTGCCAGAAGTCCGTCACTACTGTCGGTGCCCCCAGCGCGCCATGGAAGTTCTGCAGGCTTACAGGTTTGAAGAGCGTGGAGTGCCTTCAGGCATGGTTGAGGGTGTTGATGAGCTTCTATCGCTTTTTGTTTGAGTTTGTCTGGTAGCAGGGCTGCTTCTATCAGTGGATCTGAGCGAAGTAGGGCCAGGCCAAGGCGGCTGAGGCCATGGGGACCACTGACGACAAGAGAATCTCCAGGTTGGGCTTGGGAGCGGTGCAACCGTACTGGCCCGAGAGTGCCCAGGGCGGTGATTGCGAGTAGTCGTTGATCCCCTCGGGAACAGTCGCCGCCCAGCAAGGTCCCCCCAAACTGTTTCAATGCGGCTTCTATGCCTAAATAAACCTTCTCTACCCAGTCCCAGGGGGTCTCTGGAGGGACTACAAGTCCGACAGTGATACCCAGAATCTGATCAACGCCACTGGCTGCTAGGTCGGAAAGGTTGGCGGTTACGCAACGCCAACCAACATCTTTTGGAGTCGTGGTGTCTTCGCTGAAGTGAATGCCTTCCACCATGACATCGGTGTTAATGAGGAGTTCTCCCTCATTGGTGTGGACTTGCGCTGTGTCGTCGTCAAGTTGGCCAGCAGGAGCAAAGCGGGCTAGTCGATTCAGTAGTTCGTTTTCACCAAGTTGGGCTAGGGTTTCGCCCATACACAAGTCCTCAGGCGTGGGGCTTCAGCCGATCAGCTCCATCGACAACTTTGATCGATAAGATTTGATCACCAATTTCGAGTTTTTTAAGTAACTCGGTACCTTCAACGACATAGCCAAAGGCTGCATTGCGGCCATCCACCAAGTTGAGACCAGCTGGAGTTAATTCTGCATCATAGAGAAATAGAAAGAACTGGGAGGAACCGTCGTCTATAGCCTGGTCGGAATGGGCCCATCCGAGTGTGCCAAGGGCGGCGAATGGAAGGACTGGTGTGGCTTTGTAAAGACCGATGTCTTCAAAGGTTTGGTTGTAAAAAGGAGTTGGTTCCTCTGGAATACGGATTTCCAGAGGCACTTGACGTTCTTTCTTGGTTGTTGGGTCGATGTATCCGCTTTCAGGCCCTGTGGGGTCACCGCTTTGTAGTACGTAATTGTCTTCAGCGCGTGTGAATGGCAATCCGTCATAAAAGCCTTTGAGAGCTAGGTCTACGAAGGCGCCGGCTGTTAGCGGGGCGTTGTAGCCATCAATGACAGCAGTGATGTTCCCTTTTGTGGTTTTGATCGATACAGTTGCTCTTCCAAGAAGCCGCGGTAGTGAGTTGAATTCCTCAGGGATGGTGTAAGGAAAATCATTCACCAATAGCGCTTCTAGATCACCGATCTGCTTGAGACTTTCGCGACGTAGGTCGATGAAGCGATCTACGTTTTGATTACTGGCTGCATCTCCCAGGGCCTGGACCGTTTCTCCCAAGGATTTCAAAAGTGCTTCACCATCTTCTCGAGATGCTTCTGGGATGGCTGCGAGGATGCTCTTTTTGCGGGTTATTACTAGGAACTGACTAGAAGAAGCAGCTTCGTTTAGCGCAACCCAGCGATTGCCCTTTGAAGACCCAACCACTTTGCTAGTGGCCTCAAGGGTGGCTTGCATTTGGCGGAGATCTTTTTGTTCGATTGGTAGGGCATTTCGCAGGATTGCGGCACCATCGGTCACTGCACTTCCAGCTGGCAGAGCAGCCAGAACAGGATCACCCCAATTCAGTAAAAGTACTGCGAGCACTGTGATCAGGCTGGTCAGTAGAGGAGTATTTGGCATGTGGAACTCTTCTTGTGCTGGGACTTTGGCACAGCCGTATGATCCATCTGATCCGTTCAGCGGGAATGATCTCAAGTAACGACTTCCGCACTGGCACCTCGATTGAATTAGACGGTTCTGTTTGGCGTGTAGTCGAGTTTTTGCATGTGAAACCGGGTAAGGGTTCAGCATTTGTGCGTACCAAGTTGAAGGCGGTGCAGAGCGGCAACGTGGTGGAAAAAACCTTTAGGGCTGGGGAGATGCTTCCGCAGGCCTTGCTTGAGAAGTCGACTCTTCAACACACTTATATGGAGTCCGGTGACTATGTCTTTATGGACATGTCTAGTTATGAGGAAACCAGGCTTACAGCGCAGCAGATTGGTGACAGTCGTAAATACCTCAAGGAAGGGATGGAGGTGAATGTGGTCTCATGGAACGGAAATCCTCTTGAGGTGGAGCTCCCCAATTCTGTGGTGCTTGAAATCACTGAAACTGATCCTGGTGTTAAGGGTGATACCGCTACCGGTGGCACTAAGCCCGCCATCCTTGAGACTGGGGCTCAGGTGATGGTTCCTTTGTTTCTTTCTGTGGGCGAGAAAATTAAAGTCGATACACGTAACGACAGCTACCTCGGTCGCGAGAACTAATGGCTATGCAGCTCGATCATGATCAACTGCACCAGTTGCTTGCAGCCTTGGCGGAAAGCGACATACAGGAATTTCGCCTTGAGGGAGATGATTTTCGTCTAGAAGTCAGGCGGAACATCCCTGCACCAGCAGTGGTGGCTCCGGTGATGCCATTGTCTTCGACCGTTGAGATGCCTTCACCGGCTCCAGAACCGAGAGTTGAGATGGTCGGACCTGGGACTCCGCCTCCAGCGGTACCAGGTTCAAGAACTGATTTCCTGGAGGTAACTGCACCGATGGTCGGCACGTTTTATCGTGCTCCTGGCCCTGGGGAATCCCCATTTGTAGAAGTTGGTAGTCGCATCGGTGTCGGTCAGATCGTGTGCATTTTGGAGGCCATGAAGTTGATGAATGAGTTGGAATCTGAAGTCAGTGGCGAGGTGGTTGAAATCCTTGTAGATAACGGCACACCAGTTGAGTTCGGTCAGGTTTTGATGCGTGTTAAGCCTGGCTGATTAGCGTGATTCCGTGAGCTCCCAGGCGGCTTTGAGGGCGGCCAACATGCTGTCGGGTCTTGCACATCCCTTTCCGGCAATGTCAAAGGCGGTGCCGTGATCAGGTGAGGTACGCAGAAATGGAAGCCCAAGGGTGGTGTTGACGGCCGAGTCGAAAGCCAGCAGCTTCATTGGGATTAGACCCTGATCGTGGTATAAGGCCAGGATGCCGTCTGGGGTTTGGGCGCAAGGGATGCCATGCCAAGCCTTTGCAGCTGAAAGCCAACATGTGTCGGGAGGTAAAGGACCGTCTAGTTGGATCTCAGGGTGCTCAGTTTTCCATCTGTTCAGCATTGGGATCAACCATTTCAGCTCTTCATGGCCCAGTTGGCCTTGCTCGCCAGCGTGGGGATTGAGGCCTGCGACTGCAATGGATGGATCGGTTTTGAATCTTTGGCAGAATGCCTTGAGTACGTTGAGCTTCGCTCTAACCAACTCAGGGGTAAGCACTTGTGGGACTGCTGCTAGCGGGATATGGGTTGTTGCTAGCAGAGTGTTGAACCGCCAGCCGTTATGAGGTGAGATCGCGGTGAAGAGCATGGAGGCTTGATCAGCTCCCACCAGTTCTTTAAGTCGTTCGGTTTGACCGGGATAGTGATGGCCTGCTGCATGCCAGGCCTGCTTGGCAATGGGAGCGGTAACAAGGGCGCGGGCTCGACCCTTCAAGAGGAGTTCTGTTGCCTTTGTCAACCATAGAAAGCTTGCGGCTCCACTCTGTGCTGTGGGGTATCCAGGCTGAAGTGTGCTCTGCAGGGGTAGATCTTTGATATCGAGGTTCTTTGGATTGGCTAGGGGAGAGATTCCTTGAGCTTGTAATTGGGCATAGGTCAGTTCTAGGCTTTTTCGACAGCCAACCAGCTGGGGATGCAGCTTTGCTGGCAAGCTTGGTGAAGCGAGGGCCTTTAGGGTGACCTCCATCCCGATGCCAGCGGGATCGCCGATGGCGATAACGATAAGTTGATTAGCGTCAAAGCCTTCAGAAGGCATAGCCATGATGCGCTGGTTGCTGCTTGGTTTGCTGTTGTTTGGTCTTGGTACCGGGTTGCGGAATGGTTGGTTGGTGGTGCATTGGAGTCAGTTTTTGCGCGATGCCGGGTTGACATTTATCGATCCAGAGAAGCCCTTCAATTGGAACGAGTTCATTCTTGGTGGTCCGGATCGGGAACGTTCAACAACTAAGGAAAATTCGTCTGTGAGACCTTGAAACCTTCTGCCAGATAACAGTCTCTAAGGCCGGATTGATAGTTGGGATGTATCAGGGAATAGCCAAGCTCGCGGCATAAGAGCTGATTGCTGACCCTGCGATTCTCTTGCCAGAAGGAGAGTGCCATGGGATTCATCTGTGCAGCGGCAACTGCAAATGGCTCAATTTCGGGTAGGGACTTTCCAAGTAGTTGGGCGGCGAACCCGAGTACGTCTGTATAAGCTGTTGGCATGTCATCGGTGACGTTGATCACGATGGGTCGCTGTCCATCAGCAGCGCATTGGATTAGGTGCAGGATGGCGCCTGCAATGTCATCGACATGAATTCTTGAAAACACCTGGTTGGGCTTATGGATCATTCTGCTTTGACCTGTGTTGACGCTTTTAAGCACTGAGCGGCCTGGTCCGTAGATGCCAGGCAGTCGCAGAATCTGCAGGGGTAATCCAGAAGCTTGCCAGGCCTCTTCACAGGCCAATCTTCTTTTGCTCCGTGCTTGTTGAGGCTGAGGATGATCGATTTCTGTGACCCAGCGTCCTTGGCGATCTCCGTAAACCCCTGTGGTGGAGAGATAGCCAACCCATTGCAATGGCAATGCTTTGAGCTGGTCGCCCAAGCATGTCAGTACTGGATCTTTCCCATCGGCTGCTGGCGGTATGCAGCTGAGTAAATGCGTGACTCCTTCTAGAACTTTCGTGGCTGGCAACAGCTTGGTGGCACTATCAAATGCGATGTCTGCGCCTGGGCTGTTGATGTCTCTGCGGCTGCAGATAGCAGTGCTGCCAAGTGCTCTCGCCAGAGCCACTACATGCTGGCCACTGAATCCTCCACCGAGAACCAGCAACTTTGAGCCGGTGGGGAGAGGCGGACTCCACTTGACAAGCTCTGTGAGCATGAGTACAAATGTATTATATTCTGGGTTTGGTCATGGCGAGCTCCTATTTGCGCGCTTCCGCGATTTCAGTGTCCATGCTGCCGCGTCGGGCATGTCCAAGGATCGTTCAAGGTCGGCAGATCAGTTCGGCTTTTCATTTTGTCTTGCCTTTGGCTTTGTTGACAGGTGCGATGCTTCTGGCTCCGGAGCAACCTGAGCAGCAGGCTTCTATTTGCCAAAGACATCACCCTGTGGTGGCCTGTCAGGTCTGGTGAGATTGGTTTAGGCCAGCTGGGGCATCCATTCTTCATCTTGGCTGATAACAGGAGCTTCTCTATGGTTGGGTTGGGTCCATTGAAGCAACCTTAAAGCCAGTCTGAGATCGCCATCCATCCAGGCGCGGATGGCCATTGCGCGTCGCGGATCATAGAAATGTTGGCGCCTATACCACTCGAAGGCATGGGCATCTGATTTGTGACCGTTACAGGATAGACAGGCTGGAACGCAGTTTTGAGTAATACTTAAGCCACCGCGACTGCGAGGCAAAATATGATCAATTGATTCAGAAGGTTTGCCGCAATAGATACAACTTTGAGCGGTATAGTTGTGAAGGGATTTTCTCCATCTTCGCACACGTAATTTGGGGCAGAGATCTTCGAGGAAAACCGCGTCCCTATTGTGCATCCGAGTTCCTCGATTTTGTGCAGTGTGCCGCGCATTCTCTTTGAGTCAATGTGTCTAAATATCTATTTTGATTTGCTTTGCGCTGCTTTTTACAGTGGTTGCTTTCGCTCTTGCTAGTAAGGCAATGGGGCGTAAATTAGGTGTTCCTTGAGCAGTGAAGCTCACGCCTAAATCGTCTTCCAGCTGTTATTTGGGTCTGACTGCGGCTGGTTTGGTCAAGGTGGCGTTCCCTTTCGATGCGGTGACTCAGGCTCAGCTTCGCAAAGTGAGGCCTCGTGGAATTTGGCGTGGTACGCGCCAGGGCTGGGAATTTCCTTTGGTTGCGGCTCAACAGTTGCAGAGGCAGTTTGGCTCACGTTTTTTGGTGCAGGACGACTTGGCTCAGTGGCTGAGTTGGTTCGAACAGCCTTTGCCACCGATGCCGCCCCATCGCGATCTCGTGAGCTATGCAGACCTTGAGGTTGTTTTGACAGATGGTCGTAGACCTCTTCCGCATCAGTGCTCTGGAGCCCGTTGGTTGTTGGCGCGGCGCGGTGCGGTCTTGGCTGATGAAATGGGTCTTGGTAAGACTCTGACCTCTCTTTTGGCGGCTCGCGCCATGGTGAGATGTGCTGATGTACGGGTCATGGTGGTGGCGCCGGTGGGTCTTCATGACCACTGGCGCATTGAAGCTGCAAGTCTTGATTTGCCGGTGTGCATCCATAGCTGGGCTCGTCTGCCTAGGGAATTGCCGGCGGCGGGAACGCTTCTGTTGGTGGATGAAGCGCATTTCGGCCAGTCCATCAAGTCAAGACGAACTCAGGCTCTTTTAAGGCTTGCGCGGCATCCGCGTTTAAGGGCTATTTGGTTACTCACCGGGACGCCGATGAAAAATGGTCGTCCTGATCAGCTTTATCCACTGCTGGCGGCCATTGATCATCCTTTGGCTCGAGATCAACGTAAGTTTGAAGAGCGTTTTTGTCAGGGTCACTGGCGAGATCAAGGTGGACAGCGACGCTGGCATTCACGTGGTGCGAGTGATCTCGATGCTCTAGGGAAGCTCACACGGCCATTGGTTCTGCATCGACGCAAGCAGACTTTGCTTGGCTTGCCCCCAAAACGTCGTCAAGAGCATCGGGTTGTCCTTACAGAGTCAGAGTCTCGTGGTTTTGACCATCGTCTAGCTCTTGTCACTGACAACTATCGCCATCGTGTTCAGCAGGGTTTGGTGCGTTCAGATGCGGAATCGCTCGCGGTGCTTACGGCTTTGCGTCAGATTGCAGCGGAGTTCAAGCTGCCAGCAGTGGAGACTGTTGTGGCAGCACTTCTTGCTGAGGGGCAAGCCGTTGTCCTTTTCAGCAGTTTTGTTGGTCCTTTGTTGCTTTTGCAGCAACGCTTAGGTGGTGAGTTGTTAACTGGTCGTCAGCGTCCAGGCCAGCGACAAGAAGCTGTAAATCGTTTTCAATCAGGGATGAGTTCCCTTTTGTTGGCAACCTATGCAGTAGGCGGGCTTGGTTACACCTTGCATCGCGCTAGGCATGTGGTTTTGCTTGAACGTCACTGGACACCTGGTGATGTGGATCAGGCTGAGGATCGTTGCCATCGATTGGGGATGGATGGTGGACTCACGAGTCACTGGTTCCAACTGGGTTTTGCAGATCAGCTGGTGGATGCTCTGATCGCAAGTAAGGCCGAGCGGATTGAGGTATTGCTTGGTTCTCGTCGTGTTGGACTCAAGCGTCAGCCTTTGCCAGTCATGTTGAGATGTTGCATGCAGGAGTCTTTACGCACGGTTAGTTCGTGACGCACCATCGGATCAGCTGACGCGCCTTGTTGATTCAGAAGCTTTAAACCTTTGGATACATCTTCACAAGCCAAATTGGTTTGGCCAAGCAGGGTGTAGATCAGTGACCGGTCGTTGAGTGGTTCAGGGTCGTTTTGATGTTGGCTCACGACGCTATTGCAGCGCAGTAGGGCTTTGTAGAGTCCTTTGAGGTCAAGATTTTCCAAGCAAGCTTGGGACGAGATATTCGAGTCAGCAGATGGATTGGTTGGTGCTGAGCGACTGCTGCAGCTAAGACCGGAAAGCAGCAATCCGCTCAGACATAGTTTGGCAAGGAAGGGAGGGAATTTAATAGCTGTAGTGCTGCTCATGATCTGTGCTTGAAGGAGTGGTGGTGTTGGTATTGCCAGAGCTATAGGAGTCGATGACAGTCTCATTACTACTTTCTTGATCAGCTACTGACAAAGAGTTTTTGCTATTTCCGAAGAGATCGCCAAGGTATTGACCGCAGTTTGGATAATTGCTGGGTTCATTGACCACTGCTTCAGTAATTAATACGGCAGCATGGTTTGGTGAGGTCTTGAAAAGGCTATTTCCCTGGCGTTTGATTAGGGCATAAGAGGCAGTCCAGCTCACCTCATGGTTATTGCCATTACTACGCATGAAGCAGTAGATCTGGGCTCCTTTGCTTGCGGCATCAGTTGTTGCTGATTGGGCAGCTGTGGCAGAAAGACTGATTCCCACAAGACCTAGCAGTGTGAGTGAAAGGGCAACTCGATTTCGATTCATCGCTTGCAAGTCAACACAGTATTGATCAACTTATCGATTGAAACTGTCCTGTCCAGGTTTCATCAGGAATCAATTAGTCCTAATGGGGCCAATAGCTTCACCAGAAGGGGTAGTACCAAAAGTACGGTGATTAATCTCACAGCATGCAGGGTGGCCACTGCAGCACCGACGCCGAATTCCGCACCTACCAGACTCATGCCACTGATGCCTCCTGGGGCAGCGCCGAGGAGAGAAACCACAGGGTCAATACCTAGTAATCGACTGCTCCAAAGACCGATCACGATCCCAGTAAGTACAAGGGTCAGAGTGATCAGTAGGGCTGGTTTCCAGAGGCTTTGCAGCTCCCCTAGGGAGCTTTTGGTCAGGCCGGTACCGATCACCGTGCCGATGGCGATTTCAATTGCGGTGCGTGTTCCTGAGGGCCATTCAGCAACATCAAGGCGACCGGTCATGCTCACGAGCCCTGCACCTAAAAGAGCACCTGCAAGGGGTGCTGCTGGAATGCCAGTGCGCAATGTCAGCAGACCCAATGCTGTTCCTGCCATGAGATAAATCAGTAACGTTGCCAGAGAAGGCATGGGATCGATTTGAAACAGTACAGATACTTTGAGCGCAAATGATTCTCCTCACCATCTGCCTAATGACTTGAGCCTTTATTCCTCATGTGTTGTCATCGGGACAAAGTTATTTGTTTGTGGCTATGTCCTCGTCAGTTTCTTTTCGAATTACTCGTACTGCAGAAGACCTGGTTCAGACGATTACTGCTTTATCGCAGAGGCTCGTTAAATTGGAGCAGCGTCAGGAGGCTTTGGAGTTTCAGTTGAGAGAGCAGAGCGAATCTCAGAGGATTCCTGCAGAGGAAATGGAGATGCTCGATGGGGTTGAGCAGCTTTTAAAAGAGTGCCAGGAACTTCTTGATAGTTCTGATCAAGCTGAGGATCAAGCCCCAGAAGAACCTCAGTCTTGGTCAGGGGAACCAGACACTTTTGCGGCATGAGGGTGGCATCGGGTGCACAATAAAAAGAAAGGCATCCATGGCTTTAACCATTTCTGCCTCTGGCAAAGCTGGGGTTACCAGCTCAGTATTTTCACCGTTAGAGAGATCTTCTATCAGACTTCAGGCCTTCCATGAGGGGGGGCATCAGCTCGAGAAGCTTGAATTTGCATTGGCTGTTGCCGCAACTCGTGGTGACCAGACTCGTGCGTCAGTCTTAAGAGCTCAGATCGAAACTATGGGAGGCAACATTGAGGAGCCAGGAACCTGATTTAGCCCCCTTATATTTTTTATACATATCAATTGGCTGATTTGGGCAACAACATTTGCTGTTTTGATGCTCGATATTGCTTGTACTAGACAATTCGCGTTAAACTTTCAATCAAGGGGTTCAGCTCAGCAGTCTTGACGTCTACTTTTTTGAGAACAACAGCGGGCACGAATTCCGCTTCTATTCAACGCGAGGTTTACTTGAAGGCCGCGAGTGGTTTTTTTGACCGAGCTTCTGCACAGGCTGAAGCGGGAGATTTTCAGGCTGCTGGCAGTTTGATTCTTAAGGCATTAGATCAGGAGCGTCGTGCAGGAGTGGTTGGCCCACAAGTTCTTCAATTAATCAAGCCCAGATCCTGAATTTGCATTGAATAATGCTTTGAAGCCTATTCTCAATTAGGCAGGCTTTTTGGTTTGTTAAATATGAATGATTATTCTATGAACCTTGATTAATCCTCTGATAAGCGGGTGACCGGATTCGAACCGGCGACGTTCAGCTTGGGAAGCTGACATTCTACCACTGAATTACACCCGCATTTGATCAGTTTAGATCAGCTTTAGTTCGTTTTGTTGGCGAGCACTGTTATCTCAGAATTGCTGCTGCTGCTGCCAGGCCATCTCCCATGTTGCCTTGATGCAAGCCAAGAGATTGCAAGGTGGATTCGATGGCAGCTATGGCAGTGAGGATATCTCTATCACATACGAATCCAAGATGGCCGATACGGAAGACCTTCCCTTTTAGATGATCCTGTCCACCTGCTAGCAGGATGTCGAATTTCTCTTTGACAGTTTTGCGCAGTTGCTCTGCATCAATTCCCTCAGGTGCGACTGCAGTGATCGCTGGGCTGCCGTGTCCTTCAGCTGCATACAGTGGCAGGCACATGGCCTTCATGCCGGCCTGAGAGGCTGCGCGATGGCGAGCATGACGTTCAAAGATGGCTTCCAGTCCTTCTGACTGCATCATTCCCAGCGCAGATTCCAGTGCGAAGTAGAGATTCACAGCAGGGGTGAATGGATTGCTGTCTTGAGCGGCAGTTTTTCGGTATGGCCCCAGATCGAGATAAAACTTCGGTAGATCCGATTGTTGATGCGCTTGCCAGGCTCGTTCACTCATGGCCACGAAGCTGAGGCCTGGAGGCATCATGTATCCCTTTTGGGAACCGGAGGCAACCACATCTAAACCCCAAGAATCCATGGGGACATTGCAGGCCCCAAGGCTTGTAACGCAATCAGCGATGGCTAGTGCTTTGCCGTGAGTGCGGACATATTTGCTGATGGTTTCAAGGTCGTTAATGACCCCGGTTGAGGTTTCCGAGTGGGTGAGAATTACGGCTTTGATTGTTTTGTCATTATCTGCTTCCAGTGCTTTTTTGAAGGCTTCTGGGTCTAACGGTTGTCCCCAGTCTGCTTTTATCACTTGTACGTCCAGGCCGTAAGCCTTAGCCAGCTTTACCCAGCGCTGTCCAAACTTGCCGTTGTCGCCGCAGAGGACCTTGTCGCCGTAGCTGAGGGTATTGATGATTCCTGCTTCCATCGCAGCGGTGCCGCTTCCAGTGATAACTAGAACATCTGCTTTGGTCTGATGCAGCCAGCGCAGCTGCTCGGTGGTATGTCTAACGACGGCTTGAAACTCTCCACTGCGATGGCCGATGGGGTGACTACCCATGGCTTTGAGTACTGTTTCGGGAACCGGTGTAGGACCCGGGATCATCAGGGTGAGTTTGTCCTGCACGGCCTAAGGCTTAGTAATGAACCATCCTCAAAAATACCTAAGCAAGGGTTTTTTATCGATCACGCCGATGCTGATTCAAGGGGGTTGACGCTCCCGGTTTGGGTCGCGGCTGCGGCCCGAGCTGCTACCGAAGCTTTGCTTGGCAGGCCTTTCAGTGCTTCTCAGTTGCTTGAATTGCCTGATCGCGACGAACCTTTGGCTGTTTCAGTCACCTCGGCAGCGGTTTTGGCTGGAGGTGAACAGGCTTTGGCAATCAGCCATTGCGATCCAGGTTCAGGTCTGGATCTCACAAGAGGTTTGGAAATTTGGGTGTGTGTTCAGTGGCAGGAGTTGGTTGATGATGAGTTGAATGTTCATTCAGAAGCCTGGCTGAATCTGGTGGCAGGCAAGGGTGTTGGCACGCTGGGGTCCGGTGGAGAGGCATGTGTGTCTCGATTTGCACGCGAGCTTTTGAGTCGTAATTTGTACCCCCTGGTGCCTTCGGGTCGAGGGTTGCAGTTGGAAGTTGTGTTGCCTAGGGGTAGAGATTTGGCAGCACGTACCAGTAATGCAGCTTTTGGGGTTGTGGATGGCTTGGCCTTGATTGGTACCCAGGCGGATGTGCAGGTCAGCGCCTCTCCTGATCAGTTGCAGCAGACCATTGAGCAACTACGTCGGCAAAGTGCCGCTTCAGATTTTTGTGGAGCAATGACTTTGGTGATTGGTGAGAATGGTCTTGATCTAGCTCGACAGTTGGGGTTGGCTGCCCAGCCGCTCCTCAAGATTGGCAATTGGTTGGGGCCTGTCATCGTGGCCGCGGCAGAGGCTGGGGTGGAGCGATTGTTGTTGTTGGGGTATCACGGCAAGTTGGTGAAGTTGGCAGGGGGGATTTTTCATACTCATCACCATCTGGCAGATGGTCGTTTGGAGGTGCTTGCGGCCATGGCTGTGCGTGAAGGATTGCCGTTGGATCTGATCCGGCAACTTGGCCAGGCTGATTCCATGGAGGCAGCATTGAAGATGCTGGAAGCTCAAGATCCAGAGCTGGTACGCAAGCTTTGGTATCGGCTGGCGGCAACAGTGGAGCATCGCAGTGCTGCCTACCTTGCCCGTTATGGTTCATGGTCGATAGCTATTGGGGCAGCTCTTTTCGATCGTCAGCGACGGTTGCGCTGGGCTGGTCCCCAAGGGTCTCAACAGTTGGCTGTCTTGGGAGTGACCCCTGAGGATTCACCGATAAGCCTTTCTCTACCCTGAACGTTCTGTTGGTTGACTCCAGAGGAGCTTTTTCGCTGATATGTCCAATTCCCAGTCTGAAGGTAAGCGCCAGCCGGCAATCGTCATTCTCGATTTTGGCTCTCAGTATTCAGAGCTGATTGCCCGTCGGGTGCGAGAAACAGAGGTCTACTCATTGGTAATGAGCTATTGCACCTCAGCGGATGAGCTTCGCCAGCTTGCCCCGAAGGGCATCATTTTGAGTGGCGGACCTAGCTCTGTGTATGCCGAGAGAGCGCCGCTTTGTGATCCGAACATTTGGGATTTGGGTATTCCTGTGCTTGGTGTCTGTTACGGCATGCAGTTAATGGTGCAGCAGCTGGGTGGTCGGGTGGAGGCTGCTATTGGCAAGGCTGAATACGGTAAGGCTCCCTTGCAGGTCGAGGACCCTAGGGACCTTCTCACCAATGTTGAAAGTGGCTCCACGATGTGGATGAGCCATGGTGATGTGGTGAGGGATTTGCCTGAGGGGTTTGTGCGGCTTGCTCATACAGCCAATACTCCTGATGCAGCGGTTGCTGATCACAATCGTCAGTTTTATGGCGTTCAGTTTCACCCTGAGGTGGTGCACTCAAGCCATGGAATTGCTCTGATTCGAAACTTCGTTTACCACATTTGTGGTTGTGAGCCGAATTGGACGACCACTGCATTTATTGAAGAAGCGATTGCTCAGGTGCAGGCTCAGGTGGGTCAGAAAAGGGTCTTGCTTGCTTTATCCGGAGGAGTTGATTCCTCAACCTTGGCTTTTCTATTAAAAAAGGCCATTGGAGATCAGCTCACGTGCATGTTTATTGATCAGGGTTTTATGCGTAAAGGGGAGCCTGAATTCTTGATGGATTTCTTTGATCAAAAGTTCCATATCAATGTTGAATACATTAATGCTCGTCAACGCTTTATTTCTAAGCTCAAGGGGATTATTGATCCTGAGGAAAAGCGCAAGATCATCGGCACGGAATTTATCAGGGTGTTTGAGGAGGAAAGCAATCGTCTCGGTCCCTTTGATTATCTTGCGCAGGGCACTCTTTATCCGGATGTGATCGAGAGTTCTGGTACCAACATTGATCCGAAAACAGGAGAGCGGGTGGCCGTGAAGATCAAGAGCCACCACAATGTGGGCGGTCTTCCCAAAGATTTGCAGTTCAAATTGGTGGAGCCACTTAGGCGATTGTTTAAGGATGAAGTGCGTAAGGTAGGTCGTGCTTTGGGGCTGCCTGAGGAGATTGTCCGCCGTCATCCTTTTCCTGGGCCAGGTCTGGCGATTCGTATCCTTGATGAAGTTAACGATGAAAAGCTCAATTGCTTACGCGATGCTGACTTAATCGTGCGAGAGGAAATCCGTGAGGCGGGTTTATATCACGAGATTTGGCAGGCTTTTGCCGTATTACTACCGGTTCGCTCTGTCGGGGTAATGGGGGATAAACGCACCTATGCCTGGCCGATTGTGCTGCGATGTGTCTCCAGTGAGGACGGCATGACAGCGGATTGGTCGCGTTTACCTCATGAACTTTTGGAGCGTATCTCCAATCGAATTGTCAATGAAGTGAGAGGTGTAAACAGGGTTGTGCTTGACATCACCAGTAAGCCTCCTGGAACGATTGAGTGGGAATAGTTTAAGTATTAAATTTTTTTCTTCACTCTAAATTGCGGCTTCACGTTTTATTGGAGGTGATGCAGAGTTGCACATTCTGGTATCAGTTTTAAGAACTCTGCGATTTTAGTTGGATTGAGAATGTTATTTATCTTGGCCTTTGATAAGCTTGCACTTTTCTTGTCAATTGTTGTTTGAATCAGTTTGTTTCATGCTGCTAATGATCAACTTTGACTTTCGCTTATTTGGCAATCATTGCCGATGTGTTGATGGTGACAAACATTAGATGATCTTTCTAGCGTCGAATCTTGTTCGCCAACCCTCTCTGCTCTGACTTGGCTGCATGAGCTCAAGTCATCTTCGAGAATGCTCTGCATCACTCAATCTTGTTGATTCGCACCCTTGAAGTGAAAGTCGACTCTGTTGAGGTGATCAGGGACTGGTGAAGCTCAGAATGACTCGATAACCTGGGCCACTGGCCTAGAGACTTTTGACCGTCGCCCACCAGCAAGACATACAGCTAGATCGCCGTTTGCAACAGGACAGCATTCAGTTTGCGGGTAAGACCGTTTATATCAACCCTTTCCTGTACTGGCGAAGGTTTGACAGCAACACCGATCGTTGGTTAAGGGAGCCCGGTCAGTTGGGTGAAGACCAGATCAACCTCAATCGTGGTCGCTTTTACCCTGAGCTTGATTGGGCCCTGTTGGATGAGAGCCAAAGGGATATCAAGGATGCTGCTGTTGAGATGTTCCTTAAAAGTTTGGAGCTGATCGGCACTTTTCACCCTGAACTTACAGCTGGCCAGTTGCTTGAGGTCGAGCGCAAGATGGCGGTCACCAAGAAGCAGTCTTTTGAGCGCTGGGTCGAGAAGTCTTTTCGCAGGCGTTTCAAACAAGAGTCTCGTGAGCGCAAGCGCTTTGCTCGTGAGCGTTTTTTGCGGTCTTGGAGGGAATGGTTCAGCTTGGAGACAACGCATCATGCTGTGGGACCAATGGTGGCGTTATTGGTTTTGGCAGGTTTTGGGGGCTGGTCGATGGGAATGTCTCAAACGTCTTGCCCAACACTTTTGATCCCTTCCGAGCAAACTGTTGTTAGGTAGACCTTTGAGGCTTGCATGGCCGACGATTCGTTCGACAGCCTTCGCCTTTCCCTGATGCAGGATGCTCTTCCTGTTGGCTTGGCGATGGTTGATCGGGTTCGTCGTGGTGGAGCGAGAAAAATGGTGGAAGCTTTTACGGGCTCAAGTGATCCCCTCCAGGAACTTCGTGTTGAAGGAGAAGCTGCTGCTCGATCAGTACGTGATCGATTAGATCAGGTCAGCCCAGGGCTGGGGAATCCTGTGATGGCAGTGAATGTGGCCGTTGATGATGTCGTTGTGAATTCCCCAGACCCTCAGGATCAGCAGATTTTGCTGGAGGTGCTGGCCAGGATTGAGGGACGGCTTGATGCTCTTCAGCTTCACCTGCAGAAAGATGTTGGTGAAAAATCGCCAACATCAGGCGTGGAACAAAGCTGACGTTGATGAGCGGATCGCGGCCTTTGGGACGTGCCAATCAGCGGCACAGTGGTTTAGGCCAGCAGCCCAAGGTCTTGCTTGCTCTGGTGCTTTTGTTTAGTGGTGCCATGGTGGCGCGGTTGACCTGGTTACAGCTGTTGGAAGGGGCCCGATACCGAGAGTTGGCAGATGAAAATCGGATTCGCTTGGTACCCCGCTCACCGATTCGTGGTCGGCTGCTAGATCGTCAAGGCCGTGTACTTGCCTCAAGCAAGCTCAGCTACAACCTTTATTTGCAGCCTCGATTGGTGAGTGATGTTAATTGGCCTGGGCTTCGTGACAGTCTTTCTCAGTTGCTCAATCTTCCTAAGCAGGATTTAGATCAGCGCAGGCGACAGGGGGTTGGCATGGATGGCTATCGCATCACTTTGGCAACTGATTTGAAACCTGAGCAGGTGCTGCGTTTTCGAGAGCAGGCTCGCAGTTTTGAAGCGGCCCAGGTCGATGTGGATGTACTCCGTCACTACCCGCACGGCACTTTGGCCGCTCATGTTTTGGGTTATACCCAGCCAATTACTGAAAAGGAGTTTAAAACTCTCGCTGATCAGGGTTATGAGATTAGAGATCGCATTGGCCGAATTGGAGTAGAGGCAGCCTATGAACCTCATTTACGAGGGAAGTGGGGTGGTCAGATGCTTGAAGTCAACGCTATGGGAGAGGTGCAGCGCAGTCTTGGTGACAAGCCTTCACAGGCGGGTAAAGACCTCCTTCTCACACTGGACCTTGATTTGCAGTTGGCTGCTGAAAAGGCTCTTGAAGATAAGCCTGGCGGTGCCGTTGTAGCACTCGACCCTCGTAACGGTGCTATTCGCGCCATGGCTAGTCGCCCTGCCTTTGATCCCAATTTTTTCTCAAAACTCTTCACCACGCAGAAGGAGTACGACAAGCTTTTTGCTTCGTCGAGCAAGCCATTGCTCAGTCGGGCCATGAATGCCTATGACCCTGGGAGTACTTGGAAACCTGTTACAAGTATGGCGGGCATGGAGAGTGGCAAGTTTCTGCCTGATGTGCGTTTAAAGACGGCGGCATGCATCACTTATGGGGGGCATTGTTTCCCTGACCACAACGGTGTCGGATTTGGCACGATCGGTTATGAGGATGCGCTGCGCTTTTCCAGCAATACCTTCTTTTATCAGGTGGGTGTGGGTGTGGGTTCTAAGGCGCTTTATGAAGCCGCCATCAAGCTTGGTTTCGATGCCCGCACTGGGATTGAGATTGGCTATGAGGAGAGTAAGGGCTTAGTGGGCCATCAGGCCTGGGCGGCTAAAGGTCGCGGTTGGGCTGAAGCTGGAACGACTCCTTGGATTCCCGAGGACATGGCCAGCGCCTCGATTGGTCAATCTGTGGTTCAGATCACCCCTTTGCAACTTGCTCGCGCTTATGCAGTATTTGCTAATGGGGGGTTTTTGGTCACTCCTCATCTGGCAGATGGTGAGATCGACTGGACTTCATCACTGCGCCGCATCAAGGTCGATATCAAGCCATCCACATTGGCGACTATTCGGCGTGGTTTGCGCAAGGTTGTGCAGGATGGGACTGGTTCAGGTCTCAATTTGCCCAACTTTCCGCAAGTGGCTGGCAAGACGGGCACTGCTGAGGACAGTACCGGTGGCTCTGATCACGCATGGTTTGCATGTTTTGCGCCATATCAGTCAGCAGAAATCGTCGTTGTTGCTTTTGCTCAGAACACTCCTGGTGGCGGTTCGGTCCATGCGTTGCCTATGGCACGGCAGGTGCTTCAGGCTTGGAATCGCACACGCTCTAGTTGAACGCACTGACTCTCAGAACACACTGATGTTTGGTCTTAGGCGGCCAGGTTGAGGGGTTGGCCGAGGATTGTTCTGTAGTAGCTCCGCAGTTGTTGTGTGGCACTGGCCCATCCCCAGCGTTCGGCTTCTTGACGGGCTGCTTTGCGCAGACCTTGACGCTCGAGATCGTTGCCGAGCAGTCGTCGGGTTGCATTGATCAGGCTGGTGGACCCTCCATCCACTCCATCCGGCTCGTAGAGACAGCCGTTGACTCCGTCGGTAATGATGTCTGGAATTCCGCCACGATTGGCTCCTACTACAGGACAACCTGCTGCCATTGCTTCCAGTAAAACGAGCCCAAGGGTTTCGGTGCTTGAGGGGAATAGAAAGGCATCCCCGCTTGCATATGCACTGGCTAGTTCTTCCCCTTCGAGATAGCCCACAAATGTTGTAGCAGTGCCTTCAAATGCTTTTTCCAGTTGTTGGCGGTGAGGTCCATCGCCTACTAGGGCCAATCGTGCCTCGGGTATGCGATCGAGAACAGGTTTGATGCGTTCGATTTGCTTTTCGGCGGAGAGCCGCCCTACGTAGAGAAGCAGGGCACCTTGATCGTCGTTTGTGTTCAAAAGGCGTAAGCGCATGGTTTCGTTGCGCAGTTCCGGTCGAAAGAGTTCGGTATCCACGCCGCGTTGCCACAGGGCGGTGTTTTGGATCCCTTTCTCGCTCAATTCAGCCACCATTGCTGTTGAGGTGCAGAGATTGAGTATTGCTTGATTGTGGGCTGCCTTGAGAAGTTCCCAGAGTAAGGGTTCCAGCATGCCCATGCCGTAATGCTCTAGGTATTTCGGGAGGTGGGTGTGGTAGCTAGCTATTAGAGGGATTCCGTTGGTTTTGGCGAGCCAAATTCCCCCAAGGCCTAGTACAGCTGGATTGACAACGTGTACGAGATCGGGTTCGAAGGTTTCTAGGGCTTCGGCAACGGCTGGTCTGGGCAGGGCAAGCTTCAGTTCCGGATAGAGCGGCAGTGGCATGGCTGGCACTCCTATCAATTCGGCTCCCATGTATTCGCTAGGACAGCCTTCCGGGCAGAACACCATCACTTCATCACCGGCTTCAACCAGGTGCTGCACCGTTTTGGTGAGTCTTGTCACGATTCCATCCACTTTTGGGAGGAAGGTCTCTGTGAAAAAGGCGATCTTCACTGGTTCAGCGGGTGGTGTGGGCAGGCTGTTTAGGAGGGGTTCTTGATGGCCTCCGCCTGGGTCGAAGTCCAGGCCGATACACATGGGATACGACTGCGGTCGCAGCGGTCTGCCCAGCGTTTTGCCACATCGACTACTTCAGCAAGTAGGCCATCGTCGAGGGTGGTTGGTTTGAGTCCAAGTTCGATGAAGCAGCGGTTATCCACAATCAGATCATTCTCCACTGCTTCGTTGCGTGGGTTTGGAAGATGGTTTAGTTCGGCGCCGGTTAGGGCAGCTACCTTCTTGGCAAGTTCACCCACTTGGTGGCTCTCGGTCATTTGGTTGAAAATCTTGACTCGTTCGCCTTTAGCCGGTGGGTTTTCAAGAGCCAGTTGTACGCACTTCACAGAATCGCAGATGTGGATGAAGGCACGGGTTTGACCTCCTGTTCCATGGACAGTGAGCGGATAACCGATTGCTGCCTGCATCAGGAAGCGGTTGAGAACTGTGCCGTAGTCACCGTCGTAATCAAAGCGGTTGGTTAGTCGTGGATCCCTAGCGGTTGCTTCAGTGTTGGTACCCCAGACGATGCCTTGGTGAAGGTCGGTGATCCTGATTTGGTCATTCTTGTTGTAGTAGAGGAAAAGCAGTTGATCGAGCGTCTTGGTCATGTGATAGACGCTTCCAGGGCTGGCTGGGTGAAGAATTTCTTCCTCGAAACGGCTGCCATCAGGCTGGGGCACTTCCACTTTGAGGTATCCCTCAGGAATGGTGGCTCCGCGGTGCGAGCCGTAGCCGTACACCCCCATCGTTCCCAGGTGCACGATGTGGATGTCTAGGCCGCTTTCAACGATGGCGGCGAGCAGATTGTGAGTGCCGTTGACGTTGTTATCGACCGTATAGCGCTTGGTGGAGCTGCTCTTCATCGAGTAGGGAGCTGCACGCTGCTCGGCAAAGTGAACCACCGCATCGGGTCGTTCAGTTTTGAGCATTGTCACCAATCGGTCGTACTGATGGGCGATGTCTAGGTGCTCAAAACGAATTGGCTTGCCTCCGATTTCTCGCCAGGCCCTAAGGCGGTCACCAATGCTGGTGATTGGTGTCAGTGACTCGACTTCAAGATCGATATCGATCTTGCGGCGGCTGAGATTGTCGACGATCAATACGTCGTGACCCCTATCAGCAAGGTTGACTGCACAAGGCCATCCGCAGAAGCCGTCGCCGCCGAGAACGAAAACTTTCAACTCAAACTCCTGCAGGAACGAGCAATTCGCTCAGTCAGGGCAAGCTACTACAAGGTTTTTCAGCTTATGGCGATCCTGACGATGATTAGGGATGTCACAAGCAGGGCTCCACCGATGAGGAGCAGGCGAGTGTTGGCGTTGCTGCTGCCTTTTTCAGCTATCACTTCCATACGGGGTTCTCTTGCAAAGGCGTTGAGTCGACCACCCTCTTCCTCGGTGACTTGCATGTAACACTTACAACTCGGCGGACCCTATGGACAGGATTGCTTGCAGGAACTTTTCCGTTACGTTCCTTCATAATTGTTTAGTCTTGGCTTCCGTAATAATCCCTGTTGTCGGTGAGCTTGGCGAGGCTGCGGTGCGTTCGGGTAGGCGACCTGATCTGTAAGCCTGCCTACCGGCCTGAATTGCCCAGCGCATTGCTTCGGCCATGGTGATTGGATCTCCGGCTAAGGCAATTGCGCTGTTAACCAGCACTGCGTCGGCACCCATTTCCAAGGCCTGTGCAGCTTCACTGGGGACACCGATGCCAGCATCCACAACGACTGGCACTCGGGCGTTTTCAATGATTACGGAGATGTTGGCGGCATTCCTCAGACCTTGACCTGATCCAATCGGTGAGCCCAGTGGCATGACCGTCGCACAGCCCACCTCTTCAAGGCGCTTAGCCAAGAGGGGATCGGCATTGATGTATGGCAAGACCTCGAAGCCTTCTTTTACCAATTGTTCAGCGGCCTCAAGGGTGCCGAAAGGGTCAGGTAGGAGGTAGCGGCTGTCGGGGATGACTTCGAGCTTGACGAACTTGTTGTCCTCCTGGCCTGCCAGTTTGGCGAGTTCGCGGCCGAGTCGGGCTACACGAATGGCTTCCTCTGCAGTTGCACAGCCAGCGGTGTTGGGCAGCATCCATATTTTTGACCAGTCGATGGCTTCTATCAGGCCGGCGTGGCCTGATGCCATTGTCTGTACACGGCGGACTGCAACCGTCACCATTTCGCATCCTGAAGAGCGCAGACTCTCTTGCATCACTTTTAGGCTTGGGTACTTCCCTGTGCCTGCAAAAAGTCGGCTGTGGAAGTTGCGTTTGCCGATTGTGAGTAGGTCAGGTGAGGAGTGCGTCAGAACCATTGGCGCTGTTGAGGTTGTTGGAACGTCATCGCGGAGTGTCCCGGTTGAGCCGATTGGCCTTAGCTTGTCCCCATCATCATGTTTTTCCATGCCCATCCTGCTCGCCATGGATCTCTCGATTGACAGTCAGGTTCCCTTCGAGCTCACTTTGCCCTTGGATTCCTCTCAATTGGCTTTGCCGCTGGTCGTGGAGGGCTCTGTTCAGAGATTTGATCCGTTAGCGCGCGCCGTTGATCTTGCTGAGACAATGCCACGCCAGTGGTGTGGCACTTACAAGTCTTTTGCAGATGGCTCAAATGTTGATGTGAACTTGGAGCTGTCCAAGCTCACACCGATTGGTCAGATCATTGATCTGCGTGGAGAGATGCGTCTTGGCAGCGTTACAACTCCTGTGCAGGGAAACTTGAATGCCAAGTCAGATCAGCTGGAGTTGCTACCACTTTCAGATCAGTTGATTCCTGGAGTGGAGCCAGGTGGTTTTTTTATCGGCCTTCAGGAGTTAACAATGGTGGGTTGGCAGGCACCTCGTCTTACCAATAAGGGCGGCATGCTCGACTTAAACAGCTCCTGTTCAGTACAGGCATCAGAACCCTTGCCCATCCGCGGGCTCTGGTGAGTTTGTTGGTTGTGTTTTTGCCAATCGCTTGAGGTTTTTGCGCGCTGTCTTGTTCTTGGGATCCAGGCTGAGCACCTTTTGATACAGCTCGTAGGCCTCAGCATCTTGCTCAAGGCGCTCTTTAGCAAAGGCAAGGTTGTTGAGTGCTACGGGGTAGTCAGCCTTGGCTTTTAGGGCTGACTGGTAGTGACTAACTGCAGATGAATAGTCTGTTTGAGCCGCGAGTGCAAACCCAAGGGCATTTTCGATCAGAGCTTTGGCTTCATCTGGTTCACCAGTCAGTTGCTTCAAGGCCTTGCGCAGGGATGCTATGGCCTGGGGATAGAGCCTTTTACGCAGCTGTACAGATGCCAGTTCATAGAGTTTGGATGCCTCTTTGGAAGAGCCCGCTCCACTTTTTTCAAGTCGGATCAGTGCCCGTTCGTCGCGTTGAGTCTTGAAAACTTGACTGCCCACGATGACAGCCACGATTGCGAGCAAACCGATTAGGCCAATTAGGTAGGTTTGCGTTTCTGGCAGGAAGGCGCTCATGGTTTAGGGGCAGTTCTTAGTGATGAGTTGGCATTTGCAGTCAAATCGAGTAAGTAGTCGAATTGACTTTGAACTTTTAACATCTGCTTTTCTGGTTGAAAAACCATTTTCCCAATGGCTCAAAGAGTTTGCTCTGCAGCTTCATCGATATTGAGTTAGGCACTTGCGGGAAATTTGCGCTTCGTTAGAGATCAGCACTGAGGGGTTAGAGGCTTCCAACCATCTTTTCAAAGTAGCTCCCACCATTTGATGGTTTGATATCTTCTCAGACGAGAACTAGTCTTGGCTGGATTAGCAGATTAGGTATAGGACGTTTTGCGTGCATCAGCACGTCAGATTCATTGCTCTCGAGCATGAGAGAGACGTAGCGTAGGGTCTTAGTCCTGCTTGTGTGTTTTGGACCCATCGCTGCAAATCCCTTGGCTTCAGAACATCAGCCGACTTCTAGCTCCTATTGCAGTACCTCCTCTGATCGGCACATTCATGGTTGTTCTCTGCTTTTTTGAGACCAATTGCTGCTGAACGGGCTTGCTCAGTTCAGCAGAGTGATCACAGTCTTCGTGGCTGCATGTCTGAAGTTTGGATAGGCCATTGAGATTTTGCCTGAGCAAGCCGATCAGCGAAGACCGCGCTCTCTTACATACAGGAGTATGAGTATTGCCCACATTGGCTTGGAGCCGTCAGCGCAACGGCAAGCCTTGGAGTCAGGTTTAAGGCTTGCTCAGCTATCAAGCCAGAACTGATTTTGATGTCTTGATGATTTTTTAGCTTTGATGGATTGGATGATCCTCAAAAGCAATAGACGGTAGAGAAAAACAAGCCCTATCAAGAGTTCAAGATGCTCTGGTCATTAAACACAGATGAAAGTTTTTTGGCTAGGCATCCAGAAAGATCTTCAGATTGGAGTTTCTGTTGACTATGTGTATTGATAAGCCAAAAAGTGAATCAGCTCTTGGCGGAGGTAACCACGCTCGTGAAACTTTTTGGATCCATGACTGCCAGTTGGGCCAACATTTTCCGATTGATGCGTACGTCGGCTTTTTTAAGGCCACCAATCAGGCGGCTGTAGCTGACTCCATTGATCCGAGCGGCTGCATTAATGCGAGCAATCCAGAGACGACGAAAATCACGTTTGCGCCGCCGCCGATCGCGATAGGCATTGGAAAGAGCCTTCATGACCCGCTGATTGGCTGTGCGGAAGAGGCTTCCATTGCTGCCTTGAAAGCCGCGGGCTAGTCGAAGAATTTTGTTGCGACGTTTGCGGGCAACGTTGCCTCTTTTGACGCGGGCCATGGTTTAAGAAATCAAGAAGGGAATGAAATCAGATCAGAGCTTGTAATAAGACCTGTTAGTTGAGCTTGGTCTTTAGGCGTAAGGGAGCATCAGACGCACATTCTCCGCATCACGTTCATCTACAACGGCTTTGGTGGCGAGATGGCGCTTTAATTTCGGGCTTTTGTGGTCCAGTAGGTGATTGCGAAATGCACGACGGCGCATGAATTTGCCAGTGACAGTTGCCTTGAACCGCTTGGCAGCAGCTTTGCGGGTCTTGAGCTTAGGCATCTCTGACGGTCTGCGCACAAACGACAACCATACGATTAAGACCTGCCAGAAGCCAAATTTCGCATGATGGGTGTTTGCCGAGGGGAAGCATTGGCCAAGACTTTTCATCGTTCGCTGATTCGCTCAAAGCAAGTCATGAGTGGCGCCTTGGTCTTGCTTGGTGTGTGCACGGTGGGCTGTGACGCCCAAGAGGTGATTCCACCAGTTGGTTCTGTTGGTATGCCTACTCATCAGGCGGTACAAGCTCCGCCGGTTCCTATGTCAGGTAGGTCTTTGTGGGTGGCTTTGCAGCCTTATTTGGGACAGGGAACGACGTCGAGTCGCTCAGCTCCATCATTACGTTTGATCAGTGCTGGGCATCAGCCCTTATTGCTCAAAGATGCGCGCGGTGATGTGCAGCGGGCTCCAGTTATCACAATCACCTGGCGGTTGGTAGCTCTCGAGGAGCCCCTCCAGTTGTCACGTCAGGTGGCTGGTCCATACGCCAGTTTCGAGTCGGCGGAGCAGGTTGCATCGCAGTGGCGAGAGCTGGGCGTTGCGGCAGTGGTGGCTCATCCAAGCGAATGGGAAGTGTGGGCGCCGCAAGGGGTACAACCTCTCCCAGGAGTGGACATTCGTCTTTGGCAGGGCATCGTCTCTACAGCTGTGCAGCCTGTCATTCAGGGGGACAGTGGTGATCGCAGCTTGGTGGGTCCGATTCAGATTGATGCTCCGGATGGCCTCAGTTGGAAGGGTGGGGTGTATTTGGGGCCGTTTCAACTGCAGGTTGATGCCTACGGAAGCTGGACTTTGGTGGAACATGTCCCCCTGGAGAGGTATCTGGAAGGAGTGGTGCCCCATGAGATTGGAGCGGGCGCTCCATCAGCAGCATTAGCTGCTCAGACGGTGTTGGCTAGGACCTGGGCGCTTGCCAATAGCCATCGGTTTGCCCTTGATGGATACCATCTGTGCAGTGACACTCAGTGCCAGGTTTACAGCGATCCAAGGCAGGCCAGTTTTGGAGTTCGCCAGGCGATTGTGAGCACTGCTGGCAAGGTGTTGAGCTGGAAGGAGCAACCGATCAATGCTGTGTATCACGCCAGCAATGGTGGTGTGATGGCCGCTGGTTCTGAAGCTTGGTCCATGGAGTCTGTTCCATACCTAAGGGCTCAGTTGGATGGATCTGTTGGATGGGTAGATCGATTCCTTTTGCCACTTACAGAACGAGTTGTCGTGAAGTCATTGCTGGATAATTCCGATGGTGCTTATGGCCAGGGTCATCCCCGTTTTCGTTGGACCCGTACTTTGACTGCTGAACAGTTGAAACAAGCTTTGCGTTTGGTGGCGCCTAGCTTGTCAATGCCCCAGCGATTGACTGTTCTTGAACGGGGTCCAAGTGGTCGGGTCTTGTCTTTGGAGATACGTGATGAAGGCGATCAGTCCCCTGTGGTGCTTCGATTAGACGGTATTCGGCGTCATTTGCGTCAGTTGCCAAGCACTCTCTTCGTGGTTGAGGAAGTTGGTGTCGGAGTTTGGCAACTTTCTGGCGGTGGTTTTGGCCATGGGGCTGGGCTTTCACAAGCCGGAGCAGTTGATCTGGCCCGTCGGGGCTGGACAACTGAACAGATTCTTAGTCATTACTACCCAGGAACGACCTATGGACCTTTGCCTGAGATGAAGGATGCCCCTTAGAGTCACTGGACTTCGGGTCTATGCATGGCCGCCGCCGCTGTCATTGGGGATTATCGACGCGGCAAGACAGCCCTGTTTTTGATTGCTTGCGGTTGGGCTGGTGCCGCACCCCACCTTTGGTTGGAAGCAGGTAGAAGTCTTTTGCCTGCAATTACGCTGGCTTTTGTCTTGGGAGGGTATGGTCTGCGCACGGTCTTGCGCGATCGGCAGCACTCGTCTGCCAATGCCAATGAAATAGGGCTTGAGCCCTCTGCTGAGTATGTCTGGCCCAGCGTTGATGTTTTGGTCGCTGCCAGGGATGAGGAAGCTGTGGTTGATCGGTTGGTGGAACGTCTCGCCGGTCTGAACTATCCCAAGGGCAAGCTGTCTACTTGGATTATTGATGATGGTAGTCAGGACCGAACGCCAGCTCTACTGGATGAGTTGCAGCAGCAGTTTCCTTCTTTAAACGTGATTCATCGTCCTGCTGGAGCAGGCGGCGGAAAGTCTGGAGCTCTTAATGCAGCACTCCAGCAGCTTCAGGGGGAATGGCTTTTGATTCTTGATGCTGATGCCCAGTTGCAGGATGACCTGCTCCAGCGTCTGGTGTTATTTGCCCAACAGGGTGGGTGGTCTGCTGTGCAGTTGCGTAAGGCGGTGATCAACTCTCAGCACAATCTGCTCACCAGGGTTCAGGCGATGGAGATGGCTATGGATGCCTTGATTCAACAAGGACGCTTAGCGGGGGGAGGCGTGGTTGAGCTGCGTGGAAATGGCCAGTTGATTCAACGCTCCACGCTTGAGGCTTGTGGGGGATTCAATGAAAATACGGTCACAGATGATCTTGATCTGAGTTTCCGTTTACTTACAGCTGGAGCTTTGGTCGGGATTGTCTGGAACCCTCCAGTGCAGGAGGAGGCAGTGGAGAGTTTGTCAGCTCTTTGGAGACAACGGCAACGTTGGGCCGAGGGTGGATTGCAGCGATTTTTTGACTACTGGCCAGTCTTGATGTCCAGCAAGTTAACTCTGGCTCAGCGTCGTGATTTGGCTTGTTTTTTCCTCCTTCAATACGCCCTCCCAGTGGTGTCTTTCGCTGATTTGTTCACCACATTGTTGACACGCACTATCCCAACCTATTGGCCCCTTTCGATCGTGGCCTTCAGCATTTCAGGGATGGCTTACTGGCGCGGTTGTAGGAGCATCAGTGATGGGCCTGCTTTGCCATCACCAACCCCGTGGAATCTTGTGGTGGCGATTACTTATTTGTCTCACTGGTTTGTGGTCATCCCTTGGGTCACAGTACGGATGGCACTGTTCCCGAAGAGTTTGGTGTGGGCCAAGACCAGTCATCATGGCCAACAGCCTGTTCAGGTTTGAATGTTTAAAGGTCCACGTCCAGCACTTTGCCGTTGAAGAAGTCAGCTAGCCGCTTTGCTTTGCTGTCGATGGGTTCTAAAAAGGAAGTGGGCTGAGTCGTAGGAGAATCCTCCTCTAGAGGCTTTGGCTGGTCTGTGATGGCGGCGCTGGTTGCAGGATCTGGGGAATAAGCGTCTGTAGATCTGGATTGAACTTGTGGTGGTGGTGGTGGTGATGGTTCAGCAGTGGAAGCGGATGTGTTTGTTGTTGGTGCCGCACCTGTTTTTTGTGGGATGGGAGTTAGTGTGGCACTTCCGCTTTGGCTTTCGAGAACAAGCTGTCTGGAATTTCCCAGGGCTTTTGCAATTGCTTGTTCCAGGAGGGTTGCACGGCTTTGCACCATTCCCATCCAGTTGCCGGCGACTTGAACCACGGCGCGATGGTCATCAAGGCGCACTAGCTGGGCTTGCTGAGAGAGCAACATGCGTGTGGACGGTAACTCCAAACTGCCAAGTATTTGTTGCCATAACTCCTGCAGATTGCTGTTAGGGGTGCTCTGGGCTGGAGCTGGGGATGGATCGGGTTCTGCGTTTGGGGTGATTGCTGAGACTGGATTGTTGGTCGTCGTTGATCCAGAAGGGGGTTGTTGGATTTGTGTTGTCGGGGTCAATGCCTTGGCAGTGATCGCCTGCGCAGTTGGGGTTATTGGTTGAGCTGTCTTTGCTATTGGCACTGCGGTTACAGCTTCACTGGAAGGTGGATCGGCCAGCAGACCCAGCAGAAGCACTTCAAGCCAGAGACGGGGTTGAACGCTGTGCCGCAGCTGATTTTCGCTTCCTTTGAGTTGGACCTGCCATTGCAAAAGCTGATGTCGACCTATTTGGCTGGCTAGGGGCGGCAATTGATTGCGGAATTGTGGAGAAACACTTGTGAGTTCAGGGCGATCGGGTGCGGCAGTCATGAGCACCAAATCTCGCAACACCGCTGCCAGCCCTTGCAGAAGTGCACCTGGATCACGCCCTCGATTCAGCAGGTTTCGGCAGGTTTCCAATAAGCTGAGTGGATCTGCTTGGGCCAAGGCTGCGGCTAGTTTCAGCAGCTCTTGCTCAGGCACGGCTCCCATCAACTCCCATACAGCTTCTGCTTTGATGGGCCCTGGAAGCAGGCTGAGCTGATCAAGCAGGCTTTCCGCATCTCGAAGTCCTCCCTGGGCTCGCTGGGCTACCACATGCAGGGCTTCGGGCTCAATCGGAATGGCTTCACGAGTGGCGATCATCTCTAGGTGTTGTTCAAGGGCTTCCAGTGGAATCCGCCTGAAATCAAAACGCTGACAACGGCTGAGGATGGTCGGCAGCACTCGCTGTGGATCGGTCGTTGCTAGTACGAACACCACCCGTGGTGGTGGTTCTTCAAGGGTCTTCAGTAGGGCATTGAAGGCGGCGGTTGAGAGCATGTGGCATTCGTCCACCACATAAACCTTCCAGCGGGCTTGTACCGGGGCAAAGCGGGAGCGTTCGATCAGTTCGCGAATGTTGTCTACGCCGGTGTTGGAGGCGGCGTCGATTTCGATCACGTCTAGTGCTGTGCCGGCGGCAATGCTTTTGCAGAGCTCACAGTTTCCGCATGGCTCGGGTGTTGGCTGGTCGCAGTTCAAGCAGTTGAGTGATCGGGCCAGGATGCGAGCACTGGAGGTTTTACCAGTGCCTCGTGGACCGCTGAATAGATAGGCCGGTGCGATCCGGCTGCTGCGCAAGGCATGACTGAGGGTCGCGGCGATCGCGTCCTGCCCTACCAGGGCATCGAAGCGCTGTGGCCGATATTTGTGATGCAGCGGCTGGTAGGCCTGGCTCATGCGCTGCTGGCGGGATGTTGAGGTTACTCAGGCTTGGCTTTTGGTTCGTCGAGCAATGCAGTGATGCGGGCTTCTAGATCTTCTATTGCTGCTAGTTCATCGGCAAGGGTCTGACCTTTTAACAGCAAAGAACGGCTGCGGGAGTTGCGGTGATCGATCAAGTTGTTGTTGTCTGGTTCACCATGAAGCCATCCCTCTGCTTGCTCCAGTGTTGCTTCAAGCTTGTTGAGTAAGTTCACGCGCAGACTTTTCAGTTGAGCTACTGCTTGCCTTGCACGTTCCCGCGAGGTTTTATCCACCAATCCTCGCCGAAGGAGTAGTGATAATCCTGTCAGTAGGGCAGCAGGGATGATTTGCCCCAGTGCCAGCGCTCCTAGGCTGCTGGTTTGCATCAAGTCCTCGACTTGGCTGCTTCGATGTCGCCCGGTTTTGCACCAGTTAGCAAAGTGCTCACAATTATTGAAAAGTAGGTTGTAGCGCTGCTCTCCAATGCGACTCATCGCTCGTCTCAGGGTCACTCCTGAGGGAGAGGCCTGGGTGTGATTCACCACGTTCACAGGTGAACCGCGCGAGAAGTCTTCAAGGGAGCTGCGCAGGATTGACCGACCTTCTAGATAGTGAGCCACGCTGCCATCTCCAAGATCAATTCCGTGATGCAAAAAAAGTCCGTGCTGGCGGGGCACCTTTAGGTGGTCAGCCGTCGCCACTGGATCAGGCTGATTCCTGATGCGATCGCTCGTCGTTGGCTGGTAGAGGCAGCACCTTGCCGCCGGTATGTTCATCAACCATCGTGCGGGTCACGGTGAATTTCTTCACGTTCTGCTTGGAGGGAAGGTCGTACATCAAATCCAGCATTAACTCTTCGATGATGCCTCGTAGTGCTCGGGCCCCGGTCTTGCGCCGATGTGCTTCCTGGGCGATAGCTTCTACGGCATCTGATTCAAACTCAAGCTGCACGTTGTCCATGCTCAGCAGGGTGCTGAATTGCTTGACCAGTGCATCACGAGGTTCCGTGAGTATCGATTCGAGTGCTTGTGAATCAAGTGGTTCAAGCACTGCACTCACGGGAATGCGGCCAATGAATTCAGGGATCAAGCCATAACGCACGAGGTCGTCGGCTTCAAGGTGGTGCAGCACCTGTGAGGCCTGTAGATCACGATTGGCCCGGCTGCGCCCTCGACCATCGCTGGGCATAAAACCGATGGCATTACGGCCTAGTCGCTTTTGCACCACATCTTCGAGGCCAATGAAGGCACCACCGCAGATGAAGAGGATCTGGCTGGTATCGATTTGGATGCAGTCTTGATAGGGGTGTTTACGCCCTCCTTGAGGTGGCACGTTGGCGACTGTGCCTTCGAGCATCTTTAGCAGGGCTTGCTGTACTCCTTCACCGGATACGTCGCGGGTAATGGAGGGGTTTTCACTTTTTCGGGCGATCTTATCGATCTCATCGACGTAAATGATGCCGCGCTGGGCATGCTCCACGTCCATGTCGGCCTTTTGCAATAGCCGCAGCAAAATGTTTTCCACATCCTCGCCCACGTAGCCGGCTTCGGTCAGTGTGGTTGCATCAGCAACGGCGAAGGGCACATCCAGGAGTTCGGCCAGGGTCTGGGCTAATAGGGTTTTGCCACAGCCTGTTGGACCGATGAGCAGGATGTTTGACTTGTGGAGCCTGGTTGCAGATAGATCGGTTTCGCCTTGGCCGTCACCTTGCCAAGCCAGGCGTTTGTAGTGGTTATAGACGGCGACTGAAAGTACTTTTTTGGCAGCTTCTTGCCCCACCACTTGCTTATCTAGGAAGTTTTTGATCTGCTGAGGTTTGGGTATGGTGGCGAGTGTGGGTGCTGGCTTTCCACTTTTATGGGAAGCAGTTGCAGACTTGCGAGTTGACTCGCTGCTATGACGTGGGTTGCCTTGGCTATCGACAAGTTCTTCATCCAGGATCTCGGTGCAGAGATCGATGCATTCGTCGCAGATGTAGACACCTGGCCCGGCAATCAATTTGCGTACTTGGTCCTGAGACTTGCCGCAGAAAGAGCACTTTAGATGGGCGTCGAATTTGGCCATCGGGCTGTGATCACTTCAAACGGGCTGACAGGATCTGACGAATGTTGGCCAGCCTGAACGCTCAGGATCGTGTCAGATCAGGGTTGCGTCACCCTTCCGTAACGATTCCACCGCCTGTGAGGCTATCCACAACCCGATCGATCAGTCCGTATTCAACCGCTTTTGCTGGAGAAAGGAAGTGGTCGCGGTCAGTGTCTTCAGCGATTTTGTTGAGGGGTTGGCCAGTGTGTTCGGCGAGAAGGCCGTTGAGGGTTTCTTTTAAGAAGAGGATCTCTTTGGCTTGAATTTCGATGTCTACTGCTTGGCCCTGGGCACCACCCAGGGGCTGATGAATCATGATCCGTGCATTGGGTAGTGCCATTCGCTTGCCTTTGGTACCTCCGCAGAGAAGGAAAGCCCCCATGCTGGCAGCAAGGCCATAACAGATGGTCACGACGTCTGGAGCGACCTGCTGCATGGTGTCATAGATAGCCAAACCAGCGGTCACTGAACCACCTGGGGAGTTGATATAGATCTGGATGTCCTTTTCGGGATCTTCGGCTTCAAGGAAGAGCATCTGAGCAACGAGGGCATCTGCCACTTGATCGTCGACACCAGTGCCAAGAAAAATGATTCGCTCACGTAGCAAGCGCGAGTAAATGTCGAATGCCCGTTCTCCCCGGCCCGACTGTTCCACCACTGTGGGCAGGATCCCTGGTGATGAGACAGGACGAATGCCTTGCCAGCGATTGTGGATGGGGTGGTAGCAGCAGGAATCGATCACTCGCTTGGGCTTTAGGGGAGCACTTCTATCAATCTATTGGTGCCATTCAGGACTTGGTTTTGTCCGAGGCAGGTTTTTCAGTCTTGGCTTTGTTGGTCTTGGTTTTTGTGGATTTAGTTTTGCTGCCTTTGGATTTTGCAGAGGGCTTACTGGTTTTTGCTTCGCTTTCAAGTACCTTTTCGGTAATGGTGCTGTTGTCTTCGAGCCAGTCCAGCAATTTGTCTTTGAGTAAGTCGTCGCTAACAGCTTGACGCAACCTTGCCGGGTCAATATCGCGTTCGCCAGAAAGCTCGCGGCTTACTTCCTTGACCTTGGCGCTGATTTCACTCTCTTCTATTTTGAGATCTTCGCTTTCAGCTAGTGCAGTGAGGGCAAGACTGCGTCGTAGGCGCTCTTCGGCTTCTGGGCGTGATGATTCCATCAAGGAACGCACAAGCTCTGGGGTGAACATGGATTTCACGTCCATTCCCTGTTGAGCGAATTGACTGGCAGTTTGTTCAACAAGGTTGCGAATCTCTTGCTGCACAAGGGTGTTTGGTAGATCTACTTCCAGCTGCTCAGTCAATGCTTCCAGCAGTGCGTCATGACGATTGCTGCGATCACGACGCTTTGCGTCTTCCTGAAGACGTTGTTCTAGATCGTTGCGAAGTTCCTCAAGAGTTGCTTTGTCACTGGACTGCTGGGCGAAGGCATCGTCAAGATCAGGTAACTCGCGGGTTTTGAGCTCTTTGAGGTTGATTACAAAGCTGGCTTTACGGCCCCGAGCATCTTCTTTCGAGTAATCGTCTGGGAAGTGGCAATCAACAGTTTTCTCATCGCCCAAGTTCATACCGATAATCCCTTCCACGAACCCTGGGATCATTTGTCCATCTTCAAGATCGACATCCATGGACTCACTACTTCCGCCTTCGATTGCGCTGCCGTCGTCGTCGTAGGTGCCGCTGAAACTAACCACAGCGATATCGCCGATTGCTGCTGGGCGACTTTCGACGGGTACAAGGGTTGCTAGTTGTTTGCGGGATTGTTCGATCAATTCATCGACCTTGCTGGGATCGAAAGTCACCACTTCTGCTTCGGCTTGGAGCCCTTTGGTGGCCTTAAGTTTTGGGGTTGGGGTGACGTCTGTCTCAAGGGTGAGGGTCAGTGCCTCGCCGGGTTGAAAGCTTTCAAGAAGAGCGTCAAAGCCGCCACTGAGTTCGGGTTCGCAAAGTGGCTCGATTGATTCTTGTTCGAGGACTTCACGCCAGACAGCATCGACGAGTGATTCTAAGGCTGTTGCACGGATTCTTACCGGGCCGATCTGTTGCAGCAGAACGGCACGCGGCACCTTCCCCTTGCGGAAGCCTGGAAGATTGGTGGTGCGGCTTAAGCGGGTGACAGCGGCCTCATAGTTGGCCTGGCAGCGCTCTGCTGGTACCGCTACTTCCAGAGCAAGCCGACTATTGGGTTTCTGCGTGGTTTTGACCTGTAGTGCTGTGGCACTCATGGACGGACGACTGCGAGCAGAAGCCCACCCTAAGAAAGCGCCAGTTCATCTCTCAAGACGTATTGTGGTCTCAACGTCTTGCATGATTGAGGCTGTAGGGCTTTATCCCAGCTGGGTTCAATTTTTTATTGACATCGAACCCCTTAACTCAGTCAACACCCTGATCTCACCGCTTGCTTCCCATATCGTTTTTCCCCGATCGTCCCCTCACAGTTGCTGTGCTTGGTGCCAGTGGCGCAGTGGGTCAGGAGCTGCTGCAGCTACTGCAGGAACGTACGTTTCCCATTAGTGAGTTGCGCTTATTGGCATCTGCGCGTTCTGCGGGCCATGTTCAACCTTGGAATGGCTCCAGCCTCGTCGTTCAGGAGGTGAGCGCAGCTGCTTTTGAGGGGGTTGATTTGGTGCTCGCCTCAGCTGGTGGATCCGTATCGCGTCAGTGGCGGGAGGTGATCAACTCAGCCGGTGCGCTGATGATTGACAACTCCAGTGCCTTCAGGATGGATGCCGACGTGCCACTCGTGGTGCCAGAGGTCAATCCTGAGGCGGTTGCAGAGCATCAGGGGGTGATTGCAAATCCGAATTGCACCACGATTTTGTTAACTCTGGTGCTGGCACCTTTGGCTGCAAGACGTGCTTTGCGTCGCGTTGTTGTCAGCACCTATCAGTCGGCGAGTGGTGCAGGTGCACGCGCTATGGAGGAGCTCAAGCAGCTCACTCAGGTTGTTTTAGCGGGCGACACGCCTTGTAGTGAAGTGCTTCCTCATTCCCTTGCCTTCAACTTGTTCCTGCACAACTCTCCATTGATGGCCAATAGCTATTGCGAGGAGGAAATGAAGATGGTCAATGAAACGCGCAAAATTATGGGCCTTCCTGATTTGCGCTTTACCGCAACTTGTGTTCGGGTACCTGTACTTCGAGCCCATTCGGAGGCTGTGAATATTGAGTTTGACGAGCCTTTTCCAGTGGAAGAAGCTCGCCAATTGCTGAAGGTGGCAGCGGGGCTCGAGTTAATCGAAGATTTTGAGCAGAATCGCTTTCCCATGCCTACCGATGTCACTGATCGCGATCCGGTTGCGGTGGGTCGCATTCGGCAGGACATCAGTGATCCCAATGCTCTCGAGCTTTGGCTATGCGGGGATCAGATTCGTAAAGGTGCCGCTCTAAATGCGATCCAAATTGCAGAATTGTTGTTGTCGTCATCATGAGCTCTGCTGCTGAGTTGTCTCCAACTCCTTTTGGCCGTTTGCTGACGGCCATGGTCACACCTTTTGACGCTGATGGATGCGTTGATCTGGCTTTGGCTGGTCGTCTTGCTCGCTATCTCGTGGATGAGGGATCTGATGGGCTGGTTGTCTGCGGCACAACTGGGGAATCGCCCACTCTGAGCTGGCAGGAGCAGCATCAATTGCTTGGGGTGGTCCGTCAGGCAGTGGGGCCAGGCGTGAAGGTTCTTGCCGGTACTGGTAGCAATAGCACCGCTGAGGCGATAGAGGCCACCACTCAGGCAGCTGCGGTGGGTGCTGATGGGGCATTGGTGGTTGTTCCTTATTACAACAAGCCTCCGCAGGAAGGTCTTGAAGCCCATTTCAGGGCTATTGCCCAGGCTGCCCCTGAGTTGCCGCTGATGCTTTACAACATTCCTGGGCGGACTGGCTGTTCGCTTGCTCCAGCAACAGTTGCAAGGTTGATGGAATGTCCGAATGTGGTGAGTTTCAAAGCCGCCAGTGGCACCACGGATGAAGTGACGCAGTTGAGGTTGCAGTGTGGTTCAAAATTGGCTGTTTACAGCGGCGACGATGGCTTGCTTTTGCCCATGTTGTCGGTGGGGGCTGTTGGGGTGGTGAGTGTCGCAAGTCACCTTGTAGGTCGTCGGCTGAAGGCGATGATTGAGGCCTATCTCAATGGTCAGGGTGCTCTTGCCCTCAGTTATCACGAGCAGTTGCAACCTTTGTTCAAGGCTCTATTTGTTACCACTAATCCGATTCCTGTTAAAGCAGCCCTCGAGCTCAGCGGTTGGCCGGTCGGATCCCCCCGCCTCCCTTTGCTTCCTCTTGATCCCGTGATGCGAGATGCTCTTTCAAACACCTTGACTGCCTTGTGTCAGACCTGACGCCACGGCTTTTTCTCACATTGATTGCTTGACGCTTTAGCTTTTCGCCATGAGCGCTCGCTTCATTTCAGTCCCCAAATAGTTTTCGTACGCTTTTGTCATGACGTCTAGTTCCTCCATTCCCAGATCCACCTCTTCTAGAGACGGTAAAGCCAAAGAGCCCTGCTTACGAGTGATTCCCCTTGGTGGGCTCCATGAGATTGGCAAGAACACCTGCGTGTTCGAGTACGGCGACGACATCATGATGGTGGATGCTGGCCTGGCATTTCCCAGCGATGGAATGCATGGCGTCAATGTGGTGATGCCAGATACCAGTTATCTACGCGAGAACCAAAAGCGCATCCGCGGCATGATCGTGACCCATGGTCATGAAGATCATATTGGTGGGATTCCTCATCACCTCAAGCACTTCAATATTCCAGTGATCTATGGCCCGCGTCTGGCCATGTCAATGCTCCAGGGAAAGATGGAAGAGGCTGGTGTTACAGATCGCACCACGATCCAGACCGTGAGTCCACGGGATGTAGTCAAGGTTGGACAACACTTTTCGGTGGAATTTATCCGCAATACCCACTCGATGGCAGATAGCTTTTCGCTTGCCATCACCACTCCTGTTGGCTCGGTAATCTTCACAGGAGACTTCAAGTTTGACCATACTCCTGTGGATGGTGAAAATTTTGATATGGCTCGCCTTGCACATCACGGCGAGCAAGGTGTTTTGTGTTTGTTCAGTGATTCAACCAATGCTGAGGTGCCTGGCTTCTGTCCACCTGAGCGATCGGTATTTCCTGCTTTAGATCGCCATATTTCTCAAGCTGATGGCCGAGTGATTATCACAACTTTTGCGAGCTCTATTCACCGCGTTTCAATGATTTTGGAGCTGGCTTTGAAGAATGGACGAAAAGTTGGTTTGCTTGGGCGATCGATGCTCAATGTGATCGCTAAGGCGCGTGAACTTGGCTATATGCGTGCTCCTGATGATCTGTTCGTACCAATCAAACAGATTCGTGATATGCCTGATCGTGAGACTCTGTTGTTGATGACAGGGAGTCAGGGCGAGCCGTTGGCTGCTTTGAGTCGCATCTCACGCGGTGAGCATCAACATGTGCAAGTCAAGAACTCTGACACGATTATCTTTTCGGCGAGTCCGATTCCGGGTAATACGATCTCAGTTGTTAATACCATCGACCGCTTGATGATGCTTGGAGCCAAGGTGGTCTATGGCAAGGGAGAGGGTATCCATGTGTCTGGGCATGGCTTCCAGGAGGATCACAAGTTGATGCTGGCTTTAACAAAGCCAAAGTTTTTTGTGCCTGTACATGGTGAGCATCGCATGCTTATTTGCCACAGTAAGACTGCGCAGTCGATGGGTATAGCAAGCGAAAATATTTTGATTCTTGATAATGGTGATGTTGTTCAACTTTCAGCTGATTCGATTAGTAAAGGAGACTCAGTAAAAGCAGGAATTGAGCTTCTTGATGCTTCTCGCAATGGCATTGTTGATGCTCGTGTTTTGAAAGAGCGCCAGCAACTTGCTGAAGATGGTGTTGTCACTGTGCTGGCTGCAATCAGTACCGATGGAGTGATGGTTGCACCGCCAAGAGTGAACTTGCGAGGTGTGGTGACCGCTGCTGACCCCCGCAAGATGTCGATTTGGACTGAACGGGAAATAAGCTGGGTGTTGGAAAACCGCTGGAAGCAGTTTTCTCGTCAAACAGATGGCAAAACTCCTGAAGTCGATTGGATGGGTTTGCAGCGAGAAGTGGAAGTGGGTTTGGGTCGTCGAATGCGTCGTGAGTTGCAAGTTGAGCCCTTGCTTCTGTGCCTAGTTCAGCCTGCACCAGGCGGAACACCTGCTTATAAAGGTATGGCTGATGCTGAACCTGAAGATCGATCAGTGACCCGCATTCGTGGTGATCGTGATCTGGCTAGTAACGGACGCCGAACTCCAGCTGCGGCTCCTGTCAAGGTTGCGGCAGCTGTGTCAGCAACGTCGACTACGAAGAAGGTTGCAGATCAAGCCAATGTCAAGACTCAATCTGAACCTGAGTCAGCAGAGGTGCCTGCCGGTCGCACACGCCGTCGCCGCTCAGCGGCGGCTTAAGACCATCCAGAAGTTTTTGAGGCGAGTTGTCAGCGTTGCTGATGTTCGCTTCTTTGACTGCAATTGACTGGTCTCCTGCTTGGCAAGGTCAGCGGAAGGGGGCATGGTCACGCGCAACAATGAATCATTTAGGAGGTCATTGTTCGTTGCTTGTGAGATGGCCTCTGGGGGGATTTTTGCTTGCTTGAAAGTGTCCTGTTTAGGCTTTTTGATTGGGTTTACTTCTGATTTCGCTGTTGGCATTATTTCGGTTTCTGTATTTAGATCTGATTTGATTTCTAGGGCTTTCGCTGTTGTCGATGGTTCTTGTTTCGCATGAACCTTTTGTTGAATATCAGTATTTTGTGCGTAGTTTGTCTGCTTAGATATCTGTGCAGTCTTCATGCTATCTGCAATGAGTGTTGATTCCATTTTGGCTGTAGATTTAGAATGATCTGCTTCTGTCGCTAAAGTTTGGGCGGCTGGAAATAGGAAGGGATCACGAATCAGATCAGCCAGAGACTCTGACATTTCATTGCTCAATGTCCTTGCCTCTTGTTGATTAGCCTGCTGATCTGATTGAGGATGTTTGGCTTTATTGGCCTCATTAATGTTTGGGGTCTTTGTAGATAGGAAGGGATCATTAATCAGGCTTTGCCGTGGTTCTGTGACTTCAGCTTTTAGAGCTATTGGCTTGTGTTTTGTGGATTGTTTAGGGGTCGGGCTTTGAGGATGTTCTTCTGTATCTGCAGGCTCTCGTTGCAATTCGCCTTGGCATCGTTCTAAGCCTTGTTCGGCGAGTTCTTTCAAAGTGTCTTGTGGTTGGCTATCTAGAACCAGGTGGTAGTGGTGTTGGGCTTGTTGGACATCGTTTATTCCGTAGAGCTGGACGTGGCCCATTAGCAGAGCAACAAAGGCCTGCCAGGCCAGGATTGCTTCTTGCTCAGGTTCTTTCTGCTGCAGCTCTAGCTGGCCTAGCAGGCGTTCACAGATTGATTGAGCTGCTTCGTAATTTCCTGCCCCATAGGCCTTCTCGGCGGCCAGGTACTGCTGTTGGAAGTCACCGTCCACCGGAGTCAGTCGTGATGTTCTAGTTGTACCGAGTTTCGCTGCCATTGGACTTTCCAGCCCTGCGCGAGGTGTAGAGATCCAGGTGGTTTGCCGGGGGCAATGCTTTGGCTGATCTGTTCAAGTTGGACTGCTGGCAGAGTTGGTGCTCCTGATCGCTTGAGCCAATAGGCCAACAGAGTTGTTCTTGCTGTGATCGGTAGTTGGGCAAGGTCCTTACGACAGAGGCCGTTTTGCTTGCTGAGTTTGTTTAGAGCCAGCATGGCGATGGCTTGCTGGTCCGCATGGTGATGGCTGAGCCTTTCGGCGAGAGCGGCCATGCGCAAGCTGCAGCCAGGATGGAGAGATTCCAGTACTGGGAGCACTTCTTGGCGGACTCGGTTGCGGCTGAAGTCTGGATTGGAATTGGCAGGATCAAGCCAGATTGGTAAGGACAGCTCGCTGCAAATCAGGGCGGTGTCCTCACGCGAGAACCCCAGCAAAGGGCGTATGAGCTGCACGTTTTTGTGAGGATGGTCTTTGCTGATGGGCCTGCATTGGCGCATGCTGCTCAGTCCCGCGAGGTCCGTACCTCGGGCAAGGTTGAGTATCAAGGTTTCAGCTCGATCAGAACTGGTGTGGCCTGTAAGCACATACCGGCATGGATGGTTTGGGTTGTTGGATGACAAACGTTCTGCGTGAAGTGTCAGTTGTTCATATCGCCAATGTCGCGCTGTGGCTTCGTTGTTGGTTTGTCCAGGTTTGGCTTGATCAGACCAGAAGCTCAAGTTGTGTGATTCACACCAATTCTTTAGTTCAGTTGCGATCGTTGCTGATTGTTTATGCCAGTTGTGGTCGCCATGCCACACCTCTAAAGACCAGCCATGTTTGCGTTGCAGATCGATCAATAGACCAAGCAGGGCCATCGAATCTTGACCGCCGGACACGGCGATCAAGAGTGAGGCTTCTGCTGGCAGTAGATCTGGATTCGCTAGCAGTTTGTGATGGAGACGCGCGTGCCAGGCGCTCCAGGGCAGCTGCGCTGAGCTGGATGAGGCCATGGCGCAGTGGTCATTCAGCTGAGGTCAGTTTGCCGTGCAGGAGCCTGGCAAATGGGAGTATGGAGCTATAGATCGTTGATGAAATGACCCGTCTCGCTCAGTTGCCAACACATTTGCGTCAGCGTCTCGAGCAGCGCTCGGCCCTCAAGGTGATTGCTGGTTTGATGAATTTCGAGGCCCTCTCGGTGGCGCAGGTCGCGCGGGCTGCTGGCCACGGTGGCGCTGATCTGATTGATGTGGCTTGTGATCCAGAGCTAGTGCAACTGGCGATCAGGGAATCCGCTGGAGTTCCGGTTTGTGTGTCAGCGGTGGACCCTGAGCTTTTCCCTGCAGCGGTTGCAGCTGGTGCTGCCATGGTGGAAATTGGAAATTTCGATACTTTTTATCCTCAGGGCCGCATCTTTGGTGCCGCCGAAGTCTTGGAGCTGACTCGTTTAACCAGGGTGTTGTTGCCTGAGGTGGTGTTGAGTGTGACCGTGCCCCATGTGTTGCCGATGGATCAGCAGGAGCAACTGGCAGTGGATCTGGTTGCTGCCGGTGCTGATCTGATTCAGACGGAGGGCGGCACGAGCGCTAAACCATTTAGCGCTGGAAGTCTCGGCTTGATTGAGAAAGCTGCTCCCACTTTGGCTGCTGCACACAGCATTTCTACCGCACTGAAGGCTGCTGATCGGGTAGTGCCTGTGCTTTGTGCTTCTGGTTTATCGGCAGTGACGGTGCCCATGGCTATTGCTGCTGGTGCTGCTGGTGTCGGTGTTGGATCGGCGGTGAACCGTCTCAATGATGAGCTGGCGATGGTTGCTGTTGTGCGGGGCTTGCGTGAAGCTCTCAGTGCGCCCAAATTTGCATTAATTCACTAGCGTTAATTAATGTCTAGTCAGCTACTTTGAGTAGTCTTCTTTAAATGTTTGGATCGCTCGGCTGGTTGCTGCAATGGCCCATTCGGGCCCTCATTTTGTTGTTGGTTGCTGCGTTGCCCCTTGGCATTGAGATGGCCAATTTCAGCACAGCTTTGTGGTCGGCCTTGATGATTGGCCTATTGGGTACATTGTTGATCGTGCCTCTCAAGTTGCTGTTGGGTCCATTCTGGGCAATTACGTCCTTGGGGGGGCTGATCTGGCCAGTGTCGTTTTTGTTCAACTGGTTGATCACGGTCCTTTTATTTGCTCTGGCAGCCTGGCTCATTAATGGTTTTCGGCTCAAGAACGGTTTGCTTAGTGCCATCTTCGGCGCTGTCTTTTACAGCGTTGTGAGCACGATCGTGTTGCGATCTCTCTGCATCGCTGATGTTGAGTTCACGAGAGCTGCTTTGCTTTCAGCCTGAGAGTTCAAGGCATTGTTTAGCAGGTCATCAGCGTTGGAGAAAGTCTGGGATAGCCCGTTCCTTGCATCTGCTCATAAGCTAAGCGGCTGCCCGTTACGGCCCTAATGCCGAAGTATCACCTCAAGGCGCCCTATAGCCCGAAGGGGGATCAGCCCACTGCGATTGCTCGGTTGGTGGAGGGGGTCAATCAGGGCCAGCGTTATCAGACGCTTTTAGGAGCTACCGGTACGGGTAAGACATTCACGATTGCCAATTTGATTGCTCAGACTGGCCGACCGGCCCTTGTATTGGCTCATAACAAGACGCTTGCTGCTCAACTTTGCAATGAGTTTAGGGAGTTCTTTCCTGATAATTCTGTTGAATATTTTATTTCTTACTATGATTATTATCAACCCGAGGCTTACGTGCCTGTTAGTGATACGTATATAGCCAAGACATCTTCGATTAATGAAGAAATTGATATGCTGCGCCATTCAGCAACGCGCTCGTTATTTGAGCGAAATGATGTCATTGTAGTAGCTTCAATCAGCTGCATTTACGGCCTAGGAATACCAAGTGAATATCTAAAAGCTGCTGTCAAGTTTAAAGTTGGTGAAACACTCAATATCCGCAGTGCATTACGGGAGTTGGTTGAGAACCAATATAGCCGTAATGATATTGACATTACGCGGGGTCGCTTTCGCGTGAGAGGGGATGTTTTGGAGATTGGCCCTGCTTATGAAGATCGGCTAGTGCGTATTGAGCTTTTTGGTGATGAGGTAGAGGCAATCCGTTATCTGGACCCAACAACAGGTGAGATTTTGCAAAGCTTGGAAGCCATTAATATTTATCCGGCCAAGCATTTTGTGACTCCTAAAGAGCGACTCAATGTTGCAGTTCAAGCGATTCGTGATGAGCTGCGTGGGCGTTTGCAGTTTCTCAATGAACAAGGCAAGCTTTTGGAAGCGCAGCGTTTGGAGCAACGCACTACCTACGACTTGGAGATGTTACGGGAGGTTGGTTATTGTAATGGTGTTGAAAACTATGCCCGCCATCTGGCTGGCCGTTCTGCGGGAACGCCTCCTGAATGTTTGATTGATTATTTCCCTGAGGATTGGTTACTGGTTGTGGATGAAAGTCATGTGACCTGTTCTCAGCTTAAGGCGATGTACAACGGCGATCAAGCTCGTAAGAAAGTTTTGATTGAGCATGGTTTTCGATTGCCTAGTGCTGCTGACAATCGCCCTCTCAAGAGTGAGGAATTCTGGAGGAAGGCGAGGCAAACTGTATTTGTTAGTGCGACGCCGGGTGATTGGGAGCTGAAGCAGAGTGATGGTCATTTGGCTGAACAGGTGATTCGGCCCACAGGGGTTCTTGATCCCTTGGTGGAAGTGCGACCGACGCAAGGCCAGGTCGACGACTTGTTGGCGGAAATCCGTATCAGAGCAAAGAAGCAGGAGAGAGTGTTAATCACCACCCTGACCAAACGTATGGCGGAAGATCTAACCGATTATCTGGCTGAGAATGATGTGCGCGTTCGTTATCTACACTCGGAAATCCATTCAATCGAGCGGATTGAGATTATTCAGGATTTGAGATTAGGCGAATATGATGTTCTTGTGGGTGTCAATCTTCTTCGAGAAGGTTTGGATCTTCCGGAGGTGTCGTTAGTGGTCATTCTTGATGCTGATAAGGAAGGTTTCTTACGAGCGGAGCGGTCGTTGATTCAGACCATTGGTCGTGCGGCTAGGCATGTGGATGGGATGGCACTGCTTTATGCAGACAACTTGACAGATTCGATGGTAAGAGCGATTAGTGAAACTGAGCGAAGACGCGAGATTCAAAAGGCTTACAACGAATTGAATGGCATCTTGCCAAGGCCAGCGGGTAAGAGAGCTAGTAATTCGATCCTTTCGTTTCTCGAGTTATCAAGGCGCTTACAGACGGATGGTAAAGATGCTGACTTGGTGCAGATTACTGGGCGGGCTGTTGATGCGCTTGATTCAGATCAGGATGCTGGCTTAGCCCTTGATGCTTTACCTGAGTTGATTGATCAGCTCGAAACAAAGATGAAAGAAGCTGCCAAGAATCTTAATTTTGAGGAAGCAGCAAGCCTGCGCGATCGTATCAAGAAGTTCAGGCAGAAGCTGATTCGCAATACTTGATCATTGGCCATTGTTCATGCGATCCAATTATGTAGAAAGTACCTTTTGTTTGCATTCCATTTGATACTTGTAGTTGTCGGAAGTTTGATCCTTGTGCATTCGCCTCAATGGCACGGTTTTTTTCAACCAAGACAACGACTTGAGGAGTCTTTAGCGAGTTTTTCTGGAGCCGAAATAAGCTCGAAACAACTTTGTGGTGGGTAGCCTATTGAGTTCGTGCATGAGTTCATTTAGGCAGGGCCGCGAATTGGTGTAAGGGTGCTTAGCGGTGCATCTGATTAGCTCGCAAGCATTCCAGCCACAGGGCTTTAAATGGCTCATTGGGCACGATTAGATTGCGGTGAAGGTTGATGTCTTCAGAGGTGCCCTGCCTCTTGATTAGTAATGAATTCATCCATTTGCTTCAGCATCTGCAAGGTGATCTAAAGGGTGTTGACCCACTGGGATGGCTCGTCTCTGCTGAGGCTGTTAGTGGTTTTGGTTTATTGCAGGAAGCTGAGGCCTATATCCTTCAGAAAAAGACTGGAAGGTTGGCGCAACGTTTATTTGGAGCTGAATCAAGCCATGAAAACTGTCTGTCTTTCTGCTGAATGATTGCCTAGCTGAACTTCTCAGCCATTACGAGTTCCTTTGCACTGGATGATCAGCTTCTTCACCCAGCCCAAAGCCTTTATGCACTGATTGCAGCGCCTTGACCCCATCGGGTTCAGCCACCACGCAACTTGTGCGGATTTCACTGGTGGCGATCATGGCGATATTGATCTTTGCATCTGCGAGAGCTCGGAACATCCGCCCTGCTGTACCTGCGGTGGCGGGCATGCCTGCACCCACTGCGCTTACCCGGGCGATTGCAGGACCGTCTTCCAGATTGGCTCCTGGCCATTGCGCAAGTAGGGGGGCAAGAGTCTTATTGGCTTGCTCTCGCTCATCGCGCTTGAGGGTGAAGCTGATATCCCGGCTTCCATCGTCATGTTGTCGCTCCGATTGCACGATCGCATCGAGGCTGATTCCTGCCTCTGCCATCGCTGAACAAAGAGCTGCTGCTGTCCCAGGCCGATTCGGCACCCCTCGCACACTTAGCTGGGCCTGACCTTGATCGAGTGCTACCCCTCGAACCTCTGGTTCACCTTTGCCGTTGACCAAAGGATTGATGCGTACTTGGCTGTCGCTGAGTTCAAAGGCTGTGCTGACTGCACGCAGGGCTTTGCTTCCCAGCGTTGCATCGATGACGCAGCTGACTTTCACCTCACTGGTGGCGATCAGCCGTAGGTTGATTCCTGCCCGTGAGATCGTGTCGAAAAGGCTTGCGGCGATACCGGGGCGTCCCATGATTCCTGCTCCGCTGATGCTTAGTTTGCTCATTCCGGCTTCAGCTGAGAGTTGGCCACCGATGGTTTTAAGCAGCCCTTCGCAAAGTGAGTGGGCTTTCGCTAAGTCGGCTTCGGCCACTGTGAAGGCAATGTCATTGCTGTTGCCTTCATGGGTTGATTGGATGATTAGGTCCACATTCACGCCATCGCTAGAGAGGTTCTCAAAAAGTGTGGCTGCGACACCCGGTTGATCTGGCACGTGAGAGAGGGCGATCACGGCTTGACCTTCGGCAAGTTCAACGCCATCCACAGGCCTACCAAGCTCTAGACCTTCTCGACCGATGGGGCGCTTTGATTTGCTTGTGAGCTTGGTTCCGGCTTCGTTGCTCCAGCTAGAACGCACGACTAGGGCGACTCCAAAGTTGCGGGCGATCTCGACTGCACGGGGGTGCAACACAGAGGCGCCCAGACTGGCCAGCTCAAGCATCTCGTCGCAACTCACTTCTTGCATTAGTTGGGCATCGCTGACCTGACGTGGATCACTTGTGAGCACTCCTGGTACATCGGTGTAGATCTCGCAGGCATCTGCTCCTAGGGCGGCTGCTATGGCAACTGCAGATGTATCTGAACCACCGCGGCCGAGGGTGGTGATCTCTGCGGTGCCAACGCTGCTTAGGCTTGTGCCCTGGAAGCCTGCTACGACTACCACCTTGCCAGTGCTCAACAGGGATTGCAGGCGCTCAGTGCGGACGTCGAGGATTCGAGCGCGGCCATAGGCAGACTCTGTCACGATGCCCACTTGGGCTCCAGTCATCGAAATGGCTGGTATACCCAGTTCATGCAGTGCCATTGAAAGCAAGGAGATCGAAACCTGTTCTCCGGTGGCTAGCAGCATGTCCATTTCCCGTTGAGGGGGATTGCTGCTGATCACTTTCGCTAGGGCTGTGAGTTCATCAGTGGTTTGGCCCATAGCGGATACCACAATCACCAGGTCGTGGCCAAGATCTTTGCTGGTCGCAATCCGCTCAGCGACGGCTTGGATGCGCTCGACGTTGCCGACGGATGATCCGCCGAATTTTTGCACCAGCAACGCCATCCATGCCTTTGACACACGTTCTGATTATTTCAGCGTGTCGTCACTGGATTAGGGAGTGCTGAGTAACCCGTCGCGGAAGGCATCAGTAGGGATTGCACCTCGCTTGAGGGCGGCTTCTACTTCAAGCAAGCGACTGAGCAGGGTGAGGAATCGCTGCGGTGGTCGGCCCTGTAGCTGTTTGCGCATCACGTAGATCCGCTTGGGGTTGCCAATGCCTGCTGCTTTGGCAATCACGTTCACATCTCGTTCCCCTTGCTGCTCCAGCAAACTCACCCAAAGCCACCCTCTGATTTGGCCTGTCAAGGTGGCCACGATGCGAAGTGCTGGCTCACCGGCATCAAGGAGTGCATCCAGACGTGCGATCGCTTCTCCGGCATGGCCTGCCAAGAGTGAATCGCCAACCTGTAGTGCATTGGTGGCCATTCCCTCAATCAGCGCGGCTACGTTTTCGGCTTTAATCAAAGTTGGTGATTGGTTAGCAGTTGCGCTTTCTTGGCGAATGTCGGCATGGAGAGCCAGTTTTTGCAGCTCTGCGGTGAGTCGCGTACTGTCATTGCCGATGGCTTCCACCAGCGCTGTAGTGGCTTCAGGCTCCAGCTGCAGACCTAAGTCGCGGGCGGTGCGTTCCACCAGCTCCTGCTGACCGGCACCATCCCAGATCGCCGGCAGCTGAAAGCTTTTTTCGCTGGCTTGCTTCAACTTCACAAGCTTTTGTAAGGCCTTCGTTGTTCGCAGTCGGCCGTCTGGTTTGTTGGGGTTGCATAGCACCAGGTGGCTGGTTTCTGGAATCAGATCCAGCACGTCTTCGAAACGATTGGCAAGTTCGCTAGGGCAAGCGTTGCAGAACGGACTGCGCTGTAACAGCACAAGTCGTCCGCCACTTCCGAAGGGTGGTGTGCGTGCTTCTGCCAAGGCTTGGCTGGCTTGCCCAGCATCAGCTCCATCGAGGCGGCTGAGGTTGATGCTGCTCCATGCTTGATCGACAACATCGCCGATCAGAGTCTCGATGGCGTGGTCTCGGGCGGCGGCATCATCGCCCCAGATGAGATGGATCGGCATTGCAGCGGCAGACCGAAGATCGTTATCTGATGATGCTTGATGTCTATCCGGCTTAAGGCAGAAACGTGAAGTCGCTTGATCATCCGATCTTCATGGAAAGCATTCGTCGCATTCGGGAGCAGTTGGGGGTAACGGGTTTGGATCCCTTGCAGCAGCAGGTGTTGGAGCGTTTGATTCACAGCAGTGGGGATTTTGGCCTAACTCCTTTGCTGCGCTTTAGTCCAGAGGCTTGTGAGCTTGGGCTGGCTGCCTTGCAGGCCGGCGCGCCAATTCTCACTGATACGGCCATGGCAGCTGTAGCAGTGCAGCGGATGGCGCGACGCACACTCAAGACATCAGTTCGCTGCGTGCTGGAGTGGGCGCCGGATGAGGCACCAAACGGTTCCACGCGTACAGCCGAGGGCTTGCGATCTGCATGGCAAGAATTGGTGGCTAAAGATGTGGATCAACAAGCGCCGATTGTGTTGATTGGGAGTGCACCAACGGCCTTGGAAGCTTTGTTGGATCTGGTGTCTAGAGGGGCCACCCCACCTAGTTTGATTATCGGCATGCCTGTGGGGTTTGTCGGTGTGGCTGAAAGCAAGCGCAGGCTTTCGGCTAGTGGGCTGGCTCAGATTCGTCTTGAGGGCAGTCGTGGTGGGGCTGGTCTGGTTGCAGCGACGGTCAATGCTCTGTTGCGGGCGTCAAAGTTGCCTGAGTGAATCGGTTTTACTCTGGAACTGGCCAAGTAGTAGTTGTAAATAGCTCACACTGCGCAGTTTGATATTTGCAGTGAGCGACATTCCTACTTGCAAGGGAAGCGTGGTGCCGTTCTTGAGTTTGAGTTGTTGGCTGTCGAGCTGAATGGTGGCTGGGAAGCGGTATTCCTGTCGCTGTTCTTGTTGATCGGGTGGAAGTGCGTCGGAGCCAATCGAGGTCACCTTGCCTTCCAGTACCCCGAAGTCTGTAGCGGGGAAGGAATCAATACTGATGTCAACGGACATGCCTTCGCGAACGAAACCAATTTTGTTGCTGGGGATTTCCACATCGGCTTCCAGGTTGTTGAAGGGCACGATCTTGAGCACCGGTTCACTTGACTGGGCGACAAAGCCAGGAGTGGTTGGCTTGAGATCAAACACCACCCCATCCACTGGAGAACGCAAAGACTGGTATTTCAGCGTTACTTTTGCTTCAGTGAGTTGAGCCTTAAGCTGGGCTAATTGGGAATTGAGCTGTTCAATGTCTTGATTGAGGATTGATTGTTGGCGAGCGCCATCCAATTTCTCTTTGGTTACCCTTCCACGCAGTTCTCGTACCTTGTTGCGTTGCTGTAAATACTGAAGCTCAGAGGAAGCGCCCTGTGCGCTAAGAAATTCAAACCGGCTAAGGATTTGTTGTTCAAGGGCCAGATTATCTCTGGTTGTGGCGACTTGTTCTCGGCTGAGATCTAGCGTTCCCTGTTGTTCTTCAAGTTTGAGCTTTAGTTGTTGCTGTTTTTTTGTCAACTGAGCTTCTAAGGAGTTCACTTGTTCTGAGGATGTTTCAGTGTCGAGTTGGATCAGAATTTGACCTTTACTGACGCGATCACCTCCTTTGATAAGGATGTCCCTAGCGACTCCTCCAACTGGGATTTGAATCTCTTTTACATCGCCTACTGGTTCAAGTTTGCCTTGTGCGACAACGATTTCTTCCGTGCGCGCGATGGCCAACCAGCCCAAAGCAAAGGCAGTGGTGCCCATCAGGCTCCAGGTCACGGCGCGCATCCAAAAGCGGCTTTGCTGGAGCACGCTTTCATCGTGTGAGACAGAGTTCACTTTCTGCTCTAGTTGGTTCTGAGCTCTGCGGATCAGTCCGCCGACGGGGTTGGGCTTGTTGGTCATTTCAGCTCGACTCCTGTTGGCGATAGAGGGCGTAGTACCGACCTCGCTTTTCCATCAAGGCTTCGTGAGTGCCCATTTCCACGATTGCCCCTTGATGCATCACCACGATTACGTCGGCTCGACGAACGGTGGAGAGCCTATGGGTGATGAAAAAAACCGTGCAGTCATGCATGGCGTTGACGAGGTTGTCGCAAACCTTGCGTTCGGTTTCGTAATCGAGGGCGCTGGTGGCTTCGTCCATCACCAGCAGCTTGGGATTGCCTAAGAGCGTGCGCGCGATGGCGATCCGTTGACGTTGCCCTCCGCTTAAGGAAGAGCCCCGTTCCCCAACCGGTGTGCTGTAGCCGCTCGGTAGTGTCATGATGAAATCGTGAGCGACTGCCAACTTTGCAGCCATGATGATCTCGTCGTTATCGGCATCAGGCTGCGTGAGCGCAATATTTTCGCTGATCGAGCCTGAAAACAGCAGAGGATCTTGCGGCACGATCCCGATCTGGCGTCGTAAGGAGTAGAGCTCCACTTTGTCGATGTCATAGCCGTCGATCAGGATGCGGCCTTGATCTGGGGAATAGAGACGAGGCAGCAGCTTCACCAATGTGCTCTTGCCGCTGCCGCTCTGACCGACGATGCCCACAAAGGTACCGGCCTTGATGTTTAGGCTGATGTCTTTCAGGACTGGTGCTGCCGATTTGCTGAAGCTGAAGCTGAGATCTTCAAAGCTCACATCTCCTTCAAGCGGTGGTAGTGGAACTTTGCCTTTATCAAGGTCGTTTGATTCTTGAGGGGTGTCGATCACATCAGCAAGACGCTCAAAACTCACCCTCAGTTCTTGGATGCTCTGCCAGATGGTTGAGAGCCTTAGCAGCGGTTGGGTGACATAGCCGGAAATGATGCGAAAGGCGATCAGTTGTCCAAGGGTTAGCTCTCCAGCCAAAACCATGCTTGCGCCTACCCAAAGCACGAGTAATTGGGAGATTTTTTGAAGTACCTGACTGGTTTGGCTGAGTGCGGTGCCACTAATTGTTTTTTCGAAGCTTCGGCTGATGTAGCGGCCGTAACGCTCTTGCCACTTCCAACGGCTGATCATTTCTACGTTCTGAGCCTTCACTGTTTGGATGCCTGTTAGCACCTCAACCAGGTGGCTTTGAGTCTTGGCATTTTCCTCGGCAGTTTGTCGGAATTGACGCCGGAAAAGAGGTGCTCCCAACAGAGTGAGTCCGATTTGAATCGGTAATACAGCCAAGGCAATCAGGGTCAGCAGCCAGCTGTAGATCACCATGACCACCACATAGATCACAGAGAAGGCAGCATCAAGCAGGGTGGTCAATGCTTGGCCGGTGAGGAAGTTGCGGATCTTCTCCAGTTCGCTCACCCTTGAGCCCAATTCGCCAACTGGGCGCTTGTCGAAATAGCCCAGTGGTAGACGCAGTAGGTGGTCAATCACTTCAGCGCCTAGGCGTTGGTCGATGCGGTTGGTGGTTTCAGCGAAGAGAAAGGTTTTGAGACTGCCCAACACACCTTCCAGGACAGTCACGATGACAAGGGCAAAGCCAAGGATCTGCAGTGTGTCGAGGCTGCGTTGATTGATGACCTTATCGATGATGACTTGGATCAATAGGGGGTTGGCCAGCGTGAACAGCTGGACCACGAAACCTGCTATCAAGACTTGGATTAAGACACCCCTATAGCGCTGCAGTGCTGGCCAGAACCAACTCGGACCAAAGGCCTGCTCAGGAGTGGTGTTGGAACGGTCGAGTAGCAGTAGTTCGATACCTTCAGGAAAGGCTTCCTCCAGCTGACTCGGATCTAGCTTGATAAAACCCTCGCTTGGTGAGGCCAGGGTGAGGCCTAGTTGATCGCTGCGGGTTACTAGAGCAAAGCTTTGCTGCCATGGCACCAAGGTGGGCGTCTGTAAGCGAGTGCCCATCAGGGCTGGTACCTTGGCTCCAGCAACGTGCAAGCCAAGCCCGGCTGCGATCTGGCCGCACATTCGCAGGGTGGGCGTTTGGCCGCGGCGCAGACTGTCACGCAGCATTTTCTCGATCGAGTCGCGTCTGAATGGCAGCTTCATCAGCTTGGCCAGCATCTGGAAGCAGGCCAGGGTTTCTTGGAGTGGGCCTTGACCGCCAACGAAGAAGTCTTCGGAGCTTGAGGGGCTATTGAGGCTGCTGACGGGTGGTCTTGATGGTGCGAGTGACAGTGCTTTCTCAGGGGTCTCTTCGTCGTTCTGCAGAGTGCTATTGCTCTTGCTATCGACTGCTGGTCTGAGCAGAGTGGCTAGTGAGTCGGCTGGTAGGGCAATCAGCCTTAGGCAGAAACCAGATTGGGGTTTGCTTAACTCGCGAATTGCTGCGATTGAGTCCAGCTCAGTGTTGATCGGGCAGCTGGGTATCGACGAGGCGAGGAATAGACGTTTGCCATTGTTTAGGGCTGCTTCTGCTTCATCGTTATTCGCGCTAATTAATATGGCCAGAGGGCCGAGGACCTTCAGCCATGCCTCCAGGGAATGGTGGTTCTTGGCTGTGCTTGCTCGGATCCCCTGGAGAAGGGCAGCGACTTCTGCGTCCCAGAGATAAGCCTCACAACAGTCTCGAATGTCTTTTTCAGAGTTGTAGAGCTGTTGGAAGGTTGCGTCTGTGATGCTCCAAGCCACAAGCTCTGTTGCAGCTCGCACGGCTTCGCAAGATTCACCTCTTAGTAGAGAGGCTGCTCCGATTAAGGCGCCGGACTCAAGTTTGATCCGTGTGGTTAAGCGACCATCACTGCTACCAAGCAGACGGGCGGTGCCGCTTTCGATCAGCAACACATGACCAGGGAGGTAATTCTCTTCGCATAGGGATTGACCGATTTGAAACTTCAGTCGCTCACCTTTGCTTTTTAAAGCGTTTTGCAGTGGAGCAAGGGGGTAGTTGGGGGTGGCCAGTGTCATGTGAGGGCACCAGTCTCAAATTGATCGCCGCGCAGAGTTGAGATCAGGTCATTGGTTTGTTGTTCAACCCAGTCATCGAATAATTCGATCGCCATGCGTTTTTGCATATTGGAGTCAAATGTGGCCAGTTGTCGCTCTTCAAGGCGTGTTATTACCCACCAATGCTCAATATTGAAAGGTTCCAACAAGACTCCTGGGGTTGCTGTGCGCATGCGCTGGCGAAGCAGGGGATGGGCTCTGCCTAGGCTTGCAGGCCCTACGAGGCCGTGGGACGCTCTTTCTCGGCCCTGGGAATGTTCAGTTGCCAGCACCGTGAAGTCGGCTTCTCCTGCTTCGATCTGCAGGTAAAGCTCATGGGCCAGATCAGCATCCTCAACTCGCAGCAAGCTGTAGGTGAATTGATCAAGCTCTTCCTTGCGTTTCAGGAAGTGCGCTTCGGCTTTGGCGCTGAATTCTTTAAGACTTAAATATTGAACTTTCAAAGGGATCCCAAGTTGATGAATGAGGTCTGGCTTGATCAGACCTTGATGAGAGAGATATCGCTCGAGACGGTCCTCATCATTTAGCCCATGCTGCTCGCAGAAGCTCGCAATCGCCTGATCTAGTTTTTCTGCCGGTAACTGAACAGCTGCGCAGGCTTGATCAATGATCATCCTCTGGACGAGTGACCTCAACAGGTTTTTATTGCGAAGCAGAACCACAATGTCTTTAGGGAGCTTGTTGAGGCTCTCCCGAACGGTCTCTTGGAGGTCGGCCACGATGTTCTTGGGTGCCAATTGAGGCTAGTTGGTCGGTGTTTAGTCGAAAGGTTCTCAGTATTGTCTTTTGATTGTTTTCGCGCTTGGCAGGGCTGGGAGAGATGAGTCATCGTCTTGGAGCTGAGCCAACACCTGCCTTGCTCGTAGCACCACGTCATCAGGCACACCAGCTAGACGGGCAGCTTCAATGCCGTAACTGCGATTTGCACCGCCTGCGGCCACCTGATGCAGGAAAACCAGGTCGGCGCCTGTTTCCTCCACCAAAACTTGAGAATTGGCGACATTGGTCAGCTCTTGGCTCAGCCCGTTGAGTTCGTGATAGTGGGTCGCGAACACAGTGCGGCTTCTAATATCTGTTGCCAGGTGTTCGCTCACCGCCCAGGCAATCGAAAGGCCATCAAAGGTGGCGGTGCCACGTCCAATCTCATCGAGAAGCACTAAGGAACGATCGCTGGCGTGATGGAGAATGTTGGCCGTTTCTGCCATTTCCACCATGAAGGTGGATTGTCCCGCCGCTAGGTCATCGACGGCGCCGACGCGGGTGAAGATGCGGTCTGCGATGCCAACACGGGCCTGCTTTGCAGGTACCCAACTACCCACCTGGGCTAGCAACTGTATGAGGCCGATTTGACGCAGGTAGCAGCTTTTGCCACTGGCGTTTGGGCCTGTGAGTACGACGAGGTCGATGTCCTTGCCAAGTTCTACATCGTTAGGGATGAAGGATCTCTCTACTAGTAGTTGTTCCACCACTGGGTGTCTGCAGGTTTTGAGCTGTAGTTCTCTGCTGTTATCGATTTCTGGGCAGCAATAGTCTCCAGTCGCGGCCACTTCTGCTAGCCCGACTAGCGCATCGAGTCCTGCTACTGCCCGGGCTGCTTTACGGATTGAAGTTGCCTGTTTTCCCACTTGCTCGCGCAACTGGCAGAACAGTTCGTATTCCCGTTGGCAGGCTCTTGCTCTGAGCTGGAAGATCTGCCCTTCACGGGTTTTGAGATCTGGAGTGATGAAGCGTTCCTCATTGGCCAGGGTCTGCCGGCGGATCCAGTGGTCCGGCACCATGGAAGCCTTGGCTTTGCTTACGGCTAGGAAGTAGCCGAAGGTACGGTGGTATTGCAGGCGCAGATTAGGGTTGCCACTGAGTTTGCGTTCTTGGACTTCCTGACCTGCAAGCCAGGTGTCTTGGTCATCCAGTTGATTGCGCAGGCCATCTAGCAGCGGATCGACGTTGTCGTGCATGAGGCCTCCCTCGCTGAGGCTGAGCGGTGGGTTATTGATCAATTGCTCGCGGATACTCGCCGCCAGCTTTGGCAGGCTCTTATCCAGAGTCAGCAAGTTGTCGAGCCAGTGTGGGGCAGAGCTCAATGCATTGTGTAGTTGCTCTGCTAGCAGTGGTAATCGTTCAATGCCATCGGCAATAGCCACTAGCTCACGGGCACCAGCATGACCGGCACCTGCCCTGCCGGCCAGCCGTTCTAGATCTCCCATCGCTCGTAGCAAGCGTCGCAGTGAATGCCGCAGGGAGCGTGTCTCCACGAGATGGTTCACCACTGCTTGACGGGCGCGGATCGCTTTGCTGTCTAGGAGGGGGGCCTCGATCCAGCGACGCAGGCAGCGGGCTCCCATTGCGGTGAGGGTACGGTCTACGGCCCACAGCAGTGACCCTTGAAACTGGCCGTCCCGTTGAGTGCTTGTGAGTTCTAGGTTGCGTCGGGTTTGGGCGTCGAGCACTAAGGCATCGCCGGCGAAAACTGTGAGCGGATGTTCCAGGGGCATCGGGGCGATGCCGTCAGCGACATTTTCAGCAAGGGGTTGGGTGTCCCTTAGATAAGTCAGCAGTCCTCCGGCGGCCCTTAGTGCTAAAGGCACCTCTTGCAGCCCTAGACCGTCAAGGGTGCTGAGCCGGTAATGATTGAGCAGCGTGCGCTCGGCCTCAGGCTGGCTGAAGGGGGTAGTGGCCATCGTTGTCAGGAATAGCTGCTCTGGACACCAGGCAGGCCTGCTGCTTTCTTCGATCTGTTGAGCAATGATCAGTTCAGAAGCCTCGAGCTGATTCAGGTGTTGGTGCAGCTCAGCGCTCCCCTCCCGTTGTGTGACCAGGAATTCGCCTGTGCTGACATCGGCGTTGGCTAGACCCCAGCAAAACGGTCGGTTGCCCTGGGCTGGCTCAACCACAACTGCTGCTAACCAATTGTTGCGGCGAGCTGTAAGCATGCCTTCTTCCAGCACTGTGCCTGGGGTGAGCACCCTGGTGATGTCACGTTTGAGTAGTGCGCCTTTGCTTGGGGTTGTTTCCAGTTGGTCACAAATGGCCACGCTTAGCCCATGGTGGATCAATTCGGCGCAATAGCGCTCTGCAGCGTGGTGGGGGACGCCTGCCATCGGCACACGGCCGATCCCTTTACCTCCTTCCTTGCCTGTGAGAGTTAGCTCCAGCAGCCTTGAGAGCTGAATGGCATCTTCAAAAAAGCATTCAAAAAAATCGCCGAGTCTGTAGAGCAAGATCCTTTCGGGATGTTTGGCCTTGAGTTCCACGTAGTGACGAAGCATTGGCGTGAGCTGCGCAGGGTCAACAAGGCTGTGGTGTGCCCAGGCGGGCAGGTCGTTGTCTTGATCGGCTGTTTCGAGTTGCTCTTGGCTTTCAGAATCAAGTGGGATGGTTGGAACGGATGTTGGCTTATGTCGATTGCGGGGTCGTCTCAGTGATTCGTTGACGAGTTCTTGATCAGAGAGATCGATACCCAGAGCCCTAGTAACGGTTTCTTGGCAGCTTTCAGCGTTTGCCTGCGGTTCCACATCACCAAACAGACTGCCTTGCAACGACTCAGCGTTGGCAGCCATCGGCGAATCCTGCCAGTAAATACATGGCATCGTAAGGCTGTTGTGCTGGGCAGGATGTGAAGCCTCGCGACACCCGTGGAGGCCTTTTCATGAGAAGCCTCGGCGTCGTGGGAGAATTTTCAAAGATCAGAGCATTGGCTCCGCCGCCTCAACTCCATGCAGATCATTTCCGACATCGCTGTGAACGCCCTGTTGTTCGCATCATTGCTTTTGGTTGTTGGGATTCCGGTGCTTTATGCAACCCAAAAAAACCCTGGCGATCGCCGCAACCCTGAAATCAAGAAGATCGAAATCATTGGTGGGGTTTGGTTCCATCTTGTTTTGCTCAACGGAGCAATCAGCTTCTTGGTGGTTTGAGCCCATCACTTGAAGCTTGATCTTGGTCCGCTTTGGGCAATCACATCCTTAAATTTGGCTTGATTTAGCCAGGTCCCTTGATTTGTAATTGGCGGATCACGACCATCGCCTTTGGATTGGTCACTTGTTTGATTGATTGTTTCCGCCTAAAGAATTGCCTGCTTAGTGCCAGCTTCTTTGGGGCCCCATACCCTCTGAGAAGGATGATTGTTTTGCAGGTGCTTGACTAGTTGATGTGGACGTCACCCGTGCAGCCTTGATCATGACGCATGCGTAGCTTGTTGCCGTTGGCGTTGCCGCTCAGCGTGTTGTTGATCGGCAGCTGGCGATTGGCGGTTACTTCTCAATCTCCTCATTCGGCTGAGGTGTTGATCCAGAAGGAGAAGCAACAACAACTCCCTGACTTGACTGTGCCTCCTCCTGGAACGGGCACCACTTGTGATCAGGACCCTTCACTTGATCAGGACTTGCTATTGGAGGGACAGCGTCTTGGTATCAAGGTCATTTCAGGTACTCCTCAATTGCAGGGTAAAGACGCCACCTATCGAGCAGAACATGGCCGTTTGGGCATGATCACCTTGAAACCAAGGCCGATGAGCGCTGAAGTGCGCTGCCAGTTGATTAGCCATGAGTTTATTCATGTGCTGCAGCATATTCACGGTGACCTTAAGGGCGTGCCACCGTTGGGTTGGCCTGCATCAGCTCAGCTCATAGAGAGCACCGGGGTAATACAAGAAGCCGAGGCTTATCACTATCAGAACAGTGCGGGCTATGTACTGCGCATGCTAAGGGCGACGCCGGTGCCGGGTTGATTATTAAGCCAGTGGATTGAAATTTAGGGATTAATGCTGCTACTTAAATATAAGTTGTGGGCTGCCAATCGATATTTGTAGTAAATCAAAGTGGGAAGCATTAGGAATTGATAATTGACCAGCATTCAAATTGGAGTAGCAATTTATTTCTAATATTTTTGAACAATAGCTCGTTCCTGATTAGCATTTTATTTTACTTATTGTTTCTAGCCTCTAGTTTGATGATTTAGCTTTAGGGAGCCAGTGCAGCTTTGAGAAGCTCTTTTAGCGCCAAATAGGTCGGCGGATTGACAGGAATGCTTCTTAGTTTCTCGGGTTCGGCAAATAACTTCAGCACTAATGTTTCTAGTTCCTCTATGGACGAGGCCCAAAACACATCTGGCCGCTCTGCCAGTGCTAGGTAATCACCCACAAGTCCAGGGTCGCCAAACACCACTTGGGGGACACCTGCGGCCATCACTTCGAAGAAGCGGTGATTGAGGTCGTTATTTAGTGGCACATTCAGTACTAGGCAATGCTGCGCATAAAGCTCTGCAGCTTCTTCCGCGGTGTTTGTCGTTGCATGGCGACATGGCACTTGCCCGCGTGAATGCAAAGCCGTCACTAATTCTCGGCGTTGGGGGTGATGAGGCCCAAGGCTGCCCACGTGCAGGAGCTCTAGGCGCTGGGAATGAGTGTCCGGGATAGCCCTTGGGTAGCGGAAAAACGTCGGCGGAAGGGCGCGTACCGGTATTGAGACTCGCCGACTGACTTCATCAACCAGCGCAGGATTGAAAGTCAACAGCACAGCGTCATGGGATTCTGATGTGAGGTAATCGGCTAGCGAGTTGATTGGTTGAGAGCCATGGTGCAGATCACCGCAGGCGAGTAGTCGGGGTCCTGGCCACTCCCTTAAGCCTCGTAGAGGTGCAGAGCGAATTAGAAAAGGATCTGTGTAGTGCAGCAGTACACCCTTTATGGGCAGACCTCGATACTGAAGAGCCGAGATGAGTGTGTCGACTCTTTGATTTGGCACTGAAAGTCCATGGGGTTGGTTTGCGATCTGTGGGCCTGCTTGCAAAAGCCCTTGTTGCTGCCAGAGCGGTTGAAAGGCTCCGTAGTGAAAAAGGATGGTGGTTACAGTCATTATTTGATTCTCAAGCGGAAAAAACTGATTACCCAGACTTGCAGGCCGGCTCTTGCTTTGGCGCATAACAAAACGCTTGTGGTACAGCTTTGTAATGAGTTGGGAAAGGTTTTCACTAATAATTACATTGAATATTTCATCTCTTGTTACAGTTATCCTCAGCTCGAGTCTTATTGGCTGGTCAGTAATACGCATTTGCCAAAATAGCCTCCATTAATGAAGAAGCTGAGATGTCTAGTCATTTGGTATCCCGTGCTTTATTTGAGCGACGTGATCTGATTGCTTTGGCCTCAATTAGCTATATGTATGGTTTAGGAATTCCTAGTAAATATCTCAATGCACCAGTTAAATTTTAGGCCGGAGTTATTCTTGATTTGCGTAGCTTGCTGCGAGAAATGGTTAATAACTAATATGATCACAATTATTTGGAGATTGGTCGTGGTCGCTTTCGTGTGAAAGGGGATGTGTCTAAGATTGGCCCTGATTATGAGGATCACTTGGTTCGTATTTAGTTGTTTGGCGATGAGATTGTGCTCATTCGTTATGCTGACCCCACCAAAGCCGAAATGTTTAAGCTTTTAGAGACAATTAATGTTTATTCTGCAAAATATTTGTGACGCTAAAGGATCGCCTTTCGGTGGCTGTGTAGGTGATTAGAGATTAGTTGCGGGATCGCTTGGATGTTTTCAATGGTTAAGGTACTTTTGGAAGCTCAGTATTTTCAGCAAAGTAAGGCTTATGAATTGGAGATGTCATGGGAGGTTGGCTATTGTAATGGTGTCGAGAACTATGCGCGACATCTTGCTGGTCTTCCTCAGGGAGCGCCGCCCAAATATTAGATTGATTACTTCCCAAGTGATTGGCTGATGATTGTTGAAGAAAGTCATGTGACCTGTGCTCAATAGCAAGTGATTTCAAGGGTGATTAAGCCCGCAATAGCGGGTGCTGAAGACCACTTACAGCAAGCGTATGGCATCTTGTCAAAGCCTGCGGGCAAGAGAGACAGCAATTCGAGCTCCCTTTTTTGGAGTTAGCCCTGCGCTTACAAAAAAATATGGCGCTGACTAGGATTTGGTTGAGATCGTTGGGAGGACTGTCGATGGCCTTGACTCCGATGCCGGTTTGGCCCGAATTGATCGATCAGCTTGTGATCAACCTTGGCGCCTTAATCTGAAGAGAGAATCCTAACTTTGAAGTGGTGGTCTTAGAGGCCAGTAAGGGAGTGGAGGCGGTGATAAGTGACACCGGTGTCCCAGTTGATCATTTGTGGCGCTATCGAACGGGATACATTCTCAAGCCAACAAATCAGTCACAATCTCCCTACGTTTGGGATGGTGAGGCTCAAGGCTTCCCACCGTCAATAGTTCAAGCTTGGGAGTTTGATAGCGGTTTGCTGAGGGATAATGAAAAACGAGAGGGCAAATATAAAGTGCACAGTTACACTAATTCTTAAATTCACCTCGCCAAGTATCGCATTGGTGAAGGTAAGCATCATCGAATCTTGGAGCTCCGCGGTTTGGTAAGTCTATAGAGGTCCTAGTAGTTAGAAGCCGTTGTTTGGCCTAAGTAGGCCAGAAGCCGAGGTCCTTGGCACTGACGCAATCGCCATACTGGTAAGTTAAGCATTTAGCAAGAGTCACTGTAAGTTAAGAAAACTAAGCGGCAGTTGCACCATTTCTTTGTTGCAGTTGGATAAGGAGCAACACCTATGGCTGCTGCACCGATAAGGACCTTGAACCTTTAATCACCTGATGTCAAATATATGGACTCATGACCGGTTGAGGCAGCAGGATTGGTTGGCCCACTAATCAAAAAGCAAGGTATGTAAAATCATGACTTGGCGAGCCCTGAAAAGATAGGGAGTTAGCTTCAGCTGCCTAATCTCAGATTATATATGATCGTTGTGATTTCGTTAACCTTCTGATCTTTCTTGGATGCATGCCATTAGAAAGTCTGATTATATAGCCATAGAAAAGCAATTTGGTTCTAATGTTAATCATATTTTGCCTGCAGAATTCTCAAAGAATAGAGGCTCATGATTTTCATCTTTGATGCACGTTTAAAGTCAATTAACACTGGTTATGTGACTCTCTCAAAACATTGATAAGTTAAATACAGATTTAGATGCAATCAAATATCGATCATATAATAGTCTTTCAGTATACATTTTATATCCTCTAGGGATGCTTCTAATTTTTGAGGTGAGCTACAGATATGGTGAACTTTGTGCTGGTAACTAGTGCCACCTTTGTCAATATCGAATAATAGTCCATGTCCTCCAAAATAACCAGCGATATGAGAAAAGCTAGATCCAGCCATGAACAATACGTCGGAATTGAGCATTAAAGCAAAATCATTAATTTCATTTGAATTAATCCATGAATCCATGATAGTTGAGACGAAAATCTGACGCCCTTGCCTGACCAATTGATTGGCCACAATATCAATCCAAGATGCATCACCTTGTGTACATATCACTATAGGTATTTCTAAAGGCGCCACTATATTGATAGAAGATAATAGATTAAGATAAAAATCATTGTCAACAAACCAGCTCGGATGCTTGGTATCACTTACATCACCTCGTCGTATATGAATGCAAATATACTTGTTTAGGCTTGTCGTAGCTTCTACGTTAAAGATTTTGGCTAAGTCATATTTTATCAAAGGAAGATTTAAAAGATTGTAAAGACAACCTCCACTCTGGTCAAAGGGTAAAAATGTGATAGTATTATTAGGCCTTGTCTCAATAAGTTTTATGACATGGACAAGGTTTGTGATGGAATGAAAGTCCCATCTGCGACTTCCAACCCCATCTATTCGATCTGCTTCTATATATGCTATATCAGAAACAGGCTTCTCAATCGAAGAAACAATATATTTACTTTTAGTCCAATCAATTACGTTATTCCACTTATCGCAGAAATACATATATCTTGGTAATATTAATTTGGAGCTTGAAATATATGCTAATAAATAAGCGGCAATTATCGAGTTTGTTTGATGTCCAAATCTACCATAACGATCGGGCGAAGAAACCAAATACTTCACTTGCTAGCTGGAAGGAATATATCAATAATACAATAAACTTAGCGACGCATGTAGCGTTAGATATGGACCAGCAAAATATAAAATTTTAGGAGTATAAAAAATCAATAGATTAGACAAGAAATTTTTTTAAGTCTCTAGAATGAGATAGCTTAAAAGCGCTAACGGTTTGAACTAACTCCTGAGTATTCATGCAGCCAATAATTGGAATAGTAGAAAAAGGTAAATGTTCATACAAGGACGTAGCAATAATAGAGGGATCTGTAGATTTAAGAAATCTAGAAATTCTTTTTAGCCGATCAATATCCGGTGAAAGACGTAATAAAAGATTGTCTAAGTCCCAATTACTTCTAATATCATTGACTGGAAAATTGATAGAGGATAAATCAAACTCATCTGAGGAATTTAATTGAGATAATAAGATAGGAATGAGCCCTGATCCAAAAATCGAACGAGGGTATACTTCAAGAGATTCAAGGGAGCTAGCATACTCAAGAAGTCTGAGATCTATCCAGCTTAAGTTGCATTGTATTGCCTGAAAATGAAAACATGGGTGAATATTGATGATGTCATTAGGACTGCCTAGCGATATTCCCACTTTAATTTGTGAGCCTAGATAATCACGCACGACTGAAGAAAAATGTTCTAGAAAATTTAAATCATTGAGTAATTGTGAGGGTGGATTATGTAAAAAAATTGTCTTATAATCAATTGGTTTAGTTTTAGCAATATGCTCTAAATGATATGTAATTAAATCAGTTGAAAATTTGCCAGTATCAATATCGAGACCAACTTTTGTATTTACTTGAAAGTTGTAGCCATTATCAGCGCACAATTTTAAAAGAGTACTTGCTCTGCCATTCCCATACCCTGGAGCTGTATCAATAAGTGTAATGTTTCTCTGTAGTGAAGTAAATAAAATATCTAGAGCCTCAGCCTTAGTAACTACACCATACCCTGATAGATCATTATGATATTTTGAAATAGCGTAAATACCTAGACAAATATTCATTATTTGATAATGTCAAAGGATCTTAGATAAGAACCGCGTTTATTTCCATACCAAACCACTTCTCTAAGCCAGTCATTAAGATCAGTATAACACTTACTATTCCTCGAATACATAAACCTTCGACAGTTCCGTGTGAGATCTACAAAACAACCTTCAATATGAGAAGAGTAGCATTCATCTATATTGAAAGATAGAGAAAATTGAGATTTTTCAAATGAAAATGGCGTATTAAGTAGCCAATGGTTAAAATTTACTGATTCATTAATTATTTCTTTTGAGGCGTCTGGCCCGATGTGATGGAAATACTCATTATTTGAATGATTGACGAGAGAAAAAAGGTGACTTGAAATTTCACTGTAAAACTGTTTCAACTTATTATTCGTGCAATAATCTATAAAAAGGTATTCATCAACCGGCCAGTAAATATCAAGCCAAGTTGCAGAGTGAATATATTCAGCGGATCCACGGCTAATGTTCATTGCTTCATTATCTAAAAATGATATCAAAGAATTAAGCAATGGATAATCAGTGGAGATATTGACGAACGAATCTAATATGTCGGAAATTGGTAAAGAGAATATAGAATTAACAATAACAAGTGGAACTTGAGCGATTTTATCAAAATATAAAAAGGCAGTAAGCCAAGATAATGATCTAACTTTTCTCCAATCAGAAGCGGAAAGAGAAGCTGTTTCGATCACTAACTCTTGCTTTTCACGAGTCAGTTCATCTTCTTCACACAAGGATCCGTGCATATTTACGATATCCGAAATTACAGTTTTTATTCCATACTTTGACCTTTCTTCAGGCCGAGCAATTTCTGCATTTGGAAGAATGGAAAGGTTATTAAACTGAATTCTGTTATGTTGACCTGACTCTATAAGCTTGCACATTCCTGAAAGATAACTATCATAAGTTTCACCTGGAAGCGCCAAGATAAGATCGGAGTAAGTTGGCACACCATCAGATTTAAATCGCTTTTGCAGTTCAAAATACGATGAAAGCCGTATGTTTGATCTTTTGATATTTTTAAGTGCTTCATCAGACATTGTCTGCATCGATAGAGTAACCCCTTTATTTAGTCCAAAGTCGCATAGTATTTTTTGTGTTTCATAAGACCTATCTGTACTATTCTTTGTATTTTGAACAGAAAGAGCATGTGGATAACCAGTTCTTTCTTTTGTTAATCCAGCCATTCTGGCTATTTTCGGATCACGAGAAAACATGCCAAAATTTGCATCGCAACAAAAAATAAATTCTATTTTATTTGTGCTAAACCAGTTCATTTCTTCTTGAAGCCTTTCCTCTGGGAATACACCAATTATTTTGGAACCAGTAGCCGAACCCCAGTCACAGTAGGTACATGTAAATGGGCATCCCCTATTCGTTTCCCACAGACCAATCCAATTTTCATTAGGATTTTGCTTAAATAAGGATTCAAATCCTCCTGATAAAAATGGTGATGGTATTGTACTTAGATCTTTAATTCTTGGTGCTCTATCAGTTGTTATATAATTGTTTTCATAAATAAAGCTGGCAGAAGGTACATTGAAAAAGTTCTTGTTTTCAATGAATTCTTCCAATAAGATCTTCATAGATACTTCGCCCTCATTATGTAGCGCAATATCTATAAAGTGATGACGACGCAGGAATCCCTCGGATAAATCAGGAACAGATGGCCCACCAGCAAATATGAGTGCATTGGGATTTAGGGTCTTAAACCTCTTGGCAACTTCTAACGATAAGTTAGTATTCCAAGCATAAAGGCTTAGTCCTAGTACATCTGTATTTTCTAAAGCAGCTAGAATCGTTGAAATATTTGCGCGTTTATAAATATATGGATTAAAGTAATATTGATCACAAGCAGAAGAGGTGAACTTGAAATATGTTGCTAATATCGCAGCTGAATAAGGTAGGTAATTTTGGCCAGAAAAGGAATTGTTAATCTGTATGAGACTGACATTTTTAACTCTCATAGTAAAGCTCCCTCCACAGAGGCAATGATAAGGGGAAATGATTTTTAATCTTTATCCTATCATTAACTAATAGCATAACGCCATGAACCCCTAATACCTAGCATTGGAGATGATGGCCACTACTGTTATAGCATTTCATGTTCAATACATATAAGTGTATTGAAATACCCTTTTACCTATAAGAATGAAGCCCTTTCCTCAACTTTTTCACATATGTAATGATAGATAATTTGATGAAGTTGCTGAATAAAAGGAGTTTTTGAGCATTGGACATTAAGAAGGATATCTGAATACTCCGCTAACTCGCCGCCATCCTGACCTGTAAGTCCAATTGTTTTAATGCCAGAAGATTTTGAATATTTAAACGCTTCAATGACATTTTTGGAGTTACCACTCGTGGATATTCCCCAGCACACAGCATTTTTGTCTTGATGATGGGCCTCTAACTGTCTAGAAAAGATTGTAGAAAAATCATAATCATTACTTAAGGCTGTCAAGATTGATGTGTTTGAATTTAAGCAAATGACATTTAAGGCTTTCCTGTCGATAAGATATTTACCAACAAGTTCTGCTGATATATGTACCGCATCAGCTGCTGAACCACCATTACCAAAAACATATACAGTACCATTTCTTAGCAAGCAGTCAGAGATCAAGTTGATAGTATCAAAAACTCTAGCCTGGAAGGATTTGTCGTCCATTAAATCCTCAACATATGCATAATGTTTCTGTAGATAGTCTTTCATAATGATTCAATGAGTAAAATACACTATTTTAGACCCTGTAGATTCAAAACGAAAAGGAACAAACATTTTTTCGTCTAATGATTTTTTTATCGCTTTATGTCTTTCTTTTGGAGCATAAAACAACATAAAACCTCCACCTCCTGCCCCAAGAAGTTTGCCTCCTAACGCACCAGAGGCCAAGCCTGCGTCATACATATGATCGATTCGTTTATTTGAAATAAATTTCGTGAGAGATCGCTTAATCTTCCATTGCTCATCTAAGAGTGAACCAAATTCATCAATAGAAACTTTCTCATTAGTGAGAATAGATAGGGCATGCTCAGTAAGTTGGTTTATCGAGTTCAATTCATTATACTTATGCTTTGTACTCTTTATCTGATGATCTGCGATTGTGGAAGCAGTTCGCGCAAAGCCTGTAAAGCATAATAGTAGATTTTCCTCTAGCATTTTACTTCTTTCTTTTGATATTATTACAGGATCTACATCTATTGATTGTAAGCTGTTGAATTTAATATGGTTCAGACCTCCAAATGCAGCCGAAGCTTGATCCTGTGATCCAACAAATTCTCCAATTATATTCTGCTCTACATGAATTGCCTCAAGTGCTAGCTCTCTTTTTGTTGGCATATAATTTTTCAATGTATACAGTGAATGAAGCATTCCTACTGTAAATGTCGAACTTGAGCCTAATCCAGATTGAGCCGGAAGGTCTGCATTATGTACTAAATCAAGTCCTCCATTTACACAAAGGTATCTAATTGATTCTCTTACGGATGGGTGATGAATATCATCAAGCATAGTTGCATATTCTTGCTTGAAGTATCTGATCCTGTATTTATAATCAAAGAATGGTGGCAACCATCTTGCATTTATGTAGCTATATTTGTTGATTGTGGTGCTAATTACCTGCCCTTTGTTGCTTTGATACCATATTGGATAATCAGTTCCGCCACCAAAAAATGAAATTCGAAAGGGAGTTCTGCAAATCAGCATCTTAATGGATTATAAAGAGATACATGCTATATGAAGATGAATTAAAGTAATTATATCGCAGGTTCGTAAATATATCAATGATGTAAATTATACCATTTAATAGTCCTGCTAATTCCTTCTTCAATACTGACTTTAGGCGACCACCCTGTGAGATTCTTGACTTTTCGACTGCTAATTAATCTAAAAGGGATCATTGACGGCTTGTTCATATCATATTCTATGATCGCCTCTTTATAATCAGATACGTTGATTATAATTTCTAAAATTTGATTTATTGTAACAGACTGCCCTGATGATATATTGAAGACATCATATTCATCCGAAAAAAGAAATGACAATAGTAGACCTTCTATAAAATCATCTATATACAAAAAATCTTTAACATCAAGCCCATTACCCCAAACAATAAGTGGAACTTGGCGCTCAATGGCCTTTCGAATAAGAGAAGGGATTACTTTTGACTTTGGATAACAAAATTTATCGTAAGGTCCATATAAATTTGCCGGTCTAATGACTACAGATTTCATCGGTGATGAAATCTTGGACGAATACATTTCACACATGATTTCTGTAAATCGTTTCATCCAAGCGACTATATAGTACTTGTCAAAAAATTGGTTGTTACAGTCTGATTCTTCTACTGCTTTATTGCATTGTGGATAAACTACGTTAGAGCTTAAAAAGCAAAACTTATCTATATAATTATTGCACGAAGCCTTTAATATATTTGCATTCATTATGATATTTGGATGCAAGTGAGTTAACGGGTGATTTTCAATAATTGCAGCCCCAGAACTATTTGCGGCAGCCATAAAAACATAATCTTGGTTATGAGTTGCTTGCATGCAATCTTTAAACAAGCTAAGGTCACATCTTATATAGTTAATATGATCATTCATATATTGTGGTTTATTCTCGTAGAAAGTCCCGGTTACTACCGCCCCTAATTCATTTAACTTCTTAGTTAGATTACTCCCAACGAATCCACTCGCACCACAAACTAATACTTTTTTCCCTTTGTAAAAGCTTTCTAACATATTATTCAATTCCTTTGTCGCGAAAAGAAACTAAAGGATTTGTGATTGGCCACCAAATATTAAACTCTGGATCATTCCAAGAAATTGTAAACTGTCCATTTCTATTATATTCACTCGTCTGTTTGTAATGAAAGATTGCCGTTTCCGTCATCACCAAATGACCGTTGCCAAATTTTGGTGGAATCAGAATTTGCTGTCGTTTTGTTTCTGACAAAGTAAATCCTTCCCATTTCTTATATTGATTTGAGCTTGGATCATTGTTAATGACAACAATATAGAATGAACCTTGCAAACAAGTAACTAATTTCCAGGTTTTTAGGTCACCGTGAATTCCACGAAGTACATATTTCCTAGATATAGATATGTCATCTTGAATAAATTCTTGCGATATCCCTGCCTCATTATATAACCTCTGGTTATATATTTCAACATAAGAGCCTCTGAAATCTTCAAAATTTGTAGGTGGTTCAATCAAAATTACATCGTTTAGAGATGTTTTGTGAATCTTAAGCATTGATAATAGACCAATTAACGAAATGGAAATAGCGTTTGCGCCATTGAATAGTCATGTGGCATCCCAATATCAATAAATAGTTTATTAAATAATACACCAGTAAAGACTTGACCGCAATCAACTGCTCTAGAAAACATAGTTTCTTCTAGAGATATGGGAAGTTCAGAATCCATAAAGGCTTTTAAGCTTCGAGGATGAACCAAGTATATACCACCATTAACCAAATATTTTCCTTTTTTATATTCTTCTGAGACAGGATCAAACTTTAAAATATTGTGTCTATCCAATATGACTGGTTTATAACGCATTCTATCTTCCGAAACAAATAAAGAAAAAGTCCAATCTGAATCATTTTCATATGAAACTTTCTCTAAGTCTTTCAAGTTTGCTTCAAAATATGTGTCACCATTGAGCAACAGAAATCTTTCGGATAGTTTTGTTTCCTTCAATACATTAATCAGAGCCCCACCGGTGCCAAGCGGAAAGCTTTCTATTATATATACTATTTTACAAGATAAGAAGCAGTCTCCAAAATAATCTAATATGGTGCTATGCATATAACCAACTGATATTATAAATCTTTTGACCCCTTGTGCAATCCAATATTTTATTAGATGTTCTAAGAAAGGCCTTCCATTTACCAACGCCATTGGCTTTGGCCGATCTGATACAACAGATTGCAATCTAGTTCCAAGTCCGCCAGCAAGAATGACAGCCGTTGTTGTGTTATTGACTCTAAAACTCATGCATCATTTCTAATAACATCATTGCATTGAATGAATGCCGATTCTATATCCGCATAAGAATCATGCCATATATCTACATTCAGAATACCAGCTGTTACTTGAAGAAGTCCTAATGCGGCAAGTTGCATATATTCACCAGTCATTGACTTTAATAGCAACTCTTTTCTTTCGACCCTAATGATTTCGAGCTCTGGTTCTTTTTTAAATCCAGGGATTTCTTTTGGGAACATACAAAAAAATAAATAGTCTCGAATATTTGTTCTATTCATCATCAAGCTGTACCTTCCTCTAATGGGAAGGATCGACACGGAGAGTCCGGTTTCTTCTGAAATTTCACGTTTAGCTGCTTCGAGAGGAGATTCATGATCGTCTACTCCTCCCGCTGGTGTTTCTAGAGTTAACATTTCTAACGAAGGTCTATATTGTCTTACCATAACAAATTGATCATTTTGATCTAAAATACAAGTTATTACTGAATCTTGACCAGTGAGTCTGTAGTAAGAAGCATTTTCAATTGCTGTGTGATTTGCTTCCTCAAGAGAAAAAAATGGAGTTTGTAGTATGGGTCTAAATCCCAAGAAATGATTTCTATCTTTCATCGCATTAAATATTGATTACCATAGGAACTAATTTTCCATCTCCAGTGTGAAAGCAAATCTGTCATTGTTTGTTCGAAGCTGATTTTCGGCTTCCAACCAGTATGATTTTTGAATTTATCTGTATTAGGAAGCTGTAAGTCAGCGTCTATTGGACGAAGCCTGCTTTTGTCTACCTCAATTGAAAGCTTATCTTTTATTGTTGATAAGCCAATTAGAAATTTCAGGATATCTCCTATTTCGGCAGAGTACGTTCCACCTATATTATAATATTCACCTGCAACTGGATTAACAGTCACCAATAAATAGTACGCTCTTACGGCATCACGAACATCCGCAATTGTTCTAAGACTGTTTAAATTTCCCACCTTAATTATTGGCTTTATAAAGCCAGCCTCTGCTAGTGCGATTTGCTTGGCGAATGATGATTCTGCAAAAACATCACCCCTTCTTGGCCCTGTATGAGTAAACATTCTCGTTGTCATTACTTTCATATTATATGCTTCTGCGTAAAAACGCCCAACTAAATCAGTACCAACTTTAGAAATTGCGTAGGGAGATGCTGGATGAAAAGTACATTCCTCATCGATTGGTAACTTTTCGCGAGATACTCTTCCGAAAACTTCCGATGATGCGCATACATGTATCGTAGCCTTAGGCACATGCTTGCGTGCCCCTTCGAGTACCCTAGTTGTTCCTTGGATATTGGTGTCCAGCGTGTCCAATGGTGATTCGAAACTTGTTTGAGGGAAACTTTGAGCAGCCAAGTGAAAAATATAGTCTGGCATTGATTTGGCTATAGCATTTTCAATTGATATTGAATCTCTTAAATCTCCATATATTAGATCAACTCTATCTTTATTATTTATTTTTTCAACTAGGTGAGATATGTTTTCTAGTGGGCTCCTCCATCTTGTCATGCCTACTATATCCCAATTTGTCTCCTCCAATATGTAGTCAGCCAGATGCGAACCTACCATTCCAGTTATACCTGTGATTAGTGCCTTCTTCGTCATCTGCCATACAATTACTTCTGAGGTTACTATAGTCTACCAATGCTCACCTCTAACGTTAGGCGTAAGCAATGTAAGCTTTTAAAAGTAATCTAGGCTTAATTCTAGAACACAGCAATTAATGCACGCATAATTTGATCATTAACAACCAACGAAGCTCTATCTTAGTCAAGATTCAATATTTATTGAACCAACTCTTAAGGGTAGACTATATAATATTTGTCGGATCTTTAATGATTCTTGTAGAGATATGGCAATAAACGCTAATTCATAAATTCTAAAAGATTACCTTATATCAAAATGCAATTTCAATATAAGTTAATTATTAAGCTTTGAAGATACAAATGATTTTCAATTCGTAAACCGCAAATACAAAGTGTCGAAACCCTATTTAGTCAGAGGATTAAACAATTTCTTATTTTATCACTTTTCATGGATGCCTAATACTTTACAAAACTAATGCAAAATCTTAATTCCTCTTTTAAATTACCGGCTGGAGTATATATTAACTTCCTCAATTTACCTGATAAATCATCTACATAAAGTAGCCTTAGGCTCTTCTGACAATAATTAAATAACTTGATATAATAATTATTAGTAATAATATATATCATAATATAACCAAAATTAGTTGCTACATTATAAGTAGTGTCCGTACACTGTATTAATTGCTCCATCTTTCGGATGTATAAAGCCTTCGTCCTAATCTAATACTCCGCTATGTTCAATGCTCTTCTGACGAACTATAAGTGTGCATAGATAGACATTCTTAACCTACTTCATTATTTCAACCATATGCTAAAGATAACGAATTTCAATTAATATAGAGATGCAATGGTGAATTAACCTAGTTGTGATATTTATGAGTAGAGTTGTTATTAGTTAATGATTGTGCACTGCTATGAAAACTAAGAAGCATTTCAGAACTTAACTTATTCATTAGATCCTCGTAATAAGTGTATAAAAATTGTGCAAATAACATTGGCAGTGCTATTGTCAAAACTATATCAACATCATTTGATCTTGGCTCTTTAGTCAATAAATTTTCTATATACTTATAAAAGTCCTCATGTAGTGATTTATAATCATCATTTAAATAAGTATATGTTGATTCAATGTTGTTATAAAGCTGTGCATTCAAGCTATATGTAGAAAAAGTTTTAATGTGCACACTATCTATTTTTTTAGAATTCGTTATCTTCACAACTAAATCCTTGATTCTTGGAGAATAATTAGATAAGTTCATGATTGTCCAAACGATGCTGAAAGAATAAAATCATAGTAAATTTCTGCGATTAACTTATCTCCAGTAGGACTTAGATGACATGAATCATAAAACAAAAATTCGTTTGGATTTAGATATTTGTGTTCTTCAAAATATAGGAGTTGATCAACATTTAAAAAATAGCCATTGCCTATATTCCTACACTCAGATGGAAAGTTACTATAAAAAAATTCATTGTAATGATCTAGATGACTAAAATGAGAAGCACTCATACGCATTAATTCATTTATCGGATTTTCATAAGTGCGTGACGCTTGAATTATTGGCTGAAGACCAATGATTGCAACTCCATTGTCTTGAATTACTTGTTGACAAAATTGTGTAACTGAGGAAAGTATATTCTTGCATACTAGCTCATGTGGGGTTGCAGGAATATTTGGTAGATTGTATACATCTTCTTCTAAATATGATTTAGACCTATTATTAGCATTTAGCAATGCTGTGTGTGCAAAATTATTTACATAAACACCTAATTTACCTAGTGATGGATGGGTCGTTGCTGCTAATCTAGCCTCGTTCCAGCCAAGATGCATTATTGTAATCGTGGGATGAATTCGTAATGCCTCTAATGTGTAATATAGCTGAGCTTCAAAAATCGATGTTCCTGGTAATGCAAAATTAATACAAACAATTTCTTTCCCTCGCATTTTACTGGCAATCGTTTTATTAACAGGATCTTTCTCTCGATTTTTTAACTTTCCTTCCAGGACAGAGGAGAAATTTTGATTATCATCACAGAATATTGAGTATGCAGCACTTCCACCAAATATTGCAATTACACAATACCTTTCTGGATTACTTGCTATGAGTTGAAATTTTTGATCATTAAACCTGTGACCTAGTGTTGAAATATTCTCAGTGCAGCAATCATAATATACATATTGACCACCCACTGGACTAAAACTTGAATAATGAGGCTCTAGGTTAGATGAATACCGCCTTAGTGAGTGCGTTAAATTTGTATATAGTGTGCGACTAGTCTCATAATATGCAAATCGACTTAAGTTGTATGAATTAATGATATAAAGTTTATCATAGCCACCCTCATTTATCTTTTTACAAGGCATTTGGTGTGAAGCTCCACTTATATCAGAGAGTTCAAAAATATTTTGCTTAGACGAACTAGTGTTTGCTACATTCAAATACTTATGACCCTCTTGCTTGGCTTTTTCCTCATCTAGAAAGGGATTAATGTGAGTAATGTAATAAAATAAATTCTCATTATCACCTTTTAAGCTTATAGAATCTCGAATTAACTTATCACTCTGTTCTCTAAATATTCTTAAAATCGGGTCTTGACTATTTTCTTCTCCTAAAAATAAATCCAGAAATTTCATATTACCATGTAGATTAACCAATCTTTCCACCAATCTCGAAATTAAAAATGTAGTATTAAATGGAGAGGCATTCTTAAAGGCATCCCGATTATAGTAACTAAGTGTAGGCCAATGAATTGTAACAAAAGTGTTCATCGTTTTGTTATTAAAAAAGAGTTGATTAACAGTGCATCCATACCTGACATAACAAAGGTTCTTAATGCATCATTTGGAGTGCATACAACGGGCTCCCCTTTCAAATTGAACGACGTATTAAGTAATACTGGACGTGAGTACATTTGATAATGCCTTTCAAGTACTTCTTTTATTAGTAAATTGGAATTTGCAGGAATTAGCTGTATTCTAGCTGTTTCGTCACGATGTGATATTGATGGGAATTTTAATTTTCCCTCTTCGGTCACATTACATGTTTCAATCATAGCATAATATGGATCATTTTTATGAATTTTAGCCCTTAGATTAAAATACTTCTGGGCATATTGTTCTAGAGCTATTGGTGCAAAAGGTCGATAAGGTTCCCTAAATTTAATTTTAGTATTAACGATATCCTTCATATCTCCGTACGATGGATCTGCAATTATTGATCTGTTGCCCAAGGCCCTCGGGCCCCATTCATGGTTTGAATTAAATATCCCAATGACCTTTTTATGATTAAGCATTTTAGAGCATTTATAAACTAATTCTTTTTTTGACTCAGACTTATTTACTACGATCAACTCACCATAGCTTGTCATCGCTTGTTCTATATTTTCGTCTGTATATGAAGGTCCCGTGTATAGACTATTTTGGATTGAACTAATCTTTTTGGAAGATGTCATCTCTTGAGCGTGCAATGCCGCACCAATTGCTGATCCTGCATCTCCAGGAGAGTGGTGCATATAAAATGGCAATGGTACTAATTCATGTAATTTCTGATTAGCCAATGAGTTTAACGCACAACCACCTGTCAGACATATTGAACTGACATTGCTGCGTTTCAACATTGTTGAAACTAGGGTTATCAGCATTTCTTCGTAATGTCTTTGGACAGAGCATGCAAGATCAACATAATTTGCTTCATTATCACTTAATTCACTTAACGGATTATCTCCATCTCTAATATTTTGTGCCCATTTAGAATTGCTCGCCGGGCTAAGTCCTAAATATTCAACCAACTTCGGACCAAAAAGTCGATTTGAAGACTCCAGTTTTTCAAATTGAAAGTAATTCAGACTTCTTAAATCATTTAGACTAAAAACCTTTCTTAACTGCTCCAGGTACTTCGGCTTCCCATAGGATGATAACCCCATGACTTTATACTCTCCTTCATTTACGGCAAATCCTAGGAAGTTAGTGATAGCACTATAATATAACCCTAGTGAAATAGGCAAATCAATTGATGTATCTAATTCTAATCTTCCTTCTTTCCAGTTATAACTTGTCACAGTTTGCATTTCACCAACGGCATCAATTGAAATGACTAGCGAATCGGAGAACCCTGACATCTTTGCTGCAGTCAACGCATGCGAATAGTGATGGCTCGAGAAGTGTATGGGTATCGATTTGACCCTATCTTTGCTTCTTGGATATATTTCTGACAATAGGTTAATAATCTCTTTTGTAATATGCAAATTGCATCTAAGTGAACTTTCTTTATAATCTATAGGCCAATCATTTTCCGTCTGATTTTGAATTTCCTTGCATCTAAATAATATTTTTCTTCTCAGCTTAATATCTTCATTTTCAAAGAACCCTATTGCCATAATATCTGATGGCTTAATCTTTTGATCGCAAATTCCAAATTTAAGTGCATTTGATGGTATGACTGGATCGTGTTTAACTCTAGTAAATAATTCTTCCTGTGCTGCATAGAGAATGTCACCTGTAGACTCGCTTATAATTGCTACTGCAGCATCATGATATGAATAAGACAATCCAACTATTACGTTCATCCTGTTATTGATTACTTCATTAATTCTAGCATCTTCTTTACCCAACAATAATGGTAGGTCTGTACTTATTTATCCTTGTCTAGCTTTCATGTACCTCTTATTATTTAAATTGGCTTCCAGATATGATAGGAGAAACACTCATTATATATATTACCAAAGTATAGTCTTTTCGATTTTAGTATTCGCAATTTGCCCTTAACTTCCAGCCATTTCAATTCTTTGAGATACCCGTCTAGATAATTTCTATGCTCATGGTATCTTATAGCGATTTGATCGAATTTTTTTGAAGGATCATAATATTCTTTTGTCGGTTCTACTTGGACAATCAACGCAGGTTTTTTTTTGATTATGAATTTAAGTACTTCTTGAAAATCACTGCCTATTTGTTCAAATGCGCAGAATGACATTACAACGCTATCTGGCTCTATTTCGATGTTATAATCTGGCTCATAAAAATTTAAATACTTTCCAGAAACATTCGAGTTTTTATATTTACCGTAAAGATTTAGAATTTCTATGGACGATTCGGACCAATCGAATCCTGTTAACATCTTCTCCGGAAACATTTCACTGGCCCTAATAATATTATAGCCACTTCCAGACCCAAATTCGTATATGTGACTATATTCCTTTATATATTTCCAAAAGAGCCAGCTTCTAAATATACTAAAGTAATTTACCTCAAAATTCTTACTTTTAGGTCTTATATACTTACCACCATAGCGTATGAATTCATGCTTGCTGATATATGACGGTATCAGAGAATCCACATCGTACATATTTTCAATAAATGAACATTTTAAATCTTTCCATGCCAGCTCCCATATATTATTTCTTTCTTTACCTACTCGAGAGAATCCATGGTTTATTTCAGCATAGATTTTATCAATTATTTTTTCTTGTTGCTCCGTTGAGACTTCTTCGTAATCAAGATCCATACCCTCATATAATGTTATAGTATCATCTGGAAGTTTCTCATTATGGCCAATTCCAAATGACTTTTTTAGATCTCCGACATTAATCTTTTTCATTGAATTACTTGCCTTTAAAGTTATTTTACCATATCATATACTATCTACAGGCCATGAAATTTTCGGATGATCGATCCCTTTCTCAACAGCGACTCCTCTTCAAGGATCAACTAAAATATACTTTCCATAAGATTTTCTGAGTTATTTCCATGAATTGCTTAGAAGCATATTTATATAATCTTGTTGAGACCTATATTCTTGATTGAATCTTTCTCTGTTACTTGAATCTAGCTTCTGTAAGTAGGCATCTCTCCAAATATATGAGTCTTCTTTTAGCTTTAATTCAGCTTGCTTTGTCGCATATTCAAACAGATAAGCCCACTTTTGATCGTCTTTCTGAATTGATTTCTGGAAATTCCTACTATCATGGTGATGCCTACCAAATGCCGAGTATCTATTAACATAATGACCAGTACAGCCCATTATCATATACATTACAAAACATCCTCCAATTACGTTGTATCTCAAACTATTTGATTTTATTCCAATAGTTTGAAGCTCTTGCATCTGCTGAGTCCTTCCAACCCAAGTTAGTTCATTTACTCCATCATTTAGCATTATTATGTTTGCGTGAAATCTACTTCCTGACTCTGGTTTCACCACAAGTCTTTGTTGTAATGCAGGTACCAATTGACCGTTAAGAGCCTTTGTATATAAATCAGCGTGGACATAGGAAATATTCTTATTATTGCGCATGATGTACATTGCCTCTTCGAGGTAATGTTGATTTATATAAGCATCTGAAAAACATGTAACTGAGAAATATTCTGTTTTTACATTTTGGTACAGATCGTATATAGATTGATAATATGAATTCCCTTCGTAAAGTATTTCATAGTCAATACCAAACTCTGCACAGGTTAATTTGAATAGTTCTAAAGTATCATCGTTGCTTTCAGCATATAGCATTGAAATGAGAATTTCATTTTTGCACGTCTGAAGAGCTATGCTTTGCAGTGTATTTCTTATGTAATGTGAGGCATTTTTGGCTGGCATGACAATTGTCAATTTTTTCATAAGCTCGAATAAGCTCCTTTTTTATATTCTAACGACTATATGCTTATTATGATTTTTCCATAGTTCGCTTTCACTTTAAACGAATCGTTTCGCTTTATTACACATTGCAGTAGCCTGGCTTTGATCTGCATTGAATTCAAAACCCCTATTCTGCATTTGCGCTTTTCTTCTTTTTGTTTCCCAAACAAAATCTATTATATTTTGGTCTTTATCAATTCTATATATTAGATTTTCCACATTTTTCCTTTACCAATTCATTTCATATTATTAGTGTTGATTAATTCTCTACCTGGATATCTATAAGGATTGCCTCAACAAAAAAACCTGCTAAACAATATCAACTTAAAAATTTTTTTTACAATACAGTAAATTTACCATTTTCTATAAACTGAAAGCTATGGTTCGATCAATTCAGATTCAATTCTTCCTTTTTTTATAAATCTTTCAATCAACTTAATTTTTATTAAAACAATGTTTAACCCTCCGCTTTCCCTAGTTTAATTTATTTGCTTCCTTTATTCTATATTACGCTTCTTGAATTGGCTCAATATTACTTTTCTCAATATTTTAATAATCAAACTCAATTCTAATTTTATACTAACTCTATAGTTATTTATAATATTCAAATAGATTATCGTCTTATCTATATATTGCGCACGATTTACATTCAATGCCAAGTCTTTAGTCAGCTCTCTACCCACCAAAGCCAAGCCAGTTACTATTTAAATTTTTCACTCTTTCATTTATTCTGCGGCTCCTATACTTTACCTCCTCAAGTTTAAAAGTCAAACTAATTTACTATTCCCCCCATGGTCTATTAAATCTCTTTCCAAGTATTCGATACTATTTATATTATATCTCAGAATTAACCTACTTATTATTTTTATTGCTTGTCTGTTGCCAATACGTCATCTTCCGCTATATGCCTTAGTTTCAATAAAATATATTGTTAAGAAATTCAACAACAATACATTGACTGTCCTTTAATATATATTGTCTACCTACTCAATGTTATTATTGATCTATTAATTCATAAACTATGGATTGTGAAGTTTGTGGCCTCAAAGACCTAGACATTGTGATGTCCTTAGGCCCTCACCCATTGTGTGATGATCTCATTCCAATTGGAGAAAATCGTACTTGTGTTGAATATCCCATTGATATTTTGTTCTGTAACAAATGCTACACAGCACATCAAGGCTTTCGGGTCCCCAAAGCAGATCTTTTTCCTTCTACTTATCACTATAGGTCAGCCCTAACGCAAGATGTTATAAATGGCATGTTTAACTTAGTAGATAGTATAGAGAACACTTATGGCTCTCTCAATGGCAAGGTTGTTTTGGATATTGGCTGTAACGATGGCTCTTTGCTAGACATATTTAAGGAAAAGGGAATGATTACCACAGGCGTTGAACCGACAGGCGCCTGTCAAGAAGCTTCAGCAAAAGGCCACAATGTTATTAATACTTTTTTTGGGATTGATAACATTGATAAGATTAAGAGTGAACTAGGCTGTCCTGACATAATCACATTTACTAATGTCTTTGCTCATATAGAAGACCTTAATAAGGTAATCCAATCTCTTCTCCTCCTAAAACAACCTCATACTATTCTCGCAATTGAAAATCATTATCTTGGAAGTATTTTAGATAAAAACCAGTTTGACACTTTCTATCACGAACATCCAAGAACATACAGTTTTTCATCTTTTGAGTTTATAGCAGATTCTTTGTCTATGTACATATCTAGTGTTGAGTTTCCCAAGAGATACGGTGGTAACATCAGAGTAATTCTTAAAAGTAAGGAAAACTCATCTCAGGATAATGAGACCACCTTTGACTCATTAATTTTAAACGAATCCCAATTTTGTAATAAACTGGCTTTAATGACAGATTTCATAAAATCCTGGAAAATTAGTAAATATTCAGAGATTAATTCACTAGTAACCCAATACGGTCCACTTAAGGCTAAAGCATTTCCAGGTAGAGCAGCAATTTTGATAAAGCTATTGCAATTAGATACATCTCATATTTCTGCTACTTATGAACAGCCTAATTCGCCAAAGATTGGACATTATATTCCTGGTACTAAAATCCCTATTCTTTCAGATGAATCAATAGACTTTAAAACTGAACAACAGCCCATAATTAACTTAGCATGGCATATAGGTGATGAAATATCAGTTTATTTAAAAAACAAGGGCTTCTCTGCAGATATAATCAATATTTTGTAATTATGACTTCTTTAGGCATCCTAGGGGGGGGATTTGGTCTTTATGGTTATACAGCTACTGCTTTGTCTCTCGACAAGTACTCTTTAATTTTATTGCCATCAAAATATAAACGAATTATTCATTCAAGAAATGAATTTGACGCCGACTCTAAAAAGATAAATTATTTCGATGTCGAATCCGAAATCATTCAAGGTTCCGATGAACTTGTACTTGCGCGCAGGCCGGCACAAAATCTAAATATCATTGAGAATATATCACATGTAGAAACCTTATACCTTGAAAAGCCTATTGCAGTTAACCCTTTAAAAGCAAAGACAATATTGCATAAAGCGCTTCAGTGTAGTTCTAAGACTTGTATTTGCTACCTATTATTTTTTTGCTATTGGTTTGATATTCTTGAGCATCAGCTTAAGAATGACGATTCTTTTCATCTAACTTGGAATTTTAAAGCCCACCATATTGTTAATAATCTACTTACTTGGAAAAGTGATTTTTCTCAAGGAGGAGGCGTTTTAAGTTTTTATGGTATACATTTTATAGCCATTGCCACTTATTTAGGTTTCACTGAAGTTCTTCATTCCTTTAGAGATCTTTTATGGCAGAAATGCTCGATAAAGCTTCAGCATACTTCAGGTAAAGTGATAATAATCGATATTGACTCGAATTCATCAGAACCTACTTTTACTATATCCTCTGGCAACCGTAGATTTTTTATATCCAATAGTCCGATAGTAAATTATCACTCTATTACTAACGACTCACGCCAAATATTGATAAAAGAATTACTACAAGGTATGACTTTTAAATCCTCCCTACTATTCCAGCCAGACCTTTTGTTTGCAACATTGGATCTATGGGAGCGAATCGAGTTGCAGATGCGAATAATTTGATATTATTGCTTGCTAATACTTTTCTTCTGATCTTACTCTATGCTAAAATCTCAAAAAATGAAAGCAGTAATACTAGCTGGCGGTTTGGGAACCAGATTGTCAGAAGAAACTCATTTAAAACCCAAGCCGATGGTTGAGATAGGAGGTAAACCGATTTTATGGCATATCATGAAAATCTATAGCCATTACAATATTAATGATTTTGTCATCTGTTGCGGTTATAAAGGCTACCTTATAAAGGAATATTTTGCCAACTATTTTCTACATACAAGTGACGTCACCTTTGACCTCAAAAATAATGAAGTGATTATTCATAAACGAAATTCTGAGCCCTGGAGAGTCACGCTTCTAAACACTGGTATCAACACTAACACCGGTGGTCGATTGCGAAAGGCAAGGGATTATTTAGAGGATACTTTTTGCTTTACGTATGGAGATGGATTAGCCGATGTGAATATTAATTCTTTAGTACATTGCCATATTCATTCAGGAAAAAAAGCCACACTTACAGCAGTTCAACCTCCTGGTCGTTTTGGTTTGTTAGAACTTGATGGAGCTAGTATACTTCGTTTTCAAGAAAAACCTATGAATGGTGGTTGGATTAACGGCGGCTTTTTCGTTCTTGAACCAGAAGTTCTAGATCTAATTATAGACGACCACACCATTTGGGAGCAAAATCCATTAGAAAAACTGGCTTCTAATCACCAGCTCAATGCTTATTTTCATTCCGGATTTTGGCATCCAATGGACACACTAAGAGATAAACAAAGACTTAATAAGTTGTGGGATTCAGGTTCTGCTGATTGGAAGGTTTGGTAGATGTTCTCAAATCCCAACTTTAGTTTCTGGAGAGGAAAGAAAGTACTTGTTACAGGCCATACAGGTTTCAAGGGATCTTGGCTTTCTTTTTTACTCAATCAACTTAACTGCGATGTTAATGGTATCAGTCTGCCACCGGTCAGCGACTTTAATCTTTTTAGCCAATTAAATCTAATAGAGAAAATAAATACTAATATGTTTATCGATATTGCTTCAACTCCTCTTTCTAATACTCTTACTCCTGATTACGATGTAGTATTCCACATGGCTGCTCAACCTCTTGTTCGTGAATCTTATCGTTCTCCCGTTTCAACTTGGCAAACAAATGTCATGGGAACATTAAACTTATTGCAATTTCTATTAAAATCCTCCAAGCCTTGTGCTGTTGTTGTTGTCACAACCGATAAGGTCTACGAAAATAATGAAAATCATTATGCCTATACAGAATCCGATAAGCTTGGAGGCTGGGATCCTTATAGTTCTAGTAAGGCTGCGGTTGAAATACTTGTGGAAAGTTGGAGGAGGAGCTTCTGTGGAACACAGAAGCATCAGAACCCTTACTTACTTATTTCTACAGCCAGAGCAGGTAATGTCATAGGCGGCGGTGACTGGTCACAAGATCGACTTATACCTGATGTAGTTCGCTCGTTAATTGCTGGTAAAATTATCAATATTCGTAATCCAAAATATATAAGGCCTTGGCAGCACGTATTAGAACCTTTAACTGGTTATTTGATTCTTGCCGAGGCCTTGCTAAGTGATTCACAAACACCTATCTCCACTTCAAAATTTACAACCTCATTTAATTTTGGCCCTCTTAATGATCCTTCGAATTCAGTGAATGAACTATTGGATTGTTTTTTCAAATATTGGTCTGGAACTTGGACAGATGTTTCAGACAAACAATCTTTTCATGAAGCTTCAACACTACAGTTGAATATCGATAAGGCCGTAAACTTACTGCACTGGTCACCTCGTTGGAGCTTTAACTATACAGTAGAACGAACCTCCATGTGGTACAAAAATGTCATGCTACGTGGGCATGCAGCTACTACATGCTGCCTTAATGACATTTCTAACTATTTTTCGATTGACTCATTCTGAAATTAGCATTAGCTACTATCTTTTTCTACTCTCATATATATATTAATTAGTATGAAGTTGTTCTCCCCTAGTTGCTTCTCTTAACCTTACCCTCCTATCGTATTCTCTTTACTTAAATATGAATTACCTTGTAACGGGTGCAGCAGGCTTTGTCGGATCTCATCTTTGCGACTCTTTAGCAAGAAGTGGGCATAACATCTGCGCTTTAGATCTTGGGTTTTCTAATGAAGTTAAATCTATATTTTCACTTACTGGTAATGTAGATATGGTTGTAGGTAGTGTTCTTGACCAAAGCCTACTTAATAAGCTCATCGACCGCTCTGATGTTGTTGTTCATTTGGCTGCAATTGCAAGTCCAGAGTATTATGTAAAGGAACCTAAACGCACTATTGACCTTAACCTTAACGCCTCGATTTCAATTATTGAAGCACTGCGATTCACTGGCAAAAAAATCATTTATACCTCAACTTCAGAGATTTATGGTAAAAACCCTAACATCCCTTGGAAGGAGTTGGATGATAGAGTGCTCGGTAGTACTGATATTAACCGTTGGTGTTACTCTACTTCTAAATCAATGATTGAGCATTATTTATATGCCTGTCACCAAGAAGGTAGTCTTGATTTTTCAGGAGTTCGCATTTTTAATTGTTACGGACCTCGCCTTCATGGAAGAGTCGTTGACTCCTTCGTTAATTCTGCCATTAATAAACAAAAGCTACTAATCCATGGAGATGGATCTCAGACCAGATGTTTTACATATATTGATGATTTAATTTTAGCTTTATCTACTCTCACAACATCTAAAGCCACTTCGAATAAGTTTTATAATATAGGTAATAATGTTGAAACATCAATAATTCAGTTAGCTAAGCTAACATGCGAGATTCTTGAATTAGATCCCATACACTTTATTGAATATCTACCTCACTCGAAAGCAATCGGTACGTCTTACGAAGATATACCTAGAAGAGTACCTGACTATTCTCTTGCATTAGCCGAACTTAACTGGTCACCTAAAGTACAGTTAAAAACCGGATTACAAAAAATGGTTGACCATCAATTAGCCTATCAAAATCACTTAAATACATCTTATTTTTCCGAAGTCGACGAATGAAATATCCTTATGCAAAGCATCTTTTTGACAGATGTGAAATATCTGCAGCCCTTGATATCCTATCTAATAAAAGTATAGCGAGAGGCCCAACGACTACTAGCTTTGAAAAAAAATTTTCTGAGGTACTCAGCCATTCTTATTCAACAGCTTGCAGTAATGGAAGTGCTGCTCTTGAGATATCCCTAAGAGCAGCTGGAATTGGATATGGAGATGAAGTCATTGTTCCATCAATAACATGGGTTTCAACCGCGACATCTGTGTCAATGGTAGGAGCAAAACCTATCTTCGCAGATATTTCTCTTGACAATTATTGTATAGACTATGATTCTATTATTAGTAATATCTCCGATCGAACTAAAGCTATTATTCCAGTTCATTTCGGCGGTATAGCTGTTGACCTAGAACCAATTTGGCAACTTTCTACCCAATATGACTTGAAAATTATTGAAGACTGTGCACATGCACTTGGTGGAAAATACATTGACGGCAGACCCATCGGCAGTAGTTCTAATTCTTATTCTGCTACCTTTAGCATGCATCCTGCCAAAAATATTACTTGTGGTGAGGGCGGTATAATTACAACTCATCATCCTGAAATACATGAGCTACTAAATTTATACCGCTCAGGTGGTGTACGAAGGAACGCTTTAGCTGGAATCCACAAAGCAAATTATGAACTTTTAACCGTTTCCAGTAATTTTCATCTTACAGATATTCAGAGTGCAATTGCTATTGTGCAATTAGACAAGCTTAACTCTTTTGTCCAGGCAAGACGTTATCAGACGTCTTTGTATAATAAAATTTTCTCAGAAACCCCAGCTATAAAAACCCACGCTCATCCTTCTACTAGTGCTTTTAATCTTTACATTATATTAGTCCCTCATGACAAGAGAGATCATCTATTTAACTCTTTGAATAAACTCTCCATAGGCGCCTATTATCACTATCCGCCTCTTCATAAATCAATCCTCTACAATTCTAATATAATTCTACCTAACTCTGAGTTTTATTCAAGATCTGCTCTCACTCTACCATTAGGTCCCCATCTTTCAGAACTTGATATTGAATATATAGCCTCGTGTGTCATTTCAATACTTTCTGCCTAAACTATTTTCTAATTCAACAAATTTAATACCATTAAATTCCCTTATGCTGTTTACTTTAAAACCACATTTTTTTAAGCACTTTATACTCGATAAATTCGTTTTGATTACCCTTATTGTTTTGATATGGTAATTTCTTAGTGCGTCTGCAACTAACTTTTTCCCTATGCCTCTTCCTCTATATTTTGGGATCACTGCATATCTAAAATCATTGTTTACGTAGCCATAATAACCAGCAAATTCCACCCCTATCACTCCTATATGGTAATGCCTATAGTTTTTAATCCAAAAGCTTTGATGTTCTTTATATGTAACTACCTCCTGACTAAAATAATTTCTCAGATCTGATTGCAAAAAACGAAGATTGTAGACTTTTAGAGCATCATTCAATGTTGCCTTTTTTATTTTAAAACTCATATATCTTTTGTACTACACTGGTGGTACTCATAGTTTTCTTTATTTAAATAATATAATTGAAGATAGTGTCTTATCAGACCAAGATTCATTTGTGGATGGAGGGCAGTGCCTATGTCTATCATCGTAACATGTTCATGCGTATTTGATAGCTTTGAAATTAATATATTACTAAAATAACTAGCGGCAAATAAAATTATAAGCTCTTGTTGATCATACATGCTTAAACTCTTTAGAAATTCAATCAGCTCGCTTAAATACGTTTCGATATCAGCCTTTGCGTCGTCTCCAATTTTTATATGTTTAATTACAGATGGAAAGCAGGATAGATCAGCTCGTCTATTAGCGACCATTACGATCGGCCTTATATGTAGGACTGGCAAGCACTTGGTAACAAAGTACGGATAATTATGATTAATTAATAAGTTCGCTGTGGTAATCTTTGTAGACTTTATGTTATTATTTAACTTAAAATCTCTGTACATAGTTTCTCCAGCGCAACAAGGGAGAGGCAGCCCTAATACAAAACTAGATGATGAAGAATATAGTGATTCCCTAAGCATACTGGATATTTCAGCATCTGCATACGGAAAAAACGTTTTACAATCATGATCCTCGTACTTTTGCCCATTTACTTGTTTTCCATCTACCCAAGCTCCCCTTGGTGTAAGTTGAATTTCTTTATTCGAAAGCATAAATAATTCCCCATCACTAAATCTTGTAAACTGGAATGGTATTTTGCAGCCTAAGTTGTACACCAGTCCTCTTAAGTGTTTCGCCGGATCGTGTGATTCTAGTGATTTAATGAAATCCATCTTTCATTTTAATAAGATTACTTAATTTACTAATCAATCTAGAATGGCCCCTTAAAATGTTTATAGTATGAAGTCATGGATTCTTTTTTTGGCAACTCTATATTTGTTTGCATATCTCCCTTAATTAAATTAATAGCCGCAGAAACAATATCTTTCATGTCGGGATAATACATTTCTTCAAGTACCTTTGCTGTTGGGCATGGTGATGGTTGCATACTAAGACTTCTTGATGGTTCTTTTAGTAGCTTAGGATCATGTTCATTTATTATTCTATTTATTTCAGCAGCCACTCCATACGCTTTCCACGACGTATCACATACAAGAAGTCTTCCAGTTTTCCGTACGCTTTCTATTATCAATGATTCATCCGGATGTGATATTGAATTCAAGTCAATAATCTCTATATCTAATCCAAATCTTTCAAGGTACTGAGCTGCTCTCTTCGATTCCAGAACCATTATCGATGTTGCAACGATAGTTAGATCTTTTCCGATCCTTGCAATTACAGAACCAAACATGCTTACATTTTTATACATTGGATCGTTATCTTCAAAACTTATTTCATACAGTAATCTATGTTCTAGCATTATCACAGGCGAGCGATGTTTTTCTATTGCATATTTGTAGCTTTGGATTATTGATTTTGGAGATGATGGCATTACTACTACCAAGCCTGGTATATGTGCCAATAATGATTGCAGGCTTTGTGAGTGTTGTGCCCCCTGTCCCCAACTCCTCCCAACAATCATTCTCATCATTATGGGCACTTCAAATAACCCCCCGAACATATATTTGTATTTTGCTCCCAGATTAATTAATTGATTAAAAACAAGTAGCCCAAAATCTGCTCTTATGTGTGTATTTATGGGATAAATTCCGTTCAGGGCAGCACCTAAACATATCCCTGCTATGGAGTCTTCGGCTAGTGGTGTCTCAATTACTCTTTTAGGGTACTTCTTTGCAAGATTTGATGTTGTTCCAAATAATCCTTTGAAATCAGCTACCCCCTGTCCGATAATTATCGTGTTGTCATAGTTATCCATTGCATTATGCATTGCATCAGCTAGTGCTTCTCGATAAGTTTTAGAGGACATCAGTTAATAAATCCTTGATGGTTGGTGAAGGTGAATTAATTGCAAATTCTAGGGCGTCATCAATTTCTATTGCGATTTTACTTCGGAATTCATTAAATATTTCCTTATGCACTAATAGTGGATCCTTTTCTTTCCATTGAGCTATTTCTGTTAATGATCTATAACCAGACTCAAAATCTTCTCCTGGCCCAACATGTTCTCGATAGCGCGCTGTTTTTATCTTTAAAAATGCAGGCTTACGCTTTCGGCGTACATAATCTATAGCTTTTTCTGAATTATTGCTGACAATTTCAGGATCATACCCTTCACTTACGCTATACATTGGTATTTCAAATGCTGAAATTAACCCCAATATATCAAATGCCTGTCTTTCGTTTAAATGCGTATGGACTGCCAACCCATTATCTTCACAAAGAAACAGTACAGGAGTCTCATGCAATGCCGCAAAATTAAGTGATTCATAGAACACCCCTTGTTCCATCGCACCGTCTCCAAATACCGATACACAGATTTTTTCTTTCTCACCCTTAATATTAGACGCTAATGCTGCACCAACTGCATGTGAAATTGTTGAGGCAACAACTGCAGAAGATCCCATTACACCTTTCTCAGGTGCTGCTAAGTGCATTGACCCTGCTTTCCCTTTGCTTAATCCTGTTACTTTTCCCATTAGTTCTGCAAAAAATTGTGCCATTGGTCCCCCTTTCGCAAGATAAAAAGCATGACCTCTATAGTTTATAAATAACTGGTCTTTGTTTAAGAGATTATCGCAAACACCAACCGCAACTGCCTCTTGTCCAATCGACAAATGTACGGGGCTTTGTATTAGGTCTGACGGATACAGTTCAATAATTTTTTCTTCTACCATTCTTATTCTTAGGCATTCATAAAGCAATTGATTCCTTTTGTTTAACACTGTTACCATTTTATATATACACATATTATACCATGAGCTATAGTGATGTCTATTCTCTACTTACCCTTAATTCAGAGCTTGTTCTTATTTGAAGTATTTTACGACTTCATGTAATTCTTTGATTTCTGAGTGTTTTATACTTCCTTTACGTGCCACCGATTTTCTATTCAATAATATATTTCTGCCAATCCCTGCCCTATTTCCTGCTTCTATATCCGTCATTTTATCCCCAATTAGTAATGAATGCGGTAAAGAGATAGAATAATCATAAGCAGCTTTATATATCATTCCTGGATTTGGCTTCCTGAAATACGATTCCTTCTTGAACTTACCTATTCCTTTCTCAGAGTGATATGGACAGTAATAATAATCGGTTATTGTTATACCTCTCATATTGAAACTAGACAATATGTATGCCATGAAAATTTTGAATGTTTCTTCGCTGTAGTAGCCTCTCCCTATTCCTGATTGATTTGTTATAATAATAATACTATAGTCAAATGTATTAGCTATTTTGCATATGTCAAATATACCCTCTATGAATTCTAATTTTTCAACAGAATGCACATAACCATAGTCGTAGTTCACTACACCATCTCTATCCAAGAATAACGCTTTGCCTTTCATTCTATTTGTCCCTCCATACTCTAAAAGTTAATAGGATCTTTACTAACATAAGGTGAGGTTTTATTGTATTTCATCAGTACCCCTTCAACAGCAACCTCTAACCATATGATATAGTAAAAAAATATTATTTAATAAATTATAATTCCATGACAGCTCTGATACATAGAAAAATCTTGAACTTTGCTGCTATTCCTAGCTTGATGAAGAATTCTATATATCGTCTTCAAGTAGAACTACTAGACAAATTTGACGATCTTATAGCAAAATCTTATTTCCAACCACAACATTATACAACAGTTTCAAAACAGCTTTTTTGGCAAGAACTTTTTTCATGTGATAAACGTCTTAGAATTATTGACCCATTTAATCACACCTATTCTCTTGAGTTTTGTCACTATCGAGACTTTCTTATTCCTTCTGCAAATAGATCTTCTCCTATAGTGATCTCTGTTTTTAAAGATTTAAATAACTCCCTTATAGCATTAGTTTTTGTCGGAGAATATTTTTTTCCACTTTTGGCTATTACATTAATCTTCAATGATGAAATATCTTTTTTTACTCAATCACCAGACCCCCACATGTTGAAACGCCTTTTCGGTGACTTTACCAAGCTTAAACGTATTGCATCTTTTCTGAAATACTTTCTTCCTCTTAATCCAGTCAAATCCAAAAACACTATCTTTTTTGGTTTGACTAAATCCATTGGTCATTTCATACAAGAAGAAATGAGTTGTATTAATAATATTTATACCTTATATGAATTTGGCTATGACCCTAATGTTTCCTACATACATTCTCATACTTTCGGGACACGTGCCTTATTTCTAGATAAACAACATCTAGACGTTACCTATTTTCCTTCTAGGCTTGATTCAATGTCTTATAGCTTTCAATCGCCTATAAGATATATTCCAGCATCATCTAATATCATCTTTCCACTAGCTCAATCAACCTCCAAATCTTATCATCTTTTGCATCCTTCTGGCCTTACTATTCAACCCCAATTACATAAATATTCAAACCATCGTAAAATTATTTTTGGAATTAGAGTACATGAAAGGCTAGGTATACATTCTAAGTTAGATTCTAATATCATCAAGACTTTTGCCCATCACTACAATTCTTACTTTTGTCATCAAGAACTCCCTCATATAGAATTTGCCTTTGATTTTCATACCTTTGACTTTGACTCTTCCCTTCTCGACACTTCTTCCCAATCATCTGTTGCCCTTTTGGAAAAAAATATCTGGGACTCCTTATCTCATAGTGACTTGCCTTCCAATATCTCTTTAACTTCCTTGTTAGGTTTCACAATGCAACAAAAAATTAATTATATGACTGATGCAAATGTAGGAATATATCCATTCGGTTCTGGTTGGTGCTTGATGGCACACCTTACCTCAGTTCCTTTGATTGAGTACAGGCCAGAACAACATCATTCAGAACGCATCCTTTTATTTGAACAACAACTAATGGAACGCACTTTTGATGTAAAGTCTAACCTTTTACGAGCTAACTATGACAATATTCTTTTTCTCGATCACAAAGGGTTCACGAATGACTTTGACAACAACCACTATTGGTTTATTCCATCATCAGTAGCGCATCTTGTATATTTATTAACTGAAAATATATCATCTATTTCAGATTTGCGTTATAACCAGCGCAATGCATCTCGAACAGAAATGTTTTCCTAGCTCTTATGCTTACTATTTATAGACCACCAGGATCTAATTATTCTTTCGAATTCCACTTGAATAATGGTTTTCTTTCCTCAGATTCTTCACACCTTAATATTACCACAGAGCTTTCAGATCAAGTAGAAATAATTTGTTGTTCTACTATTTCAGAAATTTTACCTTATATTTTTAACTATCTTCATAAATATCGTTATTTGATATGGTGCGATGAACCCCTTTGGCTTGGCTTAGATGGTTTTGATATTATGTCTTACGTCTCTGAATTAAGACAAATCTATTCCGTGCAAATTGCTGTTGTGACTCATATTAACTGTGATTTTAGTTGGCAAATCCATGCTTTCCTCTCTAATTATTATTTCCCCTCTTTGTTTTCTGCTCCATCGTTAGATTCCCTGCACTCCAAAAAAGATAAGGCTATTTTTCTTGGCCAATATCGCCAAGAACCAGTCTTCAAGTATAATCTTCCCAATAATAAATCAATTTGTACTATACGTTGCTCACTAGCGATTAAGCTTTGGCTACAGAATTTATGTGATATCCTAGGCAAAGGTTGGTCTAAGTCCTTTTTATTTTCTAAACCAACTCGTGACCTTGACTCTTGGGTTTCTACAAAACTACAAATCTTGAGATCCTATAAATATAATATCTGCTCTGAAAATAGCGCAGCACCATCTTATATTACTGAGAAGATCTTGCATTCAGTTTTTATGAAATGTATTCCAATTTATCATTTCAACTATATCCCTACTAATGATTTTAGCCAAAACCTATTGACAGGGCTTCGTAATATTTCTATTGATGCCTCTAATCATAGCTCCAGATCAATTTCTGATATCCTCTCTTCTATGACAGATTCAGATTATATAGAACGATGCTATACAGCTTCTAAATGTTTAGACCTTGCCAGATCTAATTGCCTCGACCTGCATTCCATCTCGAGAATAGTCGCAACACAGATACATGATCAGATCTCCAAGCAACTCTGAGCCTTCGTTACGTACAGTTTGTGCTCGTCAATTTTTTCTAATCCTTTTTAACTTCTAATTTAAACTCTACCCAGCTCTTAGTATCTTTTAGCAGTTTAGTCGTTCTTCTTGTCATATTTAGCCTGCACACTTTCTGCTCTATACAAAAACTACCTTAACTTTGCCTGATCTTTCAATGGTATCTTTATGCCTTTTGTGTTAACATAATCAATATTTAAATCAACCTTTGCCTTGACTTTATAGGATAACTTGCCTAGAATATATTTGAATTATTAGACATTAATGCCAAATGTTCTTCATGTTGGAGCTTCGTCTGGTGAGATATACTATTATGCTAACCTAGGTGTTTCTAAGTTAGTTTATTCAGAGCCAGACATCTCATGTTTAGATACCCTAAATAAAAACATTTCTGATTATACATCCCGCAACATCTCACAACCGATGGAGATTCTTGTCATTCCAAAGGCATGTTCTTCACAATCTGACCAATCTTTGAATTTTTATGCCAATGGAGGTGGTCAATCTTCTTTGGTTCAGCCAGGTTCTAGAACAATAGAGTTCGTAGGCGATAATTTTATTGAGTATCACGTTTCGACAATTTCTTTGTTTGACCTTACGTTATTAACTTTCAAGCATTCCATTATTGATTATTTATGTATTGATACACAAGGATTTGAGCGAGAAATACTCTGTTCAACCCCTATTGATTTTCTGTCACACCATTTCAAGGTTATTGATGTAGAGCTAATGACAGATACACTTCAGTATTCTGTGTCTAAGGACAATTGGAAGCATGTGACATTGCATCTTTTAAAAGCAGGTTTTGAACCAATAATACACCCTCAAGGCATCACTGAAAGTTATCTCTTTTTCAATTCAAAATGTAATTTTACATATATTAAACCCCACCTCAAAATTCTTCGAGATAAATTTTCTCGTACCGTTCTACCGAAAGATATACCAAATGATTTACGCACTTTAACACCTTCTCTACTTACTTCACTTGGGGATAGGCAATTCCTTCCTTTTTCACATATCGGAGGCTCGATCCATCCCACACATCTTCAGGAATTTCGAGAGCTTTTTGTTTCCTATTATCTTAAACATTTATCTTCAGAGATTTCTATAAATTAATTAATCTCACATGAATAAAAAAATCCACTCTTTATCACAACTAATAGACTCTAGGAGAGATAATTTCTTTAAACTTGTAATTTCCAAACCTTATTTATCTCCCAATAAGCTTTCAATTGACCCTTCTTATCCAATATGTTCTAGCAAAGATTGGATCTACTGCTTAAGCCAAGCTGATATTAATCTCCTAGATTCTAACATTGTGATTTCTGCATATGGACAAACCTCTCTTGTCTTCTTAGATATAAATAGTGTCACTGAAATTATTTCAAGTTTCGGTGAACATATCACGCACTCTTATTTAATTGCTGACATCAAGAAGACTTTTCTTTGTCCATCCAGCTTTCATTCAAGCTTACTACTGAATCACCTTTTTGACAATGTCTTTCATTTTCCCGCCTTTTTAGAATCAGAATATTCACAATTTTGCCAATCTTCCAAGTCTACTTTTACTCTTTATAAAACCTATATTTCTTTTTTGCTCTCGTCTGTCAATCATAATGATTACAATTTTTTCGTCGTTGATGAATCATTTGGATCTGCATCTTCGATATTAGCTTCATGCTTGTATAATCTTCCTCTAAAATCTGTAATTCTATGTGCAGATATCTTTAGTTATCGCGTATCAACATCATCCCTTGTAACTTCTACTTCAAGTGACTTATTTTTGCCAGATACAAGCATTCATATGCCCACTTCTTCTTCTACACAATATTTATGTCAACAGTCATCGAATCTTTTATATAAGGGTCAGGTCACAGCTGTGATCAATCTCTATAGGCGTTTTGACTCTGTTGTCGAGATCATTAATTCTCTTCACGCCCAGACTGTCCCCGCATCTAATATTATTGTCTGGATAAATCAAGGTACTGGTATTACTGATATCACCAGATTAAAAAATCTTTTTCCTTCTTTGAGTATTGTCTATTGCGAAGACAATCTTGGCGTTTGGGCCCGGTTCGCTTATTCCCTTAATAATTTAACAGAATACACTGTTGTCTTTGATGATGACACAATACCTGGCAATAAATGGATCGAAAACTGTTTACGAGAAATGACCCTTGAAGAAGCTTTGTATGGCACTGTAGGACTTATTTTTCGCTCTTCTTCTCATTATATGGATCATGACCGCCATGGTTGGCCCAATCCTAATACCACCTCAATGTATGTAGATATAGTCGGACATAGTTGGTTTTTTAGGACATCATGGCTTCGTACTTATTGGCAACATAAAGAATATTTTATTGGCACTGACTACTGCGGAGAAGATATGCATTTTTCCTATGCTCTTCAGTTGTTAGGTATACCTACCAAAGTTCCTCCACACCCTGCTGATGATATGAGTTTTTGGGGTAGCACCAAAGGTGCTCAGGCTGGTTCAGGAGACGAAGCGATTTCCGTATCTGGAAAAGGCTCGCTTATGGACTACCCACTTCAGCAATTGATTTCTTCCGGCTTTAGGTTGATTAATCAATAATTCACTTTTATCATAAAATCAGTTTTATTTATTTAATGTTCCTTGACAATTTCTTCAATTCCATCACCTTTCTTGCTGCAAATTCATTCTTTGCCTTTTTCCCTCTTTTAAGATCTTTTTTATCCTCTGAATAATAGATTTGTCACTTGTTTTTAGAACTGTTTTGCCCTTGAGCTTTCATCTACTCTTACCCACCCCTACTCTTACGCACCTAGGTAAACGATTACGCACACTTTTGCCTTTCGCTACATCCTAAATAATTTTACTACATTTTTTGGAGTTGTAAGAACATTTCCACATCACTTCGCCTATCGAGGTTTTTAGTTGTCCAACTCAGCATTCCCAGGTCTTACACTCGAGCCTAATGAAACAGTCTACTCATGCCAGGGTCTGAGGATCGGCTATGTTCGTGTTAGCATTACACTACTTTAGATTCTTCATTGCGACTCTACCCTCAAAGATGAGCTCTAGTCAATGATACCATTATCGCTCAATTATCTAACATATTAGCATAATGTCCACGTTGTTTAAGATTTAGATTCTTTGAAGCTACACGTTTTCATGATTTTAAATTACCTTATTTTTTTCTGAGGTTTAACGGATCCAACACCCCCCCTTGTTAGCATTTATTTCAATCCACGCCACTTTGCCAGGCCCACCGTTAACTTTTTACTTCATTCTCTTTTCCCGTGTACGATTTTTAATAACCTCTTTTCCTTCATTAGGTTCGGCTAGCCATCGATAAAGTGTTGTCTGACTTTAACTCTATCTCTGCTTTTGTTCATCTCTCAACACCTGGTTAAGTTTTTTCTCCTTCAGGCGCATCATATAAAGACTTCCCTTCAGTGATTGATTAGCTTTACCAAATTCATCCATGAACGGTTGCCTGACCTTAATAGTTTGGAGAACTTTCTTGCTCGGGTTCTTAGCATTCAGGTACTATTTAAGCGTAACAACGTATGGAAGGTTTTTTGTAAGTTTTTATTATACCTGAATCTGTGTCGTCTGAATCTTGTTTAGACAAGAGGATTTGCATTTTGTCTGCATCGCTCTCTGTTACTTATCCAAGCGAATATAAACCTATGCTTTATAGTCCTCTTGTGGCTCGCTATGCTCTTTGTGTTTCGATTCTATACAACTAAAAAAAGACCGTGGTCGTTCCCAATCAATTGACCTTGCTTGCCTCCACTCTTTTGCTCGCACTGCTGCTCTTTAATCAGCTAATGAGTTGCTTTCTGCACGTACAGATTTAGAAATTTGCCTCTTCTGATGGGATCATGGAGAAAGTTGTTGCGCTTTTAGGATGACCACATATGAAGGACGCTTCACGGATGCGTCGGGGCTCAGAATTTCTATTGTGATTGCCAGGTTCAATGATCTGGTCACTACAAAGTTGTTAAGTGGCTGTTTAGATTGTTTGGCTCGCCATGGCGTCGATACATCTGCATGCAGTTCACAACTTGATTTGGCCTGGGTGCCTGGCTCTTTTGAATTGCCTCTTGTTGCTCAGAATCTTGCGCGTAGTGGTCGCTATCAGGTTGTCATCACACTGGGAGCTGTGATCCGTGGTGATACACCCCATTTTGATGTTGTGGTTTCGGAAGCCAGTAAGGGCATTGCTTCAGTGTCTAGGGAGACAGGAGTCCCCGTGATTTTTGGTGTTCTCACAACCGACACCATGCAGCAGGCGCTTGAACGGGCTGGCATCAAGAGCAATTTGGGCTGGAGTTATGGGCTACAGGCTTTAGAAATGGGCTCACTCATGGGAGCGCTTTGCTCAGCCACTTCCACCAGCTGATTGATTGGAATTGACCAGTCCCCCTTCGGTGGTGCATGCTGTTGATGTTGCAGGGGAGACATCCCCAAGGCACTTTTTGCGGATGTAGCTCAGTGGTAGAGCATCTCCTTGCCAAGGAGAGGGTCGAGAGTTCGAATCTCTTCATCCGCTTGTCAAGGATTTAAAGGACTGCTCAAAACATGTTCTAAAAAAAGTAATTTCTGATTCTTGGTTTGCTCGAAGCCGAGCTTTTGGTAGAAGTCTGTACTTATGGTTGTCATAAGATAAACTCTCTCAACACTGCTGATACTGGGTGCATTGAGCAGGGCTTCAACAACTTGGCGGCCTAGGCCACAACCTTGAAGGTCTCCTGCAACCACCACATCCCAAAGTACGGCACGGCAGATGCCATCACTGGTAGCTCGGCCAAAGCCGATCATGCGTTTGTTACGCCAGAGGGTGATCACTACCGTGCTGCCAGAAAGGAGGCGCCGAAGCTGGGCGATGGTGCGGTCACTAGCCCAGAAAGCGTGCTTATTGAATAAGCGCTGTAACTTCAGTAAGCCGCGTGTTGGTAGTAGGCCTGGTCCAAGGCCAAACCAACGCAGTCCAGGCGCTCCAGGGGCGTGTCGGATTAGGCGGATTGCTGCCATTGATCGAGCTCCATGGCAACATCCTCTCAGCGACAGAGTTCAATGATGCGCAAAGGCATCATCCTTGCTGGCGGCAGTGGTACGCGTCTGCATCCGATTACCCAAGCGGTAAGTAAGCAACTGTTGCCTGTTTACGACAAGCCGATGGTGTTCTATCCGCTTAGTACCTTGATGTTGGCGGGTATTCGCGAGGTGCTGATTATCACCACTCCATATGATCAGTCGGCATTTCAGCGTTTGCTTGGTGATGGCAGTGCCTGGGGTATGGAAATTCGTTATGCGGTGCAGTCCAGTCCTGATGGTTTGGCTCAGGCTTTTTTGATTGGTGCTGATTTTTTAGCAGGAGCTCCAGCGGTATTAGTGCTCGGAGATAATTTGTTTCACGGCCATGATTTTGTCCCCCAGCTTCTGGCTAGCAATGCTTCAGGGGCAGGGGCCACAGTGTTTGCCTATCCGGTGCGTGATCCTGAGAGTTATGGCGTTGTCGAGTTCGATGTCGATGGGCAGGTGTTGAGCATTGAGGAGAAGCCTACTAATCCGAAGAGTCGCTATGCCGTGACTGGCTTGTATTTTTATGACTCCACGGTGGTCGAGCGTGCGCGTCGGGTTCGACCTTCTCATCGTGGAGAACTTGAGATTACCGACCTCAATCGTCAATATTTGAGCGAAGGATTACTTAAAGTGGAATTAATGGGTCGTGGGATGGCCTGGCTCGATACGGGCACGTGTGACTCCCTGCATGAGGCGGCCGCTTATATCCGCACCTTGGAGCATCGACAGGGACTCAAAGTGGGCTGTCCCGAAGAGGTGGCTTGGCGGTTGGGCTGGATTACCGGGGAGCAGCTTGCTGATTTGGCTGTTCCGTTGTGCAAGAGCGGTTATGGCAACTACTTGTTGCAGGTGCTTGAGAATCCCCAAGAGGTGTCAGCAGATGCAAGCTGAAATCTTGAATACTGCGAATGGGATCCAGCTGAATGGACCGTTGTTGTTGTCTCCTGAGGTGCATCGCGATGAGCGGGGATTTTTCTTTGAGAGTTGGAATCAGCGTAGGTGGGAAGCCTTGTTGGCCAGTTATGGGCAGGAAGCTAGTGCTTTTGTGCAAGACAATCACTCGAGTTCGTCTAGAGGTGTTTTGCGTGGCTTGCATTACCAGTTGCCGCCATATCCTCAGGGCAAGTTGGTGCGCTGTGTACAGGGAAAGATTTTTGATGTGGCTGTCGATCTCCGTGTAGCTTCCCCCACCTTTGGGCAGTGGGTTGCAGCTCATCTGAGCGATGAGAACCATAAGCTGCTTTGGCTGCCGGTTGGCTTTGCCCATGGGTTCCTGACGTTGAGTACCCATGCTGAGGTGCTCTATAAAGCCACTGGTTTCTGGAGTCGCGACTGTGAAAGGGCGATTCGTTGGGATGATCCTCGTTTAGCTATTACCTGGCCGGAGATCGTCGGGTTTCCAAAGCTATCTAACAAGGATGAGGTCTCTCAGCTCTTCTTAGAGGCTTTGACGGGCGAGGAATTGTTCTCATGAAAGTACTGCTCACAGGGGCGGCCGGCCAATTAGGTCACGCACTTGTTGCAGCTAAACCTGATGGGATTGAGCTCATAGCCAGTACCCGGGAACAGCTTGATTTAGGAGATATGCAGGGATGTCGAGACATTGTTCTGAACAATCGGCCTGACTGGGTGCTTAATGCAGGTGCCTATACGGCGGTAGACAAAGCCGAAAGTGAGCCAGAATTGGCCTATGCAATTAATGCCTATGCGCCCCAAGCTTTCGCTGAGTCGCTTTTGGAGACTGGAGGCCGATTGCTACAGCTCAGCACAGATTTTGTGTTCAATGGCCGCCAGGGGTGGCCCTATAGCCCTTTTCAGGCCCGTAACCCCCTTGGGGCCTATGGCGCTAGTAAAGCCGCTGGAGAAGAGGCCGTGGAAGAACGGCTCGGTGATGTTGGCCGAGGGTTGATATTGCGTACCAGTTGGCTGATGGGACCTGTGGGCAGCAATTTCGCTCTTAAAATGCTTCGTCTGCATCAGGACTGTGAGGAAATTCGTGTTGTCGCAGATCAGGTGGGTTGCCCCACTAGTACACTCACCTTGGCGAAGGCCTGCTGGCGCGTGATTGAGATGGCTGAGAATGGCACTGTGTTGCCTTCGCTGATGCATTGGTGTGATGCAGGAGCATCGAGTTGGTATGACGTGGCGCAGGCTGTTGGCGAAATTGGTAAGCAGTTGGCACTGGTTGATAGTCCTGCTCAGGTGCTAGCGATTACTTCGGCTGATTACCCCACCCCAGCCAGGAGGCCTTCTTATTCGCTTTTGGATTGCACCGAGACCCGTTGTCTGCTTGATCTGGAGCAACAGCATTGGGTCAAGGCACTGGAGGAGGTTTTCAAAGAGGTTAAGCAATTGCGCTCACCCCAGCCAGCATCAAGTTGATGTCTGTCCTGCTGCCACAGACTATTGAACGCGTTTTAGTAACCGGAGGTGCTGGCTTCATTGGAGGAGCATTGGTTCGGCGCTTGCTTCGCGATACCAGCGTCATCATCTTCAATCTAGATAAAATTGGTTATGCGAGTGACCTAAGCGGCATTGAACAGCAACTGCAGGAGCTCCGATCATCAGCTGAGAAGAGACATGAGTTTATACGTGTTGATCTAACTGATGGCGAGGCTACCGCTGCCGCCGTAAGACAGTCAGATCCTGATCTGGTACTGCATCTTGCCGCCGAGAGCCATGTCGACCGCTCCATCGACGGCCCGGAGGTGTTCCTGTCTAGCAACGTAAGTGGTACGCTCTCGTTGCTCCAGGCTGTGCGTGGTCATTGGGAGCAGCTACCCAAGGAGCGTCAAGACCGCTTTCGATTTCACCATATCAGCACGGATGAGGTGTTTGGCTCGCTGGGTGCAGAGGGGTATTTCTCAGAAGCCACGCCTTATGACCCTCGCAGCCCTTATTCCGCCTCTAAGGCCGCCAGTGATCATTTGGTGAATGCCTGGCACCACACCTATGGCCTTCCAGTTGTGCGTACCAATTGCAGTAACAATTATGGGCCTTGGCAGTTCCCCGAGAAGCTCATCCCAGTGGTGATTCTCAAAGCTTTGGCTGGTGAGCCAATTCCGCTGTATGGAGATGGTGCGAATATTCGCGATTGGTTGTACGTAGAGGATCATGTTGATGCCTTGATATTGGCGGCAACACGCGGCGAACTTGGTCGCAGCTATTGCGTAGGTGGGTATGGAGAAAAGACGAACAAGCAGGTTGTGGAAGCAATCTGCACGATGATGGACAAACTGAGGCTGGATGGTGCACCTCACGCGCGTTTGATCACACGCGTTGCTGATCGTCCAGGGCATGATCGACGCTATGCGATTGATTCGACGCGCATTAGTACTGAGCTCGGTTGGCAACCGCGGCATGATTTCCATCAGGGTCTGGAGGCAACAGTTCGCTGGTATCTCGATCATTTCGAGTGGTGCAAGAAAGTTCGAGCCAATGCCGGATACAGTGGCGAACGGATTGGAAAGGCTCGTTAGAAATGAATCCTCGAGCGCGTTAGCGACGTAAATTTCCTGTCTTCAAGCTTGAAAGGAAGTCGCCGTAGGCCAACTTCAAGCCTTTTTCCAGGGAGATTTTTGGCTTCCAACCCATGGTTGCCAGCCTGCTGACATCAAGAAGCTTTTTCGGCGTGCCATCTGGCTTGCTGCTGTCCCATTGAATGTTGCCCTGGAATCCGACGGTTGCAGCTACCTGTTCAGCTAGGTCTTTGATCGAAAGATCCACCCCCGTGCCGACATTGAGGAATCCCAAAGGCGTGCCTTCGTCATTGCGTGGGGCATCAGTGGATGCTGGATCCCAATGCTTTAGAGCGAACACACAGGCCTCACCGAGATCATCGGCATGGAGAAATTCCCTTAAGGGGGTACCGCTCCCCCAGCAGGTCACGCAATCTGCCCGAGATTCTTTTGCTTCGTTGAATCTGCGTATCAGGGCAGGCAAAACATGGCTGCCGGTAGGGTGATAGTTGTCACCTGGCCCGTAGAGATTTGTGGGCATCAGGCTAATCGCATCGAAGTCATGCTCTAACCGCAATGCCTCTCCTAGTTTGATTCCAGCGATTTTGGCGATGGCATACCATTCATTTGTTAATTCCAGTGCTCCTGTGAGCAGTGCTTCTTCCCGAATCGGTTGTGCAGCAAACTTGGGGTAGATGCAGCTGCTGCCTAGAAACAAAAGCCGGCGCACTCCGCACCTCCATGCCGCTTCGATGACTTGGGTTTCGATTCGAAGGTTTTGAAGTAAAAAATCAGTAGGTCGACTTCGATTGGCTTCAATCCCACCCACAGTGGCTGCGGCAAGCACGACGATATCGGGCTGATTTCTAGACATCCAGTCTTTGACAGCGTTGTCATCGAGAAGATCCAGTGTCTTCCGGCCAGGGGTCAGTAGCGCCCCTCCATGGGAGCTGTCGCCGAAGCCGCCTGCCTTAAGTGCACGCACGATGGCACCACCAGCCATGCCACTGGCACCTGCCACAAAGAAGCGATCACTTAGGTGTATCAGGCTCATTCTTAAGCAAGGTTCATTCGCGGGGCCCAACGACCTTGAAGCCTTTTTGTTTCAGGTAGGCCTCCTTGCGGGCTTCTTCGCGGTCGTGTTCAACCATTTCTGATACAAGCTCCTCTAAGCTGCTGGTTGGTGTCCAGCCGAGCTTCTCTCTGGCCTTAGTGGGATCACCTATGAGCGTTTCTACCTCAGCAGGTCGGAAGTAACGCGGATCGATGCGAATTACTACGTTCCCTGTATCTGCCCGCCGTCCAATTTCTTCAAGCCCTTCACCTTCCCAGTGGATTGCTGAATCGCCATTCACAGTGTTCCAATCCAGTTTGGCTGCTGTTAGTTCAATAAATCGTCGCACTCTCTCCTGCCTTCCAGTAGCGATAACGAAGTCTTCGGGAGTGTCTTGTTGCAACATCCGCCACTGCATCTCGACGTAATCTCGGGCATGGCCCCAGTCGCGCAAGGAATCGAGGTTGCCCATGTATATGCATTCATCAAGTCCTGCATCAATTCGGGCTAGGCCGCGGCTTATTTTGCGGGTTACAAAGGTTTCTCCGCGTCGTGGGCTTTCGTGGTTGAACAGGATTCCGTTGCAGGCATACATCCCATAGGCCTCGCGATAATTTACGGTGATCCAATACGCGTAAAGCTTGGCGACGCCATAGGGGCTGCGGGGATGAAAAGGAGTCAGTTCCCTTTGGGGGATTTCTTGCACCAGCCCATAGAGCTCGGAGGTACTGGCTTGATAGATGCGGGTCTTGTTGGAAAGCCCGAGCATGCGTACGGCTTCCAGAATGCGCAAGGTGCCTAGGGCGTCACAGTTAGCGGTGTACTCGGGCGCCTCAAAGCTCACGGCCACATGGCTCTGAGCTCCTAGGTTGTAGATCTCATCCGGTTGGATTTTCTGGATGATTCCGATCAGGTTGCTGCTGTCAGCTAGATCCCCGTAATGCAGCACTAGGCGTTGTTCCAGCTCGTGTGGATCCTGATAAAGGTGGTCGATGCGGCTGGTATTAAAACTGCTGGCTCGGCGCTTAATGCCATGCACTGTATATCCTTTTTCAAGAAGTAGCTCTGCGAGATAGCTGCCATCCTGGCCTGTGATCCCCGTGATTAGGGCAGTTTTGCTTGAGGCCATGATGAGAGCAATGTGCCGAAAGTGGTTTAAGAAGTCACTGATGTTTTTGCAAAACTGCTGCAACAGTTCCGCATTCATATAATGAACTTAAGCCTAATGCGAAGCTTGGGTTGTCTCGGTTTCAAGATTCATGCACCATTGGAGGGGAAACCAGTAAGAAAAAAAATCATTTTCTTAGTTTTTAATTAGCTTTTGCGCTGGTAATTCATTGCTATGGATCCAGGTCTTTGTTTCACAACCCTATTCAGCTATTGGGCTTTCGGGGTTTTAACTGGTTCAGCTAAAGACAGGGTTGTTAGCTGATTGGCCGTCGTTTTGGTCGTCGAACACAATCATTGAGGTCCCTTCAGTTGTGAATTGCTCATCTTCAGCTGGCCAGAGGTAAGTTGGTGATGGCATCGCCGCATCCTCGACTTCTTGGAACTCTGGTGCAGCGGATGTAGCAGGTTGATCAACGTGGAGGACTAGATGGTCCTGTTCTGTAGCTTGTGAACTAGTACCATGTTGCCAGCCTAAATGGGTAAACTCTGGATTTTCAGGTGTTTTTTGGGGCATGAGATGGTTTTGAACTACCTGCTTCTTTTTTAGTCCCATTTGCTTGAGGATGCATGGCAAAGGGACGTTTAAAGAGCATTAATGGCAACCCTCCAACCTGTTGGATTTGCATCATCTCCCATCCCTCTTGCCCCATACGATTGAGAAAATCTTGAATCTGTTGTCTGCCGTTGTTTTCGGCGAAGTACTCGGGAAATTGCGCCTTAAGCGCTTCCGCACTTAAGGCGCCACCCAGTCTATCGCTGGCGTCTTTCGCATTGGCAGGTGCTTCTGCCACCATTTGCACGACTTTGTATTCCCAGCGCCTGGGTGGGGCGGCCGCACTTTCCTTGAGGGGCTTTCTGTTGATTAATTTTTTTAAAAAGCGAAGCATCGGATTTTGGTTGAACTCTTATTAGCTATGATCATGAGATCAGTCCTTAGCAAGCTACCTCAAGCAGTATCAGGCATGAATAAATGCTTTGGACTGAATTTATTTAGATTCAGCGACCCCTGGAATCGTGCAAAACAATCAGAGTTTAAAATTTGATTCTTTTTTGACTTCCTATTTGTTCAGAATTTTGTGACAGGTTGATTTCTGATATGAAAGCTTTCTCTCTTAAACCATTCTTCTAGTTGTTCTGCTGCAACCATTACGCTGAACTTTTCCACTACTCTTTTTCGGCCCTGTGTGGCTAGATTTACGGTAAATTCTGGTTGGAGTATTAAGCGCTTCAGGCATTCGCTAAGAGCATCTGAGTCACCGGCTGCAAATCTGAGCCCAGTAATCCCATCATCAATTAGCTCAGCGGCACCGCCGACGCCGCTGGTTATCAGAGCTAAACCTGATGCCATCATTTCGGCTGCCACGATGCCGAAGGCTTCTGGGTGGATTGATGGGAAGACACCGACATGGTGCAGTGCGTAGAAGCGGGCCAGGGTCTGCCGGTTCAGTTGCCCTACGAATTGCACCATGTCGGCAAGGCCGTGTCTGATTAGTAGTTGCTCCAGTTGTTCCTGGTAGCCGCTCTGGAACTTGTCACCTGCCAAAGAGGCTTGTATAGCTAGGCCTTGTTGCTGAAGACGAATCAGTGCCTCCACTAGGGTGTGGGCTCCTTTGCTTGCCATCAGTAGTCCGGCAAAACAGACTTTTAGGGGACGATCTGGTGACCCAGTGGCAGGCAAGGGTCGGGGCATTCCTGTGACTGAGTATCCAAACAGATCAATGCGTGCGCCTGGATAGATCACGGCCTCCTCCTCCACCAATAGCCCAGCATCTGTAAGCGCCTGGCGCACGGCTTGACTGGCCGCAGCCATTCTGTAAGAACCCTGATGTGGCCAAAGGTTCGCTGGGAAGGGTGGATGCACAAAGCCCACGTGATGCTGTACGGGGATTGGCCGTTCAAGCAATCTTGGGAGAAGTTCAGGACCGATGAGATCCAGATTGCCTATTAAGACTCCGTCCCAATGCCCTTGAGATAGCCAGGTATTCATCAAAGCAGTATTGGCAGTATCGATTGCGTCAAGAGCTTGTCTGTCTTGCAGTTGCTTTACTCCACCTTCGTAGGTGCCCTTGAGTTGCAGCCTTCGGTCCACCTCTTCATTGTTTGGCCCCTTTGAACTGCTTGCTCCGAGGTGGGGTGCATCACTGCTGATGACTTGAACTCGGTGGCCACGTTTCTGCAGCCCCCAAACGAAGTCGGCTATAGAACGACCGTATCCACCGAGTTCTTGAGGTGGATAAAGATTGGTGATGACCAGCAGGTTCATGACAGTACTCTCTTGAGCCAGTTGATCACTTGTTGAGGCTTCACTCCGAGCATGCACCGACGAGCCTCTGCTAAATCGTCATTTTTGAAATGATTCTGGCTGAATTTCTTACTGGAATAGCTGCATACTGTTCTCTGAAGACAATTTGTTCTAGGTAGCCACAACCGGATAGGACTGACTCCATCTCCGTATTTGTCATTTCCCACAATCGCCAGTGTAGGGGTTCCGACTCCTGCAGCGATATGCATCGGTCCGGCATCTATGCTGATAACAGCTTTGGCTATTTTAGAGGCTCCTGCTAGCTCGATAAGAGATGTACGCCCTCTTAGATCCACTAATGTTTTTGGATGATTATTTAGTAATTGCTCTTCTTTATTGCCTGCATGGTATTCTAGTTTTTGATGTTTTGGTGTTGCACCGACTAGACCAACACTGATGGATTGGTGCTCACACCAATTGATAACTTCACCCCAGTATTTGAAGGGCCATATTTTCGCAGCCCGTGTTGTTGTACAGTGAATTAAAACATCTGGCACTTCAAAGCTTGGTTGACAGGACGGCAGGTCGATGTTTGTGAGGTCAAAATTGTCTGGCTTAAGAAAAGCAATTCGACACAATAATTCAGCTATGTAGTTGCTATTGAAATGACCTTTATAGCGCTCAAGAAAATCTTTTGAGTCCCAATCTTTATCGGCTAGAAAACGTTGGTTGGGCAGATCTCCCCATTTTAATAAATCTTTGCCGGTAGCATTTAGGCTGCCTCCGCTCACGAACTTTGGTCTTAGCCAGCTTGCCAGGGTCTGGGTAAGAGGGTTAAATCCATCGCAGTTGATAAGTAGATCAAGCTGACCCGCAATCTCTGTACGGGCTTTGGCGGTTTCGGCGATGATTTGCAGTGTATTGAGTGAGTCTTTTTGATCCCAAGAACATCGCCAGTTTAGAGGCTTTTTTTCATATTCTCCGCAGAGGGCTTCTTCAAAATCACGCGTTGCCTCGCTTCCCCAGAAATCGATTGTGGCTGCTGGATATCTCCGTCGTATGAGCCGCAGTAGTGGCAGGGTGACGACAAAGTTCCCGACCTTGCAGCTTCCTAAGATGGCTATGTGTGGATGTGAGCCTAGTTCGCGGCCGTCGTACCGCTGGACTGATGGCTCATGCATGGCAGGAGAGGTCGGCATTGGTATATGTCTGAATTCTTAAATTGCCAAAGACTCCCAGGCGTTCAGGCATGAGAGGCGTTCCTCTTCCAAGCTGTATATCTCTTGAATAGTCCTAGAGGCCTGGAAACGCTCTTGGATCACCGCATTCGGGTTGGCTTCGAAGCGCTTTAGTTCTGCTTCGATCCCATCAAGAAAGCCCATCAGATCTCCAAATTCAACTACTCTCATATGAGGTAAAGCAAAATCTCGCCCTCCTAGCCCGTGATATCCCACAACGAGGCATCCACAGGCGATGGCTTCAGCAAGGGGAAGTCCAAATCCTTCTGGGTGGCCGCAACTTAGAAACATTAAGGCTTCACGAAGTTCCTTGGCTATTTCTTCGTGTTGCATTCTTGGTAATTCGCGAAAGTTGTAATTGGAAAAGGCAGGGCGCCGTTTAGCCATCAATTCGACTTTGCGTGCATGATCCGCTTGCTTTCGCCCTATGAATACGATGTGAGGAGCCTTTTGGTTGGGGACATAGAAGAGATTGGCATCAATCCCGTTAATTAACGCAGTACAACGTTCACTGTCGATCCCGCAACCCTCAACCAAAAGCCTACGACTGTCTTCAGATACTGTTAATACACCTTTGATATCAGGGTGCTGGTAGAGCTTCAGGGTTGATGGATCACAGTTATTTTCTAGGCCAAAGCTGTAGAAGGCGTTCTGGTTGAAGATCACCTTGGGAATGCCGACCAAATAAGACGGCACATTTTTTAGCCAAGTTTCAGGGAGAACAATTAAGTCGTGGTCGGCGGCGGGCGGGCTTTCTAGATAGCTTTGAAGATCTATAACTTTAGCCTCGCTCTCGAACCAATCAGCATGGAAGCCTCGTTCTTGCTGAAGCACGAGGGCCTCCCAGCCATTTTTTTGAAGAAGTTCTGCTTGGCGATAGATCTGCTTAACACCACCGATGGGATGGTTCGTGTCTGGATAGCAGACGAACAGGATCCGTCGTCGTTTCATGAACTTGTGTTTTCCAGGATTCCGAGCTTCAGGAGAGTTGCTGTCATCGATGAATGGTGAAGGGCTGCAATATGGTGGGACAGGAAAACCTCATTGAGCTCGGCAGAACTAAGACTAGTGTTTTGTTGCTGCAGTTTTTTTAGGCTTCTGCTGAGAGTTTCTAGCCTTTGATTCGGGCAGAAGCGGCCGATGAAACTCCTTTGCATTTTCCCCGGAAGGATGCCTGCATCTGTGCAGGCTGGATGAAGTAGCCAGGGGCCTTGTGGAAAGCTGCCATGGCTGTAGCCATTGAAAAGTCTTCCGGAGTGACTTGTTGGCCATGGCAGTGTTCTCTGACTATCCATGGCTGCGTTTTGGCGCCGGCTTTTGAGCTCATTCCAGAGCTCCCGGTACTGACTACTAACTACTGACCAACTGAACTTCTGTTCAAGTTGCTCTTGTGCCTTCTCTCCCATTTCTCGTCGGTACTTGCTTTGGCTGCAGAGGATTTTTAGCGCTTGTATTAGGTCGCGGTGATTGATACAGACACCCAGGCTGCGAAGGCCTACGAAGGTGTCGTAGTCCATCAACCCCAATCGGTAGTCTCGTTCGATCCCATCAGCTTCTGATCGGCTACTTAGAACGTCCTGACTGGCTACTAAGAGGCCGCTCACCCCCGGTTCTACGAGATCCCTGTACCCGTTCCAATCGCTTACAACAACCGGAAGGGAGCTGGCCATGGCTTCCAGCACACTCAAGCCAAAGGTTTCTTGCAAATTGTCGGCTGGAGAGCAAAAGATATCGGCTGCTGCAAGTGCAAGTTTTTTCTCTTCTTCACTTGCTGGAATTAGGCCGCCAAGACGCCGAATGGATAGAGAAGGAAATTGCTTGGCGAGTTCATCAAAGGCCGCGGCGATGACATCACTAAAGAGATGACCACATTCTAATAAGATGATTTCATATTGAGCGCTTAGTTCTGCGAGTGAACGGTATAGTGGAAGGGGATGAGCTTTGCTATGGAAGCTGAGTCGTCCTAAAAACAGCACGACAATGGCCCCGTTCGGCAGCTGCAATGCTTGACGGGCCTCCTGCCGCTGATCCTCGCGGCTATTGAAACTTCCTCGCCATTGGTAAGGAGTCGGATCAATGGCGAGTGGGATTACGGGGAGTTGGGGACCTTTGGGAAATGGCAATGACTGCCTAAAGCGTCGTGAGAGCTTTTCTCGCTGACAGTCCATGGCTTCTTGAACGACTCCGAGTGCTGCTTGTGATGTGCACACCAGCGCATCCCATTCCTCTAGTGGTGCCGTGATCAGTTGTTCCAGGTTGCTCATCACATTTCGGGAACAGAGGGTATGAGTGACCCCGGTGATAGAGAAATTGTCAGAGGAGCGCCCTGCTCGCAACCAGCTCCAGTGCGCTAAACCTGGATCAGGCAGATGGACGCATCCGGAGTTGGTGATTGATGAGTTACTAAGGCCCAGCTGCAGCCGCACATTGCTGCCGCTTTCTAGACAGGGCTGCAGTTGATCGCGAAGCTTAGCGAAGTCATTGCGGTCGCTAACTATCACAGTTAGCTCCTCATTGATAAGGGAGGAGGCAATCCCATGGACAAAGCCACTGCCGGCCACCCTTCGGCCCATAACCTGATTGCGGTCGGTGTCGAAGGCATCACCTGGAAGAAATAGAGCTGCAGGGTACGTGCGGCTCATGCGTAGAAATCTCGTAGATAGGCCAGCAGGCAGCCCATAGTGAGAACAACTGCAAAAAATAGTGGCATCGCTGCCAGTCCAACTATCCAGGAATCTGCCACCTGAGCGAGCCCAACCATGATTCCTAGGTAAAAAAGTACTAGCAAGGTCGGAATTAGTGCTTGCGAGGTGCGGATACGCACGAGCCAGCGCTTAAAGCGTCGTCGCAGCGTTAGAGGTCGGGCAGGGCGAGATGCTGAATCCATAAGCGGAAGACTAATGTCAGGCTAATTGTTTGCTCATACAGCAACGGTTGTCCTATGCGTCTATTGATCGGAGTCGTGCATTTTTACCGATCAGGTGATGGGCGGCATGGCTCGCTGGCTGCAGATCCGGCTCCGAGGATCAGAGCTCTTAGTCAACTCATCCTTAGCTTGCATCGTCTATTCGGCCCTTCGGCTGCAACGCTTAACCATTGTCATCGTCGAGTCGATGACGTGGCCGATGGCGGAGGAGAAGTTGATTTGCGGATCTGCGTCATTGGCGACGACCATGTTCTGGATCAACTGCCTCAAATCTCAACTTTATATCGTCCGATTTGCTGTGATGTGGAAGATCCACGTCTGCTCGGATTTGCCTGTCAGGAGATGTTGGCCATGGTTAGTAGGCAGGCAGAGGAGGATGGGAGCCCCTACGACTACATTGCTTATCTAGAGGACGACATCGTGATTGCGGATGCTGACTTCTTCTTGAAATTACGGACCTTTAATTATGCTTTTGGTGATAACTATTTGCTTATGCCTAATCGGATAGAAACTATGGAGAATTCTGGCCATATTAACCGCTTTTACATCGACGGTGATTACAATCCTTTGGCGTCTGAGGCCTATCGTTGTAGCAGTTATCATAGGCTTTGTTTGGAGCATCTTGGTAAGACAATATGCTTTGATCAGCCATTCAATCTGCATTCTGGCTGTTTCTTTTTAAATCGAACTCAGGCTGAGGTTTATCGCTCTAGTGGTCATGCTGGTGAGGTGGATATAACTTTTCATGGCCCTCTTGAAAGTGCAGCCACTCTTGCAATGCTGAAGACATTTCAGGTCATGAAACCTGCTCTTGAGAATGGACTTTTCCTAACTGTTGAACATGCTGGCCGCAATTTCATGAACCTTGTTAATTCGTTATCTCGATGAGAAAAGCTCTGATTGACTGGCCCCTAACGCCATATACCGGTTGGGGTAATTACGGTATTCAGCTTGCTCAGGCACTCATGGATCAGGGTTGTTATCAGCCTGTGTTGGTTGCGCCTAATGATCGCACGAAGCATTGTGACTTACACTGGTTGGCAGCTCTTGAGCATCTTGAACTTGGCTCGAAAAGTATCTGTCGCTCTTTAGAGGAGGCCACAAATAAGGGATCACTACCTTTACCTACCTCGGCTTCTGTTGCGTTTTCACCGTTGGGAAATGTAGTACCACCTCCTCGATGTCAGGCTCAACGTCATGTGGGCGTTACTTTTTTCGAATGCAGTGATTTTTCCAAGCAGCAGTTGGAGATTTTGCAAGCTTTTGACCTGGTTGTCACCGGCTCCCGTTGGAATCAGTCGTTGTTGACTCAGCTGGGTATTTCACAAGCTCAGCTTGTGCATCAGGGTGTAGATACGGGGTTATTTAACCCTGCGCCTGTTCCGACGCTGATCAAACGTTCGATAGTGATTTTTTCTGGAGGCAAGCTTGAGACCCGTAAGGGTCAAGATATCGTCATCGCTGCCTTTCGCCGCTTATTGGGAATTCATCCTGATGCTTTGTTGATTGCTGCCTGGGGCAATGTTGGTAACGTGGCTATTGAGACTATTGGGTGCTCACCATATGTTACTGGGGCTCCTAAAGAGGGTCGCTCTAAGGGTATTGCTGCTTGGTTAGATGCCAATGGAGTGCCGGACAAAAACGTCTGGGTTTTGCCTTGCGTGGTGAATCGTCAGTTGCCCAATTTGATTAAGCAGGCCGATGTGGCTGTTTTTGCCAGTCGTTGCGAGGGTGGTACCAATTTGATGGCTATGGAAACTCTTGCTTGCGGTGTGCCGACTGTGGTCAGTGCCAATACGGGGCACCTTGATTTGCTGGATATGGGAATGGGGCATTGTTTGTCAGTGGGTGATTCTGGTGTTGGTTGTGTTAATCCTGATGTAGTAGCACCTTATGGTCGAGACAACGGTGGTTTCTGGGGGGAAACTGATCCTGAAGAGCTCTTGCAATGTTGGTTAAAGGTTGCCTCGGAGAAGGGTTCCTGGCGGCAGCAGGGTCAGCAGCAGGCCGCGGCCATGCAATCTATGAGTTGGAATGTGAGCATGAAGCGATTGATGAATTTGCTGAAGGAGTTTGAATCTCCGTGACCTGGCCAAATATTCATGATCAGTCCGTGTTGCTGATCACACTTGATTCCTGTCGATATGACACCTTTCGCCGCAGTGCCACCGCTGCAATTTCAGCAGTGGCTCCATTGCAGCGTGCTTGGGCACCAAGTCATTTCACCTTTGGGTCCCACTCCGCCATATTCAAGGGGTTTCTCCCGAGTGTTCTTGAGCCTGCTCCATTCCTGAATTCAAAGTTTGCCAAGCTTTTTCGTTTGGCCCATGGTGGTTGGCTCGGCAAGCAGGAAGAAATTTTTAAATTGGAGGGGCGGTCAATAATCGAGGGTTTTCGACGCCTTGGATACCCCACAATTGGTACCGGCGCTGTGGGTTGGTTTGATCCCAATAGCGAGACCGGTCGATGCCTTACCGATGAGTTTGACCAGTTCTTTTTCCCAGGTTTCACCTGGGGACTGCCTGAGCAGTTGGACTGGTTGGAACGCCATCTAACAACTCTTCCTGATGGCCCTGCTTTGATTTTTCTAAATATCGGCGAGACACATGTCCCTTATTGGCATCAGAGCGCAACTTGGGACCCAGAAGACAATCCTTGTGTGCCTTTTCAAACTGTTAATCGCCGCAGAGATTGCCGACGCCGACAACGTTGGTGCTTGGAGTACGTTGATTGTCAGTTGGGCGATTTGCTTCAAGCGTTTTCAGCTGCAACTATTGTCGTTACAGCTGATCATGGCGATTGTTGGGGTGAGGATGGTCTTTGGGAGCACGGTATTTCCCATCGGCGCACCCTAGAGGTGCCTTTGCTAATTCGTGTGCGGGGGCGCCCGATAGGTCAGTCCGGTTTAAGAGGATGAACCGTCAGATTCTTGTGCCAAATTGATTTTATCCCTGGGAATTGTCGCCATCGCCAGTCCGGTGGATTCCCTAAAAGTAAGTCTACTTGGCAGCCTGCTCCTCCAGCAAGGTGGGCAACGGCCGTATCCACACTGATGACCTTTTGGCATTTGCTAATCCGATCAAGTGTATCCAGCCAGTTGCGGGAGGTGGCGCTGAGGCCGAGCTTTTGGTGGGCCTCATGTTCATCGGTTTGCAGGCTTAGCAGAGGTTGATTGGGATTCCTGCTCTGATGCTGCAGCATCAGACGCTCTGGGGAGCTGCTTTTGTAGGCATGCATAGTTTGATCGTTTGGATTGCTCGCCCAACAGATCCCGATCTGGCTGCGTTCAGAATTATCTTTGGTTGTCCATGTGTTTTGGCGGAAGTTTCTGCCCCAACTGGTGTCAATATCCATGAGAGGAATCAGACTCATGAGTGGAATTTGCTCACCTTGATCTCGATTCACTTTTGAGCGATTAACTACTTCATTCAAGGGCCAAGCCAGGCGTTGCCGGAAGATATCGATCTGGCTGGCCGCTACAGCCCAACGCAGCCTCTCGCCTCGATCAATCAGTGGGAGTGTATAGCGCACGAATTGGAAGGCATCGCCCATACCCACGTCATTCCAGATGGTTAGGGTTCGACCATTGAGGGGATCTCCGCGCCATTGGCTTTGCATAAATGTCTCTTCTGCAAAACGCTGGCCATGCCAGTACCAACCCTCGGCAAATTCTCCTTTCCACAGCAATAGGAACCCTAGGTTTTTAGCTGCACTTCTTCGGCATTTGATATCCGGGCTGTTGAGGGCAATGCGGTAGCAGCGTTCGGCGGGCTCAACTCGACCCTGCTGCATCAATGACAGGCCTAGGTTGACAAGAATCCCTGGCTCATCAGCCATCAACTTGTAGGCCTGACGCAGCAGTCTCTCTGCGGCCAGAGGATCTCCTGCGGCAAACATGTCGAGACCAGCGCTGTTGCAGGTCACGGGATCAGCATTCCGCTGCCCGTGGCTCATCATTCAGCCATGACCCGATCGATTAGCTTCAGCTGAGCCTTTAGGCAAGTCTTGAGGTCATATCCTCTGTCAAGTATGCGTTGGCGTGCTGCTATCCCTAGATCTCTGCGTTTCCACTCATCGTTTAACAGTTGATCAACTTGCTGCGCCAGAGATTCTGGGTTGAAGAAATCAACCAACATGCCTTCTTTGCCGGTTTCAATCATTTCTTGCACGGGTGGTGTTGAGCTGGCTACTACACAGCAACCAGTACTCAGAGACTCCATTAGGCTCCAGCTGACAATGAATGGCACTGTCCAGTACACATGTACCCAGCTGCGACGTAATGCGGCGAGATATTCCTCATATTGAAGAGCTGGCAAGAGGTGGAGGCGGCTGGGATCCATCGGCCATTCCTTCAGAGCCCACTCTTTCCAGCTAAGTCCATCTCCTCGCTTGGCACCGTAGGCAACATCATCGGATCCAACCAGCAGGATATGGGTTCTAGGATTGCGTTGCATGAGTATTGCCAGGCCTTCAGCGACTTGAGGCCATCCGCGGTAGGGCTCAAAACATCGGGTTACATAAGTAACCAAAGGAACCTTGGAGGGTATTTGTATATCGCGGATGTTTAGGGCGTCTTGTCGTTGTTCGGGCGTGAACAGTTGCAGGGTGTCCACGTCGATGCCATCAAAGACCACATCCAGCAGAGTTCTTACTTTTTTAGGGAATTGGGCCGCCTGCCAGTGTGTTGGGCAGAGAGCCCCGTCTGCTTTTGCCAGATCCATCATGATCGGACTGTTGTATGTGTGCACCCTTAGAGAGGTGTCCGGGCTGGGAGGCTCCTGACTTCCAAAGCCCACATCCGACCCTCTGCTGTTGTAATACCACTCGAAGTAGCCAATGAATTTTGCCTTCGGCCACACTTCTTTCAGATAAAGAGTGTTGCCGAAGCCAGAATGGCCCACAATTAAATCTGGTATATATCCCTTCTGTTGCAGACGCATGGCCGCCCGAAGTGCTGCCTGACCATGAAGAACGGCAGTTTCGTAGCGTCTTAGATACGGATGACAAATGTCACCCTGCGGATCCCGTCCAAGCTGGTAACGAGCATGTTGCAAGCCCTCAATGTCAGTGGCAGTCCATTCTCTGTTTTGGGCGAGAAAGACAACTTCGTGCTGGCTATCAGCTGCAAAGTGGCAGCTCAGATGGCGAAATTGGGCGGGATAATTACAATGAACAAACAGGATTCGCACGTTTTACGTTTCTCAAGCGGCGCTCATCGAGCAGTAGCGTTTAAAGCCTTCGATGAACCAGGCTGGCAGGTTCTGCTCAGGATTGGCCAGCTTCACGCTGCCTGGACTGGCGAAAAGAATAGTGGAGACGAAGCGTTGTATACCTCCTTCTGCATGCAAGCTCTGAGGCGTTGATGTCAGCCAATTTTGGAGTGAGTTCTTCTGTTCTGCTTCCTGGGCATTGAGAGGCTCTTTCTGAACTCCACTCTGGGCCATGGCCCAAAAGCGATCACCGAAGTCTGCTTGGAATTGCCGCCCGAGCTCTTCCTTTGAAGTGGCCAAAATCAAGTTGATAGTCTGCATGCGCACATCTCTTAGTTCCTGCAGGATTTCTTGATCTTCCGGATCGATGTAATAAAGGTTGGATAGGCCTAGAACTCTATTGAGAAAGATCCTGTCGTCAAATGAAGGTTGCCCTTGCGGAGTTGGAGCTTGCTTGACTGTTGTTGTATTAATAGGATCAGAGGATGAGGCGCTGCTCTCATAGCGTTCGCTATATAGCTTCAATAGCCAGGCTGGAAGCTTTGATGAGGGATCTTCTACTTTTAGCTGGGCTGGAGGAAAAAAAGGCATCAAGGCCAACAGCACGGCCCAACCCTCTTGGGTCTCGCATCCTTTCTGCCGCAATTGCTGACTCAGCTCGTTTTTCTGTTGCCGGGCTTCTGAACTTGTGAATTCTCTTGTGCAGCATCGTTCTAGAAACAATGTATAAACTCGTCCGAAAGGACTGCTAAGTAGCGGCTCTAGAAAATCTGTTGGCGCATTTGTAATGAACTGTGCTATGTCAATGCTGCAATTTTCAACCTGCTTAGCTTCAGGAGCTTGTTGAGCTGCAAGTGTTTCAGCCTTTATCAGTTGCCAGGTCATGTAGTGGTATTGACTATCACCACTCAAACACAGCCTGGTCTTGGTGCCACTGTAGAAACTGTTTGTCAGTAATTGATTGATTGTTGACCTTTAGGCATTTTCCTCTGTAATATCCCTCATGTTACAAGGACTAAGTTTGGGCTGCATTGGCATTTTGGTGCTTAAAGCCAGTTCCATTCGTCGAGTTGCGGCTCGGCAGTCCGCCCCACAGAGCCGCACGGCACCCTTAAGCAGAACCACCTAATGGCGAACATCAACAGCACTATTACAGGCTCCAGTACAGGGGATACTCTCCTTGGAACAGCTGCGGACCAGCTAATTCTGGGGGGTTCGGCCGGAGACAGTATTGGATCGAATTACTCCAACAGTTGCTTGGTTGGTGCTGGTGGAGCTGATAGCTTTTTTGCCAATTCGAAAGTTCCTGGCCTGGGCGCTGGTAGCACGGTTGAGGGTGGCTCTGGTGGTGACAGCTTTAATTTTGGAAATTACGACTTAACTAGCGTTGCTCTCTATGGCAACCAGGACAACGATAGTTTTGATATTCAAGGCGAGCTGAATACCGCCAGCCTTTATGGAGGACAAGGAGAAGACAGCATTCGTCTGCGTGACGGGGTTAATAATGTCTATTTAGAAGCCAATAGTGGTAACGACACGATCACCATTGCAGGTGTGGTTGCCAACAGCTTCCTGCATGCCGGTCAGGGTGATGACACTTACAGCGTTGTAGGAACAGTTAGCAATTCAACGTTGAGTGGTGGCAGTGGCGCTGATCTGCTGAGTTTCACTAAAGCAGTAACGGGTTCAACGCTCGATGCTGGGCCTGGTGAATCAGCTGACACGATCGCCGTTGCGAGTTCAGTTGTAAGCAGCTCGCTGTCTGGCCAAGCTGGTAACGATTCGATCAGCCTTGGCAAAGGTCTTACCAGTAGCACGCTGACCGGCGGTAGCGGTGCTGACACGCTCAACATTTCCCTTAATGCCCTGAACAGCTCCGTTCTGGGTGGTATTGGCGCTGATTTGATCAGTGTTGACGGTAGCGTGAGTGCTACAACCGTTTTTGGTGCTTCTGGTGCAGACACCATCACCATTAGCGGCAATGTCGTCGGCAATTCACAGCTTTATGGCAACCAAGACAATGACAGCATCAATGTCGGTGGTTCTGTAACTAGCAGCTCCGTTTTAGGCGGTCAGGGCAATGACAGCTTGATTGTCGGCGGCAGTGTGGTCGGCGGCAATATTGAAGGTAATTCCGGTAATGATTCGATTTCGATTGGTCAGCAAGCTAGTAATTCGCTAGTCGCTGGCGGCCAGGGAAATGACACCTTGGACATCGCTGCTGTTGTGGGTGGACAAGTCGGCGGTCAGCTTGGTACTGACTCACTGCGTGTGAGTGGCAAGATTGCGGATGCTCTAGTGAGCATGACTTCTGTCGCAGATCCTGATAGCACAAGCGATGGGGCTGACACCTTAACGGTGGGTGGCTCGGTTTCGAACAGCACGATCTATTCCGGAGCTGGTGCAGATTTCATCAGCATGGATAGCCATCTTTTGGCTGGTTCGTTGTATGGCGGCAGCGGAGCTGACACGGTGATGGTGGGTGGCAGCCTGAGTGGCTTGACCGCTTTGCAGGACGGAGACGACTCCCTTTCTGCTGCTAATGCAGATGGAGCGAGTCTTACCGGCGGCAGCGGTTCTGACACGGTCACCATTGCTGCTGCGGCTAAGAACTCGTCTCTGGTTGGTGGTATTGGTGCCGATAGCATCCTGATCGGTACATTTGCCAACGGCACCACGGTGTTTGGTGGCAATCCTGCTGATGGCAGCGATTCAAATGATGGTGCGGACTCAATTACGGCGGCAAGTGCTTCTGCTGCTGTTTTCTACGGCAATGCTGGTGCTGACACCTTGAGCGTTGGTGGTGCTGCCACAGCGACATCGCTATATGGCGGAGCGGCTAACGACTTAATCAGTATCGACGGCAACTTCAGTGCTGGTGAGATTCTTGGCGGTAGCGGTCTCGACTCGGTGGTCATCACCGGAACGCTTCAGGGCAGTGCTGCTGTTTACGGTGACTCTTCTGCTTCTACGGAAGATGCGAATGACAGCATCCGTATTGCTGCGATTTCTCAGGGTGCCGTTTACGGGAACCTTGGTGATGACACCATCAGTATTGGTAATGGTGGCAAGTCGGCATCGCTGTTTGGCGGCTCCGGCAATGATGTCTTCAATATGGTCTCGTTCTCTAAAGGCCTTATTGAAGGTGGTAAAGATGCAGACACTGTCACTCTTACGGGTTCTTTGCTAGGTGGCGGCAGCATTTTTGGGGCCAGTAGTGGTAGTACCGAGGGTGACGGTGCTGACATGGTCAGCATCGCTGCAGGTATTGATGAGGGTGCGATTTATGGCGGCTCTGGTAACGACAGCCTTGTTGTCAATGCTGGTGGAGGAACGAAGGCCAGTGTCTATGGCGGCGAGGGCAATGACTCCTTCAATTTTGTTGGTGCTGGCGCTGGTAACTCTGTTGTATCTGCCACGATTCAGACAGGCATTGGTGAAGACACAATCAGGGTTGGTGGAGCTTTAACGTCTTCCAGCATTTTTGGAGATGAGGGCAGCAGCGGTAGTACTGGTGGAGCCGACCTGATTTCGCTCGTGGGCCAGGTGAGCAGTAGCCAGGTCTATGGCAATGTCGGTGCCGATCAAATCTCGATAGACAGTGGCTTTATTGCCAGCAGCATTTATGGCGGCTCTGATAATGACAGCGTCTATGTGGTGAACGGAGTATCCACCGCTGCGATGATTGATGGCGGCGTTGGTGACGACTTCCTCAGCGTTGGAGGCCTTGCTGGTACATCATCTTTGGTTGGTGGTTCTGGAGCTGACACCATCCAAGTAGCTGGTGCTTCTACTCATTGGTATGTGGATGGTGGTGATAGTAATGACAGCCTTTCTATTGCTGGACTCAATGAGAAGACGACTGTTCTTGGTGGCAGTGGTAACGACACGTTCCAAATCAATAGCGTTTCCAAGGGCTACTTAGAAGCCAACGTTGGAGCAGACAGCATTGTTGTTGCTTCTGGTGCTATTAGCAGCTCGATCATTGCTGGCAAGGGAGATGACCTGATTTCGATATCAGGCGGCATGACCGCGGATTCGATCTATGGCGGCAGCGGCAATGACAGCTACAACTTCACGGGTGGTGCGGCCTCGGGCCGTGTGGATACCGGCGCGGGCATTGATTCCATCCTCTTTGGTGGATCATCTGACACGGTGACTATCACTGGCGCGCTAACTAGCACCACTGTTAAGGCTGGTGCCGCCAACGACACGTTGTATATCGCCTCATCGATGAGTAACGGCTACATCGAGGGAGAAGAAGGCAATGACTTGATCAACTTTGCTTCTCTGTCGGCACTGGCCACTTCCACCACGATCAAAGGTGGTGCTGGAAGTGACACGATCAGTCTTCACGGCGGAGCCAATGATTTAGTTCTGAATGTTTTCTCTGGCGACAGCCTGTTTGGTGGAAGTGGTGGCGACTCGCTGACCTTCACTGGTTCTGTGGTCGGTGGCAGTGTCTCTGGTGGTAGCGGTGCAGACAGCATCGTGATGTCTGGCACCAGGACGACGGGAACACCTGGCTTTACCATCGATATGGGTGCTGGTGCTGACAAAGTTCTGTTCACGCAATCGAGCGAGAATGACCTGGTCAAGGTGTCCCAGGCGACGGTGACAGGTAATAAGACGATTACCTATCAAGAAGCAGCAGCATCAGCAACGATCACTACCGGTACTGGTGCTGACTCGATCACGTTTGAGAAGGTCTTGACTGGTGTGAATAGCATCACGACGAATAGTGGCAATGACTCTGTTCGTTTCTTGGATGGTGCCAGTGGTATAGCCACCTTTAACCTTGGCGCTGGAGCAGACTATGTGTTCGCTTCCAATATTGTTCAGGCAAGCAGCGTCTCTGGTGGTGCTGGTGCTGACACGTTCGCGATCAGTACGCTCAGTAACGCAGCCATTTATGGCGGCGGTGATGTTGATTCCATCAAGATCAGCGGTGGATTGTATGGCTCCACGGTTGACTTTGGAGCTGGCGATGAAGCCTTCACGCTCAGTGTGAAGGCCACTGGTAGCACCATTGCGGGTGGTGTTGGTAAAGATACTTTTGTTGTCACTACTGCTGCGGCTCTGACAGCATCGGCGCTCGACGGTGGTGCTGGCGAGGACAGCATTAGTTTCGCGAAGACTCTGAGCAATAGCAGCGTCTTGGGTGGTGCTGGACAAGACACCATTACCCTCGCTGCTTTGGTAGAAGCTGGAGCGTTGGTAAGTGGTGATGCAGGTTCTGACCTGATGGTCTTCTCTAGCACCGTTTCTGCATCTTCTGTTTATGGCGGCGGCGGTGGCGACACCATCAATTTGCTGAGTGAAGTCAATACCAGCACGATCGACCTAGGCGCCGATGGTGACTCCCTAAGCTTCAACAGCACTTTGAGCAACTCCACTGTTCTAGGTGGTGCTGGTGCTGACACGTTGACCTTTGGAGCTAGTGCGAAGTTCACCACCAGCTCAATTTCTGGTGGTGCGGATGCTGACAGCTTGGTCTTCAGTGCGGTTGTGAATTCCAATACAACTATTGGTGGCGGTGGCGGTACCGACACCATCAGTTTTGGTAACACCGTCAGCGGTGCTGTTATTTCTACCGATGGTGGTGCTGACTACATCACCTTTACTACCAATGTGACCGGCTCAACCATTTGGGGTGGTAGCGGAACCCAGACGATGGTGTTCTCTGCAGCGGCTGACGATGCAATCTTGACCGGCGGTTTCGGCGGAGGCTTTATCAGCCTGGGCGCTGGCGCTGACACCATTACCTTTGCAGGTGGTCCTGGTCACATAAGCACAACTAAAATAGTTGCTGGGGCTGGAGATGATTCGCTTGTCTTCAACCGGAACACAGATGGCGTTAGGCTTGTCAACAGCAGTGTCTACGCTGGTGAGGGCGCTGACACTTTCGCAGGAACAGGTATTTCAATTGGCGCTCTTGGCGTGAGCTTCTGGGGTGGTGCTGGAGCAGACAACTACAACTTCGATGCCATTAGTAACTCCCATAACACGGCTTATTTCTGGAACGAAACCGGCGGTGGAGTTGACACGATCAATCTCCTTGGAGCCAATACGGTGACAGGTAACTTGGGCTTTGGTGTTAGCCATAACTCCGGTCTGGTTATCAGTTTCGGAGCAGCTGGCGTTGCTGGTGATTCGTCAACCTCTGATGTCTTCAGTGCCGCCACCTCGGCCCTCTTCTCGATCGGTGGATCAGGATCAGGCCTTTCCGGTAGCTTGGTGACGGTTGGTTCTTCAAGTGGTGGTAGACAACTGACGTTGGGTTGGACCGGAGGAGCGCTGGTCAGCTTCTTTGGTGCTGCTGGCATTAGTGCCGACTTCTTCCAGTCGGGTACCTTCTGTGGTAATGGAACGGCGATATTCGGCTTCGGACAGAGCTTCCCGATCTTCAGCTGATACTTCTGATATCAGTCGATTTAAAAAAGCCCCCTTGCGGGGGCTTTTTTGTTGCCGTGTTCCTGCTCCTTTAATCTCTTTGCAATGCCATGGACTCGTGATTGATAACAGCTTTCTGCCGCTTCCTCTCTGGGAGCATGGCATTCCGTCAATAGATCGCTAACAGTACCTAGGTACTAGCTCTGTAGTTCTTTGTTAATACAATTAATATCCCCGGGCACGTACTACTTGTTATTTGCTTGGAGGTTCGTTCAAATCAACCAAGTATGAATGAACTGCATACTTGGCCTGAATATGCTTTCCTTCTTGTTGCCTTGGCTGATGGTTGTTTTAGCCTTTGTATTCGTTTTGACCACGCCGTAAATTCCTGGTTGACCTAAGTCGACTTCGTATGTAATCTTTGCGATGGAATGCTTTGCGCTTTTGTAGTGCACTAGTACTGATCGTCGAGTTGCGGCTCGGCAGTCCGCCCCACAGAGCCGCACGGCACCCTTAAGCAGAACCACCTAATGGCGAACATCAACAGCACGATTACAGGCTCCAGTACAGGGGATACTCTCCTTGGAACAGCTGCGGACCAGCTGATTCTGGGGGGTTCGGCCGGAGACAGTATTGGATCGAATTACTCCAACAGTTGCTTGGTTGGTGCTGGTGGAGCTGATAGCTTTTTTGCCAATTCGAAAGTTCCTGGCCTGGGCGCTGGTAGCACGGTTGAGGGTGGCTCTGGTGGTGACAGCTTTAATTTTGGAAATTACGACTTAACTAGCGTTGCTCTCTATGGCAACCAGGAGAACGATAGTTTTGATATTCAAGGCGAGCTGAATACCGCCAGCCTTTATGGAGGACAAGGAGAAGACAGCATTCGTCTGCGTGACGGGGTTAATAATGTCTATTTAGAAGCCAATAGTGGTAACGACACGATCACCATTGCAGGTGGGATTGCCAACAGCTTCCTGCATGCCGGTCAGGGTGATGACACTTACAGCGTTGTAGGAACAGTTAGCAATTCAACGTTGAGTGGTGGCAGTGGCGCTGATCTGCTGAGTTTCACTAAAGCAGTAACGGGTTCAACGCTCGATGCTGGGCCTGGTGAATCAGCTGACACGATCGCCGTTGCGAGTTCAGTTGTAAGCAGCTCGCTGTCTGGCCAAGCTGGTAACGATTCGATCAGCCTTGGCAAAGGTCTTACCAGTAGCACGCTGACCGGCGGTAGCGGTGCTGACACGCTCAACATTTCCCTTAATGCCCTGAACAGCTCCGTTCTGGGTGGTATTGGCGCTGATTTGATCAGTGTTGACGGTAGCGTGAGTGCTACAACCGTTTTTGGTGCTTCTGGTGCAGACACCATCACCATTAGCGGCAATGTCGTCGGCAATTCACAGCTTTATGGCAACCAAGACAATGACAGCATCAATGTCGGTGGTTCTGTAACTAGCAGCTCCGTTTTAGGCGGTCAGGGCAATGACAGCTTGATTGTCGGCGGCAGTGTGGTCGGCGGCAATATTGAAGGTAATTCCGGTAATGATTCGATTTCGATTGGTCAGCAAGCTAGTAATTCGCTAGTCGCTGGCGGCCAGGGAAATGACACCTTGGACATCGCTGCTGTTGTGGGTGGACAAGTCGGCGGTCAGCTTGGTACTGACTCACTGCGTGTGAGTGGCAAGATTGCGGATGCTCTAGTGAGCATGACTTCTGTCGCAGATCCTGATAGCACAAGCGATGGGGCTGACACCTTAACGGTGGGTGGCTCGGTTTCGAACAGCACGATCTATTCCGGAGCTGGTGCAGATTTCATCAGCATGGATAGCCATCTTTTGGCTGGTTCGTTGTATGGCGGCAGCGGAGCTGACACGGTGATGGTGGGTGGCAGCCTGAGTGGCTTGACCGCTTTGCAGGACGGAGACGACTCCCTTTCTGCTGCTAATGCAGATGGAGCGAGTCTTACCGGCGGCAGCGGTTCTGACACGGTCACCATTGCTGCTGCGGCTAAGAACTCGTCTCTGGTTGGTGGTATTGGTGCCGATAGCATCCTGATCGGTACATTTGCCAACGGCACCACGGTGTTTGGTGGCAATCCTGCTGATGGCAGCGATTCAAATGATGGTGCGGACTCAATTACGGCGGCAAGTGCTTCTGCTGCTGTTTTCTACGGCAATGCTGGTGCTGACACCTTGAGCGTTGGTGGTGCTGCCACAGCGACATCGCTATATGGCGGAGCGGCTAACGACTTAATCAGTATCGACGGCAACTTCAGTGCTGGTGAGATTCTTGGCGGTAGCGGTCTCGACTCGGTGGTCATCACCGGAACGCTTCAGGGCAGTGCTGCTGTTTACGGTGACTCTTCTGCTTCTACGGAAGATGCGAATGACAGCATCCGTATTGCTGCGATTTCTCAGGGTGCCGTTTACGGGAACCTTGGTGATGACACCATCAGTATTGGTAATGGTGGCAAGTCGGCATCGCTGTTTGGCGGCTCCGGCAATGATGTCTTCAATATGGTCTCGTTCTCTAAAGGCCTTATTGAAGGTGGTAAAGATGCAGACACTGTCACTCTTACGGGTTCTTTGCTAGGTGGCGGCAGCATTTTTGGGGCCAGTAGTGGTAGTACCGAGGGTGACGGTGCTGACATGGTCAGCATCGCTGCAGGTATTGATGAGGGTGCGATTTATGGCGGCTCTGGTAACGACAGCCTTGTTGTCAATGCTGGTGGAGGAACGAAGGCCAGTGTCTATGGCGGCGAGGGCAATGACTCCTTCAATTTTGTTGGTGCTGGCGCTGGTAACTCTGTTGTATCTGCCACGATTCAGACAGGCATTGGTGAAGACACAATCAGGGTTGGTGGAGCTTTAACGTCTTCCAGCATTTTTGGAGATGAGGGCAGCAGCGGTAGTACTGGTGGAGCCGACCTGATTTCGCTCGTGGGCCAGGTGAGCAGTAGCCAGGTCTATGGCAATGTCGGTGCCGATCAAATCTCGATAGACAGTGGCTTTATTGCCAGCAGCATTTATGGCGGCTCTGATAATGACAGCGTCTATGTGGTGAACGGAGTATCCACCGCTGCGATGATTGATGGCGGCGTTGGTGACGACTTCCTCAGCGTTGGAGGCCTTGCTGGTACATCATCTTTGGTTGGTGGTTCTGGAGCTGACACCATCCAAGTAGCTGGTGCTTCTACTCATTGGTATGTGGATGGTGGTGATAGTAATGACAGCCTTTCTATTGCTGGACTCAATCAGCTGACGACTGTTCTTGGTGGCAGTGGTAACGACACGTTCCAAATCAATAGCGTTTCCAAGGGCTACTTAGAAGCCAACGTTGGAGCAGACAGCATTGTTGTTGCTTCTGGTGCTATTAGCAGCTCGATCATTGCTGGCAAGGGAGATGACCTGATTTCGATATCAGGCGGCATGACCGCGGATTCGATCTATGGCGGCAGCGGCAATGACAGCTACAACTTCACGGGTGGTGCGGCCTCGGGCCGTGTGGATACCGGCGCGGGCATTGATTCCATCCTCTTTGGTGGATCATCTGACACGGTGACTATCACTGGCGCGCTAACTAGCACCACTGTTAAGGCTGGTGCCGCCAACGACACGTTGTATATCGCCTCATCGATGGGTAACGGCTACATCGAGGGAGAAGAAGGCAATGACTTGATCAACTTTGCTTCTCTGTCGGCACTGGCCACTTCCACCACGATCAAAGGTGGTGCTGGAAGTGACACGATCAGTCTTCACGGCGGAGCCAATGATTTAGTTCTGAATGTTTTCTCTGGCGACAGCCTGTTTGGTGGAAGTGGTGGCGACTCGCTGACCTTCACTGGTTCTGTGGTCGGTGGCAGTGTCTCTGGTGGTAGCGGTGCAGACAGCATCGTGATGTCTGGCACCAGGACGACGGGAACACCTGGCTTTACCATCGATATGGGTGTTGGTGCTGACAAAGTTCTGTTCACGCAATCGAGCGAGAATGACCTGGTCAAGGTGTCCCAGGCGACGGTGACAGGTAATAAGACGATTACCTATCAAGAAGCAGCAGCATCAGCAACGATCACTACCGGTACTGGTGCTGACTCGATCACGTTTGAGAAGGCCTTGACTGGTGTGAATAGCATCACGACGAATAGTGGCAATGACTCTGTTCGTTTCTTGGATGGTGCCAGTGGTATAGCCACCTTTAACCTTGGCGCTGGAGCAGACTATGTGTTCGCTTCCAATATTGTTCAGGCAAGCAGCGTCTCTGGTGGTGCTGGTGCTGACACGTTCGCGATCAGTACGCTCAGTAACGCAGCCATTTATGGCGGCGGTGATGTTGATTCCATCAAGATCAGCGGCTCACTGTATGGCTCCACGGTTGACTTTGGAGCTGGCGATGAAGCCTTCACGCTCAGTGTTCATGCCTCTGGTAGCACCATTGCGGGTGGTGTTGGTAAAGATACTTTTGTTGTCACTACTGCTGCGGCTCTGACAGCATCGGCGCTCGACGGTGGTGCTGGCGAGGACAGCATTAGTTTCGCGAAGACTCTGAGCAATAGCAGCGTCTTGGGTGGTGCTGGACAAGACACCATTACCCTCGCTGCTTTGGTAGAAGCTGGAGCGTTGGTAAGTGGTGATGCAGGTTCTGACCTGATGGTCTTCTCTAGCACCGTTTCTGCATCTTCTGTTTATGGCGGCGGCGGTGGCGACACCATCAATTTGCTGAGTGAAGTCAATACCAGCACGATCGACCTAGGCGCCGATGGTGACTCCCTAAGTTTCAACAGCACTTTGAGCAACTCCACTGTTCTAGGTGGTGCTGGTGCTGACACGTTGACCTTTGGAGCTAGTGCGAAGTTCACCACCAGCTCAATTTCTGGTGGTGCGGATGCTGACAGCTTGGTCTTCAGTGCGGTTGTGAATTCCAATACAACTATTGGTGGCGGTGGCGGTACCGACACCATCAGTTTTGGTAACACCGTCAGCGGTGCTGTTATTTCTACCGATGGTGGTGCTGATTACATCACCTTTACTACCAATGTGACCGGCTCAACCATTTGGGGTGGTGGCGGAACCCAGACGATGGTGTTCTCTGCAGCGGCTGACGATGCAACCTTGACCGGTATTTATGGCGGAGGCTTTATCAGCCTGGGCGCTGGTGATGACACGCTCACGCTCACCCTCGGAGCCGCTGGCAATACGGCCACTATTAACAGTTCAGACACTCTGAATATCACTGGGAACGTTGCTTCGGGCATCACAATTGATGCCGCTGCGAACAGTGGAGATTATGTGTTCGCTCTTGGACAAAACACAGCGGTCTTCAGCGCTATCGGAACCGGTGCTCAGGTGAGCTTCGGAGCTAACGCTGATATGGCGACCTTCAACGCAGCCATCGGAGCAGCTTCGATCTATGGCGGTGGTGGTGGTGACAGCTTGGCCTTCAGTGGTGCTGTTGATTCTGGTGCAACCATCGATGCAGGCGCAGGTGCTGACAGCCTTTACTTCGCAAGTGCAGCACTCTCCAGCGGTAACGTCACTAACGCCTTTACTCTTAATGGTGCTGACACCTTCAAGCTTCTAGGAACGAACACTATTGTCTTTGGCGCTTTGGGAACTGCTGGCGCTCAGGTGAGCTTCGGAGCTAACGCTGATAATGCCACCTTCTCTGGGGCCATCGGAGCAGTTTCGATCTATGGCGGTGGTGGTGCTGACACCATTGACTTCAATGGAGATATCGGAGCTGCAACCATCGATGCAGGCGCAGGTGCTGACAGCCTTAATTTCAGTGGTGCTTTAGCAGCCACGAGAATCAGCGGTCTCTTTACCAATGGTGATGTAGCGATTCTCAGCGGTCAGAACACTGCCATCTTCGATGGATACATCGGAACCGGTGCTCAGGTGAGCTTCGGAGCTAACGCTGATATGGCAACCTTCTCAGGAGCCATCGGAGCAGCTGCGCTCTACGGAGGCGGAGGTGCTGACAGCTTGGCCTTCAATGCTGCTATAGAAGGGGCAACAATTGATGCCGGTGCTGGTGCTGATAGCCTTGTCTTCAACAATGTCAATCTCACTAGAACCACTGTTGCCGGCGGTATTGCTGCTGACGTCTTCTCGGGGGGCATCTCAGTTGGCGCTCTTGGCGTGAGTTTCTGGGGCGGTGCTGGAGCAGACAACTTCAACTTCTCTTCTGGAATCAGTAATTCCCATAACACGGCTTATTTCTGGAACGAAACCGGCGGTGGAGTTGACACGATCAATCTCGCTGGAGCCAATACGGTGACAGGTAACTTGGGCTTTGGTGTTAGCCATAACTCTGGTCTGGTTATCAGTTTCGGAGCAGCTACCGGTGCTGGTGATGTGTCAACCACTGATGTCTTCTCTGCCGCCACCTCGGCCCTCTTCTCGATCGGTGGATCAGGATCAGGCCTTGCCGGCAGCTTGGTGACGGTGGGTGGTACATCTAGATACCTGACGTTGGGTTGGACCGGAGGAGCGCTGGTCAGCTTCTTTGGTAATGCTGGCATTAGTGCCGACTTCTTCCAGTCGGGTACCTTCTGTGGTAATGGTTCGGCGATATTCGGCTTCGGAAGGACCTTCCCGATCTTCAGCTGATACTTCTGATATCAGTCGATTTAAAAAAGCCCCCTTGCGGGGGCTTTTTTGTTGCCGTGTTCCTGCTCCTTTAATCTCTTTGCAATGCCATGGACTCGTGATTGATAACAGCTTTCTGCCGCTTCCTCTCTGGGAGCAAGCTTTTTACAAAGGGAGGCGTTTGGATGCAGAAGTCTCCATTCATGCAGCGAGCTTGCGTGGTGACCTAGATGTCGTTAATGCGGTAGAGGCTTGTCGTTTGCTTCAGCGAAGTCATGGCGTGAAAGTGACAGGATCTCCTGGTACTACGTTTGAGCGTTCTCAAGAGAACATAGGAAAAATATCTGATCCACGAGAGGCTTTAAGGCAGTTGCTTGCTTATTCAGAGTTGCCTGACGCACTGATGTTGTGGATCATTCATTATCGTTTGCCGCAGTTGCTTGAACCGCAAGAGAAAATATCCTTACTTCAACGTTTGGCCATTCTTCTGTATTTAAAGTTTCCTGAAAGGAAGGACCTTAGTTATCACTGTCTGACTAGCGAGCCCACTGGAGCATTGCTAAAGGGTGCCCCTCAACGTATGCTCAGGCCTGGCGATTGGTATACGCAGGCATACCCCTACCTGCCTATGTTGCAGGTTGCTTGGTCTCAGGGGCGTTTTGAGCAGATGTGGCTTTCAGTAGCAGCAGCTCAAAATGATGGGCGTTATTTCCCTATCAGTGACCATCACATCCGAGCGTTATCTGTTATTGGGGAGGCATCACGTTGCCTTGATCTGTTCCGCAGGCTCTATGAGGCATCACCTGTTGAATTCACTATTGGCTCGATAAGCAATCTGCTCTTCTTGTCGCTGGGTTCTGAGGAGTTGCCCCATGAATTTCTGGATCAGTTGCATAGGCACTTTGATCAATTGGCCCAAAAAATGTTCGGTCCTATTGAATCTGAGCAAATACCTATAACTAAGTCAATTACGCAGAGAGTCACCATTAGTGAACGTCCACTTTTGGTTGTTGTTTCTTCTGACTTGCGGAACCATCCTGTTGGCCGCTTCTGGTTGCCAATTGCTCGCATGCTTAAGTCTCACTTTCAGGTGATCAGTGTTGTTGGTCATCCTCGTGATTATGACCATATCCGTGACGAGCTTCGCGAGCTTTCAGACGAATGGTGGCCATTGGAGGCGAGTGAGGTGCCCCAGATGGCCTTAAGGATTTCCCAGCAACAACCAGATTTGCTTCTCGATCTTGGTGGTCATACAGCTGATAATCATCCCGCATTTCTTTCCCAGCGCTTGGCGACGTTGCAGGTCACTTATTTAGGTTTTTTTGGCCCCACCTATGCACGTTGTTGCGATTGGTGGATAGTTGATCAGGCGCTTATGCAATGGATTAGCTCTTCCTATCCAGGAGCTGAACCACTTTGGGCCTTGCCAGGCTCAAGCCTTTGTTATCTTCCGCAGCTTCATGATCTGCCGGCGATTGAATCGATCCGCCACAGCGAGTCGCAGCATCGTGTGTTTGGCAGTTTTAATCACACACGCAAACTGACGTCTTCAACGTTGCGGCGTTACGGTGCAATCTTGCATGACATCCCGGATGCGGTCTTGCAGTTCCGTAGTCATTCCTTTCACGATCCTGCTGTGCGTCGTCGTTTTTTGATTCGTTTGCAGGATGCGGGTGTTGCTCCACATCAACTGCAGCCCCTTCCTTATGCGAGATCCGCCAGTGAGGCTATGGCTGATTACGGCCGTATTCATCTTCATCTTGATAGTCATCCTGTCAGTGGCACCACCACAACTTTGGATGCATTGGCGATGGGTATTCCGGTTCTGACCTGTCCGACCCCTTACTACGCCGGTGCTATATCGGCAGCGTTGCTTCAACACGTCGGTTTGGGTGATCACATTTGTCTAGATCCTGCTGATTTATCCAGCCAAGCTCGATGGCTTACCGATCGCTATAAGAGTGCTGCATCAAGAAGGCAACTTGCTAAAAAGGTTCGATCCTCTGCCGTTTGTGATAAGGATGTGGTCCCGCGGATGTTTATTGAGCAGCTGCAGTTGATGCTGCATCAGAAGCGAGCTGCCTGTTCCGTAAGTAGCCTTTCCAGTTGATTAATGCAGTGAGATTGCAGAAATGTTGGCTTCAGGTGCTGTTTCCCAGCCTTACCCCATTGTTTTAGCTGCTCCCGTTGGTTGAGCAACTCCACGATGGCCATGGCAAGGCTTAAGGGATGATCGCCGCGCCATAAGGCGCCATTGACTCCAGGTTGGATCAGCTCCTCCATCATTGGGTTGGCCTTAGCCAGAACAGGAGTGCCACAGGCCATAACTTCCAGCAGACTCCAGCTCAGGACGAACGCATTGGACAGGTAGACGTGCAGGTTGCTACGGCGATATATCTTGACAAGTTGATCATGCGGCATGCGGCCGAATAGATGCACTCGATGAGGATCGAATTGACCCTTCAGTTCATTGAGCATTACCTGCCGCCAGTTTTTTTCATCATCAGGGGCACTGGAATAACTTACCTCATCTCCTCCTACCACCAAAACATGAACCTGAGAGTGATGCCGCAGTAAAGTTGGCAAGGCCCGCATGAAAGTAGGGAATCCGCGCATGGGCTCTAGATTGCGACTGATGAAAGTCACCACAGGCACCTCAGATTCAAGTGTGATTCCATTCCCTAGCGTGAGTTGTTGAAGTCGAGGAACATCGAGTAGTGATTCGGGTACACCTTCGTGGATGACGCGGATCTTGTTACGCCATTTGGCGGGGAAACTTTCTGCTTGATAACGGGTTGGTAGGACTGCCATCGTTGCATCGGCCATGGCTCCGTCCAATAACCAATTTTTGGTTCGTAAGTAGTGCATTTGCTGTACTGAGAGTTGTTGTTCCTCGTCCAATCCAAGATGGTTGGCTCGTAGCCAAAGCTCAGGCCAGATGAGCATTGGACTGCCCGGGAAGACTTGGCGTAGCATCATCGCTTCGCCCCAGCCTGGATGAGCCAGGATGACATCCGGCGCCCAGCCTCGCTTCTTCAAGATCAGGGCTAGTTCAGCCACCTTCTCAGATCGTCGGATCCAGTCATCTACCTCCTTCGTTTGGGTGTGGACACCTGTTAGTTGATGATCACCATGCTCGTAGCGCAGAACTTCGATGCGGCTATCGCATTGGCGTTGGCTACAGCCGATAGCTTTAAGCTCATGCTCCTTGTCGCAAAGGGCAGGCGATATATCTCTGAATTGGCCAGGGAAGTTCTGGTGTACAAGTAAAAGCCGCATTATTTGGCTAGTGGTCCTTGACAATCCCATTGCAACTGGGGGTAGACCCTCTGCCACCAGCTCAGATCCTTCTCAGATAAACCTTGCTCCATCCAGATAAGAACCCGTTGCTTGTTGTAAGGCCGGAATAGCTTCACAATTCCACCCCAGGGGCTAAGTGTTTGCAGTGGAACTATTTCTATCCCTTGCTCTTTCCAGCTTCGCGAATCTTGAGATGACATGGCTCCAAGCCAAATAGGCAGTTGCTGGCTCGGCTTAGGTGCATCTATAGCCATTGCACTGGCTGATGAGCAGGTGAGGGGCCAGGCTGGTTGCTGTAGATGGCTGTCTGGATTTTTCCAGCCTTGTGTGTTGAGCCATCGATGCCACCATGTGCGGAAACTGGTAGACAGTTCTTTTGCAAGACCTTTGTGGTCCAGGAGCGCGCTATTGGCTACCTGTTGACGTTGTTGTAGACGTCTATGGAGTAGAGCTGTGCGATCCTTGCATAGCTCGAAAGCTCGCGCACCCATTGCTGCAGCGTCTTTACAGATCAAGTCTGCGCATCCCACGCCGGCAAGTACTGCTGCTGCTTGTCGGCTGACCATCGATTGTCCTGCCACGGTTAGGACAGGAACTCCCATCCAAAGTGCATCGGCAGTTGTCGTACATCCTGTGTAGGGGTATGTGTCTAAAGCAACGTCCACGTCGTGATATGTGGCCAGATGATCCTCGAGGCTGGTGCAATGTCCACGCAATTCAAGTCGATCTGGTGCTAGGCCTAGTGCTGAGAAAAGTTGGCGAACTCGGGCCTGCTCCACTTCTTCGCCAAGGTTCTTGCTTTTTAGCAATAGGCATGAATTTGGTACCGCATCAAGAACTGTTAACCAGTTCTTGGCAGTCTGTTCTGTGATTTTACGAGTTTGATTGAAGCTACCAAAGGTGATTCTGTTTTGCTTTAGGCAGGGTGGTGGGGAGACAGGTGGTGCCGTTTTAATTGGTCTATAGCTCACATAACAACGTTTGAGGCGCCATCGAGTTTCAGAGCAAGGATCATTGTCATCGTTCTCGGAGGGATGAAGGACATCGTCGGTGATCCAATAATCAACCTCCTTAAGTCCGGTGGTGCCGTAGTAGCCCAGGTAAGTGGCTTGGATTGGTGCAGGCTTGGCGGCTAGTACCGTGAGCCGATTCCCGGCGGTGTGTCCAGCTAAATCAATCAGGATGTCAATTTCATCACGTTGGATTTGGGTGATGCACGCCTCATCTTTTTGTCCGCGAAAATCGCGCCATTGATCGGCTTTATCTTTGAGTCTGGCTGAGTAGTCATCCTGTTGCTCTCCGCAGGAATAAAGTGTGATTTCTATCTCTTTCCGATCCCAATGTTCGAGTAGCGGCTCCACGAAGTAGCTGACCGCATGTCGACAGAAATCAGGAGAGATCAATCCAACCTTGAGCACTCGCTCGGGTGCAGGGTCGGGAATGACATCGCGCCAGCGTTCAAAAGCGCTTCGTCCAAATCGTTTCGCAAAATGCCTGGCTTCGGCGAAGCGCTTATCAGCAGGCTCGAGTTCATAGCCCACCAGGGTGAATAGCACATTGGAATGGGCGGCCGGATTGTCTAATTCGGCTGCTCCCTTGCGTAGCCAAATCAAAGCCTCTTGATAACGAGCAACGTCTTTGAGCACCGAGCCCAGATTGTTCATGGCCGCCCCAAAGTTTGGATCATGTTTCAATGCTTCCTCGAAGCAGCCCCTCGCTCTATGGCTTCGACCAATGTCCCGAAGTAGAAGACCGTATGTATTGAGGCAGATTGGATAGGCAGGATCTCGTTTTAGTGACTGTTCGAACAGATTGATTGCTTTGTCGTACTGCCCTTGGCCTTTGGCTATAACGCCTTCGGCATACATGAGATTTGCACTAGTGGGGAATAGTGGCTCAAGACTTTCGCAGATTTTGCTGGCTTCATCAAATTGCTTTTGGCCGCAGAGTACTTGCGCAATATTCAGACCAATGAATAGGCGTTTCTCACCTTCAGCCCCATGGGTGCCTTGATGCCAATATTTAAGAGCGAGGTCTTTTTGGCCAAGAGCGTGATGGGCGTTGCCCAGCTCGAGCAGTAGCTCTGCAAGGCTATTACTCCCGTTTATTGGGTTGCTGCTTGCATCTACAACAGGAGTAAGCAGCTCGACAACTTGCTGGTATTCACCTTTGCGTCCAAGAGTGATAGCAAGGCCTTGCAGTAGTCCGTGAGATTCTTGATTTCGCTGTAGTCCGCTACGGAAGGCATCAGCAGATTCCTCCAGTAGTCCTAGATCTCGTAGTACATTCCCATAGTTTCCCCAAAGCGATCCGTCTTTGCTGTCAAGCTGCAGAGCTCTTTCAGTGCATTGTCTGGCCTGCGCAAGTTGCCCTTGTTGACGTAGGAGTGCTCCTAAGTTTCGCCAAGCACTCGCATGACTTGGATCTGAATTTATAGTGCCTTTATATGCTTCAATAGCTTTGCCAATATCTCCATTTTGGTGAGCTATACAAGCTGTTTTGAAAACGGATTCAGCTTGGTTGACTTGATAAACAGACTTTGTGACTGCTGTAGATTTGATTCCAGTTGAGCCTTTTAGGCTAGAAGTGCCCTTCTTGCGTGCAGTGCCCTTCTTGCGTGCAGTGCCCTTCTTGCTCACAGAGCGGATTCGCGATTCAGTAAGTTTGACATGCGCTTCGATAGATACTTGACTGTAATTAGGCAGCTTCGCCAGTGACTGCATCCAGCACTGAAATTCAGGCTCTTGGATCGGTAGCTCTGGACCACTATCATTGCGGTCGCTTGGAGCAGGCTCTAGAGGACTCCAGGTTGGTTGTAAAGAAATTGGGTGTTGGGACCCCATCCTCTGTGCTCAAGGCAGAGATGCATCATTTGGAGGCTGCTTGTCTGCATTCGCTCGAACGCGGACAAGAAGCTGAGATTGCGATTCGCGCTGCTGTTGCAGAGGATCCAGTCAATGCAACATATTTGAATACCTATGGCGTTATTCTGCGAAAAATTGGTCGTATTGAGGAGGCTATCCGTTCTTATCAAGTGGTGATTCGCTTGCAACCAGAGTTTGCAGATGTCTATTACAACTGCGGCAATGCATTGTCTGAACTGGATCGTCTAGATGATGCGATAAATCACTTCCAGAGATGTTTGGCTAACAATCCTAAACATGCTTCTGCCCATCATAATCTCGCAAATTGTTTACGTGATCAGAAGCGTCTTGACGAGGCTCTGGCCCACTATTGTTGCTCGGATGAATTAGAGCATCACAACCCTGATATGCATTGCAATTGGGGTTTGACGTGGCAGTTGAAAGAACGTTGGGACAAGGCTATCGATGCGTTTGAGATGGCGATTAGTCAGAAGAGCGAGCATGCCCCTTCTCATATCAATTTGGGTGGTGCTCTTTCTGTTCAGGAGCGTTTTGAAGAGGCTTGTCAAGCCTTGCGGCGCGGGGTGGCTCTTGATGAGAGCTGCAATGATGCCAAGTTCAATCTTGGACTGACTTTGCTCACAATTGGTGAATTCGAAGAAGGATGGCACTTTTATGACACACGATTAAGTTTGCCCGATAAGGTCAAAACTCCACTTCCTCATAAGATGTGGGACGGTGATATAGACAAATTACGTGGTGAGACATTATTAGTTTGGGCTGAACAAGGTTATGGAGATAATATTCAGTTTGCGCGGTATATACCGATTTTGATCGAGGCAGGTGTTCAGGTCACCCTGTCCACCCGCAAGCCCTTAATTCCGCTTTTGCGTGAGTGCTTGGTGCCGCATACTCCAGCCATTATTGAGCACATACCCAAGGAGTTGCAAGGATTTCGTCATCATGTTGCTCTATTGAGTTTGCCTAGGCTTTGTGGAACCAGTCGCGACACTGTTCCGATGATGCCTGGCTATTTGCGAGAACCCAGTCAAATTCCTCAGCGGCTGTGTGTGCATCGCAAGCCCTTCGCTATTCATATTGGCCTTGTTTGGGCTTCAGGAGTTGATAACAAAGATATGTATGCGGATAAATCGATGGCGCTAGAACCGCTTATGCAACTTTTTGAAAATTGGCGGCAGCAGCGACTTGTGGTAGTTCATTCGCTTCAGATTGGTTCAGATGCTGATCAGCTCGTCCCATGGTTAGGGGAGCGGGGAGTGGTCGACCATGCCGGTGATCTTAACGATTTCCTTGATACGGCTTGTGTGATTAGTCAGTTGGATCTTATCTTGAGTGTTGATACTGCGGTCGCTCACCTTGCAGGAGCTCTTGATAAACCAGTTTGGCTGATGCTTCAGCACAATGCCGATTTCCGCTGGATGCGGGGCAGATCGGACACTCCTTGGTACCGCTCTATGGTTTTAATTCGGCAACGGCGACTGGGCGAATGGAGCGGTGTTCTCGAACAAGTTCGGGAACGACTTGTCAGGCTTCTTGGCGAGCAGAAAGAAACAGTTAATATCAATAAATGACCATTGTCCTATGAGTATTGAATCGCTTGACAAGCAGGGGCAATTAGCAATTCAATCGCAATTCTCTTGGCAGGGTCCCATCCCCGCCATTCCTCCAGACCTTGATGACCTTGGTCGCTGGCGTTGGCCTCAAATTGACACTCCTTCTTGCCAATTGATGGAGCGTACGGGGAGGCTACGCGTGTTACTCACAGCTTGGTTAGAGGATCTGATTGCTGCACTAGTACCGCTCAGTCAAGAGCGTTTTGATGAGCTTGGCGATGAGCAAAGCTGTCGCCAAGAGCGCCTTAAGTTATTCCGTAATGCGGCTTTCAGCTTGCATGTCGAAGAACACTTCAGTCGCACAAAGCGTCAACGTGACCGAATTATTTTTTCTGTGTTGCGCTGCAGTAGCGAGTCACGCATTGAAGAGCTTGCCCTAGCGATTCGTGAGGGAGAGTTGGATTTTGCAGCCGCAGCGATTCGTTTTTCTGAGGGGCCTGAAAGTGCACAGGGAGGTCGTATCGGCCCTATTCACCCAAGTACTGGCCATCCTGAGGTGAATAGTCGTCTAGAACAGGCCAATGAGGGTGATCTGATCGGGCCCTTCCCTATTGAGAATACCCACATTTTGTTGCGTCTTGATAGCCGTATTACTACCCGTTTTAATGAACAGATGAGGGACCAATTGATGGATGAGCTTTACCAAGAGTGGCTAGCTCGCCAGCTGACCGCTCTTGAGTCGGATGAGAGTATTGAACCACCTGAGTACCTTCCCTCCTTATGACTGCATCCATTTCCTCAAGGATGCGGCTATTGCTTGGGTCTGCTCCGCTAGATCGGGTTGATCCAGCGTTGCTCGCCTCCAGTGAAGATCAAGTTCAAGCCTGGCAGTTGGACGTAGGCGCGCAGCTTGCTGCTGAAAATGTCCCTTTTACATATGTATGCCTTGTCGTCGAGGGGACCCTTCGCGTCAGCGGCCGGGATGCCATGGGGCAGTCGTTTACTATCCGCCGAGTTCACACTGGTGAATGGTGGGGACTCTGGAGTGGCTTGCAGGGAGTGGCTGCGGCTACCTGTAGGACCACCGGTCCAACAAAGCTTTTGGCAGTTCCGTTGTTGGTTTGGCAGCGTTGGTGGCAGGAGGTGCCATCCTTGTCGGTTTGGGTGGAGTCTCATCCCCAACGGGAGGATGTTTATGCGGCTCTGCGTCCTTTACTTGTGGAGCGTCCTCGTCAGGATCGAACCATTCTCGATGAGCTGGATCATCTCCAGTCTTCATTGACCACGGCGCAGTTGCTGAGCTCCTCCGATCTAGATGGCTTCCCCTTCGATGACGGTACTAGCTGGTTGTTGCCCTGCCACGGTCAATTATTAGCAGACATATCTTTGCAGGGACAAAAAGGCCTCTCTAGAGAGTCTTTGCTTCAGGCATTGGAGCGATCGACCCATGGCCTTCGCTTGATCGGTTGCCCTGGGGCTGCATTGGAGGAGCTCATGGTTTCCTCAGTGCTTCCTATGCCATCGGAGACAAATGGCTCGCCTGCTACAGAGGCAGAGGTTGTCGAAGCCTTGCCCGAATGGCAGAACCCTGATGGTGAAGCCCTGCTGAAGGCAGCATTGCAAGAGGAGAATCCTCGCCCTCGAAAGGATCGGGAGGGTTTGATGGTGAAAACCATTTTTGGCAGCAGCGGAGTCGAGCAGGGAACTGCGCTAATGCAGATGATCTGTGAATCTCTCAGCGTGCCTTTCCGTCGCGATGTTGTTGATCGAATGTTGAAGGGCATGGTGGGAGAAAAGCCTTCTCCTACGCTTGAGTGCCTTGGCCAGATCGCTGACAGCCTTGGACTTTCTGCTGTTTTGATGGATTTGCCGGTTGCTCATCTTTGCCGGCTGTCATTGCCGTCCTTACTTGAACTCCCTGATGAGGATGCTCTTGTTCTAGTAACAGGTGAACGACTTGGACAGTTGAGGGTCATTGATCCGCGTGAGGGTGAGCGCTATCTGGACTTGGCGAGCCTTGAAAAAGAACATCCCACTGTTCGTGCTGTTGCTATCAGCCGTCGCCCTAATACATCGACACGTCGCTTTGACGTTACCTACTTTTTCCCTTATTTGCAGAGATATCGGAAGTCTTTGGTACTGGTATTTGTGGCATCATTTTTTATGCAAATCTTCGGATTGGCTCAACCCCTGTTAATCCAGCAGATTATTGATAAGGTCATCGGCCAGCAGAACTTCAATACCCTTTACTTTCTTGGCGTGCTACTTATTGGCAGTAGCATTATCTCAAGTATCCTAAGTTTGATTCGCACTTTTCTTTTTACGGATACGACGAATAGGATCGATATAGCGACAACCGGAAATATTTTCACTCATTTATTTAAGCTGCCATTGGAATTTTTTGATAAGCGACCGATTGGTGAAATTTCAACACGTATTGGAGAGTTAGGCAGCATTCGTGGATTCCTGACTGGCACAGCCTTGACTTTGATCCTTGATGTGATTTTTGGAGTGATTTATCTTTTCGTGTTGATTAGCTATAGCGGCCTTTTGACAGCTGTTTCTCTAAGTGTGGTGCCTCTTTATTTGGCAATGGTTTATTTGGTGGCTCCGATCATTAAGCGGCAACTGCGCATTGCTGCCGAATCGGCTGCTGCTGCTCAAAGTTTGATGATTGAATCCCTTACTGGAATTCAGACGGTCAAGGCCCAGCATGCTGAGACGAACCTTCGCTGGCGTTGGCAACAACGTCATGCACGTACGATTTCTGCCGGCTTTCGAACTTCATTGATTGGAGCAACCTCAGGTGCCATTGGTGGCTTTTTCCAACAGGTAGGAGGTTTAGCGGTTCTCTGGGTAGGAGCTTATTTGGTTCTTAAGGGCGAATTGACTATTGGTCAGCTCATTGCCTTCCGCATCATTAGTGGCAATGTTGTTGATCCAATAATCCGTCTAGCGGGGACTTGGCAAACTATTCAGGGCCTTCAGATTTCCATTGAACGTCTTTCCGATGTCGTTGATGCACCGACTGAGCAACCTGTTGATGAGAGTCCCATCGCTCTGCCGCCGATTAGTGGCAAGGTGGAATTTGAGGATGTGAGCTTTAGCTTTAATCCCCATTTGCCTCCAGTGGTGAAGTCGATAAGTTTTTGCATTGATGCCGGCAAATTTATCGGCATTGTTGGCCAGAGCGGCAGTGGTAAAAGCACGATAATGAAGCTCCTGCCACGTCTCTACCGTCTTGAGAAAGGTGTCATCCGCATTGATGATTACGACATCTCCAAAGTTGACATTGATTCTTTGCGTCAACAGATCGGAATCGTTCCCCAAGACTCCATGCTGTTCGATGGCTCTGTCCGTGACAATATTTCTCTGAATGCACCGGATGCTTCCGATGAAGAGGTGATTCATGCAGCCCGTATCAGCTGTGCCCATGGATTTATTATGGATTTGCCTCAGGGATATGGCTCTCGCGTCGGCGAACGAGGTGCATCCTTATCTGGTGGTCAGCGTCAGCGTTTGGCTATTGCACGCTCAATTCTTAGTCGCCCCCGGATGCTGATTCTTGATGAGGCTACGAGTGCTCTAGATTATCTTACTGAGCGAACCTTATGTGAGAATTTGCGTAGGGAATTGGTAGGGGACACTGTGTTCTTTATTACCCATAGACTGGCAACGATTCGTTCAGCTGATTCGATTATGTTGCTGGAGAATGGATTGCTTCAAGAGGTGGGAACTCATCAGGAATTATTGGCTCGCAAGGGTCTTTATTACGCCCTTTATCGACAACAGGATGCCTCAACTACCTGACTCTGATTCTTCTACTGAACCAGCTTTGACATCTAAAAAAAATAGCCCATTAGACCATCAGCTCTCTGTGGGGGAGGGCATTGACAAGTCAAAACGTGGTGAATTACTTGCACGTATTTGGCCAATCAAGCGTGATCGACGTAAGGCTGTTTTTTACGATAGCCCCGGGTTGCTAGAGCAGGCGGAACATTGGGGTGCACTTGTGATCTGGACGATTGCTGCTGGAACAACAGCAGCAGTGATTTGGGGCTTTTTAGGTAAGGTGGATCAGACTGTAATGGCGATAGGAACACTGGAACCGGTGATTGGCAAGGTTGCCGTGAACACTCCTACTGGAGGGATTGTGAGGCGCCTTTTCGTTAAGGAAGGTGAGGAGGTCTCCTTGGGGGACCCTCTGATGGTGGTGCAAAATGAAGGTAATGAGGCCCAGTTGGCGGCCACTCGTAAACAGTTAGCTATTTATCGCTATGAGAATCAGTTGTACAACTTGCTCCTTGATCAACAAGGCAATTATGCGAGTACTGATCTTCCAGATCCTCCTGCGTTGATTGCTGATGAGGATAAAACCAGATCTTTGCAGCTCAGTGTTCAGGAGACAGCATCACGATTGCGGCAGCTGAGGGAAAGGCTTGCATCGGAAAATCGTACTATTCAGCTCAAGAAGGAGATGTTGGACTCGATTAAAATGCTTTACGAAAGTGGTGGTTATACAAGGTTTAGTTACCTTGCTGCTGCTGATGAGTTACAGCAGCTCCAATCTCGTGCTATTCAATCAAAGGAAGAGATAAATGCTGCAACTGCAAGAGCAGGCCGTCAGATTATTTCTAACAACCGCCAGATTCTCAATCTAGAGGCAACCCTTGTAGCGCTTAAAGAGCAGCGCCGTAATCTCACCTTGAAAGCGGTGCAATCAGGGACAGTGTTTAACCTCATGGTTGCTAAAGGTAGTGTGATTGGTAATGGAGCTGAGGTGATGCGAATTATCCCTGACGGTGGTTTAAAAGCCAAGGTTTTTCTCTCTAATAGTGACCTCGGATTTGTTAGGGAAGGTATGCCTGTAAAAATTGCTGTTTCCTCTTTTCCCCCAGGTGAATATGGTTACTTAAAGGCAAGTGTTTTGAGAATTGGTGCTGACTCTCTTCGGGAAAATGAGAGCTCAGGTAGGCCAAATACTTTTCCCATGATTGTTGAGCTAGAGCCTAATGAAGATAAGAAATTTATGATGAGTCGTCTTGCTCCAGGAATGCAAGTCTCTACGAATGTCATTGTTCGTCAGCGTCCAGTGATCACTCTGCTGACGGATGTATTCACCAAAGGCACTGAAGATCTTCAGAATAGTCGTTGAGATGCTTGCAGACTCCCATTGCTTAGTTAGGTAAGAGTACTATTTGGGCATAATACTTTCTTGTGTCAAGGGAATAATTCTGAGATTTGTTCATATTTTTTGACAAAGTATCGTCGCCCAGCAACTTTTTTATTGGCTCTTTGTTAGGGAAAGTCCTCAGCCTTATGAATTCAGACCTTTAACTGCTGCTTGCTTTGGTTATCCGTTTTACTTTTGCAAGTCCAGTGGCTTGGTGGCATTCAATGATCAGCTTCTAAGGTGGCTAGGGAGCAGTTCGAGCGACTTACTTCTTAATCCTCCAGATTGATATTAGTCGCCACTTTGAGATCTACTATCGCAGTAGGGCCATGTTTTTCGTGGTCTGAAGTTGCATGATATTGCGTTGTATAAGGATGATAATCTATACTATAGTTTCTTTTTCTTCATGATCTCCAAGCCGTGCGCTATGTCAGTTGATGATTACTCGTCTCTTTGCCCTGTATTCATTACGCAGTGAGCTTGGTATGCGGCTAATTGGATTGAAGTATTACGTGGATAAGTTTTACTTTCAAGTTGTAAGTCTAGATTGCTAATGAACTTCTATCTCGCTATATTGATATGGTGTTTCCTAACACATAATTTTGTGATCTGAGGCTGGAAAAATCATCACTGATGCCTAGCCTCATTGCATGCTAAATAATTTTCACAGATATAGCAATTCAACTTATCTAATCAACTCTTGGCTGGTATCACGGCAAGGGGATGGACCGATCTCTTGGCCCTGACGAAGCGAGAGCTTGATACATTCCTTGATTGAATAAGGATGTAGAGGATGGAGTGATTTCGTTTTTGAGTGGCAATTCAGCCAAGAGGTCTTCATGAACTCCACAATCAATCTCATGTACAGCATCGCTCACCCAGTAGGCATAGTTTCGCCGGTTCATCAGCATGGGCAAAAGACCAATGCAGCGTTCAATCGAATGGGCTAGGTATCCATCACCTCCAGTTGGTTCCGGACTAAAGTCTTCTTTTCTTAGCTCTAGATTGAAAAGAGGCTGTAGAACATCGACTCGGGCCCAGAAAAAAGAACCTGCTGGGAAAAACAATAAAGTGTCTCTGCTAATTTCATATCCCATCGCTTTCATCAATGCATAGACCTGTGGGAAGTTGCTCCCCCAGTTCACGTTATGAGCCACAAAGTGATGCGGCCAGGGGATGATGAGACCGGTATTTTTTTGTTTAAGTATTTGTTTAAATAAGATGCAGGGCTTCTTTTCTGGGAAGGTGGTTTGAAGCAGCGACTGGCGCCATTTGTTGCCAAAGACTCCATCAGCATGTGGTGTTTTTTTTGTGTGGCAATGAATTAATAGCTCACAACTTTCAATTTCCTTTCTCCAGTTGATCAACATGGGGGCAAGATCACGCCCTCGATTCGGGCATACTTTAATGCGATATTGCGATTCCTTGCGAGCCTGCAGCATGGCTTCGATAATTCTGGCTTTAGTGGTTGTATCGGTATTGATCAAAAGCCAGCGATTGGGAATGTTTTCCCATGCATCGATAAATGTAGGTAGGAGATCTAGGTAATACACATGGCAATGGATTGCTATGAGTTGATCTGGAATAGGTGCCTCTAAATATTCGCAAGAAGCGTTGTCTGCATTGCTTCGGGAAGGGCCTATTTCCCAGTGAGGCCTTATGCTGCCAGCCAGTTGATCGAAGCAAATGGGTAGGAATTGTGACGTTAAACTTAGCATTGTAAGCTATTTATGGGGGTTGAGAGTAGTGATGGCGCTAGCTTATTGCTCTAAGTTTTGTGCATCGCAGTCTTCAGGAAATGATGTGTTAATCTGATTTTTCAGGCTCAAAAGTAAAAAAATGTTTGTTGCTGGCTGCCATCGCTCGGGTACGTCTTACGTCTCGAGCTTGTTGACAGCCATTATGAATTGGCGTCGACCCTCAGACTTAGATAGAACTGTTGACAATCCTCGTGGTTACTTCGAGTCCACTTTACTGCGTCCATTTAATGATGAGCTGCTTGAACTGGCTGGATATGCCTGGGATCGACCACCATTGTTGCCTGTCTGGTGGACTCAGGGGAAATATCTGCATTGTGTTATTCAGCGGAAGCAGGATTTTGAAGCCTATGCACTTGAGTTTGGCTGGGTAGATAAGGATCCTCGCCTTTCAATTACGTTTCCACTCTTTCAGCATTTGTTGCTTAAGCGGGTTCCCTGTCTAGTGCCAATGCGCAACCCCATTGATGTTGCTCAGTCTTTGCATTGGCGTGATGGCTTTTCTATGGAGAAGGGCTTATTGATGTGGTTGCTTTACAACCGTGGCTGTTCCCTTTTCTTTGATTCGTCTCTCGATGCTTTGATTTCTTATGAGACTCTTATGGAAGGGCAAGCTGATCAGATTGACCGCTTGATCTGTTTTGTGGCCCCCTCGTTAAGCCTGCAGCAGCCTGATGTTGATGTGCGCCGGCATGTTCTCGCCAAGCATGCTGAGTGTACTCGACCGAATCTTCGCCGTAATCAGTTGGGTAACTTTGCAGAAGTAAGTGTTCCTTCACAAGGTTCTAGTCAAGGAGAGCTCGCCTCTTTTTGCAGGCATCTATATGGCCAACTGAAGTCCGGTGGTTTTTCTTCGGATCTTTTCTGCGAGCTGTTTCACGAAGTGCCTTCTTTCTTGATAGATCAATACGATCAGATTTTTTCTGAAGGTGAACCGTCTCTTGAATTTCGTCGCAATTTTGCGATTCAATCTTTTCGTAATCCAGTTAAGCCTTTATCGGCTGACTGTCAAACTGGACAGTTCGAGAGGGATCAGACCATAATCTCAACCTTTGCTGATTTGCTTGATACGCTCCATGGTCTCCAGCAAAAGGTGAATGCCATGGAAGAATCTGCAATGCCTGATGATTCAGTATCATTGCTGAAAGAGGAGTTGCGCCTTAGTAATGAACGACTTGAGCAAATGCAGCAGGCTTTCTTTTGGCGTCTTACAGCACCATTGCGCCGTGGCACCGATGCTTTCAAGCTAATAAAACGAAAGCTCTTTCAGCTCATGATGGTTAAAGTCATCAAAGGTAGATAGACGCCTTCTTCTTGAGATAACCTCGAGACCATTAAGTATGGTGATTCAAGATTGTGCAGCTTACCTGCTTCGGTTGTTAATCAGAGCAAGTCGCTTTCTTTGCTTACATGTGGGCAGGAAGATTATGATTTATTAGTGCAACTGAAGCGATTGCTCGAAGTCTTCTCTCAAGGGATCGCTGATCAGCCCTTATCAGGAGGCAGCAGTATGATTAGTTTTGTAAATACAATTTATTGAGCCAGTTTGCTCCGTGAAAGTGTGATAGGCATCCCTGTAGTTTAACTTCTTTTACGGCGCCAGACCAGCTTTTGCGTTGCAATTGCTAGCCAAGCATTGTAATTTTTGTGGTTCATTGTTGGCTACATATTTCTGGCGATCTCTTGAGGAATTTTCCTTCAAGTACTTATCTGGTTCTGATCTCCAGTGACGCGATTGGTCATGAATCTTCGCTCAGTCTTTGGCCTCTCCATTTGATATTTTGTGCTATTTTAATATATTCAAAGCTATCATTTTAGTGACGATCACTTTTGCTCGAATAAGACTGATCTCTGTTACTGCTCTTCTGAAAGTCTCTCCCATTTCGGGGATGTCGTTGGCTTTTCTTTAGAGGTGTTGTTGATTTACTTTGTGAAGGCTTGATTGCTAGGTTGCTTGATTTGGTTCTTTCTCTCGTGATGGTGTCGCCATTGAAATTTACAATGTTTCCTATAGCTTGGACATATTGCGTTCACTTGCTTGGTTCGACCATTATCACGCTGAGTCCTATCGGTTGATGTTGCAGGAGAACTTTGAGAACAATGATTCCGACCAGGAAATATTCAATCATCTCAAGAGTTTTCTCGATTAAGCATGAGCTTGTGTCGCCGTCATCCCCAAATGAGAACTGAAGCTGATGCGCCTTTTGTGCAGTTTTTGCGGGAGTGGCCGCCTGGTTTCGGTGGGGTAGAGCGCGTTGCTCACGGCATTTCGGCGGAACTGTTGGCGCCTGTGGTCAGCCTGCGTCGCTCAGCCGCTGTGAATAGGGACCCACTCCCTGTTGAATATAGCCGTAAGTGTTTGCCATCACTGGCTTTTGGGCGTGTGTATGTCCCCTTCCCTTCTTGGCAGCTTTGTCGCCTGATGTGGCGGCGGCAATCATTACTTGCTCACCTCCCTTGCCCAACAGTTTTGCTGCTGGCAATGCTGGCCCGGCTGCTGCATCCACAGCGACGCATCACGATTTATTGGCATGCTTTTCTTCGTCCGCGCTCAGGCTTGGTGGGTCGCCTTGAATTGCTTTATCTGTATTTGGCACTTCAAAGCCTGCGTTCTAGTCGGGTGATTACCACCTCGCCGGTTTTGAACAAAGCCTTGATAGCTCGTGGAGTAGCCGCGGAGCGCATCAAGGTACTTCCCTGCGCTTTACCTGCACTGGTGGAGGAGCAGTTGTTGTTGCTGCGGAGAGAGCGTCGAGCTCAGCTGCTTAGCGGCACAATCATCTTCATCGGCCGTCTTGAAAGTTATAAGCGTGTCGATTGGTTATTGGAGTCTTTCGCATTTACTGAATCTGCTCAGAGATTGCTGGTTCTGGGCGATGGACCAGATCGTTCACGTCTAGAAGATTTCGCTGCTTTGCATCGCCGCTCTAACCAGCAGGTGCTATTTCAGGGCCGGGTGAGTGAGAGAAGGAAACTTCAGTTGCTGGCAAAGGCTGATGTGATGGTGCTGCCTTCTGATCGTTGTAATGAGGCCTTTGGCATTGTTCAGTTGGAGGCCATGGCCAGTGGCATACCTTCTTTGGCTTATGACCTACCCGAATCGGGAATGCACTGGGTGAGTGCTTTGCCGGAACTGCCATGGAGTGGTTCTCCTGTTGATCTGTCTGGGGTCTTGCAGAAGGTGCTTGCTAACCCAGGACTGCATGCTCGGCTTTGTCAGCAGGCTATTAATCGTTATGACCACGAATTCGCCCACGCGGTTTGGCGACAGAAGTTGCTCCAATTAGATCTTCTCTCTGACTGAAGCAAGTTAATCATCGAGCTGCTTGCGTAACGACTAAGTGGCTAGTCGCTCTTGCAGGTTTGGCGGGCCCAAGGGATTCGCAAACAGCTTGACCCTGATCAGAAGTTTGCGCAGGTATTAGGGGCCTCTTTGCTGGATGAGTTGCGCGCTTGTTCGCATGGTGAATCAGGGCCGTCTATACGTGTGGAGGGCCTTTTGCTTTTGAGGCCGCATGGCGACATCGTGGTGGCATGTTAGCAGGTTTGTAATAGTTGGCTCTTAACTGTATTGCTCCAAGAATTAGTTCCAGAAAGTTCCCTTTTGTCGTGATAGCTATCTAATGCTGACTGAAGCTTTTAAGGTTGCTGAAGTGTGCTGTCCATCCACTTTCTCAATCCGATTCACGGCCGCAGAAATTGCTGGCAAGAGCCACTCACTTGAACAACTTAATAATCAATAAGGAGAGTGTTCGAAGAGTCACCACGCACCATATTTGCATGGATTTAGTTAAAGCTAGGTCTCAAGGACTCGTAATTGGTGTTTTCCTCACCATGTATTCGATCTCTTGGTGGTATTGATTTTATGCCGGATAGTGTAGATCGGTCTTTCGGTGGTTGATTCATTGGCTTCAGTAGAAATTGTTTTGGAGATGCTCTCAAGGGGTTTAAGTGAGCTTGGCGGCAATACTGCGATGCGCTTCGCCCTGCAGTGCGCCCTCAGAATGGCTTGTTAGTTGGAGCTGTTGATGCATCCCTTCAGCGAGGAAATGCTTCCGGCGACTTTGACTTGGCGAGGTCATCAGCAATTGGATCGCTTGCAAGCTGATTTGTTCGACCTTTGTTTGCTTTCTTTGGCCTGTCAGATGTGCAGATGAATTCGCCATTTCTATTCAATCTGCTTCTCTATAGACCTGCACCAACAGGCCTTAGTCGCTATGTGGAGCGCATGCTTATGGCTTGGCCAACGGCGACTGGTCAGTCACTTCCAAAGCAAATACGACTGAGAGTTGATGGTCAGGCTGAATTGGCCGTTGATGCGCTGTTGCCACAGGAGCAGCAATCTCGACGCATGCGTTGGCTACAGGCAAATTCACTCGTGCAGCACGCTGTACCGACGCGGAAGTTGGTAGCAGAAGCCGATCCGGCTGTGATTTATTCCCCTTACACCGATCGGCTGTTGGGAGTCCGTAATAGACCTCAGGTGATTACCTGCCATGACGTCACTCCTCTTTATTACCCAAGTAGTCGTCGGGCTTATTGGCGTAGCCGTCTTTGGTTGCCAAGGCATTTGCAGGGTGCCACAAGGGTGATCGCCATTAGTCGTCATGTGGCTGATCTCTTGTTGGAAGAGGGCCTGCCGGCAAAGCGTGTCACCGTCATCCCGAATGGTGTGGAGCTTTGTTCTGATCCCATTCGTGAACCTGCTAGTCAAGACGTGCTGCTGATAGCACGTCATGCTCGAAATAAAAACATCTCTTTGGCTTTAAGAGGTTTTGCCAAGTTGCTTGCTTTAGAGCCAGATTGGCTGGGCAATCTTGTTGTTGTGGGCGGACGTGGTCGTGAGAGTTCGAAGCTGCTTCGCTTGGAACGACGTTTAGAGCTAACTGGTCGGGTGGAATGGTTGTCCTATGTATCGGAAGATGCTTTGGGGCGGAAATTGCGCTCGAGCTTCTGTTTGCTCTCCACCAGCCTGATGGAGGGTTTTGATTATCCTCTGCTCGAGGCCCAGGCCAGCGGCTTGCCAACCTTGGCGAGCCGGATTCCTGTACATACCGAACTCCACGATGGCGTTTCGTTGATATTCGACCTAGATGATGGTGGGGTTAGCCTTGCAGGTGAGCTCCAGCAACTCGCTTGCGACAACAGCCTTTGGCAGCATCTCTCACTAGCGGGCCTGACCCACGCCAAGCAATTCAGCCTGAAGCGCCAGACAGCCAGCATTGCGGAGCTTCTGACGGACATGAACGCCCAGTGGTGTTGACTCTTCGGAATGTGCGGCTTGATATCCCGGTTTGTACAACAGAGACCCGAACTCTCAAGGCGACATTGATTCGTTCTGTCACTGGTGGCAAACTCAGTCGCAGTCGGGGGGGGGCCGTGATTACGGCTTTGCAGGATGTGAGCTGTACAGTGCGCGAGGGGGAGAGGGTGGCATTGATCGGCCACAACGGTGCTGGTAAATCAACGTTTCTACGGCTGATCTCAGGGATCTATCAGCACACCGCCGGTTTTTTGGAGGCACGTGTTCGGGTGTTCCCGATGATCAACAAGAGCTTCATTACTAGCCCTGAGTTGAGTGGCATGCAGGCGATCAAGGCTCACTATCTGTGGGTGAAGGGCAACCTGGGCGGCTTCCAAGCTTTCACAGAGGATGTGGTTGATTTTTCCGGCTTAGGAGACTTTATTCACTTGCCTGTCAAGACTTACAGCCAGGGGATGGTTGCTCGCTTGTTGTTCGCTGTGCTGACAGCCTGTACTCATGAATGTTTGGCCTTGGACGAGGGTTTTGGTGCGGGCGACACTTGTTTTTATGAGCGGGCTCAGCTGCGCATGCACAGCTTTCTGAGTACCACCGGGACTCTCTTTTTGGCTTCTCATTCAAACGAGTTGCTGCGACGTTTTTGTCAGCGTGGTTTGGTTTTTAAGGAGGGACGAATCGTTTTTGATGGTCCTCTTGAAGAGGCTCTTACTCAATATCAAAAAAGCGCGTGACGGTTAGCTCTGGTTTTCGGCCGCGATCCGTGCGCCATACTCTGCGTGAGGCTTGGAGGTTGCGTAGGGTCTGGTGGTTTACGGCGACTGCTCGCACTCGAGCACGCTTTGTGCGCACGCTGCTCGGTAGCTTTTGGCTCGGCCTCTCCAATCTCTTTTCGATTGGGGCTTTAGCACTTGTTTACGGCACCGTGTTTAAGGTTCCGGATTTCAGTTCCTATGTGGTGTATTTAGGCGTCGGTTTGGTGGTTTGGAATAGCCTTGCTGGTGCTATTGGTACAGCACCTAATCTTTTTGAGCATAATCATAGTCATCTGCATAATAGCAACCTTAACCCTGTCTTTTATACCCTTGAGGAGTGGGCATTTCAGTTGCAGACTTTTGTGCAGTCGTTTGTATTGGTAATACTTGCCTTGAGTATTTTTCAACATAATCTTTTGGCCAATCTTTTTTTGGTTGGCTGGTTGCCATTGCTTAATTTGTTTTTATTCCTCTACTGGTTGCCAGTATTGGTTTGCTTGCTTGGTACACGCTATCGCGATCTTTATCAATTGGTTCCAATTGTTTTGCAGTTGTGTTTTTTGCTTTCGCCAATTCTGTATAGGAAAGAAACTCTCCGACACATGGCTTGGACGGCTAATCTCAATCCGCTTTATCGGATTCTCAGCTCCATTCGACACACGTTGATGTCGGGTGAATTGCAATGGTCAGATGGTCTGTTCTTGTTGCTAGTCAACCTGGTAGGCATCTGGCTTGCATTGCGCTTGCTCAATCATGAGCGGCCAAACTTACCTTTTTTGGTCTAAAATAGGGTGTCGGTTTGATTGTGTTCAGTCAATGTGGACTAAGTTATTCAATTAACTCTTCTAGGCCATTCTGGAATTGTCTGTTGATCAGCTTGTACTTATTCTGATACCTGCTAATTCGGCGTTTTCTCTCTTCAGATGGTTGATCGCATAAACCAGTCGAGACCCCATAGACTGATTGCATTGCCGCTGCCCAATCACGGCTTTCGAGTGTATTGATTAGCAATACGTATTGGTTGAAATCGAATTGCGTTTGGATTTCTTGATGAGAGTCACAGTTGCTTGCAATTGCAGGCATTCCAAGGCATGAAGCATCGAGAACTGGGATGCCAAAGCCCTCAACTAGTGATGGACTCAGTAAGGCCATTGCATTAAGATAGAGGTCTAATTTTGTGCTTTCATCAATGTAGCCAGCTAGTAAAATACCTGGTTCATTCATAACTATTTCCCTTACTGCCTTGCTGTAGGTATCTTTCTTTAGTTTTCCTGTGACGCAAAGTCGAATTCCTTTACTGCCTAGATTGGATTCAGAGTATGCCTTGACAAGGAATAAAAGGTTTTTGCGTGCTTCTACTGATGAGTTGAAAAGTAAAAACTTAAAAGGTTCTAGTATTTCTTTCTCTTTCTGGTTGCCTTTCCTTTTTCTTTTTCCTTTTTTTCGAAGTAGATAGCTGACAGGCCTGAGGTCACTAACCCTGTTCGGATCCTCGGCGATCCAACTAGGGATGATCAGAGAAGGTGGTTGGACCAGGATTTTTTCGTTGCATTGTTGTCTTTGGTTTTTTTTATGAATTGCATGGCCGATAGTTTTTTGTCTTTTGATTCGCTCATGAAATTTGATTGCTGTTGATTCAGAGACAAAAATCCTTTTTGCAGGTAGACAGGCTTGCAAGCGGTGACTAAAACCCAGAAGATTATCTGATGTTTGGGCATATTCAATTGGGATTAGATCGTGCACAGTTTGCACGAAAGTTGAAGTATAAAGCGGTTTAATATTCAGTGGGCAGCACGTTATAAGTGCATCAAACCCTTCGAGATCAACGCGAACAGGCTTTTGGCTTTTGAGAAGAGCAGCGACTTGGGTTGAGAAGAATATTTTGCGCGCGCATAATATCCCTTCAACGTATTGCAGGTAGCCTAGACGATCGTGCCGTAGGTATGGATTGTCAAACAATTTATTTAGCCTGATCTTTTTAATCTTGCGGGCTGGGTAATAGCGCGGACGGCGTGCGAATTCCCAAATGTCTTCGAGCCATCGCCAATATTTGCGAAATTTACCTGCAAGATTGATTTTTTTCTCCAGCCAGCTAGTTGCGGGGCCACTGTCTCCTTCTGCGAGTGAGTCGAGAACCTTGGCACTATGTAGAAGCTCTTGCATCTCCGCCGGTAGTCGATGAAGACCTGCACTCCTCATCGGGAAGTCAAACTCTGTTAGCAGCCAAACCTCCGCCCCTGTCTCTCTGAGGCTACGGATCAGGGCCTTGGAGTAAACAGCAATGCCCCTGTGTTCGCTCTGTTCAAGGTCATAGGCGGTTATGACGATGCGCTTGCCTGCAAGGCGGCTTGCATGGTTGGGATCGTTTGTGAGCAGTGCCATGAAGGCCAGGCGATCGGCCAAACCCTACCCCCTTGAGAGGAAGGGGTGTTATGCCATGAGAATTCTTGGGGGAGTAACTGGCACTGATTGAGTAGGAAAGATGGGAATAAATTCGAACCGGCTTATCTCTATTTGGATGATTTGATATTGAAAGGTTAATTCTTGGCTTGTCAGTAAGTATATAAACCGCATGCTATGTCGCTACTGGTGTTGACTGAGCTCTGCGCAACTGGCTTAACTCCCGCTTGCTTTCTTCCAGTTCCTGTTGTTGACGGAGTCTTGTGAGCTGTAAGGAGTGGCTTTGATCTTGCCAATGCTTCAGCTCATCTTTAATTTTATCTTTCCTATGCTTCAGATGATTCTTTTGGTCATTAAAGTACTGTTGCCGCTGGAGCTCCAGGGTTCGCAGGCTTTCTGTCTCTAGGCTGCTAGCGAGTAGGTCATGACACAGTTGAACATTGTTAGCTTGTTCAATGAATTGTCGGCGACGCCTGCGTATACGACATAGGTCTTCTGTATTGCCTGCTTGTTCGCTCTCTTGTTGCCGCGTACTCTCAGATTCATGGACTCCACTTGCCGCTGGGCAATACCAAATTTCTAATTGATGACGTTGGCGAAGATCTAAGCAAAGCTCTACATCTTCGCCACAAACTTTGTAGTTCTCATTGAGAAGCAAACTTAAGAAGTGTTGGCGTCTAATCAGCATTAATGCTCCCGTTACTGCTGGCATGATTCGGTTTGATCCCATGAAGGCTGTTGCATCTGCAGGCAGCATTCGATCTAGTTGATGATAGGGGGAATTTCGGCTATCGAAGAGGATGCCGGCATGGGTCAGCTCGCCCTCGCTACTCCGCAGGCGTCCTCCTACAAGGCCTGCCTTGGGTTGGTGCTCCAAGCAGTTGATGGCTGCGTCGATGCTGCCTGCATCCAGGAGGACGTCGTCGTTGATCAGCAGCAACAACTCTCCTTCGGCTTGCTCGGCAAGACGATTCATGTTGCTGGCGAAGTGATAAGGCTCACGTTGAGCGATCAGGAATTCGTAGCCAGATGTATTGCTGATTGCCTGTTCGGCTTCCGTTGCGCCATTCCATGAGCAGAGTATTTCAATCTCTGCACACTCAAGGCTGGAGGCTTTTGCCACGCTCTCCAGCATTTGGTTGAGCAGGTTGGGTGTGCGTGACACAACCAGAATTGAAAGACGCATCAGAGCAGCTTCATTACGTCCGAGCCTATCAATGATTTCTGTTATTGAGTTTAAGGAACTGGTTGAGCCAATCCATTCTTTTTGCGCTGAAGCGGGAACGAAGTAGTTGCTCTAGGTCGTTCCTCGGCCAGTTTCCATGGCCTGTAAAGCCATGGCAGCAGCTGACTGACTGGCATTGGTAGGCCTGGATAGCCTTGGAGGTTATAAATCACTTGCTTTTTCATCATTTGGCTCCCGCGCTTTCAATCGCTCGAGGTCTGTCCCTGCATCAGGTTGATTGAGCAGTATATGGATTAGGAATTGCCTGGCCTAGGTTTTGGCTGCGGTAATGATAATTGCTTGGCTGAGCCCGGCTTCTACTTGATTGATGAGGTTATCTTTGCTGCAAAATTTTAGCAATTAAGCATTGCGGATTAGAGGTGAATTGATGCCAATAAGATAGAATTAAATGTGGTGAAAGCTCTTTAGGTTGAGTCTATTGCTCGGCAAGTATTGGATTATTTGTCTGGAGTCTTTCGCTAATCTCATTGGTGCAATTGGCAACTTGCTTTCTCCTTCAATCGTGAGGTTGCTGTCATTAGCCAGTAAAAGTTGATTGTAGGGCTATGTCAGATTGGGCTCTTTAGTAAACAATCAGTAGAAGTCTCGATAGGCTCCAAGGGAAAGCCCTTGATTGAGGCGCTGGCTGATTACGATTCCGTGATCTATTATTTTCTGTGGGAAAGTTGTTGTGAGTCTTGAACTCGATGCGACCACTACCTAGCCGCGTAGGCGTAGTTCTGATAGGTGGGCGCCATGTGCGTGGTACATATCCACGAACGTCATAGTGACGCTAGAAGAACACTTGCTTAATTTAGAGAATGCGCAGTTGACTGAGGAGCTTTGCAAGTTGGTTGGTTGAGCTTACCGCGATGGTTTCAGCGGCTGCATATCAGCTGATACTTGGCTTTTCGGCATGTCTCGATTTCGTTGAGGGCAAGCTTGATTCGTTCCAGAGTTATTGATTTGGCATTGGCATTCGGATTAGCAAGGCCATCCATAGTGCAAATTTGGGATTTTTCGACTGATGGCGCCATCCCAGCCTCCAGACCAACTCCAACCCAGTGACGATTGCTCGGCGGCTGCAGCGGAGCAGCTTCAGTGCCTTGAAGGTTGTTAGACGAAGGGTTTCAGCGCTTGATGGCCTAATTGGTTCAATTGCCTTAGCCAGACGCAGTAAGGCAAGCCCCGTTTTGATCAGTCCTGAGGCTTTGCTCATTCCGTCTTGCCACCCTTGGAAAGCTTTTTGATCTCTTGGTCTTTGGGGTTCTGGGCTTCATGCCGCAGAACTTAAGGGCAGACCCTTTCCTGATTGCCAACGTTAGATAATTGATAGTTGGTTGGTAAGCAATGAATTTTATCGTTCAGTGATGGTACTCAAAAATTTCGAATGAAGCTGATTATCGTCCTCGTTAGGGTGTAGGTATATATCTGGTAGCCCCTCACATCATGCTCAAGCTCCTGCTGGGTGATCCCAATGCCCGCAAGCTGAAGCGTTACCAGCCGATCGTCACTGACATCAATATCCTCGAAGAGGACATCGCCTTGCTCAGCGATGACCAGCTGCGCTCCAAAACGGCCGATTTTCGCCAGCAGTTTGAGACTGTCGTCAGTTTTCCTAAGCAGCGAGTTTTACTTGATGAGCTGCTCCCAGAAGCCTTTGCTGTTGTACGTGAGGCTGCTAAACGGGTGCTCGGCATGCGTCATTTCGATGTGCAGCTGATTGGCGGCATGGTGCTGCATGAGGGTCAGATTGGTGAGATGAAGACCGGTGAAGGGAAGACTCTTGTAGCCACTCTGCCTAGCTACCTCAATGCCCTCACTGGCCGTGGGGTGCATGTGGTTACGGTCAATGATTACCTGGCACGGCGCGATGCTGAATGGATGGGCCAGGTGCATCGTTTTCTCGGTCTCAGTGTTGGTTTGATCCAGCAGGACATGAGCCCTGCTGAGCGGCGGCGCAATTACGCCTGCGATATCACCTATGCCACCAATTCAGAGTTGGGTTTTGACTACCTGCGTGACAACATGGCCACCGATCTGAGTGAGGTGGTTCAGCGGGAGTTTCAGTACTGCGTCATCGATGAGGTGGATTCGATCCTGATCGATGAGGCGCGTACTCCCTTGATCATTTCAGGACAGGTGGAGCGTCCCCAGGAGAAGTATCAGCAGGCTGCAGATGTGGCCGCTGCTCTCGAGCGGGCTGCAGAACAGGGCAAGGATGGCATTGATCCTGAGGGTGACTACGAGGTTGATGAGAAGCAACGCAGTTGCACACTTACAGATGAAGGCTTTGCCAAGGCTGAGCAGAACCTCAAAGTGAGGGATCTGTTTGACCCCGCTGATCCTTGGGCCCATTACATCACCAATGCATTAAAGGCCAAGGAGTTGTTTGTTCGGGATGTGAATTACATCGTCCGCGATGGTGAAGCTGTGATTGTTGATGAGTTCACAGGTCGTGTGATGCCAGGCCGGCGCTGGAGCGACGGACAGCATCAGGCGATTGAGGCCAAGGAACAGCTAGCGATTCAGCCTGAAACTCAGACTCTCGCTTCGATTACTTATCAAAATTTCTTTCTGCTTTATCCCCGCTTGGCTGGCATGACCGGCACCGCTAAAACTGAAGAGGTGGAGTTTGAGAAGACCTACAAGCTTGAGACTTCAGTGATCCCTACCAATCAGCCTCGGGCTCGTGCGGATTGGGTGGATCAGGTTTATAAGACTGAATCAGCCAAGTGGCGTGCCGTGGCCAACGAGACGGCTGAAATTCATAAGCAGGGAAGGCCTGTTCTGGTTGGCACGACCAGTGTTGAGAAAAGCGAACTGTTGAGTTCCCTGCTCTCAGAACAGGAGATTCCCCACAATCTTTTGAATGCCAAGCCGGAGAATGTGGAACGTGAGGCGGAGATCGTGGCCCAGGCTGGCCGTGCAGGTGCTGTGACGATTGCCACAAACATGGCTGGCCGTGGGACAGACATCATCCTCGGCGGAAATAGCGATTACATGGCACGCCTCAAATTGCGTGAGGTTTTGCTACCAAGATTGGTGCGGCCTGAGGAGGGTCATCGTCCACCAGTGCCATTGCAGAGGGCTGCCGAGACAGGTGGTGGGTTCGCTGCCAAGGCCGCTGCTTCGAATGGATCTCATGGCCATGTCTTAAGCGAGGCCCGTGCAATCGGGAGTCTCTATCCTTGCTCGCTCACTGATGACACTGATCAGTTCCTTGCGGAGTTAGCTCGTGAGCTTGTGAAGGTTTGGGGAGATAGGGCACTGAGCGTGATCGAATTAGAGGATCGCATCTCCACTGCTGCTGAAAAAGCACCTACCGATGATGCGCAGATTGCTGCCTTAAGAGAGTCGATCGCAAGAGTAAAGACTGAATACGACGTGGTAGTGACCCAGGAGGAGGTTCGAGTGAGGGAAGCAGGTGGTCTTCATGTGATTGGTACAGAACGTCATGAATCTCGCAGGGTTGACAATCAACTTCGTGGTCGTGCCGGCCGCCAGGGGGATTTAGGTAGTACCCGTTTTTTCCTTTCTTTGGAAGACAACCTATTGCGCATCTTCGGAGGAGAACGGGTGGCGTCGTTGATGAATGCTTTCCGCGTGGAGGAGGATATGCCCATTGAGTCGGGCATGCTGACCCGTTCTTTAGAGGGGGCTCAGAAAAAGGTAGAAACCTATTACTACGACATTCGTAAGCAGGTTTTTGAGTACGACGAGGTAATGAACAATCAACGTCGTGCCGTTTATGCCGAACGTCGCCGTGTGCTTGAAGGTCGCGGGCTCAAGAAGCAGGTGATTGGTTATGGAGAGCGAACAATGGACGACATTGTTGAGGCTTATGTGAACCCTGACTTGCCCCCTGAAGAATGGGATTTAGGCCAACTGGTTAGCAAGGTTCAGCAATTTGTCTACCTGCTTGAGGATCTAAAGCCTGAGCAGTTGCAGGGGTTAAGTATGGAGGAGCTTAAGTCTTTTCTTCAGGAGCAACTGCGCAATGCTTATGATATTAAGGAAGGTCAGATTGAGCAGCAGCGACCTGGGTTGATGCGGGAGGCAGAACGTTTCTTTATCCTTCAGCAGATCGATACACTTTGGCGGGAACATTTGCAGGCGATGGATGCTCTGCGTGAATCTGTAGGTTTGCGAGGCTATGGGCAAAAAGATCCGCTCATTGAATACAAGAATGAGGGCTACGATATGTTTCTCGAGATGATGGCAAATATGCGTCGTAATGTGATTTATTCGATGTTTATGTTCCAGCCTGCTCCTGCTCAAGAGGCTGCGAATGTTTGAGTTTATTTAATAGCTTGTCTAACTTACTGTCGGCTACTGGGAGTATCCCCTAGGAACTCAATGATTTCCCTGTCTTTGAGGTTTTGAGCTTGTCCGGTTTGAAGATCTTGAGGAACACGATCAGTACTTAGCTCTTGTAGGCAAGAATGCAAAGCTGTTACCTGATTTTCTAGTTGGTCGATACGCTCCATCAGGTTGCGTATGACATCGGCCTCTGCGTCTGGTAGTGCTGAGTGGGCTAATGGATTGATACGGACACCGCTTTGATGCACCACTCGCCCTGGGATGCCCACAACCGTGCTGTCGGCTTCAACGTCCCGCACAACGACTGATCCGGCACCGATTCTCGTATTGGCCCCCACGTGAATTGCGCCAAGAACTTTGGCGCCAGCTCCAACGACTACGTTTTCTGCCAGGGTTGGATGGCGTTTGCCGTGCTCTTTTCCTGTGCCACCGAGAGTTACGCCTTGATAGAGCAGGCAGCGGTTGCCGATCTCCGTTGTTTCGCCGATCACAACACCCATGCCGTGATCGATGAATACTCCGTGACCGATCTGGGCGCCTGGATGGATCTCTATGCCAGTCAGGGCACGTGTGATCTGGCTGAGTAGTCGTGGCAGCAAAGGTAATCCGGATCGCCAAAGTCGGTGACTGATTCGATGCAGTGTCAAGGCCTGAAAGCCCGGATAGCAAAGCAGGATCTCAAGCAGGTCTCGGGCTGCTGGATCTCGTTCTTTGATGATTGCTAGGTCGGTCTTTATGGCTGTGAGCATTTGCCCAGATTAGTGAGCTTAATTAGGCGCTGAGCAGGCCGATTTCCTTGCGGAGTTGTTCGATCGTGTTGGTGCTGAGATAGCTGTCTGCGCAGTGAAGTTGGGGCATGCGTATCAATTGGGAACGGTTTTGGCGCAGGCTTTGCTCGACAAGGGGCAGGCTGGGGCGGTCGCAGAGCACGTGGCTGGCTGCTCGGAGCAGGGCCAGTAGGCGGCTGCCTACATCCGGTGTTGCTGTCATGAGCAGTAGTTCATTGCCGCGCATGCTGTGCAGGATGACTTCGGCAGCTCGTAGGATGCCTGGGCTGATGCTTACCAGCCCTACGCAGCTGCCGGGCCGCAATTCCTTAAGCATGGCGAGCTCTTGGCGGAAGTCATTGAGGTCTACTGCGACGGCCCGAACTCCGTGGCGTTTAGCTAGCTCTTCCAGCGGTTGCAGGAAATAGCGACTGGTTACCACAGTGCCGTTGCTTGAGCTTTCAAGAATTCTTTCCAGCTCCTCCATCGGTACCACTTCAACTGGAACATCAAGGTGGGGCTGCAGCTCTTCTGCAATCAGCATGGAGGCGCCAATATCCTCTCTCGGAGTGCTTACCAACACTCTCGCCCCGCAGCGAAGGCGCCAGTCAATTTCGCGGGTTAACAGTTCTCGAGTTTGCTGGAGAGTACAACCAGCATTGAGCAGACCATCGACGCACTTGCGCACTTCCTGGTCAAGGTCAGGGGTACCTCGATTGCGAATATGGGGAGGGGTTTTGATTTCGCGCGGCTTTTGCTGGTCGCGCACGTAGATACCTGAACCAGCCATGGCTTCGACAACACCATCTGTTTCCAGCTGTCGATAGACCTTGCTGATCGTGTTGCGATGAAGGCCAGTTTGCATGGCTAACTGGCGAGTGCTGGGCAGTCTGTGGCCAGGTGGGTAATGACGTGCGGCGATTGCGAAACAAATTTGGTTGTAAAGCTGGGCCGAAGCCGGAATGTCGCTTTCCTGCTGAATATGGAATCGCACGCCGGTAGGCCAGGTTGCAATGCGGCCACCTTAAAGAGCAGGAGGCCTTCATGACAATCGCGCGTGTGTCCTGTGATGCTGTGACAGTTCACTTTGCCTTGGCATGGCTGAGCTTGACAGTGGTTTTGTTGTTGAGCTCATTTAAAGAATTTGCATACAGGCCCGCCTTGCTGCTGCTCTCAGGTCGAATGTTTTGCTTGGCTGCAGAGAGAGTGGCAATATCTCTTTGGTAAGTCAACTCTCTGCCTGGCGAGATGTGTGGGCGGGCTATCCAGGCTTGGACTGGACACAGCAGGTTTTGGATAAAGCGTTGTTGCTATAGGGAATTCAGAGGGGTCGAACCCTCTGAATTGATCGACCAGAACACACTGAGTGGTTCAGGTTGCTCTCAAGGACTAGCAGGTGCTTGATTTCTCTGAAATTAGGGATTTATTGATCCTTGTTGAGCTGTGTTTTGGCAGCAGCAGTGGCTCGAGGTGGGGCTGTGATGGTGCGAACCGCACGCGTAGGGATTTGGTTTTCCTTATCTGTTTTGATCAGCGGTGTTTTGCGCGGTGTAAGGAACATGATCATGTTCCGACCTTCACGCTTAGGAGCTTGCTGAATTTCGGCCTGTTCTTCCAGATCTTTTGCCATACGTCGTAGCAGCGTTTCAGCCAGGGCAGTGTGCTGAATTTCCCGACCCCGGAAGATAACGGTGCACTTGACTTTGTCACCAGCCTTGAGGAATCGCACGGCTTGGCCGATGCGCACGTTGTAGTCGTGCTGATCGATTTTGTAGCGCATTTTGACTTCTTTGACTTCGGTCTGATGCGACTTCTTTTTGGCTTCCTTGGCTTTCTTCTCCTGCTCAAACTTGAATTTGCCGTAATCCATGATTCGGCAAACGGGTGGATCCGCTTTCTCGCTGACAAGGACCAGATCGAGTTCCCTATCTTTTGCTACATCAAGGGCTTCTTCCCTGTTGATCACCCCGAGCTGAGTTCCGTCTGCGTCAACGACCCGCAACTTGGGATAATTGATGCGGTCATTAATGTTGGGGAGCTCCCTGACGGGTGCGCGACGGTCAAAACGAGGACGTGGTGGCATTCAGTGAGATAAGGGAATAGAGCAGACGACAAGGAGACCAGAAGGTTTTATGTCTGCACCCTTTAGCTTAGACCCGCTTGAATCAGTGATAGCGCTTCGCTCAGCGGTTCCTCACCTTTGAGCCAATAGGGGTGATGTTGTCTGCGGAACCATGTGCGCTGACGCTTGGCGAACTGCTGAGTACGACGTGTGGTCAGGGCGATGGCCTGTTCACGGTTGAGTAGGCCTTGAATCACCTTTAGTGCTTCCCCATAGCCAATCGTTTGCAGCAAGGGCAGATCGGTGTCGTAGCACTGACTCAAGTGTTCGGTTTCTTCGATGAGACCATTGGCATAGAGCTCTGTTGTGCGTTGGCGAATGCGTTCGCGCAGGTTGTGTGGGTCGAGGCCTAGTTCCAGCACGCGCCAAGGAGGTGGGCTTGAGCCTTGTTGAGTGGTGATCGGTTTGCCAGTGGCATAAACCACTTCCAGAGCCCGTTGGGTCCGCATGGCATCAGCAGGGGCAATTCGTTTGGCAGCGGTGGGATCTGCGGCTTGGAGTAGGTGTTGGCAGGTGCGTTGGCCTAGCTCGCCTAACTGCTTGCGGAGCTCTGGTTGGGGTGGCACTGCTGGTGGACGCAGCCCACAAGTGAGAGCTTTGAGATAAAGACCACTGCCGCCAACTAGAAATGGCATGCTTTGTTTCCTTAGCTTTTGTGCAAGGATCAGTTGCGCGGCTGCCTGGAATTCCTGCAGGGTGATCGGTTGATCTGGGCGACGAAGATCAATCAGGTGATGATGCACGCGCCGCTGCTGTTCTTTGGTTGGCTTGGCGGTGCCAACGTCCATGCCGATGTAGAGCTGGCGGGAATCCACATTGAGCACGCTCAGCTTCAGCTGTTCTGCCAGCTGTAAGGCCAGGCATGTTTTGCCGCTTGCTGTGGGCCCGAGCAGCGCAATCAGAAGCGGCTTAGAGGCGGGCATGAGCAGCTGTGATGAGTGTCATGTCAGCAACGTTTAGGTAGTCTCTAATGAGCAATGACGCTTCAGTGACCGTTGTAAGCGCCAGTGGTGAGCCAGTGGTAAAATGAGCTTGCCAGGTCGAGGTTTCTCGCCGATGAGGCCTCTTAGAACAACCCTTCCTGGCTGCGGATTTATTGAATGAGCGAAGACTCCAAAGTCCAGGCTGCCTATGGCGCCGAACAAATTCAGGTGCTGGAAGGGCTAGAGCCCGTTAGGAAGCGTCCGGGGATGTACATCGGCTCCACTGGGCCAAGGGGGTTGCATCACCTTGTTTTTGAGGTTGTCGACAACTCTGTTGATGAGGCCTTGGCCGGGCACTGTGATGAGATTCTCGTGGTGCTTGGACCAGATGGTTCCGCATCAATATCTGACAACGGCCGTGGCATTCCCACCGACGTTCATTCCCGGACAGGCAAGAGTGCCTTGGAAACGGTGCTCACCGTGCTTCATGCTGGCGGTAAGTTCGGCAGTGGCGGTTACAAGGTCTCTGGCGGCTTGCACGGAGTTGGGGTATCTGTCGTCAATGCCCTGAGTGAATGGGTGGAAGTGACGGTGCGGCGTCAAGGACAGGTGCACCGTCAGCGCTTTGAACGTGGGACTGCGATCGGTAGTCTTCGTTCCGAAGCCCAGCCTGCTTCAGAGAAGGGGCGCACTGGCACGAGCGTTTGTTTTAAGCCGGACGAAGAGATATTTACTGTTGGCATTGTTTTCGATTACGCCACCCTGTCTGCTCGTTTGCGTGAACTGGCTTATCTCAATGGTGGGGTGCGGATTGTTTTCCGCGATGAGCGTCAGTCTGTTTTAGATGCTGAAGGGGCTCCTCATGAGGAGGTCTATTTTTATGAGGGTGGTATCAAAGAATATGTCACCTATATGAACGAGGAAAAGGACGCTCTTCATCCCGAAATTATTTATGTGAATGCTGAAAAGGATAATGTGCAGGTTGAAGCAGCACTGCAATGGTGCGTTGATGCTTATTCAGACAGCATTCTCGGATTTGCTAATAATATTCGCACTGTAGATGGGGGGACTCATATTGAAGGGCTTAAGACAGTCCTTACCCGTACTCTCAATACGTTTGCCCGTAAGCGGGGCAAACGCAAGGAAGCCGATTCTAATCTGGCTGGAGAAAATATTCGTGAAGGACTGACGGCTGTTCTTTCTGTAAAGGTGCCCGATCCAGAATTCGAAGGGCAGACAAAAACCAAGTTGGGAAATACCGAAGTCCGCGGCATTGTCGACAGCTTGGTTGGTGAAGCATTGAGTCAGTACTTGGAATTTAATCCTGCGGTGATTGACCTTATTCTTGAGAAGGCCATCCAGGCATTCAATGCAGCTGAAGCTGCACGCCGTGCTCGAGAATTAGTGCGTCGCAAAAGCGTACTTGAGAGTTCTACGTTGCCAGGAAAACTGGCTGATTGCAGTTCTAGGGACCCCTCGGAATCAGAGATTTACATCGTGGAGGGTGACTCTGCTGGTGGCTCTGCAAAGCAGGGCCGAGATCGTCGCTTTCAAGCAATTCTTCCCTTGCGCGGTAAGATTCTAAATATTGAGAAGACAGATGATGCTAAAATATATAAAAATACGGAGATTCAGGCGCTGATTACTGCGCTTGGATTAGGTATCAAAGGAGAAGAATTTGATTCAAAAAATCTTAGATATCACCGTGTGGTGATCATGACTGATGCTGATGTTGATGGTGCTCATATTCGTACGCTGATACTTACATTTTTCTACCGCTACCAGAAAGAATTAGTTGAAGGTGGTTATATCTATATTGCTTGCCCTCCTCTTTATAAGGTTGAGCGAGGTAAGAACCATACCTATTGCTACAACGAGGCTGATTTGCAGACGACACTCTCAGGCTTCCCCGAGAAGGCCAACTACACCATTCAGCGCTTTAAGGGTCTCGGAGAAATGATGCCAAAGCAGTTGTGGGAGACCACCATGGACCCTTCTGCCCGGATGATGAAGCGGGTGGAGGTTCAGGATGCATTAGAGGCTGATCGTATCTTCACAATTTTGATGGGCGACAAGGTTGCCCCCCGCCGGGAGTTCATTGAAACCCACAGCGCTGAGCTCGATATGGCAGCGTTAGATATCTGATGGGTGTTGTGCTCCGTTGGGGGTGGGTCCTAGGGGTGGCCTTGCTAGCTCCTGCAGCCTTGCCGGCTGGTGGGGGTGAGCGTCGCCAGCCAGAAATTCGTCGTTCTGATAGCTCAGGACCTTTGTTTGCTGGGACAAGCTGTGAATTGCGAGTTAGCCCTCTGGCTGTGGCTCCCAGCTTGCGAAGACTGGCCGTTGGCACCCCCTTGAATGTGCTCCGTCGTTGGCATGGTGAAGATGGTAAGGACTGGTTGCAAGTACAGATCGCCTCGGGTAGCGGGGAGTGCTTGGCCGGGGTTGTGAGGCGTGGCTGGCTCAATGTCTGATCTGGCGTTGCCAGCATGGCAGGCTTCACTTGTAGCCATAGGTGCTGTGCCAGGAGCTTGGTTGCGCCTCAGAGTGGTGAACCACCTTGCGCCGATGGTGCCGAGGAAGCACTGGGGCACTTTTACGGTGAACATGGTTGCTGCTTTCGCTCTTGGCTTGGTCTTGGCCTTGCAGGCCAAATGTGCACCAGCAAGTGGAGCATCGCCTTTGATCTTGTTGATTGGTGTGGGCTTCTTCGGCTCTCTCAGCACCTTTTCGACTTTTGCGGTAGAGGTGCTTAATACCTTGCGAGAGCATCGCTGGAGTGAGGCCCTAGTGCTTGCTGTGGGCTCGGTCTTGGGAGGTCTCTTGGCTGTAGCTGCAGGCGTTGGCTTGGCTGATGGCTAATACGACGCAACCCTTCCCCAATCAATGGAATGAGATGTGGCTGGTAGCTCTTGGGGCTGTGCCTGGGGCCTTGGTTCGTTGGCAGGTTCAGAACGACTTGCTGGTGAATGTGATTGGAGCTGCCATTTTGGGGTTGGTGGTTGGTTTGCCGTTCCGTCCAAGCCGTCAGTTGTTGCTGGGGGTGGGTTTCTGTGGTTCTCTCACTACTTTCAGCAGCTGGATGGTGAAATGCAGCACCATGATTTCTCAGGGTGCTTGGTTGTCAGCGCTGGGATTGATTGGTCTAACAATGGGCTTAGGTCTTGCTGTTGCAGCCCTTGGCTTTTTGATTGGTCGGCAGTTCAGGCCATCAGGGCTTGGTCGATAGCTGTCTTGAGCTCAGTGCTCTCAGGTTCCACGCCGCTTTTGAAACGTTTGATCACGGTGCCGTCCTTACCCACAAGAAACTTTTCGAAGTTCCAGGCCACATCTCCTGCTGGTTCAGTTTGATTGAGGGTGGTGTAGGGCTCGGTGGTTTTGCCCATGGCGTGCACCTTGTCAAATAATTCGAAGCTGGCGCCGTACGTGGTGGAACAGAAGCTCTTGATCTCCTCGAGGGTGCCGGGCTCCTGGGCGCCAAAGTCGTTGCAAGGAAAGCCCAGCACCTTTAGTCCCTGAGGGCCGTATGTGTCTTGCAGCGCCTGCAGGCCTTTGTATTGCTTGGTAAATCCACATCTGCTGGCCACATTCACGATTAACAGCACCGTGCCGCTGTATTCGCTGAGGGATTTCTCAGCACCCTCTGGAGTGCGAACCACAATCTGGCTGATGTTGATGGCCATGGACATTTGGTTTTGTCTTCAAGACCCTAGCGAGGACCATCCGCCATACAGTGTGCTCGCCTTGACGGCGGGCCGATGAACGAGGCAACGGGGGCAACCAGTCCGGAGGCGGCCGTCGTCAGCGGCTCTGACCTGGTGGACTTAGTGGCCCAGCAGCTGCAAGCGCTGTTGTCAGCAGGCAATTATGACGCCGTGAAGATGCTGCTTCATCCGGTGCAACCGGTTGACATCGCTGAAGCCATTGGCATTTTGCCTCGCACCCTGCAGGCTCTGGCCTTCCGCTTGCTCAGCAAGGACGAGGCCATTGAGGTTTACGAATACCTAGAGCCTGCTGTTCAGCAGAGTCTGCTGGAACGCCTTCGCTCTGGTGAGGTGCTCGAGTTGGTGGAGGAGATGTCCCCCGATGACCGGGTGCAATTGTTTGATGAGCTGCCTGCCAAGGTGGTGCGACGATTGCTGGCAGAACTGAGCCCAGCAGAGCGACGGGTTACTGCTCAGTTGCTTGGTTATGAGCCTGAAACCGCTGGTCGGTTGATGACGACCGAGTTTATTGACCTCAAGGAATTTCACAGTGCAGCTCAGGCTCTCACGATCGTGAGGCGTCGAGCTCCTGACACGGAGACGATTTATAGCCTCTATGTGACTGATGGCGAGCGCCACCTGACCGGGATCCTTTCATTGCGAGATCTCGTGACTGCTGAGCCGGAGGCACGCATCGGGGATGTGATGACCCGCGATGTGGTGAATGTGCGCACCGACACAGATCAAGAGGAGGTGGCCCGAGCGATTCAGAGATACGATTTTTTGGCTGTCCCAGTTGTGGATCGAGAACAGCGATTGGTAGGGATCGTCACCGTCGATGACGTGATTGACGTGATTGAACAGGAGGCCACACGCGATCTTTATGCCGCTGGAGCTGTGCAGGCGGGGGATGAAGACGACTATTTCCAGAGCAATTTGTTGGTTGTTGCGCGTCGTCGAGTGGTGTGGCTGGCTGTATTGGTGGTAGCGAATGGCTTTACTAGTCAAGTGATTGCCATGAACGACGATGTGCTGAAGCATGTTGTGCTGTTGGCGGCGTTCATCCCGTTGTTGATCGGTACGGGCGGCAACGTTGGCGCTCAGAGTTCCACTGTGGTGATTCGAGGTCTTAGTACTCAGCGCATCCAGGCTCTTGGTCGCATGAAGGCGGTGTTGCGTGAGGCCATGGCGGGCGGGATTTTGGGTTTGTTGATGTTGCTTGTGGTTGTTCCCTTTGCTTGGTGGCGGGGTGAAAGTCTTCTTGTGGGTGCAGCAGTAGGGATCAGTCTGATGGCGATCACTACTCTGGCTGCTACCGCTGGGGCTGCTTTGCCTTTGTTGTTCGATCGAATGGGTCTGGATCCCGCCCTGATGTCGGCTCCCTTTATTACGACAGCAACTGATGTGGCTGGGGTCTTTATCTATTTACGGACAGCGGCTTGGCTGCTTCAGCAAACAAATGGCCTAGCGTTCTAGGTATTTCTACCTATGCATTCCGATGAGGTGGGTTTTCCGTAGGGTCTTTTGGCCTGCCTGGGGGGTAAGCTTTACAAAACGCAATAGAGTTGTCGTGGCCGTATCCGCAGCCTCCAAATCCCTTGATAAATCAGCGGTTGTGCCGGCTCGTCAGTTGCCCACAGATGTCGACCTGGTGCGTTCGTACCTGCGCGATATCGGTCGAGTGCCGCTACTGAGCCATGAGCAGGAGATCACGCTGGGTCGTCAGGTGCAGGAGTTGATGTCTTTAGAGCAGCTTGAGTCTGAACTGGAAGGTCAAACAGGTGAGCCAGCGAGTCATAAAGAGCTAGCGAAGGCAGCTGGATTGACTGCGTTGCAGCTCAAGAAGAAGTTGCAGAGCGGACGACGTGCGAAGGAGCGGATGGTGTCTGCGAACCTGCGCTTAGTGGTGAGTGTTGCCAAGAAGTACACCAAACGGAATATGGAGCTGCTTGATTTGATCCAAGAGGGAACGATCGGCTTGGTGAGGGGAGTAGAGAAGTTCGACCCAACACGTGGCTACAAGTTTTCGACCTATGCGTATTGGTGGATTCGTCAGGGGATCACGCGTGCGATTGCGGAGAAGAGCCGAACGATCCGTCTGCCGATCCACATCACGGAGATGCTGAACAAGCTCAAGAAAGGCCAGCGAGAATTAAGTCAGGAGATGGGGCGCACGCCAACAGTGAGCGAACTTGCAGAGTTTGTGGAGTTGCCCGAGGAGGAGGTGAAGGATCTGATGTGCCGTGCCCGTCAGCCGATGAGTTTGGAGATGAAGGTGGGAGATGGGGATGAAACGGAGTTGCTTGAGTTGCTTGCCGGGGAAGAGGAGTTACCGAGTGAGAAGGTGGAAGTGGATTGCATGAAAGGCGATTTACGTACCTTGCTAGAAAAGTTGCCCGAGCTGCAGGGTCGTGTGCTGCGGATGCGTTATGGAATCGACGGAGGCGAGCCGATGAACCTCACCGGGATTGGCCGCATCCTCGACATCAGTCGTGATCGTGTTCGCAATCTGGAGCGCCATGGACTCAATGGTCTGCGCCAGTTGAGTGAAACGGTTGAGGCCTATGCGGCTTGCTGAATGATGCTGAGCAGCAGCGGATTGACCTCTTCAGGAGCTTCGTCGTGTGGGCAATGCCCTGCACCATCGACCACTGATATGGAGCGGATACAAGGCAGCAACGCAGCCCAGCGACGGGCTTCCTGTAACGGTTCCCATGGATCGGCTGCCCCCCAGATCAGATCCACTGGCATGTTGAGATCAGCCATCAGTTCTGGCGCCAGGTAGTCGTCGAAGATGTTGATGAAACCGTGGAAGGCTTCTGCAGCACCTGGTCTATCGGCTGGTTTTTGCAGCATGCTCACCAAGGATCGATCGAGATTGTTTCCGCTGGGGTAGGCCTGCTTCAGCACCCGCTTGATCACCATCGGGTTTGCTGCGTTGCGGAAGAGGCTGTTGCTTAGCCAGCGCTGCTGAACCAGACTTTTCAGCCAGGGACGAGTCCAGCGCATCAGGCTGGGCTGTTCGTCTAATCGCTTGTCGTCCAAGGTGCGTTGGGCGCAGTTGATCAGAACGACACCGTCGCAAGCCTCTTCGAGGAGCTGGGCGGCACGTAACGCAATCACGCCGCCGATTGAATTGCCCACAATGCGCACAGGGATCTGCACCACTTCGCGGCAGAAGGCGGCGACCTGGGCTCCCCAGCCATCAAAGTCGTAGCAGAAATCACCTTGATGGGGGGCTTCACCCCGCAGTCGTGCCCTTGGTTGGCTGCTGCTACCAAAGCCGAGGAGATCGATGGCGTAGCAGGGGCTTATTTGGGCCAACACCGATTGGTTATGGCGCCAATGCTCCTTGCAGGCTCCAAAGCCGTGGATGAGCAGCGTTGCTGAATTGGCATGATCTGCAGTGCCTGATCTGCTCCAAGCCACCTGCCAATCCTGCCAAGTCCAAATGTGATTTTCGGCGTTTGTCAAATCTGTGGTTCGCTGCTGAACCAGCGCTCCTCTAGATGCTTCACCACAACATAAAAGGGCGGTACCACTCCTAGAGACAGCACTGTGGCAACTACTAGGCCTCCAAAAATCACAGTGCCCAGTGATTGTTGGCTATGGGCACCAGCTCCATTGGCTAGCACTAGAGGGAGGAAGCCGGCTAAGGCTGCAATAGCAGTCATCAGGATTGGCCGTAAGCGGGATTCGGCCGAGGCAATCACAGCATCACTCGGGGTCATGCCGCTTTTCAGATTTTGTTCGGCGACTTCCACAATCAGGATGCCGTTCTTCGCCGCCAGGCCGATGAGGGTCACCAGGCCAACCTGGGCATAGATGTTGAGGTCGATCGAGCGGATTGCTAGAAACGCTAACGCTCCAAGCATCGCTAATGGCACAGTCATCAGAATGATGACGGGTGTGACATAGCTCTCGTATTGGGCAGATAGCACCAGATAGACGATGAGCAGTCCGAGTCCGAAGACCATGATGCTTGCGCTGCCTGCAGATAACTGCAGTGCAGCCAATCCGGTGAAGGCGTAGCCGATGTTGGAGAAGTCTTGTTTTTGGAAGAGGTTTTGAATGGCCTGTAAGGCTTGGCCTGAACTTTTGCCGACGGCCTCCGCACCCTGAATGAGCACTGTGCGGTAGAGGTTGTAATGGCTGATGACTGGGGGCGCACTGCTCAGGTCTGCGGAGGCGAACTGTGAGACTTGTACAAGCTCGCCATCACGACTGCGCACGTAATAACTCAGGATGTCGTTAATGTCGTTACGTTGTTCGGCTGATGATTGCACATAGATGTTGCGGACTTGACCGTTTTCGTATGTGAGGCCTGAATAGTTGCTTCCAGCCAGGGTGGCGATGGTGTTCATTGCCTCCTGATAGTCAACGTTTAAGGCTCCCATCACAGCTCGGTCGACTTGGAGTCCGAAGGCCGGAGCGCTGGGAATGAACTGGGTGTAAAGGTTGGAGAATTCGCTGCTCGCTTGACCGGCTTTGATCAGATCATTGGCAAGCCCATCCAGTTGGTTGAAGCTGTAGGACCCGTTGCTGAGATCATTGAACTGGAAGTAAAAACCTCCCTGGGATGAGAAGCCCGGGACAGCAGGAGGTTGGGCAGAAACCGCAATGGCACTACTGAGCTTCTCTAACTTGGCGTTAAGCCGATCGACGATGGCTGCTGCACTGTTGCTGTTGCCTTTGCGTTCATTGAGAGGCTTAAGGCCAAAAAAGAATGCACCCTGATCGGGGCTGGAGCCATTGAAACCGAAGCCACTCACAATTGCCGCTGCATCGATGTTCTTTTCGGTTTTGAGCAGCTCGGCAATTTGCTTTCCTGTTTGTTGGGTTTGGCTGAGTGAGGCGCCATTTTGAAGCTGGTAAAAACCCAATCCATAACCTTGGTCTTCTTCCGGGATGAAGGCAGAGGGAATGGCAGTGAAGGCGAAGGCAGTCAGCAGGATGCCACCAGCGAGACTGGCCAGTATTAAGCGGCGTTTGCTGATTAACGATTTGATCAGTTGGGAATAACGTTTTTGTAAATCATCGAAAAAGCTGTTGAAACGACGAAAAATGAAAGGGAGGTTGCTGCTAGCTATGCCACCCAACACCACACCAAGTACGTAGGTCCAGCTGCCGAAAGCAGTTGCTGTGAAGCGACCAAATGCCAATCCCAATAACACTCCTGCGAGGATCCAGCCCCAACCTTTGGGTTCTCGAGGCTTGTCGCTACGTAGAATCAAGCCTGACAACATTGGGGAGAAAGTTAGGGCGTTAAATGCTGAGATGGCAATTGAGAAGGCAATGGTTAGGGCGAATTGCTTGTAGATGATGCCAATGCCACCTGGGTAGAAGGCCACTGGTACGAAAACGGCCATTAGGGCCAAAGCTGTGGCCACTAAGGCGCCAAATAGTTCTCCCATGCAGGCCAGTGCTGCCTGGCGAGGACGCATCCCCGATTCGATGTTTTTTGATACAGCTTCGATCACCACAATTGCATCATCGACCACCAATCCGGTAGCGAGGACTAGGCCAAGCAGGGTGAGTTGATTAATAGAGAAATCGAAGACTTTAAGGAAGGCAAAGGTGCCAATGAGAGAGATTGGGATAGCCAAGCTCGGAATGATTGTTGCTCGCCAGTTCTGCAGGAAAAGAAAGAGAATGAGCAGCACCAGTACAATTGCAAGCCCAAGGGCATCAACGACTCCTTCAACAGAGGATTCAATAAATTGGCCAATGTTGTAGATCTGCGACACGTTGACCCCTGGTGGAGCTGCGCTAGCAAACTGATCGATTACTTTCACGACGTCATTGGAAACGTCTAATGCGTTGCTATCAGGTGTCTGGTAGACAGCCAGTGTCATGGCTGGGTGCCCATTCACGTCGATTGCATCAGCTGTAAAAGTATTGGAGCCATAAATCACTTCGCCAATATCTTTTAGCAGCAAAAGATTGCCACTTGTAGTGCGACTAATGATGAGGTTATTGAAGTCTTCAATGGAGATAAGATTGCCATTATTTTCAACCAGGATTGGGTATGTATAGGATTGGTCTCCTGTTGCAGGAGGGCCACCTACAAGGCCTCCAATCGCTACGCTGTTCTGGCTTTTGATAGCATTGATGATGTCTTCAGCAGTAAGTTTGTTGGCTGCCAGCTTGTCGGGATTGATAAATAGCCAATAGGCTGGATTGGCTCCACCCAGCACGGCAACATTGGCAACCCCTGGGACTCTGCCAAGGGGGTAATAGAGCTGCTCATAAATAAGGCCATTGAGGTAATTAGCGTCAAATTGACCCTGCGTTGAACCAACTTGGTATGCCAGTAGGATGGATGGATTGCTTTGTTCAACGGAAACACCCGTTGCCTGAACCTGCTCCGGTAGCTGGGGCATGGCCAGGGAAACGCGGTTTTGCACATTGACTTGGTCGATATTGATATCAGTTGACTCATCGAAGTAGACATTGATTGTGCTTTGCCCCTCCATGTCACTGGTGGACGAGATGTAGTTAACGCCAGGAACCCCGTTGATCTGTTGCTCTAACGGATTGGTGACAGCTTGTTCGGTGACTAGCGAATTTCCGCCGCCATAGTTTGCTGTGACTTGGATCAGTGGACTGGCTATATTTGGCAGGTTTGCGATTGGTAAGGAAGGGATTGCGATAATGCCTACCAGCACGATGAGGATGCTGCAGACTGTCGTCAGAACTGGTCTTTTGATGAAATTGTCGGAGAACGCCATGCTTTATTCAGTTGCTTCCTTTCTTGGTGGCTTGTGCTGGCGCAATCTTCACGGCCATGCCGTTACGCAGTAGTGCTGTATTGCTTGAAACAACTTGTTCGCCTTTTTGCAGGCCTGATTTCAATGGGTAGAGGTTGTTTTGCAGTTGGCCCAGGGTGACAGCTCTTTGCAACACAATCGGTGTGTTAGTAGGTAATGATTCGAGCTTCTTTTTGGTTGCTTCGGGTAATGAGCTTGATGCTTTGATTTTTGGGAGTGCTTTGCTTAGTGGTACAACAACGTAGACAAATGGTTGTTGGGCCTCCATAAATACCGCTTGAACAGGAACAGCAAGGCTTGTAAATTGGCCCGTTATTATCTGACTTTTGACAAATTGTCCAGTTTTTAACTTACCCGTGAGGTTGGGAAAGGCTGCTTTGACCATGAGTGTGTTTGGAGACTTATTTGTTCCATTCAGCTCGTAATAGGGCGAGATAAAGACAACGGAGCCCTGCCCTGTTAATGGTGGTGTGGTTTGGGATGCAACCATCACCGTTTGCCCCAGTTGCACCTGGCTGGCTTGCGTTGCTGGGATTTGCATCATTGTCCACAGCATCGAATCGTCAACGATGCCTGTAATGGTTTGCCCTTTCTTCACGTAGTCGCCAAGTTTCACTTTGTCCAGATCGCCGATTAGGCCATTGATTGGTGCGCGTACGAATTTGTAGCCGAGGGTGGCTGCATCGGCTTTTGCCTGATCTCGCGACTGGATTGCCTGCACTGCATATTTGTCGCGAGTCTTGGCTGATGTTGCACCCTGCTGGTAGAGGAACTCATAACGCTCAGCATTGAGTTGGTCTTTCTTTGCTTCGGATTGGGCGGAGTCGAGGGCAGCACTTTGTTGCTCGTTGTCGAGCACCAGGATGGTTTGACCAGCTTTAACGCGTTGCCCATCCTTGGCGAGAATTTTGATCACTGTGCCGTCGGTCTGTGGTTTTAAGGCCACGTTTTTGGTCGACTCCAGCATGCTGAGGGCACTGACCATTGGCGCAAAATTGGTTGAGGTGATTCGGGTTGCCTCAACCGTCATGAATTTGTGAGCAGCCTTATGGCTGCAGCTCGTCACCATCAAGACGGCCCCTAGCAGAGCAAAGGTGGTGGAGCTAGATGCCATCAGAACGTGCTTTTCCGCGGACGATAACCTTCCTCGCATCTGCTTGCTCTGGCGAAGGTTGACCCGTGATGAACGATAGGTATAGGTACTCCTATTCTCTGACCCAAGAGTTTCTTTAGGGTTGTTTGACCTTTGTGCTCCGCATTCATGGGGGCGGATTCGCTCAGGGTCTGGAGCGCTGCTACAGGGTTGCTGTTGGTGCTTTTCCTGCTTCTCCATCTGGGTGGAGTTGCGATGGCGCCTTTTGCACCGGCGAGCTTTGAGACTTATGCAGCGGCTTTGCATCAGTCTGCTTGGTTGCCGTTTGCAGAATTTGCCTTTTTAACTGCAGCTTTGATGCACTTGGGCCTGAGCCTGGCCAAGCTGATTGTTAATCGACGAGCTGGTAATCGTGCTGGTCTTGTGAGCCGCCGAGGTGATCTCCTTGCTGTCTTAGCAGCACGTAGCCAGGCGATTGGTGGTTTGACCTTGCTTGGCTTTCTGGTGGTGCATCTATTGCAGCTGCGCTGGCCCAGGCCACCCGCCGGCGAGGAGCTGCTAGCGCTGGGTGTTTTGTTGTCTCAGCCTGCAAACGTGGGTCTCTATCTATTGGCCGCTGTGGCTGTCAGCTTGCACCTGTTCCACGGTGGTGAGGCAGCTCATCGCAGCTTGGGATTGCTTGATCCAGCTAATGGTTTTCGCATTCGGCGCGTCTTCCGCATGCTGGCGTTGCTTGTGGGCGGCGGCTTCAGCGTGGTGGCGTTGCTGGTCTCTGCCTCAGCGTTGCAGATGGGTCAGTGATGAATGGTTTGCCTGATCCTCGTCTCCCATCAGGCACGATCGCCGATGCATGGAACCGCACGCAAGGATCGCTGCCATCAATAAGCCCATTGCGCAAACGGAATCTTCAGTTGTTGGTGGTAGGTACGGGGTTGGCTGGGGCCTCGGCGGCGGCAACCTTGGCCGAGCAGGGCTACCAGGTGCGTGTGATCAGCTTTCACGACAGTCCTCGACGAGCACACTCAGTGGCCGCCCAGGGAGGCATTAATGCCGTTCGCCCTCGCCCTGTGGATGGTGACAGTGTTAGCCGCCTCTTTGTCGATACCCTTCGCGGCGGTGATTTCCGTGCGCGTGAGGCAGGCTGCCAGCGTTTGGCTGAGATCAGTAGCGCGATCATCGATCAGTGCGTTGCTCAGGGGGTTCCCTTTGCGCGTGAGTACGACGGAACACTGTCGACTAGAAGAATGGGAGGGGCTTCGGTCAGTCGCACCTTTTATGCTCGCGGACAGACTGGCCAGCAATTGCTCTGCGGCGCTTATCAGGCGTTGATGCGTCAGGTGGCTCTTGGTCAGGTGGAGTTGCTTTGTCGTCGCGACGTTTTGGAGCTCATCAAGGTGGATGGCGTGGCCCGAGGTGTGGTGTGCCGTGACCTGCTTAGTGGTGAATTGGAAGTGCATACCGCTCAGGCTGTTTTGTTAGCAACTGGTGGCTATAGCAACGTCTACTTCCTTTCGACAAATGCACTTAAATCCAATGCAAGTGCCATTTGGCGGGCTCATCGTCAGGGAGCTTTATTCGCGAACCCTTGCTTCACCCAGATCCACCCAACCTGCATTCCAAGTGGTGATCCCTATCAAAGCAAGCGAACCTTGATGAGCGAGAGCTTGCGCAATGACGGCCGTGTTTGGCTGCCATCAGATTCTGCAGATCAGCGTTCAGCTGTTGAGATTCCTGAGGCCCAGCGTGATTACTTCCTTGAGCGTCAGTATCCGGCCTACGGCAACATGGTGCCCAGAGATGTAGCTTCACGCCGTGCCAGGGAGCTCTGCAAGGCGGGGCATGGTGTTGGCCCTGGTGGCCAAGCCTTTTATCTCGACCTGAGTGATGCGATCTCGAGTCAGGGGCGAGAGGTGATTGTGGAGCGATACGGCAACCTTTTGGAGATGTATGAGCGAATTACGGGTGAGGATCCGTTGCTGACACCAATGCGGATCTCTCCAGCCCCCCATTACACGATGGGTGGTCTCTGGGTTGATTACTACCTGATGAGCTCGATTCCTGGCTTGTTTGTGCTTGGTGAGGCCAACTTCTCTGAGCATGGTGCGAATCGTCTAGGCGCTAGTGCTTTGATGCAAGCTTTGGCTGATGGCTACTTCATTGCGCCGGCGACCGTCACTGCTTGGTTAGCAGGCCATACCACCAGGCCTGTTGCTGGTGATCATTTGGCTTGCCGCGAAGCCTTGGCGCGGGCCAGTGGGCGGATTGAGCTTTTGCTCAAGGGGGCGGGTCAACGGTCGGTTGATTCTTTTCATCGTGAGCTTGGAGCTGTGATGATTGACCGCTGCGGTATCAGCCGTGATGCCGAAGGGCTGCGTGCTGGGTTGGCAGATGTGGCATTGCTGGAGCAGCGTTTTCATGCTGAGGTAAGCATCCCTGGAGAGGTTCAGGGACCTAACCCTGAACTCGAGAAGGGGTTGAGGGTTACTGATTTCTTTGGGATGGCCAAGTTGATGTTGCGCGATGCCTTGGCGAGAGAGGAGTCTTGTGGAGCTCATTTCCGTGAAGAGCATCAGACAGAAGAAGGTGAAGCTCGACGTGATGATAAGAACTTTGCCCACATTGCTGCTTGGGAAGATCGTGGGCGGGGCGAGCCGATTCGCCATGCTGAGGCGCTCAACTTCACGAGCTTGAAGCCCAGTGAACGTCTTTATCGATGAGCTGTAAAATTTCGCTCACGCTGCGTATTTGGCGTCAGGCGTCAAGCAACAGTTCCGGTGCTTTTCATGTCTACCGGCTTGAGCAGATTTCTGTCGACATGTCGCTATTGGAGGCTCTTGACCGTCTCAATGAACAGCTGATTGCTCAAGCCAAGCGCCCGGTGTCTTTCGATCACGACTGTCGCGAGGGTATTTGTGGTAGCTGTGGCTTTCTTGTTAATGGTCAGGCCCATGGGCCTCAGACCGGCACCACTGTGTGTCAGCTCTATCTGCGCCAGTTCGCTGATGGCGACACATTGACGCTGGAACCATGGCGGGCACGAGCTTTTCCTCTCATTCAAGATCTAGTGGTGGATCGTGCGGCTTTTGATCGGTTGATTGCAGCTGGTGGCTATTGCTCTGTGAATACGGGCCAGGCTCCGGATGGCAATGACATGTTGATAGGGAAGGATCAAGCTTCCTCTGCCTTTGAGACGGCTACTTGCATCGGTTGTGGTGCATGCGTGGCCAGTTGTCGTAATGCCTCAGCAAGTTTGTTTGTGGCTGCCAAACTGGCCCATTTAGGTCAGTTACCTCAGGGACAATCTGAGAGCAAACGCCGGGCGAAAACGCTGCAAGAGCGTATGCTCGAGGAGGGTTTTGGTAGTTGCAGCAGCAACTTGGAATGTGAGGCGGTGTGCCCGAAGCAAATTTCAGCTGATTGGATCAGCTGGATGCATCGCGAGGTAAGGGGCTGAATAAAGTCAGTAAATGACTACTTGCGAATTCATTAGCTATCCATAATTCGCATGAATGAGCACTCCCAGATGAGTTGATTTGGCTCATTCTTCGTACCAATTTAGCTCACTGGTTCACCGGAAAGTACAGATTGCGTCTCGATTGCACAAACTGGAGTATTAATTGATGCTAATAATAGGTTGATGAATTGCTAGTTACAATCCACGATTGCTCAGAATAACTTCTTTCGTGCCCGCAGATCACTCGGTCTAAATAATCCCAAGATTTGGTCACTGGTGAAATCCTGTTATGTATATCTTGTCGAATGATTTGCTGAATTGTAAAGCCCAGTGATCGAAGGCATTCTTTGATTTCTTCTTCTGTTGATGTTCCGCAATCATTGCGATCTGTCTCGATTACAAGCTCAAGCGAGCTAATATTTCTATTATCTTTAGTAAAGTTAATGACTTTATTGATCACATTAATCTCGTCCCCGTCTACATCAATTAGGGCTAACACCTTCCCTGCTAGAGTCTTAGTGGCACCATCAATATTTTCAAAAATTGAAGTATTTCCTTTTAAGCCATTGATGTCGCATAGCGTTGCAGCTAGAATTCTTGATTCAGGCTCAAGATCAACTCCTATGCAATCAATTTCAGGGAACCTGTATGCAAGGCCTGCAACGTAATAGCCTTCGGCACAGCCAACATCGATAAAATAGTTCAGGGTCTTGCCTCTTTTAATTAAAAGTTCGGAGACTTCGGATTCATATGTTCCAAGTAACTTAGGCATTAAGACTGAGTTTCTTGCAGTGGGAAGGTACTTCATGCCTTTAAAAACTCCTCCTATGATCTGACCACTAGACTCTAGATAGACTTTCTTTTCTAGTATTGTCCTTCTTAGTGCTGCAAGTATTTTAAATACAGTGGCTAAATCACCGCCTTTTATAGCATTTTTGTACGCTGACTCTCCTTCTATGATTGGCATGTCTAAGTATTCTGAGACTGTTAATTCCTTCCCATCGTTGTCAACAATCCCGAATGCTTTGGCGTCATTGTTCATTTTAGTTGGCCAGGAAGTTGTTGAATGCTTCTAAGGTCATTTATATCTTATTTATCCCCGCTGTTTAGCATAGACATGGCTATTCTAAATGTCAGCACTGCTGTTGCTAAAGAGAACAAAAATAGTTTTTAAGTTGTGGCAGATGAAATCTGAGTAGGCGAGCGTTGATTTCTGATTGCTTCATGCTTTGCGCGTTTGTATTGGCATATGTTTATTTGCCAGTGGATGCTCCATTGCAGGTGGATATTTTCTGTGAATTCATTAAGCCTTATGGCTAGATGACTTCTCTCTTTGATGCTTGTGGTTGTTAAGTATTCCTTGGGTAATCTGATTGGTACTCGGCAATTATCCATGATTGATTGGGAATGCCGCGCTCATGTGCGCAAGCAAATCTATTTATGTCAGACATGGATTTGGTTAATGATGAAAAGCTGTCTTTAATGTCATGATGCAAAGTCTCTTTTATTTCGAAGATGTTGCTGAGCAGGAGGATCTTTATTTCCTCGGCATTGGAAGTTCCGTCGAGATTTAGGTCTGTTTCAACGACAAGAATGATTGTGTTAATATTTTTATTTTGATTAGCAAAAGTCAAGAATTTCCTAATGATATTAATTTCTCCACCATCAACATCGATCAGGACAAGAGTGTTGCCAGAAAGTTTGTGAACAGTCTTCTCCAGGTCTGATTCTATTGTTGTTCTCTGAGTTAAACCATTTATGCTGCATAGCAGTGAAGCCAAATGTACAGAGGATGGATCTATATCTACGCCTGATGAATATAAATTATGGCATTTATATGCTAGTCCAGCAACATAGTAGCCTTCTGCACATCCGATTTCAAGAAAGTGATCTGATGATTCCGCTTTTTTTGACAAGTATTTGGCTATTTTGTTCTCGTAAGTGCCTAGTAATTTAGGTATTAGAACAGAGCCAAGAGAAACTGGAAGGTAATTCATGCCTTTAAAGACACCTTCTAATATCTTCCCTCCAGCATTCAGGTAGAATTCTTTTGCGAGTGACGCTTGTATTAGTCCTAACGCAACAGGAAGAATCTCTTCGGCTGTTTTCATGCTGTGCATAGCATTTTCATATTGGCTTTTAATGTCGTTGATGTTCCTGTCTAGGATGTCGAGAATTGCAATCTCCTCCCCATCTGCCAATATTTTCATTTCTTCCATTTTTTGAATATGCTCTTTCATGAATGGTTGGATGTAATGCCTTTCCATTTGCTTGCCTATTATAGGGTTTATTTCTTCTCTTCTTATTCTTGCTAATGATTTGTGAATTACGTCTCTTGTATTGAGTAAGTTTTTTCAGTGCGTTAGTCGGTGTAAGGCATTTATTTTTTCTGTCAACTTGTGAGTTGACTTATGGCAAGTACGCTTTTAGTTGCTCAGATAACAACTGCTCAACTCGATTGGATGCATCGCGAGGCACGTTGATATCTGGTAGTTATCGACTGATTGGAGCTATTAATCCATCAATTTGATTTGGTAAAGCACTTCTTCGAGGGCATCGGCAGCCATCACGCCTGCAAAACGTTGTGGATGACTTGCATTGACGCAGCTGCTGAGGGGTGTGAGCAGGGTGGATGGTTTGGGGTGACAGAACTGAACAACACTGAGCCGCTCAAGATTGGATTGACTTGGCGCTAAGACGCGGTGCCAGCCGGTTGGGATAAGGCCATTGCTGATCCGTTCAAGCATCAAGCCACTGTTGACGATCACTTGCCCTTCAGGCGCAATGGCATCAACCCAAGAGCCATCGATGTAGACCTGCAGACCTGGGGCCGTGGCTCGCGGCAAGGCTGTAATCAGGTTGATGTCGCCATGGGCGGCGGCCCACATGTGTTCTTCAGTAGGGGCTTCGTTCATGGGTGGGTAGCGGATTGCTCTGGTGAGCGTTGGTGCGTCTTGTACCAGATCAGTGAAAAAATCATCATGGCAACCAAGGCCAGTAGCGATGATTCGCAGCACGCGACGCTGCAACTCGGCGATGGTTTTGTGGAAGGTTTGCAACACTCCAGTGATTCCTGGTACGGCTACTTCTGGTAGGAGTTGTTCTGGATAGAGCGTGGGGAAACGTTGGCGTAACGGGTGGTTATCTGGTAGTGGTAATGCCCAGTTGAGCATTTCTTTCCAGTCGGGAAGTTTTTCGCCTGCCGCTGTTTCGACGAGTGTGTCTGTATAGCCAGTCTGACCAAAGGCTTCAGGCACGTTGAATTGTCGCTTTGTTGTCGCTTCTAGAGCAAAGAAACGGCTCAACATCCCATAGGCCTCATCGAGAAGAGCAGAGGGGAGATCACTGGTGGTCACTACAAACCCTGTGCCGAGGCTGCGGATTAGCCCGTCAACGACAGCTGCTTGTTGACGTTTCGTGCCCTGTTCAAAAGCCAGCAGGTCAATATCAAGAATCGTTTGCTTCAAGCAATGGCCTGGTTGAACGAACGCTGCAATGGTGCCTTAAAAACTCGGTGCAGCCCAGATCACTCTTGAGAGCTTGTTGGCCAGTTTTTGATTCATTTTGGCGGCTTCATGGTTAAAGGGTTAGAAGGTTCGAGTCAACAGTGCCGAGAGTTGTTCGATAAACGTTGGCCTGAGATACGTCAGCAGCTTTTGGCTTGGTGGCAAGTCCATGGTCGCAAGGACATTGCTATCAAGCCGTGGATGTTCACCGTCGATGGACGTTGGCCCGAACCAAACGAAGATCTCTCGCCCTACGGCATTTGGATTGCTGAGGTGATGCTCCAGCAAACCCAGTTGAGGGTGATGCGTCCCTACTGGGAGCAGTGGATGTTGGTGTTGCCAACGATGCAGCATTTGGCTGCTGCTGAAGAGCGCCAAGTGTTGTTGCTGTGGCAAGGCCTGGGCTATTACTCTCGTGCCCGCAGGTTGCATCAGGCGGCGCGTCAATTGGCCGCTTCCCCTCTGCCCTCTTCTCTTGAGGCTTGGCAGGCTGTTCCGGGTATTGGTCGCACCACGGCAGGGAGCATCCTTTCCAGTGCATTGAACAAGCCATTGCCGATTCTTGATGGCAATGTGCGTCGTGTACTGGCCAGACTTCATGCTTGCTTGGAGCCACCCCAAAGAGCACAGGCCAGTTTTTGGCAGTGGAGTGAAGCCCTTCTCGATCCTTTGCGGCCAAGGGATTTCAATCAGGCCTTGATGGATTTGGGGGCTTTGGTGTGTACTCCTAGGAGTCCCAGTTGTCGGTTATGCCCTTGGCAACGCAGATGTGCTGCCTACGCTGCTGGAGAGCCAAGCCACTTCCCCGTGAAGGATGCGAGCAAGCCCATTCCCTTCCAGGTGATTGGTGTGGGGGTCGTATTGAACGAAGCGGGTGAGGTCTTAATTGATCAGCGGCTGAATGAGGGTTTACTTGGTGGTTTGTGGGAATTCCCTGGTGGCAAGCAGGAGCCAGGTGAAACCATCGAAGCCACCATTGCTCGCGAGCTCAGGGAGGAATTGGCGATTGAAGTGCAGGTGGGTGAGCAGCTGATTGCTCTTGACCATGCCTATAGCCATAAGAAGCTTCGCTTTGTTGTTCATCTCTGCCGCTGGATTGCAGGAGAACCCAAGCCTTTGGCGAGTCAGCAGGTGTGCTGGGTGAAGCCTGAAGATCTTTCTGACTATCCCTTCCCGGCAGCCAATGCGCGCATGATTGCCGAGTTGATTGATCATCTTCGCGCAGACACGCTGAGCCAGCGTTCCTAGCTTCATCTCAGTAGCTGCTAACTGATGACGGGGACCAATCCGGTTCACAGCCATGAGCCTGAGGTGATTTGCTTGGGCGAGGCGTTGGTGGATCGTCTTGGCCCGTTGGGGGGAGATCCAGCTGTTGATCAGCCTGTGGAGGATTGTCTAGGAGGAGCCCCTGCCAACGTGGCTTGTGGGTTAGCTCGGCTTGGTACCAAGGTGTCCTTTCTAGGTCGTCTTGGAGACGATGCCATCGGGACCAGGTTTCGCGAATTATTTGACACTCGAGGCGTGAACCTGGCTGGTTTGCAGACTGATCAGCGCCGGCCCAGTCGCATTGTCTTGGTGCGCCGTGATCTTGATGGTGAGAGGGTCTTTCAGGGTTTTGCAGGCGACCGCGGAGACGGTTTTGCCGATCAGGCCTTGTCTGCAGAGGAGTGGGCGGCCACTTGGCCTTTGCTGGTCCTTAAGGCGCGCTGGTTGTTGATCGGCTCCATTCCTTTGGCCACTCCAGCTTCAGCCCAAGCTCTGCTTTGGTGCGTTGAGCAGGCGCAAACAGCAGGTCTTCAGATCGCATTGGATGTGAACTGGCGTCCAACCTTCTGGGATCCTCGCCGTTCTCCCGATAGTGGCCCTGATGAGAAGGCCTTGCAAGCGATTGCGCCGCTTCTTGAGCGTGCTTCTCTGCTCAAACTGGCTAAGGAAGAGGCCGTTTGGTTCTTTGACACTGACGACCCTGCAGTGATTGTGGGATCCCTTCCGCAGCAGCCGGATGTTGTTGTGACAGATGGGGCGCGTCCGGTGCGCTGGTGGATAGGGGGTTGTGTGGGGGAGCTTGCAGCGCTTTCTCCCCCTTCAGTTGTCGACACCACCGGTGCTGGTGATGCTTTCACTGCAGGATTGCTGCATCAATTTTTGATGGATGCCTCATCTCAACGAGATCTGATCAAGGCCCGGGAGATGGTTCGTTTTGCAGCAGCCTGTGGCGCGCTTGTTTGTGGAGGGGCTGGTGGTATCGATCCGCAGCCGTCTCAGATGCAAGTGGAGGCGTTTTTGAAGTCCGCCTCAGGTGACGTGAACTGAGCCAGACGGCCTCCTTGACCTCGATGCTGCAATTGCAATCTCCAGGCTTCAGGCAAGTTCAGGCTTAATCGATCGGGCCATTCCACGGCCATGAGGGCACCTAGTGCTTGGGCTTCTTCTTCCTCTTGCAGAAATAGCTCATTGGCACTGTTGGGTTGCTCCAAGCGGTAGAGGTCCAGATGGATCAGAGGCGGATTCCCGTCCGGGTAGTGCTGAGCAAGAGCGTATGTAGGTGATGTGATCGGTTCACGGATGCCGAGAGCGGTTGCGATGCCTTGCACCACAGAGGTTTTGCCAGCTCCCAGCGGCCCCTCTAGCAACAGCACTGATAAAGCAGGTAGCCGCTGTACAAGGACTATTCCTAGGCATCGAGTGGCATCAAGATTTTCAAGAATCCATGAGTTATCTGTAGATTGACCTTTACGCGATCCCGAAGTCTCGGTGACTTCGCTGAGATTTCCGTACACGATTCCCCCAAGGGAGCTTTGAACCATGGTGGCAGTGCCCACATCAACGGCCTCGTTGCAGGCCCCTCCTCAATACGTCGTAGCAGACATCAACTTGGCGGATTTTGGCCGCAAGGAATTGAGCATTGCGGAAACTGAGATGCCAGGTTTGATGGCCCTCAGGGGCAAGCATGGCAGCGAAAAACCTCTCAAGGGGGCTCGCATTGCTGGCAGTCTGCACATGACCATTCAGACTGGTGTGTTGATTGAGACGCTGGTGGCCCTCGGTGCTGATGTGCGCTGGGCTTCATGCAACATTTTTTCTACTCAAGATCACGCTGCTGCTGCGATTGCCGCTAGCGGTGTGCCTGTGTTTGCAACCAAAGGCGAGACCCTTGATGAGTATTGGGCCTATACCCATCGCATCCTCGAGTGGGGTGATGGTGGCACTCCCAACATGATCTTGGATGACGGTGGTGATGCAACTGGCTTGGTGATGCTTGGAAGCAAGGCCGAGAGCGATCGTTCTGTACTGGATAACCCTGGCAACGAGGAAGAGACGGCATTGTTTGCTTCGATTCGTACCAAGTTGGCCCAGGACTCCAATTTTTATTCCCGCATCAAGAGCAATATTCAGGGGGTGACAGAAGAGACAACAACGGGTGTCGCGCGTCTGTATCAGATGCAAAAGAGTGGTGAATTGCCTTTCCCGGCGATCAATGTCAATGATTCGGTGACTAAGAGCAAGTTCGACAATCTTTATGGTTGCCGTGAATCTTTGGTGGATGGCATCAAGCGGGCTACTGATGTGATGGTTGCTGGCAAGGTGGCTTTGGTGATGGGCTATGGCGATGTGGGTAAGGGTTCAGCCCAGTCGCTACGGGGCCTTGGCGCCACTGTGATGATTGCTGAAATTGACCCCATCTGTGCTCTTCAAGCAGCGATGGAGGGCTATCGGGTGGTGCGTTTGGATGAGGTGGTTCAGGATATAGATATCTTTGTAACCTCCACAGGCAACTTTCAGGTGATTCGCCATGAACATCTGATCCGTATGAAAGATGAGGCTATTGTTTGCAATATCGGCCACTTTGACAATGAGATTGATGTTGCATCTTTGAAGGATTATCCTTGGGAGAACATCAAGCCCCAGGTTGATCACATCACTCTTCCCAGCGGCAATAAGATCATTCTTCTGGCTGAAGGGCGTTTGGTGAACCTTGGTTGTGCTACTGGGCACCCGAGCTTTGTGATGAGCAATTCCTTTACCAATCAGGTGTTAGCTCAAATTGAGTTGTTTTCGAAAGGTGATCAGTATGCCGATCAGGTGTATGTGTTGCCGAAGCACCTCGATGAGATGGTGGCTCGCCTTCACTTGGAGAAGATCGGTGCGAGGCTTACTGAGCTCACCAAGCAGCAGTCCGATTACATCAGTGTGCCTATTGAAGGTCCGTATAAGCCCGACCATTATCGCTACTGATTATTTCCAGGCAGGCAAGCTTGTTTTTTCATAATTAGGCTTGTCTGCCTGGCAAGAAGATGCCACAAGAGTTGTTATAGATTGAGTGCTAAAAAGATATCAATGCGGCTGAATAAACGCTATTTTTTGAATGTGAAAACAAAAAAGTTGGTTTCAGCGAATTAATTCCGCCAGCTTAATATTTTGTGGCCTTGAATAGTCCTGCCTGCATTCTTGGCCTATTTTATGGTGAAATTTAGTTTTTGACTGGACCGGTTGTTAATAGTCAGCTTGGAGTGACTTTGGTAGGTCAATACTTTGGTCGTGAGGCCATCATTAATCAGGAAACATTGAAAGATGCCTTTCGAATGATTCGTCGGCACATTGTTGAGGCCTAAAGAGGCGTTGAGGTGCGTGAAGAGTGCTGATCTCTGTGAGTCTTCTGCGAGCGTTGCTGATCGCATGACCATCAGGAACTCCGGCCTCATGGAAGACTTGCCTGGTTATGCGTAGGCTCCATGGGGCTTTCTGAACTGATTACTCAGTTGCCGGAGATGATCGGCCAGGCGGTGGAGGCCAACCAGTGGATGGGGTATGGCGCGATATTCGCAGCCATGTTTCTGGAAAATCTCTTTCCACCGATCCCATCCGAGTTGATCATGCCTCTTGGCGGTTTCTACGTGCAGCAGGGGCAGCTGCAGTTCTTACCAGTGGTGTTGGCCGGTTTGTTGGGCACCTTGTTGGGGGCTCTCCCTTGGTATGGCATTGGGCGGGTTATCAATGAGAAAAGGCTTGAGGTTTGGCTCGGTCGACATGGTCGTTGGATCGGTGTCAGTCCGGCAGAACTTGCGCGCAGCCGTCGTTGGTTTAATCGTTACGGCACGGCGTTGGTGTTTTGGGGACGGCTAGTGCCTGGTATTCGTACCTTGATCTCTGTGCCTGCAGGCATTGAATTGATGCCTTTCGCACCTTTCCTGATCTGGACAACAGCAGGCAGCCTGATCTGGACTTTGCTACTCACCCTGGCTGGGTTGGGGCTTGGGGAGGGTTATAGCAATGTGGAGCTGTGGATAGATCCTGTCTCCAAGGTTGTTAAGGGGGCCCTGGTTATTGCGGTGTTGGCTGCAGTGGTGTGGTTGGGCCTGCGCATTTGGCGCAGGCGTCATCAAACTCATTGATCAATGAGTCTTAAAAGGGGACTTCCTCTTCACTTGGGCCGTCCCCAAATCCCCCTCCGCCAAAGTTGCTCGCTTCTGCATCACGTTTTGAACCTAGAAGTTCTAGACGGTCCACCCGCACAACAGGCTTGGTTCGCTCTTCTCCGGTGTTGCGATCGGTCCAGCGGTCCAGTTTGAAGCTACCGATGATACCCAGCAGAGATCCTTTTTTGACATAATCCGCCGCGACTTGAGCCTGTTTGCCCCAGATCTCTAAGTTGAACCAGTCTGGTTCGTCGTCGCGACTGCGACGGTTCACGGCCATGGTGAGGTTGGCGACAACCGTTCCCGATTCGAAGTAGCGAACTTCTGGATCACGGCCTGCTCGACCGACGAGTGTGACGGAATTTACGCTCATGAATGAAACCTATTTGTTTGAGTTTGGTCAATGATGCGCCACGGTTTAAGTGGCTGCTTATAAGGAGTTCCACCCTCATCGCTGGGTGTAACAAGCTGCATTGGCTACGACACCTATGATTCGCCGACTTGAGTCCAGAGCTTGTGTTTTTTCGTCGCTTTCAACTATCACGCGACATCGGCATTGATCTTGGTACGGCCAATACCCTGATTTACGTGTCGGGCAGAGGGATTGTGCTTCAGGAGCCCTCTGTCGTAGCCCTGGACTTGGAGAATGGTGTGCCTCTGGCGGTGGGTGACGATGCCAAGTTGATGCTTGGCCGTACCCCTGGCAATATTCGCGCCGTGCGTCCACTGCGCGATGGCGTGATCGCTGATTTCGATGCAGCTGAGCAGATGCTGAAGACCTTCATTCAGAAGGGCAATGAAGGTCGAGGCATTGTGGCTCCTCGCTTGGTGGTGGGTATCCCGAGCGGAGTGACCGGTGTCGAACGGCGTGCCGTGCGGGAGGCAGGCATGGCAGGAGCTCGGGAAGTTCATCTGATTGATGAGCCTGTTGCGGCCGCCATTGGAGCTGGTCTGCCTGTTACTGAGCCAATTGGAACGATGATCGTTGATATAGGAGGAGGCACAACCGAGGTGGCGGTACTCAGCTTGGGAGGAACTGTGTTGAGTGAGTCGGTTCGAGTGGCTGGTGATGAAATTAGTGATGCCATTGGGGTTTATTTGAAGAAGGTTCACAACCTTGTCGTCGGTGAGCGCACGGCCGAGGAGATCAAGATCCGCATTGGCTCGGCTTTCCCCAATCACGAGTTTGATCAGCAGGCCATGGATGTGCGGGGTCTGCATCTGCTCTCCGGTCTGCCACGTTCGATCAATTTGCAGGCTGGAGACTTGCGGGAGGCGATAGCAGAACCCCTCAACGTGATTGTGGAGGCCGTGAAGCGGACCCTTGAGCGCACACCACCAGAATTAGCTGCTGACATTGTTGACCGTGGCATCATGCTTGCTGGTGGAGGAGCCTTGGTGCGCGGGATAAGCGATTTAATTAGCCATGAGACAGGCATCTTTACTCATGTTGCAGAGGATCCCTTGTTGTGTGTGGTCAATGGTTGTGGCCAGGTCCTCGAGGATTACAAGCGACTTCGCAGGGTGCTTGATACTCCGGAATTCACTCGCTCTTCAATGACGGCCTGAATCGATGGGGGTTTCCCCTTGGCAGGCATCTTTCCGCTGGAGGCGTTGGCGTGGAGGTTTGCCTTGGCTGTTGTTAGTGGCAGCGCTTGGCTTGGTGCGTTGGAGTAAAGGCGCCGGTTTTGCCGATGCTTATGCCCTTCTTAGTCGGCCGTTTTGGCCTGGATCAGCCCAGCGAGAATGGATCCAGTCTGGTATTCAGCTCGAGCAGCAGAGCAAACTTCGGTTGCTTGAGCAGGACAATCAACGACTGCGCGGGTTGCTTGCTCTTGGTCAGGCCTCAGGATCTGGGCGCATTCCCGCGGCTGTGATTTCCCGTACCCCGAAGGGGTGGTGGCAGCAACTGGAACTGGGCAAGGGGCGATTGCATGGCATTGCTCAGGGTGATGCTGTGATGGGGCCAGGAGGATTACTGGGGAGAATTCAAAGTGTCACCCCTGCCACTGCACGTGTTCAACTGCTCACTGCGCCAGGTAGTCGGGTTGGAGTTTGGATACCGCGAACCAAGCGTCATGGACTCTTGGTTGGTGTGGGTACGAGTAGGCCTCAGTTGGAGTTTCTCGATAAGAATCCCTATGCAGTGCCAGGTGATCTTGTCAGCATCTCGCCTGCCAGCACATTGTTGCCCGCCAGCCTGCCTGTAGGGGTGATTCAGAAAGTGGATGACCGCGCAGTTCCGGCTCCTCGTGCAGCTGTTCAGTTAATCGCTGCACCAGAAGCCATCGATTGGGTGCAGGTGCAGATTCGCTGATGGCGCGCCTTCATCAGCAACCGATTTGCTTGGCTTCAAGCCTCTTTGTGCCTTGGCTGACCCTCGCTGCACCGACCTGGGTGAGCCTTTCTGGGGTGGGTCCGTGCTGGGCGGTGTTGTGGTTGTTGCCTTGGGCCCTTGTTGATGGACCTGTCTCTGGACTCACTGCTGGCCTTTGTCTTGGCTTGGTATTGGATGGCCTTAACCTTGGTGGTGCGAGTCAACTGCCGGCGTTGATGGCGCTTGGATGGTGGTGGGGGCGGCTAGGCAGGCGTGCTCCACCGATTCAGGGCAGTTTCAATCTCGGATTATTGGCATGGATCGGTACAGCTCTGGTTGGCTTGAGTCTTTGGCTGCAAACACTTTTGATTCAGTTCGATAGCTCGGAGTCTTGGCTTCATTCCTGGGGGTTGCATACCTTTTTGGCACAGTCGTTGATTACCGGTTTGGTTGCTCCTCTGCTGGTGTCATGGATGCTGTTGATTTGGCGGCGGCTGGTTCGAGCTTGAACAGGTCATGAGAATGCTGCGGTCACGAAGAAAGGTTGTTGTTGCAGGCCTCGTGGTGCTTGGTGCAGCCTTGATTGGTTGGGGTTGTCGACCGAAGCAGGGATCTTCAACTGATTTGCAGCTCTGGACGTTGCAACTGGCGCCGAAGTTCAACACCTATATGGAGGGGGTTATCAAAAACTGGCAGCAGAATCATCCCGGCGCGCTGGTGCGTTGGACAGATCTCCCCTGGGGATCAGTGGAGCGCAAGTTATTGGCTGCGGTGTTCGCGCGCACCGCACCAGACGTGGTCAATCTCAATCCCCCCTTTGCTGCAAATCTTGCCAGCAAAGGGGGGATTAGGGATCTGACGCCTTTGCTTCCAGACGATGCAGCCGACCGCTACCTTCCCTCGGTTTGGGAGTCTGGCCTGGATGCTGAGGGGCGACAGATCGCCATTCCTTGGTATCTCACGGTACGGCTGAGTTTGGTGAACCAGCAGTTGTTGCGACAAGCCGAACTTGATGCTCCACCGCGACGTTGGCAGGATGTACCTTCCTATGCGCGCCGCATTCGTGAGCGCACAGGTCGTTATGGTCTATTCGTCACTGTGGTCCCTGACGATTCGACTGAACTGCTTGAGTCGATGGTTCAGATGGGAGTCACTTTGCTGGATTCTCGGAGGAGGGCTGGTTTTGATACTCCAAAGGGTCAACGTGCTTTTGCCTTCTGGACCGATCTTTATCGGCAAGGTCTCCTGCCTCGAGAGGTGATAAGCCAGGGTCAGAAGCGAGCGATAGAGCTTTATCAGAGTGGTGAGTTGGCCATGTTGGCGAGCGGGGCTGAATTCCTACGCACGATCCAGACAAACGCTCCGGCTGTGGCGAGGGTGACTAACTCCTATCCACCGCTTGTCGGTAGTGATGGCAATGCGAATGTCGCTGTGATGACATTGGTTGTGCCTCGTCAGAGCAGGCGCCAGCAGGAAGCCGTTGATTTTGCCTTGTTTCTAACCAATGGGGTTAATCAGGCAACTTTTGCGCAGCAAGCCAAGGTGTTGCCATCGTCAAGAAACGCCTTGCGACAGGTTCAGATTGCTCTTAATGCTGAGCGTCCGGAGTCGCGTGAGGCTGCTCAGATCCGCTCTGCTAGAGCATTGTCTGCCAAGACTTTGAAGCGGGCGAAAGTTTTGGTTCCGGCTTTTCCGGGGATCAAACGTCTGCAGAGCATTATTTATACCCAGTTACAGCGGGCGATGCTCGATCAGATCAGCAGCGATGAGGCCGTGGAAGAGGCTGTTCGTCAGTGGAACCGCTACGCAGAAGCCAGATGGCCCCAAAGTGCCACCAATTAGCAATTGATACCTAAGTATAAGTACCTTTTAATTCTTAAATAAATAGAAAAACTGCTATTTCTCAAGCTCGTTAGCGATTTTTGCTCAAGGCGGAAGGTTAAGGTTGTGTTTCTTCATGAGGAAATGCTCATATGTCACATCCGGGGGGGTTATCTCAGTACCAAAGCAATGATGGGTCTGAGACGCAGGCTCCCGGGAATCCGAAGGCGACCATTCTTGTCGTTGACGATGAGCCAGCAGTCCTCCGGATTTTGGTTATGCGACTTCAACTGGCTGGCTATCGGGTGATTTGTGCCGAGGACGGGGAAGAGGCTCTTGAGATTTTTCATCGAGAACAGCCTGATTTGCTTGTGCTCGATGTGATGCTGCCCAAGATGGATGGTTTTGCTGTTTGTAGAAGGCTTAGGGCTGAGTCTTGTGTGCCAATTATTTTCCTCTCAGCATTAGAGGCCATTTCTGAACGGGTGGCTGGACTTGATCTTGGGGCAGATGATTACATTCCAAAGCCCTTTAGTCCCAAGGAGCTTGAGGCTCGTATTGCCACGATTCTGCGTCGGGTTGGTCCAGGTTCCGCTACGGCTGAAATCAGAGATCTGCCAGTTGGGCAGGGTGTTCTGCGAGTTGGTGATTTGGTGGTTGACACCAATCGCCGCCAGGTGAGTCGTGCAGGAGAGCGTATTGGCCTCACCTACACCGAATTCAGTCTTTTGGAACTGTTGTTCCGTGAACCTGGACGGGTGGTACCCAGGGCCGAAATCTTGGAGCAGCTCTGGGGTTATCCCCCTCGCCGGGCGGCCGACTTGCGTGTGGTCGATGTTTATGTAGCTCGTTTGCGTGGCAAGCTCGAGCCAGACCCGCGCAATCCAGAGCTAATCCTTACGGTTCGTGGAATTGGTTACTCCTCCCAGCGCGTTGGGGATATTCCTGCTTCTGCTTCTGCTTCTGCTTCTGCTTCTGCCTCTGCTCCTGCTTCGGTTGCCGTTGCGAGTTGATTAAGTCGATGGGGTGAGTAGAGCAGCGACTCCATCGACCGGCAAGATGGCGAGGTCAGTCCTAAGTGCCTTGTCTGAGCTGCGTGAGACTCGCCTGGAAAAGGCAAAAGCCCTCAAAGAGCTGGGGAATGGTCCTTATGCCCTGCGCTTTGAGTCAAGCCATCGCACCGCTAACTTGCAGGCGGATCATGCTGATTTGGCCAAGGGGGAGGAGAGGCTTCTCACTGTGTCTGTGGCTGGTCGGGTGATGACCCGTCGTGTCATGGGCAAGTTGGCTTTCTATACCTTGGCGGATGAGACCGGCACGATTCAGTTGTATTTGGAGAAGGCCACCATTGATGCGGCTGCATCAAATGAGCTGGCTTCAGGAACTTTTGATCAGCTCACCACTCTTGTTGACGCGGGCGACTGGATTGGGGTCACAGGCGTGCTTCGTCGCACTGACCGTGGTGAGCTTTCGGTGAAGGTTCAACAGTGGCAGATCTTGAGCAAATCATTGCAACCCTTGCCAGATAAGTGGCACGGTTTAGCTGATGTGGAGAAGCGCTATCGGCAACGCTATCTGGATTTGATCGTGTCGCCTCAGTCGCGTGAGACTTTTCGCCGCCGGGCATTGATGGTGAGTGCAATCCGTCGATGGCTCGATGATCGTGCCTTCTTGGAAATCGAAACACCGGTGCTTCAGGCTGAGGCCGGTGGCGCCGAAGCTAGGCCATTCATTACTCACCACAACACACTCGATCTTCCTCTTTATCTGCGAATTGCCACAGAGTTGCATCTCAAGAGGCTTGTGGTTGGTGGATTTGAGCGGGTCTATGAGCTTGGGCGCATCTTTCGTAACGAGGGGATGAGTACCCGTCACAACCCTGAATTCACGTCTGTAGAGGTCTATCAGGCCTATGCGGATTACATCGACATGATGGTCCTTACTGAGCAGCTGATTTCCTCAGTTTGTACTCAGATCTGTGGGTCTACGAGGATCACTTATCAAGGCATAGAAATCGACCTAACGCCCCCTTGGCGGAGAGCCAGCATGCACGAACTGGTGCAAGAGGCGACGGGGCTTGATTTCATGGGTTTTGCTGACCGTGCGGTAGCGGCTTCGGCTATGGCGCGGGCAGGTTTAGAGGTGCCGTCTAAGGCCGATAGTGTGGGCCGCTTGCTTAATGAGGCCTTTGAACAAGCAGTGGAGGTAAGTCTGATCCAGCCAACATTTGTGCTTGATTATCCGATTGAGATCTCGCCTCTTGCCCGACAACATCGCAGCAAACCAGGATTGGTCGAGCGCTTTGAATTGTTCATTGTGGGTCGGGAAACAGCCAATGCTTTTAGTGAGTTAATCGATCCCCTTGATCAACGTCAGCGGCTTGAGGCTCAGCAAGCACGTCGTCAGGCTGGGGACCTGGAGGCTCATGGGGTTGATGAGGATTTCCTTCAGGCTCTTGAGGTGGGCATGCCCCCTACCGGTGGCTTGGGTATTGGCATCGATCGCTTAGTGATGTTGTTCACCGATAGCCCTTCAATACGTGATGTGATTGCTTTCCCTCTGCTTCGACCGGAGCTCAAAACTTAATCTTCAAGGTCGGGAACCGTCGCAGTGGATAATTAACTCAATGGCATGGTCCTATTTCTATGAGTGGCGAGCGCGTAGGTTTCCGCTTCAAACACGCCGATGCGGTGGTCAAGCGCAATCCCCAGGGTCGATCCAGGCGCGGGTGGGTGATGGAACCCGTTGAGCAGACCACCAGTCGCGGCACCAAGATGCCCGCCTATCGCATTCGCTGGCGTGATAGCGAGCGTCCAGAAATTGTGCTGCAGCACATGCTGATTGCTGATCCAGACCCAACTCCTCCTCCGGAGAACGTGAGTCTTGAGCCTCCGGCCCCAAAAGCCTGACTTAATTAGTCTTGTCGCGTTTTCGCATGAGCTCTTGTAGTTCTTGTTGGGCTGCGAATCGTGTCCAATCCTCTTCAAGAGTGGAGCTATCTCTTGCTGACTGTTCAGAAAGTGCGCAAAATTTCTGCTCGACGTCTTTGAAGCGATTGCCCAGTTGATCCAAATCGGACCAAAGTTGCCGACCCTGCTCCATTAAATCGGCTATGTGTTGATCGGCCCGATCAGCCAGGGCCGAGGCTCCTGCCTTTCTGGCACGATTTGATCGAGTGCTCCACTCCCGAACTGTGCCGGCAAGGGTGAGGAGTTGCCGGCGAAGTTCCTCTGCTTCTTTTTGAAGTTGCTGTCGCTGCCTTTTCAGGTTTTGGTAATGGTCTTTTTGGTGTTGTTGGTGGAGGAGTAACTCCTGATATGGATTCTCGCGGAGGAAGTCGGTCAACCTCTCCTCTAAGACTCGTTCCAGTTCGTCGAGCCAGGTTGAGCTCATGACTGATCTGGGGCACGGGTGATTAGTGGGGCTTCGATCTCTTCTTGCAGGGGTTTGATAGCGCCCTCACGCGAGTGCAGTAACAGTTGGGTGAGTCTTGCCAAGCTTCCTTCCCCTAGGTCAAGCACTGTCAGTCGTTCAAAAGCCTTTCGGTAGATTGCTTCTAGCTCCCGGATCAGGCTTTCACGTTCTTGTCGCACGTTCTGGCGTTGCTGCTCTCGGCTCATTTAGCACTTCTTCTTTCTGCTCAGCTCAGTCTGACGGTTCCAGCAGATGCAGCGAGAGTGAATCTGCAGAGTCGTGCCATCGTTGGTTGATTCTCCAGCCCGCCTTTTCAGCCAGTCTGGCTGCCTCTTCTGGGTTGTATTTGACGCTGTATTCGGTGATGAGTGGTTCTCCGGCGCTGAATGACCAGGTGCTGTTGTCAATCACGATTGTTTGACTGCAGCGGCTCACTAGAGCCATTTCGATGCGATGAAACTCCTCTTGCCAACGGGCTCGATAAGAGAAGTTGTCCGGTCTGAAATCTGCTTCCAGCTCACGATTGAGACGATGCAACAGGTTGCGCGCGAAAGCTGCTGAGATGCCTGCAGCATCATTGTAGGCAGCCTCGAGTTGGATTGGATCACGGGGTTGGTCGAGACCGAGCAGCAGGGGACCACCTCCAAGCAGCTTTCGGAACCGACGAAGCACTGCCACTGCTTCTTTTGGTGTGAAGTTGCCGAGGGAGCTGCCGGGGAAAAAGCCGATGCAGCACACACCCTCGAGCCGGGGGTGGGGCGGTAGCGCTTGCATGCTGCTGTGGTCGCAGCAGATACCTAGCATTGACACCATGGGATAGGTGCTGGCGAGTCTGGTTAGCGAATCCCTTAGAGCTGCTTGGCTGATGTCCAGGGCCACAAAGGTTGACGGCCGGATTGCGTTTAGTAGGGGGGAAACCTTGCGGGCATTGCCGATGCCGAATTCCACGATGACGCCATCTCCTACGGCTTTGGCAATGGCTGGTGCATTCTCCTCTAGTAGTTTGATCTCTGTGCGGGTTAGGCCGTATTCAGGTTGTTCGCAGATCTGGGCAAATAGGCGTGATCCTTTCGCGTCGTACAACACCCAAGCTGGCAGTTGCCGCGGCTGGCATTTGAAGCCTGACTGCACCAGCTGCTTCAGATCCGCAGGGGCGGGATGTAGGTCAATCAGCTCGATGCTCATCGGGCCAGGCGCAGTCCTGCTGCCATCCAACGGTTTGCTGGTGCAAAGAAGTTCCGGTAGGTGTCGCGCTCATGGCCTTCCGGTGTGAGCCAGCTGCTGCCGCGAAGAACAAACTGAGAGCTCATGAATTTTCCGTTGTATTCACCCACAGCGCCTGGGGCGGGAAGGAATCCCGGATAGGGCCTATAAGGACTTGCCGTCCATTGCCATAGCTTGCCGTGAGCATCGTGGATCAGAGGTTGATGCTGTTGTAGGGCCACTTCCCATTCCGCTTCGCTGGGCAATCGAGCACCACCCCACCGTGCGTAGGCATCGGCTTCGAACCAGCTCAAATGGCGCACGGGTGCTTGTGGATTCAAGTGCCGCCTTCCTCCCAGGGTGAATTCTTCCTGCCATTGATCTGCAGGCCCGTCGCCGCGCCAGTACCGGGGAGCCTGCCATCCCAGTTGTTGTTGTACGGCCCAGCCCTCACTCATCCAAAGTTCTGGGCGCTGATACCCCCCATCTGCGATAAAGCACCTGAAGTCGTCGTTGCACACCAAGTGATCCATCAGGGCAAAGTCCTCCAGCCAGATGCGATGCGAGGGCCCCTCGTTGTCAAAATGGAATCCCGCGCCAGCATGGCCGATTTCATAGAGACCTCCATCGCAGGAGATCCAGCGGGCTTGGGTTGGCTCTAAAGGTCCCAGATGATGATCGGCGCCAGTTTGATAAGCAGGCTCTAACGGTTGTCGGCTAAAGCCATCCAAGAGATCCATCAACAGCAATTCCTGATGCTGCTGTTCGTGATGTAGACCCAGTTCTGCTAGTTGCTGGATGTCTTCTTGGTCAGCGTCCGGGGAGGTCAGGAGTTGCGTTAATGCAGCGTCCACCCGTTGCCGCCACGCCAAGATCTCCCTGATTGTCGGCCGGGTCAGGACACCCCGTGAGGGTCTTGGATGGCGTGCCCCGGCCGCTTCGTAATAGGAGTTGAATTGATAACTCCAGCGTGGATCACAGCCTTCGTAGCCTTTGAGATAGGGCTGAAGCAAAAAGGTATCAAAGAACCAGGTGGTGTGAGCAAGGTGCCATTTCGGCGGACTTGCATCGGCCATGCCCTGAAGGCAGAGATCTTCCGGTTCAAGGGGTGCAACCAGCGATTCACTTCGCTGACGCACTGCCAAGAGCAGGTTCAGCATGAGGGAACGGTTTTACTTATCCCCACTTGTGCGCCCAAGCACCACGGCCGAATGGATCTGGTCATAGAAAAGCTCTTGGTCACCGAAGGGCACTGATAGGGAAAGTTCCCTTGGAAAAACGATCCAGGCAATCTACTGAGTGGCATCGATCGATCTGGTCGCAAAATATGTTGGGTTCGCATGTTCTGCTTGGGTTGAATTGATCATCAGTCAGGGCGGTTGAAGTTTCTGTTTCGATTTGAAAACTAAAGTGTAAAGTTTGGAGGCAGCTGAATCCATTATTTTCTGCGTTCATTTTAATTCAGCCTCTAGGCTTCGTGCTGTGATTTGTGCTCTTAGTGCTTGATCTGAGGCTATCTTTTGTCTGGCTGTGGCGCTATAATTTGCTGTTCTTGAACATTAATTTGCCCTGAATAATCCGTTATTGGGTGCGCTTGTCTGCTCTGATATGTGCGGATGAAAAGTCTTTAATTGCCATGAATTTTTTGATAACAGGGCTTTCCATTGTCTATTTTTGTGATGATCTCTTTCCGCTAACATGGTCACACATATGGGCTGGTTTCTAGTGTAGTTGTTTGTTCAGGTTGGTTCAGTAGAGCAGAATTTTTTGTGGTTCTAGCAAGCGCGGTTTTGCGATTGCAATGATCTATATCCGTGCGCCTGCGGGTATAGAATTTGGTCTGATAATTGCTGTTCTATCTTTTGAGCATGGAATAACCTTGCCTTTTTCAATGTTTGGATTTGGTGCGCTTTTGATGCTTTCAAGGGCTTGTCTAAGGAAGCACAATCTTGGCCCTGGTTAAGGCTCTAAATTGAGAGCAGCAAGGTCGCAATAGAGTTTTGAGTTGCTTCATTTCCAGGATTTGCGATTGGAGTTCTTGCTTTGTAGGGTACTTATAGGCTTATGGAGTAGATGCTGATTTTGTCTTAGTTGCTTTTGCAATTATCTAGTTTGCAATTTTAAATGTATTTGCATCACCCTGTTTTGGTTGGATGAGTGATAGGACATGCAGGCATAGACCATCGCTTCTTGCATTTCTCAAGGCTGCATTTGCTTTGACTCTTATCGTGATTGATTCCTTGAAGTTGACTTCCCTCGTCCTAGTCTCGATTGTAGCTGCATGCATATAGGCGGTGGCGGGCCCAGCTTTGGTACTTGTTGACGACGGTCTTGTAATGCGTTGTCAGGTGAGTCATGCAGCCAAGTCGCTGATGAATTTTTCTGGGGACCGGTTACTGCTCTTGGGTTAATCACAGCTGTTTTCATGCATGGGCCTTCGGATGTAGCTTTGTCCATATTATTGTTGACAGTCGTGGACCTTTTTCTGCAGGTTTATGGCGATTTAATTTTCAGCGATAAAGATTATTTTTAAGGCAATCTTTCTTCTGGAAACGAGTCGATTCTGCTGTTTAGCTTTGCGGAAGCGGTTGCAATGGATTGGCCATTAGTACGATCAGCCCATCAATGCTTCGGCGTCACGTGAGCGAACCCAGCGCCGTGGTTGCCGGCACTGTGCTGGCACAGCGCTATCGGTTGGATGCGACCATCCAGAAGTCGAAGCCGATCCAGGGTGTGCTTTGGCGTGGGGTCGACATCCTCGATGGTCAGAGATCGGTGGTGCTTCATCAAATCAGCGATGCCCCTACAAGGCAGCACTTTCAGAAGTTTTGGCCTGAGCTTCAATCTCTTTCTCATCCTCAGTTGCCGCGATGTGGTGAATTGTTCGAGGCGGAGGTCAGCCTCTGGGCGGTGCGATACTGGCAGGACGGTGTTACTTACCGAAAGATTCAGCAGCAACGGGCCGAGTGTCAGTTGCTCTTCGGCGCTGGAGAAGTGTTGCAGTTGCTTTTGCAGCTGATACCTCCTTTGATTGCCTTGCATGCCAAGGGGTTGGTGCATGGTGATATCAATCCCAGCGCCCTGTTGAGGCGTCATCAGGACGGCTTGCCGATTTTGTTGGACTTTGGCTTACTGCAGCCCCAAGGGACTACCCCTTGGGGTGGTGTGACTTCAGCGTATCGCTCAATTGCACAGAGCAGCACCGAACCAGCTGAAGCTTGGATGGATTTGCATGGCTTGGGCGTTACAGCACTGACTTTGCTGACTGGTCGTTGCCCCGAGGAACTTTGGAAAAGTGATGTTCGGGCTTGGGTCTGGCCAGAGTCTTTTGAGCTGGATGGGTCTTTTCTCGATGTGTTGCAGCGAATGTTGAGTGAGGCTCCTGAACAGCGTTTTGAAAAGGCATCGGATGTGATTTCTGCCCTTCAAGCTGTGATCATGCCCGAAAGCATCGGCCCTAAGCTCAGAGCAGATCGCCCTCTGGCACTCGCGCCTCAAGCAGTGCCTTTATCCGATCACCCCTCGAGTACGTCTCAATCGCTCTTGACGGAACATCGTTCTGCCCATCAGCCGCGGCGGCGGCTGCGGGCTGAAGAACGGGAGCAGGCTGCTGAAGGCAGACTTTGGTCTGTTGTAGGTGCCTTGTTGGCGTCTGCATTGGTAGGTACGGCGATTGGCTGGTTCTTGCTCAGCCGTAGTTCCCCGCTAGGGATGGATCCTGTCAGGGATAGAGATGTCGTGGGCAATGTCTCAGTGGAGAGCCCATCAGCAGTAGAGGTGGACCATCGGCAGCAGTTATTGAGTCGGCTGCGGGCTTTGCAGGTCAAACAAAGTTGGTTTCTGCAGTTGGTTGATGCCAGTGTGCTAGCCCGTTTCCCTCATAGAGGTGGTCGCTTCCCCTCCGATGCACTGGACGATGTTCCCTTGCGTCAGGCCTGGAATGACTTGGCTGAGGAATGGTTGGTCAGAATCGAACAGCTATCACCTCAGCTGCGCAGGCGTTTAGGTGAGTTGAAGAACACTGACTGGCAGAAGGAGCGTGAAGCTCTGAGCGAATTGGGTGTGCATGGCCGTGTGATTGAGCAGTTGGTTACGGCAGGAGCACAGAAACTGCTTTTGGGCTTGTTCAATGATCAGAAGCCTCCAGAGCCCTATTTGCAGTTCTGGTATGCGGCAGCTCTACGCAGCCTGGCTGATGTGCAGATCGAAACCCTCAAGGCCAAACATTCAATTCCCACTGTGTTTTCTACAAGGGTTTCTCCTGGGGCTGCGCGCTTGATGTCTATTCAGGTGCCTGCTGGGCATCGACTAGTACTCGAAATCAAGGGCACGCCGTTGATGCAGATGACCGTCTATGGCTCACAGGGTGATGTCATTGCCGAGCGCGGATCGTTGCGCGTGGTGACCCTTGAGCCAGAAGCAGGCTCGCCTGTGCAAGTGCTGGTGACCAACGAGGGTTTGGCAACAGCTCTATTGACCCTCTCTTGTCGTGCCGATCAGCAAGCTTCTATGCCTTGAGCAGCTTTGAATCCGAATCCGTTGCCGGATTCAGCTCATGGCTTCTTTGGTCGATCAGAACACCCTTCTAGAACACCGAGATTGCCTCGCCTCGTGCTTCGGCGAAAGAAAACTTTCTTCAGCCTCCTTGCCCCCCTTGGCTGATCAGTAGCGCGCCAGAGCCGACTTCACTTCTCGATCGGCTTGTTTGCGTTTCTCTTCTTGGCGTTTGTCGTGCAGTTTGCGACCTTTGCCCAGCCCAATCGTGAGTTTGATCCATGAACCCTTGAGATGAAGGTTGAGGGGAATCAGTGTGAGCCCTTTTCTGTCGAGTTGGCCGCGAAGTTTATCGATCTCACGGCGGTGCGCGAGCAGTTTGCGTGTTCGTAGGGGATCGTGATTGAAGTAGCTGCCGGCATGGCTATGAGGGGAGATATGAACATTGTGGAGCTGGAGTTCGCCCTTGCGAATCAGGCAGAAGCCATCGCGGAGATTGGCTTGGCCGGCCCGGATTGACTTGACTTCGGTTCCCACCAACTCAATGCCAGTTTCGAGGGTGTCGAGGATCTCGTATTGATGCCTTGCCAGACGGTTGTCTGCGAGTAGACGGTTGGCCGCGGCTCGAGCAGCAGCAGTCGCTTTTTTGTTTCCTCCCTTGGCCATCTGCGTTTACCGATGCTTTCGACCCTATCCAGGGATCGGTACTCTTCCAACATGGCGATTGTGTCTTCCAGTGCTGGCCGAGCTGATTCCCAGCCGCCAGCGGCAAAGTCTCGGGTGGTAGATGCTTCACCTTTGCCGGAAGAGGCCAGTCCAGCTCGAGAAGATGGGCTTAGGCCTAGACGTTTGGAGGACTACATCGGTCAGCGTGAGCTTAAGCAGGTGTTGGCGATTGCCGTCAAGGCGGCCATGGGCAGAGGCGATGCTTTGGATCATGTTTTGCTCTACGGCCCTCCGGGCTTGGGTAAAACCACCATGGCCATGGTTTTGGCTGAAGAATTGGGTGTTAAGTGTCGGGTTACCAGTGCGCCTGCTCTCGAGCGCCCTCGTGACATCGTTGGTCTGTTGGTGAATCTGCAACCTCGCGAGGTTTTATTCATTGATGAGATTCACCGGCTCACAAGGGTTGCTGAGGAATTGCTTTATCCAGCAATGGAGGATAGGCGTCTCGATCTCACCGTGGGCAAGGGCAGTACCGCTCGCACCAGGGCATTGGAGCTGCCTCCGTTCACCCTGGTGGGTGCTACGACTCGTGCTGGTGCCTTGAGCTCGCCGCTGCGGGATCGTTTCGGTCTTATTCAGCGATTGGAGTTTTATGGCCTGGATGATCTGCAAGCGATTGTTGAGCGGGCGGCGGGGCTGCTGAGGTTGCAGTTAACTGCGCAAGCCTGCCAGGAGATTGCTCGTCGTTGTAGGGGTACACCGAGGATCGCCAACAGATTGCTGCGACGGGTTCGTGATGTAGCGAGTGTCTGTGGCGGGGAGAGCTTAATCGATGCTGCATTGGTGGATGAGGCTCTCACTTTGCATCGAGTCGATGCTCGGGGTCTTGATGCCAGTGATCGGCGCTTGTTGGACTTGTTGCTGGAGTCTCATGGCGGCGGCCCGGTGGGTTTGGAGACTTTGGCTGCCGCTTTGGGAGAGGATCCAGCCACTCTTGAAGCAGTGGTAGAACCATTTCTGCTGCAGCTGGGTTTTTTGCAGCGAACTCCGCGTGGGCGCGTGGTGACTGGCGCGGGGCGACGCCATCTTGGTTGGCCGGAGTTGCCATGAGCGTTCTCCAGGGGTTGAAAAATTGGCTGCCTAGATGGTCAGGGTTGCTTTTGGTTGCGCTGTTGCTGGTCATGGATCCCGTCACTGGAGCAGCTACCCCAGCACTTCAACCTCTGTTTGAGCAGGCACTCGAGGCTTCTCGAGAGGGTGATTTTCAAGCAGCCCTATCTCTTTGGGATGAGTTTCTTCAGCTTGCGCCCGAGCAGCCTGCGGCGTGGAGCAATCGCGGCAATGTGAGGTTGATTTTGGGTGATCCCGAGGGTGCGATCGTTGATCAGACTAGGGCCATGGAATTGGCCCCAGCAGAGCTTGACCCTCATCTCAACCGTGGTATCGCTGAGGAGGTATTGCATCATTGGCAGCAAGCCGCTAACGATTACAACTGGGTTCTTGAGCGCGATGCTGTCAATGCATCGGCTCTTTACAACCTGGGCAATGTTTTGGGCTCTCAGGGCGACTGGTTGCAGGCAGAAGCTCTTTACAGAAAGGCCTCTGACGCCAGCCCAGACTTTGCTATGGCTAGCTCCAGCAAGGCGTTAGCGGTTTATCAGCTGGGCGAATTTGATCTGGCGGAGAAGGAATTGCGTGCATTGATTCGCAGGTATCCCATGTTTGCCGATCCCCGTGCGGCCCTTAGCGGTCTTTTATGGCATTACGGCTCATTTGGTGAAGCTGAAAGCCACTGGAATGCCGCAGTCGGGCTGGATAACCGCTATCGCCAACGGGATTGGTTGTTGGAGATCCGCCGATGGCCACCACAGCCCACGGCTGATCTGATGGATTTTCTTACTTTGTTGGAGGCTCCATGACTCTTCTTCTTCATTGGAGCGAGCGTCTTGATCAAGCTTTGCCCGAGCTGATTGAGTTGCGGCGCCATCTGCATGCTCATCCAGAACTGAGTGGTGAGGAGCATCAGACGGCAGTCCTTGTAGCAGGTCAGTTGCGGGGGGATGGTTGGCGGGTGTCTGAGGGGGTTGGGCGCACAGGTGTGTTGGCGGAGTTGGGGCCAATCGATGGTCCATGTGTGGGCCTGCGGGTGGATATGGATGCTCTGCCAGTGGAAGAGCGCACAGGGCTTGTTTATGCCTCACGGCGAGAGGGGGTGATGCATGCCTGTGGCCATGATCTGCATACCTGCATTGGTCTTGGGGTTGCAAGGGTTTTGGCAAAAGAGGAGTCGTTGCCAATAGGCGTAAGGCTGTTGTTTCAACCGGCAGAAGAATTGTGCGAAGGGGCTCGTTGGATGCGTATGGACGGGGCGACCGATGGCCTCGAGGCCCTGTTTGGGGTTCATGTTTGTCCCGAATTGCCGACTGGAAGTATCGGTGTACGCAGTGGGTGCTTGACGGCTGCGGCGGGAGAGCTGGATATCGAAGTGATCGGTGAAGGAGGCCACGGTGCAAGGCCTCATCAAGCTATGGATGCCATTTGGCTTGCCGCTCGAGTTGTTTGTGGACTGCAGGAGGCGATCAGTCGTCGCTTGGATGCCTTGAATCCTGTGGTGGTGAGTTTCGGGAAGATCGAAGGTGGTCAGGCTTTCAATGTGATTGCAGATCGAGTTCGGCTGCTGGGTACGGTCCGCTGTTTGGACGGGGCTGGTTTTGACAAGCTCCCAGCTTGGATCGAGCAGATTGTTCAGGCCATCTGTGGAAGTTTTGGGGCAGAGGCGATCGTGCGCTATCGCAGCATTACGCCGCCTGTTTACAACGATCCTGAACTCACAGACCTATTGGAAAGTTGTGCTATCTCTCAGATAGGAAAAGAGTGTGTGGTGCGGCTTGAACAGCCCTCTCTTGGTGCGGAAGACTTTGCAGAACTACTGCAAAATGTTCGTGGAACAATGTTCCGATTAGGGGTGAGCGGTCCTAATGGGTGCGCGCCTTTACACAATGGTCAATTCTGCCTAGAGGAGAGCAGTCTTGGAGTTGGTATTCGGGTGCTAACCGCGACCCTATTGGCCTGGATGGATGAGCGTTCAAGGCTGGCTTTGGAGAGGACATGAAGCGTCTTGGCTATCCCTTGTTATCTCTTGCAGCTCCTTTGCTGATCGTTTTGGCCATGCTCTGTTTGATGCATCGGCAGGGCAGCGATCGATTGCAGTCAATACCAGCAGTTTTGGTGGGTGCGGGTCTAATTATCAGCGGGGCTGTGGGCCGCCGCAGTCGCCGTAGCAAGCTGCTTGCAGCACTTCACAGCACCCAAACCGAGGAGCAGGAGCACTGACTTCATGTTGAACACAGCCATGCCTTTATGAGAGTTGGACCTTTAAGCGCTGCAGGACAAGATCGATGCGGTTTTGCACGTTTAGCGGAATGGATTGCGGCTCGGATCAAAAACCACTGCTAGGTTTTGCAAAACACTAGGGGTGCCACTCAACAATCTCTGAGTGGCTGAGATCACACCCTCCGAACCTGATACGGGTTGTGCCGGCGCAGGGAAGTGAAATGACGTGATCATTGGTTTTTCGCCAAACCCTGGTATCCATTTCGCCTTTTGATCATGCGCGCCTCTTGGGTGGCTGCCCGTAAGGGTCAGGCCAATGTCTCGCAAATGCATTTCGCTCGACAGGGCGTTGTCACTCAAGAAATGGACTACGTGGCCAAGCGTGAAAACTTGCCTGAATCGCTTGTCATGGAGGAGGTGGCCCGGGGCAGGATGATTATTCCTGCCAATATCAATCATGCAAATTTAGAGCCGATGGCGATTGGTATCGCCTCCAGCTGCAAGGTGAATGCAAACATTGGCGCCTCACCTAACGCCAGTGATGTAGCTGAAGAGCTCAAGAAGCTCGAGCTGGCAGTTAAATATGGCGCAGACACCGTGATGGATCTGTCCACTGGAGGGGTCAATCTTGATGAGGTGCGCACGGCGATCATTAATGCTTCACCCGTGCCGATCGGCACTGTGCCTGTCTATCAGGCGCTGGAAAGCGTGCATGGCTCGATTGAGAAGCTCGACGAAGATGACTTCCTACACATCATCGAGAAGCATTGCCAGCAGGGCGTCGACTATCAAACCATTCACGCCGGTTTGTTGATTGAGCACCTTCCGCTGGTGAAGGGACGCCTGACAGGCATCGTCAGTCGCGGGGGTGGAATTCTTGCTCAGTGGATGCTTTATCACCACAGACAGAACCCTCTTTTTACCCGCTTTGACGACATCTGCGAGATCTTCAAGCGCTACGACTGCAGTTTTTCACTTGGTGATTCTCTCCGCCCTGGTTGTCAGCACGATGCTTCTGATGCAGCTCAACTTGCCGAGCTGAAGACCCTTGGAGAATTGACTAAGAGAGCTTGGGCACATGACGTGCAGGTGATGGTCGAGGGTCCTGGTCATGTACCAATGGATCAGATCGAATTCAATGTGCGCAAGCAGATGGAAGAGTGCAATGAGGCACCCTTTTATGTGCTTGGCCCTTTGGTGACAGACATCGCACCGGGTTATGACCACATCACGAGTGCCATCGGTGCGGCGATGGCAGGCTGGTATGGAACAGCCATGCTGTGTTATGTGACCCCGAAGGAGCATTTGGGTCTGCCAAACCCTGAGGATGTTCGTGAGGGCTTGATTGCCTACAAAATTGCAGCACATGCCGCTGACATCGCTCGTCACCGTCCGGGTGCTCGAGATCATGATGATGAATTAAGCCGAGCAAGGTACAACTTTGATTGGAACAAACAGTTTGAGCTTTCACTTGATCCAGAGCGAGCCAAGCAGTATCACGATGAAACTTTGCCAGCTGACATTTACAAGCAAGCTGAGTTTTGTTCAATGTGTGGTCCAAAGCATTGCCCAATGCAGACCAAAATTACGGATGAGGATCTTGAAGGTCTCGAAAAATCTCTAAAAAGTAAAGGGAAAGCTGAGTTGTCAGCCTAGAAGGGTGAAACAATCAAATCATCACTTGCTTGACTCTTATGTGATATTTGCATAGAGAATGCATTTGGCCATGATGCGATGAATAAAATAATTAGAATTCTAGACTATTCGCCGTTATAAGGTTTAGATTTTATAGGCAAGCATAAATAGATGGCAAGCTATTTGCGCGTTAAAGTTTTTCCTATTGGCAACCTTAAAAAGGCAATAGCGATCTGCTTTAAGACCTGCTCGCTTCTCGCTGGGTGCTATACATCTTGCATGATTGGGCCTTTAGATTTGCCTCTTGCAAAAAACTATAGCCCAGTAATTTTACCGTCATTGAGAATTTTTTGGTCAACACATCTAGCGTATTGATCACGCTGCAGGCATCAAAGTGAGACTTATCTTTTCGTTGCCAATTCATTCACTAACTGTTGTGAACGTTCTCAATGTTGGCGAAGCGCTATGCGCCCTTGCCGGGCCTGATTTTTTAATTTGAAGATGCTTAATTGACTGCTGATGACCTCTTACCTCTCAGTAAGTTGCTTGAATCGCTATTGCCTCAGCCACGAAAGGACTTGCGCAAAACCCTAGAAGAGGGGTGCCGATGCCTAGAGCATGGCAGCAAGATAGCTCTATCGACAAGTATTTATACCTAATATTTGCGCTAGGGCTGTTGCCTGGGCTAGCGAATTGATTGTTTGGATTATGCTTTTGTCAAATCAATCACTTATCAGTGTTCTAGGACATCTACTGAAGGCTGAAAGCTCTTTAATGTTTTTACTTAAAGGGCTAGAACTTTGTTAGAGGTGGTATATAATTAGCCCTAATCAATCTTAATTGCTAGAAAAATACCTAAGACAAGAGATCTAGTCACAGTGAGAGCTGAGATAATTAGAAATATGGGATATTAAGCTGATTCACGATCAAGTTTAAGATTAATCATATGTAGTTTAGCGCAATCTAAATGGATAGATTCGGGCATCCAATCCTAGTAATAATTGGATTTAGACATTTTTGCATGATGATATTGGCAATACATTGGATAGTGCTTATTATTGGGAAGCTCAATCCTTAAGCTATGAAGCTTTTACAGGTTTTCAGCATCTTTTTGATCGGTTGCTTGGCAGGGTCACAAGCAGTTTTATGCTTTCCTGAATCAGTAAAGCCACCACTTATTTCTAAAAATTCTCCTTCAACAACTAATTTAGGGTTTGGCTTTTAGGATAAAAGTGTAAATCTTACCAAGTTTGCTAGTGATGGAGACATACAATGCGCCAATGATGATCTATGGCAACCGTATGCCTACAAGCTGAGCTTTTTAGCTTTATTATTCGAGATCATGAAGCGTACAATTTTCAAAAATCACAACTTATGTTGGTATGACTACATCTAATTCATATGGGATACGTTATTTTTCGGCAAATCTTAATAAGACTTACCTTTATTCCGCTTGTAGTTGAGATTATCGATCAATTCTCAATTTAATAATTAAGAGATCTAGCCATGACTGCATTTATTTGATCAGTTTAGTCGAATGGACTGATCATCAACCTGGTTTTAAATTGTGTTTTTAATAGTTAGTGTGCTTTTTGCTGACCTGTGATGATCATAAATCCTATGATGAGTGTTAAAAGTGCATTGCAAGCCATCGTCATAAGATTTGCCTGACTAAAAAAATCTGAGAACATCGTAGGCATGCTTGTTCTTATCTATTCTATGTCTTAGTCAAGGGTTGAATGCCATTCAATAGAACAATCTACTCATGCAAAAAGGGTTTGAATGATTTCTTCTATTACTTAAAACCTTATTACAAAGATGGCCATATTCTCATTAGAGAAACTTCAAATCTGTCACCTATAGAATAACTAGCTCTTGAAATCTCGCAATCAACAGAATAATATAGCAAATATATAGCATATGATGACTAAATGAGTATATCAGATTGAATTTTGAAGAGCTTACTTTCTAAAACAGGTGAGAATCGATCTATATTGCAAATTCTGATAGAGCCAGCAGTTTTTTCAAAACAACAATTTGTAGACTCGGGTATGTGGTTGAAGGATTTAAAAAAAGAGCAATGTAATAGCAACAGGAGGCTTTTGACTGGAACAAAGGTACTAAACCTTTGAATTAAAAATATGTTTGCTAAATCTAGGTTTTTGAATACATATTCACTTACCATCTTGATTAATTAAGAATGTATCTTTATAATTGCCGAGCTGCTAGTTTATTGAAACCTGCACAGATTCAATGTCCTATGAGCAACTAAAGGAATTTTTGACTAAAGTCAAACAAGATAAAACTTTGCAAGATCAAGTTAAGAAAGAAAATGCTGACCTAGTTTCTATCGCTAAGGAAGCTGGTTTTTCGATTACGACTGATGATCTGCGCATAGCATACACTGAGTGGGTGAAGGATTCACTAGCAAGCTAAAATAAAAAGATATATCTCTACAGTGCTGTTCAAAATGCCTTTAATAATGATTAGATCTTCATTTTATTCTTTATTTCAATTTTTAAATTTATTTTAGAATGAGAAATTCTTTTTATAAGCTTTCACTCAGGATGTTTGCTCGGCATCTTGAAGAGTATCTGAAGAAATATAAGTAGCAAGTGATTTTTATATTGATTAGATTTTACTGACGTCCGATAATTCCTTTGCTGCCAATATTTAAGCGTGCTTTGCTAATCTAATATAGAAAATTGACATATAAGCGATTTGATTATAAATCAGTAATTTCTACATTTTGTATAAGTAAGTTGATAAGATATAGTCCTTGCCCTGAATTTTTATAGCTTAATAGGCTATAAAAAGTTGTATTACACCAAGCCTAATCCAGAAGAACCCAACTCAGAGATTAAGAAGCCTTCAGATGAAATGTGTAAGGAGTTGTCAAGTCAAGATCGAAAAGATGCTATACGAGAATGGACTTTGTCTGAATGCCAGGAGAGATGGAAATCACTTAAAGATGCACAATCTTCTGGTTCAGGATTATCGATGAAGTAGTGGGAGAAAAGAAATGGTCAAGTGAATTGGTAAATTCAGAACGAGACTCTAGTGAACCTTTAGTCCTAAGTGTAATGATCTGTTTTGCATAAATGATTTTTCTTATCGATAAACAGAAGATGTTAGATTCTTACTATAATGCTATTATTAGGGCCTAATAATAGCATTCGCATGCGACAAATGTTATGGATGACCTACTATAGGTTTAAGATAATTATATATATTTATCCGGATCTAGGATTTTTCCCATAATAGGCAAATAGAGTTGTATCATAGTTTTTTATCCATTTGTAATTGCGAGTAAAGGCTTTTAATTCTTTTTCTATTAACACCTAGATCTCCAAGTCCTAGTCTAGAAGCAGATCTGACTTGAATAATGCCTTTATTTGGTATTTTTAGGATCTCAAGATCATCTGGAAACCTAAAAATTAGGCTTCGTACAATACCATGCCAATAATTTTCTGTTTTTTCTAATACTTTTACCCTTGGCAGGGATTCGGAAATGTTAATAAGCCTGTCGTATGATTTCTTTACATTATCAAACTTCCATTCGATAAGCACACAGTTGGTAGGGATCACGCAACTTGACAGAACACCATCCTTTGTTAAGGCCATTAGCTGTTGAAGTTAGATTTTAGTTGATGAGAACGAAGGGATTGATCTATTCCTATAGAGATCGTTTCGTACATCATCGCTTTGAAATCAATCATATCGATTGATTCGCAGATAATGTCGATTGCAAGCTTTTAATCGAAATAAATGTTCATGTACTTCATGATGTTGAATGATTAGTAATATAAAAACTAATACAGATTAATGCTTTGTTCTATATGCTATATAAGTGGAATATATATATCAAGCTTTATGAAAATCAGAGAGCATTTAATATTGATTGGTAATCTTATTTAATACGATTATTCCCCTAAACTTATAAGAAACATAAAGAGATGGACTGAATCTTTGATATCTGTATAAAAAGTTTGAGCAAAGTAAACCAATTCTCTTTTCAGTTAACTTATTCTGCATATTAATAGATATTTTTTTATATTTATCCAGAATACAAACTAATTATGATAGAAGGATCTCTTTGCAGATTACTACTCATAACCGATCTTTAGTCTTCACATATAATATACTCGAAACTAGTATCCCTAAGGCTATAACTGAGGCTGCCAATAGATATTGAAAATATATAGGGGAAAGATCAAAAAAGATGGGAAGTGGTAGCATGAACTCTAGCCTTTATAAGAATTATAGCCTTAGTTATCAGGTCTCATAAATATTTAGGATAGCACCATCAGCCAGGTGAAATGTTGATAGAAACGATATTTTCTCATAATATATATGATCATATTTCTATTATTTCATCTACAATGAATTATCTTTTTGGACCCTATGGCAATAAAAGACAAATAATTTACCTACATTACATTATAGAGCATATTATACTTCAATCTACCAACAACATACTCGAAAGTATAACGCATTATGAAAAGTCTCAAATCCTACAAGGCTTTAGCTCTTGCCTATTGATTAGTGTAGACATTGAAAATATTAAATACTTGCTTATTCGAATATATTTATCTATATTAATAGCAACAAAATCAATATATTTATTTTAAGCTTCGAGGATGTTGTTTCGATAATATTAATCGCATGTTTTTAAATAACTATAATAGATTTTTCTATGAATCTAGTTGTATAAAACTTCTGCATTTTAGCTAGTGCAACAACTAGTAGAGACTTAGTCAACGACTATCCAAGATGATAAATAGAATGAAAGAATACATTTCACCAATAATGACTATTTATCTAATACTAGCTTTCTAATTTGATTGATTATGTAAAATCTATGCTGATATTTGCATATAGGTCATCATTGATGCCTCCATATTCCTTATTAGCTTACCTTTTTTTGTTATGCTACCTTTGGTTGCTTTAAAAGCATAAAATATTTGATTTATTAATCAAATGCCTTGTAATATATCTAATAATCTAAAATTATTAAATCGGCCTCCTGCTAATTGACCCGAGCGATAATCTCAATATTGATATTTTCCTTCAGATAGTCCATGATTGCATTCCATTCCTTCTCTGTATATTCCATTGGATTGTCATCTCTCAATAGTCCAATGTTTCCATTTATTATAATATCCTTTAAGCAATGATCGTTCATCTGTTTGTTTAGCTCGTGAAGAGCAGCTTGAATCGTAGGAGTATTTGGCATCATGTTTTTCTTAAACTGTAACGTCTTGCAATTCTTTAATCTTTGCATTTAGCTTTTTATTCTCATCTCTTAGAGCTGTACATACTTTCATTAGGTCTGTCCTTTTCATTGATGTGGTTATTTCCCACTCCTTATTGCCTTTAACCAACTCCTCAATGGCTTTATCGCTGACCTCTTTCTCTGTAACCTTTTCGCCTCGTTTCATTTTACCTACTGCATCTCTTCGAGTTCCAGGATCAGCTTTCCCAATTGCTGCTAGCGTTCTCATGCTAGTGCCAACCAGTTCTTGGTCGGTCACATCTGTATTCTTGAGCCATGACTCCCATGCCGAGGTTAGGTCTCTAATCTGGCCTGCAGTCATTGGAATAACTCCAGATTCCCTGAACCTTGTCCATTGCTGTTGCTTCTTAAGAACACATTTAAGCCGATAGAGCTCAGCGGCAGTGCTTCGAACTAGCTCTGCTGCAATTCTTGAATTGACATTGACAGCATGAACCGTATCTCTCATGATACCTATCTGAACGTCATTCAACCCTTCCGTAAGCGTCTCAGGAAGGACAATTGACTCGGACCCCGCACTATGCCTATCTGGCGAGATGACTTTGAAGTCGATCGCTGAATCAGTCATTGAGGCGCTCCGCTATCAATACGCTAGCGCATTTGAACGACTCGTTCAAATGGAGTATTTTTGAACTACTTTGCCAGGCCATCATTCGCCCACCTCTAGAGTTGATTTACCTGAAGAGACATTTGAGACTTCCTCGATTTGCTTCCCTTAGTTTAATCTATTAATGTCTGTCTTTAGCTTTGCCAATTAATATTACCAATAGCGCTTCATGATTGATCTATCAAGGTACCTTGCTATCTTAGAATAAAGTTAACATAGACAAGCCCATCTCTTTTGCCACATGCTTTCACATGCTATGTATATTTAGATCGATGCTGCCATAGATCTTATCTTATTTATATTTAACTGCCTCTAGTAATCGATTTATAATGTGAATTACATTCAGATTTCCATCGCTAATGTTATTTATTGGTATCATATTCTATTCCTACTTATCCGTTTCATCTACAGGCCTTTCTCTTAGGAGGATATCCAGTGTATTAGCCTTCTCCTTGATAGAATATTGCCAGTGAGTATTCGAATATTTCTCATGCTCAGTATGCTGCCTTCCTCTTGCCGTAGAAATATTTCTTGATCCTTCATTACTATCCCAATAGATAGTGTTTTTTGCGACTGCTTTGGGTAAATGTATTTAGTCCTGCATATATTGTCTATATGCCCAGTAAAAAAACATTATTCATGCTTTAATGCTTATAGCCTTATTCAAAGTCAAACATATGTAGTATAATCTTTAATTAATGCAGAATCTTAGAGATTTTTAGCTATTGTCTGGGTTGGAATATCTCTCTAAGGGTCTGGATTGCTTTTATTTTTTAACGAAGACATCTTAGATAAATTTAGAAGAAGAGTAGCAAGAGGCTTACGTTAATGATTGAATATTTAATTCTCTTTTATAGATCATTGACAACCTATATTTTCGATAATGCGCAAATAAATTTAATATAGGGTGCTTTTTTCTGTAATACTGATTCCAATAATTGTTAAAGAGGGTCCATCCTTTTTCAAGGATGCGCATCTGAGATGCCTCCGAATAAACTTTAGAAGACACTGCAATCAGAAATTGTATTCTCCATCGTTAAAAGCTCTAGAAATCAATCAAAGCATAAATCAATTTCGATCATTTCACTAAGATTTAATGCCGATATTTATTATATTATAGCAGATTGATTTAAGTTATTTGTTGAAAATATTTTCAGTGCTCAGTAGTTTAATGTAATTTCTGGTCGCCATCTGTTTGCTTTAGCTTAGCTTAGCTCTAATTGGCGCCAAGTTGCTTTCTTAGAGACCCAGCCCATTCAGGCAGACTTCTAGGTATATATACTTAGATGCCTGTCTTGTCGAAAGCGGGCCGCAGGGCCGCGCCCTACCAGCATCGTCCTGGATGCTGATTCACTGTCTTCCAGGTTGCTACTTTCTTGCCTGAATGTACTTTTTTCAGAATCGGATAAAGCTTTTGGCAGCCTTCTTGGCTTGTTCTTGTAGCAGATACTCTTCTCTGCAACACAGTTTATGTTTCAAGCCACCGGCTCAATTTGTCGTAGTGTTGCCTCTATTTAGAGATCGCAGTTCTTCTGGCCGACTGTTTTTATTGAGAAAACGCTATTTGCTATCTATCACATCTCGATGTGCCATAGCCTCTAATCAGCCACTAGTAGTGGTTCATCGAATCTGTTAGGTTGATTTTCTCATTCCTTCTGCTGGTTGTATTGTAGACGGCCTTTCGCTTGGTTGCATGTATTGCACCTTGCGTATTTAGCTTGAGAAAGGAAGTTGATTTTCACCCTGATACGCCTGAGGCTAAGTCAAGCTGAATTCTCAATCTATAGATTGAGATGTCTATCTTTCCTCGAAGATAGCCGTCTATCTTCTTGATGATTTTTTCTGACTGCAATGCTTGAGTATTTCGCTCTGGCCGATTCTGTTTTAATTAGATTTCATTGTTTTTTCTGTTTGTATTGATTAGATCTCCGATATGGATGTGCTTCTAGTTATCGTTCTTGCTGATTTGCATGGTTGTTTTTTGACAACTATTAAAGACAGCAATGTCTGCCTTGTCATGTGATTAATGTGTGTTAGCACAGTGAATCCTTATAAGACGCTTGGTAATTACTATCTTCAATTCCTTTGGGATTTTAGTTTATTGTCAAGTTAAGGATGGATCGTCTTTTTTTTGATTGGGATAGGCTATCAGCACAACCCTCTGGACTTAAATGGTATATTCTTTAGTATCGACAAATTACTTGCTTCAATCATTCATTTTTAGAGGGGGCGATAACAGCTGGGGCAGGAGCTCAATAATCTTTAGCGCAATCCCGTCTGGTTCCTCTGCTCTCACTTCCACATGCAAGTCTGCTTCGCAATAAAGGGGTAGGCGCTCGGCAAATAAATAGTCGAAGGCTGCTTCTGGATCTTCTGTTTGGAGTAAAGGCCTATTGCCGCTGTCGGCATGTAAGCGTCTGAGTAGTTCTTCTCGACCTGGGTTTAGCCAGATCACGATGCCCTGATGCAAGACCCCCCAGTTTTCTGGCTTACTCACTATCCCCCCGCCAGTAGCAACAACAAGTGAATGGCGTTGGCCAATGGCATTGAGTACTTGAGACTCCATTGTTCGAAACCCTTCTTCTCCTTCTTCGCTAAAGATCTTCGGGATTGGTTGGCCAGCAAGTTGTTCGATGACGGCATCTGTATCAACAAACCCATAGCTGAGTTGTTGGGCTAGAGGCCTGCCTGTGCTGCTCTTGCCACTGGCCATCATTCCCACCAAATAGAGGTTGCGACCACCAAGCCTTTGCTTGAGGGGGTGAGGGGCTGGGCTGTCGTTCATTGGTTCGCAAATGTCTATAGATCTCTAGGATGACTTCTAGTCCGAGAGAGCGATGACTGACGTCCCCGATTTGGAACGCCATGGTCATGGCCGCGGCTGTGTGATCACTCGCAAAGCTGCTTTCAGTGCTAGCCATCGCTATTACTTACCGGAACTGTCAAGCGATGACAATGCAGCTCGTTTTGGACTCTGTGCTTTGCCTGCTGGGCATGGACACAATTATGAGCTGATCGTCGCCATGGCTGGCGGGCTTAATGTCGATGGCATGGTGTTGAACCTCTCTGAGGTGAAGCATGCCATCCGCTCTGAGGTAACCGATCAGCTTGATTTTCGCTGCCTTAACGATGTTTGGCCGGAATTTGATCTTTCCAGGCCAGAGGGCTGCCTGCCAACCACGGAGGCTCTGCTAAGAATCATCTGGACTCGTTTAGTGCCTCATCTGCCAATCGTGGCCATTCGGCTTTACGAACAAGAAAACCTCTGGGCTGATTATCACGGAGATGCCATGGACGCCTATTTAACGATCCGTACTCATTTTGCGGCTGCCCATCGGCTTGCCAGGGTCGAACTGAGTCAGGAGGAAAACGAACGTATTTATGGCAAATGCGCGCGGCCTCATGGGCATGGTCATAATTATTTTGTGGATGTCACCGTGCGCGGAGAAATTGATTCTCGAACAGGCATGGTCTGTGATCTAGGTGCTTTGCAAAGCCTTGTGAATGACATTGTTGTGGAACCTTTTGACCACACCTTCTTAAATAAAGACATTCCTCATTTCGCTAACTGTGTACCAACGGCAGAGAATATTGCCTTGTACATTTCTGATTGTTTAGCGAAACCGATCCGAGCGATCGGAGCCCATCTCCACAAGGTGCGGTTGCAGGAAAGCCCTAATAATGCAGCTGAAGTCTATGCGGAAACCCCAAGGCTTGAAGCCATCCCTGAGGTATTGCATGCTATGGCGGCTCACTAGCCAAGCATTTGCAAAAGCAGTTTTGGCTTCGTCTTGTCCTAGCGATCAGCTTGGATGGCCGGCTGGCACCTGCGATTGGTGGGCCGGCCCAATTGGGTGGAGTTGGTGATCGACGGGTCTTAGAAGAGGCTTTGGCTTGGGCTGATGGGGCCTTGCTCGGTGCCGGAACGTTGCGTGCCCATCGCAGCACTTGTCTGATTCATGATCAGGACTTGTTGAACCAGCGCAAGTCTGCGGGGCATAGTGCGCAGCCCACGGCGGTGGTTGTTAGTCGTCAGCAGTGGTATGCAGCAGAGTTGCCTTTCTTTCAACAGCCGCTTGAGCGTTGGCTGTTGAGCCCTCATTTAGCTAAAGCAAAGGGATCGAAAGATCCTTTGCTTCCTGTTGGTTACGAGCGTCAGGTGTTGTTTGAGCAAGATTGGCCTCAGGCACTCAATCGATTGGCTGAGCTTGGGCTGTTTCGACTTGTTTTGTTGGGTGGAGCTCAGCTGGCCGCATCGCTATTGCAGGCTGATGTTGTCGATGAGTTGCAACTCACCCTCACACCAAAATTGCTTGGTGGCATGCATGCATGGGTTCCCTTTGAAGGCGGTGGTTTGCCAGATGATCTTGGCGACGCTGAGGCTTGGCATTTGCAAACCGTTGAGCCCTTAACTGATAATGAACTAATGCTGCGTTACGACCGCAATCGCGTTGAAGGTTCCCGTGCGGACGGGCCTAGTTGATTGAGCTCTACATGAAATCATTCTTTGGTGTTCCTGCTTATAGATTGAGTGAACTAAGAATGCTAGACACTGATGCTCATCGCCTTGATTATGGCTATGGAGATGACGCCATTAAAGGTAATCGAGGAGCTGATTCCTATAAACTTACTAGTGCTAATGATGTGATTGACAGCTTCTCACTAGCTTGAAACGATGGAATTTCTGTTGGCAATGGAATGGAGCTTTCTTTTAAGCAAGTCGGAGATGATTTATTGCTCACAGCAGATGGTATTCACACCACACTGCTTGATGTGGATAAGGATGAGGTCCTGGCTACTGATGGAATTGAGTTTATTTGAGTCAATCAGTCATTGCATTTGATTTGATTTTGCCTGTGATAAGCCTTCATCAGGCTTTAGTCAGGATCACCAATTTTCCAAGCTTGTCAGGCTAGGTTTGCTTTAGATGGTGGGCGCCATCTTCCAGGAAAACTTTTCTGGGCTTCGATTAGCATCGCTGCTCGCATCTCCTCCTCAGTTCTTTTCTGATCACAAAGGCTTTTCTGTCGCAGATAGTTGTGATCCAAAAACTCTAACTTTGTTGCACCGTATTGCTGTTGATGGAGTAGCCGCAATCTTCCCCACAGCTGTGGTTTTCCTCGGTGTCATTGCAGCAGTGGCCGTCGATGCTGCTTAGCTATTGGAATCACACCATTGATGCAACGGTGAAAAAACCATAGTTACGAATGCCGAACATACTCATACCCTTTCTCTCTGGCCGCTGGTTATGGTCGATTGAGTCTGTGCCTAAGGCGCGCTGCAAATCGCCAACCTCTCAGCCCGCTGGCACCGCTCCATTCACGAGATCCCATTGCATCACTGGGAAAGCCTGGTTGGTGAGCAGGCGATTCCTTTCTTTCGCTGGCGGTGGCTTGCTGCTCTTGAAGACTCAAGCAGCATTTCCGCCAAACATGGTTGGCAACCCCTGCACTTAGCCCTGTGGCGAGACGACACGCCTGTAGCGGTTGCCCCTCTATATCTCAAGGGGCATAGCTATGGCGAATTTGTTTTTGATCAGGCCTTTGCTCGCCTGGCAGGTGATCTTGGTTTGGGGTATTACCCAAAACTGCTGGGGATGAGTCCTGTGAGCCCTGTGCAGGGCTATCGCTTCTATGTGGTGCCAGGGGAGGACGAGGCAGAGTTGACAGTTTTGATGCTGGAGACCATCGATGCTTTTGCGCGTCGCAACCAGATTCTCAGCTGTAACTTTCTTTATGTTGATCCGCATTGGCGGCCTTTGGCGGAAGCTGCTGGCTGTGCCACTTGGTTGAACCAGCAGAGCCTTTGGTCAGCAGATGGACAGTCTGATTTCTCTGCCTATCTCAATAGCTTTAATGCCAACCAGCGGCGCAATATCAAGCGTGAACGCAAGGCCGTCATGCAGGCGGGGCTCAAGGTTTCAGCGTTGACAGGCGCAGAACTTGATGTGCAGCTGTTGAGGTGCATGCATGGCTTTTATGAGCAGCATTGCGCTCGTTGGGGGCCTTGGGGAAGCAAGTATCTCTCTGAAGCGTTTTTTGAGGCCTTGGCAGATTCGTCGCTCAGAGATCAGGTGGTGTTGTTTAGTGCTCATCGTGAGAGCCCTAGAGAGCCTGTAGCGATGTCTCTTTGTATACAGGATAGACAAATGTTGTGGGGGCGTTATTGGGGGAGCAGGGAGGAGATCGATTGCCTTCATTTCGAGGTTTGTTATTACGCGCCGATTGCCTGGGCGTTGGAACATGGTTTAGAGAATTTTGATCCTGGTGCAGGCGGTCAACACAAGCGCCGTAGGGGCTTTGTGGCGAAGCCCCATGCCAGCTTGCATCGTTGGTATGACCCGCGCATGGATGCTTTGATCCGCGGCTGGCTGCGTAAGGTCAATCCTCTAATGCTCGAGGAGATTGAGGCGGTGAATGCTGATTTGCCGTTTCGGGTTGAGCTTACCCCTCAGTTAATTGTGGAATAACTTTCACTCATGCTCCATTCATCTGGCCCAGTCCTCATTGCGATTGCTTGAGCCCAATTTTTGTTAATCGATGATCACAGATGTTGCCAAGCTAGAATACTCAGAGCGCCTACGATGGTCTTCTGTTCGATGATACGTTCGCTGTTGTTCTTGCACCTGGTTCTCACTGCTCTGCCTGTGGATGCTAGGCCTGAGCTTCAAGTCGAAGAGAATAAAGAAAACTCAACTGAGATTACGAGAGACACTGAGATGATTAATCTAGGACGAGATATTGGTTGGATAGATGCAACTTGCTCCTGGTTTGGATGGGGGCATCTTAGTCTTGAGAATACCAAGACAAGTATTTCGGTTATCACAGAAGAAATCGAAAAAGAGCATGGGGCTGATATGTATGCATGGGTTATTGAGCGAACTGCAAAGAGATATCCAAGCTGTAAACCAGTGCTTCCAGGCTTGTAACTGTTTATTTGCCTTTATGCTCACGCAAATATAGCTAGTGCTGCATTTTGGGAAGAGTGATGATGCCTTTTTTTTTGCATTTTTCAAGATTATGATCTTGAGCTCGCCGACAAAGTTAAGGCCCTGATGAATTTCCCTCTGCTTCGGAGGTGTTAAGTAATGAACCTATGCGGTGAAATTTTAACTGATCTTGGAAGGTGGCCATTTTACTTTTCGAATCAGGAGGTCAATGGTGAAGAGGAGCGTGGATTGATTGTTATCTTTGGCTACTCAAGGATTGTCAGGAGCAGATTCCATGCTTCTAGCTTGTAATTCAAGGCTCTGATTTGTAGGCTTAAGAAATAGTCCAGAGAACCATTGACCTCCCAGTGATGTCTGATGCCCTCAGTGCCATAGATGATCAGCTTTCGCAGCGCTTTATTGCGCTTGATCCAAGTGGCTATTTCTTGATTCAGGTGGATGCTTCAGCTGCAGAACTGGTCGTGGAGCATTATCTGAACGATGTTGATGAACTGGGCCGAGCTACCGATCCTGTGACTGGTGAGGTTCTTGCTTGTCGGGGAGGCATACGATCCCCAGCGACTGTCTACAGGGGAAGAACTGCCAAGCAGCTAGGGATTAAGCTCACAGAAGGGCAGGGTCCATATCCCTTGAGCAAGCTTGATCATGCTCTTTATCTGGGGCGGGAACTGCAACGCGCTGAGAGCTGTCTTCTCAGCGGTACGCCTTATGTTCAAGATTGAGCTTTGAGGTTCAATTCAGACAGCTTGCAAAGTTTTTTGGGGGCTGGGCTCCTCTGGTGGAATTGATTCAAGTTGTTCGCGAATCTCTCGCTGCACAATGGATCGGTATTCCATGAAATGTTCGTTGTGGGCCAGTACAACTAAGAACTGTTCAAGCATGGCTGGATTGTTTCGTGCCATGCCCAGCATGTAGCGCCAGAAACGGCTACGGGTGTTGCGTTTGATGCCTTGTCTCCAGACGACAATGGCTAGAGCGCGAAGATCGATCCAGCTGGGTAATGTTGCCGTTCCTTGCCAACGAGGAGCTCCCATTTTTAGGTAGTAGGAGTAGACGCGATCCATATAGGCGTTGGGCTCATAAAGAGCACAGAAGGCCTCGACGTATTCGTTGGCGATATCTCGGATGGGTCTGGTGGGCTGGAAGTTCAGCAGATTGGTTTGATTGACTCCTTTGGCAGCATCCTTGTCCTCAATCAGGCGACCCTCTTTCTCTAGTCGATGCCATAGGGCTGTGTTTGGCAAGGCCTGGAGCATTCCCATCATTGCGGCGGGGATGCCAGTGCGGGTTACGAAATCAACAATCCGAGCTCCTGCTCCATCTTTTTCACCATCAAATCCGATGATGAATCCTGCCATCACTCGGATCCCATTTGCGGTGATTTTGTCGACAGCTTCATCCAGAGGATGGCGTGTGTTTTGAATCTTTCTAGCTGTTTCTAGACTGGCCTCATCAGGTGTTTCAATTCCCAAGAAAACACTTTCGAAACGCGCTTCGTGCATCATTCGCATCATCTCATTGTCATCGGCGAGATCTACAGAAGCTTCCGTAGCGAAACTAAAGGGATAGCCTTTTTCTTCCTGCCATTGTCGAATGGCTGGTAGCAACAACTTGGCATTGCGTTTATTGCCGATGAAGTTGTCATCCACAAGAAAGATCGAGCGTCGCCAGCCCAAGTCGTAAATCGACTGAAGCTCGGCAATTAATTGCTCTGGTGTTTTCGTACGTGGTTTGCGCCCATACAGCACGATGATGTCGCAGAACTCGCAATTGAATGGACAACCCCTTGAAAACTGAACGGACATGGAGTCGTAGGCATCTAGCTCGAGAAGGTCGAAGCGAGGGATGGGAGTTGAGGTCACATCCGGCTTGTCCCCTTCAGCACTGAATCGGCCGCTGGTGTCACCGCGTTGAATGGCCTCTACAAACATTGGCAGGGTGATCTCTCCTTCATCCAGCACCTTGAAATCTGCCAGATCGATTTCGGGAGCTTCTGGCGTAGAGCTGGCGAATGGACCTCCAACAGCAACCGTTAGCCCACGTCTTTTGGCCTCAGCGATTTGCCGCTGCATGTCGTCTTTTTGAACGATCATCCCCGAGATCACAACAAGCTCGGCCCATTGCCACTCGGCCTCGCTGAGTTCTCGGACGTTGCGATCAACGAGCTTCATTTCCCATTCTTGAGGCAGCAGGGCTGCCACGGTGACTAGTCCGAGAGGTGGAAGCAGCACCTTGCGGTTCACCAGCTCGAGGATCTTCTCGTAGCTCCAGAATGTTTTGGGGAACTTAGGGTAGATAAAGAGAGTGCGCATGCAGATCTATGCGACAGAGAAGAGATGTGGAAGGTCGACTCGGGGCTGAAACCTCTCCGAGTGTTGGATAGGGAATTGCTGAAACCTTAGGCGCTTTGAGGAAGTGCCGTCCCGATTTCTGATCTAATGGTGTTCACCTGATTTGTTGCACATGGGCGTCGTTTTTTATTTGGTGTTCGTAGCAGTTGGCCTGGTGGCGGCATTCGCACTAACCAAGGTTCTTAAAGGCATCAAGCTGATCTGACCTCTTCTAGTACGGTTCTGCCTTTTTGCCAGAACCCCCAGAGGGCTAGGCCAAGTCCGATTCCACCTGCGGTGGCGAAGGTCGTGGATATGCCCGCTGAAATCACCATCTGAGCGGCAAGAAGGCCACTTAGCCCTCCTCCCCCAAGGAAGGCGATTTGACTTAGCCCTGCCATGCGCCCACGCAAGACCTGAGGGGACCCCACTTGGGTGATCATGTTGCAGCTGCTCAATAGGCCTGCAGTACCAGCTCCAATCAGCAGGGTCATTGTGAGGCTGAATGCTAGTGGCGTGTTTTCAGTTTGAGCCATTCCCAATTGGGCGATGGCAGTGATGAGAGCGAACCCACTCAGAGTGAGAAATGGGCGTCTACAGAATCGTTGGCTATTGCGTTGTAGTACCACCCCCCCAGCAATGCTCCCTGCTGCAAGCACGCTGGTGAACACGCCAAGATCTCTTGGATCTGAACCCAATACCTGGTCGGCGATTAGAGGGGCTAGACCAGGGTGGAAAAAACCTACCAAGCAGAGTGTTGCGGTGAAGCCCAGCACATGTCGAAGCGAAGAGCTGCTGTTGTGCCATGCATAGAGCATTGTTGATTGCTTACCCGGAACGCTGCGTTGTTCTTGGCTTCGGTTTGGATCGAGTAACCAGAGGAGACTGGCGATCGGTAGTAAGTAACTTGCGGCATCAATGCTGAGAGCAGCCGCAGGTCCTGTGATGACCAGTAACCATCCTCCTATGGGAGGCCCAAGGAGTTTGCCTACGTTGAACACAATCGCAAAACTAGAGAGATAGGGGGCCAGTTGATTGGGCTCGTCTATCAATAGGGCGCAGTATTTATTGCGGGCAGTGAGTTCGTAAGCACTCGCGATCCCGACAAGCAAAGTGCTGGTTAATAGCATTGTCACGAGCGCGGTTCCTGTCATCAGAGGAATGGCAAGTGCTCCCAGTAACGCAGCTGCTAAAAGGCCCCACTGTGCTTGCACAAGAACCCGTTCACAGCCGAATCGGTCTGTGCAGGTACCTGCTGCTCCACTGACCAGCAGGGTTGGCAGGGAAAGGGCGGCGAAGTGGGCGGCAAGCAACATTGGATTGTTGGTGCCGTCCATGAGGATCCAGCCTTTTGCAGTCATGCCAGCGAACGAGCCTGCTGTACTGATGCCAGAGGCTGTCAGAAAGATGTTGCGTTGATGGGCTCGCAAACAGGGGAATGGACTCACTTAGACGTCTGGGCTGTGACCGCCATGACGTTGGTGTCTACCAGCTGGCCGGTGAGGTCATAGACATCAGAGCCGGTAATGAAGACAGGAACCATCGTTCCTGGACTGGCCTGAAGACCTTTCTCACTAGGCAGTACCAACACCTCGCCATCGACCTCCGGAGCAAAACGATCGCAGCGGCCAATCATCGCTCCGGTTTCGGGGTTGTGTTGCTCGATCAGCACATCGATGGTGCGTCCAACCCATCGTTGGTTCCTTTCCGCTGAGATGGGTTGCTGAAGCGCCATCAATCGATCCTTGCGGGCTGCGGCGATTGAAGGGTCTACCCTGTCTGGCAGATCGGCTGCGGCGGTTCCATCTTCTGGAGAAAAGGTGAACACGCCAACGTGATCAAAACGCTGCCGTTCGATGAACGCGGCGAGGTGATTGAAGTGATCTTCAGTTTCCCCTGGGAAGCCGACGATGAGCGTGGTACGCAGGACTGCGTCTGGTAGCTGCTCACGAATCCGATCCAAGAGCCGTTCGTTCACATCCGTTTGCCAGGGACGGTTCATAGCCCGTAGCACCTCTGGATGGCTGTGCTGCAGTGGAAGGTCGAGATAGCGAAGCACATTTGGCACCTCCCGATAGGCCGCCAGCACCTCTGGAGTGAGGCCAGTGGGGTAGGCGTAATGCACCCTCACCCAGGGGATGTCTACCTCCCCCAGCGCCTGTAGCAGCTCTGCAAATTTGGGCTTGCCATAGAGGTCAAGGCCATAGTTGGTTGTGATTTGGCTGATCAGGATTAGTTCTTGCACCCCCTGCTCAGCCAGCTGGTGCGCCTCTGCCACAATCGACTCCACCGGTCGGCTGCGCTGGTCGCCACGCAGCTTTGGGATGATGCAGAAGGCACAGCGGTAATCACATCCCTCAGCAACTTTCAGATAAGCCACAGCCTGATCAGTGGTGCGCTGCCGGGGGAGAGTCTCATCGCCAACAAAGGTGGGGAATGCGCTGACACGGTTCACCCGTTCACCCGCTTCTACTCGCTTCAGCACATCGACGATGTGCTGATAGTCACCGGTGCCGACGATTGCTTTTGCCTCCGGGATTGACTCGAGCAGTTCCTCCTGAAAATGCTGGGCAAGGCATCCGGCGATGATCAGTTCCTTGCCCTGTTCTGCTAGACCAATCAACGTCCGCACGGATTCCTCCCGCGCGTCCTGGATGAAGCTGCAGGTGTTGACCACCACGACGGCGGCATCGTTTTCATCGCTGCTGACGCTATAGCCCGCTTCTGTAAGCAGTCCCAGCATGTGCTCGGTGTCAACGCGATTTTTCTCACAGCCCAAATGGGCAAAGGCCACCGATGGTTTTTCTTGTTTGTGGGCTGTGGGCTTCATTGGTATGTCGGATCGCAACTCAGGCTTGGTCATGGAAAGGGTTGATTTCTGGGCTGCCTAGGCAGTTCCCGCTAGGCGCCACCCTAAAGAGAGGCTGGCTTCTTCCAGGGCTGCCACAATTCTTAGATCTGTGTAGCCGAAATGGGTTCGTCTCGCCTCACCAGCCGCCGCCGTCAGGATCAGGGGTTGAAGTGGCCTCGGATTGCGATGGCGGTGCTTGCCACCGTTGGGTTGATCGATACAGGTTCAATCACTCTGAATCGCTGGGGATGGATTGGATCTCTCACTTGTCCTGGGGGAAATGAAGGTTGCGACAAAGTTCTCAATAGCGCCTGGGGAACGCTGTTTCAGGGAGATGGCGTATCGATTCCACTTTCAGTGCTGGGCTTTTTGGCCTATTTCGTCATTTTGGTGATGGCTGTGCTGCCCTTGTTGCCAGGGCTTTCAGAGAACCGAGCAGACCTGTCCCGCCGCACATGGTGGGGGCTGTTTGCATTCTCTTGCGGTATGGCTGTGTTCAGCCTGATTTTGATCGGGTTGATGGTGTTCAAGATCGATGCGTTTTGTTTCTTCTGCGTTCTTTCTGCTGTCCTATCAATCTGCCTGTTGGTCTTGTCGTTAATTGGAGGCGGTTGGGATGACCCTGGAAAGTTGATTTTTCGTGGTGTTTTGCTTGCCCTGGCAGTGTTGCTTGGAGGTTTGATTTGGTCTTCGGTTGTTGATCCGAGCCGTCCTGACGTTGGTGTAGGGGGGCCAGGTGTCCCTCCAGTTGTGAAGACGACGAGTACTCCATCTGCGCTGGCTTTGGCTGAACATCTCAAAGAGACTGGTGCAGTGTTCTATAGCGCTTATTGGTGTCCTCATTGCCACGAGCAGAAGGAGATGTTTGGTGAAGAGGGCGCCGCGCAACTGCAGGTCGTTGAGTGTGCGTTAGATGGTCAGAACAGTCAAAGAGATCTTTGTGAACGCAAAGGGATTGATGCCTTCCCTACCTGGGAAATTAACGGGGAGCTCGAATCCGGAGTGAAACCGCTCAATAAGCTGGCTGATCTGAGTGGCTATCAGGGCGCGAGGCAGTTCTGAAGCAGCCCAGTTAGGACCTCACTGGCCGCGTGGAGAGGTCTTCTCCTCGCTTTTGCCGTGAGTGGCGTTGCCATTGAGGCATTTCTGCAGGGGCATCAGTTCTGAAATGTCCGCCGCGACTTTCGCGGCGGAACAAACAGGCTTCCAGCAGTAAGGAGCTGGTCAACTGGCGATGGTTGAGGTCCAGTAGCAAGTTGAGGTCCCTTCTGGCTGTGTCATCGAGGTGATGGCAAATTGCTTGAGGCTGATGGCTTACCAGCTTGAGCAAAGGCTGTTCACCAATGTGCTGTAGATCCTTACGGATGCTCGCGAGGCTTTGTTTCATTCCCTTGGCAGAGCGATCTACACCCGCCGTTCGCCAGCAAAGTTCTCGCAGATCTGCGATGGCGCGAGTTAGAGACTCGGCAGTTGCAGTGCCATGGAGTTGCTGACAGCAAGGCTCGGGGGAAGAATCTCTTTGATGAACACCCAGACGAGGCAAAGAGCCCAGGTCGATTGTGGCCATTTGTCTGGCAAATACCATGCATTCCATCAGTGAGTTGCCAGCGAGTCGGTTGGCTCCATGCACTCCGGTGCAGGCCACTTCCCCAATCGCATAGAGCCCTGGAAGATTGGTTGCGGCTTGAAGGTTGGTGGCGATCCCTCCCATCCAGTAGTGAGCTGCTGGGGCTACCGGGATCGGTTGGTTGAGTGGATCTAAACCTAATTCCCGACAGCGTTCCAGGATGGTTGGGAAACGGACCTCGGCTTGCCCTGAAGGGATGGGTGTGAGATCTAGGCCAAGATGCTGGACCCCTTGGTGATGCATGGTTTGGATGAGGGACCGGCTGACTTGGTCGCGGGGAGCAAGATCACCAGCGCTCAATTCCTTGACAGGACTTTGCCCCTGGGCATCAACCAGTACGGCACCTTCGCCTCTGACTGCTTCTGAAATCAGAAAGCATGGAGCTCCTTCCAGTTTCAGAGCTGTGGGATGAAACTGCACGAATTCAAGATCCTCGATCGTGGCGCCTGCTTGCCAGGCAAGGGCTAAACCTTCTCCGCAGGCCTGAGCCGGATTGGTGGTGTTTGCGAACAGATGGCCACCGCCACCAGTTGCCAGGACTACCGCTCTGGCCGAAAGCCAATGGAGCAGCGTTCCGTCGAGCACTTGTACCCCGTAGCAGCGATTGTGCTCAATCCAAAGCTGGGTGGCGCGTACCCCTCGCCGGTGCAAGAGGTTGGGGCGCCGTTCCACTTGCTCTTGCAGCGCTTCAACCAAGGCGCGGCCCGTTTGGTCCTGCACATGCAGCACTCTTCGATGGCTATGGGCTGCCTCCAAGGTGGTGGCTAGCGCATCACCTTCCCGGTCAAAGGCCATCCCAAGCTGCTGGAGACGTTGAACGCAGTGGGGAGCTTCTTCTACAAGTTGTCTGACAGCATCAGCATCACAGAGTCCTGCACCTGCTTTGAGAGTGTCTTCTGCATGGCTCTCGGCGCTGTCTTTAGGTCTTGTTACTGCGGCGATGCCACCTTGAGCCCAGCGGCTGGAGGAGTGGCGGCTGGTGTTGCGGTTCAGCAAAAGCACCTTCAGCTGAGCAGGCAGCTCAAGGCAGGTCATCAGCCCTGCTGCCCCTGCGCCGATCACCACGACATCCCAGGGACCGTTAGGAAGGGGCGTGGATGGGTTAGAGAGACTCATGAAACCTACAAAAAAGCCGCCGGGTGTACCGACGGCTTGCGGTTGAGCTGATTGTTGAGTGAGGAATCGTTTATCTGTATTGACCGTCGTTGATCCGATCGAAACCTTCATTCACAGCAATTTCTTGGTCTGTGACAGTGAAGTTGTCTTTGTACTTGTCGAAAACAGATTTTTGTGAGGCATCAAGAACTGATGAGGCATCACTCACGCTGGCATAAGGACCGCCGACAACAATTTTTCCGGCGATGGTTGGGAACATGCCGGGGAACTGTCTAAAGGCTCGTACTGATGAGTTGTTTAGGTCCACCTTTTCGCCTCTATCTCCGAGTTTGTCGTCAGAGACATTGGCGTAGGCGGACTGGGGAAATATCAGGGCCATTAGCAGGCCTGTCATCACCAGAACCCCAGTAAGCAAGGACAACAGGCGCTTCATCAAATACTCCGCAGTGGATCGGAACAGGTCTTCCGGCTATGCCGGTCTACCAACTTTACAAGTTTGGACAGGAACTTAACCCAGGACTGTGATCAGCTTTTGCAGTTCGTTTCAGATCAAGCCGCTCAACCCTGGGTTGATTAGGGCTGCAATCAGGAAAAGTCCATCGATTATTACCGTTGTCACTAGTACTGCACTGGCTACAGCCCATGTGTTGCGAAATTCTGAAGCCAGACGGGTTTTTTGCTGCATAGCTTGCGCCAGCAGCACGATCAGCGTTGCAGCACAGACCAGAGCGATAAGGGGTAGGGGATGAAGAAGCTGCTGAGCAGTTTCGTGAAGCAATCTTGGTGCTTGCTGTAGTGGAGCCATCACCACAACAGGCCATTGATTCATGACGCCGGTCATGACCATCATCAGATCAGTGCAGGCTGTTCCAAGCAGGGAGGCCAAATAGAAACTTGAACTCAATCTCCAGCGGCTCGAAAGCCCCAATAGGGCAATAGGCAGCACTACAGATTCAACGGGTAAGTGCCACAAGGGCTGTGTTCTGAGCCATCCCCAGTAGAGACATCCCGCGAGCCAGCTGCCGCTAACCCCTACCAAAAGCTCGCCAGCCACCGCCCATCCCCGTTGGCCGATGAGGGCAAGGGGAATGCCAAGAGCGAGCAGGAACAGCGTGAATAAGCAGGCTGATAATGGATTCAGGCGAACCCAGGGGGCCTGCACAAAAACAGGCAGCACGACCAGGGCACCGGCCCAAAGTTGTAATTGCTGAAGGTCTGAAAAATTGGCGTCGAAATCTTTTTCAGATGTTTGCGATTCGACAGGATTGCTCAGGGGTTGATTCCGTACAAATGTGCTGCTGTCGGGCTGTTTTTTTTTGATTAAGCCGCTGGACAAAGCAACCCCTCACTATGCAGTCAAGACATTGAACCTTATAAGACTCTCTGGAATTACGCTGCTTTTGGCATTGGATCCATGGGGCAATAGCCTCCATGGGTCCCCTGTTTTCCTTGATGATTCTTCTGGCTGTGACCTCTGAACTGCTGGCCGCTTATTGGAGGAACCTGGTGCTGGGAGTGGTGCAAGGCCTTACGGAGTTTTTGCCGATTAGCAGCACAGCTCATTTGAAGGTCGTTCCCATGCTGGTTGGTTGGGGTGACCCCGGCGTCTCTGCGACAGCCGTGATCCAACTAGGAAGCATCTTGGCGGTGATCGCTTATTTCAAGAGGGATCTTGCTGAGGTCCTTAAGGGCATCGCTTTAGCGTTTAAGCATGGTCAGTGGCGTGAACCGAACGCCCGTCTCGGTCTTGCGATTGCAATAGGGACGATGCCGATTCTGTTGGCGGGTATGGCGATCAAGCTTTTCTGGCCTGGTTACGAGGCCTCTTCAATTCGCAGTCTGCCTTCAATCGCAGTGGTTTCGATTGTGATGGCTTTGCTGCTGGCATTGGCTGAGAGCTTCGGCCCGCGGCTGAAGCAAATGCATCTAGTCAAGGGGCGTGATGGCTTTGTAGTGGGCTTGGCTCAGGCGCTGGCCTTAATTCCGGGTGTGTCGCGCTCGGGTAGCACTCTGACGGCCTCGCTATTTGATGGCTGGCAGCGTCAAGATGCTGCGCGCTTTTGTTTTCTACTTGGTATCCCGGCGATCACTCTGGCCGGTCTGGTTGAACTCAAAGATGCCTTTGCGGAGCTCTCCTTAGGAGGAGTTTTGCCGCTGCTTGTTGGAATCGTTTCTGCGGCGTTCGTGTCATGGTTGGCGATTGATTGGTTGCTCAAATACCTTCAAAGGCACAGCACTTGGATCTTCGTGGCCTATCGCTTGTTGTTTGGGGTGTTAGTGCTCGCCTGGTGGTTGAGCGGCAGATCAAACTAAAACAAACCGCCCTCCTCATTTGTGTGGAATGAGCCCTCCGCTGGTGTTGCGGTGTCAGCATTGGATCCTGAATTTGCGGCGCCCCAACCACGACCTGCCGTAGTTGCATCGGTTGAGCAGGGATCGATCGGAGAGCAATTGGGCTTTGAACCCGGCGATCAACTTTTAAGTGTTAATGGGGTGCGACCAAGGGATCTGATTGATTATCGCTACCTGATCGTTGAGGAGGAGCTTCATCTCGAAGTCAGGGATGCAACCGGGGCATTCCATCAAGTGGACCTTGAGAAAGACTCTGATGATGGTTTGGGTTTGGCTTTTACAGAAGCCTTATTTGATGGGCTTCGCCAGTGCAACAACCACTGTCCTTTCTGTTTCATTGATCAGCAGCCACTTGGCCGACGCAATAGCCTCTATCTCAAGGACGATGATTATCGCCTCAGTTTTCTCTATGGGTCTTATCTGACTCTTACCAATCTGAAAGAGGCAGATTGGCAAAGGATCGAGGCACAGCGCCTTTCACCTCTGTTTGTTTCTGTCCATGCAACTGAGCCATCGTTGAGGGCTCAGTTACTGAAAAATCCTCGCGCAGGACTTCTGCTAGAGCAGTTGCATTGGTTCACTGAGCGCGATCTTCAGGTCCATGCCCAGGTGGTGGTTTGCCCTGGCGTGAATGACGGTTTGGCTCTAGATCGCACCTTGCGTGAGCTTGCTGAGTTTGGAACGGGTGATTGGCCTGCTGTGCTTTCAGTGGCGGTGGTGCCGGTGGGATTGACCCGTTTCCGTCCAGAAGAAGATGGATTGTTGCCTGTTGACTCTGCTTGTGCAAGGCGTGTCATTAGCCAGGTGGAGCTTCTTCAGGATCAGTTTCAGGCTGTGATGGGAACCCGTTTCGCGTGGCTTTCGGATGAGTGGTATCTGATTGCAGGTGCGTCTCTTCCACCTCGCAGTACCTACGAGGATCTCCCACAACAAGAAAATGGCGTTGGCAGTATCCGCTCCTTTTTGGAAGCTCTTGACCAGGCCACGGTCATTCTTCCCAAGCGGTTAAGGAAGCCCAGGCGCTGCAGTTGGGTGGTAGGTCGGTTGGTCGAACAGGCTCTGGGTCCTGCTTGTGAACGACTCAATGCGGTTGAAGGCTTGGTAGTGGAGTTACATGGGCTGCCTAGTCCTTATTGGGGGCAGGATCAGGTTGTAACCGGTTTGCTCACTGGTTATGACTTGCTTGAGGGATTGAAGGCTCTTGATCTTGGCGATCAGTTACTCCTGCCTTCAGTGATGCTGCGTCAGGGTGAGCTTGTGTTTCTAGATGACATGACTCTGGAACAGCTAAGTGAGGCGCTACAGATCTCGATACGTATCGTGCATGGGGCGGCTGACATCGTGGCCGCTGCGATGGGAGATGGCCAGGAAATTCATTAAGCTCCCCGCAGTTTTCAAATTGCTGTGCGTCTGATTACCGCAAGACTGTTTCTCCTTGCAGGCGTATTGGCTCAAGGGTGCATTGGTGTTCGAGCTGAACAGTCGCTTGAGGTTCAACAGCATGGAAGCAGCACTGATCAAGCGCCTGCCTCGCTAGACGCTGAGGCTGATGGTTCAGCTTTAATCGATCAGTCGACGCTTCCTGGCGCCATTGAGCTCAAGGGATCTCGCCCCAGGGTTGACCCTTCAGCAGTTAAGCCTGCAGCAACTAGTTTGCCTGAGCCGCTTTCTTCGCTTGGGGCCACGCCAAGTCTTGCGCTGCCAAATAAAACTTCAGAGGTGAGGATTAGGGAGCTTCGTCCTCTTGGCTTGTCTGAAGTAGAACAATTAGCTGAAGTCAATAGTCCCACACTTAAAGCTGCAGCGAGTCAGGTCGAGCAAGCAAAGTCAAACCTTTTAGCTGCTCTTTCAGCCTGGTATCCAACTTTAAACCTTTCTTCTTCTGTCAATTTTAGAGGCTCGGAGAGTCGTATAAATCCTGATAATCATCAGTTGACTACTGAAGACTATACTTTTGGGGAAGAATGGATTACAAATTTCGGAGCTACTTTTAACTGGGATCTCATTGACCCTGCCAGAGTCCCTAAAATTGCATCTGCTAGAGATAGCTTTGAAAAGCAGAGAGATACCTATCTGATTGCGCTTCGCGATTTGCGTTTAAATGCTGCAGACCTTTATTTTCAATTGCAGCGAGCTGATGAAGGTGTGGGCATTGGTCAAAATGCCGTTCGTGCCTCTCTCGTGAGTTTGCGTGATGCTCAGTCACGCCTGCAGGCAGGTGTCGCAACCAAGCTTGAAGTGCTCGAGGCGGAAAATCAGCTTGCTCGAGATACTCAGTCTTTAACTCTTGCTATAGCTCAGCAGAATACGGCACGTAGAACTCTTGCTCAATTGTTAGACTTGCCCCAAGATATAACTCCTACAGCGGCTGACCCAGTTCAAATTATTGGTATCTGGCAACCATCACTTGAGGAGAGCATTGTTGCAGCTTATGCTTTTCGAGAGGAACTTGATAGCTTAATACTTGACATCTCTATTAATAATAGTAATGCCAATGCCGCACTTGCCGCAGTGCAGCCAGTTATTCGTCTCTCTAACACTTTTCAAGCCAATCGAAGAGAGGGTGAGGTTGGCGTAACGATTGATAACTCTGTCGACTGGAAGCAACATTCATGGACCTCTGATAACACAGTTGGCTTGGGCTTCACCTGGAATATTTTTGATGGAGGGAGAGCATGGGCTCAATATCGCCAGAACAAGCAGAAAGCTCAGCAAAGTGAGTTTGAATTCGCCGCAAAGCGTGATCAGGTTCGCCTAGAAGTTGAGAAAAGTTTTTTTAATCTTCTTGCCTCTAACCAAGATATCAAGACAACGAGCATTGGAGTTTTATCTGCAAGAGAATCACTTCGATTGGCACGTTTGAGATTCCAGGCAGGAGTGACAACGCAAAGAGAGGTTGTGAATAACCAGCGTGATCTTAAACAGGCCCAGCTGACCTACGCCAATGCAATGCTGAAATACAATCAAAGTATGATCCAGCTTAGTCGCCGTACAGGTCTGGATCAGATTTTGGCTTGTGATTCCTTGGAGCTTTCCAATAAGAAGCCGAAAGTTGGTGACAGTGGTTTTGTTGATGCCGAAGTTCCTATCAAACCTTCTCCGCTCACTCCAGCCTGCAAGGCCTCCATCCTACAAGCTGAGTGATGAGCAGTGGGCCTTTGCCTGAATCTCTTGGTTCTTTGCAACTGAGCGCAGTTCATCAACTCCTTGATCGAGTTGCAGATCGTCAACGCCAAGACTTTGGCAATATCGTTTCCGATTTCAAGCCTGACGGTTCATTGATTACTGCTTGTGATCGTTGGAGTGATGCAGCCATCGTGGCTGGTCTTGCTCAGATTGCGGAACAGGAGGGTGTGTTGAGTGAGGAAGGTTCCAAACGCGTTCCTGATTCGCCGGCTTATTGGGTAGTTGATCCTTTGGACGGCACTACGAATTTTGCAGCCGGTATCCCTTATTGGGCTATTTCTATCGCTCGATTTGTGGGCGGCAGACCAGTGGAGGCTTTTCTGGATGTTCCTTCCCTTAACCAGAGAATTGTGGCGATTCGAGGTGAGGGTGTTTGGCGTAATGGCAAGCGTCTTACGACTGAAACGCGTTCGACTGGTAGTGCCTGTGTCTCACTTTGTAGTCGTTCTATTCGGGTTCTGCAGCGCAGGCCGGATCAACCGTTTCCCGGTAAAATACGACTCTTCGGTGTGGCCAGTCTTAATTTGGTGAGTGTGGCCATGGGCCAAACTGTTGCTGCTTTGGAAGCCACGCCAAAGATCTGGGATCTGGCTGCGGCTTGGTTAGTACTCAATGAGCTCAATTGCCCTATTCAGTGGTTGGCTGCAGATCCTGCTCAGCTGCATCCTGGTCAAGACTTGACGGCCGCCGACTTTCCTGTTTTAGCGACTGGTTATCCTGCAGAAATGAAGCGTTTGCGCTCTTGGGGAGAGGTTTTGCTGCATGGCTGAGTCAGCTCAGGATTGAGAGCTAATTGCTAG